>NZ_CP189593.1:0-2400000 GCF_050157035.1 Pseudarthrobacter sp. N5
GACGTGTGTCGGGGCCTGGCCTTAATGGTTGTCCGGCGGTGTCCTACTCTCCCACACCCTCCCGGGTGCAGTACCATCGGCGCTGTGGGTCTTAGCTTCCGGGTTCGGAATGGGACCGGGCGTTTCCCCCACGCTGTGACCGCCGTAACCCTTTGTCCCGTCCCCGTTTCCCTGTGAGGGGTGCGGGGTGGGAAGTCTGTGGTTACAACTTCTGTGGTTCCACCGTTCCGGGCCTGGGCCGGGTGTGGTGGTGTTATGTAGTTGTGTGGTGTTTTTGTTCCCTGGAACAACGCTGCCGTGGGTACGGGTTTGTTGTTTGGGAACCACATAGTGGACGCAAGCAGTCTTGTTTCTTTGTACCGTTGTTGATGTGAACGTCTTTTGAATCCGTTCACCAATGGTGTGTGGTGTAAGTTATCGGCCTATTAGTACCGGTCAGCTTCACGAGTCGTTAGTCCTCGCTTCCACATCCGGCCTATCAACCCAGTGGTCTGGCTGGGGGCCTCTCACACACAAGGTGTATGGAAATCTCATCTCGAAGCGGGCTTCCCGCTTAGATGCTTTCAGCGGTTATCCCATCCGAACGTAGCTAATCAGCGGTGCACTTGGCAGTACAACTGACACACCAGAGGTTCGTCCGTCCCGGTCCTCTCGTACTAAGGACAGCCCTTCTCAAATTTCCTGCGCGCGCAGCGGATAGGGACCGAACTGTCTCACGACGTTCTAAACCCAGCTCGCGTACCGCTTTAATGGGCGAACAGCCCAACCCTTGGGACCTACTCCAGCCCCAGGATGCGACGAGCCGACATCGAGGTGCCAAACCATGCCGTCGATATGGACTCTTGGGCAAGATCAGCCTGTTATCCCCGAGGTACCTTTTATCCGTTGAGCGACGGCCATTCCACAATGTACCGCCGGATCACTAGTCCCGACTTTCGTCCCTGCTTGAGATGTCTCTCTCACAGTCAAGCTCCCTTGTGCACTTACACTCGACACCTGATTGCCAACCAGGCTGAGGGAACCTTTGGGCGCCTCCGTTACTTTTTAGGAGGCAACCGCCCCAGTTAAACTACCCATCAGGCACTGTCCCTGACCCGGATTACGGGCCGAAGTTAGATGTCCAAAGTGACCAGAGTGGTATTTCAACGATGACTCCACCCGAACTGGCGTCCGGGCTTCAACGTCTCCCACCTATCCTACACAAGCCACTCCGAACACCAATACCAAACTATAGTAAAGGTCTCGGGGTCTTTCCGTCCTGCTGCGCGTAACGAGCATCTTTACTCGTACTGCAATTTCGCCGAGTTTATGGTTGAGACAGCGGGGAAGTCGTTACTCCATTCGTGCAGGTCGGAACTTACCCGACAAGGAATTTCGCTACCTTAGGATGGTTATAGTTACCACCGCCGTTTACTGGGGCTTGAATTCTCAGCTTCGCCTTGCGGCTAACCGGTCCTCTTAACCTTCCAGCACCGGGCAGGAGTCAGTCCGTATACATCGTCTTGCGACTTCGCACGGACCTGTGTTTTTAGTAAACAGTCGCTTCCCCCTGGTCTCTGCGGCCCCTGCACGCTCCCCACAGCAAGTGTGGTTCACGATGGGGGCCCCCTTCTCCCGAAGTTACGGGGGCATTTTGCCGAGTTCCTTAACCATAATTCTCTCGATCGCCTTAGTATTCTCTACCTGATCACCTGTGTCGGTTTGGGGTACGGGCGGCTAAAACCTCGCGTCGATGCTTTTCTAGGCAGCATAGGATCACTGAATCCCCCCTTACGGGAGTCCCATCGGGTCTCAGGCATCATGAACAGCGGATTTGCCTACCGTTCGCCCTACATCCTTGGACCGGGACTACCATCGCCCGGCTCAGCTACCTTCCTGCGTCACACCTGTTAATACGCTTACCTCCCAGGATCAGGTCCCGCGCTCCACCAAAACCCTTCCATCCCGAAGGACGGTCAGGCAGGTCTCGGGCAGTTAGTATCCCCTGTTCAGCATGGACGGTTTTTCGCCGGTACGGGAATATCAACCCGTTGTCCATCGACTACGCCTGTCGGCCTCGCCTTAGGTCCCGACTTACCCAGGGCAGATTAGCTTGACCCTGGAACCCTTGATCATTCGGCGGACGGGTTTCTCACCCGTCTTTCGCTACTCATGCCTGCATTCTCACTCGTGTAGGCTCCACCGCTGGTTTACACCGCGACTTCACTGCCCACACGACGCTCCCCTACCACTCCAGACGCCTGAACCAGAAGAACAAGTCTCCGGCTTAGCTAATATCTGAAATCCACAACTTCGGCGGTGTACTTGAGCCCCGCTACATTGTCGGCGCGGAATCACTTGACCAGTGAGCTATTACGCACTCTTTTAAGGATGGCTGCTTCTAAGCCAACCTCCTGGTTGTCTTCGCAACTCCACATCCTTTCCCACTTAGCACACGCTTAGGGGCCTTAGTTGGTGGTCTGGGCTGTTTCCCTCTCGACTATGAAGCTTATCCCCCACAGTCTCACTGCTGCGCTCTCACTTACCGGCATTCGGAGTTTGGCTGACGTCAGTAACCTTGTAGGGCCCATTAGCCATCCAGTAGCTCTACCTCCGGTAAGAAACACGCAACGCTGCACCTAAATGCATTTCGGGGAGAACCAGCTATCACGAAGTTTGATTGGCCTTTCACCCCTACCCACAGCTCATCCCCTCCATTTTCAACTGAAGTGGGTTCGGTCCTCCACGACGTCTTACCGTCGCTTCAACCTGGCCATGGGTAGATCACTTCGCTTCGGGTCTAGATCACGCCACTGCAACGCCCTGTTCAGACTCGCTTTCGCTACGGCTTCCCCACACGGGTTAACCTCGCGACGTAACACTAACTCGCAGGCTCATTCTTCAAAAGGCACGCCGTCACCAGAATCAGACTGGCTCCGACGGATTGTAAGCACACGGTTTCAGGTACTGTTTCACTCCCCTCCCGGGGTACTTTTCACCTTTCCCTCACGGTACTGGTCCGCTATCGGTCATTAGGGAGTATTTAGGCTTATCAGGTGGTCCTGACAGATTCACACGGGATTTCTCGGGCCCCGTGCTACTTGGGATACTCTCCAGGCGGTACACAACATTTCGGTTACGGGGCTCACACCCTCTCTGGCCGGCCTTTCAAGACCGTTCACCTATGCCTGTACTACTCACCTCACTGTCCCGGCAGAGACAGAACGGAAAGTCCCACAACCCCGACCATGCAACGCCCGCCGGCTATCACACATGGAACGGTTTAGCCTGATCCGCGTTCGCTCGCCACTACTGACGGAATCACTGTTGTTTTCTCTTCCTGCGGGTACTGAGATGTTTCACTTCCCCGCGTTCCCCCCACGCACCCTATGTGTTCAGATGCGGGTCACCAGGCAGCTCGCGCCCCTGGCGGGGTTTCCCCATTCGGACACCCTGGGATCACAGTCCGGTTATCGACTCCCCCAGGCTTATCGCAGATTCCTACGTCCTTCTTCGGCTCCATGCCAAGGCATCCACCGTGTGCTCTTAAAAACTTGACCACAAAAGATCAAAAAAACTAATTCACGAGAGAACCACGAAAACATACCCACACGAACGCACACCCCCGAAAGGACACACGACGCACAGATAAGATCCAGGTTCATATTCTTGGAAATTGCTTCTTATAAAAGATGCTCGCGTCCACTATGTAGTTCTCAAACAACAACCCCAAACCACACACCCCACACACAACCCCCGAAAGGGACACATGCATGATCGCTGCAGCCAGGAAACCAGAAACAAACAAACCCACACCACACACCCGCACCCCCCACAAAAAGGAGATACAGGCATACGCCATGACCCTGTTGCCTCAGGACCCAACAGTGTGCCAAACACTAAACCACCAACCCCCGCCGGCACCGTTCCACGCACCCGCACCCTCCCGAAGGAAAACACAGACACCGTACTAGGCACCGGAAAGAACCGGCAACCGCTATTTGCTGATATTTCCACCCATGAGCACCCGCCGCGGAACTTCCGTCCGCGAAACGGGCTGTACTCCTGACAACCCCCACACCCCGCATACACGGGGAACAGGACCTTGTAGGTGCTCCTTAGAAAGGAGGTGATCCAGCCGCACCTTCCGGTACGGCTACCTTGTTACGACTTAGTCCCAATCGCCAGTCCCACCTTCGACAGCTCCCTCCCACAAGGGGTTAGGCCACCGGCTTCGGGTGTTACCAACTTTCGTGACTTGACGGGCGGTGTGTACAAGGCCCGGGAACGTATTCACCGCAGCGTTGCTGATCTGCGATTACTAGCGACTCCGACTTCATGGGGTCGAGTTGCAGACCCCAATCCGAACTGAGACCGGCTTTTTGGGATTAGCTCCACCTCACAGTATCGCAACCCTTTGTACCGGCCATTGTAGCATGCGTGAAGCCCAAGACATAAGGGGCATGATGATTTGACGTCGTCCCCACCTTCCTCCGAGTTGACCCCGGCAGTCTCCTATGAGTCCCCGCCATAACGCGCTGGCAACATAGAACGAGGGTTGCGCTCGTTGCGGGACTTAACCCAACATCTCACGACACGAGCTGACGACAACCATGCACCACCTGTAAACCGACCGCAAGCGGGGCACCTGTTTCCAGGTATTTCCGGTTCATGTCAAGCCTTGGTAAGGTTCTTCGCGTTGCATCGAATTAATCCGCATGCTCCGCCGCTTGTGCGGGCCCCCGTCAATTCCTTTGAGTTTTAGCCTTGCGGCCGTACTCCCCAGGCGGGGCACTTAATGCGTTAGCTACGGCGCGGAAAACGTGGAATGTCCCCCACACCTAGTGCCCAACGTTTACGGCATGGACTACCAGGGTATCTAATCCTGTTCGCTCCCCATGCTTTCGCTCCTCAGCGTCAGTTAATGCCCAGAGACCTGCCTTCGCCATCGGTGTTCCTCCTGATATCTGCGCATTTCACCGCTACACCAGGAATTCCAGTCTCCCCTACATCACTCTAGTCTGCCCGTACCCACCGCAGATCCGGAGTTGAGCCCCGGACTTTCACGGCAGACGCGACAAACCGCCTACGAGCTCTTTACGCCCAATAATTCCGGATAACGCTTGCGCCCTACGTATTACCGCGGCTGCTGGCACGTAGTTAGCCGGCGCTTCTTCTGCAGGTACCGTCACTTTCGCTTCTTCCCTACTGAAAGAGGTTTACAACCCGAAGGCCGTCATCCCTCACGCGGCGTCGCTGCATCAGGCTTGCGCCCATTGTGCAATATTCCCCACTGCTGCCTCCCGTAGGAGTCTGGGCCGTGTCTCAGTCCCAGTGTGGCCGGTCACCCTCTCAGGCCGGCTACCCGTCGTCGCCTTGGTGAGCCATTACCTCACCAACAAGCTGATAGGCCGCGAGTCCATCCAAAACCACAAAAAGCTTTCCACCCCCACCATGCGATGAGGAGTCATATCCGGTATTAGACCCAGTTTCCCAGGCTTATCCCAGAGTTAAAGGGCGGTTACTCACGTGTTACTCACCCGTTCGCCACTAATCCCCCCAGCAAGCTGGGGTTCATCGTTCGACTTGCATGTGTTAAGCACGCCGCCAGCGTTCATCCTGAGCCAGGATCAAACTCTCCGTTGAAGTAAAACAAAAACAGACACAACCAACACCCCCGGGAAAACGGGGCATGCCGACTGCACAAAATTTGAAACCAGCTGTAAAAACCAGACCCCAACCACGGGGTGGCAGGATCCGGCAAATTCAACCAATTCATATAAAATAAACCGGTATCAACAAACTTGGCACACTATTGAGTTCTCAAACAACAGACACACCCGGCACCACCAGGACCAAACCACAGTCCCGGATCGCTCCGGAGCAACTTCACAAACTTACCCGGTTTCCCCACCCGATGCAAATCCCGTTCCCAGGACCACACCAGCAGACAAACCATCCCCACCACCAACCAGAAGCACAACAAAGCACCACCGGAAACCGGCCATAAAAGAAAGGGATTGGCCACCTCCGGGACCCAGCTTCTCGCTGGTCTCCCTCGCGGCGACTTAGAAAACAATACACCCCACCAACACCCCACGCAAATCCACCACCCCACCCCCACCCACACCCCCACCCACACCCCAAAAACCCCGCCAACCCGCACCAAAACGGGTGCCAAGGCAACGAACCGGGGACTGCGGCGTCGTAAATCCCTGCTGTGTGCTGCATCACCAGGACAGGGGCGCCTCAGCGGAAGCGGGTTAACGCAAAGAAGGGCCGGCAACCATATGGTTGCCGGCCCTTCTCAGGCAGCTGGAATCAGCAGTGCTGAATAAAGCTGTGCTGAATTACCAGGAAGACTTGGTGATGCCGGGGAGCTCACCGCGGTGCGCCATGTCGCGGAAGCGAACACGGGAGATACCGAACTTCTGGAAGGTACCGCGGGGGCGGCCATCGATGATGTCGCGGTTACGCAGACGCACCGGTGACGCGTTACGCGGCAGCTTCTGCAGGCCGAGGCGTGCAGCTTCGCGTGCTTCGTCGGTCGAGTTGGGGTCAACCAGAGCCTTCTTCAGTTCGAGGCGCTTTGCAGCGTAACGCTCGACAATGACTTTACGCTGTTCGTTCTTAGCGATCATTGATTTCTTAGCCATATGTTTAGCGCTCCTCTCGGAATTCGACGTGCTGGCGGATCTTGGGATCGTACTTCTTCAGAACCATACGGTCCGGGTCGTTACGACGGTTCTTACGGGTTACGTAGGTGTAACCCGTTCCCGCGGTGGACTTGAGCTTGATGATCGGACGTACGTCCTTGTCTTTTGCCACTAGAGCTTCACTCCCCGTGCCAAGATGGCGGCTACGACTGAGTCGATACCGCGTACGTCGATGGTCTTGATGCCGCGCACAGAGACCTGCAGCGTGACGTTACGCCGCAGGGACGGAACCCAGTAGCGCTTCTTCTGAATGTTCGGGTCGAACCGACGCTTATTGCGTCGGTGCGAGTGCGAAATGCTGTGTCCAAAGCCCGGCTCGGCCCCAGTCACTTGGCAGTGTGCTGCCATGACTTCTCCTCTAAGAATTGAATGAAATGGACCGCAAATTTCCTGCGGGACCATGCGGCTAAGAGCGACCCAAAGTGATCAGGGTGAACGGGTAAACGCGCAACTTGAGCCCCTAACTACCGGCTACCCTGGAGAAATTTCCGGGCCACCGGAGCAATTGCGCACGCTCCGCGCACTTAGCGCCTACCAAGTCTACGAGTTTGTGCAATTAAAGGCGAATCCAGCGCATGGCAGTGTGAAAGGCCAGGTACAAGGCCGGCCGGCCCATGTACGCGGAAGTCATACCTCGGTTTGGGTATTTTCACAGCAGAATGAAAGCCTGGGGGCCGAGGGTTGAACCATGAACACACAGCTCCTGCCGGCCATCCCGGCTGAGAACCGCCGCCCCCGCAGGGGTCCCGGAATCTCTGCGGACCATGGCCGCTTTGCCGTACAGCATCGCCTGCGGCTCTTCCGGGCGGACCTTCTGACAGTAGCCGCATGGGCGTCCCTCTCTGCAGCCGTGGCGTTATGGATGGCCGACGGCGGTGCAAGTGGATTCTCGTCGCTCGCCGGCAGTTTGACCGCCGTGGGGATTATTGCGGGGCTGGCCGGCATGGACCTGGTCCTGCTGATGTTGCTGCTGGCAGCGCGCATCCCCGTGATTGACCGTACTGTCGGCCACGACCGCGCCCTTGAATTCCACCGGAAGCTCGGGAAGCCATCGCTGTATCTTTTGTTGGCCCACGGACTGTTCGTGGCGATCGGATACGGAATGACTGAAGGCCTGGATCCTGTCAGTGAATCCGTGGCCCTGTGGGTGCTGGTGCCGGACATGTGGTTGGCGTTCCTCTCGATGGTGCTTTTTATCGCCGTTGTGATCACCTCGTTGGTGGCTGTCCGGCGTCGTTTTCCTTACGAGTTCTGGTACGCGGTGCACCTGCTGACTTATGCCGCGGTGCTTAGTGCCCTGCCGCACCAGTTCAGCGTGGGCGGACTGTTCGCTGAGGGCTCGTGGCAGCGCTGGTATTGGTTGGCGATCTGCATCACCACCGGCGCGGCGCTTCTGTTCTTCCGAATTGTTCAACCGCTCGTGGCAACTTTCCGGCACCGGCTCACGGTCTGCCTCGTGGTGCCCGTGGCGCCAGGGGTTGTGAGTATCGAGATGAGCGGCCTCCAGCTGGACCGGCTGTCCGGCGCAGGCGGCCGCTTCTTCATCTGGCGCTTCCTAACCCCAGGGCTGTGGTGGCATCCGCACCCGTTCAGTCTCTCTGCCGAACCACTTCATTCTGGCGACTTCGGCCAAGGCAGGCTCCGGATCACCATCCGCAATCTTGGTAAGGGATCCGCGCAGCTTGCTGCGCTGAGGCCCGGCACAAGGGTGGCCGTTGAGGGCCCGTACGGTCTGTTCAGCTCGGCGTCCCGCAGCCGCGAACAGGTAGTGATGATCGGCGCCGGAATCGGCATCACGCCGCTGCGTGCTCTGCTGGAAACCACCCCCTTTGCACCAGGTAACGCCACCGTGCTGCTGCGGGGCCACAGCGAAGAGGAGCTGTATCTGGCGGCGGAAATTCTGGAGTTGTGCCGGAGCCGCGGCGCCTCACTGTTCCACCTGACCGGCCGCCGGGCAGCGCATCAGGGAAGCGGCTGGCTGCCGGAGCATGCGGTCCGGGCCGGCCATGGCCTGGCGGATTATGCCCCGGACATCGCTCAAGCGGACGTATATGTCTGCGGACCGGACGGCTGGGCCCGGAACGTGCTCAGCGACGCCCGTGCGGCCGGTGTCCCGCAAGACCAGCTCCACTACGAAAGGTTTGACTGGTGAGAAAGCGTGCGGCAGTATCAGCAGCCCTGGCATCGGCCGGAATCCTCCTGCTCGGCTGGCAATCCGGCATCCATGTGGCCGAGGCCCGCAGTTCCGCGGCCAGCACCTCAGCCGGAACCAACGGGGTGGGCACGGGCTCACCGGGCACCGCCTCGGGCTCGAGCGGGGCTGCGGCTACCGGCGCTACGGGCACCAGCAGCACGCCTGGTACCGGCAGCACGTCCGGCGCCGCGGCTAAAACCACCGGAACATACAACGGCACGGTTGTACAGACCCGCTTCGGCGCGGTCCAGGTCCGGGTGACGGTCTCGGACGGCAGCATCACCGATGTCACGGCGCTGCAGCTCACCGACGAGGACCGGAAGTCCGTCCAAATCAGCAACCGCGCCGCTCCGTTGCTCCGCTCCGAAGTACTGAAAGCCCAATCTGCGGAGGTCCAGACCATCAGCGGCGCGACGGTTACCAGCGACGCCTACCTCGGTTCACTCCAGGCGGCCCTCGATGCAGCCCATCTCTGATTCCGCAGCGCGCCCGCTGACACAGAGACGCCCGGGGCAGTGGCGCCAGGGACAGACGCAGCCCCCTAGGCTTCGCGCCCGCACCTTCCATTGCATGGGCACCGTCATCAGCCTGACCATCCCTGCTTTGGCCCGGGAACCCAGTTCTGCCGCGGACGGGCCACGGCCGGCGGAGGACGAGCTGGCGGCCGCGACCGCCGTCGTCGAACGTCTTTTCACTGAACTGGACGGGAGGTTCAGCCTGTACCGGTCCGATTCCGAGGCCAGCAGACTGGCCCGCGGCGAACTCGCGCTGGCGCACGCCTCTGCCGACATGCGTGCCCGTTATGGTGATGCGGCCGGGTGGAGGCTCCTGACCGACGGCGCCTTCACACCAGCGCGGCCCGACGGTGTACTGGATCTCTCCGGGCTCATCAAGGGCTATGCGGTCAAAGAAGCCGGCACGTCGCTCAAAGCGCTCGGGCTCAATCACTGGTGCCTTAACGCAGGAGGCGACGTGCTGGTCAGCGGCTCGCCCCGGCCCGGCAGTGACGACGCCTGGCTGGCCGGCGTTGTTGATCCCGAAGACCGCAAAACGCTGCTGGCTGGCTTTCCGATCGGCGGCGGACGGACCCGATGCTCACTCGCGACGTCCGGCTCGGCCGAACGGGGAGACCACATCTGGGGTGTCGGTTCGACAACCGCGGACTTCCGCCAGGTATCCGTTGCTGCCGCAGACGTGGTGACCGCCGATGTCCTTGCGACGGCGATTGTGGCTGGCGGGCTGCCGATGCTGGACCGTGCCACGCAGGAATGGGACGTTGACGTTCTTGCTGTGCGCAGGGACGGTGGGCTACTGGCCACGCCGGGTTTCCGGACTTAGATGCGGGTCAGCGGGCCGTACTTCGGCTGGAGACCGTCGCCGGAGGACTTGCCCGTGACCCGGCGGACTACCCACGGGGCGGCGAACTCGCGCACCCAGCGCGCATTGGCGCGGATGGCATCTGTCCGGCTGAGTTCGGGGACCGGCGACATGGGCGGCACCTCGATCGAATGGTCATGTTCCAGCACAGTGAGTACGCGTTTGGCCATGTTCGCGTGGCCGGCGGCCGACATATGCATCCGGTCCGGCGCCCACATGCCCCAGTCGTAGTATTCGCTGAATCGCCAGTAGTCCACCAGCAGCGCGCCATGGTCTCCCGCGATCCCGCGCACCAGTTCGTTGTAGATGGCCGTGCGGCCGCGCATGGTGCTGAAAACCTTGGAACCGCGGGCATCGAAGCCGGTAAACATCACCACGGTGGCGCCGGTGGCGCTCAGCTTGCGGATGCCGGCGTCGTACTCCACCAGAAGATCGTCGATATCGATCCTGGGGCGGAGGATGTCGTTCGCGCCGGCGTAGATGGTCACCAGAGTGGGTTTAAGTTCGACGGCGGCATCCACCTGTTCTGCCAGGATCTGCCGCAGTTTCCTGCCGCGGATGGCGAGGTTGGCGTAGCCGAAGGACGGGTCCGCGGCACCCAGCTGTTCTGCCACACGGTCCGCCCAGCCGCGCACCCCGTTGGGGCGGGCGGGATCATCGTCACCGACGCCTTCGGTGAACGAATCTCCAAGAGCTACATAGCGGGCCGTGAAATCCATAGCGTCAGTCTGCCACCTGTTGCCGGGAGCAACAAAGCCTTGGGCGACGGCCCACGTCCGGGCACTCAGTGCTCGCGCAGAATCCAGTGATCGTCATCCAGCCGGGCCACGATCTGCTCGCCGATCCGCGCCAGGTCCGCAACGTCCTGGTCCGTCAGGGCATCGAGGAACAACTCGCGGACCGCTTCCACATGACCCGGCGCGAGCCCCACGATGGTGGCCATTCCGGCGTCGGTCAAGTGGGCGGTGGTGACGCGCGCGTCGCCCGGGTGCGCGCGGCGTTCCACCCAGCCGCGGTTCTGCAGCTTGGTGACCACATGGGAAAGCCGGGACAGCGAAGCGCTGGTGCGGGCCGCCAGTTCACTCATGGGCAGAAAGCGGTCCTCCGTCTCGGAGAGCATGGCCAGCACGTTGTAGTCGAAAAGCGAAACCTTGCCGGCCGCGTGAAGTTGCGTGTCCAGAGCCGCAGGAAGCATGGTGTTGATGCTCAGCAGGGCCAGCCAGGCGCGGCGTTCGTTGGCGTTGAGCCAGCGAGATTCGGTCATGACTCCATCCTAGGAGAAAAGAAGACCGGTAGGCTGACCACATGTACGTTGTGTCCCTGAGCTACAAGGTTGCCGAAGACATCGTGGACTTCCATTTGGAGGCCCACGTCGAATGGCTGAAGGATGCCTTCGACCAAGGAATTTTTATTGCGGCCGGACGCAAGATCCCCCGCACCGGTGGCATGCTGCTGTCCAATTCGGACCGGACAAGCTTGGACGCCTCGCTGGCCAAGGACCCTTTCTACGTCAACGGCGTGGCCGAGTTTGAGGTCACGGAGTTCCACGCCAACCGGGTAGCACCGGGGTACGAAAACCTGCTGGACTAGGACTCCGCGGAACCTCCCCGGAACACTGTTTTTGCAGCACTGACAGGCGTATAATGCACCCAGAAAGACGTAGTCTTTCGCGGTCATCGCCATCGGAAAGGCCGAGGGCCGAGGGCCGAGCCTTTGTATCACGCCCGCCAGCTTGCTGGGGACTGACGGATTCACAACATTGCATAAAGCCATGCACTTGGAGAATCCCATGTCAGCTCGAAAACTATTTACCCTATTTGCAGTCGTTCTTACTGCCCTCCTCCTCTTTGCAGCACCCGCCCAAGCCGCCAGCCCGCACTTCAAGCACGGCGGTTCCCCGGTCTGTACGGTGACCACTAGCGGGTCAACCAGCTCGACGACCTGTACGGCGGTGATCACCGGCCTCGGCAACCAGGATCTCCTCGCCACCGTCACCGTTTCCGGATTCGCCGTTTACCTGTGTCAAAACAACGGCGGGAACACCGCTCCGGGACAGAACAAGGTGCTGGAAGGCCCCGTAACCGCTCCGACGTTCATTCCATCCGACGCGATCAAGAACGGTAACCTCACCCTCAACACCAACGCTGTCGTGCTGACGGCCGCCACCACAGTGAGTGGGGCCGCTGCCGGTTGCCCGAACCCCAATTGGACGGGCGTCCAACCGGTGCTGACCGTGACCTCGATTTCCCTGGTCATCGAACAGCCTCCGGGAACGGTGATTTTCAGCTGCTCGGCGTCCGACCCGAACGGACTGACCGGCTCGGTGGCGCTTACCTGCTGAACGCGCCCAGCCTCCGCAGGTAGCCCGGTTCGACATTCAGAGGGCGTGAGCTGGTGGATTGAGGTCCTCAGCCACGCCATCTGACAACGTGGGGTGGCGTTCTGCTAACCGCGGGACGCCACCTTCGCCGTGCCCAGACGTTCCGGCAGCACCACCGGCATAAGCCCCGGCCAGCAGGCGCTGAGCGCGTCCCCGCTGGTGACCCCGCGGAACCTGCGTGAAATCCAGGGTGCCGCGTCCCGCCGGAGCCAGGCGGCGTCGTCGAGCATCAATTCCACGCGGGTCCGGGGACGCAGCGGAGATAACGCCGGCGAGGTCAGTGTGTGGGGCGCGCCAAGAACTTCGAGCACCTTCTTGGCCATATATACGTGGCCCGGGGTTGACATGTGCAGCCGGTCCGGTGCCCACATGCGGGGGTCCTGGAATTTCTCAAAACACCAGTAATCGACCAGCAGGGCACCGTGGTTGGCGGCGATCCGGCGGACGTGCGTGTTGTATACCGCGGTGCGCAGCTTCAGTGGTTCCAGCGCCGGGGAAAGCGGTACGTTGTAGCCCGTGAACAGCAGGACCCGGGCACCGCTTGCGGTCAGCCGCTTGACCGCATTTTCGTATTTCCGCATCAGGGCATTCAGATCCAGGCGTGCCATCAGCAGGTCGTTGCCTCCTGCATAAAAGCTGAACAACGTGGGTTCCAGGGCGAGGGCCGCGTCGAGCTGTTCGTCCACAATCTGGCGCAACCTGCGGCCACGGACGGCGAGGTTGGCGTAGCTTGTCCGCGGATCCCGGCGCGCCAGTTCCTCGGCGACCCGGTCCGCCCAGCCCCGGCAATCGTTGGGCAGCCGGAAATCCTTGTCCCCCACGCCCTCGGTGAAGGAATCTCCCAGCGCCACGAAACGGACGTGCTCCTGGCCGGTCATGGTTGGTTCCCTGATCCTTCGGGAACCGGGCCTTCGGCAACCGGGGCTTCGGGAACCGGGCCTTCGGCAACCGGGGCCATGAGCTTTTTCAGGCCGCCTTTGCGGGGGACCCGGACCGGTACCGGCCAGCGCGGGCCCAAGGTGTCCCCCAGCGTGACGCCCCGGAGCTTGCGGCCAAAGAGCGGCAGGACCCAGTCGTGCATCCAGCGGCGTTGACGGCGTTCCCAATCACGGAGGTTCATTTTGGCCGGTGGCTCCCATTCCTTGGGGCTCATGTTATGCGGCACACCGAGGTGATCCAGCACCTGCGCCGCGAGATGCTTATGCCCCGCCTTGGACATGTGCAGGCGGTCGCTGTCCCACATCCGACGATCTTGGAACTCGTCAAAGCACCAGTAGTCCACCAGCACGGCTCCGTACTTGGCCGCCAATTCACGGACCCGCTGGTTGTAGGCGGCATTGCGCTTCCTTAACGGCTCCAGAACTGCCGAGACCTTGACGTCAAAGCCGGTGAACAGGACCAGCGTGGCTCCGGTTTGCGCAAGCTTGGCCACGAGCGACTCATACTCAGCCATCAGGGCGTCCATGTCCGTGCCGAAATCAAGGATGTCATTTCCGCCGGCGTACAGCGTGACGAGGGTGGGCTCCATGGCGAGGGCAGGTTCCAGCTGTTCGTCAACGATGTGGCGCAGTCGTTTGCTGCGGACGGCCAGGTTGGCATATTCCCAGCCCGGCTCCGCCTTGGCCAGCCTCTCGGCCACCCGGTCCGCCCAGCCGCGCACCCCATTCGGCAGGCGCTTGCTGCGGTCCCCTACGCCCTCGGTAAAGGAATCACCCAAGGCGACAAACCGCCGTCGCCCACCGTGCTCTGAACCAGTTGCCACCCCAGCACCCTATCCAACCCCGGCGGCGGGCAGGGAAAGCCAAGGTTAACCGTAGGCGTTGGTGAGTCAACCGCCGAGCCGCAGCCGCTGTTTTGCAAAGGAGCGCATCGCCGACCAGAGCGGACAGAGGCCGCCCGCGGCCGAAGGAAGCGTCGGGAGGTGTCTAGGCCAAGGCAAAACGGCGGTGTAGGCGGACTGTCGCAAGGACTAGAGCTCGGCTTTGCCCTGACGCCAGTACCCCATGAAAGCCACCTGCTTCCGGTCAATCCCCACATCCCGCACCAAGTACCGGCGCATCTCCTTGATGACCCCGGCCTCACCGGCGATCCATGCGTAGAACGGCATGGCGCCTGCGGGTGTTCCGGGGCTCCTGGACGCACCGATGGCCGCGGTGTCCATCCGCGCGGGCGTTTCCCAGAGGATGTCATGATCCACGTCCACGTCTTCCGGCTCCGGTCCCGCCCCGGCTCCTGCCCCGCCGTCGGCCGTTTTGATGCCAACCCAGCCTGGCACGGGGACCGCGCTGCGAACGGACTGCTGCAGCAGTTCACCGTGCGGACGGGACCGTCCGATAGCGGCACCGCGGGCAAGCCAGATGATTTCGACGTCGGCTGCGGTGCTGATTTCAAGGAAGTCGCCGGGTTCCGGAACCTCGAGGAAAGCGTGGCCGGTCATGTAGGCCGGCAGGCTCTCGAGAATGGCGCTGATCGCAGGGACTGACGTTTCGTCGCCGGCCAGCAGCACGCGCTGGGCCAGGCCCGGCCGCCACTCGATACCGGAGTAGATTTCAGCGGTGACGCAGTGCGCGGCCCGGTTGTTGGGTCCGATGATGGTCAGGGGGTCGCCGGGCTTGGCGTAAAGGGCCCAGTTTGCGGCCGGGCCGCCGTTTTTGTGCAATTGCGCAGAGGAATCGAAGTGCATCACGAAGTCAACGTCGATCTCCGGGTACACCGCGTCGAGGCGTTCCTGCCGCACGGTGTAGGTGCGCATGGACCCGCGCACGGCAGGATCCATGGCCAGCCATTCCTGGTACCAGCCGGACTGTTCCATCTTGAACGTGGGAATGCGGATCTGGCTCCCGTCCTTGGCCAGTGACGGGATCATCAGTTTGATGCGAAGGTCAAGTGTCCCGCCGTGCACGCCGAAGTCCCGCAACGAGTAGCCTCCGAACGTCACCCGGCGGAAGTTCGGGCCCAACTCCTGCACGGCGGAGACGGTGACGTCGAATGCCAGGGTCATGGGTTCTGTGGCGGATATGGTGCGGGTACTCATGAGACCAACTCCAGGGTTGTGGTTGAGGCTTTTGGGAAATCAGTGGCGGCCTCTGCCTGGCTTTCGGCGTGGTGCCGCCCGATCGGGATGATCAGAGGAGTTCCCGAGACCGGATCCGGGAGCACACGGGATTCCAGCCCGAACACTTCACGGACCATCTCCGCCGTGACCACATCCACGGAACGGCCCTCGGCCACGATCTGCCCGCTCTTCATGGCAATCACGTGGTCCGCATACCGGGCGGCGAGGTTGAGATCGTGAAGCACAATGGCCACCGTGGTGCCTCGGGTGCGGTTCAGGTCCGTGACAAGGTCCAGCACCTCCACCTGGTGTGCCAGGTCCAGGTAGGTGGTGGGCTCGTCGAGGAGCAGGACCTCGGTTTCCTGGGCCAGGGCCATGGCAATCCAGACGCGCTGACGCTGCCCGCCGGAGAGCTCGTCCACGTTCCGCTCTGCGAGCTCCAGCGTTTCTGTGGCTTCGAGCGCGCGCTTCACCGCGTCGTCGTCGTCCGTGCTCCAGCTGCGGAAGAAGCCCTGGTGCGGGTACCTTCCGCGGCCCACCAGATCCCGGACCACAATGCCGTCCGGGGCGGTGGGGTGCTGGGGCAGCAGGCCCAGCGTGCGGGCCAGTTCGCGGGCAGGGCGCGAATGGATATCCTTGCCGTCCAGGGTCACGCAGCCTCCGGCCGGTTTCAGGAGCCGGGACAATCCGCGCAAGAGGGTGGACTTGCCGCAGGCATTGGCGCCAACAATCATGGTCACCCTGCCTTCCGGGATCGCGGCCGTGAGACTGTCCACCACGCGGCGCTGGCCGTACTGCAGCGTCAGCTCCCTGGCGTTCAAAAGTGCCATGTCAGGAATCCTTTCGGTTGGCTGTGACCAGGAGCCACAGCAGGAACGGGGCGCCCAGCGCGCCGGTGATCACACCGACGGGCAGCACGGTGCCGTCCAGCAGCAGAGGGGCAATGTTCGCGGCGAAATAGTCCGCCGCCAAAACGATAATTGCGCCCCCACAGGCCGATGCCGGCAGGCTGGCTTTGCGCGTAAAGCGGCAGGCGATGGGGCCGGCAAGGAAGGCGACGAACGCCACCGGCCCGGCGGCCGCCGTCGCCACGGCAGCGAGGGCAACGGCGGTGAGCACCACTCCCAGCCTTGTCAGGCCCACCCGGATGCCGAGCCCGGCGGCGGCGTCGTCGCCGAGTTCGAGAATGCGCAGCGGGCCGGCAAGGACGGCAACCGCAGGAACCAGAATCAGCAGCGCGGCGCCAAGGATGACCGCACGGTCCCAGTTGGCCGAGTTGAGCGAACCGTTGAGCCAGACCAACACGTCCGCGGCAGTGCGGATATCGGAGCGCGTCATCAGGAAACTGATGACCGCGTGCAGAGCTGCCGCAATTCCCACGCCCGCAAGGATGAGGCGGTTGCCGGCTGCGTTTCCGCCGTTGCCGCCGCCCGGGCTCAGCGAATTCCCGCGGGAGATGGCGTAGATGAGCGCGGCCACGCCCATCGCCCCGCCCAGTGCCGACCAGGAGACTGCGGCGCCGGAGGCCCCGAAAATGACGATGGCCGTGACCGCAGCGGCGCTGGCCCCTGAGCTGATGCCGATCACGTCGGGGCTGGCCAGCGGGTTGCGCAACATGGTCTGGAACAGGCCGCCGGACAGCCCGAACGCCACGCCGATCATGGTGCCGATAACGGCCCGCGGCAATTTGTTTTCCATCACGATGAAGCTGGCGCCGGGAAATTTCTCGCCGCCGGTGAGATGCGCGGTGAGGATCCTGAAGAAGTCCGGGATGGTCACGGTGTAGCTGCCCAGCAGGATGCTGACGGCAAAGAGAACCACAACGGCGGCTGCCAGGATTGCGGTGCGGTTCCCTGACCCCCACGACCAGCGGCGAGGTGAGAGAAGACGCCCCTGTTTGCGAGAATCATGGGCGCGAAATCTCACCTCGGCGGGCGCCTCAGCAGTCTTCACAGTCCGGCTCCCTTGCCGCGGCGGATCAGCCAGACAAACACCGGTGCACCCACCAGTGCGGTCATGATGCCGGCGGGGACTTCACTCGGGAGCAGCACCACGCGGCCGATGATGTCGGCGCCCAGGAGCAGCACGGGAGCAAGAACCAGCGAAAACGGCAGGATCCAGCGGTAATCCGGGCCTGTGAGGAAACGGACGGCGTGCGGAATGACCAGCCCCACGAATCCGATGGGTCCGGCGAGCGCCGTGGCCGAGCCGCACAGCAGCACGATTCCCAGCGCGGTGACTCCGCGGACAAGCCCCACCCGCTGGCCCAGACCACGCGCAACGTCGTCGCCCAGCGCCAGGCTGTTGAGGATGCGCCCGGTGAACAGCACGATCAGGGCGCCCGCCACAAGAAAAGGGACGCCCGGCAGGACCACAGACCAGTCGCGCCCGGCGATCCCGCCCACCTGCCAGAAACGGAAGCGGTCCAGCGTGTCCTGGCTCGAGACGAGGACGACGTTCATCAGCGAGTACAGTCCGGCGCTCAGGGCGGCGCCCGCAAGGGCGAGCTTCACCGGCGTCGCGCCTTCCCGTCCCAGTGAAGCGACCAGATAAACGACGACGGCGGCGCCGGCGGCACCGGTAAACGCGAACCAGATGTACCCGGTCAGCGAGGAAACACCGAAAACGTAGATTCCGGTGACAACAGCCAACGCGGCCCCGGCATTCACTCCCATGATGCCGGGGTCCGCGAGGGGGTTGCGCGCAATCCCCTGCATGGCCGCACCGGCGAGACCCAGTGCCCCGCCGGCCAGCAGGCCAAGAACAGTGCGCGGAATACGCGCCCGGACCACAGCATGGCTGCCGTTGTCCGGATCAAACCGGGACAGCGCCTGCCAGACGGATTCCGGGGGCAGTCCCCGGGCGCCGACGGCTAGGGAAGCAGCACAGACCAGGACAAGTACGACGACGGCGGCCAGCAGCCAGGCGGTTTGCTTACCTGAGGCGCGGAGGGGCAGATATGGCCCCGATTCGCGCGTTTGTGGGGCCTCAAGTGTCCGTTCGCGCTCGGCTGCCGGGGCGGACGGTGCGCACCCGGGCATGCCGGGGGCCGCCGCCGTCGTACTTTTTGTCATGGGGAGGTGCTTACTTCACTGCGACGGTTGCTTTGTCCGCTGCGCTGGCCAGCTGCGGCAGGAACGTATCCAGTGACCACGGCAGGCTCAGCGGCGAGGACGCCGAGATGGACAGCGTGAGGGTGTTGTCCGAGTCGGCAACCAGGGCACCGTCCTTGATGGCCGGGATCTGGTTGATCAGGGGGTCGGCCCTGACGGCGTCCGCCGCGGCAGCGTCTGCCACCCAGGTCACGAAGATATCGGCCTCGAGCTCGTTGGCCTTTTCAGCCGACCACGGGATGTAGAACTCCTTTGATCCCTTGGAGCTGTCCTCCACAACCGGCGCCAGCTTCATGCCGATTTCGTTGAGGAAGCGCGGACGGTTGTCGTTGGCGGTGTAGAGGCCGATCTTCTCGGCGGCTGACGGATCCAGATTTCCGTAGATGTAGCTCTTGCCGGCGAGCTGCGGGTACTTGGAGACCTTGTCCTTGATGGTTGCCTCGGTGTCGGAGACCAGCTTGGCGGCCTCCGCTTCCTTGCCCAGCGCCTTGCCGATGATGCTGGTGGAATCCTGCCACGACGTGCCATAGGCCACCTTGGGGTGTGCCACGACGGGCGCGATCTCGCTGAGCTTCTTGTAGTCCTCTTCGGTCAGGCCGGAGTACGCACCCAGGATGACGTCCGGGTTGAGCTTGGCGATCTCGGTGAAGTTGATGCCGTCAGCTTCGGAGAACTGCACCGGCGCCTTGTCCGAACCGAAGCCTGCGTCCAGCTTCTCCAGGCCGGCATCCTTCCAGGGGGTTGAGCCCTTGCTATTGCCGCCCCATGCGTTCTTGGGCACGCCCACGGGAACCACACCGAGGGCAATGGCAACATCGTCATTGACCCACGAGACGGTGACAACGCGTTTGGGCTGTTCCTTGATGGTGGTCTCACCGAAAGCGTGCTTGATGGTGACGGGGAATTGGGAGCTGGCCGGGTCCGTGGATGAGGTGGTGCCGGCGTCCGCAGTGGAGGCGACCGGGCCGGTGGAGCAGGCGGTCAGCGAAAGTGCCGCGGCGGCCAGAACGGCTGTTGCCTTGCCGGCGGTCTTGAGCAGCGCACGGCGGGTGGTGCCGGGGCCGAATGCGTTGCTGCGGCCAGCGGACGGGCCGGAGAAAAGAGGGGAAGTCACGGAACTCCTTAGGTGAGTGATGCAAACCTAAGTAAGGCTAGCCTACCCTCGCTGCCATTACGAAACGTTTACGTCACCTAATTGGCCGGGGTGGATGGAAGTGTGCGCCGTGGCTAGACCTCAACCAGGCAATGCGGGGTCACTTACGGCCCATGCCTGCGGCTTCAATGGGCCGTAAGTGACCCCGCGTTGCTTTGGTCTGGGCGGGTCAGCGGAGCACGATGTCCACGGGGTTGGCCTCGGACCGCCAGGTACCATCCGTTCCTCCTGCGCCCCCGGCAGCGCCGGACCGCGGCCCGATCACCGGGGCCGTCAGCACGCCGGAGCGGTTGGTTCGCTTGTCCCGGAGGATCTCGGTCACTGAACCCAGGTGCCGGGACAGGTCGATCACGTTCTCCGGCGCAGCCAACAGCAACTGGAAGCCGAACTCGTGCAGGGCCTTGATGCCGGCGCCCGCAAATTCCTCCGACGCGAGCACAAAAGCCTCGTCCATCATGACGGTGCCGTAGGTGGTGAAGCCCTGCTCGGCGATGCCCAGCTGGTAGCTGAGCGCAGCCGCCATGATGAACGCGGTGAAGCGCTGCCGCTCGCCACCGGACATGGAACCGGTGTCCGCGTGCATAAACACGTCAGTCTTCTTCCGGCTTCCGTTTCCGGTTCCACCGGATCGCTGCACGCTGGAACCCGGAGCGGCGACCTCGCGGTGTTCCTTGCATTGGATAAACAGGTGGCCGCGGACGTCGAGCACGTCAGCACGCCAGCGCCGGTCCTCGGGAGTCTGCGAGCCCAAACGCTTGACCAGCGTTTCAAGGGATTTGTAGCGGTTGGTGAGCTCGGCGTCGTCCGTTTCTGTCGCTCTTCCGGGCCTCGTGTGCCGCGCCTTCAGCGCATTCTGAATGGCGTCCCGGAACTGTTTGGCCGTGGCCGGCAGCGTCTGCTTGATGTCGAGTTCAAGGAAGCTGCCCTCATGGAAATTGACCTCTGACAGGATGCCGTTGAGGGGCAGGATGCGGCTGGTGATCGAGCGGCGTTCCTCGTCCAGCAGGTGCAGCAGCGTGCTGAATGATTCGTGCGTGCGCTGGTTGAAAAACTGCCGGAATTCGGCTTCCTGCGCGGGCAAGCCGTCGCTGACGATTGCGTGGTAGCGGCCCTCGAACTCGCCGGCCGCTCCGATGGACGTGCCGTGATCGGTGCTGATGGACGTGCCCCATTCGCGCACAAAACCCTCGAAAATCCGGGTCAGCCGCTCGGAAGTGGCCTGCCCGCGCGACTCCGCGGCATGCAGCTCGCCCAGCAGCCGGGTCCGGACCCTGTTGGCCAGGTTGTCCAGCTCGTGCATCTCGGTGACGTCGCCGAATTCTTCGAAGTACGGTTCCAGCGCAGTGAGCGTCGCTTCCGACGGCGGCGTCTGGACCACGCGTGCACGTGCCGCTTCCAGGAGTGAATCGGCACTGGTCAGCTGGTGGTCCAGCACCTTGTACTCGCTCTGCAGCACGGCCGCAGCCTCGGTGCTGGACTGGTGTTTCTGCCGGGCCGCTTCGATGTTGGCCCGCAGGGGTTCCAGATCTGCCTGGGCCGCGAGGGCGTCCCTGAGCCGCTGCTCGATCTTGGTGAGCTCGTCCGTGGCAACAGCCGCCGAAACCTGTTCCCACGGACGGTGGTCATCGGCCACGCGGCGCAGTGCGTCGAGCTGGCGGGTCATGCCCTGGTGCGATTCTTCCCGGCTCCGGGCCAGCTCGGCGGCCTTGGCCAGTTCCTGCTGGAGATCCTCCACCTGGGCGGCAACGAGCTCCAGTTTGGACGCGTTGTCGAAGCCGAGCACGTAGTCCTGCCGGCTCGTGAAGCGATCGTCCTTCTCCACGGTGTGGCGGTTGCGTTTGACCACACCGCCCAGGCTCAGGCCCTTGTCCAGCCTGGAAAGTTCGTCCGGGTCCTCGACACAGGGGTAGGCGAAATCGAGGGCGATCCGTTCGCGGATCCACTCACTTGCTTGCGCGGTGAATCCGCTGTTGGCCCCGCTGTTGAGTGCGGGGGTGAGGATGCTCAGTTTGGTGAGCAGATCGCCGTCGCGCACGTCCTCGACGGCAAGCGCACCGCCGGCCAACGGCTTGGACACGTCCACCGCGCGGAGGGCGCCGCGGACCGCGTGGCCGTTGAGGTACCGCGTGACGGCGGCGAAATGCTCCCCGGGCACCAGCAGCGTGGTGGCGAGATTCCGCAGCGCCCGCTCTGCGGCGGGCCGCCACTGCTCCTGCCCGTCGGCGAGGTCCATCAGCTCGCCGCCGAAGGGCATCTGCTCCTCGGGAACGCCGGTGGCGGCCGCGATTGCGGCGCGGTTTTCAATGCTCGACGGCGGCAGCAGGGACTTGCGTGTCTTGAGCGAGACGACTTCCTGCTGGGCTGCGGCGAGCTCGCGTTTTTTGGTAGCGTGGCCGTCGAAAGCCTCGAAACGGAGTTCCCTGAGCGCCTCGGAATCATCCTTCAGCTCGGCCGAACGGGCGGCGGCCTGCTCGTGGGCGGTCTCCCAGCCGCCCGCCGTCCACTCAAGCTCCAGACCCGCCTCGGTCAGCGCCTTTCGGGCTGCCTCCTCCAGCTGTTCGCGGAGCTTCCGCCCCACCCTGGCGTTCTCGAGGGACTGCTCGATCGCGGAAATCGCGTTGCCGCCCCGGTTGTTGTAATCCGCCTCGAGTTGGCGCAACCCCTTTGCCAGCCCGTCCCGGACCGTCCGTTCGGCGCCGAGCTCCTTGGCCTTGAACTGTGCGAGGTCCTTGAAGCGGGCCAGGGTCTTCTCATGGACCGTGACGGCCAGCAGCTGCTTGTAGGCATCGGATTCCTCGCCGGCAAGTTCTCGCAGCCGGTTGGCATCCAGCAGGGACTGGGCATATTCCCTGTTCAGTTCCGGCACCGGGGCCAGCTGGTCACGCTGCTGCCGGACATCCTCCAGCCGCTGCCGGATGGACATCAGGTTGCTGAATTCCTCCACAACATGGTCCGCCGCCGTCAGGGTTGCCGGGGCATCCAGCACCTGGTCGCGGAAGAAGGTATTAACGCTGCCGCCGAGCCCCTTACCGGCCTGGATTACGCGCAGGAGCGGCAGCGCCTGGTCCGAATTGATACCCAAAAGGCGGCGGAAACGCTCGGCAAAGGCCTTGTGGACATCGAAGATCTGCGCATCCGGGAAGATCGTCTCCAGCGCGGCCTTAGTGAACCGCTTTTCGGCGATTTCCTCAAGGGCCGGAAGATCCAGCGGTTTGATGTCGATCAGATAGAACCGGCCCACACTGGACTCCGTGCCGTTCTTCGGCAGGTCAAAGAGTGCGGAAACGGTCACTTTGGTGCCCGCGGCGTTATCGAACGTCAGGGCGACGGCTGACCAGGTGGCACCCGGGCGCTGGAATGCACTGGCCGAGCCCTCCCCCACTGCCTTGTCGCCCACCTTGCCGCGCATGTACGTGAAGGTGGTCCTCTTGTCTTCCACAGCCCCGCCGGAGCGTTGTGCGGCGGCTTCGTTGGAGCGTGGGCGGGCGTCAAACACCCGCAGCATGGCGTCGAAGAGGGTGGACTTGCCGACGCCCGAATTGCCTGTGAGGAGGGTGCCGTTCCGGTCCACGTGCATGGTGTGGGCGCCATGGAACGTGCCCCAGTTGACCACCTGGACCAGGGCCAGGCGCATCTGGCCCGGGTTGGTCAGCTCGCCCATCGGGAGCATGGTTGCGATGCTCACTTGGCGGCCTCCTCTTCGTCGCCGTCACGTGTGTCGCCGTCGAGCTCTATCAGCGGCTCGGTTCCCGCTCGGTCCGAGGAGGCTGCCACCAAGGCGTCGATCTGGGCCGGGATGTCGCCGATATTTTCGAACGGGAGAGCCAGCGGAAGGGCATTGGAGATGGTGTAGACCTCGTCCAGGCCGGTGGCGAGGAGGAGTTGGCGGGCCAGGAGCTTGGTGACGGCCCGGTTGACGACGTCGGAGTCCCGCAGCGCGTCCTGCTGGCCGGAGGGTTGGTAATGGGCCACAAGCTCCGCGATTTCCTCACGCGTGACGGTGGGGTCGGTCTGCGCCGTGACGTGACGGTCCAGCAGCAACCGGAGGCGGAGCAGCACGATGGTTTCCACCCGGCTCAGCGCGCGTTGCTGGCGCAGGATGCTGGACCGGGAGCTTCCGCCGATGGTTTCGGGGTCCACCGGGCGCAGAACCGCGATCTTCCGTTCGTGGTCCAGCTGCAGGGTCAGGAACAGCTCGGACAGGCGGCTGCGCAGGATCAGCTGGTTATCCAGCAGCGTGGTCCACAGTTTCTCGTCCCGGCCGCCGTCAATATACGGGCCTTTGAGGAGCTTCACCATGGCCTGGCGGACTTTCATGGGCACCACGCCCGTATCGCCCGGGAACAGCGCCGCGCCGTCCACGAAAGTGTCACGCGGGGTGACTGTGAAGGGGTCTGTGCGGAGATGCCCGCCGGGGATCTCGGCGGGCATCTCCACCTGGACCGGCTCGGCCACCGGGGCGGCCGCCGTCGTCGTTATTTCTTCAGTCATCTTCAGTCCTTCTTGAGCGTGACCACCGGCAGGTAGGCCGTGCGGGTGGTGCCGTCGATCTGGTCGAAGTCAATGGCGTCCCAGGCTTCGCGGTCGAAGCCGGCGCCGTCGTGAAGCGCGTGCGAGAGCAGAGCGCGGATGGAGTTGATGTGGCGTTCCCCGTCGGGGAGCTGGCCCCAGGCCTCGGCGAGCGACGATGCACCCTCAAAAGCCGCACGGATATGTTCCGGTGAAGCCTTGCCGGTGCGCGGCGAGCGCACGCGGTCGGAGTCGCTGAAGGCGATGGGGTCCGCGAGCCTGGGCGGCGCGGCGAACTCGTCCGGATCGAAAAGCTTCACCATTGACAGGGATTCGAAGCCGGCGTTGAACAGCACCGGGCCGCGGACCAGGCCGGGCCGTTCGCGCTCGTAGGGCAGGGAACGGATGGCCTGTTCGGCTCCGCGCAGGACGTGACGAAGCCGGACGGACTGGCGGAAATCGTCGCTCTGGACGTAGGTGTTGAGGCTTTCGCTGAGCTTGCCGTAGATGCGCTGGATCTGGCTGTGCTGCTGCCGGAGTTCAGCGACCAGGTTCTTCAGGGTTTCGCGCTCCTCCGGAGCGAGATCGTCCGCGAACTGCCGGCTGAGTACTTCGCCGATGGCAGAGCGGAACCGAATCTGCTGCTGCGGGTCCTCAAGGAACGCAGTGAACGAGCGGAAGGTCCTGCCCTCCGGGCTCTGCCGCAACCGCTTGTCCGCCTCCAGCACCTGGGCCATGGTGGCACCCTTACTCAAAGACTCCTCGATGATCTGGTTGCGGAGTTCACCCACCAGCTCCTCGATCCGGTCGCGCATCTTCTTGTAGTCGGCAGGCAGGCTTGCGGCGAGGTCAAGGATGTTGCCAGCCGCTTCTACAGCTTCGTCGTCATCAAGCAGCCCGTCAAAGTCCCCCGAACTGATGTCCTGCATCAGCTGCTGGCGTTCCTCGATTTCCTCTTCCAGCGACTCCAGCCGCGCGCTCTGGTCCGGGTTGGTCTCATGAGCAAGCTTCTCGACGTCGCCCAGCAGGGTTCCGAGCCGGGAACCGTTCAGGGTGGAGCGTTCGCTGGAGAGGCTGTCCAGGAACGCCAGTACGCGGGCTGCCGGTTCGGTGACTTCGTAGACAATCTGGCCGGACTGGTTCCGGCGGGTGAGGAAGTGCTTGCGCGTCCACTCGTCCGCGTACGCCTTTCCGTTAGCCGAGGCGCTCTTCTTCTCTCCCGTGTTTTCGTTTCCGCCCGTGTTTTCAACCGAACCGGGAAGCTGGCGACGCAGCTGCTCAAGGAAGGCGTCGACGTCGGCATGGAACTCTTCCAGCGGAAGCTGCGGACGGGTACGGGTGAAGGACGCCTGAAGCACCGCGATCACCCAGGGTGCGGACCGCGTGAGGGCCCAGGCCGGCCCCTTGGTCAGCAGTTCGAGGTCGCGGAGCCGGGCGCTGATGGCGTCAGCCGAAGACAGGGCGGAGCGGAACACACACTCTCCTTCGGCTGCCTCGGATCGTCGAAAGCAGTGGAAAATCCCAAAACTGCCAACTACAAGGTTAACGCAGACGCCTTTGAAGTAACGCGGGGTCAGATACGGCCCCCTGATCGCCCTCGGATGGGCCGTATCTGACCCCGCGTTGCATCATGCCGGCCGCAATCACTCCGTGACCTACGCACCGGTAGCGTTTCGATCCAGTATCAACAGCCCCAACACGCCTGCATTCTCTGGCTGACGCCGCCGCCCGCACCCTACGCTCAGTTCTACTTATTCAAACGGAGCATTGGCGCAGGGGGAAACATGGAATTCGATATCAGCGTGATGGAAACGGCCACCATGGTGTTCATAGGAACCTTGCTGTTCGCCTTGTCGATCGTCCTGTTTGTTTTTGCAGCGGCCTTCGTTGCGCTCATCCTGGTGGGCATCGGCAGGCTGGCCTGTGCCGTGGTGGCAGGCACGCTGCTTGGCCTGGTCCACGGCATAAACCACGGCTGGGACCGGCTGGTCCACCACGCATCCAGGGTGGAGCTTCCGGGTGAATTTCCGGGGCAGCCAGCCCCTAGCACCGGAACCTACCCGCGGGTAGCATTGAGGGATAGCTGAAGGGTTCCCACCCGAGGCGGACCCAGGGCTCAAACCGGTCATCCGGTTAGAGGAGATGCCCCGTGAGCTCTGCCACTGACAGTCCAGTTGCTCCAGAAAAGATCGGCCCCGAGGTCACCGCAGAGGATGCCCGAGCCATTGCCGAGGCCGCCCGCGAGACCGATTGGGACCGGCCCAGCTTCGCCAAAGGCCTGTATCTGGGGAATTTCGATCTGACGCTGATCCACCCCTGGCCAACGGCCAAGCCGGACGACGTGGAAAGCGGCGAAGCGTTTATGTCCAGCCTAACCGAGTACTGCAGCACCATGTCCGGGCGGATTATTGAACGCGATGCCCTGATCCCGGATGAGTACCTGAAAGGGCTCGCGGACCTCGGCGTTTTCGGCATGAAGATCCCCGTGGAGTATGGCGGGGTGGGACTGTCACTGGTCTACTACGGCCGCGCGCTGGCCCTGCTCGGGTCGGTGCATCCGAGCCTCGGAGCGCTGCTGTCCGCGCACCAGTCCATTGGCGTTCCGGAACCGGTGAAGGTGTTTGGCACTCCGGAGCAGAAGCAGGAGTATCTTCCCCGCTGCGCCGCCGGTGCCATCACGGCCTTCCTCCTCACCGAACCTGATGTGGGCAGCGATCCCGCCCGGATGGGCGCCACGGCAGTTCCCACGGACGACGGCGAGACTTATGTTCTGGACGGCGTGAAACTTTGGACCACCAACGGCGTGATCGCTGAGATCGTGGTGGTTATGGCGCTGGTTCCCGCACACACCGATTCCGACGGCACGGTCCGCAAGGGCGGCATCAGCGCCTTTGTGGTGGAGATGGACTCCCCCGGCATCACGGTGGAGAACCGCAACGCCTTTATGGGCCTGCGCGGGATCGAAAACGGTGTGACACGTTTCCATCAGGTGCGTGTGCCGGCGGCCAACAGGCTGGGCCGCGAAGGCCAGGGCCTGAAAATCGCGTTGACTACGTTGAACACGGGGCGCCTGGCACTGCCGGCACTGTGCGTTGCTTCCGGGCGATGGAGCCTGAAGATTGCCCGCGAATGGTCCAACGCCCGCACCCAGTGGGGCCGGCCGGTGGGCAAGCATGAGGCCGTGGGCAAGAAGATCGCCTTCATTGCCGCCACGGCCTTCGCCCTGGACGCTGTGTTTGAACTGTCGGCTGAGATGGCCGATGCCGGGCAGAAGGACGTCCGGATCGAGGCGGCCCTGGCCAAGCTGTGGTCCACCGAGCTCAGCTGCCAGATTGCGGATGAGCTGGTGCAGATCCGCGGCGGCCGCGGCTTCGAAACCGCGGAATCCCTGGAAGCCCGCGGCGAGCGCGCCGTCCCTGCCGAGCAACAGCTCCGCGATCTGCGGATCAACCGAATCTTCGAGGGCTCGTCCGAGATCATGAAACTGCTGATCGCCCGTGAGGCTGTGGATGCCCACCTCTCGGCTGCCGGGGACCTGGCCTCAGCGGACGCGAGCCTGTCCGACAAGGCCAAGGCCGCGGTAGGGGCCTCGGGGTTCTATGCGAGGTGGCTGCCCAAGCTGGTGGCAGGCGCTGGCATGGATCCGCGGTCCTACAGTGAGTTCGGCCGGCTGGCCAAGCAGCTGCGGTTTGTGGAGCGGTCCTCGCGGCGGCTGGCCCGGCAGACCTTCTACGGTATGGGCCGGTGGCAGGCCAAGCTCGAGTTCAAACAGGCCTTCCTGGGCCGGATAGTGGACATCGGGGCGGAACTGTTTGCCATGGCGGCGTGCTGCTCGCGCGCCGAGATGCTGCTGCGGACTTCCCCGGAACGCGGAGCCACCGCCTATGAGCTCGCCGAGGCCTTCTGCGAGCAGGCGCGGGTCAGGGTGGACGAGTACTTCGATCAGCTGTGGAGAAATACGGACGACGGCGACCACGAGTTGTCCAGCAAGGTCCTCGCCGGCGACTACCGGTGGCTGGAAGAAGGTGTCCTGGACCAGTCCGAAGGCACCGGGCCGTGGATCGCCGACGCAGCCCCGGGTGCATCCGCAAAGAAGAATCTGCACCGGAGGTACCGCTGACACGGAAAACCAGTAGTACTAAGCATACTTGTTACTCTCGGGGCAACGTGGTTGAGTTGGATCGAGGCAAACAACAGGGCCTCTGCATTGCAGTGCCTGACCTGATGCGGGTCAGGTTCGATCAATGAAAGCGAGTTCTCTCATGACCAGCACAGCAGGCCCCGAGGACGGGCGCAACAATCAGGCCGCCCCGGTGCAGGAAACCTATCCCGTGCAGGAGACCTACGCGGAACGCGACTACGCACCGGAGGCACAAGCTGCTGATCCCAACGCAGCCACCCGGGAAACGGTGCTTGCTCGCGAGAAGGAGCAGTTCGGCGGCATCAAGGTGGGTTCCGCTTTCTTCGGCTGGCTGGCGGCCACCGGAATGGCCATACTCCTCACCGCGTTTGTGGCCGCCGCGGGCACCGCCGTGGGGCTGGCAACAAACACTGACGTCAATGACGCCCTCAACCAGGCGTCGTCGGACCAGACGATTAGCATGGTAGGCATCATTGTGCTGCTCGTGATCCTGTTTTTGTCGTACTACTCCGGCGGCTACGTGGCTGGCCGGATGGCGAGGTTCAACGGCGTCAGGCAGGGCTTGATGGTGTGGGTCTGGGCCCTGATAGCCGCCGTGGTGTTGGCGCTGCTGGGATTGATCGCCGGCCAGCGGTTCAACATCCTGGCAAACCTCAACAGCTTCCCGCGGATCCCTATCAACGAGGGACAGTTGACCACCACAGGAATTCTGGCGGCCATTGCCGTGGCCGTGGTGGCATTGATCGGGGCCATTCTGGGCGGCATGGCCGGCATGCACTTCCACCGCAAGGTGGACCGGGCCGGCTTTACGCCGTCCGAATACGAGGACCGCTGAGAACCCGGCCTACCTCAGGTGAAGCAGCACGGCGTCGAGGTAGTACCAGCGGCGGTCCACCCGGCGGAAACGGCTGGTTTCCTGATGGACGCCACGGTCGCCGTCGTGCGTGAAGTGGGCTTTGAATTCGACCGTGCCTTCGGTGTCCAAGGGGCCGCCGCGGCCCGTGGACACGATGTCCAGACGCCGCCATTCCATGCCCGGATCCAGCTCAAGTTCCGATGGCCGGGTATCCGGGTGCCAGGTCCGCAGCAGGTACGGAGCGTCCAGGAGAACGAAGGCGCTGTAACGGGAACGCATGAGCTGCTCGGCGGTGGGTGCCTCGTCCGCGCCGCTGTGGAAGCGCCCACAGCAGTCCGCATATTGCTCGCCGGAAAGGCAGGGGCAGTTCCCGACGAAAGCTTCCGGCTGGGCCATGACGTCCTCAATTCAGCTAAGACGCCATGCCATCTCTTGGCTGGTTGACACTGACGGTAAATGACGCCTGTTCCGACTATAGGCGCAGGTGAGCGTGTCACATCAGATAACGGCTTCGATACAACCTACGAAAGGCCTTGCCATGCGGCCATGCGCGCGAAAAATAGTCCGTATGGTGGTGAGGGGGAATTGCCCTGTGGCGATTGCGGGCGCGTGCCTCACAGCTGGCCAAAAGGAGAGGTGACATGGGAGATTCGACGACGATTGCCCTGAACCTGACATTTTTCGGGACCGTCGGTGTGGCGTGCCTCATGTTCTTTGGCCTGTTCCTGGTTTTCACCGCAACCTTGGTGATCGCCGGCGTGGGTCGCCTCGTGGCCATCATCGTGATGGCCTTGTTCGGCCGGCTGCCCAGGAACGAGACCATTGCGGTGGTCCACCTTCCGGGCACGCCCGATCAGGCAGGAACGTCCGACGGCGGTGCTGCCGCCTCCACCGCCGAACCCTCGCCTTCCGCGGAACGGCCCGCCTCTCCGGTTAGCGCCGCCACGGCGCCCCTCGTTTCCCGCGTTCTCCGCGACTGGAACAAGATCCTGAGTCCGGCCGGGCTCAAACCGCGGCTCCGCGCCGCCGTCGAGCACCATCCGCTGGTCACCGCCGTACGGCGCCAGCCGCCGGTGCTGGCCGAAGACTGGGCCGCCGCGGTGGCCAAGGCCGATGCCCGGGCCATGGCACGGGCCCGGGCGGCCGCTCCGGACCTCGGGACGTACCTGCGAGACCTGCCCGCCCCCGCCGGACCGGCCAAGGACACTGTGGAGGTAGCACCGCTGGTGGAGTCCGCACTGCAGGAAAACGACTTGCAGGAAAGCGCCTTGCAGGAGAACGACGCGGCAGACACGGTCCCGCGCTCATTCCGGAAGCCGGTCCGGACCGGGCCGCTTGCCATGCTGGATACCGGCTCGCTGGTCTCGCTGTCCGGCCACGTTCCGGGACTCAAGGGCAAGCTGCCCGCCGAACGGCACTGACCGCACCCTCCGCCCGGTCTTCACAAAACGTCACCGGTCCTGCCTGATGATGCCGTGCTACGAAAAGCGAAGGACTGCTTCGGAAAACCGCCGGCCCACAAGGATTTTGTGTAGCCTCGTGACGATCCACAGCACTCAGCGTGGGGAAGCGAAGGCGATGACACCGGGGATGAGCCTCAGCGAGTTACGGGTGTTCGGGCGGACCGGCACCTTGATCAGTCCGCTCACGTTGGGCACCATGAATTTCGGCGAAAACGGGGCTCCCACCAGTGCCGGCGAAAGCACCCGCATCATCGGAGCTGCCCTCGACGCCGGCATCACCGCAGTGGATTCCGCCGACGTCTACTCGCAGGGCGAATCCGAACAGGTGCTGGGCCGTTCCCTCCAAGGCCGGCGGGACGATGTCTTCATCGCCACCAAGTTCCATGGCCAGATGAGTGCCAACCCCGCACATTCTGGCAACTCCCGCCGTTGGATCATGCAGGCCGTCGAGGGCAGCCTGCGTCGCCTGCAGACGGACCGGATTGACCTCTATCAGGCACACCGGCCGGACTACAACACCGATGTGCTGGAAACCATCACAGCCCTGAATGACCTCATCCGGCAGGGCAAAATCCTGTATTACGGCACCTCGGTATTCACCCCGGCGCAACTGGTGGAGGCGCAGTGGCTGGCCACCACCAACCATCTGATTCCGCCGGTAGCCAACCTGGTCCCGTATTCCATGCTGGTGCGCGGGAACGAGCGCGATGTGCTGCCCATTGCGCAGCAGTACTGCCTCGGGGTGCTGGCCTACGGTCCGCTGGCCGGAGGTTGGCTGTCCGGTGACTTCGTCCTGGACGCTGGCAGGGCGCCCACCAGGGTGCATTCGCTGCCCGACCGCTATGACATTTCGGACCCCGCCAGTGAACGCAAACTCCTCGCCGCCGATTCCCTTGCGCGGCTGGCGGACAAGCTGGAGGTCTCGCTCGTGGAGCTGTCCCTGGGGTTTGCCCTCAATCACCCGGCCGTCAGCAGCGTGATTGTGGGCCCGCGCAGCGAAGCACACCTCCATGCCTATCTTGCGGCAGCCGGCACGGTACTGGACGAGTCCGTGCTGGACGCCATCGACGAACTGGTTTCGCCGGGCACAAATTTTGTGGAACGCGATGCCGGGGGGTGTGGTGCCCTCGCTGGAGTATGCGGAATTGCGGCGCCGCTAGTCAGCACGGCCTTGCGGGAAGTCTGCCCGGAAAGCCCTTACCCTGAGCAGGTAACTCCGATAGCGTAAATGCCATGGAATTCAGATACCTCGGAAACAGCGGCCTCAAGATCTCGGAAATCACGTTCGGCAACTGGCTGACGCACGGCTCACAGGTGGAGAACGACGTCGCCGCCCGCTGTGTGCGGGCAGCGCTCGACGCCGGGATCAGCACCTTTGACACCGCGGATGTCTACGCCAACACCGCCGCGGAAACTGTCCTGGGCGAAGCGCTGAAAGGCGAGCGGCGCCAGTCGCTGGAAATCTTTACCAAAGTATTCGGCCCCACGGGCCCCAAAGGCCATAACGACGTCGGGCTTTCCCGCAAGCACATCCTGGAGTCGATCGACGGCTCGCTGACCCGGCTGCAGACAGACTACGTGGACCTCTACCAGGCGCACCGCTATGACTTTCAGACGCCGCTGGAAGAGACAATGCAGGCGTTCGCCGACGTTGTGCGGCAGGGCAAAGCGCTGTACATCGGCGTCAGCGAGTGGACCGCGGAACAGCTCAGGAACGGACACGCACTCGCCAAGGCACTGGGCTTCCAGCTGATTTCCAACCAGCCGCAGTACTCCATGCTGTGGCGGGTCATCGAGGCCGAGGTGGTGCCGGCGTCGGAGGAACTGGGCGTTTCGCAGATCGTGTGGTCGCCCATGGCGCAGGGTGTCCTGAGCGGGAAATACCTGCCGGGCCGGCCGGCGCCGGAAGGCAGCCGTGCCACCGATGAGAAGGGCGGCGCCAACACCATCAAGCGCTGGCTGGCCGACGAGGTTCTGAGCGGCGTGCAGCTGCTGAAGCCGATCGCGGACGAGGCCGGGCTGACCATGCCGCAGCTGGCCATCGCCTGGGTTCTGCAGAACAAGAACGTGGCGTCGGCCATTATGGGGGCGTCGCGTCCGGAGCAGGTGGCCGGGAACGTGGCCGCTGCCGGGGTTGTGCTCGAGCCAGGCATCATGAACCAGATCGACGCCGCCATCGGCTCGCTCGCCGAGCGCGATCCGGCGCAGACCAAGTCACCGGCGAGCAGGGAAGCGTGACCCCGGTGGCTGGGCTTCCAGAGCTTGCGGTCACAGGCTCCACCGGTAACCTGGGCGGGCTGGTGGCCCGCCAGCTTGCCGACGCCGGGATGACCCAGCGCCTGCTGGTGCGCGACGCCGGGCGGGCGCCTTCGCTGGACGGAGCCGTTCCCGTGGTGTTCACTTACGGCGACGCGGTGCTGACGCGTGCGGCGTTGGAGGGTGCCAAGACGCTGTTCATGGTCTCTGCGGCGGAGGCGGAGGACAGGCTGCAGCAGCATTTCACGTTCGTTGATGCAGCAGCCGCGGCAGGCGTGCGGCATGTAGTGTACACGTCGTTCTACGGAGCAGCGCAGGATTGCACTTTCACTCCGGGCCGGGACCACTTTGCCACGGAGGAACGGATCAGGTCCTCCGGCATGGAGTTCACCTTCCTGCGGGACAACTTCTACCTGGATTTCCTGCCGCTCCTGGCGGGCGAGGACGGCGTGATCCGCGGCCCTGCCGGCGATGGCGTGGTATCCGCCGTGGCGCGGGAGGACATTGCCCGGTGCGCCGTGGCCGTGCTGCGGGATCCGGACGTCCATACCGGAGCCACGTACAACCTCACAGGCCCGGAGGAAATCACTCTGGCCCGCGGCGCCGAGCTGCTGACGGAGTCCACCGGGCGGACCATTTCGTACCAGCCTGAAACGCTGGAGGAGGCCTATGCCTCACGTGCCTCCTACGGCGCGCCTCAGTGGCAGCTTGATGCTTGGGTGAGCACGTACATGGCCATGGCCGCCGGTGAAATGGCCGGGCTTTCACCTGATGTGCATGGCCTGACGGGACGGGAGCCGCTGGGGCTTGAGGAGTTCGTGGCGAAGGCGCGGCTGTAGGGCGGCTTCTTTTCGACGCCCTGTTGACGCGCCGGAGCGTGCGGCGTAGACCTGTGCTCAGGAGCAAACAGACGAGCAGAATCGCAGAGCCATGACGAACAAAGTATCCCGACGCCGTAAGACCGTGAAGCCCGGCGTGATGCCCGGCGTGATGCCAACGCCGCATTCAGGGGAGCCCACCACCGGACCCCTGACGGCGGAGGAGCTGCAGCTTGCCGCCAGGAACCATTCGATGCCGCTGGAGGCCCTGCTGCACGACATCACCCCGCCGGGCCTGCACTACCTGTTGACGCACTTTGACATCCCGCACGTCGACGCCGACACCTGGGTACTGAAGATCGGTGGGGCGGTGCAGCGACCCTTGGAACTGGGCGGGATGGCCCTCCGCACCCGCCCAAGGATCAGCGTTCCAGTGACCATGGAGTGTGCCGGCAACGGGCGGTCGCTGCTCCTGCCCCGCCCGTTGAGCCAGCCGTGGACGCTGGAGGCCGTAGGGACAGCCGAATGGTCCGGTGTGCCGCTGGCGTACCTGCTGACGGAGGCAGGTGTGGACCCCGCTGCCCTGGAGGTGGTCTTCACCGGCATCGACGAAGGAATCCAGAGTGGCGTCCGGCAGCGGTATGCACGGAGCCTGCCGCTCGCCGAGGCGATGCGCCCCGACGTCGTACTCGCATATCGAATGAACGGCAACCCGCTGCCTCCGCAGCACGGCTATCCACTGCGGCTGGTGGTCCCCGGCTGGTACGGGATGGCCAGCGTCAAGTGGCTGCAGTCGATCGAAGTGGTCACCCGGCCTTTCGATGGCTTCCAGCAGTCGAGCGGGTACCGCTATCAGAAGGATGCGGACGACGCCGGCACGCCGGTTACGCGAATCAGGGTACGTTCGCTGATGGTTCCGCCGGGAATCCCGGACTTCTTCACGCGCCGGCGGATACTGCCTCCCGGGCCTGTCATGTTGCGGGGCCGGGCCTGGTCTGGTGAGGGCGGAGTGGAACAGGTGGAAGTGGGCATCGACGGCGAGTGGGTTGCGGCCCATCTGGACCAACCTGCCGGTGCACACACATGGCGGGCTTGGACCCTACCCTGGGTGGCGGATCCTGGCGAGCACGAGCTGGCGTGCCGGGCCACCGATTCAACCGGGGCCGTACAGCCGTTGGAACAAAACTGGAACTATCAGGGCATGGGCAACAACGCGGTACAGCGGGTACGGGTGAGTGTTGAATAGCTGACCCCTGCGCTCAGTGGTCCACGATCCCGCCGCTCGCTCCAGCCTGTACTGGCTGATACCGGTGCGGACGGTGGGAATTTCCGCTTACGCTGGGCACATGAGCCAACATAAAAGCACCTGGCACGACCAGCACAAGGCCGGACTCAGCCGAGGTCAGCGGGCCGCGGACCTCATGCGGAACGGCATGGGCAGCTGGCAGTTCGTGGGAAGCTTCATCGGGTTCATGATTGTGTGGGCGCTGTTGAATTCCCTGGTCCTCGGCTCCGGAGGTTGGGATCCCTATCCGTACATCCTCCTGAACCTCTTCCTGTCCATGCTGGCCGGCCTGCAGGGCGCCATCCTGCTTATTGCCGCCAAACGCCAGGACGGCATCGCGGCCGCAATGGCCCAGCATGACTACGACACCGATGTGCGGGCCGAGGCTGAAATCGCGCGGCTCACCACTGTCAACAACCAGCAGCTGGAAATACTCCAGGAGCTCCGGCAGCTGATCGGCGAGCGCGGTTCCGGCCAGAAAACCGAGCCTCAGTAGTCCACAATTCCGCCGCTGGAAATATTCACGGTGGCGTCTGTCACGGAGCCTGCTTTGTCCGAGGCGATGAACGCCGCCACGTTGCCCACATCCTCCAGGGTTGCGGTCCGGTTGAGGTGGGCCGTCTCGCTGATCTCCTTCACAATTTCCTCACGCCCTTCCATCTGCCAGGGAATGGTTTCCACGATCCCGCCGGTGACCATGGTGATCACTCGGATGCCGTGCTTGCCGAGCTCCAGGGCCCACTGCCGGCGCAGCCCTTCCATCGCATCCAGCGCCACTTTGAAACCGCCGAGACCTTCAAGGGTCTGCGGTCCGGAGCCGCCGAACATCAGCACCACGCCGGAGCGCTGTTTGATCATGTGCCTCGCCGCGGCACGCGTCGTGAGGAAGTGGGTACGGGTGGCGGCCGTGATGGGCTGGGCGAAGTCCTCGGCGGAGATCTCCATAAGCGGCTGCTGGACGTCACCGTAGGAGATCAGGTTGAAGGAGATATCGATCCGCTTCGATTTTTTGGCTACACGGTCCACGAAGGCATCCACCTGCGACTCATCGAGGGCATCGACGACGGCGGTCTCGGCAGTTCCGCCTGCCTCACGGATGTCCCGGGCCACTTTGTCCAGCCTGGATTCGGTGCGGCCGGCGAGGTACACGGTGGCACCTTCTTCCGCGAACGCCCTGGCGACGGCACCACCGACAGGTCCGCCAGCACCGTAGATCAGAGCGGTCTTGCCTTGCAGCAACATTGCCGGCCTCCCGTCGCGGAGCTTCTGGTGGTTCCCTCCACTATGTTCTTGTGATGCGTGGCTGGCAATAGCTTCGGACGCCACGGCTATACTCGGTCGCAGCCATGACCAGCATTCCTTCCTCCCGTGCCACCGTCCGCATTGACGCGTGGCTTTGGGCCATCCGCGCCTACAAGACACGCTCCGCGGCCACTGCGGCCTGCCGGGCGGGCCACGTGCGTGTCAACGGCAATCCGGTCAAGGCTTCGCAGACCGTGGTTCCCGGCGACACCGTGCGTGTGCGCCAGCCGGGCTTCGAACGCATCCTGGAGGTGCGCAGGCTGATCGCCAAGCGGGTGGGAGCCGAGGCCGCGTCCCACTGCTTCACTGATCACACTCCCGAGCGTCCTGCCGCCCCGGCGCTGGGACTGCCCCAGCGCGACCGCGGTGCGGGCCGGCCCACCAAGAAGGACCGCCGCGAGATGGAGCGGCTGCGGGGCGAGGATTAGCGGCGGCGTTCAGCCGAGGCTGACCGTTTATTGCCGTTCGGACCGGCCCCTGTAGACCTGGCCGGCTGTCAGGGCCTGGCCCTCGAAGAGCTGGGGTACCGTGACCAGATGGTAGCCGTCCGCCTGAAGGGCGGTGATCAGCCCAGCCTGGCCGGAGAGCGTGGCGGCATGGGTGTCGTGCATCAACACCACGGCGCCGGGTTTCAGCTCTTTGAGCACCTTGGGCACGAACACGTCCGGGTTCAGGCTGAGCCAGTCCTGGGAATCGACTGCCCACAGGATGAGTGGCATGCCCACCACTCCTTGCACCGTCGCGTTGGCTGCCCCGTAGGGAGGCCGCATGATCGTCGGGACGGCACCGGTGGCGGCCTTGATTGCCGCGCTTGCCCGGTCCATCTCGCTCTTGATCCCGGCGGCGGAAAGTTTGGTGAGGTACGGGTGGCTGTAGGTGTGGTTGCCTGCGATGTGGCCGGCGTCGGTGACTTGGCGGGCCACCCCGGGGTTGGCAGCAGCGTTGTTGCCCAACATGAAGAACGTTGCCAACGTGCTCTTTTCTTTCAGGATCGCCAGCAGCTGCGGCGTGTTTTTGGCATCGGGCCCGTCGTCGTAGGTCAACGCCGCACAGGGTACAAGATCGCAGTTGATGTGCCGCAACCCTTGAGGCGTGGGGGCGGGAGCAGAAAACGGCGCATCGGAGCGGATCTGGCTCAGCACCCGGCGGCCGACGTCACTCAAGGCTGCCTCGGCTTCCTCCGGTCCGATGCGGACCACCGTCCCGTCTCCCTTCCCCTGCGCCGAAGGTACGGAGACTTCCAAGGTTCCGTCTCCGTCAATCACTAGGTCCGCCATGGCCGAAACCGCGGGTGCCGCGGTGGCCCGCTGATCTGGGTGCAGTTCATCGGCGGCGCGGGCGTTGATGCCGGGAACAGCATCGGGGCGCAGCAGGTCTGCCGCAGGGGTGATCTGTCCCGTCCCGGTATCGGCGAAGAAGGTCCGGGACATCACGGTGGATGTGCCGTCTGCAGAGGTGTCCTTTTCACTTTCGCGGTACACAATGAATGACCCCGCGGCCTTGATTGCCTGGCCAGTCAGCGTTGTTCCTGGACCGGAGAGCGATGCCGGCCCGGCGCTCAGGGCCATTTCGGGCCGGTACCGGCGTCCAGTCGATGCCGCCTTGGCGTCCAGGACACCCAAGAGCCAGGAGTCCAGCTGCGAGTTGAGCTGCGGGAGGCCGTCAATATACGTCCAGGACGCTGTTGCCGGCGGGCCCGAAGCGGTTGCCAGGTACATGGGGTAGGCATTGGGGAGCGATCCGGCCACGGGTGCACGTGTCACCGGTGCGGGTGTCACGGGTGCGGGGCTCGGTCCGGCCTCTGGCACCCTGAAGTCGGCCCGCGCATCTGCTCCGCAGGTCGCCATGATGATCAGGGCGGCCGAGCCAAGAGCCGCATACCGAGCCCAGCCACGGGCCCCTTCTCTTCGGCCCCGTTTGGCGTCGAGAGATCCGCTACGCTCCGGGCCGTCATCCGGGGGCGCGGAGGCAGGGAGACGATCCGGAACTGGCGGCCGGGAATGCGCTGTCACGTTAGTAGCTTACGCCGCACCTTGGATTCAACGGCCCCGTTCCGGATCTCTCTCCGTCTGTGCAGGTACGAGTAACAGTGTTTTGGATTGCCCTGGACAGGGGTGCGCTCGTGCTAGGACCGGAGATGGTTCAACAGAGCCGCCCCGTCGGGGGTGCCGAGGCCGGTGCAGGCGTCCCAACCCTGACTGGCGGGGTAGCTTCCGTTGTTGCCGGTGGTGATGTCGTGGAAGCCAGGCGTCGCGGCCCCGGTGGCCGGGCCGTACAGGGCGGGTCGCAGGAGCCCGAACCTCCGCCCGGTGGCCTGTGCCAGGCGCGGCATTGACCGTGAGTTTCATTTCTTAATCTTTCGAGCGCAATCCCGGATGGAGACCTGAATTGATGTGGCTAGAGCGCCGCTGCCACCCGTAGTTTTGTCTCCACAGGCTGGGACTGTCAACGGTTTTACGGGAGGGAAACGGAGCCGTCAGCTAGCCTCCGCTGGCGCGGGCCTGGACCAGGTTGGCGAACGGCAGCCGGCCGTAAATCCTGCGGAACTCTGCGTGGTAGCTGGACTCGGCCGCGTTGACCTCGGCTGGGGGTAGTTCTTTCCAGGCGACCACCAACGACTGCGAGTCAGCCAGCTGCCAGAGCAGCCGTCCGTCCCAGTGAACCACTGGCCTTCCCCTGCCGAAGTCCACAAACTCCTGAACCTGCTTGCGAAGCCCACGGTTGCCTTTGCTTCCCGCGCTGGCCTTGCCTACGTACAGGATGTCCGCGTCCGCCACCCACTCCGCGGCCAGGGCGGCTTCCGTGAGCGAGGGATCCTTCTTCTTGAACGTGCCCGCTGTGCTTTTTGACAGGTACCGCGGCTCGAAGCCTTCCGGCTTCAGCACAGCAAAAATCCCAGGGGCCTGCGGGACGCGCATGATTTCGAGGGCGGCGAAGGATCTGAATCCGGTGAACCCGTCCTGGGTGAGCGTCTTTTTGTCGAGGTGCATAGCTGTTCCTTGGGCCGGGAGACACATGATGTGGTCTGGAGCAGTTTACTGGCCGCGAAAACTACGCCGGATCCCCTCTCCCCTGCCACGGCTCGCGGTTCGCCGCCGCTGGCACAGTCGTCCAGGGCCCTGCCACGATGAACCTGGCACCGAAGGCTGCGCCGATGGTCGGCATCTGATCAACTCCCCCGCGCACCCACCCACCCAAACGCGTAGAGTAGAACAAGACGCCTGATTCTGGACGCCGTGCTGCTGAGGGAGACATCGTGACGATTGACTGGGACGAAAAGAAAGCTCTGCTACAGGAACCGAACATCGCTGCAGTCACGCAGCTTTGCGACGAACTGATGGAGAAGAAGCCAGGATCCACCGTCCCGTACATCGACCCCGTCCATGACGAAGACGAGTGCCGGATCATCAGCCTTCAGGTAAGCCCCGGCAAGGGCACCGAATCCGGCTTTGTATCCCACAACAACGACGACGAAGCCGCCCGCCGCGCCACCTCCATTTACGAGCTCGCGGAACTCGACCCCCGGTACGTGATGCCATGGAACGCCTACCCCTGGGTGCGCGATCCGGAACTGCCCTCAGCCCTCAACGTCCAGGAAAAGACCGACGGCCTGCGGCCCTTCCGGCAGTTCCTGAAGATCAACCGGCGCGTCTCCGCAGTAATCGCCCACGGCACCGACGCCGCCGCGTTCCTCACGCTCTTCGAGAAGACCTACCACTCCTCGCTGAAGAACCACGGCATCAAGATCTACAAGGCCAGCGCCCTCGGCGGCCGCGCCTTCGCAGTCTCAGCGAACAAGCAAGAAGAACTGCTCAGCAAGAGCGTGGACGTCTACAAAGACGCCATGCAGCGCGCCGGTATCCAGCACCTCTAGTTCCACTGCTTCACCAGCACCAATAGTTCCGCTGCTTCAAGGGAATGCCCGACGCCGTTTCCCCCCGCCGCTTCCGGCGCACGTTTCGCGGAGGCTCACCCCTCCAGCAGCCGCCGCCGGTGCTTCAACTCCTTGACCCACGCCCTGGTGACCATATCCGGGAAGGGCGATCCGCCGCCGTCGTTCGTGGAAGCGGTATGCGTTAATGCGAAAGCAGTTCCCGCCTCCAGATCCGCAATCAGCGGCCCGGCCGCCGTCAGCGCCAGTTCCAGCACCTGCACCGCGGCGCGCTCCGTCAGTCCGAGCCCGTCAGCCCACCCCAGGAAGTGCTTCCGCGAGATGCCGTTCCGCTTCCCGCCGATGGTCAGAGCCAGCGTCTTGTCCCCGTACACCACTGTGGAGGGGATGTCGTAGACCGGCGCGATGGACCACTCCCCGGACGGCTGCTGGACCATCGACACGTTCTTGGCGTGCAGATCGCCGTTGCCGCTCAACCACGCGAACGCCGCCTGGATGGCCAGGTTCCGCAGCGCCGGAAGCGGCGCCGCACAGTACTGCGCGAGTGCCCCGCAGACCTGCCCATACCCCACGTTGTACTTGTCCGCCGGATACAGCCTCAGCACCTGCGCAGCGTCCTCGACCGCGAGCCGCTGAACCGCATCCGGCGTGGCCCTTGGGGCATTCAGGCCGGCAACCGGAATCCGGTCAAAACGCTCCACCAGCAGGCCCGGCCGGCCCGCGACATCGCGCATCAGCTGCACCCTGCTCAGCGGAATCCGGAGCTTTGCCGCATACCGGAACATCACAAACTCGTTCTCCACCACGTGCGGGAACTCGGGCGCATTGAGCTTAAGAATGAACCGCTTGCCGGCGCTGGCCACCGGCATGGAAATCATCCCGGCGGACAATTTGTCCTGCACACCCGCGAGCGCCACCGGATCGATCAGCCCGGAGTCGCCCAGCAGTTCATCGAAATCCACAGGATTGCGAGGATCCACCTCCACGGCGTGTTCGTCCGGGTCGAGCGGTTCGCCGTGCCCCACGATCTGCACGTCCCCCACCGGATTCCCGCCCGCGGCGATGAGGAGCGAGAGGTCGTCGTCGGCGCTGGTCTTGATGGACCGGCGCAGCGCGTTCAGCCGGCGGCCCTCAGGCAGCAGCCCGGTGAAGTATGGCGGCGCGGCACCAGCGGCGGACAGCACCGGCTCACCGGTCAGCGGCAGTGAACTCGCGACGGCGGGACGCCCCGCCTCGAGGTAGGCCGGCAGATAGCTGAACCGGGTGCCGCCGCTGTGCCGTTCCAGACGCGCGGCCAGGACCCCCCTCTTGTAGACATCCGCGACCCGGTGCCTCACGGCTCACGGTCCGGAGTACCGCCGTCGGGGGCGGGGGCTCCGCCAAGCGTGAGGGCGCCGCCGAGTGCGCGTGCTGCCTCGCTGGAGCGCCTGGCCAGCTGCAGTTCGAGGCCGAGCGTATCCAGCAGTGCCAGCAGTGAATCCAGCTGTACGCTGCGTTTGCCCTGCTCCACAAAGCGGACGAAGCGTTCGGAAACCCCGGCCATGGCCGCTAGGTCCTGCTGGGTGAGTCGCAAGACCGCGCGGCGGGCCCGGACCTCCGAGGCCAGCTGCTGTACAAATGATTCCGGCATAGGAACCTCCCGAGATAGGCACGTTCGTGCCGTTTAGCAGTGGGATCTATTGTAAGCACGGGAAATGGCCGCCGCATAGGGGGAAACCGGCACGAACGTTCCGCACCCCAGGCCTGGCACCGGCCCCAAGGAAATTTCGGGCAGCAAGGAGCACCCCGATCCGCGCGAACGGCCTAGGATTGAGACATCCAGGGCATGGCGGAGGGCTCAGCCGGCGCTGCCTTGGAATGTCGAGGGACGGGGAGCCATGGAAGTTGTTGTCATCGACACCCCCCAGTTGGGGGACCGCAGCTATCTGGTGCATGACGGCGACGTAGGGATCGTCATCGACCCCCAGCGTGACACCGACCGGGTGGACGAAGCCGCACGCAAGGCAGGCGTGAGGATAACGCACGTTGCCGAAACCCATCTTCACAACGACTACGTCACCGGCGGGCTGATTCTGGCACAGGCCCATGGCGCAAGGTATCTGGTCAATTCAGCAGACCCCGTGCAGTTTGAGCGGCAGTCCATCACCGACGGTCAGGTGGTGCAGATCGGCGGGTTCTCGCTGAAGGCAGTGGCGACCCCCGGACACACGCACACCCACCTCTCCTACATCGTCCGTGACGGGCCGCAGGTGGCGGTTTTTTCCGGCGGAAGCCTGCTCTACGGCTCGGTGGGGCGCACCGATCTGCTGGGCCCGGCGGACACGGCGAACCTGGCCCATGACCAGTACTCCTCCGTTCGCCGGCTGGCGAGCGAGTCCGGCCCCGGAGCTGCACTGTTCCCCACCCACGGTTTCGGTTCATTCTGCTCCATCGGGCCGGCAACGGGTGCCAGCGCTTCGACCATCGGCGAGCAGCTCACAAGCAACCATGCGCTCATGGATCCCGATCCTGAGCACTTCGTGTCAGAGCTCATGGCAAACCTTTCGGCCTACCCCTCCTACTATGCCCACATGGCCCCGATCAACATGACGGGCCCCGCGCCAGCGAACCTGACCCTCCCCGAATCGCTCGACGCCGGCGAGCTCACCCGCCGCCTGGGCGACGGCGAGTGGGTAGTGGATCTGCGCGGCCGCGTCGCCTTCGCCAGCGGCCATCTGCGCGGCAGCGTCAGTTTCGAATACGGGAGCGGCTCGAGCTTCACCTCGTACCTCGGCTGGGTGCTGCCGTGGGGAGAAAAACTGACACTCGTGGGAACCAAAGAAGACGTGGGGAACGCTATCCGGGACCTTTCGCGCATCAGCATCGACAGCCCCGATGCCGCCTTCGGAACCGGGCCGCATGCCCTGGCTCCGGACGCCCCCGTCGCCTCCTATCCGCGCACAGATTGGGCCACGATGGTCCGGGAGAAGCAGATGGAAGACACTGTGCTGGATGTGCGCCGCGCGGACGAATTCGCGGCTTCCCATCTGGCCGGCGCCGTCAACGTGCCGTTGCATAACCTGCTGGCACGCATGAGTGAGCTTCCCGAAGGCAAAATCTGGGTTCACTGCGCCTCTGGATACCGCGCGGGAGTCGCGGCCAGCCTCCTGCAGCGCGCAGGAAGAACTGTCGTCCAGATCGATGCCCGGTTCGGACAGGCAGGAGACGCCGGCGTCGAACTCGAGCCGTCCGTTCGGCACCAACTCCCCTAACGCAACCAGCCCGTAACGCAACGCACCTGCAACTCCCTCCCGGGGCAAGATCGCATAGGCTCGGCACACAGCGTCAACCCACGGCGTCAAACCCCGGCTCAATCCCTGATCCGCCAGGTCATGAGTTGTCTCCCGGGTGGGTCGTCGTTGAGCCGGCGTGAACTCTGCTGAGCATATGCGAACCGGCCGTCCCGGGGGTTGCGGAGGCGTTGCATTAAGGCGGCCCTGCGGGTTTCAGAGAAAACTGAACCTGCAGGGCCGCCGTCGTGCGTTCAATATGTGCCGGTCAGGGCGTGCGCTGAATCAGCGCACGCCTGAAAGCGTGGTTAGCTCCTGTCCTTCGCGGCGCCCGGTGCCGGCCGGTTAGCCACCAGCGGGTAGGGGCCGGTGAAGCCGTCGCGGACCGCGGCGAGTTCCATCACGCGGTCGCGGCAGAGGCGCCAGCCGAGCATCAGCAGCGGGATGATGACCACCAGAGAGGCGATGGTCCAGGTGCCCACCGGGGAGTCGAAGGCCATCAGGACCAGCACCGTCAGGAGGAAGGCCAGCGTGATCCAGCCGGTGACCGGGGCGCCGGGCATCCGGAATGCGGGTCGCAGCAGTTCGCCCCGCCTGGCCAGCTTTGCCAGCTGCATCTGGCACAAAACAATCACAGCCCAGGTGCTGATGATGCCCAGGGAGGCGATGTTAAGGACGATCTCGAACGCTTCGGCCGGAACCAGCGCGTTCAGCACCACGCCCAGGACGGCGACGGCGGCGGTGAGGGCGATGCCGCCGTAGGGTACGCCTGCTTTGTTCATGCGCGCTGCGAACTTGGGGGCCGAGCCGGTGACGGACATGGAACGCATGATGCGGCCGGTGGAGTAGAGGCCGGCGTTGAGTGAGGACAGCGCTGCGGTGAGGACCACCAGGTTCATGATGGCGTCCACGCCCTCCACCCCGATGGATCCGAAGAACGTGACGAACGGGCTTTCGCCGGCCTTGTAGGAGGTGTACGGCAGCAGGAGGGACAGCAGGACCAGCGAGCCGACGTAGAACACCGCGATGCGGACGATCACCGTGTTAATGGCCTTGGGCATGATCTTTTCCGGGTTTTCGGTTTCGCCGGCCGCCGTGCCGATCAGTTCGATCGAGGCGTAGGCGAACACCACGCCCTGCATCACCACGATCGCGGGGAGCAGGCCGTTGGGGAACACGCCGCCGTTGTCCGCGATCAGGCTGAAGCCCACCTGCTGGCCGTCCACCGGCGTGCCGAAAATGACAAAGTAGATGCCCACCAGCAGGAAGGTCGCCAGTGCCACCACCTTGATAAGCGCGAACCAGAACTCGAGTTCGCCGAACACCTTCACGGAGATCAGGTTCAGGCCGAGTACCAGGATCAGGGCTGTCAGCGCCCAGGTCCACTGGGGCACGTCCGCGATGGGCGCCCAGTATTTCTTGAAGAAGTTCATGTAAAGCGCGACGGCGGTGATGTCCACGATCGCCGTCATCGCCCAGTTCAGCCAGTACAGCCAGCCGGTGACGAACGCGGCCTTCTCACCGAAGAACTCGCGGGCGTAGGAGACGAACGAACCCGAGGACGGGCGGTGCATCACCAGTTCGCCCAGCGCGCGGAGGATCATAAACGCGAAGAATCCGCACACGGCGTAACTGATGACGAGCGCGGGGCCGGCCGTGGCCAGGCGGCCGCCTGCGCCCATAAAGAGCCCGGTGCCGATCGCGCCGCCGATGGCGATCATCTGGACCTGCCGGGGCTTGAGGCCCTTGTGATAGCCCTCGTCCTCGACGTGGAGGGTTGCTTCCGAGGCATATGCGTGCGCCGGAATGGTGTGGTCCGAGATTGCCGGATTCTGGGTAGAGGCCTGCTTTGGGGCAGTGTCCTGCTGTGGCTGTGTCATGGGAGTCCTTTGGTTTCCTGTTGGGGAGGAGCCGGAGGTGCTTCGGTGGTTGTGGGCGTTACTTGCTGAGGTTTGCCAGGCGCTGCGGGCTGAGGAGGTCCTCAAGCTGCTCGGCGGTGAGCAGGTTGTGTTCCAAAACCAGCTCCGCAACACCCTTGCCGGTGGCGAGGGCTTCCTGGGCGATGGCGGTTGCGGTGGCGTAGCCGAGGTGGGGATTCAGTGCTGTCACCAGGCCGATTGACTGTTCCACCGTGAGCCGGAGGCGTTCGGTGTTGGCGGTGATGCCCCGGACGCAGCGGGCCGTGAGGGTGCGGCAGGCTGCTTCCAGGTGGGAGATGCTCTTGTGGAGGCTGTGGACGATGATCGGTTCGAAGGCGTTGAGCTGGAGCTGTCCGGCTTCGGCGGCCATGGTGATGGTGATGTCGTTGCCGATGACCTCGTAGGCCACCTGGCTGACCACTTCCGGGATCACCGGATTGATCTTGCCGGGCATGATGGAGGAGCCGGACTGCACTGCGGGAAGGTTGATTTCGCCGAAGCCGGCACGCGGGCCGGAGGAGAGCAGCCGGAGGTCGTTGCAGATCTTGGAAAGCTTCACGGCCACCCGCTTGAGCACACCGGAGAGGTGCACGAAGGCGCCCACGTCCTGGGTGGCCTCGATCAGGTCCACGGCGGTGACCAGGGGCAGGCCGGTGATTTCAGCCAGGTGCCGGCAGGCCGCCTCGGCGTAGCCGGCGGGGGCGTTCAGCCCGGTGCCGATGGCCGTGGCGCCCAGATTGATCTCGTGGATCAGGAGGTCCGCTTCGGCCAGCCGGAGCCGGTCCTCGCCGATGGTGACGGCATACGTGCCGAATTCCTGGCCCAGGGTCATGGGGACCGCGTCCTGCAGCTGGGTGCGGCCCATCTTCACCACGGTGCGGAATTCCATCGCCTTGGCCGCGAAGGCCTCTTCCAGCTCGGTGAGTGCTTCCAGGAGTTCCCGGGCGGCGAAGATGGTGCCGAGCTTGACGGCGGTGGGGTAGACGTCGTTGGTGGACTGGCTGAGGTTGACGTGGTCGTTCGGGTGCAGGCGGTCGTAGTCGCCCTTGGGGTGGCCCAGGACTTCCAGCGCCCGGTTCGCGATGACCTCGTTGGCGTTCATGTTCGACGACGTCCCGGCACCGCCCTGGATCACGTCCACCACGAACTGCTCGTCGAGCTTCCCGTTCAGGATGTCCGTGCAGGCTGCTTCGATGGCCTGTGCGCGTTCGGCGTCCAGAAGCCCGAGCTCGCGGTTGGTGCGGGCGGCCGCCAGCTTCACGGCCGCCAACCCGCGGACCAGGTACATGTTGGAGGACAGCGGCTGGCCCGTGATGGGGAAGTTTTCCACGGCGCGGAGCGTGTGAACGCCCCAGTAGGCGTCGGCGGGGACGTCGCGGTCGCCCAGGAGGTCGTGTTCGGAGCGGAATGCGGGGCGGGCATCGGGGGTGGTCATGGGTGTCCTCAGGGGGCTTCGGGGGCGGGAGTTTGGTTCGCGGTGACGGCGCTCGGTTCGCGGGTGCGCCGGGATGCGCGGGTCAGTGTGCTGTGAGGAAGTCGGTGGCCGTCAGCTCGCCCACCGGGCGGCCGCCGCCCAGAACGGACCCGGTGGCGATGCCAGCCAGCGGTGCGGTGTCGACGCCGAGCGCCTCCAGCGCGCGGACGGTGACGGGCATGCGGGCGCGGTCGCCGCCGTCGGAAATCTTCACGGCCACGGCACGGCCGTCCGGAAGCCCCACCAGCTGGACTCCTTCGAACCCGTCCTTCGCCAGCAGTCCGGGCGCCAGGCGCATCAGCTCGGTGACGTCACGGCCCTCACCCGCCACCATCTCAGGGTGGCGGCGCATGGCATGCGCGACGGCGGCTTCCGGGCTTTCGGCGGGGGCACCGTTCATTTCCGCAGAGGCAAGGCGGCCGAACGCGCGCGCCATGCCGCGGAGGGTGAGGGCGAACAGCGGTGTGCCGCAGCCGTCGGTTGTGGCGCGGGACGGCTCCTCGCCGGTGAGGTCACGGACGGTCTGCGCTACCAGTTGCTGCAGCGGATGTCCGGGGTCCAGGTATCCGCGCACCGGCCAGCCGTTGATAACACACGTCGCCGCCATGGAGGCGTGCTTTCCGGAGCAGTTCTGGGTGAGTTGGGTGGCCTGCCCGCCGTCCCGGAGCCACTCTTCGCGCTCGCCGACACCGTGCGGGAGGTCGGTGCTGTTTTCGAGGGCGTCCGCCGTGAGGCCGTGGATCTGGAGGATGCGGAGGGCGCCGTCGCGGTGCATCGCGGCACCGGAATGGCTGGCGGCGGTAAGGGCCAGGAGGTCGGCCGGCAGGTCCAGCCCCGCACCGACCAGGGCCACTGCCTGCAGCGGCTTGAGCGCGGAGCGGGGGTAGAAGGGAGCAAGCGGATCGCCGGCCGAGAGGAGGGTGCGGAGGCCGTCGTGTCCGGCGGGATCCGGCGCGTCGGGATCCTGCGCGCCGGAATCCGGCGCCGTGGCGATGAGGGAGCCGTAGTGGATGCTTTCCACCAGGCCGCCGCGGGTTTGCGCCGCCAACGCGACGTGCTGCTGCAGTGCCGTGAGGGGCAGCGCGGTGACGTCCGGGGCGGGGGCATGGAGCGGCAGGGCGGGGGAGAGCATGGAATCCTTGGGGGTCGGTTGCGGGCTGTGGTTACTGGCTGAGGATGGAATCTAGGGCCACGCCCACGGCGTGGAGGTGCTCGCCCATGGCGGCGCGGGCACCGGCGGCGTTGCCGGTTTCAATGGCCTCGAAGATGCGCTGGTGTTCCTGGTCCGAGGCCAGCTGGCGGTCGGCCACCATATTGAGGGTTTCTGATTGGTTGGCGAGTGCTTCGCGGATATCGGCCACCACGCTTTCGAAGACCTTGTTGCCGCTGGCCCGGGCTATGCCTGCGTGGAAGCTGGAGTCCAGGCTGACCCACACCTCGGGATCGTCCTCGGCGGACATGGCGGTCACGATGTCCCGGAGGCTCTCCAGTTCCTCGGCGGTGCGGCGCTGCGCGGCGAGCCCTGCGGCGGGAACCTCAATGTGCGGACGGGCTTCGGTGAGGTCCCGGGCTGAATAGTGGCCCAACACGAGATCCTTGGCCACCTGGTTGGCAATGACGAACGTGCCCCGGCCGGTTTTTGTCGTGGTCAGTCCCAGTGCGGTGCAGGAGCGCAGCGCCTCGCGGACCACCGAGCGGCTGACGCCGTACTGCTGGGCGAGCGTGGCCTCGGAGCTGAGCTTGGCCCCCACACCCACCTTGCCGGACTCAATGTCGGTGCGGAGGGCGTTGAAGACGGCTTCGGCGGCGCTGAGGCGGGCCAGCGGCTGGCTGGCCGTGCCGGCGGTTGGGCCCGCCGTCGGGCCCGCGCCGGGGCTGGTCCGATCTGCTGCAGGCTGTCCTGCTGTCCGGCTGTCTGACAGGTTCACACTAAAAATATGGCACGGGTCACAGTCGGCTGTCAAGGTGTGACGGCGCCGGGAACCCGAGAACCGTAAGCCGGCGGCTTCACGCCGCCGGCAGCTCGAGGCTGAGAACAGTCCGCTGCGGACCGGTCCGGGAAACTGTTACGTCACCGCCGTATCGGAGGGCTGCGTCCTTGACCAGCGGCAGCCCTATCCCGTAGCTGTGCCGGGCTGCTTCATGCTCTGCGGGCCGTCCGCGGGCAAACCGTTCGAAGACGCGGTCCGGATCGATGTCCGTGAGGCCTGGGCCGGTGTCCAGGGCATCGATCCTGACCTTCCGGCCGCTGCCAGTGACGGCGGCGATGATGTGCCCGCCGTCCGGGGTGCGGGAGATTGCGTTCTCAACCAGCGCCGTGACCATCCGCCGCGGCAAGTGCGGCCGGCCCCGGGCGCCGCGAAGGACAGGAGCTGACCACTCTTTCAGGCGTGCGCTGATTCAGCGCACGCCTTGACCGGCACACATTGAACGCACGACGGCGGCCCTGCAGATTCAGTCTCCCTGGAACCCGCAGGGCCGCCGTAATGCAACGCCTCCGCAACCCCCGGGACGGCCAGTTCGCATATGCTCAGCAGACAAGTTCACGCCGGCTCAACGACGACCCACACGGGAGACACCTCATGACCAACTGGCGGATCACGGATTTCCACTCGGCCCACCTCGACGGCATCCTGCACCTCTGGGAATCCCTCAAGTCGACCAACGTGGAGCCTGTCTACGCGCTCTCGGAGGTCCTGGCCTCGTGCGAGAAAGACCACGCCGTCGTGGCAGTCCAGGGCGATCAGGTGGTGGGCGCCGCCGTCGGACGCGCCGCGCATGACCAGGGCTGGATCGTCTTCCTGGCCACGCTGCCCGAGTTCCGCGGCCGCGGAATCGGCACCTCGCTGCTGGCCGCCGTCGAGAACCGGATGGCCCCGCACGGGCTGAACAAGCTCTCCGCGCTGATGCCGGAGTCCGAAACCCGCGTCGAGGCGTTCCTCAGCCGCGGCTTCGTCCTCAAGAAGAATCTTCGCTATTTCGAACGTAAAATCCCGGTCCAGCGCCAGGAACTCGAACCGTTGAGCCAGCTCGGCGGGCGCATCCTCGCCCGTGACCTCTGGGAAAACGTGGCGGGCATGCGCAACGAGAAGGAACTCCTGGAGCGCCGCCTCGTCCTTCCGCTCGCCGAGGCCGACCTCGCGGATGAGTACGGCGTGGTGCCGCCGCGCGCCGTCGTCCTCTTTGGTCCTCCGGGGACCGGCAAGACGACCTTCGCGAAGGCGATCGCGTCCCGGCTGGAGTGGCCGTTCGTGGAGGTCTTCCCCTCCCGGCTAGCCTCCGATCCCAAGGGCTTGGCCGGGGCGCTGCGCGAGACGTTCCTGGAGATCGCCGAGCTGGAGCATGCCGTGGTGTTCATCGACGAGGTGGAGGAGATCGCCTCCCAGCGCTCCGGCGAACCGCCGTCGCCGCTGCAGGGCGTCACGAACGAGCTCCTCAAGATCATCCCGGCGTTCCGCGAGCAGCCGGGCCGCCTACTGGTCTGCGCCACCAACTTCATCCGCGTTCTGGACACCGCGTTCCTGCGGCACGGCCGATTCGACTACGTCATCCCCATCGGCCTCCCCGACCGCCAGGCCCGCGAAGCCATGTGGCAGCGCTTCATCCCGGCCACCGTATTTGACGATGTGGACGTGGAACTCCTGGTGGACCGAACCGAGGGCTTCTCCCCCGCGGACATCGAGTACGCGGCCCGCAGCGCCTCCCAGCGGGCTCTTGAAAAGGCAGTGTACGACGACGGCGGAGCCTCCTCGGGCGGCAGCGCCTCAGTCCGCGAGGCGGTGCGGAAGGGCCCCGCCACCCAGGACTATCTGGACGCCATCCGGGACACCCGACGGACAGTCAGCGAAGAAGTCCGGCAGGATTTCCTCGAGGATATCGACTCCTTGGGCCGCGTTTAGGCCAGCCAACCACAACGCGGGGTCAGATACGGCCCATTCAGGACCCGCTAATGGGCCGTAGGTGACCCCGCGTTGCTTTTACAACATGGTGATGACGATTTTCCCCTTGGCCCGGCCTTGCTCCAGCGCTTCAAATGCCTCAGCGATCCGGTCCAGCGGGTACGTGCTGTCTACGATTGGCCGGACGTGCCCGTCGTCCACCAGCGTGGCCAGGAACCGGAGATCGTCGCCGCTGCCGTGCATGAACAGATACCGGTAGCTCGTGCCGGACCTGCGGGCCCGGAGCCGGGTCGGGAGGCTGATGATCCAGAACAGCACTGCCAGCAATCCAGGCCGCCCCAGGTCTTTCGATGCGGTCACAGGTTCAGGCCATCCGGCGATGGAAACGACCTTGCTTCCGGGTTTGAGGATGCGGAAGATCCCCTCAAGTGCACCGCCGCCAACCAGGTCCAGGGCGGCGTCGTAGTCCGAGAGGACGTCCGCGAAGTTCTCCCGGGTGTAGTCAACCACCCGGTCTGCGCCCAGCTGCCGCACCAGTGCATCTCCCCGCGGCGACGCCGTCGTGGTTACCTCGGCACCCAGGTATTTGGCGAGTTGGATGGCAAGCGTGCCCACACCTCCGGCGCCGCCGGAGATGAACAACCTGGTCCCCGGCTGGATCTGAAGTTCCTCCCGCAGCGCCTGCAGCGCCGTGAGCCCGGCCAGTGGCAGGCCCGCAGCCTCAACAAAATCCACGGAATGCGGCATGGGTGCCACCAGATTTTCGCGAACCGTGGCGAATTCCGCGAAGGCACCCAGCGTCAGTTTTTCCACCCGGGCGTAGACGCGTTCGCCCACGACGAAGCGGCTGGCCCCGGGGCCCACAGCCTCCACCGTCCCTGCCAGGTCGCAGCCTGCGACGATGGGAAGCTTCGGCCGGCCGATGACCTTCAGCCCGCCCTGGCGGAGTTTGTAGTCGACCGGATTCAGGCCAGCTGCAGCGACTTTGATCAGGACCTCGCCGGGTCCTGCCTCCGGGGCGGGGACGTCCCGGAGCTCCATGGCATCCGCGGCGCCATACCGGGTCAGGACGTAGGCACGCATGGTGGTGTGTCCCCTTAGCGCTGGCCGTCTTCGGGGGTTTCGACAGGCCCGGTTTCGACAGGCCCGGTTTCGACAGCATCGTAGGAAAGGTTTAGGTAGTCGGTCTCGTCAGCCTCATCCACCATGTCATTGAGTTCCTCCAGCAGCGAGGGGTTGATGCGCTCCAGGATTTTCCGGATTTCAGCCTCCGGAACGGCGGCGTACAGCACCTGACGGGCCTCGGCGTGGCGTGTGACAGGGGGCTTGTCCGGCCACTTTTCAGCCAGCGCCTGCACCCGCTCCGGTAAGGAGAAATAGGCGTTGTCCGCGATCTCCACCAGGGTGGCGTCGTGGTCCTCGGCGATAAACCGCACGCTCTCCTGGTAGTCATCCGGGTTGTCCTGGAAGCGCTTCGTGACGCGCTCAACAATGTCCACGGCGCGCCCGGGAACGCCCATGTCCAGCAGCGCCTGCCGTGTGATGGGGGTGTCCTCGGCGATGTCGTGCAGGTAGCCGGCGATCCGGATGTCGTCGTCGAAATCGGCGAGCGCATCGCCAACGGCAATCACGTGGTCGCGGTAGGGGCGCTTGAGTTTGTCCTTCTGGCGGTTGTGCGCCACTTCAGCGAGGACCATGGCCGTCTCAACAGTGAATCGTGGTTCTGACATGGCTCATCCTTTATATCGCGAACACTCCGGCCCGAATTACCGGTCAGGCACCAGCCTACTTTGTGGCTACAATTGAACCACATATATGGCCACATTGGAGGGAAACCGTGAGCGTCGGAATCCGGGAGCTGAAGGACCACCTGAGTCAGCACATCGCGCAGGTCCGGGACGGGGTGTCCATCACCATTACGGACCACGGCAAACCCGTTGCCCGCCTGGTTCCCATCTCCCCGCAAAGCCCGTTCGAGCAATTGCTCGCCGCCGGCCTGATCACACCTCCGTCAACCGGCAAGCGCGTCACACCACAGCCCATCCGCGCCAAAGGAACGGTGAGTGACCTCATCGCGGAACAACGCGGATGATCGTTTACCTGGACACCTCCGCTTTAGTCCCCCTGCTGATCAGAGAACCGGCAACGGATCGGTGCACTCTTCTCTGGGAATCTGCGGAGAGCCTCGTCGCAATCCCTCTGCTCTATGTCGAGGCGGCGGCCGCCCTGCACAAAGCCCGTCGGATGAACCGCGTCATCAACACCGAATTGGCAACAGCCCTTCGTTCCCTGGATGCGCTCTGGCAGAACATCAGCCGGATGGCGGTGACGGACGATGTGGTCCACTCCGCGGCAGCTTTGGCCGGACGGTATGGCCTCCGCGGCCACGATGCGGTCCACTGCGCGGCCGGGCTGATCCTCGCTGACTCCCCGGATACCGCGCTGGCTTCGGCGGACGCCAAGCTCCTGTCAGCATGGACGGACAGCGGCGCGGCCGTCTTCGATGCGTCGGCCCCTTAGGCCGCCCATACCCACGGCTCCCGCGGCAAGCTGGAGGGATCGAATGCCGCTAGCGCCTCTTCCAACGAGCCCGGAAGCCCCAGCGAACCCAGGATTTTTTCCCGGACGGCCCCCACGCCCACCCCGGCCCCCGCGAGCTCGCCCAAGGTCACGGCGCCGTCCCGCTTCGCCAGCCGGGCGCCGTCGGAATTCACCACCAACGGCACATGCGCGTAAAACGGCACCGGCAGTCCCAGCAGGGAAGCCAGGTACGCCTGCCGGGGCGTGGACGGCAGCAGATCATCACCGCGCACCACCTGGTCGATGCCCTGCTCGGCATCGTCCACCACTACCGCCAGGTTGTACGCGGTCACGCCGTCATTGCGGCGGAGCACAAAGTCATCCACCACACCGGTAAAGGCACCCTGCAATTCATCCCGCACGGTCCACTCAGTGAGCGAAGCGCGGAGCCGGATGGCGGCGGGACGGCGTGACCGTTTGAACTCAAGTTCAGCCCCGGACAGCTGCCGGCAGGTGCCGGGATAGGCACCCTGCGGCGCATGCGGCGCGGACGGCGCCTCCTGGATTTCGCGCCGGGTGCAGAAGCATTCATACGTCAGGCCGGCGGCCGTCAGCTGCCCGATTGCTTCCGTATAGTGGTGCGTCCGCTCCGTCTGACGCACGACGGCGCCGCCCCACGTCACGCCGATGGCCGCCAGATCGCGGAGCTGCTCCGCCTCCGCTCCCGCGCGGGCGCGGTCCAGGTCCTCCACGCGCAGGAGAAAGCCGCGGCCGGTGGACCTGGCAAAAAGCCACGCAAGAAGAGCCGTCCGGAGGTTGCCCACATGCAGTTCGCCGGAGGGACTCGGGGCGAAGCGGCCGGCTGGAGTCATGCCTCAAGCCTATGCGGGGCCCGTACACAGGGTATTCAAAAACAGCGTGTTCAACACAAGAGCCCCTCAGCTACCGAACGGCATCCGTGGAAACCAGTGGTCGGTGGCTCAGGGGCTCTTGCCGTGCCGTGCCCGGTAGCGTCCCGGAGCATTGGCACTGCTTTTGCGGACAGACGATGCGTGAACAAGTGTCGATCAGCGGCAGCCTCCTTGCGGGAAGCTTGGTCCAGGGGCCGGGTGGTGTGCCGGGAAGCCTGTAGCCTGCGGGAACTGGCGGTGGCCGTTGTCCTGTTGCCATAATTTGAACATATATTCTACAGTTGGCACAACGGACGTAGCTCTTGTTGATCAATCTGATCAACTCCGCCGCCAACGCCAGACAGGAAATGATCACATTGCAGGAACTCGACGCAACGGACCGGCGCATCCTTGCCGCACTGGACGACGATCCCCGGCTGCCCATCATGGTGCTTGCCCAGCGGCTGGGCCTCGCTCGCGGAACTGTACAATCGCGCCTTGAACGGATGACGGCGTCGGGCTCCCTCCGTCCCAACAGCAGCCGTGTGCTACCTTCCGCGCTCGGGCGGGGAGTCGCCGCCTCGGTGAGCGCGGAACTGGACCAGAGCCACCTGAACGAAGCCATCGCCGCCCTGCGTGAGATTCCGGAGGTACTGGAATGCCACGCGCCGGCCGGCGATACAGACCTCCTGATCCGGGTGGTGGCCACCAGCCCGGACGATCTGTACCGGGTCTCCGAGGAAATCCGGCTCTGCCCGGGCATTGTGCGCACATCCACCAGCATGTTCCTGCGTGAAGTCATTCCCTACCGGACCACCGGGCTGCTGCGCGGCTGACCGCGGAACTTGCAGCCGGCGCCCGCTGACACAGCCCCGAGGGAAGTTCTCCCCATCGCAGCGGTTCCCCAATGCCGTTAGGCTGGCACCAGACTTCAACCAGGGGGACACATGGCGGGAAACTTCTATGGTGCAGACATCGCAGAGCTGCGCCGTCTCGCCAAGGATCTTGCGGGCGGGGCCACACGCCTGGATACCTTGGGACAGCAACTCAGCAGCACCATCAGTTCCAGCCCATGGGAAGGGCACGACGGCGACCGCTTCCGCAGCGACTGGGCCTCCTCGCACCTCAAGGTACTAAAAAGCGCGGCGGCAGGCATGGAAACGGCGTCCAAAGCACTGCTGAAGAACGCAGACGAACAGGACACGGCAAGCGGAAGCGGCGTGGCCGGCACGCCGGGCATGCGGGGCGGCGGCCCTGGAAACGGCAAAGCCCAGGACCTCACGGGCAAACTGAACGGCATGACTCCTGACGAACGCCGCGCTTATCTGAAAAGCGATGACTTCAAGAAGTGGGCCCTGGAAAACCCCGAGGCCGCAAAGGCTGCCATGGATGCGGCGGCCGACTCCGGACTGATTGACAAGAAGTCTCCGGGGTATGCGGATTTCCTCAGCGATTACTGGAACCAGCAGGCCATGCGCAACATGGGAATCGACCCCTCCACCTGGGATACCTCCAAGGGCACAGAGTACAACTGGGAGACCATCAAGAAGGTTTACGACTTCTACGGCCAGGCGTACCTGTCCAACCCGGACCTGCAGTGGGCCGGGATGGCCAACATAATCGGACCGTCGTTCGCCGGCGGATTCAAGGACATGGCCATAATGCGCGAACTTGCCCGGCAGATCGCCGGCAATCCGGCATCGGACATCCCCATCCCGGTTTTGGACCAGATCGAGCAGCTGGCCAACATGACTGATGCCGAGATCAAGTTCTATGAAACCAGCATGCTGGACATGAACAAGGAGATCTTCCTGGACCAGGCCCGGCAGCACGAGGCATATATGGATGGCGGCATTGACGAGATCACCCGGCTCCGGGATTCCGGCGCGATCGACCCCGGAACCGCCCGGTCCTGGGCGCAGATCGACTCGGGCGATCCCGCCTTGGTGCAGGAAGGCAATACCTCGCTCCTCTTCCGAGAACAGAACGAAATCATCGCCGACGACTACGACAACATGCGGAGCCACCCTGGCGGAGAAGCCGTGACGTACATGGTCACCCTCGCCGGAGAACCCTCCATCCCCGGTGCCAAAAGCTACCCGGAGGTCTTCCCTTACACGTTCAGCGTGGAGAGCCCCGGGCCTGAAAACGTTCCCTTCACCAACTGGGACAGCCCCACGCAGTTCCGTACCGACTTCACCACCGGGTTCCCGGACGGCAACATCGCCGACGCCGGTCAGCGCTGGGCCCTCATCAGCCAGGACACACTCCCCGCCTACCAGAACCTGCTGGCCACCGACCCGGCGCAAGCACGGGCAATCATCGGCTCCGACTTCAACGACCGCGTGGAGCAGTACCGGCCCACCAACAACATGCCTGGCATCATGGACCGCTTCGTGTCCGGCTTCGATGCGGAGGTACACCAGTGACTTTCGCCCCACGTTTCAGGCGGCAGGCCGCCGTCGTCCTTATTGCCTTGGCCGGAAGCCTCGCGTTGGCGGGCTGCCAGCAGAACGCACCCATTGCCACCGAACCAACGTCCCAAGGGAGCACAGTGAGCACCTCCGAATTCTCCACCCTCGACGCCGCCGGAGTGGAGCAGATCCGCGCCAGCAAAACAGCCCGGCTGGACATGAGTTCCGGGCAGCTCCGAAAGGCCGATGTGCGGGCCACCGGGGACAGCGCCGGGCCGGAAATCAACACCAGCGATTCGGGCAAGATTGCGCTGACGATTGTTGGACCCAATGGCGAGATCCGCGGGGAAACCGACCGCATCCGCCTCAACACCACCAGTGCCCGCACGGACTTCAGCGAAGTCACGTATTTCCTGACCGCAGACTCAATGGACGGGTTCTTCAGCCTCGTCCGCGATGGTGTGCAGCTGTACGGCATCGATAGCGGGGACGCCGAACGGTGGATCACCTCGGTCAGCGCGGACCCCACGGCGAAGAGCGACTACTCCCTTACCTCGGGCACAGACACCGGCCTGGGCGTGAACTACGATCTCCGCTTCGACGGCGCCAAGAAAACCCAGGTCATCATCGTCCACGTCAGCCCGGCAGCATAAGTCCGCAGACAGCCCGTGGGTGCTGCACCTACACCGGCGGGCCCGCGTTGGACTTCAGGTTCTTCATGACCAGGGTGGACGTTAGCCGCTCGACGCCCGGGAGCACTGTCAGCTCGCTGTCATAGAAGCGCTGGTATGCCGGCAGGTCCTCAGCGATGACTTTCAACAGGTAGTCCGGCGAGCCGAACAGCCGCTGCGCCTCCACGATGTTCGGATTGCCTGCCACCCTGTTCTCGAAGATCTCCATAGTGGACCGGTCAACCTGCCGCAGGGTCACGAAGACAATCGCCTCGAATCCCAGCCCGACGGCTGCCGGGTCAATGTCCGCTTTGTACCCGCGGATCACCCCCGACATCTCCAGATCCCGGAGCCTGCGGTGGCACGGGGCGACGGTCAAACCCACCTTCGCGGCGAGCGCTGTGGCAGTCATTCTGCCGTCCTCTTTGAGGTAACGCAAAATACTTCTGTCTATATGGTCAATCACGCAATAATCTTACCAAATAATGGGTGGAGGGAGCTAAATAGGGGAACACTTATGGCTGATATTTGCCTAGAGTTTCTCCTGTACCCGCGTCCTCAGGAGCCCGCCATGAATCCCCAGCTGTTTCTTGCCTTTATGGTTGTTGCCGCCGCGCTGGCTTGCACCCCTGGCGTGGACTGGGCTTATTCCATCTCCGCCGGCCTGGCAAAACGCAGCTTCGTGCCGGCGGTGGCAGGACTCTGCAGTGGCTACCTGCTGCACACGGTGCTGATGGTGGCCGGTCTGGCGGCCCTGCTGGCAGGCATGCCCCAAGTCCTCGGCTGGCTGACAATCGCCGGCGCAGCCTACTTGTTGTGGCTCGGTTCCAGCACCATCCGCTCCTGGCGGGGCGCCAGCTTCACCGCAGCTGCCGCCGTCGCGGGCCCGGTTGATGTCCACGCTGAGGTCCCGGCCGCACGTCAGATCAAGACTTTCCTCCAGGGCATGGGAACCAGCGGCATTAATCCCAAGGGGCTGCTCTTTTACCTCGCCCTGATCCCTCAGTTCGTCAGCCCGGAGGCATCCCTCCCGGTGCCGGTGCAGTCCGGGCTCCTCGGCCTGACATTCGTACTCCTGGCGGCCATCGTCTACAGTTGCGTGGCGCTGCTGGCCCGCAAGCTGCTCCACTCCCGGCCCGGGGCCGCCCGCCGTGTGACCCTCGCCAGCGGCATCATCATGATTGCCCTGGGTGCTGTGCTCCTGTCCGAAAAACTCCTGCCTGTTGTGGCCGTTGTCCTGGCGAGCGCCTGACTTTGGCGCTCAATCCCTGCTCTCCATGAACCATTCCGTGAAGCTGACAGCCCGCCCGTCCGGCCCGAGACGGATGATCCAGAGGTTCTCGTAGCTCGGACGGTCATCCAGGTAGGACGTGCGTCCCTGCACAAATGCCAGCTCGCCGTCGACGCCGAGCACGGACCATTGGAAAGTCCAGTCCTCAGGCTGGTCGCCCTCGGAGATCCAGCGTTCAACAATCCGCTCGCGCCCGCGCCACGGATCGGGGTCGTAGGGCCTCGTGGCATAGACGGCGTCCTCGGCGAACAGCCCCCGGATATCCTCCGGCGCGTTACTTGTCCAGGCCGCGATGTACTTTTCCATCCAGGCCTTAATTGCGTCGCTCACTTCTCCGTTGTACCCCGTGCTTGCACTGCCCACAAGGGGTCAGCCGCTGGCGAGCTGTTGCCAGTCCTGCTCCCAGAGCTGGCGCATTTCGGCGTCCTTGCGGATGGCCCTGACGGGTTCCGGTGGGCCCAGTTCAGCCTGCCTGCGGTGCTGCCGGCAACGCGGACTCAGCTTCCGGCCGCTGTCCAGCACCAGCAGCGCCGCGGAGATTATCGGCGTTCAGGAGACGGTCCGTCCAGGCCACCACTACCGGAACCTCGATGCGTTCGGCCACTTCAACCCGGGTGACCAACCGGCTCAGGTAGCCGGCAGCGGACTGGTTGGCGGCGTCGTCGTTCCTGGCCCGCTTCACCCGCCATTACCGCGAGGCCGGGCACATGATGTATCTCAACCCCGAAGCCAGGCTGACGCAGCTGGAGGCGCTGGCGGTTTTTGTGACTGCGTAATCAACGCGGGAAGCGGCGCGGCGGCCATCTCCTGCGCTGTGGCTAGGACGCAGCGGCCACCCACACGCCGATCACCCAGGTGCTCGCGGCCAGGCATGCCAGCCCGAACTCGACCAGCATCCCCAGGCCCGTGGCCTTCAGCGCAGCCCAGCTGGAGGTCATGGCTGTCCTGAAGTTCCGGGTTCGCAGGTATTCACTGAGCAGCAACCCGACGGCGAAGCCAACAAACAGCCCCACCACAGGAATGATGAACATCCCCGCCACCCCCAGGACCAGCCCGATCACCACACTCCGGTTGGGGATCTTGTGCTCTTTGAGTTTCCGCCCGGTCAGGACTGCACTTGCGGCCACCCCTGCCACTACGAACGCAACACCCACGCCGAAGACCACCCAGCCTGCCGTGCCGGCGCCACCCCAGATGGCCCACGCCAGCAGACTCAGACCGATCAGAATGCTTCCCGGCAGTACGGGAATGATGGTGCCGGCCACGCCCACCAGAATGGCCAGTCCGCAGAGTACGGTCATGATTGACTCGGGGTTCATGGCCTCAGTCTACGGTCGGCGCGCGGTCTCCTCGTGAGGCTTCGTCAGCTTTGACGGCGGCGCCCCGCAGCTGGTCAAGTCCTACCGCAGCAACGCAAACAGTTTCGAGAAGCTGACCCTCGACGTTCCCACGGGCGCCAAGTCGGCACATGTCCACTGCTAGCAGACCGGCACCAACAGCGCCTTCTGGACCGTTGACCAAGTCAGCATCGGCCACTGATTTAAGCGACGACGGCGGTGCCTCCCGGCGCCGGAGGCACCGCCGTCGATGTTTGCCGGTTGTACAGCGGGGGGTTACTCCGCAACCACGGCGGCCGCGACGGCGGCAGTGACGGCCGGGGCCACTCGCGGGTCCAGCGGGCTGGGCACGATGTAGTCCGCGGACAGGTCCGCCTCGGCGAGCTCAGCGATGGCGCGGGCTGCGGCGAGCTTCATGGCAGGAGTGATCCGGCGGGCGCCGGCGTCCAGTGCGCCGCGGAAGATTCCCGGGAAGGCCAGCACATTGTTGATCTGGTTGGGGAAGTCGCTGCGTCCGGTGGCCACCACGGCGGCGTACTTCGCGGCCACCTCCGGCAGCACTTCGGGATCCGGGTTGGACAGCGCGAACACGATGGAGTTGTGGTTCATGAGCTTCAGGTGCTCCTCAGCCACCTTGGAAGAGGAGACGCCGATGAACACATCTGCGCCCAGCAACGCTTCGCCAGGGCCGCCGGAAACGCCGCGGGGGTTGCTGCGCTGCGCCATCTGCGCCTTCTTGCTGGCGGGATCGGCCGCGATGTCCGCGCGGTCCTTGTTGATGACGCCCCGGGAGTCCAGCAGCACAACATCCTTGATTCCTGCGGCGAGGAGGATCTCGGCCACCGCGATGCCGGCCGCGCCTGCACCCGAGACCACCACGCGCAGGCCCCCGAGCTCGCGTCCGGTCACCTTGGCAGCGCCGGTCAGGGCAGCAAGGACAACGACGGCGGTGCCGTGCTGGTCATCGTGCATCACCGGACAGTCCAGTGCTTCGATGAGTTTTTCTTCCAGCTCGAAGCAGCGGGGCGCAGAAACGTCCTCAAGGTTCACGGCACCGAAGCTGGGCCGCAGCCGGACGAGCGTTTCCACAATTTCGTCCACTTTGGTGGTGTTGAGGACCAGCGGAATGGAATCCAACTCACCGAAGGCCTTGAACAGGGCTGACTTGCCTTCCATCACGGGGAGTGAAGCGCTGGCGCCGATGTTTCCGAGGCCAAGCACTGCGGTGCCGTCGCTGACCACTACCACCAGACGCTGGGCCCAGGTGAGCGTTTTGGCGAGCTCCGGGTTTGCATGGATGGCACGGCTGACCTGGGCAACACCCGGGGTGTACGCAATGGAGAGGTCACGCTTGTTGGCCAAGGGGACGGTACTGGAAATCGAGAGCTTGCCGCCTTGGTGGGAGGCGAAGATTTCCTGATCCGTCAGGACCAGGTTTTCAGGTGAGCTGGCGGCGGAACTGTCGATTGGAATGATTGTTTCTGTGGACACGTCATTGTCTCCTGGGGCTGGCCGTGGGCGCACGGGGCATATTGGCTCAAGCACATGGAGGCTCAAGATGGTCAGATGGGTCCTTCGCCTGCGGACCCTGGGTGATGGATCCGCTGTGAAGACCGTGCAGGTAAAGGTTGCTGGCCACTCCGGTTCTGCAATGGTAAACAAGCGCGTGCGCCGGTTCAGCCAATCACGTGCCATAGTCTGGTGCGGCAACGTTTCACCACTCGGATCCGTGACGCACATCACTAATGAAAGCGGGTTTATTGCGTTACTGGTCTAGACCGGTTACGCCGTCAGGAGCCTGGATTTAGCATGCGGACAACAGTGAGCAGGCCTTCTTAAGGTCCGCTTCCGCCTCGAACAGTGAGAGGCGGCGGCAGCGGACGGACTGGACCAGACCAGTGACTGTCAGCAACAGGACACGGGACCTGGCGGCGTCGCCACTTACGGCGGTAACCACCCGCTCGGCAATCGAGTCGATCTCACGGAGCAGCCCCGTGGTGTCCCGGTCCTTGATATACACGCCGTGATGGAGGCACTGTTCCACGGCCGGCTGCATCAACCTCATGTGGAAGATCTCCATCAGCACCCCGGACAGCGCATGGACCGGGAGAAGTCCTGCTTCTGGCTGGCCGTCCACCTGGAGCTCACCCAACTGATGGCGGAACAGGGCAAGCATCAGATGGGTAGAGGACGGAAAATAGCGGTAGAGCGTGCCCAGTGGAACATCAGCCTTCGCAGCAACCTCGGAAAGGGTCACGGAGTCCAGCCCCTTGCGCGCGAAGGTCCCGGCTACCTCCAGAATCCGGGCGTAGCGTAGTTGCTGCCGCGGCATGGTGGGCGCGGCAGCCATGGGTGGAAGATCTGAGTGGAGTTCGAGCATCAGCATTCCGGCAGTGGGTTTATGCACCGGACGGGAGAATGCCCATCCCGCACTGACTGCAATTCGAGTCAATTGTACGGCACGGAACTCTGCCCCTATTAGTCAATTCGGTGGGACCATATCCCGGGCTGCCTCAGTCAACGCCCTTGATTTTTACGACAAACACGGCGCCAAGCAGCCCGATCACGGCAGCGGCCACATACAGCGATACGTAGCCGCCCCAGAGCGTGACGAACGGCCAGGCGATGGCCGGGGCAATGACCTGCGGGAGCGAATTGGCAATGTTGATGACGCCCAGGTCCTTGCCGCGGTCTTCAGCACTCGGCAACACCTGGGTGATAAGCGCAAAGTCAACGGCCAGGTACGCGCCGAAGCCGATACCGAGCACGCTCGCACCAACAATTCCGCCGATCCACGTGGGCGCGAACGCCAGGATCAGGGACGCGACGGCGATGATCACCGACGACGCGATGACCAGCGGTTTCCGTTTGCCCATGCGGTCGCTGAGCCGCCCTCCGATCACACTGGTGATGATCACGAACACGGCATAGAGGCCGGTCAGGATCAGCACGCCGAATTCTGGCTTGAGCCCCTGCGTCGCCTCGAGATGAACGGCGTCCGTGAGGAAAAACAGCAGGTACAGGGTGACCATGTGGTTGCCGATGTTCACCAGCAGGCGGGTGATCCACGCCCAGGCAAAATCCGGGTATCGGAGCGGTCGCACAAAGCTGATGATGAACTCGGCCCAGTTCAGCGATGGCCGGGCCGCCGCCTGGAGCGGGGCGTCGTCGCTCCGGAACAGGTACATCACCACACCCGCCACCAGCGCCGCCGCACACACCAGGTAGCCGAGCGCGAAGTTGCCACTGACGACGGCGGCAATCACCGCCCCGATCAGGATGCCAACCGTCTGGCCCATGGCCGCCAGCCCGCCCACGGTGGCACGCTGCGGTACGGGCACCCGGTCCGGGATGGCTGCCGTAACGGCCGCATAGGCGCCGTTGCAGCCGGCCTGGACAACACACCAGAGGAGCGTCATGACGGCCACGTTGGGCGCTCCGGCCAGGCCGATCAGGGCAGCGGCACCGAGGATGGCGCCTACCAGGACCCAGGGAACGCGTCGGCCGAACCGGGACGTGGTGCGGTCGCTGAAGGCGCCGAACAGCGGGTTGGCCACGAGCGAGACTGCAGCGCCCGCACCGGTGACCAGTGCCAGGATCGCTTCCTTCTGCCCCGGATCGAAGGCCTCAGCCTGCTGGCCCAGCAGGACCTGGATGGGTCCGAAGAACGCGGCGTTGATGCCGACGTTGACCAGGATAATGCCGGTGGTCCAGAGCGGCCTGACATTTGCGGTGGGTTCGGCGAGCGCCGTGGTGGAACGCGCCGCCATGGCCGCGGGATCCGGAACTGCGCCGGGTGTGTCGGACAGGCTCATGACGGGCTCCCCTGGAACGGATGGTCGGTGTGAAAATCAGACTATCGTGGGCATCACAGCCCTGCCTGTCATCCCGGGCAACTATCCATACCAAGGAGAATCAATGACCGCTTCCCCCGCCAACATTCCCGTCTCTGTTCCCATCTATGTTCCCGGCAGCGCCGCCATCAACACCGCGGATCTCTACGATGAACGCGGCGAGGAGTTGGACTCCGTCTCCCTGCAGTTCCAGTCGCTGGGCGGACATTCGCACTTCAGCGGGCCGGTGCGGACCATCAGGTGCTTCGAGGACAACGCTCTGGTGAAGTCCGCCCTGGCTACCCCTGGCAACGGCTCCGTGCTGGTGGTGGACGGCAGCGGATCGCTGCACACGGCCCTGATGGGGGACATGATCGCCGAAAGCGCCGTGGCGAACGGCTGGGCCGGCGTCGTTATCTGCGGGGCGATCCGCGACCGCGAGGCAATCGCCAAACTGCCGCTCGGCGTCAAAGCCTTGGGCAGCAACCCGCGCAAGAGCGCCAAGCTGGGGGCCGGTGAGACCGATGTGACGGTGACCCTCGACGGCGTGAACGTCCGGCCCGGCGCCATGATCTGGTGCGATCCGGACGGGATCCTGGTGGAGCGCTGAGCACGACCCCACCACCACAGCCGCCACCGCTGCCACCTCGCTGCCACCGTCGAGGTGAGACTTCGCGCCGATGTGCCGGACGATCATGGGCGCGAAATCTCACCTCGACGGCTTCTCCGGGAACAAAGCAGGAACTAACATAGTTACTGAAAGCAACTATCAAGCTTGATCCCCTTTTCTTCCCCTGGAGCAGTTATGTCCAAAGCCACGCCCGTGCGCGCCGCAGGAGAGGTCCTGACGCACCGTCAGACCCTCACAGTCATGGTGGGACTCATGCTCGGCATGTTCCTGTCGTCCCTGGACCAGACCATTGTGTCGACGTCCATCTACACCATTGCCAACGACCTCGACGGCCTGTCGCTGCAGGCCTGGGCCACCACGGCCTATCTCATCACGTCCACGGTAGCCACCCCGCTGTACGGCAAGCTGAGCGACATCTTCGGCCGCCGCCCGCTTTACCTGGCCGCGATCGTGATCTTCCTTGCCGGCTCGCTGTACGCCGGATCCGTGCACTCCATGACCGAACTCGCCATTGCCCGCGGCATCCAGGGCATGGGTGCCGGCGGGCTGCTGGCCCTCGCCCTGACCATCATCGGCGACATCGTGGCCCTGAAGGACCGGGCCAAGTACCAGGGCTACTTCATGTCCGTCTTCGGCATCTCCTCGGTGCTGGGCCCCGTGATCGGCGGCGCCTTCGCCGGTTCCGCCAACATCCTGGGCTTCGACGGCTGGCGCTGGGTGTTCTTCATCAACCTGCCCATCGGCCTCGCCGCCCTGGCCGTGGTGTTCCTCTACCTGCATCTGCCGGCCAAGCACGTAAAACAGAAGATTGACTACTGGGGCGCCGCCGCGATCACGCTCGCCATCGTCCCGCTGCTGCTGGTGGCCGAGCAGGGCCGCAGCTGGGGCTGGACCTCCGTCAATTCGTGGCTCTGCTACGGGCTGGGCGTGGTGGGCATCGTCTGGTTCCTGCTGGCCGAAAAACGCGCCGGCGACTACGCGCTGATCCCGCTGCGACTCTTCCGCAACATGACCTTCGGCCTGTCCTCACTGCTGAACTTCATCATCGGCATCGGAATGTTCGGGGCCATCGCCATGCTCCCCATGTACCTGCAGCTGGTCAAAGGACTCACCCCCACCCAGGCCGGCCTGATGATGATCACCTTCACAGTGGGCATCCTCTTCGGTTCCATCACCGCCGGACGGACCATCTCGGCGTCGGGCACGTACCGGATCTTTCCCATCCTGGGCACCGGAATCCTGACGGCGTCAGCCCTTGTCATGGGTGTGGTCCTGGGCGTGGACACCGGGCTCTGGGTTCCGGGCCTGATCGCCGTGTTCTTCGGCATGGGCCTGGGCTTCTGCATGCAGCCCCTCACCCTGGCCATGCAGGTCTCCGTGCCGCCGAAGGACATGGGCGTGGGAACCTCTTCCGCGGCGTTCTTCCGTTCGATGGGTGGCGCAGTGGGCACCGCCGTGTTCATCTCGATGCTGTTCAGCCTGGCCGCGGACAAGATCGCAAGCGGCATGAAGGACATGATGCAGAACGCGGACTACCTTGCGGTGCTCAAGGACCCGGCCGTGGCAGCCGATCCCGCCAACGCCAAGGTCTACGAGTTCTTCCAGAAGGGCGCCTCCAACGACTCCCTCAATGACACGTCCTGGCTGCACACCGCCAACCCGGTCCTCACTCGCCCCATCACCGAGGGATTTGCCCTGGCGATCGACACCGTGATGCTCACCGCAGCCGTCCTGACCGCCATCGCTTTTTTGATCAGCTTTGCGCTGCCCAACAAAAAACTCACCGACCCGAAGGCCGCGCCGGCGTCCGACTCTGAGTCAGTCCCGGTCCACTAGCTTTCCGGCCGCTCGCCCGCTGCGGGCAGCGCCCACCGCCGAGGTGAGATTTCGCGCCCATGTTTTGATCAAACATGGGCGCTACGTCTCACCTCGGCGGGAATTCACGATGGCGGGAGGCGCCTCCGCCGCCGTCCTGTCCGTCACGCAACAAAGTGGATCGTCGGGACGTGACGTGCCACACTGTTTAGCGCGTGCGCCGGCCAGCTGGCCGGTTTCCGACGACAACGTCCGCACCGCACAACCGAACCCACACATCCCAGAGGGAGTCCCATGTCCACCGTCAAGGAGCAAACCACCGCCAAAATTCCCCAGCGGGTGATCTGGCTGGCGCTCGCAGGGGCTGTGGGCGGCTTCCTCTTCGGCTTCGATTCCTCGGTGGTAAACGGTGCCGTTGATGCCATCAAGGAAGAATTCGCGCTCAGTGAAGCCGTCACCGGGTTCGCCGTGGCCGTTGCCCTCCTTGGCTGTGCCGCCGGCGCCTACATGGCCGGAAAAGCAGCCGACCGCTGGGGCCGAATCCCGGCCATGAAGATCGGCGCGTTCCTGTTCCTGGTCAGCGCCATCGGCACCTGCTTCTCCTTTGGTGTCTGGGACCTGATCTTCTGGCGTCTGGTGGGTGGCCTGGGGATCGGCCTGGCATCGGTCATTGCGCCGGCCTACATTTCGGAGATTTCCCCGCGGCAGGTACGCGGGCGCCTTGCCTCGCTGCAGCAACTTGCCATCACCACCGGAATTTTTGCCGCACTCCTGTCTGACGCGCTTTTCGCCACCACCGCCGGAGGAGCTGGCCAGACACTCTGGCTGGGGATCGAAGCGTGGCGCTGGATGTTCCTGGCCGCCGCGATTCCCGCTCTGGTGTACGGCTGGATCGCTTTTACACTGCCCGAATCCCCGCGCTTCCTTGTTTTTCAGGGTAAGGACGAGGAAGCCCGCAAGGTGTTCAACTCCATCGCCCCGGATGAGGACGGCGATCGCCACATCCGCGAAATCCAGGAAGCCATCCAGGAAGACAAACTTGCCGGCCAGAAGGGCTCGCTCCGGGGCAAGGCCTTCGGGCTGCAAGCTGTGGTGTGGGTGGGCATCATGCTCTCCGTACTCCAGCAGTTCGTGGGCATCAACGTGATCTTCTACTACTCCACCACGCTCTGGAAGGCTGTGGGATTCCAGGAGAAGGACTCGCTCACCATCTCCGTGGCAACAGCCATCACCAACATTCTGGTGACTCTCGTGGCCATCGCACTGGTGGACCGGGTCGGCAGGCGGCCCATCCTCCTGGCCGGATCCATCGGCATGGCCGTCTCACTCGGCGTCATGGCCCTGGCGTTCTCCTCGGCCATGGGCTCCGGTTCGGACATCTCACTGCCGGGTGCTTGGGGTCCGGTGGCACTCATCGCAGCCAACGTGTTTGTGGTCAGCTTCGGCGCATCATGGGGCCCGCTGGTGTGGGTGCTGCTGGGCGAGATCTTCCCGTCCAGGATCCGCGCCCGTGCCCTGGGCCTGGCGGCTGCAGCGCAGTGGATCGCCAACTTCGCCATCACGCTGAGCTTCCCCGTGATGGCGGCAGCTTCACTGCCGCTGACGTACGCCATGTACGCCTTGTTCGCTGCGGCGTCGTTCTTCTTTGTGTTCTACAAGGTGCCGGAGACCAACGGCATGTCCCTGGAGCAGGCCGAGACGCTGTTCATCAAGAAGGGCTCCGCGAAGGTCTGACGCCGTATTTAGACCCGGTGTTTAGACCAGGTGCGGTTCGTGGGCCGTGAGATACTTCCGTCCACCGAAGGCAACAGCGATGGCCACCACCATGGCCGCCGCGGCCGCAAAAAACGGCATCTGCGGACCGAAGTGCTCGCCGAGCTGGGCTGCCGCAAACGGAGCCAGCGCGCCGCCCATCCACCGCACAAAGTTGTAACCGGCTGAAGCCACGGGCCTCGGCGAATCTGACGCTCCCATGGCCAGCTCCGTGTAGATGGTGTTGTTGACGCCCAGCAGTGCGCCGGCCACAATGACGAGCACGACGACGGCGGTCACCGAGTGCCCGGCGGACAGTCCCAGCCCGATCACGTCGAGCATAAGTGCCGCCAAGGTCCCGGTCAGGACCGTGGTGGCGCCGAACCGACGCTGCAGTACGGGCGCCAGGAAGACTGAGAACACCGCCACGGCGACGCCCCACCCGAAGAACACCGCCCCGATCCCGTAGGCGTCCATACCCAGGATGAACGGCGTGAAGGCAAGAATGGTGAAGAAACCGTAGTTGTAGAACAGGGCGCTGGCGGCAGTGGTGCGCAGCCCCTTGCGGCCGAGGGCCAGGAGCGGGTCGCGCAGCCGCCCCTTCCGCTCCGGCGTCGGCGTTGCGGGAAGCAGCGCGAGCAAGGCGATGAACCCGGCGGCCATCAGGACTGCGGTGCCGAAGAACGGGGCGCGCCACTGCCAGCCACCCAGCACGGCGCCGAGCAGCGGGCCGAGCGAGATGCCCAGTCCCAGGGCGGCTTCAAAGAGAATGATCGCCGTTCCGGTGGCGCCGCTCGCTACTCCCACAATCACAGCCAGGGCTGTGGCGACGAACAGGGCGTTGCCGAGACCCCAGCCTGCCCGGAAGCCGACCAGCGCCTCGACCGTGCCGGATGTCCCGGAGAGCGAGGAGACAAATCCCGTGACGAGCATGGCCACGGCTGTCACCAGGAGAAGGTCATTGGCTTTTTGCTGTTTTTCGTTATGCGCGCCATGGGCCAGCTGCTGCTGTCCAACCTCAGCTACAAGTCGTTCAGCGACTTCGCCGGAGACCTCCTGGGGCCTTGGGCCGGGTTCTTCACCGGCTGGACCTACTGGTTCTGCTGGGTGGTCACGGGTGTGGCGGACGTCATCGCGATAGCCGGGTACGCCAACGAGCTGTGGCCGGGCATCCAGCTGTGGGTTCCGGGCATGGCGACCATTGTGATCCTGCTGTTGCTGAACCTGCCCACGGTCAAGGCGTTCGGCGAGACAGAGTTCTGGTTTGCCCTGATCAAGATCGTTGCCATCGTGGCCCTTATTGCGGTGGGCCTGGTCATGATCTTCACGGGCTTCAAGTCCGAGGCCGGCACGGCCGCGTTCAGCAACCTGTGGAGCCATGGCGGCTTCTTCCCCAAGGAATTCATGGGTTTTGTGGCTGGCTTCCAGATCGCCGTCTTAGCGTTTGTGGGCATTGAACTGGTGGGTACGGCAGCTGCCGAGACCGAGAACCCGGAGCACAACCTGCTCCGCGCCATTAATGCGATCCCGCTGCGCGTCATGCTGTTCTACGCAGGCGCCCTCATCATCCTGATGTCCGTCACGCCGTGGACCGAGTTCAAGGCCGGCCACAGCCCGTTCATCGGGATGTTCTCCCTTGCCGGCCTGGGCATGGCAGCCATGGTGGTCAACCTTGTAGTGCTGACCTCGGCGATGTCTTCCGCCAACTCAGGCATCTACTCCACCTCTCGCATGGTATTCGGCCTGGCGAACGACGGCGATGCACCCAAGGTGTTCGGCCGCCTGTCCAGCCGCAAGGTCCCGCAGAACGCCCTGTTCCTGTCCTGCGTGCTGTTGCTCGCCGGCGTCGCCCTGCTCTACGCCGGCAAGGACGTGGGGGTGGCGTTCGACATGGTCACCACAGTGTCTGCCGTCTGCTTTATGTTCGTCTGGAGCATCATCCTGGCCAGCTATCTGGTGTTCCGGAAGCGCCGCCCGGAGCTGCACAACGCATCGACGTTCAAGATGCCCGGCGGCATTCCCATGGTCTGGGTGGTGTTCGCCTTCTTCGCATTCCTCCTCTGGGCACTGACCACGCAGCCGGACACGCTCACGGCACTGCTGGTGACGCCCATCTGGTTCGCTGTACTGGGCATTGCCTACGCAATCGTCCGCCGCACCCCGCTGCATCAGGCGCGCGTGGCGGAATGGAAGGCAATGGCCGACGCCGAAACGGCCTTGGTCAGTTAAGTCACGGCCGTTTCGGGGTCAGGCGGCCGGAGTCAGGCGGCGACATTCGCGTCGAGGAATGCCAGGGTCCTGTTCCACGCGTCTGCCGCGGCGTCAGCGTTGTAGGTCCAGCTATTGGTGTCGTTGAAGAAGGCGTGCCCGGCGCCGGGGTACACCACGTCATTGAAATCCACACCGGCGGCGGCCATCCGGGCTTCCAGCTCCGGCAGCTTGTCGGTGAGGGCTTTGTCTTTCTCGCCGTAGAAGGCGAGGACAGGGCAGCTGATGTTGCGGAGCTGTTCGTCGGAGAAATCCGCGTGTCCGTAAAACGGTATGGCGGCCCGGAGCCGGGGCACCTGCGTGGCCAGCGAGAAGCTGTAGCTTCCGCCGAAGCAGAAACCAATGACCGCCACTCGCCCGGCGACGGCCGGAATGCCGTTGAGGTGCTCAAAGCAGGCCTGGACTGCCGCGTTGGTCCGTTCCGCGAATCCCGGCGCATGCAGCGGTGCCATGACTTCCCGGAGCTTCGGCTGGACCTTGCTGCGCTGCTGCGGATCAATCAGGGTCGCCTGAAGTTCCTGGGCTAGTTCGGGGGTCATGGCCGTATCCGCCAGCAGGTTCGGTGCCACAACGAGGTAACCCTCTGCCGCGAACCGGTCAGCGACATCCCTGGTGTGGTCAACCAGGCCCCACACTTCATGGATCACGATCAGGGCGCCCTTGGGCTGACCGGCCGGTTCACTGACATAGGCCGGGACGGTGGTTTCGGCGTTTCCGATGGTCATCATCTGTCAATCCTCTCCCACAGTCGCACCATGGATTCAGCGGTCGACGGCGGCAAGAATCGCCGCGCCGAGCGCTGCCGGCCTGGTGAACTGGGGCCAGTGACCGGTGGGCAGGTCCACGTACTCGACGTCGTGGATGCGTGCGAGCTCCACCACGTACGGGTGGCCGGCCGCGATCCATTGGGTGAGCATGGCAGAGGGAAACTCGCAGGCGATGACGGTAGCCGGGACGTCGTAGCGGCGCTGATCGTGGAGGTGCTGCTGGTCCTGCGCCACGCCCCGAGGCTGCGGGATGGCGCGGGCACGGAACGCGGCGCGCAACTCCTCACCCAGGTCCACCAGGTCCGCATCCTCGAAGCCGTCCCACGGCGGCAGCGGGATCTCGTCGCCCTCGGCCGGAAGCTCGTCGCTGATAACCCCGCCCTCAGCCAGCGGACCGCTGTCCACGTACACGGCGCGGACCACCTTGTCCGGACGCCCGTCAACCGCGCCGTGAATGATCGCGCCACCGCCGGAGTGGCCCACCAGCACCACCGGGCCGCCGATGGAATCGACCGCTGCCACGACGGCGTCAATGTGGTCGCGCAGCCCGATCCCGGCCCGCGGGGCGTCGGCTGCCTCCAGCCCGGGCAGCGTGAGCGGGAGGACCCGATGCCCTGCCGCGACCAGCGGCGGGGTGACCTCATCCCATGACGAGGCGTCCAACCAGAAACCGGGAACCAGAATAATGTCCATGCCCGTACCCTACGCTGCCCCGTCATCAGACGGAACCGCGTTAAAAGGGCGACGCCGGAACTCATCTGGAGTTCCGGCGTCGCCCTTCAGTCAATGCCCAGGCGCTGGTCAGGCTTCCGCCTTGCGCTCTTCCACCAGCCCGCAGACGGCGGCGAACAGCGGATGGTCCGGCAACAGCCCGGTAATCGTCACGGTTGCTTCCTCCGCTGAGGAGGCGGCAATGATCCCGGCGAGTTCCACGGCTTCGGCGTCGGCTGGATCGTTGAACCGCAGTGCCGAGGCAATGGCTCCCAGCAGCGCCTCCGGCACAATCCCACGTTCAGCCAGTTCAGCCGCGGGGCCGATGAACCGTTCATGCCGGCCCAGTTTCCGCAGCGGCGCCCGGCCCACGCGGTTTACGGAGTCCGGCAGATGCGGGTTCGTGAAACGGTGCAGGATCTTTTGCACGTACGCCTCCTGCTCGTCCTGGCTGAAGCCGTGTTTGGACACCAGTAGCTGCTTGGTCTCGTCCAGGACTGCGCGGACATCGGCCGCTACATCCTGGTCCGCCATGGCATCGGAGATCTTCTCCAGCCCTGCCTCGAAACCGAAGTAGGCGGCGGAGGCGTGCCCCGTATTCACCGTGAACAGCTTCCGTTCAATGTACGGTTCCAGGTTGTCCACAAACGTTGCACCGGGAATCACCGGGCCGGTTCCGCCAAACGGAGTCCGGTCAATAACCCACTCGTAGAACGTTTCCACGGTGACGTCCAGGCCCTGGCCCGCCTCATGGTTGGGCACGATCCGGTCCACGGCAGTGTTGGCAAATACTGCGGCGGATTCCAGCGGGCCCGCGGCGTCGTCCCAGGCAGCGGCGATGGACTCGCGCAGGATGTCCGTGGCGTTGATGGCGTTTTCACACGCCATCACCTGCAGCGGAACGTGCCCGGCGGCGCGCGCGGCGATGCCCCGGGCGATCACCGGCGCCACGAACTTCAGGATGTGCGGCCCCACCGCGGTGGTGACGATGTCCGCCGTCGTGATTTCCGCGACGACGTCCGCCTCCTCGGTACCTGAGTTCAGGGCCCGGAAGTTGTCGACTCTCCGGACGGTGGGGGTCTCCCCCACCTCGTGGACGTCATAGCTGTCCGCCGCCGCAAGCTGCGATATCAGGGCATCCGCAACATCCGCGAACACCACCTCATAACCCGCCTGGTGCAGCAGCAGCCCCACAAATCCGCGGCCAATGTTTCCGGCTCCGAAATGAACTGCCTTCACTATGAGTTGACCTTCCCGAACAGTTCCAGTACTTCTTCAACGGAGGTGGCCGCCTCGAGCTGTGCCACCTGGGCCTTGTCCGTGAACACCTTGGCGATGGAGGACAGGATATGCAGGTGCTCGTTGTTGATTCCGGCTACGCCCACCACGAACCTGACGGGCTTGCCGTTCCAGTCAATGCCGTCCGGGTACCGGATCACGGACACCGCAGACTTCAGGATGTGGTCCTTGGCCGCGTTGGTGCCGTGCGGAATCGCCAGGAAGCTGCCCATGTAGGTGGAGACGGATTCCTCGCGCTCGTGCATGGCGTCCAGGTAGCCGGCGTCGACGGCGCCGCGTGCCAGCAGGAGCTGGCCGGCTTCGTCGATCGCGGCGTCCCGGGTGGTGGCCGTGCCGTTGAGGATCACGCTGTCCGCCACCAGGATGTCTGACGGCGCGACGGCGGCGTCCGCCGAAGGTGCCCCGGCAACGTGAGCGCCGTGCGAGACCGGGGCCGGCGCCCCGGCAGCGGCACCTGAACCGCCGGCGGAAGCGCCGCCGTCGGACGCGTTTTCATCGTTGCTGCTGCGGACCAGTTCCACGATCTCCTCGTACCGCGGGCTGTTCATGAAGTTGTCCACGGAGACATGCACTGCGCTGGACGTGACCGGTTTGGCGCGTTCGGTGAGGTCCTGGTGGGTGACCACAACGTCGTAAGTGTCGCTGAGGTTGGCGATTGCCGAGTTGGTGACCTTGACGTCCGGGAAGCCGGCGGCCCTGATCTTGTTGCGCAGTACCGAGGCGCCCATGGCGCTGGAGCCCATGCCGGCGTCGCAGGCGAAGACGATGTTCCGGACCGGTCCTGCCATAACAGCCACGCTGCCGGCGCCCAGCAGTGTGGAGGACACTGAACTCTTTTTACCCTTCAAGGCCTCCATCTTCGAAGTCGCGGCGCTGAGTCCGTCTTCCTCGTTCTCTGCGACGGGAGTCTTGCTGGATTTGAGGATCACGGAGGCAATCAGGAATGAAACGGTTGCCGCCAGGAGCACGGACAGGGTGACACCCACGTAGCTGTCGCTGGCCGTTGCCGCATAGACGGCGATGATGCTGCCCGGGGCCGCCGGCGAACGCAGGCCGGCACCCGTGAGTACCAGCGTAAAGATGCCGGTCATGCCGCCGCCGATTGCGGCGAGGATGATGATGGGCTTCATCAGGACATAGGGGAAGTAGATCTCGTGAATGCCTCCGACGAACTGGATGAGGGCCGCGCCCGGGGCAGATGCCCTGGCCAGTCCCTTGCCGAAGATCGCGTAGGCCAGCAGAATGCCGACGCCCGGGCCGGGGTTGGCTTCGAGCAGGAAGAGGATGGACTTGCCGTTGGCCAGCGCCTGTTCCGTACCCAGGGGCGTCAGGATGCCGTGGTTCACGGCGTTGTTCAGGAACAGCACCTTGGCTGGCTCAATAAAGATGCTGGTCAGCGGCAGGACGCCGTTGTTCACCAGGAATTCGACGACGGCGCTGGCACCATTGCTGAAGGCCTTTACCACCGGGCCAATCACCAGCATGCCGAAAATTGCCATGATCGCGGCAACAATGCCGGCGGAGAAGTTGTCGATCAGCATCTCGAAGCCCGGCTTGACCCGGCCTTCCCAGACCTTGTCCAGCTTCTTCATGATCCAGGCCGTCAGCGGGCCCATGATCATGGCGCCGATGAACATGGGGATGTCGGTTCCCACAATCACGCCCATGGTGGCAGCAGCGCCCACCACACCGCCGCGCACGCCGTGGACCATCCGGCCTCCGGTGTAACCGATCAGGAGGGGCAGGAGGAAAGTGATCATCGGCCCCACGAGGGCGGCCAGGGTGGCATTGGGGGTGAACCCAGCCGGGATAAAGAGCGCCGTGATGATGCCCCAGGCGATGAACGCCCCGATGTTTGGCATGATCATCCCGGACAGGAACGTCCCGAATTTCTGGACGCCAACCCGAAGGCTGGTGCGGGGCTTCGCAACTGTCTCTGTTGCCATGTGATTTCCTAACCGTGATTCCTGCTGCGTCGCAGGATGGTCCGATATTGTCGACGACTAGCTGGTGGGGGGCCCGGCCCGTGGAGCTGGCTAGTTGGTGGAGCTGGTGGAGATCCGGTGGAGCCATTCGAGGAAGAGCTTGAGTTCCGAGCTGGAGAGCTGATCGGAACTGGACGCCTGGAGCGCGGCATTCAGCGCAATTGCTGCCACCACGACCGACGATTGCCCGGATTCGCTGGGCCCGGTTTCCCGGGCCTTATCCGTGGCTACCGCGAAAATCATGGCGTCGCGTGTCATAACGGAAAGTTCGAGGTTTCGCTCGGATTCCCGCTCTGCAATCAGCATGAGCGTGACACCCATATTGGCCGCAAGAATGCTTCTGGCTGCTTCCCTGGGTGGAACGTTCAGATGTCCCATGACCGCCGCCTTGTTCAGCATTTCCTCCATCAGAGCCTCAGCGTTGGCGACAACGGCCGAGCGGCTCTGAGGGCGGATACTGCCGAACATAACCAAATAAAGTTCTGGCTGCTTGAGCCCAAATTGCACATGGTTGTCCCACATGCGCCGGATGTCTTCCATGGGTTGTCCGGACGGGGCGAAGTCGCGTTCGCCCACTACATACTGTTCGAAGCCGGCCGCGACGACGGCGTCGAACAGTCCTTCTTTGTCACCGAAGTGGTGGTAGAGCGTCGGTGCTGTAACACCTGCCAGCTGGGTGATTTGGCGGGTGGATACTGACCCTCCGTCTGATTTAGCCAGCAATTCGGCTGCCGCACGCAACAGCCTCATTTTGGGCGGAAACTGGCCATCGATACTCATAGCCGCTACCCTATCACCTATAGCATTGCTATATGAACTGCATCACATATAATCTTTTCAGGCACCGCAACGCACCGTCAGACGCCGCCGTCGCGCCGGTATGGGCAATAAGTGGCGGGCCTGGCTACCGGCAGAGAATGAGGACCTTCAGTGCAGAATTTCCCAGGAGTAGGCGTCAGCCCAGGCCGCATCATCGGCACCATCCGCCAGATGCCCAAGCCCATCAGCGAGCCGCCGTCGGGTGAGCAGCTGGCTGAGGGGACGTCGGCTGAGGAGGCCACAGCAGCCCTGAAGGCGGCCGCCACGGCTGTGCATGACGAGCTCAAGAGCCGGGCGGAGACGGCCGCAGGAGACGGCAAGGCAGTCCTGGAAGCCACCGCGCTTATGGCCAAGGACACCATGCTCATCAAGGGTGCGGCCAAACTGATTGCTCGCGGCACCTCCGCCCAACGTGCCGTCTGGGAAGCCGGAGCCTCCGTGGCCGAAATGCTGCACAACCTTGGCGGCTACATGGCCGAGCGCGCCACGGATGTCCTGGACGTCCGCGCCCGGATTGTGGCCGAACTGCGGGGCGTTCCTGCGCCCGGCATTCCCGCAGCCAGCATGCCGTTCATCCTGGTGGCCGAGGACCTGGCCCCCGCGGATACCGCCACCCTGGATCCGGAGAAAATCCTGGCGCTCGTCACGGCAGGCGGCGGACCGCAGTCCCACACCGCCATCATTGCGCGCTCTCTGGGCCTGCCGGCCGTGGTGGCCGCGGTTGGCGTTGACGAACTGGCTGACGGCACCGAGGTCTACGTTGACGGCGCGGCCGGTGCCATCACGGTGGCTCCGGACGAATCGCTGCGGGCCGCTGCGGAGGCGTGGGCGGCCAACGCCTCCCTGCTCGCCGTTTTTGACGGCACAGGCACGACGGCGGACGGTCATCTTGTGCCGCTGCTCGCCAATGTGGGAGGTGCCAAGGATGCTGTGGCGGCTGCCGGGCTCGGGGCCGAGGGCATCGGGCTCTTCCGTACCGAATTCTGTTTCCTGGAACGCGATACTGAACCAACGGTGGAAGAGCAGGCTGCAGCTTACAAAGGCGTGTTCGATGCCTTCCCAGGCAAAAAAGTGGTCCTCCGCACCCTGGATGCCGGCGCGGACAAGCCGCTCCCTTTCCTCACTGATGCCACCGAGCCCAACCCGGCGCTGGGCGTCCGCGGCTACCGCACCGACTTCACCACGCCAGGCGTCCTGGAGCGCCAGCTGGAGGCTATCGCCCTCGCAGACAAGGACTCTGAAGCGGACGTCTGGGTCATGGCGCCCATGATCTCAACGGCGGACGAGGCCGCCCGGTTCGCCTCCCTGTGCGGTGTGGCCGGCCTCAAGACCCGCGGCGTGATGGTGGAGGTTCCCTCTGCCGCGCTGACTGCCGAATCCATCCTTCGGGAAGTGGGATTCGCGAGCCTGGGCACCAACGATCTCACCCAGTACGCCATGGCGGCCGACCGCCAGCTTGGACCCCTCGCGGCCCTCAACACCCCCTGGCAGCCCGCGGTGCTCCGGCTGGTGGGCCTCACGGTTGAGGGCTCGGCGGCAGAAGGCAACAACAAGCCCGTTGGTGTCTGCGGTGAGGCTGCAGCGGATCCCGCACTCGCGGTCGTACTTATCGGATTGGGCGTCTCCACCCTTTCCATGACCGCGCGTTCGCTGGCGGCTGTGGCTGCCGTTCTCAAGACCGTCACACTGGCCGAGGCGCAGGAGCTGGCCAAGATGGCCCTGTCCGCCCCGAGCGCCTCCGAGGCCAGGGCCTGGGTCCGCGGGAAGCTGCCCGTGCTGGAAGAACTCGGCCTCTAGCCGATCCATAGCCTGACACCCGTCAACCGCCCATCAACTGTTCATCAGCCGTCCATCAGGAGGAACAATGTCAGAACGCACCGCCACCATCGCCAGCCGCTCAGGCCTGCATGCCCGGCCGGCAGCACTCTTCGCCGAAGCCGCTGGAAACGCGGGAGTTGACGTGACCATCGCGATGGGAGGGGCGCCGGAGGACGATGCGCTGGACGCGGCCAGCATCCTCTCGCTCATGACCCTCGGCGCCGCCAAGGGCGACGTTGTGGTGCTGCGGGCCGAGGGTGACGGAGCGGACGCTGCGCTTGATGCTCTGGTGCGGCTGCTGGAAACCGACCTCGACGCCGAATAGCATCGACTGTTCCGCAACTGCCGTAATCCGGCGCCACGAGGCGCCACAAGGGTCGCGTCGGAGCAATGGATGAGGGTTGGGATGAGGGTTAGGCTTTCACCATGGCACTGATTGCTCCCCGGGTGACGGCCGGGCTTCCCGGCGAGGACGCACTGAATCTCAAGAATGCCCTGGACGGGGGTCAGGACATCACGGTGTTTGTGGACGGGACGGTCCACCGGCTGCCGCCCCAGGCGAGGGACGCCGTCGTGGATCTGCTGGCCCGGTTCAGCCGGGGCGAGGCCGTTACGGTCAGCAGCGTGGAGGAAATGCTCACCACCTCCCAGGCGGCCGAACTCGCGGGCATCTCTCACACGTACCTCCGCAACATGACCGATCGCGGCGAGATTCCAGTGGAATACCGGGGCACGCACCGGCGAATCCGGCTTGCCTCAGTCATGGCGTGGCTGGAGTCGCAGAAGCTCAAAAACGCCGCCCCCTGGCCCGCTGGCGACGCTCCCGGAAAAGAAAAAGACGGCGCCACCGCAACACCATGACGTAGTGATAAGTGTCAGGCAACGATCCCGCTTCATCAAGCTATCCGGTGGCCCGCCGGGGTTAGGCTGGCATTGTGGCGAAATTCAGAGGGTTGCACGTCATGGCGGGCATTGCCGCCATGATTGTTGCTGCCCTCCTGGGATCCGCCATGGGACTTAACAACACGGCCGTGGTCACCTCCAGCTGCGTGGTTTTTGTGGCTGTTTCCATGTGGGTGGACAGCATTGTTTCCCGGCGCCGGCGCGCGGCCAGCACCCTGGAGGAGCAACAGGGGCGGGGGCCACAGCTGGTGCAACAATCATTGGCACAACCTGCACCGGAGCCGCAGGCATTGCAGCAACCAGCACCGCAGCAACCAGCACAACAGCCGGTGAAACAACCACTGCAGCAACCCCGCCAGATGACCCCACGGGAGCATCCCCAGGACAACATCCGGCCGGCCCAGAGAAGAACGCCTCACAAAGAGACCTCCAAGCGCGAGGGCAACGCGGCCTGAACCGCTCCGGCCTGGGGCACCGACCGTCGTCGGCGAGCGGAACTGGGCGGCCAACTACCGGTATGGCGCCACCACCATCCACCGTCCGGGTACCGTGGAGCAGGTCCAGGAAATAGTCGCCGCGGCAACAAGGGTCCGCGCCATCGGATCCAGGCATTCCGTCAACTCCATCGCTGATTCGTCCGGATCCCTGATCTCGCTTTAGAACCTGGCTCCCGAAATCCGCATCAAGGCCTGCGCCGGAGCTGGTACCGGGAGCGTCACGGTGTCCGGCGGCACCCGCTATGGGACTCTGGCAGCGGAGCTGGACCGCCATGGCTTTGCCATAGCCAACCTTGCTTCACTCCGGCATATCTCCGTGGCGGGCGCCACCGCCACGGGAACCCATGGCTCGGGCGATGCCAACGGAAATCTGGCCACCTCGGTGACGGCGCTCGAAATAGTCGGCGCGGACGGCGCCCTGATACACCTGGCCCGCGGCTGCCCGGAGTTCGACGGCGCCGTGGTTGGCCTCGGCACCCTGGGCATCGTCACCAGGGTGACCCTGGAGATCGAACCGGCGTTCGACGTTCGCCAGGACGTCTTCGAGCACCTGCCCGGGAACCAGGTGCTGGAAAACTTCGACGCCGTGACCTCCAGCGCGTACAGCGTCAGCCTGTTCACCGACTGGCGGGGCGACGCTGTGGCGCGGGCCTGGCTAAAAAGCCGGGCTGCCGACGTCGGGACATCCGTTTCCACCCCCGCCGCGGACGGTGGGGCACCGCTGTTCGCGGACGGTTTTTACGGCGGTACGGCCGCCACTGCGCCGCACCACCCCCTGCCCGGTGTTGCGGCCGAGAACTGCACGGAGCAGTTGGGCGTAGCCGGGACCTGGGCTGAGCGGCTGGCGCATTTCCGCATGGCCTTTACCCCCAGCAGCGGCGACGAGCTGCAGAGCGAATTCCGTGGGGCTGCACTTCACCTGGAAGCCCCAGCAGACGGCTGTTGAAAAGGTGTTGCCACTGATTGAGGAGCAGCTGGCACCGTTCGGCGCCAGGCCACACCGGGCCAAACTCTTCCATGCCGACGTCGCGGTTTTGACGCCGCTGTATCCTCGCCTTGCGGACTTCGTTGCCCTCGCGGACAGGCCGGACCCGGCGGGCAAATTCCGCAACGCATTCCTGGCCGGGAAGGTATTCGGCCGCTAGATCCTGGGCCGGCCGGCCCAGCGCCGGGCTTTGAGCGCCGCGTGAAGCTCCAGCCGGACCATCCCTTTAAGCGGATCAACGCCCAGCAGCCGCCGGATCCGGCCCAACCGGTTGTAGATGCTGCTCCGGTGCAGGTGGAGCCTGCTGGCAACATCCTGCACCGAGCCGTCATTGTCATAGAGGAGTTCCAGCACAGGCAGCAGTTCGTCGTTGCGGTCCTGCTCCTGGAGCGTGCGGAAGTACACAGAACCCGGGTCACCCCAGGCCCCCGCTCCGCCCCCGGCCGAAGCGAGCAGCTGGTACATCCCCGTGGCTCGGCAATCCACCAGCTCCCCCAGTTGCGGATCCACCGCCGCTGCCTGGGCAGCCTGCCGCGACTGACGGTACGCTTCGGCGAGTTCGCGGGGTTTAGCGAACCCCTCACTGGCGCCAAGAATGATCCGGTGGACCGGCCTGCCGGACCGTTTGGCCAGTTCCAGCTGGTAATGCACCAGCACCTGGGCGTGATCCGCACGGCCCTTGGATTCACGGAACAGCACCACGGCATGCGTCTCCGTTCCGGCGCTGAAGAGGGCGGCATCCACACCGATCGTGGCCTGCAGTGCCGCCGATCGGTGGATGAGCGTGGAGGCGATGGGATCCGTGCCGGCGGCCCAGCCGTCAGCATCCAGCACCGTGACAAGTTGCCACGGACCGCGGCCCTGCACTTCCTTCCAACCGGCCACTTCCGAGACCGCATTGACCTCACCTGCGCAGGCTGCAAGGAACTCCCGCTCACGGCTGCGGCGGAACTCCGATTCGGCAGTATTGGAATCCAGCAACAGCGCGGACAACAGCTCCAGCTCGTCCCGGACGTCGGGCAACTGGGCGAGAATGGCCGTCGCGCTTTGTTCTTCAACGTCCTGCTGGACCCACAGGTAACCGACGCGGAAACCGCGCACCATCAGCGGAACGCAGACCCGGCCCAGCATGCCGAGTTCCTGGTTCGCCGGGACAACAACCGGACGCACCGCCGTCGCGATCCCGTGCGAAAGCTGCCACGCGCTGACATCCAGCGGCACCCTCTTACTCAGGAGGAAGTTCACCCGGACCCGGTCCGCGTGGGACTGGTTGGAGCTATACGCGAGCAGAACGCCGTCCAGATCCTCCAGCGAAAGCCCGCGGCCCAGCTTGAGCGCCACCCGTTCCACCAGCTGTTCTACATCCTGCTGCTGCATGCAGCAACACTACTGCGCGGCGTGCCCTGCAGGCGAACGGACAGCAGGCGACACCTGACGCTCCATGGTTCGACGTTTGTCTAGATAAACACCATAAAAACCCCGGAAACACGGGCGCTCCCGGTGCGGGACCATGGTGAGGCCCGTCACGTGGCTCACAACCGGATTTATTCTGGAACTACCACTTCCCCACAATTTCAGGCTGATAAAGCCGCCGAACCTGGAGCCAAAAAAATGATCATCGGTGTCCCCAAAGAGATCAAGAACAACGAATTCCGCGTAGCCATCACCGCCGCCGGCGTTCATGAGTTCCGCACCCACGGCCACTCGGTCCTGGTGGAGCGCGGAGCGGGCCTGGGCTCCGGAATCACGGATGAGGAATACTCGATCGCCGGTGCCGAGATCGTGGCCGAGGCCGACGACGTCTGGGCACGCGCTGACATGGTGATGAAGGTCAAGGAACCCATCAAGGCGGAGTACCACCGCTTCCGCAAGGGCCTGATCCTCTTCACCTACCTGCATCTGGCAGCCGAGCCTGAACTGACCCACGCGCTCATCAACTCGGGCGTCACGGCCATCGCCTACGAAACCGTGCAGGAGGGCCGCACGCTTCCGCTGCTGGCCCCGATGTCCGAGGTGGCCGGCCGCCTCTCCGTCCAGGTGGGCGCTGCTTCGCTGATGGCACCGGCCGGCGGCAAGGGTGTGCTGCTGGGCGGCGTACCGGGTGTCCGCCCGGCCAAGGTTGTGGTGCTGGGCGCCGGCGTTGCCGGAACCAACGCGGCCGCCATGGCGCTGGGACTCGGTGCCGACGTCACCATCCTGGACATCAACATCAACCGCCTCCGCGAACTGGACGCCCAGTACCAGGGCCGTCTGAAGACGGTGGCGTCCAACAGCTACGAGATCGAGAAGTCGGTCATCGACGCAGATCTGGTAATCGGCTCCGTGCTGATCCCGGGCGCCAAGGCTCCCAAGCTGGTCACCAATGACCTGGTGTCCCGCATGAAGCCGGGCTCGGTCCTAGTGGACATCGCCGTGGACCAGGGCGGCTGCTTCGAGGACACCCGCCCCACCACGCACCAGGAACCCACGTACAAGGTCCACAACACCATCTTCTACTGCGTGGCCAACATGCCGGGTGCTGTTCCCAACACCTCCACTTACGCGCTGACCAACGTCACGCTGCGCTACGGTGTGGCGCTGGCTAACCTGGGCGTCAAGGCCGCCTTCGACCGCGACCCCGCCCTGGCTGCCGGCCTCAACATCGCCGACGGCAAGGTTGCCCACAAGTCCGTGTCCGAGGCACACGGCCTGCCGCTCGTGGCTGACTGGCACCAGCTCGTCTCCGCCTAACTCTTTGCCTCACCGTTTGCAGTGAATGACGACGACGGGTCCCCGGCTTTCGCATGAAAGCCGGGGACCCGTCGTCGTCATTCATCTATTGGTTCAGCCGGTAATCGCCCGCAGGGCGTTCACCTGGCCGTGACCGTTGAAACCGTTGTAGCCAACATTGCCCTGGCACACCTGGGGAGCGCCGTTGGACGCCGAAGGGAACGGCGCATACATGGCTGTATCCGGGCATGCCATGCCGTCAGCGGTGTTGCTGATCCGCGCGGCAACAGCTCCCGGCTTGCTCACGCCGGTGCTGACAATGAGCGCCGCCACACCTGCAACGTGCGGTGAGGCCATGGACGTTCCCTGCAGGTAGCAATACTTTGCTCCGGAATCGGTCACCGTCCGGGTGCAAGGCAGGCCAGAGGGCCAGGTGGAAAGGACGCGTCCGTTGGGCGCTGCGGCAGTGCGCTGCAGCCTCGAATCGCCTCCGGGCGCAATCACGCTCACGGCACCCACGCCGTAGCTGGAGTAGAACGACTTGAACAGCTTGTTGCCATTGGCTGTCACGCCAATGACGCCCGGGACTTCCACCGGAACAACCGCGCAGGCATTGGTGATTTCCCTCGTGACGGGCGTGCTGTCATCCGGGCTGGTGACATCCTGGGAGGGGTGCGCGAGATCGTCCGATTCGTTGCCCTGTGCCGCTACCACGGTGGTGCCGTTCTGCTGGGCGAAGCGGATGGCGCGGCGCTCAGCCTCCCAGATGGAACGCTGGCCGGGATCGTTCTTGCAGTTGAAAAGCCACGGATCGGCGAAGTAACTGTTGTTGGTTACCTGGATTCCGTTCATTCCCGCCCACATGAACGAGCACACTACGGCCTCCGGGAAGAAGAACCCGGCGGCGTTGCCGGCCTTGATTCCGGCGATCTTCACGTTCGGCGCCACACCCACCATGCCGATGCCGTTTTTCGCCGCAGCGATCGTGCCTGCCGTGTGGGTTCCATGCCCGTTGTCATCCATCCATGCAGCCGGTGCGGTGTTCGGAGCACCGCCAACGCAGGATGCGCTCTTGGAGAAGTCGACGTTGGGGGCAAGGTCCGGGTGCGTCCAATCCAGCCCGGTGTCAATATCGCCTACCACCACCGAGGCGCTGCCGCCGTTGATGGCCCGGGCCGCCGGGGCCTGGATCTGATCCATGTCCCATTGCAGCCCTGAGAGGTTGTCATTTCCCGGGGCTGGGGTGCCTGGGTCGACGGCCACAGCTGCGTCGGTGGTGCCGTTATCCCCCAGGGCCACGCCGAAAGCTCCCGTGGCTGACGCCCCCTGGACGGACAGGTCCGCAGCCTTCAAGGTCTGGCCAAAGCCCACACGGTCGGATTTCACCACCGCCACGCCGATCTGCGGATAGCTCTGGACCACTGTTCCGCCGGCACTTTCCAACTTGGCCAGCGATGCCCCAGATACGCCATTCGCCTTGTACAGGACAAGGTACGTCTGCATTTCACCGCCAGCGGCGGGAGCCGACGTCGCGGGAGCCGCTGCCCCGACAGACAGTCCCACTGCAAGGGCAACGGCGCTGACCGGCGCCATGAATCTTGTGAGTCTTCTCATCGTGTTGTTCCATTCTCCCGGCGGAGGGCAACACGCGATGGCAGTTGCCGCGCCGGGTTCGCTGCTGGTTCACGTTCCCGCTGGCTGTTGCCGCGGGCCGCTGCCGGGCTGCAACTGACACATCACCACAGTTGGCGCCCTGCGCTTAAGACCCTAGTGATGTAGAACACAATTTGGAAGGGCCCAACTGCAGCAGTCTCAACCGCTTGTTGGCATCTGTGCCAAAGCCCGCGCCTGCTCAATGAGTTTCAGCACCTCAACAGGCCCGGCCGGATCAACAGGGAGGGGCAGGGCTGAGGCGGCGCCGCCGTCGTGGATTTTATCCCCGAGAATCCGGTAAAACTCCTGGTACGCTCCGGGTTCGGTGGCGACGCGCCGGAGGTCCCCCAGCGTGCCGAGCTCACCGTGCGCTTCCTGGGGCTCGACGCCGTAGCCCGGGTCCGTAGGCAGAGCACCGGCAAGTAGCTGGGCTTCCTGGGGGTCGATCCCGTGCTTGGTGTAGCCCGCTGTGGTGCCGAGCACCCTGAACGCCGGGCCGGGCTGGGCGCACATGACGTTCATGCTCAGATGGCTGGTGACGGCCGGCCTGCCTTTGCGGCCGGCGTGGCGGAGGACCACAAAAATGTCGTCGTCGGCCTTTTCCTGTGCACGCCGCGCGTGAAGTTCCGCGTGGATCACCTCGGCAGGGCCGAACAGCTGCACCGCCATGTCCAGCAGGTGCGTGCCGAGGTCCAAGAAGATCCCGCCGCCGTCGTCAACCGTGGCCGCGGCTTTCCAGCTCTTGGAGATCGACGGCGACCACCGCTCCATGGCTGATTCAAATCGCGTCACATCGCCGAGCTCGCCGGCGTCCATCAGCTTGCGGATAGTGAGGAAGCCGTTGTCCCAGCGGCGGTTCTGGTACACGCTGAGTACCCTGCCCAGCCGTGCGGCCAGCTCAATCAGTTCCTGCCCCTCGGCACTGCGCACTACAAACGGCTTGTCGACCACAACGTCGAGCCCGGCTTCCAGCGCGGCTTTCGCCAGCCGGTAGTGCGTGGCCGGCGGTGTTCCGAGGACCACGAGGTCAAGGCCTGCTGCGAGCGCAAGCACGGCATCGCCGTCGGGAACTGTTGTGACGCCAGGGTAGCGCTGGACAGCGGCGGCCTGCCTCCCGGCGTCGGACGTGGCAATGACGTCCAGCGAGTATTGAGAATCCGCGGCGATCAACGGCGCGTGGAACACGCTGCCGGAGAGGCCATAGCCGACGACGGCGGTCCGGATGGGCGATTCAGCTGAGGTCCCGTTCATACGGCAACGCTACCGCCAGCCCAGAAAATCCTCATCGAGTGCTCCGTAACTGCCGTTTTGGGGGCTCAAGGGCACTTGTGGAGCAATCGATGCAAAGAATCGGCGAAGGCCGGCATCTCCCGGGAAATCCAGGTGATGCCGGCCTCTGCCTCAGGCATGCAGGTTCAGGAGATGTTACTTCTTGGTACCCTTGTCCCAGCCGACGGTTGTCCAATCGGGAGTCTGGAACAGGCTGGCGCCATAATTCGCCAGGCCTTTGTGGGCGAAGTAGATCTGCGGACCATTCATTACAACGCCCATGGAGTAGTACTTCTCCATGTGCTTCTTCTCAACGTCCATCGCAGCCTTGTTGCGCTCCGCGTTGTCTTCGATGGAGGCCAGCTTCTTGATTTCGGCGTCCAGCCCCGCGTCACCGAGCTTGTTGTCGTTGGTCGCCGCATCGTAGTACTGCTTCACGCCGGGCGTGGCATCGGCGCCAACGGAGTAGCCCGTGATGGTGACCTGGAAATCGCGGGCGCCCACGACCTTGCCGAAGTCGCCGTCGCCGCGCTGGTCTATGCCAACCTCCATGCCGGCCGCCTGAAGCTGCTTCTGCAGCGTCTGCGTCGTAGCAAGGCCCGTGGGATCATCACCGAAGTTCGTGATGGAGAACGATGCCGGGACCCCAGCCTTTTCCATGATTCCCTTGGCATTAGGGATGTAGCCGGCATCGGTCAGGACCTTCTTGGCTGCGTCAGCGCCGGTCTCCTTGATCGGGTAGTTGTCCTGATAGTAAGGGGAGAATGGCATCAGCATCATCGAGCCGGAGCTCTCTTCCTCCCAATTGAGGCCACTGAAGCGCACCTTGCGGATTGCTTCGCGGTCCACAGCGGCGAAGACTGCCTTGCGGATTGCAACGTCCGTCAGTGGCGCTTTCAAAGCGTTCAAGTTCAGCCCGCCGGCAAAGAGACGCTGTCCTCGCCGCACCTCTGCGTCTTTGGTTCCTTCAAGCTGCTTATAACGAGTCAACGTACGGCCATCGGCCATATCGACTTCGCCATTCTTGAAGGCAGCAATTTCAGCGCTGCTTTCAAGCTGACGGAAGATTACCTTTTCCAGGACAGGGGCGGTTCCCCACCACTTGTCGTTGGGAACCAACGCTACGGTCTTGGCAGCGGAATCGTACTTGTCCACTTTGAAGGGGCCAGCCATCCACTCGGGGTGCAGCTCACCGGTAAATCCATTGTTGAAAATCTCCGGGGTGTTAACCGCCTGGGGAACGAACCCACCAAACAGGTCACTCAGCGGGTAGACCGGCTGGGTGGTGGTAACAATGACCTCCTTGTCGCTGCTGCCGGCCTTGACCGAGTCCACGAATTCGTAAGACCCTGAGCTGACGATGTCGATGTCCTTGTTTTCACCCTTGAGCATGTTCCAGGTGTTCGCCAAGGTCTTCACATCGATTGGTGTGCCATCGTTGTAGCTGGCCTTGGGATTCAGTTTGATGGTGATGGTCTGTTTGCCATCCTTGACCTCGCTCGTAAATTCTTCGCAGAAGTTCTTGTTCAGGGAAGCTGCCCCTTCAAAGTCCGACTTCCAGCAACCCGTGTACCCCGCTTCATCGATCGGGTAGTGGAGCTCGGTGTTGTCCGCGTTGCTGCCGTTGGTGGAGAAACCATTGAAGTCAGGCCCGAGATTTCCAAGCGGCAGGGTTACTGTGCCGCCGGTGTCGAGATCCTTGGTGTCTTTGGCGTTGACGCTGATGAGCTTACTGATGTCGCCGGCGGCGTCCTGAGCCTTGGCGCTTTCGGCAGTGGTCGTCGAGCCGCTGCCGCCGCAAGCGGTCAGCGCGAGGGCTGCCGCAATGGCCGCCGCTCCGCCAATCTTGGTCAGATTCTTCATGGTGTTCCCTTCATTGTGGTGCGAGAGGTGTTACTTGTGATGAGTCGGTTCGGGGCAGGTCATGCAGTTTCGTGCACAACCAGCAGCTCCGCATCCAGTTCGCCGTCGGGGAAGAAACAGGCGAACTGCTGGTCGGTGGCGGCAGGCGATGCCTCCAGTGTGCGGACCGCGGCGGACTCCTGGACCGGTTCCAGCGGTGGTTCCAGCGTCAGGCACTTTTCCTGCTTGGCCGCCGGCAGCGCCGCAAACACCGGGCAGCGTGAAGCAAAGTTGCAGCCCTGGGGCGCATCCAGCGGCGTGGGCAGATCACCCTGCAGGATGATCCGTTCACGGGTGCGCTCCAGCTGCGGATCCGGGACCGGGATGGCGGACAGCAGCGCGCGGGTGTACGGGTGGCGGGGAGTGTCGAAGACCCGGTCCACCTCGCCGATTTCCACGATCTTTCCCAGATACATCACGGCAACGCGGTTGGAGATGTGGCGTACCACGGACAAATCGTGCGCCACCATCAGGTAGCTCAGGCCCAGCTCGGCGCGGAGCTGGTCCAGCAGGTTGATGACTCCGGCCTGCACGGAAACATCCAGCGCGGACACCGGCTCATCCAGCACCACCAGTTTGGGGTTCACAGCCAGTGCCCGGGCAATGCCGATGCGTTGCCGCTGTCCACCGGAGAACTGGTTGGGGAAGCGGTTCACGTGATCCGGTTGGAGACCAACCAGCTTCATGAGTTCCATGATCCGTTTTTTGATGGCCGGCTTGGCCATGCCCTGGTTTTCCAGCGGCTCGGCCAGCACTTCGAACACCGTGAACCGGGGGTCCAGCGCCCCCGTGGGGTCCTGGAACACCATCTGCAGTTCCTTGCGCATGGCGTTCTTGGCTTTGGCGTCCGCAGCAGCTTTGTTGCTGACGCCACCGATTGTCACTTCGCCGTCCTGGTCCTTGTGGAACTCCATGATTTCCAGGAGCGTGCTGGTCTTGCCGCAACCGGACTCCCCCACGATCGAGAAACACTCACCTTCGCGGATATCAAAACTGAGTCCGTCAACAGCCTTGACCGTGCCGATCCTGCGCTTGATCAGCGCGCCCTTCACCAGCGGGAAATGCTTCTTGACGTCCTTGAGTTCCAGGACTTTCCTGCGTTCTTCGCGCGGGATTGCATCAAAGCGCGAGACCGGTACGGGCGGCGCCTTGAACAGCTCATGGACGTCCACCTCGGTGGCGAGCGAGTCCGTCTTGATGCACGCGGCCTTGTGGCCCTCGCTCCCGGCGACGGGCCACAATGGCGGCTCGCCCGCCAGGCAGGAATCGCTGGCCAGCGGACACCGCGGCGCAAAAGAGCAGCCGGTCAGGGTGAGCGCCAGGTTGGGCGGAATGCCTTCAATGGGCACCAGGGAGGATTTCCCGGAGACATCAACACGCGGCACGGCTCCGAGCAGGCCCATGGTGTACGGCATGCGGGGGTTGTAGTAAATGTCATCCACGGTGCCCATTTCCACCGGTTTGCCCGCGTACATCACCATAATGTCGTCGGCCATACCGGCCACCACCCCAAGATCGTGCGTAATCATCACCACTGCGGCGCCGGTTTCCTCCTGCGCGGTATGCAGCACCTCCAGCACCTGGGCCTGGATGGTGACGTCCAGCGCCGTCGTCGGCTCATCCGCGATGAGCACCCGCGGGTTGTTGGCGATCGCAATGGCGATCATCACGCGCTGGCGCATGCCGCCGGAGAACTCATGCGGGAAGGCCTTGAGCCGGTCCTTCGGACTCGGGATGCCCACCATGCCGAGAAGTTCGACGGCGCGTGCCTCCTTGGCCAGTTTGCTCATGTTGGGGTTGTGGACAGTGAGCGCCTCGATGATCTGGTGCCCCACCGTGTAGACGGGTGTCAGGGAGGAGAGCGGGTCCTGGAACACCATGGCGATGTCGTTGCCGCGGAACCTGCACATGGCTTTGTCGCTGAGGCCCAGCAGTTCGTTGCCCTTGAGCAGGACAGAGCCGGTGATCTCGGCGGTAGGGGGAAGCAGCCCCATGATGGCCATGGATGTGACTGACTTTCCGGAACCGGATTCGCCCACGATGCCGAGCGTTTTACCGGGCATCAGATCGAAGTCGATGCCGCGCACCGCGTGCACCACACCGTTTTCCGAGTTGAAGCGGACGTTCAGGTCACGGACGGAGAGCACGGCATCCGTGGGGCCATGCAGCCCTGCCAGGTGGAGTCGCTCAGCGGTGGACTGGTTTACGGCCGTGAACCGTGTGGACTCGGTGGACGTTTCGCTGCTCATGAGTTTTTCTTCTTTGCCTTGCCGATGGAGCTGGAGCTGGGATCGAACGCATCGCGGAGGCCGTCGTTCATCATGGCCAGCGAACCGGTCAGCAGGAACATGACCACCAGCGGCGCCCAGAACATCCACGGAAAAGTGGAGACCTGCGAGGTGGCCTGGCCGATCAGCACACCCAGGCTGACGTCCGGGACCTTGATCCCGATGCCGATGAAGGAAAACGCCACCTCGGCAAGGATGGCGCCGGTGACGCCGCGGGTGATGTCCAGGACCAGGAGCGAGCCGATGTTGGGAACGAGGTGGCGCCAGACGATCCGGCGGGACGGCACACCCATGTACTGGGCGGCCTTGACGTAGTCGCGCTGCATCAGGGACATGGAGAGCGAACGGATCAGCCGGGCCGTGCCCATCCAGCTGAAGACCAGCAGGACGATGATCAGCAGGAGCCAGCTGGGCAGGTCCTTCTTGACGCCGTCTCCGCCGCCGCTGGTGGCCACTGCCACCACCAGCAGGGCAGGCATCATGATCAGCGCTTCCAGGACGAACAGCATGACCGTGTCCAGTTTGCCGCCGAAGTACGCCATGGAGCAGCCGTAGACGGCCGCGATCAGCACGGACACCAGGCCGACCACCAGGCCGATCAGGATGGAGATCCGGGTGCCTTCCACTGTCATCGCATAGAGGTCGATTCCGGCCTGCGACGTGCCGAGCAGGTGCTCGGCGGAAGGACCCATGCCGATGTTGAAGGGGTCGATGGTTTCCTTGTCCCAGCTGGTGAAGAGTCCGCCAATGAAGGAGAACACGGTCAGGGCAAGAAAGATAAAGAGGCCGGCCACAGCGGTTTTGTTCCGCAGGAAGCGCCGGAGAATGATGGTGCCTTTGCCGATCACCACATCGCCGTTCTCGAGGTGTGCCTCTTCGGCTACGGCGGCCGGATCAATGGTGTTCAGGTTGGTCATGGCTACTGCACCCTCACTCTCGGGTCTACAAGCGTGGTGGCGAAGTCCGCCAGGATGGCTCCGATTGCGAAGATCACAGAACCGTAGGCGAGTGTTGCTGTTGCCGCATTGACGTCCTGCAGGGCGATGGCGTCGATGCTCCAGGAACCCACTCCGTGCCAGGCGAAGATCTTCTCGGCAAAGAAGCCGCCGGCGAAGATTGCGGGGATAGTGAACGCAATGCTCTGGGCCACGGGGATGAACGAGACGCGCAGTGCGTGGCGCGTGATGGCCTGGTTGCGGGTGAGGCCCTTTGCGCGCGCCGTGCGGACGAAGTCGGCGTTGACGTTGTCCAGCAGGTACTGGCGCTGGGCGATCTGGTAGGTGCCCCAGCCAACGATGGTGATGGCGAAGGTGGGCACGGCGTAATGCGCCAGCATGTCCACAAACTGCGCCCAGCCGGGGTCCATTCCTGGTGTTGAAATACCCGTGACGAAGAAGATACGTTCGCCCACGGTCTCATTGACGTTGATGGCGCCGAGCTGCACCAGGAAGTAGGCAATCGGGGCCGGGACGATGTACACAAGGTAGCTGTACGAGGTGATGACCCGGTCCTGGAACTTGTACTGCCGGGCAGCGGAGTAAACACCCAGTGCGACGCCGATGATGAGGGTCAGCACAATCGAGGCGAGGAAGAGCCGTGTGGAGATCCACACGCGGTCACCGAACTCGGCGTTGATGAAGGCTCCGTTGGGGCTGCGTCCCCAGTCCCAGCGGGTGACGATTCCCGTCAACCAGTCCAGATAGCGTTCCCACGGGTTCTGCCCCGGGTCCAGGCCCTTGAGCCGAAAGGAATTCGCCACCTGTTCGGGCGTGGGACGCGGGATCTTCTCCTGCTCCAGCAGAGCCGGCTTGAGCTGGCTGACGGCCAGGAAGTAGCCTGCCGAGGTGGTCAGGAAGATCATGAATGCATACGTGATGCTTCGCTTGGCAAGGTATCTGAACACGGTGCCGCTACTTCTGGATCGCCGTGGCCTGCTGCGGAGCAAATACCACCGGCGAAGCCTCGGATGAGCACACCGAAGCCGCGGACTTTACAACATTCACAAAAACGATCCTTCCGTAGTCCCCCGTCTGGCAGGGGTTCCGCCGCCAATCCGGGATCTGTTCCAGCGGGTGGCTGGCCTCCCGCAGCCTGTGGGGGCCTGGTCCTTGTGGACTATGTTGCGGGTCACATTCCAGAGGAAACTACCACATGAATCGTCCAACCAAAGGGGCGCGGGGGCAGGAAAACGCGTGTCCAGTATCAGATCGTTATGAATAATTCAGTGGAATTGATTTGACTGGAACTGTCACGGCAAGTCGGCTAGGCTACGCGCCCCGCACCACCCGCGTGACAAGTTCCCGCCACGATTCCACAAGTCGTTCCGAGGCTATTCCCTGGATGCGGACCGCGTGCAGGAGCCGCTCCGGATCCAGGGTTGCGCTCAGCGACATCGCCAGCAGCCAGGGGTCTGCATCCAGGCCGGCCAAACGCAGGAGATGCTCGATATGGCGGTGCCACAGCACGGCTGCCGGTACCTCAAAACGGTTGTGCGCCGAGGCATCAGCCGCCCGTGCCAGTTCGCCGAATTCGAGCACGTAGCCGATCCGCCCGGCTCCGAACGCAATGAGCCTCTCCAATGCCGGGGCGCCCGGGCCGAGGGGTGGCGGGCCAAACATAAAACGTCCCTGAAACTCCGCCTCGGAGTCGCTGAGGAGCGTCATCATCAGCCCCGCCCTGCTGCCGAACCGCCGGAAGACGGTGCCCTTGCCCACACCGGCCCGCTCAGCCAGCTTGTCCATGGTGAGGCCGTCTGCTCCGCATTCCTCAATCAGTTCCCGGGCGGCCTTGAGAAGCAGCTCACGGTTCCGCGCGGCGTCGCTGCGTTCGGGCCCGGCTTGGGCGCCGGGTTGGGCGCCAGGTTGGGCGCCGGAGCGAATGGGGATCAGGCTCACAAGCAACATTGTAGTCCCGGGAATAATATCCGGACCATAGTCCGTTTAGATTCTGTGAAGGCCACCAACAGCCTCATTTACCAGCCGGCAGGCGGATCAGTCCGCGGCCAGACAAAAGGAGTTCACATGTCCAAGAGCACCGTACTCACCCTGGTGGGCAGCCTGCGCGCCGATTCCCACAACCAGAAGCTCGCCGAGGCCATCCAGCTGAACGCACCCGAACAGATCGACGTCGTCATCCACGAAAGCCTTGGCAACATTCCGTTCTACAACGAGGACATCGACGTCGAAGGACAGGTTCCCGCCGCAGCCGCGGCGCTGCGCGCCGCAGCAAACGCCGCCGACACCCTGCTGCTGGTCACTCCGGAGCACAACGGAACCGTTCCCGCGTCGCTGAAGAACGCCATCGACTGGCTGTCCCGCCCGCACGGCGCCGGAGCCCTCACGGGCAAGCCGACCGCCGTCGTCGGTACCGCTTTCGGCCAGTTCGGCGGAGTCTGGGCACAGGACGAGGCCCGCAAGGCGGTCGGCATCGCCGGTGCCCGGGTGCTCGCGGACGTCAAACTCGCTGTCCCGGGCTCCATGATCCGCTTCGCCGAACTCCACCCGAAGGACGACGCCGAAGTTGTTGAGCAGATCAAGGGCGTTTTTGAGGCCCTTTCTGCCGTCGAAACGGCCGACGCCGCAGCCTAGTCACCACCACGCGCCCAGCGCCCCGGCAGCCGGAATCGGCAGCCGGGGCGTTTTGCCGTTCGGGGCGACACCAAACCGTGACTGAGCTGCGGCCGAACTGACGCTGGACGCATATTCCACTGTGGCCGCGGCCGCCGTAACGTTAATTTACGGGCGTACCGGGACGGGAATGCGGTGCAGTCATGAGGACTCGGCTGGGTATCAGGGCAAGGCGTGGGGACAGGGCAAGGGCGGCGTCCGCCGCGGTATGCCTGATGATTCCGTTATGGCTGGCGTCCTGTGCCGCCGGACCCGGTACCGCCCCAGATTCCGTAGTGAACGCGGGCGCCGCCGCGGGCGCGCCATCTCGAGTTGAAATGCCGGTGCCTGCCCCGCAGCCCCAGCCCGCACCGGCGGCCGGTTCACCTGCCAACAGTGCTTCTCTTGCTGCGGCTACGCCTCACGCATCGCCGTTGTCCGGGTCCTCGCCAACCGGAGCTGCGCGGCCCGCCGCCGGAGCATCACCGGCCGCTACGGCCGCAGCCACCGGGGCCCCATCGGCGGCGGGCGCCGCGCCAGTACGCGGCCCGGTTGCCGCACAACAGGTGGCATCGCCGGGAACCGTCTCCTCCGGGACGGCCGGCACGGCCGCGTACTTCGTTGCCCTGGACGACGGCGGCAGCAGTGGCGTCCGGTTCGGCTGCAATGACAGCCTGGTTGCCGTCCACATCACGGCGCCGGCCACCGGAGAGCCATTGCGGAGCGCCCTGAACGGGCTGCTGGGCGGTACCGCCGGGGACGCTCCTGCCGGGCTGTACAACGCGCTGGCAAACTCCACTTTGACCTACGTTTCGGGGTACTCGGACGGCACCACAGTGGTGGTGAACCTGAGCGGCTCAGTGCAGCCCGGAGGGGTCTGTGACATTCCCAGAGTAGAAGCGCAGCTCACCCAGACCGCTGTCACGGCGGCGGGTGCCGTCAGGGCGGAGATCTATATCGACGGCGTTCGCCTGGCGGACGTCCTGAGCCTGCGCTAGACGAGAGTCCGCAGGACTTTCTGAACGCGTTTGCGAAGGTGACTGGACTCTGACTCCGACGCCCTGGGACCGATTGTGCAATGCCGCAGGCGGGAGTAGCGTGAGCGCATGCTGACGACGGGGATTGCCAAGTCAGGAACTGGCACGGCAATCAGGAGGCCACGATGACGACCGAGGACAACAAGGCGATTGTCCTGCGCTTCTACGCGGAGATCGATGCCGGCAATATCGAAGCCATGGATGAGCTTGTCGCGGAAGACTATGTCGATCACAATCCGCCGTTTCCGGGCTTGCCGGCGGGGCGCGAGGGCCTCAAGCAGGCATTTCGGATCTTCTGGACTGCCACCCCCGGGCGACATGAGATCGAGGACCAGTTGGCCGAGGGCGATAAGGTAGCGACGCGGCTGACAGCAACCGGCCGCCATGAGGGTGACCTACCTGGCCCTCTGCCCGCAACTGGGAAGAATTTGCGCGAGACGGCGGTGGCGATTCATCGCATTGCGGACGGAAGAATCGCCGAGCACTGGTCGAACCGGGATGACCTCGGGCTGATGCACCAGTTGGGTGTCATATCGCTGGCGGGAGATTGACCGTACAGGTCCCCCTCAGCGGCCTTCAGCGAATGCCGCTATCCACAATCAGTGTGATGTGAACGGGATCGCCCGAGACGACCACCTCCTGGCTGGCCGCCGAAGCGTAGCCGCCCACGTTGCTCGCCCTGATGACGTAACGGCCTTCGGGCAGCGCTAGGCGGAAAGCGCCCGTGCCGTCTGTGAGCGCCGAGCCCCTGACGGCGTCTCCGTCCAATGCGAGCACCGAGGCGCCTGACAAAGGGCGCGGCGGACACTCCTGCCCTACACGTTCAACGGGGCAGACCGGCGCGGTCATAACGTAGCCCGTGATCAACCCGGAATGGCCGGTGCCCCGTCCGGGATCGATACTGCAGCCACACAGCAGCAGGCCGGCCGCCGCCAACAGGCCTAGGATGAACCGCGTCATCTCACTCACCAAACAATCCAGCCCACACATATGCCTCCCGGCCCGCATCCCGACCTCCTCCGCGGTCAAACAGCGCATCCATGTCGGCGTGGCTGCGCGCACCCGCCAGCTCGGACCAGTTGCCGTCGCCCAGCACTTCCGCGGCCACCCGGGACACCGTTGCATAAGCCGCTTTGGCGGTGTTGCCGCCGATGCTGATCCGCCGCACACCGACGTCATGCAGTTCCCCAACTGACGGCGCCCCCACGCCGGCGAGGGCATTCAAGGGGGCCGCGATCCGCCATGACAGTTCGTGCAGGACGTGCAGATCCGTCACTCCCGGTACAAAGACGCCACTGGCTCCGGCCGCAAGGTACGCGTCCGCACGAAGCAGCGTCTCCTCAAAGGCAGTTTCCGGGTAATTGCCGGACAGGTACGTGTCCGTCCGGGCGTTGATAAACAGCCCGACGCCGGCGTCCTCCGCGGTCTGCCGGATGAGCCTGATGCGGCGCGACTGTTCGTCGACGGCGGTGAGTGGCTGATCGCCGGCGTCCTCAAAGTTGACCCCGACGGCGCCCGCGTCCAGTACCGCATGGATGGTCTCCTTGAGCAGACCGTCGTCGAAGCTTCCGCCACTCCCCGCGTAGCCGGTTTCGATATCAGCCGTGACGGGCAGCTCCGTGGCCGCCACGATCCTGCGCAGTGCATCCATGGCCAGCGCACGGGGCAGCTGGTTGCCATCCGGAAATCCCAGGCTCCAGGACATCGCCGAGCTGGACGTGGCCACGGCCTTGGCGCCAGCCTCCTGGACCAGCCGCGCGGACGCCGCATCCCACGCATTCACCAGGATCAGCGGCGCCGGACCCTCCGAGTGGAGTGCAAAAAATGCCTTGGCCTTTGCTTCCAGGTGCGCGTAGGTTGTCATGGGTCTATTCCAGACCTTGACCGGCCTGAGGTAAAGGGATTCCCGCAGTAATCGTAATTTTGTCAACAACTGTTGCCTGATTGGCAACTCTGGGTTGTATCCTTGGAGTGTGACCCACAAAACACTTGATGCCGAAGCAATGCTGCTGCCGGCCGAAGCAATTGATGCAATCGAACGCGCGGCCACGTCCGCCCACCGCCACGAGGAATTGTTCTCGGAGCGCGCAGCCAACATCAAACAGTCCGCGGTCCGGGACGTTTTTGACATCTCCATGCGGCCGGGTCTCGTCTCACTGGCTGGAGGCAGCCCGTATCTGCAGTCGCTTCCGCTGCGGAAGCTCGCGCATACAGCGGCCCGGATCATTGGCGAAGAGGGCCTCACCGCCCTGCAGTACGGCGGCGGACAGGGAACCGAGGAGCTCCGCACCCAAATCTGCGAGGTGATGGCGGCCGAGGGAATCCTGGACGCCCTCCCGCAGAACGTGGTGATCACCGCCGGCTCGCAGTCAGCCCAGGATGTTGCCACCAAGGTTTTCTGCAACCCGGGTGATGTAGTCCTGGTGGAGGATCCTACGTATGTGGGGGCCCTCAACACCTTCGAGGCCTACCAGGTTCAGGTTGAACCGGTGGAAATGGACAACGACGGCCTGGTCCCTGAGCTTCTCGAAGCACGGATCGCCGCACTCCAGTCCGCTGGCAAAAACATCAAGTTCCTCTACACCATCCCGAATTTCAACAACCCGTCCGGGATCACCCTCGCTGAAGATCGCCGGCAGAAAATCGTAGATATATGCCGCAAGGCGAATATTCTGGTTCTGGAGGACAACCCCTACGGCCTCCTGCGGTTTGACGGCAAGCCGCTCCCCCCTCTGCGGGGCGCCAATCCGGACGACGTCATCTACATGGGATCGTTCTCCAAGATCTTTGCCCCTGGCCTGCGGATCGGCTGGGCCCTGGTCCCGGCCCACCTTCAGCGCCGCTACTACCTGGCCTCTGAAGCCGTCACGCTGTGTCCTCCCACGCTTAACCAGATGCTGGTCTCCGCGTATTTGCGGGACTACGACTGGCGCGGTCAGATCGAAACCTACCGCGGCCTGTACGCCGAACGCTGCCAGGCAATGCTGGCCGCGCTGGAAGAGCATATGCCGGAGGGCCTGAGTTGGACCCGGCCGGAAGGCGGCTTCTTTGTGTGGGTGACCCTGCCCGATGGAGTGGATACGTACCCGCTGCTGCAGAAGGCCATCGATGCCGGAGTGGTATTTATTCCGGGCGCGGCATTTACACATTCGGATGACCCTTCCAACAAGTTGCGGCTGGCGTTCAGCGCGGTTCCGCCGGAATCCATTGCGGAAGGCATTCGCCGGCTTGCCCCGGTGCTGCGGGAAGCCATCGCCGCGCTGTAATCTGGGGCGACTGTGGAGTTTGGCTGGCTACAGGCATCGATTTAGACGTGCATCACATCATAAGGAGCTGGGCTATGACCGGAATCATTGTTGTTGGCGTGGATGGCAGCAGGACTGCCCAGAAGGCCGCGGAGTCAGCACGGGACCTCGCAGTGGCCCTTGGTGCCACCCTGCACGTGGTCTCAGCGTTCGACAGCGACCGCACGGAAGTCTTCGGCAGCGGCAGCGACAAATGGATCGTCTCCGACGCGGACGACGCCGAGACTGTGGCCAAGAACGTGGCCGCCAGTCTCAGCACGGCCGATCTCAAAGTCACCTATTCCGCCGCACGCGGCAAACCGGCGGATGCCCTGATCAAGGAAGCGGGGCGCTTTGACGCCCGCATGATCGTGGTGGGCAACCGCCGCATGCATGGACTTGGCCGGGTGCTGGGCAGCGTTGCCAACAGTGTGGCCCACAATGCCCCGTGCGACGTGTACATTGCCAACACCTACGACGCCGACTGAAGCCCGCTACGCCGTTCTCAGCATCCGGCGAAGGATTTTGCCGGATGCTGATTTCGGCACCGCCTCGATGAACTCGACGCGCCGGACTTTTTTGTGCGGGGCAACCTTCGCTGCCACAAACTCCATCACCTCAGCCTCATTGAGACTGTCGCCGGACTCCCCCGGCTGACGCACCACAAACGCCATGGGCACTTCCTGGCCGTCGGCGTCGTTCGTTCCGATCACTGCGGCATCCGCGATGCCGGGGTGCGTCAGCAGCAGCGCCTCAAGCTCAGCCGGAGCGATCTGATAGCCCTTGTATTTGATGAGCTCCTTGAGCCGGTCAACAATACTTACGACGCCGTCCGCGCGGACCGTGGCCACGTCACCGGTGTGGAGGTAGCCATCCGGATCCAGGGTGTCTGCCGTTTCCTCCGGCCGGTTCAGATAGCCAAGCATCACGTTGGGGCCGCGGCACAACAGATGCCCGGGAGCACTGACGCCTTCGGCCGGAACTCCGATTTCCTCGCCGCTGGCAGGATCAATCAGCCGGCATTCCATGTTGGGCACGGTGTACCCCACCGAGCTGACGGGGACACCCTCCGCAGACTGAGGTATCAGGTGCGAGACCGGGCTCATTTCCGTCATGCCGTATCCCTGCAGCACCCGGCAATCTAGACGTTCGGCTAGCGCAGCACCCAGCTCGCCGTCCAGCGGAGCGGCCCCGGACAGGGTGGTGTGGACCGAGCTGAGATCGTACTCGTCAACCATGGGGTGCTTGGACAGCGCAACGGCCACCGGCGGGGCTATAAACAGGTAGCTGCAGCGATGGTCCTGGATCATCCGCAGGAACTCTGCAAGATCGAAGCGGGGCATGGTCACCAGGCGTGCCCGTTCCCGGAAGGCCAGGTTCAGCAGGACGGTGAGGCCGTAGATATGGAAGAACGGCAGCAACGCCAGCAGCCGGTCTTCCGGGCCCACGTTGAGCAGCGCGCGCGACTGTTCAACGTTGGCCACCAGGTTGCGGTGGCTGAGCATTACCCCCTTGGGCCGGCCCGTGGTCCCGGACGAATAGGGCAGCACAGCCACATGGGTGGCCGGGTCAATGCGGATGTCCGGGGCGGGGGCGCCCGCTGTGAGCAGATCCCGCAGCGAAGCGTGACCTTCGGCGCCGTCGAGCACCACCAGCCGTTCGTCCGGAATGCCGGCCCGGCCGGCTGCCTCCTTGGCGCCCGGCAGCAGGGCCGAGACAGTGAAAATCCACCCGGCCCCGGCGTCTTCGAGCTGAAGGGCGATTTCATCTGCCGTGTACAGCGAATTCACGGTGGTGACCGTGGCCCCGGCCCGCAGCAAACCGTGGAACACGGCTGTGAACGCGGGGATGTTGGGGCACAACATTGCGGCCACACCGTGCGCTGCCAGGCCTTGCGCGGCCACCGCCCCCGCAATGGCGTCAATCTGGCCAAGCAGCTGGCGGTACGTGGTCTCCGCGCCGCTGGTGCCATCAACGACGGCGATCCGGTCCAGTTCCGCGTCAGCCAGCCCGCCGAAAAGGTACTCGTGAATACTCTGATCCGGAATAATGACGTCCGGGAAAGGGCTCGAGAACACGCAACATCTCCTTTGATCTGCGCCCGCGGTGCCCGCGCGTCAGGTCCGGCGGCGGTGCAGCGGCAGCTGGTGCCACTCTAGCCCCCGGAGGCCTGTTTTGGTGTCAGTTCTCACGCTCCCGGCGGCCTGTCCCAGCGAACGCCCCGGTAGAATTCGAGGTGCCCCCGATGCTGCTGACAGACCGGCACGCCCGCGCTCAGAGCATCCATAGCCGCAGGAGCCACCACAGGCTGGCCATCACAACGCCGCCGAACAGCGAACCTGCGATCACCTGTCCCGCAGTGTGTGCCCGCAGCATCACCCGGGACCAGCCCACGGCGGGAATCAGCAGGAGCAGCGGAAGCCACCATAGTCCCAGCATCAGCACCGCGATGACAGCGGAGGATGAAACGGCCGCAGCATGGCCGCTGATCTTCCAGAACGGACTCACTGCAGCAATCACCAGGATTCCGCCAACAATGGCCAGCACCATCACCGTGACACTCTGCGGTGCGCCTGTCGCCCGGAGCGCCGCCAGGCCTACCGCCAGTGAAAGCGTCGACATCAGCAAAACCGGGGCACGCTGTTTCCGGTTGCTCACATGGTGGTCTGAGACCTTGCCTAGCTTTACCAGGAGAAGCACCAGCGCCAGCGGCAGCACGCACACAAACACGGCGGCAAGTACGCCGTACCAGACGGTGGCTGGGAACCCCGGCTCAATTGCAGGGCTGACCAGCAACTGAGCCGTCACCACCACCGGCGGCTGAAAGACCTCGGTAAGGACCCTGGCAGCCCGGTTGCCGGTCCTTGACTTGCCGTTCATGCGCCGGCTTTGCGGTTCAACGCAATCCACGCGGACCAGCCACCCTCAACGCCTAGTCAAGCAGCAGCGCCGGCTCTTCGAGAATGGCGGCGACGTCGGCCATAAAACGGGCGGACAGGTCCCCGTCCACCACTCGGTGGTCAAAAGAGCCGCCCAGCGTGGTGATCCAGCGCGGTATGACTTCCCCGTCCAGCACCCACGGCTTCTGCTTGATGGTTCCGAAGGCCACGATTGCCACTTCGCCCGGGTTGATGATGGGGGTACCGGTATCGATGCCCAGGGCACCGATATTAGTGACTGTCAGCGTCCCGCCCTGCATCTGCGCGGGCTGGGTCTTGCCGGCCCGGGCCGTGGTGGCGAGATCGTTCAGCGCCAGCGCCAGTTCTTTAAGCGAGAGGTCCTGGGCATTCTTGATGTTCGGGACCATCAGTCCACGCGGCGTGGCAGCCGCTATGCCCAGGTTCATGTAGTGCTTCACATGGATTTCGGCCGAATCGCTGCCGTCCGCGTTGTCCACCCAGGTGGCGTTGACGCTCGGATTGCGCGCGGCAGCCCAAATGACGGCCTTCGCCAGGATCAGCAGCGGGGACACCTTGATGCCCTCGAAGTCACGGGACACCTTCAGTCGTTTGACGAACTCCATGGTGCGGCTGGCATCCACGTCCACAAAAATGCTGACGTGCGGCGCGGCGAAAGCCGATTCCACCATGGCCTTCGCCGTGGCCTTGCGGACACCCTTGACCGGGATGCGTTCGATCCGCTGGTCCTGTGGCTTGCCCGACTTGCCCCAGAAGCCTTCCGCCTTGTCCAGCTCGGCATCGCGCTGGGACTGGTAGCTGACCAGGTCTTCGCGTGTCACTTCACCGCGGGCTCCGGTGGCTACGACGTCCGCCAGGTCGATGCCAAGATCCCTCGCGATTTTGCGGACCGGCGGTTTGGCGAGGACTTTGTTAACCAGGCCGGTGATGGTGCCACCGAGGGTGGGGCGCGCCGAGTCAGTGATGGCGTCTGCCGGAATTCCGGGGGTCTCGCTCCCCTCACTCCCAGCGGCCGGGGCCGGCTCGGCCACCGGTGCGGGCTCGGTGATTGACCCTGTCGAAATCGCCGGGCCAGCCGAAATCCGGGGGCGCCGCTTCACGGCGTCGGCCTTCGGGCCGGAACCCACCAGCGGACCGCCGGCCATGCCGCCTGCTGCTGCACCGCCGTCGGACTTCAATGCGTTGGACGCCTCAGCGCTGGAGCCGGCGCTCCCCGCGCCGCCGTCCGCAGGCAGCTTGCCGTACATCGGCGCGTCAACGGGCGCAGCCGCAGCCGCAGGCGGCGGAACGTCGGCCGGGGTGGGGTCTCCGGAGACGGCGTCGGACACGCTGATAATGGCGGTCCCGACGTCGATTGTCACGCCTTCCGGGACCAGCAGCTCAGTGACGGTGCCGGCGAACGGCGACGGCAGTTCGACCAGTGACTTGGCGGTCTCGATCTCGCAGAGGACATCGTTGATGGCCACGGTATCGCCGGGCTTGACCTTCCAGGCGACGATTTCGGCCTCGGTCAGTCCTTCGCCCACATCGGGGAGGTTGAACTTGTTAAGAGTCATGGTGTCCTCGGTTTCAAGAGCTCAGGCAACGGCAGGTCGGAAGGCAGGATCAGTACGCGAGCGCGCGGTCCAGCGCCTCCAGGATGCGGTCGATGTCCGGGAGGTAATCCTCTTCCACCTTGGCCACGGGGTAGGGCATATGGAAGCCGCCCACGCGGATGACTGGGGCCTCAAGTGAGTGGAAGGCCCGCTCGCTGACCCGGGCGGCAATTTCGCCGCCGATGCCTCCGAATGTGGGAGCCTCGTGGGAAACGATGAGCCGTCCGGTCTTTTTGACGGAGTCCGTGATGGTGTCAAAGTCGATCGGCGAGATGGAGCGCAGGTCAATGACCTCCAGGCTGTGGCCGTCCTCGGCGGCCGCATTCGCCGCAGCCAGCGCCACGGGAACCAGCGGCCCGTACACCACCACTGTGGCGTCCGTTCCCTCGCGGACCACGTGGGCTTTGAACGGATCCGCGGCCAAACCGGCAGATTCCGTGTCCACCTCACCCTTGAGCCAGTACCGGCGCTTGGGTTCGAAGACGATCACCGGGTCCTGGCACTCCACGGCCTGCTGAATCATCCAATAGGCGTCGTGCGGGTTGGACGGCGTGATGATGCGCAGCCCTGCAGTGTGCGCAAAGAGCGCTTCCGGGGACTCCGAGTGGTGCTCGATCGAGCCGATGCCCCCGCCGTACGGGATCCGGATGACCACGGGAACCGTCAGCCTGCCGTTGCTGCGGGCGTGCATTTTCGCCAGCTGGGTGGTGATCTGGTTGAAGCCCGGGAACACAAAACCATCGAACTGGATCTCGCAGACGGGCAGGTAGCCGCGCAGGGCCAGGCCGATCGCCGTGCCGATGATGCCCGATTCGGCCAGCGGAGTGTCCACCACACGGTGGGCGCCGAACTCGTTGATGAGGCCGTCCGTGACGCGGTAGACGCCGCCCAGAGGGCCAATGTCCTCGCCCATCAGCAGCGTTTTGGGGTTGTTGCTGAGGGTAGCGCGGAGGCCTTCGTTGATGGCCTTGGCGATGGTCATGGTGGTCATCAGTGGCCTGCCCCTTCGTCCGCTGCCTCGCCGGCAAACCCTGCACTGTATTCCTCGAACCACGCCAGTTCCTCGGCCACCAGCGGGTGCGCCTCCACGTAGGTGTTCGCGAAGGCGGTGCGGATGTCCGGCGTTTCCAGGTCATAGGTGGTCTTGCGGACATACGCCGCAAGTTCGTTGCCGTCGGCTTTGACCTGTTCGAAGAAGGCCTCATCCGCCAGGCCTTCGGCGCGGAGGTACTTCTCCAGCCGCTCCAGTGGATCCTTGGCGCGCCACAGCGCTTCCTCGGAGGACTCGCGGTACTTGGTGGGGTCATCCGCCGTGGTGTGCGCGCCCACCCTGTAGGTGAAGGCCTCGATCAGCACCGGCCCTTTTCCTTCGCGGGCATGTTCCAGGGCCCATTCCGTCACGGCGTGCACGGCGATGACGTCATTCCCGTCAACCCGGATGCCCGGGAAGCCGTAGCCCTTTGCGCGGTTGGACAGCGGGATGCGGGTCTGAACGGACGTGGGCACGGAGATGGCCCAGTGGTTGTTCTGGCAGAAAAAGACCACCGGCGCGTTGTACGAGGCGGCGAACACCATGGATTCATGGACGTCGCCTTCGGAGCTCGCGCCGTCACCGAAATAAACGACGACGGCGGCCTTGGGATCCGCTTCCACGCCACCTTCGAGGTGGGAGTTTTCGGCGGCCCTGGCCTCAGCGAGCTGCTGGTCGCGCTGGATGCCCATCGCATAGCCCACGGCATGAGGCGTCTGCGCGGCGAGAACCAGTGTGTAAAGGTGGAAGTTGGTTTCTTTGGGGTCCCAGCCGCCGTTGGAGACACCGCGGAACTGGCGCAGGAGCTCGGCCAGGTCAACGTTGCGGGTGAGTGCCACTCCGTGCTCGCGGTAGGTGGGGAAGATGTAGTCCTGCGGCTGGGTGGCCCGGCCGGAGCCGATCTGTGCCGCCTCCTGGCCGGTCAGCGGAACCCAGAGGGCCAGCTGGCCCTGCCGCTGGAGGGCCGTCGCTTCCTGGTCAAAGCGGCGGATGGCGGCCATGTCCGCGTAAAACCCCCGGAGCTTTTCTGAATCGAGCCTGCTGGCGTACTCCGAGAACACGGGATCCGTGCCGAGCTTGCCGTCGGGACCGAGCAGCTGGACCATCTCGGCTCCCGGCTGACCCTGGGCGGCCTCGGCGGCCGCCTCAAGCTGGTCGTCTAAATCGGTTCCATCGAACTCGGTGGAGGGCAGATGTGTGGCGCCCATACCGTCTCCTTGCTTGCCGCATCCGGATGCTTTGCAATATCGCTGGGATATATGCCGCATCAGGAATGCATTCCTGATGCGGCATATATTTTGGCTTACTGCCCCTTACTTTATCTGCAGTAGGGGTTGAGGGGGCTTTATGTTAAGCGCTAGGAACGTCGTGGCGGTTTTGTATAGTTCGCACAGAGTTCCAGGAAACGGGTGTTGGCCTCGGTCTCGCCGATGCTGACCCGCACACCCTCGTCCCCGAAGGCCCGCACCGACAGGGCCTGCGCCCCCGCCAGCGCGGCGAATTCCGAGCTGTTGCTGCCCAGATTGAGCCAGACAAAGTTGCCCTGGGCCTCCGGAACAAACCATCCCAGATCCTTGAGCCCGGCAGTTACGCGGTCCCGCTCATCCACGAGGCTTTGTACCCTTTCTACAACCTGGTCATAGTTCTGCAGCGACACCACGGCCGCCTGCTCGGCGATCTGGGACACGGCAAACGGCGTGGCGGCTACCCGCAGATGCTGAGTCAGTTCCGGGTTGGATACGCTGTAGCCAACCCGGAGCCCGGCAAGGCCGTGCGCCTTGGAGAACGTCCTGAGCACCACCACGTTGGGGTACTTCCGGTACATGGCGATGCCATCCACGGCGTCCTCCGCACGCACGAATTCCTGATAGGCCTCGTCGATGACCACCACGACGTCCGACGGGACGGCCCGGATAAAACGCTCGGTTTCGTCCGTGGTGAGGATGGGGCCGGTGGGATTGTTGGGCGTGCACAGCAGGATCACCCTGGTGCGCGCCGTCACGGCCGACGCCATGACGTCGAGGTTGTGGCGTCCGTCCGCGGTGAGCGGAATCCGTACGCTTTCGGCGCCTGTCAGGCCGACGCAGATCGGATAGGCCTCGAAGGAACGCCAGGCGTAGATGACTTCATCAGCTTTGCCGTTATCGTTCTGGCCGGCAAACGTGGTCAGCAGCTGGTTGAGTGCGCCCAGGCTGCCTGCCCCGGTGACAATATCCTCTGCCGGAACGTCCAGGAACTTGGCGAGGGCTCCGCGCAGCTTGCTGCTGAGCGGATCCGGGTAGCGATTGAAGTCTGCCTGTTCCGCAATCGCCTTGAGTACGGCGGGGATGGGCGGAAGCGGGTTTTCGTTGGAGGAAAGCTTGTAGCTGACCAGTCCGTCGACGGCGACGGGCGGCTTGCCCGCGGCGTAGCGGGGAAGCTGGTCAACAACCGGGCGCGGCCGGATTTCGCCAGCCGAAGTCTCTTGTGAAGTCATGCCAACTAGCCTACTTCCACGTCTGCGCCGTATTGCCACGGGTTGTGACAGCATGGGGCCATGCGTTCTTTTATTGTTCGGGTCCTCATTAACGGGCTTGCCCTTTGGATTGCCAACTGGATTCTGCCCGGGCTGGACATCACCACCACGGCCACCACTGAGGCTGTGGCCAAAACCGGGGTCACACAGGGCACGGACACCATCGGCATCATCCTCGCCTATCTGTTCATCGGCCTGATCTTCGGAGTGGTCAACGCCCTCGTCAAGCCGCTGGTCAGCCTGCTGTCCCTGCCGCTCACCATTCTCACGCTGGGCCTGTTCACTATTGTCATCAATGCGGCCATGCTCTACCTGACGTCCTGGCTGAGCAGTTACACGCCGGTCCATTTCACCATCGACGGTTTCTTCTGGACGGCTGTTCTGGCCGCCATCATCATCACGATCATCTCCCTGGTGGCGGCCCGGATACCGGGCGCCCGCAAGCGGTAGTAGCGGGCATAAAGCGTCAGGCGTCTGGGGTTCTTGCTGCGCCCGGCGTCCCCGGCGGCAGCAGAGGTCCGGGTGCACGGAGTACGGCGTTCTTCGGCACCACGGGATCGCGTTTCAGTGAAAAACTGGTCATCTTTGCCGCTCCGCCTGCGCCCACTACACCCGCCAATACGGACGTTGACGCCACCAGCGAGGGATCGTTGCTGGCCGTAACGGCCCTGGCGCCTTCCTCGTAATTGCTGAGTTTGTGGCCCGGTCCTATACCGGGATCCTCGCCCGGCAGCGTGACCACCGGGTTGGTCAGCGTGACGGTCACCCTGTCCTTTGTATCCGGGCTCGGGACACCGTCGCTGCCCGGCACCCAGTCCTGCCGATGCTCCAGATGAAGGGTGCTGGTTCCGGGGCCGGGGGTAATGCCACCCACCGGTGATCCGGCAGTCAGCACGTACTTGAGATCGTATTCGGCGAGAAACGCCTTGTCCTGGCTGAGGTTCATGGCGTGGATTCCGCCCTGGCTGTAGCCAACCGCCACCACCTGGTCATGCGCCTCGGCGCCGGCCTGTTCCAGGGCAGAACGGATGGCCGCGTTCATATATTCGGACCCGTAGCCCAGCCCCTCCCCGATCCCGGCTTCGTCGAAGGGATTGTTGCCGCCGGGCTGGCCTCCGGGCTGAGTTCCCGGAACCACCACAACAAATGCCTTCTTGCCGTTGTTTTCCACCTCAACCACGGCGATCTTGCCGTGACCCTCCGCGTCGATTTTCCGGCACAGATCCAACAGGCCCGCAGGTGACGCGTCCAACTGGATCTCGGAGGTGTTCTTGTCCGAGATGCTGATGGGCCGCGGCTTGAGCGTGGGCACAGCATCGGCCAGGCTCCGGATTACGGCGCCGACCGTCGAGAACTGCCGGCCGGCGGCCACGTCTGCGGCCAGCACGGAGCCAATGCGCTCCCGCGAAATGCCCAGCATGAGTCCGATGGCAAGCGGTACATTCCTGGCCAGGGCCTCCGCGGAATCCCGGTTCATGAAGTGCGTAGTGCCTGCGTCAAACAGAAATGGAATCAACAGGTGCTCTCCGTTCCAGTCTCCGCGGAGTCCAAGGGAGGCTAGCGATTCCGCGTTCTGGTACTCCCGGTGGCTGGCCCGCACCTGGCTGCTGATGTCCTGGATTTCTTCCCGGACGGTCCTGACGGCGTGCCCGCCGTCTCCCACGGCAATCAGGGCCTGCGTGCCGGTAGCCCGCGGATCGTTTTGATAGGGGCACAGCTCTTCCCAGATCCTTCTGGCCTCGATTTCCACAGCGGTCAGCTCAACGGCCAGGGCATCGAGTTCCGCCGCGCCGGCCAACAGTTCCTCCAGTTGGAAGTGGATGCCGCCTCTGCCGCCACGTATCTGCAGGTAGCCGTCAGCAACCGGTTCAGAGGGGCGGAGCGGTCCCCCGCTCCCTGAGGGCGTTGATTCAGCCATCAGTACCCGCCTCCGGCAGTCCGGCCTGAGGAAACCGATACAGCCTGTGCGTGCCGGAAAACTGCGGAGGTGGCAATGTCGAGCTTTTCCTTCGCGCGGCGCACAGCAGCAGCCTGCAGCCCGACGCTGTTCCGGTAGGCCGCACCAGCAGGGGACTGCCACTCAATCATCTGCACCTGCCAGAATCTCCTCAACAGTGCATCCAGCCGGTCTGAACACGTGCCCACACGAGCCGCCAGCCGCTGAACTTCATAACTACGCGAGACACATGCCTCGGCGTCTGCCGCCTTGATGTCGCTGCTCAAGTCCTGCCCCACTTCCGGAATGTATGTCTGGTACCGCGTGATCTGATGCCCACGACGCTACGGACGCCAGTTGCGGAACTGAACATCCGCCGTCGGCTATGTGGACAACCGTCCACGCGTGCACACCCCCGTGCGCAAAGGAGCGGTTGTTGGGGAAAAGTCACACCGAACTGTCCGCTTAATGCCTGCGCAGGTTCATGAAAGAATTAGGCCATGCCTGAAACTGCCGCCACCGCCGCCACCCGCACGCCGTCCGGACGCCTGGCCCTCGCCGCGTCACCGGACCAGATCGCGCTCGGCCCGTTGGACGGCCGCTACCAGTCCGCCGTCGCGCCCCTCGTTGACTACCTGTCCGAGGCCGCACTGAACCGGGACCGCGTGGCCGTCGAGGTGGAGTGGCTCATCCATCTGACCAGCAACAACGTCCTCCCCGGTGCCGGGCCGCTTTCCAGCGAGCAGCAGGAACAGCTGCGCAACATCGTCACCGAATTCGACTCCGGCGCCGTCGCCGAACTGGCCGAAATCGAAGCCGTCACCGTGCATGATGTCAAGGCAGTGGAGTACTATATCGGCCGGCGCCTTTCGGCCATCGGCATCGAGAGCCTGACGGCCATGGTCCACTTCGGCTGCACCTCGGAGGACATCAACAACCTGTCCTATGCGCTCGGGGTGAAGGGCGCTGTGGAGGACGTGTGGCTGCCGGCCGCACGCGCCCTGGTGGCCCAGATCAGCAAGATGGCCGAGGACAACCGCGCCGTGCCGATGCTCTCGCGAACGCACGGGCAGCCGGCCACCCCCACCACGCTGGGCAAGGAACTGGCCGTCATTGTGCACCGCCTGACCCGCCAGCTGGACCGTGTTGCCAGGACTGAATACCTGGGCAAGATCAACGGGGCCACCGGAACGTACGCCGCCCACGTCGCATCAGTCCCCGGCGCCGACTGGCAGCAGGTGGCCAAGTCCTTTGTCGAGGGCCTGGGCCTGACCTGGAACCCGCTGACCACCCAGATTGAAAGCCACGACTGGCAGGCCGAGCTGTACGCCGACGTGGCCCGCTTCAACCGGATCCTGCACAACGTCTGCACGGACATCTGGAGCTACATCTCCATCGGCTACTTCGCGCAGGTTCCCGTTGCCGGTGCCACTGGTTCGTCCACCATGCCGCACAAGGTCAACCCCATCCGCTTCGAAAACGCCGAAGCCAACCTGGAGATCTCCTCCGGGCTGCTGGACGTGCTCGGCTCCACCCTGGTGACCTCCCGCTGGCAGCGCGACCTCACGGACTCCTCCAGCCAGCGCAACATCGGCGTGGCATTCGGCCACTCACTGCTCGCCATCTCCAACGTGGTCAAGGGCCTGGACCGCCTCGATGTTGCCGAAGATGTACTCGCCGGCGATCTCGATACCAACTGGGAAGTCCTGGGCGAAGCGATCCAGATGGTGATGCGCGCAGAGGCGATTGCCGGCGTCGAAGGAATGGAAAACCCGTACGAACGCCTCAAGGACCTCACCCGCGGCCAGCGCGTGGACGCCGCCCGGATGCAGGAGTTTGTCCAGAGCCTGGGCCTCTCCCCCGACGCCGAGGCACGCCTACTGGCCCTGACGCCCGGAAAATACACGGGCATCGCGGACAAGCTGGTTGACCACCTTAAATAACGACGACGGCGGCGCTCCCGCCCGGTTGCTCCGCGCCACGTCTCTACGTCAGGAACTGCCATGAAGCTGCTGCTCATCCGCCACGGTCAGACCCCCGGGAACGTCCTTGGGCAGCTGGACACTGCCCACCCGGGTCCGGGGCTGACCCAGCTGGGCGAACAGCAGGCGGCTGCGCTGCCACGGTCCCTGGCTACGGAAGCCATCGGGGCCGTGTATGCGTCTACGTTGCTCCGGACGCAGATCACGGCTGCGCCACTAGCCAGAGCCCTGGGCTTCGAGGTCCAGGTCCTTGATGGTCTCCACGAGATCGAAGCCGGCGCGCTGGAAAAGCTCACCGACCACGAATCACACATGAAGTACATGAGCACGGTGTTCGCCTGGACTGCCGGGGACCTTGACCGCCGCATGCCGGCCGGGCCCAACGGACACGAATTCTTCGAACGCTTTGACGCGGCCATTGCGAAAATCAACGCAGCCTCCAACGGCACCGCAAACCACGGAACAGTGGCGGTGGTCAGCCACGGCGCCGCCATCCGGATCTGGGCCGGCCTCCGGGCACGCAACGCGGACACGGAATTTGCGGCCGGCCACGTGCTGGCAAATACCGGCGTGGTGGCGCTGGAAGGGGATCCCGATGCCGGCTGGAGCGTGGTTCGTTGGGACGCCTCCCCGGCTGGCGGGGCGGCTTTTGCCGACCCCACTGTAGAGGATCCCACCGGCGAAGCGGTCTAAGACGTCCAGAGGTCCGGCAAGCTGAACCACCGGCCCGCCCCGGCGGCCGGCCCTCGAGGCGGCCCGCTCAAGGCAGGCAAGCTGAACCACCGGTGTGTCCTCATCAGTTCTCCAGCCGCTTACGCGCAGGAAACACCCCGGTAACGGCCCGCCAGTAGGCTCGTTAGGCATAACCCTTCGGCGAAGCGAGGCACAGATGCAGACCAATCCGCGGCTCAACATCAGGCACGTCACCTGGTCCAACCCCGTGGGCGCCGATCTGCGAGCGGCCCAGCAGGCGGAACTGGACGCCCGCTTCGGCAGCGCTGACCACGAATCCGGCGCACCGCCGTCGGAAGCCGACACTGCAGTTTTCCTCGTGGCTTATGACAAAGGTTCAGGACAGCCCGTTGGCTGCGGCGGCCTCAGGCTGCTCGATTCCACCACCGCAGAAATCAAGCGGCTTTATGTGGTGCCGTACACGCGCGGCTCGGGTGTGGCGAGCTCCATACTCGCATCCCTTGAGGCCGAGGCCTTCGCGCAGGGAATCACCAGGATCACGGCGGAGGCCGGTTCGGCCCAGCCGGACGGGCGCAACTTCTATGAGAACTCGGGTTTCGACGCCGTATCCAACTTCAGCCCGTACGTGGGCGTGGAGCACTCCTACTGCTACGCCAAAACCATCGATTCGCACAGCGCCGCGCACACCGCTATGGCCTGATCGTCCGGCCAGTGCCATCTGCGCACCGTCACACGCGGGGACGCCCGCCGCCGTCGGCTAATCTCGCATTATGGACTCCACAGATATCACTTTCCGCACCCGCAAGTGGGTCCGGCCCGAGGACCTCAACGCCAACGGCACGCTCTTTGGCGGAAGCCTGCTGAAGTGGATCGATGAGGAGGCGGCCATCTACGCCATCCTGCAGCTGGGCAACGGCCGGGCAGTCACCAAGTACATCTCCGAAATCAACTTCGTCAGCTCGGCTGTGCAGGGCGATCTGATCGAGATGGGGCTGACCGCGACGCGCTTCGGCCGCACATCCCTGACCATGCGGGCCGAGGTGCGCAACATGATCACCCGCCAAAGCATCCTCACCATCGAGGAGATCGTCTTCGTCAACCTCAGCCCCGCCGGCATGCCGGAACCACACGGCTACACCGAAATCACCTATGACCGTGACAGGATTCCCAAACATCATTTGACGGAGACACTGGACCAGGACTGAACACCGACGGCGGGGCCTCGCCTTTCAAACGTATCCTCCGGTCTCCGGGCCAAGGGCGTGATCCCGGCTGTCTGGATGCCTCGGGCCCGTGTTCTTTGGCGCCACGTGCGCGCGTGCAATTGCCGCCAGCTTCCTTACAAGAGGCGGGGGATCGTCGCTTCGCCACACGAGAACGGTGGGAACCGGCAGGGATACACCGGCAAAAGGGCGCCAGACCACACCTGCTGGATCGTTGGGAACCACTTGGTGCGGCACCTTAAAGGACACGCCTAGGCCGGCGGCCACAAGACTCATGGTGGTGGCGATACTCGGTGACCACCGTTGCGGCCCTGGATCCATTCCGCCGTCAATCATGAGGCGGAGGACACGGTCGCAGAGATCAGGATCGCCGTCCCGCTGGAGCCAGATCAAGGCCTCCCCGCTCAGGTCCACCGGGCTGATGGCTGCCAGGGATGCCAGCCGGCTGCTCGAGGGAACGGCCACACCCATGGGTTCCCACTCCAGCACCAAGCAACCCAGCTTCTTGTCCTCGGCAGGGATCGCGTGGATGAAGACGGCATCGAACTCGCCGTCCCGGAGTCTTTGGATTCCGTCCCTGGCAGCAGCCGGTTTGATGCTCACGTCCGGCGGGGGACCGCCGTCGCCCAGGCCACCCAGCAGTTCAGCCAGCAGCGGATAGGCGACACCCACCGCCACACCCAGGCTGAGTTTGCCGGACACCGCAGTCCGCAGTTCGTCCATGGCGGCTTGCCCGGCATCGTGTGCTTGGATGATCAGCTCCGCTTCGGCTCTCAAGCGGTGTCCCGCCTCCGTGAGCGCCACATGGTTGTGGCCGCGGTCCATCAGCATCAGCCCCAACGACTTTTCCAGCGCTTTGAGCTCCTGGCTCAGGGCAGGCTGGGCAATATGGAGCCGGGTGGCGGCCCTGCCGAAATGCAGTTCCTCGGCCAATACAAGGAATCGCCGGAGCTGGCGGATCTCCATGCACCCATCATAAGAATTTGTGATCAGCCAAGTCGATACCTGTCTTGGACGCCGGGGTACCGCCGGGCGTCCAATGGGAGCAGCGGGGAAACCGCATTTGGAAAGGTGAGGACAATGAGTACAGTCAAAGGCGTTTCGCTGGTTGCGGCCGGCAGTGCCAGACTCCATGTGGAATTGACCGGCCAGGGGCCGGAGGTGCTTCTGGTACCCGGAGCCGGCGGCGATGCCGGGCAGTACACGGAGCTTGCGAAAGTATTGGCCCAAAGCCACACGGTTGTCAGTTATGACCGCCGGAACAACGCACGCAGTCCGCAACAGCCGGACTGGGCGGAGACATCAATCGAACAGCAGGCCGGCGACGTCATCGCGTTGCTTGACGCCCTCGGGATCGACCGCTGCGGCGTCTATGGAAACAGCACCGGGGCCGTCATCGCGCTGGCCGCCGTGCTGCGGGCGCCTTCCAGGTTCTCCGGGGCAGTACTTCACGAACCGGCCTTGCTCAGCGTCCTGGCCGACCCCAGCGATGCAATGGCGTCAATCCAGCCGGTGATCGCCGCCGGCGTGCAGGAAGGCGGCCTTGCCGGCGGTGCCGAGGCCTTTGTCAGGTTCGCGGCAGGGGAGGCTTCAGCGTTGTTGCCGCCCGACGTCGTCGAACGCCTCCGGGCGAATGCCCGGATTCTGCTGGAAGTCGAGTTTGGTGCGTTTTCCGGCTGGAAGCCAGAACCTCAGGCCTTGGCGGCCCTCAAGATACCGCTGACAGTACTGAGCGCGGAGGAGACAGCACCGTTCTTCGTGGAGGCGGCAACGTGGATTGCCGGCCATGCAGGCGTCCAACTGGACAAGGTTCCCGGCGGACACATGGGCTTCCTGGACCATCCCTTGGAGCTGGCGGCCGCCATCCGGGCCGCTACTGCCTAGCACGATTGTCAGGGCTGGCCCCACTGGCAGAGCGATAAGCGCGCGAAGCCTACTTCTCGGTGCTGAATGTGTCCTAGTCACGGCGGCGGCGCAGTCCTGCACTCGCTCCCTGCGCGGCGAACCGGACCCAACGGCCGGTTTTCGTGGCCGGGCGCGGCGGGCGGGGCGCGAAAGACTCCATTCTGGCCCTGGCACGGCACGCCGGAGCTCTTGTGGCGACCTCGGCGGTCCACGGTATTTCAGCGGACTCAGCTGAAATACGCGAAGTCTTTGAACTCTTCGGGCTGTCCTGGCACTGAAACGATACGACCTCGGGGGTCCCGCGGGATTCCTGATCTTCGCGGCTCCGCAACTTGCCGGGGAAGCGTCTCAGATATGTGTTCCGGCTGCCCTGAAGCCGCCATCCGAACTGTAGAAAAACCGCCATTTTCAACTTACAGTCGCACCGGTCGGCATCTGATCCGGCACGTCACTTCAACGACCGTATACATGACGGAGGAAAATCATGCTGGTCGGCTATATGCGGGTCTCCAAAGCCGACGGATCCCAGACCACCGATCTGCAGCGCGACGCCCTCCTTGCGGCCGACGTTGATCCCGCGAACTTGTATAAAGACAAGGCATCCGGAAGAAGGAAGACCGCCGCACATGGCAGCCTGCCTGAAAGCATTACGGGCGGGAGACAGCCTGCTGGTGTGGAAACTGGACAGGCTCGGACGCAACCTACGCCATCTGGTCAACAACGTGCACGAGCTGACCGAACGCGGCATTGGACTGAAGGTCCTCACCGGCCAGGGCGCCGCCATCGACACGATAACCGCCTCCGGCAAGCTCGTCTTCGGGATCTTCGCAGCCCTCGCCGAGTTTGAACGCGAACTCATGTCCGAACGCACCATCGCCGGCCTTGCCTCCGCGCGTGCACGGGGACGAAACGGGGGACGGCCCTACAAGATGACCCCGGCGAAGGTCCGGCTTGCCATGGCCTCTATGGGCTGGCCCGGAACCAAAGTCAGCGATCTCTGCACCGAGCTTGGCATCACACGCCAGACCCTCTATCGGCACGTATCACCCACCGGGGAACTGCGCCCCGACGGGGCAAAGCTCCTGGCAAAATGCTAGCTTTGCGGGACTAATTTTGGAACGGAGGTCTTCGAGCGGTGGGTGGCCGCGCTGATCACGCGCGTGCACAGGGCCCAGTACCCTACCCCGGCGGCGAGTGATGCTGCCACGGCCAGCAGTGGACTTATCGGGGCCAGCGGCGGGTAGACCAGCCAGTGGACCAGGTATGCGTAGAGGGAGGCGCTGGCCAGCAGTACTGTCAGGCGGCGGAAGCCTTTGGGCACGGGAATGCTGGGTAGCCAGATGAGCAGCAGGATCCCGATGAGGAGCGTGCATTCCCGGTTCGTGTCCTCGAAGAACCCCGGAAAAAGTCAGGGCTGCAACAGCTGAGACGACGCAGCGCTGGGCCACGTTCCGGGTCCGCGCAATCGCCCAGCCCAGTGCGAAGAGCCAGAGCGCCGGCGCAGTATGTGGCACGCCTGGATCAATCAGCTCATAGCGGGTGAGGAGCCCGACTCCGGTCAGCGCCAGGGGGAAGAGCAGGGGGAAGCGCCGCTCGGCACGGCTTGCCCACGGGATGGCGAGCAGGGCACCCATTCCCACGAGCAGGTAGACAAGCACCTCGATGAACCAGAAGTGCCACTGCGTGGTCACCGTTTCGGGCCCGATGATGGCGTTGAGGAGCACGATATTGGCAGGTGAGTATTTGTCCGTGCTCAGGTACGCTGCGCCGATGAAGGCCATGCTCGGCACCGCAACCCTGGCCGCGCTCTTGAGCTGCCGCCGCAGGCGCGGGAGCCGTTCCCCCGAGAGCTGGAAACGCGCAAAGTTGTAGCCGGCCACCGCCATGAGCACATGGGCCGTACCCTGCCACCTGAATAAGCCTACGTGGGTGCTGACGATGCAGACGATCGCGACCGCCCTGAGGATGATGCTGGTTTCGAGCGGTGCCAAGAACCGTCGCAGCTTCCGGACTGGCTCATCCTCGGGGCACGGTTCCAGATCGCGGACAGGCGTCACGTGCCAGTCCCGCGGGAGATGCCCCAGTGTCTGCTCGAGCCTGACGGATGCCGCCACATAGGACAGGGAATCCCCGCCGAGCGGGACGAAGGTGTCGCTGTCCGCGATGTGCCCGTTCCAGGGTGTCTTCGAAGATTTTTCGGACGTTGTCGGGGTCGGTGGCAGCGTCATCCCCAGGCACGGGCTCCGCCCGTTGAGGTCGGGAGAGTGCAAGGACCGCCGGGTAGTCCAGTTTGCCGGTGGCCAGCCGGGGGAGATGTTCGACGGCGTGCACCTCGAGGGCCACCCGCGGCAACCCGATGCCCTGCGCGAGGACCTTGCCCAGCAGCTGCGTGTCGTGCTCGCCCTCGATGGCGACGACGAGTCCCTGGTCCGTTCCGGCGCTGGCCCCCTGCAGCCCGAGGTCCGCGAGAAGCCGCTCCAACTGACCGAGGTCGACGCGCAGTCCCACGATTTTGACGAACCGGCTGCGCCTGCCCACCACTTCGTAAACTCCGGTGGGATGCTGCCTGGCGACGTCGCCGGTGCGCAGCTCATGGATCGTCCGGCCCGCTGCGAGGTCGTCCGGGCTGTCGGCGTAGCCGAGCATGACATTCGGACCCGTGTAGACGAGCTCCCCGTCCTCCAGTCCTGGGACCGGGTCGATGCGGAAGCTCCCCCCGGGAACCGGGATTCCTATGGCGCCGGGAATCGTGCTGGCAAGTTCCGGCGGCAGGTAGGCCATCCGGGCAGTGGCCTCCGTCTGGCCGTACATCACGAAGAGATCCCAGCCATTTCGGCGTCCCAGCTCTGCGTAGCTGCGCACTTTGTCCGGGGCGAGGCGGCCGCCGGCCTGGGTGACGTAGCGAAGGCCGGGCAGCTCCATGTCCGCGAAGCCCACCCGTTCCAAAAGCTCAAAGGTGTAGGGAACGGCCGCGAAGGCCGTCGCCTCCTGGCTTCGGAACAGGTCCCAGAAGCACGGGTCAACGACGGAAAGGTCGGTGAGCACCAGGCCGGCGCCGCGGAGCAGATGGCTGTTGATCACGGACAGCCCGTAGCAGTAAGACATCGGCAGCGTTGTTGGGTCGTAGGCCGCCACGAGGGATTCCAAGGCTGCCGGTTTGTCCTCCGGAAGAAGGATCAGCGGGTGCCCGGACGTGAGCGCCGCCAGATACGCGACCAGCGAGTCGACGTCGTTGGCCGCGGTCAGCGCCACGAGGCGCCGCCCGGCGCCGAGGCGGAGGGCGAGGGCGTCGACGCGGTCGGCCAGTTCCCGGTAGGTCAGGGCCAGGTTCTCGGTGAGGATAGCGGGCCTGCCCCCGTAGCTCGCGAGATCCGCGGCAAAGGACGCTCGCGCGAAATCAAGCTGCGTGGTCACCCGGACGATGTTATTAGATAAGCCTTACCTAAGTAAAACCGCCCGTCAGTGATGCGGCCGAGGGGTGAGTTCTAATCCCAGACCGTGGACGGACCTGACCCCAAGCTCGACGCGCGCGAAGCCGACCTTGAGCCCGCCCAGGAATGGACCGGCTGGCACCGGGCCGAAAAGGACCTGTTCCCGCCCGCCGGCTACACCCAGCTGACCGCGGAGGAGCGCACCGCCATCGCGAAGCGGCAGTCATTAACAGGAACACGCCCACCACAATGATTCAGAGCCTCGACATTATGGACACCACCAACAAGAGACTCACGTGCTGCCAGCGGCCATCCTGTCGATTTGGGCGTCGATCCCGCCCGCGTCGCGGACCAGCTCGGTGTAGATACGGCCGGAACGGAACTGCCCGTTCTCGACTTCGAAGATGTTCACGCCGACAAACTCCATCCGGCTTCCGTCGCGGCGGCGGCCCTCCATCCGCCATTCCATCCAGACATCGGTCCCTTCGGATTCTATGCCCGCACCTGCCACCGGGGAGTCGGTTCGAAAATGAAAGGTGACCAAGATCGTGACGGGCAGGAAACCAGCCCGCAACAGCGGTCCGCCATCCTGAACTTATGAAGCCACACGCAAGGAACCCTGCCACGGCTGAGTTGAGCTGCGAGGTCTGCGGCCGGATGCCCGAACCAACCAAAACCCGGCTCACTCTGGCCAATATCGCCGTTATGCTTCCGATTGAACTGCTGGTCCACGCTGCCGTAGTGGAAACCCATCTGCCCTATCTGGCCAAAGTCCTGGTGCTGACGCTGGCCGCCACCATCCTGGTGATCTGGGTGGCGGAGCCGTCGGCCGCGCGGATGCTGCGGCGGTGGCTGCACGCCCCGGCATTGCGGCACCGGAAGCGGCTGGGTACGGCGCCGTCGTTGTGGCGTGCCCGGACGGTGCTCCGTGACCAACCGGGATCGCTGCAGAAGATCACCCAGTCACTGGCCCGGCTGGAAACCAACATTCTCAGCATCCACGTCCATCCCGTTGCGAACGGGGTTATGGACGAGTTTGTGCTCGCTACACCCGGTAACATCACCGAGCGCGAGCTCCTCGATGCGCTCGAGCACGGCGGCGGGACGCAGGCCCGTGCCTGGCCCACCACAGCACTGGCCATGGCCGATGGGCAGACCAAGGCGCTGAGCCTCGCGGCCCGGATCGCAGGGAGTCCGGACGAGCTCCCGCTGGCAGTGGCGGAATTGCTGTCGGCGAGGATTGTGCCGCCCACCGACACGGACGCCGCAGAAGCTTCAGGGAGGAACGACGCCGGGACCCGCCTCAAGATTCCCACCGCCTGGCACGGACCCATCACCTTCTCCCGTCCCGGCGAGCCCTTCACACCGGCGGAGTCTGCGCGGGCGCACCGGCTGGCGGAGCTGGCCGAAATCGTGGCGCACAGTCCGGCAGCGCCGCCCGGGACGGCCACCGCGAGGAGCTAGCCGGACGCTCCCGCCCAGTTACCCGGCCCGGCGTGTTGCGCAAACACGCCGGATTTGGTCGCGACGGGCAGGAGGCAACCGGGCAGGACCGGGCTCGGGCACCGCATCAGGAACGTTCCCGGTCACAATCCGTAAATTCGGCCATTGCCCCGATGTTACCGAAAAACCCTTGACAGTGGCGCGGGTCACTTCTATCTTTAATTTTGGGATCCCAAACCGGGATCCCAAAAGCTGAATACTTCCGGGATCGCCTGGTGCGCCCCCCATGCCGCCACAAAAGGTCTTCCGGTTTCAGGACAAGCCGCCACCCAAACCCGTGGCCGCCCGCTCCTGGCATCACCAAAATCTTTTCTATCCACATACCTCCCTGTGAAGGAGAAGCAATGTCTCTCCAAAATACCGAAACAGTGACTGAACCAACTGAAGGCAAGCCCGGCAAGGACGGGGTGCAGCGACGCACCAACGTCCGCTGGAAACTGTTCCTTCTCCTGCTGGTGCTCGTTGCCGTCAACTACATCGACCGGGGCTCCATCTCGGTGGCCCTGCCCATTATCCAGAAGGAATTCAACCTCCCGCCAGAGCTGGTCGGCCTTCTGCTGTCCGCCTTCTTCTGGACCTATGCCCTCATGCAGATTCCTGTGGGCTGGCTGATCGACAAGTTCGGCCCCAGGAAGGTCATGACCGCATCCTGCTTCGGCTGGGGCGTGGCCACGGCGGCCTCCGGCCTGGCCGGCGGCTTCCTGAGCATGTTCATTGCCCGCCTTGGCATCGGCGTGACCGAAGCCGGCGTCATGCCCGCCGGCGGCAAGCTCAACGCCATCTGGATGCATAAGAAAGAACGCGGCCGCGGAGCCACCATCCTGGATGCCGGCGCCCCGCTGGGTGCAGGCCTCGGCGGCATCCTCATCACCTGGCTCATCGCATCCACGGGCAGCTGGCGCTACTCGTTCATCATCGCCGGCGCAGCCACGGTCCTCATGGGCATGGCAGTCTGGTGGTATGTCCGCGACAGCCCGCGTCAGCACGGCGCCGTCAATGACGCCGAGGCGGAGTACATCGAGGCTTCACATGCGGAAGAGGATGCCGCCGCCGAACAGGCCGGCAGCAAGGGCAAACGTGCCCTGCTCCCCTACCTGAAATTCCGTTCCTTCTGGGCCATGTGCTTCGGTTGGCTCGGCTTCAACGGCGTGTTCTACGGCCTCCTTACCTGGGGCCCGCTGTACTTGGCCCAGGCCAAGGGCTTTGACCTGAAGACCATCGGCTGGTCCACTTTCGTGATCTTCGGTGCGGGCTTCGTGGGCGAAATCCTGGGCGGAACCATCGCGGACAAGTGGCGCAACAGCGGAGCCTCGGCCAACCTGGTGATGCGCACCCTGCTGGGCTTCTCCAGCGTTGTGGTGATCGGCGGGCTGATCGGCGTCACGGTGGTTGCCGATTCCACCACCGCCGTTGTTCTGCTCTCCGTGGTGATGTTCTTCCTCCGCTGGGTGGGCCTGTTCTGGAGCATCCCGTCCATCCTGGGTGGCCGGACGAACGCCGGCGTGCTGGGTGGCGCCATGAATTTCAGCGGCAATATCTCCGGCTTCGTCACGCCGATTGTGGTAGGTCTGATTGTGGGCGCCACCGGCTCCTACACCTGGGCGCTGCTGTACTTCGTGGGATCCGCCATCATCATGGGAACCTCCGTGCTGGTGCTGAACTACAACAAACGGCTGCCGGTCTAAGCACAACCCCGTAGTACCTACCCCCGGCGCCGGGGGCGCAATGCCATATAAGAAACCCGAATGGAGCACCATGCTTGCCGCAGAAGAAACCCAGGACAAAGAACGCCCCCTCCGTGAGGCCGTCCGGGATGCGCTCCGCACCAGGATTTTTGAAGGGCATTACGCTCCCGGCACCCGGCTGGTGGAACGAGACCTCGCTGCAGAGTTCAACGTTTCCCGCCTCCCCATCCGGGAAGCGCTGCGGATGCTGCGCCAGGAAGGACTCATCAGCGACCGCGCCTCACGCGGCAGTGAGGTCAGCAGTCTCAGCTCCAAGGACGTTGAGGACCTGTTTGACGTCCGGGAATCCCTCGAGGTGCTGGCTTGCCGGCTAGCTGCCGTCCGCGCCACGCCCCGCGATCTTGAAGAACTTGAGGGCCTGCTGGATGAGGCCACCCGCTGCCTCGCCAAGGGCGCCATCCTGGAAGCACACCGGGCGAACAGCGAATTCCACGACTCCATCACCCGGATTGCGGACAACGGCTTTCTCAAGTCCGCACTGGAACCCCTGCAGGGCCGCATGCACTGGCTGTTCCGCCACGTCAGCGACCTGCCGGAGCTCATCCAGGAACACCGCGACCTCTACGCCGCTATTGCCAGCGGCGACCCCGAGCGCGCCGCCGGCCAATCGGCATCGCACATCGGTAAGTACCGCGATCAGTTCCCGGAAGATTTCAGCCGGACCGAACCAACGCTGCATCGGAAGAAGAAATGAAACTGCTTGTCATCAACCCCAACATCAGCGACGACGTCACCTCTCTGATCGAATCGGAAGCACTGCGCTCGGCCGGCCCGGACACCGAGCTGGTGGTCCGCACCGCCGGACACGGTGTGGAATACATTGAAACCCGCTTCGAGGCACTCATCGCCGCTGGCGCCGTCGCCGAAATCATCGCGGAATACATTGGCAGTCCGGTCTCCGGCCAGGTGGACGGCGGCATGGTCGATGGCATCGTGGTGGCCGCGTTCGGCGATCCCGGCATGCCTGCCCTCAAAGAACTCGCGGACGTCCCGGTCATCGGTATCACCGAGGCTGCGCTGTGCGCCGCGGCGCTGCAGGGCCACCGATTCTCCATCATCGCCATCTCGGACCGGATCCGGCCCTGGTACCAGGATTGTGTTGACAGGTTCGGCCTCGGCGGCCGCCTGGCATCGATCCGTTCCATCAACGAATCCCTCAACGGCATCGGCTCCGTGCAGCAGGATTTCAAAGAGACCCTGCTGGCACTCAGCCGGCAGGCCGTCGCGGAGGACGGCGCCGACGTCGTGATCCTGGCGGGCGCGCCGCTCGCAGGGCTTGCCCGCGAACTTCAGGGCCAGATCCCGGTACCTGTGGTGGACGGTATCTCGGCCGGCATCCGCATGGCGGAGGCCATTGTCGGGCTGCAGTCCGGCCACCACCGGGCCGGTTCGTTTGCCGCACCGCCCGCCAAGAACCGCAAGGGCCTTTCCGAAAACCTCGACGCCGCCCTCACCGCCGCACAGACGGCCGTCATGGCAACAGACCAGTCATCCGCCCAGCAGCGCAGCGCCGCTTCATCACTTTAGGAGGACAAAGATGTCCAACAGACCAGACCTTGTTATTGCCAACGGCACCGTGGTCAACAGTTTCGGCCGGCAGCACGCCCACATTGTGGTGCGTGACGGCAGGATTGAACAGCTGATCGACGCCACCGAAGCGGCGCCGGAAGCGGAACGCACCGTGGATGCTGCCGGCATGCTGGTGATTCCCGGCGGAGTGGACGGGCACTGCCACGTTGCCCAGGTGACCGGTCGCTTCCGGACGCTGGATGACTACCGGATCACCTCCACCGCTGCCCTGTGGGGCGGCACCACCACGATTATCGATTTCGGAATCCCCCGCGACGCCCATGAAACTCCCCTGGAAGCCGTCCTGAACAAGAAGCGCCTGGCCGAGGAGTCCCGCTGCGATGTGGCTCTGCACGGCTCGGTGGTCAGATGGGATGAGACCGTGCCGTGGCAGCTCGAACAGCTTGCGGCCGAGGGTGTCCGGTCCGTCAAGATGTACACCACCAACCGCGGCAGCACTATGGCTGACGGGGACACCATCCTGAAGGTCATGCGTGAAATGGTGCGCCTGGACGGCCTGACGTACATCCACGCCGAGCACGATCCCATCATCGCGGACTGCACCGAACAGCACGCCGACGACGGCAGGATCGGCATCGAACACCTGCACCGGACGCGTCCCGAGCTGGCCGAGGAAATCTCCGTCAGGGAAACGCTCGCCATGGCCGAGTACACCAAGGCGCCGGTGTACTTCGTGCACCAGTCGACTCCCGGCGCGGTTGATCTGGTCACCGAAGCCCGCCGCCGGGGCCAGGAAGCCTACTCCGAGACATGCCCGCACTACCTCACCCTGGACGACACCGTCTACGGCTCGCAGTTCCCCGAGTGGTACGCGTGCTGCCCGCCCATGCGCAGCGCCGAAACCGTGGCCGCGCTCAAGGACCGGCTGGCTGCCGGAGCCATCCACACCATCGCCTCGGACCACTCCTGTTACGACCTTTCCCAAAAGCGCGAGCGCACGGACGACATCCGCGCCATGCCCCACGGGCTTCCGGGGGTGGAAACGCGGATGCCGGTCACGTTCACGGCCATGAGGGAGCGTTCCGGCCCCGAGGGTGAGGACGCCCTTGAAGCATTCGTTGAGGTTTTCTCCGCCGGGCCGGCACGGATCAATGCGGTTCCCGGGAAGGGAACCATCGCCGTTGGCTTCGACGCCGATCTGGTGATCTTCGATCCCGCCGAAACACGCACGGTCGACGGCGGTGCCCTCCACATGGGAACTGACTTCTCACCATTCGAGGGGAAGACGCTGACCGGCTGGCCCGCCGTCGTGATCTCCGCCGGACGTGTGGTGGTGGACGGCGACGGCTTCCATGACCCCGGTGCCGTCGGCCGTTTTGTGGCCCGCAAGGGATTCACCGAGCACCGCGATGCCCTCGCCTGGCCACAGGAATCCCGTCCCGCCACCTACGCCGCCAGTTAGGAACCCCATGCCTTCCGCCACACGCAAGACCCGTATCGGCATGATCGTGCCGTCCTCCAATACCTGCCTGGAACCCCAGAGTTACCGGATCCTCGGAGACCGGGACGACGTCACCATCCATTTCACCCGCATCCCCGTCACCAGGATCGCCCTGGACGATTCGTCCGACAAGCAGTTCGATCCGGCAGTCATGCGCACCGCCGCCGAGCTGCTGGCAACGTCCGATGTGGATGTCATCGCCTGGAACGGCACCTCGGGCTCCTGGCTCGGGGCGGACCATGACCGCGCCCTGGTGCGGGAGATTACCGATGCCACCGGGATCCCCGCCGCCACGTCCACGCTCGCTTATCTGGAGGCCTTCAGGTCCTTCGGCACCGAGCGGATCGGCCTGTTCACCCCGTACACCGCGGACGTGAACCACGCCATCATGGAGTCCTACGAACACGAGGGCGTCAAAACCATCGACCACCGCTGCCTGGGCCTGAGCGACAACGAGTCCTTCGGCCGGGTCACGGACGATGAAATGCGGCCGGGTTCACTGGAGCTCGCAGCGTTAAAGCCGGACGCGCTGATCTACCTCTGCACCAACCTGTACGGTGCCAACATTGCGGCCGAGATCGAGGCCGGCACCGGCGTTCCCGTGCTGGATTCGGTGGCCGTCACCCTGTGGCACTGCCTGAAACTTGCTGGCTCCCCCTTGCTCGCACCAAGGTGGGGCAGGCTGCTGGCCGGACCGTCCAACTGACGGCGTCCGGCAGCCCCGGCAGGAAATAACGACGGCGGCCCGTTCACTGGGAGCGGGCCGCCGTCGCCTCATGCCTGACCCGCACCTCTGATGGTCCCCGATGTCTGCGGCTGGTACTACGGGCGGACCACAGCCTTCAGGGCTCCCGGCGCCGAGCCTGCCGTAAGTGCAGCCTCCACGTCGTCAAGGCCGTGCACCGAGGTGACCAGGCCGTCCAGGTCAACAGCTCCGGACGCGGCCAGGGCAATGGCTGTGGGCCAGGTGTTGGCGTAACGGAATGTCCCCGTGATGACCAGTTCCCGCCCTTGAATGAGTGGTACAGGCACGGCCACGGTGTCCGATCCCATCCCCACCAGCACACACCGTCCGCGGGGCGCCAGCCTGGCCAAGCCGGCAAGGACCGCGCGTTCGGCCCCTGTGGCGTCAATGAACACATCAAATTCCGGCGTGACTTCGGGAGCATCAGCGGCGGTGAAGGTGCGCGTGGCACCGTACCTTCCGGCTGCCGCGAGCCGTTCGGCCCGGGCATCCGTCAGCGTCACGTCCGCCCCTGCCAGCTGCGCAACCTTCGCCGCCAGCAGGCCGATGGGCCCGGCGCCGGCCACCAGCACCTTGTCCCCCAGCACAATCCCGGCTGCCTTGCGTGCCGCGATGGCGACGCTGAGCGGCTCAAGCAGCGCCGCGGCGTCGTCGGACACTGAATCCGGAACCGGGTGGCAGAATGCGGCCGGATGCACCGCATACTCGGCAAAAACTCCGTCTACGGGCGGGGTGGCGAAGAACCTCACGTTCGGGTCCAGGTTGTAGCAGCCGGCCAGGGTCTGCGGGGACAGCGGATCCGGGATGCCCGGCTCCAGCGACACGCGCTGACCCACTGAGCGGCCAGTCACCCCGGGCCCGACGGCGGCAATCTCGCCGGAGGGCTCGTGCCCCAGCACGAGCGGCTCGTTGACAACATAGGGCCCGATCCGGCCCTCCTGGTAATAGTGCGTGTCCGAGCCGCAGACACCCACCGATTTGATCCGGACCAGAACCTCGCCCGGCCCGGGTTGCGGTACGGGACGGTCCTCGACGCTGAGACGGCCGGGGCCCTCTCCGGCCAGCGGGTGCAGTACTGAAACCCTCATCACTTCACCGCGCCCATGGAGAGCCCGCGGACCAGCTGTTTCTGCGCCATCCAGCCTGCGATGACCACCGGCAGCGACGCCAGGACCGAAGCGGCGGAGAGCTTGGCCAGGAACAGTCCTTCGCTGGTCATCTGCGAGACCAGGAACACCGGGGTGGTGGCGGCCCTTCCCGCCGTCAGGTTCAGGGCGAAGAAGAACTCATTCCAGGCGAAGATCACGCAGATCAGTGCCGTGGCCGCCATTCCGGGGGCCACCATGGGCATCAGCACGATGCGGAGGGTCTTCAGTAGGCCGGCACCGTCCATCGAGGCGGCTTCCAGTACTTCCGAGGGCACTTCCTGGAAGAAGGAGCGCATCATCCACACGGCTATGGGCAGGTTCATGGCCGTGTACAGCACCACGAGGGTCCAGATGCTGTCCAGCACCTTGAGCTGGCCGGCAATGACATAGATGGGCATGATCACGGCCACCACGGGAAGCATCTTGGTGGAGATGAAGAAGAACAGCACGTCCTGGGTCTTCTTCACAGGGCGGATGCTCAATGCATAGGAGGCGGGGACGGCCAGGATGATCACCAGCAGGGCGGAGACGCCCGTGGCGATCAGGGAGTTGCCGAAGTAGCTGCCGGCGCCGGAATCCAGCACGTGCTTGAACTGGTCCAGGGTGGGCTCGAAGAAGAACTTGGGCGGGCTGGAGGCGGCGTCGGATTCCTGCTTGAAGGCCGTCATGGCCAGCCACAGCACAGGGGCGAAGAAGAGGAAGGCGATGATCCAGGTCAGCGAGGTCAGCAGCGAACTGTTGATCCGGCGTCGTTGTTCCCGGTCCTTGATGGCACCCTGGGCGGGCGCGGCTGACGTGGGGCGGGTTGTGAGTGTTGTAGCCACGGCCTAGTCCTTTGTATCGAAGCTGCGGAAGATGAGGCGCAGGGCGAAGCTGGCGATGAAGATAGTGGCGATAACCACCACCACGCCCATTGCTGCTGCCTGGCCGATGTCGAAGCCCAGGAACGCCCGCTGGTAGATGTAGAACGGCAGGTTGGCGCTGGCAGTGCCGGGGCCGCCGGCCGTCATCAGGTAGATCTGGTCGAAAGTGTTCACCACGTAGATTGCGCCCAGCAGCACGCCGAGTTCGATGTACCGGCGCAGCTGCGGGAGCGTGACGAAGACGAAGGTCTTGCCCCAGCCGGCACCGTCGATCTGGGCGGCCTCGAGGACATCCTTGGGCTGGGCCTGCAGTCCGGCGAGGACCAGCAGCATCATAAAGGGGGTCCACTGCCAGACCAGCGCCATCAGGATGGAGACCACAGGATAGGAAGAGGTCCAGTCCACCGGGCCGATTCCCACCAGGCCGATGGCCCAGTTCACCAGCCCGAAGCTCGGGTTGAGCATGGACACGGACCACAGGGTGGCACCGGCCACGGGCATGATCAGGAACGGCGTGATGAGCATGGTCCGCACCACGCCGCGGCCCTTGAAGCTGCGGTCCAGCAGAATGGCGAAGAAAGTGCCGAGAAGCATGGCTGCGAAGACGCAGCCCAGCGTGATGACCACGCTGTTCAGTGCAGCACCGCGGAAGGTGGAGTCCAGGAAGATGTCCGCGTAGTTCCGCAGGCCCACGAAAATGTCGCCCTCCGTGCGGAGCAGGTTCCAGGAGCGCAGCGAGTACCAGAGGGTCACCACAAACGGCAGCTGCGTGACCAGGACAGTGAAGATCAGCGCCGGGAGCAACGGTGCCCGCCGGCGCCAGCCTTCAGCCGAGGACCGCCCGCCGTTTCCGCTCGTGGTCCTGGGCTGCTGCTTGAGCACGTGTTGCTTGAGGTTGTGTTTGCCAACCAACGTTGCAGTCATTACTTGCCTCCGTCCTTGGACGCGCCGGATTTGTAGGATTCAGCCACGGTGTGCGCGTATTGCTGTGATTGCTCCAAGGCCTGTTTGACGGTTTTCTGACCCGCGATGGCGGCGGAGATCTGCTGCGCCACACGTGTGCCGAGGTCCTGGAATTCCGGGATCCCCACAAACTGCAGACCCGGGTACGGAACGGCCCGGGTCATGCTGGATTTCTGCGAGGCTCCGTTCATGGCCGCGAGGGTGGGGCCGGCGTACGCCTGTGCCACCTTGGCATATTCCGCGTTCTCGTAGGTGGATTTCCGGCTGCCCGGGGGAACGCGCTCCCAGCCCACCTCGTTGCCCACCAGTTTGATGTAGTCCTTGTTGGTCATCCAGGAGACGAAGTCCCAGGCCGCGTCCTTGTGCTTGCTGGTCTCGGGGATGGCGAGCGACCAGCTGTACAGCCAGCCGGCGGATTCGGTGTTCTTCACCGGTGCCGGGGCGTAGGCGGTTTTGCCCACCACGGTGGAGGATTTGGGGTCCTCGATGCTGGAGACCATGGCCGTGGCGTCGTACCACATGGCGGCCTTGCCCTGGCTGTAGCGGGTGATGCAGTCGCCGTAGCCGCTGGTGGCTGCCCCTGGCTGGCCGCTGGTGCGGACCAGGTCGACGTAGTCGGTGACGGCGGCTTCCACCTCGGGGGAATTCAGCGTGGCGTTCCAGTCCTGATCGAACCACTGCCCGCCATACGTGTTGATGGCCGTGCCCAGGGGTGCCATCACTTCGCCCCATCCGGCGAGTCCGCGCAGGCAGACTCCCGCGAAGTCCTTTTCCGGATTGTTGAGCTTCCGGGCGAAGCCCTTGATGTCGTCCCAGGTGGGCTTGGCCGGCATGGTCAGCCCGGCTGCGTCGAAGAGATCCTTGCGGTAAGCCAGGAAGGAGGATTCGCCGTAGAAGGGCACCGAGTAGAGGTCCCCTTGGTAGCTCAGCGCGTCCTTGATGGTGGGGATGAAGTCGTCCGGATCGTAGCCTGCCGTCTTGTCCGCGTAAGGCTGCAGATCGGTGATCCAGCCGTTCTTGGCCCACATCTGCGTCTCGTAGTTGGAGATCATCACGGCATCGAATTCACCGCCGCCCGTGGCCACCGAGGCCGTGATCTTGGCCCTGGCCTCGTTCTCCGGCAGGGTCACGAACTTGACGTTGATGCCGGGGTGCTTTGACTTGAAGTCATCCTGCAGGGCAATGGCATCCTTCATCTGCGGGTTGGCAACGATGGCGACCACAATGTCCGTGGAGTCGGAGGCATCGCCGCCGCCCGCCGCCGAACATCCTGTCATCAGCATGGCCGTGGCAGCGGCTCCAGTGACCAGGCTTTTCAGCCGTCCGGTGCCGGGACGGCGCGTGCGCCGCCGGCTGTGGTTAGGGGGAAACTTCATTGGCTGCCCTCAATCTTTCTGCTCATTTGAGATCCAAGTCTTGCTCATTTGTAATGTGACTCTAGTCATATATACTCAATTGAGCAAGACTTGGCGCTCATTCGTTACGCACAAAGGTGAAACTGTGTCTGAGACATCGCACGAGGAACTCCTGGCCCGGATCGGCAAGGAGTACTACCTGGATAACCGCTCAAAGGTTGAAATCGCCACGTCCCACGGCATCTCCCGTTTCCAGGTGGCGCGCTATCTGGACGAAGCGCGGGCCGCGGGAATCGTGAAGATCGAGGTGCATTTCCCCAACTCCCCCGTGTCCACGGATGCATCCCAACTGGCAGCACTGCTCGGTGTGCGGCGCGTTGTGGTGGTCCGCAGCCTCGCCGACGTCGTCCAGCAGCGCGATGAACTGGGACAGGCAGCGGCCAAGGAGCTGATGGCCACAGCCCGTGCCGGCATGACGGTGGGGATTTCCTGGTCCCGGACGCTCGACGTAGCGGCGGACCACGTGACTGAACTTCCCAGCTGCGAGGTGGTCCAGCTTGCAGGGGCCCTCCCCGTGGCCGGGAACGGAAACCCGCTCGAGCTGATCCAGCGCCTGGGCCGGGTGTCCGGCGGCAGGACATGGCCCATGTGGGCGCCGCTGGTGGTTGACAGCGCCGCGACGGCCAACGGGCTGCGCCGGCAGCCCGAAATTTCGGACGCCCTGAACAAGGCAGACTCATTGGACCTGGCGGTGGTTGCCATCGGAGGGTGGGCGCCGGAGATTTCCACCGTCTGGGAACGGGTGGACAACCCGGTGCGGAAAGCTGCGCTTGCCGCCGGCGCGGTGGCGGAGTGCTCGGGCCGCCTGATCGATGCCAATGGCTCGGCAGTGACCACGGAACTGGACGCCCGCATCATCGCCGTCACACTCGCGCAGCTGCAGAGCACACCCCAGGTCATTGCCGTGGCGCAGGGGGCCGGGCGGGCGGACGCCGTCCGCGCCTCCGCCGCCGCCGGGTTCATCAGCGCACTGATCCTTGACGAGGAACTTGCCGCCGTTCTGGCCGCGGGGCTGCCCGCCGAGGACACAGCGTGAGTGTTGTAGTCGGCGTCGGCTCCTCCACGAAGTCGTGCGAGGTGCTCGCGGTGGACGCCGAGACGCGACACATCCTGTCCGCCGGTTCCGCAACACATCCTGTCCGCCGGTACCGCGGTTGACCCCGCGGCCTGGACGGCAGCTCCTGAAACGGCGCCACCAATGTGGTTCCGGGGGCCTCCTTCACCAGTTCATGCTGCGAGCTGTGCCTGAGCTGGTTGTTCCTGAGCTTCGGCAGCGGCTCGGCAAGCACTCCGCCGGCTAGCCCCTCAGCCCTCGGCCATGCGTACCAGCAGCGCGCCGGGATCCACTTTCACGGACAGGTGTGAACCGTTGCCCTCGTGGTCGCCGTCGAGCTGGAATTCCTGTTCGTGCGCCAGGCTGATCTCCACTGACTTTCCCTGGAAGTATTCCGCTGCGGCGTCCTTGCCCCTGCCCCTGCCGATCATTGCGGCAAGGACGCCGAGCCAGCCGAGTGTGCCCCGTGGCGCCAGGACCACCAGATCCAGGATGCCGTCCTCCATGGAAGCGTCAGGGAAGACTTCCACGCCGCCCATCAGCTTGCCGCAGTTCCCTACCATCACGCTGCGCATCCGTCGGCTGACGGCGCGCTGGCCGTCAATGCTGATCTTCGCCTTGACGGGTTTGCCGGGAAGGTTGCGGATGCCGGCATCGACGTAAGCCAGCCACCCCACCTTGTCCTTGAGCTCTGATTTAGTGTCGGCCATGGTGCTGGCGTCGAAGCCGAGCCCGGCCATGACCAGGAAAACCTGCTCAGCTTCCGAGTGGTCAAGGGTTGCCCGGACGACGTCGATCTTCCGGTTGCCGCCCAGCAGGGCACCGCTGACGGCAGCATCCATGTCCGTGATGTCGATTCCCAGGTTTCGCGCCAGCAGGTTTCCGGTGCCCAGCGGGATCAGTCCCAATGCCGTGCCGGTACCGGCAAGGACCTCAGCCACGCAGCGCACCGTTCCGTCGCCGCCCGCCGCAATAACGACGTCGGCCCCTGCCTCCAGCGCTTCCCGCGCCTGGCCTGCGCCCGGATCCTCCTCGGTGGTTTCCAGCCACAGGGGCTCACCCCAGCCGTTGCTCCTGCTGAGCCGGGTCACCATGCCGCGCACATCCACATCCGCGGACTTGGCGGGATTGATGATGACGGCAGCGCGCTTCAAGGGCCGGGAATCTGAGGCTGTCATGGGATCCTTTGTTCGACGTGGAGCGTGGTTTCCTCGCTAACAAGGCAATCCTAACGGTGCCTGACGGATCCCTGCTCAGGCGCGGGTTTCGCTGACCGCCAGCAGCTCCACTGCTGCGCGGGCTCCCGAGCTGTGCAGCGCATCCAGTGACTTGAGGTACTCGCCGGTGAAGCGTTCGTTGTCCACCAGATCGCCGAAGACCTCGCGGTTCCGGAGGAACGCCAGCTTGTCCTCCCGCTGTTGGGCAGCGGCAGCCATCAATGGTTCCTTAAGACGGTCGACGACGTCGATTACCTCCCCTGCCTCGTCCACACCATCGGCGTAACGCGCCCAGGAGGCGACGATGGCGGCGGAACGGGAGATCTCGCCGCCTTTCTCCAGATTAATCCGAATCACCGGGACCAGCCATCTGGGAATCCGGTCCGAAGACTCGGCACACAGCCGGGCCAGAGTGTCACGCACGTGCTCATTGGCGAAACGTTCGATTAGCGTCTTTTTGTACAGCGGCAGGTCAACGCCTGGGAGCGGCGCCAGCGTGGGCGTGGCCTCGAGGTCCATGTAGTCCAGGAGGAACCGGACGAACAGCGGATCCTGGCAGACCTCGTGCGCGTAGCGGTAGCCGGCCAGGTAGCCGAAATAGCACTGGCCCTGGTGGCTGGCGTTGAGCAGCCGCAGCTTCATGAGCTCATACGGTTCAACGTCCTCCACCAGCTGGACGCCGGCGTCCTCGAACCCCGGGCGGCCCAGGCTGAAGTGGTCCTCGAGCACCCATTGTTCGAAGGGCTCGCAGACCACCGGCCACTGGTCCTCCACACCGAATTCCTCCGCGATCTCGGCGCGGTCTTCGTCGGTGGTGACGGGCGTGATCCGGTCCACTATGGAGTTGGGGAACGGGACGTTTTCACCGATCCAGGCGCCCAGGCCGGCGTCCTTCAAGGTGGCGTAGGCGGTGAACATCTTTTTGGCGACATCACCGTTGCCCTGGATGTTGTCGCAGGACATCACCGTGAACGGCGCAATCCCGCGCCCGCGACGGCGGGAGAGCGCCTCTGTGACCAGGCCGAAGGTGGTCTTCGGGGCTGCACCGGGGGTGAGATCGTGGACGACGTCCGGATTGCCGGCGTCGAACTCCCCAGTCACATGATGGAAGTTATAGCCACCCTCGGTGACGGTGAGGGAAACGATCCTGACCTCGGGCGAGGCCATCTTTTCGATGACCGCCTCCGGGTCTTCCGGGGCGAAGAGGTACTCCTTGATGGAGCCGATGACGCGGCCTTCACGGGTGCCGTCCGGGTTCTTAAACAACAGCGTGTAGAGGCAGTCCTGGTCCGCCATGACCTGTTTCATTCTGGCGTCATGGGGCCGGACACCGACACCGCAAATGGCCCACTCGAAGGCCTTGCCCTGGTTCATCAGCCGGTCCAGGTACATGGCCTGGTGGGCGCGGTGGAAACCGCCCACACCGAAGTGCACGATGCCTGTTTTCAGGGCGGAGCGGTCATAGCCGGGGACTGCCAGCTTGGCGGACAGCTGGGGCAGGGCGCGTGAATTGAGCGTCGTCATCGAGGATCCTCAGGCGGTAGTAGGAACTTTCCGCCATCGTATCAAATGAGCAAACAACGCGCGCTCATCTGAGCGCGGCGCTCAACCACCCGGGAGCTACAACCCCTTGACCGCCCCGAGCACCTTCGTCAGGGACTCCTTGGCATCCCCGAAAAGGAGCGTGGTCTGCGGCTCGTACATCAGTTCATTCTCGATCCCCGCAAACCCGGGACGCATGGAGCGTTTCAGGAACACCACCTGCCGCGCGTCCGCCACTTCCAGGATGGGCATGCCGTAGATCGGTGAGCCGGAGGAGGTCTTCGCGGCGGGGTTGACCACGTCGTTGGCGCCCACCACCAGGGCGACGTCCGCCGTCTTGAACTCGGAGTTGATCTCGCCCATCTCCTTGAGCGACTCGTACGGGACATTGGCCTCGGCGAGCAGCACGTTCATGTGCCCCGGCATACGCCCGGCCACCGGGTGGATCGCGAAATCCACCTTGATGCCGCGCGCTTCCAGGGCCAAGGCCAGCTCCGCCGCAGTGTGCTGGCCCTGCGCCACCGCCAGGCCATAGCCGGGGACGATGATCACCCGCTGCGCGTAACCCAGCAGCACAGCGACGTCCTCCGCGCTGGACGAGCGCACCGGGCGATCGCTCACCGCCGTCGAACCCGCCGTCGAACCTCCCCGGAAAGCACCGAACAGGATGCCGGCAACACTTCGGCCCATCGCCGCCGCCATGGCGCGGGTGAGGATGGTGCCCGAGGCCCCCACCAGCGTGCCCGCCACCACAAGGAGCACGTTGCCTAGCACCAGGCCGGAGGCAGCCACGGCGAGTCCGGTGAACGCATTCAACAGCGAGATGACGATCGGCACATCCGCGCCTCCCACAGGCAGGACCAGCAGCACGCCGGCCGCCAGCCCCAGCATCAGGAGCACCAGCGCCAGCACGACGGAACCGCTGAGTACGACGGCGGCTGCGGCACCCACCGCCGCGAGCAGCACCGCGCCCATGATCACGGCCAGTCCGGGGAACACCACGGGGCGGGTGGTCATCAGCTCCTGCAGTTTGGCGAAAGTGATGGCAGAGCCGGCGAAGGACACGGCCCCCACCAGCAAGGTAAAGGCGATGGCCACGCGCACCCAGGCGTCATCCGTGTGGGCGAGCTCGAGCAGTGCCACCAGTGCCGCTGCGCCGCCGCCCACACCGTTGAACAGCGCCACGAGCTGCGGCATCTGGGTCATTTTGACCCGCCGGGCCACGGGCGCAGCCACCGCCGAACCCACCGCGATCGCCCCGAGGATCCAGGGGATGTTGTCCAGCTTGACCGACAGGAACACCGTGACGACGGCGATCAGCGCACCGAAGGCGCCCAGCAGGTTTCCCCGCCGGGCAGTTCGCGGCGAGTTCAGGCCCCTGAGCGCCAGGATGAAGCAGGCGGCCGCCACCAGGTAGAGCAGCGCGGTCCACGTCGGGTTGAGGATGGTCATGGTGAACCTTCCTTGCCGTCGGAGGCCAGCCTGCCGTTGGAGACCTGCTTGGCAGGGGACCCGTCAGCGCCCGACGCCGGCATCCTGCGGCCGCGGAACATCTCCAGCATGCGGTCCGTCACCACAAAACCGCCCACCAGGTTGGCGGTGGCGAGGACGACGGCGAGCAGGGCAACAGCCAACACCCACGGGTCCCCGGCCTGGCCGGCCACGATGATGGCGCCCACCAGGATGATGCCGTGGATGGCGTTCGCCCCGGACATCAGGGGCGTGTGCAGGGTGCTGGAGACCTTCGAAACCACCTCAAAGCCGACGAAGACCGCCAGCACGGTGATGGTTAGCAGGCTCATGCCGTCCATCAGGCCACCCCTTCGTTGCTGGACTGTTGCGTCTTGACGAGTGCCGCCATCTGCCCGGCAAGCGCCGCGAGAGCCTCGGCCGTCGGCGTGTGCCGCACCTCGCCGTCGTGCGTCAGGCAGGCGCCCGCCTGCACCTCGTCCTCAAAGTCCGGGGTCACGGTACCGTCCCTGGTCATCAGGGCGAGCAGGTTGGCGATGTTCTTGGCGTACAGGCGCGAGGCGTCGGCCGGCATGGTGGAGGCAATGTCCTTCATCCCCGCCAGGATGACGTGACCCTGACCGTCCGCCGTGGGCACCTGGATGTCCCGGCCAGGCACGGAACCCTCCACATTGCCGCCGGACTCAGCGGCGAGATCGACGACGACCGAACCGGGGCGCATGCCCTGCACCATTTCCCGGCTCACGAGGAGCGGCGCCCGCCTTCCGGGGACGGCCGCCGTCGTGATCAGCACATCCGCCTGGGCGACATGCGGGGCCAAAAGCCGGCGCTGCAGGGCGCCGCGGTCCGCGGTGAGCTCGCGCGCGTAGCCGCCCGCCGCCTCCGCCGTCTGCCCTGCTTTGTCAAGGTCCAGGTTGATGAAGGTGCCGCCCATTGAAGCCACCTCGTCCGCCGAGGACGGCCGGATGTCGTTGGCGGAGACACGTGCACCGAGCCGTTTGGCCGTGCCGATGGCCTGCAGGCCCGCGACACCCACGCCAAGAACCAGTACCCGGGCCGGAGGGACGGTTCCGGCGGCCGTCATAAAGAGCGGGAAAAAGCGGGGCAGCCGCATGGCAGCCTCGAGCACGCAGCGGTACCCGGCCACGAGGGCCTGCGAGGAGAGTGCGTCCATGGACTGCGCGCGGGAAATGCGCGGCACCAGCTCCAGCGCGAAGGAAGTCACTCCGGCGTCGGCGAGCGCCCTTACCGTCGGGAGTTCCGACGACGGCGAGGCCAGGCCGATGGTGACAGCTCCCCGGTGGAGGGATATGGCTGTTGACGGTTCGAGCGGGCGGACGTGGGCGTAGACGTCCAGCTCGCCGAGATCGAGGTCGGGGACGATCCGGGCTCCCGCTTTTTCATAGTCCTGATCGCTGTGTCCTGCGGTGACGCCCGCACGCGATTCAACCAGGACCTCGAGGCCCAGTTCCGTCAGCTGCTTCACCGTCTCCGGCGTCGCGGCCACTCGCCGCTCGCCGTCCCGGCGTTCCCGCGCTATGCCTAGCTTCACCCGCCACTCCCCTCTCGGACGAGTGCAGCGGTGCTTCACCGACGGGCCTTAGCCCGCTGATGGGCCGTGGCCTCGCGGAGCGGCACTGCTGCACGTAGTTGTCTTGAGTCTATGGCCCACGGGGCGGATGTGGCAGCAAGCTGCGCACCGGCGATGCTGTTGCCCAAGTGCGCAGTCGGCGTGGTCCGCCCCTGCGGAAAGTCCAAGAACCTGCCCATCAAAGTCCATTCCGGGGCGGTGGTTCCTTTCGTATCGTGGAAGTGTACCTGCGGGAATCGTTCCCGGTCCGCAGTTCAACGCAGTGTGCCGCCACCCCCACGTTGCCCGCTGATTTACCTGGTTGCCCCGTGAGGACGCATTCCTTCACCGCCGCAAGATCATCCCTCACATGTGGGCCGAGGAAAGAGCAACGACGCGATTTCCCGGCCGCTTGACCAGCCGGCCCCCTTACGAACAGGCAAGGACAGAAAATGCTTCTCCCACATCGGTTCCCTCCACTACGGGCACACGCGTTATCCCGGCATTGGACGGCGGGCGCCGTGGCGCTGGCCTTGCTGGCCATGTATCCGGTCTCCATCGGAGCAGCCCCAGCGAACGCCGCCCCGGAGCTTCGCGTGCGTACCACTGGTGACACCGCACCCACGCCGGTCCCGCCTGCGCCGCCGGCTACCCCGGCCACTCCGCTGTCCCTGAGTAACGGCCAAGGACTGACCGTCCAGGTCGCCACGGACTTCCCCCAGGTCATCTCCTATGATCTGAACGGCAAATCGCTGTCCGGGCAGGCAGAGGCCCTTAACACGTTCACCATCAACGGCAGGCCCCACACCGCCACAACCACCATGACCTCGGCGACGGACGCCGCCAGCTACACCTCGACGTTTGCCGACTTCCCCAACGTCACGATTTCGTCTGCCATTACGGTGACCGGGAAGAATACCGTTGAGTTTGCGGTGACCAAGATCGACGGCGGCGCAGCCAACACCATCGATCAGCTCTCCATCCCTGACCAGTCGCTGGTCTCGGTCGATTCCTCGGACGCCAAGTCCGCGCTGGCGCGGACCAAGATCTCGACCGATTCCACCACCACGGCCGATCAGTTCCTCTCCATCGCCGGATCGTCAAGGGTTGAAGACTCTCCCGTGGGCACACCCTATGGATTCGTCAGCAACTCCCAGCTCTCAGCCGGCATCATCACCAACGCCACGGACGATTCGGCCCAGGACAGCCAAGTCAACTGGAACACCCGGCTCCAGTCCCAGATTGTCGATGCTGGCAATGGCGCCCGCCGCGCCCAGCTGTCGGCCGGGAACTGGACCTACGCCGCCGCCGGTGCCACGGATCCGCGGGTGACGTTCTACGCCCTGCCCAAGGCCACCGTCGTCCTCTCAGCAGATGCGAACAACGACGGTCAGGCCACCTGGCAGGACGGTGCCATCGCCTACCGCGCTGCCATGACCCAGCCGCTCGGGGCCGACCGTGTGCCCGAGCGCGTCGTTGCACATATCCCGTTTAACTTCGCGAGCGAAGCCACCAACCCCTTCCTGAAGACTCTCGATAACGTCAAGCGGATTTCCATGGCCACCGATGACCTCGGCCAGTGGGTCCTCGAGAAGGGTTACGCCAACGAAGGGCACGATTCGGCGCACCCGGACTACGGTGGAAACTACAACACCCGCGCCGGCGGTTTGACGGATCTGAACACGCTCACCACCTTGGGCGCCACGTTTAATACAGACGTCGCCGTGCACGTCAACGTCACCGAGGCGTACCCGCAGGCCAACAGTTTCAGCGACGGCCTGATCCAGGGCCAGGTCAACGGCTGGAATTGGCTGAACCAGTCCTACCACATCGACCAGCGCAGCGATTTGGGCTCCGGTGCGGTGCTGGACCGCTTTGCCCAGCTCCGCAAGGAAGCTCCGGGCATCAAGACCGTCTACATCGACGCGTACTACTCCAGCGGATGGCTGGCCGACCAGCTGGCGGCCCAGCTGCACAAGATGGGCTTCGAGGTTGCTACCGAATGGTCCTATAAGTTCGAGGGCAACTCCGTCTGGTCTCACTGGGCCAACGATAAAAACTACGGCGGCGCCACCAACAAGGGCATCAACTCAAACATCGTGCGCTTCATTTCCAACTCGCAGCGAGACGTCTGGAACACGGACCCCCTGCTGGGCGGCTCCGACATCAAGGAATTCGAGGGATGGACGGGCCAGAACGACTGGAACGCCTTCTACAGCAACATCTGGACTGCCAACCTTCCGAGCAAATTCATCCAGCACTACGACGTCACCAACTGGGATCTGGGCAAGTCGGCAACGCTGACCGGCGGTGTAGGGATCACGATGGATGGCGCCGAACGGCAGATTACGATGGGAGACGCGGTGGTGCTCAGGGGCGGCACCTACCTGCTGCCCTGGGGTGACGCCGTCGACAATAACGGCACCACGTCCCCCAGCGACGCCGTCAAAATGTACTACTACAACGCCGACGGCGGCCCTGTCACCTTCACTCTGACCGAGCAGTTCGCAAAAACCAGCGACTTCACCTTGTTCAAGCTCACAGACCAGGGCCGCGTCAAAGTTTCCGATGTCAAGGCGGTCAACGGTCGCGTGACCCTGACCGGTGACAAGGGACAGCCCTACATCCTGGCACCCAAGGGCGGCCAGGCACCGCACAAGGACGCGGGTTACGGCCAGGGCACCCGGCTGGCGGATCCCGGTTTCAACGCCGGAAACCTCAAGGCCTGGAACCCGGCCGGCGGGGCTGCCACCGCCCGCACCGCCTCGGGCGACAACGTTGCCACCCTCGGCTCGGCCGCATCGGGCATTTCGCAGACGGTCACGGACCTGACGCCGGGCAAACAGTACACGCTAAGCGCCAACGTCGAGATCGGCCCGGGTGACCGCCGGGCAACCACATTGACGGTTTCCGGGAAGGATCTGACCGCTGCGAACACCTTTGACATCACCCCGGTACAGAATCAGATCACCGAGGATGCCAGGCAGGGCACCTACTCCCAGCGCGCCTCAGTCGCCTTCACGGCACCCAAAAACGGCAGGGCGGATATTTCAATCTCCGCCGCCGCCGGAGCGCCGGCCGTGACCCTGGACGACGTCCGGATCATGGATGACACAACCACACCCGTCCCAGGCGACCCGGGCGGCGCCGCCGCCGTCGCCTCGGCGAATTTTGAGGGGAACCAGCCCGGCTGGGGCCCCTTCGTGAAAGGCGACGCGGGCGGCATCACGTCCCCCCGGACCAGCATCAGCGATCTCCATGCCCCCTTCACGCAGAGGGACTGGAAGAACACGCACAGCCCGTACAACACCGGCGCCCTCAACGGCCAGGCCGTGGACGATGTGATCGCCGGCAACCATTCGCTGAAGTCGCATGAGGAGAACACGGGGCTTGTCTACCGGACCATTCCGGCGACGGCGCCCTTCACCGCGGGGCACTCCTACAAGGTGGCATTCAAGTACCAGACGAATATCGCCGGCCAGTGGCAATGGGTCACCGGCGCCGATACCGTCGGCGGCGGCACAACTATCTCGAAGGATCTGACCAGCGAGGCACTGACACCTGCGCTCACAACGGCCGCCTATGCCAAGACCTTCACGGCAGGCTGCGGGGACAACTGGGTGGGCCTGAGGAAGACGGGCGCCGCCACGGGTGCGGACTTCATGATCGATGATTTCACCGTCACTGACATGGGCGCCGCGACAGGCGGAGCCTCCTGCGCCACGGTCACGGCCCCGGGCAACGCGGATCTAAGCCCGGGGACGACCAACAGCTACGTCACCTCGTTCACGAACAACGAGACGACGGACGCGTCCAATGTGGCCCTCTCGCCGGGTACCCTGCCCAGCGGCTGGTCCGCCCAGGTTTCCACCAAGGACGGCAACCTGTTCGCCACGGTCAAGCCTGGCGCGACGGTCAGCACCAGGTGGATCCTGACGACGCCTCCGGACTCGGCGGGGACCAACTACGTGCTGCACCCGAGCGGGACATATTTCAACGATTGTGCGACCAAGACCGTCTCTGCGGATTCGAACATCAGTGTCGGGACATCCGTCGTCGTAGCTACAGCCTCAATGACCGCAACCGCCGACTCGGAAAACCTGCCGACGGGCCCGGTCGAGGGCCCGGTGTCGAATGTGCTCGATGGTGACCCAGGCACCCTCTGGGTTTCCGACTACACCAATGCTCTGGTGCCCTACCCGCACTGGGTCCAGCTCAAGCTCGACGGCGACTACACCATCAACGGCTTCGGTTACCAAGGCAGGCAGTCCGGCGGCCAGAACGGCAAGGTCAAGGACTACACCGTCTTCACGTCCGAGGACGGCAGCACCTGGACCCAGGCTGCTTCGGGTTCTCTGGCGGACTCAACGGCGATACAGATGATCGGTTTCACACCCGTCACGGCCAGGTACGTCAAGTTCCAGGCAAACAGCTCCCTGAACGGCCAGCCCTTCGCGGCCGCTGCGGAGATGCGGGTTTACGGCAGTTCCGTGGCCCCGGTGACCGGCTTCGATCCGACCCCGCGACCGAGGGACACCGCCTGCACACCGTGAGCCAGCGGTTTCGGCACCGCTGACCGCAAGCTGCGGGGGCGGGCCTGGCCGTTTTCCACCGGGAGCGCTTACAGTCATGCGCCGGCCCGCCAGTCACGGAGGTCTACGTGATGGTGCCCCCAAGCGTGTGGCCCGCGCTCAGGGCGCTTGCTTCAGGGCCTGGTGAGCTACCAGCCCATGAAGGTAGATAGCCTTCAGCGGGAGAACGCCTTCAGCGACATGAACCGCGTAAACCAGCTCGTGTCCATTGCGGTGCTGCGTCCAGGTCCCCCAGGCGCCTCCTGCGGTCCAGAACGTTGTTGTGTCTTCGGCCGCGGCGTCGATGTGAAGATTGCCGCTGACGGCGTTCCACTCGAAGCCGTTCCACGCGATGAAGGCAGACCAACTTGCCGTGAGTGCGTCAGTGGGGCTTCCGTATTGGATCATGCTGGTCGCGGCCGTGTATTCGAAGCCGATTGATGTCCTCGGCGCGAACAGCTATCAAGGCCGTGTTGGGCCGGAAACTCTTCGCCGGCCGGTTCCCCAACTCGAAATCACGGAGATCCTCGCGGCCGCCGAACCCGATGGTACCAGTGCCGATGCCGCCAACCGGCAGACTGATTCTGTCCAGATGGTCGCGATCGAATTGACGCAAAACGGGCCAGGAACTTACCCGACTGCACCCGTGGCTCGGTCGTTGCTGCTCGCGGGGACCAGCCGGGTGACACGGCCGCCGGCCTGCCATTCCGTGATAACGACGGTACCCTCGCTCGTGACTGCGATGCCGTGGGGGCTCCGGAAGCGGCCAGGGACAGTCGTTGGCCTGATGATGGCACCCTTGCGTCGGATATTGGGCCAATCAGGTGATCGTCGGCGGAGGTCTGCTCCTATCCGCCCGATGACCTGATCATCGGCGTCGAATATGGCAAGGCTCCCGTGAAGTTCGGTGACCCAGAGGCGGTCTCCGTCGACTGCGAAACCCGACGGGCTGGAGAGGACGCCCTGTCCAATCGTCCCGAGGTAACGGCCGTCGAGGGACATGACCACGATTCGCCGGTTTCCCCTGTCGGCGATCAGGAGCCGTGGAGGCGTTGTGCGGTCATCGACCGCAATACCATGTGGCTGTTTGAAAGCGATGCCGCTGTCCTTGCCATCGCTGCTCCAGAGCAGTTCACCGTCAGGGGAAAAACAGTGAACGAGGCTCTGGCCTACCCATCAGCAACCCAGAGCCGTCCTTCAGAGCCTCGTCCAAAGTCGTGCAGCGCGACCCCGCAGGGGCTCCACCGGCCCGGGGCCCCAAGCCGCTGGACGAGGCTCCCGTTCGGGTCCACAAGTATGACCTGGCCGGCATTGACGACGTCGGCATAGCCGGCACCCTGAGGCACCAGCTTGTGGCCGTTGTCAGCAACCCAGAGCCCGCCGTCGGCAGTCACAGCCAGGCCGTGACACTCCGTCACGGGCAGCGACATGGTCCCGCGGGTACCCGAGTGAGAAATCGACACCACCTGTGAACCGCTAGCATCGGCGACATAGATAGTGTCCCCGGGCGAGACAGCGACGCCCGGGTGGGCCCATGCCCGATCCCCCGGATCATTGAGCGTAACGTTCTCCCAGCGGTAGTCACGGCCGTCTATCTGGACACCGATTGCACCGTCCGCGGGTCCTTCTTCGATGAAACCAGTCACGATACATTCCAATCTTCGAGGTTGCATGGCGGGCCGAGCCGGGCACGCTGACGGCGGTTCAGAGTCCGTCGTTGTAGTTCCAGTGCTCCTGCCAGCGCCAGTCGATGGGCTCCGAGGCCCGCTGGTAGCGGATGTCGGTGGAGAGCCGGATCCTGTTGTCCGGGTCAACGTTGTCGCTGCCTGCATGAACCATGTACGAGGAGTGGACCATGACGTCGCCGGCACGGTAGTTGGCGAGCAGCCAGCGGCTGTTGTGCTCCTCGGCAAGTCCCGGCAGGTCAGCCGTCATCGAGACAGCAGGGCGCTTCTCGCCCCGTTCGCGTTCATCCGCCATCGCCCAGTGATGGCTGCCCTCGAGATACGTGAGCCCGCCCATCTCCACGGGGCAATCGCCGAGCGGGATCCACATGGACAGGACCCGTTCGCTGCCTTCGCGCAAATAGATCAAGTCGTAGTGTGCCTGGGTGGCCGTGCCGATGCCGTCTTCGCCCGGGCGGATGTGGCGGATGATCTTCCGCTTGTGAAGGTGCACCTCACCATCCAGGAACCACTGGAACCAGCCGCGGATGGCCGGATGGCTGGTCAAGGCCTCGTAGGCGGCACCGGGGACGATGTCCCCGAAGAGGATCTCCCGCACGAGGCCACGATCGACCTCGCCCGGGGCATTGGTCCCGATCGCCGGGTCCGATCCGGGTGACAACAACCCCGTCCCGGCCAGCTTCGAAAAGTAGTGCTCCCGGAATGACCCCACCACGCCTGGGTCAAGGTGGTTCGTCAGGTACAGGTACCCGTCCCGGCGGATGCGGGACCACAGGGCATCCCGGTTATCGCGTTCTGTTTGAGGGACCGGCTCGAGGTATCCGAGCCGTGCCGGCGAGGCGTCCAGTACGTACCCGTTTGAAGTAACCATACTGATATCATCTGACTAACTTGGATATTCCTCCATGGATTATCCACACAAATCCTTGGATTTTCGCAGGTGAGGATCGCACCTTGGACAAATCGCACGATTGGTCGCTGTTTTCGACGCCCAATCCGTTCTTGGCCCAATCCACCATCGTGTGTCTCGGAGCCGGGCAGCAGGCCAGCGCCGGGCCCTCCCCCCGCGACCGGAAGCTGCCCAGCTACGCGCTGGTCTACATATCATCAGGAGACGGCTGGTACACCCAGGGGGACCCGCACAAGAAGAAGAGGACGGTGCGGGCTCCCGCCTTCATCTCCATACCGCCTGGCGTCGAGCACAGATACGGACCGGACAAGGACGGCTGGTCCGAACACTGGATTCTGTTCAACGGGGCAGGAGTCCAGCCGTACCGGGAGCTCGGCCTCCTGGACCCGGATGTGCCGGTCGTCAGCCTTCGTGCAGGGACGGACGGCATCACGGACCTGTTTGCCGGACTCCGGACTGCCCTATCAGGCATCGGACTACGCTGGAGCATTGAAGCCTCGGTGGCCACCCAACGCGTGCTCCTGGAAATGCTGTCGTCGAACCCCGCAGCTGACGCCCCGGTCTCGCGCGAAATGCAGGTCCTGTCCGGACTGAAAAGTGACGTAACCCGGCCCATCTCGATGGCAGACCGCGCCCGGCTGGTGGGGGTCTCCCTACCCGAATTACGAGCCATAATCCGTTCGTCCACGGGCTTGAACCCGCTCAATTACATCGTCGAAGCCCGGATTTCCCACGCCCAGGTCTTGCTGGCGGAAACGGGGCTTACCGTCGGCACCATCGCCGGCCGGGTCGGCTACGACGATCCTGCCTATTTCGCGCGACTCTTCACACAACGCGTGGGGGTTCCCCCAACGGTATTCAGGCAGCAACAGTCCCGCGTTGACCCGGCCTGAGCAAGCAGGCAATCACCCGATGCCGGGACGGGACACCGGCTCTCGACATGCGCGCGCTTCGCCGGTAGACATTAACGATGACCATTGAACAGCCCTCAGCTGCAGACACCGCCCATGGATCCGGCCGGGACTGGTTCAGGGGTGCCGTGGTCTACCAGATCTATCCCCGCAGCTTCGCGGACTCCAACGGTGACGGCATCGGCGACCTGCCCGGCATCATCAGCAGGCTGGACTACCTGCACAAGCTGGGTGTCGACGTCGTCTGGCTTTCCCCTATCTTCACCTCCCCGCAGGATGACAACGGCTACGACATCAGCAACTACCGCGACGTGGATCCGATCTTCGGCACTCTTGAGGACCTGCGCGAGCTGACGGAGGGGCTTCACGAGCGGGGCATGAAACTGGTGATGGACCTCGTGGTGAACCACACTTCGGACGAACACCCGTGGTTCGTGGAGTCGCGTTCGTCCAAGGACAACCCGAAGCGCAACTGGTACTGGTGGCGGCCACCGCGCGACGGGGTCGATCCCGGCACTGCCGCCACCCCCACGCCGGGCGCGGAACCGAACAACTGGGGTTCGGCGTTCTCCGGCCCGGCGTGGGCATATGACGAAGTCACCGGTGAGTACTTCCTGCACCTGTTCTCCAAAAAGCAGCCGGACCTGAACTGGGAGAACCCCGAGGTCCGGGCGGCGGTGTACGACATGATGAACTGGTGGCTGGACCGCGGCGTGGACGGCTTCCGGATGGACGTCATCAACTTCATCTCCAAGGACACCTCCCTCCCGGACGGTCCACGCTGCGATGGCGTGCTCTATGGCGATGGATCCCCGCACTTCATGTCTGGGCCGCGAATCCATGAATTCCTGCACGAGATGCAACAGGAAGTTTTCGACGGCCGGGACAAGCACCTGTTGACCGTCGGCGAGATGCCCGGCGTCACCGTGGAGGACGCCGTGCTGTTCACCGATCCTGCCCGGGAAGAGGTGGACATGGTTTTCCAGTTCGAACATGTGGCCCTGGACCAGGAGGACGGCAACAAATGGCGGCCGAAGCGGCTGTTGCTGACGGATCTGAAGAAGTCGCTGGGCCGCTGGCAGGAAGGCCTGGCCGAACGCGGCTGGAACAGCCTTTACTGGGGGAATCACGACCAGGCCCGGGCGGTATCCCGCTTCGGCGACGACGGCCAGTTCCGCGAACTGTCAGCCAAGATGCTCGCCGGGATCCTTCACCTGCACCGGGGAACCCCTTACATCTACCAGGGCGAGGAACTGGGCATGACCAACATGACCTTCGGCGCCATCAGCGACTACCGCGACATCGAGGTACTGAACCACCACCGCGAAGCAACCACGCATCTGGGCCACACCGACGCCGAGGTGCTCGCTGCCCTGGCGCCGCTGAACCGGGACAACGCACGGACGCCGGTGCAGTGGGACGCAAGCCGGCATGGGGGTTTCACCACCGGAGCGCCGTGGATCGCCGTGAATCCGAATTCGAACCATATCAACGCTGCCGCCCAGGTGGATGATCCGGATTCCGTTTTCAGCTTCTACCGCAGGGTCATTGAGCTAAGGCACGCTGACCCAGTGGTCTCGCACGGGGATTTCACCATGCTGCTTCCGGATGACAAGCACATCTACGCTTTCACGAGGTCGCTGCCGGGCGCTGCAATGCTGGTGCTGGGCAACTTCTCCTCCGAGGTGCGGACCGCCGGGTTGAGGGACGGCGTCTGGGCCGGGGCCGCGCAGGTCCTGGGCAACTATCCCGACGACGCGTCCCTGCGCCTGCGCCCCTGGGAACTCAAGGTACTCCACCGGAGCAGCTGACCGGCGTCGTTCGCCTTCTGGCTGGGAAAGAAGACAGGAAACAGCACTGGCGCGGGAAACTAACCCACAGCTAACCGGAAGGAAACGCGGGCGCAACAATGGCGTAGGAGACTGGAGCTGCCGGCAATTGCAGGCACCAGCTCCAGCTCAGGAGGCCCCGCCATGTTGAAGGAAGCCAAAGCCCAAAAAACCCGGATCCGTGCCCTGGACCAGCTCCACCGCGGCGACGAGATCGAAGCCCACCTGTCGGTGGGACCCAGCTATGACGATGTTGTGATCCGCCGCGGCAGCGTCCAGGACACGGCCCCGGGAATCGGCGTCGTCTGGATCATGGACCGTGTTTCCGGCATGCGCAAGGCCGTCAATGCGGATGAGTGCAGCCTCTGGCGCGTCGCCTGAGCCCGCCGTCGCCAGCGTTCACCGCCGGTCCTCGACGCCGTTCACGCAAATATTCGCGTGGCTGCGGAGCGGCCGGTTCCGTCCTTCAACCGCCGGGCCGATTCCGGGTAATCACCATCGCGGAGTCCGCCAACAAGCCCACGGTCACCGCCCGTCGGCGGGCGCAGTCAGGAAGGACTGCCCGCCCGGGACGCTGCGTGGGCTGTATCTGCAAGGATGCGGGCAAATCGCTCCGGATGCTTGAGATGGGGAAAGTGTCCGCTGCCCGGCAGGATCTCCATTCTGGCCTGGGGGATGGCATCTGCCAGCCAGTCGGCGTAGCCCGCCTCAGGTTCAGCGCCCATGACGGACAGATAGGGAACTGCCTTCTGCCGCAGGGCCGCGCACATCTGGTCCGTATACGCTGTCAGCTCGTCGGCGGGACGGTCCAGTACATCTTTCCAATAACCGGTCACAAGCTCCTGCGTGGGTGTACTGCTTGCATCCAGGAGATCCTGCGCTTCGTGGGAGAGAAGCTCGGTGTGCATTGATCCGCGGAACATGGGCCACATCGTGGCGAAATCCGGGCTCCTGAGCCTGGCCGCCATGGGCGCCACCATTTGGGTGAAGCCCTCGGTCCGCAGCGACTGGTCCACGTTGACGACTCCGCTGACCGGGAAGATGGTTGCGTAAAACGTGACCAGAACTGCAGCCAATGAATGGCCCACCATGACAGGTTCAGACAGGCCAGCACCCTCCAGGGCCTGATGTATGAGGGCGGCAACGGCAGGCAGATCGTAGTCAGGGGCGGTATCGGAGGCCCCGTGTCCGGGCAGATCCAGCGCCAGCCAGTCGCGTCGCCGGCACTCAGCCACCGGCGATTGACTGGATGATCAGCACTTCCTGACCCTCCGCCACTTCAGTTTCCAGCCCCTGCAGACGACGGACCTCGTCGCCGTTCACGTAAATATTCACGTAGCGGCGGAGCGCGCCGGTCTCATCCCTCAAGCGCCGGGCCAACACCGGGTAACCAACGGTCACCGAGTCCAACAACCAGCCCACAGTCACCGTCCCCTCGGCGGCCGCAGTCAGGGAGGGCTGCCCGCCGGCGAACGGCTGGAGGATGCTCGGCAGCAGCACGCTGATCTCGGCCACGGCGGATCACTACCCGGAGACCGCGGCTGGCACTGCAGCGTGCGCAGGTGCCCCGGAAACCACTGCCGCGCGGACGCACAGCACGTCCGGCAGATGCGACGCCACTTCGGTGAAGGTCTCGCCCTCATCGTTGCTTGCGTAGACCGAGCCGCCACGCGTACCGAAGTACACGCCGGCGGGTTCCACTGAATCCACAGAAGCAGCGTCACGCAGCACGGCGTTGTATTCGTGGTCCGGCAAGCCGGTATCCAACCGCTTCCAGGAGTTGCCGGCGTCGTCCGTCCGGTGCACGGCCAGCTTGCCGTCCGGCGGGATCCTCTCGCCATCGGCCTTCAGGGGAATCACCCAGGCGGTGCCCTCCCGGTGGGGGTGCGTCAGCATCACGAACCCGAAATCGGCGGGCAGTCCTTCGGCGATCGAATTCCAGTTCTCGCCGTTGTCGTCGGTGCGGTAGACGCCGTGATGGTTCTGCGCGTAAAGGCGGCCTTCGACGGCGGCATCCGCCGCGATCTTGTGAACGCATTGGCCGAATTCGGGGTTGGGATCGGGCATGAAGCGAGCGGAGATTCCCTTGTTCCGGGCCTCCCAGGACGTTCCGCCGTCCAGCGAGCGGTACACACCGCCGGTACTCATGGCAACGTGGACGTTGTCGCCGGCAGGGTTGACCACAATGGAGTGCGCCGCAGCGCCGCCGTAGCCGGCACCCCAATCCGGCCGGTGCGGATGGTCCCAGAGTCCGCGGTTCAACTCAAAGTGCTCGCCGCCGTCGGTCGATTTCCACACGGAGATGGGCTCTGCACCGGCCCACACAACACCCGGCCGGGACTCGGCGTCGGGATAAATCTGCCAGATGCGCTCCAGCGCTGCTTCGGTATCTTCGGGGAATTTGATGGCACCCTGTTCGGGCTCGGTCCAGGTGGCGCCAAGGTCATCGGAATGGGCAACGGTGGGTCCCCAGTGCTCGGAGCGCACCCCCACCATGATCCGGGTCCTGCCGTCCCGCGTATCAATTCCGATGCTGGGAATTTCGCTCATCAGAAAATGCGGGCCGGAGAGGGACCATTCCTGCCGGTCCTGGCTGGTAGCCAGCCAGAGGCCTTTTTTGGTCCCGATCGCTAAGACATAACTCTCTGCGGTAGCCATGCACCCCATGCAACCACTCAAGGCGGATGGCCGCAATGGTTTTCTGCAGCTCAGCTGCTTCGGAAAATATCAGTCCACGAATTCGGACTGCGTCTGGATGAAGTCCCAGTCAGCCTCTGTCAGCACGCTTGCCACGGTGTCAGGATGCGGTCCGCCGGCCTCGGCAATGGCATGCAGTACCGGCAACGGGAACTCCCCCGCCCCGATGTTTTCGCGCAGCCATTGTTTGGTACCCAGATCCAAGTCCAGCCACCACATGAAGATCTCCACAGCGGACCACCTCTTCCTATGACTTAACGTTAGGCCCGGTCAGTGAGGTGTACAAGTGTCCGGAGAATCCGCTACAGACCGCTGCAGCAAGACCGGAAATTCGGCTGCAGGCTGCCATTTGTGAACGGTCTGCCGGTGGGCCGCTCTTTACCTATAAGGCATGTTTCCTTACTCCGGGAGGAAGCTGAGGCGGGCAGCCGCCCCCGGTCCCGGTGTCGCTAAGAAGGTCGCGATGGACGGTGACATCGAGCTGGAACTGGCATCCGGCTCCGAACGCGGTGAATACACTGTGCGTGTTGTCCAGGCTCCAGCCGGCGGAAACGCTTCCGGGGTCTTCCGGCTGGACGTTGACGAGATCCTCGAACGCCGCGCAGAGCTGGAAGCCACTGTCCTGGCATCCGCAGTGGCTTCCCGCCGGACCACACCTGTCGCCGAACGGCCGGTCCGGGGAGTGGTCAGCAACTGTTCCGGGCGTTGTTCACCCGCGAGGTTTACGGAACGTACCGGGCAAGTCTGGGCACCGCGCAACACAGCGGCCAGCAGCTGCGCGTGGTGTTGCGGCCTGCGGCACCCGAGCTTGCCGCGATGCCGTGGGAGATGCTTTTTGACCCGGAAACGGAGTCCTACCTTTGCCAGACCGAACCGCTGCTTCGCCACATTCCAGCTCCTGACTACAACCCCAACGCGCTGGACGTCGTGCTACCGCTCGGGATTCTGGGACTGATCGCCTCGCCGCGGGATCTCGGTGTCGGGGACCATTGCGCGGGTAAGTTGCGCTAGGGATTGTTGTGGCGGTAAGGGTCGGTGGCATTGTTCGTTGAGCGTGTATGGCTGGTGAGTATTTGACGGCTGCCGAAGAGGCAGCGTACGGACGGTTCGTGACTTAAGCTCGGAGCAGCCGGGGCAACCGCCGCGGACGGGAGGAGGGGACCGGCCGGACGTGTCCATGGTTTCTCTGCTGTCCTGGTGCCGCACCGGGGTTCTCAGTCGTCGTTGCTGTGGCTGACGTCTTTGCCTTTTCCTTTGCCGTTGTCGGTCGGTGGCGGGACTGCCGGTGATGGTGTCTGGAGGGGCGGTGTCGGGGTTGTTTTGGGGGCGGGCGTCATGGCGGTCAGGTCTGCGCGGATGAGGTCGATGGCGTTCTGGATGTCCTGCCGCCGGCCCGCTGGGATATCACCGTTCGCCGCGGCGGTGGAGACGTCGCTGGCGAGCAGATCCAGTGCCGTCCTCGCCGCCGGGAAGTCTTGGTCGGCCGCTGACCGGGCGAGTGACTGGAGGCGTTCCTGCAGCTTCTCGGCGGCGCCCGGTTGCAGGTCCGCCTGGGGGTTCGCGCATCCTGTAAGGATTCCAGCAATCAGCACGGCTGCGGCTGCGGTCTTCAGGAGTCTGTTCAGTGCCTGGTTCATGGTGTGATGCTTTTCTTCAGCTGGTCGATGTGTTGTCCCAGGGGCCCGGCAATGCTCGGATATGGCTTCGGAACCGTGGATGCCGGTGCCGGGGCGTGGACAACGCTCACGCTCACGATCACGAGCCCGGCGAGAAGCAGCCCGGCACCGGTGATCCAGCGCGTCCTGCGCGGGAATTTTGGCCATCGCAATTTCGGCCGCTGACGCCGAGTAAGGTCTCCTGGAGCGGCCGGGGGGTGTGTTGGCTCGTCGTCCTCGCCGGGCAGCGTGGGGATGAGGATGCGGGTGCGCGCGGCGGCTTTGCCGTTGCGGGGCGGCCGGTCGGGTATGCCGGGCAGGGTTCGCGTCGTAACGCCGGGCTTCCCGGACACCGCGGCGGGGGAGCCGGAGGCGATGGCGGCCCGCAGTGCTGCTTCGACGTCCCTTGCTGTGGGGCGGGCGGAGGGTTCTGTCTCTGTCATGGCGGTGAGCAGATCAGTCCACTGCGGGCCGAGTGCGGCCGGGACACGGGGCCTCCGGTGCAGCCGGGCGACGGCTGATTCCGCGGCGGTACCTGGGTACTCGAGGGTTCCGGTGAGGCATTCGAGCAAGACCAGTCCCAGCGAATAGATATCGCTTTCCGGTCCGAGGGCGGACCCGGTGGCCTGTTCCGGGCTCAGGTAAGCGGCTGTTCCGACGGTGGTGCCGGTGGCGGTCAGGCGGGTCCCTTCGATGATGCGCGCGATCCCGAAATCCGTGAGTTTGGGCCGGGGCGCGGTTCCACGGCGGGCGTCGGCCAGGAGGATATTCGCCGGTTTGATGTCGCGGTGGATGATCCCGCGCCCGTGGACGTAGTCCAGGGCCGAGGCAAGGTCTGCTCCGATGCCGGCCACGTGCTTGGCTGCAAGCAGTCCTTGGCGCAGTCTGGCGTGCAGGTCCGGGCCGTGGATCAGTTCCATGGTCAGGTAGGTCCTGGGCTCGTCCGGGACCCGGGTGTCGGTGCCTGCGTCGTAGAGCGTCACGAGTGACGGGTGGTTGAAGGTGGCAACGAGCCGCATCTCAGCCTCGAACCGACCCGGCCCGGCGGGTCCGCCGAGCTGCGGGGAGAACAGTTTCAGCGCGACATCACGGCCCAGGTTTTCATCCCGCGCCCGGTACACCGATGCCGTGGCGCCGCGCCCGATCGAGGCGCCTATGGTGTACCGGTCGGCAACCAGAGCACCTGCAGACCCGGTAAATGAACCCTCGGACACGACCACTCGCTTTCTTTGACCAGGTGATAACCCGCACCGACCCGATGCCCCCGGCCTAGCGGCGAGGGGCAAGGTGCAGGGCCGGTGGCGGCCCGGACGCCGCCCTCATCATACTTGCGACCATGGTCATCACACCCGGCCACGACCTCCGACGGGGCATGTGCGGTGCTTTAGAGCAGTCTGGGTTGCAGCTCGTTCAGGGGGAAGAGTTTGGGGTTGGCGGGTACGTCGCCGACGCATGTAAGAATCGGGCATGAATCAGCGTGGCTTTCTGTTCGACACAGCGGCCCAATATCTCAGCGGACTTAATGACAGCACAGCGGCCCTCGTAGCAAGATGGGCCACGCCCCCACGACCAAGCGCCGGAAGGGCTCTAATGGCAGTAGACGCACTGAATCCATATGAGCCATTGTCCCAGCAACTCCACAATTTCGTCGTCGTCGGCATGGACAATGTAGGGTCCACCCTCGCCTATATTAATAAGACTCGAGAAATCCCGATGATGGCACTCTACGCCATGATCCGTTCCGCCATTGAGGCAAGATCGTTTGGGCTTTGGCTCTCGCATGCGGGGACAAAGAACAAGCAAGCTTGGGTCGGTATTCGCCTCTCCTACAGGAACAATGAGGACCTTGGCAGCCTGGAAAGCGTCTGGGCGGCCTCTTCTGCAGAGGAATTTCCGGCCCTTGATGCTGTGCGAAAGAAACTTGTCGCCTATCAGCAGGGTATCCCCAACTACAGAACCCACGACATCACCGGGAGTCCGAAGATCACTCAAATCGTTAAAGAGGCGGATAGTGCTATCCAGTCCCGGTTCTACTTCACTGGCATCCAAGCATGGAAAGCGTGCAACGCCATGGCTCACGCCCATTTTCCTGTGCAGAGGGTCGTCTTCACGGCTCGACTAACAACCAAAAATTAGTGCCTGACAAGAATGGGAGCAACCAAGCCTTCAGCGGTCCCGACCTCCAAGATGCCGGGTTGGGGATCGCTACTTAGCGCGGATGGGGCAGGATGGTGTGTATGCCGATCGATGTCGAAGCCGTGCGCCGTGAGACCCGCGGTGTCCGGCGGGTGGCCCATCTGAACAATGCGGGCAGCGCGCTGGTCCCGCGCCCCGTGATGGAGACTGTTGTGGCTCACTTGCGCCGCGAGGAGGAGATTGGCGGCTACGAAGCGGCGGAGGAGGCAGCTGATCGGCTTGAGAAGGTGTACTCCTCCGTGGCGCGGCTGGTCGGGGCGGAGCCGACGGAGATTGCCCTGGCCGAGAACGGGAGCCGCGCCTGGGCGATGGCGGTGTACAGTATCCCCTTTGACCGCGGGGCCCGGATCCTGATTGGCCGCACGGAGTACGTAAGCAACGTCATTGCCCTGCGGCAGCTGGCGCGTCGCCATGATCTGCGGATAGTGGTGCTCGAGGACGATTCATACGGGCAGGTGGACGTGGATCAGCTGCAGCCCGAGCTTGAGCGCGGAAACGTGGCTTTAGTCGCGTTGACCCATGTGCCGATGGCTAACGGTCTGGTAAATCCGGCGGCGGAGGTGGGCCGGCGCTGCCGTGCTGCCGGGGTGATGTTTGTCCTCGATGCCTGCCAGTCGGTGGGCCAGCTGCCGCTGGACGTGCAGTCCTTGGGCTGCGATGTGCTGACGGGAACGGGGCGGAAGTTTCTGCGGGGACCGCGCGGCACCGCATTCCTTTATGTGCGCGGATCGGTGCTGGAACGGCTTGAACCGGTCCTGCTGGACCAGCATTCCGCCGTCGGGTCCGGTGCCGTCTCCTATGAAGTCCGCGGCGATGCCCGCCGTTTCGAGAGTTGGGAGGCCAGCGCCGCCGGCAGGCTGGGCCTGGGACAGGCAGTTGATTACGCTCTGGCACTGGGGGTGGACGCGATCCGGGAGCGCGTGACCGGGCTAGCGGAACTGCTGCGGGCCGAACTCGGGGCAGTTCCCGGCCTCACCGTCCACGACCGGGGGCTAACCAGATGCGGCATCGTCACGTTTTCAGTGCGGGGACGCGACGCCGAGGGCATCAGGAGGCGGTTGGCCCAAGACCGGATCAATGTTTCCGTGGCACCCCTGGTCTCTGCCCCGTTCGACCCGGCCCTCCGCTGGGCACCGGAGCCTGCGATGGTCGTGCGGGCCTCGGTACACTATTACAACACCGAGGACGAAATCCGGCGCCTGGTTGACGCAATTCGGTGAACGGCTCCCGACCGCTTCCCATCACCGTCCATGGTCAGCTACATGGCGTCGGCCAAGGTGAGCGCGTAACGGTTTTGCCGGTCTGTCCACTGCCCGAGGACGGAGAATCCCGCGCCCTGAAGCTCTTCGGCGACGCCCCCGACCCGGAACTTGGCGGATATCTCGGTGCGCAGCTCCTCCCCGTCGTGGAACCGGATGTCCAGATTCACACCCGGTAGGTGGACGCGCATGGGCCGGCTGGCCCGTAGCCGCATTTCGATCCATTCCTCCCGGGGCCTCCAGACCGCCACGTGTTCGAACGCCTCGACGTCGAAATCCGCCCCCAGCTCGGTGTTCAGGACACGCAGTACGTTGCGGTTGAAGTCCGCTGTGACGCCGTCCGCGTCGGCGTAGGCCGGGACAAGGACCCGCGGGGACTTCACCAGATCCGTGCCAAGAAGCAGCGAACCGCCGGCGCTTCCAAGCAGCTCGTGTATGTCGGCCAGGAAGCGGGCTCTGGCCGCCGGTTCAAAATTGCCGATCGTGCCGCCCAGGAAGGCGACCATCCGGTGTCCCTGCCGAGGCAACAGGTGCAGCTGGGTCTCGAAGTCCGCTGTCACGGCGTGCAGTTCAAGGTCGGGGAAGGCCGGAGCCAGGGCGTTTCCCGCGTCCAGCAGGGCGCTTTCGCTGACATCGACGGCGACGTAGCGGCGAAGGGAACCCGCTGCTTTCAGGGCGTCGAGCAGCAGCGGGGTTTTCCGGGAGGATCCCGAGCCGAGCTCGATCAGTATCTCGGCCGGGCTCGCGGCGGCTATTTCCTCCGCGAAGAGTTCGAGCACTTCACGTTCGGCCCGGGTCGGGTAGTACTCCGGCAGTTCCGTGATTTGCTCAAACAGCCCGCTGCCCCGCTCGTCGTAGAACCACTTGGACGGCAGTGTTTTCGGCGACGCTGTCAGCCCTGCCAGCACGTCGGCGCGCAGGCTGCGTCCGACGTGGTCCGGCGGGAGGTGGTGGAAGACGCTGCGGCGGTCAGTGGGTAAGGTCATGACGGTGTCTGTTCCTTTCCGGGAACGGGAATCGGACGGATGTCAACGTGGCTGTTTGTGGCGGTCAGGACTGAATTGTCGGGTACATCGTGCCAGCCGGGGCCGTCATCGAAGGGTTCACTGGCCACGATGACACCCCCGGGGACGGTCCGCCAGCACAGGGTGTCACCGGCGGCCGTGGCAGCGATGCTCGTTCCATTGGTGAGCAGAAAGTTGAGTCTGCCGCCGGTGACGGAACGCACGTCGGCCGCTACGCGGGCCAGCGCATCAGCGGCGGGGTCCCCCGCAGTGAGCCGTTCAAGGACGAGGGCCCAGAGCAGGGCAGAGTCCACCTGGGCTTCGAGTGTCAGCAAACGGGCGGGCGGAAGCGAAGCGGCCAGGATTTCCAGCGCGTCCGGCCAGCCCTCGACGCGGCCGTTGTGGCTGAACAGCCAGGGGCCGTGCGCATACGGGGCGGCCGCTGACTCCTCCGGCGTCATCCCCGACGTCGCCGACCGTACGGCCGCGAGCACGGCCCGGCTCGAGGTCACCCGCGCGACGTCGGCGAAGGACCGGTCCGCCCAGATCGGTCCGGCCCTGCGGTAGCGGGCAGGCACGGGATCACCTTCTGCGTACCAGCCGACGCCGAAGCCGTCAGCGTTGACGGTCCCGTGGCGCTGGCGCCTCGGCGCCCATGACTGCGTGAAAAGCCCGTGTGCGGGGCTGCTGAGCAGATCCGCCAGCGACAATGGCGGGCCGACATACGCGAGGTGGCGACACACGGATCAGCGCACCTCGTCCGGCGCGGCATCCCGGGCGGTGCGGAAGCCGGAAAATATTTGCCGCCGGATCGGGTAGTCCCAGTTCCGGAAGGTTCCCCGGCACGCGGAGCTGTCCACGGCCCAGGATCCCCCTCGCAGCACCTTGTAGTCGGACCCGAAAAACACCTCGCTGTACTCCGGGTAAGGGAACGCATTGAACCCCGGATAAGGGCGGAAATCACTGGAAACCCATTCCCAGACATCCCCGATGAGCTGGCGGACCCCCAGCGGTGAGGCACCGAAAGGATACGAGCCGGCAGGGGAAGGACGCAGTGCTGACCCGCCCAGGTTCGCATGATGGGGTGTCGGATCTTCCTCGCCCCAGGGGTAGCGCCGGGAACGCCCGGACGCCGGGTCATGCCGCGCCGCTTTCTCCCATTCAGCTTCCGTGGGCAAACGGCGGCCCGCCCAGCGGGCGTACGCGTCCGCTTCAAACCAGCACACATGCTGCACCGGCTCCTCCGCCGGCACCGGCTCGCACACACCGAAACGCGTCCGCATCCATCCGCGCCCGTCACGTTCCCAGTACTTCGGGGCCACCAGCCCGGCCGCGTTGCGATGGTCCCATCCCCCGGGCGCCCACCAGCGGGCGTTCTCGTAGCCGCCGTCGTCGATGAAACACCGGTACGCGTCGTTGGTCACCGGAACCGTGTCGATCCAGTAAGCGGGAACATCCACTTCATGGGCAGGTCGTTCGTTATCCAGTGCCCACGGTTCCACCGAGGTGCCCATCATGAAGGGCCCGGCCGGGACCAACACCTCCTTCGCCAGAGTGCCCGCCTCCCCGGGCAGCACGTCAGCTGGTAACGGCCTGGCCCGCAGAACCGGCGGGCCGACCCGAAGCTGGTGGGTGGCGAGCATCGTCTCATCATGTTGCTGCTCATGCTGGATGATCATTCCGAAGGCAAAACCCTGATCCAGCAGCGGGGATCCTTCCAGCGGGGTGCGGTCCAGAATGTCCAGGGCCTTGGTCCGGACCTGTGCCAAGTAGCGCCGGGATTCCTCCGGTGAGAGCAGCGGCAGCGAGGGCCTGGTACTGCGCGGATGTTCGAAGGCGTCGTAGATCCGGTCAATGTCGCACCGGACCGGCTCCATCTTGCCCACATCACGCACCAGCCAGAGTTCCTCCTGGCTGCCGATATGCGCCAGATCCCAGACCAGCGGCGACATCAGCGGTGAGTGCTGCTTCCTGAGATCCTCCTCGTCACACTCCGTGAGTGCGTGCGTCCGGTCCCTGGCCCGCTCGAGCGCCGCAGCAATGAAACCCCTGAGGGCTTCGGGGCCGGGACCGGACAGCTCGGACGCCATCATCAGAAGACCTCCCCTGTCTCCGGCGGATCAAAATAACTGCCCGTCCGCCGCCACAGGGCCAAGCGGGCATCAGCCGGGCACTGTCCCCGGGACGTATGACGGTCGATGAAGGCTGCCGTCATCGCGCGCGTGCCCGCATCCGCCCCCATCCGCGGCAACGCGTCCAGGGCGGCCTCCGCACAACCAAGTGCGGCGGCCGCGAGCACAGGATCCGCCAGCGCGTCCCGGGCCGCCGTTCCGATCGGATCGGCAAGGGCGGATACCGGGCCACAGGCTTCGGCCGCGAGGTCGGCCGCGTGCTCATCGTCCATGAGCGCCATCACCATAGCCGTGACAGGTTCCCAGCCACCGCCCGCCTGCGCATCGATCACCCGGAGCTCCATGAATCCCCGGGGCCGAACGGGAGGAAACAGCGTCGTCAGATGGTAATCCACATCGCTGAACGTCGCAGGCCGCGGGCCTTCCCCGCGCAGCCAGCCCCGCATCGTCAATCCGCACGGAGCGATCCAGCTGCCCTGCCCGGGGATACACAACACGAGCGCATCAAGGGCGTACCGTGCCCAAGCCCCTCTGGGATCTACCGATGCCGGGACAGCCGCCGTCCGGGTAGGGTCGGTGCCCAGCCAGACCCGCTGCCTGGTGCTGCGCCATCCGCTGGGGATGCCGTGGTGGAAGGGGGAATTTGCGAACATCGCGATAAACACGGGGAGCAGAGCATGCAGCCGCGCCCAACGCTGGGCTGCGCCGGCGGTCCCCGGGGTGTCGAATCCGGCGTCCAGTGAAATCTGCAGAGATGCCGTTGAACACATCATTGTGCGTCCGGCGGGACCGAAGCGGTCGAAATGGTCTTCCATGGCGGCATAACGCGGATGCTCCAACGACCGCATCGCGGGCCGGTCGGGGTCAAGAGCCACCGGGCTGAACCGCAGGCCCGCATCCACGAGAAGGGTCTCAACGGTTGCCAGATCGGCGCGTGTCGCTGCAGCCAATGTGGGAAGGTCGGGCGCGCACGCTGAGCTGACCTCCAGCTGGCCCCCCGGCTCAAAACTAATGACACCCCCGCCCGGAAGCGGTTTTCTTGAAGCTTCGATGGCGTCGCGGACCCGTGCAACCGGGACGGGGTATCGTGGCTCCGAGACCTCGTGGATCAGCCGCTCGATCTCCACACCTGCGGCGCCCGGCGGCCCCGTCTTGAAGCACACGGAGGCCACATACATTTCGGCCTCCGCCTCGGAAAGCGGACGCAGGTCACGCTCGGGCCGCATTGCAGTGCTCACGCCGCACCGTCCCTTCCTCGGGGTCTGAGTTCAAGCAGCAAGCTAAACAGCCGCCTTCCGGCCTTGTCAACGATCACGACCACATGGCGAGTTCCAACAGACGACGGCGGCACAGTGCTGGTTGAGGTTTCCAGCGCCGCGGGAATCGTTACGCGCGGCACCGACCACTCCGGGGTATTTGCGCGCGCTCAGCAGACGTTTGAGCGGGCCCTGAGCCAGATCCGTCCAGCCGTCCAGGGTGTGATCGACGAACTGTTGAGCATTGGACACAGCCCGGATGACGTCAGCGTGGAGCTCGGCATCGAACTGCACGCGGCGGCCGGAGCGTTCATCGCCACGGCGAACACAACGTCAAATTTCAACGTGAAACAGAAATGGAAGCGGCCGGCGGAAATACCGGAACGGGACAGCTAAAGCCCCGCAACACCCGCCGCCACGGCGTCCAGCGCACCAGGAACCAGGGAGTAATAGGCCCAGGTGCCGCGCTTCTCACGGTTCAACAGGCCAGCGTCCATAAGGATCTTAAGGTGGTGCGAAACCGTAGGCTGACCCAGCTCCAGCGGCTCGGTGAGATCGCAGACGCAGGCTTCGCCGCCGTCGGACGCTTTGACGATGGAGAGCAGCCGCAAACGGTTGGGATCCGCGAGCGCCTTGAACACCTGCGCCTTGCTCTGTGCTTCCTCGACGCCGAGCGCTGGCGTGCCCGCAGGAATGCAGCAGGCATCGACATCGGTGATCTCGAGGGTGTGGACGGCAGTCATGCCTCCATTATGCACATATATTGACATTCATCGATATAGCTGGCGATACTTCTTATATCGATGGCCATCAATCTTGATCCTCGCAGCCAGGAGTACCGTGACAATCCAGATCAACGCACCCGCACCAGAGCGAACTGAAGCCGCACCCGGCCCCGGAAAACTGTCTACGCTTGACCGTTTCCTCCCGGCCTGGATTATCGCGGCCATGGCGGCCGGGCTCTTGCTCGGAAACCTTCTCCCTGGCCTGAACACTGCGCTCGAAGCGATGAAGATCGGCGGGGTCTCGCTGCCGATCGCCATCGGCCTGCTGGTGATGATGTATCCGGTGCTGGCCAAGGTCCGCTACGACCAGGCGCATCGCGTGATCGGCGACCGGAAGCTGCTGATCACGTCCCTGGTGCTGAACTGGGTCCTGGCCCCGGCGTTTATGTTCGCGCTGGCCTGGATCTTCCTCCCTGATCTCCCCGAATACAGGTCAGGACTGATCATCGTGGGCCTGGCCCGCTGCATCGCCATGGTGATGATCTGGAACGACCTGGCGTGCGGCGACCGCGAGGCTGCAGCCGTACTGGTGGCCATCAACTCCGTGTTCCAGGTCATCGCGTTCGGCGCACTGGGTTGGTTCTATCTGCAGCTGCTGCCGTCCTGGCTGGGCCTGCCCACCAGCAGCGCGGACTTCTCCTTCTGGGCCATCACGGCGTCTGTGCTGATTTTCCTGGGCATACCGCTGCTGGCAGGGTTCCTCACCCGCACCCTCGGCGAGCGCGCCAGGGGCCAGGACTGGTACGAGGAGAATTTCCTGCCCAAGCTGGGTCCCTGGGCGCTGTACGGCCTGCTGTTCACCATCACCCTGCTGTTCGCCCTCCAGGGCGGAACCATTGTGGCTAGGCCCCTGGACGTCGCGCAGATCGCGCTTCCGCTGCTGGTCTACTTCGTGGTGGTGTTCGGCGCCGGCATGCTGATCGGCCACAGGCTGGACCTCGGCTACGCCAAAACCACCACACTGGCGTTCACGGCAGCCGGCAACAACTTCGAACTCGCCATCGCCGTGGCGATCGGCACCTTCGGTGTGACGTCCGGGCAGGCGCTGGCCGGCGTCGTCGGGCCCTTGATCGAAGTCCCCGCCCTTATTGCACTTGTCTACGGGGCCCTCTGGGCCCGCAAGCGCTTCTTCGACCCAAGCACCGCATCAGCCACCACCTCCCTCCACAGCTAGGAGTCCGCCATGACCACGGAAACCACCAAGAAGCCCTCCGTCCTGTTCGTCTGCGTCCATAATGCCGGCCGCTCCCAGATGGCCGCCGCCTTCCTCACCACCCTCGCCCAGGGCGACATCGAGGTCCGTTCCGCCGGCTCGCAGCCAGCAGACAAAGTCAACCCGGCGGCTGTCGAGGCCATGGCCGAACTCGGCATCGATATGTCCGCCGAGACCCCCAAGGTGCTCACCACCGAGGCCGTCAAGGAATCGGACGTCGTGATCACCATGGGTTGCGGGGACGAGTGCCCGTTCTTCCCCGGCAAGCGCTACGAGGATTGGGTCCTCGAGGACCCGGCCGGGCAGGGCGTAGAGGCCGTCCGCCCCATCCGCGATGAAATCAAGGCCCGCATCGAGGGCCTCATCGCCTCACTCATCTCCGCAGCCAAGTAGCCTTTTCGAGTCCAACGAGCGCGAGGGGGTGACCCCAATGGATACCGATACCGGTCCCGACTGTTGCACAGGCGGCAGCGATGACTGCACCGACGACGGCTGCTGCTGAGCAGCGCGCCCGCCGCTTGCCGGGTGCCCTTGTTCAACCAGTGCATGCAGGCTGACAATTGACCATGTCTCCAGAACGTTTCAGCGGCCCGCCTCCCCTGCTGGTTGGTGTGCTGCCCGGCCAGCACCCTGAGGTGCTCCGAACGGCGCAGGTGCTGGCCGCGAAGCTCGCAGCTACGCTGCTGTGCGCCTACGTGGATGAGGCCAGCTATCTCGTTGAATGGGATCCGGCGCGGTCCGCGCATCGCCTGTCCCTCCATCCGGACGCGGACGACGCCGAAATCCGCGCTGTGACAGAGGAGCTCAAGGCAATGATCGGCACCTCGCTGAAGGGCGGTTCCGTGGACTGGACGCTGCGAACGCTGGCTGGCGATCCAGCACGGGCGCTGGCCAGGCTCGCGGCAGAGAGTAATGCCTCCATGATTATTGTGGGGACGCCGGAGCGCGGCATGGGCCACCGGGTCTCGGAGGCTCTCAACGGCTCGGTTGCAGCCTGGCTGAGCCACCATCAGGACCACCCCGTGCTGGTGGTTCCTGCCAGAATGCCGGCCCATGGCGAACTGCCGGACTGATGCCCGCCAGCGAACCAGGTCCGGCAGGGTACCGGCGCAACTGCGTTGAGCTGGAGCGGTGGCTGGCCTCCGCTTCACCGGAGGAACTGAGGCGCCGAAGCGGGGGCACCAAGTGGACCAACGAGGAGCTGCTGTTCCACATGGTGTTCGGCTACATGGTGGTGCAGGCGCTTCTCCCGCTGGTACGTCTCTTCGGACGGCTGCCGCCACCGGTCAGCCTTGGATTCTCCTGGCTGCTCAACGCGGGAACTGCACCGTTCGACGTCGTAAATTACTGGGGTTCCAAGGCTGCGGCCCTCGTCTTCAACAGAAAGCGGATGGCCGCCAAGCTATGGCGTGTTACAGCATCCCTGGAACGGCGAATGGAACGGGAGTCAGCAGCCGCCCTCTGCAGACGCATGGCCTTTCCCGTCCGCTGGGATCCATTCTTTAGGCCTTGGATGAGCCTGGCGGACGTGTACGCCTATCCAATCAAACACTTTGATTTCCACGCGCGGCAGCTCAGTTTTGGGCATGAAACCGGCCGTTAGAAAATAAAGCGAAAGTAGTTATTCAGGGTGGTGGCGCATCAGGCTACCCCGAAGTAAGCTGGTCAAGGCAGCTGGATGTAGGATCTGCCCCAAGAACTGCTCCGGAGTGCGTATCCCCCAATAACGCACTCCGGAGCTTTTTAATGTGCCGGAGAGGTCAACTGCCGCGCAGGTGCCCGCCATTAGGGCTACAGATCACAAATTGTGTAACTGCCGGGACCCTTCCGGCTACTATAGGTGCATAAGCACGCACATATGCACCTGAGGAATCCGTCATGCTGTCAGTCCTGCGAAACCGTAGCTATGCCCGGCTTCTGGCCGCCCAACTGGTCGCACTGACGGGCACCGGCCTACTGACCGTATCGCTGGGGTTGCTCGCGTTCGGTCTGGCAGGCCGCAATGCCGGGGCCGTCCTCGGCACCGCCCTGACCATCAAGATGCTGGCCTACGTATGCCTCTCCCCCGTGATCAATGCGCTGGTGGCACGGCTACCTAAAAAACCGGTCCTGATCGGATCCGATCTCGTGCGCGCAGCGATGGCTCTCTGCCTGCCGCTGATCTCGGACATCTGGCAGATCTACGTCGTGATCTTCCTGCTCCAGGCTGCGTCCGCAACCTTCACCCCCGCCTTCCAGTCGCTGATCCCCTCCGTGCTGACCAAGGAGAAGGATTACACCCATGCCCTGTCTCTGTCGCGGCTGGCGTATGACGCGGAAGCCCTGGTCAGCCCCGCCCTGGCCGGGATCCTGCTGACGGCGCTCTCGTATCGCCAGCTGTTTTTGGGTACAGCAGCCGGCTTCCTGGTTTCGGCCGCACTAGTGGCCACCACCTCACTGCCACGTCATGACCCAAAGGCCTACCCGGAATCCCTCTGGCACCGGACCACGTTCGGAGTCAGAATCTTCTGGAAGGACAGGCATCTGAGGTCCCTGCTGGTGCTCAACCTCGTGGTCGCGGCCCCAACGGCCCTGGTCCTTGTCAATTCCGTGGTGTACGTCCAACAGATCACGGGCCGGCCGGAGACCGGGTTGGCACTGACCCTGGCGTGCTACGGCGGGGGTTCAATGACGGTCGCGCTGCTGGCGCCGTGGTTGTTGGCACGCTTTGGCAACGCCAGGGTGATTTTCTCCGGGGCAACCGTGATTCCATTAACACTGGCCGGGGCTGCAGGCATACCGGCGGCGGCCGGGGCTGGTCAGGGATGGCTGCCCCTGCTGGGCCTGTGGCTGGTACTGGGGGCCGGAACGTCAGCAGTCCTCACTCCGTCCTCCAGGCTTCTGCGCGATGCATCGACGGCCGCAAACCGCCCCTACGTCTTCACCGCCCAGTTTTCGCTCTCCCACGCCTGCTACCTGGTCACCTATCCCTTGGCAGGCTGGATGGGAGCCACGGCCGGACTGGGCTGGACCTCGGCCGCGCTGGCAATCCTTGCAACAATAGGTGTGGCAGGAGCATTTCTGTCGTGGCCGCGCTTGACCCGCGCACCGATCCGCCCGGCCCCCAGTGAGGAGCGCTCCAGTGAGCAACCATGAACAAGGCACCGGCACTGGCACCGGCAACGGGCAGACTGCCGGTCCCGCCCAGCCGTCGCTGGTGCATCCGATGTCACCCAGTCCGCGGCATCTTGCTGCCGCCAGCGACACCTTGAGGATGCTGGCAGACCCTACCCGGCTGCATCTGCTGTGGCAGCTTTCCGCCGGACCGTCCACGGTTTCGGAACTGACGACGGCGGCCAGGGCCTCCCGGACGGCGGTCAGTCAGCACCTGGCAAAGCTTCGTCTCGCCGGGCTCGTGGATACCCGGAAAGACGGCAGGAATGTTGTGTACTCGCTCCACGACGGCCATTTGATCCGGCTGATCAGGGAAACCCTCAACCATGCGGACCATGTGTTGACCGGCGAACCACGGCACAGCTGAACGCAGCGAAACCCAGGCCCAGTTCGTCAGCACAGCAAGGAGAATATGACGTGAATTTCGAGCTACGGACAATTCCAGGCTGCCCCAACTCCCCGGCCGCGCATGAGCTTTTTCAACAGGCGCTGGCACTGGAAGGACTGGAGCCGGAGATCGGGACACTTGACGTCACTGACGACGGACAGGCCGTGGCACTGCGGTTCCACGGTTCGCCGTCATTTGTCGCGGACGGCCGGGACCTGTTCCCGTCCGACGGCGAGCCGGCAGTTTCCTGCCGCATATACCGTAACGGCACCCGGCTGAGTGGCCTGCCGGCTCTTGAGGACCTCCGCCGTGCTATCCGCAACAAGGGGTAGGACGGTGCAGAAAGCAGAAGGGTATTTGTAACAAATGTTACATTGGTGGATGTGACTGATACCGCTACAACGTCCTGGCTCTTGATGCTCGTGCAGGTGCCGTCGGAACCCTCGCGGCACCGGGTTGCTGTATGGCGGGAAATGCGCTGCTTCGGTGCCGTCCCGGTCGGCCACGGTGCGTGGACAGCCCCCGACGTCCCGTCCTGGAGGGAAGGGGCCGGCGCTGCGCGTGACCGCTCCAACCGATCCAAGGACGTTTTCGTCACCGAATCCGCGGAGCGGGCCGATCAAGAGCTAAGCGCGTGCGCTGCAGTCCTCGAGGACTTCGCCGGGTATGTCTACCGGGAGCTCCACTCGTGACGGGTCCTGCGCCCACGGCCCGGCCCGCGGATAAGTCACCGTCCACCCGAACCGCGACAGCTCCGCTGTACGCTGCCGGCTTCGTCACGGCCTTCGGGGCGCACAGCATCGCCGCCGGCCTCGGTGCCCACAGCGGAGACATCGGCCTGACCCTGCTCAATCTCGGCATTCTTCTGGCAGTCTACGATCTGGCCGAGGTGCTGCTTAAGCCCGTCTTCGGCTCGCTGAGCGACCGCATCGGCGCCAAGCCGGTGATCATCGGCGGGCTGCTGGCCTTTGCGCTGCTCTCACTCATCGGCTTGTGGGCCGCAAACCCGTTCATGCTGGGCCTTGCCCGGCTCGGTCAAGGTGCCGCAGCATCGGCGTTTTCGCCGGCTTCCTCGGCGATGGTGGCAAGGCTCGGCGCCGGCCGGAAGAGCGGGACCTACTTCGGCCGCTACGGCTCCTGGAAAAGCCTGGGCTATGTCATCGGCCCGCTGGCCGGAGCCGGGCTCATTTTCCTTGGCGGCTTCCCTGCGCTCTTCCTCACCTTGTCCGCCGTGGCGGCAGCCACCGCAGTCTGGGCGGCCATGGCCCTGCCCGGCCTTGAGCCCTTGCCACGCCCGAGATACACGGTGCTGGACCTGGTCAGGCAGGTCACTCACCGCGGCTTCCTGGTGCCCACGCTCGTTCTTGCCGCCGCCACCGGGGCCTTGGGAAGCGCCATCGGTTTCCTGCCGGCGCTGGCGACGCAGCACGGCCTCGATCCTGTGGCCGGCGTTGCGGCCGTCAGTGTCCTCGCCTTCACCTCTGTTCTCACCCAACCGGTGATCGGACGCCTGCGCGACCAGCATCGCGTCACTGATGCCGGAGGCATGACCACCGGCCTGCTCGTGACTGCGGCGGGCCTTGCCGCCGTCGCGCTCCAACCGGGACCCGTAACGGTCTTCCTGGCTGCGGCAGCAATCGGCGCCGGCATAGGAATAGCCACCCCGCTTGGGTTCGCCCACTTGGCGGACACCACGCCGCCGGAGCGGCTCGGCAGGACCATGGGAACAGCAGAGCTGGGGCGCGAACTCGGCGACGCCGGGGGCCCCCTCCTGGTGGGCGGCATCGCCATGCTCGGGGGCCTACCCCTTGGACTGGGGGCGCTGGCATTAGCAGTGGCCGCCGTCAGCGGCCTCCGGCTTCACCGGGCACAGGCCCCCATCCGGGAAATCCCTCCGCAGTAGTCCACTGGTCAGTTAACTGCGATTTGCATGCGCAGGCTAGACGAACTGGTAAATCAGCGCGGCCCTGCCAGCCGCGACCGACGTCGGTCCTCAGCAAGGATGACGGGCCGACGGCTGGCGTGTCGCAGAAAAGCTCCCCAGGTAACCCGGGTTGCTGGCACACTGAGCCAATGAAAGAGCCGCGATCCCCCTCCCGACGGCCCGGCATCCGGGCTGCCATGTTTGTCGACTTCGACAACGTTTTTACCGGCCTGCAGGCTCTCGACCCGTTGGCGGCGAAGCGGTTCGCCGAAGACCCCAAACACTGGGCGGACGCGTTGTCCGCCGCCGGTTCAGGCGAGAGCTCGCGACGCTTCCTGATCCGCAACTGCTACCTGAACCCGGTGGTTTACTCGAAGTACCGGACGTACTGGACCCGTGCGGGTTTTCGAGTGATCGACTGCCCGTCGCTGACGCAACGAGGAAAGAGCAGCACCGACATCAACCTTGTGTTGGACGCGATGGACACACTGTCCGGGAGCGGCGGCATCGACGAGTTCTTCATAGCATCGGCCGACGCTGACTTCACATCACTCATCCAGCGTTTCCGGGCCGCCGACAAGATGACCACCGTCATCGCCGCCGGCGCCGTGGCCTTCGCTTACCGTGAGATGGCGGACAGCGTCGTGGAGTCCCACGATTTCGTGGCGATCCTCAACGGCACCACGGTGGAGCCGATCCACGCGGTGGCGTCTGTTCAGCCGCAGCGGGCAGACGGGGCAGCGAAGGCGAGGTCCAGGGCGAAGACTCTTTCCGCCGCGGTCAAGGAGGTCTGCGACTTCGTCCGGACTGCCCCGGGCCCGGTTGTCGGGGCGATGGTGGCCCACCGGGCACTCACTGCTGATCCCTCCTTGAAGACAGACTGGGGCGGCTGTGGAAAGTTCGGGACCTGGGTGGCCCAGATCGGCCAAGGTGTTGAATACTCGGCTATGCGTGGCGGCTGGGTCTGGGATGCGCAGAGGTTTTCCAGCGACGATCTGCCCAACGAAGCTGATATCGAGTCCGGCATCGAGGAACGGGTCGCCAGGGTAACCGATGTGCCCGCACTCTCCGCACCCCAGTTCCGGCAGCTGTTTCTGGCCATGGCGGCCAGGCTCCGTGAGCAGCCGGTCAACCGCAACGAACTGGCAAAGCTTGTCAGGGATGACTGTGTCACCGCGGGTCAGCCTGTGTCCCGCGGCGCCGTAAACTTTGTCCTTCAAGGGCTGGGGTACGTCAATTTCCAACTCACAGACACAGCAACGGCCGAGGAACTGGCGGCTGCCTGGACCGACGACGTGGAAGAACTCTGCCGGGTGGCGTTGATGGAGTTCGACGACGCCGAGAGGCTGGCTCTGCGGCGCTGGGCCAGTGGCGGATTCGTGGAGGCCTGACGAACATCCCTATGCCCCGTGGATGACATCGGATTGCCGCGAACGGCTTGCTTTCGGGAACATCTCCTCCGGTGGCTCCGGCTTGTAGACCCACGCCACCAGCACCACGGAGATGATCATCAACAGGAACCACGAGACCAGCTTGTCGAGCGGGACCATGTGCCAGCCGTTCAGCTGGCTTGGGTAGAGCCACGCCCCGGACCACGTTGCGATGTTTTCGGCAATCCAGATAAACAGTGCCACCAGCAGGAACGCCACCACCAGCGGCATCCGGAACCGCCTGCGGAACACCCGGAAGTGCATGACGCACCGCCCGTAGATGACCGCGACGGCGGCCAACAGGACCCAGCGAAGGTCGATGATGTAGTGGTGGGTGAAGAAGTTCACGTAGATGGTTGCTGCCACAATTGCCGTCACCCACCGCCGCGGGTACCGGGCGAAGCGCAGGTCGAAGAGCCGGTAGACACGCACCATGTAGGAACCGACTGCCGCATACATGAAGCCACTGAAGAGCGGAACCGCACCGAGGCGGAGGAATCCTTCGGCCTCATAGGACCAGGACCCGACGTCGGTCTTGAACAGTTCCATCACCGTTCCCACGAGGTGGAAGAGGACAATCACCCTGAGCTCCCGGACTGTTTCCAGCCGCGTGCCAACCATCAGGATCTGGATCACGACTGCGGCGAGGGTCAGGAAGTCGTTCCTGGCCAGCCCGGCGTCGTCGGGATACCAGAGGCGCGCCGCCAGGATCACGGCGAGCAGCGCGGCGCCGAATATGCATGCCCAGCCCTGCTTGAGTCCGAAGACCACAAACTCCGTGAGCCTGGACCGGACACCGCCGGCAGGAGCCCGGTCCAGAAACCCGTGCGCACGCTCGTCGATGATTTGCTCTACGGATGTGAATCTCCGCACTGATACCCCGTTCCCCCGCCACGAGTGGCATGGTGATTGCTCTCGCCGGACTTACAGTCCGGCCCTTTGTGGCTGACGCTAGGCTGTCTTCAGCTGGCCGAGGCAGTAGTTTTTGAACGAATGGCGGACCCGCTGCGGCAGCCGTGGATAAACCACCGCGGAGCACTGCATGGTGCGGTCGAACAGGCGGCGATGACGCGCACTCCACGGCAGTCCGAAGCTTTCCCGAAGCTGGTCGGGCAGGAGGCCCGCGGTGAGGAAGCGGGCCAGCGGCATGACCAGGCGCTGCCAAAGCTGCGGGTCCGGCGGATACAGCAGCTCCCGGGCCACGCGGACGCTGACGTCGTCGGCCTGCAGCCTCTGCAGGCAATCGTCCCAGTAGGCCCCGAAAGCCGCACGGTCGGCCGGCCACAGCTCCGGCGGAAGCTGAAGCGCTGTCCCGATTCTCGCGTAGTCGCGATAGATGAGATCCGCTGCCTCGTCGTCCAGCGCACCGTAAATCTTTTCGTAAACAGTGACGGCAGTGTCATACAGGGTTGCCACAACCCACAGCTGCGATTGCGCATCGAAGGCGCTGTATCCCTTGGAACCGGCATCGGGCTTGCGGCGCACCGGGGCATGGGCGCGGTTCACGCTGCGGCGCACCGCTGCCAGCTGGACCTCGGTTCCGTACACCACGGCGTACACATAGGTCATGGTGGCGCGGAGCCGGTCCAGCGGACGCTCGGCGAAGTTGCTGTGCTCGGCCACGCCGTGACCCACGGCGGGGTTCGCGATCTGCAGCAGAATTGCCCGCCCTGCCCCAGCGATCAGAACGCTCTCTGCTCCCATACCTGCAAGGTCACGCACCATGTCCACAATCTACCGGAATGGCCCAAGAACGTCCGGCGGCGGCGTCCCCCACCGGCGGCGTCGCTCACCGGCGGTGGGGGACGATACCCTAACCAAGCTGCGGCAACGTCTAGATGTATTGACCACGGACGTTAGGAACGCTCGGCGTGGTTAGGTGACAAAAAGAAGACCTCCGGGTGGAGTGGGGCTTGTCGAGAGTCCGATCCACAAGGAGGTCTTCAATGTCCCATGCTAATGCGCTCCTCACGCCTAAGGGCAGGCTCCGGCTGGCCCAGTGCGTCGTGGAGGACGGGTGGCCGCTGCGGCGGGCGGCTGAGCGGTTCCAGGTCTCGGTGACGACCGCGGCGCGGTGGGCTGGCCGCTACCGGGAGCGCGGCGAGCACGGGATGGAGGACCGGTCGAGCCGGCCCGTCAGCTCCCCGGGCCGGACGTCCGTGCGGCGGGAGCGGCGGATCGTCGCGCTCAGAGTGAACCGCCGGTGGGGCCCTGCCCGGATCGGTTACCTGCTGGGTATCCACCCCTCCACGGTGCACCGGGTCCTCTCCAGGTTCGGACTGGCAAGGCTGTCGTGGCTGGACCGGGCCACGGGGAGGGTAATCCGCCGCTACGAGCACCAGAACCCCGGAGACCTTGTCCACGTGGACATCAAGAAACTCGGACGTATCCCGGACGGCGGCGGACACCGCACGGTGGGCAGGGCATCCGGCAACCGGAACAAGACCGGCACGGCGGCGAACCGGAGACCGGGCTACGCCTTCCTGCACAACGCGGTCGATGATCATTCCCGGCTGGCCTACACCGAGATCCTCGCCGATGAGAAAAAGGACACCGCGGCCGGGTTCTGGGAACGCGCCAACGCCTACTTCGAATCCTGCGGAATCGTGGTCAAACGGGTCCTGACGGACAACGGCTCCTGCTACCGCTCCTACGCATTCAAAGACGCCCTGGGCCCGGCTATCAAGCACAAGCGCACCCGGCCCTACAGGCCCCAGACCAACGGCAAAGTCGAGCGCTACAACCGCACCATGCTCGATGAGTGGGCTTACGCAAAACCCTATGGATCAGAGGCCGAGCGTGTTGATTCTTTCGCCGACTGGCTCCATCACTACAATCATCACCGAGGCCACACCTCACTCAAAGGTCAGCCACCGGTCACCCGCGTCACTAACCTCTCAGGTCAATACATCTAGACGAACTGGTAGACCAGCGCCGCCATGCCGAAGCCGACCACAGACAGCACGGTTTCCAGGACGGTCCAGGTTTTCAGCGTGTCCTTGACGGACATGTTGAAGTACTTGGAGATGATCCAGAAGCCGCCGTCGTTCACGTGGCTGGCAATGATGGAGCCGGACGAGATGGCCATGACGATAAGGGCAAGCTGTGGCTGTGAGTAGGCTCCGGCGGTCAGGGTCGGCGCCAGGATGCCGCCGGTGGTGACAATTGCCACCGTGGCGGACCCCTGCGCGATTCGCATACCGGCGCTGATCACAAATGCGGAGACGATGATTGGCAGTCCGGCCTGTGACAGCGATCCCGCCACCGCGGTGCCCACGCCGGTGGCGGAAAGCACGGCGCCGAAGAACGCACCGGCGCCGACAACCAGCAGGATCATGCCTACAGGGCGCAACGATGATGAGGTGATCTCGCTCAATTCGGCGGAACTCATGCCGCGGCGTGTACCCAGCAGCCACATGGCCAGCAACACGGCTACCGTCAGGGCGATCGCGGGGTTGCCAAAGAACTGCAGGGTGGACTTGATGGGGCCCTCCGGCGCGAAGATGTTGCCGAAGGTGCCGCCGAGGATCAGGATCATGGGCATGCCGATGGCCAGCAGCACCAGGCCGATGGACGGTTCGCCTATCCGCTTGGCTTCCTCGGATTCTTCGATGATCCGGTCCTCGGGAACGTTGATCATCACGCGCTTGCCGATCCACGTTCCCCAGAGGATGCCGGAGGCGAACCAGGCCGGAATACCGCAGATCAGGCCCATCACTATGATCCAGCCCAGATCGACGTGAAACAGGCCGGCCGCAGCCACAGGTCCCGGATGCGGGGGCAGGAAAGCGTGCGTCACGGACAGGCCCGCCAGCAGCGGCAGTGCGTACAGTGCCAGGGACTTCCCGCCGCGGATCGCTGCCACGTAGACCAGGGGTGCCAGCACAAAGATGCCGATGTCGAAGAACACCGGGATACCGAGCACAAATCCGGTAATGCCCATGGCCAGCGGCGTGCCTTTTTCACCGAAGATCTTCACCAGGCGGCCCAGCAGCACCTCGGCGCCGCCGGACCGTTCAAGGATGGCACCCAGCACCGTTCCAAGGCCGATGATCACCGTGATGTGGCCCAGGATTCCGGCGAACCCCTTTTCAATCAGGGCGTCGCTGCTCTTGGTGGCGGAACCCACCAGGGCCTCCACGGAGACCCCGCCCACCAGTGCCACGATCACGCCGGTGCCCACCAGGGCGATAAAGGGCTCCAGTTTGACCTTGATGATCAGGAACAGCAGGAGGGCAATGCCCACTCCTGCCAGGAGGAGCAGGCCGGCGGTGTCATGCCGCAGCCAGTTCAGAAACTCGTTCATGGGGGTTCTTTCTAGGAAGGATCAGTTAAGGATGCCGGTGAAGGCGGCGGCCCGGGCCGAAATATCGGCCCAATCGCCGGCTGCCACGGCTGCCGGGGGAACAACGCTGGTTCCGCAGCAGACGGCCACAGCGCCGGCGTCGAGATAGCTCTTGGCGTTGGCGGCATCGATGCCGCCGGAGGGAAGAAGCCTGATTCCGGGGTAAGGACCCTGGAGGTCCTTGATGTAGGCCGGTCCGAGCTGCCTGGCGGGGAAGATCTTGACCACTTGGGACCCCAGATCAAGCGCCTGCGCCACCTCGGTGGGGGTCATGGCGCCGAGGCTGAACGGAATCCCCGCCGCCGTGGCAACCGCCGCGACATCCGGCCGCAGGCCGGGAGTCACCAGGAACTGCGCGCCGGCGTCGATTGCCGCGCGGGCCTGATCGCCGGTCAGCACTGTTCCGATTCCGACGGCCGCACCGTGCTGTGCGGCGGTCTCCGCCGCCCGCTTGACGTGCCGGAGCACGTCCGGGGTGGTGAAGGTCAGTTCAACGGTGCGGATGCCGCCGCCGGCCAGCGCCCGGCAGAGCTCGGCGGCGTCCGGGATGGCGGGGGCCCGGACCACCGCAAGGGTGCGGTCGGCCTCGAGCTGCTTGATGAATTCTTCAGGAGTCATGGGTTTCGGTGCTTCCTTCCTGGGTGCGTCCGTCACGTTGGCGGCGGAGGGCGCGGCCTGAGCGGGCGCCGGTGGGCTGCCCGCCGTCGATCGCTGGGGTGCCGTTGACGAACACAAAGTGGATGCCGGCGGATGCCTGGCGGGGGTTGGCAAAAGTGGCTTCGTCGCGGACGGTGTCCGGGTCAAACAGCACGAGGTCTGCTGCGTAGCCTTCGCGGACAAGTCCGCGCCGGTGCAGCTTCAGTCGGGCTGCAGGGCGGCCGGTGAGATGGTGGACGGTTTCCTCGAGCGTGAGCAGTCCCAGGTCCCGGCAGTAGTGACCCAGGTAGCGGGTGAAGGTTCCCCACGAGCGGGGGTGCGGCTTGGCGCCCACCAGGATTCCATCGCTGCCGCCGGTATGGCTGCGGTGCATCATGATGGTCTGCACGTTTTCCTCGTGGCCAACGTGCTGCAGGATGCCGGTGCCCAGCCTGTCTTCGCGGAGAATATCCACGAAGACATCGAAGGGCGCCGCGCCGGATCCAGCCGCTATGCCGGCGATGGTTTTGCCCACATGACCAGCGAGTGCGGGGTTCTGCACTCCGCTGATTTCCAGGGTCTCCCACTCCGCCACCACGCCGTGGCAGCCGTCCGAGCCGTAGATTTCCACACTTTCCCGGATCCGCTCCACGGTGCCGGCGTCACCGAGCCGCTCCAGCGTGGCCTCGGTTCCGCCGGAGGAGGCCCAGCTGGGCAGGATTGCCGAGAGTGTGGTGGCGCCGGGCAGGTAGGGGTAGGTGTCCAGGGTGATGTCCACGCCGCCGTCGAGGGCTTCGTCAATGAGGTCCAACAGCTCGCCTGCCCGGCCCTTGTTCTCGGCGAAGTTCATGGTGGCGTGGGAGAGGTGCAGGGCGCAGCCCGTGCTGCGGCTCAGGCCGATCATCTCCGCGTAGGCCGCCAGCGCGCCCTTTCCGTAGGAGCGGTGGTGCGGCGCGTAGAAGCCGCCCAGCTCCCCTACGGTCCGGCAGAGTTCCGCCAGTTCCTCGGTGCTGGCGTACATTCCCGGGGTGTAGGTCAGGCCGGAGGACATTCCGACGGCGCCTTCCTCCATGGAGGTCCGGATGATCGCCTGCATCTGCTCCAGCTGCTCCGGGGTGGCGACTCCTTCCGTGAAGCCCATCACCATGGCGCGGACGGTGCCCTGCGGAACCAGGTAGGCGGCGTTGGTGGCGATCCGGCCGCCGTCGCCCTCTGCCGTTTGATCCTGGCAGTCCGGATCAACGCGGTCCAGCCGGTCCAGGTACTCGCCCACGGTCCGCCAGGAGAAGTCGAAGTCCTCGGGGTTGTCGTTCCAACCGGCGATTTTCTGCCGGATACCGGCCAGCGTGGCGTCATCCACCGGTGCGTAGGAGAGGCCGTCCTGGCCCAGCAGTTCGGTGGTGACCCCCTGGCTGACCTTGGCGTAGTGGTCCGGATTGATCAGCAGCTGCAGGTCCGAGTGCGCGTGCATGTCGATGAAGCCGGGGCTGAGGACCAGTCCGGTGGCATCGATGGTCCGGTCCGCGCCGGTGCTCTCCGACGTCAGGGATCCGGCCGGCGCCAGTTTCGCAATCAGTGTGCCGTCCAGCAGAACGTCTGCCGCACGGCGGGGCGAACCGGTGCCGTCCACCAGGATGGCGTTGCTGATGAGTGTTTTCATCCGGGTGCTCCTAGAAAAAGGTGTGGATGAGGTCCACCACGGTCTGGTCCTGGTCCGAGTCGGCCAGCACCGGAATCAGGGTCCATTTGTCGAAGGCCGTGCACGGGTGGGAGAGTCCCAACCGCACAACGTCCCCAGGGCGCACGGCGGTGGTGCCGGCGTCGAAGGTCATAAAGCAGTGCTGGTCATTGACGGCAGTGATGCTGGCTCCCTTGAGCGGCTGCATGGGACCGCCCAGTGCGGGTCCGATCAGCTGGGGCTGCGGCAGGCCTTCGTCCACCGGAAGGTCACGCTTGCCGGCGTCGAGAATGGCCAGCCCGGGTTCGGGTTGGGACACCACGCGTGCCCAGCCGTGCATACCGGCGGCAAACGGCTCGCTTCCGTCACGCGAGAATGGCGAGATCCCGCGGTAGAAACCGTCGTCGTGTATGACGTAGGCGCCGCTCCGGATCATCAGCTCAACGCCTCGACCCGCAGGGCCGCCAGCAGTGCCGGCGGAGATGCACGGTGACAGTACGTCGACGACGTCGTCGAAGTAGGCGCTTCCTCCGGCGGTCAGAATAATATCGGCGTCAGCGCCGTACAGTCCCCCAGCCAGCACCTTCTCATGGAGCTGCTTCATCTCCCCCAGGTAGCCGCGCACGGTGGCCAAGCTGTCAGGATCCGCGGTATGTGCCAGCGAGCCTTCGTAGCCGCTCACGCCCACCAGCCTCAGGGAGCTGGACGCGGAGACGGCCCGGGCAACGTCCATGGCAGCGTCAATTCCGCGTGCGCCGGTACGTCCGCCGGTGCCGCCGAGTTCCACCAGGACATCGAGCACGGCGCTGCTTCCGGCGGCCTCGAGGGTCCGTTCAATGACCTCCACCGTGACCGTCGAATCCACCCAGGACAGGATGGGCTCCTCAGCGGTGGCTACGCCGGCCACCCATTCGATGGCGTGCGGATCGGTGAGGCTGTTGGCCAGCTGGAGCCGGCGTACACCGAATTCCCGGGCCACGCGGAGCTGGGCGAAGTTGGCCACGGTGATTCCCCAGGCCCCGCGCTTCAGCTGTTGGGCCCACAGCTGGGGAGCCATGGTGGTCTTGCCGTGCGGCGCGAGCAACACCCCGTGGTGGTCACACCAGGCGGCCAGCCGTTCCACGTTGTTGCGCATCGCCTTGGCATCAAGGGTGAGGAGCGGGGTCTGGAGCTCGCCCAGCCGGTGTCCGGCCGTGATGAAGTCCCCTGCCGCCAGCCCGGCTGCTGCGGCGGGCACTGCCTTATGCCGCCAATCAAGGCGGATGCTGTTCAGCGCCGCCACGGTTTCCGCCGCGATGGGCGCGGCACCAGGGGCGGCACCAGGGGCGGTTGGACGTGCGGCAGCGGAGGCAGCGCCGGCACCATTGCCGGAAGTGGAGGTATTCACAGAGTTGGGTCCCTTCAGGGGAGCATGATTTATCTAGCGTTGCGTATTTTGCAACGCGTGTTGCAAATCTGTTAGTGATATGTCTAACATGGTGCCGGACAGGGAGTCAAGGCCGGGCATACCCGGAAGGTTCCCATTCCGCCGTCGGACAGGATGCTCCGCGGCTTGCTGAGTGCCGCTGCAAAGCGCAAGAGGGAGTGCAGGAGTTACATGCTTTCAGCCGTATGTATTGGCGAGACGATGGCCATGCTCACCCCTGACCAGCCCGTGCCGTTGCACCAGGCCGCTTCGCTGCACTTCGGCGTGGGCGGGGCGGAATCCAATGTGGCCATGGGGTTCGCCGCCATGGGGCTGGAGTCCCACTGGGTGGGCCGGATCGGGCGCGATGGTTTTGGTACGCGCATCCTGAACGAGCTCCGTGATCACGGCGTGGGTGTTTCCGGAGTGGAAATAGACCCCGAGCTGCCTACCGGGTTGTACGTCAAAGTACCGGCACAGGTGCCGGCACTGGTACAGGCGCAGGAGCCGGAGGCCGACGGCGGCAGTTCAGTTCTGTACTACCGCCAGGGTTCCGCTGCCTCGGCCATGGGTCCCGGCCTGCTGGAGAACCCGGCTGTCGCCGGACTCCTGGAGAACGCCCGACTTATCCACCTGAGCGGCATCACCGCTGCGCTTTCGGCCGACTGCCGCGCCCTCATCGAAGCCATCCTGCAAGCACCCCGGCATGGCCGCATCATCAGCTTCGACGTCAACTGGCGCGCCGCCCTCTGGGTGGGCCAGGACCGCTCGGCGCTGCGTCACCTGGCAAACCTCGCTGACGTGGTGCTGGTGGGCAAGGACGAAGCGGAGCATGCCTTCGGCACTTCGGACGAGGTAGAGTTGCGCCGCCTGCTCCCGGATCCGCAGGTGCTGGTCATCAAAAATGAAGCCATCAGCGCCATAGCGCTCAGCCACGACGGCGGCCGCGAGGAAGTGCCCGCGTTGTCCGTGGAGGTGCTGGAACCCGTGGGTGCCGGCGACTCCTTCGCGGCGGGTTATCTGAGTGGCATTTTGTCCGGACTCAATCAGAAAGCAAGTCTCAGAAGGGGCCACGTCAGCGCCGCCTGCACGCTCACCGTCCAGGGCGACCGCGGCCCGCTTCCCGAGGCTAGCCTGATGTCCGCCATCCTGGAATGCAGCGATGCTCACTGGGCGGAAACCCGTGTCGCAGCCGGACAATTCAGTTCGCCCGCACTGGAATCAACCCTGAACGGAAAGGTGGCACCATGAGCCAGAGCCTGATGCGGGCCATCGACCTGCTGGCCGAGCTCGCCGCCCAGCCAGCCACGCTGGACGAACTCGCTTCCAAAGCCTCCGTCCACAAGACAACCGTGATGCGCCTCCTGCACGCCATGGAGGAGAAGCGGTTTGTGGTCCGGGACGAGCAGCAGCGGTTCCGGTTGGGCTCGAAGTTCTTCGAACTCTCCTCGCTGGCATTGGAACAAAGAGACATACGTGCTGTGGCCCGCCCCCACTTGGCCGAGCTCAATGCCAGCACCGGACATACCATTCACCTTGCCGCCTTCGAAGGCAATGAAGTGGTGTACATCGACAAGTTCGAATCCCACCACCCGGTCCGCATGTACTCGCGGATCGGGCTCACAGCGGCCCTGCACTCGGCCGCCGTCGCCAAAGTGCTGCTCGCCGATATGCCGCGCAGCCGGCAGGAGCGGATCGCCGCCGGACTGGACTACGTCAAGGTCACCGACAACACCCTGACCTCGCCCGAGGCCCTGCTCGCCGAACTGGAGCAGGTCAAGCTGCAGGGCTGGGCGCAGGACAACGCCGAGCATGAGGCCTTTGTGCACTGCATCGCGGCACCCATCCGGGATGCCAGCGGTGCAGTGGTAGCTGCCGCCTCATGTTCGGTGCCGGTGGTAATGCTCAACTATGAAGGACTGCTGGGCCTGCTTCCCGGCCTCAAAGCCAGCACCGATGCCATCTCGCACGACCTCGGCTGGATCAACCACGAAAGGACCACCTCATGAGTGACAAGACAGTAGTACTGACGGAGAATGCGCCCGCCCCGGCGCACGTTTTCTCGCAGGGCATCCAGAAGGGCGGACTCTTCCAGGTGTCCGGGCAGGGCCCCATGGACCCCGCCACCAACCAGTACATCGGCGAAGGCGACGTCCGCGTCCAGACCCGCCGCACCCTGGAAAACGTCAAGGCCATCCTTGAAGCCGGCGGCTCCTCCGTGGAGGACGTGCTGATGTTCCGCGTCTACCTCACCACCCGTGACGACTTCCCGGCCATGAACGACGTCTACGGCGAGTTCATCCGCGAGAACGTCCCCAGCGGTGCCCTCCCCAGCCGCACCACGGTCTTCGTTGACCTCCCGCACGAAGTGATGTTGGTGGAGATTGACGCCCTCGCGGTGACCGCGTAATTCTTCTCTGAATTAATTTACGACGGCGGCAATAGGTTAGCGCGTCGACGGCGGCAGTTCCCGGGCGGCCGGCGGACGGGCGGTTACCAGCCTGCCTGCCGGGCCGTCCCGGTGCCGTCGGACCATCCCGCAGCGCGGCGTTAGAGCCCGTCGTCAAAACGCCAGTGATCCCGCCAGCGCCAGCCGCTTGGTTCGCTCAGGGTGACCATGGCCTCAAGCAACTGCGGTGAGAGAACGACGGCGGGAGGACCCGCCGCCGTCCTCTAGCCTTTTGCGACCTGGGACTAGCGGCCGCTGACGACGGAGACCCTGCTCGGGTTTTCGATGGCGCGCATCACCCTGTCGGTCACTTCGTCGATCCCGCCGATGCCGTCAACCTTGGTCAGGATGCCCCGCCCGGCATACTTCGCCACCACGGCTTCGGTCTGCCCGTGGTACAGGTCCAGCCGGTGACGGATCACGGCCTCGGTGTCGTCGCTCCGGGAGGTCTCCTTGGCACGGCCCAACAGGCGGATGACCAGTTCCTCGTCGTCCGCGGTCAGCTGCAGGACGACGTCCAGCTTCTGCTCACCCTTGGCGAGGATCGAGTCAAGGTAGTCCACCTGTGCCGTGGTGCGGGGGTAGCCGTCAAGCAGGAAGCCGCCGTCGACGTCGTCCTCTCTAAGGCGGTCCCGGACCATCTTGTTGGTGACGCTGTCCGGGACGAAATCCCCGTTGTCCATGTACGTCTTGGCTTCGACCCCGAGCGGCGTCTCACCCCTGACGTTGGCGCGGAAGATATCGCCGGTGGAGATCGCAACAACGCCGAGGCGTTCCGAAATCCGTTCCGCCTGCGTTCCCTTGCCTGAACCAGGCGGGCCGATAATCAGCATTCTCGTCATTCACATAACCCTTCGTTGTGCCGCTGTTGACAGCTTGCGTTGGTACTCAAGCAGGCTCTAGAAGAAGCCGAGCTTGTTTTCGGAGTGGCTGACCAGGAGGTTTTTGGTCTGCTGGTAGTGGTCCAGCATCATGGAGTGGTTTTCGCGTCCGATGCCGGAGGACTTGTACCCGCCGAACGCGGCGCCGGCCGGGTAGGCGTGGTAGTTGTTGATCCAGACGCGGCCGGCCTGGATCTCGCGGCCGGCGCGGTAGGCGACGTTGCCGTTGCGGGACCAGACGCCGGCGCCGAGGCCGTAGAGGGTGTCGTTGGCGATGCTGATGGCGTCGTTGTAGTCGGTGAAGCGGGCCACGGAGACCACGGGGCCGAAGATTTCCTCCTGGAAGATCCGCATCTTGTTGTTGCCTTCGAAAATGGTGGGCTGGACGTAGTAACCGCCGGCCAGGTCTCCGTCGAGCTCCGTCTGTGCACCGCCGGCGAGGATCTTGGCGCCCTCTTGGAGCCCGATGTCGATGTAGGAGAGGATCTTCTCCATCTGGCCTATCGACGCCTGGGCGCCGATCTGGGTTTCGGTGTCCAGCGGGTTGCCCTGGATGATCTTCTGGGTCCGGGCCACGGCGTCGGCCATGAAGGAATCATAGAAAGAGTCCTGGACGAGGGCGCGGGACGGGCTGCTGCAGACCTCGCCCTGGTTGAAGGCATAAAGGGTGAACCCTTCCAGCGCCTTGTCGTAGAACGCGTCGTTGGCGTCGGCCACATCGTTGAAGAAGATGTTAGGGCTCTTGCCGCCGAGCTCCAGCGTGACCGGGATCAGGTTTGCGCTGGCGTACTGGCTGATCAGCCGGCCGGTGGAGGTTTCGCCGGTGAAGGCGATCTTGCGGATCCGCGGGCTGGAGGCCAGGGGCTTGCCCACCTCGGAGCCGAACCCGTTGACGATGTTCAGCAGGCCCGCGGGCAGCAGGTCCGCGATGAGTTCGGCCAGGACCAGGATCGAGGCCGGCGTGTTGGACGCGGGCTTGAGGACCACTGCGTTACCGGCGGCCAGGGCCGGAGCCATTTTCCAGACGGCCATCAGGATGGGGAAGTTCCACGGAATGATCTGGCCCACGACGCCGAGGGGCTCGTGGAAGTGGTAGGCCGTGGTGTCGTCGTCGAGCTGGGACAGCCGGCCTTCCTGGGCGCGGATGGCCGACGCGAAGTAGCGGAAGTGGTCCGCCGCCAGCGGGATGTCGGCGTTGAGGGTTTCACGGATGGGCTTGCCGTTGTCCCAGGTCTCGGCCACGGCAAGCAGCTCGAGGTTCGCATCGATGCGGTCGGCGATCTTGTTCAGCACCGCAGCGCGCTCGGTGGCAGAGGCCTTGCCCCAGGCCGGTGCTGCCTTGTGGGCGGCATCCAAGGCCAGCTCAACATCCGCCGCGGCGCCGCGGGCCACCTCGGTGAATTGTTTGCCGTTCACGGGGGAGACATTCTCGATGTATTGGCCGGTAGTGGGGGCTACCCACTCGCCGCCGATCCAGTTCTCATAACGGTCCTTGAACTGGACCTTGGATCCTTCGTGGCCGGGCTGTACATAAACAGTCATCGTTTTACTCCTCTGGAAAACAGACGTCTTCGTCCTGGCTCCCATGCTAGGGATTCAGAGGTTGCAGCCAGGCTGCAACGGCGCCTGACAGCAGAGGACGACGGCGGGAGGTCCCGCCGTCGTCCTCTGCGTTTGAGTTGTATTTGGTCAGTGATTATCCGGCGGGCGGTCAGGTGCGGGCGTGCTCGGCGAGGATGGCATCGATCTGGCCGACCGCCCGCTTCATGCCAGCACCATGGCAGCGGCAGCCAGGACTAAGCCCCGGTCCTGTCACCCGCCGGACCGCTGGCTGTGAAATCACGACGGCGGCCTCAGTCCCGCGGGTGCGGCTCCTGGCCGGCGGGCCCGTGGGCGGTGACCAGCCTGTCGGCCTCACCGGTGCTGACGCCGTCTGCGGTTTCCACCGGAAGCCCGTTCCTGGCCCAGTACTCGATGCCCCCGATCATCTCCCGCACCGGATAGCCGAGCTCGGCGAACGCAAGCGCCGCGAACGTACTGCCGTTACAGCCGGGCCCCCACGAATAGACCACCACGCGGCTGCCCGCCGGAATCAGTTCCGGGGCCCGCACCGGGATTTCCGCCGTCGGCAGGTGAATGGCGCCCGGGACGTGGCCGTGGTCCCAGGACGCCCGCCGTCGGGTATCAACGAGCACAAAGCCGCCGCCGGATAGGGCGCCGGCAACGTCCATCACGTCGATCTCGAACTGAAGCTTGGCGCGGAAGTAATCGGAAGCGGCGTTCATGCTGAGGCCAGGCCGAGTTCGGCCAGTCTGGCGGTGGCGCGCCGTGACCCGAGTTTGGATGAAATCCGCAGGCTGGTTTCAGCAGCCATGGGCCCCACTTCGCGGACGCGTTTGGCTGTCATCCTGGAAGACAGGGACGAGACACTGACGGCGGCCACCACATGGTCATCGTTTCCGAAGATCGGCGCCGCCACACAGCGGACCTCCGGCTCGTTTTCGCGGTCGTCGATTGAATAGCCACGACGGCGGATGGCCGCGAACTCCGCGCGCAGCAGATCAGGATCCGTGATGGTCCTGTCAGTCAGGGGCAGGAGATCGCCTGCCAGAACAGAGGACACCACTTCTTCGTTGCTGTAGGCCAGCATGGCCTTGCCCACGGCAGTGCAGTACGCCGGCATGGTGGCTCCCACCCGGGATGCCATCCTGACGGTGGCCTCGTCCTCCACCTTGTCCAGATAGACCACGTCCTGACCGGACAGGACCACCAGGTGGCAGGTGCTTGCAGTGGAACGCATCAGGGTTCTGAGCTCGGAATTGGCCACTGTGCGCACGTCCAGGCCATCCAGATAGGACTGGCCAAGCCTCAGGCAGCCATGGCCCAGCCTGAACCTGCCGGTTTCGTGGTCGCGCTCCAGCAGGCTTTCCTCCAGCAACGGCGCAGCCAGCCGCAGCAGAGTGCTCTTGTTCAGCCCGGACACTCGGGTGAGCTCGCCCAGGGAAAGGCCCTCTGCGCTGCCGGGCTGCTCGGATACAACAGCCAGCAGGGCAAGCGCTTTTCGGAGCGAGGCCGATGAATTCCGTGAATCGGCGCCTTCAGTATTCACAATGTTCCTCACTGTTCCGGTGGCTGGGTGGCGCGCTGCTCGGCCTCGTAGTCGCGTTTCCAGCCCACAACACCGGGGCGCTGCTGCCAGGGATGCGGGCCGTCAAGCGGGCGGAATTCAACCCCCATGGCCGCCAACCGGTCCAGATGCGCTCCGTTGAGCCGGCCTAGAAACCCATCGTAGTCCCGGTCTTCCGGCCTGGACCAGAAGACTTCGGCGATGGCACTCAGGCGCGGGTATGTGGCGAAATATACCCGCCGGGGCGAGTCCAAATGCTCGGTCCACACATTGGCCTGGGCGCCGAGGAGCCGCCCGGCGAACGCCGGACCGGCCACTTCAGGCAACGGCTCAAAGTCATACACCGCCTGCAGGGTGGTGACGTACCCCACCGGCACCGGTTCATTGTCGCCGTCGGCCTGGCGGTGGTCCAGGTACAGCTTGTGCTCAGGGCACATCACAACGTCATAGCCGTTCCTGAGCGCTTCAATCCCACCGTCGTAACCCCGCCAGGACGCCACGAGCGCACCGTCCGGCAGCCCGCCGTCGCCGATTTCATCCCAGACCGACGTAGCCCGCCCATGCACGGCGAGATGCTGGGCGAGCTGCCCCACGAACCAGCTGTGCAGCCCGGCCACTCCGGGCAGTCCCAGTTCCTGCGCTTTGTTGCGCGCCTGGACACTGCCCTCCCATTGGGTCAGCGGAACCTCGTCGCCGCCGAGGCTGATCCAGCGGGAGGGAAAAATCCCCACCACTTCATCCAGGACGTTCCGGTAGAACTCCAGGGCCAGGTCAGAGACTTCCAGAACGGTTTCGCTGATGCCCCAGCGGGTCCAGACTTCCACCGGAGCAGCACCGGTGCCGAGCTCCGGGTATGCGGCTACCGCGGCCTGGCTGTGACCGGGCACGTCGATCTCCGGGATGACGGTGATGTGCCGGTCAGCGGCGAAAGCAACAATTTCGCGGAGGTCATCCTGGCTGTAGAAGCCTCCGTGCGGCAGGGAATCGAAGACGCCCGCGCGCCAGCTGCCGAGCGAGGATTCGCGGCGCCAGGCGCCGACTTCCGTGAGCTTCGGGTAACGCTTGATCTCCACCCGCCAGCCCTGGTCGTCCGTGAGGTGCAGGTGCAGGACGTTGAGTTTATGCATCGCCATCACCTCGATGAAGCGCAGCAGGTTGTCCTTGGGCATGAAATGCCGGGCCACATCCAGCATCGCTCCGCGGTATCCGAAGCGCGGCCCGTCCTGGATGGTGGCGGAGGGGACCCGCAGGACCGCAGGCCCAACGCCCGCCGGAGCCTGGCGCAACGCCTCCGGGCCCATCAACTGCAACAGCGTTTGCGCGCCATAGAACGCCCCGGCCGGACCTCCCGCACGGATCACGGCTGAGCCGTCCACTGTCAGCGTGTAGGCTTCCGAATCCAAGCCCGGATCCAGCCGTATGCTGATGCCTGCCTCTCCCGAGGCCGCGGGCAAGAGGTCCCAGCCGGTGGCCGCGCCCAGCGTGCGGGCGAGCCAGCGGCGGGTACTGTTCAGCTCCGGATCGGCCGTGAGGGTGGCACGGTGGTCCAGTTCCAGCTCACCGCAGCCCTCCTTAGCGGACCATGGCACAGGGATGAGCCCATGGGAACCGCACGCCGCCCCGGAGCCGCCTGACACAGCCGTACTCATCCCTTGACCGCCCCGGCCAGCCCGGACACCAGCTTGCGCTGCACGGCCATGAAGAAGATGAGCACCGGAATGGTCATGATCACCGAGCCGGCCATGATGGCCCCCCAGTCATTCTGGTCCGGCTTGAAGAACGTCAGCAGCGCCATGGGCAGGGTCTGGTTTTCCTGTGCGGAAATGATGAAGGTTTTCGCGAAAAGGAAGTCGTTCCAGGTGGAGATAAAGGAAAACACGGAGCACGCCACTACGCCGGGTGCCACCAGGGGGAAGAGGACCGAGCGGACAAAACGGAAGCTGCTGGCTCCGTCCAGCCGGGCGGCTTCTTCGATCTCCACCGGCACTGCGGCCACGAATCCCCGGAGCATCCAGATGGCGAACGGGATGCTGAATCCCACGTGGACCAGGACCAGGGAACCCAGCTGGTTCAGCCCCACCAGTGGAATCGCCTCTCCGGCATTCCGCAGCAGGAAGAACAGCGGAATGGTGAGGGCCTCGATGGGAACCATCTGTGCCACCAGGATGATGATCAGCAGCTTGGTCCGCATCTTGAAGTTGTACCGGGTGAGCGCCACCGCGGCCAGGAACGCCAGGGCGGTGGAAATGACAACGACGGCCAGGGCAACGACCACGCTGTTGATGAAGTACTGGCCGAAATTGTTGACAGCGAGAACCCGCCCGAACGAGTCCAGCGACGGTTCCAGCGTGAACGGAGCCGCATCTCCGGCGTCGAGCGCTGTTTTTGGTTTCAGTGCCGAAAGCACCATCCAGAACAGGGGGAAAGCCACCAGGAGCGCAATGATCAGTGCCGCGGCGTCGGCGCCGAAGCGCCGGCGCCCACCCTTCCGGAACTTTTGCGGCGCCGGCTCCTTTGAAGGGGTTTTGGCTTCTCGGACTGAAAGGTCGACGGCGGTCACAGTGGTTCACCTGTTCTCTTGAGTATCCGGAGGTACACGAGCGTGATCACCATAAGCAGAGCCGTCATGATGACCCCGAGGGCTGAGCCCAGGCCGTAGAGGCTGGCCGCGAACGCCTGCTGGTAGCCATAAACGTTCAGCACAAGGTTCTGCCCGGCAATGCCTCCGCCGCTGGTCATGATGTAGATCTGCGAAAAGATCTTGAAGTTCCAGATGATGGACTGGATGGTCACCACGATCACAATCGGGCGCAGCATGGGCAGCATGATGCTTCGGGCGATGCGCGGCATGGTGGCGCCGTCGATCCGTGCGGCTTCGATGACCTCCGTGGGGATGGCCTGGATGCCGGCGTAGACGGTGACAAGGACGAACGGGAAGGAGCACCACACCACTTCGCTGGCCACCAGTCCGAAGGCCGACCATTTGTCGTAGGTCCAGGAATACCCTGCGAACTGCGTCAGGCCCAAGGAAACCAGGCTCTTATTGACCAGCCCCAACGTGGGATCGAAGAGGAAAAGCCAGACGGCGCTGCCGGTGACGGCGGGCGTGGCCCATGCCCCGAGGGATACCACGAACAGGGTGGAACGGACCCACGGACGGAGCCGGGTGGCCAGCACAGCCAGGGTGCTTCCCGCCAGAAGGGTCAGGATGACGCAGGCCGCCGCGAACAGCACGGTGTTGCCCAGGACGGTCCAGAACTGCGGATCGGCGAAGAGTTTCTGGTAGTTTTCCAGGCCGGTGAAACGCAGGGGCGCCTTGCCGCTGACCTGGGCCTGCCGGTAGTCGTACAACGAGACGTTGATCAGCTGGAAGATCGGATAGCCCAGCAGCGCGATCAGGACGATGAATGCCGGGGCCAGATAGAGCCACGGCTCAAGCCAGCCCTTGGTGCGGGCCTTGCGCATGGAACCGCGGGCGGGGCTGCTGCCCTGGCCTCCGGACGCGCCTCCGGCGTTTCGCAGGGCTGTTGGTGCTGCCGCCGTCACGCTGCACCCACCGACGGGAGTTGGGGAAGATGGTTACGCATTACTTGGATCCGAAAGCCTTGTTCATGGCCTGCGCGGCTTCAGCAGTTGCAGTATTGACATCCGCTTTGCCTGTGACGATTTTCTGGTACATGCCGGTGAAGACACCCTGGGCGTCGATGGTGGACCATGACTCAGTGACCGGGACAAAATTGGTGCCCGCACCGAGTGTGGTGATGAATGGAGCCACCTGCTTGTTGCTGTCAGCGACCGATTTCTGGACGTCGGTGAACGTGGGCAGGTTCCCCATGGAATCGAACATCTTCTGCTGGTACTTCTTGTTGGCCAGCTGCGTCACGAACTCCGTAGCCAGGGTGCGGTGCTTGCTGCTGTTGAACACGCCCAGGTTGTTGCCGCCGGCGAACGCAGGTGCCACCGAACCGGCAGTTTTCCCCGGGACCGGGACCACCGCGAATTTGTCCTTGATGGCGCTGGCCGCAACCGCCTTGTAGTTGAAGTCCCCGCCGATGGTCATGGCTGACTTTCCGGCGATGAACTGCTGCACGCTGGCGTTGCCACCGAACTCCGCGCAGGTCTGCGGCGGGCAGATGTCACTGCTGATCAGTCGGGTGTACGCCGCGATGCCTTCGCGTGATTCGGCAGAATCCAGCCCGGAGACGAAGCCGGAACTATTCTTCTCTGCGATTTTGCCGCCATTTGCCCAGAGGTAGGGCATTGCCGAGAACTGGGCCGCCCCGCCCACGGAGATGCCGAGCATGTCGGGGTTGGCCGAGCGGACAGCCCGTGCCACAGTTTCAATGTCGGCCAGGGTCTTGGGAACTTCCAGGCCCAGCGCCTTGAGTAGATCCGTACGGTAGTAGAGGGCCCGGACCCCTACGAACCACGGGACACCGTAGTTCTTGCCATCGATTTCCGTGGTGGCCAGAATCTTCCCGTCCAGATCCTTTGATTCATCCCAGGACTTGATGTCACCCGTAAGGTCAGCCAGGCCACCGGAGGCCACATAGCTGGCGAGGTCGGTGTTGCCGAATTCAGCAACATCCGGGGCGCTCGACGGATCGTTGAAGGCTGCTTTGAAGCGCTCGGCCCGGCTGTCCACGGGGATGTATTGGACGTCGATCTTGGCTCCGCTGTGGGCGGCCTCGAACTCAGCCACGGCTTCCTTGACCACTGCCGACTTGGGATCCTGGTTCACTTCCGAGAACAGCCAGATCCGGACGGTGCCGGTCTGCCCGTCTTCGGCGGAGGTGGTGTTGCTGGATGTGGGCGGGGCGCAGGCGGTGAGTGCCAGCGCGGCAAGAGCAACCGTCGCGGCAGTGCGTGCAAATTTCAAGATGCCTCCAGGGAGAAAGTGGATTACCCGGTGGATTGCCCCCGGCACGGGTATGTGAACAAACCTTATGAATGGCGGCTGTGTGGTGGGAAGCACATTTGGTAAAAGGTTTGCATTGCAAAACGAGAATCCAGAAAACGAGTCCCCAGCTTTCGCGAGCCATCGGTCCTTCCCGCACCGGCCATACCCCCTACGGGTACTTGACTTATACCCCTAGGGGGTATAAGTTGGGGCAATGAACACCCCGGGAAACGCTGTCACGCAGCCTGACGACGTGGAAGTACGTCCTCAGCACGGCTACACCTCCAACAAAGAGGCGTACCTGCGCAGGCTCAAACGCATTGAAGGTCAGGTCCGCGGAATTGCCCGCATGGTGGAAGAAGACAAGTACTGCATCGACATCCTCACGCAGGTGGCGGCAGTCAACAAGGCACTTCACGCCGTCAGCCTGGGACTCGTGGAAGAACACATCGGCCATTGCGTCGTAGGGGCGGCTTCCGAGCCGGACCCGGATCTTCGCGCCGAGGCGATCGATTTCAAAGTAAAGGAGGCCACCGATGCCATCGGGCGCCTGCTGCGGTAGCGGCAACACCACTCACCACACCATCCAGCTGACCCACCCCCGTCAGCCCATCAACAAGGAGCCAGCCATGAGCAGCATCTCCACCAACGTCAACGTGTCCGGGATGACCTGCGGCCACTGCGTCTCATCCGTCAGCGAGGAACTCGAGTCGCTGGCCGGCGTCGAAAGCATCGACGTCGACCTCAATTCGGGCGGTGTCTCCACCATCACCATCACTTCCACCCAGGAGCTCTCCCCTTCGGAAATCGGCGAAGCCGTGGCCGAGGCCGGCTACCTCGTAGTCGCCAACGAAGCCTGATCAGCACACCAACACCAAGGAGCGCGATGAGTAACGAGCAACTGCTGCACCAGCCCGGGAGCCGGGTGATTGAACTCGACATCGAGGGCATGACCTGCGCATCATGCGTCAACCGCGTGGAAAAGAAGCTCGGCAAACTCGACGGCGTCGAAGCCTCGGTCAACCTCCCCCTCGAATCCGCCCACGTCACAGCGCCCGCCCATGTCACCAACCAGCAAATCGTGGACACAGTGAACGCCACAGGCTACAAAGCCACCGTCCGGGAAACGAGCCCAGTTTACGCACACGGCCGCGAAACCTCCCCCTCTCACCCACACGGGCGTTCTGGCATCGATCTTGAGACCGCGCAACCACACACCTCCGGGTATCACAGCGGCGACGCCGGGGATATGCGGCAGCATGCGTCCAAGCGAGGCACGAGCGAGCATGCAGAGCATGTCGCCGGTGGCGACGCGAGTGGCGAGCCCCCGCAGCAAGTCGCCGTAGGCGGCGCGAGAGAAGACCATATGGCCCATGGCCCCGTGGCTTCGAAGCTACGTCCGCGGCTGATCCTCGCCGCCATCCTCACGGTCCCGGTGTTCCTGATTTCGATGTTCCCGGCCTTCCAGTTCTCGCATTGGGGCTGGGCGGCCGGCGCCTTGGCATTGCCCGTGGTCAGCTGGGCGGCGTGGCCGTTCCACCGGGCCGCGGCCGTCAACGCCCGGCATTTTGCCTCCACCATGGATACGCTCGTTTCCATTGGCGTGATCGCGGCGTACGTGTTCTCGGCCTGGCAGCTGGTCGCGGACCCCGGCATGACAGCGCACCTGCCGGGTACAGAGAGTATGGAGATGGGCTCCGGCGGCTTGTACTTCGAGGTAGCCTCGGTGGTCACCACTTTCCTGCTGCTGGGACGCTATCTTGAGGCCAATGCCAAGCAGAAGGCCGGCAATGCGCTCAAAGCACTGCTGAATCTTGGCGCCAAGGATGCCACGGTCCTGCGAGACGGCACTGAACACAAGATCCCGGCTCATAAACTGGCAGTCGGCGATGTGATGGTGGTCCGCCCCGGCGAGAAAATCGCCACGGACGGCGTGGTCATTGACGGTGCCTCGGCCGTCGACGCGTCCCTGGTGACCGGCGAATCCGTACCGGTTGACGTTGGCCCGGAGAGCGCTGTCACGGGTGCCACCATCAACACCTCCGGCCGCCTCCTGGTCCGCGCCACGCGCGTGGGTTCGGAAACCACGCTGGCCCAGATGGGCCGGCTCGTATCCCTGGCGCAGACAGGCAAGGCTCCGATCGCCCGGCTGGCAGACCGCATCAGTGCCGTTTTTGTCCCGATTGTCCTGGTCATCGCTGTGCTCACCTTTGCCGTATGGCTGCTGATCGCGGGGCCGGCCATCAGCGCGGCGGAGCTCCGGGCTGCCTTCACCGCCGCCGTCGCCGTACTGGTCATCGCCTGCCCCTGCGCCCTCGGCCTGGCCACCCCGGTGGGACTGCTGACCGGTACCGGCCGCGGCGCCCAGCTGGGCATCCTCATCAAGGGTCCCCAGGTGCTCGAGGACACCCGCACCGTGGACACCATCCTGCTGGACAAGACCGGCACCGTCACCAGCGGCAAACTCGCCGTGGACAGCACCCTGGCGTTCGGCCCCATTGATCAGTCCGAGGTGCTCCGTTTCGCGGGTGCCGTCGAGGCTGCTTCAGAGCACCCGATTGCGCATGCCATTGCGGCTGCCGCACTTGATATAGGAAGCAAGCAGACTGTCAGCCAGCGCGCTGGAACCCTGCCCGACGACGGCGCCCGGCTTCCCGCCGTCGGACACTTCCGTTCCGCTCCCGGCGGGGGCGTGGTGGGAACCGTGGAAGGGCGGCTGGTGGTTGCCGGACGGACTGGCTGGCTGCAGGAAAACGGCATCGCCATTGCCTCGGAGCAGCTGGACGCCCTCAACGACGCCGAGAACTCCGGCGCCACCGCCATCTGGGTCGCCGTGGATGGGGACGTCGCGGGCATCGTCAGCCTACGGGACACCATCAAGCCCGGCTCGGCTGCGGCAATCGCGCGGCTCAAGGCGCTCGGCCTGCGTCCGATTCTCCTGACCGGCGACAACGCCGCGGTGGCCGCCCGGGTGGCAGCCGCCGTCGGGATTCCGCCGGAAGACGTTTTCGGCGGAGTGCTGCCGGAAGGCAAAGTGGAAGCCGTCCGCAAGCTGCAGGCCGGCAGTGCAACGGTTGCCATGGCGGGGGACGGTGTGAACGACGCCGCCGCGCTGGCTCAGGCAGATCTGGGCATCGCGATGGGATCGGGCACAGACGTGGCCATCGAGGCGGCGGATCTGACGGTCATGGGCAACGATCTGGGGCAGGTGGCGCAGGCCATCGAGCTCTCGCGCAGGACCCTGGGCACCATCAAGACCAACCTGTTCTGGGCCTTCTTCTACAACGCAATCGGCATTCCGGTGGCGGCGCTGGGGCTGCTCAACCCGATGATCGCCGGCGCAGCGATGGCGGCCAGCTCCGTGCTGGTGGTGGCCAACTCGCTGCGGCTGCGCAGCTTCGGCAAATAGCCCGGCCCTGTCGCCCGCCTTGGCCCGACTAACTGGCAGTAGGGGTCGTAATAAGGCCCGTATCCGACACCTAATGCGACTCAGTTGGGCACGGCAGGGGTCAGGCGGTGCCGAAGCGGACGGCTGCCTTGGCTCTGGCCTTGGCCGCCTGTTCGCCCCGATCCCTGGCGGGCGCGTGGGTCACCAGGGCATCCAGAAGGTGCTGAGTGACATGCGCGATTTCGTGCACCGCGCGCTCGAACGCTTCCTCATTCGCCTTGGACGGCTTGGTGCTGCCGCTGATCTTCCGCACGTACTGCAGCGCGGCGGCCTCAACTTCGGCGCTGGTGGCGTGGGGTTCAAAATTGTGGAGGGTACGGATGTTCCGGCACATACCAACATGCTAGGCTCTGGAACGCCTGAGATCGACCCCCCCCCCCCCCCCCCCCCCGCCTAACGCTGCCAAACACTGCCGAAAACCGACCAACGCGTGCGCAAGCATGGGTAGTGCTGCATGGGGAGCGGTGCCCATCGACAGTGTCTGGGGGCCGGGATAGTTTTTAGGTAATGGATCTTCCGGACGAGCCGGGGGCCGCTGGGGATGCCGATCTGGATCGGGTCCGTGAATTGAGGGAGAAAACTAATGGCTATTTGGGGTGCAGACATTGCTCAGCTGAAGACGCTGGGCACCAAGCTTCAGGCGGGTTCATCTGAGATCGAAAAGCAGAAGTCCACGCTGACCAAGGTGCTTGAGGGCACTGACTGGAAGGGCCCGGACGCGGACAAGTTCCGCAGCGAATGGTCCGGCCAGCACGTTGCCGCCCTCGCCAAGGTGGCCCAGGCCCTGCAGGAAGCAGGCACGCAGGCCACCAGGAACGCCTCGGAACAGGAGACCGCTTCCCGCTAAGGGCCGGCGATGCACCGAAGGGTCCGGGCGCAGCAATGCGCCCGGACCCTTCGTGTTGAGGCACCCTGCGTGTGCAATCAGCCTGTCTGTCTAATCACCCTGCGTGTTCAAGCGCTTGCCTGCAGCGGCGTGCCGGCACGCCTGGCACTTACGGAACGGGTTCGACGTCGTTCGCGTGGTCAAGCGGTGCGCGCACCGGAGCGCGAGTTGGGCCAGTCCCCGGACCCGGGACGGGGCCGCCCCGGAGTTCGTCGACCCTCACCAGAATCACGCCGCCCACAATCAGGACTCCGCCCAGCAGCTGGACCGGCACCGGAAGCTCCCCCAGCAGCAGCCACGCCCAGATCACGGCGAACAGCACCTCCGTCAGGGACACAAAGGACGCAACCTTTGAACCAAGGGCGCGTGCGGCCATGATGCCGGAAACGTAGGCGAGCACGGTTGCCAGGATCACGAGACCGCCCAGCGAGACCCACCACGGCGTAATCCATGGCCCCAGCTTGGTATCGTCCGTGCTGAAAGTCATGGGCAGAAGCCCGGTTGCCGCGGCCAGCCACATCGCCCCCGCGCCCACCATCAGCCCGCCGGAGGCCAAGACAATCGGCGGCAGGGAGTCGTTTTCCTTCGCTGTGATGAAGAAATAGATGGCCAGGCAGACCGCCGCCGCCATCCCCCAGAGCACACCGATGAGATCAATCTTCACGGCACCGGTCAGGTCCAGCACCAGCACCAGCCCGGCCAGGGACAGGAGGGTGCCGCCAAAAGTGAGCACGCGGGGACGCTTGCGGCTGGACGCCCAAAGCCACAAAACTATGATCACGGGAGCCAGGTACTCAAGCAGCAGTGCCACCCCCACGGACAGCCGGGCTACGGCGTTGAAGTAGAACAGCTGGCAGGCTGCCACACCAACGAGGCCAAACAGCACAATGGTCACCCAGTTGTCCCGCAGCTGATGCCAGCGGCCCCTCAATGCCGGTACGGCCGGAATGGCGAGAATCAGCGCCGCGCCGGTCAAGCGTGCGGTGACCGCCGCACCCGGCGACCAACCGGTCTCAAGCAGGGACTTGGCGAACGATCCTGACAGCCCGAACACCGCCGAGGAAAGCAGGGCGATGCCCAGGCCGGACGCCAGAAAACCGGCAGCCGCGGAACGCGCAGTCTGAGCGCGTGCGGGCGTTGCGGCAGGGCTGTTTGCGGTGGGCACGGTTGCCTCCTGTCAGGAGTAAAGTAGGGTTATGGTCATGACATTACGCCCGGCCACTGTAAGGAGTCAAGATGGTTTTTGCCCATGACACAGAAGTTGCGCTGCGCACCGTGGTGAATCTGATCAACAGTGCGGCCAACGGCGAGGAACAGCTGGGAACCGTCAAAGAGCTGGACGCCTTCCTTGAAACCGAGGGGTTCACAGGTTCAAGGACCCGGAATGCCGCGGAACTGGCAAGCGTTCATGGCCTGCGTGCCGTTCTCACGGCGTTGTGGACTTCCGGCGAGGACACGGCAGTGGACACGGTCAATCGCCTGCTTCGCGAAGCCAGCGCGCTCCCCCAGCTCATAAAACATGACGGCTGGGACTGGCACCTCCATGCCACCACCCGGGAAGCGCCCCTGGCGGACAGGATGAGCACGGAGGCTGCCATGGCTTTGGTGGACGTGATCCGCAGCAAGGAGATGGACCGCATGCTGGTGTGTGCCGCGGATGATTGCGACGCCGTGGTCCTGGATCTCAGCCGCAACCGTTCCAAAAGGTATTGCGATACTGGTAACTGCGCCAACCGCGCACATGTGGCAGCGTACCGGGCGCGGCAGGCGGCGGCCGGCTAGCCGCCGTCGGGGATTAACCGGGCGTCAGGCGCAAACTGAGCGTCAGGTGTGTACTGGGCCGCCGGGGACTAACCGGGCGTCAGGAGTTGCCGGAAGTGGCGTCGCCTGCGTCGTCCGAGGCCGAGCTGCCAGGCTCGGCACCGTGGCCGCCAAAACCATGGGAAGGCTTTTTTGCGGAGCTCAGATTCACGCCGGAACCCTTGCCCAGGTGCTCGGCATTGTCCTTGTAACTCAGGGCGAGCATCGCTGCAACCACAAGTGTGACGATGAACGCGATGCCGGCGCCGGTGAAAGCAAGGTCAAAACGGGGGGTGTGGGCGCTGCCGCCGGAGGCAAAGATCAGCACCGCCACGAACGCCAGCACGGCCCAGAACGCGGAAAACATCAGCGGTCCCTTGACCGAGGTCCGCAGATTGCGCGGTTTTCCTGGTTCCTGGTTAGCCAAGATGCTTCCTCCCATGCAGGACGCGGCCGTGGGCCCGCCCCTTGTGATGTGCCGTTGATCCAAATAGAAATTGTTCTACGCGGAGTAGAACCGTTTGACTCTAGTTTACGGCCTTCGCCGGAGCCGTCCGTGCATCATGGCGGAGGGTCAGCCCGGACAGCGTCCAGAGCACTCCGGAGATGATGGCGCCGCCGCCGGCCACGCCCAGCAGGGCATGCGCGCCGAGACTGACAAAGAACGGCAGCGCGACGGCGGTGCCGATCCCGATCACGCCGGAGGCGAGCCAGTCGCGCGCCAGAATGTGGCGGCCGCGGTACCTGATGCCGAAATACAGCTCAGCGGCGCCCATCAGGCCCAGACCCAGTGCCGCGATCACGCCGAACAGCAGATCCCCGTGAAGTGCCGCCACCGCAACGCCGGATCCCGCCATGGCGGACGCGCCCGCGGACAGGATTCTGCCCGGCAACACCTCGCTGCTGAAACCCGCCTTCCTGATCCCCCAGATCAGTACCGCTCCGGTGGCCAGCAGGTACATCCCCCCGGCAGCGCCCATCACCTCCACCGACGGTGACGGCCAGAACACAGTCAATGCACCGAAGATCAGGGCGACGGCGGCCCGGAGCAGCACCGGCTTCCACAGGTCCGTCTGGTGCGGTGCGGTTTCTGCTGGGATCACGGGTTGAGTCACCGGACCAGTTTAGTGCGGCGACGCCTCCGCGCGAACCGGTTTGACGCGAACCCGTCTAGCGCGAGCCGAGCACCATCCAGCGGTCCGAGCGCGCCCGTAGCCCCAGCGTCACGGCGCGGGCCAGCATGTAGCCGAGGGAAAAGGCCGCCCACAGCCACACCAGCCCCGCCGCGCCGTCGGGCCCTGAAAGCCGGACAACCAGGAGCAGCGGCAGGTACACCACAAGATTGACGACGCCGGCAATCGCCAGATACTTCGCGTCGCCGGCACCGATGAGCACGCCGTCGAGGACAAAAACGTACCCGGCGATGGGCTGTCCGATGGCCAGCACCCACAGCGCGAGCGTGAGCGCGGACCTGACAGCGGCGTCGGGAGTAAAGAGGGCCCCGGCCCAGGGCGCGGCAACAGCCAGCAACAGCCCAGTGATAACCCCGAAGCCTGTTCCCCAGCGGATCATGGTCCGTGTCAGAAGCCGGGCCTTGACGGAATTGGAGGCCCCCAGTTCCCTGCCGATGAGTGCCTGTGCCGCGATGGCGAGGGCGTCGAGCGCAAAGGCCAGGAAGGAGAAGATGGTCATGGCCAGCTGATGGGAAGCGAGGTTCACGGCACCCTGGGATGTGACCACCAGTACCGTTGCCAGAATGGCGATCCGCAGGCTGAGGGTCCGGAGCATGAGCCAGGACCCCACCTTGGTCATGGCCCGGATCCCATGCCAGTCCGGCAGCAGTGGGACACCGTGCCGGCGTGCGTTCCGCTGGACCATCACCAGGTACACGGCAGCCATGGCCCACTGGGCGATGCTGGTGCCCACTGCGGACCCTGTGACGGACCAGCCCAGGCCGTAGACCAGCACCAGGTTGAGCGCAATGTTCAGGGCGAAGCCCGCCGTGGCCACTACCAGCGGTGTTCGGGTGTCCTGGAGCCCGCGCAGCACGCCGGTGCCGGCGAAAATCAGCAGCATGGCCACGAGGCCGGGCATGGACCAGCGCAGATAGTCCACCGCGAAAGAACGGACTTCACCGGTGGCGCCCATCAGCTCCACGAGCGGCTCCGCGGCGACAAACCCGGCCACCGCCAGAACCATCCCCAGCAGCAGGGCCAGCCAGACGCCGTCGCGCCCGGCGGCGAGGGCCCTGCCGATGCTGCCGTTGCCAACTGCCCGGGCCACAGCGGGGGTGGTGGAGTAGGCCAGGAACACCATCAGGCCCACTGCGGTGTGCAGCACCGCCGAGGCGAGCCCCACGCCGGCGAGCTGGGCGACTCCGAGGTGGCCCACGATCGCCGAGTCGGCCAGCAGAAACAGCGGTTCGGCAATCAGCGCGCCGAAGGCCGGGACGGCGAGGTGGAGGATTTCCCGGGCATGGCTCCCGGCTTGCAGGGGCGGGGCCGTGGCGGAAGTTGATTCAGGCACGGCCTCAGCCTACCGGCGGGCCCCGGGCCGGAAGTCCCGGGGCCGGCCGGCGTGTGGTGGGCGCATACCATCGCGGATCCGGGGCACGGCGGGCTTTGCGCGGGCTGTATGCGCGGTGCGGTTTTGCGGTCCCGGATCACCGGTATCTTGAGCGGCGGGAACAGCATTGGCCGGAGCCGGCCGGCTCTCGGTGGACCGTGCCTCTTTGGCCGCAACCGCTCCAGGCTGAGCGTCCTGGCCTAGTACTACAGTCGTGCGTTGAGTTCCGGGCCCGGTAACGGTGCCGTTTCGCGTTTTGCTGGTGCCGCCTGCGCCAGTGTGAGCGTTTCAGGGTGCGCTCCGCGCCGGGCGGCTGCGCCCAGAGCAGATGCGAGAGCAGGTGCCGGTTTTCCGGCAGGGTCAGGGCTATGAGCTCGCCATCGGCCGGATGAGGGCCCCTTTTTTGCCCGGGTGGCGGTCAGGAAGGCGTGGGCGAGCATGGACAGGGTGATGTGCCGGTGCCAGCGCGTCCATTGCCTCACTTCGTAGTTGTCCAGTCCGGTCCCGGACCGCCTTTGCCAGCAGCCAGTGCTCCGTGTGGGGATCGTTGCCGCCGTTGATCCGGGCCCTGGCCCAGGCATAGCGGCTGTCATCCTTGGAACCGGCCCCGCCGGACCGGGTCCGCCACGCCCGCCCGGACGGCGACGCGATGAGTTCGTCGGCACGGAACTCCGTGCAGAGGGTGCCGGTTTTGGCGATGACCCGCTGGTTCATGGGCACGGCGAGCACGTAGGAGACATTACGGTCCTGCAGGGTGGTGAGCAGTTTGGCGTGCTGGCCGTAGACGGCGTCCCCGGTGACCCACGCTGCGGGCACCCGGGCGTCCAGGGCGCGGGTGATCATCGTGATGGCCAGCTCGGGCTTTGTCGCGAATTTCCGTGTCGCCGGGATGCCGGCGGACGCGCACCGGTGCCGTACCGCGCCAACGGGCGAGTAATCGCACCGCACTTAAGCAGAGCGTCTCGACGAGCCATTGCCTGGCACGGGAAGGCATACAGGCATTGCACGGGAGCGACCCTCATGACTGTAACCGAAGCCATCCACCTAATCCATACAGCCGGCCAGGCTTTGAGTGCCGCCCCGGACGGCCTGAGCGGCCGGGGCCAAAGGAGGCGAATATAATGACGCAACCGCAGCGTCTTCTTGTCACCGCCGATGACCCACGCCTGCATTCCCTGATCGAGGAGATGTGGCGCCGGCGCCGGTCTCTCACGCACTCTTGCGGCGACCTCTTGCGGCGACCGGTTTCGATTGCCGGCGAACGCCCAGTCGAAGCCGCTGCGTTCGCCCGGAGACCGTAGAACTCGCTCTTCAGGGCAGATGAAGTCCTTCGCGTCCTTTGCGGCCTTTCTGAAGGCGTCGTTGGGGAGGGAGATCTGCACTTGCGTTCCCGTGCTGCCTGTCTCGGTGTAGGCACTGTGCCCCGGTGCAGTACCCAGATGTCTCCGGCGGGGCCGGGATGGAATGTGCCCATGACTGAACCCCGCTTCATTGCCAAGCCCGACTGGTACACCTCAGACTCCCCGCAGACCCTCGGGGCCACCGGCCGGCCGTTGCGGTGGGGTGTCGTGGGCACCGGCAACATCGCCGCCACCGTTACCGAGGATCTGGTGCTGCTGGAGGATGCGATCCTGCACTCCGTGAGCTCGCGCAGCCAGGCGAAGGTGGCGCACTTCGCGTCCCGCTTCGGCTTTGCGAGCCATTATTACGACGACGGCGGCATCCCCGGCTACCAGCGCCTGGTCCAGGACCCCGAGGTGGACGTGGTCTACATTGCCACCCCGCACGCGCAGCATTTCACGGTGGCCAAGGCCGCACTGGAAGCCGGAAAGCACGTGCTTTGCGAGAAGGCCTTCACCATCAATGCCCGCGAAGCCGCGGAACTGATCCGCCTGGCGACAGAGCGGAAGCTGTTCCTGATGGAGGCTGTGTGGGCGCGCTTTGTTCCCGGAATGCAGCGTTCCTTCGACATCATCGCCTCCGGGGAAATCGGCCAGGTTCAATGGGTCCACGCGGATCTGAGCTTCCTTGTCCCGGATGACCCTGCAGCCCGCATCTGGGCGCCTAAGGACGGAGGTGGTGCGCTGCTGGACCTGACCATGTACCCGCTGCTCTGGGCTTGTGGAGCCCTCGGTGCGCCCCAGCCGGTCAGAGCCACCGGCACCCTCACGGAGCTGGGCGTGGACAGCCAGAACGCAATTACCCTCGCATACTCCTCCGGGGCGCAGGCCCAGCTGATGTCATCCCTCACCGCCGTGGGTCCGGAGTCCGCAGTCGTCGCCGGGTCCAAGGGCTTTCTCCAGACCGTGGGATCGGTCAACAACCCCGCCGCCCTGACTGTTCAAACCGGCCGGGGCGACACACGGGTGGAGACTTTTGAACCCGTCGGCAGCGGCTACACGTACCAACTGCGCGAGGTGACACGCTGCATCCAGCAGGGTCTGACCGAGAGCCCGACGATGCCACTGGCGGACTCGCTGGCCATCATGCATCTCTTTGACGGCATCTGGGCCCAGTTGGGCGTCGTCTACCCCAATGACGCATAGCAGCCCGCCGGCGAGAACCAGCCCGCCGCTCCCGTTGTCGAGCTCGTTGGGGTTGTCAAGACCGGAGTAACCGTCTATGTTTCTGACCGCTAAGTGGTCTGATTCAGAGCTTCGGAACGATGCTGCGCGTCTGAGGTTGTCAAGGACTCGATAATTTGCTCGCACAGCTCATGACTGGTCAGCGCGTCTCCGGCATCGAGTCTCTTGCCGGTGCGGAGCGCGTCGAGGAAGTACTGGCACATATCCTCGATGCCGCGTCGATGTCCTACAGAGTCCCAATCATTGCCGGGCAGCTGTCTCGCCGCGCCGTGGTGCGCGAGGGTTTCGCTCAGGTTAGTGACATCGCGTCTTTCGCCGGCGCCGGCGGTCTGCAGAACTTCACTGTTGGACCCGCTGGTGCGATTCATGATGGCCAGCCCGTTGAATCCGCGGTCCGCCAGCTGCAGGATGACATGGTGCAAGCAGCCGGTGCTGTCGATCTTGCCGCGAACGTCGATGTCGAGTGCAGTCGCGGGGGCCAGCATTCGCAGTGTATCGACCAGGTGGATGAAATCGTCAAGGATGATGCTTCGAGTGCTTCCGAGGCCGTTCTGACGGTCTTTTTGAAGGATCACCAAGTCGCGAGGGTGTTTCAGTGTCTCTGTGTAAGCTGGCGCAAATCGCCGGTTGAAGCCAACCATGAGTGATCGTCCGAGCTCTCGCGCGAGGCTGACCATTCGTCGACTTTCGGCAATGTTGTACGACAGGGGTTTGTCGACGAAAACATCGATGTTGGCCGCGAGCAGACGGGTGACGATTTCGTAGTGGTGTTCAGTTGGGGCATGGACGAAGGCAGCGTGCATGCCCGCTGCCATGAGTGCCTCGAGGTCCGTGTAGAGATGAGGGACTCGATACGCCGCGCCTACCCGTTCCAGCTTCTCCCGGTCCCGTGTCATGAAATGAAGATCCACCCCCGGCTGACTAGTCAGTACCGGGAGGTATGCCTTTTGTGCGATGTTTCCGATACCTATGACCCCTATCCGGAGAGCATCCTTCTGGGTGCTGGCCCCACTTAGGTTATTTTTCATCTGAACCTCTTGTTGGCTGAAGAACGGGACTGACAGATATCTGCTGTCGCTACGTCGGGGAACCGCTGGAGGCCTGGTACGCCTGTAGCTGTCCCAAGGGGACTATCTCATTAAGGGGTGGCTTGTGAAAAAGTAAAAACATCCGATGACCGGTTCAAGCGGTCATCGCAACACCTTGATGACTGAAGGATGTTGATGACTGATCGTGCCGATTCTAAGGTGTGACTGTTAGCTTCGTTTGGCGGTTGTTTCACAGTTGGGAATGGCGGTTCTTGTTGACGTCGAATCCGAGATTGCCCCGCATGGCACAGCAGGCGGTCCGCGAGATGAGGTCCGGAACCGCCATTTGAGGCTGAAAGAAAACCGCCATTCCCAACCAACAGTCACAGTATTTGGCTTGGGCGCCGCGTGTTCGTGGATGCGAGGTGGAGGAGTGTTCATCGCATCGGGCGGCCGCGGTTGGATTATGGAGGGCAGACCGCCTTCCCTCACGCCGGACTCTGTATTCTGGGCACATGTCGACTGAGTATGTGGTGTGGCTCGCCGTCGTTGTCCTGTCGTTGTTACTCTCGCGGCTCCTGGTACCGGGACTGCCCCCGGACGGGCTGGCAACCCAGCTCACCCCCGTGGACCTGGGCCTGACAGCGGCAGGTCTGGCGGGTCTGATTCTCCATTGCGCTTCGATGTTCTTCGAGCCGCTGGTTAGCGTGATTCCGGGAAGCGCGGCCGTGATCACCCAGATCAATGCGATGGGCCTGGCAAGCGTGACCTGGTACGCCGTTCCATCACTGCTGCTTCTTGCCGGCCTTCGGCGAGAACACAAGGCGGTCACCGCGCTCCTGGCGGCCGCGCTGCTGACAGTCGGTATAACCATGTACAACGGCGCGGCACTGTGGATTCACTTGGCCGCCGTCTTTGCCGCCGTTGTCGTGACTTCGGCGATCCTGCTCCTCCTCACAGGGCCTCCGCGGCGGGCCTGAGCTACGGAAGCGTCAGCAGAGGTCGATGCGGGGCCGGTTCCCCGTGCGGGAAACGAGCCGCGCTACCATCATCGAAACGGGAACCAACCGGGGGTCTGAGACTGGTAGTGACCGTTGATTGAGTAGTCGGTATTCTTCGGATTTTCTCTGGCTGACTTTGTCGCTGTCGGGATTGGCGGGGTGCGGGAGTTGTTATCGGCTGTGGTTGCCGGGAGCGTATTCGCTCCAGGGTGATCCGGCTTCTGCTGCGATCCTGGTGGTGCTGGTGTGATGGTAGCCGAGGGCCTGGGCCACCAGCGGCGGCATCTGGAGGACGATTTTTCGGATCACTACGGTTCTGCCGGACTGCGGGTCCGTTCTGCCAGATGATCCCGGACGCACTAACGCGGTGACCATGCCGGCGCTGTCGAAGCAGACAACGCCATCGGGAAGACACGCATTCCCCCGTTTGTAAAGTGACTTGACAAATTTCGTCATGATCGGAATGGTGAGGGTACTGGGTTCGCAGGGGGCGGGCCCAGCAGTGATATGGGGGAACTGCGAATGAGTACTGATATGAGGCTCGTCCTAGGCTTTGACGCCGGGTGCCTGGCCTGCAGCAAGATTGCCGAGGACGTTGCTTCGGCTTCCGGCGGAAGACTTGAAGTCATGAATCTGTCGTCGCCGGAAATGGTGTCTTGGCGGGTTGTGGCGTTGGGTGAAGATGCGCCGTGGACCCCGACACTCATCGAAATCGCTGACGGTGACGTCTCCGCAAAAACCGGTGCGGCTATGGGGCTTGCAATGATGAGCAGGCTCGGCATGCGCGGAAGCTGGCGGATACTCCAGAAACTGGGAGCACTTCGCCAGCGCAGTGCTGAAAACAACCGTGGACCCGAGCGCGGCGTCAGCCGAAACGTGTTTCTACAAAGTGCAGCCGGGGTTGCGCTCGGCATTTCCATTCTGGCAGGCAGCGGCACCGCGGCCGTCGCCGCATCAGATAAGAAGCGGCGAAATGAACATTGGTTCGATCAGATGTCGGGTACATCCAAGGAAGATCTGACCGGGGGCCAGGCTCTTGCGGCATGGCGAGAATCTTCGGCATCTGGGCACATGTCCAGACTGATGGGGCTTGCATCTGTCCGGCCGGAATCCCGCTCGATGCTCGGCACCGGTGTTGCCGGGGTTGAAGTCTCCGAAGAAATAGTTGACGCGCCCACCGTGAAGGGCGTCCGCCACGCGCTCACTGGCGGCGGAAGCATGGTGGCCGTTGCCTATGTCCATGGAGACACCGTGGTCGCCACCTACGGCGTCACCACAAAGTCCGGAACAAGCAGGCGGCTGACGAGGGTATTCCAAATCACCGGGGCTGAAACATCGCGCCTGATTGCGGAAGCAGACGATGGAGTCGCCACGGACGTCGCCGCCCTGCGTGCCGATCAACCGACAACCACAGCAAGTGACTGCCCGGATTGCATGTACCGCAGGTGCGACGAACAGAACTGGGGTTGCGTTCAATCATGCTGTTGGGGTTGTGCTTTTGCCTGCGGCAACCCGGGGTCATGCATTGCATGTGCGGTTATCGGCTGCCCCTGGTGTGTAAGCCTGAACTGTTGTAACCGTTCTTCCTGCTACCCCATTGTCAGGTGCGGTCCGTACTAAGGAGTAAGTATGTCAGTTTCAGCCCCACAGGCGACACGGTCCGCCAACTGGAAGGATGGTCTTCTCGCCACGGCGTTCGTTCTGGCCTCAGTTTCAATACCGCTACTCCTATGGCCAAGTGACGGCGCCGGAAGGGACATGCTTCTTCGGGTGTTTCTTCTTGGGTGGGCGGCCTGTGGTCTGCTGCTGGCCAGCACCCTCATAGTGCCGACTCACCGCATAAGCTCACAGGTTGTCCAGGGCACTTTGTGGCTTGGCTTGGGACTCGTGTTAGGCCTCAGTCTTGGCACCATCCCCTGGAATGGGCTGGCCTCGGGACCTGTTTGGCAGATCTGGCTGGCGATCGTCATGTCGGCCGGGTACCTGCAGCAGCTGCAGCGTCGGAGAGCCTGACTCAGGGACCAAAAAGCCTTCGCGGCAGCTCATGGGAGTGGCCGGCTTTGTCGCGGCTGGGAATGGCTCGGTGTTGCGGGAGTTGTTATCGGCTGTGGTCGCCGGGAGCGTATCCGCTCCAGGGTGATCCGGCTTCTGCTGCGATCCTGGTGGTGCTGGTGTGGTGATAACCGAGGCCCTGGGCCACCACCGGCGGCGGCATCTGGAGGACAAGTTGTCGGATCGCTGCGGTTCTGCCGGACTGGGCCGGGACCCCGATTTCCTGTAGCAGATCGCGGATGCTTCCCGGGTCCATGGGTTGCCCGGCCCGGCGCCCCGGGAAGAGCCATCGGGAGGCCGGGTTGGCGGCGGTGGTCATGTTGGGCCTGTCTTCGAGGTATGCCCGCAGTAGCCCGGCCAGCGGTTCCGGAACCGGAGTCGGCGGTTCACCGAGGCGCAGCAGGGTGTGGTCTCCGTCGTGGAGGATGTCGTCGGTGGTGAGCCGGACGATCCGGCTTACCGGTTGGGCGTAGAGCAGAATCAATGAGCCGGCGACGCGGGAGCGTAGCGGCAGGGTTTCGTCGGTGACCAGGCGCCGGAGAGCGGCGAGCCGGTGATGCTGTCCCATTGGGGCAGGGTTCCCCGTGGACCGGACGGGGATGGTCAGGGCGGGCATCCGGCCGGTCTTCATGCACCAGCTCAGGAAGGTCGTGGCGGGTCGGCGGGTGGCGTGGTTTTCGCTGTGCCAGGCGTCGAGGTCGGGTTGCCGGCAGTGTTCGGGGAGAGCGCCGCGGCCGGTGAGCCAGGTCAGGAAGGAACCGGCCTGGATCAGCTGCTGCCGGGCCGCGTATGCCGGAGAGTTGCCCAGCGGTCCTTTGCCGGCTTTGGCCCGCAGTTTGCGGAGTTGGTGCCAGGTGGCGAAGCGGTGGAGCACCCGGGTGTGTTCGGGGTCGGCGACGGCGGCCAGATGCCCGGTGAGCCATCTCTCGAAGAGCAGGAGTTGCCGGTCGACGGCGGGCAGGACCCCGCACTCCATGAGTATGTCGCGCAGGTAGGCGGCGGTCCGCCAGTTCGGCAGTTGCTGGAACGCTTCGTGGGTCAGAGCGAGCCGGCCTGAGGCGAGGTCCTGCAGCAGGGCCCGTGGCTGAGCGCGCGTCAGCCAGGCAAGCCCGCTTTTGGTCCGTTGCATCGTCAGCATTCGGTCGAATAGTGGTGCCAGGGGCGGGTGGACGCGGCCGGTGCCGTCATCCAGGAGCACGCTGAGCCGGTCGGTGAGGGTGCATCTGGGGCAGAGCCGTCCGGCGAGCAGGGGCCCTTCAACCCGGCAGCGGTCGCAGGAGAAGTCGCGGGTGATCCCTGCACATTCCCTACAGACCGGCATCCCTGAGGCGTCGCGGCCCGGCAGCAGCCGTTCGCTCCGGCAGCCCGGGCAGGATCCATGTGTGCGTGTGGCCTTGTCGAAGCACGTCCGGCAGATCGGGCCGTCCGACCAGTTCGCCGCTTTCGCTGCCTGCCGGCCGCAGCGGGCACAGATGCGTATATGCCACCGCTCATACTTCTCGCGGGTGTCGTAGGCGGGACTCACCGCTCGGGGTAATCCTGGCCCGCTTGGGCCGGATGGTGGCGGCAAGGTCCACGACCTCGGCACCCGCGCCGGCCGTGCGGCGCGGCGTCACGGCCTCCGGCCGGGTGGCGATCAGCTCCGCGGGGGTCACTTCCAGAATGTCGCAGAGCGCGGCGAGGACCGGCAGCGAGAGCCGCTCGGGGATCTGGGTGACCAGCCGCCAGACCTGCACCGAGGACAGCTCGATGCCGCGCTGGGCCAGCAGGGGGGACAGATCCGAGGCAGTGAAGATCCCCCGGGTAGCCATCACCTCGCGCAGCCGCCATTGATAACTGATGTGTCGTTTCATCGGGCTTTCCTCACCGGCCGCAGGGCGGCCTCCATCGTGGCGTCCAGGGTCCTGCGGAGAGTTCGGGTGCGGAAGTCAGAGGAGACGCAGGTGTAGATCGAGGTGGTGGACGCGTGCTCGTGGCCGACCTGTTCCTGGACGAACCGGGCATCCCAGCCGTCCTCGATCAGGTGCGTGACGTAGGAGCGCCGAAAGGAATGGAAATCCAGACCCTGATCCAGGCCAAGGCTGTCCCGGTAGGTGCAGAAGCAGGTGTTCATCCGGGTGAAGCCCACGCGTGACGAGCGTTCCGAGGGCCATAAGGCTCCGGGGCCGGCGGTGGGGAACAGCGGGCGGGCCTCCTCGGCCCATTGCTGCAGGATCTCCGCTGACCAGTCGAAGACCGTCAGCACGCTGCGGCGCTTGGGCGGGGAGCCCTTCTTCGCCTTGCCGTGGCGGACGTAGAGGACGCCGTACTCCCCGAACTCCGGGCCCCGGGGGTTGCGGCCGAAGTCCACCACATCGAGCATCCGCGCCTCGTTGCGGCGCAGGCCGAAGGCATACGCGGTCTTGAAGAGCATCGCGTCACGGAACGCCGGCAGCCAGCCCTTGCGTCCGCGCCCGCGCACCCGGCCGACCTGTTCGTCCGCGTGGTCGAAGAATGCCTGCAGTTCATCGCGGGTGAAGGCACGCTTGGCCGGGTCCGCCTCCGCTTCCTCGACATGCACGGCGGCGTTCCACTCGTGGATCACCTGCACCGGGTGGGTACCGAACCGTTCCTGGCAGGCCTCGGCCCAGCCGTAGGCGGGGTCGGTAACGAAGTCACAGAAGGAGCGGATGCTCCCCTGGTAGTTCCGCAGCGTGGAGCGGCGCAGGTTCCGGACCATAAATGCCGCCCTCCATCGCTTACATCAGATGAATACATTCACATCAGATGAAATCTGATTGCAAACGTGCAGGTCAGAAGCGTTTCCATGAACACGCGACGTGAGTTCGGCGGTGATTCTGGCCATCGACGGTGAAATGTTTTGATCGGAAATTCTACGTGTCGGTGTTGATTCCGGCGTGGACGGTGAAATTTTGCGGATCTAACCGGTGGCGGCGCGTTTGATGGAGCGGTAGACGGTTGAACGGGCTACTGCGAAGAGTTCGGCAAGTTCCGCTGTCGTGTGAGTTCCTGCTCGGTGGACGGAGACCAGGTGGGCTTCCTGTTTCTTTGAGAGCTTCGGTTGTTTTCCTCGGAGACGACCTTTTGCCTTGGCGACGGCCATGCCTTCTCGAGTTCGCGCTCGGATCAGGTCGGCTTCGAATTCCGCGACCATGGCCAGGACGTTGAAGAGGAGCCGGCCGACGGGATCGGTCGGATCGTGGACGGAGCCGGCGATGCTGAGCTTGACTTCGCGGTGGGTGAGTTCATCGACAATATCCTTCGCGTCGCGCAGCGACCTGGCCAGGCGGTCGAGTTTAGTCACGACCAGCGTGTCCCGGCCCGGCAGGCGGCCAATGCTTCCCTGAGCCCGGGCCGCGCCCTGTTGGCGCCGGTGAGGCCCTGGTCGGTGAAGGTCTTTTCCGGCGTCACCCCAAGGGCAACCAGGGCATTTTTCTGGGCGGTGAGGTCTTGGTCGTTGGTGGATACGCGGGCGTATCCGATCAGAGTCCGGTCATGGTTTTGAATAGGGTGTCTCGCGGAGGGTCGTTCACGGGCGATCGCTCCCAAGTCGGCCTACCGTGCGGTGCGACGAGTGAAGATCAGATGGAGAACTCCGAGTGGAGAAGGGGTCGCTTCGATTTCAAAGCGTTGTTCGAGTCCTTCGAGTCCATCCCAGAGCCGTTGGCCCCGGCCCAGGACGATCGGCACGAGGACGATGTGCATGTGGTCGATCAGATCGGCCTCGAGGAACTGTCGAATCGTGCTGACGCCGCCTCCGATCCGGACGTCGAGGTCGCCGGCCAGGGCGCGAGCCTGCTTGAGCGCGGAGACGGGGTCGGCGTCAACGAAATGGAAGGTTGTTCCGCCTTCCATCTCGAGTACCGGCCGAGGATGGTGTGTCAGAACAACGACAGGGCTGTGGAAGACAGGGTTATCGCCCCACCATCCCTTCCATTCCTCGTCCTCCCAGGGACCGCGTTGAGGGCCGAACTTGTTGCGCCCCATGATCTCCACGCCGATCCCGGGCCCCCACTTGCTGGCGAACGCCTCGTCGACGCCGAAGGATCCCTCCGACTCCCCGTGGATGCCCATCTCGCGGAAGGTGCGCGTCTCGAAAGCCCACTCCATTAGCCGTGAGCCTGCGTGACCGAACGGAGCGTCGAGTTGCTGGCCCTCGCCGGTGCCGAAGCCGTCGAGGGAGACCGAGAAGTTATGCACGCGGACGAGGGACATGTTCATCTCCTGAAGTGTCGTTAGCAATCACTGTATAGCTTCACATCTTCACCGGGCGCGAGGTTGCCCAAGTAGTCAGGCACCTGTCAGCTGTGCCGGCGGTTCTTGGTTTGCTGAGAGCAGGCACCCTCTGAGCATGTCAACGCCATTCAGGACCACCAGGACGGCCTGATCCAAGACCACCGAGGACGCTCCGGGGCCAGCGAATGACCCCACTCCAGTTAAACGAGCAAGAGGTTTCGTAGCAGCCTGCCTCCGCCCGGAAGCCGATCCTTTATCAAGACGGCGCGGCCGGTTCGTCGGAGGTTGGTCGATGCCGAGCTGTGAATCGCAGGGCTATTTGCCGTGTCTGTCGCAGCGTTAAATGGCCGGGTGTTGGGCATCTTCCCGCCGGTTTCAGTAGTCTGCTTACGAGACGCACAGCCATCCGAAGTTAGCGAAAGGGTGGCGTGAACCCTCGGATAGCTGTGGCTGCCGCTTACTGTCCGGGTTTTCCGCATCAGCCCTGGGGACAGCCGGGTGGGCCCACCGGGGCCAGATCACTTGCTTTGGCCGGCGTCGGCGTGCCCGCTCCAGATACCTGCGCTGTGGTCGTCGGCGGGGTGTTCCTCTGTCCCGCTGGCACGGTCGCGAAGGGCCGCCGTCCGTCGGCGTTGCACGGCCACGATGAGTAGGGTGATAAGGAGAGCTGCTGCTCCGGCCGCTCCAGCGATTCCGGCCGGAGAGGTCCACAGGTTTTCCGCCGCGTCCCCGGCTCGGGTCCCGGCGGACGCCGGTGCCGAAGCGGGGGCGGATGCCGCAACTGAGGCGGCGGAGGCGTAGCGGGACACGGAGCCGTTTCCGGTGCCGTTGCCCGGCCTCGTCACGATGATTGTCCCGTCGGGAGCTACCGCGATGTGGCCGGGGTTGCTCTCCGTTGGGATGGAAGGGCCCGCGGCTGTGGCACCCGGCGCTATCACGGCCAGTGCAGGACTCAGGGCGCTGGCCACGTAAAGGGTCCCGTCCTGCCCGACGGCGGCCTCCGTGGGTCCGCCCGGGACATCGATGCGGTAGGCCACGGTGTCAGCGCCTGGTTTGATGACAGCGACCTGATCGGAACTGATGTTGGTGACATAGATCGTCCCGTCCGGTCCGGCGGCGATCCCGTGGGGGTTCTCTGTCTTCCCGGGAGTGGAGCTGACCTGGATGGTCCGTGAAACGGTCTTCGCCCCGGCCGGGATCACCGAGACCGTCCCGTCGTCCTGGTTCGTCACGAACGCGGTGCCGTCCTTTGTGACCGCCACTTCCACCGCGCCTGCCCCGACGGTGACAGTGCGGTCGACCGTCGATCCGTTGGGTGCGATGATCGACACGGTGTGTTCAGCAGGGTTCGGAACGAAGACCGTCCCGTCGGGTCCGGCGGCGATCAGATGGTTCCCGCGCGACACCGGAATGCTCCGGGCGACACCCGACGCCCCGGCCGGGATGACGCCCACCACGTGCTGGCCCGTGGCACTGTCCTGTTCAGCCAGGTACAGGTAGCCATCGGGGGCCACTGCTATCCCGGCGACATAGTTGCCCGTGCTGATGGTGCGGGAGGGACGGGCCGCTCCCGGTGTATCACCCGGATCCCACCGGGTCCATTGTAGTTGCCCACATATGCCGTGCCGTCGGCACCAACCGCCACCCCGACAGGTGTGCCGCCGACGTCGAGAACCTCCGCAGGAGCAGCCACCGCCGGTGCCGCCCCCATGAAAAGAACCGCTGTCACCGCTGCAGCAGTCCTCAGACTTTGATGCTTCACGCTTTTCTACCCCCATAGATGTGGCGCGCAACACGGCGCCGCAAGGCCATTGCATGAAGCTTACTCCGTGCCACCGGTGACTTCCGGCCCGACGGAATCCGGGCAGCTTGTCCGTCGCCGTGCGGAAATAGTGCCCGTTCAGGGATCGGATTGAGCTTGCGCCGTCAAGCAAAGCCGATCGCGCACGGGCCGCCGGACTTCCAGCCGCTATCCTCGCCACACGCCCTGCGGTCGATCGATGGACGATGCAGCCCTAGAACGCTGGGCATCCGGTTCCGAAGCGAAAGGCCGGACCGACGACGGGGCTGTTGCCCCTCCGGCCGGTGCCCACATTTGAAGCCGATGGGGTTCTACCACGCGTCCAGAACGGTCCGGGCAGCCTCCGCGAGGTCCAGGAGGAGCTTGTCACGTTGTTCCGGCATCTCATCCCAATAGTCCATTAGGGCGACCATCTCATGCAGGACCGCCGGCTGGCTCATGGCATGCCAGCCGTACGCCATGACAAGTCCCACACCGGTGTACGGGTCCAGAGTGCCGTCGACTATTTCGCAGAGCCAGCGTCGGATGACGAGTCGGCGGGCCACGCCATCATCCTCAAAGGGCTTTCCCAATTCATCCCTGGCTTGTACCCATAAGTCGCTGGCTCCTCTCGGGTCGTTCCGAGGGTGTCCGGCCAATTCCCGAAGCGCTGGAGTATCGTAGCCGCGCACGAGCAGATCGGCTCCAGGTCAGGCAAATCTTCGCTAGGGATTAAGCCCAGCTGGTCTCGCAGAAATACCAGCCGCCCGCCGTCATTGTCTTCGCACCTCATGGGTAAACCAAAGTCGCCGAGCAACGGAAGGCTCAGGATCCTGATGTCCCTCTGCGGCAAGCGAAAATGCGCCGCTCGGGGTTCCTAACGGGGCCATGTAACGGCCAGTTCTCAGCCCTCGACGACGGACATCGGCAAGCCGCCCCCATGCACGGAAGGGGCGATGGTGTCTAGCTGCCAGCCGTCCGCGGACGCCCGGAACGTCGCGGTCTGCGGCAACGAGTAGCCCTCCGGGACGCTGCTCGGCCCATTCGTCCTCGAGCTGAGGTATTCCTCGGTCAATTCCTTGAAATGGACGCTGATCTCCGAACCGGTCACGTCGATCGACTCCACCGTCACCGTCGTCGAAAAGGACGTATACCAGAAGCCGGCTGATTTGAATCCGGCCTTCGACCGGGCCACCACCGGGAGGTCCCGCTCCCGCTTGGCCCGGTAGGCCGCCGTCGTCTGCCCCTCGGCGAGGCGCGGGGCGGTGGGGGCGTCGAGAACTGTGCCGTTGCGATCCTCGACGGCAGCCTGGACAACGGCCGCGAGCTCGGACGACGACGGGCTTGGCACCGTCGCGGACGGTCCCACCGTCAACGGCCCGGCTGCCGGCTGGCACCCGGCAAGGGCGAACCCGAGCAGCGCCGCGACGGCGGCCGAGGTGCGTAGGTACTTGATCATGATCCCCCTGTCATGGATGTCCTCCACAGCCTGCCCCGCCAGCCACAACCGGTCAACGTGGATCAGTGATGTCCCGCTCATAGGCGTCTTTCGAGATGGCGGGGTGTTTCGGTGAAGGTTCGGCGTATTCAGGCGGTCATTGCAACAGGAGGTCTTCGATCAGTTCGATCGGTTTCCTGAACTCTAGTCTTTTCCGCGGCCGGTCGTTGAGTTCCTGGGCAACCCGGTCGAGGTCTGCGGCGCTGTGGACGCTCAGGTCCGTGCCCTTCGGGAAGTACCGGCGCAGCAGGCCATTGGTGTTTTCGTTGATGCCGCGCTGCCAGGGTGAGTGCGGGTCGCAGAAGTAAATGTCGATACCGGCGTCTACTTTCACGGTTTTCCAGTCCTGCATTTCGATGCCTTGGTCCCAGGTGAGTGAATGCCTCAGCGCCTCGGGGAGCGTCTTGATCTTGGCTGCCAGGGCGTCACGCATCTGCTCGGCCTTGTACCCGTCCGGCAGGTGCACGAGCATCGTGTAATTGGTGGTCCGCTCGACCAGCGTCCCGATCGCGGACTGATTCCCCTTGCCGATGATGAGGTCGCCCTCCCAGTGCCCTGGCACCGCACGGTCCTGAACCTCGGGGGACGTTCGGAGATATTGATCATCCCCGGGATCCGGTTCTTCCGCTGGCCGGCTTTCCTGCAGGGCTGCCTGAGTGCCCGTCCGGTGCGTAAACACGCGGCCAGATCACGGTTCAGTGCTCCGCGGGACTGAACGTAAAGGCACTGGTAAATGATCTCAGGTGACACCCGCATCTCCGGCTCATCGGGAAACTCAACCCGCAGGCGTCCTGCGATCTGCTCAGGCGAGTACTTCTTTTTCAGGTCCTCTTCCACCTTCGCACGCAACACCGTGTTCGTGTGCAGTTTCGCCGGTTTCGGCCGCGAAGCCCGCTCATACGCCAGTGCGTGAGCCGACGTCGCCCGGTAAGGCAACCCGGCCACCGAATTGCGCCGAAGCTCCCTGGACACAGTCGAGGCAGATCTGCCGACCACGGCCCCGATCCGGCGCAGCGAGTGTCCCTGGGCGCGCAGCACCGCGATCTCTTCACGCTGGGCGAAAGTCAGGCAACGGCCCTTCAAATCCCGGCCGCGGCGAGGCCTGACACCCCCGGCCTCGGCCAGGACCCGGCGCCCGGTCCGCCTGCTCGTATTGATCGGCACAACAGCGTCCGTGATGAAATCACCGGCCTGCATCCCAGCCCAAAACAGCTGCAGAAGATCCGGTCTTACGTAAATCGAATACCCCGCCATGACAACACCCATCCGCTAAGTGTTGCAATCACCACAAGAACCCAAGGAACCCCAAACGGACCGTCTAATGGGTCACCCAAGGAACCTGCCAGATTCTCGAAACTCGGTTCGGGGCCTCGACTCGATTTACCCCTTATCGAGGCGATTTGAGGTGTGTCAAGGATGTGAGACAGTCGCGTAGTTTCGGTTTGGTCAGGCGGCCGCGGGTAGCGGCTGCTTGTTGGTGGTGAATTTCACCATTGCTGTTGCTGGCGGCAGGCCGGCGTTGTTGGTGTGAGGACGCCAGCGGTTGTAGAAGACCTCGATGTAGCGCATGGTCGCCCGGCCGGCGTCCTGGCGGGTGGCGAAGCTGTGGTGGTGGTAGAACTCGTTTTTCAGGGACGAGAACGCCGACTAGGTGTATTGACCTGAGAGGTTAGTGACGCGGGTGACCGGTGGCTGACCTTTGAGTGAGGTGTGGCCTCGGTGATGATTGTAGTGATGGAGCCAGTCGGCGAAAGAATCAACACGCTCGGCCTCTGATCCATAGGGTTTTGCGTAAGCCCACTCATCGAGCATGGTGCGGTTGTAGCGCTCGACTTTGCCGTTGGTCTGGGGCCTGTAGGGCCGGGTGCGCTTGTGCTTGATAGCCGGGCCCAGGGCGTCTTTGAATGCGTAGGAGCGGTAGCAGGAGCCGTTGTCCGTCAGGACCCGTTTGACCACGATTCCGCAGGATTCGAAGTAGGCGTTGGCGCGTTCCCAGAACCCGGCCGCGGTGTCCTTTTTCTCATCGGCGAGGATCTCGGTGTAGGCCAGCCGGGAATGATCATCGACCGCGTTGTGCAGGAAGGCGTAGCCCGGTCTCCGGTTCGCCGCCGTGCCGGTCTTGTTCCGGTTGCCGGATGCCCTGCCCACCGTGCGGTGTCCGCCGCCGTCCGGGATACGTCCGAGTTTCTTGATGTCCACGTGGACAAGGTCTCCGGGGTTCTGGTGCTCGTAGCGGCGGATTACCCTCCCCGTGGCCCGGTCCAGCCACGACAGCCTTGCCAGTCCGAACCTGGAGAGGACCCGGTGCACCGTGGAGGGGTGGATACCCAGCAGGTAACCGATCCGGGCAGGGCCCCACCGGCGGTTCACTCTGAGCGCGACGATCCGCCGCTCCCGCCGCACGGACGTCCGGCCCGGGGAGCTGACGGGCCGGCTCGACCGGTCCTCCATCCCGTGCTCGCCGCGCTCCCGGTAGCGGCCAGCCCACCGCGCCGCGGTCGTCACCGAGACCTGGAACCGCTCAGCCGCCCGCCGCAGCGGCCACCCGTCCTCCACGACGCACTGGGCCAGCCGGAGCCTGCCCTTAGGCGTGAGGAGCGCATTAGCATGGGACATTGAAGACCTCCTTGTGGATCGGACTCTCGACAAGCCCCACTCCACCCGGAGGTCTTCTTTTTGTCACCTAACCACGCCGAGCGTTCCTAACGTCCGTGGTCAATACAACTAGGCGACGGCATTATCCCAGCACACCCCGGTGGCGCCCATCGACTGGCGGACGCCGTTGCCGGTGCACCAGGCACCCATTTCCCGGGAGGTGTATTGGGTGCCGCGGTCACTGTGGAAAATCGTATCCGGGGCCAGGTGTCCGCGGTCCCTGGCCATCCTCAGCGCGCCCGTGACGAGGGAGGCGCGCATGTGGTCGGCCATGGCCCAGCCAACGACCATGCGGGTGCACAGGTCGATGACGGTGGCCAGATACAGCTTGCCCTCGCCGGCTTGGGTTCCAGTCATCGTCGCAACACCCTGAGCGTGAGGGTGTGCGATGGTCGGGCGACCGAGGGGTAGACAGAATGTGCAGTACAAAGCCAAGGAGCGGGAGGAATTCTTTCGGCGGCTGGATCGCGGCGGTACGATCCGTGCCGTTGCGGCCGAACTCGGGCTCAGCGTGGACGCGTGCTATCGGTGGCGTCAGGAGGCAAACGTCTCTACTCCGCGCGTGAAGAGCCGGAGGTACACCGCCCAGGAGAAAGCCGAATTTTTCGAGGCGCTCTGAAACGAGAGATCGCGGCCGCGATGCGTCGCGGGCGAACAACCCGGAAACCCCGACGCGACCCCGCGCATAGGACCAGCCGTTCCGTGGACCCCATGATCTCCATAACCGAACGACCTGCCGAGGCCGACGACCGCGCAATCCCTGGTCACTGGGAATCTCAATGCTGTTGTCAAGCAGCCTGGACGCAAATGGCGGCGGCCGGCTCCCGGTATTCGGTGTGGTCGCGGAGCATGGCCCAGATGACGTTGATGCGGCGTCGGGCAAGTGCGATAAGCGCCTGTTTGTGGGACTTTCCCTCGCCGCGTTTCCGGTCGTAGTAGGTTCTGGAAGCGGGGCTGTTTTTCAAGCTGGAGAGGGCGGCGAGGTAGCAGGTTCGGAGGAGTCTGCGGTTGAATCGGCGCGGCCGGTGCAGGTTTCCGCTGATCCGGCCGGAATCGCGTGGGACCGGAGCCAACCCGGCGACGCTGGCGAGCCGGTCGACGGAGTCGAATCCGTCCAGGTTACCGCCGATGTTCGCGAGAAAAGTAGCCGCGAGTACGGGCCCGAACCCAGGCATACTCAGCAGAACATCGGCGCTGTCGTGCTGCCTGAACAGGTCCGTGATCTGGGCATCGACGTCTGCGATCTCTGCATCGGTTGAGCTGATCTGATCGGCCAACCGGACGACCAGGGCCGATCCCATGGATTGGGCAGGCAGGACGGTGTGCTGGGCGTTTGCAGCCGCAAGTGCCTTCTCCGCCATCTTTGCACTGTTCCGGCAGCCGCGTTTTCTCAGCCAGCCAGTAAGCCGCGTCAGTCCTATCCGGCGGATGCCCTCGGGGGTCTGATAGCCGCTCAGAAGGGTCAGAGGAGCCTTCTTGGAGTAGTCGAAGGCCCGCTCGAGCGCAGGGAAGTATTCCAACAAGGTGGCCCGGAGCCGGTTGATCGCCCGGACACGGTCGCAAATCAGATCGGTGCGGCGGGCAGTGAGCATACGCAGGTCCACACTGATCTGGTCTGCGCTGCGAACGGGTTGCAGGTCGGTGCGCATGCGGGCCTGGTCAGCGATGATCCTGGCGTCTTTCGCGTCGGTCTTTCCATCCCCCGATAGGTCGCTGCGGCGTGATGCACGATCCGTCCAGGGATATAGAGCAGGTGCTGAGCGTGTGCTGCCAGCAGCTCGATCAGCAGCGCCGCGCCGCCGGCGTTCAGATCAGTAGCCCAGCAGATCTCACCACCGGCCGCGCGCTCCGCGGTTTCGGCGATGAGCTGGAGCAACGCGGTTTCGTCGTTCTCGACCCGTTTTGACAGCAGCACCGTCCCGGATTGGTCGATCACAACGCAATGATGGGCACTCTTGCCCGAGTCGATTCCTGCCCACACGTCCGGCATGTCTTTCGGTCCCTTCGATCAGCTCCAATTTGGTTGGCCCCTGTCGATAACCACGCCGGCACGTCCTTACCCAACGATCAATGTCGTAAGTCTCAATCAGCGGTCGAGTCATCGGCGGGCAGCGGGCGGCCATTCCCAGTGAGCCGTCCAAGCGGCAGGGAGATCTGGGCCATACCCACCACCCGAGGGTGATCGAAACACTACGACAGCTCCGAAGTCACCCACAACAAAATCGTAAGGAAGGAGACCTGATCGTCGGCACGATGAGCCGATCAGCGATCGGAACTCTCGTCGAGCGCTCGAGCCGCTTCGTCACGCTCGTGCACCTCCAACACGACCACACCGCCGAAACGGTGCGGGATGGTCTCGTGAAAACCGTGGCTCAGCTCCCTGCCACGCTGCGCCGGTCCCTGACCTGGGACCAGGGTGCAGAAATGTCCGGGCACGTTGCTTTCCGCGTCGCAACCGACATGGACGTGTACTTCTGTGATCCCGCCAGCCCGTGGCAGCGCGGCAGCAACGAGAACACCAACGGGCTGCTGCGACAATACTTTCCCAAAGGAACAGACCTCTCCAGGCACACACCCGACGAGCTCCAACACGTCGCCGAAGAACTCAATGCACGCCCTCGCAAAACCCTCCGCTGGGACACCCCAGCCGAACGTCTCCGTGCTTTACTTGAACCGAGCTAACAAACCGGTGTTGCAACGACTGCTGGAATCCAAGCGGTACGAAGGTAGGTGATATCCCCGACGAGCTTCGTGCCGGGAACCTCGGAGGTGAAGTCCCTCCCGATGAGGTCCGCGAAGACCTTGTCCGGGTCCGAGGGGATCGTGGTGCGTTTGAACGCGCGCATCCGCTTCGCCGCCCAGCCGTTCTCGGCCATGATCGCGGCCACCGTGCCCACGGAAACCTCCACCCCGGTGGCGGCGAGTTTGGTGTGGACCATGCGGTGGCCGAAGATCCCGTCGGAGGAATCGAACATCGCCTTCACCAGTCCGGTCAGCTCCCGGTGCCGGGCAGCCGTCGCTGATTCCTTCTGGTCCAGCCAGCGGTAGTACGAGGCCCGCGGAACGCCCAGCCGGGCGCACATCCAGGAGACAGGGAAATCGGCGTTCTTCTCCTGCACAAGCCGGTAGAGGTCCTCTACCGTTGTTCTTTGGCGAAGAACGCCGACACTTTTTTCAGGAAATCATTTTCCCTTTCAACTTCCCGCAGCCGGGCCTCCAACGCCTTGTATTTCGCGGGATCCACCGGATCATTAGGCTTGCCGCCGGGACCGGTCTGTCCTTCCCGGTGCAGTTGCACCCACCGCTTCAGCGCGGTCACGGAGATCCCCAACTCGGGGGCCACCGAGGCGGGTGAACGGCCGGAGGAAACGACCAGATTCACTGCATCGGCCTTGAACTCATCGGAATAAGTGGGACGGGAAGACATGGGCACAATCCTTTCAAACTGTGTCTCACATCAGTAGTACACCCCACCTAGGTAAGCCCCGCGTGGAGCGCACTGTAAGTCGGTCGTTTAGGCGGACCGCAAAAGGCTGCTTACGGCACTGGTCGTCCTTCAGGAGTGCCAGAGGCGCACCATTAGCCGCTCCTCCTGTAGGACATCGTTCCCATGTGCTATGCAGGCGACCAATACGAGGCAGATCTATGACGGACATCAGCCACCGGCCCAGGGTCGCCAGAACGCCCGATGGACGAGTGCGTCCAAGGCCGCGGATCCGGTTGCCACCAGTTGGGTAGATCGACGCCGGGACCTGTCGTAGGCCGCCAGCGCGCGGTCTACCCCGTCGTGCCCCTCAAGGCTATGCATTAGAGACAGCGCATCCAGTATTGCTTCATTGGCGCCACGTCCGAGGTCCGGCGTCATGGCGTGGGCGGCGTCGCCGACGAGGACTACATTGTCGAGGTGATACTGCGGCAACCGTCGCGCCAGGTGGTAGATCTCGTGCCGCAGGATGACCCCTTCGTCAATGCTTGCAACTGTCTCAGCTACCGCGGGGCACCACTGTCCGAAGAGATGTCGTAGCTCATCAGATCCCGGTAGCGGCCACGCGCGCCGGTCTGGTGGCAGTACTGCGGTCGCATACCAGTTTGTTCCTCCGCCAGGGCGGTCGCTGACACCGAAGCGTCGTCGCTGGCCCCAGTATTCAGTGAGGCCCGTCGTCGTCCCGCGCGCTGTTCCCCGCCACACTGTGGTTCCTGTAGCGGTTGCACTGTATTCGTGTCCGAACAGTTCGCGGCGCAGGGAGCTGTGCACACCATCCGCGCCGACAACGAGATCGACTCCCGCGCACGTACTCGGAAGGCCGCGCGCCGCCAGGGAGTTACCGAAGGCGAGCACCGAATCCGGCAGCGCGCCACGGAGGAGGCCGACGAGCGCGGACCGCTCGATCAGCACGGAGGAGGAACCGAGCTTGGATGGTGAAAGCGCCGCCGACCTGTACGTGCGTAGCCGAAGTTCGGTCAGCGGAACAACCAGTGCAGCAACGCCTGGCCCGAGGCCGAGGGACTCAAGCCCCTTGACTGCCGCCCGATGCAACACGACCGCCGTTCCCGAGGTTCGCGGCTCCGCTTGTTGCTCCAGGACTCGTACAGACCACCCCGAACGATGCAGTCCGACCGCAGTTGATAGACCTGCGATACCTGCTCCTACAACTATCGCCTTCGTCATGCCGCAACAGTACTACAATTGTAGTCCTTTCACTACGGGTGTAGTTTTAGAGCGTGGAACGTCGAGAATCCCTATGTGCTGCTGCTGTATCCCTGCTCGCCCGGGGTGGACCGCGGGCCTTGACCCACCGTGCCGTGGACCGCGAGGCGGGAGTACCGCCCGGATCGACATCGAATGTGTTCAGGACTCAGGAGGCTCTTGTGAGCGCTGTCGTCGACTTTCTGGTTCGGGCGGACCACCGGGGGCTGGAGCGGTCCAAGGGGGAGAGCCCGGAGACCGGGCAGGACATAGCCGATGCTCTAACCCGCTTCGCCTCGGCCGCCAGGACCGGCGGCAAGGAGTACGCCCTAGCGCGGCAGTCGCTCCTGGTTCATGCCCTCGGTGCCCCGTCATCCGCAGCAGCCCTCGCGGACGGCCGGCAACGACTTATCACATGGGGTGCGGAAGCACTGCATTCCACCGGTGCCACCAGGCCGGAAGCGAAGTCTGCCCTGATTGTCGGCCTGGTCGACGGAATGATCAGCGCGTCATTGTTCATGGGCATCGCAGTCGAGGAATCGGCGCTGCGATCCGCCATCAACGCCATCATTACCGACCCTTAAGGCCAAGGCCTTACCTAGAATCAAGGCTGGTGCACGCATGACTACAGGAGCTACCAAGGGCGTCTTCAGGTCCATCGCTTTTATTGACGTTCCTGAGCCGGACTACGCGGACGTCATTCTGGTGACAATGCCGCCCTCGGCGCCCTCCGCCCCCGAGGCATGAGCATACTGGTGCTCGGATCTGCCCTTCATATGACGCTGTCCCGTCCTCTTATGGCGGGCGGAACAGCGTTTGTGTCTGCCCGGGTCCGACGCTCTGTCATGCCTCAGTAAAATCGCAGCATGACTGAGACTTCCGCCAACTCCGTGACCCTCCGCTTTCTGGCTGCCCCTATGGACGTCGGCCACAGCGGTTCCGTGGATGCCGGCACCGCACTGGAGTGGGTGGACAAGGCTGCCTATGCCGCTGCAGTGGGCTGGGCGAAGTCGTATTGTGTAACCGCCTATGTGGGCAACATCCACTTTGCCGATCCCGTCAACAGCGGCGACATGGTGGAGGTCACCGCAACGATCGTCTACACCGGCCGGTCTTCCATGCATATCCACACGGTGGTGTCCTCAGGGGATCCCAAGGGTGGCCCGGCCACCATGCGCAGCCAGTGCATGGTGATTTTTGTCGCCGTGGGACAGGATGGCAAGCCCATCCCGGTACGGCAGTTTGAACCGTCCACGCCGGAGGAAATTGAACAACGCAGCCACGCCCTGGCGCGGATCAAGGTCCGCGAAAAGATTGTGGAAGCCATGAACAGTCAGGAATATACCGACGCCGGCACCGCCGAGCGTGTTGTCCTGCGGTTTATGGCCGCCCCCACGGATGTGAACTGGGGCGGCAAGGTCCATGGCGGGATCGTGATGAAGTGGATTGATGAGGCAGCGTATGTCTGTGCCTCGCGCTACTGCGGCAAGGACACGGTGGCGGTGTTCTCCGGCGGCGTCCGTTTCTACCGGCCGTTGCTGATCGGCCACGTGGTGGAGGTGGAGGCACGGTTGGTCTACACCGGCACCAAGGGCATGCACGTGGCGGTCCATGTCCGGTCCGGGGACCCCAAGGGCAGCGAGCTGAACCTCACCACGTACTGCCTCACCGTGATGGTGGCCAGGGATGAGGACGGCAACTCGGTACCGATTCCGGAGTGGGTGCCCGTCACTGACGAGGACAAGCGCCTGCACGCACATGCGCGGGAACTGCTCGAAATCCGCGGCACGGCGCCCGGAAACAGGCTGCCCAACCACCTGTTGCCGGCAGAGAGCTGATCAGGCGGGAGCGCCATCACGCGCAAGAACCAGCTAGAAGCCGCCGCCGGCGTCGGCTGCCATGTTGGCGAAACGGGAATAATGCCCCTGGAACGCAACCACAATGTCCTTGGTTGGTCCGTTACGGTGTTTCGCGATCAGGATGTCTGCCTCGCCTGCACGCGGTGATTCCTTGTCATAGACGTCTTCACGGTGCAGCAGGATCACCATGTCGGCATCCTGCTCGATGGAACCGGACTCACGGAGGTCAGAGACCATGGGCCGCTTGTCCTGGCGTTGCTCGGAACCACGGTTCAGCTGCGACAGGGCGATGACGGGAACCTGGAGTTCCTTGGCCAGGAGCTTGAGGGCACGGGAGAACTCCGAGACCTCCTGCTGGCGGGACTCCACCTTCTTGCCGGAGCTCATCAGCTGCAGGTAGTCCAGGATCACCAGTTTCAGGTCATGCTGCTGTTTCAGCCGCCGGCACTTGGCCCGGATTTCCATAAGTGACATGTTGGGGCTGTCGTCGATGAAGAGCGGGGCATCGTTCATCCGACCCATGGTGGTGGCGATTTTGGACCACTGCTCGTCCTTGATGGTGCCCTTGCGCAAATCCTGTAGTCCGATAGTTGCTTCCGCGGACAGGAGGCGCATGGCGATCTCGTTCCGGCCCATTTCGAGCGAGAACATCACCGTGGCCAGGTTGTTCTTAATGGCAGCGGAGCGGGCAAAGTCCAGGGCGAAGGTGGACTTACCCACGGCCGGGCGGGCGGCGATGACAATCATCTGTCCGGGGTGGAGGCCGTGCGTGAGCTCGTCCAGCTCGTAGAATCCGGTGGGTACGCCCGTCACCCCTTCGCCGCGATGGCCCGAGGCTTCGATCTCGTCCACGGTGGATTCCATCACGTCCTTCAGGACCACATAGTCCTCGGCGGTGCGGCGTTCGGCGACAGCGTAGATTTCGGCCTGCGCCTGGTTGACAAGGTCCTCTACCTCGCCGTCAGAGCCGTAGCCCAGCTGGACGATTTTGGTGCCGGCGTTGACGAGGCGGCGCAGCACGGCGCGCTCCGCCACGATCTCGGCGTAGTAGCCGGCATTGGCTGCCGTGGGGACTGTCTGGATGAGCTCGTGCAGGTAGGCAGGGCCGCCAATCCTGTTGACTTCGCCGCGCTTGGTGAGCTCGTCCGAAACCGTCACGGCGTCGGCGGGCTCGCCGCGGCCGTAGAGGTCAATGATGGCCTCGTAGATGGTTTCGTGGGCGGGGCGGTAGAAGTCCTGGCCGCGCAGGATCTCGACAACGTCAGCGATGGCATCCTTGGACAGCATCATCCCGCCGAGTACCGATTGTTCCGCCGGAATGTCCTGCGGGGGTTTGCGGCTGCCTTCAGATCCCCGAGTGCCCTCGATTGAGTCCAGGTGCGTAACTGACAAAGCTGCCGTCCTTCATTGTGTGCCGCGGCGGATATCCGGTGCCGTCGGCGCGTAAGCCATATGTTCGTGGGATCTCCGACGCAACGAAACCACGCTGCGATCGGCCCGATTCAAGTAGTAACAGGCAGCCCTGACAATTAATTGAGCGGGGCAGCCTGTCGCCGGCCGGTTATCCCCAGTTTCCACAGGATATCCACAGCTTGGAGCTACGGCCGGGTCCGATGGATCCGCCTCTGTATCTCCGCATGAAGGAAACAGCTTTCTGCGCCCCAAAACAGGTATCCCGCTACGGTAGTCCCCCTTGCCCGGGTCGCCAAGCCCGCAACCAGGGCACCCTGTGGATAAGCTGTGCGTAAAGCGCTCCAGCTTGTGCACAGCCTGTGTGCCGAGCTGTGGATACAGAAAATGTTTTGACCAGAAAGTGCCTCTGACCTGCGGAAACGTAATAAATGCCGTGTGGACTAAAGAATTTTTTCGCAAACCTTCATCCACAGCTGTCAGATGGCCGCTGGGGATACCGGCCAGTAATTCCGCATGGATCACATCAAAATATGCCCGGTTTGTGATAGACCTCACAAAAGGTCAGGCGGGCAGGTGCAAATTGACGTCGCTTCGCCCGCAATGTATGCAAATCGGGGAATGTGCTGTGGATAACTGTGATCTGGCATAAGCTCTAATCATGGGCGACGTACTGATAGTGATTCTGCCTGTCCTCATTCTGGCGGCAGTCATCTGGGCGCTCTCCACCGCGCTCAAACCCCGTAATTCAGGTATCTCTGACGCCGAGAAATATCAGCTGGATCTCGCCGTGCGATCGGCGGAACACTACGCATCGCAGGTGCAGGCGGCTACGGCGGCCCAGGCGCGGGTGGATGCAGCTACCCGGCCAAGCCAAAACGAGCAGCAGCAGTCCCAGCAGGAAGATCATGCACGCGCCGCGTTGCGTGCGCAGGCAGGCTCGAGTCCGGGCGTTGGGCAGCACGGCTACCAGGGCGCCATTTTGCCGGGGGGCCAGTTGAATCCGCAGTTCGCTTTGCAGCTGCAGTCCATGGCTCGAAATGGCCAGAAGATCCAGGCCATAAAACTCCTCCGCCAGGCAACACATTCGGATCTGTTGACCGCCAAGAAGTATGTAGATCGGCTCTAAATCATGGAATCGTTACTCATTCCCGTCCTGATTCTGGTAATCGTCGCGGCAGGCGTAACGCTTGCTGCACGGGCGCTGAGCCGGCGTGCGGTTGGGGCGGGCCCTTCAGCCAAGGTGCAGGCGCCCAGGCAGCCTGCGGAGCTGGCGCGCGCCGCCTCAGCGAAGCTCACGGAGGAGGAGCACCGGAAACTGTATTCGCTGATCGCGCAGGGGCAGGCCATGGCCGCCATCAAGCTCTATTACGAGGCGTCCGGTGAGGGACTACGGGCTTCCCGTGACGCAGTCAGCGCCCTGGCCGCCCACCCGCAGACGTATCGTGCGCCGTCACTGGAACCTCAGGAGACGGACGACGACGACGCCCCCCAGCACTTCCCTTACCGGTACCGGGCAATCGCCAGCAAAGGCGATGTCACACGCGAGGTCAGCAGCAATATGCTCAACGACGAGATTTATGGCCGGATCCGCACTCTGGCCCGCGCCGGTGACGCCGAGGCCGCAGCCAGTGCGCTGACACGGCACTCGGACATCTCCATGAAACAGGCCCGCGAGTTCATCGCCCTGCTTGACGACTGACCCTCACAAGATGGAAGGCCTCGGATCAGTTTCCGGGGTCAGAAGTCGAAGAGGTCCCCGAGCCAGCCTTCCTTCTTCTTGGGCTTCCGGCTGTCGTAGTCGCGGTCGTAGCCCTGCTTGCCGTGACTGCGCTCGTCGTACCTCGGCTGGTCGCGGCGCTGGTCATAACGGGGATCATCGGAGCTGCGACCCTCCCTGCTACGCCCTTCCGGGCGGCGGTCATCGCTCCGAGGCTCGAAGTTCCGGTACAACGGAGCAGCCATCAGGCCTGGGGCCGCGTGCGCGGGAACGGCGGCCTGGGCGGCGGGGCGCCAGCTCCGCCCAGCGAGTCCGCCGCCCGGTCGATGATCTTGTCCAGCTCACCGCGGTCCAGCCACACTCCACGGCACTGCGGGCAGTAGTCGATCTCCACACCACTGCGTTCGCTCATTATCAGGTCTATTGAATCCACAGGACACTTCATGTCCCGGACAACGAGCGGCACCGGTTTCGTCCCCTTCAGGGACCGGAACAGTCTCAGCGTCCGCCGGAGATCCCGGCCAACAGCTGTTCGAACGGCAGCGACTCCAGCAACGCCGGCCTGTGCTTCGGCTGCGTACCCTCCAGCAGGAGGGTGAACTCCCCCGCTGCACGCTCGATCCGCACCGACAGGGGGGAGCCGCCGTCGTCCGGGTTCCCCCAGTCCTGAGGCCCGGCGAAGACGCCCGTGGCAGCGATGCGCGTGCGCAGATAGCTGAACAGCGGGCGCATGGCATAGTCCAGGACCATCTGGTGGCGGTCGGTGCCGCCGGTGGCGCCCAGGAGGACTGCTTTTCCCTCCAGGGACTTGGGGTCCAGGACGTCAATGAACGACTTGAACAGTCCGCTGTACGAGGCACTGAACACCGGGCTGACGGCGATGATGCCGTCCGAGGCCTCCACTCCGGAGATCACTTCAGCCAGGCGGGGGGCCGCGTAGCCGGTGACGAAGTTATTCGCGATGTCCACTGCGAGATCACGAAGCTCGACGACGTCCACGGTCACCTGATATCCAGCCGCGGACAGCTGGCGTTCGGCCGACGCCGCCAGCTGGTCAGCCAGCAGACGGCTCGACGACGGTACAGCGAGTCCGGCTGAAAGGACGGTGATGCGGCGGGTTTCCATGGCGGGCTCCTGATGATCGGCTACAGAATGTAGGTATATGCGTTTGCATCTACTTAACTAACTGGGGGCCGTGATCGTTTATTCCCCTGCACGCGGGGCGGCCGTCTACAGCATCACAGTCCCCTGGATGCAGCTCACGGAGCCTCCGCCCACCCAGATATCGTCGCCCACGGCATCCACGTGCACACGCCCCGCCCGGGCCAACGCCGTCCCCTGCGCCGCAACGTACGACGCCGGTGCGCGGCCGCTCCCGATAAACCACTGCGCCGCCCCTGCATTGAAGCTGCCCGTCACGGGATCCTCGGCGGCGGCGTCACCCGGAATGAACGTACGCACTTCAAAGTCCACGTCCGCGCCGGGTGCATGCGGGCCGATCACGCCCACCTTGAGGCCTGCCATGGCCGCGTAATCCGGCCTGATAGACAGCACATGTTCCGCAGACTCCAGTAGAACCCCGATCCAGTCCGGGCCATTGACCAGCCAAGTGGCGTCCAGCAGCGCCTTGCGGGGCATACTGAGTCCCGCAGCGAGCCTGGCGAGGTCAGGTTCGTCCACCGGCGCCGAACGCGTCAGCGGGGGTGCAGCGAAGGCCAGCCGGTCGCCGTCGTACTTGACCCGCACCAGCCCCGCACCGCATTCCTGGACCAGCATGCCTCCTTGTTTCGGCGCTCCCCCAGCCTCCAGCCATGCGTGTGCCGATCCCAGCGTTGGGTGCCCGGCGAAGGAGAACTCCTCACGCGAGGTGAAGATCCGCACCCGATAGTCTGCGTCGGGGTGGGTTGGCGGCAAAAGGAAGGTGGTTTCCGCAAGATTGGTCCAGTTGGCGAACTGCTGCATTTGCTCCGTGGTGAGGCCTTCGGCATCAAGGACGACGGCGAGCGGGTTTCCGCGGTAAGGCTCACCGGTGAAGACATCAACCTGGGCGAAGGGGCGTGGGCGGGCGGCTGTGGCGGGGTGGTGGGTCACCGCAGCAGGCTATCACCGGGCGCGGCGCCGCTGACACGCGGCGGGGTGTCTGCGAGACTGCCGTGATGGCTGAGAACAAGACCCAACCCACGCGCGGATCCGTTCTGGAGTTCCTGAGCACCGTGGAACACCCGGTCCGGCGCGGGGACGGACTCCGCCCCCTGGAGCTGATGACGGAAATCAACGGTGAGGAACCCTTGCTCTGGGGGCCCACAATGGTCGGCTTCGGCGCCTATCGCTACAAGTACGGCAGTGGCCGGGAGGGTGATGCAGCGTGCCTGTACGGCAACAAACTCGCTGACGTGGATGAAGCCGTACTGGCCGAGCTGGTCCGCGCCGGCCAACGCCACATGACCTCGGTGCTACACCAGGGCTGACGCAACGCGGGGTCACTTACGGCCCATCCCGAGGCCCAAAGTGGGCCGTAAGTGACCCCGCGTTGGGTTAAACGGCAAAAGCCCCCGCTTAAGGATCCCAAAGGAATCCGAAGGCGGGGGCCTTCTGCAGTTCAGGACTGCGCAGTACTCTTGCCTGGCGGCAGGAAGACTACTTGCCTGCGACTACGTCGAGTTCGATCACAGCGGCAACGTCAGCGTGAAGGCGGACGTTGGCCTGGTAGGAACCAACCGACTTGATGTGAGCCGGCAGTTCAACCTTGCGCTTGTCGATGCGGCCAAGGCCAGCGGCCTCAACAGCGTCAGCAACGTCTGCCTGCTTGACCGTGCCGAACAGGCGGCCGGTTGCGCCGGCCTTGACTACCAGCTTGACCGGCTTAGCGGACAGAGCGGAGGCCTGCTTCTGAGCGTCTTCCAGGGAAGCGTGCTCGCGGGCGGCGCGGGCAGCCTTGATGGACTCAACCTGCTTCTCGCCACCCTTGGACCAGGTCAGAGCGAAGTTGCGGGGCAGCAGGTAGTTACGTGCGTAACCGTCCTTGACCTCGACAACGTCGCCAGCAGCACCGAGACCGGTTACTTCGTGGGTCAGAATGAGCTTTGCCATGTTAGTTAATCCCTTCCTTAGCCGCGGCCAGCGCCGGAGTAAGGCAGCAGAGCAACTTCGCGGGCGTTCTTGATTGCCTGGGCGATTTTGCGCTGTTCCTGCACCGTGACGCCAGTGACGCGACGGGCGCGGATCTTTCCGCGGTCGGAGATGAACTTGCGCAGCAATGCTACGTCCTTGTAGTCGATGACAGTGATGTCAGCGGCCTTCAAGGGGTTGGACTTTGGTTTGGGCTTACGGAGTTCAGCCTTAGCCATCGTGGAGCTCCTATTCTATGGAGCCCGTGGATATTGATCCACGGGATGGTGGTGGTCCGACGGCGGTCGTCGCCTGGGTGCCTTGAGGCACCCCTGGCGCGTTCCGGCGTCGGACCTGAATTGTTTTTTAGAAGGGAGGTTCGGAATCCGGGCCGTTGCCCCAGCCGCCGCCCGCATTGCTGACCCCGGGCGTTGCCCAAGGGTCTTCCTGCGCTGCTGCGGGCTGGTTGGCGCCCCAGGTTCCACCGGAGCTGCCGCCCTGGCTTGCACCAGAGTTGCCGCCACCGAAGCCACCGCCGCTATTGCCGCCACCGAAGCCACCCTGACCACCGGCAGCGCCGGAGCGCTGGGTGCGGTTGACCTTGGCGTTGGCGTAGCGCAGGCTCGGGCCGATTTCATCGACTTCGAGCTCAATGACGGTGCGCTTCTCGCCTTCTTTGGTTTCGTAGGAACGGCTCTTCAGGCGGCCGGAAACGATCACGCGCATCCCCTTGGTCAGGGACTCGGCGACGTTCTCGGCTGCTTCGCGCCACACCGCTGCGCGGAGGAACAGGGTTTCCCCGTCCTTCCACTCATTGGACTGGCGGTCGAAGGTACGCGGAGTAGACGCGATGGTGAAGTTCGCTACTGCCGAACCTGACGGTGTGAACCGCAGCTCCGGGTCACTGGTGAGATTACCGATGACCGTAATAGTGGTTTCGCCTGCCATCTACTGCCTCCTTGTTCGATCCTGGATGAAGAGTTCGTTCCTGCGGGGTAAAGATTGAAAGCCGGGAGCTGAACTACTCAGCAACGACCTTCTGCTCTTCGGGGCGGGTGATCTTGGTGCGCATGATGGTCTCATTGAGACTCAGCTGGCGGTCAAGTTCCTTGGCGGTATCCGGCTTTGCGGTGAAGTTCACCACTGCGTAGATACCTTCGGACTTCTTCTTGATGTCGTAGGCCAGTCGACGACGGCCCCAGATGTCAACCTTTTCGATGGTTCCACCATCGTTGGTGATGACACTCAGGAACTTCTGAAGCGACGGCTCAACGGTACGCTCTTCGACCTCGGGGTCGATGATTACCATCAATTCGTAAGGACGCATATGTGAACCCACCTCCTTTGGGCTAAGCGGTTACGGCATTTCCGTAACAGGAGGTTCATTTGCGATGCCATGCAAAGCCCGGCCACCAAAACGGGGGCAGGGCGCAGCACAGACTTCAATATCTTAGTGCATTTGGACCGGTTTCGGCGATTCGCGCTTGACTCAGGTTATCTGGCCCGCATGCGGCAGCGGAAGCGGCGGACATCTCTATGTGGAAAACGTCCACGGGCCACTGCTGCTAGTAATGCGAGAGTTCTGCCACAACCGTGCCGGAATCCACCCGCACCGTGCCGTTTACGCTGAAGGCAACGGCGTCCTTTTCCGGCTTCCAGTCCGGTTTGTCGCTCATGTATGAGGCATTGCGTTCATAGCTGACGTCAGCGTTACCGGATCTCTTGGTGGCGATCCGCCAGCCGCCGTCGTACGACTGCTCCAGTGAATACTGCGGTTTTTCAGAGATGGCCCACTTGACGTTTCGGGTATCCGAGAACTCGTAGCTGACGAATGGGCAGCCCTTCGGCCGTAGTTCTGTGGACGCGGCGCAGGCAGTCAAGAACGCATCGATTTGCTTCGCCGCCTCCCTTTCCAGCTCCTTGCTGGCGGTGACCTGAAGCGTGGCAGTGTGGGGAGCCTGGGCTCCCGTTCCGGCCTGCACCTGGATCCGCCGTTCCTGCGCGGATACATACTGCTCCGAGGCCGGAATACCGACGGTGTATTCACCCGGGAAGGCCGGCAAGCTCACCGTGCGGCTACCAGGCTGACCTTTGTCGGCGATGTTTACAGTGACACCATTGACGGCAAACGCCCCAACGTCCGCGTTGGCCGACAGGAACACCGTGTTGAGGCGGTTTGATTTCAGTCTCCAGTCATCGTCGAGAACCTGCACTTCACCCGTGGACAGCGTGAACGGCACCTCGGTCCTGCGGCCGTCCTGCCTCAACTCCACACGCACACTCGCCGCATTTCCGGAGACCTCTGTGGAGAGCACCGTATAGCCGTCGATCCGTTGACCTGCCGCTTTGTAGATTTCATTGGTCAGGAGCGCGCGTTCATTCATGGGAACGTCAGGATCAGAGATACTCATGGCCTTTTCAGCATCCCCTTCCACCAGTGCCTGAAGATAGGCACCAACCACCTTGTCCGGGCCGTTTCCGGACCTGACCACATTGACTGCCACCAGACCGCCGATGCCAAGAGTCAATGCCAGTCCAGCGCCAGCAACAACCATGCCGGCACGTTTCCGGCCGGCCGGCGTAAGGATCTTCGCAGCTGGCTCAACAGGCATGACTTGGCTCCCTGTTGCCAGCGAAGCACCCTCCCGTGATTCCGGTGCAACTGTTCCAGTTTTTCCCTGGGCCAACAAGGGCACCGGCGCGTCAGCGTCTACCGGAACCGGTGGCGTCACGGGGACCCGCATGCGCGCCAGTCGCCGCAGAGCCGCAGGCACAAAAGGTAGGAAGTAGGGCGAAACAAACCGGGAAATGAGTTCCACCAAAAGGCCCCAGGCAAGGAACACCGCCGGCGACCACCACGCCGGAGCAAGGCTGAATTCGCCCTTCGCCAACGCGCCAACATTGAACACGGCTGAGGAGGACAGCAATGGAAGCAATAGCATTCCCAGGACAAGGTAGGCAGCAGGAACTCCAAACCAGCCCGCAATCCTGGAATTGTCGGCTTGTCCCCGGCGCAGAATGAGAACCGTCCCTGAAATCAAAGTGCAGATGATCGTCAACGCGAGCGCTCCGATCGCCATCCCGGTTGAGGCGGTTCCATCCAGCCCGTAGAACACATAATCGGATGCCGAATTTACATTGCCGCCCGTGAACTGTCGGCCCGCAGTGAAGACGCTCAGCCCACCCAAATGGCCCGCCACCAAGGCAAGACCTACGCCATTGAGAACCCAAAGCGGGGCTGTCAGAAGACCGGATAGGCCATTCGCTACCGCGGCAATGATCAACAGGGCGGGTATGGAAACAGCTGCGAATACCAGCAGGTGGCTGCTGACCACTGCAACAGGCAGGTTGAACAAGCGGGCAGATGCGGCCAGTCTGGAAGGCCCGTATATGCCTGCTGACGCGCGATTTCTGGCCGCCTTTGACAAGGCAACCCCGATGACGAAGGCGATGACGACCGGCCAGAAACCCGCGGCAGTGACCGGTGACACGGTGATTTCGCTCGCGGCCGGGTACTTCAGCGCTGACGCTGCGGCCACAACGTTCACCACTGCCGCATACACGACGCCGGTCACCAGTGACTGGGCAACCAGCTGCATCCGCGAACCCGAAGGTAGCCTGCGCTCAGCCAGCCAGCTGGTGGAATAAATGCTGATCATGCTGACGGCAAGCACGCTGAGAGGCACCACGAAGGCCGAGGCCCCGGCCCGGATGCTGCCCAAGAACGGCACGGAAGCCTCCATGGTGGCTGACAGCCCGCCAAGGTGTGCCATCGCAACAAGCTGCGATGCAAGCTGGCCGACCATGGCCCAGACATCGGGCTGATCCTGGCCGCTGGAGTTCAGCGACCCAGCAGGCAGCACCTCGCCTTGGTTGGTCGCGGCGATCCCGCTGAACGCGATGAGAAGCATCGCCAAGCTCGCAATGAAGACTATTGCGTAAGACGACACAGCCGCTGCGCCCCCTGCCCATAGTTTCCTGGCATCAATGGCAGCGAGCCAGGCGGGCAGTGGCGGATTGACCTGCGGGCTTTGCTCCGGCGGCACGGGCGCCGCGGGCAGGCCAGTGGACATGGGTTCGGAAACTTGCTGAGACATTATCCCCAATTTCTCTCTAATAAAGGCTGCGTATCAAGATCGAATCTATGGACAATCCCGCGGTCGTTCCAGTCACCTGAACCCGATTGTGGATAACTCAGCGAAGCTCCGTGCGCGGCCTATTTAGTCCGTCTCCTGCTGTAGTCTCAGCTCAAACCACGACGTCGGTGAACAGGGGGCACAATGGCGCGCAAGATTGAGGAAGTCCGGCCCGCATGACAATCCTTAAATCCGTCGTCCTCTTCGCTCTCGCTGCCGTGGCCGAGATCGGCGGGGCCTGGCTGATCTGGCAGGCCGTGCGCGAGGACAAAGCCTGGTGGTGGGCCGGGCTGGGTGTTATTGCTCTTGGAATCTACGGATTTGTGGCCGCCTTCCAGCCGGACGCCAACTTCGGCCGGGTCCTGGCGGCGTACGGCGGGGTGTTCATCGTGGGATCACTGGCCTGGGGGATGCTCCTGGACGGCTTCCGGCCGGACCGCTGGGACGCCATCGGCGCCGCCGTCTGTTTGGTGGGTGTGGCAGTGATCATGTTCGCGCCCCGACAGAGCTAGGCAGACATTCCCGCAAAGACATCCCCCGCCCGAACGTGGCGTTGGCTAAAGTACTTACATGACGACTAGTCCCGGAACACCGAGTATCCGGCGCAGCCGCCTGCGGTTTGTGGTGATGATCGCTGCCGGGCTGGCCGCGGCGCTGACTATGGGGGCGTCCGGCCACTGGCTGGAGGCCCCTGCAGTAGGCTGGGCCGCCGCAGCGCTGGTGTACGTGGGCTGGGTCTGGCTGGTGATCGGGCGAATGGATCCGCACGAGACCAAGTCCCACGCCACCACGGAAGACCCTTCCCGCGGCACAACTGACCTGCTCATCCTGATAGCCAACATCGCCTCCCTGGGGGCAGTCGCCGTCGTCGTTATTGCCTCGCATAGGGGGGACGGTGGCAGTCAACTGGGCGGTGCCGCCCTGGTGCTGGCGAGTGTGGCGCTTTCCTGGATGCTGGTCCAGACCTTGTTCACCCTCCGCTACGCCGAGCACTACTACGGCGGCCCCAGCGATGGCGGAGTCAACTTCAACCAGGACGAGCCGCCCCAGTACACCGATTTTGCCTACCTCGCCACTAGCCTCGGCATGACCTATCAGGTGTCGGACACCAATCTGGAGAACCCACGGATCCGCCAGGAGGCTCTCAAGCACGGCCTGCTCTCCTACCTGTTCGGCACTGTGATCCTGGCGGCCACCATCAACCTTGTACTGGGGCTGGCCGCTGGCTGACGGCTTAGGACGTCGGCGTAGGGCGCGGGCTCCGTCATAGGCACCGAATTTCCCGCAGTTTTCCACATCTCGCCGAAAAAAACCCGCAGCGATGTGGACCCTCTTCCCCTTGGCGGACGCGAAAGTTACTCTTGCTTCATTACATAACCGCAGGCCGCCGTTTCCAGTGGAAGTCCCGCTAAGACGAAGTGACAACCTAGGTGCCGGGGCACCAAACTGATCCGGGTATTTGCTGCTGCAGCCCAACCGTCCGAGTCCTGATCGGACGGACCGCATTGTTGAACAATCACATATCTTTTCGGTCTCCTTCTTTACACTATGGAGGACCGCGTGCTCCTGATAGATCGAGACAAAGAACTGGACCGGATTCTCGCTCTGATTCGGAGCCCCAAAGACGCCGCCCTGATCATTATCGGGAAACAAGGAACGGGCAAATCAAGACTGTTGGCTGAGATCCCGCAGTTGCACCACCACAGGACAGTCTTTCTGCGAGCCAACGCTGCGGAGTCCCACTGGCCCTATTCGGGTCTGACAGCGCTGTTGAACGGCCTTGACGACCCAATCCTGAGCCAGTTCTCCGAGGAGCTGTTCAAGTCCTCGACACCTGGCATTGAGGCCTCAGCCTTCGCCAGCCTGTTGCTCGGCGGGCTCCAGCGAAGAACCACAGTCCGCACAGTCATTGTCATTGACGACGTTGATGAGCTGGATCCAAGCAGCCAGACCGTCATCGGTTTCCTGGCACGCAGGCTTGCCGGTACAGGACTTACATGTATCGTCAGCATGCGCGAGGAGTCCAACAACAGCCCTTTTGCACACCTTCCATCCATGACGCTGTCAAATCTCGGCCCCAGCGAGACCGTCCGGATGCTGGAATCAATCCCGGTGCAGCGAACGTCAACGGCGGAGATCCACTACGTTGCCGCCGTTACACACGGAAATCCGCTCGCGGCCAAAGAACTATACGGGTATCTGATGGAACTGCAGCTGCGGGGAAAATATGCCTTACCCGTTCCGCTGCATTGGAAGAGCAGCTTCGATTCCGAGCTGGAGACCTCCATTGCGGGCCTCACACGGTTTGGCCGGGACGCTCTTGACCTGCTTTCTCTGACATACCGAACCTCACTGTCCACGCTGGAGAAAATCTCCAGCGATCTTTGGTCCGGTGTTGACGAGCTCCTCACGGCCGGCATCGCAGTCAGTTCCGGGCCGGACATTCGCGTACAGGACCAGCTTCTTCGTTCGCATGTTGTTGCTGCGATGTCCGCCACCGCCCGGACCGCAAACCATCAGGCTCTTGCGGACGCCACGGAATCCACGGATCCGCTTTCCCGCCACTGGCACGATACCTTCCTCACGGCGCAAAGGGAGACGTCGTTTTCACTGTTGCGTTGCGCCGTTGACCTGGTCAGAGCCGGAGAAACCCAGTTTGCCGTCGAGTACATCGAGCGTGCACTGACAATCAACCCGTGGGAAGGTGAAACGGCCGCACGCCTGGCGACAATAGCCGAGATGTTCTACAAGCGTGGAGAGTTTGTCTACGCCAAGCGATATCTTGACTGGGCGCAACGCATCACCCGCAACAGGAGCCTGACCTTGCGGCTGTGCGGGCTCAACTTCCAGATCGAATTCATGCGCGGAAGCACTGTGCGTCCCTATATGGTGCTGCGGCTTGTGAAGGAGTTCGGTCACCTCGACCCCTCGTATTCGTTCTGCCTGCTCTCCATAGCCGCCATCTATCATGCCGAACGCTGGGAACTCGAGGATGCCCGCGATCTCCTGGCCCACGCCGAGGCGTTTGTTGCCGTTGCCTCCAGCGAGGCCCTGGCTGTTAATAGCCGGGCCAAGCTTCTGGTGGAGGCTGTCAGCGGCCGCCGGAACCACGTGGCCAGGATCGACAACGTCCCCGAAGACAGCTCGGCCGCATCGCTGCTGCTGCAGGGCCGTGCACTCACCTACGCCGAGGACTACACGGGCGCCCGGGAAGTCTTTAATTTCGTCCGCAATCTCGGTGAGGTGAGTGACACCAACTGGACCGAGACGGCGCGGTATTTTGCCGCCGACAATGAGATCCGTTCAGGCAACTTTCGTGCAGCCGTTCGTCTGATCCAGGAAATCGACACTTCAGAAAGCGCCGGAAACTATCACCGTGGTGCACGAAATGCGTCCCTGCTGTGGCGGAGCCTCGTGCTGGGCGACGATGCCCTGACCCAAATCTGCCTCACCGAGGCCAGGCGCTTTGCCAGCAGTGAAAGCCACCCGGCAGTTGCTGCCCAGCTGGCTGCCTGCCAAGGCCAGTTTGCGCTCATGCGGGGAGATCTGGCTGAGGCACTCGCCCAGCTCACGCGGTCAGCAGAGATCGGCCTGAACTTTGGAAACCCGGCCCTGCTGCGGGGAGAGGCAGATCTCGTCGAGGTATTGGTGCGGCTGGGGCGCCACCGGGACGCAGTCCGCGCCCTGTCACGGTTGGAGAAGCGGGCAAACGGGTTGAATTCCCGCTGGTTGACTCTGTCAATTGCCCGGTGCCGTGCCCTGGTGGCCGACGGCGAACGCTCACTTGAGCTGTTCGGCAACGCCCTGGAAATATGGCAGAGCCACGATCCGGTGTTCGAACGGGCCCGGACGATTCTTTGCTACGCGGACCGGCTCCGCGCCCTCGGCTCCACAGCCGATGCCAAGGATTTCTACCACCGGGCCAAAGTCCTGTTTGACGAATCAGGTGCCTCGGCATGGATGCGCCATGTCGATTCCCTTCTCCTGGGCGAGCCGGCGGAATCGTCCTCGGCACCCCGGAATCCGGCACTGATGCTTCTGACGGACCACGAGCGTTCGCTTGCCCAAATGGTGGCACGGGGCCGCCGGAACAAAGAAATCGCGGCATCCTTGTATGTGTCTGTGCGAACGGTTGAAGTGCGGCTCACTGGAATTTACCGAAAGCTCGGCGTCCAGTCGAGATCCCAATTGTCGGCGTTGGTGATGGTCAAGGATCATGCGGAGCATCGTTCCGATGAGTCCGAATTTTCGCTCTTCACCTGACGCTCCGCCTCGCACCAGCGGGTATACCCGCAGTTCCCGCAGACTGCTCCGCACCATCCACAGAGCATGCCATTTTCCCCGCCGTTCCGGCCTCCACGGGAGTAATTTAGGGCTCACGGTTACAGAAACGGGGCTTGGCCATCGGGCCACACCAAGCGGGCTGGACTCAAACCATGGCTGGGTTCAAGCCCAAGTGGTTCGATGTGGAAAGGCCCAAGATGGCAAGATTTTCTGCGGCCCTCAGCGCGTGTCTCCCAGGTGCCCGGCGCCTACTGGCAACCGCATCCAGGGAAGGAAAGTGACATGAGTTCACCCGCGAATCCGTTCCACGTCCCAACGCATCGGAAGCCCGCTGCCAAACTCAGGGCCGCCGTCGTCGGAGCCGGGTATTGGGGGTCCAACCTGGCCCGCAACCTCAAGTCGAGTCCCGACTGGGACCTGGTAGCAATCTGCGATCTGGATCTTGACCGTGCAGGTAACCTGGCGGCCGTCCTGGACGACGTCCCCGGCGTCGAGTCCCTCGAGGAGCTGCTTGACACTGTCGACATCGACGCCGTGGCCATAGCTACCCCCGCGCGGACCCACCACGGAGCAGTCATGACGGCCCTTCGAGCCGGCAAGCACGTGCTGGTGGAAAGTCCGCTGGCTGACAGCCGCGCGCACGGGATGGAAATGGTGGTTGAAGCAGATGCCAACGGGCTGGTGCTGATGGCCGATCACACTTACTGCTATAGTCCCGCGGTGCTGAAGATGCAGGAACTGGTCCAGGCCGGTTCCCTCGGCGAGATCCTGTTCATCGACTCTGTGCGCATCAATCTGGGACTGGTGCAGCCGGATGTCGACGTCTTCTGGGATCTGGCTCCCCACGACCTGTCCATCCTGGATTTTGTGCTTCCTGGCGGTCTCCAGCCTTCGGAGGTTTCGGCCTTCGGCGCAGACCCGCTGGGAACCGGCCGCGATTGCGTAGGACATCTGAATCTCCGGCTTCGGAATGACGCAACCGCCCATGTGCACGTGAACTGGCTCAGTCCCACCAAAATCCGCCAGATGGTGATCGGAGGATCCCGGCGGACCCTGGTCTGGGATGACCTGAATCCCCAGCAGCGGCTGAGCGTCTACGACCGCGGCGTGACCCTGGACCGGCAGCCGCAATCGCCAGACGCACGAAAAAACTCCGATATTTCCTACCGTCTGGGTGACACATGGTCCCCGGCCCTTCCCGAACGGGAGGCCCTGGGCGAGGTAGTGGAGGAGTTTGCCCAATGCATCCGCAACAACCGCTCACCCCGGACAAATGGGGCCTCGGGCCTGCGCGTCCTCTCGGTTCTCGAGGCCGTGACCCGCAGCCTGGGTCTGGACGGCCAGTCTGCTGCCGTGGAAGGAAACGAAATGCGTCTGGAGGGGGTCCGATGAGCGAGTTAGAGGCCGCCCACGTCCTCGTGACAGGCGGCGCCGGAACTATCGGATCCACGCTGGTGGACCAGCTGCTCAGGGCAGGCGTGGGCCGGATTGACGTGTTGGATAACCTGGTCCGGGGGCGCCTGGCCAACCTGTCGGAGGCTTTCCGCAGCGATCGGGTCAACCTTGTGGAAGGCGACGTGCGCCGCCGGGATCTGGTGCACGATCTCACCAAGGGAAAAGACCTGGTTTTCCACCAGGCAGCAATTCGTATCACTCAATGTGCGGAGGAGCCCAGGCTGGCCCTGGAAGTGCTGGTGGATGGGACCTTCAACGTTCTTGAGGCGGCCGCAGAACATGGAGTGGACAAGGTTATCGCCGCATCCGGTGCCTCTGTGTACGGCATGGCTGATTCGTTTCCAACGCCGGAATCACACCATCACGCCAATAGTGACACGCTGTACGGCGCGGCCAAATCGTTTAATGAGGGTCTGCTGAAAAGCTTCCACGCCATGTACGGACTCGACTATGTGGCCCTCCGCTACTTCAATGTCTACGGCCCGCGCATGGACGTCCACGGCCTGTACACCGAAGTCCTGGTCCGCTGGATGGAACGGATCATGGACGGTGAACCTCCTCTGATTTTTGGAGACGGCCGCCAGACCATGGACTTCGTCAACACCCATGACGTGGCCCGCGCCAATATCCTGGCCGCAGCAAGCGATGTGCGTCGGGGTGTGTACAACATAGCCAGCGGTACGGAAACGAGCCTGCTTGGCATGGCACGGGCCCTGCTCAAGGCAATGGACTCGGACCTGGAGGTGGAACACGGTCCGGAGCGGCTGGTCAACGGCGTGGTCCGTCGCCTCGCCGATACCTCGGCCGCCCGCCGTGATCTCGGTTTCGAAGCCGAAGTCCCGCTAACGGAAGGGCTCCGTGAGCTGGTCCATTGGTGGCGGCCGCTCCGCACGGAAATCTCCACTTCCCGGAAAGCGGGCGTGCTGTGACTGCCCACCATGCCGCCCGGACGCGGATCAATGTCATGAAGCCCTGGCTGGGTGAGGAGGAGGCGGCCGCTCTGGCAGCAGTTATCAGCACCGGCTGGGTGGCACAGGGGCCACGGGTTCAGGAATTCGAGACGAAGTTCAGCAGCGCTCAAAGCGTCCGCCACGCCATCGCAACATCGAGCTGCACCACTGCGCTGCACCTCGCGTTGGTGGTGGCCGGAGTCGGAGCCGGGGACGACGTCGTCGTTCCTTCCCTGTCCTTCATCGCCACGGCGAATGCCGCCACCTACGTAGGTGCCCGGCCGGTGTTTTGTGATGTGGATCCAGTGACGGGAAATGTCACAGCGGGGACCATTGCTGCCGCCCTGACACTGGATACGCGAGCCGTCATTGTGGTGGACCAGGGCGGGATGCCCGTAGATCTGGACCCCATCCGCAGACTGTGCGATCCGCTCGGCATTACCGTGATTGAAGACGCAGCCTGCGCCGTGGGGTCCACCTACCGGAGCCGGCCCGTCGGAGCGGGCGCGGCGGTGGCCGCATGGTCCTTCCATCCGGGCAAGATCCTGACCACGGGCGAGGGCGGCATGTTGACCACCTCCCGGGCAGACTGGGGCGCACGCGCCCGCACGCTGCGGGAGCACGGGATGACGGTCTCTGCGAGCACCCCGCACGCATCCGTACTTGCTCCTCCCGAGCAGTACCTTGAGATCGGTTTCAACTACCGGATGACCGATCTGCAGGCAGCCGTGGGAATCGTACAGCTGGGCAGGCTAGCGGCGATCGTGGAGAGACGACGCAGCATTGCCGCGATGTACACCGAAGCCCTTGGACAGGTGGAGGGCCTGCGGGTCTCGGCAGACCCGGAGTACGGAACCTCCAACTTCCAGTCCTATTGGCTGGAAGTACTGCCCTCCTTCCCCACCGACAGGGACGGGCTGCTGGCAAGCCTTGCTGAAGACGGTATATCGGCGTGCCGGGGCATCATGGCGGCACACCGCCAGCTGGCTTTCTCCGGCCACGACAGCGGACGTGCCGACCTGGGCTTCACGGAGCGGCTGACGGACAACACACTGATCCTGCCGCTGTACCACCAGCTGGACAGCCATGAACAGGCCCGGGTCATTGACAGCGTTATGAAAGCGGTACGGTGATGGGGACGTGAGTGAGATCCTCCTACTCGCGGCCACCGGACTGGCCCGTGAAGTGCTTGCCATGGTCCGCAGCAGCGGCCAGTACGACGTCGTGGGGTTGTTGGACGACGACGAAGAGATGTCCGGTGTCTCCGTGGACGGGGCGACGGTCCTTGGTTCCATCGATGACGCCACGAAGTTCACCCACGCACTGTTGCTGGTGTGTCTCGGATCCGGGAAAGCCCGTGAATCCGTGGTCAATCGCCTCTCCGCGTTGGGGTTGTCAGAGGCGCGCTACGCCACAGCCATCGACCCTTCAGTGCGTACCCCGGAAGGCTGCAGGATCGGCAGGGGCAGCATCCTGCTGCAGAACGTCACACTGACGGCGTCTGTCACCCTTGGGGCGCATGTTGTGGCCATGCCGGGCGTCACGTTCACGCACGACGACGACGTAGCGGACTTCGCGACGTTCGCCGCCGGAGTCTCCATGGGCGGAGGCGTCCGGATCGGGCGGGCGGCGTACCTGGGCATGAACTCCAGCGTGCGGGAACGCACATCCGTGGGAGACTACGCCACCATTGGCATGGGGGCTGCGGTACTGAGCAACGTCCCCGACGGCCAGACCTGGGTAGGGGTTCCGGCGCACGCGATTGAACGCGAAAATGATCGCGAGATGACCAACGGAACGGCTTTCAACGGAACGGCGTGACTGTGACAACCGGACCAGGCCTGAACTGGGGCCGGCCACGGAAGACATCAGTTCCAAGCCAGGGAAATCAGGACGCCGGCACGGCCCTAACTGAGTGCGAACTATCTCTTCAACCAAAACTGGGTGTAAACCACCATTCCATCGGTAAGGTGATCTACACCATAAAGTTGCCTGCCTGAGTTGCCGGTACCGATCGCCGAACGTAGTCCGTTCCACGGACCGAACTTTTGACCATGACCATGAACAGGGCTGCAGCGCCGCCGGGCAAGATCCCGATCCCCGGCGGGACCCGGCCCGAATGGATGAGAAGAGAGCGGTAGTTCAATGACTGTTATCCTCCCGGAACCACGGCAGAACACCAAACACGGTTCTATCCCGGCCGAGCCGCCGGTGAAGCCGGCATGCAGAAACTGCGGCACTGACGCCTACCTGTTTTTTGAGGACTACCTCCCGGCGTCGTATTGCGCGAACGGCAGCGGGCTGCGGCCGCCCTCCGTGGCCCACACCTGCGGCAACTGCGGCGAGTTTCGCGCCCATGTCGTCCCGTACAACTGGAGCCCTCCCGGGTGGCACTGGTACGCCTGAGTCGTTAGGCGCGGGTGCGGAAGAACAGCTCAGTCACCTGCGCCAGACGATAGGGGTCCTCGACGCCGCACAGTTCACGGGCGGAGTGCATGGACAGCAGCGGCACGCCCACGTCCACGGTCCTGATTCCCAGCCGGGTGGCCGTCAACGGGCCGATGGTTGAGCCGCAGGGCATCACGTTGTTGGAGACGAACTCCTGGTAAGGAACCTCCGCTTGGGCACACAACCGGGCCCAGAGCGCAGCACCCGTAGCGTCCGTGGCATAGCGCTGGTTCGCGTTGATCTTCAGCAGGGGTCCGCCGTTGAGCACCGGGTGGTTGGCGGGGTCGTGCCGCTCGGAGTAGTTGGGGTGCACGGCGTGCCCGGCGTCGGCAGAAACGCAGAACGACGCCGCGAAAGCCTGCCGCCGCTGGCCCGCCGAAGCGCCAAGGCCGTCGGAGATCCGGACCAGCACGTCCTCCAGGATGGGACCGCAGGCACCGGAGCGCGAAGCCGAACCGATTTCCTCGTGGTCGAACGCGGCCAGCACGGCAATCGGTGTCCCGGCTGGCCCGGCCACAGTGCGGGACGAGTGCGCGATCAGCGCAACCAGTCCGGCATGGGTGGCGGACAGGTTATCCAACCGCCCGGACGCGAAGAACTCACCCTTGGCCCCGAAAACCGCAGGTGCCTGCGTGTCCGCAATAACGACGTCGTACCCGCCGATCCGCGCCGGATCCACGGCAGTGTCCACCGCGGCGTTTGCCGCGGCGCCTACCGCGGCGTTTGCGGCGGCGCCGCCGGATACGTGCTCAGCCAGCACGCCCAGCAGATCCGCGTCCGCGGGGTTGCCCAGGCCCCACACGGGGTTCATGTGCCGCTGTTTGTCCAGCGCCAGGCCGTCGTTCACGGAGCGGTCCAGGTGTATGGCTAGCTGCGGGAAGCGGAGCATGGGGCCGGTGGCCGTGAGGTGCTGGCTGCCGTCCATCATGACCAGGCGTCCGGCCAGCTGCAGCTCCCGGTCCATCCAGGAGTTCAGCAGCGGGCCGCCGTAAACCTCGACGCCGGCCTGCAGCCAGCCGTGGCTGCCAATGGTCGGTTTGGGCTTGAGTTTGAAGGACGGCGAGTCCGTGTGGGCGCCCATGATGTTGAAGCCGGTGGTGGGACCCGCCACTTCGGGGACCACCCAGGCGATCAGGGCGCCGTCGCGGACCATGTAGAAACTGCCGGCACTGCTCTCCCAGGGCTGAAGTTCATCCAGCCCGGTGAACCCCGCTTCATCCAGCCGCCGTGCGGCCTCGTGGACAGCGTGAAAGCTCGACGGCGACGCGCTGACGTAGGCGCCGAGGTCCTGGATGTGCTCTGTTGCGGACGAGTGTGAAGGCATGGCTTCGAGTCTAGCGCTGCGTACAGGAGACCCTCTCAGACCGTGACGTTGAGCCCGGCCGTGTAGCCGCCGGACACCGAGCCGGCCATGGTGGCCAGCTGGTAGATACCGCCGTCGTCGCCGAACACGTTGTCCGATGTGAGCGTGGTGTTGGGGAAGTTCCGGGCGCTGGATTCATACCCGGCAGAGGCGTAGACCGCTTTGCACGCGGCGTCCGTGAGTGCGATCTGCGAGACCGCCAGGATTTGCCCGGCCGTGGTGGCGTTGCTCATGGACTCGAAGACCTCGAAGTGGATGTGCGGCCAGCGGCCGTTGTAGGCACCGGGGTAGACGGTGGTGAAGGTGACCTGTCCGTTGGCATCGGCTTCCTGCACGCCGCGGAGGTAGTTCTCGTTCCGCAGCCCGGAATCGTACATGGAGTACTTGCCGTTGCGGTCGCAGTGCCAGGCGTAGACGGCGGCGCCGGCCAGGGGCACGCAGCCGCTGGAGTTATCCAGCAGGGTCAGCGTGACAGTCAGCGGCACACCCTCGGCCCTGGTGCTGGATGTTCCGAAGCTCGAGGTGATGTCCTGCCGGACTACCCCGGAGGCTTCCAGGACATTGGGGCCGTTGGAGCCGTCGCCGGGGTACGGTCCGGCCGTTTCCTTCGGGATCTCCACGCCGCACTCAGCGATGGCACGGGTCAGCGTGGGTGTCGCCGTGCTGGGTGTCGCTGTGCTCGGCGACGACGCGGAGGCGGCGGGCGCCGTCGTCGTTCCAGCTGCGCCGGCAGAGGCAGAGGCAGCGTTCGACGCCGTTGTGCCGGCTGTGGAGGATGAGTCACCGGGTGTGCAGGCCGCCAAGGCGACGGCGGCCGTTCCGGCCCCGAAGAACATGGCGAGCGAGCGTCGGCTCATCAGCGTGGACACATCGAATTCCAGGCCGCGGTCGTGGTTGGGGTGGGGCTCATCCGGGGGCGGTTGTTTTGGGGAACGAGGCTGTTTTCGGGAACGAGGTGAAGTGGTCATGAATCCATGGAACGCCCACCGGCTATGTCCGGGATAGCTCATTCCTGTGAACCCGCTGTGCGCTGCCGCAGAGGCATGGCCTGGCCGACCACCGGCCGTCAGTAATCCGGGTTGGACGGAACCACCAGGCCCGTTTCGTACGCGTACACCACTGCCTGGACGCGGTCACGGAGGTGGAGTTTGGTCAGGATCCGGCGCACGTGGGTTTTCACAGTGGCCTCGGACAGGAAGTATTTGTGCGCGATCTCGGCGTTGGACAATCCTTCCGCCATGGCCCCCAGCATCTCGGTCTCGCGCGGGGTGAGATCCTCCAGCAGCGGATCGCGCGGCGCAGGGCTCACGGCGGGCCGCTGCGCGCCCCGCACATAGGTCTCAAGCAGCCGCTGGGTGACCCGTGGCGCCACCACGGCGTCGCCGCTGGCCACGATTCTTACGGCGCTTATCAGTTCGGACGGTGCAACATCCTTGAGCAGGAAGGCCGAGGCGCCGGCCTGCAGCCCCGCGAACGCGTATTCATCGAGGTCAAAAGTGGTCAGGATGATGACGCGCGCGGAGGCACCGGAGGCGGTAATGGCGCGGGTTGCCTCGATGCCGTCGAGGACCGGCATCCGGACATCCATCAGCACCACGTCCGGGTTCAGCCCGCGGACGCTGCGCACGGCCTCGGCGCCGTCGGATGCCTCGCCCACAATGTGGAGATCGTCCTCGCCCTCCAGAATCAGGCGGAAGCCCATCCTGAGCAGCGGCTGGTCGTCCACCAGCAAGATACTGATGACGTCGGTACCCGTCATGACTTCCCCCTGTTGCCGTTCCACTCCAGAACGGCACACACACGCCAGCCGCCGTTCTTGGTCCGCCCTGCCTCCACGGTACCCGCGTAGATCCGGGCCCGCTCCTTCATCCCAGCCAGGCCCTGCCCGGAGCCCACGCCGGAAACCGCACCAGAACCCAGACCGGAACCCGCCGTGCCACCCTCAACGAACCCCTTGCCGTCGTCGAGCACTTCGATGGTGACCGTCGCATCGTTCCGGGCAATGCTCACATCCACCCGCCCCATTGACCGGCCGTAGCGCAGCACGTTGGTCAGTGACTCCTGAACGATCCTGTAAACGGTCAGCTGGAACGCCGCATCGTCCGGCAGCGCCGCCCCGGTGTGCGAATAGTGGAGCGGCAGCCCGGCGGTGCGGAAGCCCTCAAGGAGCTTGGCCAGGCTGTCCCCGGAAGCCAGCGGCTCCCGCGGCGCCTGCTGGCCTGATTCATCGCGCAGCACCCCCAGCACCCGGCGCATGTCCGCCAGGGCGGTGCGGCCGGTCCGGGACAGTTCACCGAGCACCTCGCCGGCCCGCTCCGGACTTTTCTTAACCACGACGGCGGCGCCGTCTGAGAGCGTGATCATCACGGTCAGCGAATGCGCCACAACGTCATGCATTTCCCGGGCGATCCGGTTCCGCTCGTTGACTGAGCCAAGCTGTGCTGTGCGGGCCGCCCACGCGGCAATCTCCTGTTCGTGCTCGCGCCGCTGGCGCACGGAGATGCCGATCCCGGTGGCGATCACATTGGACAGCGCAATACTGACTCCGGCCGCAATGGCAATCAGGAGGTGGTCGTGCTCCGGGGCACCGCTGTGCCCACCGGCCATGATCTCCGCCGGCTCCGCGCTCGTGAACAGGTACAGAAGGGCCAGCGGAGCTGTCACCACCGCAAGCGTTGTGAGTGAGAAGCGGCGGGAATAGGCCACGGCCACGGCGTACAGCGAAAACCAAAGCCCCGCCGAGACATTGGAACCCCACGGATGCAGAAGAGTAATGGCCACTTCGGCCACGGCAACGAAGGCCACCACGGCCACAGGAACGCGCCGGCGGAAAAACAGCGACCCGGCAACGGCTGCGAGCAGCAGCGCAGCCAGCCAATGGCCTGCAATGACGGCATCAACTGCGGTTGGTGTGACCAGCAGGACATAGCAGACCACCGCCAACGCGTCCATGACCCGGGGGTGTTCAAACAGATAGCTGCGAATCCGGCCGCGGCGCCTTGCCGTAATTTCCGCGAAGGACGCGCCCGCCTGGCTGGCTGGCGCGTCCTTCACTGGTAGGGCTTCATTCATCAGTTGTGCCTAGGAGTCCGGGTGCACCGTGAACCTAGTGTTCCGTGTTAATGGTTTGTTTGCGTTTCATCTTGCCCAGGAGATAGTCCGCTGATTTGGTCCAGGTGAATGGTTTGGCGTCCTGGTTGTAGTTCTCGATGTAGCGTTCCATGGTTTGTTCCAGCTCTTTCACCGAGCTGAACGCACCGCGTTTGAGGCACTGGCGGGTGATGATCCCGAAGAAGATCTCCACCATGTTCAGCCAGGAACAGCTGGTTGGGGTGAAGTGCAGGCGCACGCGCGGGTTTTTGGCCAGCCAGTCCTTCACGTTCTGATGCTTATGCGTCGCGTAATTGTCGCAGATGACATGGTTCAACCCCGGGGTGGGCGTCGGCGACCCGGCCCAGGAAATCGACGAACTCGATGTTGGTGTGCTTTGGGTAGAAGGCGTTCGCGCTGAGTTTGCCGGTGAGGACCTCCAGGGCGGCGAACAAGGTGGTGGTGCCGTTGCGTTTGTAGTCGTGGGTCTGCTGCAGCGGGTGCGTCGAGGACAACGGCTGATCCGGGCCGGTGCGGGACAGCGCCTGGATTTGGGTTTTCTCATCGATGCTCACGACCACCGCGTTTTCCGGCGGGGACATGTACAGGCCCACCACGTCCCGGAGCTTGAACTCCAGGGCGGGATCAGTGGAGAACTTGAACGTCTCGATCCGGTGAGGCTGGATTTTCCAACGGCGCCAGATGCGGGCCACCGACGAAAAGGAGACTCCGTGGCGTTCGGCCATGATGCGGGCGGACCAGTGCGAGATCCCAAGCTCGGCCGGCGGCTTCCCGTCGTTGGTCAGGGTGTCCGCGATCAGGGCAAGCTCGTCGATCTCCCGCTCCCGTCCCGGGCGCTGGACATCGGACAGGGCCTCGATCCCGCCCTCGGCATAGCGGTTGCGCCACTTCAAAACCGTGGGTGCCGAAAACCCGGTGATCTTCTCGATCTGGATATTCGGCATCCCGTCGGCAGCCAACAAAACCGTGCGCGCCCGCAACGCCAATGTCGCGGAGGAAGAATTCCCACGAGTCAACGCCTCCAAGAACCCCCGGTCCCCGTCACGCAATTCCAAAGCCCTTGCCAGATAAACCATGGATCAAGTCTGACAAAAAACCATACCCAAAGGAATCAACGACACGCTACACTAGACATCGCGCTTCTTGAGCAGGACTGCCGCGATCACCAGCGGCACCAGAACCCAGGCACCCAGCCAGAGGGACGCCTGCCAGATTTCCAGCGACCCGTCCGCGTGCGTGGCAGCCGTGACAGTCTGGTAGAGGTTGTCCGGCAGGTACTTCCGGGTTTGAACAAAGAAGTCGCCCGGGATGAGCTGGAAGGCGATGGGCAATACGAAGAACAGTCCCACGAGTGCCATGATCCCGCCGGCCGAGTTCCGGATGATCGCACCCAGCGACAGGCCGATCGCAGCCACGGCGGCAACGTAGAGTCCGGACACGAACAGCAGCCGCAGGGAGTGTTCAGTTCTGAGATCGAGCTTGAGATCGTACTGGCCCAGGATCGGACCGGATACCGCGGCGGCCAGGAGCGCTGCAGCGGTGGTCACAACGAAGGCGAAGACCACAATCACCACGAGCTTGGCGAAGAAGGCCGGGAGACGCTTCGGCACCGCGGCGAACGTGGACCGCGCCATGCCGGTGGTGAACTCCGAGCTCATCAGGAGGACCGCAAGCGATCCGATAATGAGTTGTGCGAATGAGATGCCCGACGTCGGGATCGCCGCGAGCGGGTCTCCCCCCTGCGCGGCCAGGGCTGCGCCGGCCCGGGGATTGCCCTGACTGTCGTGGATCAGCTGACCGATCCCCCATGCGGCCAGTGCACCGAATCCCACCATGACCAGCGCCGTGGATCCAACCAGGATCAGCGTGGACGTCAGGGTGCGGAACTTGATGAATTCGGAGTTCAGGACCCGGAAAAAGGTGGGGCCCGCACCAGGGTTGTCTGCGCGGCCGTTGCGGGCGCGCTTCGGGGCCAAAGTAGAAGTGCTCATGGCTTAGTTGCCTCCGGACTGTGCGGAAACGGGAGCTCCCGTGGTGATCAGTGAGTGGTATTCGACCTCATCCTTGGTCAGCTCCATATAAGCCTCTTCAAGGCTGGCCTGCAGCGGGGTGAGTTCGTAAATCATGACGTGGTTATCAAGGGCGACGCGCGCAATCCGGCGCGGATCCAGTCCCTTGACCTCCAGCAGTTCGTGCTCCTTGACCTCCACCGAAACGCCTGCTCCGGCAAGTACGTGCATCAGCTGCTCCGGCTGGTCCGTGCGGACCCGGGTGCTGCTCTGTCCCTTGCCGGTGATGATCTCCTGGATGGGCGCGTCGGCAATGATCCGGCCCCGGCCGATAACGATCAGGTGGTCCGCCGTCAAGGCCATTTCGCTCATGAGGTGGCTGGACAGGAACACGGTGCGGCCTTCGGATGCCAGGTACTTGACCAGGTTCCTGACCCACACCACGCCCTCCGGGTCCAGGCCATTGACCGGCTCGTCCAGGATGATGGTCTGCGGATCGCCCAGCAGGGCTGCAGCAATTCCCAGCCGCTGCCCCATGCCCAGGGAGAATCCCTTGACCTTCTTTTTGGCCACCTCGGCCAGGCCTGTCATTTCAATAACGTCATGGACCCGTTTGGTGGGGATGCTGTGGGTTGCGGCCATGGCCAGCAGGTGGTTGTAGGCCGAGCGGCTCGTGTGGACGGCTTTTGCGTCCAGCAGCGCGCCGATTTCGCGCAGCGGGGCCTTGTGGTGGGCGAACGGGACGCCGTTGACCGTGGCGGATCCCGACGTCGGCGTGTCAAGTCCCATGATCATGCGCATGGTGGTGGATTTGCCGGCTCCGTTCGGGCCCAGGAAACCGGTCACCTGACCGGCCTGGACAGTGAAACTGACGCCGGCGACGGCAGTCTTGTCGCCGTAGACCTTCGTGAGGCCTTTTGCTTCGATCATGGAAGCGTTCCTTTGCGTGGCTGTTGGGTGCTTGGATATTCGCTGTGCTCCATCAACGCTACCCATGAAGGCTCGCGATTTCGCCGGTCTCAGGGATGATTCAGGGGTGAATCAGGGTAGTCCCAATGGATGACCACAGTCAGCCCGCCGCCGGCGAATAGTACGTCAGCGCACCGGTTTTCACCGTGAATTCAGCTGCACGGACGCCGGGAATCACTTCGCCGTCCACGGCCAGGACCATGGGGGCCCCGTCCGATTCCACCCGGATCCGGGTGGCCTCCGTGAGGTGGGTAATTCTAGACGTTGCCACGGTTCCCGTGAGCACGGACCACAGCAGCCGGAGCCGCGCGAAGTGTTCATCGGCCGTGATCATCCGGAGGTCCAGCACTCCGTCATCCAGTACCGGCCGCACCAGCGGGGCATGGTCGCGCGGATAGTAGCGGCCGCGCCCCACATACATGATCCAGAGCTTGTGCCGGACGCCGTCCACCGTCAGGGTGGTGGGGGTTCCGGCGGCGAAAGTCCGGAACATGGCCACCACTCCCGCGAGCGGCTTCCCCATCGCTGGCTGCAGTTGTTCCCTGCGCCTCACTAGATTGGGGTAGAGCCCGATGCTGGCTGTGTTAAGCATGATCAGATCCGCATATTCAGGATTGCCGGCGAGTCCCCGCTCCACGGCCACAACGCCCACGTCCGCCAGTGCGGCCGCGCCTGCCGCGGCGGCGTCCACCGCAGCGGGCAGTGAGGACGTTCCGGCGTCGCGGGCGAAGTGGTTCAGGGTGCCGCCCGGCAGGACCAGCAACGGCAGTGAATGCTCGACGGCGGCAGCGGCGGCGGTGCCTACGGTTCCGTCGCCTCCCCAAACGCCCAGAGCCCGGGTGCCCGGCTTCGCGGCGGCAGCGGCAATCTGCTGGTCCACGCGGTCACCGGCCTGAATGGTCTGAATATGCGCTTTGGGGAATGCCTCTTTCAGTGCGCCTGCGGTTTCAGCCCTGTACGAACCGCCAAGGGTATTGACCGCGATACTCAGGCCCTCACCGGCCGGCAGCTCAGCCGCGCTCGTGGCAGTCCGCCTGACTGCCGGGAAGGGCGGACGGACCGGCCACCATTTCCGGGCCAGCAGGGCTGCACCTGCCCCGATTGCCGAGCCGAAGACGACGTCCGAGGGCCAGTGTGCTCCTGTATGCACCCTGGAGTATGCAACACCGGCAGCCAACGGAGCAACGCCGGCCCCGATGGCGGGCTGGACCATCCCGGCGCCCAGGGCAAAAGCCACCGCTGACGCAGAATGGCCCGACGGCATGGACGAACTGGTGGGCTGCGGGTTGACGAATCGGAACACCGGGAGGTGCTCGGGCAACGGCCTGGTACGGGGCAGGAGCCTCTTGAAGGCCACGTTAGTCACAGCGGACGCCACGCCCTGGGCAATCAGGCCATGCACCGCAGCACGCCGCGGCTTGCCCGGAATCGTGGCGAGAAGCGCCGCCACCGCGAACCACAGCTTGCCCTTGTTGGCTGCCGCAGACAGCCGCCGGAAGAAAGTGTCGTGATGACCGCCCGGAACGCCGGAAAGGACGCGGACCAGCCGGAGGTCCCGGCGGTGGACCCACCCCCGGCCCTTACTCAGTATGCTTCGCATTCACCCACCCTACCGCCCGCCCCTGACGCTCCGTCTCCCCGGTTTTGCTCACGTATCAGCACTTCCGCATGCCTTAGCGGTGTTCTGTGGGCTTCAACCGAAAGGGGCCGAGACTAGGATGTAGCAATGGTCCGTGTGCTCAGTCCCCGGCGGCTCTCCCCAGGCCGCGCCATTGCAACGGGGACGGTGCTCCTGAGTGACCACCCGGAGTCAATTCTGGGACGCGGTCAATGGCATTCTGAACGTCGCCGGATACCCGGGAATACTGGTGCTGCACGTGGTGATTGCGGCAGCGCTCCTCCTGAGGCGGCGACCGCACGCGGCTGTCTTCACCGCAGCGGCGGGCGCCGTCGTCGTGATGTCCACGCAGATCCTCAAGGCCGGCATTCTTCGGCCCCGTCCTGAAAACACTGTGGTGCTCACGGACACCGGTTCCTACCCGTCGGGCCATGTGGCAACCACCGCGGCGTTTCTCCTGGTGGTTGCCATACTCGTGGGCCGCGTCTGGACGTGGCTGCTGGCCGTTCTGGGAAGCATTGCCATGATGGTCAGCCGGACGTATCTCCAGGCTCATTGGCTGACAGACACGGTAGGCGGATTGTGTCTCGCGGCAGCCTTGGTGCTGTTGCTCTGGCTCGCCTACCAGAACATATGCATTCAGGAGAATAGTGATGCGCGTCGGCTGCTTACCTGGAAGACAAGGGCTTCGCGGCGCCGGCGAGCAGCAGCGCCAAAAGAATCGGAAGCAGGATAGCAAGCAGTGCCAAGCGGATGCCCGTGAGGTCGCCCAGATAGCCCAACAACGGCGGGCCGGCCAAGAATGCAATGTACCCCACCGTGGAAACCACGGACACCCGCGCGGCGGCGTGCTTCGGATCATCGGCCGCGGCGGACATGCCCATGGGGAACGCCAGTGCGGCGCCGACGCCCCACAGCGCAGCCCCCAAGGCAGCCAGCCAGATATTGCCAGCCAGTACGAACAGCCCCAGGCCGGCCGCAGCAGCCGCCATGCTGGCACGCAGCACGGCAACCCGCCCGTACCTGTCAATGAACGTCCCGCCGAAGAAGCGCATGGCCGTCATGGCCAGGACAAAGAGTGAGAACATCAGCGCACCGGCGGACTCGGAGGAACCCAGGCCGTCAACGGAGGCTTTGGCGATCCAGTCATTGCCGGCGCCCTCGGTCAGGGTCGCGCCAAGGACCACCACGCCGATCAGCAGGGTGCGGCCGTCGCTCCAGGCGGACGGGCCTCTGGCCGGTTTCGATCCGCCAGCGTCCGGAACTGCCGCGGGGGTGTGGGGCAGGAAGTAGCGCGGCGTGACCAGCGCCAGCACAATCACCAGGGCGGCAATCACCAGCAGGTGCTCGGGCAGGCCAATCCCGATGGTGGACAGCCCGGCGCCGATCAGAGCGCCCACAAATGCCCCGCCGCTGAAGGCCGCGTGGAACTTGGGCATGATGGTCCGCTTCATGCGGTGCTCAACGTCTGCGCCTTCAATATTCTGCGAGACGTCCCACAGTCCGATCGCGATACCGAAGAAGAACAACGCGACGGCCGTCCCGGGAATTGACTCGGCCAGGAGTGAGAGTGCAATGCCCACACCGGCCAGGGCCGCCAGAACACCACCGGCGCGCACCGTGTTTGCGGTGCCGATCCGGCCCACCACCAGACCCGCGGTGGGAAGCGCGAGGAGGGAGCCCACCGCGGTGCAAAGCAGCAGCGAGCCCATCTGCCCCGACGTCAGGTGGAGGAGCTCGGTGACCGCCGGGATCCGGGCCGCCCAGCTCGCAAAAACCAGGCCGTTGGCGCCGAAAATCACGAAGGTGGCAATGGCTGCTGCCTTGAGGTTGGGACTGGTTATGGTGCTGCTCATACAATCACTGCTTTCACCGAGACTTTTTCAAGTTGTGCACGTTCCTCCGGAGTGAAAATCCGGTCGGTGACGATGATGTCCACCGTCTCCAGGGCGGCCACGAGTGCCGCCGCACCCGCATTCCATTTGGAAGCCGAACAGGCAACAACCACCCGGGCGGCGGATTCGAGGCCGGCCCTCTTGACTGCCGCATCCTCAAGATCGTGAGCCAGCAGTCCGTCCTTCAGATTCAGCGCACAGGGCGTGACCACGGCCGTGTCGAAGCGCAGCGAACGGATGTTGGATTCGGCCAGTGGGCCGCGGAAGGACAGCTCGCCAGGCACCAGGCTGCCGCCGGGCGTCAGGACCGCCGGTTGGCGCCCGCCGCCGGCCGTATCCGCCGCCAGGACGTTGACGGCGCGAACGGACATGGGCATAACGGTCAGATCGCGGTTCGCGAGCTGGACGGCGATCTCGGTGGCGGTGGTTCCGCTGTCCAGCCAGACGTACTCGCGGTCACGCACCAACGCCGCAACAGCCACGGCAATCCTTGTCTTGGCGGCTTGTTCCTCGAGCTGGCGGTGTCCGTACCCCGGGTTTTCGCCGTGATGTACCAGGCTCCGCGCCCCGCCGTGGATGCGCCGGAGAACCCCGTTGGCAGCGAGGACGTCAAGATCGCGGCGGATGGTTGCGCCTGATGCTCCGGATTCAACGGTGAGCTCTTCCACGGTCACCGCGTCCCGGCTGCGCAACAGTTCACCGATCAGACGGCGTCTTTCCTCGGTTCTCATGATCAAACGCTAACCTAGTTTGATCATTTAATCATTTTCCTGCTCGAGGTGGCGGGGGTATTCTTGGCCAATGGCTGAAGAAATGTTCAAAGACGGCAAGGTTTCCGGCGCCGGTGAATATCTCGACGGCAAACGCCACGGCCGTTGGATCTTCTACTACCGGAACGGGGGCGTGAAGGCGGACGGCGGCTACAGTCACGGCCAGCTCGACGGCAGCTGTGTCTGGTACCGGGAAGGCGGCGGTCTGCTGCAGAAAGGCGCGTTCCGCGACGGGCAGCAGGACGGTTTCTGGCAGCGCTGGCACAGCAGCGGCGAGCTGATGGACGAAGGACGGTACGACGTCGGCCGCAAGGTCGGCGAATGGGTCACCTACGCGGCGGACGGCTCCGAGATCAAACGCAAGACGTTTAGGTAGCCGCCCAGTAAATGCAACGCGGGGTCACATCGCGCCCATAAACCCCAAGGAAATGGGCGCGAAGTGACCCCGCGTTGCGGTGGTTGAGCCGGTCGCAGCTACCGCGCGCGCTGAACCCGCTTTTCGTCCCACACCGGTTCGGGCGATTCGTACACCTTGCCGTCGGAGCCGAATACCAGGAAGCGGTCGAAGGTGCGCGCAAACCAGCGGTCGTGGGTGACGGCAAGGACGGTGCCCTCGAAGTGGTCGATGGCCCGTTCCAACGCCTCTGCGGAGTGCAGATCCAGGTTGTCTGTTGGTTCGTCCAGGAGCAGCAGCGTGGCGCCGGAGAGCTGCAGGAGCAGGATCTGGAACCGCGCCTGCTGGCCGCCGGAGAGGGACTCATACTTCTGCTCCGACTGGCTGGCCAGGCCGTAGCCGTCCAGGGCGCCGGCCGCAGCCTCGCGGCCCATGCCGGAGCGGTGTTCGTCGCCGCGGTGCAGGATGTCTAGGAGCGTGCGGTTCAGCAGGTCAGGGCGGACATGGGTCTGGGCGAAGAAACCTGGCCGGATGCGGGCGCCCAGCTTGACGGTCCCTTCGTGCGGGACCTCGGCGATTTCCACCTCGGAAACGGGCAGGTGCTCGCGCTCCGGATCCGTGCCGCCGGTGGCCAGCAGCCGCAGGAAGTGGCTCTTGCCGGACCCGTTGGAGCCCAGCACACCCACCCTGTCGCCGAACCAGATCTCGGTGGAGAACGGCTTCATCAGGCCGGTCAGCCCGAGCTTTTCCGCCACCACGGCACGCTTGGCGGTGCGCCCGCCCTTGAGCCTCATCTTCACGTTCTGCTCGATCGGCAGGGCCTCGGGCGGGCCGGCTTCCAGGAACTTGGCGAGCCGGGTCTGGGCTGCCTGGTACCGGTTGGCCATGTCCGAGCGGAATGCCGCCTTGTTCTTGTACATGTTGACGAGTTCCTTGAGCTTGATGTGCTCCTCGTCCCAGCGCTTGCGCAGCTCCTCGAAGCGGGCATTGCGGTCCGCGCGGGCCTCCACGTAGGTGCCGAAGCCGCCGCCATGGATCCAGGCGCCGGCGCCGTTGATGCCCGGTTCAAGCGTGACGATGCGGCCCGCGGCGTTATTCAGCAGCTCGCGGTCGTGACTGATGAAGAAGACGGTTTTTTTTGACTCGTTGAGCTTGCTTTCGAGCCATCGCTTGCCTGGCACGTCAAGGTAGTTGTCCGGCTCGTCAAGTAGCAGCAACTCGTCCGGGCCCGCGAAAAGCGCCTCGAGGACCAGCCGCTTCTGCTCGCCGCCTGAAAGGCTCGACGCCGGGCGGTGCTGTGCGCGGTCAAAGGGCAGGCCCAGGGCGGCCATGCAAACCTCGTCCCAGACTGTCTCGACGTCGTATCCGCCGGCGTCTCCCCAGTCCACGATCGCCTGGGCGTACCGCATCTGGGTGGGCTCGTCGTCGAACTCCATCATGGCGAGCTCTGCCTCATCCACGGTGCGGGCAGCTGCTGCCAGTACGGGCGGGGCCGCGGATATCAGGAGGTCGCGCACCGTTGATTCGTCCCGGACCTGGCCCACGAACTGGCGCATGATGCCCATGTTGCCGGAGCGGCCAATCACACCTTCATCCGGCACCAGATCCCCGGAGATGATCCGGAACAAGGTGGTTTTGCCGGTGCCGTTGGGCCCGATCAGCGCCGTTTTGGTGCCGTCGGGGACCTTGAAGGTCACCCCGTTGAGCAGCTGCGTGCCGTCGGAGAGGAAGTAGTCGATGCCGGAAACGTCAATATGAGCCACTCGGCAATCTTCCCACGGCTGTTCCACACGAGTTTTTTGCACATCGCACCGCTGGCTACATGATGGACCGCCGAGGTGATCTCGGATCAGCCCCCTTTGTCGATCCGTCCCCAGGGTTTGAAGTCAGCGAGCACCAGCGCAAAGCCGAGCGACGAGAATGAGACCAAGAGCGGCCGTTCATTCCGCACGTCAGCCCGGCTGGCGACGTGCGAACGCCGGTGCGTGTTCCGGCAGCGGACCGAAGGCAATCAGCAGCGCAGGCACCTTCTGGAACCGTGGGATGTGTCTGGCAGCGAACACCAGCGGCCCCGGTGCACCGGCGCGCTGCCCGGTGACGGCCGGGCCGAAGATCACTTTGTGGAGCAGCAATTGCATGGTCTGCAGCAGGACCGTGGGTAGCCACCGGCGCCTTCTGACGGAGGCCAGATCGGCGTCCGTCAGGGCACCGGCCAGGAGAGGGATGGCAATCCTGGCCGCGGCCGCCACAGCATCCTGTACAGCCAGGTTGATCCCTACGCCGCCGGCCGGGGACATGGCATGTGCGGCGTCGCCAAGCAGGAGCAGGCCGGGTCTGTGCCATTCCTTGAGACGGTTGAGCTTCACGTCCAGGAAATGGAGATCGTCCATGGAGCTGATCTCGGAAACCCTGTCCGCCAGATCCGGGCGTAATCGGGTAACCCGCGCCCGGAAGCTCTCCACGCCTTCTCTGCGCAGCTGCGGATCCGTGCCTTTCTCGGCAATGTAGGCGATCTGGTAATAGTCCTTACGTGCCAGACTCAGGAGGACATCAGAACCGGCAAAGCGCGGCACAATCGAGGCCAGCTGTTCGTGTTCCTCATCCCGGCGGGGAAGCCGGAACCACCAGGTATCAAACGGGACCGGGAATTCGTGCGGCACAAGCCCGGCCTGCTCCCGGAGGGCGGAACTCCGGCCGTCACACGCCACGGTCAGCTCTGCACTCAACTCGCCGCTTCCCGTTGTTTCGCCCGTCTCCGGATCCCTCGTGCGGTACGCCACCCCGGTGACTTTCCCGCCGTCGTCGTGCAATAGTGCCGTAGCTTCAGTGTTCATCCGCAGGGTGAACGCAGGCTCTTGCCGTGCCGCAGCCACCAGGAATTTCAGCAAGTCCCACTGCGGCACCATGGCCACGTAGTTGTACGGCGGTTTGAGGAGTCCGAAATCGGCAAGCACCACGGTTTCATCGCCACCGACGGGCAACCGGAAATTGCTCAGCTTGCTTTGCGGCAGGGCACGGAAACCCTCGCCCAGGCCCAGTTCGTCCAGGAGCCGGATGGTGGAGGCGTGGACGGTATCGCCGCGGAAATCGCGGAGGAAGTCGGCGTGCTTTTCGAGCACGGTGACCTCGACGCCGGCGCGCGCCAGGAGGAGTCCGAGCATCACGCCGGCGGGGCCGCCGCCGGCGATGACACACGTGGTACTTTCGGGCCGGTCCATGAGGTGCCTCCCCTTCCGGGAGCATGCATAATCTAGCGGATGCTGAATCAAGCGTGCGCCAGTGGGGGAAGCATGTCTACGGCTGCTCAACCGGCGGCGGTCAGGAATTCCTTCAGCAACGGCCCTGAGGTGGTTGCACCCAACCCGCCCTCTTCAACGAACACCGCGACGGCCAGGTCCCCGTGCACAGCCACGATCCAGGCGTGGGTCTTGGGCGGATCGTCCTTGCCAAACTCGGCCGTACCCGTCTTAGCGCCCACCGGTGCACCCGGGACTCCCGCCAGGAATCCTGCATGCCCTGAGGTGACCACCGCGCGCATCATGTCGGCCAGAGCCGCGGCTTCCTCCTTGGTCAGCGGTTTGTCGGAGGCTGCGGCGGGAGGCAGAGGAGAAGCGGACGACGACGGCGACGCGCCGTCCGTGCCCGCCGCGCTTGGCGTTTTCCCCGCCTCAGTTCCGGAACCGGCCGCTGCACCGGCTTCCGGGTTCAGGACCAGCTGCGGGGATACCGGTGATCCCTTGGCCACAGATCCCGCCATCACGGCAGCGGCCAGCGGCGAAAGCAGCACCTTGCCCTGCCCGATCATGGATGCGGCATGCTCGGTGCCTTCGGCCTCACCTGGCACGGAGCCCAGGAAGGCAGCGGCGCCAAGTGCAGGTGCCTCGGCGGCTACGCCCAGCGACATGGCCGCGGATTCGAGCTGGGCTTGGCTGACGCCGTCCCGGGCCGCAATGAAGGCGGTGTTGCAGGAGTGGGCAAAGGCGTCGCGAAGGGTTACGGATCCAAGGGAACCGGCGGGGTACCCCTCGGCGTTCTTGAACGTCCGGCCATCCACGGTGAGCGTGGGGGTGCATTCGACTTTGGAGTCCGGCGTCATGCCGTTGCGGAGCATGGCCAGCGCGTCCACCATTTTGAAGGTTGAGCCCGGGGCGTACTGGCCCAGCAGGGCAGTGTTGTAGCCGTTGCTGCCCGGGCCGGACGCCGCGGCCAGGACCGCGCCGGTGGAAGGGCGGAGCGCCACAATGGCAGAAGCCGGGCCCACCTTGGCGAGTGTGCTTTCGGCCAATTCCTGGAGCTTTGGATCAAGCGTGGTCTTCAGCGGCGTTCCGGCCTTTATCTCAACCTGGAACAGGACCCGGCGCGGATCGCGCGACGCCGCCTTGATTTCTTCGGCTGTGAGGTCTGCTTTCTGGGCGTGGACGACGATGGAATCGGTGCCGCGCAGCTGCGCGTCGTATTGCTCCTGGAGGCCGCCGGTTCCGGTACTGTCCCCGGGCTTCAGAGCGCCGCCGGACTTTTCGATCTGTTCTGCACTGGCCTCTGTCGCGGTGCCCAGCAGGGCCCGTGCGAAGGTGCGGGTAGGGGCCAGCGGCAGCATGTCTTTGATGGCCCGGGCGCCGGGGATCGCCGAAATCTGCCCGTCGGTGATGGTACGGTTGCCGTCTTCGCGCAGGGTGATGGCCGGAACGAACGCCTGGGCACCGGATGCCTGGACCTGCTGGGCGTAGGCTGCCGGGTCCACGCCCACCAGCTGGGCGAGCTTGGTGGCAGAGGCGGCGGCATCGGCCCCGCCGAGCTGGGGTTTGTCGATGCCGACGTTGACCACCGGCCGGTAGGTGACCAGCGGGACGTCGCCGGCACCAAGAATGGCGGCCCGCTGCGGCGTCTGGCTCGATGTGCTGAGAATTTCCCCGTCGGCCAGATCGGGCACCAGCAGCGCGGGGGACCAGACGGCCAGCCATTTGTCGGAGGACTTCTTCAGCTTGGCGGACACCGTGTACTTCCATTCGGCGGAACCGATCTTCCAGCTGTAGTTCAGCGGGACGGTGGCGGTATCCGCGTCCAGTTTCAGCTCGCCGGTTTCCACCGTTGGCTTGACCGGCTCGAGGGCTTTGAACACCTGCTTGAGCTGTTCATTGGCTGCCGCGGCGTCCCGGCCCTCTAAGGTAACGGAGCCGACGTCGAGAGCCGCCACCGCGGAAGCGAGCTGCTTCGCGGCGCTTTGGGCACCGCCGCGGCCGTCGTCGCAGGCCACCAATGAGGCGCTAAGAACAAGACCGACAAGGACAAGTGAAATTTTCTGAGAGTTCCCCACCGCGCCATTATGCCCCTTCCCGCAGACAACTTCCTGTCACAGATTAATGCCTAGTCGATTGCGTCCCGTTGCCCTATCACTTGTGGTTGTTATCAGGCCTCCTGAGGGACCAGAAGTGATAGGGCAACGGGGGCGGAGGCCGGTCCGGCTACGGTGCGCAGGTGAACTTGGCATCCCCCACACGCCGTGGGCGCCAATGATCCCACCCGACGGATCCGCCACCAGCTCGACATAGCCCATTCCGGTGAGTCCTGTAGCTCAGGCGTGACGGATGATCCGCCGCTGCGTGGCAACGGAGATGGCTGCGGTCCGGTTGTCCACGCCCAGCTTCCCGTAAATGTGCACCAGATGGGTCTTGACGGTTGCCTCGGAAATGAACAGCTGCTTGGCGATGGCCCGGTTGCTCAGCCCTGTTGCCAGCAATTCCACCAGTTGGACCTCGCGGGCCGACAGCACCGGCTCCGGATTCCTGATCCGGCCCATCAGGCGTGCGGCGACCTCCGGCGCAAGAGCCGTCTGTCCGGCAGCCGCAGACAGCACGGCGTGCCGGATCTGCTCTGGCGGCGCGTCCTTGAGCATGTACCCGCTGGCGCCGGCTTCCACGGCGGCCAGGATGTCGGCGTCGGTGTCGTAGGTGGTGAGTATCAGCACGGGTGGGGCGGGCGTTCCTGCTTCGCCCGCCTTGATTTTGGCGGTGGCCGTCACACCGTCCATTCCTGCACCCATCTGAAGGTCCATCAGCACCACATCCACGGGCTCGCCCAGCGCGTGGAGCTTTGACAGTTCGGTCAGTGCCCCACCGCCATCGGATGCTTCTGCCGCCACAGTGATGCCGTCAAAGTCGCTCAGCATGGCGCGAAGGCCAGCCCGGACCACAGGGTGGTCGTCTACCAGAAGCACACGGATATCCGTCATGGTTTGTCCTCGTCCGTAGGCAATTGGTCCGGCGCCTGTTGAAACACCTGTTCCGGCGCCTGTTCCGGGACCCTGTTCAGCGGCAGCCGGATGGCCACCACGGTTCCGTCCCCCGGGGCTGACTCGATGTCCAGGCTCCCGGCCAACGCGGCGACCCGTTCGCGCAGGGACTTCAGCCCGAAGCCGGATCCGTCTTCCCGCGTTTTTGCCCCTGACCCTGCGGCGACCACGCTCTCCGGGTTAAAGCCCACTCCGTCGTCGTAAATGTCCATGGCCACTTCGGTCCCCATGAACGAAAGGGTGACGACGGCGGTGCGCGCCTTCGCATGGACCCACACATTCGCAAGGCTCGCCTGGGCAGCCCTGAGCAGGGTGGCCTGGTACGGATTGGGAAGCTCCACGGGTGAGCCCTCGAGATCGAAGCGGCAGCGCAGTCCTGCTCCGCGGGCGGCGGCCTCGGTCTCCGTCTTTTCGCAGAGCCGGCGCAGGCTGTTCACCAGGGACATCTGCTCGAGCTCCGGAGGCCGCAGGCCCCGGACAAAGTTGCGGGCCTCGGCGAGGTTCGCGGAAGCGGTGTCCTGGACCGTCCGGAGCCGGTCCCGGGCTGTGGCTTCGTCACCGTCGTCGAGGGCTTTCTCGGCAGACCTCCCCATCAGCACGATGCTGGAGAAGCCCTGGGCCAGGGTGTCATGGATTTCGCGGGCCAGCCGTGCCCGTTCGGCCAGGGTGCCGGCGTCGTGCTGGCTTTGGGCAAGTTCAGCGCGGGTGCGGCGCAACTCCTCGGCGGCCAGCCGCTGGTTCTCTCCCTCGAGATAGAGGGCACGGTAGGCAAGCCCGGTGACCACGGCGAACGCAGCCCCGAACATCGGTCCCAGCACCATGGGAAGCTGCAACACGGCGTCGGCCGTTCCCCGGTTGTGGAACCAGAGCGCCGCGACGACCAATGCCGTACAGAGGGCAATGACGGGCAATGCCAGGCGTCGCGGGAGAACGTGGAGCTGGAGGAAAAAGAGAGGGAAGGCCAGCCACACAAAGTCGGCGCTGGCCCAGATCAGCAGGAGCCACAGCATGCTGACGGCAGCCAGCCACCACACAGCGTAGGGCCGTGGATCAAACCGGGAGGAGTCGGCGGAATGGCGCTTCTCCAGTACGGTTCCGGAGAGATACACGGCGGCCAGCAGCAACGCGAGGCCCCAGGGAAGGGCCATCCCCCACCACCCGCCCGGCCCTGGTCCGCCCGTCACCAGCCGCACCAGCGCCACCAGGAGCAGCACCGCAAAACCCACATGCAGGCTCACGCGAAGCACGCGCAGAATTACGGCCGCACCGCTGGGTTCCGCATCGCTCTGCATCATTCCACCCTACTGGCGGGTACCGAGAATTTCGCGTGCCATGTCCTGGCTTCGGCGGATTCCCGGGCCTATCAACCTTTTGATTGATTCCCGCGTCAACCATCCCCGCAGTGCCAATCAACCAGCCTCCCGATGTACGGCACCGGCTTCGGCGGGACAGTTGAATCAAGGCCGCAAAACAACCGAAAAGGAACCACATGTTTCTCGCCATCCGCGATATCCGCTTCGCCAAGGGCCGCTTTGCCCTGATGGGCGGAGTGGTCGCGCTGATCACCCTCCTCCTGGTGATGCTCTCCGGGCTCACGGCCGGGCTCGGCAACCAGTCGACGTCGGCCATTGCTGCCCTGCCCGCTGACCAGATTGCCTTCGGGGCACCGGCCGGAAACGATGCCAGGGCCTCGTTCACCGAGTCCGAGGTCACCGCGGCGCAGGTGTCTGAATGGTCCGGACGCAGCGGTGTTGCCAGTGCGGAGGCCGTCGGAGTCAACCAGACGCGCATCCAGGCACTCGGTGCTGCCGGCGCTCCCGCAGCCACCACAAACGTGGCCGTCTTTGGTGTTGGTGACGGCATGGACAGCAACATTCTGTCCCCTGCCCCGGTCGCCAGTGGAACCGTTGTCATCGGCGAAACCCTGGCTAAGGATCTGGATCTCGCCATCGGCGGGCGGGCCACGGTGGGCGGTACGGAACTGACCGTTTCAGCGGTGGTTCCGGACCAGTGGTATTCGCACACGGGCGTGGTCTGGACATCCCTCCAGGACTGGCGGCAGCTGGCGCACATCACCAGCAAGCACGCGATAGGAACCATGATCGCAGTGACGTTCGACGCCGGAGCTTCCGTTGACGTGCACGCCGCCAATGCGGCGGCCGGCACAGTCAGTGCCACCCGTGACGGATCGTTCCAGGCGCTGGGTTCCTACAAGAGCGAGAACGGTTCGCTGATGCTCATGCAGGCGTTTCTCTACGGTATCTCGGCCCTGGTGATCGTGGCCTTCCTCACCGTCTGGACCGTGCAACGGACCCGGGACATTGCCGTACTCAAGGCCATGGGCGGTTCGTCGGGCTATGTACTCAGGGACGCCATGGTTCAGGCCGCGATGGTGCTCTTGGCCGGTGCTGCCATTGGCGGTGGTGTGGGCTTGATTGGCGGGTTCTTCGCCGCCCAGGCTGCGCCGTTCCTCGTCACGGCCGGCACCACACTCCTGCCCATCGCCGGCATTGTGCTGCTTGGCCTGGCGGGCGCCGCACTGGCCGTACGCAGCATCACCCGGGTGGATTCGCTGATTGCCCTTGGCGGCAACTGACCCCTCCTGGATGTGGACGGCACGGAGGCTGCCGTGACTGCCCCACAAATATTCCCTGAAAGGCATATTCAATGAACACCCCTCTGAATCTGGTCAACGTCACGCTCGAATACCCGGACGGCGACGGCACCCTCAAAGCCCTGGACAGCGTCGACCTCAAGCTCAACGCGGGGGAGTACCTCTCCCTTGTCGGACCGTCAGGCTCGGGCAAATCCTCGCTCCTGGCTGTGGCCGCCACCCTTGTCCAGCCCACGTCCGGACTGGTGATTATCGACGGCCAGGACGCAACCGGCTTGAAGGACTCCGAACTGACCGCGCTGCGGCGGGAGAAGATCGGCATCATCTTCCAGCAGCCCAACCTGCTGCCCTCGCTCACCGCCGTCGAACAGCTGGTGATCAGCGACCATCTCCGCGGGAAGCCAGTGAGGGCTGCACGCAAGCGGGCCGCCGAGCTTCTGGACGTCGTCGGGCTCTCCGCTTCACTGAACAAACGGCCCCACCAGCTTTCCGGTGGCCAGCGTCAGCGCGTCAACATCGCCCGTGCACTGATGGGGAGCCCCACGGTTCTGCTGGTGGATGAGCCGACGGCGGCACTGGACCACGTGCGCAGCGGTGCCATTGTACGGCTATTGCGTCAGGTGACGGACGAATTCAGCGTTGCCACGGTTATGGTCACGCACGACACCGAATTCGTGCCGCTCACCGATTCCGTGGCCACCATGCGCGACGGCCGGATATCAGCGGCGCAGCCCACCGTGGCTGTCAGCTGACCGGGAGCCCGGCGTCCTGGGCATCGTCGTAGGCATCGCGCGCATTGAGGATGGTTGGCACATTGTTTTCGGCCCACAAGCGGAGCAGGGTCAGTGGCTCCAACAGCGACCGGCCCAGCGCGGTCAGCTCGTAGTCCACCCGGGGCGGGACCTGCGCGAATACTGTGCGGGTGATGAGTCCGTCCCGCTCAAGAGTACGCAGCGTTTGGGTGAGGACTTTGGGGGTGACCACGTTGACCAGCTTCCGGAGCTCGGAAAACCGCAGCGGTCCGCCTGCCAGTACCTGGATGACGAGCGATGCCCATTTGTCGCCGATGCGCTGGAAGACCACCCGGGACGGGCAGGCAGGGTCCAACACGTTTCCGGGGAAGCCGTTGGTTTCGGCCCGGTTAGTTTCCATGAAGTAACTGAGTTCCTTTGAAGCTATCAGTATCAAATAGGTACTGTTTGGGTATTGCAAGGATAGCAACCACAAGGAGAAGCATGAAAATCGCAGTCTACGGAGCAACCGGCATGGTCGGCAGCCAGATCGTCAACGAGTCCCTGGAGCGCGGCCACGAGGTCACGGCGATCTCGCGGGCAGGCACCACGGTTGAAGGTGCCGCGTCCCAGGCCGCTGATCTGGCTGACGGCCAGACCTTCGCGACAATCGCCGCACATCACGACGCCATTGTGCTGGCCACCGGCCCCAGCCGCACCGGAGGGGACCATGCCGAATGGATCGCAGCCATGTCCACCGCCTACTGCAATGCTGAAGGCACCCGCCTCATGATCGTCGGCGGGGCTGGCACTCTGGAGGTCGACGGCGTCCGTCTGCTTGATTCCCCCGACTTCCCGGAGGCCTACAAAGCCGAGGCGCTCACGGGCGCGGCAGCCTTCTATGCCGTCAAGAAAGCTCCGGAGACCCTCGACTGGACGGTCCTCGCACCATCCCCCGTCATCCAGCCAGGCGAGCGGACCGGCAAGTACGTCACTGCCACGGATTCACCGGCGGGCAGCAGCATCTCCACGCAGGACTTCGCCGTTGCGATGCTGGACGAGATCGAGACGCCGGCCTACCGGCGGGCCCGCTTCACGGCAGCCAACTAGGAGCCAGCCCCGGGTACCGGGGGACGGCGCCCACTGCAGCCACATCAGGCATCGCTGGTGATCCGCCGCCAGGGGAGTACGGAATTCGATGGGCGGAAGGGGTCTATGCGAAGCCAATCCGGCCTGCCCTCGAAGGGGCCCCCTTGGGGATCATCCATGCCGTGCCGCCGGATCACATCAAGGCTTGGATCCAAGATGTCCCAGACAACGCGCAGCATCAGATATGCCGTAACCAGCATATGAGCCGCGACTGCCAGTACGTAGTAGGGCATGTCAATGTTGTGCTGCGATGAACCACCGCTGGTCACCTGCCCCAGGTACATCCAGACTGCCGCCCAGTGCAGGCCCTCAACGGCCTGCCAGACCAGAAAATCGCGCCATTTCGGCCGGGCAAGTGCCAGCAGCGGAATGAGCCAGATGACGAACTGTGGGGAGTACACCTTGTTGGTCAGGATGAACGCGGCCACGATCAGGAAGGCCAGCTGGGCCAACCGGGGGCGGCGCGGCGCGGTCAGCGCCACCACGGCCGTGAGGACGCAGGCCAGCACAAACAAATTGAGTGCCAAGGTGTTGATGGCTTCGGCGTCCAGTGGCTTCAGTTGAAGCTGCCCGCCCCCCTGAAGGCGCCCTGCCACCAGATTGTAGGCAAACCACGGGGAGCTGTAGCCCGCAGGACGGCCTTCGGTGAACTCGTAGAAGTAGTTCCAGCCCGTGGGGTTCATGACCGCAATTGGCAGGTTGACCGCCAGCCATGCCCCCAGAGCCGAAAATGCCGTCACCAGAAGAGCCCGGATGCGCCCGGTCCGCAGGGTAAGCAGCAAGATGGCACCGAAGATCAGCACGGGGTACAGCTTGGTTGCGGTGCCAAGGCCGATCAGTAGACCAGCCAGGATGAGCCGTTCCCGCGAGAAAAAATACATGCCCACGGCGAGAAGCCCAACGGCCCACATATCCCAGTTGATGACGCCCGCAAGCACAATCCCGGGGGCCAGTGCCACCATCGCCGCATCCCAGGTCCGGCGTCGTGCCATCCGCGCCGTGGCGAGCACCGTAACGATCCAGACGGCCGCGATGAGCGTGGCGTTGATGTCGAAGTAGCCCAGGATCCGGGCGTCGGTGACTCCATTTCCGGGAACAAGCAAAGCTGTCGCCCCGGCGATGAGCCCCATCAGCACCGGGTATTCGAACAGACTGCCCTGGCTGAAGAACGGGAAGGTCCCCTCACCCAGCCCCCGATTGCGGAACAGCTCCGGAAAGTCCGAGTAGCACGTCGAGTAGAACTGGCTGGGCGTCTCCCAGCCGTTGACCCGGCAGTAGTTCTTGATCATGATTCCGGCGAGGGCGGCCAGCACCGTGAGGATGATCAGGACACGTTCCACGGTGAAAACCCCCGGGGAGACGATCCCGGGCGCCGAGCGGTGCCCCATGGGTCCGCCGATCAGCTCGGTGAAGTTCCTGAGCACACGGTCGCTGCGGCTCGGAACGACCAAGCGCGCACGTCTCCGGTGCGCGGGCGGCTTTGTCTCCTGCATGCCTTCGAGCTTACCGGCGCTCATCGTGCCGCTGTGCGGTTATATGCGCTGGCCGGGCCCGAAAATTTCCGTTGAACGCATCCAGCTCGCTGGGTCAGGGAAGTTTCAGCCCTTCTTGCCGCCATGGTGACGGTCGGCTGGCATCTGGAACGTGTGCCGTTAAAAGGCGGGAGCCCACGCGTAGCCGCGTGGGCTCCTTGCGGATCAGTATGCGGATCAGTTCCGATCTGAGCCATCAGATCCTCCTTGAACGAATGTGTTCCGGTTCCGGCTGGGAGTCTGGAACGAAGGACTGAGGAGTCAGCGGAGACCGCCCATTTGCTGGTGTATGGCGATGTAGATGTCTTCGCGGTGCTGGTCCAGCAGCGAGCCGTTGAACCCTTTCGGATCTTTCGGTGCATCTTTCCGGCTGAACAAAGCATCCTGGAGCTTCTTGATCATGGTGGTCACCTCCCTTCTGTGGCGTCTCGTGGCGGCTGGCGTCGGTCGGACGGACGTGGCAGTGGTCATGTTGGATCCTTTGATTGATACCGAACTGATTGATACTGAATATTGAAAGTGGAGACGAATTCGGGCATGACAATTAAGGCCATTTGAATTCGTGAGAAAACGGCCCGAATTAGGCGAAAAAATGCCCGATACCAATAAATGGATTTCGCAAATGCGAAAGTTGGCCCCTGATAGCAGCAGCGCCGGGACCCCAACAAGAAGCTGGGTTCCGAACTATGGGGTACTGCGCAACCGCGTGGTTCCGCCTGGACAGATGACTGTCTAAGAGAGCTCCCTCAATGAAGAGGGGATCAGTAACCTGCTAGAGCTCCACCGGAACTGCAGTCAGCAGTACCAGGAGCAACAGGGTCTAAGACGCAGTCAGTCCGCGAAAATGGCGCGGGTAAGCAACAGAGGCCGGGGTCGCTGCGATGGTCATCTTCCATCTGCTAGTCAAAGTAATCATTTTCCCAACCTCCTTTTCTGCTGTGCAGTTGCACCAGCAGACTGGCTGAACAACGTGCGCCGTGACCCTGGCAAGCCGCACTGGGGTCACGAATAAAATTACACTATGAATGAATGACTTGACCACTCAATTCACAAAGTTTCCTCAGAAACTTTTATAAATCGTCTTTATCAGCCCTGATAAGAGCCGTGGGATCCGCCGGATTAGCCGCCTAGAGGCCCCAGCGAACTATCGCCGGCGTCCTCTTGTCCCAGCCGAGCGTGCAGACCTTCGCCGTCCCCAGAACAAAGTGCCTGCCTTCTTCGGGAGCCAGTTCAAGCCAGCGGGCCGTCAGAATCCTGGAGAAGTGACCGTGCGCCACCACCAGCACGTTGTCCAGCCCGGATTCCAATACCCTGGCCACAATCTTGTCCGCGCGGGCGGCAACGTCATTGAGGGACTCTCCGTTGGGCACACCGTGCGTCCAGATCAGGTAGTCCGGGTTGTCTTTGCGGATGAGGTCCGAGCTGATTCCTTCGTAGTCGCCGTAGTTCCACTCAACTGCCAGCGGTTCAAGTTCGGCATCGGGGAATCCGGCGAGCTCCGCCGTCCTGCGGGCCCGCCGCAGGGGTGAACTAAGCACCAGGTCGAAGTCAACGGCGTCCAGCACCTTGCGCGCCTCCACGGACTGCTGTTCGCCCTCTACTGTGAGAGGGAGGTCCGTCAGGCCGGTGTACTGCCCGCTCTTGGACCACTCGGTTTCGCCGTGGCGCAGAATCCAGAGCTGGGGACGGGCGGTGCTGGCTGGTGCGTTCACTTAGGACTCCTGTTTTGGTGCAAGTTTCGGTGCTGGTTCGGAAGGGGAAAGTTCGACGTCGTCCGGAGACTGTGCAGTTTCCTGCGCCGGGGGCGCGGATTCGGGCTGTTGTGCCCACCACTCGTGCAGCTTTCTTTCAGCCACGGCAAGGTCCAGCGGGCCGTGCTCCATGCGCTCCTCGAGCAGGAACTTGTAGGCGCGCCCAACTACCGGTCCGGGTTTGAGTCCCAGCAGAGCCATGATCCGGGCCCCGTCCAGATCCGGTCGCACGGCTTCCAGCGATTCCTGTTCGCGCAGTGCGGCTATCCGGGTCTCGAGGTCGTCGTAGGCGAAGGAAAGTCTCTCGGACTTGCGCTGGTTCCTGGTAGTCACATCCGAACGCGTGAGCCGGTGCAGGCGCTCCAGCAGTGGTCCGGCGTCGGTGACGTAGCGGCGGACCGCAGAATCGCTCCAGCCGGCCTCGCCGTAGCCGTAGAAGCGCATGTGCAGTTCCACCAGCCGGGCCACAGCCTTGATGGTGTCGTTGTCGAAGCGGAGCGTTTTCATCCGTTTGGCCGTCAGTTTGGAACCAACCATGTCGTGGTGGCGGAAGCTCACCGCGCCGCCCGGTTCAAAACGGCGCGTAGCCGGTTTGCCGACGTCGTGCATCAACGCAGCGAACCGCAGCACAAAGTCGGGGCCCGGAACCGGACCGTCTGCTGCAGTTTCCAGCGCGGCCGCCTGTTCCAGGACCTGGAGGGAATGATGGTAGACGTCCTTGTGCCGGTGGTGTTCGTCCGATTCAAGGCGCAGCGCGGATACTTCGGGCAGCACGAATTCGGACAGGCCTGTGTCCACCAGCAGGTCAATGCCCACGCGCGGGTGCGCGCCGCAGATCAGCTTGGTCAGTTCGTCCCGCACGCGCTCAGCGGAAATGATGGTGATCCGCTCGGCCATCTGGGACATGGCCAGCCGGACGTCGTCATGCACGGATACACCCAGCTGTGAGGCGAACCTGGCGGCGCGCATCATGCGGAGGGGATCGTCGGAGAAGGATGATTCCGGGGCCCCGGGAGTGGCCAGCACCGAGGCCTGGAGGTCGCGGACACCGCCAAACGGGTCAACGAGCTCCAGCGAAGGCAGGCGAAGCGCCATGGCGTTGATGGTGAAGTCCCGCCGCAGCAGGTCATCCGTCAGCGACGATCCAAACGCCACAACAGGCTTGCGCGATTCGGGATCATAGGCCTCGGCCCGGTAGGTGGTGATTTCAATCTGGAATCCGGCCTTGCGCATGCCGATGGTGCCAAAGGCGCGCCCGATCTCCCAGTAGTTGTCCGCCCACTTCTTGATCAGTGACACCGTCTGGCCAGGCGTGGCATCGGTGGTGAAATCAAGGTCAGGGGACGTGCGGCCCAGGAAAATGTCACGGACCGGGCCACCCACCAGCGACAGTTCATGGCCGGCGTCCACAAAGCGCTGTCCGAGCTCCAGGACCACCGGGTCCACCTGGAATTCGACGGTGTGAAAATCAGACTTGTGATGTGCGTGCGCCATAGTTTCTTAAGCTTGTCAGAAAACGGACCCGAACCACACCAAAACGGTGCCTGAACACCAGTGAAACGCCTTAGGTTCGCGGAACGCCGGCAAAGTGCGTCATACGCAGTCCACTTGGAAGTCATGTTCCGGTCATCACCACGGGGCGGGAGTAGTTAGAGTGGACTTCATGGCCCATCCCGTACCGAGCGCTCCCGGCAGGAAGACAAACGCACCGTTGCCGTCGGCAATCGGTGCCCACGTCGCGCCCGCCCAGCATTCGGCTCCGGCTTCGCTGCCCACCGTTGAGGAGGTCTCCGCCGGCGGCGTTGTGGTGGACACCTCCGACGCCGAATTGAGGGTTGCGATTATTGCGCGCGTTAACAGGGGCGGACGTCTTGAGTGGTGCCTGCCGAAGGGTCACCCGGAAGGCGAGGAGAACAACGAGGCAGCGGCTGTCCGCGAAATCGCCGAGGAAACGGGCATTGAAGGCCGCATCCTGGCACCGCTGGGCAGCATCGACTACTGGTTTACGGTCAGCGGGCACCGGGTGCATAAAACCGTGCACCACTACCTGCTCCGGGCCACGGGCGGCGAGCTGACCATTGAGAACGATCCGGATCACGAGGCCGTGGATGTGGCGTGGGTCCCCATCCAGGAGCTGGCACGGAAGCTTTCCTTCCCGAATGAGCGGCGTATCGCGGATCTGGCCAGGGAAGTCCTGCCGGAACACCACTGAGGCGCCTGTGACCCATTCCATGGCCCGCGGATCACACCATTAACCGCCCCCGGGTGAGACGATGAAGCAGATGTCAGCAGCCAACCCTCCATCCGAAAAATCCGCGCCGGCCGGTTCCGCCCAGGCCGGCGAAACGCGTTCCAGCGCCATCATGGCCGCGGGAACGCTTGTTTCACGTTTTCTTGGCTTCGGCAAAACCTGGATGCTGGGCGCCGCCTTGGGCCTCGGCTCAACCGTCAATGACACGTTCATCAACGCCAACAACCTGCCCAACCTGATTTTCCTGCTGGTTGCCGGCGGCGTCTTCAATGCTGTCCTGGTTCCGCAGATCATCAAGGCGAGCAAAGGCCCGGACAGGGGAGCGGACTACATCAGCCGGCTCCTCACCCTGGCCGTGCTGGTGCTGTTTTCACTGACATTGCTGGTGACGCTGCTCGCGCCGTGGGTGATCGAGCTGACCACGCAGGGATACTCGCCGCAGCAAAAAGCGCTGGCCGTTGCTTTTGCCTTCTGGTGCCTGCCGCAGATTTTCTTTTACGGGCTGTATGCCCTCCTGACCCAGGTCCTGAACGCCAACGGCGCGTTCGGCCCGGCCATGTGGGCGCCCATCCTGAACAACATAGTGGCCATTGCCGGGCTGGGCATGTTCATCTGGATTTTCGGCGCGAACATCACCAACCCGCACATCCTGGACAATTGGGGCGCCCAGCAGACCTTCCTGGTGGCAGGGTTCTCCACCATCGGAGTCATCGCCCAGACGGCCATCCTACTCATCCCGGTATTCCGGCTGAAACTGGGCCTGCGCCCACGGTTCGGCTGGCGCGGAGTTGGCCTCGGCCAGGCAGCAAAGCTGAGCGTGTGGACGCTCCTGACAGCCGCCGTCGGGCAGCTTGCTTTCCTGTACGTCATGAGGATTGCCACCATCCCGGGCGCCGAGCGGCTCCGGCTGCAGCATGCCGGTGACGTGGCCGCAGCAGCGTCCGTTCCCGGCAACGCCGTCCTGGAAGTGGCCAGCCAGCTGTACCTGCTGCCGCACTCCATCATTGCGTTGTCCCTGGCCACGGTCCTCTTCAACCGGATGACGCGCGCCTCCCAGGACGGCAACCGGGCCGAGCTCCGCGATGCCCTCTCCCACGGCCTGCGGACCATGGCCGTGGCTACGGTTTTCGGCGCCCTGGCGCTGTTCGCGCTGGCCGGGCCGCTGGGCATGTTCTTCTCCGGTGGTGAGCGGCAGGACGGTGTGATGCTCGCCCAGACGCTCACCATCCTCGCGCTGAGCACCCCGTTCATGAGCGCGAACTTCATGATGTCCCGGGTTTTCTACGCCAATGAGGACGCCCGCACGCCGTTCTACATCCAGCTGGTACTCGCGCTGGTCAACTTGGTAGCTGCGTTTTTCATCCAGTTCCTCCCGTTCGGTCAGATCATTTTTGCCATCGCACTCCTATATACAGGTGGGAACATCCTGTCCGTTGTGGTCAGTGCCGTATTTCTGCGCCGCCTCCTCGGTCATCTGGACGGTCCGAGGATCGCGAATTCGTATATCCGGATGGGTTATGCCGCCTTGGGCTCTGCGGTGGCCGGCGCGGCGGCCCTGTGGCTGCTGGGCAGCTACAGCCCCGATGGTTTCGCCTGGAGCAGCCGGCCGGCCGCACTGGTGACTGTCGCCGTCGTCGGACCCGTCATGCTGATGGTGTATCTCTTCCTGCTGAAAATCTTCCATGTCACAGAGCTGCGGGATCTGCTGCGTCCGCTGCTGGGACGGCTGGGACGAGGTTCAGGTCCCGGGGAGCCGTCAGACTACGCTGCCGGTTCCAGGTCCCCTTCAGGGGAAAGTTCGCCCGAAGAGGAAAGGTCGACGCCGGATCGCGCCACGGTCTCCGTGGACACCGGTCTGATCCCACGGATTTCCGGCGAGTTCGATCCCACGTCATTCCGCGCAGGGCCGGCTCCCGAGCCACGCAGCCGCAACCGCCCCTCCGAGGCAACGGGGACGGGGCCGGACAGTGCGCCCGGGGGCGGCTACCTGCCGGCTGAAGACGTTCCCACCACAGCCAAGGGGAGCCTGCTGCGGGAGCAGATCCCGTTGCCAGGGCCCCGGACGTTCCAGGGCGTCGCCGGCCACAACCCGTATTTCAGGTTGAGGCGCCGCAGGAAAAAGTGATAGCACCCAGGTTTGGTGCTGCCTGTCTCACGCGTCCCTTGCGCGCCATCGGCTAGGATCGGAACTGAACAAGGGTAGTTGCAAGACCAGATGCGGGCCGGCCAACCGGAGGACATCTGATCGGCGATCGCATCATCTACGCAGCAATTCCCGGACAGTCAAGGAGGAACACGTGTCCCACCCGATCGATGTCGGATCAGTACTCGGCGGCCGTTATAAGGTCACCGGCAATGTATTGACCTCGCATGACCAGGATCTGGTGCTGGATGGTGTTGACCAGGTTCTCAACCGCAAGGTCAGCATTCTGGTTGCCGGACCGGACAACGCAGAGCAGGTCGCCCAGAGCGCCCGTGAGGTTGCTACCGGCGAACGTCCCGGAACAGTCCAGATTTTGGATCTGGGCGTCAGTGAAGCCACCACATATTTGATCACCAACCACACCTCCGCAGCTGATCTGCTGGACCTGGTGGTTGCCTCCCACCCGCCATATGTGGAGCCGTTCTTTACGGACACCCTGGGCAGCGAGATTTTCGGTCAGGCACGTTCCCATGAACCGGAACCGTACGACGCCGAGGACGAAGTCAACGCCGGCTACATCAACTACAGCGATGGCCACGGCAGCCAGGCAGATCCAGGCCCGGCAGCATCCCAGCCATCACAACCGTCGGGGGCGCCGAAGCCGGCCCCCTCCTTGCCTCCCCGAACGCCCGCGCGTCCCGCGGTGGAACCTTCCGCTGGCGTCCAGAGCATGCCCACATCGCACGGAGCCGCAGCGGCTGGACTCGCCGGGGGAGCCGCAGGCGCCGCCGCGTCCGCGGCTGCAGCCGGAACGTCCCCGACGCCGGCCACGGCTCCGCAGGCGGCCACACCACCAGCCGCTCCCGCACGGCCATCAGCGGAATCAACGGCACCCCAGACGGTGCAGAGCGCCGGTCAGGCCCAGCCCGCCGCTGCTCCCAAGGTATCGCTGTGGTCTGATGACGACTACGACGACGCCGACACAGGACAGCAGGATCAATATTCTTCCACGGGCTCATCAGGGGGTCCGGTGGAGGATCGGCCGGCAGGAAACTTCCCTGCCTTCGCCCGTTCCTCAGCTCCGCCGGCAACTGCTGACTACGACGACGATGACCAGCCGGAAAAAGAGCCGCGTTCCATGCGCTGGCTGGTAGGTGGACTGCTGGCATTGGTCCTTGTTGCCGCTCTCGTCTTCGCTGTTTCGAACTTGGGCAGCTTTTTCAAGAGTCAGCCGGAGGCCAAGCCGGCTCCCGGGACCAGCAACTCGTCGCAGCCCACTACGGGGCAACCCTCGGCAACACAGGGTTCGGAACCGGCCGCCGGACCACCGACGATCGCAGGCATCACACGCCTGGGCAACTTTGATTTTGCCGCAACATACGACGCCGATCTCAGCAAAACATTCGACGGCAACGCCGCGAGCTTCTGGTCGGACATGGAGTTTGCATCGGATAACTGGGGCGGACTGGCAGGTGACGGCGTATCTCTGGTGGTCAAGTTAAAGGGCGCCTCGAAGGTCTCTTCAGTAACTCTCTCCCAGCTGGGTGCAACCGGCGGAAGCATCAGTGTTTTCACCAATGACCGGCCCTCGCTCGATGGCGCCAAGCAGATTGGCACCAACAGTTTCACTTCAACGGACCTCACCATGCCCCTGGCGGAACCTGCCACCGCGCAGTACGTGATTGTGTCCATTGAAAAGCTTCCCAAGCTGGCAGCACCTAAAACCCGCTTCGGTTTCGGCCTGCGTCTTGCTGAGATCAAGATCCAGTAAACCGCAGCGGGCCGTCATCGTCCCGTAACAGCCAACCACCCCGCTGGCCCCAAGACGGTAATCTATGAGGACGTCCGGTGATGGGGTTCCCTCCTGCTGCCCGGGCAGCATTCGGCGTCCGGGCGGACGGAATATTCAGCACCAAGAATCAGTTGTGCCATGTGGCCGGCCTTAAAAGGTCCGCGCATCGACTAAGGAAGAGGTTCACCGTTCAGTGAGCAACGCAGAAAACAGCGCGTCAGAAGTGCGTGAGGTCATCATCGTCGGCTCCGGCCCAGCTGGTTATACGGCCGCTGTCTACACCGCACGCGCCAATCTGAAACCACTCATGCTGGCCGGTTCGGTCACTGCAGGTGGCGAGCTGATGAACACCACGGACGTCGAAAACTACCCCGGTTTCCCTGACGGCATCATGGGTCCGGACCTGATGGAAAACTTCGAGAAGCAGGCGGCCCGGTTCGGCACCGAGATCCAGTTTGAGGACGTTACCGCGTTGGAGCTTGAGGGCGACATCAAGACTGTCACCATCGCCACTGGTGAGAAGTTCCAGGCCCGCGCCGTCATCCTGTCCACTGGTTCTGCCTACCGCGAGCTGGGGCTCCCGAATGAAAAACGACTTTCCGGCCACGGTGTGAGCTGGTGTGCAACCTGCGATGGTTTCTTTTTCAAGGATCAGGACATCGCCGTCATCGGTGGGGGTGACTCAGCCATGGAGGAAGCCCTGTTCCTGACCAAGTTCGCCAAGTCCGTTACGGTGGTGCACCGGCGTGACACGCTCAAGGCTTCAAGGATTATGGCCGATCGGGCCGAGGCTCACGACAAAATCAAGTTCGTGTGGAACACCGCCGTGAATGACGTTGTTGGTGGTGACAAAGTCACCGCGTTGAAGCTCAAAAACCTGGTGGACGGCAAAGAGTCCGAACTCGCAGTCACAGGTGTGTTCGTGGCAATCGGCAATGATCCCCGTACCGAACTCATCAAGGACACACTCGAGCTAACCCCGGCAGGCACCATCGCCGTGGACGGACGCAGCTCCCGGACGAGTGTTAAGGGTGTTTTCGCTGCAGGCGATGTTGTAGACCCCACCTACCGCCAGGCCATCACTGCCTCCGGTTCCGGTTGCGTGGCAGCCATCGATGTGGAGCACTATCTGGCAGACCTTCACGCGTAATCCGCGTGCAACCATTCGACAAGAAAGAGACAGGTTATGAGCAACGCAAAAGATGTGACAGATGCAAGTTTCAGCACGGATGTTCTGGCAGCTGACAAGCCGGTCATCGTTGATTTCTGGGCCGAATGGTGTGGTCCGTGCCGGAAGCTCGGGCCCATTCTCGACGAGATCTCCGTCGAATACAGCGACAAGGTCACCGTGGTCAAGTTGAACGTGGACGACAACCCGGCCATTGCTGCTGAGTATGGCATCACCTCCATTCCGGCTGTTTACCTGTTCCAGGGCGGCGAAGTGAAGAGCACGGTCATCGGCGCGAAGCCAAAGCAGTTCTTTGAGAAGGAATTTGCGGACGTCCTGTCCTAACAATCAACCCGGCTTAATCCTGGGCGGGGTGGAAGTGGTCGTCACCCTTGGAAGTGGCGGCCACTTTTGTTTTTCGCACCATTTCGGCGTGATCGCAGACCACGTACGGCGCAGATTTCATCTAACTAGAGCGTTTTTGGCTACTTGTTGGCTGTTATTTAACGGAGTGTGATCGGTTGCACAGCCAGACTTGGACCTTACTGGGGTAGGCAAATGAATACCGTGCGTCAAGAACCAACTTGAGTGTAGGCGGTCATCCTAAGAGTCCCGCCGCGTGTGTTTCACGTGAAACACACGACAGGCACTAGTTGGTAGAAATTCAGCTCCGGGCAAGCTCCTGATCAAGGGCCGACCAAATCCACCGATACTCGCCAGAACTAATACTCGCGAGCAACTGGCCCTCTTCCACACAATTGAGCGGCAACATCTACCCGGCCATATGCAGCCTGACCACGAACAGGCCAAATGACTGATCCATCTGAAAAGCCAGATCGGCCAGGGTTTGGAACTTGACCTGGCCGGGGTCGGTGAGACCCATATTCCGTCGCCCGTGATAGTCCATGCTCAATTTTTGCGGATCTCGAGCCATGGCCGGCTACGGGCGGCGTGACTGCAATGCGTGTCTGTTTCACGTGAAACACTCACTGTTTTTACGTGAAACACTCCAGTGTCACGCATGACATCCGGGATGCACCTTCGCTGGATTCTCCCTTCGATCCAAAGAACCCGTCTTCGTAAACCCAATGAGAATGCGTCTGGGCTGCTTGGTGCATATCCCGCCTGTATGTGCCCGCAAACTCAACCAGTCGAGTTCAACTAGTCGGTGCCCACCGCTCGTATTTTCCTGGACTGCGAAGGAATACCTCCGGCCGATGCCCCGATAGTGTTGAGTTCTGATTCAGCCACTTGCTTACTTCATGCTTGGACCGTACATCGCATGCTTGGTAGCTCGTCTCACGATCAGTTCCGGGGGAGGGTTTCCCGTGAAACCATGGCCTGTCCTCGGCTCTCTCGAAACGGCCCGCGGTATATCCTTCGCGTGAACGGCCCGGGCTCATCGGTGATTGTGGGCAGCCGGACCTCGCCCGCAATGTTTCACGTGAAACCCAAGTCCTGGCCGGACCATCCCGGGACTCAGCTCCGCATCACACTGCCGCCGACAACGTCCCACGCCAATGTAATCAGGGCGACCATACTGCCGGGCCTCCAACTGTGATGCATGGGAGTCACATAACGCGCTGCATACCTGTCTGAAGCAGGCACACTTGCTCACACACATTGGCACCGAGGTAGCTGAAATCGTGGTGAGGCTCAGCCAACAATGGGTCCGCTAGCTGCATCTTAAGACACATCGGCCACCCGGTATCAGTTGCGTGCGCGTCAAACTCAGGATTCAGCGGAAGTAACAGCCATGAGTGGTGTTAGGACAACATGACAGTACAGCCTCAGATAGGGACAGTAGAGCGGACACGCGTCAGCCAGGGGAGATTCGGAGCTCCAGCTACTTGCCGCGGCCCTGGTGCTGCGGTGCTGCAGAATCTGATTAAAGAATCCAGTGGCTGACAAATTGCCAACTGGGCTTGGGGGAACGGCCAACAGATGGATCGCCTGCTGCCATCCAAGTATCCACTGAATTGAAGCTACGCGACCGAACCAATACTTCCGACATGACGAGACACCCGCCATGGTGCGCGTCTGGGGCCGGTAGTGCCCGTTTCGATGCCCTGGAAACAGGATCTCCTCAGCAGGCCCAGGCGCCAGCACTGCGACAACGCAACTGACCTGTACCGTTGCGCCGTGGTCCTGGCCAAAAGTGGGTCCGCGTAGCAACATTCATCTAAATGGTTGTTCCATAGAAGGCAATTCGATCAGGCGGGCCGCCGCTTCCTCTCTTCACGGATCAACCCCTGCGGCCGAATCCGTACAAGGAACCTATGTCCGGGATCTAGCCGGAGAGAGTTCTGGCCGAGTCACCTCCGGTAGGTGGCGCCACGCAGTCACCAGGCAGCACAGCAACAGCGGAGAGGTGGCAGTGCGCCGAGCCACGTGCACAGAACCTCAGCTACACCATCAGGGGCACGGTCGGCACCAAAGAGTACCTGTCCGCTTCACCCAACCCGCCCGGCACCTGTCACGCCCACCGGGCGTCGGTCACCCACCACTGCGGGCGCCACGCCCACCGAACCGACGTCTCAGATGTTAGTCATCCGCTAACAAACCGGCGGCGCCGTGCCACCTGTCGCAGAGCGGGCACGGCACCGCTACGCCCACACACAGGAGCCCAGGTCCGGCTCCCCGGCACACCGACACCTCACCTGGCAGTCGCACAGCCGGCAGGGCACCGGTCAACGCATCCGGCAGCCGCCGAGCCCACCAGACACCCGTCAGGTCAGCGGGCGCTCGTCACACAACCCCAGCCGGTCCCGAACACTCTAGACACCGGTCACGCACCACCGGACACGCGCCATCCACCCCGAGCGAGCCCCACGCCGCCGTGCACCTTCCATGTTTTTCTTGGCCTCCGCTACGAGGTGGACAGACCTACCTGCCACGGCAACTGCACAGAGCGGATCTGTGTCGTGACCGAACAAATCGAAACGACGAAATGAGAGTTGGAGGCACTACAACCGCTGCTGCCGTCTGCAGCGGCCTGCGGCAAATCAGTGCCCGCACGCCCCCGATCTGTCTCATTTACAGAACCAACGCCGAGCGATATGGACCATGCGGACAACGGACGTCCGAGCCAAGATTGAACCAGTCCCGTGAGCCGGCAGATCGTTCCAATCCAACTCAAGGCGCCCGCCTCAGTGCATGACCGGGCTGCGCAATTCTGCCTTGCTCCACGAAATAGCTGAGCGTGTCCACGAGAACGCTGGGCGTGATAGAACTTCTTCCCGATCAGATGGCGATGCCGCGCGGGCGGGTTGGCTGGGCGAAAGGTGACGACACTTTGCGGTTCCAGGATTTGTCGCCGGCCTGGTGTGGAGATCCTCACATCGCAGCCGCACTGTCGCCCGGAAGGGCTGAGCAGGGGCATCCAGGACCTGCCAGACGTGAGGTTATTCACAGCGTTATCCACAAGGCCAATGAGATGGAAATTTCCATTTCTGCGCACCTGCCGAAAACATCGGTTTCGGACCATTGACCCAAGGGTCGGACGCGGCCGAATACTCAGGAAGATGTTTCCGTTATCCGGCAGAGCAACTTTGCTGTTAACTCGTCAGCTTGTGCTTGAATCCCCGGTTTTCAGCTACTTTTTCGAAAAAACGGGTCGCGTAAATGCGCTGGCGCTGTTTCACGTGAAACACTCAAGTCCTTGAATCTTCCACGGACTCCATAGAGGGACGATTCGTCACGTTTCGCGCACTCGTAAACATCGACTGGTAGGGCCGGATCGGCGAACGCTTTTCCACATAGTTATCCACAGGGATATGCACGGGTTCAGAACTAACACAATCAACAGAGAAAACCGGCTCTGCATGCAGAGAAACGCTCCTGCCGACCCTGCATCAAATCAGACAACTAACTTCCACGGCCTGACCTGCGTGCCTGATCTTGTCTCAACAATGAAGGACCGCTATCCGTCGGCCACTGTGACTGCACTGACGGTGAACTCCGACTCAAGTCCACGTTCCGGATCCCATACATAGCCTCGGACGCCGGCGCACCGCACAGCCAATTTCGCGTTCCAGGTGAGGCTGGGGAGGCTGCCTTCCGCAGTCAGCGTTGAACTCCCACATTCGCTCATAATGAAGTGCCCGCACATGGACGCGTGGGCCGGGCCATAGGCGTTCCGGGACATTCAGTTCGAGTGCCTGTGATCATTGATTGCAGGATGGTCGCGCTGGCGGCCGAGCGAGACCGCAGTCCTGTCAAGCACCAGTCACGCCCGCTTCACCAGGACCTCAGAACCAACACGGGACCGATCGTCTTTCTTCGATCACCTCACTGATAGAGTCAACACCGGACCGGGAAGATGCGGCGTCAGACCAAGGATTGCCGCTGGAAAGTTCACCCATCGTCGGATTCTCTCCGCCCCAATGCCTGAATAAACACGACCCGCGAATAGTCCTATCCTCAGCCCTCTGCACTAGCCGCAGGAGTCCGTGGGAGGCTCTCACTGCCGCGCCGCCAGGCCCAAGACCGCCGTCCTGTGTGAGACTACAGCTGTTCCATCACCGCAGGGGATGCCACCGTCGTCGTGCTCACCCAAGCAGCTCCTCCCGGCCAAGACAACTTCCCGCAATCGCCGTAACGTGCGCGGCCGATGTCGGACGCACCCACCGTGGAAGCAGCGGTGCATCCGAAAGTTCTCGATAGCTGCCCTGCCCGTCAGCCCGGCGTTGGGGGACTCTTGCGTCCGACGACAAGTGGCCTACCGTATTGTGCTGCCCACCTGCGAGCGTTTTGGGCGGCCGTACTGTAGCCGGAACGACGGCTCACGGCCGACTTAAGTTTCCTCCTCTGCATGTTGACCTTCTGTGCACGGCTGAACATGCCGCATGGAACATCTCTATGCATGATGCCCCCAACAAACTCGACGCCCCTGATTGGCTTGGCTGCAGTTACCGTCCAGCGCTGGTGGAGGGATACCGGTTCCAGTTGACGGCGGTGCTCACCAAAGTCGTTTCGCCGTCTGATAGTCGCTGGTTGTTCCGGCTTTCCAAGTACGGAGACCAAGCCTAGTCCGTGAGGTGCTTCCGAGCAGGGGCTGGAAAGTGTTTCCTAATTCCTTGACCCAGATCCTGATGGCGCGGAGCACGACCCCGCCGCGGTAGGTGAGGGCAAGCTTGTTGTATCGGGTCGCGAGGCCTCACCATTGTTTGAACGTGGTGAATGATCGTTTGACGGCGTTGCGGTGCTTGTACGCTTCCGTGTCCAGGCCCACCGGACGCCCGCCGCTGCTGCCGCGGCGTTTCTGGTTTGCGACCTGGTCGGAGCGTTCCGGTACCACGGCCTGGATGCCGCGGCTGCGCAGCAGCTCACGGTTCGACTTCGACGAGTACGCTATATCGCCCAAGGCGCGGTCGGGGCGGGACCGGGCACAGCCCGCGCGGATCCGGGGCACACGCAGCGAGTCGTGCAGGTGCGGGAACACCGGCGAATCCCGCCCTGCCCCGGACCGGGCAACATCACCAGAGGCGTGTTTTCCCGTCACACACGTGATGGATTTTGGTTGTCAGACCCCCCGCGAGACCGCCCGATCGCATGGTTAGCGGCGTTCTTCCAGCAGATTCATGTATTCGACAGCTCCCCCTGTGTGCCACGGAAGGTCCGTTGCGTGCTGGTGGGCGCGGTTCACGGTGAAGTCCACGGAGACCTCCCCGTCAATCCCGCCGGCCGCGTCGGTTTCAACCAGAAGGCGGGTACGGATTATGTCCCACGTGCCATCACCGCTGAAGCGTCGATGACGCTTCCAGACCGTCGTCCAGATCCGACACCCGCCGGCAGATCACGCCACGGAATCCCGGCCCGAACCGGTAATCAATGCCCTCCACTACCTGCCGGTGATCCCGGAACGGCCGACCCCGGCTCCCGTCCGAGCTCGCCATCAGTGGCTCGATGCGCGCCACGGGTCATCAGTCAAAACTACAGTACGAGACATACCCCAATCGTCCCAAACCGGCTAGGCAGACATTAGCAGATACGCCCTGCCCCTTCGCTTCGGACTGGCGCCCGCTTTTCGTGGTTCTAAAAGCATGTTCCACGTGAAACCTTGTTAGACAACGTTGTGCGGGAAGACGAAACAGCGTATTGGTTTCACGTGAAACATGACGTGGCAGACGCGAGTAGACAGAGTCCAGCTAAGGTCCACGGCGTGCGACCGGCACGATCGTTGACCACGGCGTCAGCCAGGAGCATCGGAGCCAGGAGAACCGGTCGCCGCAACGCCCGGGAACAGCGGAAACAACCATAGACCCTGACATTTGACCGAAAAATGGGGAGCTATGGCTGACCCAATTGATTGATGTCATCGCCGGCGAGGACGGTTTCCCGTGAAACACACACATTGGGAGAACAAACTCAACGAAGAGGACCGTAAGACAAAAATAGGGCCCGTCTCAAATGAAACGGGCCTTACTCTGAATGGCTTTCGGTCAGTTCTCCGAACCAGGTGCTAGAACGTCCATGATTCTATTCAGATCCTCGACGCTAGCAAACTCAATGCTGACCCGCCCTTTCCGTGTACCAAGCGAGATCTTGACGTTGGTATCCAGCCGATCAGACAGTGATGAAGCCAAGTAGTCCAAACGCTCGTGTCGTGCACCCGGCCGGGGAATATTGTTCTTCACCGGAGACACAGGATCCCGGTAAAGCGTAACGGCCTCTTCCGTTGCCCGGACCGACATACCTTCAGCAACAATCTTTTGCGCCAGCCGCTCCATCGCTGCCGAGTCCGGAAGGGCAAGCAGTGCGCGGGCATGGCCGGCCGAGATAACGCTGGCGGCAACCCGGCGCTGCACCAGAGGCGGGAGCTTGAGGAGGCGGAGTGTGTTGGATACCTGGGGACGAGAGCGGCCTATCCTGTCCGCCAGCTGTTCGTGTGTGGTTCCGAAGTCTTCGAGCAATTGCTGGTAGGCGGCTGCCTCTTCCAGTGGATTGAGCTGACTACGATGGAGGTTTTCCAGCAAGGCATCGCGGAGGAGATCGTCATCGGTAGTGTCACGAACGATTGCAGGGATGGTGGAGAGACCCGCGGCCTGCACTGCCCGCCAGCGGCGCTCACCCATAACCAACTCATAGGGTTCGCCACCAACTTCGGTTGAAGTCCGCACAACAATTGGCTGGAGGACACCGATTTCTTTGACTGAGTGGATGAGCTCAGCCATATCGTCCTCATCAAAGACTGAGCGCGGCTGTTTCCGGTTGGGATGGATGTCCGTGACGGGGATCTCAGCGAACCGGACGCCGGGAACTTCCACGAGCTCCACATGGTCAGACGAGCGATCGGAACCAGTACGTGGATCCGTTCCGTGAGAAGTCGAAGCCTGAGACCCCTCGATGGGCGCCGAAGATCTCGACTGCGCCCCAACGGTCTCCTGGGTCGCCACCTTTGGAGCAGCCTTCGAAGTGGAATTGGCCAGTGCCTTGACAGACAGTTTAGCCGGACGGGAAACGGCCGCCGCAGGCAACTTCGGAGCTGCGTCCCTGACGTCCGCGTCAGCGGAGCCAGCTTCTGTTCCGGAAACCACATCAGCGTTCTCTGCGGGTGCTGTCTTCTTCCGCCCCTCGGGAAAAAAGAGATCAACGGGCCGCGACGGCGATGCCCCGTTACCCGGGGCATCGGCAGGGGCGGAACTCGGAATGAGTGCGCCAAGACCGCGGCCCAGGCCACGTCGCTTTTCGCTCATGGGTAAATCCCTCCGTCGGAAGAGCCGGCATCACCTGGCTCCAGTTGTTGCAATTCTTGAAAAAATCTAACGTTCAGCGATTTCCGCCGCGGCTTCCAGATAAGAGAGTGCTCCACTGGAGGACGGATCATAAGTCATCACGGTCTGCTGGTAGCTGGGGGCTTCCGAAATGCGCACCGAGCGGGGGACAACCGCTCCCAGAACCTGATCGGGGAAGTGCAGGCGGACCTCGGCTGCCACCTGGGCAGCCAGGTTTGTCCGACCGTCATACATCGTCAGGAGAATGGTGGACACAACCAGATCGGCATTCAGATGCTTCTGGATCATTTCGATGTTCTTCAACAGCTGACTCAATCCTTCCAGCGCGTAGTACTCACACTGGATGGGAATAAGGACTTCCCCGGCCGCGCAGAAAGCGTTGACGGTGAGCAGCCCGAGGCTCGGCGGACAGTCGATGAAAATAAAGTCAAGCCGCTCTTCGCCGTTCTTCTCCCGGGTCTTGGAGTAGACATCTATGGCCCGGCGTAGACGCTGCTCCCTGGCCACCAGGGAGACCAGCTCAATCTCAGCACCGGCAAGGTGGATGGTGGCAGGGGCACAGATCAGGTTGCTGATGTCCGGGCACGGCGCCACGACATCCTCAAGCGGCATGTCATTGATCAAGACGTCGTAGATGCTGTCTACATCCGCGTGATGCTCAATACCCAGTGCGGTGGAGGCGTTACCCTGCGGATCAATGTCGATGACCAGGACGTTGAGCCCCGCCGCAGCCAAAGCAGCAGCAATGTTGACTGTAGTGGTGGTTTTACCCACTCCGCCTTTTTGGTTTGAAACAGTGAAAATCCGGGTCTTCTCCGGCTTGGGCAACTCTCGTCCCAGGAGCCGTTCCCGGCGCCTGTTTTCATGTGCCAGCTCCCGCGCGATCGGACTGGAATCGTCCAGGCTGTCCAGGACATTTACTTTGCCGGATTTCGAAGTTTCACGTGAAACAGTGCTCGAAGCGATGCCCTCTGAAACTGATTTCAGGTGATTCGAAGTGTACGGAGACACCGCCGAGGGCACAAAAAGTGCTCGTGCTGACCCCAAAGACACAAACGGGGGTATCCGCTGTGTGGAGGCTTCGCTACTGGTCACTGGGACACACTCACTCTCGTTCGGCTTTTGCTGTCACTAGCCTAACCGCTGAATCTTGAAGACCCGGGGCACCGTGCCTCAGCTAGGCGATTTTTTGAGACTTATTCACTACGATCCGGACCACAGTTGTGGGTTCTTCCAGCAGGTCCTGGCCAACGGTCACCACGGACGTTTGCACGCCGCCAAGCTTCCGAATGACCTTGGCGGCCTTCTCAATTTCTTCACCGACACTTCGGCCCTTGATGGCCACGACTTCTCCCTTTCCGGCGAGCAGGGGAATGGTCAATCCGGCCAGATTACTCAAGGCCGAAACGGCACGGGCAGTCACCACATCGGCATCTATCAGCCCCACCGCCAGTTCGGCGCGGGTTCGCATCACCGTGACGTTTTCCAGGCCAAGGTCATCGACCACTTCCTGAAGCCAGATCACGCGGCGTTCCAGCGGCTCAATGAGTGTCAATTCCAGATCCGGACGCGCAATGGCCAGACAGAGACCCGGAAGACCGGCCCCGCTGCCAACATCGGCGACATGGCTTCCGTGGGCAATCTCAGTCTCGATGACAGCACAGTTGAGGACGTGCCTGCTCCAGAGCCTGGGAACCTCCCGGGGACCGATAAGTCCGCGTTCCGTTCCGGACGTGGCCAGATGTTCAACATAACGTTTGGCCAGATCGAGACGGTCACCGAAGATCTTCTCGGCCGCCAACAGTTCAGCTGCGGTAATTTCAACCATGATTAGCAGGTCAGCAATTCTCTAGTCAGCGGAAACAACGATGTGGCGGCCGGCGCCTTCACCCTCAGACTCGCTGACGAGGCCCAGATCAGCCACAGCGTCATGGACGATTTTGCGCTCATAAGCACTCATCGGCTCCAGCGCCACAGCCTTGCCGGATTCCTTGACCGAAGCAGCGGCATCCTCTGCAATCTTCTGCAGATGTCCGGCACGTTCCTGACGGTAGCCATTGATATCCAGCACCAGGCGCGAGCGGTTTTCCGTCGCTGAGAGCACGGAAAGCCTGGTCAGCTCCTGAAGGGCTTCGAGTACTTCGCCGTCCTTGCCCACGAGGTTTTCCAGATTGCTGGACTCTTCCTCGGCGACGATGGAGATGTAGGTGCGTCCATTACGGACCTCGATGTCGATATCGCCGTCGATGTCTGCAATGTCAAGAAGTTCCTCGAGGTAGTCGGCTGCGACATCGCCTTCTTCTTCGAGACGGCTAGCGGAAGAACCTTTTTCGGAAGTACCGTCGTCGGTAGCGGAATCATCCTGGTCGTCAATGACCTCGGCGGACAGTGCGTGTTCGGAGCTTTCGACAGACATTACTTCTTCTTCCTGTTCTTACGTTGTGGCTGAATACGCTGGCTCTTGGCCTCGGCTATCGCGGCAGCCGCAGCAGCTGCTGCGGCCTCTGCCTGGGCGTCGACCTTTTTCCCACCGAGAATAGGAAGCGCTGGAAGACCCTTGGCGGCACGGCGCTCAGCGAGGGCCTTCGCTGCAGGGGAACCCGGCGTCGGCATGCGACGAATAACGAAGAACTGCTGCGCCATAGTCCACAGGTTGGTGGTGGTCCAGTAGATGAGGACACCAATGGGGAAGTTGATGCCACCCACGCCGAAGACCACCGGCAGGATGTACAGCATCATCTTCTGCTGGCGCATGAACGGGCTCGCCATAGCCTCTTCGGACATGTTCTTGGCCATGATCTGCTTCTGGGTGATGAACTGCGAGGCCGTCATGGCCAGGATCATCACGATCGAGAGGATCCACACGACAACCTCATTGCCGCCTGCGCCCCCGTGGAGCAGAGAGGCGGAAAGCGGGGCACCGAAGATACTCGACTCGTCGAACTGCTTCACTTGGTCGACGCTCATGGCACCGATGCCAATGCCACCCTGCTTGGCCGTGCTGATACCGGAGAGAACCTGGAACAGGGCGAAGAAGAACGGCATCTGGATCAGCATGGGCAGGCAGGCCGAGAACGGGTTGGTGCCGTGCTTCTTGTACAGGGCCATCTGTTCCTGCGCCATGGCCTGGCGGGAGAGCTGATCGGTCTTGCCCTTGTACTTGTCCTGCATCTTTTTCAGGTCGGGCTGAAGCAGCTGCATTCCACGCTGGGCCTTGATCTGCTTGACAAACACAGGGATCAGGGCGGCACGGATCACCAGCACCAGCCCGATGATCGACAGCGTCCAGGTCCAGCCGTTGGCAGCCGGCAGACCGATGAAGCTCAGTCCGTCATGGAAGCCCACCATGATGGCAGACACCAGCCACTTGAACGGAAACATGATCGTTCCAAAGAAGTCCATACGTTATCCCTATTCGTCAGGCCGCAGAGCGGCCTTCTCCATCAGACCGAGCAGCCAGATAAATATCCGGATTGTTCATCACAACAATTGTGGGGGTGCGGTTTTCAGGCCATTCCCGGTGACCCGCGGGGACATGGTCCACACCGCCGGCATTCCATGGGTGACAGTGTGAGAGGCGCCTGGCCGCAAGCCAGCTTCCTTTCACAGCACCGTGGACAGTGATTGCTTCAAGCGCGTACGCCGAGCATGAGGGAAAAAAGCGGCACACCTGGCCGTACAGCGGTGAAATCACCTTGCGGTACGTGAGCAGCAGCAGAATCAGTACAGTGCGGGGCAGGTTCCAGATGACCTTGCCGAGCGCAGCAGATGAGGAAACAAGGAGGCGGACGACGGCGGCAGTCAGGTTAAGCACGCTGTGTCCCTTCCTGTGTTGTTCCGTTCGAACCCTTAGTTGCAGCCTGAGGAAGGCGGCTGACAAGCCGGTTCATCGTTGTTTCCAGGGCGGCGGTGTATTCCGCCGACAGTTGGTCCCAGCCGGCAGTTGCAGATGCAGGCAGAGCCCGCACCACAATAGCGAATCCGGTACTGTACTCGCGCAGCGAGGCAGCACCGATTTCCCTCAGTCTTCTCTTAACGAGATTCCTGGCCACAGCGTTCCCAACGCTCTTGGAGACGATGAACCCGATCCTGCTGGGTTCATCGTCAGCGATAGTTACCGCATATAACACTAAGTTCCGACGTCCATTGCGGACGCCGGAACGTACAGTTGTTGAAAATTCGCTTGCCGTCCTCAAACGGTTCCTGGTGGCTAGCACCGTAAAACCAGCAAAGAGAAGATGACCGACGAGTCAGTTATTTAGGCCGACAGTTCGATGCGGCCCTTGCCACGACGGGCTGCCAGGATGGCACGGCCGGCACGGGTACGCATACGAAGGCGGAAGCCGTGCTTCTTGGCTCGACGGCGGTTATTCGGCTGAAAAGTCCGCTTGCTCACGTTAGTTACTCCAGTGGATCAAAGGTGCGCCCACCCGATCAAAAAGGGGAAGAACTGGCCGACGCTAAGTTTTGTATATGCACACTTCCCTCACTGCTCGGACGAGATGTGTCTGAACGGTTCAAATGAGGTGAAAAAGTGCGCACAAAGGACTTCACCACGTTAGGGCAAAATACCTACCAGAGTCAAACCGGGGCGCTGGCTGGGACCTTTCCACAGCTGTGGCTAACGCACCTCCGCAGGCTGTGGATGAACTGGGTCACAGGGCCTATTTTTGAACCACAACGATGTAATTATCCACAAGCTACTTCCCAGCTATCTTATGTGGTTTTCATCCCCTAGAGTGGCTCAGTAGCCGATTATCCACGGACTGTGCATAACCCTGTGGATGAAGCCGGACCAGCTTCCTGGTTCACGGCTTGTGGCTGCAGCTAATGCAGGCAAGCAAGTGTTGAGGAACTGATTGATGACAGTAGACGAAGCAAACCACGCCAATACTGTCGGAAGTTCCTGGCGGAGGGTTGTCAGCCTGCTGGAGCAGGACGATCGTGTTTCACCCCGACAGCGCGGCTTTGTCATCCTCGCCCAGGCACAGGGGCTCATCGGATCAACACTTCTAGTGGCCGTACCCAACGAACTCACCCGCGAGGTTCTCCAGACCCAGGTCAAGGAAGCCCTCGACGATGCCCTCCACAACGTCTTCTCTGACGACATCCGGTGCGCAATCGACGTAGACACCGATCTGGTGCCGATCCACGAAGAGCCGGAACCCGCCGTCGAACAGTCTTTTACCTCAGATCAGTTGATCGAGCAGAAGCCGCAGCCCATGCTGCCCAGCACTTCACATGAATTCGGCCGTCTGAACCCGAAATACGTTTTCGATACATTTGTGATCGGTTCCTCAAACCGCTTCGCCCATGCTGCGGCCGTCGCTGTGGCTGAAGCCCCCGCCAAGGCGTACAACCCGTTGTTTATCTACGGTGATTCAGGCCTGGGCAAGACCCACCTGCTCCATGCAATCGGCCACTATGCCAGGCGGCTGTACAGCGGAATCCGGGTCCGGTACGTGAATTCAGAGGAATTCACCAACGACTTCATCAACTCAATCCGGGACGATGAGGGGACAAGTTTCAAGACGACCTACCGAAATGTAGACGTCCTGCTGATTGATGACATCCAGTTCCTGGCCGGCAAGGACCGGACTCTGGAGGAGTTCTTCCACACCTTTAACGCCCTGCACAACAACAACAAGCAGGTAGTCATTACCTCGGATCAGCCCCCCAAGCTCTTGGCTGGATTCGAAGACCGGATGAAGTCACGCTTCGAGTGGGGCCTCCTCACGGACATCCAGCCGCCGGAACTTGAAACCCGAATCGCGATTCTCCGGAAGAAGGCGCTCAGCGAAGGGCTGTCCGCGCCGGATGATGCCCTGGAATACATCGCCTCCAAGATCTCCAGCAACATCCGCGAACTCGAGGGTGCCCTCATCCGCGTCACCGCCTTCGCGAGCCTGAACCGGCAGCCCGTGGACGTGGCTCTTGCTGAAATGGTGCTGAAGGACCTCATCACCGACGACGGCGCCCAGGAAATCACCTCCAGCCAGATCCTGACGCAGACCGCTGAGTACTTCAAGCTCAGCATGGAAGAACTCTGCAGCAAGTCCCGGACCCGGACTCTGGTGACCGCACGTCAGATCGCCATGTACCTCTGCCGGGAGCTGACGGACATGTCCCTTCCGAAGATCGGTCAGGAGCTCGGGGGCCGAGACCACACCACGGTGATCCACGCCGACCGCAAGATCCGCGAACTGATGGCCGAGCGCCGTGTGATTTACAACCAGGTCACGGAACTGACCAACCGGATTAAGCAGCAGCAGCGGGATTCCTGAGCCCGACGTCATCGCACATCCCTACCTTATTAACAGGGGCATGTGGATAACCCTGTGGATAGTTAAGGGGACAAGTGCGGTTAATGGGCTTAAAACCCTTAAGGCAGCTGTGGATCAGCTGCGGGGCCAAAAATGTTATCCCCATCCACAGCCTGTTTAAAACCTGCGCCGCCCACAACCCATGAACAGGGCTTAACCCCGGAATCTCGCGGTGAGGAAGGGTTATCCACAGTTTCCACAGCAGTTATTAACACTACTAATCCCAATTAATTGAAATTTCCTCAAACAACAATTTCCTGCCCCCTCCGCACACCGGCCCGTCCAGCGGGCAAATCAGGCCCCCTGCCTGCCGGGGGATGGGAGAAAGACACATCTTGCGGCTAAGCTGTCACAAGGTTTGAGCAATGACAGCAGCAGCAATGAAAGGCGGCACCCTTCCGTGAAGTTCAGAGTCGAACGGGACGTCCTGGCAGAAGCCGTCACGTGGACAGCCCGGTCCTTGTCTCCGCGGCCGCCCGTACCGGTCCTCTCAGGGCTGCTTCTCAAAGCTGAAGCCGGCACTGTCAGCCTCTCGAGTTTTGACTATGAAACCTCCGCCCGGCTGGAGATTGCGGCCGACGTCACCGCCGAGGGCACCATTTTGGTCTCGGGGCGTCTGCTTGCGGACATCTGCCGCAGCTTGCCGTCGGCACCGGTGGATGTAGAGACCGACGGCAGTAAAGTGACACTCACGTGCCGCCGAAGCAGCTTCCACCTGGCTACCATGCCGGAGGCTGAGTACCCGCCCTTGCCTGCTTTGCCGACTATCAGCGGAACAGTGCCCGGCGACTCGTTTGCCCAGGCCGTTTCACAGGTCATCATCGCGGCCAGCAAGGACGACACCCTCCCCATTCTGACCGGTGTCAGGATGGAAATTGAGGACGATCTCATCACGCTGCTTGCCACGGACCGCTACCGGCTGGCCATGCGCGAAGTTCCCTGGAAGCCGGTCACTCCGGGGATTTCAACGAGTGCCCTGGTCAAAGCCAAAACCCTCAATGAGGTAGCCAAAACTCTGGGTAACAGCGGTGATATCAACCTCGCCATTGCCGACGACGACAGCCGGCTTATCGGTTTTGAGAGCGGCGGCCGCACCACAACCTCACTGCTCGTTGACGGGGATTATCCCAAGATCCGTTCGCTGTTTCCGGATTCCACCCCGATCCACGCGACGGTGCAGACCCAGGAACTCGTGGAAGCCGTCCGCCGTGTTTCCCTCGTGGCTGAGCGCAATACGCCGGTCCGCCTCGCGTTCACGGAGGGTCAGCTGCACCTTGATGCCGGTACCGGTGAAGATGCCCAGGCCTCCGAGGAGCTTGAGGCTCAGCTCTCCGGTGAAGAGATCACGGTTGCCTTCAACCCGCACTACCTGGTGGAGGGGCTCAGCGTGATCGAAACCAAGTACGTACGGTTCTCTTTCACCACTGCACCCAAACCGGCCATGATCACGGCTCAGGTTGATGCCGACGGTGAAGACCAGGGTGACTACCGGTACCTGGTAATGCCGGTCCGCCTGCCTAACTGACCCGCAGCAGATGTCTCTATGAAGGCCAAAACGACATCTGATGCGAGCTAGTTGGGTGCAGATCTACCTTCCCCACACCGTCAACTCAACCACCAGCGCAGAAAAGAGTTCATGCCGTGCACATCGGACTGATCGGCCTTGGGAAAATGGGTTTCAATATGCGCGAAAGGCTGCGCAAGGGCGGAATCGAAGTCACCGGCTTTGATCGCAACCCGGACGTCACCGATGTCGCTTCCGTCGATGAACTGATAGCAGCCGTTCCAGTCCCGCGCCTGATCTGGGTGATGGTCCCGTCCGGTGACATCACTGATGCCGTGATTGCGGAGCTGGGCCAAAAACTGGAGCCAGGCGATCTGGTGATCGATGGTGGCAACTCCCGGTTCACCGAGGACCAGAAGCACGGTGCCGCCCTTGCCGAAAAGGGCATCCGATTTGCTGATTGCGGTGTTTCAGGCGGTGTGTGGGGTCTGCGGAACGGCTACGGCCTGATGGCAGGCGGCGACACAACAGACATTGAACGCGCACTTCCCGTTTTTGATGTGCTGCGCCCCGACGGCGAACGCGCGGACAGTTTTGTCCACGTGGGGGGTGTTGGTGCCGGCCACTACGCCAAGATGGTGCACAATGGCATCGAATACGGTCTGATGCAGGCGTACGCAGAAGGCTATGAACTGCTGGCTGCCAAGGACATCGTCACTGACCTTCCCGGAACATTCCGTGCGTGGCAAAAAGGCACAGTCGTGCGGTCCTGGCTCCTGGATCTTATGGTCAAGGCCCTGGATGAGGATCCGGGACTGGAATCCATTGATGACTACGTTGAAGATTCCGGGGAAGGCCGCTGGACCGTGGAAGAGGCCATCGCCAATGCCGTTCCCGCACCGGCCATCACCGCTGCACTCTTCGCACGTTTCTCCTCCCGCGAGGACAACTCGCCAGCCATGAAAATGGTTTCCGCATTGCGCCACCAGTTCGGCGGGCATGCCACCCGTCCGGCCAAGTAACACTCACCTGAACCCCGTGGGTCCAGAGAATTCCGAGCTGGCGTGTATTTAGAACACCTTTCGCTGACTGATTTCCGCAGTTATGCCCAAGTTGATCTCGCACTGGAACCGGGCGTAACGGTCTTGTTGGGTGCCAACGGCATCGGCAAGACCAACCTGATGGAAGCAATCGGATATCTGGCCACGCTCAGTTCGCACCGCGTCAGCTCCGACGGTCCGCTGATGCGTTTTGGGACAGAACGCGCACTGATCCGCGCCAGGCTTGTGCGTGGTGAACAGGCCACATTGCTTGAACTGGAAATCAACGGCACCCGGGCCAACCGTGGCCGGATCAACCGGAGCAACCCCGTCCGGGCCCGTGACATCCTGGGTATCTGTCACACGGTGCTGTTCGCTCCGGAAGACCTGGCCCTTGTTAAAGGAGACCCCTCCAACCGGCGCAGGTTCCTGGATGAGCTGCTGGTGAGCCTGATCCCGCGGCATGCGGCAACGCGAAGTGACTATGACCGGGTCCTTAAGCAGCGTAACGCCCTGCTGAAGTCAGCCCGGGCCGGAAAATTTTCGTCCGGACATGAGGCAACCCTGGATGTGTGGGACCAACATATGGCCCGGGCCGGCGCCGAGCTTTTGTTTGCACGGCTGGAGTTAGTGGAGCGTCTCCGGCCGCATTTGAACGGTGCCTACGCACAGCTGACTGATGGTTCCAAGGAAGCGGGCGCCATCTACCGCTCGAGCCTCCAGGGTTTGATTGACGACGACGGTACTGCAGCCGGTCACCCGGGCGCGGCCGCCGCCGTCGATGGGTCTGAAGACCTCAGGCTGCTGACAGTCGATCAGCTCACTGATCGCTATGTGCAGGCGTTTGCGGCGTCGCGGCGCAAGGAGCTGGAACGCGGCATTTCGCTGGTGGGCCCGCACCGGGACGAACTGGAACTGGTGTTGGGGGAAGCACCGGCCAAGGGATATGCCTCGCATGGCGAAACCTGGTCCATGTGTCTGTCGCTCCGCCTGGCGTCGTATTATGTGATGCTCGATGATGCCCGCACAGGCGGATCTGCCCCGATCCTGATCCTCGACGACGTTTTTGCCGAGCTGGATGTCCAGCGGCGGCGTAAGCTTGCGGCAATAGTAGCCGGCGCAGAACAGGTTCTGGTGACCGCCGCCGTCGAAGCCGACATTCCGGAAGAACTGGCCGGGCGGAGGGTGATGGTTATCCCGGGAGGAATCGATGAACAGGGATAAGGACGGCGGTCTCCAGCCAGGCCGCGATCCCGACGACATCGATGCCCCACAGGCCGCACTGAGCCGGATGCGCGAAGCTGCCGCTGCGCGGGGCGAAATCCGGCGGGTCGCGCCGCGGGCGGGTAGTAGCACCCAGAAGCAGCAGCGCCGCGGAAACCGGGACACCCGCGGGTTCAGCCAATTTCATTCGACCGGCCGTGATCCGCTGGGTCTCGGCAAAGTGGTGGGACGGCTGGTGGCTGAACGTGGTTGGACATCGCCGGTGGCTGTGGGATCCGTGATGGCGCAATGGGGTGCCCTGGTGGGGCCGGAAATTTCCGCCCACTGCACACCCGAAAGCTTCAGCGACACCACTTTGCATGTGCGCTGCGATTCCACCGCCTGGGCCACACAGCTCCGTCTTCTGAGCATCAGCCTGCTGGATAAGTTCAGGACCGAGCTTGGTGACGGTGTGGTTACCAGCATCCAGGTGCTCGGCCCGTCGGCACCCAGCTGGCGCAAGGGCATTCGCACGGTCAACGGCCGTGGCCCCCGCGATACGTACGGGTAGCAGCAGGGGGACGGACGCTTTCTTGGACTGCCGGCGTCGCGGCTCTTGAATAATCCACAAACGCCGTGTAGGACGTTCAAACTCCAGAGGGGCGTATAGGCACCCAAAGCAGGTACCGCTGGGGCCGTGCAGGTGGAGTCAATGGCCTCACAGGGGCACTTTGCTTGCCGTGTGTGGCCCTGGAATGCGAGTTAACGCCAGTTAACACGGTAGAATCTCTGTAGATAACTGGGCGCCGGTGAAACGTTGACTGAGTCCGTTTTCCCGAGCGCTTGCAGCGAGCAGGAGACGGTTCCGCCAGTCAGTCAAGTACCCTGCGCCATCCGTTTGTGCCTGTTGGCGGAAGCTTCTCCCTCGGGAGACGGCATCGGCCGGCCATCATCGAATACAGAGGAGTCGAAAGCGCCTGTGGCTAACGACAATGCAGATATCCAGGCAGTGGAACCCGCAATTGAGGATGCCCGTACCCCCGATACACCGGGGGCCGCGGCCCCCGGGAATACGGTGCCAGCGACATCACGGTGCTCGAGGGACTGGAAGCAGTACGCAAGCGACCGGGCATGTACATCGGTTCCACCGGCCCCCGTGGCCTCCACCACCTGGTCTATGAGGTGGTGGACAACTCTGTCGATGAGGCCCTTGCCGGGTATTGCACCCACATCGAAATTGTTCTTCAGGCCGACGGCGGCGTCAAAGTAGTTGATGACGGTCGCGGCATTCCGGTGGATATGCACCCCACCGAACACAAGCCGACCATTGAAGTTGTTATGACAATCCTGCACGCCGGAGGAAAATTCGGCGGCGGCGGGTATGCCGTCTCCGGTGGCCTGCACGGCGTGGGCATCTCGGTGGTGAACGCACTCTCCAGCAGGGTGAACACGGAGGTCCGGCGCCAGGGCTACGTGTGGCGGATGTCCTTCGCCGACGGTGGGAAGACGCAGGGCGGGCTCGTCCAGGGCGACGCAACGGATCAGACCGGCACCACGCAGACGTTCTATCCGGACGCGGGCATCTTTGAAAGCACCGAATTCGATTTTGAAACGCTGCGCGCCCGCTTCCAGCAGATGGCCTTCCTGAACAAGGGACTGCGCATCACACTCACTGATGAGCGCCGCGCCACCGAGGAACCGGACGACGACGGCGATCTTGACCTCGACGCAGTGGTCACCGAAGGCGAAGTCACCGCTGAGTACCGCACCGTGGTGTACCAGTACAACGACGGCCTGCTGGACTATGTGAAGCACCTCAATTCCGGCAAGAAGGTGGATGTGGTCCACGAAGACGTGATCGCCTTTGAAACCGAGGACAAGGACCGCAAGATCGCTCTTGAAATGGCGATGCAGTGGACCACCGCGTACTCGGAGAGCGTCCATACCTACGCCAACACCATCAACACCCATGAGGGTGGCACGCACGAGGAGGGATTCCGCGCCGCGATGACCTCGCTCATCAACCGCTATGCGCGGGAAAAAAGCATTATCAAGGAAAAGGATGACAACCTCACCGGTGATGACATCCGCGAAGGCCTGACCGCGGTTATCTCGGTGAAGCTTGCCGAGCCGCAGTTCGAAGGACAGACCAAGACCAAGCTGGGTAACTCCGAGGTCAAGGGCTTTGTCCAGCGTGTGGTCACCGATGGCCTGGGCGACTGGCTGGAGCGAAACCCCGGCCCGGCCCGCGACGTCATCCGCAAGGCGATTTCCGCGGCACAGGCCCGGATGGCTGCGCGCAAGGCGCGCGACAATGCACGCCGGAAGAGCCCGCTGGAATCCTTCGGCATGCCCGGAAAGCTCTCAGACTGCTCCTCCAAGGATCCGGCCAGGTGTGAGGTGTACCTCGTGGAGGGCGACTCCGCAGGCGGATCCGCTAAGCGCGGCCGTAACCCGGAGACACAGGCCATTCTGCCCCTGCGCGGCAAGATCCTGAACGTGGAACGTGCCCGGCTGGACAAGGCACTTGGCAACAACGAGGTCCAGTCCATGATCACGGCTTTCGGCACCGGCATCGGCGAAGACTTCGATCTGAGCAAGCTGCGCTACCACAAGATCGTGCTGATGGCCGATGCCGACGTTGACGGCCAGCACATCACCACGCTCCTGATGACCCTGCTGTTCCGCTACATGCGCCCGCTCATCGAGAACGGCTACGTGTACCTGGCACAGCCCCCGCTGTACCGGATCAAGTGGTCAAACGCGCCGCACGATTACGTCTTCAGCGACAAGCAGCGCGACGCAAAGCTGCTCTCCGGCCAGGCTGCTGGCCGCCGTATCCCCAAGGACAACGGCATACAGCGCTACAAGGGACTGGGTGAGATGGACTACACGGAACTGTGGGACACCACCATGGATCCGGACCGCCGCACCCTCCTGCAGGTCACCATGGATGATGCCCTGGCCGCCGATCAGACCTTCTCCGTGCTGATGGGCGAGGATGTCGAATCACGCCGTAACTTCATTCAGCAGAACGCCAAGGATGTCAGGTTCCTGGATATCTAGTGAGGCCACAAGCCCCCGAGACATTCCACAACTGACATATACCTGAAACGGAAAATACAGACTATGAGTGACGAAACACCCGAAGTTCCCGCGGACTCCGCCGGTGAACTGGAAGCAGTACTGGAAGGCGACGTGCTGACCGACCGCGTGGAGCAGGTGGATCTGCAGACAGAAATGCAGCGGTCCTACTTGGACTACGCCATGGCCGTCATTGTGGGCCGCGCCCTCCCCGATGTCCGGGATGGCCTGAAGCCTGTCCACCGCCGTGTGCTGTACGCAATGTTCGACGGCGGATACCGGCCGGACCGCTCCTTCAACAAGTGTGCCCGTGTAGTTGGTGAGGTCATGGGCCAGTACCACCCCCACGGTGATACCGCTATCTATGATGCCCTGGTCCGGCTGATCCAGGACTGGACCATGCGCTACCCGCTGGCCCTAGGGCAGGGCAACTTCGGTTCACCCGGCAACGACGGCGCAGCTGCTCCGCGGTATACGGAAACCAAAATGGCGCCCCTGGCCATGGAAATGGTCCGTGACATAGACGAGGAAACCGTTGATTTCCAGGACAACTACGACGGCAAGAACCAGGAGCCCACCATTCTGCCGGCACGGTTCCCCAACCTGCTGGTCAACGGTTCGTCGGGCATCGCCGTCGGCATGGCGACCAACATCCCGCCGCACAACCTCCGTGAAGTAGCGGAGGGCGTGCAGTGGTACCTGGCCAACCCGACGGCCGGCCGCGAAGAGCTGCTTGAGGAACTGCTGCTCCGCATTAAGGGCCCCGATTTTCCCACCGGCGCCACCATCCTGGGCCACAAGGGAATTGAGGATGCCTACCGTACCGGCCGGGGCTCTGTGACAATGCGTGCCGTGGTCAATGTGGAGGAGCTCCAGGGCCGCACCTGCCTGGTGGTCACTGAATTGCCCTACCAGGCCAACCCGGACAACCTGGCCATCAAGATCGCCGAGCTGGTCAAGGACGGCAAGATCCAGGGAATCGCGGATCTCCGCGACGAGACTTCCGGCCGCACCGGCCAGCGCCTGGTCATCGTGCTCAAGCGTGACGCCGTGGCCAAGGTGGTGCTGAACAACCTCTACAAGCACACCCAGCTGCAGGAGAATTTCTCCGCGAACATGCTGGCTATTGTGGACGGGGTGCCCCGAACGCTGAGTCTGGATGCGTTTATCCGTCACTGGGTTACCCACCAGATGGACGTCATCGCCCGCCGCACGCGGTACCGCCTGCGCAAGGCCGAGGAAGAAGCACACATTCTGCGTGCGCTACTGAAGGCACTGGACATGCTGGATGAGGTCATTGCCCTGATCCGTGCCTCCAACACCACCGAAGCAGCGCGTGACGGGCTGATGCAGCTGCTGGATATCGATGAGCTTCAGTCCCGCGCCATCCTGGACATGCAGCTGCGCCGCCTTGCGGCCCTGGAACGCCAGAAGATCCAGGACCGGCATGGGGAACTCGAAACCATGATCGCCGAGTTCAACTCGATCCTGGCCTCCGAGGAACGCCAGCGTCAAATCATCAGCACCGAACTCGCGGAAATCGTGGCCAAGCACGGAGATGACCGCCGCACCAAGATCCTGATGGGTTTCGACGGCGACATGTCCATGGAGGACCTCATCCCAGAGGAGGAGATGGTGGTCACCATTACCCGCGGTGGTTACGTCAAGCGCACCCGCAGTGACAACTACCGTTCCCAGCAGCGTGGCGGCAAGGGCATCAAGGGTGCCCAGCTGCGCGGCGATGATGTTGTGGAACATTTCTTCGTTACCACCACCCACCACTGGCTGCTGTTCTTCACCAACCTCGGACGCGTGTACCGTGCAAAGGCATACGAGCTGGTGGAGGCGGGCCGTGACGCCAAGGGCCAGCACGTGGCAAACCTGCTTGCATTCCAGCCGGACGAGCACATCGCCCAGGTGCTGGATATGAAGGACTACCAGCATTCTCCCTACCTGGTGCTCGCCACCAAGCGGGGGCTCGTCAAGAAAACCCGGCTTGAGGACTACGACACCAATCGCTCGGCCGGCGTCATCGCCATCAACCTGCGGGATGGGGATGAGCTCGTCTCCGCCCAACTGGTGTCCGAGACCGATGACATGATGCTGGTGTCGCGCAAGGGCCAGTCCATCCGCTTCACTGCAACGGATGATGCCCTCCGCCCCATGGGCCGGGCCACCTCCGGTGTCACCGGCATGAAGTTCCGTGAGGACGATGAACTGCTGGCAGCCAACGTGGTGACAGACGGCTCGTTCGTTTTTATTGTGACCGAGGGCGGCTACGCCAAGCGCACCGCCGTGGAGGAATACCGCCTGCAGGGACGTGGCGGGCTGGGCATCAAGGTGGCCAAGCTCGCTGAGGAACGCGGTGACCTGGTGGGTGCACTGATTGTCCAGGAGGAAGATGAGGTCCTGGTGGTTATGGAGGGCGGCAAGGTGGTCCGGTCCTCGGTGGCCGGGGTTCCGGCCAAGGGACGCGACACCATGGGTGTGATCTTCGCAAAGCCGGACAAGAATGACCGGATTATCGAGGTGGCACGGAACAGTGAACGTGGGCTGGAGGGTGAGGAATCTCCGGAGGATGACGTAACGTTGGCAGAAGATGCCGGATCACATGAGGGGTCCAACGAGGCAGCACTGGCAGAATCAGCACCGGCCGCGGAGTCAGATGACGACGCCGGCGATGCTGAGCCGAACGAAGACAACACCGGAGGTAACGCATGAGTAATTCCGACTCATATCCCCAGCCGAGCAGCAATGTTCCCGGCGGGACACGGCAGCCCGCGACGGCACCCGGCGTCAACGCACCGGTGCGTCCGCAGCAGCGGCCCGCAGCGCCGTCAGGTCTCCCCGGCCAGCGGCCCGCAGCGCCGGGACAGCGTCCGGCGCAGGGCCAGCCTGGCACCGGAAGCCAGCGCCCCGCCGCGCAGGCACCGGGTCAGCGGATACGCCCCGGCACACCAGGTCTGATCAAGCCGGCACCTAAGGCCAAGATGCGCCGCGCGCGCCTGCTGGTCAGCAAGGTGGACCCGTGGTCCGTCCTGAAAATGGCTTTCCTGCTCTCTGTTGCCCTGGGCATTGTCACAGTGGTTGCCGCGATAGTGCTGTGGACAGTTCTGGATCTCACCGGCATCTTCGATCAGGTGGACAGTCTGCTGGGGACGCTCTCAGGATCCGAAGGCGGCGGCTTCGAGCTCAAGAAGGTGGCATCGCTGGGCCAAGTGGCGTCCTTTGCCACTATCATCGCGGTGGTCAACGTAGTGTTGCTGACCGCATTGTCCATGCTTTCCGCCGTGCTCTATAACATCGCTGCGACTCTGGTGGGCGGCATCGGCGTCACGCTGACCGACGATTAGGACCGCAATATTCCGGAAATTATCCGGTTGAAACCCTCGATTTGAGATCGGGCCGGGATGTACTGTAAAGTCGTATCTCGGCCCGATGAGGCATCGGGGCGTATAGCTCAGGCGGTTAGAGCGCTTCGCTGATAACGAAGAGGTCCCAGGTTCAAGTCCTGGTACGCCCACGGAACCTGTACGGGTTCAGGTAAAAGTTCAGCTGAAACTGGACCGGAACGAGGTGCATGTGAAGAAGTTGCTGGTTATTGCAGCTGCTATTGCAGGAGTCTTGCTCTACCGGAAAGTACAGGAGTCCGAAGCCCGGAAAACGGTCTGGAGTGAGTCAACCGATACGGTTGATTAGCCCGGATCCCCGGTACGGAGACCGGTCAGAAGGTCTCCGGGACTAGGGTATGATTGACGGGTTGCTTCTTATGGGGGCATGGCGCAATTGGTAGCGCACCTGCTTTGCAAGCAGGGGGTTCGGGGTTCGAGTCCCCGTGCCTCCACCATAAGAAAGGCCTTGAACTGCGGAAACGTAGTTCAAGGCCTTTTGCTTTGCCCCGGCCCGACTGAAGGACATACCTGGCCGGACGTTTCCGGGAACTAAGGTTGAATCGTGAACTTTTTCCTTGCAGCTCTCGGCGTTCTGGGCGTGGCCTCCTCCGGGCCGCTGATTGCGGCAACACTGGGTGCCACCACAGTGAGCGCCCTGGCCATCGCCTTCTGGCGCAATGCAATCGGGGCCGCAGTTATGGCCACACCTACGCTGGGCCGCGAACCCCGGCAGTTCGGCCAAGTGACGGCCCGCGAGTTCCGGTGGTCGCTGATGGCAGCCAGTGCCCTGGCGCTGCACTTCGGGTGTTTCATCACCTCCCTGCAACTCACATCCGTTGCCGCTGCTACTGCCCTGGTCTGTCTGCAGTCCGCGTGGATCGCCATCTTCCAGCTGTTCCGCGGAATCAGGCACCGCTGGCCGGTGCTGGCAGGACTGGGCATCGCCTGCGGCGGAGTTGCGGCCATCACCGGGTTCGACATGGGCTCCTCGCCCGAAGCACTGCTGGGTGATCTACTGGCGGTCGCTGGTGGCGCCCTGGCGGGCCTCTACACCCTGGCCGGCGGGAAAGCCCGGCAGACCATGACCACGGGAACGTACACCACGCTCTGCTATGGAATGTGCGCAGCCGTGGTGGCGCTGCTGGCACTGTTTTCAGGACAGCCGCTGGTAGGCTTCGACGGCGCCGGTTGGCTAGGCATTATTGCCATCACCATCTGTGCCCAGTTGGTGGGGCACACGGCTTTCAACCATCTGCTGGCGACAATGAGTCCGCTGCTGGTCTCGATGATCATCCTGCTGGAGATACCCGGTGCTGCCTTGCTGGCGGCTGTTTTCCTCAGCGAAACTTTGCCGGCCGGAACGTACGCCGGCCTGACGCTCATTATGGTGGGGCTCGCTGTGGTGGTGATCGGCCAGAAAGGGTCCCGAGGTGCGATTGGCAGAGGCGATCTTCCTGCCCCTCCACTTGTCGGCCTCGGAACTGATTAGGGCCTCTGAACTGATGAGGGAACCGGAACTGATGAGAGCCGGAGCAGGTGCCTACTGCCCGCCGCGGCGGATGGGCTGTGTTGAATTCACAGTGTGGATGGCCCGGAGCAGTTTCGCCGGGAAGTACACGGAGAAGAACACCACCATGGGTGCCTTGAGAGCCATCTTCTTGACGTTGTGCGCTTTGTAGGTGCGGTCGAAGCGGGTCACGTAGTAGCGATAGTCGCGGGGGGAATCCTCGAGCCGCCGTGCGGACATGCCGGAGACCATCTGCGGCCAGTACTGGACCTTGAGTTCGTGGTCAGCGAGGTGCAGGGACAGATCAATGTCCTCGTGCATCTCGTCCTTTTCGTCCCGGCAGGTTTCATCGCGGATAGTCTCCCACGCTGACCGCCGCAGGGCCATATTTGAGCCGAAGAGGAAGTGATACTGATGCTTGGCTAGTTTCAGCATCAGCTGGCGCATTTTATCGTCGGCCTTGAGCCCAAACCGGCGCATGGGCATGTCGTAATAGACCACAGGACCCGTGGCTGCCTGGACTGACACATCATGGAATGCCTTTTGGACCTGTTCCACCCAGTCCGGTTCCACCACCGAATCGGCATCGATGCGGCCCAGCACATCACCCGTGGCGTGGTTCAGGCCAAAATTGCGGGTGGGGATGAGTCCCTGGTCCTGGTTCTGGCTGAGCAGAACAATGGGGCTCTCCGGATACTCGAGCTGCATCTGCGCGACGATGGCCGCAGTCCGGTCCGTGGACTTGTTGTCCACCACAATGATTTCGTATGCCGGCACCGACTGGTACACGGCCGCGATGAGGCACTGCCGGATGACACTTTCCTCGTTATACGCCGGGATGACGATGGACACGCCCGGCAGCTGTGTGGCGTCGTTCAAGGCATCCTCAGTGGATCTATCGGGTGACATCACCTCAAATTTAGCACCGATCGGCAGTTCCCCGGCCGGTGACCGGGTGAAGCCCTGGAAAACTATGGAGGGACCCCGCACCCGGCGGGGCCCCTCCACTTCAACCGCCGCCGACGGCGGCTGCTGAAAGCTACTTATCCGTCACCTTGTGATTGCCGTTGTTCATGTTGGCGGCGATGTTCTTCACGGCGGTCTTGGCATCCTTTGCCACCCGGGCGGCCGTGTCTTTGGCATCTTCGGCAACGTGCTGGGCTTTGTCTGCGGCGTCTTCGGCCGCCGCCTCCACTTTGTCCGCAGCATCATCTGCCGCGTCCTTTGCATCATCCGCTACATCGGCAGCCTTGTCCGCGACATCCCGGGCTGCATCGCCGATGGTGTCCGTGGCCTTGCTGGCGACGTCCGTGATGGTGTTCTTGCCCTCATTGAACGAGGCAGCCGGAACCGGCGCAGGCGTCACCGGCGCAAGTTTGACAGGCGCTGGCGTCTTCCAGGGGTCTTCAACGGGTTTGGAGGCCTTCCAGGCGGCCACGCCGGCAGCCACCGCAGCAGCGATCACACCGAAGACGAGCAGCCGGCGGTGCTTCGGCTTAGCTGGACGGGACAGCTCCGAGGAAACAGCCTGGCTGGCCTGCGACGCGGCAGCCTTCAGCTGCTCGCCGGCTTGCTGTGCCTGGTTCTGGAGGTTGTGCACCACACCGGAGTCAACGAGTTTCTGTGCCACGGAATCCACATGGCCGGGCGCGTTCTCCAGAGTCCGGTGTACGGCTTCGGAAGCGTGGCCGATCTGGTCAGAGAGGCGCGGAAGGTACTCGTCCACCACCTTGTCACGTGCCTGGGAGATCACCGGGGTGGCCCTGTCCAGAGCTTCCTGGAGGCGCGGGGTGGCCTCCTCGACGGCGTCGTGGATCCTGGGCGCGAGCTGGGCCAATCCGTCTTGGATGCGCGGCGTTACAGTCGCTACGCCGTCGGCCAGGTTGTGGGCTGCTGACTTGAGGCCCTCCTGGATCCTGGGCGAAGCGGTGTCCAGGCCGTGCTGGAGGCGGGGAACAGCCCAATTCACGGCTGCTTCAACCCGCGGGCCGGCCCAGTCCTTGGCATTTTCGACTCCGGTGCTGACTGACTGCTCCAGCTCGCGGGCAATACGATCCTTTTTCTTCACAACTACCTCCCGATTAATGTGGCGGTTCTGGAGTTAGCCTACGTGGATTGAACCTGACCGGCTATGATTCCTGCGGATTCCCGGCTGATTTCACCCAGCGCGGAACTGCCGTAACGGCCGCATCCGCGTTGACCGGCCGTGAAAGAATGGGCAGTATGACTGCAATCGCAACCGCAAAAGCAACGATCCACACCAGCCTCGGCGACATCGTCGTAAACCTCTTCGGCAACCACGCGCCCAAGACCGTTAAGAACTTTGTTGGCCTCGCCACGGGCGAGCAGGCCTGGACGCACCCGGAATCCGGTGAGGACAAAACCGGTACGCCGCTTTACGACGGCACCGTCTTCCACCGCATCATCAAGGACTTCATGATCCAGGCAGGCGATCCACTGGGCCGTGGCGTTGGCGGACCGGGCTACAAATTCGACGACGAAATCCACCCCGAACTCAGCTTCAACTCGCCCTACAAGCTGGCCATGGCCAACGCCGGAGTCCAGATGGGAAAGGGCACCAACGGTTCGCAGTTCTTCATCACCACCATCCCCACCGACTGGCTGCAGGGAAAGCACAGCATCTTCGGTGAAGTTGCCGACGAGGAATCCCGCAAGGTTGTTGACGCCATCGAAGGTGTCCGCACCGGCGCAGGCGACCGCCCGGTTGAGGACGTCACCATCAACAGCATCGACATCGAACAGCTCTAGGCGACAAATCAACGCATGAGCTACGGAATTCCGGCGGCAGAGCCGTCCGCGCAGATCCCGGTGTGCCCACGGCACCCGGACCGGCCCTCCTATGTGCGCTGCCAGCGCTGCGGGCGCCCTACATGCCCGGAGTGCCAGCGGCCGGCCGCCGTCGGATTCCAGTGCGTTGACTGTGTCAACGAAACAAGACGTACGACGCCGGCAGTCCGGACCGTCTACGGCGGGGCCGTCGCTGCGGGTAGGCCGCTTGCGACGTTCGGGATCATCGCCCTGTGCGCGCTGGTTTTTGTACTCCAGTGGATTGTTCCCGGCGACGCCGTGTATGAAAACTTTGCCTACGCGACCGTGTATTCCGGCACGGAATTCGGGGTCTTTGAGCCCTGGCGCATGCTCACCGCGGCTTTCCTGCACTCCCAGGGTTTCATCCTGCACATTGTGCTGAATATGTACACGCTGTGGATTTTCGGTCAGGCGCTTGAGCCGCTACTCGGACGCATCCGGTTTATTGCCGTCTATCTGCTCTCCGCCATCGGCGGTTCAGTTGGATTCCTGCTCCTGACGCCCAGCTACATTCCGGGGCAACCGCTGACCGGCGTCGTGGGTGCCTCTGGTGCCATCTTTGGCCTTTTCGGCGCCATGCTGGTGGTCCAGCGGCACCGCGGCGGTGAAACCAGGCAACTGTGGGTGCTGATAGCCATCAATGGCGTCATCGGTTTTGTGATCCCGCAGATCGCCTGGCAGGCACACCTCGGTGGACTGATCACGGGCGGCCTGTGCGCCGCCGTCATCGCCTATGCACCCCGTGGGCCGCGCCAGGGCCTCGTGCAGGCCGGTGGCCTGGTCCTGGTGCTGGGACTCCTGATCGCCGTTGCCTGGTTCCGTGTAATCACCGGCTGAAACCGCCGGCCGCCTCAAGCGTCCCAGTCTCTCCAGTTTTGTTGCCAGCAGCCCCCGCGCCCGTTCCGGACGCGGGGGCTGCTGCGTTCTGGAGTTTTCCACAGGGGTTATCCACACTGTTGGTAACTTACAAAGGTGTAGTTCATCTGTGCATCCCCGCATTGACCGCTCCAGCTGGCGAATTGAGATTATGCTCGCCTCGACTTTCCACAATTGTGGAAAACCGCGAAACAGACGGCTGTGGTTAAGTGGACAACCCAGCGCCATTCTTGGGGCGACGTACGTCCTCAGAGGCTGCCGGCCACGGGGTTGGGCTCCTACGGCCGCGCGGCGGGCCATTGACAGCGCTTCTGCGGGGCGCAGGCCGGCCGTCCGTCTGGAACCCGGAATCTTCTGGGTTCCGGATTTCAACAGGGTTATTCACAGTGTTAATATCTCGCGGCCGGTCGTTCACGTAACCAAAAACTGCTGGAATGCGGACGCTGGAGCAGGGTGCGGCCGGAGGTCCGGTCCTGTTATCCCCAGCTGTGGATAAGTTGTGGGTAGACCATTGTTACTAAGTGGATAACTCCGGTCTGTGGGTCCGTGGGCGAGTGGACTTCCACGGGCGGCCCACGACGGCTGGCCCAACTCCGGACGCGTGGGGTTATCCACAGGAAATCCACAATGTTAATAAGTTACAGCCATGTAATTCAATGATGCTGGCTGCCAGTTCAGGGCCGGTACTGGTTTTTTGCCGGACGTAGTCCGCCGTTTTCCACAGTGTGAATCAGGCCGCCAAGCCTGCGAACCGCTATGCCCGCGGCCATACGCCGGACGAGCCGCGCCGGTGGCTGTCCACCAGATGGGTATCGATCATGCCGATGGCTTCCATCAGTGCAAACATCGTGGTGGGTCCTACGAAGGCGAAACCCCGACTCCGGAGTGCCTTGGCCAGGGCGATCGACTCGGGTGACTGGGTGGGGACATCCGCGAACGTCAGCGGTTGCGGGGTTGCAGCTGGCTGGAAACCCCAGACGAAGTCAACCAGTCCTCCGTCCTCCCGGAGCGCGATCGTGGACTGTGCATTGGTGATGGCAGCACGGATCTTGAGCCTGTTGCGGACTATGCCAGTGTCCTGCAGAAGCCGGTCCACGTCGGCTTCGGTGAACGCGGCCACCATATCAGGGTGGAAATCGGCGAAAGCGGCGCGGAAGGCGGGGCGCTTGCGCAGGATGGTGGCCCAGGACAGCCCGGACTGGAAGGCCTCAAGACTGATCCGTTCATAGAGGCCCTGCTCGTCGCGGACCGGCACGCCCCATTCGGTGTCGTAGTACTCGCGCATCAGCGGATCCACGGCTGCCCAGGGCGGCCTGGCCAGTCCGTCGTCACCCGTGACGCTGCCGCCCATGAGAGTGCCGTTTCCGGTGGCAGTTCCATTGTTGCGCGGGGTCATTGGTATCCGTTTCTGATCGGCGCAAGCCTTAGTGCAGTTCACTCAAGGGGAATCTACACCGGGCTGCCGGTCCACGCATCAGGACTGCTGGGACATGGGCAGCACCATCAGTCAGCGGCTGAGGGATTCCTGCAGAAGCTGAGGGCCGGCGTGTCCTGACACTTCAGAAGAAAGGGTGTCCAGAAGAGGTGTTCAGGAACGCCAGCGGGTCGTCATCAGGAAGCCGAGAATGGCGATTCCGAACCCGGCAACGATGTTCCAGGATGCCCAGTCACGGACCGGCAGCTGGCCCTCGCTGATATAGAACGTGATGATCCACAGCAGGCCCAGGATCATCAGCCCGAACATGACGGGCTTGAACCACACGGGATTGGGCTTGTGGGCCTGCGTGGCCGAAGTCGGCTGGGCCGCGCGGGCAGTCTTCTTTCGTGGCTTTGACTCGGGCACGTGTCCTCCTTGGCGGGCTGAATCAAGAGTGGGGCGCCGGCTTGGTATCCTGCAAGAAGGAAAATTCCAGCGGTCCGCGCGCTCTTGGTCAAGTCTGAATTCTTACTAGCAGCCAATTCTAGCTGTAGTTCAGAACACACCTTCGCCCGCCGCGACTGCCTTGGAGGAGAACGCGTGGTGCTGCAGGAGAGGGAGACGTCCGCTGCCGTACCGGCGCCGGGCGTCGGCGTCTTGCGCAGGGCCATCCAGATCCTGGGCGAGCTGCTCATCACTGCCGGCCTTATACTCCTGCTCTTCGTAGCCTGGGAACTCTGGTGGACCAACCTGGAATCGGACGCCAGGCAAAGCGATGTCATCAACAACTTCGCCCAGGACTTCACCGGGCCCCTGACCCCGCAGAACCCTGCCACTCTGAGCCCTACGGATGACGCGGCGCCGCCACCCCCGACCGTGGATTACGGACCGGCCGTAGTCTCCACTGCACCGGGTCACGGCGGCACGATCGGCATCATGTACATCCCACGATTCGGCGAGAGCTACACCCGGCCCATCGTTCAGGGCACCACAACTGACGTCCTGGATACTCTGGGCTTGGGGCACTACGACACCACGTCCATGCCCGGTGCGGTGGGGAATTTCGCGGTGGCGGGTCACCGGCAGACGCACGGGGCCGTGCTGGACAACATCCACACACTGGTCCCGGGCGACAGAGTCTACGTCCAGACCCGTGACGGCTACTACGTGTACGTGTTCCGCAACAATCAGATTGTGCTGCCGTCCAGAATCGATGTGCTGTTGCCGGTGCCTGCGCAGCCCGGAGCCACACCCACGGAAAGCTTCCTCACCATGACCAGCTGCAACCCCCGGTTCGGTTCACAGGAGCGGATCATCGCGTACTCCGTATTGGATCACTGGCAGCCGGCCTCTGCCGGACCGCCGGCGGAAATTGCCGCCCAGGTGGCCAAAATGCACGGGGAGGGCTAAGCGTGTACGGATGGATTTTCCGGCATCTCCCCGGGCCCCTGTGGCTCCGCATTTTCACCGCACTGGTGCTGATGGCCGGCGCACTGGTATTGATGGTGCAGTTCCTATTTCCCTGGATGTCTCAGTTCACCCAGTTCACCGACTCAACGATTGGTTCATCACCTCAGCCATGAGCACAACTAAGATCCTGGTCATCGACAACTACGACAGCTTCGTCTACACACTGGTGGGCTACCTCCAGGAACTGGGTGCCGAGACCACCGTTGTCCGCAACGACGACGTCACGCTCGGCGAGGCGATTGAAATGGCCGAAACGCGCGACGGCGTCCTTGTCTCGCCGGGACCGGGCACACCCGCGGAGGCCGGCGTCTGCATCGAGCTGATCCGGTGGTGCGGCAGCAACAGCAAGCCCATGTTCGGCGTCTGCCTGGGCCATCAGGCCCTCGCCGAGGCCTATGGCGGCATTGTCACCCACGCCCCGGAACTAATGCACGGCAAAACATCCCTGGTACAGCACAGCGGCACGGGCATTTTTGCGGGACTGCCCTCCCCCGTGACTGCCACCCGTTACCATTCCCTGGCCGCCGTCCGCGGGACCATCCCCGAAATTCTCGAAATCACCGCTGAAACAGCCAACGGCGTGATCATGGGGCTCCAGCACCGGACGGCGCCGCTGTGCGGTGTGCAGTTCCATCCCGAGTCCGTGCTGACCGAGGGCGGTTACCAGATGCTGGGCAACTGGCTCGAGTCACTTGGCATGGCCGGCGCCGCGGAGCGCGCGAGCAAACTGAGCCCGCTAATCCAGCACTGATCCATCAGGCTGCCCCTAGCCCTTTTTGGTCTCCGACGGTGTGGGTGACGGCGTTGGCGTGGGACTGGGCGCGGGGGCCTTGGCGACGGTAACGGTAATGGTCTTCCCCTGTGCCACGGTTGAATTCAGTGGATCGCTCTGGTCCGTCACCTTGCCGGGTTCAACCTGCGAGTTTTCAACTTCCTTGACATCGGCAACCAAGCCCAGCGCCTTCAGCGCAGCTTCTGCCTCGGCCCGGGGAAGGCCCCTGAGCTCGGGCATTGAGACCTTGCCAGTAGACACAATGATCTCTACGGTGCTGCCCACGGCCACCAGCTGGCCAGGGGCAGGGTTGGTAGTGATCACAATGCCGGCGGGCACCGTGGCGCTATTGGCCATGGTGGTGGACGGCGCCCCCACCAGGCCGCTCTGCCGCAGCACATCGCGTGCCGCGGCTTCCGTGCGGCCGGGAAGATTGTCCGGTACCTTGACCGCGATCGGCCCTTCGGAGATATTCAAAACCACCACAGAGTTCGGCTCCAGTGCCGTTCCGGCGGCGGGTACGGTACCGATGGCTATTCCCTTGGACACGGTGTCGTGCTGGATTCTCTTGATCTGTGGGCTCAGCTTGGCATTGTAAAGCTTCTGGAGTGCTTCGGATTCGCTGAGGGAAGACACCGAAGGAACGTCGATTTTGACAACCGCGGCAGGTGGCCGGTTCATCATGTTGTAGACCCACAGCCCGCCGCCGGCGAGCACAAGCAACGTGAAGACGACCAGGGTGGCAACCCACGTCCGACGACGGGACGTCTGCCGCGCCGTGCGCTCACGTTCCGGCGGGAGGCCAAGCGGCAACACACCGGCGTCGGAAGGCACATGCTGGGCCGTGGCTCCGGACGGCCGGCCGGCATCGTCACCGGCCGTCTTCAGCGCAGGCCGCAGCCGGCCGCCGGGGGCGTCGTCCAGGAACTTGGCACCCGTCAGGGCAAACGCCTCCGTGGCCGGGGTATGGTCCGGCGTCGGGACGTGATCATTGGGGTCTGTTGGAGCTTCGGTAGCAGAAAGCCCGGGCACGGGAATGCCGTTCCGGGCTGCCCGCAAAGCCCGGCGGAAGGCGGCTGCATCCTGGAACCGGTCAGCACGGTTCTTCTGCAGGGCCTTGGCGAGGACACTGTCCAGGGCCCCGGAGACTTCAGGGTTGAGGCTGCTGGCAGGTTCCGGGATCTCGCGGACATGTTGATAAGCCACGGAAACGGGGCTGTCACCGATGAACGGGGGCCGCGCGGTCAGCATTTCGTAGAGCAGGCAGGCTGCTGAATACAGGTCGCTGCGGGCATCAACTGTTTCGCCGCGGGCCTGCTCCGGGGAGAGGTACTGGGCCGTCCCCACCACGGCCTGCGTCTGGGTCATGGTGGCGGAGGAATCCGCTATGGCCCGGGCTATGCCGAAATCCATCACCTTGACGGTGTTGGAGGTTCCACAGAACATCACATTGGCGGGCTTGATGTCACGGTGCACGATTCCAGCCTTGTGGCTGTACTCAAGCGCGGACAACACCCCAAGCGAGAAATCGATGGCTTGGTCAATGGTGACGTCCTTGGCCCGGATGAGGTCCCGGAGGGTCTTGCCCGCCACGAATTCCATCACGATGTACGGAACCCGCACGCTGTCCTGGGCGTCACCCGGGACAGCGTGGTCGCCGGTGTCATAGATGGCCACGATGGACGGGTGGTTCAGGGCCGCAACAGCCTGGGCCTCGCGTTTGAATCTGGCCTGGAACTGGGGATCCCTGGCAAGATCCGGGCGCAGCAGCTTGATCGCCACGGTCCGGCCCAGCCTGGTATCCACGCCGCTGTGGACATCTGCCATGCCGCCGCGGCCAATGAGCTCACCCAGTTCATACCGCCCGTTGAGGACGCGCTGGGTGTTCACCGGGATGCTGTCCTCTCGGTGCGATGGGGTACGGGGTGAGTTATCCAATGAATTTCCTATGGCGTAAGGGGCTTGCAGGTTGCGGGAGTACCGGGGAGCTCAGCCGTTTTGCAGGTGGGCAACTTGGCGAGGTGGTAAGTGACGACGGCGCCGGAGGCCACCTTCATTGCGGCGGCCGGATCGGAGCTCACGAATGTTCCGGGGGTCTGGCCAGCACTTCCTGCCACATCGTCGCCCTTCTGCCAACGCAGTCCGGCCGCAATGATGGCATCCTGCGTCTGCTTTTCAGTGCTGCCGACAGCGATCGCCGGAACTGAAACCATTTCAGGTCCTTTCGAGTACGTCACCGTGATGGTGTCGCCCTTCTGGACCAGGCCGGTCGGGTTGATTCCGGTGACTGTTCCTGGCGGATCGGCGTTGAACGCCTCCACACCATCCACCTTCAGGCCGAGGGCTTCGAGCTGGCTGCTCACCTTGCTGAACTGCTGCCCAAGGTAAGCATCGCGGATGACGTTGATGCCCTCGGGAGTTGTTTGTGTTGGTGACGGCGTCGGGCTGGCGGACGTGGGCTTCGCGGCCGTTGACGTCGTCGACGGGCTGGCACTGGTAGAAGCGGCGCTGCTTGCCTTGGCACTGGAGCTGGCCGGGGTTTGGGTCGGGAACAGAATCCCGGCCTGCGTCAGGATGATGCCCACCAGGGCGAAGAGTACCAGCAGGATCAGCGCAATCAGCGGCCAGGTCCAGGGGCTCCGGCTGCGGCGCTCGGGTTCATCGACAGGTTCGTCATACTGTTCCTCCTCCTGCACCCAGCTGCGTTCGGCAGCCAGGGCGTCGGCGCGCGAGAGTGTGCTCCTTGCGCCGTCGGCATTGGCTGCAGCGGCTCCGAGCCCGACCGCTGCCCCTGCCCCCGCGGCGCCGAGCACGGGCAGGGCGGAGGTTGCCGTCGTCGAGCTGTCCTTTTCCTGGCCGATAACACCGGTGGGTGCCGTGGGGATGTCCACAGGGGCCGTGATCGGTCCGGCGGTGGCCTCAAAAAGCAGCATGCCTGGGACTGCCGCGTGCGCCGCGGGGATATCACCGTTGCGGATGGCCTCGGCTGCCTCGGACAGCTTGATGGCGTTGGCGGGGCGGTTCTTGGGATCCTTGGCCAGCATGGACATCAACAGTGCGCGGACAGGTTTTGGCAGCGTCTCCGGCAGCGGCGGCGGAGCATCATTCACCTGGGCCAGGGCAATGGCAATCTGCGACTCTCCGGAAAACGGCCGGTGCCCGGTGAGGCATTCATAGCCGATCACGCCGAGGGCATAGATGTCCGAAGCGCCCGTGGCATTCTGACCGGTGGCCTGTTCAGGGGCAAGATACTGGGCGGTCCCCATAACCTGGCCGGTCTGGGTGAGCGGCACCTGGTCAGCGAGGCGGGCAATGCCGAAGTCCGTCACCTTGACGCGGCCATCCGGGGTGATCAGCAGGTTGCCGGGCTTGATGTCGCGGTGCACCAGGCCCTGGGTGTGGGCCACAGACAGGGCGCGTGCGGTCTGGGCGATCATGGACAGGGTGCGGTCCGGTGAGAGGACCTGCTCGTGTTCGATGATGCCGCTCAGGGGCTGGCCGGGGACCAGCTCCATCACCAGATAGGCCGAGCCCGCCTCCTCACCGTAGTCAAAGACGTTGGCGATTCCGACGTGATTCAGCAGCGCAGTGTGGCGCGCCTCGGCACGGAATCGCTGGAGGAAGCCCGGATCTCCTGTGTACTCCTCCTTCAGCACCTTGATGGCAACGATCCGGCCAAGGATGAGGTCCTTGGCCTTCCAGACCTCGCCCATGCCGCCGATCGCAATCCGCGTGGTCAGCTGGAACCTGCCGCCGAGGGTGATTCCCGATGTAGGCCTCACTTATTCAACACCGCCTCAAAAATCTTCTTCGCGTTCGGACTGGTTAGCTGTGCGCCTGTGGTGATGTCCACGCCTTGCATGACGATGGTGACGGCCACTTGCGGGTCATTCGCCGGGGCAAAACCGGTAAACCATGAGTTGTTCAAGCCACCGGTGCCGAGTTCCGCGGTACCGGTCTTACCGGCCACCTGGACGCCGGGAACGGCGGCACCCGCGGCGATCCCCTTGCTCACCACACTGGTCATCCACTCCGTGATCTGACGTGAGATTTCCGGTGTGGTGGAGGTGCGCAGAGGAGAGGGCTTCGGCTCGCTCAGCACGCGCAGATCCGGTGAGCGCACGGCCTTGATCAGATTAGGACTCATTTGCACACCGCCGTTGGCAATCGCCGCCGTCATCAAGGCAATCTGGAGCGGGGTGGCGCGGACATCGCGCTGGCCAATCGCCGACTGCGCCAGGCCCGCTGCATCCAGGTCCTTGGGGAAGATGCTCGGTGCATAGTCCAGTTCAAGCTGGTCGCCGAGATCCTGGCCGAAGCCGAATTTCGCCGCCTGGTCAGCAATGGCTTTCTCCCCGAGATTCTGTGCAATCGTGGCAAAGGGCGTGTTGCAGGACTGCTGCAGCGCAAACGCGAAACTGGCGGTGTTCTGGGTGTAGCAGTTGCCGCCGGCATAGTTGGGCAGCTTGTACTGGATGCCGGGGAAGGACATCTCCGCAGGGTTCTCCAGCACACTGTCCTTGTTGTACTTGCCGGAACTGAGGGCCGCGGCGGTGTCCACCAGCTTGAACACCGAACCCGGCGCGAGCAGGGCACCGGTAGGCCCGCTGACGATCGGGTTCAGGTTGATGCCGGGAACCTTGATGAGCTCGCTGTAGTTGGCTGCTTCTGCGGCCCTGTCCTGGGTAGCGATGCGGTTGGGATCGTAGGACGGCTTGGACACCATGGCCAGGATGGCGCCGGTCTTGGGATTGGTCACCACAATGGAGCCGCGCTGGCCATCCGGGATGAGATCGTAGGCGAGCTTCTGGATTTTGGGATCGATGGTGAGTTCAACGGAGGCGCCCTTGGGCTGGTTTCCCAGGAAGAGCTGGCCGATCCTGTCCAGGAAGAGCTGGTCCGAGCTGCCGGCCAGCTGTTTATCCACGGCCTTTTCCATCCCGGTCAGCCCGAAGCTCTGCGAGAAGTATCCCGTGAGACCTGCATACAGCTCAGGCTGGGTGTAGGTGCGCTGGAACTTGCACGCTTTGGAACCCTCCACAGACTGCGCAATGGGGATTCCGCCCACAATGATGGCGCCGCGGTCATTGCAGTAGTTCTGCAGAGTGGCCCGTTTGTTCCACGGGTTGTCCTTGAGATCGTCTGCTCCCACCACCTGCACATAGCTCAGGGCACCAAAGATCAGCACAAACATGGCAATCGCAGCAATCCATGAATTCCTTATGGCCTGGTTCACAGTTGCTTCACCGCCTCGGTAGGGGAATCGGGACGGGTTTGCTGGGTGGAGCCGCGCGGCGGTGTTGACAGCGCCGGCGGTGCCGCACGTTGGGCTTCCGGCGCTCTTTTCTCAACATCCGGACTCTCACCGGCTGGCAGGGGCGTAGTGTCCACAGGGCCGCGGGCAGTGTGGGAGATCATCAGCAGCAGGCCCACGATGATCCAGTTGGCTAGCAGAGATGAACCACCCGCTGCGAGGAAAGGTGTGGTCAGCCCGGTGAGCGGAATAAGGCGGGTGACGCCGCCGATCACCACGAAGCACTGCAGGGCAATCGCGAACGACAGCCCGCAGGCCAGCAGCTTGCCAAAAGCATCCCTGGTGCCCAGTGCTGCGCGGAAGCCGCGGGTGAAAAGCAACAGGAACATCAGGACAATGGCGAAGATCCCAATTAGTCCTAGTTCCTCGCCGAAGGACGCGATGATCATGTCACTGTTGGCAAAAGGCACCAGATTGGGACGGCCCTGACCGAGCCCCGTGCCCACCAGTCCGCCGCTTGCCATGCCAAAGAGGCCCTCAACGATCTGGAAGCTGCCGCCGAATTCCCGTCCGTACACGTCATCGGTAAAGGCGTTGAGCCAGCCGTCGATCCTCAGGCCAACGTGGGAGAAGACCTTCGAGGCCACAAAGCCGCCACCCAGGAGCAGTGCGATACCGATGACCACCCAGCTGATGCGGCTGGTGGCCACATAGATCATCACGATAAACAGGCCGAAGAACAGTACGGAGGAGCCGAGATCGCGCTGGAAGACGAGCACACCAATACTGACCAGCCAGGCGGTGATCATGGGGCCCATGTCCTTGAACCGAGGAAACTGCAGGGGGCCGAATTTCCGTCCGGCCAGCAGGATGAGATCGCGGTTGGAGGAAAGATAACCGGCAAAGAATATAGCCAGAGTGATTTTTGCGACCTCGCCAGGCTGGAACGTCATGGGGCCGAGCCGGATCCAGACGCGTGCGCCTAGGATTTCGCCGGCCGAAATGCCCGGGATCAGGGGAAGAACCAGCAACAGCGCGCTCACTGCCAGGGAAATGTAGGTGAAACGGCGCAGTATCCGGTGATCCTTGAGGAACCAAATGACGGCTATGGCCACCGCCATGGCGATCAGTGTCCAGCGCAGCTGGTTGTTTCCTGTGTCATCGCCCGGTGCGTCGAGGCGATGGATCATGGCCAGGCCCAGGCCGTTCAGTGCCACCACGAGCGGAAGTATTACCGGATCGGCATATTTGGCGCGGATTCGGAGCACCACATGGAAGGCCAGCGCGGCTGCGGCCAGCAGGCTGGACTGGAACCAGAAATCGGCGTCGAACGCCTTTTGCTGGTCCACGCCCACCAGCATGTTGGCGCCGATCCCCACTGAAAGTGCCAGCATCAGCAGCACCAGTTCAATGTTCCGGCGGGGCTTGGGTGTTGCCGCTAGCTGGCTCATTTGCCCTCCACACAGGTACCGGATGAAGGGGTGGGCGATGGTGTTGCGGGGGCCAACGCAATCCCGGATGCACCAGGCGATGCACTTACCGGGGCACTGGATGAGGGCGCCGGCGACGCTGTGGCCGTGGAAGTGCTCCCTGCGGTGGGCGAGGGCGTCAGGCATTCGTCCGACGGCGCGGTGGTGCCGGTACGCTCCAGGTTCTTGACGATCCGCTGGGCATCGTAGAGATCGCGGGCCGGAACAGTCTGGCGCACGCGCTGCTGGGAAAACTCGGGAAGTGCGTCCATCCGGATTTCTGTCACGGCCTCAAGGGTGGAGAGCTGAATGGGTCCAAGGCGCTGGGAAACACCGTTGTAGATGGCGACGCGGGAATCGAATTCGCCGATGTAATAGCGGGTCTGCGTCCAGGCATAGCCCAGCCACAGTCCCACGCCGAGGACCACCAGTACGGCTGCCGCGATTGATATGGTGACCCAGCGCCGTGGCTTGGGTTCCGGGATGGAATCCGCAGGTTCGTACCGTGTCTGCTCGGCCTTGTGAGTCAGTACCGTGGCTGCCCGGCGGGCCACTGATCGGCCGGCGATGGTAGGAATTGAGCCGGATTCGGCGGCGGTAGCGGCAGCACCCACCAGTTCGTGTGGGCGGCTGGACAGCTCTTCGCGCAGCACCTCGGCGGAGAGGTGTTCCCCGAGGTGCGGATCAGTGGAGGTGGAAGGTTCCCTGGCCGGTTCGGCGGAGGGCACTGACTCGGCGGAGGGACCGGTGCCGGCGGAGGGACCGGTGCCGCCGGAGGGGCCTGACTGGGGGGACGCGGGGTCCGGAGTGACCGGTGCTCCCGGCACAGCGGGCTCTGTTGCTTTGCCTTCACCGGAGTCGGGCTCCAGCGCATCGGCTGCCGTTGTATCCGATGGCATTTCATCCGATGGCGTGGCGATCAGTGCAGCGGGGACAACATCGACGGCGGCTGTACTGACGTCGTCGGAGGTTTCCTCCACAATTTCCACCATGACCACCGTGACGTTGTCCGGGGACCCTGCTTCGAGTGTGAGGTCAACAAGCTTCTCGACGCATTCGCGGAGGTTCTTGGTTTCGCGAACGGTCCGTTCCACCACGTGGCCGGCAACATAATTCAGGCCATCCGAGCACAGCAGCCAGCGCTCTCCAGCATGTACTTCCAGGGCATCCAGATCCAGTTCGGGGCTGGCATCGACATCACCCAGCACCCTCATCAGGACGTTCTTGTGCGGGTGCGTTTCGGCTTCTTCCGGGCGCAGCCTGCCTTCGTCGATCAGGCGCTGGACGAACGTGTGGTCCACGCTGACCTGTTCGAACTCGCCGTCGCGGAGCCGGTAGGCGCGGGAGTCCCCGATGTGCGCGAAGTGGAGCTTGCCCGCGGCCAGCAGCAGCGCGGTTACGGTGGTGCCCATTCCAGCGAGCTTCGGATTGATGTGGACCAGCTCGGACAGCAGGGAGTTCGCGGTCTGGATTTCGTCAGCGAGGACGGTTTCCGCTTCGCCGTCCCGGTAACCTTCCTGGTCCAGATGGATCATGTCAAGAACGGTGGCTGCGGACGCGACGTCGCCGCCGGCATGTCCGCCCATCCCATCGGCAACTACGGCCAGATGCAGCCCCACATACGCGGAGTCGTCGTTTTTGGCACGCACGCGCCCCACGTCGGAGCGCGCGGCGTAGCGCATGATGAGCGGCCGCTCCAAGGAGGAAGCCTTGTCTGCGGGTGAGTCCGGGGCGGCCACGGCTATGGCCTCAATTCGATGACCGTCTTGCCGATTCTCACGGGTACGCCAAGCTCCATGGGCAACGCCCTGGTGAGCTGCTGGTCGGCCAGGTAGGTGCCGTTCGTGGAGCCTAGGTCCTCAATGAACCAGCGACTGCCCTGCGGAAATAGCCTGGCGTGCCGACCGGAGGCGTAGTCGTCTTCGAGGACAAGTGTTGCTTCCTGTGCCCGGCCCAGGAGAATGGGGCTGGCGGCCAGGGGGATGGTGGTGCCCTTGAGCGGGCCTTCGGTGACCACCAGCTGGTGTGCCTGTTGCTTCACCGGCTGAGGGAGTGCTTCAGCGAGCTCGGGGTTTTTGCGGACCTGCCGGGCCGTGGGGGTGCCGGCGGCCGCCTTGCGGCCCACCATGAGATCCCGGCGCATGGCCGACACAATGCTGAAGATAAGTACCCACAGCAGCAGCAGGAAGCCGAAGCGGAGGGCTGTAATGGTCAGTTCGCTGACTTCGTTCATGGGCGGCCGCCATTGCTGGCGGGCAGAAGGCGGAAGATGATTTTTGTCCGTCCCATCGTGATGGTGGAGCCGTCGGTAAGTTCCACGCTGCCCGACACTTTGTGTCCGTTGACGTAGCTTCCGTTGGTGGAACCCATGTCCACAGCGCTGGTCACGCCATCGGTGGTCCGGATTTCGAGGTGACGGCGGGACACTCCGGTGTCGTCCACCAGGATGTCCGCTTCAGATGAACGGCCCAGGACAATGGAGGGCGCGTTCAGTGAATAGCGCTGGCCATCGATGTCCAGGACAGGCTGGAGGCGCACCGGCTGGCGGCTCGGCGCGGCCGGGACGTTGGCCCGGGGTGCCGGAGCCGGGGATCCCGAGGCCTTTTCGGTCTTTGAGGTGATTTCGAAATTCCCGGGGCGGTGGGATTCGTCGCGGCGGAAGGAGATCCGGACCGGGCCCTGCAGGGTGTAACCCTGGCTGCGGACGTGATTGATGACAACATCGCACAGTTCCTCGGCAAGCGGGGTGCCCCATTGCTGGGCGCGCTCGAAGTCGTCGTCACTGAGTAGGACGTCAAAAATGTTGGGGGCAAGGGTCCGTCCGGCGGCTAAGGTGATGGCCTTGTGATCCACTTCCCGGCGCAGGCGGCTGGCGATCTCAACGGGTTCCACTTGGGCGCGCGAGCCGGTGGAGAAGACGCCGCGGACGGCCTTTTCGATGCCGCGCTCGACTTTGTCCAGCAATCCCATGGTCCCTCTCCTTTCCTTACGGCTGCGGGGCAGCACACATTCTGGAACGCAACCCGCAACCCTGTTCAAACACAAGTGCAGGCCCGCCGGGGGCGGACACTTCTACATCAGATACTACTGGGCACGCTTGTGAATGACCTTAATCCACAACGCGCGGACCGCCGGAAAGGTTCACTCCGGTCAGGGTCAGGGCGTTGTTGATGGAGTGTTTCCGGAGGTTCTCCGGCCTTTGGCCAGCGGTTGCGGAACCGTGCGATGGGTGGCTCCGGACCGCCGATTGGTGTTTTGTCGCGATTGTCCGTTATGCTTGATCTCGCTGCTTTCACGTGGCTGCAGGCTTGGAAATCAGGCTGGGCGGCGGGTGGAAGAAGTTGCGCGCGAGTGGCGGAACGGCAGACGCGCTGGCTTCAGGTGCCAGTGTCCGAAAGGGCGTGGGGGTTCAAATCCCCCCTCGCGCACGCAAATACAGAAAAGAATCCCGGTCTTCGGACCGGGGTTCTTTTCTTTAACGCTCGGGCTCCCGAAATTGGGGTGCGTCCCGAAGCAGGCGTGACGATACGCCCGCAGCGGCCCGCACTCGCGACGCCGTCCGGCTATGGGAGCGCGGACGGGGCCGGGCGCGCCGAAGCCTTGAGCCGGCGTCGTGAGTTTGCCAGGTGGCTGCGCATGGCAGCCGACGACGAGGGCACGTCACCTTCGGCGATGGCGGCGTAGATGGACTCGTGTTCCTGCACTACCTGTTCGAAGTGTTCGCGGGCGTAATGTTCACCGCCGGTGATTAGCCTGGTACGCGGCATAGCGATCATGGTCTGGCCCAGGGATGCCAGGCAATCGGAGTAGAACGGGTTTCCGGATGCCGCCGCGATGGCCCGGTGGAACTCGTAGTCAGCCTTCATGGCATACGTGGGGTGCTCGCTGCTGGCGGTGAAGTCCGCGAGGGCCGTGGAGATTGCGCTCAACTGCCGCTCCGAATGGTTCGTCGCGGCTAGGGCTGCGGCCTCGGCCTCCACCAGCCCCTCGGCCTGCAGCCGGGCCAGGGCGGAGCGCAGCGTCCACGATCCGCGCGGAGATCGGCGGCAAGGTCCGTGGTCAGGTTCCGGGTCATGGCTACGTCCCGGCCGATGTGATCGCGGACGCCTGCTGCGCGGCGGAGATCCTCGGCTGAATCGGGTAGCCCCACCTTGGTTTCAATGCCGCCAATGACGTCGTCCAGGAGCACCGTTGCGCGCGTCCTGACCTCCGCCAGAGACGCGTTGAGGAAGCCGCTGTAGGTGTTGTACGTCTGTACCGACTCCCGGTACGAGCGCGTCCAATTACCTCCGCAGCGCGCCCAGCCCCGTGACCAGTGCTTCCAGGCCCAGGCTGAACGCGACGTCGGCCGGTTTCCGGTGTCCCTGAGCGGCCAGGCTCTGCACGGCGGTAGTGAAGTCCGGCGTCGAGTCGGCCATGGTGCCGGAATCAAAGATGTCTGCCGGCGCCGTGACATCGTAGGCCGAGCCGAAGATGAAGGATTCCAGCGCCACAATTGCGGAAATGATCCTCTCTGGCGGGAAACCGGCCGCCCGGAACCCGGCGCTGACCGTCTCATACATCGCGAGGGTCTGCGGCGCATCGGTCACCGGCAGGACCGCGATGACGGGGATCAGCGGTGTGTGTTCCGCGAAGACGTCACGGTAGCTCCACGCCCATTTCCGCACGGCATCCTCCCACGGCTCCGTGCCGAACGCGGACACGTCCACCAGGGCAGTGAGATGGTCCTCCACCAGCAGGAGCACGTCCCGTTTGGACTCAACGTGGTTATACAGGGCCGACGGCGCCACGTTCAGTGAGCGGGCAAGTGCCGCCATGGTGAGGCCGTCGTAGCCCGTTTTCCCGATGAGCTTCAGGGCGGCCGCCGTGATACCCGCCTTGTCCAGGATGGCTGCGGCCGGCCTTCCTGCGCGACGGCGGTCCGTGACCTTCTGCGGTGCGTCGCCCCGCCCGGTGGTACTTCCTGAAGCGGCTGTAGTTGCCGGCATTGCTGCCCTTTCTGCGGACGGTGTCCCGATGCATTATTCCATCAGGCTCTTCCGCAGCCCGGCTGAACCCGCTATAGTATTTCATAAATGAATGGCATTCATTTAGTGATCCGCATCACTCTTTGCGGCACAGAGAGGACATCATGCTGAATCTTGACCGTGACGTTGTGATCGTAGGCGCCGGGCCTTCCGGACTCACCGCCGCCCGTGAGCTTAAGAAGGCGGGCCTGAGCGTCGCCGTGCTGGAGGCCCGCGACCGCGTGGGCGGCCGCACCTGGACCGACACCATTGACGGCGCCATGCTGGAAATCGGTGGACAGTGGGTATCCCCGGACCAGACCGCACTCCTGGGTCTGCTGGACGAGCTCGGCCTGCAGACCTACTCCCGCTACCGTGAGGGCGAGTCCGTGTACGTGGGCGCGGACGGGAAGAAGATCCGCTACACCGGGGATTCCTTCCCCGTCAGCGAGACCACCGGCGCGGAAATGGACAAGCTGATCGGCCTGCTCGACAGCCTGGCCGCGGAAATCGGCCCCACCGAACCCTGGGCACACCCCAAGGCCCGTGAGCTGGACACCATCTCCTTCCACCACTGGCTCCGCCGGAATTCAGCTGACGAAGAAGCCTGCAACAACATTGGCCTCTTCATCGCCGGCGGTATGCTCACCAAGCCCGCGCACGCGTTTTCTGCGCTGCAGGCAGTACTGATGGCGGCATCGGCCGGATCCTTCAGCCACCTGACCGACGAGGACTTCATCCTGGACAAGCGGGTTATCGGCGGGATGCAGCAGGTGTCCCTGCTGCAGGCAGCGGAACTGGGTGCCGACGTCGTACTTAACAGTCCGGTGCGCACCATCACTTGGGAGGCGGCCGCCACCGGCGGAAACAGCGGCCACCGTGTTACCGCTGTTTCGGAACGCGCCACCGTGAACGCGCGGTTTGTCATCATGGCAGTGCCGCCGAACCTGTACTCACGCGTTTCCTTTAGCCCGCCGCTGCCGCGCCGCCAGCACCAGATGCACCAGCACCAGTCGCTGGGGCTCGTGATCAAAGTGCACGCTGTCTACAGCACGCCGTTCTGGCGCGAGGACGGGCTGTCCGGCACCGGGTTCGGCGCCGGTTCGCTGGTCCAGGAGGTCTACGACAACACCAACCACGGTGATTCACGTGGAACGCTGGTGGGATTCATTTCGGACGAAAAGGCCGACGCCGTCTTCGAGCTGGGTGCCGAGGAGCGCCGCAGCGCGGTCCTGGAATCGATCGCGGGCTTCCTGGGGGACAAGGCACTGGATGCTGAGGTCTACTACGAGTCCGATTGGGGTTCCGAAGAGTGGACCCGTGGTGCCTACGCGTCCAGCTACGATCTGGGCGGCCTGCACCGTTACGGCAAGGACCAGCACGCGCCCGTGGGGCCGATCTACTGGTCATCGTCCGATCTCGCCGCAGAGGGTTACCAGCACGTTGACGGGGCCGTGCGGATGGGCCAGCGGACAGCTGCGAGCATCGCGGCAGCCGCGGTGGCTTCAGCCGCAGTTTCAGCCGAATCGGAGCCGGCGGCCGCCGGAGTCTCCGCCGGCTGACGGGAGCCGGCCCCGGCCTCGGTCACTTCGTCTTGTTGAGGGACTCGAGGATCGCGGGAAGCAGGAGGTGGTTCCGGCCCCAGACCGGATCAAGTATCTTCACGTACCAGGCGTCAGCCAGAAGCAGTGCAAGTGATTCGTTGGTTTCGTCTGACCAGTCCTGGAGCTGGGCCGGTTCGATCGGGCTTTCGCTGGAACCGAGCACTGTGACCACAGCATCACGGTCCAACGTCACGGGAATGGACGAGCTGCTTCTTTCGCCGGGGGCGTGCGCTACCGTGATGAGCTGGCTTCAGGGTCCATGATCGGATGCTACGTGGCCGCCGGGGGACGGTTCCAGCGCGAAGGACACAGCACTTAATGTCCGTGGTGCCGGGCCTGTCACTCCGGCGGCGGCCTCGGCCGCGGCGAGAGCGTGCCCCAGCCGGGTAACAGCCGACGGGTAGCCTCCTGCCCCAGGTGCAGTCCGCAGTGTGGCGGCCTCACGCATGGCCCTGATGAATGCTGCGGTTTCTGGCCTTTGCACGTCCGTCATGTCCGGGTAGTCGATCCCCAGGGCCGGATCCAGTTCGTAGCGCTGCCACCGGGCGAGCAGCTGATCGTGCTGCACAGAGGCTGCAGCGCTGGCCGGAAGCGCCAGCCGGTGCCGCCGTCGGAGGTCCTGCCAGGCCATAAACCGCGGACTGCCCCGGTAGGCTGCAATACCGGTGGCGCCGGCGGCAGCCGTCAGCGCCAGCCCGGCAACAGGTGAGGCGAGGCTGGGGATAAGGAGTGCAGGAAACGCCACCGCGACGCCGCCGAAAATGTCCCAGAAGGCAGGATCGGGACTCACCGCATCGCCCCGTCCCGCGTGAATCCGCACTGCAAAAACAGTGGTGGCGACCGTGAGCACCAGCACGGCGCCCCACAGGAGAAACTGCCACGACACCAGCGGAGCGGATTCTGCAACGGCGGGCATCACACCACCTCCAAGCGAGTGGCCCGGCCCCGGATAAATCGGGGTGCTCTTTCCATTGCAGCCCCTTCGTGCCCTCCGGTCAATGGGTGCAGCGGATTTGCTGAAGAGGGCGCTTTCCAGGCAAGCGGCTTCCGCGTAGCGTTGGCGGCATGCGACTTAAAATGTGCAGCATCCACGTCCGGGAATGCGCCGCGGCCCACGCCTTTTACACGGAGACACTTGGCTTCGAGACGCTGATGGCCATGCCGGAGTACAACCTTTTCATCGTCAAGGACCCGGGCGCTGAGCCCGGCGGCGTGGGCCTCCTGCTGGAGCCCAGCGACAACCCGATCGGCGCGGACTACATGAACGGACTGCACGGCGCCGGGATCCCGGCCATCGTCTTCGGCGTACCGGATGTGCGGGCGGAGTTTGAGCGGCTGACCGCTGCCGGCGTGACATTTCAGGGCGAGCCAGCCGAGGCCCCCTCAGGTATCACGGCGGTGTTTGACGATACCTGCGGAAATTTTGTCCAGCTGCACCAGGACTGACTGGATCACAGGAAGCGATTGTGACCCAGGATTGTTGAACAATCTGAAAGTTTCAGGCATGATGGTTGCATATCAACACTGAGACGGGGATCACAATGCCTATCATTGACCTGAACAGCGACGTCGGAGAATCGTTCGGCAACTGGACCATGGGCGACGACGCCGCGGTGTTCCGGCACGTTTCCAGCGCCAATGTTGCCTGCGGATTCCACGCCGGCGATCCCAGCACCATTGCGCAGACCTGCCGTGATGCCGTTGCTGCCGGTGTCACCGTCGGTGCCCACGTGGGCTACCGGGACCTGGCCGGATTCGGCCGCCGCTTCCTGGACTGCTCAGCCACGGAACTGGCCGACGACGTGCTGTACCAGCTCGGAGCCCTGCAGGCCCTGGCGCGGGCAGCCGGAACCGACATCAAATACGTCAAGCCACACGGTGCTCTCTACAACACGATCGTCCACCACGAGGTCCACGCCCAAGCCGTGGCCGACGCCGTGCATGCCTTCGGCCCGGGCCTGCCGCTGCTCCTCCTGCCGGGCTCGGTGGCACTCGCCAAAGCAGAAGCCCGCGGCCTCCGCACCGTCTGCGAGGCCTTCGCGGACCGCGCCTACAACCCGGACGGCACCCTGGTGTCCCGCCGCGAAGTGGGCGCCGTGCTGCACGATCACGGCACCATCACCGAGAACATGGTGCGGCTGGCCACGGAAGGCAAGATTGTGGCCCGCGACGGTTCTGTGCTGGACATCCAGGCAGAGAGCATCTGCGTCCACGGTGACACCGCGGGCGCCGTGGCCATGGCTGCCGCCGTCCGTGCGGGCCTCGAATCCGCCGGCGTTACCGTCCGGAGTTTTGCGTGAGCGTCACGGGCGTCCGGTGGGCCGGCCCGCGGGCATTGCTGGTGGAACTCACCGATCTCCCGTCCGTGCTGGCGCTGCACCACCGTCTGCTCACGCGGCCGTTCCCCGGCCAGCTGGACGCCGTGGCGGCCGCGGCCACCGTGCTGCTCAAGTTCGCAACGCACCCGCACGCACTCGCGGCCCGCACCGCCGTCGGGGCCTTGGATCTGCATGTTGTTCAGCACAACGGCGGCCGCGAGGTCACCATTGAGGTGGTGTACGACGGCGAGGACCTCGCCGAGGTGGGGCGGCTCACCGGGCTCGGCGCGGACGGCGTGGTGGCCGCGCACACCGGCCAGCTGTGGACAGCCGCTTTCGGCGGTTTTGCCCCCGGCTTCAGCTATCTGGTGGGTGAAAACCCCAGCCTGAATGTTCCGCGCCGCAGCTCTCCGCGTACCGCGGTTCCGGCCGGATCCGTTGCACTCGGCGGAGAATTCTCCGCCGTCTACCCCCGCCAGTCGCCAGGCGGATGGCAGCTGATCGGGCATACGACGGCGGTCCTGTGGGACCTTGGCCGCGAATCGCCCGCGCTCATCCGCCCCGGAGACCGCGTGCACTATGTGGCAGTGCGCGAAGCCGCGACGCGGCCCGACAGGAGCGGCGGGAGCGGTGGGAGCGCTGAAACCATCGCCGTGACCGAAGGCGCCAGCGCAGAACCAGCCGGACTGCTTGTGGAGGCGGCCGGGCTCCAGTCCTTGGTGCAGGATCTTGGCCGCCCGGGTTTCGGGGATCTTGGCGTTTCTGCCGCCGGTGCTGCCGATCAGCAGTCTGCCCGGCAAGCCAACCGGCTCCTGGGCAACCCTCCCGGCGATGCCGTGGTGGAAAACCTCCTGGGCGGGCTTTCGGTACGGGCCGCGGGCGATCAGGTCCTTGCCGTGGCTGGCGCACCGGTACCCCTGGAGATCCGCAGCGCAACCGGCGCCCTTCGGCATGCGGCCATGTGCACTCCGTTCGCGCTGCTCGACGGCGAAGTCCTCACCCTCGGTGACACGTCCGCCGGCCTGCGCAGCTACGTCGGCGTCCGCGGTGGCGTGGACGTTCCCGCGGTGCTCGGAAGCCGCTCGAGCGACTCAATGTCCGGCATCGGTCCGGCTCCGCTCGCGGGCGGAATGCTCCTTCCGGTGGGCTCCGTCCCCGGTGTCCGGCCGGTGGGCGCACCCGAGGAATCCACCCTCCGGCTCGGCACCCTGAGTTCAAGCACCGGCGAAACGGAACTCCGTGTAACCCTGGGACCCCGCGAGGACTGGTTCGGCCCCGAAGCGTTCCGCTCGCTCAGCGGGCAGCCGTGGCTCGTGACGGAACAGTCGAACAGGATCGGCGTGCGCCTGACACCTGCTGTATCCCGGGCAGAATCCCGGAAGGACAGCACAGCGGGACATGCCCTGGAACGCAGCCGGGCCGGCGAACTGGACAGTGAAGGCGCCGTGGCCGGTGCCCTGCAGGTGCCGCCCAGCGGGCATCCTGTCCTCTTCCTGGCCGATCACCCGGTGACGGGCGGATACCCGGTGATTGCCGTCGTCGTGCCCGTTGACCTTCCGACGGCGGCGCAACTGCCGCCCGGACATCTCATCCGGTTCACCGTCGTGGACCCCGTAACGCTCCAACCCCTTGAACTCACTGAGCCAGCCGCCAGCGGCACCGATTCCGAAGGAACCCAGCCATGAAAAAACCGGCCATGAAAAAGGTCCTGATCGCCAACCGCGGCGAGATCGCCGTGCGCATTGTGCGCGCCTGCTCAGATGCCGGTCTGCAGTCCGTGGCCGTGTATTCGGACCCCGACGCCGATGCCCTGCACGTCCAGCTCGCGGACGAGGCCTACCCCCTGGGCGGGTCCTCCGGGGCCGATACCTATCTGGACATGGCCAAGCTCATTTCCGCAGCCGCCCGGGCCGGGGCAGATGCCGTCCACCCCGGTTACGGCTTCCTCTCGGAGAACGCAGACTTTGCCCAGGCCGTGATCGACGCCGGCCTGACGTGGATCGGCCCCGCACCCCAGTCCATCCGTGACCTCGGCAACAAGGTCACAGCCCGCGAGATTGCTGTCCGCGCGGGCGCACCCCTGGTGCCCGGCACCGACGGTCCCGTGGCGAATGCCGGAGAGGTACTCGCCTTCGCCGAGGAGTTCGGCCTGCCGGTGGCCGTCAAGGCCGCGTTTGGCGGCGGCGGCCGTGGCCTGAAGGTGGCGCGGCGGCTCGAGGACATTGAGGACGCTTTTGAATCGGCGGTCCGCGAATCCACCGCGGCATTCGGGCGCGGCGAATGCTTTGTGGAGCGATTCCTGGATCAGCCACGGCACGTGGAGGCGCAGATCATCGCCGACACCCACGGAAACGTGGTGGTGCTGGGCACCCGTGACTGCTCCCTGCAGCGCCGCAACCAGAAACTGGTGGAGGAGGCCCCGGCGCCGTTCCTCAGCCCGGAGCAGCGCACCCTGATCCACGAATCCGCCAAGGCCATCTGCCGGGAAGCCGGCTACCACGGTGCCGGAACGGTCGAGTTCCTGGTGGGGAAGGACGGGGTCATCTCCTTCCTTGAAGTTAACACGCGGCTGCAGGTGGAACACCCCGTAACGGAGGAAACCTCGGGCGTGGACCTGGTCCGCGAGCAGTTCCGGATCGCCGAAGGCGGCAAGCTCACGCTGACCGAGGATCCCGAACCCAGAGGCCATGCGTTCGAATTCCGGCTCAACGCAGAGGACCCCGCGCGCGGATTCCTTCCGGGCCCCGGCACCGTGGACGTCTTCGAAGCCCCCACTGGCCCCGGCATCCGCGTTGACTCCGGTGTCCGCTCGGGATCCACGGTGCCCGGCGACTACGACTCCCTCATGGCCAAGCTGATCGTTCACGGAGAAGACAGGCCGCAGGCCCTGCGCCGCGCCCGGGCAGCCCTGGACGAGATGCGGATCCTCGGCCTGCCCACCGTTCTGCCTTTCCACCGGGCCGTGGTGCGGCACAAAGACTTCACCGCCACGGACCGGCTGGGGGTCCACACCACCTGGATCGAAAACGAGTTCGCCGAGCCCCTCGCCGCCTCGCCGGAAATCGCCCGCTCTGCACCCGATGCTGCACGCAACACGTTCACGGTGGAACTGGACGGAAAAGCAGTGCAGCTGGGCCTCCCCGCGCGGCTCTACGACGCGCTGCTGGCAGGGGGCGGAGGGTCAGCGGCTGTCGGGGGCGGGTCAACGTCCGGGGGACGGGCAATGTCCGGCGGCGGGGCAACGTGGGTGGGGAACGACGACGCCGAACTCACCTCGCCGATGTCCGGCTCGCTGGTCAAATGGCTCGTCGAGGACGGCTCCGCCGTGGAAGTTGGCCAGCCCGTCGCGGTGCTGGAGGCAATGAAGATGGAAACCACGGTTTCCGCCCAGCGGACCGGCATCCTGGCGCAGGGCCTGCGGGAGCCAGGCACCGCCGTCGGACGCGGCGACGTGCTCGGGAGAATCGACTGACGGTTTCCTGTCGGATTATGCACCAACATTCGCCCTGGCACCCCGGCTCGGCGCGTGATTCAGGTCCGCTGTCCGCCGTGTGGACGGATTGATGGCGCAGAATCCACCGGCTGCCCTTATTGGGTAGATTGGAGGGCATGCCCATGAACGCTGCTTTACAAGGGATCGCCGACGGCGGTCAGGCCACCCATGCCCACACTGGCGCCTGGGTGGCGGGCGTGCTGCGTCAGCGCATTTCTGCCGGCCAGCTGGCGCCGGGGACCAAACTGTCGGAGCAGGCGCTGTCCGAGGCACTGGGTGTTTCACGCAATACCCTGCGGGAGGCCTTCACCGTCCTGGCGGGTGAATCCGTGGTGCAGCGCATTCCCAACCGGGGGGTTTTTGTGGCTGCTCCGGGGGCCGATGACGTCCGGGAAATCTACCGCGTGCGGCGGATGATCGAACCTGCCGCAGTCCTCTGGGGCGAAGTGCGGGCGGAGGACCTGGAGGCACTTGACTCCATCATTGACCGGGCACGGGCTGCGCTGGCGGCCGGATCCGTGCAGGGCATGGCGGACGCCAACCAGGAGCTGCACGAGGCGTTGGTGGCGCTGTCCGGCAGCGCTTCACTGCAGGAGCTGATGGAGCGGGTCCTGGCAGAGATGCGCCTGGTGTTCCATGCCATGGCCACCACACCGGACTTCCACAGCCACTACGTTGAGCGCAACGCAGCCCTGGTGGCGCAGCTGCGGGAGGGCCGCCGCGAAGAGGCCGCTGCCGAACTCCGTCGGTATCTTGACGGGGCCGAGCGTGAACTGCTGGTGCACATCGGGGCTATTCCCTGATCCTCCCGACCTGATCCGCCGAGATGAGAGTTCGCGCCGATCCTTTCGGTAAACATGGGCGCGGAGTCTCACCGCGGCGGAGCTGGGAACTACGGCACAAGATATAAGAGCTGTCCCCGGCGTCGGTGACCGATGGCCAGGACCGCATGGGGCGCCGGAACCGGCCGCATGGAAACCACCAGTGGCCCGGCCATGGAGCCGATCACGTCCCGGACGGCGGAGCGCCGGTGGAAGGTCGGTGGAAGGTCCGTGCTATTCGGCCTTGGCGCGCGCTTTCTTGGCGTCGCTCTTTGCGGCCTCGTCCTTAACACGCTGGGCTTCGGCGCGCACCGCGGCATGGGTGGAGCGCTCGGTGACCAGCCACGCCGGGGGAGCCTGCAGCAGGCCGGTGATTTCCGCCGTCGTGAGTGCCTCTTCAACGCCGCCGCGGGCCAGACCGCTGATGGAGACGTTCAGCTTCTGCGCAACTACCGGGCGCGGGTGCGGGCCGTTGCGGCGGAGCTCCGCCAGCCACTCCGGCGGGTTGGCCTGGAGCTCAGCGAAATCGGCGCGGCTGATGCTTGAATCCTGGAACTCCTGCGGTGTTGCGGGCAGGTAGATGCCAAGCTTCTTGGCAACGGTGGCCGGCTTCATGGACTGGGAGTTTGCAGAGGTCATGCTTCAAGGGTATCTGGCTGCTTGCCCGACAGGCACCAACAGCGGCACCAACGGCGGAACCAACAGCTGGCGCCATACAGCAGGAACCATACGGCAGCAGTGGCGGTACTGTGAACATGTGCCAGCTGAAGAAGAATCCACGCAAACGCAAACCCCCGATGCCCCCTCGCCGGTCCGTGAGCTGCGCTTCGCGTACGTCGCCGGAGTGACGCCGGGGAAGTGGATCCGGCGCTGGGAGGAGCGCATGCTGGATATTCCGCTGCACTCCTTTATGTCCGACGACGGCGCACAGCTGTCCGTGCTGCGTGATGGTTCCGCTGAACTGAGTTTCGTCCGCCTGCCGGTGGACCGCGAAGGACTGAACGTCATCCGGCTCTATGAGGAGCAGCCCGTGGTGGTGGCGCCGAAGGGGCACGAGATCGCGGTGTTCGAGGAAGTCGCTCTGGAGGACCTGTCCAAGGAGACTTTCCTGGATGTGGCCGGACTAGGCGGGCCGGAAATGGCCCTGCAGGTGGTTGCCACAGGCGCCGGCCTGGTGATTCTGCCCATGGCTGTGGCCCGCCATTTCAACACCAAGGACACCGTGGCGCGGCGGCTCACCGGGGCGCCGGTCACGGAGATCGCCCTCGCCTGGCCCGAGGATTCCACCGATGACGTGATCGAGGAGTTCATCGGCATTGTCCGCGGGCGCACCGCGCAGAGCTCGCGCCAGCCGTCCGCGCAGCCGGAAAAGCCCAAGAAGGAACCAAAGCCGGACCGGCGGGGGACGGGCGTCAAGAAACCCAAGGTTGCGCAGCGTTACGCCCCCAACCCGGACAAGGGCCGCGGCAAGGGTTCACGGAAAAAAGGGAAACGCTAGGCTGAGCAGGCCTCTTTAAGTGCCGTGACGGACTCGGCAGGGACCGGGTCACCTGTTTCTGCGATCTGGCGCAGCGGCGTGGTGATGTCCGAAGGGACGCCCGCGGTCTGGGCTGCGGACACCAGGCCACCCAGCGATTCCTTGTCCTTGATGCTGACCAGTCCGTCCTCCACCAGGGCACAGACCTGGCCCTTCACCTGATCGGCGGCAGCGGTTGCAACCTTGGACGCGGCATCGCTCGCGGCCGAATGTGCGGCGTCCTGCACCTGGCCGCATCCCGCCAACAGCACCATGAGCGAAGCGATGGACAGGGCGGCGAGGCGTCGTTTCATGATTTCAGCCTACCAACGGACGCTGGACGTTCACCCGCGCGGTCCAGTTCTCCGGCTTCCAGTGCGGCACAGATCCGTTCGTTGTCCTGCGCGGCGGCCGCACGCCTGCCCTCTTCCACCGCAGCCCGCACCGTCGCAATCCGTTCGGCGCTTCCTCCGTTCCGGAGAGTGCTGACCTCGATCGCCGGCGGACGGTGTACACGTCGTGGATGTCGCCGGCCCCCAGACTGGCGACAAAAACTCCCCGGTTGGGGTGCCGCACCACCAGGCGTTCGCTGGCCAGTGCGGTAAAGGCTTCGCGGACGGTATCCCGGGAGACGCCGTGTTCTTCCGCCAGGGACGCCTCGGTGAACCGTGCTCCGGGAGGAGCAGGCCCTCCACCAGCTGATACCGCAGCTCATGAGCAACCCTCTCGGCTACGGAGGGGACCGCCACGCTGACTCTTCTGTGCATCCTTGAATCAGGCATAGCGATGGGACGAGAATCACAATAGGAAGCATCGGCCTGCCGTCATATGGCCTCAGCCGGCGTCAGCCTAGGCCCCTTCGTCTGATCCATCCGCCGGTTTCCGGCACTTCGCATCAAAAGCTCCACCTCATCCCGGAGGACAATATGACCACCAACAACCAGGCACCACCGGCCGCCGCCAAAAGGAAGCTGCCGCCCGGCGCCCTGAAGGCCTACATCGCCAGCCTCACCGGAACGTCGCTGGAGTATTACGACTTCGCCATCTACTCCGTGGCATCCGCGCTCGTCTTCCCCAAGGTCTTCTTCCCGGGCAACGACGAATTCGTCGGGCTGCTGCTCTCCTTCTCCGCATTCGCTGTGGGCTACCTGGCCCGGCCGATCGGCGGCGTTGTGTTTGGCCGCCTCGGCGACAAGATCGGCCGCAAGCAGGTTCTGGTCATCACCCTGCTGCTGATCGGTGTGGCCACTGTGCTCATCGGTGCGCTGCCGGACTACTCGGTCATCGGCGTCGCCGCTCCCATCGTCCTGGTTCTGCTGCGCCTGGCGCAGGGCATCGGTGTCGGCGGAGAGTGGGGCGGCGCGGTGCTGCTGTCCAGCGAATTCGGCGACCCCACCAAGCGCGGATTCTGGTCTTCCGCAGCCCAGATCGGTCCGCCGGCCGGCAACCTCATGGCAAACGGTGTGCTGGCCATCCTGGCGGCAACGCTCAGCAACGACGCCTTCCTGTCCTGGGGCTGGCGCGTGGCCTTCCTGGCTTCCGCGCTCCTGGTGGTTTTCGGCCTGATCATCCGGCTCAGGCTGGAGGAAACGCCGGTCTTCAAGGCCATCCAGGCCCACGGCGAACAGCCCAATGCCCCGATCAAAGAGGTGTTCACCACCGAACCGCGCGCACTCGTGGCCGCCGCCCTCTCCCGCGTCTGCCCCGACGTCCTGTACGCCCTCTTCACCGTGTTCGTGGCCGTCTACGCCACCAAGGAACTCGGCATGACCACCGGCAACGTGCTAAGTGCCATCCTTATCGGCTCGGCGTTCCAGCTGCTTCTGATCCCCGCCGCCGGCGCCCTCACGGACCGTTTCAACCGGCGTCTGGTGTACGGCATCGCCGCGGTGGGCACTGCTGCCTACATCCCGCTGTTCTTCCTGATGGTCCAGGGTAAGTCGGTGCTGATGCTCATCGTGGGCGTTGTGATCGGCCTCGCCTTCCACGCCTTTATGTACGGGCCACAGGCCGCCTACATCACCGAGCAGTTCCCGGCGCGGCTGCGCTATGCCGGCAGCTCGCTGGCCTACACCCTGGCCGGGGTGATCGGCGGCGCCGTGGCACCACTGATCTTCACGGCGCTCTACGCTGCCTCCGGCAGCTGGTTCTTGATCGCGGCGTACCTCCTGGTGGCCTCCGTGGTGACCGTGATCGGCCTGGCCCTCGGCCGGAATCCGCACACCGACGAGGAAGAGCGGCTGCTCCAGGAGACCCGCGCCTGAAGGGCGCAGAACGCCGGATGATGGACATACACAGGGAAACCCCCACCTCGCGCAAAGTCCGTTCCGCGCGGCCGGTGGGGACGCGCGCGGTGCTCGCCGAACTCTCCGGATTGCAACCACCGCCGGACTCCGTATCCTTGCCCCCGACCTCCAGAGCCTGATCCAAGACCTAGCTCGAACTGCCTGGCCGCTGACGACGAACCCGCCATGGTCCAGCTGAAGCGAGACAGAAACCGCTAGTCCGAAAATTTTCGTCCCGAAACGGGCGGCCCGCATCTGTCCCCAGCTGCGTTCGGCTGCTGCGATGCTCTGGTGGGACCGCGCCGGGGGAAGGGATGCGAGTTCGACGGTGATGGCCGGGACGGCCGCTACACTGGGCGGTGATTTGTCCGGACGACTGATCTCAGTACGACGACGGCCCGGTCACCTTGCGGGGTGACCGGGCCGTCGCCGTCGTCGTACTTACTCCTGAGTGGCTTCCGCTACGGAATGATGACTGTGGCAGTGCCGCTCAGGCCGCTGCTTTTGCCTGTCACGGTGACCTTGTGGGTACCGGAGGGCAGTGGTGCAGTCAGTGCGATGGCCGTATTGGCCAATTTTCCGTCCTCGGTGGCCGTTGCCGTGGTGGCCACGGCGGTACCGTCGACGGTGACCAGTAACGGTTCGTCGTTGGCGTAGGGGGAACCGGTAACGCTTAGCTGGCTGCCGCTGACCGTCGCCGTGATGCTGGCGAAGGTTTCCTGGGTGTACAGCGGGGCGCCCTTTCGCACGGCAGCAATCGGTGCGATGTTCCCGGGCGCCGCGCAGCTCCTGGACGCGGTGTCCCAGATTGAATTCACGTTGGAACGGGCCTCGGCGAAGGGGATGCTGCTGCCGGTGACGGTTTCGGTGACCTTGCATGGTTCGCCGGGGGTGGGGAAGGCATCGTTCTGGATGGTGAAGAGCCTGGACATCTGGCCCGTGAAAGAGACCTTGTTCAGTGGAATCCACGCGTCCTTGGCGGCGGAAAAGGTGAAGGCGTTGCCGTAGGAGGCTGTGCGGGCGCGGCCGGCGGTGAAGAGGTTGTCCCGCTTGAAGTCCTCAATGAAGGAGTAGAGCCCGCTGAGGTTAGTCTGCGTGGCCGGGCGCTCGGTGCGGACGGTCATCAGTCGGGTCCACTGGGGCGCCTGATCGGTGGGGTTCAGGTTGATCCACGCGGTGACGATCTTGGCGTGGCCGTCCGATGTGTCCGTCTGCGCGGTGATCATGGTGGCGTAGTTCTTGCCGAGTTGCCAGTCAAACGGGATGCGGATGCTGGGACCCCCGGCGTACTCGCCATGGATCACCAGGTTGCCGCCCGGGATGGTGTACAGGACTTTGGAGGACAGCCTGTCATCCGGAACCTGGCCCTTCTGGGGGCCGAAGATGGAGAAAATGGCGATCTTGGAGTTGGCTTCGAGTTCCTGGATGCCAAAGTAGCCGCCGTTGAAGCCGTTGGTCATGAAGTAGCTGGCGGGCGTGCTGCTGAGCGGGGTGATCTCGTTGTAGAAGGCGTTGGCGTCCGCAGGGAGAACGCCGTCCTGCGTGGTGTACCTCAGGTGCGCAGAGGGGTCGCCTTTTTCGAAGATGCCCGGCAGCCTGGGCGTCGCAGATTCCCTGGCCCTGGACGAGCGGATCGCAGCTATTGGGCTGCGGGGTGCGGCCGCCGCGGGAATCCACCTTGAAGGGTTCGGCCACGGTGGCGATCCTGGCGTCGAAAATGTGGGCAAGGCCGCTGCCGCTGACCTCGATTTCCTTGACTTCCTTCGCGGGATCGATGTTGATTCCGCTGACAAACATTCCGTACTGCGTGCCTGTGTCAACGTCAGCGGCCGCCCGGGTATTGCGGCCCGCGACGCGGAAGGCATCGTGGACCAGCTCCAGCGGATCCGGTGTTGCCGTGGTCCAGGTGTTGGTCAGGGCGAAAGCGCGCAGCTGGCTCTTGTCCTGGTACGTCACCGTGACGTTGAACGGGCGATTGCCGCTGGTGGTGGTGGCGAGGAACGCGATGGCGTTCCCGTGGCCGCGGAGCCTGATTTTGCTGGGCTGCGCATTGGGGGCGATGTTGTCCGGCTCCCCTGGCTCGGACGCAGGCATGGTGAAGCCGATTCCGGCTGCCTCCACGGGGGCGCCCGGTCCGTAACCGGCTGCGGCGAGTTTTGCCGCGCTGAAGGAACTTCCCGCCGCATCCAGCTGCCCGCTGCTGCGTGTGGCGGAATCCGTGATGCCCACGTTGTTGAAAGCCGAGGCCACCGGACCGGTGCCTTGTTTCATGGAGTCTCCGTTGTCTGCCGTGGCGGCCACTGCGGTGCCGCCGGCCAGCGCGGCAGCGGTCAGCAGGGCCAGCCCTGCGCGCATTCGGGTATTCATTGCCATGGCAATCCTTCGTCTCAGTGCTTCCGGGAACCTGGTGCATTTGTTGATGCAACGTTGCATCAATGTGATGTAGACCATACTTGCATGATGCGGACCGGTTTGTCATGCCTTGCGGCTGTCGTTTTCATCGTCCCCACACACCCAGCAGCCGTGCCGGGGTGGGGCAACCCGGGCCGCCGGTCAGCCGGACAGCGGGTGATTGCCGATAGAGTTCAACAAAATCCGCATTCTTTCCTCACTACCGGGTCCCGGTGAATCGGTGAATCGGTGAGACAGACAGGAGTCAGTTGTGGCGCGTGGATCCAAGCCCACCATCAGGGACGTCGCGGAGCGGGCGTCCGTGTCCCTGACCACGGTGTCGTACGTGCTCTCCGGCAGAAGCGGCGGAACCACCAGGATCAGCCAGCCCACCCAGGACCGCGTCCTGGCTGCCGTCAGCGAACTCGGTTACGTGCCCAATCAGGCGGCCCGCGGCATGAGGCGCGGCAGAACCGATCTGGTGGCTGTGGCGATCGGCGATCTTGAATGGCCGTGGGACCGCGCGCTGGCAACGGCCGCCGCGCGGATTCTCCCCGGCTACGGTTACCAGCCGGTCATTCTGCTGGGGCAGGCCTGGCGGCAATTTATGCTCTCCGGCGGTGCGGACGGTGTGATTCTGGGCTTCATCCCCGAGGACAGGCTCGAGGACGAGACCATGACTGAACTCGCCCGGCGTGGCGTGGCACAGGTGGTCATTTCCGAAACCATGCAACCGGCAGGTTTCGACGTGCTGGCTCCCGAGCCGCAGGGCGGCATTGAGGAAGGCATGGACTTCCTCACGCACCACCACACGCGGATCGGCTGCATCCGCCGCACCGAACTGGCAGACCGCCCGCTGTCCCGCTACCGCCGCTATGTTGCCGGACTGGACCGGGCCGGAATCCCGGTGGATGAAGCTTTGGTGCGGACCTCGCATCACCGCCGGGACCGCGCATATCAGGCTGCCCTGGAACTGCTGCAGCTTCCGGAGCGGCCCACGGCCATCTTTGCCACGGATGACATGGAGGCGCTGCAGGCTGTCCGTGCGGCATACCGGCTGGGCCTCCGGATCCCGGAAGACGTCCAGATTGTCGGTGTGGGCAATTCCACCGAAGGCCAGGAGGCTGACCCCGCGCTCTCCACGGTGGGTCCGGATCCGATTTTCGAGCAGGTGGTCACCATGCTGGTTGAGCGGCTTGAGGGAAAAACACCGCCGGAAGGCGTGCGTGTACCGGCACCGTGGAAGCTGCTGCTGCGCGGCACCACTGTCCAGTCCGACGGCGCCACCTCGCCCGTACCGGACAGCGCAGACGCCGCAAGCGGCGTTCTGTAGCCGGGAGTCCGACGTCGGGCATTCATCCTTGCGCTGTAGCCGGGCGTGCCCGATTTTTCATCGACCCGATCATGGCTGTCACGTTTTGGACAGGCGCGTGCTGACAAACATGATGACCGCGAGGAGCTGGACAGCGATGGTCACCCCGACGAGCACCGGGACTGAGATTCCGTAGAGCACACCGGCCAGCGCGCCGCCGCCAGCCGTTGCCACGCCCAGGACTGCAGCGAAGATCCCGTAGGCGGTGCTGCGGCGGTTCGCGGAAACCAGATCTGCAATGGTGGCCCGAAGGGTGGATTCCTGCACGCCCAGCGCGGCTCCCCAGAGCAGTGACCCGAGGATCACCGGGATCACGGCGTCCGTAAACGACAGCACCGGGACCAGCGCCGAAAGCGCGGGCAGAAGAAGCAGGACGCGGGGGCCGAAGCGGTCGTACGCCCACCCGGTGGCCAAGGCGGCGACCGCATCGACGAGCATAACCGCGGCGTAGACCACCGGAACAAGGACCGGGGCAAAGAGGCCGCGGGTCACCATGTGAAACGAGAGAATGCCGAATGTCGCGAATCCGAGCATAGTGATTCCGGTGAAGACGGAATACAACCAGAACGCCCGTGGCAAAGGAGTCAGGCTGCCGTTGCCGAGCGTTGGGGTTTCCGCGGGGGCCTGCGGAGATTTTTCGAAGTCCAAGGGTTGAGGTGCCTTCGCCCGCAGCCAAACCAGCAGTGCCATAGCTGCCACCCCCGGCAGAGCCAGCACGGCGAGCGATGGTCCGTAATTGTTTCCGGTGAGTGCCAGCATCCCGGCCACCACCAGCGGGCCGATGACCGCACCGAGCTGGTCCATTGCTTCGTGGACGGCAAAACCCCGGCCGCGGCCGATTGAGGATGTGGCAAAAGACAACAGTGCATCCTTCGCCGGCGAGCGGACGGCTTTTCCGATGCGTTCCAGAATCACCAGAGTGCAGGCAACCCAGAGGGCTCCGGAGAATCCCAGCGCCGGCACGCTGATGACGGTGAGGGCGTAGCCGGCCAGGGTCCAGGCCCAAAACCGCTTGGTGCGGTCGGCCAGTGGCCCGGACACCAGGCGTAACAGCAGCGCTGCCGCTTCTCCGACTCCGGTCACAACGCCCACCACCACAGCGGTGGCCCCAAGCTCGGCGAGCAATGGACCAGTGACGGCCCGGGCACCCTCATAGACGAAATCGGCAAGCAGGCTGACGGTGCCGAAGGTCAGCACAAAACGCCACGCGGTGATCGTCGGGCGGGTCAGCTTGGCCATGTGGGTGACGGCGAACTTATGTGAGGGCGGCCAGGCCGACGCCGCCGGCCGCGGCCAGGACGCACGCGGCCATTGTCCCGAGCCCGTTGATCAGGGCAAATCCGGTGCGCCCGCTCTGGATCAGGCGCACCGTTTCGAAGCTTGCTGTGCTGAATGTGGTGTAACCGCCCAGAAAGCCGGTCCCCAGGATCAGCTGCAGGGTGTCGGGGGCATGGTGCGCTTCGACGAGCCCTGCCAGGAATCCCAGCACGAGTGACCCTGTGACGTTGATCAGCATGGTTCCGAGCGGCAGTGCCGTGCGTGCCCGGGAAAGGACCAGCCCGTCCACGATGAACCGGACGGCGGCGCCGAGGCCGCCGGCGAGGGCGAGGAGCACCACGGTCATGGTTGCTCCGTCCCGGAATCCGGTCGGATGACGCTCTGGTGGGTGGGGCCCTGCTGGGCAAGGCCCTGCTGGCGGGTCAGGACGGTGCGGTGGTGGCGGGCCCCACCCCAGACGCCGGCGGTCGTCGCCGCCGCGCCGCCGATCAGGCTGGCAGCCAGGTAGACGGCCGCCTCCGCCGCCCGGCCGGCGTCGAACAGGTGCACCGAATCCATGGCCAGGGCGCTGTATGTGGTGAAGGCGCCCAGGAATCCTGTCCCCGCCAGTAGCCGGATGACCCGCCGTCGGCCTGCGTCCGGTCCGCGCCGGGACAGTCCTTCCAGCAGTACACCGAGGGCCAGGGCGCCGGCCAGGTTGATCAGCAGTGTTGGCAGCGGCCAGCCGCCGGGTGCAGGCAGCGCCAGGCCCAGCCCGTAGCGCGCTCCCGCGCCGAAGATGCCGCCGAGCGCTACGAGCAGGACATAACCGGGATGCAGGTGGAGGTGGCGGTGGGGCCGGTGCCCGGCCGCTGTGTGCCTGGCCGCCTGATTCGTCACGCGGATTCCCCGGCACCCATGCGGGAGTTCAAAGGGATCACCAGCACGGGCCGGTGCTGGCGATGGGTGAGATGAACGGCGACCGAGCCGGTTAGGAGCTCCTCCAGGCGTTTGCCGATCCCGCGCTCCCTGGTGCCGACCACGATCACCGCGGCGTTGACCGTCTCAGCCAGTCGCGCCAGTGCCCGGGACGGATCGCCGGCGAGGGTGACGAAGGACCAGGCGATTCCGTACGGCTCAAGTTCCGAGGCAAGGCGGGAATGGATCCCCCCGGCGATGTTTTCGGCGTCGTCATCAATGACGTCGGGATCGATCGGCAGGGACTCCACCCGTCCGTCCGGATCTTCGTCCACCAAGTAGGTGGTGACGTCGACGTAGGCGCACACGAGGTCCACCCCGAGGCTGAACGCCAGATCGGCAGCGTGGCGGGTGACGGCAGGTGGTTGGCCCGGCACGACTCCGGCCACAACCGGTCCGGTCAGCCGGTGGGGCCCTGCTGGCTGGTGCGGTCCCGACAGGCGGTGGGGTTGCAGCCCGGATGCCGGGCCGTTCCCGTCAGCCGGGGTGGGTCCGTGATGCCGGTCAGCCATGGTTGTCCCCTTCTGTCCGTAGATCCCGTAGCGCTGCGTGGCCTGCGGTGAAGCTGCCTTCTGCGTCGGCGGCCCTAGCGTTAAGGGTAGCCGTGGCAGTGCCCATCCCGTTGGCTTTTAACTGTTGGCTTTTGGTCCGGCATTCGCGGATCCCGCGAGCCGGCCGTTTCCTGCCACAGGACCTGCCTTAGGCATTTCCCTAAGCCCTGCCTTAAGCGTCGCGCAGCGGGCGCCTGGCCAGCCAGGCTGCGACGATCGCCCCGGAGATGTTGTGCCACAGCGAGAATACGGCTGAGGGCAGTGCGGCCAGCGGGCTGAAGTGCGCGGTGGCCAGAGTTGCTGCCAGCCCCGAGTTCTGCATCCCCACTTCGAAGGCCAGCGCGCGCCGGGCCTTGTCATCGAGCTTCCCGAGCTTGCCGGCCAGGTACCCGAGGCCCAGGCCGAAGCCGTTGTGCAGCACCACCGCGACGAACACAATGCCGCCGGCGGAAACGATCTTGCTGGCACTGCCGGCCACGACGATCGCAACAATCAGGGAAATCACGACTGCGGATGCCCACGGCAGCGCCGGCAGCACCCTCGCGACGAGGTTCTTGAGGAACAGGCGCGCCAGGAGGCCGGCGATCACCGGAAGGAGGACGGTCTTGACGATATCCAGCACCATGGCTCCGGCGTCGATATTCAGGAAGGAACCGGCCAGGAACAGGACCAGCAGGGGCGTGACGATCGGGGCGATGAGGGTGGAGACCGACGCGACTGCCACGGACAGGGCCACGTCCCCCTTGGCCAGGAACGCCATCACGTTGGAGGCTGTGCCGGAGGGCGCGCAGCCGACCAGGATGAGGCCCACGGCAAGTTCCGGAGGGAGCTGGAGCGCCACGGCAATGAGCCAGCCTGCACCCGGCATGATCACGTAGTGGGCCACGATGCCGAGCACCACGGCGCCCGGCCGCTTGACCACGGAGGCGAAGTCCGGCGGGGTGAGGGTCAGGCCCATGCAGAACATGATGATGCCCAGCAGGTAGGGGACGCTGGTACCCATCGGCTTGAATGCGCCCGGCAGGAGGAAACCAGCCACGCCGGCTGCCACCACGAGGAGGGGGAAGACGGTTACGGCAATCCGGGCGATTTTCGCTTCCGCGGCCAGTGCCGGGTTCAGTGGTTCGGCGGCGGGGTCAGCACCTGCGGGAGTTTTTTGGGGGGTCTTGGTTGCCTCAAGCATTCATTTATGCTGACACTGACGTCCACCATGCGGCCAATTCGTGACCACATGTCAGACAAATAAGTCAGACTTCTTACGGTTGATCCTCACCGCGACACACAGGTCATCCGCTTCAGGGTGCGCGGGAATGCGGCGGACGGGCATTGAGCGTTAAGGATTTGTCAAGATCGACGTTTACCGCGTGTAGGGCTTCCTGGCTGGTGCTATGGTCGGCTTGATCGCGGCGCGGTGCGCCATGCGGAAAGGCATTAATGACGACCATGAGCAGACAACCGGCAGACCCGTCGGCACCCAAACCCGGAGCCAAGCTGGCGCTGAAGAGCTGGCTGCTGTTCGGGCTGCAGGACAGTAAAGGCACCCATCAGGGTCCGGGCGGTGTGACCTCGTCCCATCAGAAGAAGCATTCATGGTGGCAGGTCATGTGCCTGACCGGTGTCGACTACTTCTCCACCCTGGGGTACCAGCCGGCGATCGCGGCCCTGGCGGCCGGGGTGATTTCCCCGCTGGCCACCCTGGTATTGGTCGCTGTGACACTGCTGGGTGCCCTTCCCGTTTACCGCAGGGTTGCCGGGGAAAGCCACCGCGGTGAGGGATCCATCGCCATGCTGGAGAGGCTGATGCCGCGATGGGGTGGCAAGCTCTTCGTGCTGGTCCTGCTGGGGTTCGCCGCGACGGACTTCATGATCACGATGACCCTGTCGGCGGCGGACGCCACCGCGCACGTGATCCAGAACCCCATCGCCCCCGGCTGGCTGGAGGGACAGAACGTCCTTGTCACCCTCTTCCTGCTGGCCCTGCTGGCCGCGGTGTTCCTGCGCGGATTCAAGGAAGCCATCGGTGTGGCCGTCGTGTTGGTGGTGATCTACCTGGGGCTGAATGTCGTGGTGGTGGCCGTGACGCTCTTTGAGGTATTCACACACCCTGTTGCCGTCGGTGACTGGTGGACGGCGCTGTCCACCTCGCATGGGAACCCGCTCATGGTGGTGGGCATAGCCCTGCTGGTCTTCCCCAAACTGGCGCTTGGCCTGTCCGGCTTCGAAACCGGGGTGGCCGTCATGCCGCAGATCCAAGGCCACGCCGACGATACCGAAGAGAATCCCGCGGGCCGGATCCAGGGGGCCCGGAGGCTGCTGACCACGGCCGCCGTCATCATGAGCGCCTTCCTGATCACCACCAGTTTCATCACCGTCGTACTGATCCCGGAGCAGGAATTCCAGCCCGGCGGCCAGGCAAACGGCCGAGCTCTCGCCTTCCTGTCCCACGAATACCTGGGCGTCGGATTCGGCACCGTGTACGACATCAGCACCATCGCCATCCTCTGGTTCGCCGGGGCCTCCGCCATGGCCGGGCTGCTGAATCTGGTCCCCAGGTATCTGCCGCGCTACGGCATGGCGCCGGGATGGGCCAAGGCCGTCCGGCCCCTGGTGCTCGTATTCACCCTCGTCGGGTTCCTGATCACTTACCTCTTCAACGCCGACGTCGACGCCCAGGGAGGTGCCTACGCAACCGGCGTACTGGTGCTGATGACGTCCGCAGCAGTAGCGGTGACGCTCTCGGCCCGCCGCAAGAACCAGCGCAAGCGCACCGTAGGCTTCGGGACCATCGCGGTGGTATTCACCTACACCACGATCGCGAACATCTTCGAACGTCCCGAAGGCATCCGGATAGCCGCCGTCTTCATCGTGGGCATCATCGTAATCTCACTGATGTCCCGGATCCGGCGCTCCTTTGAACTCCACGCCACCCACGTCCATCTGGACCGTCAGGCCCTGGAATTCATGTCAGAGGTGGTGGACGGGCCCCTCGGGATCATTGCTCACGAACCGCTCCGGCTGAGTGCGGAAGCCTACCGGGAAAAGCTCACCTCCGCGATCGAGGTAAGCCACCTGCCCGTGGACTACGAGGCTTTGTTCCTGGAAGTCATCGTGGACGATTCTTCCGACTTCGAAACGGAGCTGGAAGTACGCGGCGTAGTCCGCCACGGATACCAGATCCTGGAAGTCCACGGGCCGGTTGTCCCGAACACCATCGCCTCGGTACTCCTGCACATCCGCGACGTGACGGGTCTGATGCCCCACATCTACTTCCGCTGGACCGAAGGAAACCCCGTCGTGAATCTCCTGCGCTTCCTGTTCCTGGGCGAAGGCGAAATCGCCCCCGTCACCCGTGAAGTGCTCCGCGAGGCCGAACCCGACGTCACCAAACGTCCCTGGGTGCACGTCGGCTGACCGGGGATAACCGTGACGTGGCGGGATTCTCGCAGCAACGCCAACGGCGTCCTCATACGAGAACGGAGCATGCTCCCGGAAAGCAGCATCCGCATCGCTACGGAGGACGCCCGGGGCCAGCACGCGAACCCGGGTCATGTTGCCGTTCGACTCGCTGTAGGCCAAGACATCCCCATAAACCTGCCTGCGCAGAGTGCCCACCACGGAACGGCTGGAAAGCAATCCACCAGGCGTCACCGTTGGTGTCCGCGAAGAGGTAGCCGACCCGTGAGCCGAAGGCTGTCCCCGCGACACCGCGATCGCCGTACCCGGTGACGTTTCCGGCCGTGGCCACGAACTTCACGTCCCGGCTTTCATCCCGCCCGTACAGGCTCATCTCTACCGGGTCCCACGGATGAAGGCAACCAAGAGCCAGATCAGCACCACAGACAAGCCGCCGAAAAACAGGGTCGCTTCCACGCTCTCGCCGCTCATCGACAGCCGCCCTTCCATCCTTTGTGGTGCCGCCCCGCTACTGCGACCTTCTCTCCCCACACAAACACCCATGGCGTACCCGCGGAGCGATTTCCCCCATTTCTTGACGGTTTCTTAACAGGGATGGTCCAGTTGTTAACGAGGATGGTCCAGCAGCTGCCCATGGCAAGCAGGATCTGGAACACACCGGCCAGGATGGTTCGCTAGTTCTTGGTCTGGCGGTAGCGCTCGATCTGTTTCAGCCGCCGCTGGAGGCTGTCGCGCCGCGGGTGCGGAACGGCGTCGGGCTCCTCCGCGGTGAGGTCGATGTGCTGGGTGCCGTACTGCCACAGCAGGAGGTCATCCAGGAGCCGGTCCGGTCCGGGGGAGTACCGGTGGTCCAGGGCCTTGCGGACCTCGGTGATCCGGTTGGCGCTGAGCAGGCCGGCCAGCTGGACGGTCTGGTTGAGGCCGTGCGCCGCCATGAGTTCCGCGGCCCAGCCCCAGTCATCATCCACTTTGCGATCCACGTGCGGCAGGAGCGTGCGCCAGACGTCACGGATGCGGTTGGGGGTGAGCTGGAGAGCCCCTTCGCCGTCTGTATCCCAGTAGCTGCGGACTTCCTCGTAGCGTTCGTGCAGATCCGCGAAGGCGCTCTCCACGGTTTCCAGCATGGCCGCCGTCGCGGTGAACTGGCGGTCAAAATGTGGGGTCCAGGCGCGAGGGTCCTCGGCCTTGAACCGGATGTCGTGCTCGATCTCGCTCCAGGCGTGGGCAAAAACGGTGCGGATCTGGCATTCGAAGAAGTAACTGCCGTTGGGCTGGGAGTCCGGGTTGAAGGCCAGCTGGTACTCCTTGACGGCCTCGTTCTGGATGGTGCGCAGGATCAGATGGCGGCTGGAGTAGCCGTAGGTGCCGGATTCGATGGAGCCGATGTCCTTTTCGCGGTCCCCCCGGCAGTCGAACAGTTGGCGCTGGCGTTTGATCAGGTTGGCCACCAGAGCGTTCTCCGCGGGCAGCTTGGTGATGACGCGTATGCCCACCATGTCATTGAGCGTGCGGAACGGGTCCGGGAACTTCAGGACCGGGGGTCCGCCCGGCTCCAGGGGTTCCTCGGTCCGGGAGATCTTTTCGCGGAAGGATTCAACGGTTTTGGTGCGCCCGGTGACGAAAAGCGGAGTGACTTCGGTGTCCTTCAGCATTCCGCGGAGAGTCAACAGGACGTCGCGGGTGACCAGCTTCAGGGCAGGCCTGACCCGCTCGTAGAGTTCGACGTTTTCCTGCACCGAAGCGCGCAGGCTGATGTCCAGACGGTCCCAGTTGCTAGCCATGGTTCCAAACTACCTTGACCGTGCGACATGAACAGCGCACAACCCCAGCAGTGCTGAGAGTTTCCCAGGCAATACGTCCAGGAGCGGCGCTGCGGCTGCCGGGACGGGTATCACTGTAGGCTCGGCACATGGCTGACGTGCGGCGTCGTACTCTTATGGGCACCGCAGCGGCAGTGACTTTGGCGGTGCTGTGCTGACCGCTTGCTGTTCGGACGGGGCCAGAGAGGACGCAGTGAAGCGGCACAAGTACCAATACGGCGATGACAAGAGCCAGTGGGGCGAACTCTTCTTACCCGAGACCGCCCACGCCAACGGATCCCGGGGGGTGGCAGTGGTGATCCACGGCGGTTACTGGCGCTCGCAGTACGGCGCGGAGCTAGGGGAACCGCTGGCCAAGGATCTGGCCACCCACGGGATGGCCGCCTGGAACCTTGAATACCGCCGCGCCGGCAACGGCGGCGGCTGGCCGCACACCTTCGAGGACGTGCTGGCGGGGATCGACAAGCTCGGCGAGATCGCGGAGACGCACGGCCTGAACCTTTCCAAGGTGGTTGCCCTGGGGCACTCCGCCGGCGGGCACCTGGCTGTTTGGGCAGCCGGCCGGGCCAAACTGGGAAGCCTCGGCGCACCGGATGCAGACCGCCAGATCCAACGGAGGAACGACGCCGGCGCGGTGCACCTCAGCGGCGTGGTTAGCCAGTCCGGGCTGCTGAACCTGGCCCAGGCGGAGAAGCTGGACCTGAGCAACGGTGCCGTGAGCAATCTGCTGGGAGGCTCGTCCCGCAAATACCCCAAGCGCCATCAATTCGCCGATCCGATGAGCGCCATCCCGCTGACGGTTCCCGTTGTTGCCGTGCACGGCCTGGATGATGACACCGTGCCCCAGAGCCAGTCGGAGAGCTATGCCGCTGCGGCCCGGACCGCCGGGGCGCCTGTCCAGCTGCTGAAGGTCCCCGGCGACCACTTCGCCCTGATTGATCCCAAGGCGGCCTCGTTCCGGAAGTGCCGCGAGCTGGTTCAGGAGCTGCTGGCCTGAGTCGGGGTTGGTCAGGTGTCCTTGGCGGGGCCGGAAGCGGCGGGTGATGTGAGCGTTTCGGCCGCGGTGTCCCAAGCGGACCATTCCTCGGGACGGACGGACGGACGGCCCAGGAGGTAGCCCTGCCCTGCCGTGATACCGAGTTCGCTGAGGGCAGCGAGCTCGGCCGAAGTCTCGATTCCTTCTGCTACCAGGACCGCGCCGATCTGCGTGGCGAACTCCACCATGGACGCCGCGAGGGCATGCTGCCCTGCGTCAACGTCCACTCCATCGATGACGCTTCGGCCGAGTTTGATGAAGTCCGGCTTGAGGTGCAGGACGCGGCTCATTGAGCCGAAGCCGGAGTCTGCATCGTCAATCGCAATGCGTAGCCCCAGCTCGCGTAGCGGCGTGATCGCGTCGAGGAGCAGCGGATACTGATGGTCTTCAATGGCTTCGGTCAGTTCCAGGACAATACGGTTCAGCGGCAGCTGGGACTGCTCAAAGAGATGGGGCAGGCGGGAGCTGATGCAGGACGCGGGGGAGAGGTTCAAGGCCACGTAAAGGTGCGGGGGCAGTTTCTCTGCCGCGGTGAGGGCGGAACCAAGCGCTGAGAATTCCAGATCGGCGCCGAGGCCAACGGATGCGGCTTCGGTGAACCAGAAATCCGCGCTGGCGCCGTCATCGCTCACAAACCGCGAGAGTGCCTCCACACCAATGACGATTCCGTCCGCCAGTCCATGAACGGGCTGGAACGCCGTCATCAGCATCCGGTTGCTCAGCATCTCGCTGATGCGGGACAGGCTCTGTGGAGATTCCAGCACATCGGCCGGCAGAGGATCAAGGAACGGCGGGGCCGTAAAGGCCCCGGGAGCCTCAAGCGTGCTGGCGCCCTGAAGGTTGACCTGGCCCCGGGATTCAAGCAGGTGCTCAAGCAGTGCCCGTTCGGGAACCCCGGCATTGGCCGTCAGGTGTTCGCACAACCGTTGCCTGGCAGCCGCTCCGTCAGGGGCGGGGTCTGCCAAGATCGACGAAATGATGCCCCATGCTTGCGTTCGGATGTTCATGTGCCGCGCCCCCAGGTGACGAAACCATGACCTGATGGCCATGAATTCTGATGAGTCAATGCTGGACGTCTAAATCTATCCGCTAACACCGATGCCATTCCTTTCCCCAGCGGGCACCGGCTGAGCCCGGAACCCGTCAACGAGCCCAGCATCATAGCCTGGGAATGCCGGACGTCGCAAATCCATCGTATCGCGGAACTCGGCAGGGCGCGGTCAGGCGCGTCGCTCAATTCCGCTGGCCCATAACTAGGGCGCGGGATCCCGTTCTCTGGCAGAGTATGTCCATGCTCACAGTTATTGGCGAGGGTCTGGTTGACGTTGTCCAGCGCACCTCTGGAATCGAAGCCCACGTCGGCGGCAGCCCGCTCAATGTCGCGGTGGGCCTGGCCCGTCTGGACCATCCGGTGCAGTTCATTGGCCGCTATGGCCGCGACGCCTACGGAGACTCCGTGGCCGCGCATCTGAAAGCCAGTTCTGTGATGCTGCCGCAGGGTCCGGACGGCCTGCCCACCAGCGTGGCCACGGCACTGATCGACGACGACGGCGCCGCCACCTATACCTTTGACCTCACCTGGGAGCTTCCCGGCCTCGCGGACCGGCTCCTCTTTATGCTTCAAGGCACCACGCTGCTGCACACCGGATCCATCGCCGCCATGCTGGAACCGGGGGCCCGGGACGTCCTTGCCGCTGTGGAACACGCCCACCCGTCCGCCACCATCAGCTTCGATCCCAACTGCCGGCCCAGCATCATCACGGACGTGAACTACGCGCGCCGTCAGACCGAAAAGTTCGTCGCACTCGCGGACGTGGTCAAGGCTTCGGATGAGGATCTCGAATGGCTGTACCCGGGCGTGGATGTGCTCGAATCCGCCCGCCGCTGGCTGTCCCTGGGCGGTGCGGAAGGACCGGCCATGGTGGTCGTCACTCGCGGCGCTGCCGGGCCCTGGGGCGTCACCGCCGCCGGCGAGGCCCAGTATGCTGCCCCCGCCGTTGAGGTGGCGGACACTGTCGGCGCCGGGGACTCGTTTATGGCGGCGTTGCTATCAGGAGTGGTGGACCGCGGCCTGGATGGTGCGCAGAACCGGGACGATCTCCGCGCGCTGCCTGCCGAGGGCCTCGCTGAACTCCTGGGCCGCGCTGCCCGCGCTGCAGCCATCACCGTGTCCCGTGCCGGGGCCAACCCGCCCACGCGCGCAGAACTCAACCGCGGGGAATCGGATTCAGCCGAACTAACCAGCAACTGACAGGCAGCCATGACAAGCCACGATGTCCCGTCCTTCCACCTCAGCAGCGAGTCGTTCACGGAGGGCCAGACCCTTCCGCCCGCACAGCGCAGCGGCAAGATGCGTGCCGGCGGCAAGGACGAGTCGCCGCAGCTGAGCTGGAACGGTGCGGCTGACGGCACCAGGAGCTACGCTGTCACGGTGTTCGACCCTGATGCCCCGGGGCACGGCGGATTCTGGCACTGGGCCGTGCTGAACATCCCGGCAGACGTCACCTCCCTCCCGCCGGGAGCGGGTTCGGAGGGCGGGCGGATGCTTCCGGATGGTGCGCTGCAGTTGAAGAACGACGGCGGGTTCCGCGGCTATCTGGGTGCTGCACCACCGCCGGGGCATGGGCCGCACAGGTACATTGTCACCGTCTACGCAATGGATGTTGAGCAGCTTGGGCTGGACGCGGGCGCCTCCACGGCCAGCTTGGAATCGACGCTGATCTCCCACGCGCTGGGACGCGCAACAATGACGGGGATCTACGAACGGCATGAGGCGCGCAGGCACTTCAATCAGCCCACGTAGACTGGACTGATGCGGTTGGTAGCGAGTGATATTGACGGAACGATCCTTGGCCACGACGGAAAAATCAGTGACCGCACTATCCGCGCCTTCCACGCCTGCCGGGAGGCCGGCGTCGAACTGGTCTTCGTTACCGGGCGCCCGCCGCGCTGGCTGCACCCGCTGCAGGACCAGCTGGGCCACGCCGGCACAGTGATCTGCTCCAACGGTGCCGTGGTGTGGGACCTGGAAGCGGACAAAGTTGTGTCCGCCCGGACCCTCGCCCTTGACGCCGTGCTTGAGGCCCGCCGGATCATCAAGGCGCTGCGGCCGTCGGCCCTGTTTGCCGCCGAAACCCTCACCGGCTTCCATTTGGAACCTGGCTTCATCGAGATCGAGTCCAGCGAAATCCTGACCGAATTCAAGCCGGCGCCGCTTGCGGACACGCTCACGGCGGAAGACGGTGTGGTGAAATTCCTGGCGATAGTCCGCGACGGCACAGCGGATGAGTTCCTCGCAGAGGTGGCTCCCGCCGTCGCGCATCTTGCCGCTTCTACGCACTCGGCGCCCACCGTGGCGCTTCTGGAACTGTCCCTTCCCGGCGTCAACAAGGCGGTGACGCTCGCCGAATACGCTGCCTCCCTGGGGATCGGCGCGGCTGATGTGGTGGCCTTCGGAGACATGCCCAACGACATCGAGATGCTCCGCTGGGCTGGCGATGGCTACGCCATGGCCAGCGGCCACCCGGAAGCCATCCGTGCCGCCGGGCAGCAGGCACCGCATTTTGACGACGACGGCGTGGCACAGATTCTCGAGGCAAAGCTCGCCGCGCTCGGGGTGAGACTTCCTTAAGTCTGGCGTTTCGATAAATGCACCGGACTCCCAGCCGATATCCAACTTGCTTTCAGTTTTGTAAATTAGGCTGAAAGCTCGAACTTGAGATAAGTGACCTGTGATGGGGGAATCATGGCCAGATATCGGACGTACAGTGCTGACGAAATGCCGGTGCGCAAGGCGGAGCCGGACGCACTCTGGAAGAGCCTGCGGCAAGGCGACCGAGTGCGGGTTCGCCTGACTCAAGGATATGAAACGGGTGGCCTTGTGGATGCTGTCACGCGGGACCACACCTCAGTTTGGGTGGATCTCGACGGCGGCCGCGGCCGCACGCTGCTGCACTGCAGCGACGGCGTGGTGATTGTGCCCCAGTCCACCTGAACTGTCCCGGTCCTCCTCAGGTACGCTCGAGAAGTGAGTGAGCTCCTGCCGTTCTTCGCCCCTGCCGGCACCCCGCGCCCCCGGGGAACTGCCGGTGCCGCGGGTGCATCGCGCCCCGTGGCCATGGCCCACCGCGGGTTCTCCCGCGAAGGGCTGGAGAACTCGATGGCTGCCTTCGCCAGCGCCGTCTCGCTGGGTTTCCGGTACCTGGAGACCGATGTCCACACCACCGCTGACGGCGTTCTTCTGCTGTTCCACGACGAAACCCTGGACCGGGTCACGGACGGCCGCGGCCGGATCTCCGAACTGACGGCCGCCGAGGTTGCGGCAGCGCGGATTGGCGGGCGGGAGCCGGTGCCGCTTTTTGACGAACTGGTGGCTGCTTTTCCTGACGCCCGCTTCAACCTGGATGTTAAGGACTGGAGCTCCGTCCGCAGCCTCGCAGCCGCGATCGAGCGCCATGGCGTCCACGACCGCGTGCTGGTGGCCAGCTTTTCGGACCGGCGACGCCGGGCAGTGCTGAAGCTGCTCAGCCGCCGCACCGCGTCATCCGCAGGGATGGTGTCCAACGCGCTGTTTGTCGCGCTGGGGCCACTGCTTCCCGTCACAATCCTGCGGCGGCTGCTTCATGGCGCATTGCGGGACGTGGACGCCCTTCAGGTCCCCGTCCGGTACGGTCCAGTCACGGTGGTGACCCGGGGCTTCGTCCGGCGGGCGCACGCCTTGGGCCTGTTTGTGCATGTCTGGACCATCAACGAACCCGCCGAGATGAACAGGCTCCTGGATCTGGGCGTTGATGGAATCTTCACCGACCGGGCCGATCTGCTCAAAGAAGTGCTGCAGGAGCGTGGATCCTGGAGCTAGCTGTACTCAGCTAGCGGCGGACGCTCCTACTCTCTTCCCTGCCTGACCAGCAGCTCGGTCATTTCGGCCGCGGGGAGCGGTTTGCTGAAGTAGTACCCCTGGGCGCTAATGCAGCCGATGCTCCGAAGGTGCTCCGCCTGTTCGGCAGTTTCAACGCCTTCCCAAACGGCTTCCAAACCGCACGCACGGATGAGCTGGAGTATCGCGGCGATCAGGGCGGGCTGGGAAGGATCGCTGCCCAAGTCCGTGAGCAGCGAGCGGTCCACCTTGACCTTGTCAACAGGAAGCTGCCGAAGATAGCTGATGGAGGAGTAGCCGGTCCCGAAATCATCGATTTCCAGCCCCACACCGAGCTGGCGCAGGCTGTTGAGGGAATACCTGTCCAGCTCGTCTCCTGCGACAATGGCCCCTTCCGTTATCTCAAGGACCAATAGCGAAGGCGTGATACCGGCGTTTTGGAGGGTGTCCCGGACATCTTCGATGAATTCAAGACGCTGAAGATCCGCGGGCGAGATGTTGATACGCATGGAGAAGTTCTCGCCAGCTACGCCGTCGGCCCGCCAGCGCCGGAGCTGCTCGACGGCAGTCCGCAGCACCCAGCCACCCAGTTCAGAAATCAGCCCCGCATCTTCCGCGACAGGAATGAATTCGTCAGGCATGATCAGGCCCCGGACGGGGTGGTTCCACCGTACAAGCGCTTCTACGCCGTCGCTTCTTCCCGTGGCAAGTTCAACGACTGGCTGGTAGAAAAGAATGAGTTCTGACTCCGTGATTGCCGTGCGAAGCTCCTCCACCAGCTGACTGCGCAGCTGACGGGCATGGAGCATCCCCGGCTCAAAGACCTGCAGCCTGTGGCGGCCGTCAGCCTTGGACGCGTACATTGCCACGTCAGCTTCCATCAGCAGCTGCTCGGCACTCTGCCCTGCTTCGCCAACGCGCAAACCTATGCTCGCCCCGCACCTGACGGTGTCGTCCTGAATTTCAACGGGACGCTCCAGGGCTTCCAGAATCCGGTTGGCGACTCCTGCTGCCCGGGCCCGGGTAGTGGCTGGCATGAGAACCGCGAATTCGTCACCGCCAAGCCGGGCCACGACGTCGGTATCACGCACTGATTCCCGGAGGCGTTCCCCCACAGCGGCGAGAACCTGATCTCCGGCGGCATGGCCAAGTTTGTCATTGATGCTTTTGAAGGAATCAAGGTCCAGCAGCAATATGGCAGGCGGCAGCCCGCCGTCGGCAGCCTCCGACTGGGCCTCATTCAGGGAGGTGACCAGCGCGGCGCGGTTGGCGAGACCGGTCAGGGAGTCCTGCATCGCCATTTTCTGCATTTCCAGGTGCGCCTCGCGAAGGAGTTGTGTTCGCAGCTCAACCCGCTGTTCCAGTTCCTGGTACATGATCTGGAGGTCTTCCGCCAAGAGGTTGGTGCCCATGATGACGGCGTCCAGTTCGTCCCGGGCGGGCGAAACCTCGATTCTGGAGTGAAGCTCTCCCGCAGCCAGCCGTACGATGCCGTCAAGCAGCTGTGCCAGCCGGGGGTCACCGTCAGCGAACATGGATATTTTCCTTCAACCAGCGCAGGGCGTCGATCTCGGACCCGAAGTAGCGCGCCGGACCGGACGTGAACTCGGCGCCGAGGATGAAATGGGCAAGTACTCTGTCCACCGGCGATTGTCCCAGCAGGGCCCAGGCGGCAACCGATGGGATGGCGCTGAGGACCGTCCGGGCCGCACGGCTTACCGAGGACAGGTTACTGAGTTGGAGCAGTACAGCGACGGGACGGGCATCAGCTGGCCGGATTTCCTGTTCTATCAATCCGGCTGCCGATTCCCCATCAAGATGCGTGTTGACGGGGAAGCCAATTCTGACAATTTCGCCGTGCGGCGGAGCAACCTTGCTGCCGTCCTGTTCCTGGGGCGCCAGCACGGTTGCCGAGAATGCGAGCGACTCTGACATTTACCCCCGCCTGAAATAGGGGAGGGCTTCTGGCCTCTCCCTGCTCCGGACGCTGACCAATAGCCGGAACTGTGTGTGACCAAAATACACTGACAAGGCGCCTCGATATAGCCCAGGACGGCACGCCGTGAATTAAACGCGTTCAATTCTCTGCGGACTGCCCTGATGCTCCTGGTTGTTTGCCGGGTTATTCGACTGTTGCCATGAATGCGCGGACCTCGGCGCCTCGTTCGAAAGCCGCCGCCCTGTCGAAGAAGGCCGCTCCAGTCTCCAGTCGCCGCAGGGCTTCGGTCCAATCCCCGCACGCCAGAAGTGACTTGCCGAGCAGGAACGATGCCTCCCCGGCTGTCTGGACGGCAAGAATGCCCGAACGGGTGCATATCGGCTCGAGCAGGGCGATTGCGCTGGCCATGTCCCCGGTCAGGTAGTACCAATGCGCCCTGGCAAAGGACATTTCCAGGAGATCCCGGTCAGTTCCGCCCACGGCTTCCGTGGCGAGTTCGGCCCGTTCTATGCATCGAAGCGTCGCCTGGTCCGTCAACTTGGCCTCGAGCCGCATGACTGCCGACGCGCGATTGAACCGAGCCCAAAGATCTACGTCCTTGGAGCGGGACAGGCGCTCGGCGGCCAAATCATGGCAACGGCCACCTTCGGCGAGCCGCTCACTGAGGAATGCAACGTTCCCGATGACCCAGTAGGCCTTACCCGCCGTGTCCTCGTCAACCAGGTCCGTGAGGAGGAGCGTCTCCAATGCCAGACACTCGCTCCACGCTTCGTCCAGGTGGCGGCTTTCGGCAAGGGCGGCGATCAGACCCTGCTGGGCCTGAATATGAAGGTAGACATGTTCGTCGTCGCCGGCAACCAACGCGGCGGCGGAGGTGGCGGCTTCGGCGGCTTCGGGAAGGCGCCCGAGTCCTTGCAGCGCCACCGCCAGCAACGTAAAAGCACGGGCAGCCAGCGGCGGTTGCGCCGCCGAGAGTGGGTGCCCGGCAAGGTGCTTGGCCAGTTCCAGGCATTCTGGAATCGATCCGTGATCTCGGTGGCACTCGGCCTGCAAGTACGTCATGTTCCACCAAGCGGTTTCATCCCCTGCCTGGAGTGCCAGGTGCGCAGCTTCCCCCGCCCGGTCAATGGCGGCGGAAAAGTCGCGCTTTTTCCGGCTTTCACGTGCCTGGAGCTCAGCAACTACGTAGAGCGGCAGTTTTCGGGGCGTCGGCATTCCTCAATTAAACACCCCGCCCTGTGGGAGCGATTCACAACCGTCAAGAATTTCGCCTTAATACTCGGATCCGAATTGATGGAAGCGCCGTATAATGACCCGCGTAATGAGGTCTTGAAATTGATTGACGAGGGGACAACCTAATGAAGAAGCTTGCTGCTACATTTCTGCTTGCCGGGCTCCTGGCTGTTTCGGGGTTTGCTGCAGGGGCCACGGCTGCTGCACCTGCTACAGCTTCCAGCACAGCCAGTAAAGCGCTGGTTAGCCAGCCGCTCATCGGTTGGTGGCCCAACTAAGTAAAAGGCATTACAGCTGCCCCCGTGCCTTCAGCCCGGGGGCAGCATGTTTTAAGGCCCGGCGACAGGAAAACTCACTGTTATGGCCGTGCCTGCACCCATTTCGGAGTGCACCCGCATGTGGCCACGGTGCCGGTTCACGACGTCGTGCGCTATGGCCAGCCCCAGGCCGCTGCCGGGTACGGCCCCCGCGTTGGACGCGCGGTAGAAACGCGTGAACAAGTGCGGAATTTCGTCGCCGGGAATGCCAACGCCGGTGTCGGCCACCCGGACCGTCACATGCGGCGCTCCATCCGGGACTGTCTCCTGCACGCTTGTGACAGTTATCCGGCCGCCGCTCGGAGTGAACTTGATGGCATTGGATACGAGGTTGGTGAAGACCTGTTCAAGCTGCACTTCATCGGCGATGATCAATGGATCCTCGACGGACAGGCCGAGGCTGATGGATACATCCCGCAATTCGGCGAGCGGCCGCAGGGCATCGGTGACAATCCCCAGCGTATGGCCCATGCGCAGCGGCGCTAAGTGGAGGCTGCTGCCGTCGTAGTCCTGATGGGAGACGGTGAGCATGTCCTGGACCAGGAGGCGCAGCCGTTCCGCATTCCTGACGATGATGTCCAGCATCCGGTCAACGTCCGGAGGCAATGGACCCCCCACGCCATCCTGGATCATGTCCAAATAAGCCGTGATGGAGGTCAGTGGCGTTCTTAGCTCGTGATTGACGGTGGCCAGGAAATCGGTTTTGGCCTGGTCAAGCTGTTGGAGCTGTTTGACCACCTGCTGTTGGGCGCTGATGAGGTGGCTCTGGATGAGGCCGTAGGCGACGTTGCCGGCGACGTGCTGGATCAGCGCGATCTCCGCGCGGGACCACGCCCGGGGCGCATCAAGTTGGGCGATCCAGATGACGCCCAGGGACGATTTTCCTTCACCCACCGGCACCATCGCGGATGCGCGCGGATGCATCGCCTGGGTCCATCCGTGCAGCCCGCGCTCATCCGGAGTCATGTGATGATTGCGGTGATCGTCCACGGTTAGAACATCAGCTTCCGCCCAAAGGCGGTCGGACATGCTGTGGGCGGCTTCCTCGTGTGCGCCGAGTTCAGGTGCCAGCGGAGGCAGATCCGGGCGGTGCCACTGAGCCCTGACCAGCGGAACCCTGTCATCTTCGAAAGTGGTGAACCAGACGCGGTCAGCTTTGAACGTTTCCCCGAAACCGTTGACCAGATGTTCGGCAATGAGTTGGGGATCATTTGTGGCGCGGACTGCAGCGGACACCATCCTGAGCCGCTCACGCAGGCGTTCTGCACCTTGCCGTGCGTCCGTGCGCTGAGTGGCGCGGCTGATGAGGGTATCGGCCCGGTGCACGAGTTCCAAAAGGCAGGGAGGTTTAGTGATGTAATCGGCGATGCCCAGGGACTTGGCGCCTTCGGCTTCGCTGCCGTCTGCAAGGTCGATGAGAACCAGGAGCGGCGCGCTGGTCTGGAGCTCGGCGAGGGAATGGTCGGCCACCACAATACTTGGCGTGCGGCGCTTGAGCAGTTCGGACAGCACAGCCCGGTCGGGGGCAGTGGCCACGGAGAATCCCGCCTCCCGGAGGGCCGCCGCTGTTGCAGCCAAGCGGCCGATGTCCGGGTCTGCGACGATGGCCGTGCGTGGCTTGAGTGGCGTCTCTGCCGGATGGGTTAGCACCATTCCCCCTTTGGTCCTGATTGAGTACATTGTAGGGTGACATTGCGAACCTGCCACATAACCGGCGGGACGGGGGCGGCGAGGGTGATGATGACAGAACAAAATGGCGAAGGCACGGCGGCGGTCCTGACGCTGGAAGCGGACGGAATACTTCGCCTGAAGTGGCCCGGCGGTGCTGATATCTCCGAGGCCGATGCCGAGAACGCCATGCGTCACGCGAATCTGCTGTGCGGAGAAGACCGGCATCCGATGCTGGTGGATATGGCAACCACGTCTGAAGTGAGCCGCGGTGCCCGTGCAGTCTTCGGCCGACCCTGCCAGGCATCGCGGATTGCCCTGCTGGGATCGTCACCGGTTGACCGTGTACTCGCAAACTTCATCCTGGGGATCAGCAAGCCTCCCTGCCCGACGAGGTTCTTCATCTCTCGGAAGGACGCCCTGGACTGGCTCGCGCTTCAGTAACTCGCGGAGGCCCTCAACCGGCACGCAAGGCGCCGAAGCATCTATATTGGAACGGTGCTTTCCACCATGAAGAATTATCTGATGGTCCCCAGGCTCATGTGGCTGTCATCCGCTGCGCCCAAGGACCGCCGCGTGGCATGGGATCTGTATTGGGCGCGGATCACTGCCTCCGGTGCCCAAGGCGACGTTCTGTGGGACTCCGGGGATGACCACGAACTGCTGGGCTACGTGGAGCACCTGAAGCAGAGTTTTGACCCCGATCTCCCGGTGGTGGACATCGGGTGCGGTAACGGCAGTTTCACCCGGCGGCTGGGCCAGTATTTCCCGCAGGCAATCGGCGTGGACGTGTCTGCCCATGCGGTTGCCCGGGCGCGCGCCGAGTCCGAGGGCGTGGTCAACGTGTCCTACACGGTCCGTGACATGACCATTCCCGGCGCGGGGGCGGGCCTGGCAGGGAACTCCGAGGCCAACGTCTTTATCCGAGGTGTTCTGCACGTACTGGATGAGGGAGATCAGGCTGCCCTGGCTGAAAATCTCAGGCTGATCGTCGGTACCCGCGGCACCGTATTCCTGGCGGAAACGGATTTCCGCGGGAACGCGGTCGAATATGTCGCACATCTGGGAGCAACATTTCGCTCGATTCCGGCCCCGCTGGAAGGCGCCATACGGGGGCTTCCCATGCCCGGGCATTTTGGTCCGACGGAACGCAGCCGCGTCTTCCCCGCCAGTGGATGGGAGCTGATCGACGACGGCCCCGCCACCATTGAAGCCGTTCCCATGAAGCACCCCACACAGCCGGAACTCATCCCCGGATATTTCGCGGTGCTGAGGGCCAGCCGCTAAATTGCCTGCTGGGACTTGGCTGCGGGAGTGGACGGTATTGTCACCGACCGCGCCGACCTGCTCAAGAACGTGCTGCAGGACTGCGGGGATTGGGACTGAACCCGCTTGATCCGGTATGGCGCTCCACAAAGAATGACAACGTCGAGCGCTGAAGGCCGTACAGAATATCACACATGAAGGTGTACTGTCTGACTTGACAGGGGCAGCATTGTCCCTGTAGGAGAGGCCAGGAAACCGCGTGGAGTCGCGGATGAATGCCTGCGGTTCTCCTGTCGAAGGTCTCTTAGTGCCAAGTGGGGAAAAACATGAGCGTACGTAATTCTTTGCTCGCCAAAATCTCGATTACCGCCCTTGCGGCGACGTGGATGATCACTGCCCCTGCGGGTGCAGCCACGGCCGCTGATACGACCACCACCTTCACCGTCAGTGGGGGATCCATCGGCATCAGCGCCCCCGCTTCCAAGGGACTGGGGACGGGGGCCGCGGCTGGGACAATTCAGGCCGCGCTGGGTGCCGTCACCGCCACAGATAACCGGGCAGCGCTGGGGGCGGCGTGGACGGCGACCGCAGCAACGACCGCATTCGCCAACAGCACGACTCCAACTGCGGCGGCCATCACGACCGTGACGTACTCCTCCGGAACGGCCACCGCAACGAGCGGTACCGCCATATTTCTTGCGGGCCAGGCCACAGGTGCGGCGGCATTGACGACCACACCTCTGACGGCATATTCCGCATCATTCACGACCGGCAACAACTCCGCCACGTGGAATCCGAACATCGTTGTGAGCCTTCCAGCTCAGGCGATCGCGGGAGACTATACCGGGACAATCACCCACTCCGTTTTATAGCGAGGCGGGCATCTCTGTACGGCGGGCTTGGCTGGCCTTATGTCTGCTGTCCGCGCTCATGGCACCTGCCGTCGGCGCGGCGGCCGACTCTTCGGCGCCCGAGCCCGGCATGATCGGCGTGCGCCTGCTGGAGGTGCCCGTGAACCGGGCGGATGATCCGCGTGCCCGGATCTACATCGTGGACCACGTGCAGCCCGGCGCCACGGTTCACCGGAAGATCGAGGTCTCCAACACCACCGCTGACCAGGCCGCTGTCTCTGTTTACGAGGCGGCCGCCCGGATCAGCGACGGCACCTTTGCCGGCGCGCCGGATCGTACCGCCGATGATCTGACAACGTGGACGGCGGTTGATCATCCTTCTTTCCCCCTGGGAGCCGGCGAAGCCCAGCCCGTGACGGTGACCATCACGGTGCCCAAGGATGCTTCCGAGGGCGAACGCTTCGGAGTCGTGTGGGCTGAGGTCCGTTCCACTGCTGCGGGGTCGGTGACCGCCGTCAACCGTGTAGGGATCCGCATCTACCTCTCTGTCGGCCCGGGTGGGGAACCGGCTTCGGGCATGCACATCGAGACGCTGATTGCCGGACGCAGCGCGGACTCGCTGCCCGTCGTCACGGCCCGTGTACGCAATACCGGTGGCCGTGCCCTGGACATCAGTGGCCAGCTCACGCTGAGCCGAGGGCCGGGTGGTCTGAGCGGGGGGCCCTTCGCGGCCAAGCCGTCAACCACCCTGGGCGTCGGCGAAACAGGTGACGTTACGGTCACACTCGACCCGGAAATGCCCGCCGGCCCCTGGGACGCCCACATGGTGCTGAAAAGCGGGCTGCTCACGGAATCCGCCCATGCGACCATCACGTTTCCCTCCCCAGCGGGCACCGTCGCCGCACCGATCGGTGTTGGGGGACCCCCGGATATGCTTTGGCCCGCCGTTATCGCTGGTCTCGCATTGCTGGTACTGATGGTGCTGCTGTGGACCTGGAAGCGACGGCTCCGATGGGCCGCACGGCTTCAGCCCGTCCAGGGCTGACAGCTTCGAAATATCCGCGCAACCGCCACCGTACGGGAGCGAGGGGGCTACACACTTGCCTAGCGTCCTTCACAGAGAGGCAGCCATGAAGGAATGCGCGGGCCTGCCGGTTAGACATCCTGTCCGGACCAGACGGGTCGGCGGAGCTGCCAGCACGCGGTGGACGGCGGTCGTCAGGATCGCCGCAGTAACAATCGCGCTGCTGCTGGCGGGCATGCTGGCAAATCCATCCCGGGCATCCGCCGCCATCGCGCCGGTGGGGTTGGGCACTGCGGGGACGTATTCGGTGCTGGGCGGGACGGGGGTCACCAACACGGGCCTGACCGTCCTCAGCGGGGACCTCGGGGTGAGCCCCGCCACCGCGATCGTCGGATTTCCCCCTGGCGTGGTTTCCGGCGCAACCCACGCAGGCGACTCGCAGTCCGCCCAGGCACAGACCGACCTGCTGGCCGCTTACAACAACGCCGCAGCCCGCCTTCCGACCGCCAGTTTCTCGGGGGACAACAACGGGAGGACGTACACCTCCGGCGTCTACCACACGGTGGCCGCATTCGCACTGACAGGGACCATGATGCTGGACGGCCAGGGCGACCCGAACGCGGCCTTCATCTTCCAGATCGACGCGGCCCTCAACACGGCTGCTGCCAGTAATATCACCCTGATCAACGGCGCCCAGGCTTCGCGCGTCTTCTGGCAGGTCCTCGGTGCCGCCGGGACCGGTGCGTCGTCCTCCTTCTCCGGGACGATCATGGCCATGGGAGCGATCACGATCGGCGCGGGCGGAGTCGTCAAGGGCCGCGCACTCTCACGTGGCCTGGTCACCCTGGCCAGCAACACTTTCCCCACCGTCACCGTTCCTGTTGTGGCGATCACGGGCGGCATGTCGGCGTCCACGAATGATGCGACGCCGACGATCGCGGGGACCACGGACGCGGCGGCTGGCACGACCGTGACGGTCACAGTCGCCGGCCAGACGCTGACCACAACTGTTCAAACCGGTGGCACCTGGAGCGTCACCACGGCAACACTGACAGAAGGTCCCTACGCCGTGGGGGCCTCAGTAACCGACCCGGCAGGTAACACCGGCACCGCAACACAGACCCTTACCGTCGTCGGAGGCGTCCTTTCGATCACCGTGCCGGCCGACGCCGGAAGTCTTGGATCCGGCACAAGCACCGGTGGTAGGTGGACCATCACCGGCCCCCTGGGGCAGGTGCAGGTGACTGACACGCGCCATGCAGGTGCGGGCTCAGGCTGGGTCGCGAGCGTCACTTCCACCGCCTTCACCCCGCCGTCGGGTCATGCGATCCCTGCCAGTGCGGTCAGCTACGCCGCGGGGCTGATCGGGAAAACAGGGACTGCGAGCTACGCGGCGAACGATCCGGGAGATCTCTCCGGAGTTTCGCCGGCGGTTACGGCAACCGGTATTACCGGGGACAACTCAGCCACCTGGAATCCGATGATCACGGTGGCTGTCCCGGGAGACGCCGTCGCAGGTACCTACTCCGCGACGATCACGCACTCCCTTCTGTAGGGATCTGGGTGCATCGAAAACTCGAATGGGTTTGTAATCACAGTCGCGGGCAAGCGCATTCCAGTTCTTACTGGCAGGATGGACCCATGCGCATTCTCATCGCCCCGGACAAGTTCAAGGGCTCACTCACCGCTGCCGAAGCCGCGTCCGCCATCGCGGAAGGCGCGCTGCGCGTTTATCCGGACGCTGTGGCCACGCAATTCCCCGTGGCCGACGGCGGCGAGGGCACCCTTGAAGCCGCCGTCTCCGCAGGGTATGAAGAGCGGCTGAATGCGGTGGTCGGTCCGATTCTTGCCCCCATCGGCGCCGCATGGGCCCTCCGCAAGGACGCTTTCGGGGGTGCCACCGCGGTGATCGAAACGGCCCAGGCCTCCGGACTGGAACATATGGAGCCGACGCCGGCGAACGCCCTGCGTGCGCACAGCTACGGCTGCGGGCAGCTGATCGCTGCAGCCCTGGATGCCGGCGCCACCGAGATCGTTCTGGGCCTGGGCGGCTCCGCCATGACCGACGGCGGCAGCGGGGCCATGCGCGCGCTGGGCCTCAAGCCGCTGGATGCCGCCGGGAATGTGGTGCCGCTGGGCGGCGGATCACTGGCGGACGCAGTCTCGCTGGACGTATCGGGCCTCGACCCGCGCCTGGCCGCCGTCAGGTTCCGGATTGCCGTGGACGTTCAGAATCCTCTCTTCGGCGACACCGGCGCGGCCCACGTTTTTGGCCCCCAGAAGGGGGCTGACGGCGATGCGGTGGAACTGCTCGACGCCGGTCTCCGCAACTGGGCCTCGGTCCTCCGCGAAGCCACGGGCCGGGACGTCAACGTCCCGGGGGCTGGCGCGGCAGGCGGGTTCCCGGCGTCGTTCCTTGCTTTCACCCGGGCTCAGCTTGAGGGCGGTTTCGCGCTGGTGGCGGACCTTACGGGATTGGCTGAACAGCTCGCCGACGCCGATCTGGTGATTACCGGCGAAGGGTCCATGGACTCGCAGTCACTCACCGGCAAGGCACCCATAGCGCTCGCCGACGCAGCGCACGAACGCGGGATTCCGGTGATCGTGGTGGCCGGGCGGATCCTGGTGACACCCGAGGAGCTGGCCGAGCATGGTGTTGTGGCCGCAGCGCAATTGCTGGACATCGCCGGCAGCCCGGAAGACGCCGTCGCGAACGCCGCCAAGTACCTCGCCTGGGCCACCAGCCAGGTTCTGGAAGGCGCCTGACCTCAGGTGCCGGTCCCGTAATGCGGTTCGGCCACGGGCTTGGACTCGGGGGAACCTTTCTCCCTCAGGTACACCGAGGCTCCCACCAGCACTGCGACGGACAGGAATTCGCTTTGCCAGTTCTGGAAGGATTCGAACCAGAATTGGCTGGTCGCCAGATAGCCCCACACTGACACTGCTGGCTGGCCATGGCTGAGTTGTTCCTCGCTGTACGCGTCGCTGCCACCAACAGCGTGAAGTGCGAGTTGCCGACTCCCTTGAACCCGGACGCAGCGCCGCCCGGGGCACCCCAGGGTCCGGGTGGCCCGGGTAGCGCGGGCGTGCCTGACAACGGCGGGGAGCGGCCCGACGTCGAACTTCCCTCGGCCGATGCGCCGCTGGACGAATCCAACACGGAGGAAACCCCGTCTGGCAGGCCGTTCTCTTCGGAGCCCGACGCCTGAGCGGACGGACTTGGGCTGCCTTAGCGCTTTTTGTGGGCGCGCTTCGCGGCGGCATTCATTGCAGCCTTGACCGCCGGCGGAAGTCCGGCCTGTTCCGTTTCCGGCTCAGCCACAGTTCCTCGGGCCTTCGCTAGGGCATTCATGCCGTGGTAGATCACCAGGGCCGCCGCAGATCCGAGGGCAATGCCGGTGAACTTGAGGTCGCCGATGGTCCAGGTGTAGTCCGCGATGCCGATGATCAGGGCCACCGCTGCGGTGGTCAGGTTCACCGGGTTGGAGAAGTTCACCTTGCTCTGGACCCAGATCTTCACACCCAGGACGCCGATCATGCCGTACAGCATGGTGGCCGCGCCGCCCAGCACACCGGCGGGAACAGTGGCGATCAGTTCGCCGAATTTCGGTGAGAAGCTCAGCACGATGGCGAAGATGCCAGCAACCCAGTAAGCCGCCGTCGAATACACCTTGGTGGCGGCCATAACACCGATGTTTTCCGCGTACGTGGTGGTTCCCGAACCGCCTCCGAACCCGGCCAGTACCGTGGCGGCCCCGTCGGCGAGCAGTGCACGGCCGGAGACGCCGTCGAGGTTCTGGCCCGTCATGGCTGACACGGACTTCACATGCCCGATATTCTCCGCTACCAGCACCAGGACCACCGGAACAAACAGTCCAACCACGCCCAGGTGGAACTCCGGGGTCTGGAAATGCGGCAGCCCGATCCAGGCAGCGGCATCCATCTTGGCGAAGTCCACTTCGCCGCGCAGCATGGCCACGAGGTAGCCCGCCACCACACCGACCAGAATGCTCAGGCGGCCGAAGATCCCACGGAACAAAACGCTGACCAGGATGATGGTGGCCAGCGTGATGAGCGCGGTGACGGGTGCGGCGTCGAAGTTGTGTTTCGCAGCCGGTGCGAGGTTCAGGCCAATGAGCGCCACAATGGCGCCGGTGACGATGGGCGGCATGAGCCGGTTGATCCAGCCCGCACCGAACTTCTGCACCACCGCACCGATCAGCGCCAGTACGACGCCGGCCAGCACCACTCCGCCCAGCGCCCCGGCCACGCCGAACTGCTGCTGGGACGCCATGATGGGCGCGATGAACGCGAAGCTGGAGCCCAGGTAGCTGGGGATTTTGCCCTGGGTGATCACGAGGAACAGCAGCGTGCCGATTCCGGAGAAGAACAGGGTGGTGGCGGGCGGCATCCCGGTGATGATGGGCACCAGGAACGTGGCGCCGAACATGGCAACGACGTGCTGCATGCCCACGCCGACGGTCAGTGGCCAGGCCAGCCGCTCGTCCGGGGCAACAACCTGCCCGGGACGGATCGATTTGCCGTTGCCGTGCAGCTTCCATTTGGTACCGAGCATGCTCATTGCCGGGGCCTTTCACAGGTGTAGCCTCGAGGGCTGGGATCTTCCGGTGCAACAATACCGCCGCACGCGCCCGGTGCCGTTGCTGCCCGGTGCCGTTGCTGCCCGTGCCGTTGCTGTGCGTGCACCCTCTGTGCGGAACGTCACGCCTCGTCATGGGAAGAGGACGCGATCGCCTGAAGTTGCAACTATAGAAAGCACAACGGCCGGCCACCGCCCGGCGGGCCGGCCCAATGAAAGGTACGCGAATGACCATCGCCCATGAAGAAGCAGTAATCGACGCAGCCGCAGTGGACGCCATCTTCGCCGAGGCCCGCACGGCCAACGCGTTCACGGGCGAGGTCAGCGACGACCAGGCCCGCGCTATCTACGAACTCACGAAGTTCGGCCCCACCGCGTTCAACTCGCAGCCGCTCCGCGTGACCTATGTCCGCTCGGAAGTGGCCCGCGCGCAGCTGGTGGAAACCCTGTCCGCAGGCAACCGTGCCAAGACGTCGTCCGCGCCGCTGGTTGCCATCCTCAGCTATGACACCGCGTGGACCGAGCAGTGGGACAAGTTCCTGCCCGGCTACAACGCGCCCAAGGCCATGTTCGACGCCGCCCCGGACCTCGCGGCCAGCACCGGCAACAACAACGCCCACCTTCAGGCCGGCTACTTCATCCTTGCCGTGCGCTCGCTCGGCTTGGCCGCCGGACCCATGACCGGTGCCGACTTCGCCGCGATTGACGCAGCGTTCTTCCCGGCCGGCGGGCAGAAGAGCTTTATGGTGGTCAACATCGGACAGCCCGGCCCGGATGCCTTCGGTGACGCCAAGCCGAAGTTCGCCTACAACGATGTTGTCCGCACCGTCTAGTGTAGCGTGTCGTTGATTCCTTTGGGTATGGTTTTTTGTCAGACTTGATCCATGGTTTATCTGGCAAGGGCTTTGGAATTGCGTGACGGGGACCGGGGGTTCTTGGAGGCGTTGACTCGTGGGAATTCTTCCTCCGCGACATTGGCGTTGCGGGCGCGCACGGTTTTGTTGGCTGCCGACGGGATGCCGAATATCCAGATCGAGAAGATCACCGGGTTTTCGGCACCCACGGTTTTGAAGTGGCGCAACCGCTATGCCGAGGGCGGGATCGAGGCCCTGTCCGATGTCCAGCGCCCGGGACGGGAGCGGGAGATCGACGAGCTTGCCCTGATCGCGGACACCCTGACCAACGACGGGAAGCCGCCGGCCGAGCTTGGGATCTCGCACTGGTCCGCCCGCATCATGGCCGAACGCCACGAGTCTCCTTTTCGTCGGTGGCCCGCATCTGGCGCCGTTGGAAAATCCAGCCTCACCGGATCGAGACGTTCAAGTTCTCCACTGATCCCGCCCTGGAGTTCAAGCTCCGGGACGTGGTGGGCCTGTACATGTCCCCGCCGGAAAACGCGGTGGTCGTGAGCATCGATGAGAAAACCCAAATCCAGGCGCTGTCCCGCACCGGCCCGGATCAGCCGTTGTCCTCGACGCACCCGCTGCAGCAGACCCACGACTACAAACGCAACGGCACCACCACCTTGTTCGCCGCCCTGGAGGTCCTCACCGGCAAACTCAGCGCGAACGCCTTCTACCCAAAGCACACCAACATCGAGTTCGTCGATTTCCTGGGCCGGGTCGCCGACGCCCACCCCGGGGTTGAACTGCATGTCATCTGCGACAATTACGCGACGCATAAGCATCAGAACGTGAAGGACTGGCTGGCCAAAAACCCGCGCGTGCGCCTGCACTTCACCCCAACCAGCTGTTCCTGGCTGAACATGGTGGAGATCTTCTTCGGGATCATCACCCGCCAGTGCCTCAAACGCGGTGCGTTCAGCTCGGTGAAAGAGCTGGAACAAACCATGGAACGCTACATCGAGAACTACAACCAGGACGCCAAACCATTCACCTGGACCAAATCAGCGGACTATCTCCTGGGCAAGATGAAACGCAAACAAACCATTAACACGGAACACTAGTTCCACCTGTGGTGAAAGGTGCCGGGCGCTCAATGCTCCTGGCACCTTTGCCTTAAGCGCGTTTCCCGGCAGTGGCAGACTATGCCTATGCGGAACCTGATTCTGGTCACCTTTGTTGAGCCCGTCACGGAGGGACAGGAATTCCCCCGGAGCGACTGGCCCCTGCACATTACCCTTGCGCGGTTCGACATCAACGGAGCGGACGCCCCGGCGGGCGTCGCGGCCCGTGCCGATGCGCCAGTCAGGGCCGCACTGGGGACTCAGCTCACGGTCGGAAAAGACGATGCGTTCGGCTATCTGGGATCCATTCCCGTCAGCCTTATTGAACCCAGCCCGGCACTCCAGCTGCTGCACGAATCGCTGGTCGACGCCGTGGTTGGCCTGTCAGGCACAATAGCGAGCCCGCAATACACGGGCAACAACTACCGCCCGCATGTTTCCCACCACGGTGACAGACGCGCACACCCGGGCGACGCCGTCGTGCTTGACCGGGTAGCGCTGGTAGACATGGCCCCCGACGGCGGCCACGCCACCCGGCGCATCCTGCACCTGTGGACATTGCCAGAGGCGGGGACGGATAAATCCCTGTGACCGAAGGGGCGTGGTGGACTTGGAATCGAGCAACCGCCTTGCCGTTCCCGGGGACACTCCACGCCTGACTCAGATCAGGGACGCCGCGATCTCCGAGCTGCAACGGCGATTCCTCAACGCCGCACAAATTGAGTCCAGCAGGGCCATCATGGGCATCGATACGCAGCTAATCGACAACTCTGCGAAAAAGCGGCGGCCAAAGAGGGCTTCACGCGCCTTGAGCTGATGGCCACACTCTCCGGCGAGCCGCTCTGCGCCTCCTTTGGTTTCCGTCCGCTCGAGACTCTGCAAGACGATGCCGGAGGAGCCCCGGTGCCGATTATCAGGATGGAGAGGGCAATCGACCCGGGACTTCTTACGCGAAGGCCGGTTCCACGATCGCTTTACGGCGCCGGTGGCGGTTTCGATGCAGGTCCCCGCCGAGCCTCTGGCACACCTCACGGTGGGACCAGCATCACCGCGTCCGGGTCAAAGGGTTTGAAGCGGGGACGGACCTACGCTTAGCCGGCGCGCATCTTCTCGCACTGCCTTCTCCAGCGGTGCGTTAGGAGACTTCCACGACACCCGCGCTACCGTCGACGGTCACCACCTGGCCGGACTTTAGTCGCCGTGTGGCGTCCCCTGTGCATACGACTGCCGGGATGCCGTATTCACGAGCGACCTGGGATGCATGCGATCCGATGCTGCCCGTGTCGGTGACCACGCCCGCCGCCCTCGCAAAGAGCATGGTCCAGACGGGGGTGGTCGCGGAGGCGACGAGGATGTCGCCGGGTTGGAGCTGGTCGAACTCCGACTGATCCCTGATGATCCGCGCGGGGCCGCTCGCGCGTCCGGGGCTCGCCGCGACACCCTGGATACCTGCGGCCGAGGACGGGCTGCGCGTCGAATCCGAGAAGTCATCGAGGATCCTTTGCGTCATCGGCGCCACCCGGCCGACGACGAGGGGCGGCGACAGCCGTCGCTGGCCCTCCCAGGTCTCACGTCGTCCGGAGACGTCGAAGGTTTCGTGGGCGCCTGACAGCGCCGACATGACCTCGTCATGTCGGAGGAAGTGAATGTCGGCCGCGCCGTCGATCACACCCCGTTGACGCAGGTCCTCTGCCAGGCGGTCGAGCGCGACGCGCATGACGGGCCAGCCGCGCGTCAGATGCGAAACGCACTCCTCGCGAACCGGCTGGAACCGCTGCGCGGTGGCCAGCAGCTGATCAAACCTCCGGGCCAGCTTGGGCTGCCGGGTCAGCGCCCGGCGGGACCTCTCCTCAGCGTTGCGCCGCGCGGCTTCGAGGTCCGCCCGCCGCTTTGGGTTCCTGGCCGGTGCCACAGCACTCAATTCGCCCAGCGTGGGGAAGTGCCAATCCAGGCTCAGCACTGCGTGGGGCTGAAGCCCGATGTCCTCAACAAGCCCCTGGAGTAGCTCCAGCGGCGAGCCGCCGGTGGACGGACCGATGTGTTCTTTGTAGAACTTGCCCAGGGGGAGCTCTGCCTTGGCGGCGTACCCAGCTACGAGCGTCACGTACGTGAAGTAGTCGCCGGTCTCACGTGCGACGGCGTCGATGAGCTCGACCAGTTCCCGAGTTGATGCGCCCTGGACTCGGGACTCGGCGTCCTGTACGGTGCGCAGCAGAGATGGAAGCGCTGTTTCGCGCCATTCCCGCAGGGCGAGCTCGATTCCCAGATGGGCGAGCGGCGGCACCGCCATGGCAACGCGGCGGGGCTGCACCACAAGTTTGGCCAGGAGCCGCGGGAGAACGCGCAGCACATCCGCGGGTTTCTCCGGGATGGGAGGCAGCCCGTAGAAATACCATCCGTTGAGAACCACGTGGAACGGACGCGGCATCGGGAGTCCCATCATTGCCTTGTACCGGCTGTGCAGGCGCTCCTCCATCAGTGACAGGAGCCAGCTCTCGAACAACGGAGTCACTGGGTCTCCGAGCCATTCGCCAAACCGGAAATGCCGGGCGAATCCACGCGGGATAGGAGACACCCACGTGACCTGGTCCGGCAGGCCTGTCATCGGGCGGGCCTGCAGCAGGTGCAGAGTTCCGCCGCCCAACGCCCATTCAATGTCCTGTGGTGCATTTAGCGATCTTTCGACGTCGCGGGCCAGTGCAGCGACGAGCGTTTCCTGTGAACTGTCGATGGCATCATCTGCCGCGTTGGCCTCGCCGCCGACGAGTCGTTCGCCTAGCCCCCGCACCGCCGAGATTACGACCTCAGCGCTGTCACCGGTCAAGGGGTTTGCAGAATATGCGACGCCCGCGGCATCCGCGTCCACCATCCGCTGTATCAGCACTGCCATCTGCCCGAGCTGTGCGCCGGTCTGCCCGGCGGCATAGGCAATAACGCGCTCGCTACCAGCCGAGTCCCAGCAGCGACGAACGGCATCCATGACAGCGTCTTCACCCTCGACGTCGAGCACCGATTCGTACTGCCCCGCGAAGGACGCGGCAGCCAGGTCCTCGCTCGTGCCCGAGGACCGCACCGCAACTCGGCCGCCGCCGATGGCAGCAAGGCCCGCGCGCACCGCGACGCGAGCATCCTCTTCCCGCCCGGCGACGTTGATCAAAAGGACAAAACCGTCAGGAACCGGGAACCCCGCGCTCGACAGGTGGCCAAGCCGTGCGGCTTTGGCCCCTGCGACCGGGATGTCCACAAGGCCTATCTCCCCCAGACGCCTTCACGTCACTTCCACCGTTGTGACCACCTCTCAGCAGCTATCAATTTTGGGTCCCACCGCGGGCGAGGTGGGTCAGCGTCGCGACCATCCAGACAACCAGTACGGCGGTCGGAACCAGGGTGTACGAGTCCGGGATCCGGAAGGTGAGCACGGTGGTGTTGAAGAGCAGGCTCGTGGCGCCAATGCCGCCCGCGATCGCGATCCATTTCGGCAACGCGCCGGTTCGCAGCGCGATGAAAGCCCAGGCTGCCATCCACGTGACCTCGAACCAGTAGGTCGAGCCGTTGTATATCCAGTCCCAGCTGGCGAATAGGGCAAGCACGCCGCCGTCAGTGCCGGAGGTGACCACCTGCACCAGTGCGGCCTGGAGCGCGATTTGGATCGCGATCAGCGCTGCTTCGAGCACGATCGCGGCCGTGGCGAAGTCAACCAGCAGAGCCTCGACGGCGGTGAGCGGGAAAGTGCGCAGGTACGCGCGAAATGACAGGCCAAAGAAGACCATGGCGATGAAGCCGATGCCGGCCAGTCCAAAGAACAGCTGCAGCACCGGGTGACCGTAGAAGAGGCGGATGGCGCCCACATCACTCGTACCGCTGACGCGCTGGCCGGCGACCAGGGCAGCGCCACCATGCTCCACCATTATCAAAAGGAACGTCACCGCCAACGCCGCCCCGGCGATCCGGGCGAAGGATCGCCGGGGCGACCTGACTGCCTGCGTCGCATCGGCGTGGGGCTGATTCGTCACTGCTCGCATGTCCTCATCCTCCGAGAACGGGACGGAAAACAATAATCCAAGTATTTCATGATGTAAAATACATTGTCAATAGGTGATTACATGTACTAATATGTTTGATGTGCCCCGGGAGTATGTGAGCAAGCTTCGCGCCGAACAGGCTGGCGCCACTCGCGTCAAGGTAATCGAGGCGGTGGCCGCGGTGCTGAGCCGCGACGTGAGCGCGCTGACGTATCGGGCGGTGGCGGACGAGGCGGATGTCTCGGTGGCAACAGTGCAACGTCTGTTTCCGGCCAAGCGCGACCTTGTGGAGGGACTTGCCAGGCACTATGCCGAGTTGACCGGAACCATGTATGCAATGCGGGCGCCTGCGGATATCGAGGAGTTCCTCTCCATGCTGCCCGAGGTCATGGTTCGTACCAGCTCGATCTCGCCGCTGTTACGGGCGGCGACGACATCCCCCGTCTATCAGCGTCATCGCAGAGAGAACCGGGCGACTCGATTGCAGGCGGTCGAGGCGATCCTCACTCCATTCCCGCAGCTCCCCGATGCGGATCGGCGCCGCCTCCGGGACCTGATGGTTGTGCTCTGCTCGTCGGCAGGGCTGGCGGCCTTCACCGATCTGACAGGCGCAACGGCGGAGCAGGCATCAGACACAATCACTTGGGCCGTCCGGCGTCTCCTCGCTATCGAACCTTGAGGGTGACCAGCAGCCCGCCTGAGCCTTGATCCGCCGGGCCTGGGTGTCCGCGCCTAGGAAATAACCCCGTCAACCAGCGCCTTCGCCTCGGCCTGGACCTGCTTGAGGTGCTCGGCGCCCTTGAAGGATTCGGCGTAGATCTTGTAGACGTCCTCGGTACCTGACGGGCGCGCTGCGAACCAGGCGTTCTCCGTGACCACCTTCAGCCCGCCGATCGACGCGCCGTTGCCCGGTGCTTCCGTGAGTTTGGCGGTGATCGCCTCGCCTGCCAGCTCGGTGGCAGTGACGTCCGACGGCGACAGCTTGCCGAGTGCCGCCTTCTGCTCGCGAGTGGCGGCGGCATCGATGCGAGCGTACACCGGTGCGCCGAACTTGTCCGTCAGACCCTTGTACAGCTGCGACGGCGACTTCCCGGTGACGGCAGTGATTTCCGACGCCAGCAGCGCCAGCAGGATGCCGTCCTTATCCGTGGTCCACACGCTGCCGTCCATCTTGTTGAAGGAAGCGCCGGCGGATTCCTCCCCACCGAAGGCACCTTCCCCGGACAGCAGCCCGGGCACAAACCATTTGAAGCCCACAGGTACTTCAACGAGCTTGCGTCCCAGGCTCTCCGCAACCCGGTCGATGATGGAGGAGGACACCAGGGTCTTCCCCACCACCGAATTCGGGTTCCAGCCAGTGCGGTTGCGGTACAGGTAATCAATCGCGACGGCGAGGTAGTGGTTGGGGTTCATCAGCCCGCCGTCCGGCGTGACGATGCCGTGGCGGTCGGCGTCGGCGTCGTTGCCGGTGGCGATATCGAAGGCACCGCCGGCACCGCCGTCGGACATCCTGTTGATCAGCGAGGCCATGGCCGACGGCGACGAGCAGTCCATCCGGATCTTCTCGTCCCAGTCCAGGGTCATGAACGCCCATTGCGGGTCCACTGTGGGGTTGACCACGGTGAGGTTGAGGTGGTGGCGTTCGCCGATCTCGCCCCAGTAATCAACCGCCGCGCCGCCCATGGGGTCGGCGCCGATCCGGACGCCGGCGTCGCGGATGGCGTCCAGGTTCAGCACCGACGGGAGATCGTCCACGTAGCTGCTCAGGAAATCGAACTTGCCGGTGGTCTCGGCGTTGAGTGCCTCGGCCAACGGGATGCGCTTCACTCCGCGGAGTCCGTTTTCCAGCAGTTCGTTGGCGCGGTTGGCGATCCAGCCCGTGGCGTCCGAATCGGCCGGCCCGCCGTGCGGCGGGTTGTACTTGAAGCCGCCGTCGCCCGGCGGATTATGGCTCGGCGTCACCACAATGCCGTCAGACTGCGGCGCGCCGGCCGGGGCATTGTTGTTGTACGTGAGGATGGCGTGGCTCAGCGCCGGAGTGGGGGTGTACGCGTGGCGCGCATCGATCAGGACCTGGACGCCGTTTGCCGCCAGGACCTCCAGCGCGGAATTCTGCGCGGGTTCGCTCAGCGCATGCGTGTCCTTGGCAAGGAACAGCGGGCCCGTGATGCCCTGCCCGGCACGGTACTCCACGATGGCCTGCGTGATGGCCACGATGTGCGGCTCGTTGAAGGAGGCTTTGAGGCTGGACCCGCGGTGCCCGGATGTTCCGAACGCCACCCGCTGTCCGGGGTCGCTGAGATCCGGTGATACGTCGTAGTACGCATCCAGGAGCGCAGTCAGGTCAACAAGGTCTTGGGGTTGGGCAACAGTGCCCGCGCGGCTAGCCATGGCACCAGCATGCCAGACGACGGCGGGACACAACACGCGATGTCCGTAATCCGGCCCCTATGACGTCCGAATGTCACCGGCGCACCAAAAACTGGGTAGTCGGTCAGGAAAGTGCCTATAGGACGCCAGGGCTGGGGCTGCTACCTTCAAGACACCGACGACGGCGGATCTTGCGTTGCCGGCGCGTTCAGGGAGCCGAGGGGGACTTTCGATGGGGGCAGGGGACGGTGCGGCAGAACAGTCGCGTCTGGCGGCAGAGCGGGTGGCACGGCTCAAGCGCCAACTGGATCACGCGGAGCGCGCAGCAGACTCCTGGGGTGCAGGAGCAGCCGGTGAAAGGCTCGTGGCGGACCGGCTCAGCCAGCTCATTCCGAAAGGCTGGTTCCTGCTCCACGATGTCCACTGGCCCGGCAGGCCGCTGGCCAACCTGGACCATGTGCTGGTGGGCCCGGGCGGCGTTGTGGTGGTCGATACCAAGAATTGGACCGGAGCGGTGGAGGTCAGTGCCGGCGTTCTTCGCCAGAACGGCCGCGGCCGGCACCAGTCTGTGGAAGGCGCGCTGGGGCAGGCCGCGGCCGTGGCAGCCATCCTGGCCGTCCCGCACCGGCAATTCGTGCAGGCCGTGATCTGCTTGGCGGGCCACCCGGAGACCTTCGGAAGAACAGCCGACGGCGTGACGATCGTTGGACTCAACACGGTGGTTTCCACGCTGGCGGCATTGCCGGACGTCCTCGACCAGCAGACGGTGATGGGGTTGTACTCACATCTCGGCCAGCAGCTCACCCAGGACCAGACTGCAACGGGAACGCATGGCCGGTCCGGGCCTCCCGCGACCACGCGACGGCGCTCTCACCCGGCAACCACTCGCTCGCAGACTTCTCCAGCGCGGACCCGCAAGAAGAGGACGACGGCGGGGAACCCACAAACAACTCCGGCAGGGTGCCTCCTCTCCGGACTGACTCTTGCCGGCCTCGTAGCGCTCCTGATCTGGGCGGCCAGCTGGCTGCCGGGCCTGCTTGTCTCGCTCCTTTTCCACCGCTGAACGGCTACAGCCGAGGCGGTGGCGGTAGGCTTTGAAACAGGACTTTTAGAGGGGGACTCCCATGACCGAACAGCCGACTCCACTCCAGGACGGCCGCGGCGACGACGAGACACCGGCGGGCTACCAGCCGCCGCAGTTTGTGCCTCCGCAGGGCGCAGACATCCCGGCACCGCCGCTCTATACGCAGCCCGGCGAGCCGCAACCCGAGCAGCCATACGTCCAGCCCGGAGAGCAGCACGCCGGCCAGTACGGCCAGCCGCCCAGCCCCTACGCCCAGCCGCCCAGCCCGTACGCCCAGCCGCCCAGCCAGTACGGCCAGCCGCCCAGCCCGTACGGCCAGCCGCCCAGCCAGTACGGCCAGCCGCCCAGCCAGTACGGCCAGCCGCCCAGCCCCTACGGCCAGCCGCCCAGCCCCTACGGTCAGCCGAATCAGTATGCTCAGCCGGGCAACCCGTATGGCCAGCCCGCCTACTATGGCATGCCCGTTGAGCCCAAGGGCCTGAGCATCGCCAGCATGTGCTGCGGCATCGCGATTTTTGTGGGTTTCGGATTCTTTATCCTGCCGCAGATTGCAGCTGTCATCCTGGGGCACATTGGCCTGAAAAAGGAGCCGGCGGGCCGGGGATTCGCCATTGCGGGGCTGGTGATGGGGTATATCGGAATTGCGCTGACTGTGCTGGCGTTCGTGGTGTTCGGCATCTTCCTGAACTCCACCTCGAACTTCTACCGCGACTACTGATCCGGTGGTGCTCAGCCCGTCAGTTCTGCCGCCAGCCGGTCCGCGTTGGCTTCAAGCCAGTCGCGGCGCCGGCTGATCAGGCCGCCCACACCGTCAGCCCACATCCGTGCCCAGCCGCCGCCCAACGTCCGGGCATTGTGCTGCATGCGTTCCAGCGACAGCTGGGTGGCCTCTGCGCCGAACTCCGGCAGCCGCCGTCGTTCTTCTTCCGTCCAGCCGTAGGCGTTTGCAAAAATCCGGATCCGCCGGAACGGGTCCAGGTGCTCCCAGCCGGGCCAGGCATCGGCGGGATCCCGCAGGGGGACCCAGTGCATGGCGGTATTGAAGGAGTCCTTGAGGCGCGTGGTGGGGCCCGCCAGATCAAAATCCACCAGCCCAACTGCAAGCCCGTCGCGGACCACCACGTTCTGCGGCGTCACATCCAGGTGGCAGACCAGCCCGGTGGGGTCTTCCGAAGTGTCCTGCCGGATGGGCCGGGGCGGAAACGGATGGGCGGGCACAAAACCCGCTGACGCCGTGTGCAGCCGTCGGATCAATGCGGCCACGGACACCAGTAACTCTTCGGACTGCACCCACTGTTCCGGAACAGGCCCGGCACAAAGACCCGGCATAAACGTCAGGACATCCCGGCCTTCGGCGTCGCGGCCCAGGAACCTCGGCGAACCGTCAAAACCCGCGTCCTCAAGCCAGTCAAGATAGTCAGCCACTGCGAAACTCTGCGGCTGGTGCGGGCGGCGGATTGTTCCGCCCACCCGCACCACACCATCGGTGACATCGCCCGCCGGCATAAGTTCGACGTCGGACGCCTCGCCTGGCGCGGGGACGTACGGGCGTTGCTCAACCGGCGTGCGGGTCACTGGGTTCATCGCGTCAGCGTACGCCGCTCATCAGCTTTTTGATGGCAGGTGAAGCGGCCGCAAGGCCAAAGGCCAAAACCACACCCGTGATACCGATCCCCAGGAAGTACGGCAGTTCATCCTGAGGGTTGTACAGGCCGGCCAGCATGCCCGCGAGCGTGGTGCCCAGTGAAACCGAGAGGAAGAACAGTGCCACCATCTGCGTATGGAAGGCCTGCGGCGCCAGCTTGGTGGTCACGGACAGGCCGATCGGGGAGAGGAAAAGCTCTGCAAGCGTGAACAGGAACAGAATGCCCACCAGCGCCAGGAGCGGCGTTTTGCCGCCGCCGGCCAGCGGGATGAATGCCAGGAATGCCAGCCCCATCACCAACAGACCGATCGAGAACTTCAGCGGCGAACTGGGCTGCCTGTGGCCGAGCTTGGTCCACAGCGCCGCCATGACACCGGCAAAAATAATGATGAACACCGGGTTGATGGACTGCACCCAGGCGGCCGGCATCTCCCAGCCGAACACGTTCCGGTCCAGTTTCTCCTCGGAGTACACGGCGATGAACGTGAACTGCTGTTGGAAGAGCGCCCAGAAAGCCGCCGACGCGATGTACAGCGGGATAAAGGCCACCACCCGTTTGCGCTCGATGCCGCTGACTTTCCCGCTCCTGAAGATCAGGGCGAAGTAGACCACCGATGCGCCGATCGCTGCGTAGGCCATGGTTATGGCCAGATTGCAGGCGTTGACGGCTCCCGTGGCCAGGAGAATGGCGATGGCGGCTGCGATTCCCAGGAAAATGAGGCCGTACTTTGTCCGGTCGGACGCAGGCAGGGGGTTGGGGACCCTGTGCGCTTCTTCCGGCAGTTTGTTGCGTCCCAGTGTGTAGATCACCAGGCCGATTGCCATGCCGACGGCGGCAGCACCGAAGCCCCAGTGGAACCCCTGGCTTTCCTGCAGCCAGCCGGTGACCAGCGGGCCGATCAGCCCGCCGACGTTAATGCCCATGTAGAAGATGGAGAAACCGGCGTCGCGGCGGTCATCCTTCTCGCCGTAGAGGGTTCCCACCAAAGCGGTCGCATTGGCCTTCAGGCCGCCGGAACCGATGCCCACCAGCACCAGGCCCGTCACCAGTCCCGGAATTCCGGGCAACAATGCCAGCGCAATGTGCCCGGCCATGATCAGGACCGCGGAGCCGAATAGAACCCGTTCCGAGCCGAACAGCCGGTCCGCGAGCCAGGCCCCCAGGATGGTGGAGAGGTACACGCCGCCGCCGTAGGCGCCCACCAGGCTGGTGGCCAGGCCCAGATCGATCCCGAGCCCGCCCTGCTCGGCCGTGAAGTACATGTAATAGAGGAGGATGCCCTGCATGCCGTAGAAGGAGAAACGCTCCCACATTTCCACGGAGAAGAGACTGGCCAGCATCTTTGGATGGCCAAAAAAGGAAGTATCGCCCGGCGTTGTCGCGGGGGGATCAGCTAAATGAGTTGTGCTCATTTACTTAATGCTGACATTGCAGTCCGTGATTGTCACATTGTCGGTTGCCTGGAGCAACTCTTCAGCCGATGGGTGGCAGAGGCCGCCCACTAGGCCGCCCACTAGGCCGCCCACTAGGCCGCCCACTAGAAACCAAGTTCTGCAGCCACCTGAAGAAGCAGCGCTTCCGAGCCCATGGGGCCCACCAGCTGGATGCCCATCGGCAGCCCGTCCCCAGCCGAGCCCCCGGTCCAGTGCACCGGGATGCTGATGGCAGGGAGCCCGCACACGTTCACCATGGAGGACCACGGTGCGTACTCGCACTGCTTGCGGTAATCGCCATCGGCGTCGCCTGCCCATTCCGAAGCGGGCCAGTGCCCGTCGCCGTGGGCCGCCCCCGTAAACCAGCCCACCGGCCGCGGCGTCTGCGCCAGCGAAGGCATCAGCATCAGGTCCCACTCGGAGTACTGGGCGATAGTGTCGCGCTGGAACTGGCGAAGGAACACCAGGGATTCACTGAGTTTGGCGGCGCTGCGCTGCTGCGCCCGGCGCCTGAAGGTCCGGGTGAGCGGAGTCAGAAGGGCCTCGCGCCGGGGTGCGATCCGGGCACTCCCCACGCCGGATGTCCAGGCTGTGGTGAACGCGTGCGGGTAGCGGTTGTCGTACCGGACCGTGGTTTCGACGACGTCGTGCCCGGCGGCCGTCAGCAGGCGGACGCCGTCATCCAGCGCCTCCAGCGCTTCAGGGTCCGGCGTGAACGGGAAGATCGCCTGCCACGGGCTGTCCAGGCTCAAGCCGATCCGGAGCGCCGCTGGCTCGTGGGTGATGGAGTCAAGGTAACTTGTTGAGCCTTCTAACGCTTTGCCGTCTGCCAGCACCAGCGCATCCAGCATCAGTGCGGCGTCCTCGGCGGACCGGGCCAGTGGCCCTGCCACCACCAGTTTGGCGGGATCGCCCGAGCTCTCGCCGGACGGCACCAGCCCGCGCCCGGGCTTGAGGCCAACCAGACCGCAGGCCGCTGCCGGAATCCTGACGGAACCCCCGCCATCGGAAGCAGGGGCAAACGGCACCAGGCCGGCGGCAACCGCCGCAGCGCTGCCTCCGGAAGATCCTCCGGAGCTGCGGCTCAGGGCATGCGGATTGCGCGACGGCGGCGCGATCAGGTTTTCGCTGTAGGCCGTCAGTCCGAACTCCGGAACCTGGGTCTTGCCCAGCGAGATGGCCCCGGCCCCTTTGAGGGTGGCCACTAGCGCGCTGTCCACCGGTGCGGGCTTGTGGTCCAGGGCCGCGCTGCCGTGGGTCGTCACGACGCCGGCAACATCGGTCAGGTCCTTGAACGCAACGGGCATTCCATGCAGCAGCGGCAGGCTCCTGCCCAAAGCACCCCCGGATAGTTGCGCGAACAGCGCGTCTGCGGCACCGGCGTCGGCCATTCCCTGTTCCGGGGTGACAGCGATGAACGCACCCAGGCCGTGGTTCCGGGCTTCGATCCTGGCCAGGAAATGCGCTGCCGTTTCGCGGGCGGAGACCTCACCGGTGCGCAGGGCATCACGCAGCTGGACGGCCGAGAGTTCGTGGATTTCAGCCAAGGAAACGGGGCTCCAGGCGCTCTTCGGCCGCTGCCGCGTCCACACTTTCGCCGGCCACCCGGGTCACCACATACGCGCCCTTCCCTCTGACCTCGGCCACCGCCTCCACCAGTTTGGTGTCGTGGTACACCAGCCCCACGCCGTCGTCGGTGCAGTGGGTTTCGCCCAGCGTTCCGTCCGCCACAAGGCTGTGGACGAGGGGACGCCGCCGTTCCTCGGAGTCATAGTGCACGCTATTGGCGTAGGGGAGCAATGCCAGGCCATTGGTCACGGGGCGCAGCTCCGGGCCGAACGAATCCGTGGTTCCGCCCTGGAACCAGCAGATGGAACCGGCCGAGACGCCTGCCAGCACCACGCCGTGCTCCCAGACGCGCCTCAGAATTCCGTCCAGGCCGTGCGCTCTCCACACCGCCAGCAGATTCACCACCGAACCGCCGTTCACCCACACCACATCCTGTGCCATGAGGTGTGCCTCCGGATTCTGGTGATTGGGCATGGTGAACAGGTTCAGATGGCTGAAATCGAAGCCGGCAATCCTCGCGGCCTGATCCATTTCGGCGTTGAACCAGCGCTGGTCCCCGGACGCCGTGCCAATATGGGTTACCCGCGGCGCCCGGCCACTGACACCGGAAAGTTCGACGGCGTGATGCAGCAGCCCGTCAAATTCCAGCCGGCTGCGGTTCCCGGCCTTGTAGCCGCCGGAGGTGGCGAGGATGGTTGGCCGGTCAGCAGGCACGGGGATTCTCCTTTGCTTTGTCCAAGAAGCGTAACCTGCGGGTGGTTTCGGGTGCGTCGTTCCGCTGGCGATACGCTGGGTTGCAGACCTTCATTCCCCGGAGAGGACTCCCATGAGCGATTTCGACACCGTGACCGTCAACGATGTGCCTGCGGACGCCGCGATTCTTGACGTCCGCGAAGACTACGAATGGGTGGCGGGCCATGCCGAAGGCGCGCTCCACGTTCCATTGGACCAGCTGCCTGCCCGCATTGGCGAACTTGACCCTGACCGTGATCTGTACGTCATTTGCCGGACGGGCGGGCGCTCTTTCCGGGCGGCCCAATGGCTGTCCGGACAGGGTTACTCGGCCCTGAACGTTGCAGGCGGCATGGACCAGTGGCTCGAATCCGGCAAGCCTCTGATCTCGGACAACGGCCTGAAACCGGTTGTCCTCTAGCCATCGTCACCTTTTCTATAACTCCAAAGGAATACTTGATGTCAGCCTCACCTCTTACCTATACCTTCCTCGGCCCGGAGGGTACCTTCACCGAGGCAGCGCTGATGCAGGTGCCAGGTGCGGCCGAGGCCACCCGGATACCCTCTTCCACGGTGAATGCGGCCCTGGACATGGTACGGAACGGCTCGGCGGATGCTGCCATGGTGCCCATCGAGAATTCCGTCGAAGGCGGCGTGACGGCAACCCTGGATGCTATTGCAACAGGTCAGGAGCTGCGGATTATCCGGGAGGCCCTGGTGCCCATCAGCTTTGTGCTGGTGGCCCGGCCGGGCGTGGCCATTTCCGACATCCGCAAAGTGTCCACCCATGGGCATGCCTGGGCGCAGTGCCGGCTGTGGGTGGGCGACAATATTCCGGAAGCAGAATATATCCCGGGGTCATCTACGGCTGCGGCCGCGATGGGGCTCCTTGCAGATGGCGCGCACTACGACGCCGCTATCTGCGCGCCCCTTGTCGCGGCCGAACAGCCCGGCCTCAACGTGCTGGCGGAGAACATCGGGGACAACCCCGGCGCGGTTACCCGGTTTGTGCTGGTCAGCCGCCCGGGCGTTCTTCCGGAGCGCACCGGTGCGGACAAGACCACCGTGGTGGTTCCACTGCCCGAGGACAGGCCAGGGGCACTGATGGAGATTCTGGACCAGTTCGCCACCCGCGGTGTGAACCTGAGCCGGATTGAATCACGGCCCACCGGGCAGTACCTCGGCCACTACTTCTTCAGCATCGACGCCGACGGCCATGTGGAGGACGCGCGGGTGGGGGATGCCCTCTCCGGGCTGCACCGGATCAGTCCGGCTACCCGATTCCTGGGGTCCTACGGCCGGGCGGATGCACAACCTCCGGTGGTGGCGCCCCACACCTCAGACCAGGCATTCCGTTCGGCGCATGCATGGGTCGGGGATATTCTCCGCGGGGAATCAGCCGCACCCGGCCAAGGCTTCGCGTCTTCGCCCTCAGCGTAGCCAAATGCCCTCCGGGGTACTTCCCTGCCCCAAAAGCAATGCGTATGCTTACTTGATCCATATTGGGGGAAGTGCCCAAACCAAGGGAGCGGGTCATGTCAGATACCAGTACCGAAAACGACGGCCAAGGAATGATCGTCAATCCGAAGCCCACCGCTGACAACCAGGACTGGGACGGTGACGAAGCGGACCGGGCGGACCGCCTCCGCTTCGAAGAGGAACAGGCGATGATCCGCGAGCAGTCTGAGGCCCGGGCTGCGGCGAAGGCTGCCGCCCAGGCCGTCAAGACGGCTGGCGCCTAGGCTCGGCCAGCGTTACCGGACGCGGACCAGGAGCGACCGGGGTTCCACCCGGACGGTCACCGTCGTGGCCTTACCGGACGTGTCGCCGTCGAGCTGGGTGGGCATGGGCTCGGGGCACCTGATAACCACCTTGCCGGAGCGGTAGAACGTCATCACAGGCAGGGTCCTGTTGTGCTTGAACAAAACTTTGGCGTACATGGCCAGCCATCCGATTGCGCTGCGGGGGCTCATGACCACCACGTCCAGCATGCCGTCGTCGATCATGGCCTGGGGAATAAAGTCAATGCCGCCCGGGATCAGGCCGCAGTTGGCAAACAGCACACTGCGGATCTTCCGGATCTGTTCGGGCTGCCCGTCCAGTGAGATGGAGACTTTCTTGCGCCGGCCGGGCAGGTGCCGCACTCCGGCTTCGGTATAGGCCAGCCAGCCCACGGCTTTCTTTAGACCGACATTTGTATCGCCCACCACTTCGGCGTCCATGCCGATCCCTGCTATCACCAGGAAGGCGTGCTCCGAGGAGTGGCCGGTGACGGAGTTTTCAATCCCCATCCTGGCGGTGTCTATATACCGCTGCTGGCCAAAGAGCGCGGTCCGGATGTTGCCGGGCAGATCGTTGACATCCAGATCCACATTGCGTGCCAGCAGGTTGCCCGTGCCCAGCGGGATCAGTCCCATCGCAACATCCGTGTGCGCCAGCGACTCGGCCACAACGCGGACTGTTCCGTCTCCGCCGCCCACCAGGACGACGTCGGCCCCGTATTCAAGAGCCGCCCGGACCTGGGAGAAACCGGGATCCTCCGCCGTCGTTTCGAAAAACTTCGGTGCGTCCCAACCGGCGGTAAGGCAGGCCCTTTGGATGGCGGCCCTGGCCTCTGCCGATTTCGCCTTGACGGGGTTGAGGACCACGGCCACGCGCTGCTGGCCCGCTATGGACTTGTGGGCAAGTTCCCTGACGGCGCTGCGGATATGGCGCGCCTTGAGCCGGCGTACGCCCCACCAGCTGGACACGGCGAATGCCAGGGCCCCGGTAATGAACAGGTACGGAATCCAGTCGCTCATGGTGCTCCAACACTATCCCGCCACAGGGCGCGCCGGCTCCGGCATCCGGCCATCACGGGCGGACCTGCACATTCGATACTCTTGTCTGGTGATCGACGTAAAAGACCTCAGCGACAACCCGGACAAGTTCCGAGCCAGCCAGCGCGCCCGCGGCGCCGACGAATCCATGGTGGACGCGATCATCGCCGCCGACTCCGCCCGCCGTGCGGCCCTGATCCGCTTCGAGAATCTCCGTGCCGAGCAGAACGTTTACGGCAAGAAGGTGGCGCAGGCCAAGGGCGGGGAAAAGCAGGCGCTCCTGGCGGAAGTCCGCGAGCTCGCCGGCTCGGTGAAAGCCGCCTCGGCCGAGGCCGATGTGGTCCAGGTCCAGCAGGATGAACTGCTCCGCGGCATCCCCAACCTCATTGAGGACGGCGTCCCCGAGGGCGGCGAGGACGACTACATTGTGGTCAAGACCGTTGGCACGCCCCGCGAATTCCCGGACTTTGAACCAAAGGACCACCTGGAAATCGGCGAGCTAATCGGTGCAATAGATATGGAGCGGGGAGCCAAGGTGTCCGGCTCACGCTTCTACTTCCTCCGCGGCGTGGGCGCCCGGCTGGAGATGGCGCTACTCCAGATGGCCATGGAACAGGCAATCGACGCCGGCTTTGTGCCCATGATCACCCCCACCTTGGTGCGACCGGAAACCATGCAGGGCACCGGTTTTGATGTCAAGCACGACGCCGAGATCTACCGTCTGGCTGAAGACGACCTTTACCTAGTGGGCACCTCGGAGGTACCCCTGGCCGGGTACCACGCGGACGAGATCCTGGACCTTTCAACCGGACCCATCCGTTTCGCGGGCCAGAGTTCCTGCTACCGCCGCGAGGCAGGGTCGCACGGCAAGGACACCCGAGGCATTATCCGAGTGCACCAGTTCAACAAGGTGGAGATGTTCGTGTACACCACGGTTGAGGAAGCGGCGGCCGAACATCAGCGTTTGCTGGCCTGGGAAGAGGAAATGCTGGCCAAGTGCGAGCTCCCGTACCGCGTGATCGATACCGCCGCAGGTGACCTGGGAATGTCCGCCGCCCGCAAGTTCGACTGCGAGGCCTGGGTCCCCACGCAGGGCGCCTACCGCGAGCTGACCTCCACCTCCAACTGCACCACGTTCCAGGCGCGCCGCCTGAATATTCGTGAGCGCGTGCTGAACGAGGACGGTGCACCCAAGGGAACCCGTGCCGTGGCCACCCTGAACGGCACGCTGGCCACCACCCGCTGGATCGTGGCCATCCTGGAGCACCACCAGAACCCGGACGGCTCGGTCAACGTCCCGAAGGCGCTGCAGAAGTACCTCGGCGGCCTTGAGGTCTTCCCGGTCCTCTAGGGTCCGCACGGACTTTCCTGCGCTTGTTCGAGATTCCGTGCCTTCAAGGGTAGGCATCGCGAACAAGCCCGGGATTTGTCGACGCGACGGGTGCGCCCGCGGGCTTGAGGCTGGAGGCATGGAGACTCCACCCGGCCTGATGGATTCCGCAGCGATCCTGAGAACGCGGGCCACAACCGATGACATTCATCGCGATTTCATGGCCGGCAAGCTGGTACGGATCAGGCGTGGATTCTACGTTCCGGCATCGGACTGGATCCGGGCCCTTCCCTCGGAACGCTTCGCCTGGTCAACGGCTGCCGTATCCCGGTCTGTGCCCGGCGCGGTGTTATGCATGGAGACCGCTGCCTGGGCCAACGGAGTGCCCACACTGCCCACTCCAGCATGCGTCGAACTGGCAACCACCATGCCCGGACGGTCCGGAACGCGAAGGCCGTCGCTCCTGGTATTGAGTGGGGATCAGCAGGCCAAGGAGATTCGGAACAAGCGCAGCTACCCGCTCCGATACCACCTCAGGGAATCCATAGAGCCCACATCCCAGGGCGAATTCCAATGCACGGGACTGGTTCAGACCGCGCTGGACATGATGTTCTCCGCGAAACTCAGTCAGGCCCTGGTAATGGCGGACGGTGTTGCCAGGAAACTGAAGGACCAAGGGGTCTTGCCGCCGGGGAGCAGGCTCCGGGACCTCGATTCCGTTGCTGCTGCAACACGACTTCACCGACGGTGACGGATTCATCGGCCGAAGCGATTTCTGGTGGCCTGGGGAGCGTGTGGTGGGCGAGTTCGACCTCAAGGCGAAATATGTGGATCCAGGAATTCGAGGCGACGTTTCCGCGGAGGAAGTTCTTTACCGGGAGAAACTCCGGGAGGACAGAATACGTAGCCTCGGCTACGGGTTCGTGCAGTGGGGCTGGTCTGACGTCGATAACCCTGACCGGCTGAAGCGTTAGCTCCTTGGCGCCGGGCTGCATACCCGGGACCGAAGCTAGGCCGCGCAACCAAACGCTCACGGCGAGGATTCCCGAACAAGCCTAGGACTTCTGGACAGGCAAAGGTTAATACTCACACCGTGGATAACCTGTGGGTATTAACCCGGTGTTCACGGAGCGCTGTGGCCTGCCTCCTGGCGGGTGTCAGAGGTGTCTGCTCTACTGGATATATGACTACATTGACTGAAACCTCAGTCGCTGGCACCGAAGACCGGCGAAATACGAAACAAAAGCTCATGATTGCCCTGGACGTTGACGGTACGCTGGTGGACCACGATGGCCACATGTCCGCTCCTGTCCGCGAGGCAGCCCAGGCCGTGGTGGCTGCAGGCCACGAGGTCTTGATTGCCACCGGCCGTTCGCTCAACGCCACGCTCCCCGTCATCCAGCAGATCGGGATCGACCGCGGCTACGCAGTCTGTTGCAACGGCGGCGTCACCTTGCGCCTGGACCCCGTGCTGGCTGACGGCTACGAAATCATCCACAAGGCCACCTTCGATCCCGGCCCTGCCCTCCGCGCCCTCCGCGAACGCCTGCCCTCCGCGAAATACGCGCTGGAGGACGAGGACGGGAACTTCCTGTCCACCGAGCGCTTCCAGGATTCCAGCTTTGGCGTCGAGGCAATCGGCGTGGACTTCCAGACCATGCTCGAAGCCACCGCCGTGCGTGTGGTGGTATTCAGCGCGGACAACACACCCGAGGAATTCAACGAGGCCATCCGGCATATCGGGCTCGCCGGCGTCACGTACTCGGTGGGTTGGACCGCGTGGCTGGATATTGCCGCGGCAGGCGTCACCAAGGCCAGTGCCCTGGAGAAGCTCCGCGGCAGACTGGAAATTGAAGCCCACAGCACGGTGGCGATCGGCGATGGCCGGAATGACATCGAGATGCTCACTTGGGCAGGCCGTGGCGTTGCCATGGGCCAGGCCCCGGAGGAAGTGATTGCCGCCGCGAACGAGGTCACCCACTCCGTTTACGACGACGGCGCCGCGCACGTTCTGCGCAGCCTCCTCTGAGGCCGGGTTACTCCGCCACACGGCACTAACGTCAGCGGACTTCGAGGATCAGGGAAAGCAGCCGTGCGGCCGCCGGACGTGCCGCGTGTTCCTCGTTCCACTGCGCGCGGGCCACTGCCTTGCTGACAGCCTGGGTGGTGATGCCGAGTTCCTCGGCCACCGTTTTCTGTTGGCCTCGCACCCCCGGAGTCATGAGGTCCAGGACCCGCCATTCGGCCTGGCTGCGGCCGCGGACTATGTTGCCCAGGAGGCGCAATAGCGCTTCGGATTCGGCCGCAAGCTCCGCGAACGGCCCTTCGACGGCCACAGGGACGCGGTCCTTGCCATTTCGCAGGCGGTCCACGGCCCGGCGAGCATAGATTAGTCCGTGCCCGGAGGCGTCCTTGATCTGGTTCGGCAGCGGCTCGTTGACCGGACCCACACCAATTCCCACAAACCACCGGCCGCTGCGGAGCGCGATCATGGCTGCTTCCACGGTCTGGTGCGGGCAGTCCAGAATGCCCTGGACCTCGTCCTCGACTGAGCGGTCGAAGTCGAGGCGCGCCGGTATGTGCCGCAGGTCTTTCAGCAGCTGTGGGACGCAGTCGCCGTCGCGCCGGCTGTCCGTTTGATTGATGGTCAGCGTGAACATTGTGGATCAAAGACTACCTGTTGGTAGCGCACTGGCAAGAGTTTTAGTCCAACGACGTTACGGAGCTCACGAGGGTGGGTGGGAGGGCCGGATGGAGCGCAGATCCGGCCTCCGGAACGCCGGCGTCTGCCAGTCCTTGTTGGATTGAACGGACCAGTTCATCGGGGCTGTTTCTACTGCTGAACGTGAAGAACCGGGGCTGTGGGCTGTTCCCCTGCGGGGTACCGGGGGTCAGCACGGAGTCGGAGCCGCGGAACACCACAGCGAAGCGCCCGTGGACGCCGAGGGGCTCCTTGTCGGCGCGGTTCAGGGTCTTCAGCAGGTGGTCTGCGTCTTTTCCGTCGGCAGACACCACAGCACGGAGCGATCCCGGATCGATGTCCTCCCAGAAAATGGCCCGGGCCGTGTGCTTCTGGCTGTAGCGGTATAGGAGGCCCCGGTCGAAGACCAGCAGTCTCCGGAAACTCCAGAACAACGTCAGGGACCACAGCATCAGGCCCGTGAGCAGGCTTACCAGCACAAACAAGGGAATGTCGTAGAACAGCCCGGGATCCCTGGATGACGTGGGACTGCCGGTGAACTGCGCGATGATTCCGACTACAAATCCCGCCACCACAAAACCCGGGAGCCATCTCCAGGCGATGTACCAGGACAGCTCGCCATGGCGGAGCTGTCCCAGCTGGGACGCGTACTGCCTCTCGGCCCGGCGGACCAGCCACATTGTGGCCTGCTCAGCCATGCTGGCTTCCGTTGCCGTAAAGCTTCGGGAGCTGCCGGTGTTTCTGTTCAGCGTCCTGGGCTCCCGCAGCAAGCTTGGGGTCCGCCACCGGAGGAGCGCCGCCGGCGAGACCCGAGCGAAGGTCGATGGCCACGAACTTCGCGTCGAAGCTGTCACCGCCTCCTCCACTGACCGCGACGGCCAACACCATGATCAGGTAGAGCGGGGCGAAGGACCAGCAGACGGCACGCCACCCGCCAAGCCAGGGGCCCGCCGTCGAGCCGTCGGCAATGCGGACACCGCACATGCCGGCAGCGGCGTCGCCCAGGGTGCCGGTGGTACCCATAATCATGCCGTAGACAAACAGCACTAGGAACCAGATCACAATCACAACCGTGGCATAAATGCCGGTGTTCGACAGGAGGGCGTACGACAGCGAGCCAAGGGCCAGGCTCTGGGTCAGCGAGTTGACCACCGCCATCAGGATTCCGGCCACAGCAATGACTACCAAGGCATCCAGCGCCCTGCCCCAGAAGTGCGGCCAACCGGCTTTCGGCACGTAGTACTGGCCGGAGTCGGCGTGCGCACGCACCGGACGGCCGTTGGCGGAGTCGACAAGTCCGGTACTGGAAGAGGGCTTTAAATTGCTCATCGGAGACCTTTGCGTGGCGATTGGCTGGCCTGAAGGCCAGGGAAAATTTAGGAAACGGCAGCCAGCGAGCCGAGGATGCCGGCCAGGGTAGAGCGGGAGGCTTCCTGCAGCTCAAGCGATACTGATTCACCCTGCACCCGGGGAGTCAGCACGTGCACCCCGGACGGGCCCGTGTAGACCGTGACGGTGGGGAAGTCCTCCGAGCCCGTGCTGAAAGCCACCACGTTGCTCGCGGCACGGGTGTCAGCGAGGGCACTGGCGGCGTGGCTTTCGAAGCCGGCTTCGGTGAAGGCAGTGACCTCTGTGTCCCGTACGGCCGACTGTTCCGGATCCACGAAGTCCGCCAGCCTGTTCGACAGCTGGCCCCGGGTGATGACAGTGAAGCCGTGGAGGCCGCCGTCGTCTACTTCCTCCAGCAAGACACCCTCAACGTGCACATACGCGTACAGCCAGCGCTTGCCGGTGGAAACCGTACGCTCCACTGACACCACCGTGTCTCCGCTGCGCCGCAAGGTAAGGGCGCCGGTGATCTCCTCCGTGGCATGCAGCCTGGACGGCTCGGTTTCGCCCTCGAAGACCACCGGATAAACCAGCTCCTTCGCGAGCAATCCGCGCAGGGCCACGGCGCACATGATGTCTTTGCCGGCGTCCTGCACACTCAGCCAGGGGAGCGCCACCACCTGCTCGTGCTGCACGCCATCCAGTGCCACCACTTCTTCGTCCGTGAGAGTGGGCAGCGGGGTTCCCTGAGCGGTGGCCAGCCCAAGTACCGTGGCGGCAGCCTGAACGTCGCGCTCGGTCCATTTCATGGTGCTGGTGCTCATCCGAATATCCCTCCGACAAATTTACCGACTGATTTGGCCGCGTTTCCGGCCCCATCAGCCACCTTACTTCCCACGTCCTTGGCGACGTTGCCCACCTCTTTGGCCCCGTCGGCGAGGTAGCTGTCGGGGTTTCGGGCGAAGTTGCTGATGGAGTCCCAGTTGTCCGCCACCAGATTGCCCAGCGCCCAGGCCCCGGCCACGATGCCTGCCCCGATCACGATGGGGGCTCCGATCGGCCCCAGCAGAGCGGCGCCACCTGCCGTCATAAGCATGATGCTGCCCACTCCGCCTACCACGGAGAGTCCGCCCGCGACGCGGTCCCCGGTTCCGCGCAAGCCTGAGTGTTCGGGGCTGATCAAGTCATTGATGCCGCCCACAACGTTCAGCGGTGCCGCCAAAGCGCCGGCCATGCGGAGGCCTTTGGAGAACTTTGTGGCATCCTGGAACGCCTGGCTGTAGGGGATACCGGCTTTGAGGTCGGCGATGACGTCCGTGATCTTCCCGCCGCGGCGGAGGGAATCCAGCGCTTCCCGGAGTACGGTTCCGCCGGCGCGCCAGTTGGTGAGGATCTCCTTGGTTTTGGCGAAGTCCTGCCACCCAAGATTCCCGAGTTTGTAGGCCTGCCACAGCTGGGCACCAAGATCCTTGACTCCGCTGCCGGTGTCATAGACATCCTTGATGACGCCGACAGAACTTTCGCCGCTCTTGTGGGAGGCAAATTCCTGCTGGTTGGCGTGGTCCTTGAGGTCCCGGGCGCTGGCCCGCAGCATGCTCGCAGCCCTGACCAGGCTCTGGCGGTGCTGTGAGTTCCAGTCGTTCTTGAAATGGCCGGCGTCATTGCCGGTCCACGAAGTATTCGTGTTGATGAGGTTAGTCAGCTGGGTGCCCTGGAAGCTGATGGAGTCAGCGGCCTTTCCCATGACCCCCGCGAGAGAGCGCAGTTGGGCGATGTCAGCTCCGTAGAGTCCAGCCAATTTGTGTTCCCCTTTTTCAGTGCCGGGCAGGTCAGATCAACAAGAACCTACCCGGACTCCCGCTCACCGGCGATGGGCAGAACAGCCCATCAGGCGGTAACCCTGTGGTCAAGGTCGGACAGTTAAACCACGACGGCGGGTGGTCCGGTTTGAATCAAACCGCACCACCCGCCGTCGTGCAAGTCACACTGTGCAAGTCACAGGGCGCAAGCCCCGTGTTGGGGACTAGTGTGCTGCCGGGACGTAACGCTTGATGGAGGCCTCAAGCTCGGCCTCGGCAGCGGCGCGGTCACCCCAGCCTTCAGCCTTGACCCATTTGCCCGGCTCCAGATCCTTGTAACGCGTGAAGAAGTGCTCGATTTCCTTGATCAGGAAGTCGCTGACGTCGGTGATTTCCTGGATGTGGTCAAAGCGGGCATCCACCGGTACGCACAGCACCTTGGCGTCGCCGCCGCCGTCGTCGGTCATGTTGAAGACGCCGATGGGGCGGGATTCAACGATGACGCCTGGGTGCAGATCGAAGTCCTGCAGGAGCACCAGTGCGTCCAGCGGATCGCCGTCTTCGCCCAGGGTGTTCTCGAAGAAACCGTAGTGGGTGGGGTACTGCATGGAGGTGAAGAGGACGCGGTCCAGGCGGACGCGGCCGGTCTCGTGGTCAACTTCGTACTTGACGCGTGATCCCTTGGGGATCTCGATGGTCACGTCGTGCTTCATGGAATGCTCCTCGGCGATTGCAGGGGGTTCGCGGCACGCTGAAAGGATTGTCGGTGCCGCCGACTACTATTGAGGATATAGCGAGAGGCCCAGGTTTCAGGAACTAGTGGGGACATTTCAGGACTTAAGGACCAGCAGCAGCATGAAGAGCACCATCCGCAGCGCAAGCAACCACAGGGTTGTCCGTACCCTGAAGCGGACCTCGCCCCTGGCGCTGCTGACCGTCGTGCTGCTGGTGCTGGCAGTCCCCTCGGGCATGGTGATCTCCTCAGCGTTCACGGCCCCGGACCAGTCTTTGCGGGCGGCCGCCTCCGTTCCGGCCTGGCAGCAGCTTCCGTCCGAGATGTCCCGTCCGCAGGGCATCTCGCCGCTGCTGGATTCGGCCCCTATCCCGTCGCCGGACAAGGTGGCTGCCCACCTTGAGTCAACCCTCAAGACCGACGGCGGCGGCGCGTTCACTGCGCTGGTCAAGGACGCCGTGACAGGACAGGTGCTTTTTGACAGGGGAGGCTCGGACAGCAGGATTCCGGCGTCCAACATGAAGCTCCTCACCGCCGTTGCTGCCCTGCGTTCCATGGGCTCCGAAACGCGTTTCAGCACCAGGGTCTTGGCCGGGCAGGCCCCGGCTTCGGTGGTGCTGGCCGGTGGCGGCGACGTCCTCCTCGGGGCAGGCGAATCTGCACCGGATCAGGTTGTGGGCCGTGCCGGGCTTGCCACGCTGGCTCGCTTGACCGTCCAGTCGCTGAAGGAGAACGGTGTCACCGGGGCGGTGTCCGTGCAGCTTGACGATTCACTCTTCACCGGCCCGGCGCTCAACCCGGCCTGGAGTTTGGAGGACGTGGCGGCCGGAGAAACTGCGCCCCTTTATCCGCTGGCACTGAACTCCGCACGCTACGATCCGTTGAAAACCACCGGACCGCGTCCGCAGGATTCCGCCATCACCACCGCGGAAGCGTTCGCCGCCGAACTCAAGACGGCCGGTGCCGCCTCGGGACTGACGGTGGCGCCCGGCGTCGGGCGTTCCGGCAGTGAAGCCGCAGCCAGCGGCGGACCCGCAACCGGCAGCGGGGGCGACGCCGGGCCAGAGGTCCTGGCAGAGGTCCAGTCGGCAACGGTCAGCCAGCAGGTTGACCTCATGCTGCAGACCTCGGACAACTACCTTGCGGAAGCATTGGGGCGGATGTCCGCACATGCTGACGGGCTGCCGGCTGGAAATGACGGCGCCACGGCGACGGTCATGAAGCAACTCACCGGGTTGGGCGTCAACGTGGATACGATGCGGCTGGCCGATGTGTCAGGGCTGGCCCTCGGCAACCGGGTATCTGCCAGGCAGTTCGCCGAGGTGGTGCGGGCCATCACCTCCGGCCCTGATCCGAGGTTGCGCAACGCACTGGCGGGGTTTCCGGTGGCCGGCCTTACCGGCACACTGGACGACCGCTACGGTGACGATTCCACAGCAGGCGGCGCCGGGCTGGTTCGGGCCAAAACCGGCACGCTGAACTCTGTGATCGCGCTCAGTGGCTACGTGGTGGATGCGGAGGGCCGGTTGCTGGTCTTCTCATTCATCGGCAACGGCCTGATGCCCGGCGCCGCAGGAAACAAAGCCGCGCTGGACCGCTCGGCATCGGCGCTTGCCTCCTGCGGCTGCCGCTAGGGTCTAGCCGCCCCTGGCCGGCGTTGCCTTGCGCCGGTGTTGCCGTTGGCCAGCGGCCGTTCGTCAGTCAGCGAACTTAAGGGCGGATCACCCTGCTCCTGTGTTCTGATGGAGAGTATGGAGACATCTGCAGGCGAGTCATCCGCACAGGCATCAACGGCGCCGGCGCCGGCACTCATCAACTGGGAGCTCGCGGCATCCACAGCAGCCCGGCTGGCACCTCCCGGGCCGGTGCTGGGCACGGCCGAAATTGGTGCGGCGGTAGATAACCTACGCCTCATGGCGGACATCTCCGTGCCGCACGTCCATGACATCACCGGGCTGGAGGCGGCCCGGGATCTCCGCGATTCCTCGGTGCTGGTGGTGGACCGGGCATCCTGGGCCAAGGCCAATGCGCAAAGCTTCGCCGTGATGCTCAAACCTGCCATTGACAAGATGTTCGAAACCCGGCGCGGCACCATCAGCCCGGCCGCGGCAAGTGTCAGCGGCACGATTACCGGAAGCCAGCTCGGGGCCGTACTCGCTTTTCTGTCCAGCAAGGTTCTAGGTCAGTACGATCCATTCTCTGCGCTGGCTGAAAACTCGAACACCCCGGCTGGCGGACGCCTGCTGCTGGTAGCGCCGAACATTGTTGCCGTGGAGCGCGAACTCAATGTGGCGCCAGAGGACTTCCGCCTGTGGGTCTGTCTGCACGAGCAGACACACAGGGTGCAGTTCGCCGCGGCGCCCTGGCTGCGTCATCACATGCTCGAACAGATCGACGACCTCAGCGTGCACCTTCTGGGCAGCGTAGATTCACTGATGGACCGCGCCACAGCTGCTGCCCGGTCCCTCAAGGACCGCACGGCCACCGGTGCTACCCCGGGCCGCGGTGCCATTTTGGACCTCCTGCAGAATCCCGAGGAGAAAGCCGCCCTGTCCCACCTCACCGCCGTGATGAGCCTGCTTGAGGGCCACGCCAACGTGGTGATGGACGCCGTGGACGCCAGCATTGTCCCCTCGGTCAAAACCATCCGGCAACGGTTCAGCGCCCGTGGCAAGGACCGGGGGGTTGTGGAGAAGTTCATCCGGAACCTGCTGGGCCTCGATGCCAAAATGCGGCAATACAGCGACGGTGCCAAATTCGTCCGTGCGGTTGTTGCGGTGGCCGGAATGGAAGGCCTTAACCGCGTCTGGGAATCTGCCGAGCACCTGCCCACCGAGCCTGAAATCCATGACGCCAAGCTGTGGCTCGACCGGATGGGACTCTAGTCACCATGACGGGCACCGTACGCGCTGCCGGGGTACGCGCTGCCGGGGTACCAAGCGGCCGACGGCGGCCCGGCCGGCTGGCGCCCGTCGTCGGCAAGGCGCGGAACATGGTGCGGGACTCCCTGGCACAGGCGGGCTATCCGGAACGGGTGCTGGTGGCCTGCAGCGGCGGGCCGGATTCCCTGGCACTGGCTTCAGTTGCCGCCTACTTTGCCAGGCGCGGCCATGTGGACGGACACAGGGTGCAGCTTGGCGCGGTGGTGGTTGACCATCAGCTCCAGCCCGGTTCCGCAGAGGTTGCGGCCCGCACTGCGGCGGTGCTGACGGAGCTGGGACTCGCGCCCGTGGCGGTGCGGACCGTGGAGGTGTCTGCCACCGGGGCTGGCCCGGAAGCAGCCGCCAGGGACGCACGCCACGCTGCCCTGGAGGCCGCTGCTGCCGGCTGGAACGCGGACGTCATTTTGCTTGGCCACACTCTCGACGACCAGGCCGAACAGGTACTGCTGGGCCTGGCGCGCGGCTCGGGCACACGATCCCTGGCGGGGATGCGCCCGTCGCGGGGCCTGCTGCTGCGGCCGTTTCTTGGACTCCGCCGGGCCCACACCCTGGAAATCTGCGAGGTTGAACAACTCGATCCGTGGCACGATCCCAGCAACACGGACCCTGCCTTCGCGCGCTCGCGGACACGGGTGGAAGTGCTGCCGCTGCTTGAGGAAAAGCTGGGGCCGGGCGTCGCCGAGTCGCTGGCGCGAACGGCTTCGATCCTGCAGCTGGATGCCGACTATCTGGAGGACGTGGCGAACCACACGTTCGCCTCCCTCGTGGACCGTTCCGGTCCGGATATCAGTCTGCCGGAGGCAGCGCTGGGAGAACTGGCGCCGGCAATCCGGTTCCGGGTGATCGCAAAGGCAGCGGCCGACGTCGGCGGTCAACAGACCAGCTATCAGCGCCTTCTGGCGGCTGAAGCACTGCTGCGGAGGCAGGGTTCGGCGGGTCCGGTGGAACTGCCCGGCGGGGTGAGCGTATACAGGCTGTCGCTGGCCCAACTGCTCGCGGAGGAGGGCGCCGGGGGCAACGGCGTTCCCCGGGAAGCCGCCCGCTGTGGGAAGCTAGTATTCCGGTCTCATAAACCGCCCCAAAAATAGTCGCACCCCGCATCTACACAGGAGCCATTGGTGGATTCAAACGACGTCCAGGCAGACCTCAAGCACGTTCTCTACACCAAGGAACAGATCCAACAGCGGATTACGGAGCTCGCTGCCCAGATCGACAAAGACTACGAAGGCCGGGAACTCCTTATTGTGGGTGTGCTCAAGGGTGCGGTCATGGTGATGGCTGACCTGGCGCGTGCCCTGCACAGCCACGTTTCCATGGACTGGATGGCTGTGTCGTCCTACGGCTCCGGCACCCAGTCTTCCGGCGTTGTCCGCATTCTCAAGGACCTCGACACCGACCTGATGGGCAAGGACGTGCTGATCGTTGAGGACATCATCGACTCCGGCCTCACCCTGTCCTGGCTGAAGACCAACCTGGAATCCCGGGGCACGGCATCGGTGGAAATCTGCACCGCGTTCCGCAAGCCGACAGCCCTGAAGGTCCAGCTCGACGTTAAGTACGTCGGCTATGACATCCCCAACGAGTTTGTGGTGGGCTACGGCCTGGACTACGCGGAGAAGTACCGCAACCTGGACTTTGTGGGCACCCTGGCGCCGCACGTTTACGAGTAGATCACTCCCAGCTAACGGCCCTTCGGGAGCCGACCCCTGTTAGCCATGCGAGTGGTTCGTGTTGGGCGATCCGGCGCTAGATAGGGGTATCTCGCCTGTTTGAAACTTTTTCACCGCAAGCAGCATCAGGATCGACCGGCAAACCGGCAATGAAACGCAAGGGTAAGGTCCGGGCATTTCTTGCCGGCGGTCTGGTGCCGGGTGTGCGCAGCCGTTACCCTGGCCGCCTGGAACGATTCCGAGTTTCAATCCCTTTTGAACATCTCACTCGTGATGTTCAAAACAGGTTGATGTCTCCGACGATTCCTGCCGCTCCGCGATGGCTAGGGGCGGTGCCATGCGGGTGGCAGGCGCAGGAGCGATGATTGCCATCGCGGCGCTTGTTTCCATGATGCATGCACTGCCCGCCGCCGCGGATGACGACGCCGGCCTGTGGCTGGAGCCCGGCCCTTACGGAGCGCCGGCCCTGCTGACGCCAGGATCCACTAGTCGATGGGATCTCGGGGTCACCACCAGCAGGATCTCCCTCGGGGCGCTGACGGTACAGCTGAGCGCAACAGGGCCCCTCGCCGAGTTGGCGGCGTCACCGGAGGCGGTTCCTCTCACGTAACAGTCAGGGTCGACGGCTGCCGGCCCCGGTGGGATATTTCAGGCGGACCCGCCGGGGCGACGGTGGTCATCCCTGCCGTATCCGTGGACCAGCTGGACGGCAGGCCGGTAAGCCTTGCCTGGGGGACTGCTCGGTGGATCGTATGGGCTGTGCGTCCAGACCAAGGATGGATCGGGGTGGACGTCCAAGTTGGCGACAGCCAATGCCTCCATGGGCCTCGCCAGGCATCAATCCCCAATGCACGGTGCTCTAGCTGGAGCCACCACAAGTCCGGATCCGCTACGCCCAGAGGGAACTTTTGCCCTACACCGTGCGTGAATTACTCCGAACGGTGTATAGCTAGAAGCTGACGCAGCACCACACGCGCGCAGACCAGGCGACGTGCAGCACTACCAGGAGGGACGGGGCCTGCCCCCGATCAGATGAAAGCTAAGAGTTTCTTCAAGGGCCCGGGCATCTGGATCGTCATTGTGGTCGGCATGCTCCTGCTGGCCTTTGCAACGCTGGCTCCCGGTGGTGCCTCCCGCATTGACACCCAGCCAGGCCTTCAGCTTCTTGCTGAAAACGGCAAGGTTGAACAGGCCAAGATCTTCGACGGCGAGAACCGCGTTGACCTGGTGCTGAAGGACAATCTGGTGATCGACGGCCAGGACAAAGGCAAGAACGTTCAGTTCTTCTTCGTCAGGGACCGTGGCCCGGATGTGGTCAAGGCCGTCACCGACGCCAAACCGTCCAAGGGCTTCACGGACCAGCCGATCGAAAGCAACTGGTTCTCCGGTCTGCTGTCCCTTCTGATCCCCGTGATCCTGCTGGGTGCGCTGTTCTGGTTCCTGATGACCCGGATGCAAGGCGGCAGCTCCAAGATCATGCAGTTCGGCAAGTCCAAGGCCAAGATGGTCAACAAGGACATGCCGCAGGTGACCTTCAGTGACGTTGCCGGCGCGGATGAAGCCGTTGAAGAGCTGCAGGAAATCAAGGAGTTCCTCGAGGAACCGGCCAAGTTCCAGGCAGTGGGCGCCAAGATCCCCAAGGGTGTGCTGCTCTACGGCCCTCCGGGAACGGGCAAGACTCTTCTGGCCCGCGCCGTTGCAGGCGAGGCCGGTGTACCGTTCTTCTCCATCTCGGGCTCGGACTTCGTTGAAATGTTCGTTGGTGTGGGCGCCTCCCGTGTCCGTGACCTCTTCGAGCAGGCCAAGGCCAACTCGCCCGCCATTATTTTTGTTGACGAGATCGACGCCGTCGGCCGTCACCGCGGTGCCGGCATCGGCGGCGGCAACGACGAACGCGAGCAGACCCTCAACCAGCTCCTGGTTGAAATGGACGGCTTCGACGTGAAGACCAACGTCATCCTGATCGCCGCCACCAACCGTCCTGACGTCCTGGACCCGGCTTTGCTGCGTCCGGGCCGTTTCGACCGCCAGATTTCCGTGGAAGCCCCGGACCTCATTGGCCGCGACCAGATCCTGCAGGTCCATGCCAAGGGCAAGCCGATGGCACCCGGCGTTGACCTCAAGGCCGTGGCCAAAAAGACCCCCGGTTACACGGGCGCTGACCTGGCCAACGTGCTGAACGAGGCCGCCCTGCTGACCGCACGCTCCAATGCGAACCTGATCGATGACCGTGCGCTGGATGAAGCCATTGACCGCGTGATGGCCGGTCCGCAGAAGCGCAGCCGCGTTATGAAGGAACACGAGCGCAAAATCACGGCGTATCACGAGGGCGGCCACGCCCTGGTTGCCGCGGCCCTGCGGAACTCGGCTCCGGTCACCAAGATCACTATCCTGCCCCGCGGCCGTGCCCTCGGCTACACCATGGTGGTGCCGGAGAGCGACAAATACTCCATCACCCGCAATGAGCTCCTGGACCAGATGGCCTATGCCATGGGCGGCCGGGTTGCGGAGGAGATCGTGTTCCACGATCCGTCCACCGGCGCCTCCAACGACATCGAGAAGGCCACGTCAACGGCCCGCAAGATGGTCACCGAATTCGGTATGAGCGAGCGTGTGGGCGCAGTGCGCCTGGGCCAGGGCGGCGGCGAGCCGTTCCTGGGCCGCGATGCAAGTCATGAGCGCAACTACTCTGACCAGATTGCGTACATCGTGGATGAGGAAGTCCGCCGCCTGATCGACCAGGCGCATGACGAGGCCTATGCAATCCTCACCGAAAACCGCGATGTCCTCGACCAGCTGGCCCTTGAACTCCTGGAGCGGGAAACCCTCAACCAAGCCGAGATCGCACAGATCTTCACGGACATCCGCAAGCGCGATTTCCGCGACGTGTGGCTCTCCAAGGAATCCCGCCCGGTCCAGCAGGCAGGCCCGGTGGAATCCCGCCTGGAGAAATTCGAACGGGAGGCCCAGGAAGAAGCCAAGCGCGCCCGCCTGGAGGAGCCTCTGGACGCGCAACCGCCGCACCCGCAGGGTGTGCCGGATGATTCTTCATTCCAGGCCGGCAGCAACCCCGAGGCCGGCAGTGACAGTCTCCACGGCTAAGCTTCTGCTGTGACTCATTTCGACGACGACGACGCTCCCGCCACCGCAGGACACCCGGCCGATCACCAGGCCAGGCATCAGAACCACAAGGTCGACCGCCCGCGGATTGAAGCCGCGGTGCGTGAAATCCTGCTGGCGATTGGCGAGGATCCAACCCGCGGCGGCCTCCTGGACACCCCCAAACGGGTGGCCAAGGCCTATACGGAGATGTTCGCCGGCCTCTATCAGGACCCGGCGGATGTCCTGTCCACCACCTTTGACCTGGACCACGAGGAACTGGTCCTGGTCAAGGACATCCCGTTCTACTCCACGTGCGAGCACCACCTGGTTCCGTTCCACGGAGTGGCGCACGTCGGCTACATCCCCTCCCATGAGGGAAAAGTGACGGGCCTGAGCAAGCTGGCACGTCTGGTGGACATCTACGCCCGCCGCCCGCAGGTCCAGGAGCGCCTGACCACCCAGATAGTCGAGGCACTGGTCACCTATCTCAAGCCTCGCGGTGCAATTGTTGTCGTCGAATGTGAACACATGTGCATGTCCATGCGCGGCATCCGCAAGCCCGGCGCCAAAACCGTCACCAGTGCGGTACGCGGGCAACTTCATGACCCGGCCACCCGTGCCGAGGCCATGAGCCTCATACTCGGAAGGTAACAAACAGACCATGGACTCACTAGCTGCAGCCCCAGGAACCGGCCCGGCAACCAGCCCGTTGCCCATACTCCGCAAACCGCGGCCGCCGGCTAGGTTTGAGGACCTTCCCGTGGCGCGCACCTTGGTGATGGGCATCCTGAACGTCACCCCGGATTCGTTCAGCGACGGCGGCAAGCACCCCACGGCGGACAGCGCCATAGCCGCCGGTCTGCGGATGTTCTACGCAGGGGCGGACATCATCGACGTCGGTGGCGAATCCACCCGCCCCGGCGCGGAGCAGGTCAGCCCGGAAGAGGAGCAACGGCGGATCCTGCCGGTGATCCAGGCGCTGGTCAAGGCCGGTGCGCTGGTCAGCGTTGACACCACGCACGCCAGCACGGCCGCAGCGGCCCTCGAGGCCGGCGCGGCCATCGTCAACGACATCTCCGGGCTCAGCCTTGAGCCGGAGATGGCCGAGCTCGTGGCCCGCACCAAAGTTCCGTACATCCTGACCCACCGCCGTGGCGATGCCAGCACCATGGACTCCCTGGCTGAGTACCACGACGTGGCCGGCGAGGTGGTGGCCGAGCTCAGCGGCGTCCGGGACAAGCTCTACGCGGCCGGTGTGGCGCCGGAGCAGATCATCGTGGACCCCGGCCTGGGATTTTCCAAGAATGACGAGCAGAACTGGGAGCTCCTCCAGAACCTGGACCGTCTGGACGCCCTCGGCCACAGGATTCTGGTGGGTGCCTCTCGCAAGCGGTTCCTGGGGACCCTCCTCACCGTGGCCGGCAAGTCCGCTGCCCCCGAGGAACGCGACCACGCCACCGCCGCTGTAACGTCCATCAGCGCTTTCCGCGGTGCCTGGGCAGTGCGCGTGCACGATGTCGGCCCCAGCCTTGACGCAGTCAAGGTAGCCTCGCGTCTGGCCCCCTCGCGTCTGTCCTCCTCGCGGTCGGCCACCGGCCTTTCCGCCAACTAAGCGGGCGGCCACGATGGACAGGATCACGCTGAGCGGAGTCACCGCCGTCGGCTATCACGGGGTGTTCGATTTTGAGCGCCGAAACGGCCAGCCTTTTGTTGTTGACGCCGTGCTGCATTTGGATTTCGCGAAGGCGGCCGCATCCGATGACGTCCGTGACACGGCGCACTACGGCGAAGTGGCTGAGCGCATCAAGAGCTGGATCACCGGTGACCCGCTGAACCTGATCGAGGCTCTGGCCGTCAGGATAGCCGATGACCTGCTGAAGGAATTCAGTATCCACGCCGTTGATATCACCGTGCACAAGCCGAAGGCCCCCATTGAGGTGTCTTTCGGAGACGTGGCAGTCAGCGTGTACCGGGAGCGGTCATGAATGCCGGCTACACCCGGGCCGTTCTGGCGCTGGGAAGCAATCTGGGGGAGCGCAACGACACCCTTTCCGTCGCTGTGGCCGATCTGGTTGACCCCCCGGAGATGCGGCTGCTGGCTGTTTCGCCGGTGGTGCAGACCAAAGCGGTGGGCGGGCCGGCTGGTCAGCCGGCTTTCCTGAACATGGTCATCACCGTGGAAACGTCACTTCCGCCGCTGGACCTCCTCCGGCACTGCCAGACGGTGGAGAACAAGCACCTCCGGGTGCGGGAGGTGCGCTGGGGGCCGCGGACCCTCGACGTCGACATCATTGTTTACGGTGATCTTGTCAGAACGGATGAAACGCTCACGCTGCCGCATCCCCGCGCTGGCGAACGCGCCTTTGTGCTGTATCCGTGGTCCGTGATCGAGCCGGGGGCCAGGCTTGACGGCGAACGTGTCAGCGAGCTGGCGTCCAAGGCCGCGGATTTCCCGGACCTCGTCCCCTTCGACGGCTTCGGCGACTTCGATGGAGCCCCCACCGCCGGGGCAGTGGAGTAAGCCATGAAACCCATCAACGCACGTCTGCTGCTGGTGATCGGGCTTGCCGTTGCCGTTTTGGGATGGTTCGCCACGGTGCTGACCAGCCGCTACAGCATGGCCACGCCCGTGCTTCCGGCCACGGCCCTGATGACCATGGGCGTGATCGTGGCACTCACCCTGGTGTTGGGTATCAGGGTGCTGCGGTGGCGTAACAGCACCAAAAAGAAAACTATGCTCAATCCGATTCTCGCGGCCAGGACTCTGGTCCTGGCGCAGGCGTGCGCCTATGCGGGCACAGTACTGCTGGGCTGGCACGCCGGGATTTTCCTGGATCAGCTGCGGGTCTGGAGTCTTCGGAGCGACCAGGGCGTCACCTGGCTGGCGCTTGCCATGGCGGGCGGCGGCCTGATCATGATTGTGGTGGGGCTGCTGGTTGAACGGTTCTGCAGGGTTCCACCGGAAGACGGCGACGCCGGTGCCGGCAATGGCATCCCGGGCAGGGGAAGCCGCAGTGAAACCAAGGGGGAAGGCGAATATGCATACCGGGGCGATTGATCCGCCGGGCATCACCTGGCTGCGTGTTTCACCGAAGTACGTGACGGTCCGGTTGGTGGAGTGGGCCTTCGCGAATCTGATCGTGGTGGCCTTGATGAGCCTCCCCCTGGTGTTCGTCCTGCTGGGCTGGTGGGAATGGCCGCCCCTGTGGCTTGCCATCGCCGTCCCGGCTTTTATGCTCCTTCTGGCGCTGTGGCGCCTCGTTCTGATTCCGCGCCAGGTACGCGCTATCGGGTACGCCGAACGCGACGACGATCTCCTTGTCCGCACCGGCATTTTCTACCAGCGCACCATGGTTGTCCCGTACGGACGCATGCAGTACGTGGACATCGGAGTGGGCCCGGTGGAGCGCGGACTGGGACTGTGCACCCTGAAACTCCACACCGCCTCCGCCGGGACCAACGCACAGATCCCCGGGCTGCCCGCCGCCGAAGGTGCGCGGCTCCGCGAGCAGCTCTCCGCCCGCGGAGAAGCCAGACTGGCCGGGCTGTGACCCAAGAGGTGCATGGAACGCAGCAGGGGACCATGCCCGACGGCGAATGGCTGCGAGTGCACCCGGCGTCGCCCTTTGTGCGGGGCTGGTTGGCGATCGCCGCCATTGGCTTCTTTTTCGGGCGGGACACCTTCGAGCGTCTGCTCCAGGGACGCCCCCTGGTCGACGCCGACTTCGCGGGCCGGGCGCCGTGGCTTCTGGCCGCCGGCGGCATAGTGCTGGTGCTGGCCGTTCTGGGCTTCATCATGACGTGGTATTTCACCCGCTACCAGGTGGCGGAAGGCTACGTCCGCGTCAACACCGGATTCCTGTTCAGGCAGCAGCGCCAGGCCAGGCTGGACCGGGTACAGGCGATCGACATCGTTCAGCCGCTGCTGGCCCGGATCTTCGGCCTGGCCGAACTCAAGTTTGAGGTGGCCGACGCCGGCGAATCTGCCGTAAGGCTGGCCTATCTCCGGATGGATGATGCCCGGCAGCTTCGCGCCACCATTCTTGCCCGTGCCGCAGGAGTGTCGGCTGACCCCACGCGTCCCGAAGCAGCCGCACCCGAGGCGCCCGAATACGCAGTGCTGTCCGTGCCGCCGTCGCGCCTTGTCGGTTCGCTCCTGCTGAGCGAGCAGAGCTTTTTTGTGGCGCTGGGTGGCGTGGGCTCCGTTGTTCTCTCTGCCGTCACGGACAACCGCGCTTTTTACTTCTATCTGATTCCCGCTTTCCTGGGCCTGGCTGCCGCGTATTGGGGTTCTTTCAACAAGGGCTATAACTTCACGGCCGCCATTTCGCCGGACGGCATCCGTCTTCGCTACGGGCTCCTGGACACCCAGGCCCAGACCCTCCCGCCCGGCAGGATCCAGGCACTGAAAATAGCGCAGCCACCCCTCTGGCGGATCTTCGGCTGGTACCGGATGCAGGTCAACGTGGCCGGCTATGGCGGGGCGGGGAGCAACGGCGAGGCCGCCTCGCGCACCACGCTGCTGCCCGTCGGGAAACGCGCGGACGTGATGAGAATGCTCTCCCTGGTCCTGCCTGATCCCGGCACCCAGGAACCGGACCGCGTGTTTGGTGCAGGGCTCAGCGGGCTGGCCGGTATTTCGGGGCAAGTCAGTGCGGGGCCGGATTCCGCTGAAAATCCCGCCGCCACAGCGGACGGCGGATTTGTCACCACTCCGCGCCGCGGCCGTCTGCTCGCTCCACTGGGTTGGCGGCGCAACGGCTACGCGGCAACGGAAACCGCCCTGCTGATCCGAACAGGGCGCTGGTGGCGGGAGCTGGTAGTGGTGCCGCACCAGCGCACGCAGTCGATGGCGCTGCAGCAGGGGCCGCTGGCCCGCCGTTTCGGGCTGGTGGACCTGGTCCTGCACACCACGGCGGGGCCGGTCACACCGCGCGTCATCCAGGCCGGCGTGGACGAGGCCAGGGTGCTGTTCGACGAGCAGTCAGCCCGTGCCAGGGAAGCCCGGAAACGCCAGACCAGCGAGCACTGGCTGGCCCAGGTGGCGAGCGACACCCTGGTTCGCGACGATCTCCATCCCCTGGGAAACAGCCCCGATCCGCAGCAACAGGAAGGCCCCCATCGTGGCTAAGCCCGGACGCCTTGGCGTCGGAATCATCGGCGCCGGCAAGGTGGGTGCCGTCCTGGGTGCGGCATTGCGCGCGGCCGAGCACGCCGTCGTCGGGGTGTCGGCAGTGTCGGACGCCAGCCGTGAACGCGCGGAAACGCTGCTTCCGGGGGTGCCGGTCCTGGAGGTCCAGGACATCGTGGAACGCGCCGAGCTGGTGCTTCTGGCCGTGCCGGACGACGCCCTCGGCGGCCTGGTGGAAGGGCTCGCCAAGCTGGGGGCGTGGCAGCCCGGGCAGCTGGTGGCGCACACCTCGGGCCGGTTCGGCGTGGGTATTCTGCACCCGGTCCGTGCTGCGGGCGCCATTCCGCTGGCGCTGCACCCGGCCATGACGTTCACGGGCATGAGCATGGACCTCACCAGGCTGCTGGACTGCACCTTCGGCGTCACCGCTGATGCCGTGATGCTGCCCATCGCGCAAGCGCTGGTGGTGGAAATGGGTGCCGAGCCCGTGGCTATCGCCGAGGGCGACCGCACGCTCTATCACGCGGCCCTGGCCCACAGTTCGAACCATCTGGTCACCCTGGTGGCCCAGGCATCACAACTCCTTCGTGACGTCGGGGTGGGCGCCCCCGAACGCATGCTCGGCCCGCTGCTGCGTGCCACCCTGGAGAACGCGCTCGCCTCGGGCGAGTCAGCCCTGACCGGGCCGGTGGCCCGCGGCGATGTGGGCACCGTGGCCGCGCACGCCGAAGCGCTCAGGGAGCACGACGGCGGTGCGGGCGGCGATGTGCTGGAAGCGTACCTGGCGATGGCGCGCGCCACGGCCCGGCGGGCGGAAGGCCGCGGGTTGCTGAAGCCGGAGCAGCTGGACGGTATCCGCAAGGCCCTGGCCGGCCCGGATGGGGACGCGGCAGGCGGCGACGCACCGCAGGCTCCGGAAGGACACTGACATGGCGATCAAACTGGTGACGACAGCCACCGAGCTCCGCGCGGAAAGTGCCCGGCTTCTCACGGAAAAACAGGGCTCATCGCAAGGCCTGGTGCCCACGATGGGTGCCCTGCACGAGGGACACGCACAGCTGGCGCGCACCGCCGTCGAAAATAATGACGTGGTGGTGGCCACCATATTTGTGAACCCGCTTCAGTTCGGCGAGGCCGCGGACCTGGACCGCTATCCGAGGACGCTGGACGCGGACCTGGCGCTGCTCGAGGCAGAGGGCGTGGACCTGGTCTTCGCACCGTCCGTGGAAGAGGTCTACCCCGGTGGTGAGCCGATGGTGCGGGTGACCGCCGGGCCGTTGGCCAACAAGTGGGAGGGCGCGTCGCGTCCCGGCCATTTCGACGGCGCCCTGACTGTGGTGGCCAAGCTGCTGCACTACGGTTTCCCGGGTGTGGGCTTGCCCGGCGTCGGATTGCCTGGTGTTGCGCCGGCTGCCTACCGTGCCTACTTCGGCCAGAAGGATGCCCAGCAGCTGACGCTCGTAAAGCGTATGGTGGCGGACCTGAATTTCCCGGTGGAGATCGTGGCCGTGCCTATTGTGCGTTCAGCGGAGGGCCTGGCACTGTCCAGCCGCAACCGTTTCCTCTCCGATGATGAGCGCGAAGCCGCCCTGGTGCTGTCCCGGGCGCTCAAGCTGATCGAGGGCCGGGCCAATGCCCACGAACCGCTGGACCTGGAGTCCGCCCGGGCCATGGTGGAGTCGCAGCCCCTCGTGCAGTTGGACTACTTCGACGTGGTGGATACGCGCACACTCGAGCCGCTGGCTGAGAACTGCAGGGACACCCCGTTCCGCGGCGAAGGGCTGGCCCTTATCGCGGCCAAGGTTGGCCCGGTCCGCCTGATCGACAATGTGCCGCTCAGTTCCTGACATCCGCCATGTGAGCCGGGTGGCCTGAACTGCGGGCGGCTAGTGGTCCCGTTGAAGGGGGTCCAGGAGGGGGTCGGACCTGCTATTTGGGCCCGGAGCGCTGACCCGGTCTGCGATATGAGCGGTGGCAGCATGTTCTCGAATTGCCATGACGCCCGCTGCCGCGGCGGCCTTGTCCCGGTACGTGCCCGAGACCGCCAGGACATTGCCTGTTCCGTTGACGAGCAGGATACGGACCCTGTCATTGTCCGCGGCCACTAGTTCGAACGTTCCTGCCATGGGGTGTTGCCTGTCTTCCAGCCGTTGACGCCCGCAGATCGATCGGTAAAGCAGATTGCTTCCCCAGCCACCAGTATATGACAGCAAGTGTCAACCTTGTTTACGAAGTCGTTATGCATCGGATCCGTCGGCCCGTCCAGTGCTGCGGGTTCCGGGGCCGCGGGACAGGTGACAGGAACGTCGTCGTCCGCGGCGATCACCGTCACCGGGTTCGCTGCCAGAGTGTTGACACCCCTGTTCTTGAGGAACAAGATGTTGCCATATTGCCCCGCCGGCGCGCTCGGAGCGCACCGGCAACGGGCACCTTCTGAAGGAGATTCCTATGCCGATCATTGAAGAAAGCGTTTTCATTTCACGGAAGCCTGAGGACGTATTCGATTACATCATCAACGCCGAAAACCTGCCCGCCTGGGACTCATCGATCGTCCGGGCCGAGCAAATCGGAAGCGAGCCGGTCAAGCTAGGCACCCGCGCCCGCGGAACCAGCAAAATCCTGGGAAGGAACTTCGATTGGACCACCGAAGTCACCGAGTTCGAATCTCCGCGCCGGCTCGCTTACAAGTCTGTTGAAGGAAAACTCGGTTTCACGCTCACCAACACCTTCGAGGCCGCCGACGGCGGGACCCGCTTCACCTACCACGTTGACGCGGCATCGGGCCTGGGCGGAATCTTCGGACGTCTCGGCGACCCGCTCGTGCAGAAAGCGCAAGCACGCACCGTTCGCGCAAATCTTGAGACGCTCACCGAGATCCTCACCGAACACCCTGATGAGTGACACTTCTGAAAACGTGAAAGCCACGACAGTTGACGCGGAAGGCAGCGATTCCTGACCTGATAGGGACAACCAGGACTAGGGACAGGGCCCAGGCTGCTCTGACCAGTCCGGGCCCTCACCGCCGCCCGGAGCAAGGAATGCGAGGTGCGGACTGTGGATGATGTACTCGTCACCGGGGGTACCGGCCATTTAGGCACGGACATTGTCCGCTTGCTTGTGGAGCGCGGCGATCGTGTTCGTGTTCTATCTCGAATGCCGGGCACGGACCCGGACGTTCTCGGAATCCAGGGCGATTTGGCCACGGGCAGCGGCATACGCGAAGCCGTAACCGGGGTGCGGACGATAGTGCACGCTGCGACGCTGTCCCCAGCTGCACAGCGAGGCTACTTTCGGCCGGTCGACTTCGTGCGCAGTCCGCCCGACGTGGACGTTGACGGAACGCGCCGACTCCTCGACGAGGCGGCACGCGCAGGTGTTGAACACTTCCTGCACGTCTCTATCGTCGGCGTCCAGCAATCCCGGATTCCCTACCTGCGGCGGAAGGCAGAGGCAGAGAATCTCGTTCGCGGCTCCGCGATCCCGTGGTCGATCGTTCCCGCGACTCCGTTTTTCTGGTTGCTGGCACGGCTGCATGATCACATGGCCGGGAAGCGCGTCTGGCTGCTGCCGTCGAACCTGGCGGTGCAGCCGGGCGACTCCGCCGACTTCGCACCATACGTCGTCGAGTCTGTCTCCGGCGGTCCCGGCGGAGATCGGACGTGTTTTGCCGGACCGGAGGTCTTGAGCCAGTCAGACGTCGCCCTGCAGTATCAGTCCGCGCGTGGCATCCAGCGCCGGATCGTGGGTCTGAGGCTACCGGGTTTCGCGCTACAAGCGAGCGGTCCGCAGACGTGTCCGGCCGGCCGCCGCGGCACGACCACCTGGGCGGAGTGGCTCGCCCAACACTGAGCCCGGCTCAGCTGTTTCATTCGGCAGCGCGGAGTGGGCGTCGGTCGCGAGGCCCGGGAACCATTGCTGCCTGACGGATGCATGCCAAGGTGAAAGCGTCCGGGCGCGGGTTCCTGCCGTGCCTTAACCGTCTTCCTTCGCCTTAACCGTCTTCCTTCACGGGGCGCAGCGTTTTGAGAGCGCCGGCCCACGCGATGACCTGATCGAAGACCGGTCCCAGGCCCTGCACCGCCCGGGGTGACGGAGTGAATGTAGTGTATTTTTCGAACTCCGTGGCCAGCGGCAGGGCAACCTGGGCGCGGACATCGGCCATCTGCAGCTCGCCGGCGATCTGCCGCAGATGTTCCACAGCACGGGTCCCACCGGCGCTGCCGTAGCTGACGAAACCAACGGCCTTGTTGGTCCACTCCGCGTACAGGTAATCCACGGCGTTCTTCAAAGCCCCGGGCACGGAGTGGTTGTACTCGCCGGTGACGAAAACATAGCCGTCGAATGAGCCGATGACCTCCGCCCAGGCCTTCGTATGCTCGTTCCGGTACTGCCCGCGGGATGGCGGGCGCGGTTCATCCAGCAGCGGAAGACCGAAGTCGGCCACGTCGACGAGTTCGAACTGTGCATCAGAGCGTTTCGTCGCCTGCTCATATACCCAGTCGGCGACCGCTTTCCCGGCCCGGCCCGGCCGGGTGCTTCCCAGCACGATGGCTATCCTCACCATGAGACCTCATCTCCCCTGCAACCATCAAGCTCTGCCCATTACAACGCTGCGGGAAGGGCGCTTCTTCCCCGGGACTGTCGCGGGAGACCTACGGAGATGAAGCGAAGAATCTGCCGAAAATGAGGTGTACTACGGATGTGAGAAACCTCGAACAAGGCCTGCTTGCCGCAGTGTCGCGTTCCGTCCGGTGGATGTGTCACCAACCTCCGAGGGATGACTAGCCGACGGGCCGCGGCCGCAGCCCCTGCATGCCGCCGTCGACCGCCAATGAGGTGCCCGACGTCGATCCTGAGAGCGGGCTCGCCAGGTAGGCGACGGCGCCAGCCACCTCGCCGGCGTCAACCAACCTGCCGTGGGGCTGCCGGGAGTTGAGAGCGGCGCGCTCTGCCACGGGGTCCGCGGCGGCGCCCAGCAGGCGGCCCACCCAGGGTGTGTCCACCGTTCCCGGGTTGACGCAGTTCACGCGGATGCCTTCGCGGATGTGGTCTGCGGCCATGGCAAGGGTCAGGGACAGCACCGCTCCCTTCGATGCCGAATACAGAGCCCGCTGCGGCAGCCCGGCCGTGGCCGCGATGGAGCAGGTGTTGACGATTGCAGCGGCGGGTGACTGGCGAAGGTACGGGAGGGCCGCGCGGCTGACCCGGGCGATGCCCACCACGTTGATGTCCAGGACGCGGGCCCATTCGGCGTCGTCGTTGGCAGAGATGTCACCCTGCGCGCCGATCCCGGCGTTGTTGATAACGATGTCCAGGCGCCCGAACTCGCGTTCAGCAGCGTCGACGGCAGCGCGGACCGAGGCATCGTCCGCAACGTTGCAGGCGATGCCGAAGTGCGGCCCGCCGTCCGGGTTGAGGTCCAGCGTGGCCACTTTCGCCCCGCCGGCGGCCAGCCGGTCCGCGATGGCAGCGCCGATGCCCGAGGCGCCGCCCGTAACAATGGCCGCGAGGCCCTCGAATTCGTTGCTCACTGTGAGTCCCTTCCTGTGTTGGCGGCCGCTGCTATTGTGGCCGCTGCTGCCGGAGCCGCAGAAACGTCCGGGGCACCGGCCCCACTGGCTGCACTGCCCGCACGGCCTGCCCCGGCAACGGCGCGGAAGAACTGCTGCCGTTGCCGGCCCAAGCCCTCGATCTCCAGTTCGACCACGTCGCCGGGCTCGATGTAGGGGAAACGACCGGACAGGGCAACACCCTCAGGCGTGCCCGTCAGGATCACATCGCCCGGTTCCAGCAGCATGTATTGGCTGACGTGGTGCACCACTGTTGCCGCGTCGAAAATCAGGTCCGCAGTGGAGGAGTCCTGCCGCGGCTCGCCGTTGACCCAGGACTGCAGGCGCAGCCCTCCGCCGTCGAGCTCGTCAGCGGGCACCAGCCACGGGCCAAGGGGAGTGGAGTGCGGGAGCGACTTGCCCTTGGTCCACTGGCCTGCCGCGCCGGGCAGCTGGTACTCCCGCTCGGAAAGATCGTTCGCCACCACGAACCCGGCGATGCAGCCAGCGGCCGCCGCGGTGTCAGGAAGGTAGGACGCTTCCTGGCCGATCACAATGCCGAGCTCCACTTCCCAGTCGTACTTTTCCGATGACGGCGGGATCGGGGCGGCGTCAAACGGGCCGGTCACGGTGTTGGACGGCTTGAGGAACACCACCGGGATCTCAGGCGGGGCAGAGCCGGACTCGGCCGCGTGTGCCGCGTAATTCATGCCGATGCAGACCACCGAACCGGGACGGGCCACCGGGGCGCCGATGCGCAGCCCCTCGCCGGAAATCACGGGAAGCATCCCGGAAGTGAGGGCGTCACGGGTCCGGGCTATGCCCGCGCCGGCCAGGAAACGGCCGTCGATCTCCGCTGTCAGCGACCTCAGGTCAAAGTAGCGTTCGACGCCGGTGGCGTCGTGGGCGATGACGGCCGGCTGTTCCTGGCCGGCCGGTCCCAGACGGGCAAACTTCACGGTGGTCCTCTCCTTTGACGTGCACGGCTCCTCTGAGCTGTGTCCTTAATGCTGTGTCATGTGATACTGCGTCACAGATCCGAAATTCAGGATGACACATCCGAACTTTCGGAGGGCTATGGTGTCCATCCTAAGGGAATTTCACCCATTGACAAGCCATACATCGGATGTTTAGGCTCGTTGTAGATTCACAGCCGGGGCATATGACAATGGGAGCACGATGAGCACCATCACCGCAGTAGACGTTCTTGACATCAGATTCCCCACGTCCCTTGAGCTGGACGGCTCGGACGCCATGAATACGGACCCGGACTACTCCGCGGCCTACCTGATCATCCGAACTGACGCCGGGGACGAACTGGAGGGCCATGGCTTGGTGTTCACCATCGGCCGCGGCAACGAGGTGGAAGCGGCAGCCATCGGCGCCCTGCGCGCCCACATCCTGGGCCTGGACGTTGAGGGCCTCCTGGGCGACATGGGCGCCACATGGAAGTTGCTCGCCCACGATTCCCAGTTGCGCTGGCTCGGCCCTGAAAAAGGCGTGATGCACATGGCTATTGGTGCGGTGGTCAACGCCTTGTGGGACCTGAAAGCCAAGCGGGCAGGACTTCCACTGTGGGATCTGCTGTCCCGTATGACTCCCGCTGAGCTCGTTGCCCTGGTGGATTTCCGTTACCTCACGGACGCACTGACGCCGGAGGAAGCACTGGACATCCTCCGCCAGGCCGAGCCTGGCAGGGCCGCCCGCCGCACCCGTCTGCTGGCCGAAGGCTACCCCGCCTACACCACCACACCCGGGTGGCTGGGCTACAGCGACGACAAACTCGTTCACCTGGCCAAGGAGGCCGTGGCTGACCGCTTCCGGCAGATCAAACTCAAGGTGGGGGACAACCTTCAGGACGATATCCGCCGACTGCGGACAGCCCGGGAGGCAGTAGGCCCGGACATCAAAATCGCGGTGGACGCCAACCAGCGCTGGGACGTGGACACGGCGATCGAGTGGATAAAGCACCTGGCGCCCTTTGACATCGCCTGGATCGAGGAGCCCACCAGCCCGGATGATGTGCTGGGCCACGCCGTCATCGCGCGCGCCGTGGCACCGATTCCGGTGGCCACGGGCGAGCACGTCCAGAACCGTGTGGTTTTCAAGCAGATGCTGCAGGCCGGATCCCTGGAAGTGCTGCAGATCGACGCCGCCCGCGTGGCCGGCGTCAACGAGAACGTTGCCATTCTGCTGCTCGCTGCGAAGTTCGGCGTCCGGGTCTGCCCGCATGCCGGCGGGGTGGGGTTGTGCGAGGCAGTGCAGCACCTGTCCATGTTCGATTTCGTGGCGCTGTCCGGGAACAAGGATGACCGGATGATCGAGTTCGTGGATCATCTGCACGAGCACTTCGTGACCCCTATCGACGTCCATGACGGCTGCTACTGGCCCCCGTCCGCACCGGGTGGCGGAAGCGAAATGGTGGGATCCTCCTTGGCTGAGTTCCTCTTCCCGGACGGGCCGGTCTGGACGAGGCTTGACGCCGGATTGACGGCTCCGGTCTCCGAAAAAGCACCCCGTGCTGTGGCGAAGGCAGTGTCCTGAAATGCAACGGATCGCCCTCCACACTCGGCTCAAGGCCGGCAAGGAAGCCGAGTACGATCGCGTCCACAGCCAGATTCCGGCCGAGCTGGATGCAGCCCTGCGCGAGGCCGGCGTCAGCGCATGGAGCATCTGGCGCAGCGGCCGTGAACTCTTCCACCTGGTGGAGGTCCAGGACTACCGGGCCATGCGCCGCCAGGTGGTCGAACACCCAGCCAACATCCCGTGGCAGGCCCGGATGGCCGGACTACTGGATGTGGAAGATGACTACTCCGGCGATGACAGCGGAATCCCGCTGGTCTGGAGCCTGCCGTGAACTTTGACTCGACACCTGCTGGCTGGCTGGGATTCGGCGGGGCCGGAATCGGCAATCTGTACAGGGCAATTGACGACGGCGTTGCCGCCGCCACCGTGGAGGCGGCGTGGAACGGCGGCGTGCGGTACTTCGACACCGCTCCGCACTACGGCCTGGGTCTCTCGGAGCGGCGGCTCGGCGCGGTATTGCGCGACAAACCACGTGGAGACTTCCGTCTCTCTACGAAGGTAGGGCGGGTGCTGGAAGCCGACGCGGCTGCTGAAGCCGGCGCCGTGGATGATGAGGGCTTTGCCGTTCCGGCCACCACCCGGCGCCGCTGGGATCCCAGTGAGGCAGGGATCCGCCGCAGCATTGAGGATTCTCTGGAACGCCTTGGCCTGGACCGGATCGACATTGCGTATCTCCATGATCCTGACGTCTATGACCTCGAACGGGGCATCAGCCAGGCGCTCCCTGCCTTGGCGAAGCTCCGTGAGGAGGGCCTGGTGGCCTCCATCGGCGTCGGTTCAAATTCGGCGGAAGCGCTCACCGAGTGCGTCAACCGCGCCGATCTGGACCTGGTGATGCTGGCGGGGCGCTACACCCTACTGGAACAGCCGGCCGCGGCGGAACTGCTGCCTGCGTGCGAACGGCGGGGCACCGGCGTCGTCAATGTCGGTGTCTACAATTCCGGGCTGCTGGCCCGGCCGGACGTGCCGGATAACGCCCACTACAACTACATACCGGCGCCTGCCGCCGTGCTCCGGAAGGCCCGGTCGCTGGCGGAGGTCTGCCGGAGCTTCGGTGTGGAACTGCCGACGGCGGCACTCCAGTTCAGCATGCGGCACCCGGCGGTGCGGTCCGTTGTGGTGGGGGCGAGTGGCCCAGCGCAAATGGAGCAAAACGTTGCGCGGGCGTCCGAGGATGTCCCGCAAGCGCTCTGGGACGAACTGGAGCGGCGGGGGCTGATCCCGCAGTGACCGATTTCGTTGCGACCACGGACATCATCGATGCCCATCTGCACCTGTGGGATCTCGGCGCCGGCGGTTATGGCTGGCTTGGCCCGCAGCACGGGGAGCTGAACCGGAGTTTTTCCGCCGGGGAGGCGCACAGTGAACTGACGGGCGCCGGTGTGTCCGGAGCCATCGTGGTTCAGGCGGACGATACCGCCGCAGACACGGACTTCATGCTTGCCACGGCTCAGCACAACACCTGGATTGCCGGCGTGGTGGGCTGGGTCCCGCTGGATGACCAGCAGCGGGCTGGTGAAGAGCTGGACAGGTTGTGCGCAGAACCGAAATTCCGTGGAATCCGGCATCTGGTCCACAACGATCCCCGCCCGGACTTTCTGGCACTGCCGGCCGTCAGGACTTCATTGAAGGAAGCGGCCCGGCGCGGGCTGGCCTTTGACGTACCGGATGCCTGGCCACGGCACCTGGGAGCCGCTGTTGAGCTCGCCAGGGCGCTGCCGGGGCTGACCGTGGTACTGGACCATCTGGGGAAACCGCCGCTGGGTTCCGGCGGATCGGAAGCGGGAGGTGCTGACCTCGAATCCTGGCGCCAACAATTCCGGGCCCTGGCGGAGCTGCCCAACACAGTGGCCAAGGTCTCCGGCCTACAGCTGCCCGGCGTGCCCCAGACGCCAGAAGCGCTGCACAAGCTGTGGGAGGAAGCGGTTGAGAGCTTCGGCCCCGACCGACTGATGTTCGGCGGGGACTGGCCGGTGAGCACCCTGGCCGCGCCTTACGCGGAAACAGCTGGCGTGCTGTTCGCGCTCGCCGACGAACTATCCGTCACGGAACGGCAGGACTTCCTCACCGGAACCGCCCGCAGGGTGTACGGACTGCCTGCGCCCTAGCCGTTCCTGCAGACCACACACCACTACCGCCAGCCGACCACCGACACACACGATCAAACACCCACACGATCACACAAGGAGGTGTAACGATGTCCACGCTCTTGACCATCAAAAACGTCAGCAAGAGCTTTCCCGGCGTCAAGGCCCTGCAGAACATGCAGCTTGTACTCCGCCACGGGGAAGTACTGGCACTGGTCGGCGAGAACGGTGCCGGCAAATCAACCCTGATGAAGCTGCTTTCCGGCATCCATATCCCGGACGAAGGAACGTTCGAACTGAACGGCCAGGCAATCGTCCCGGCCAATCCGCGCCATGCCAGGGAACTGGGCATCGGCATAATCCACCAGGAGTTCAACCTCATGCCGCACCTGAGTGTGGCGCAGAACATTTTCATCGGACGCGAACCCAGGCGGTTCGGGCTGCTCAGCGAAAATGCCCTGAACAAAAAGGCCGCCGAGCTGCTGGAGCGGATCAACATTGCGCTCTCGCCCCGCGAGCGGGTGGGTAACCTGACGGTGGCCAAGCAACAAATGGTGGAAATCGCCAAGGCACTGTCCTTCGATTCCAAGGTCCTGATCATGGATGAGCCCACGGCTGCACTGAACGACACCGAAGTAGCCGCGCTGCATGGGCTGATCCGCGGCTTCACCAGCCAGGACACCGGCGTCATCTACATTTCCCACCGGATGGATGAGCTGCAGCAGATTTCCCAGCGCATCACCGTCATCCGCGACGGCGAATACGTGGACACCCTGGACACGGCATCAACCAGCATGAAGGACGTGATCTCCAGGATGGTGGGCCGGCAGGTGACCGGTGAGCAGCGCCCCGTTGTTCCTGCCGAGGCGGGCAGCGCCGAAAAGCCAGGCGCCGACGTCGTACTTTCCGTCCGGGGGCTCAGCACCAAGGGCTTGCTGCGAGACGTCGGCTTTGAGCTGCGACGCGGCGAGATCCTCGGCTTTGCCGGGCTGATGGGGGCCGGCAGAACCGAGGTGGCCCGTGCACTGGTGGGGGCGGACCGCGCCAGCTTCGAACGGCTGCAGCTCAACGGCAGGGACGTGACCATCGGCAACCCAGCCGTGGCTGCGGGGTTGGGCATCGGCTACCTCTCCGAGGACCGCAAACACCTGGGCCTGCTGCTGGGCCGGGACGTCAAGGAGAACATCATGCTCGGCTCACTCGCTGAGAACTCCAGAGCCGGTTTCGTCCGGGAGGCAGCCCTGCGCAAAGCCTCGCAGGAGATGGTGGGCAAACTCCGGATCAAAACGCCGTCCATCTTCCAGACCGCCAGGAACCTCTCCGGCGGCAACCAGCAGAAAATCGTTATCGCCAAGTGGCTGGTCAAGGATTGCGACATCCTGATCTTCGACGAACCCACCCGCGGGATCGACGTCGGCGCCAAAGAGGAAATCTACCGGCTCCTCAACGAGCTCGCGGCCACCGGAAAGTCGATCATCATGATCAGTTCGGAGCTGCCGGAAGTGCTCCGACTTTCCCACCGGATCGCCGTGATGAGCGAAGGCCGGATCACCGGGTTCCTCTCCAATGAGGAAGCCACCCAGGAAAACATCATGGAGCTGGCGACGCAGCACAGCTCCGCAGTGACCACAGGAGTGAACGCATGAGCACTTTGACCAAGGCGGAAGCGCCGGCCCCTCCCGAGGAGAAGACAACGGGCGATCTCGCCGTCCGGTTGAAGTCCTCGCTGCAGCAGTTGCTCGCGTTCGGCAGCCTGATTGTGCTGGTGGTGCTCTTCGGTGTGATGAATTCGCGCTTCCTGCAGCCCACCAACCTCTCGGACATTCTGCTCTCCACCGTGGTGATCGGACTGCTGGCCCTGGGCGCGACGTTTGTGATCATCACCGGCGGAATCGACCTCTCGGTGGGAACCGGCATGAGCCTGTGTTCGGTCGTGACTGGCGTTGTCCTGACGTACCTCGGGCTGCCGCTGTGGGCGGGGGTGATTGGCGGTGTGCTTATGGGTGCGCTGATCGGTGCCGTCAATGGCTTTTTCATCTCGTTCCTGAAGATCCCGCCCTTCATCGCCACGCTGGCCATGATGCTGGTGGCCCAGGGACTTGCCCTGGTGGTCTCCGGCACCAAGCCGATCTATTTCACCGGCACCCCGGGCTTCAGCAGCCTGGCCCTCGGCAAGCCGATCGCCGGGCTGGTCATCCCCAACGCCGTGTTCATCTTCTTCGCGGCCGCCGTGCTGGCCGGGATCGTGATGAGCAAAACGCTGATCGGCCGGTACACCTTCTCGATCGGCTCCAACGAGGAAGCCACCAAGCTCTCCGGCATCAACGTCCGCTCCTGGAAACTCTGGATCTACACCGTGGCCGGCGCCTTCACCGGCCTGGCCGGCGTGATGATCGCCGCCCGGCTCAACTCTGCCCAGCCCGGGCAGGGCATGGGCTACGAGCTGCAGGCGATTGCCGCCGTCGTGATTGGCGGTACGTCGCTGCAGGGCGGCAAGGGCTCGATCGTGGGCACCGTGATCGGCGCGCTGATCATGTCCGTGCTGACCAACGGCCTGCGCATCATCTCCGTACCGCAGGAGTGGCAGAACGTGGCGATCGGCGTTGTGATCCTGGTGGCTGTCTACCTGGACATGCTGCGGCGGAAGGAGACCACCGCCTGAGTCCCTGCAACACCCCTCCAGCTACACCGGTCCTGAAATACCCCACCGTTCGTACCAGCTTCACGCATATCTGAAACAAGGGAGTTTTTGAATCATGGAAAGAAGAAGTTTCCTCGCAATCGTCGGCGCATCCGTTGCCGCCGTGACACTCGCCGCCTGCGACGCCCCGGCAGCCTCCGCTCCGGCCGCAGCCGGTGCCAGGCCGTACATCGCGATCGTGTCCAAGGGCTTCCAGCACCAGTTCTGGCAGGCCGTCAAGCAGGGCGCGGAGAAGGCGGCCAAAGAGTTCGACGTCGACATCACCTTTGAGGGGCCCAACACCGAAGCGGACGTTGACCAGCAGATCCAGATGCTGACCACGGCGCTCGGTAAGTCCCCGGCTGCGCTGGGCTTTGCCGCCTTGGATTCGAAGGCGGCCACGCCGCTGCTGGAGGAAGCCAAGGGCAAGAACATCCCGGTCATCGCCTTCGACTCCGGTGTGGACAGCAGCATCCCCGCGGCCACAGCCTCCACGGACAACAGGGCGGCTGCTGCCGAGGCCGCAAAACACCTTGCGCAGCTGATCGGCAACGAGGGCAAGATCGCCATCGTGGCGCACGACCAGACCTCCAAGTCCGGCACCGACCGCCGGGACGGGTTTAAGGAATGGATCGAGAAGAACGCCCCCAAGATCACCATCGTGGACATCCAGTACGGCGGCGGCGACCAGCTCAAGTCAACGGACGCGGCCAAGGCGATCATTGCGGCCAACCCGGATCTGAAGGGCATGTACGGCACCAACGAAGGCTCCGCGATCGGTGTGGTCAATGCCGTCAACGAACTTAGCCTGAAGGGCAAGCTCACCATTGTAGGCTTCGACTCCGGAAAGGCCCAGATGGATGCCATCCGGAGCGGCCTGATGGCCGGGGCCGTCACGCAAAACCCGGTGGGCATCGGCTACGAGACGGTCAAGGCCGCCGTGGCTGCGATCAAGAAGGAGACGGTGGCCAAGGTGATCGACACCGGCTTCTACTGGTACGACGCCAAGAACATCGACTCCGCGGAGATCAAGCCCAACCTTTACGAGTAAAAACGCGCGGGCAACCCAGGCCCGAAAAACTTAGCCCGAACGTACAGTTGCGGCCCCGAAAACGTCGTTATTGGGGCCTCAACTGTACGTTTGCGCTCCGCGGAGTGGCGGGCGTCAGAGGGCCTGGCGCAGCCAGTTCTCCACTCCGCTGATGTGGACCGTGACCAGGGCCCGCACCAGTTCGGCGTCGCCGCGTTCCAGGGCGTCCGCTATTGATTTGTGCTCCGCGAGGGTGTGCGAGACGGCTTTGTCCTGGGTGAGTCCCCGCCAGATCCTGGCACGTACCGTGCTGCTGGAGAGGGCCTCAAGCAGGCTGCCCAGGTACGCATTGCCCGCAGCCTGCGCGATGATTCCGTGGAATTCGAGATCGTGGGTCACCAGCTCCTCTACGGCGGTGTCTTCATCGATACCGGCCATGGCGGCGCGCAGCTCGGTGATCTCCTCTGCTGTGATCTTGCCGGCGGCCATAGAAGCGGTGGCGGGCTCCAGGATTCGCCGGACCTCGAAGAGTTCCAGAATGGACCGGTCCTGGTGGAGGTCAACGACAAAAGCGACTGCCTCGTTGAGCAGTTTCGCATCCAGGCTGGTGACATAGGTGCCGTCACCCCGGCGGACGTCCAGGACCCTGATGAGCTCAAGGGCTTTTACGGATTCCCGGAGCGAGCTCCGGGACAGGCCGAGGCGTTCGCTCAGTTCCTTTTCGGGCGGCAGCCGGTCACCTGGCTTGAGCTCGCCACGGATCAACATGTCCTTGATTTTGCCGATTGCCTCGTCAGTCACAGCCATAACCGGATTCTACAGTGAATGGTCGGATGTTTGCGGGATTGACTCGGGTCCAGGAATCCCCGGACGTCGAATCTTTTCGAACCGGGAATTACTCCAGAGGTTAGACTGTTGGAATCTGCAGCGACGAACCTCGCCGGCCAATATTCCAAACTCCTTGGGGGAATATCCATGTCTACAGAAGTCTCTCCAAACGCCCACGGCGAACCCGTGCGGTCGGGTGCCGCGGCCACCAAGTCCGCTGACGAGAGCAACACCCCTGACAAAAGCACGACCTCTGGCAAAAGCACTACCCCTGACCAGAAGATGTCGCGTGAGTCCGTCACGATCATCGTCACTCTGTTGGTGGCCACCTTTGTGGTGATCCTCAACGAGACCATCATGAACGTTGCGCTGCCGCGCCTGATGGGGGATCTTTCGGTCAACGCGAGCACAGTCCAGTGGCTGGCGACCGGCTTTATGCTCACCATGGCCGTGGTCATTCCCACCACAGGATTCATCCTGCAGAAGCTGACCACCCGCCATACGTTCCTCCTGGCCATCGGCCTGTTCATTGCCGGAACCGTCCTGGCCGCGGCCGCCCCCGGGTTCTACGTGCTCCTTCTGGCCCGGGTGGTCCAGGCCGCCGGAACCGCCATTATGCTCCCACTGCTGATGACCACCATCCTCACGCTGGTTCCGATGGCCAGGCGCGGCATGGTCATGGGCAACGTGACCATCGCCATTTCGGTTGCGCCGGCCCTCGGCCCCACCGTTTCCGGCTTCATTCTGGCGCATTTCAGCTGGCGCTTCATCTTCATCTTTGTGCTTCCCATCGCCGTTGCTTCCATGTTGCTGGGTGCGAAATACCTCACCAACGTGGGCGAACCGGGGAAGAAGAAACTGGATGCACTGTCCGTGCTGCTCACCGTTCCCGCGTTCGGCGGGCTTGTCTACGGGCTGAGCCAGCTAGGAAACCGCGACGGCGGCACCGGCGGTCCGTCCGCCGTCGCCATCGCGGCGCTGGTCATCGGCGTGCTGTGCCTCCTGCTGTTCGTACTCCGGCAACTGAGGCAGAAGTCCGACGCGCCCCTGCTGGACCTCAGGGCGTTCAGGTTCCGGATGTTCACCGTATCGGTGCTGCTGATGGTGGTGGCCATGATGGCACTCTTCGGTGCCATCATCCTGCTGCCGCTTTATCTGCAGCAGGTCCTGAGGGTGGACACCCTGACCACCGGGCTGATTCTGCTGCCCGGAGGACTGGCCATGGGTCTTTCCGGACCGTTCATCGGACGGCTCTTCGACAAGGTGGGCCCCCGGCCGCTGACGATCACGGGTTCAGCGCTGATGGTGCTGATGCTCTGGCAGTTCTCCATGCTGACGGCGGAGACACCGCTCTGGTGGATTGCGGTGGTGCAGACGGTCCTGAATGTGTCGCTGGCGCTGCTGTTCACACCCGCGTTCACCAACGGACTCAACCCCTTGCCGCCGCACCTGTACTCGCACGGTTCAGCCATCATGAGCACGCTCCAGCAAGTGGCCGGCGCGGCCGGAACAGCTCTGCTGGTGTCCATCCTGGCCGTGGTTTCCGCCGCGTCCGGGTTGGTCGCCGGTATGCAGGCAGCCTTTCTGGCGGCAACCGTCATAGCGATCGCCGCCGTCGTGCTGTCCTTCATGATGCGGAAAACGGAACCCTCAGCTGCAGGCCACTGACGCCCGGCACATCAGCCGGCGAAGAAGTCCCGCAGTTCGGTGATGAGTTTGTCCGGCGCGCGGTTCACGCCGTCGTGGCCGAAGCCGGGCAGGATGGTGTAGCTGGAGCCGGACAGGACGTCGTGGATCTGCCCGCAGGCAACCCCGAAGTAGGCCGGGCTCCTTTCGCCCACAATGATCAGGGTCTCCAGGGGTAGTGCCAGGAACGGCTCGGCCGGCATGTCAGCAGCGATGATCGCCTTGATTTCGCGGACGCCGGTGCGCATGAGCTCACGCATCTGCTTGCCCATGTGCGTCCCTGCCGTGAGCTTGTTGGCGAGCGTCAGCATGGACAGCGGCATCCGGGCAAAGGCCCCGCCCGTCTCAAGGCCCTTGACCAGGACCGCCAGGGCGCGGTCGTATTCGCCCGCATCGGTGGCGCGTTCGTACTCCGGTGCCCAGTCGGCCTTGACGCTTCCGTTCACGGACACGGCGGGATCGTAGACGGCCAGCCGTTCCACGGGCAGCGTGCGGGCCGCGTGCAGCGCCAACGCGCCGCCGAAGCTGTGCCCAAAGACATCCGTGCTGTTGGTGTGTTTCATCACGGCATCGAGGTCGCGGATGTCCGCAGCGAGTGTGTAATCGTCTGCCTGGGCGGACGATTCGCCGCGTCCACGCCGGTTCACCGTGTAGACGGGACGGCCCAGTGCGGTACTCAGTTTTTGCGCAAACCGGGTGTAGTCGGCGGCCAATACCATCGAACCGGGCACCACTACGATTCCCGAACCGGCAGAAGCCAGTTCCGCGCCCGTGGTGTAGAGCTCTATCGAGCCGCCGTCGGAGGTCTTGATGTTCTCGCGGGTCATGCTCCGAGCCTAACCGAGGTGCCAGCGACCGGATAGCACGACGGCGCGTCCGGCCGGAAAATGTCAGTCCGCAACAGCCGAAACGTCAGCCCTTGAAGTACTCGGAAATGCCGGCCACCAGCTCACTGACAGCCGCCGGAATGGAGCCGTGGAAGCCCTTGGGTGAAAGCTCAAAGGTGCTGCCGGGGACGGCGGCGTGCAGACGCTCGGCCGTGACCCGGTAATACTCGGGGCTTTTACCGCCCGCCATAAAGTGCGTGTTGGCCGGCAGCACGGAGAAATCCCGGGCATGCTCGGCTTCATCGTAGGCAGCCTTGAGCTCGCCCACGCCGCTGGGCATCAGCTCCTTGAACAGCCTGTTGACCTTGGTGTGGGAGACCAGCGCCATCAGCCCGGCGAGGACAGGTTCGGGCAGCTTGGCCATTGCCGTTCCCGGCTGCATGCCCTTCTTCAGCCGGGCCAGCGCGTGCCCCACGTTTCCGGCATTGACGGACTCCGCGAACCCGTCAAGCCAGGCGGTGTCCACGCTGCCGTCGATGTTCAGGGCGGCGTCATACACAGCGAGCTTGTCCGGTTCGAGGCTGGTGCCGCTAAACTCCTGCACGGCGTTGAGGGCAACGGAGCCGCCCAGACTGTGGCCCAGGATATTTCTGGCTCCGGTGGTGCCCATGATGGTCCGGACGTCTGAGATTTCCGTGGCCATTGAATAGTCCGCCGGCTGTTCGCTGGAGTTACCCCGGCCGCGGCGGTCGTAGACGTCCACGGCCCAGTCTTCGCCCAGGCCTTTGGACAGGGCCATGGAAAACGGCCGGTAAATGAGGGCCGTGAGGAACGCGCCGCCAATGAGGATGATCCTGCGCTCCCCTGGCGCGTCCGGAAGGCCGTAGCTGTACAGCGCCAGCTTGCCGCCGTCGGGTGTGGGGATTTCCTGTTCTTTCACGGTCCCATCCTAAAGTGGTGCTGCAAAAGTGATGGTCGGGTGCCGGTTTTCAGGAGGTGCTGTCAAGCGGTGCCGTCCTGTCAAGCGGTGTCGGCCAGGAACCGGGCAATCTTCACGGCGAGCCGTTTCCCCGGGCGGATGGGCCCTTCATGCAGCTGCCCCGGCACCACGGCAAAGTGGATCGCAGGGACGGCGGCGGCCAACTGGCGGCCCGTCTCGGCGAAGTAGCCGGGGCTCCAGCCTCCGCTGAGCATCAGGGTGGGTGTGGTGAGGCCGGTGAAGTCCTGGAGCTCGGCGTCGGCGTCAAGGACGGCCTGCATCTCGGCCACCGCCGTAGGCAGCAGGGTGCGCATCTCGGCACCCAGATTAGTGCGGGCGGACAGGATGCTGAGCATCCGCAGGGCTCCGAGGGGCAGGTAGGAGATTGGCCCGGCCGTTGCCAGGCCCTGCACCAGGTGCGCCCACGCATGGTTGAGCTGCCCTTCGGCCACGGACTGCTCCAGTTCCGGGCGCCAGCGGTGGCTCAGATTTCCGGAGAGGGACAGTGCGGCATCGTAGGTGACCAGCCTCCGGACCGGCAGGCTCAGGGCCGCTTGCAGCGCCACGAAGCCGCCATAGCTGTGGGCGACCACATCGGTGGAGTTGCTTTCCCGCATCACTGTGCCCAAATCACTGATTTCGGTGGCCGCAGTGTAGTCAGGTGGTTGCGGCGCGGAGCCCGCCCGGCCGCGCCGGTTATAACAGTGCACGGGCCTGCTCAACAGCACGCTCAGTTTCCGGGCGAACGGCCGGTACAGGGCGTCAGTCACCAGCGTGCCGTGAACTACGACGACGCCGGGTGCGGCCGCCGCTGCCGGCCCGCCTGCCACGGCGGTGATGGATGCGGAGGAGTTTGACACGGAGGCGTTTGATGCGGGACGGAAGGAATGTACCTGAAGGTGGCCGGCGCCGTCGTCCGTTTCAACTGTCCACGTCTCCACAGCCCGAGTCTATGCCTCCTTGGCGGGCGGAGGCCGCTGCGTGGAACTCCCGGTAAACTTGGGATTGTGACCTCCCAAAACACCCCTGCTTCCCAAACCTCCGCTGCCGTGACCAATGCCGCCGAGCCCGCCGATGCCAGCGAACAGATGCGCATCCGGATGGAGAAGCGCGCCAGGCTCATTGAACGCGGCGCCGAGGCGTACCCGGTGGGGGTGGAGCGCACCCATTCACTGGGCGAGATCCGCGAAAAGTACGCCCACCTCGAGGCGGATGAAACCACTGGCGACGTCGTGGGCGTGACCGGCCGCATCGTGTTTGTCCGGAACACCGGCAAGCTCTGTTTTGCCACTCTTCAAGAGGGCGGTGCGGACGGCAAGGGAACCCGCCTGCAGGCCATGATCAGCCTGGCCAACGTGGGTGAGGACGCGCTCGCTGACTGGAAGGCCCTGGTTGACCTGGGCGATCATGTGTTTATCAAGGGCGAGGTCATTTCCTCCCGCCGCGGGGAACTCTCCGTCATGGCGGACTCCTGGTCCATGGCGTCCAAAGCGCTGCGCCCCCTTCCCGTGCTGCACGCCGAACTGAACGAGGAAACCCGCGTCCGCCAGCGCTACGTGGATCTTATGGTGCGCGACGAAGCCCGCGAAATGGTTTACACCCGTGCTGCGGTCACGCGTTCCATCCGGGAAAGCCTGCACCGCCGCAACTACGTCGAGGTGGAAACGCCGATGCTCCAGCTGGTGCACGGTGGGGCTCTGGCCCGCCCGTTCGAGACCCACATGAATGCGTTTGACCAGAAGATGACGCTGCGCATCGCCACTGAGCTGTACCTCAAGCGCGCCGTGGTGGGCGGGATTGACCGCGTCTATGACATGGGCCGGGTGTTCCGCAATGAAGGCGTGGATTCAACCCACAGCCCCGAATTCACCACACTCGAGTGCTACGAAGCCTGGGCTGACCAGTTCGTAATGGCGGACCGCATCAAGGAAATGATCCTGGACGCCGCGGATGCCGCCGGCGTGGGACGCACCATCCAGACTGAGGCCGGCGAGATCAACCTGGACGGAGACTGGGCCTGGCTGTCCGTGTACCCGGGGCTCTCGGAGGCTGTGGGCCGGGAGATTACGCCCGACACCAGCCTTGAGGTGCTGCGGGAGGTCGCCGCCAAGCATGAGGTCAAGGTGGACCCCAAGTGGGAAGCGGAAAAGCTTGCGGTGGAGCTCTTTGGCGAAATCGTGGAACCCACACTGATTAACCCCACGTTTGTCTATGACTACCCGCCCTCCGCGCAGCCGCTTGCCCGTCCGCACCGTGACGATGAGCGCCTGATCGAAGCCTGGGACCTGATCATCGGCGGCATGGAACGCGGCACGGCCTTCTCGGAACTCATTGATCCGGTGATCCAGCGTGAACGCCTCACCGAGCAGTCCCGCCACGCTGCTGCCGGTGATGTCGAAGCCATGCAGCTGGACGAGGACTTCCTCCGTGCGCTCGAATACGGGGCCCCACCCATGGGTGGCATTGGCCTTGGCATTGACCGCCTGGTGATGCTCTTCACCGGTGCGGGTATCCGTGAAACCATTCTGTTCCCGCTCCTGAAGCCCGAGGTGAACTGACCATGGATTATGTAGCCGTATTGCTGCCGTCATTGGTGGTGGGACTGCTTTTCTGGTTCGCCATGAAGTCCATCTTTAACGCCGATAAGTCCGAGCGCCAGGCTGAGGCCCGCGCCCAGGCTGAGGCACTTGAGTCCGGTTCCGGTGCCGTCCCGCCTGAATCAAACAAATAACGCTCCTCTACCTTTCCAGGGAGTTCCAGAGGAGCCTTTCCTGTTTTGACGCCTTGCCATAACGGGCACATACTTTATGTAGATACATCCTGCTTTTCTGAATACCCCGAGCTTTCCAAAAGAGAGATTATTCATGGCACAGAAAGTAAACATCATCCTTGTGGATGATCTGGATGGGGGATCCGCGGACGAAACTGTTCGTTTTGGCCTTGATGGCGTCAGCTTTGAAATTGACCTGTCATCCGCCAATGCTTCGGAGCTGCGTTCAGCTCTGGGGCGATTTGTCGCATCAGGCCGCAAAACGTCCACCGGGCGTGCAAGCCGGATAAAGGTTGCAGCCGGGCGAAATCAGGACTCGGCCCAGATACGCCAGTGGGCCCGGGAGAACGGCTATACGGTCAACAGCCGTGGCCGTATCCAGGCTGAAATCCAGGAAGCCTATCAAAAGGCCAATTCCTAGTATCCAGCTCCCTGCCTTGAACACTTCCCCTGCCTTCTGGTGGGGGAAGTGCTTTTTACGCGGACGGATAAGGCGCTGGTCCACAGGGGGTGATTCTGGACTCTCCCAAATGAATCACGGATATTAGCGCAGATTCAATAGTTGCAGCTTCAATGAATGACCAGCTTGCTTTCCAGAACCCAATCATCAGCACACGTCCGCGCATTAATGTGGAAGATGTCCGAGCTGTGCTACAGGCGGTTTTCTAACGGTGGAACCCGTGCTGATGATATGAATGCGGGCGTACCGTGAGGGGAATATCGGGGCTTGAGCTCTGGGACGACCGCTCGAATTACCCGCGCCGGTGGAATCTCAACGCCTTAAGGGCCAGTGCCGCAGTGCTGATCAAATTCAGCCTGGGCAGCGACAATGGACTGGCAAAACTCGCCGCGGGGGCGCCGTCGTCGTCGGCCGGTGCCGGCCCGGGAGGTGATGTTTCCCCCGGAAATCCTGGGCGGGTTCATGCAGGCAGTTTGGGCTTACTTTGGCGGACGGAACCGTGCACACGGCCATGTTCGACTTCAGGAAGTAGCGGCGTTCGGTTATTCCCGACGCCACTGGGTTTCCCCTGTGGCGAACAAGCCCCTAAAGATGCTCCCGGCCACGTAGCATCAAACTACGTCGTAGCTAGGAGTGTGGCGAAATGTTTGAGCGATTCACGGACCGTGCCCGTCGCGTAGTTGTGCTTGCCCAAGAAGAGGCACGCATGCTGAACCACAATTACATCGGTACAGAACACATCCTCTTGGGTCTGATCCATGAGGGTGAGGGTGTTGCCGCCAAAGCTCTTGAGTCCTTGAGCATTTCGCTCGACGGCGTTCGCGAGCAGGTGCAGGAGATCATCGGCCAGGGCCAGCAGGCTCCGTCCGGGCATATCCCCTTCACCCCCCGCGCCAAGAAGGTGCTGGAACTTTCGCTGCGTGAAGCCCTGCAGCTTGGCCACAACTACATCGGCACGGAGCACATCCTGCTGGGACTCATCCGTGAGGGTGAAGGCGTTGCCGCGCAGGTGCTGGTCAAGCTCGGTGCGGACCTCAACCGTGTCCGTCAGCAGGTCATCCAGCTGCTCTCCGGCTACCAGGGCAAAGAGACAACAGGCGCAGGCGTTGGCCCCGGCCAGTCTGAAGGTACTCCTGCCGGCTCGGTGGTCCTGGACCAGTTCGGCCGCAACCTGACCCAGGCTGCCCGCGAAAACAAGCTCGATCCTGTGATCGGCCGCGAGCAGGAGATGGAACGCGTAATGCAGGTCCTCTCCCGCCGCACCAAGAACAACCCGGTCCTGATCGGTGAGCCGGGCGTCGGCAAGACCGCCGTCGTCGAGGGCCTTGCCCAGGCGATTGTCCGCGGCGACGTCCCGGAGACCATCAAGGACAAGCAGCTGTACACCCTGGACCTTGGGTCCCTGGTGGCCGGCTCCCGCTACCGTGGTGACTTCGAAGAGCGCCTGAAGAAGGTCCTCAAGGAAATCCGCACCCGCGGCGACATCATCCTCTTCATCGACGAAATCCACACACTTGTGGGCGCCGGCGCTGCAGAAGGTGCCATCGATGCGGCATCCATCCTCAAGCCCATGCTGGCCCGCGGCGAACTCCAGACCATCGGAGCCACCACGCTGGATGAGTACCGTAAGCACATCGAGAAAGATGCTGCTTTGGAGCGACGCTTCCAGCCGATCCAGGTCAAGGAGCCCTCTGTCGCTCACGCGATCGAGATCCTCAAGGGCCTCCGCGACCGCTATGAGGCACACCACCGCGTCACGATCACCGACGGCGCCCTTGTCTCTGCGGCGAAACTCTCCGAGCGCTACATTTCGGACCGCTTCCTTCCGGACAAGGCGATCGACCTCATCGATGAAGCCGGCGCGCGCCTCCGCATCCGCAGGATGACGGCTCCGCCCGAGCTCAAGGAGATGGACGGGCGCATCGCCGAACTCAAGATGGAGAAGGAGTCCGCGATTGATGCGCAGGACTTCGAAGGTGCTGCATCCCTCCGCGACAAGGAACAGAAGCTCATTACCGAGCGCTCCGAGAAGGAACGACACTGGAAGTCCGGCGGGATGGATGACATCTCCGAAGTTGATGAGGATCTCATCGCTGAAGTGCTGGCAAACTCCACGGGCATTCCGGTCTTCAAGCTCACCGAGGAAGAGTCCTCGCGTCTGCTGAAGATGGAAGACGAACTGCACAAGCGTGTGGTCGGCCAGAACGAGGCCATCAAGGCACTCTCCCAGGCCATCCGACGCACACGTGCAGGCCTCAAGGACCCCAAGCGTCCGGGTGGCTCGTTCATCTTCGCCGGCCCCACGGGCGTCGGCAAGACCGAACTCGCCAAGGCCCTGGCAGAATTCCTCTTCGGTGACGAGGACGCCCTGATCACCCTGGACATGTCCGAGTACTCGGAGAAGCACACGGTGTCGCGCCTGTTCGGTGCCCCTCCGGGCTATGTTGGCTACGAGGAAGGTGGACAGCTGACGGAGAAGGTCCGCCGTCGTCCGTTCTCCGTGGTCCTGTTCGACGAAGTGGAGAAGGCCCACGCGGACCTCTTCAACTCGCTGCTGCAGATCCTGGAAGACGGCCGCCTCACGGACAGCGCGGGCCGGGTGGTGGACTTCAAGAACACGGTGATCATCATGACCACCAACCTCGGTACCCGGGACATCTCCAAGAGCGTTGCCACCGGCTTCCAGTCCGGCACGGACACCCAGACCGGCTACAACCGGATGCGTGCCCGCGTCACGGAGGAGCTCAAGCAGCACTTCCGTCCGGAGTTCCTGAACCGCGTTGACGACGTTGTGGTGTTCCCGCAGCTGACCCAGGATGAGATTATCGAGATCGTGGACCTCATGATGGGCCGGTTGGAGAAGCGCCTGGCGGACAAGGACATGGGCATCGAGCTCACGCCCAAGGCCAAGGTGCTCCTGGCAACACGTGGCTACGATCCCGCCATGGGTGCCCGGCCGCTGCGCCGCACCATCCAGCGCGAGATCGAGGACCAGCTCTCCGAGAAGATCCTCTTCGGGGAGATCCACGCCGGAGACATCGTGGTGGTGGATGTGGACGGCGACGGTGACGAAGCCAAGTTCACGTTCGCCGGCAACGCCAAGCCGCGCATCCCGGAGATCGCTCCGAGCGTTTAGGCACCACTCACCACGCACCAGGCCGAGGCTCCGTCTGCACCCGCAAGGGAGTTGGCGGGGCCTTTGCTTTGCCCTGACGCCGGCCGGAGTTGGCTTGGGGTTCGCGGCGGTTGTTGCGCCATCATTCTCCGCGGACGGAGCGGGGTCCGGGGAATTCCGGACCACAGTATTTAGTCCATTCGGATGATTGAGCATCATCCGACGCCGTTCGGAACCGAGCCCAGCCCCCGCGACCATCTGAAAGCAGTGTTTCACTCTTAGTGAACTTGCTGTGATCCAGCGCACAGGCGGTGTTGAATCGGGGCATGGCAGCAGACGACTTGGCGATCCCGAGCGAACAACCGGCAACCCCCTTCCACGATCTTGACCACTATCTGGCGATCCCGCGCGTCAGTGGCCTGGCCCTGAGCCCGGACGGGCGACGGCTGGTAACAACCGTGTCCACGCTCAACGTCAAAGCCACCGAGTACGTCACGGCCCTCTGGGAGCTGGATCCGGCAGGGGAGGCACACGCCCGCCGGATCACGCGGAGTGCTAAAGGGGAGGCCGGTGCCGTTTTTGCCGCCAACGGGGATGTGTATTTCACATCCGCACGGCCGGATCCGGAGAGCCCCGAAGCGGATCCAGTCAATGCCCTGTGGCTGCTCCCCTCGGGCGGCGGCGAGGCCCGGGTGGTCCTGTCCCGCGCCGGCGGAGTGGGTGCTGTGATGGCTGCCAAGGACGCGCATGCCACGTTTGTCACGGCCTCCGTGCTGGCCGGTTCCACTGACGAGGAAAACGATGAGGAGCGGCGGAAGGGCCGCAAGGACAACAAGGTGGCGGCCATCCTGCATAGCGAGTATCCGGTGCGCTATTGGGATGCCGACCTGGGCCCGGGCCAGCCTCGGAGCTTCGCTGTGGAGCCCGGCGAGGAGCCGGTGCCCGGCAAGCCATCCACAGTGGACTCAGCCCCGCCGTTGAAGCTCAGGAACCTCACCCCGGACGCAGGCGGCCGGCTCCGCGAGGCCGAACAGGTGGTCAGCCCTGACGGCAAGACCATCTATAGCAGCTTCGCCAGGCCTCTCGTAAAAGCGGATATCCGTTCCGTCCTGATTGCCATCGATGTGGCTACGGGTACGCAGAAGGTCCTGCTCGATCAGGAGGGCATGAGCTACTTCCCCGGCCCGGTCAGCCCGGACGGCGCAACGCTCGTGGTGATGAGTGAAAGTGACACCACCCCGTTCGAGGCACCGCAGGTCAAGATTCACCTTCTGGATGTTTCCGGCACTGACATCGGCCACGCCAACCTCACGCCGCTGGCTCACAGCTGGGACCGCTGGGCACACCCATGCACCTGGCTTCCGGACGGTTCGGCGGTGCTGGTGATCGCGGACGACGACGGCGCGTCGCCGGTTTTCCGGATCAATGTTGCGGCTGGTGCCGCCCGGGGAAGCGTCACCCGGGTGACGCCGGATGCGGCTGCCTACACCGACGTCGTGGTTTCACCGGACGGTCTCAGCGCCTATGCGCTGCGTAGCTCGTACGAGTTCCCGCCGGAGGCCGTGCGGATTGACCTGGCCACCGGCGAAGCGACGAGACTCCCGGCTCCTGCCGCGCGGCCGGCCCTGCAGGGAACACTGGAGCGGGTGGAAACGGCGGCGGCGGACGGCTCCCGCATTCCCGCCTATCTCGCACTGCCGGAGGGTGCGTCAGCGGACAACCCGGCGCCCTTGCTGCTCTGGATCCATGGCGGCCCGCTGGCCTCCTGGAATGCCTGGACCTGGCGGTGGAACCCGTGGCTGCTCGCCGCGAAGGGCTACGCGATACTGCTGCCGGATCCGGCGTTGTCCACCGGCTACGGGCAGGCGCATGTCCAGCGCGGCTGGGGGGACTGGGGCAAGGCGCCCTACACGGATCTGATGGCCGTCACGGATGCTGTGGAGCAGCGCCCGGACATCGACGAAACGCGCACGGCTGCCATGGGCGGCTCCTTCGGCGGTTACATGGCCAACTGGGTTGCCGGCCAGACGGACCGCTTCAAGGCGATCGTGACCCACGCCAGCCTGTGGGCGCTGGACCAGTTCGGCCACACCACAGACGCCTCGCAGTACTGGCTCAAGGAAATGACCGCCGAAATGGCGAAGGAAAACTCCCCGCACCTGCACGTGGAGAACATCAGCACACCCATGCTGGTGATCCATGGCGACAAGGACTACCGGGTTCCCATCGGCGAAGGGCTCCGGCTCTGGTACGAGTTGCTTTCCAACTCCCGGCTGGCCGCCGACGAAAACGGACAGACGCCGCACCGCTTCCTGTTCTACCCCGACGAAAACCACTGGATCCTTCAGCCGCAGCACGCCAAGGTCTGGTACGGGGTGGTGGAGCACTTCCTGGCCCGGAATGTGCTGGGCAAGGAGCTGCCGGTCCCGGACGAACTGGGACTCTGACTCCACTGTGACTGCTCCGGATCCGGGGATCCGGAGCGGCCACCGTAAGATTGGCCTGTGACCGACTCCATCCATATCCGCCCTGCCCGCACCGGCGACGTTACGGCCATCAAGAGGCTCGTGGCGCCCTTGGCAGAAAAGCGGATCCTGATGGCCAAGGAAACGGTGGCCTATTACGAAAGCCTGCAGGAGTTCCTCATTGCGGAGTCGGCAAGCGGCGAGGTGATCGGCTGCGGCGCCCTTCACGTGATGTGGGATGACCTTGCCGAAATCCGGACCCTGGCCGCGTCCGATTCGTGGCGCGGCAGGGGGGTGGGCCATGTTCTGGTGGAGAGCCTGCTCACGGCGGCCAAAGCACTGGGTGTCTCGCGCGTGTTCTGCCTGACGTTCGAGGTGGATTTCTTCAGGCGCCACGGGTTCGAGATCATGGCGGACCAGACGGCGGTGGATCCGGATGTCTATTCCGAACTGCTGCGCTCCCATGATGAAGGCGTTGCCGAATTCCTTGACCTGGCACGGGTGAAGCCCAACACCCTGGGAAATACGCGGATGATCAGGGTGGTCTGACGCCCCTTCCCAGGGCCCTCGGGGCCCTTATGGTTCCCGCCGCCGTCGAACGCGCCTCGCTTCCGTCACGGACTCGCTATCCAGATCCTGCTGCTTCCTTGCGGCGCGCGGCCTGATTCAAGGAAGCGCACGCACGGGTATTTAATGGTGCGCGGGCCTGATGCCTTGCCAAACATCCATTTGATGGATAAAATTCGTGTGGCTCAGGGAGAGTCAATCCGTCGTGGAGGTCAGAAATGAAAAGTTCTGTCATATTTCCAGATTTCTCTGCGTTCCAAATGGACCTTCCCTGCGCGGTCCATGCGCCGGATCCGCAAGGCCCCGTCCGCCCGTCGCCGGCAACGGACCCGGACGGCATCGCCTGGCCGCACCTCGCAGCAGCGCCTCGGGAGCCCTGCTGAGGAAATCCTGCTGAAGAATCCTGCAGCGAAGGCGTGCTCGGAAGGGACAGTCATTGGGGGCTGTCCCTTCCGTTGTCCACCCGGCTGCGGCTGGATCTTCCCCCGCGGGGGCCGCGGTAGTAGGGTCAAAGCAAACCAGCCAGGACCGGCCCCCAGGGAGCACAGCCATGAAAAAGCTCATCAACGATCCGCGCGCCGTTGTGGACGAGTCCGTCGAAGGCTTCGGCCTGGCCCACGCGGATCTCGTGACCATCAGTCCGGAGCCCAAATTCATTACCCGCAAGGACGCCCCGGTGGCAGGAAAGGTCGGCCTGGTATCCGGCGGCGGCAGCGGCCATGAGCCACTGCACGGCGGTTTTGTCGGGATGGGGATGCTGGACGCTGCAGTGCCCGGTGCCGTCTTCACCTCGCCCACCCCGGACCAGATTATTCCGGCAACTCTCGCCGTAAATTCGGGCGCCGGCGTGGTCCATATTGTGAAGAACTACACCGGGGACGTGCTGAACTTCGAAACAGCTGCGGAAATGGTGCAGGCAGAGGGTGTTGAGGTCCGGACCGTGCTGGTCAACGATGACGTGGCAGTGGAGGATTCGCTGTACACGGCCGGCCGGCGCGGTGTGGGCGGAACAGTGCTGGTGGAAAAAATTGCCGGCGCCGCGGCGGAGCGCGGCGATGACCTGGATGCGGTTGCCGCAATCGGAAACCGGGTCAACCAGAACGTCCGCACCATGGGAGTCGCGCTTTCAGCGTGCACCGTGCCGCACGCCGGAACGCCGAGCTTCGACCTTGAGGACAACGAGATCGAGATCGGCATCGGAATCCACGGCGAACCGGGCAGGCATAAGATCGCCATGGAAAATGCGGACGGAATCACCGACCGTCTGCTGGAGCCGATCCTGGGCGATCTTGGCGTTGCCACCGGCGAAAAAGTGCTGCTGTTTGTCAACGGCATGGGTGGGACGCCGCTCAGTGAGCTCTATATTGTGTACCGGCGCGCCGCGAATGTACTCGCAGAAAAGGGCATCACCGTGGAGCGCTCGCTGGTGGGCAACTACATCACGGCACTGGAGATGCAGGGCTGCTCAATCTCGGTGCTGCGCCTTGATGACGAACTCACGGCGCTCTGGGATGCGCCGGTGCACACCGCTGCCCTGCGCTGGGGCGTGTAACCGTGGGGCTGGACGTTAACTGGGCGGTGAAGTGGCTGACTCTTTCCGCCCAGGCCATGGCCGAGCACCGCGTGGAACTCATCGAACTGGACCGGGCAATCGGTGATTCCGATCACGGCGAGAACATGGACCGGGGCTTCCAGGCTGTGCTCGACAAACTCGCAGAATCGCCGCCGGAGACCCCCGGGGCGGCGCTCAAACTTACCGCCATGACCCTGATGTCCAAAGTGGGCGGGGCTGCCGGCCCGCTCTATGGCACGGCTTTCCTCCGCGCGGCCACCTCGCTCGGGGATGCCTCCGACGTCGACTCAGCAGCCCTCGCTACAGCCTTGGCCGCTGCGCGCGATGGCATCGTCGCCCGGGGGAAGGCAGAGCCGGGCGACAAGACCATGGTGGATGCCTGGACCCCTGCTGTGGAGGCGGCAGCAGCCACAGCCGCACGGGGCGGTGTGCTGGCGGTACTGATCGCCGCTGCTGAGGCCGCCGAAGCCGGAGCCGTAGCCACCGATCCGCTGGTGGCACGCAAAGGCCGCGCCAGCTATCTGGGGGAGCGCAGCGCGGGCCACCGCGATCCCGGTGCGGCATCCAGTGCGTTGATTCTCAGGGCCGCCGCGGGCGCCGCCGCATGACAGTGCGGATTGTGGTGGTTTCGCACAGCGAAAAAATCGCTGACGGCGCCGTGGAACTTGCCGCCCAGATGGCACCGGATGTTGTGATGGTCGCTGCCGGGGGCACCTCGGACGGCAGGATCGGAACCAGTCTGGAGAAAGTCATGTCCGCGCTGGAAAAGGCGGCCGGGGATGACGGGGTGGTGGTCCTGACGGACCTGGGATCCGCCGTGATGACGGCTGAATCTGCGCTGGAATTTGCCGCGGATCCGGAGTCGGTGCTGATTGCCGACGCCCCCTTGGTGGAAGGACTGGTGGCGGCTGCGGTGGCCGCGCAAGGTGGTGCCAGTTCGCACGCCGTGAAACGTGCGGCCGAGGCTATTTACGGGCATCCGCCCAGCAGCGGACGAGGTCCGGCACCTGAGCCTTCGACCACGGTTGAGCCTTCGACTGTGGTTCAACCTTTCCCCGTGGTGGTGGAGCCTGGCGCTGCATCTGCCCCCGCCCCGGAGCGGGCTGGCGAGCTGAGCGGGCAGATGGGCGCCGGGTCACCGGATGCCACCGGGGACTTCGAACTCATTAACCAGGCGGGCATGCATGCCCGCCCTGCTGCGAAGATCGCCGGCGGACTGGCCGCCCTGACTGCGGATGTGACGGTGAACGGAGTGGACGGCGCCTCGATGACGGGTCTTATGACGCTTGGCGCAGGCAAGGGATCCGTGCTCCACGTCGAAGCATACGGTCCGGACGCGGAGCGGGCAGTCAACTATGTGGGCGGACTGGTGCAGGCCGGCTTCGGGGAGCCTTAGGCTCCCACGCAGTATGGTCTGTACCCACCGTCCACCGCCATGCCTAACGTGCCTGCCTAACCAGCCTGCCTGAGGCCCGTCGCGTCTAGCACCACAGCGGCTGAGACGAATCTCCCGCACTGCTCCCCGTAGGCGTAGACGCCTCGTGGTGTGAAGCGCAGCGTCCGCACCGGTACCCGGCGGCCATCCGTGGTCGTGACAGTGGCTGTCACGTCCATGGGTGAATCGGTCAGCGTGTCCAGCATCAGGTTCCCCATTTTGGTGCCGTCCGGAGAGGACGTAGCCGAGCAAACGCGATCAGGACCATAGGGGCCCCGTTCGCAGCCTTGGTCAACTGTGGTGCTGCCAGGGAACAGCTCCAGGTCGGCTTCCTTGCAACTGCCGTCTTGGCAAGCTTTCAGGCGCACCCCCTTGACTGCAGGAGCGTAGTCGGCCGCAACCGTCAGGGAGACCACAGTGGCCTGGGCTATGGCCGGGCACGGGGCCGGGTAGTAGGGCCAGCACCCGGAGGTGAGTACCGCCGTCATCGTCAACGCCAGAATTACCCCAAACTTGCGCATACTTCAGCGTAATTCCGGGCGGCAGGGCCGCCAACGGCTAGAAGAGAACTGACACAAACATCGTTATGCCGGCGGCCCCGAACACCACCAAAATGAGACCAACAGCGAGCCGGCCCCTGGAACGCAGGAACCCTGTGCGGGTGGATTCCGCCGGATTCGCAGGGTTGTAGAGCACCGGAATCAGCGTGCCGATGATCTCCTGCTCAGGGCCATACACATCGGCCTGGCCCAGCCGGCGCCGGCCCGCAGCGTCAACGAACTCGTACGACGGCGCAAAACGGCGATGCCCGCCCTGGCGGGCGGAACTGCCCGTGCCATGGAAATTGCCCGTCACGGTGGCGGGCACCTGCACCCAGCCCTTGATTGCCGGCGAAAAGCGTGCCGTGGGCATCCGTGAACTGGTGCGAGGGGTAGTACAGGCGGGTGGGATTGGAACTTCCGGACGCGTTGGGCCAGCCCGCGATGCCGCCGGTGACAGTGGCCTGGGCGCGCGGCCAGTCAGATGCCAGCGGCTCCTGCCGCTTCGCTTTCCTCGCTACATAAAAAATGGAGAACACGGCGGCCACGATGAACAGAGCCCAGATGGTGTACAGTACGGTTTTCAAGGGAATCTCCGCTTTCAGTCACCAAGAAGTATGCCATCAGCCTGGTAGCCGGTAGCCGGTGGCGCGAAGCTCCACCAAGCCGTCGTTGAGGAGGCCTGCAAGGGCGCGCTCAAGCTGTTCTGGCGCCGAATTCAGGCGGTGCAGGGCCGCCAGCGGCACCCCGATCCCCTCCGTCGGGAACCCCAGGTCCGCCGGTTCCCGCTGGAACAGTTCCGGGGCCACCGGCAGCTCTGCGAGCCGCAGCACCGCCATCACTGCCCCGCGGACTTGCCGGTCTGTGCCGTGCCAGGCCTGGCCCTTGGGAACGTACGACGGCGGCGGCTCGCCCGCCGCCAGCCACGCGCAGTCGGCGCGCACAGGGCAGTCGGCGCACTTGGGCGCCCGGGCCGTGCATAGCAGCGCCCCCAGTTCCATGACGGAAGCATTCCAGCGGACGGAACTGCCGGCGTCGTTCGGCAACAGCTCTGCGGCGAGCCGCATCTCGGCGGCCGTCAGCGAAGGTGAGGGCAGTGCGGTGCCGGAGACCAGGCGAGCGTGAACGCGCCGGATATTGGTGTCCACAACGGTCTCGCGGCGGCCAAAGGCGAAGGCGGCGACGGCCGCGGCGGTGTAGCTGCCCACACCGGGAAGCTCGAGCAGCTCCGCATACGTTCCGGGGACTTTGCCCCCGTGATTGAGTTCGATCGCGGCGGCGGCAGCGTGCAGGCGGAGTGCCCGGCGCGGATATCCCAGCCGCCCCCAGGCCCTCACGGCCTCGCCGGCGGTCACTTGTGCCAGATCCACCGGCAAGGGCCAGCGGCGGAGCCACTCTTCCCACACAGGCTGCACCCGGACCACAGGGGTCTGCTGCAGCATGATTTCACTGACCAGCACACCCCACGGCGAGCAGTCAGGGCGGCGCCACGGAAGGTCCCTGGCGGTCTTGGCGAACCAGGTCTCCAGGCTGCGGTGGATGGCAGCCAGCTCTGGTCCCTGGGGGCGGGCGTCCGGACTTTTACCCGGGGACGGGGCGGTGGGATCGGCTATTGCTTTGATCCAAACACTGTAGTGGATTCGCCATGAATGCCTGTAAACAGTGGGTGCCGTGGTGGTGCGTCCTAGGAGTCATCAGAGATGTTGTGCAACCTTTTCGACGATGAAGCCCGGATTCGACCGGGGTCGCCCTCCAGGTTTCCGGGTCCAGAACATCGTTCGCATCGTCGCCGATCAGCCACAACAGGCCGCGCCTACCTTGCTCGATCGATGAAACCAGGGCGCCTTGCCCTGGCAGATTCAACACAAAAGGGATGGTTGGCGATACCGGCGAGCGGGGTGTCTGACGTGCTGAAGTGCAGCAGCTCGTTTCCCGTGTATGAACTGGTGTCTCCGGTCTAGACTGGCCTCATCCGTCAGCGGACGTGGGCCATTCAGATGGGAGAGTCCAAGAGCGAGTATGCGATCAGACCACTCGGAGCTGCGACATGGGATGCCGTCGTCCATCTGGCGCAGAAGCACAACGGCGTAGGGGGCGGTTGCTGGTGCACCTGGTTCCATCCGGCGTGCGTCGAAAAGGGAAAGAGCCGCGAAGGTAACCGCGCCTACAAGGAGCGTCTGGTAGGTGAAGGGAACGCTCGCGCGGCATTGGTCTTCGACAGTGACGTCGCGGTGGCTTGGTGCGAATACGGTTCTCCGGGCGAGCTTCCGAACATTTATCATCTCAAGGAGTACGCCGCAGGACTCCAAATGGCCCCCGATTACCGCATCACGTGCTTCTTCGTTGACAGGGGTTACCGGCGCAAGGGCGTGGCAGCCGTAGTGCTTCGTGGTGCCCTGGACCTGATCGCAACGGCGGGCGGTGGTGTGGTGGAGGCGTATCCAAAGGACACGCTGGGCAAAAGGACCTCGGGTTCCTTCCAGTACAACGGCAGGCGCAGCCTCTTTGAGACGGCTGGATTCAGCTACGAGCGGTCCAAGGGAAGGAACCATTGCGTGATGCGCAGGACCGTTTTACAAAGCTAGGACACAGCCAGCCTTACAGTGCGGGGGCGCACGCAACTAGTATCATCGCGCGGATAGCGCGTCCAGCCGTTCGGTGACCAGCTCACCGCCGCAAAGGCATCGCACTGACCGTCTCTTGTCTCGGGTGGCTCTTGACAAAGCGGTTTGCCGTTATCGACCGTTTTCGGGCCGTGCCCAGAATAACTTCAACTCAGCTTGGACAGCCTGATGCACTCATCCCACAACCGCTTCCGTGCTTCCGGATCCGATCCCATTCCGGGCGTCGGCAGCTCCTTGCGCTTGGTCCAGAGCTTGCCGGAGACAGCAGTCGCCTCCCCTGACGTGGCGAGCCAGACGGCGGTGTCGGCGCCCTTCTCGGCGGACTTGCCGAACGTGTTCGTCATCCAGCGGAACGGGCCGCCGACGTCATGGAGTAGGGCCGTGTGCTTGACGAGGCCAGGGTGCACGGCGTTCACAACCACGCCCGTCCCGCGCAAGCGCTCGGCGAGCTCTTGGGTGAGGAGAACTCGGGCGAGCATCGTCGGGGGCGTCGAGCGCAGGAAGCTGTACTTGCCCTTGGCTGTCTGGAGGTCGTCGAAGTCGAGCTTGGTGGCAAACGGGCCATTCGAGTACATGGACGCGATGTTCACGATACGCGGGGCACTCAACGTGCCGGCGGGCATACCGGGGGCTACCTCTCCTGCGGCCGCGGCGCGTTTGAGCGCGTCCACGAGCAGGTTCGTGAGCAGGAAGTAGCCCATCACGTTGGTGGCGAACGTGAGCTCGAGCCCATCGGGGGTCACGTGGCGCTCCTTGCGGAACACGCCCGCGGAGTTGACGAGCACGTCGAGCTGGTCGTGGCGGGAAAGGAACTCGCGTGCCGCCGAGCGGATCGATGCTTGGAGCGAGAGGTCGCATGCAAGCGGCTCAAGCCTCGCGGTAGGGACAGCCGCGCGGATGTCGCGCATCGCGTTTTCCGCCCGAGCCTCTGAGCGTCCGACCACCACGACGGTCGCGCCTTCGCGTGCCAGCCCGGTCGCTATCGCTTTTCCGATGCCACCCGTCGCGCCTGTCACGAGCGCCACCCGTCCATCCATCGGCGGCATCGCTATTGCCTCCTGATGTTTATGCCGTACGACTGCGCGAGACCCGGGCCCACGTGGTCTCTGTTGTCGACGGCCCACGCGCTGACCATACGGTTTTCCTCGTCAGTCATTATGGCTCCCTAATATGGCGGCCCAAGCCGCGGACTTGGCAACATCACAGCACAAATCAGCCGGATTGGCGAGGGTTTCAGCCCACGGAGTGGTTGCGCCTGATGGGACGGGGTGCTTGGCTGGAGCCAGTGTCCCATGGTGAGCTGCCTTGATGGACTGCAACATCGACCGTTACCGGCATCCACATGAAAGCTCTGGCTCCCGGCCCCTGGTCAGAAGAAGTGCCCCTATCTCGTGAAAAGGTGGAGTAACAGGAGGACATATCCTCTCTGGCGAAGAGAGCCTGGTAGGGCCACCGCATCCTCTGCAAAGCAGCATCGCCAACCGAGTCGCGGCCCGATGTCTCAGGGCGTACGTCAACAATTGCCGGGACCTGCACCCGGTTAAGCCGCTTTCGCGTGCGGCAGCTCGTCAGTTGAGCTTGTCGAAACTATGACACTTAGTCTCCGGCATGTCGGCTTTCTACAGGGAGCCGTGCGGACTGGACTCGCCGTGAGCAAGTAGCCCAGATTCGCCGAGAACTAGACCCCCGTTATTGAGCACTCGTGCCAGACGCGGGCAACTGGGTAGAGGTCCAGCTACCGGTGCCGCGTTCGGTCCCCTAGATTTGGACTGATGGTCAACGAAGAGGAACTTGTCGGCGGTAACTCCAGCATCGTGACGCGGATCGGGGACACTGTGCGGAGAAACGCGGGTCCGTGGACACCAGCAGTGCATGCCTTCCTGAACGTGCTCCGAGCCAACGGCATCAACCAGGTGCCGGAGGCTCTGGGCATGGACGATCACGGTCGTGAAGTCCTCACATTCATGCCGGGAGACGTTGTGCAATATCCGCTTCCGGATTGGGTGTGGCATGCCTCGATCTTGCGTGACGCGGCAACACTTCTCCGGCGGATACACGAGGCGAGCCTCGAAGTTGTTCATAAACCTCTTGACTGGCAAATGCCAACTCGTGAACCGGTCGAGGTGGTGTGCCATAACGACTTTGCTCCATACAACATGACTTTCCGGAACGAGCGGTTTGCCGGGGTCTTCGATTTCGACGCGGCCTCGCCTGGGCCGAGGATATGGGACTTTGCCTATATGGCCTACCAGCTGGTACCGCTGGTGGAAGGGGCCAGCGTTATTGCACCCGCCGGGGCCAGCAGACTGTCTCGTCTCGACGCCCTGATTGAGGCTTACGGCCTTCCATTCTCGCGCCGGGACGTTTTCGAAACCCTCGCTACCAGACTTCACGAACTCGCTGTTTACTCCGACGGCCGGGCCGAGGCAACCGGACGCTCAGAGCTCAACGATCACGCAGCAATGTACCGCCGCGACAGCCGCAGAATGTCGGAGCTTACGAGCCAGGAAGGATCAGCATCCGGTGAGGTCGCCGCGGTAACCCCAACGGCCGAAGCGAGACCGGCTCAATATTGACCATTATTGATCCGGATGGGCCGCCGGTGTCTGTACAGCCCTGCATCAGACGGGGTTTACCCTTCCTTGTCAGGGCACCTATCCACAAGACATCTCCAGGCCTCCATGATGTCGATCCGTTCCTGGATCAGGCTGCCCGCGAGGCGCTCCCATGATGTTGGCGATGATTCTGCAGCTTTGCGGGGGAGCGTTATCTGGGTATCGATTAGCCAGGTTGAAATCGCGGCCTGGAGGCGGTCATGGGACAGGCTGACCGGCGTCGTGAGGAAGGTCCTAAATGCGGCAGCCATCACTTCCTCAAACCGGGACCGAGCCGGAGCCCGGCCGGTTCCTGATGCCGTGCAAGGTCAACGGCGAGACTGACCGCTTGTTTGGACAGGGTCTCCGAACGGTCGAAGATACCCAGGAGATCGATACCTTCGAGTTGGACGACTGCGGTCATGGCGTCAAACGTGATGGCGGACGATTCGGCAATAATGAATGTCCCTGCTCCGGGTCTCACACCCACCAGGCTTATGGCGCCAAGCGCACGGATGGCCTCCCGTGCTGTGGGTTCGCTGACGTCGTAGTAGGCGGCAAATTCCTTTTCGGAGGACTGCCGGGTTCCGCGCGGCAAGGCGCCGGAGAGGATTTTCGAACGCAGATCGTCGGGTGCCTGCTCCGCGGTGCCTGCACGTGATCGTTTGAAAGCCCCGCCCGGGAAATTATCGGTATCCATCTGGACTCCTATGGGCGCTTGGCGCCTAAACCGCGGTCAAACGATTGCTGGATATTCTATAGACCGGGCGCATCCGGTTGACCTTGGAGATTTTTCTGTTGCGGGTAACGATGCCCGCGATGCACAACCGTCTGAGTCCTATATTTAGTCTGAGATCTGCTCTGGCGCGCGCAGATGAACAAGACGAGAATGGGATCGTGCTCCCCCTACACCCTGGTGGGGACGGCAACGCGATGAACGCCGCCGCCCGAAAGATTCAGCGCATCTTTCTCACGTTGACGCTGGGCAATACCCTTGCGGCCTCGTTCATCTGGGGGATCAACACCCTCTTCCTATTGGATGCCGGACTGAGCAACCTTGAGGCTTTCGCCGCGAACGCCTTCTTCACGGCCGGCATGGTGCTGTTCGAGGTGCCCACCGGAGTGATCGCCGACGGGTGGGGCCGCCGCGTTTCATTGCTGCTCGGCACCGTGACACTGGCCGTATCGACCTACCTCTACTACCTGCTCTGGCAGCTTTCCGCCCCGTTCTGGTCCTGGGCGGTGGTGTCGGTCTTGCTCGGCCTGGGCTTCACCTTCTTCTCGGGCGCGGTCGAGGCATGGCTCGTCGACGCGTTGCGCTTCTCAGGGTATGAAGGCGGGCTGGAGACGGTGCTGGGGCGGGGACAGATGGTGTCGGGCGTCGCGATGCTCGTCGGCTCGGTTGCCGGCGGTGTGATCGCGCAGGCCACCAATCTGGGCGTGCCGTTTCTGCTGCGCGTGGGCGTGCTGTTGGCCATGTTCGTCGTGGCCTTTTGGCTCATGCGCGATGTCGGTTTCACCCCCGAACGCTCAACCCGTCCTCTCCAGGCGACCCGTGCCGTGCTCACTACCTCGATCGAGAACGGATTGAAGAATCCACCGGTACGTTATGTGATGCTGGCCGCGCCGTTCAGCGCCGGCGTCGGGATTTATGTGTTTTACGCCCTGCAGCCGTTCCTGCTGGAGCTCTTCGGCGACCGGCGCGCCTACTCCGTCGCGGGTCTGGCGGCGGCAATCGTGGCCGGAGCACAGGTGCTCGGCGGTTGGATGGCGCCCCATATCCGGCGTCTCGTTCGCAAACGAACGACGGTGCTGATTGTGAGTAGCATCGTGAGCGCACTGATTCTTGTCGCCCTCGGGTTTGCCCAAGTGTTCTGGGTGGCCCTGGTGCTGTTGGCGCTCTGGGCTCTGGTCTCCTCGGCGGGCACCCCCGTGCGGCAGGCCTACCTGAACGACATGATCGCCTCGAAGCAGCGTGCAACAGTGCTTAGCTTCGACTCACTCATGGGGTCAAGCGGTGGCGTGGTGGTGCAGCCGCTGCTTGGTCGGGCGGCCGATGTGTATGGCTACCCTGCTTCGCTGGCGATCGGCGGTGTGGTCGAGTTGATCGCGGTGCCGTTCCTGCTCGCGAGTCGTCAGCAGCGGGCACAGGCCGACCAGGCCAGCGCCTCGACCAGCACGTCGAACGCGGAATCCCAGCCGTCGTAGTTCTTGCGACCCGGTTGACCCGCTCCAAGACGTGGAAACTGCACCGGACGTCGTGCTTGTGGGTCGACAACACCCACGAGGCGCTGAGACCGTACGCTGTGTGCATGCGGCAGAAACTGGAGTTCGTGCTCGTTCGCGGGTTGTGGCATCAGCCGGCGCACTTCGACCGCGTGGCGGCGGATCTGCTCGGGCAGGGCGTCGCTGTCTGTGTTCCTCATTTGCACCGCGGCTCTCTCGAGGCCGACACCTCAGTGGTGCAGGACGCGCTGGCCGGATGCCCGATGGCTCCGGTTGTCGTGGGTCATTCCTACGGGGGATCGGTGGTCACCGGCCTTGACCGGGTCAGTCACCTCATCTACGTTGCAGCATTCGTGCCGGCGGCCGGTGAAGCGGTGCGCTCCTGGGATGCGCCCGGGCACTGGTGAATGAAGCGGTGCGGCACAACGAGGACGGGACGAACGGCATTCAGCGAGAGCGGGCTCGGGAGGTTTTGTACATCGATTGCACCGAAGCCGAGAGCGACGGCTGCGGGGTTGCTCGTGTGGCAGCAGCCCGGTCATGGCCGTAGGGGACCGGACCGCATCGCCCGGGAGAGTGTCGAGAGCACCCATCTCGGATGCGAGGAGGATAAAGCGGTCGGCCCCGACCTCCAGGAACTCATGGCTAGCCGTTGTACCAATATTGTCAGCCTGGCTTCGAGTCATTCACCGTTCATCAGCCGATCCCGGCAGCTCGCCGAGCTGATCCTAGGGATCTAGAGTTCGCGAGCCAGCCCGGCCGGTCAGGTCCCACGGGAACTTCCATCTCGCCCTGTGTGCAGAGGACTTCGAACATTCCATGCAGACGACTTCGAAAAGTGACACCCCGGCTAGAAGCACTGTGGTTTCGAGTTCAGAGACATGCTCCGTTCTGCCGGGCAGAGCAGGTCAGCTATTTTCCTGAGCTGTTTCGGGCGGAAGGGTTTGGTCAGGTAGGCGGCCGCGCCGGACGCCATGCCCGCTATCTCGTCGTCGCGCTCGGCACGGGCCGTGATAAAGAGCATCGGGGCATCTGTCAACGGCCGGATCCGGCGGGCCACCTCGTGGCCATCGAGGTCAGGGAGCCCCAGATCCAGAGTCACCAGCGCAGGATTCAAGCTCCCGGCGGCCTCGACTCCCTCCGCGCCCGTCGCGACGGCATGCACGTCGAACCCCGTCTGGGTCAGAATGATGCTGATCAAGCCCCGGATGTCCTGGTCGTCTTCGATAACCAGGCAAACGCCTCGTGAACTCATGGCACCCCCCGATGCTGGATGTGCCCAAGTCTATGCCCGAAACCGCACCCTAACGTCCGTTGAGGCCCCCAACCTCACGCAGCGCTTTTGAGGCCCTTCGCATTTAAGCGTGGTCTGCTTGATTCGGTAGGGGCAGTGGCCGCCGGCTGCGAGTAGGCATCTGCTTCTGTAGTTGGTGAAGTTGCGGACGCTGCGGGCGATCCTGCGGGTGGTTTCGAGGACGCGGTTGATGGCTTCGGTGGGTCCGTTGAAGGCGACGTTGGTGCCGAAATATACCAGGATGGCTGCTTTCCAGGCCCGCAGGGTCCGTCCGGCCGGGCGGTGCGACTTCCGGGATCGGGCAGGACGGGAAGGATGTGATCACTTCCGTCACGAGTTCCCGGCCGCGGCCTGGGTCGGCGTGGTAGATCGTGCGGAGCTTGTAGTAGCACTGCCAGGCGAGGGTGACCTCGTGGCCCGGGTAGCCGGCGGTGAGCTTGCGTCCAGCCTGGTCGCTTGTTTCTCTGTGAGGTGTTCGGCGATGAAGATCTCGGCGACGGTGGTGCTGAAGCCCGGGATGCTCACGAGGAGCTCCCGGGCTAGGCGAAAGGGTTCCATCGCAGCCTCGATCCGGGCGCTGAGGTCATCCATGTCATTGGTGTGGGTGTCGATCCGGCGCAGATGCAGGGCGGTCATGTAGCGGTGGTGGCCGCTGAACCGGCCGGTGAGGGCGTCGGCGAACTCGGGGATCTTGGAGCGCATCCGCCCGCGGGCCGGCTCCGCCATGGCCTGAGGTTAGGTCTGCCCGTCGATCAGGGCCTGGAGCATCAGCCGCCCGGAGACCCCGGTGATGTCCGAGGCCACCGAGGAGTGTTTGATGCAGGCGTCTGACAGGAGCTGCTCCAGGCGCTGGATCTTGCGGGTCCGTTCGCGGGTGATGATGGTCCGGGCGCGGGTCAGGTCCCGCAGTTCACGGATCGGCGGCGGGGCACGAACGAGGCCCATACCAGCCCGTGGGCGCCCAGATCGGCCAGCCAGGCCGCGCCGAGACATCGGGTTTGCGGCCCGGGACGTTCCGGGCATCCCGGGCGGTGACGAGCATGATGTTCAGCCCGTCGTCTTCGAGCAGGTAATAGGAGGGGCACCAGTAGTCGCCGGTGGCCTCCATGACCACAGGGTCCACGTGTTCGCGGAGTAGATGGTCCTTCAGCTCCAGGATCTGCCCGGTCAGCGCACCCCAGGTGGTGACCGTCGATATGGCGGACCGGCTGCTCGACGGCAACAATCCACGGGCCCGCGGACAAAAAGCTGTGCCCTCCACCACCAAACCAGCCCACAGGCTCACCGGCACCATTGACGCGTCGGGGTCGACCGAAACGTACTCACTAAGTCTGCTCCGGCAATCCCGGACAGCGTCAGATACCCACGGCAACAGGCGACGCGGAGACATATTTTCCGCCCTACGGCTGAGCGAAGCGCAGCTGAGGAACTTGCCTCTCGTTCCTCGGGCGTGCGGGACAGGAATTTCCCACAGGCGCTCGTTCCTCGCTGATTTCCTCCGCGGAATTCCCGTCCGTTCCCTTTTGGCTAGACCGGCTTTCATCGGCCAGGGCTCCGCAATTACGCCAAGGCGCAGCGCCCTGGCCCGGCGCCCCGTGACTCAGGCCAGGGTGCTGAAGTTTTCGGCTCTGTTCTTCCTGCCCTGGACAATGACCTGGTCGTCGTCATACAGGACGGTCTGGGCTGTGGTGTGCTCCCAGATTCCGCCTGGGCGCTTGACGGCAACGATGGTGATGCCGTACTTGTCCCTGAGGCCAAGCACGCCCAGTGGCCGGTCGCGGGCTTCTGCGGGCGGCCGGGTGCGGATCATCACGAAATCGTCCTCGAATTCGACGTAATCCATGATTGATCCGCGGACCAGATGGGCCACACGCTTTCCCATGTCGTGTTCGGGCCGGATGACGTGCTCCACACCGAGCTGGCCGAGGATTTCGGCGTGGGGTTCACTGATTGCCTTGGCCCAGATCTGCGGCCGTTTGAAGGTCAGCAGGCGGGAGGTGGTCAGGATGCTGGCTTCGATGTCAGTTCCGATGCCGACTACTGCCCGGTCAAATTCGTGTACTGAGAGCTGGCGCAGGACTTCCTCTTTGGTGGAATCGGCGCGGACTACGTGCGTGAGCCTGCCATTGAAGGACTGCACGGTCTCTTCGTTGTTGTCGATACCCAGTACTTCCGTTCCCTGAGCCTCCAGTTCCAGGGCCAGGGCGCCGCCGAAGCGGCCCAGGCCGATGACCACCACTGAGTCAGCCTGCGCGACGCGGTCCGTGCGGAAGGAGAAAATGTTCCTAGCCAATGAGGGGCCTTTCCTTAGGGTATTCATACAGCACGGGCCGATGCCTCAGCGCGAGGGCGGTTCCCAAGGTCACGGGTCCCAGACGCCCGATCAGCATCAGCAGGATGAGCACAATCTGGCCTGCAGGCGGCATCCCGGCGGTGATCCCTGTTGAGAGGCCCACCGTAGCGAAGGCCGAGATGACCTCGAAAAGGATCTGTTCCTGCCCGAAGTCACTGATCAGCATCAGGAATATCGTGGATCCGACCACCAGGGCGATGGCGAGAAGGACCACGGCGATGGCCTGCCTGTGGACGGCACGGGAGAGCCGCTTGCCGAAGATGTTGACTGCGGTTCCGCCACGGAGTTCCGTGGACAAGATAAAAAACAGCACGGCGAAGGTGGTGATTTTCAGTCCACCGGCGGTGCCCGCAGGGCCGCCTCCGATGAACATCAGGATGTCCATGCCCATCCATGATTCTGGCTGCATCTGCCCGATGTCGATGCTGTTGAACCCGGCGGTGCGCGTGATGACGGACTGGAAGAATCCCGCCAGGATCCGATCCCCCGGGTTGAGCCTGCCCAGTGTGGCTGGATTGGACCATTCAACCGCCGTGATGAAGACCGTGCCTGCGGCAAGCAACACAGCGCTTCCGGCGAGGACAAGTTTGGTGTTCATGCTCCAGTGGATGGGCCGGCGGTACTGGCGCCTCAGTTCGAACAGAACCGGAAAGCCAAGCCCGCCGATAATCACCGCCGCGGCGATGGGAAGGCACACCCAGGGGTCAGCGACGAAGCCCATGAGGTTATCGGAGTAGAGGGCAAATCCGGCATTGTTAAACGAGGAAATCGAATGGAAAACGCCCTGCCACAGCGCTTCCCCGGGAGGGTAGCCGTAACCGGCCATAAAACGCAGCATCAGCACCAGAGCCAGCACCACCTCCACAAGCAGGGTGATAGTAAGCACCCCTACAAGCACCCGCCGGACATCACCGAAACCCGCGCTCTTAGTTTCAGCCGCAGCTGAGAGCCGGGATTTCAGGCCCAGCTTCCGGGCTGTGAGCACACCGAGCAATGTGCCGAAGGACATCACCCCGAACCCGCCGATCTGGATCAATGCCAGAATGACGACTTGACCGAACCTGCTCCAGAACACCGGGGTGTCCACAGTAATGAGGCCGGTGACACACACTGCGGATGTAGCAGTGAACAGGGCCTCAAGCAGCGATGCGCCACCTGGCCCCGGGGTCGCGACCGGCAGCATTAGGAGTCCGGTTCCGGCAGCCACGGCCCCGGCGAATCCCAGGACAATCACTTGTGCCGGGTGCCTCGGTGCGGCGATCAGCAGGAGCGTTGAAAGGGTTCCGCGAAGAGTACGCAAGGCGAGCGTAAGCCGTCCCCCCGGCGATGCGGATGTGCGCTTCGCTGGGGAGGCATCGACTGGCATACGCGTCACGCTACCATCCGGGCCCGACGAATGAATCGCCCGGACATGATGCGGTGGAACATCAGGCAACCGGAGGTCCGCAGGGGTAGCCTTGGTTGCCTCCGCGGCCTTTCTCGCATCATTTGCCATACATACCCCCTAGGGGTATGTTGGTGGAGTTGGCGGCCGGAATGCTTGCCTTTGCCGGCGTCGTCCTGTCACCGGCGGCGGCGCAGCAGGCAGCAACAGCAGGAAAGGTAGGGATCTGATGCAGCAACTGACCCGTCCGGCCAAGCCCTGCCTCCGCGTGCTGCTGCTGACCCTGATCGGCACGGCCGCTATCCTCACCGGGATGCTGGGCATGCACGTCCTGGCAGGAGGCCATGCCGGACACCATGCTCCCATAGCCAATGCATCGGCGCCGGCACACCACGATGCCGGCCACCTCGTCGTCAGCGGTGACGCGCCCGGCAGCGGTGACGCGCCCGTCCACGCTGCGGCCTACCACGGGGCCACACTCGTCCACGGGTCCAGCACGGATTTCCCCGGCACGGACTCCTTTGCTCCGGCCTCCTCTGGCACAGAAGGCAGCTGTGAACGGTCGCCCGGCTGCCCTGAGGCCGGCAACACACCATCGTGCATTCCCGGCCCTGTGACGGGTACGGGCGTGGCGGTGCCACCGGACACGCTGACGGTCACCGGTACCTGGAACACCGCCGACGCCGGCCGGCAGATTCTTCGGACCGGGCTGGCACCGGCGACCCCGTCCCTGAGAGAGCTATCCATCAGCCGCACGTAAACCGGCAGACCCGCCCAACGGCCCCGGCGATCACGCCGTGGCCTCCGATGCACCTCGGTGCACCGGAACCGGTCTGCACACCACTGTGCCCTGACGAAAGCCAACCATGAAGAAAACACTTGTACTGACCGGCGGACTGCTCGCCGCCGCCCTGACCCTGTCCGGCTGCGCCGGAGGATCCTCCACCGACCCCATGCCCGGCATGAACCACGGAACCTCCGGCAGCTCAATACCCGGTTCCCCAGCCGCGTCAGCGGACATGTTCAACGACGCGGACGCGACGTTTGCCCAGATGATGATCCCGCACCACACGCAGGCCGTGGAGATGTCTGACATCATGCTGCAAAAAACCGACATCGATTCCCGGATCACCGCCCTGGCCACACAAATTAAGGCCGCCCAGGCCCCGGAGATTAAGAGCCTGAGTGGCTGGCTTACCAGCTGGGGACAACCGCAGACGATGTCGGGTTCAGGGCACGGCATGGACGGGATGATGTCCGCCGATGACCTGTCCAGACTGAAGCAGGTCACCGGAACCCAGGCATCGCGGCTGTTCCTGACCCAGATGATCGCCCACCACCAGGGCGCCGTCGCGATGGCAGGAACTGAGGTCACCGGCGGCAAGTACCCCGACGCCGTAGCCATGGCCAAGGCCATTGTGACGTCCCAGAACAAGGAAATCGAGGAAATGAACGGGCTTTTGGCCACACTCTGACCGGACAGCCCCGCGCCGGACGGCTCGGCGCCGGACGGCTCGGCGCCGGACGGCCCGGCGCCGGACGGCCCGTCGCTGGCCCCGTGCGCTAGCGGTGCGCCGCCGCTGAGGGATATCCGCAGCGGCGGTGCACCGCCCAGTCATTATCGTTCTCCACCCCAGACCTCCAGGAGTCACCAGTGCCCACCACCATGCCACCGCTGAGCCGGGCTGCAGCCGCTGTTCTCACCGCGGCCATTGCCCTGACAGGTGCTGCCTGCAGCCCCGCCCAGAACAACGGCGTCCCCAGCACCGTGAAGCCCGGCCAACCGGCGGCGCACGCCCACGGAATCGTTGTTTCCCAGGACGGCGGCACAGTCCTGGTCGCCACCCATGACGGCCTCTTCGACTACAACCGCAACACCCCCGAACGCATTGGCGCAGCCAACGATCTCATGGGATTCGCAGCAACAGCCGAAGCAGGTGTCTACTACGCTTCCGGCCACCCGGGCACGGACTCACCCCTGCCCAATCCCCTGGGACTGCTCCGCACCACTGACGGCGGCAAAACCTGGGAGATGCTCTCCAACCAGAGGCAATCGGACTTCCATGCCCTGGCAGCCACACGTTCAGGCATTGTCGCCTTTGACGGGGACCTCAAAACCAGTTCCGACACCAAGACCTGGACGGTGCAGCCGACCAGCATCAAGCCGGCCGTGCTGGCGGGCAACCCCGGCACCGACACCGTTTTGGCCACTACACCCGGGGGACTCTACCGCTCAGCCGACGCCGGCCGCACCTGGGCCGTCGTCACCACCGCACCGGTCCTGCAGTTCGCCGCCTTCGCCACCGGCACGGCCGCCGCCGGAATCACACGCTCCGGTGAGGTCCACGTAAGCAACGACGCCGGCCTGAGCTGGACCAAGACCGGCACCGTCACCGGCCAGGTCCAGGCGATGACTGCGACGCCAGCCGGGGGTGAATACCTGTCGGTCTGGGCTGCCACGGGCGAAGGGCTGCTCGTCTCGCACACATCAGGCGCGGACTTCGCACCCTACAAGCGAAGCAACTGACGCCATCCCGCAGGCTGGCACAGTCTTCGCCGCCGCCTGCTGGGCGAAGACATGGTGGCCGAACTGACCACCGGCACCCGTACCGATCTCGACGGCGCTGTGAAACGGCATGCGCTGAGCCGCTGGCATCGATGGGCCGGGCCGCGGAGCCACGGGCATGGTGCGTTCCCGACCGGCGTGGTGGGACGTCAGAAGCCCGGCCATTCTCTAGCCTAGAAGAATGGGCAGGCAAGGCAATTCAACATCCGGCGAAAACAGGGCTCCGGCTAAAAAAGCACCAATCAACAGGGCCCCATCCAATAAGGCCTCGGCGAAGTCCGGTGCCCGCGCCGTCCGCCAGCCGGTCAGCGCCGTCTTTCGCCGCCGTCGGCTGCTGGTAGGGGGAGCCGTGCTAATGGTGCTGGCCATGGCCCTGGGCGGTTTTGCCGTGGCAACAGGCGCGTTCAGCGGCGGATCCGAGCAGGCCTCCTCCACGGAAAGCGGTCCGCAGCCGCAGCCCGGCGGTACTACTGGAACGGCACCAGCCCCTGCGCCCACCAGTACCCCAGCTGCCACGCCCACGTGTGATCAGAACCTGGTGACCGTGTCCGCCTCCACGGACAAGGCAGCATACGGTGCCGATGAAAAGCCGCTGCTCAGCCTGAAGGTCACCAACGGCGGCCAACTTCCTTGCGACGTGAACATCGGCACGTCCCAAATGGAATTCCTGGTGACCAGTGGTTCCGACCGGATCTTCTCGTCGGGGGACTGCCAGGCCAAGAGCGAGGACCTGGTGAAGACCATCCAGCCCGGCAAGAGTGAAAGCGCCAACTTCCCTTGGCCCCGGAACCGGACGGTGGAGGGCTGCCAAGCTATTGGGGCGAAGCCCGGTGCCGGCGGGGCGTACTACGTCTTCGTTGCCAAGCTGGGAAGCAAGTCAAGCCCCAAGGCCGTCTTCCAGCTCAGCTGACGCCGCCCGGGCCTGACGCTTCCGGGCCTGACGCCGCCGGGGGGTCTATTGCTTGGGTCAGAGGAAACGATCCAGCAGGCTGGCTTCCGCCATGCGGCTCAGGCCTTCACGGACTGTGCGGGCGCGCTGATCACCGATTCCATCCACGGTCATGAGGTCATCAATGGTGGCTGCCATAAGGTGCTGCAGGCCGCCGAAGTGGTCCACCAGCCGGTCGGCAACGGCCTTCGGTACTGCCTTAAGCCCGGAGAGCAGGCGGTAGCCGCGGGGCTGGACCACGGCGTCGAGCGTATCCACGCCGCCCGCGAAGCCGATGATTCCGGCTATTCTGCCCAGATCGATCAGCTCCGTGGGGCCGAGGTTCACCAGTGCATTGACGGCGCCGTCAATGTCATCAGCCGAGGCGTCAGGCCCGGCGTAATCGCGGATGATGACGTCGCTTCCCGGGCCACGCCCCACAGTGAGCTCGTCGAGCTGGAGTGAGAGGAGCCGCCCGTCTTCGCCGAGTTCAAGGACGTACTGCGAGATTTCCTCTGAGATCCGCCGGACCATCTCATGGCGCTGCAGAGTCACCGCGACATCCCGGACGGTCACCATGGCCTCGATCTCCAGGGCGGACAGGGAACTGGTGACTTGGTCCAGGCGCGAGCGGTAGCGTTCCAGAGTGGCCAGTGCCTGGTTTGCGCGGGCAAGGACCTTTTCCGACCCCTCCAGCACATGGCGGAGCCCGTTCACGTAAAGGGCGATGATCTGCATGGACTGGCTCACCGAGATCACGGGGACGCCGGTCTGGATGGCCACACGTTCCGCCGTGCGGTGCCGGGTGCCCGATTCCTGGGTTTCGATGCTTGAATCCGGGACGAGCTGGACTGCCGCGCGAAGGATGTTTCCGGCGTCTTTGTCGCAGATGATGGCGCCGTCCATCTTGGCAAGTTCCCGCAGGCGCGTGGGTGAAAAATCAATACCGATATCGAACCCGCCCGAGCAGATGGAGTCGATGGTCCTGTCCGAGCCCAGCACGATCAGCGCGCCGGTCCGTCCGCGGAGAATGCGTTCCAGGCCGTCCCGGAGGGGCGTTCCTGGAGCCACTCTGCCCAGAGTCGCCTTCAGCGACTCTTCAGGGCTCCGAGCCATAGATATTCCCTTCAAAGGTGCAGACTGCCGCCTGCAGGTATGCCGGTTTTCACTGTTCACCGGCATGATCAAAAGTACTCGTTTTACCGCAAGCTCAATGATAGAGGTAAAGCGGGCATTAACCGCACGGTCAAGCCTTAAAGTGCCCCTTTTCGAGAGCATCCGAAGGGCCGCCGAGAGCGTCCGACGGCGGGCGGCCAGGGGGCACTTTCTGCCCTCCCTCTGCCAGCCACCGGCCCCTGCGATAAACTTGGAGCCTTGGCTGCCGCGCCCCGCCGCTGCCCGGCATCCCGTCCAGGACCCAGATCAGTCCCAGTCCGCAGCGAAAGTAGCACCGTGTCTCAAGAAGTCCACAGCCCCGCCCGAGTCCACGAGATTCACAAGCAGGCGGCCCGGCGGCGGACGTTCGCGGTCATCTCGCACCCCGACGCCGGTAAATCCACCCTCACCGAAGCGCTGGCCCTGCACGCCAAGGTAATCGGCACGGCCGGCGCTTCCAGCGGCAAGGCCAACCGCAAGGAGACGGTCTCGGACTGGATGCAGATGGAAAAGGACCGTGGCATCTCCATCAGCTCGGCCGCCCTCCAGTTCTCCTACCGGGACACCGTCATCAACCTCCTGGACACTCCCGGCCACGCGGACTTCTCGGAGGACACCTACCGTGTGCTCGCCGCCGTGGACTGCGCAGTGATGCTGGTGGACGCCGCCAAGGGCCTGGAAACCCAGACCATGAAGCTCTTCGAGGTCTGCAAGCAGCGCAACCTGCCCATTATCACGGTGATCAACAAGTGGGACCGCCCGGGCCTCGACGCCCTGGCACTGATGGACGAGATCACAGAGCGCACCGGCCTGCTGCCCATGCCGCTGACCTGGGCTGTGGGCATCTCCGGCGACTTCCGTGGTGTCTGGGACCTGCGCAATGACCGCTTTGCCCAGTTCCAGCGCAATAACTCGGGGGCCAACATCGCCCTGACGGAGTACTTCACTCCGGCGGAAGCCTCTGTGGGACAAGGCGATAACTGGACCAACGCCGTGGACGAAGCCGGACTGGTGATCGAATCCAACCTTGAGTTCGACGTCGAGAGCTTCCACTCCGGCAAGGCCACCCCCATCCTCTTCAGCTCCGCCGCCCTGAACTTCGGTGTGAAGGAAATCCTGGATGCACTAGTGGACTTCGCGCCGCCGGCGGCGCCCCGCCCCGACGTCGACGGCAGTCCGCGCGCCGTTGACGCACCCTTCGCGGGCTTCGTCTTCAAGGTCCAGGCCGGCATGAACAAGGCACACCGGGACCACGTTGCCTTCATCCGCGTCTGCTCAGGCGTTTTTGAGCGCGGCATGGTGGTGACGCAGACGCGGACCGGCAAGTCCTTCGCCACCAAGTACGCCCAGCAGGTGTTCGGCCGCGAACGTGAGGTCATTGACGAGGCCTACCCGGGCGACGTGGTGGGCCTGGTCAACGCGTCCTCGCTCCGGGTGGGAGACAGCCTGTTCATCGACAAGCCGGTGGAGTTCCCCGCAATTCCGCTCTTCGCTCCGGAACACTTCCAGGTGGCCCGGTCCAAGGACCCGAGCCGCTTCAAACAGTTCCGCCGCGGGATCGAACAGCTGGAGCACGAGGGCGTTATCCAGGTGCTTCGCTCGGATGTCCGCGGTGACCAGGCGCCGGTGCTTGCGGCCGTCGGTCCAATGCAGTTTGAAGTGGTGGAGGACCGCATGGCGCACGATTTCGGCGCACCCATGCGGTTGGAACGCCTGCAGTATTCAATGGCCAGGATTTCGACGGCGGAGGCCATGCCTACGCTGGCCAACGTGCCGGGCGCTGAGGTGCTGCTGCGGTCCGACGGCGAATACCTGGCACTGTTCAACGACGTCTGGGCGCTGCGGCGGATCGAAAAGAACCACCCGGACCTGACGCTGGTGCCGATCGGGACGCACAACCCGGCGAAGTAGACAGCCGGCCGTCACCCGATCACCCGATCAGCAGACTCAGCGCTTCCGTCAGGTGCTCCACCTCGCGCACTGAGAAACCAGCCGGGACCGGCCCGGGCCCGTTGTGGCTGGCAGGAACCACGGCATGCGTGAAGCCCAGCCGGTGCGCCTCCTGGATCCGCTGGTTAATCCCGGGAACGGGACGGACTTCCCCGGCCAGGCCCACTTCGCCGAAGGCTATGAGCCTCTGTGGCAGCGGCTTCCTGGCTTTCGCGGACGCCACGGCCAGGGCCACCGCCAGGTCAGTGGCGGGCTCGCTGAGCTTCACGCCGCCCACCGTGGCCACGTACGAATCGTCCTTGTGCAGCAGGCAGCCCGCCCGTTGCTGCAGTACGGCCAGCAGCATGGCCACGCGTGAACTATCCAGTCCGCTGGTAGCCCGGCGCGGCTGCGAATTGGGACTCTCAGCCAACAGGGACTGCACTTCCGCCAGCAACGGCCGGCGGCCCTCCATGGTCACAGTGATGCACGTGCCGGACACGGGTTCCTTGGTGCGGCTGACGAAGAGTCCGCTGGGATCACTCAGGCCAACAATGCCGTCCTCGTTCAGGTCAAAGCACCCCACATCATCTGTGGGCCCGTACCGGTTTTTCACGGCGCGCAGCAGGCGGAGCCGGGAATGGCGTTCGCCCTCAAACTGGCACACCACATCCACGAGGTGCTCAAGGAGCCGCGGCCCGGCAATGGAACCGTCCTTGGTCACGTGCCCCACCAGCAGGGTGGTCATGTTGCGGCGCTTGGCCGAGGCAATGATGGACGCGGCCACTTCACGCACCTGTGAGACGCCGCCGGCGCTGCCGTCCACGTCTGCGCTGCTCAGGGTCTGGACCGAATCCACAATCAGCAGGCGCGGCTCCAGCTTCTCCACCTGGCCCAGCGCCTGGCCGAGATCGGTTTCCGCAGACAGATAGAGGGAATCGGCGACGGCGTCGATCCGCTCGGCGCGGAGCTTCACCTGCGCAGCGGATTCCTCACCCGTGATGTAGAGGACATCCTGGGCCGTGCGGGCGAATTTGGCCGCAACATCCAGCAGCAGCGTGGACTTGCCGACCCCGGGCTCGCCGGCGAGCAGGATGACGGCGCCCGGGACAAGTCCGCCGCCCAGTACGCGGTCCAGCTCGTCCACGCCGGTGGGCAGAAAAGCCGCTGTGGTGGCGTCCACCTCAGCGATCCGGCGGGCCGGCTCCAGAACCGTGGTGGCCGCCGTCGTGCGCGCAACAGCGGCGCCGGTCTCCTCAACGGTGCCCCACGCCTGGCACTCGCCGCAGCGGCCCACCCACTTGACCGCGGTCCAGCCGCATTCGGCGCATTTATAGGCCGGCGCTTTGGAGGCGCGGGAAGTCTTGGTAGCCATGGTTTCCACCCTAAGGGTCACCGCTGACATTAAGCCGCCGACATTAACAGGAGGCGCTAGAGATCCGGCAGGATGTCGCGGGCTTCCCTGGAATCCATCCCTGCAGCCTCGAGCAGATCAACCATCAGCGGGCGGAACAGCATCACCACGGTCTCACCCTCCAGCCGCTGCACATCAAGCAGCCTCGGGTGCAGCCGTCCGGCAATCTCGCCCAGCTCCAGCCGCGCGGTCCGCAGGTGGGTGCGCCGGACGCCATCGTGCACTTCGGCAAGCCCCAGCGAAAGTTCATCAATGGCATCGGCCGTTTCGCGCAGGACTTCGGCGATGTTCTCCGTCGCTTCGTCCGACAGCGCCGCATGATTAATGGCACTGGTCAGCCGGCGCGCGAAAACACGGCTGTTGCGCAACGCGAGATCGATGAAGTCCAGGGACTGTTCCAGCCGGTCCAGCTCGTCCCGGTGCCGCCGGTACGCAGGCGCCAGGGTGGCCACCTCACCCGAGGCCCGCAAGCTCTGGCGCATGGCATCCACCAGAGGCTGGCAGTTCCGGCCGCGCACCAGCGCATGCCACGCCTGCGTTGAATCACTGTAGGTCATGGCAGACGCGCACTCGCGCAGGACCTCCGCCAGCTCATGCAGCAGTTTCTTGACGTCCTGGCGCGGCTCCCGCCGGGGGTCCTTGGGCACCAGAATCGTGACCAGCAGCGCGAACACCCCGCCCACCACGGCGTCCAGGCTGCGGGTGAACGGCCCGCCGTCCGGCGCCGGCAACAGCACCACCAGAAGGGACTGCAGCCCCAGCTGGGTGGTGAAGATGGTGCCGCTGTCCAGGAAGCGGGCCAGCAGAATGGAGAAAAGAAGGACGACGGCGGCCTGCCAGATACCGGCACCGAGCCAGTGGAGCAGCAGATCACCCACCACAATGCCGATGGTGCAGCCCAGGCCCACCTCCACCACCCGGCGCAGGCGCGGATCGCGGGAGAACCCGAGCGCAATAAGGGATGAGGTGGCCGCGAACAGGGGTCCGGAATGCCCCAGCACGTACTGAGCGAAGGCGTAGGCCCCCACAGCGCAGGCTGTCATCTGGATGGCCGGGACCAGCGAATTGCGGCTTCGGACAACACCGGTGCGGATCCGTCCGCGCAGAAATCGTCTGCTTGCGGAAAATCCAGTTGCGGCTGCCATGGCCCCAGTCTATTTGCCGCCGGCCAGGCCGCCGGCCAGGGCGCCGGCCAGGCCGCCGGACGCCGCCCTCTTCACTACGACTGTGACGCAGCTAACGCAATGGCAACCGGCACATGTAAGGCAATGTCCCGCCGTCGTTAATCCCCTGTTCACTTTGGACCGCATTTCCCGTTACCTGCGGCCCATAACTTTAGTGGAGGTACAGAACGTACGCATCTGCGTGCCAGGGCGTCTCCGGCCCGGCCGCAACTGAAAATCCCGGAAGAGGTACATCTAGTGAAGGCACTCCGCTTCGGCCGCCACGCGGCTATCGCTGTCATCGCAGCTGGCGCACTCGCGCTTACCGCCTGCGGTTCAGACAACGCCACGGGCACCACGCCTGCCGGCAACCAGTCCTCCGCAGCCACCAAGGCCACCGGCACGCTCACGGGCATCGGCGCGTCCTCCACCGGCGCTGCCATGGACGCCTGGAAAGCCGGCTTCGCCTCCGCAAACCAGGGCGCCACGGTGCAGTACTCCCCGGACGGTTCCGGCGCAGGCCGCAAGGCCATCATCGACGGCTCGGCCCAGTTCGCCGGCTCGGATGCCTACCTCAAGGATGAAGAGCTGGCCAGCTCCAAGGCCAAGTGCGGCCCCGAGGGCGCCATCAACATCCCCGTCTACATTTCCCCGATCGCCATCGCCTTCAACGTCCCTGATGTCAAGGAACTGAAGCTTGACGCCGCAACAGCCGCCAAGATCTTCCGCGGTCAGATCGCCAAGTGGAACGACGCCGCAATTGTGGCCCTGAACCCGGACGCGAAGCTGCCGGACCTGAAGGTAACGCCCGTGAACCGCTCTGACGATTCCGGCACCACCACCAACTTCACCGAATACCTGGCTGCCGCCGCTCCCGAGGTCTGGACCGACAAGGCTGCCGGCATCTGGCCCGCATCCCTGCAGGGCGAGAACGCCAAGGGCACTTCCGGTGTGGTCAAGACTGTCACGGACACCCCCGGTGCTGTGACCTACGCCGATGACTCCGCCGTCGGCGGCAAGCTGGGCACCGCCCAGATCAAGGTCGGCACCGAATTCGTCAAGATCTCCGCCGACGCAGCAGCCAAGGCAGTCGAAGCCGGCAAGGCCGTTGACGGACGCTCCGCCACCGACGTTGCCATCAAGCTGGACCGCAAGACCACCGCATCCGGGGCCTACCCGGTAGTCCTGGTGTCCTACCACGTGGTCTGCACCACCTATGACAAGCAGGAAACCGTTGACCTGGTCAAGGCTTTCGAGAAGTATGTAGTATCCGACGCCGGCCAGAAGGCCGCCGCTGACGCGGCAAAATCTGCCCCGCTGTCCAAGACCCTGCAGGAAAAGGCCGCCAAGGCCATCGACTCCATCAAGGTCAAGTCCTAGTCTCTGAGCTATTGCCGGGTTCCCCGCTCCGCCGGAAGGCAGGGCGGGGAACTCGGCCGTGTTCGTCCATTGTTGAAACCCCAGCAACAGCACAATCGAAGGGTCCGGAATGACCAGCAACTCCCTGACAAGTTCCAGGGGCGCAGGCCGCGCCGGCGATAGAATCTTTTCGGGGGCCACCCTGGGCGCAGGGATCCTGATCCTGGCTGTGCTCTTCGGTGTTGCCCTCTTCCTGGTAGTCCAGGCAATCCCCGCGCTGACGGCCTCCCCGGACCGGATCCAGGGCGGCAACGGCTTCTTCGCCTATATCTGGCCGATCGTGATCGGCACGCTGATCGCGGCCATCATCGCCCTGGTGATCGCCACCCCGGTGGCAATCGGCGTCGCCCTTTTCATCTCGCACTACGCCCCGCGCAAGCTGGCGTCGGGCCTGGGCTACGTGGTTGACCTCCTCGCCGCCATCCCGTCCGTGGTCTACGGTGCCTGGGGTGCTGCCTTCCTGGCCAAGGAGATCTCGCCGGCCTACAACTGGCTGGCAGGGAACATGGGCTGGCTGCCGATCTTCCAGGGCCCGGCCTCGGCCACCGGCAAAACGATCCTGACCGCGGGAATCGTACTGTCCGTGATGGTCCTGCCCATCATCACCTCACTGACCCGCGAAATCTTCCTGCAGACCCCCAAGCTGCATGAGGAAGCCGCACTCGCCCTGGGCGCCACGCGCTGGGAAATGATCAAGATGGCCGTGCTGCCGTTCGCCCGCCCCGGCATTATCAGCGCCATCATGCTTGGCCTGGGACGTGCGCTGGGTGAGACCATGGCCGTGGCGCTGGTGCTCTCCTCAGGAGCCCTGACGGCCAGCCTGATCCAGTCCGGCAACCAGACCATCGCCGCGGAAATCGCGCTCAACTTCCCTGAGGCCAGCGGCCTGAAGGTCAGCACACTGATCGCCGCCGGACTCGTCCTGTTTGTTATCACCCTGGGCGTCAACATGATTGCCCGCTGGATCATCACCCGGCACAAAGAATTCTCGGGAGCCAACTAATGACCTCCACCCTGACACCGGTGCGCAAGCGCTCCGCGCTCACCAAGGGCCAGTTGCCCAAATACGCCCCGTATGTGGTGCTGGCGGTGGCGCTGATCATCGGTGCGGCCATCCTGGCACTGATCGGTTTCAACGCCTTTGGCTGGGGCATTGTCTCCGCCATCCTCTTCGCCGTTGGCCTGGTCGGTTGGAGCGCCGCAGTTGAAGGTTCACGCAAAGCCAAGGACAAGCTGGCCACCTGCCTGGTGGTGGGGTCCTTCCTGACAGCCTTGCTGCCGCTGATCTCCGTGATCTGGACCGTTCTGGTCAACGGACTGCCCGGAATCATTGCCCCAGGCTTCCTGGGCAATTCCATGAACGGCGTCACCGGTGTTTTCGACAACAAGGCTGTTGAGGAAGGCGCACCGGTCCTCGGCGGCATTTACCACGCGCTGATAGGCACCATCCAGATCACGCTGCTGGCCACCGTCATTTCCGTGCCCGTGGGCCTCCTGACGTCTATCTACCTTGTGGAATACGGCAACGACGGCAGGCTTGCCCGCGCCATCACCTTCTTTGTGGATGTCATGACCGGCATCCCGTCGATTGTGGCCGGCCTGTTCGCCGCGGCTTTCTTCTTCGCCATTGTGGGGCCCGGCACCAAAACAGGTGCGGTGGCCGCCGTCGCGCTTTCGGTGCTGATGATCCCGGTGGTGGTCCGCTCCAGCGAGGAAATGCTCAAGATCGTCCCGAACGAACTCCGCGAAGCCGCCTATGCCTTGGGCGTCCGCAAATGGCGGACCATCCTGAAGGTGGTTATCCCGACGGCGATCTCCGGTATCGCTTCCGGCGTCACCCTGGCCATTGCGCGGGTGATCGGCGAGACTGCACCTATTCTGGTCACCGCCGGTTTTGCCACCACCATCAACAACAACGTGTTCGGCGGCTGGATGGCCTCCCTGCCCACGTTCATCTACACCCAGATCCTGAACCCCACTTCGCCGTCCAATCCGGATCCGTCCTCACAGCGGGCGTGGGGCGCTGCCCTGGTGCTCATCATCCTGGTGATGCTCCTGAACCTGGGTGCGCGGCTGATCGCCAACCTTTTCGCGCCCAAGAACGGACGCTAACCTTGAATCATTACCTCCAGCATGTGAAGGAACACCATGTCTAAGCGCATCGACGTCAAGGACTTGAACGTCTACTATGGCAACTTCCTGGCCGTTGAAGACGTCAACATCAACATCGAAGCCAAGTCGGTCACGGCCTTCATCGGCCCCTCCGGCTGCGGCAAGTCCACCTTCCTGCGCACCCTGAACCGGATGCATGAGGTCCTGCCCGGCGCCCGCGTTGAAGGCGAAGTGCTGCTCGACGGCGACAACCTCTATGGCCCCGGCGTTGACCCGGTGACTGTGCGCTCGCAGATCGGCATGGTGTTCCAGCGCCCCAACCCGTTCCCCACCATGTCCATCCGGGACAACGTCCTGGCCGGCGTGAAACTGAACAGCCAGAAGATTTCCAAGGGCGAGGCCGATACGCTCGTGGAACGCTCGCTGAAGGGTGCCAACCTGTGGAATGAGGTCAAGGACCGGCTGGAGAAGCCCGGATCCGGGCTCTCCGGCGGCCAGCAGCAGCGCCTCTGCATTGCGCGTGCCATCGCCGTGGAACCCCAGGTCATCCTGATGGACGAGCCATGCTCGGCACTGGACCCGATCTCCACCCTGGCCGTCGAGGACCTCATCAATGAGCTCAAGGACCAGTACACGGTGGTGATCGTGACCCACAACATGCAGCAGGCCGCGCGTGTGTCCGACAAAACCGCGTTCTTCAACATTGCGGGCACCGGCAAGCCGGGCAAGCTGATCGAGTTTGCCGAAACCAGCACCATCTTCAACAACCCCGCGAAGAAGGCAACGGAAGACTACGTCTCCGGCCGCTTCGGGTAGTCCCCGGATTCCAGGAATTGCTGGAGCTGGCAGGCAGGTGGAGTTGTCAGGAACCTGACAACGGCGAGAGCGCGAGTTCCAGCACAAAGGCGCCGGCCGCCGTGGCAACAGGCGTCACAATCCAGAACCCCAGGATCCGGAGCACCAGCCGCCGGTTGGTCACCGAGAAACTCTGGTTGGTCCCTGCACCCAGGACAGCGGACGTCACGGTGTGCGTGGTGGAGATGGGCCAGTGCAGGCCGATCGCGCCGAGGAAGAGCAGTATGGCACTGAATATCTGAGCCACAAAGCCACGCAGCGGGTCGATCCGGGTGAGCCTGTAGCCGATGGTGTGGGAAATCCGCCAGCCGCCGAAGAGCGTTCCGGCCGTCAGCATAACCGCGGAAATCAACGCCACCCCGAGTGGAATACTCGGGACATCGGAGAATCCGGAAGCCAGCAGGGCCAGGATCAGCACACCGCTGATGCGCTGGCCGTCCTGCAGGCCATGCCCGAAGGCTACGCCCCCGGCGGCGATTGACTGGGCGCGCCGGAACCGGTTGTTGACCACGTTGGGCTGGGAATACCGCGCCGCCCAGGTCACCGGGAAAACCAGCAGGTAGGAGCCGATGAAAGCGATCACCGGGGAGAGCAGCAGCGGCAGCACCACCTGGAAAAGCAGGGACTGGTCCACGCCTCCCACCGCGTGGCCACCCACTATCACGCTGGCCCCGCCGGCCCCCGCCAGGCCACCCACCAGGGCATGGGTGGACGAGGACGGAATGCCCCGCCACCAGGTGTAAACGCCCCAGACGCAGGCACTTCCCAGGGCGGCAACAAGGATGGACAATCCGTTGCCGCCCTCTGGCAGGCTGATCCAGCGGGCAGTGGCTGCCACGGCCAGCGCGGCGCTGAGCAGGGCACCGAGGAAGTTGAATAACGCCGCCAGCAGGACGGCAACAGTGGGCGTCAGGGCCCTGGTCCGGACGGCGAGGGCCACGGAGCCTGATACGTCCCTGAAGCCATTGAGGAAAGCAAACACCGCGGCCAGGACCAGCACCAGGATAAAGAGGGCAGTCGTCACCTCAGGATTCCTTGACGATGATGCTGCCTACCTGGGTTGCGATGCGCCGCATGTCCTTGGTGACTTCCACCAGCTGGTTAGCGATGTCCCTGTTGCGGGCATACTGTGCGGACTTCATGTCCTTGAGCATGTCCGCAACCCATACCCGGTGCGTCCGCTCCGCGCGTTTGGCCAGGTGCAGGATCTCGATCCAGTAATCCTCAAGGTCATCGAGGTTGTTCAGCCGCCGCATTGCGTCAACAGTGAGTTCGGCCTGGCGGCTGATGATCTCCAGCTGATCGGCGGCCCGTTTGGGGAGCCGTTCGAGTTTGTAGAGCGCCACCAGTTCGGCGGCGGCATCCAGCTTTTCAATGGCCTCGTTGAGGTAGCGGGACAGCGCATACATGTCCTCACGGGGGAGGGGGTTCACAAAGCTGGTGCGCATATGGGTGAGCAAGGCAAAATGCAGTTCGGCCGATTTTGCCTCGTGGTTGTGCATGTCTTCCACAAGCCTGTTGTGTTCGGCCGCGGGCGCTCCCATGATTTCCGCCATTGTGGCGCTTGCCAGGACAATCTGGTGGGCCATCAGCGAAAGCAGGTTCAGCCCGGCGGGCTCTTGGGGGAAAAGGCGCAGCTTCACGTGGGATACCGGTCTTCGGAGGTCGAAATAGCGTGGGGCCACGGGCCGTAGGACATGTGACTTGACGCCAGCCCGCAGATGGTCATTACTTTACCGGCTGCGCTGCGGGCTTCGGGGTGAACATTTGTAATGCCGGCCCGGACACTCATCCTGACACGAATCCGGGCATAAAAGTGGTGCCGAACCGGATACGCCTCTCGGCGGTAGGCCGCTCTAGGCGGCTAGATGTTGAAGCCCGGGGGTTTCGCGGTTCGGCACCAGTTTCAGTGTTCTACTTGAATCGTTCCAAGTCAACATTGACATTTCCGGGCTACGGCGCCTCAGTCCAGCTCTCCCAGGCGCCAGGCGTTAGCTGCGTGCTCCAAGTCCTCGGCGGTCTTGACCAGCTGGTGGGAATTGCGTGTGAGCTTGCTCGCATGGGCCTCATTGCTGTGATCAGCGCCGTCCGCGAGAGTGGCCTGGCCGAGCGCCACCACCCGGCAGAAAGCGGCGGAACGTTCCAGCGCGACGTCGAACTCGCCGTCGAACGCGCCGGACAAAATGGCGTCAGCCATGGACTTCATCTCGTCCGCACCAGGCGGTTCGGCAGCGCCTGCCACCACGTGGGAGACCTGCGCGGTGTCCTTGCCGGCCCTGAAATAGACCGAGATGCGCTCCGGGTCCTGCACGGTGGCTGCCCGCAGGGCATACAGCCGCCACAGGGCGCCGGGGAGGGAGCGGGCCGGGCTTTCGGCCCACATTTCGGCGATGGCCTCGAGGCCCTGTTCGTCGGTGAGCTTGACCAGCCGTTCGGTGATGACGGGATCGGCGTTGTCCCGTCCGTGTCGCACCAGCGCCTGCGCCGCGAGGTGGGCGGCTTCGGAAACACGCGCGGGGTCCGCGCCGCCGGCAAACGGCTCGAAATCGATGGGCGCGAAGGGCTTGGGCTTGTGATGCCGGTTGGCTCCGCCGTATGCGCTGGCTCCTGTTTGCTCGGTCATGCCCCCACGCTACTCCTGTGGAGTATGGGAATCGAGCCTGCGGCGGCAGCCCTCGGGGGTGTAACGCACGACGCCGGCGCGTGCCCCGGTGCCAAAGCTGCCCCTGGTGTGGGGTACAGTATTTAACGTTCAGAAATGGACTGGGCTGATAGCCGTTTGTGCATGCATTTGCGGCAGTCAGCTGGGGCCTTTAGCTCAGTTGGTAGAGCATCGGACTTTTAATCCGTGGGTCGTGGGTTCGATCCCCACAGGGCCCACTCTTTTAGCGAAGAGTGGAAAATCCCCGGCTTCCTGGCAACAGGTGGCCGGGGATTTTTTGTTGGAACCCGGCATTTCCTGCGCCCGGGGTCCACAGGTACGGCGTGGTGGTGCTGACGGCCAGAAGTCCCAGCCGCTCGAGGATGGGCCGGGAATCCTCTGTGCAGTCAACCTGCAGAAACTCATAGCCGCGCTCGGCCGCCAGCCTGGCGCGGGCGGCCACCAGGGTGCGGTAGATGCCCTTGCCGCGCCATTCCGGCAGGGTGCTGCCGCCCCAAAGTCCGGCGAACCCCGTGCCGGGACAAAGTTCCAGCCAGGCGGCTGAAACAATCCGCCCGCCTGCCTCAGCCACAAAAACTGCGGTGGTCTCCGGCCTCGAGGCCGCGCGGGCGGCGAGGTCGCCGGCCAGATGGGGAAACTCGCGCCCCCAGACTTCCGCCTTCATAACGGCGATCCTGCGCATGTCTTCAGGATCCACGGTCCGGCGGATCACCACGCCGGCGGCGGCCTCCGACCTGATCCGGGACAACGCGGCAATCCTGCCTATGACCAGCGTCTCCTGATCCCCTGCCTCGAAGCCGGCCTCGGCCAGGAGCGCGGGGAGCTCTGCCGGGAGGTCGTGGCCGTACGTTTTCCACTCGGCGTTGCTGCCGTCCTTCCGAAGGCACCGGACCTGGCTGCTGACTATTTCCCGGGTCTCTGCCGGGGAAAGGTCCAGTGACCCTGTGGTCACAATGAATGTTCCGTGACTTGTGCCCGAGACCCGGATGACCCGGCCGTCGTCGTGGATTTCGACGTCCTGGGGAAACCCGAGGGCGGATGCGGAACGGAGCCGCTGGTCGAAAGTCTGAAGCATTTCCTGAGGGCTGGTCACTGCCACAAACTAGCAGCACAAAGGAAAAGTGCCGGGCACCGGCCGGTCGGGTGCCCGGCCCGCGGCCTCCGGCGCGTTCGCCGTGACTTTGGCGCAGGATGTGATACAACACACTCCTTTACGTATACTTAACTGATTTTGCAGCCGGTCCGGGTGTCCCGGGCGCGGTAACAGCTGGACAGAACCCCACCGGCACACCCGGAATCCTCAGGAGTTAGGTACTACACCCATGACAGGTCGCCGATCAGCTCGCCGTGAAAGCCGCGGCCAGTCCCCCAGCCGGTCGCCGTTCTTCTGGCCGCGTGTCCTTATGGTCCTCGGCGCGGTCGTCACCGTTGCGGTTGCCGCCGGTATCGTCTTCTGGATCACCAACATGCAGACGCCTGCTGGCGCCAAATGCATGACGCCGGCCCCGGTCACCGTTGCTGCCGACACCACCATCGCGTCGGCCGTTCAAAAGGCAGCCGCCGCGGTTCCGGCGGACGCCTGCGTCGCGTTCAGCGTGAGCACCCAAAGCCAACCGGAAATAGCCGCGAAGGTCACTGCCGGCAAAGACGCCCCGGACATCTGGGTGGCGGATTCCGCAGTCCGCGTTCAGCGCGTGGTGGCCGCCGCGGCGCCGGAAATCGCCGTCTCCTCGCTTGCCTCCACCCCCGGCGTGTTGGTGGGACGCAAAGGCGAGGTCCCCGCGTTCGCCACCTGGCTGAGCGCCCTGCAGACCCCCGGCATTCGGTTCAGTGATCCGCTGGTGACCGGCAGCGGCGAGGTGGCGCTCCTCGGCGCGCTGTCCGAGGTGGAGGGCGGCCGCGCCGACGCCAAAGCGCTCCAGGCCACCATCGCCCAACTGGCCCAAGGTGAAAGCCAGAGATCAGGCGAGAAGCAGACTGACGCCAAGCAGCTCGAGGCCGTGGTTTCCGGTGGCGGACTTGCCATCGTGACTGAACAGGCCTGGCTGGAATTCGCGAAGACACCGGCGGGTGCCCAGCTCTCAGCATCTCTGCCGCACTCAGGATCCGTGTCGCTCAGCTACCCGGTGGCGGTCACCGCCAGCGGCGAACGCGGTGAATCCCTGAAGAAAGCGGCCGCCGCGCTCGAAGACGCACTGGCCACCGAGTCCGGAAAGAAGGATCTTGCTGATGTGGGGCTGAGGCCGGCCGACGGCAGCAAAACTGGCGACCAACCAGGCGTAGGCAATGTGACGGCGGTCAAAGCTGCCTCCGCGGAAACCGTGGACAAGACACTCAAGGGCTGGGCGCTGCAGGCCATCCCGTTCCGCTCCCTGGTGGTCATGGACGTCTCCGGTTCCATGAACTTCGACGCCGGCGGCAAGACCCGGATGCAGCTCACGCAGCAGGCAGCGATTGCCGGCAGCAAGCTGTTCCCCAACACGGCGGCACTGGGCCTGTGGGCGTTTTCGATCGGCCTGGGCGGCGGAACGCAGGACTACATTGAGCTGGATCCGATCCGGAAAATGGACGCAGTGGCTGACGGCGTCACCCAGCGTGACCGCCTGGTGGCGGACATCACCGGACTGGACCAGCGGACCGGCGGAGCAACAGGCCTCTACGATTCCACCCTGGCCGCCTACCGTACTGTCAAAGCCAACTACGATTCGCGCGCCGTCAACAGCATCATCCTTTTTACCGACGGCGCCAATGAAGACCCGGAATCCCTCAACCTGGACCAGCTGCTGGAAACCCTGCAGCGCGAACGCGATCCGGCCAAGCCGGTCATCATCGTCACCATCGGCATCACCGCCGACGCCGACGCCGCGACCCTCAAGAAAATCTCTGCGGCCACGGGCGGCACCAGCTACATTGCCCGGGATCCGAAGGACATTCCGAGCGTCTTCGTGGACGCCCTGCTGGCGCGCGGACAATAGACGCAGACAATAGGTACATGCCAAAAAGCAGCAACCGGCGCCTGCCTCGTCTTGAAGACGTGGCGGAACGCGCCGGCGTCTCCCACCAGACCGTGTCCCGGGTGGTCAATAACCACCCCAATGTCAGCAAGGCGACGCGCGAACGGGTGGAGGCCGCCATTGCTGAACTAGGCTACCGGCGCAACACCGCCGCCCGGAGCCTGGTGACGCGGCGCTCGCAGACCATCGGTGTGCTGGGCAGGCGCTGGAAGAATTCCAGCCGGGCGTCCCGGTAGTGGCGGTCGATTCGCTGGGCAATGAGGCCGTCAGCGGCGCCATGGTGGACCAGAAGCGGGGAGCCGAACTCGCCGTCGGTCACCTTATTGGGCAGGGGCACCGGAGGATCGGGCATGTCGCAGGACCGCGAAGCTGGATCGACGGCGCCGAGCGTGCCGACGGCTGGAGTGGCGCCCTGGCGGCGGCCGGGCCTGCAGCTGATCTCCTGGAAGAGGGGGACTGGAGTGCGGGCAGCGGCTATGAAATCGGCCGCAGACTCGCAGCCGAACGGACTGCCACCGCCATATTTGTGGGCAACGACCAGATGGCACTGGGACTGCTGCGCGCCTTCAGCGAATCCGGTGTCCGGGTGCCCGACGACGTCTCCGTCGTGGCGTTCGATGATCAGCCCGAATCGGGCTACTTCAGCCCGCCGCTCACCACCGTCCGGCAGGACTTCGAGGAACTCGGCCGCCGCTGTATGGACACCATGCTGGCCCAAATCGAAGACGGCGCGGCGGTCAGCAGCACCGTGGTGACGCCGGAACTGGTGATCCGGGGGAGCACAGCAGCACCAGCCGGCTGAGAAGTCGACTGCTGAGTATTCGCCCGCTGAGAAATCGCCTGCTGCCCTCAGCTGACCAGCAACACGGCGAGGGTGATCATGACCACGGCGATGCCGCCGTCGAGGACGCGCCAGGCGCTCCGGCGGCGGAAGAGCGGGGCCAGAAAACGCGCTCCGACGCCGAGGGCAGTGAACCAGATGAGGCTGCCCAGCCCGGCGCCGGCCGCAAACCACCACCGCCCGGTGGAGCCGTGAGCGCTGGCCAGGGACCCGACCAGAAACACGGTGTCCAGGTACACGTGGGGGTTGAGCCAGGTGAACGCCAGGCACGTGCCCAGGACGGCTGCCCAGCCGACGCCCTGCCCGGTCCCGAGGTGGTCCAGGTGTTCCCCTCGGATGGCCCGCCAGGCGGCGAGCATTCCATAGACCAGGAGGAAGGCCGCACCGGCCCAGCGCACCACTTCGAGCGCGGCGGGTGCCTGTTCAATGACGATGCCGATGCCGGCCACGCCCAGCAGGATCAGCACAAGGTCTGACAGGGCGCAGACCGCAACCACCAGCGTGACATGGGAACGCTGGAGGCCTTGCCGGAGGACGAAGGCGTTCTGGGCGCCGATGGCGACGATGAGGGACAGGCCGGTGGCAAAACCTGAAAGCACGGAGATTATCACCGTCCCCACGTTAGAAGGAAGATCGTCATGAAACCAGTTAAAGATTCTGTGGTTCCATAAGATGAGCTAATGATTGACATTCATCCTGACCAGGCCCGGACGCTGGCCGCAATCGTTGCCCGGGGAAGCTTCGACGCCGCAGCCAGCCACCTATCCGTCACACCATCCGCCGTGAGCCAGCGCATCCGTGCCCTCGAGGTGGCCGTCGGCCGCCCTGTGCTGAGGAGGACCCGGCCGATCGAACTCACCGAATCGGGACAAGCCGTGGTGCGCTTCGCCCGTCAACTCGAACTGCTTTCTGCCGACCTGGCCGATGAGCTGCAGCCGGGCACAACCCACGCGGATACCCGCCTTAGCTTGGTGATCAACAGTGATTCGCTGCATACCTGGGCGCTGGCTGGCCTGGCCGCGGTGGCCGGCAGGGTCCAGCTGGAAATCCTGCGCGAAGACCAGGAGTACTCGCTGGATCTCCTGCGCAGCGGGGCGGCGGCAGGGGCCATCACTGCCACTGCCAAGCCGGTGCCTGGCTGCACGTCCCGCCGGCTGGGCGTTATGCGCTACCTCCCGGTCTGCACCCCTGCGTTCGCCCAGACCTGGTTCGAAGGCGGAGTGACAGCGGCAACGCTGGCGACAGCGCCCGCGGTGGTCTACGACCGCAAGGACGATCTGCAGGACCGCTACCTGCGAAGGGTCGGCCGCAAGGTCCTCCAGCCCCCGCGGCATTACGTCCCCGCCGCGCACGAATTCGGCGAGGCCATCCGGCTCGGCATGGGCTGGGGGATGATGCCCGAGATCGAAATTGCGGGCTACCTGCAACGGCAGGAACTTACGACTTTGGCGCCCAAGACGTATGTCGACGTACCGCTCCATTGGCAGCAATGGCGGTACGGGTCAGCCGCTCTGGACGAGATTGCCGCGGCAATCCAGGACGCAGCGCACGTGCTGAGATGAGGTCCGCGGGGTTGGCGGTCATCTTGACAGGGCGTGTTGTTAGCGCTCTCAATTGAGACGGGCCACGAAGTGACGGCAACTATTGGAGGACTTCATGGGCGTGACCGCTGAGGGTACAGACTGCTTTGTTATTGGTGTGGACTACGGGACCTTTCCGGCCGCGCTGTTGTGGTGAGGGTCCGTGATGGCAAAGAGCTGGGCAGTGCTGTGTTCGATTACCCGCACGCGGTGGTTACCGGCGCCCTCCCTGCGGGCACAGCGGGCGACGGCGCCGCACGGCTTCCCGGTGAATGGGCGCTTCAGGTGCCAAATGACTCCGCGACGTCCTGGGTTACGCGGTGCCTGAGGCCGTCGCCGATGCGGGAATCGACCGGAGTGGGAATTCGCCAAGGGCCTCCAGCTGCTTGAGGAGGACCCGGTAGTCTATGCCGCCACGGACCACTGGGTGGAAGCTGCCGACTGGATCGTCTGGCAGCTCTGCGGAAACTACGTCCGCAACGCCTGCACTGCAGGCTACAAAGGTATCTTCCAGGACGGACAGTACCCGTCCGCGGACTTCCTTTCCGCGCTCAATCCGCAGTTCAAAGACTTTGTCAGCACCAAGCTGGAACACGCCATCCTCCGCGTGGGCGACGCCGCCGGCCGCCTCACAGCCGAGGCCGCAGCTTGGACACGAACACCTGAGCGAGTTGGCGGGGCGCCAGGCCATCGGCGAACACGGCCTCATCGACTTGGACTGGCACTCCGGCAACCGCTCGGTGCTGGAGTCACCAGGGACGCAGGGCACGGGTATTTCGAGGCGGCGGAGTTCACTCAGGGCGTAGGCTGCGCGGGACTACCATCGTGGCCACAGTAGTTGACATAGATAAGTGTCAGTTCGGGGAGGTGCGCCGTGGCTACCGTTGTTAACAGAGTTTCCGGATCTGCCGGGTCCGAGGACCCGCTGGACAGTTATTCCGCGACAGTGATCCGCGTCGCCGAGTCCGTTACGCCGCACGTGGCTGCGATCGAGATGGCCGGCAACGGGCGGAATGGACGGTTCCGCGTCGGGGCGGGCTCGGCCGTACTCTTCACCTCTGACGGGTACCTCGTCACCAATGCCCATGTGGTGGGGAGCGCGCAGAAGGGGCATGCGGTCTTTGCGGACGGGACCAGGACGGACATGGATGTGGTGGGCGCCGATCCGCTCTCAGATCTTGCCGTTGTCCATGGTCGGCCTCCTGCGGCGCCGCCGGCAGAGTTCGGGGACGCAGAATCGCTCAGGGTGGGCCAGCTTGTCATCGCTGTTGGCAACCCCCTGGGGCTGGCGGGGTCCGTTACGGCCGGGGTGGTGAGCGGCCTGGGCCGGTCCATCCCTGTCTGGTCCGGGCGCAACCGCCGTGTGATCGAGGACGTTATCCAGACCGACGCAGCTCTCAACGCCGGAAGCTCGGGCGGTGCGCTGGCGGATGCCCGCGGCCGGATCGTGGGCATCAACACGGCAGTCGCCGGAGCCGGACTGGGGCTGGCCGTTCCCATCAACGACACTTCCCGGCGGATCATCGCCTCCTTGCTCAAGGACGGGCGCGTCCGGCGTGCTTACCTTGGGCTGGTCAGCACACCCGTCCAGCTGCCGGTGAGTTCCGTGGTCCGGACAGGCCACCACGACGGTCTGCGAATCGTCGAAGTGCTGGTGGGCTCTCCGGCCGAGCGCGCAGGACTCAGGGCCGGCGACGTGGTGCTGAGCGTCGGCCGGAAATCCGTCTCCAATGCCGAAAGCCTGCAGAAGCTGCTCTTTGCCGAAGCAATCGGTGCGCCGCTGGACATAGCAGTGCTGCGTGACGGCACCGAATTGCTCCTCGTGGCGGAACCGGAGGAAATGACCGACACGATGTAGTGCGCGTGTCCGCTCGGACGCGGCGCACAGCAATGTTTCCGGTTCCACCCTTGACGAACGTGACGGTTGCGCTAACAATGCTTTCTATAACGTTGTAGAAAATAAAAAAGCGAGGACGTTCACGTGGGCATTTCAGAAACTGCCGCAGCAAAAATCACCATCGATCCGGCCTTCTCGGTGGGTCCCGTCCGGCGGCGCACCTTCGGCGCCTTTGTGGAACACCTGGGCCGTTGCGTCTATACCGGCATCTTCGAGCCCGGGCACCCGCAGGCGGACGACGACGGCTTCCGCACCGATGTCCTGCAGCTCACCCGGGAGCTGGGCGTGTCCACGGTCCGCTACCCGGGCGGCAACTTCGTCTCCGGCTACCGCTGGGAAGACGGCGTGGGACCCGTGGGGCAGCGCCCGGCCCGGCTGGACCTGGCCTGGCACTCCACCGACCACAACGTGGTGGGCGTGGATGAATTTGCCAAATGGTCCGCCAAGGCCGGTGTGGAGCCCATGATGGCGGTCAACCTTGGCACCCGCGGTACGCAGGAGGCGCTGGACCTGCTGGAATACTGCAACATAGACGGCGGTACCGCCTTCTCGGAGCAGCGCAAGGCCAACGGGGCTGAGGATGGCTACGGCATCAGGATGTGGTGCCTGGGCAACGAAATGGACGGCCCGTGGCAGATCGGCCACAAGAGCGCCCCGGAGTATGGCCGGTTGGCAGCGGATGCGGCGCGTGCCATGCGCATGGTGGACCAGGATCTGGAACTTGTGGTGTGCGGCAGCTCCAGCCCGGGAATGGACACCTTCGGCGAATGGGAGCGGGTGGTCCTGAGCGAAACGTACGAACTCGTCGACCTCATTTCCGCGCACCAGTACTTCGAGGACTTCGGGGATCTGCAGGAGCACCTGTCCGCCGGCCAGCGGATGGAATCCTTTATCAAGGACATCGTGTCCCACATCGACCACGTGAAGTCGGTCAAGAAATCCGCCAAACAAGTCAACATCTCCTTTGACGAGTGGAACGTCTGGCACGCCAGCCGCGACGAGTCCAAGGTTCCGTCCGGCAAGGACTGGCCTGTTGCTCCGGCATTGCTGGAGGACCGCTACACGGTGGGGGACGCCGTCGTCGTCGGTGATCTCCTGATCACCCTGCTGCGCAACACGGACCGCGTGCATTCCGCCAACCTCGCGCAGCTGGTCAACGTCATCGCCCCGATCATGACCGAACCCGGGGGCCGGGCCTGGAAGCAGACCACCTTTCACCCGTTCGCGCTCACATCGCATCACGCCGCCGGTACGGTGCTCCAGCCCGCCGTCGAATCTCCTGTGGTGAGCGGTGGGCAGACGGCCGGCTTTGCCGCATTGTCCGCCGTGGCCACCTTCGATGCGGAAGCCGGCGAGGCAGTGGTATTCGCCGTCAACCGTTCAGTAACGGATGCCCTCACGCTGGATGCTGCGGTTGCCGACCTCGGCAACGTCAGCGTCATCGAGGCGGCCACCTACGCCAACAAGGACCCGTACTGGCAGGCGACGGCGGACGATTCCACCTCTGTTCTGCCGGCGGAAAACGGCAGTGTCACGCTCGACGGCGGCCGGCTCACCGCCGTGCTGCCCGCCGTGTCCTGGTCCATGATCCGGCTGGCCGTGGAGGCTTAGGGGCTCTGCAGCCCTCTGCCTGTTCCGGTTGTAGCAGGAGCATCCGGTCCTCGATGGGTGGCGGCTCCCGCTACGGTTTCTCCGATATGGAGGTGTTCAGGATGGCGTTATCCCTGTAGTGCGGCTGCTTCTTCGAGGTTCTGGCCTTTGGTTTCGGGGGCCATGAAGTAGCCGACTGCCGCACCGAGGAGCGCGATGCCGGCGGCGATCCACATGGTTCCGGAGAGTCCGAGGTGGGTCAGGGCCAGGGGTGTAAAATGCAGAAGGTCGGGAGGGCTTGGATGAGCGATGACGGCGGTTTTCTCTATTATCGGCTCCGTTTTGACCTGCTTGATTGCGTCAGACGCCCGCGTATCTACGGCCAACTAAGTGTCCATTAGCAACAGTCCACGGAAGGTCCTCACGATGTCCGACCCTGACCTCTCAGCACTACGGGAACAAGCCGCGCGCGGTGACCTCGATGCAGTAGGGCAGCTGATCGAACTTGCCGCGGAGCGAGAAGACTTCGATGAGCTGCGTCGTCTCGCTGACAGCGGCAGCAGGGATGCTGTGGACCAGCTCGTTGAACTCGCCGGTGAAAAGGGTGACTTGAATGAGCTTCGGCGCCTCGCTGCCAGCGGTAGCCGTGATGCGGCTGACGTTTTAGCCGAACTCGATGAGGAAGCCCTCACAGACGATAACGAATAGCGGGTTGGCGTGGGATCTTCGATGTCCCCGGCCGCACGTGTGCGGCACAAGCTTCCCCCTCTCCGTAGATGCGCAACAGAGCCTGAATGTCGCACAAAAGATGGATGGAGGGCCTCTCATCCTTCTGTCCGTCAGATTGAACCTTAAACCTCGATCCGCCCGTGTAATTAATGGAGGCGATCCACCCTCACCTGGCGTGAATCCAGTTCCCGCCTTGGCATCCGATTGGCGTATATCCCTACCGGACGCGGCTCCGGAGTAACCTCCGCTGGTGACGGGAACGTCTTCGTGCGGCTAGGAGCGCCAAGACTGAGGTCAGGACTACGCAACGTGGACGGTCCTCGGGAGGATGTGAACCGTGCCATGCAACCAGATGGAATCCCTGCTTATTTCACTATGGCCGTTGGCGCGAGGCAAGCGGAAAGTTGTATCCACTGCAAAGCTGTCGTTCAAGCCGGCCGACCGTCGGGGGAGGACCAGGGAGCCGAGCATCAAGGGCAGGCCCTGGCTGGCGTTTACGGGCTCGCGGGCCAGGTGGCAATCGACTGTTTGCAATCCATAAACGGCGAGGGATAAGAGATTCCTGTCGATATCTCACCAGATCAAAGCGACCATCGGCGAATACCTCGACCACCAACTGCCGGGACCACGCAATCGAAGGGAAGGTTCCGGTTCTTAGCGGTTCCTTAGAACGCGTTCCGGACACTGGAAAAGAAATCATCAGTGGAGTCCCGTTGAATCAACGGGAGCGGAGGGCAGTTGTGAAGAGTCAGACCATCGATCGTCACCCGGACGTGACCGCGCGCCTGGGTGTGCTTCCGCAGATCAGGCATTGGATTGTGTTGCCGGCTGTCATCGCCGTGGCCGTGCTTGCCTTGGGTTTGACCATGAAGTCTGTCCCGGTGCTGACGGCCTCGGATCTTGGCGTTGACCAGGCCGTAAGCCGGGATCATTCGACTGTGCTGAACACTCTGGCGCTGGCGTTGAACAATCTTTTCAGCCCAGCCGGCGGAATCATCATGTTGGTGCTGGTGTGCGTGTTTCTGCTGGTGGTGCGGCGCAGCCCGGTCAACGCGATAGCCGTGGGTGCTATCACTTCGGCCGGGTGGCTGAGCAGCGAGGTTTTCAAGGTTCTGGTGGCCCGGCATCGGCCGGATCCCGGAGACCTGTTGGATCCGTTGGTGTCGGAGCCCGCCTCCAATGGTTTCCCCAGCGGCCACACCTCACTTGCGGTGTCCCTGGCTATCGCCCTCTTCCTCCTCGCCCGCGGCACCCGATGGGAGCGCCCGAGCCTTGCCTGTGGTGCAGTGGTGGCCGTGGCGGTGGCCGCCTCACGCGTCTATTTGGGTGTCCATTACCCGACCGATGTGGCAGCGTCGTTCCTGGTCTCCATTGCGGGAATAATATTATTTGCCGGCCTGTGGAACCGCTACGCCCTCCGCTTGCTGGCCAGGGTCAATGTTCTGCGTCGCTTTGGCCCGGTCCCTTACCCGGCCCGGTGAATGGGCGACCAGGGGTGAGGTGTCCGCCGGACGCGGTTTCTTGGCAGAATGCGACCATGGACGAAGAGGCAAAACCACGCGTACTTCTGATTGAAGATGACGATCAGCTCGGGCCGCTGACAGTCCAGCTGCTCGGCGGCGAGTTCAATGTCACCCTGGCCACAGACGGGCAGCAGGGCCTCCATCTGGGCCTGACAGGGGACTGGGATGTGCTGGTAATTGATCGGGGACTGCCGCTCCTGGACGGGGCCTCCCTGATCGCAGCGCTGCGCAGGAAGCAGGTTTCCACGCCCGTACTGATCCTGACCGCCCTCGGAGCCGTCCAGGACAAAATCGACGGACTCGATGCCGGAGCGAACGACTACATGGTCAAACCCTTCGACGCCGACGAACTGGCGGCCCGGCTGCGTGCCCTGACCCGCACCTATGACAGCCCCCGGACCATGCTGTCGCTGGGCTCCTGGGATTTCGACCCATCAGGTCGAATCATGTCCTCGGCCTACGGGGCCCGGGTGGTTCTCTCACCCCGCGAGTCCGGGCTGCTTGAAATCCTGGCACGAAACCCCGGCCGGGTCTTTTCCCGTCCCGAACTTCTCACCGCCGTGTTTGAGGGCACGGACGGTCCGTCGGTGGTCGATACTTACGTCCATTACCTGCGCAAAAAAGTCGGAAAATCCGTCATCGTCACCATCCATGGAGCCGGCTACCGGATCGGAGAACCGGAATGAAACCCACGGATGCCGATCAACTCATCCTCCGGGCAGCGTCCCGCAAAGTCAGCATCCAGATCGCTGCGGCGTGTGCGGCACTGGTTGCCGTTGTCATCGCTGCGTCGTTCCTGTTTGTCCTCCGGCGCTCACAACCAGGGGAAATCCTTGAACACGCCGCCCGGCCCGGCCGGATCTACATCGACAGCAGCGACTTGCTTCTGGCCCTGATCGGCGGCGGCATCGTGGGCATCATCCTTGCTGCAGCCGTCGGCCTCAGCAGTGCCCGCCGCGCCGTTCGACCGCTCGGAGAGGCCCTGGCCGCGCAGCGGCGATTCGTCCAGGACGCCAGCCACGAGCTCCGCACGCCCCTGGCCGTACTGGACGGCCGGCTTCAGCTGGCGAACCGGCAAACAACACCAGGCACCCCGATCTCGGGCACAGTCGCCCAGCTCCGAAAAGACGCCGCCGCGCTCACGCGGACAGTCAACGACCTGCTGCTCGCTGCAACATCAGAGACCACACGAGGCCCGGCGGAGATAGTTGATGCCGCTGAGCTGATTGCCGAAACGGTCCGGGAGATGACGCCTTTGGCAGACGAAGCCGGTGTCGGGCTGACCGTGAAGAGCCCCAGCGCCGCGTGGGTTGATCTGCCGGCCCACACGCTGCGCCGGGTGATCTATGCACTGGTGGATAATTCCCTGGCCCACACCGGCACTGGCGGCGACATCGCCGTGACCGTCACCACCAGCGGTGGAAAAGTCCGGATCAGCGTCGCCGATAACGGCTCCGGCATCACCGGTATTGAGCCGTCAAGGATCTTTGACCGCTTCGCCCACGGCCACCCCACCGGTGAAGGAACACAACGGCGAAGCCACGGAATAGGACTCTCCCTGGTCATGGAAGCAGCCGCCAGCCGGGGAGGAGACGCCCGGATGACCAGCACCGGCCCGCACGGAACCATCATCACCGTCACACTCCCCGAACGCCGCCGGCATAGCACCGGCGTGCCTACGGAAGAGTGACCGCGTAGACGTGTGCGGCGTAACCATCCAGTGCCTCGGAACACCTGACCAGATGCCCGGCAGCAGTTTCCGCCTCGGGAAGGTGCAACACGTCGCGGGATTTCAGTTCGCGGAACCAGCGACGCAGACGTTCAAGGCTCTGCTCCTCCTCCTCCAGCTCGGCGAAGGTGAATTTTTCCTTGGCGATCTCCCGGGCGATCTCATCCTCGAATTTGCCGCAGTCGGCGGTGAACTCCGTCCATTCATCAACCCGGGCGGCGGTAAAGGCCGCACGGAATGACGCGGCACCCTCCTCATCTCTGGCCCTGGCATCGACCACGGTCAATGTTCCAGACCCCTTCGCTGTCAGCTCCCTCACGCGGGTCAGCCCCGATTCGAAGGCAGGATGGGCCGGCAATACCCAGGTCCCGCGGGAAATAGGAACCGCGCCGGTGCGGCGCAGCTCCCGCCACACCGCCACCCGATGTCTGGACGGCTGAGCCGGCACCTGCACCAGAACCAGCAGCCATCCGAAATCTTCCATTGTCACACCCATAAATGTATCATTTGTTACTTGGAGGCCGGCCGGCCGGCCGGCCGGCCGGCTGCCGGTCGGACGCGACAGGCGAGGAGCAGACCGTGAACGAGGATCCGGTAATCGAGCAGTTCCCGAGCGCGGACCGCGGTCTTCACGCCGGGGGAGGCGGTGGCGTGTGAGCGGGTTCGTCGACAGTATCCTCAACGTCAACCCGCTGCTGGCGCTGACCCTGGTGGGGCTGCTCGTGTTTGCCGAGGACGCTTTGTTCATCGGATTCGTGATCCCGGGAGAGACGGCGGCGGTCCTCGGAGGCGTCGTCGCCAGCCGGGGCCACGTGGAGCTGTGGATGATGATGATACTGGTCGTGCTGGCCGCCATTGTGGGGGACACCGTCGGCTACGAGATCGGCAAACACTTCGGCCCCCGGGTCCTGAACCTGAAGGTCATGAACAAGCGCCGCGCCAAACTGGACAAGGCGCAGGACTTCCTCCGCCGCAGGGGAGGATCAGCGGTCTTCCTGGGGCGGTTCGTGGCCTTCTTCCGGGCGGTCATGCCGGCCCTCGCGGGGACATCCCGGATGCACTATCCCCGGTTTCTGGCCTTCAATGCCGCCGGCGGCGTGGTCTGGGGCGCGGGGTTCGTGCTGCTGGGTTTCCTGGGCGGCAACTCCTACGAAGCAGTCGCCAAGGCAGCCGGACGTGACATCACCGCCGTCGTGCTGTTGGTTGCTGTGATCGCGTTCATCGTCTGGCGCGTGCGCAAAGCACGCCGGGAACGCCGCACCGGCGCGCCCCCGCCCGTTTCCGCGCCGGAGCCCGAGCAATGACGGCCGACCCACAGGGCGCCACGGTGTCAAGCCCCCGGCGGCATCTGTTCCCCTTGTATGCGGCCGGCTTCACCACGGCGTTCGGCGCCCATGCCGTGGCCGCGAACCTCGGCGCCTACAGCGTGGGCCATGGCCAGTCCCTGCTGCTGCTGGGGGCGATGCTGGCCCTGTACGACGGGGCCGAGGTGCTGCTCAAACCCGTTTTCGGGACACTCTCAGACCGGATCGGCGCCAGACCCGTCCTGCTCGGAGGCCTGGCCGCCTTCGGCCTCTTTTCCGCCGCCTTCGTCCTGGCCCGGGATCCGGCATGGCTGTGGCTGGCCCGAGTTGGCCAGGGCGCGGCCGCGTCGGCGTTCTCCCCGGCAGCCTCTACCCTGGTCTCCCGGCTGAACCCGACCAACCGGCAGGGCAGAGCATTTGGCTCCTACGGGTTCTACAAGAGCATCGGATACACCGCCGGGCCGTTGATCGGAGGAGCGCTGGTCGCCGCTGGCGGTCTGGAACTGCTGTTCACCATCACCGCACTCCTGGCACTGGCGGTAGCGGTCTGGGCCTTCCTGGGCGTGCCCGTGGCGTCGCCCCTTCCCCGCTCCCGGCAGACCGTCGCCGACCTCGCCCGGCGGCTGGCCGATCGGGCGTTCCTGGCCCCGGCCGCCGCCCTGGCAGCGGCGACCGCGGCACTGTCCGTCGGTGTCGGCTTCCTCCCCCTCTCGGGGTCGGCCGCGGGTCTCGGGCCCGTCGCCACCGGGGCAGCTGTCTCGCTCCTGGCCCTCTGCGCCGCCGTTGTCCAGCCCCTCGCCGGGCGGGCATCCGACACACCAACCGGTCCGGGCCGCCTCACTGTCCTTGGCCTGGCACTCACGGCCGCCGGCCTGGCCGCCGCGATGCTACCCGGGATCGCCGGGCTGCTGGCGGCCGCCGTGGGCATCGGCGCCGGAACGGGCATCATCACCCCGGTTGCCTTTGCGGCCCTGGCCACCGCCACACCGCCGGAGCGGCTGGGCCAGACCATGGGCGCCGCCGAAGTCGGCCGCGAACTCGGCGACGCCGGCGGCCCGCTGCTGGTTGGGGCGGTCGCAGCCGCCGCGGGCCTCACGGCCGGCTACGGTGCCCTCGCCCTCCTGACCGCCGCCGTCGGAGTATTCCTCCGCCGTCCCCGCACCCGCACGGGAGGCAAGTCCCCGGCAGTCGCGGAAACCAGCCCGAACCGAACGGAGCCGGGATGATTGAAACCGCAAACCCGCCGGACCGCGGACGGAAAAGACGGCCGGGATGATGAGTGTACGGACGCTCAGGTACGGGGCAGCCCTGCTGGCTGTGGTTGTCTTGACCGCCCTGAACGCCTATCTGCTGAATACGCTGGATGTCGTCGGCATTCCGTTGATCTTTGCGGCCGCCTTGCTCGTGCAGCTGCTTTTGATCATTCTGTTCGTCTTCAGCCTGATCATGGTCCTGCGCACGCCGCTGAAAATCGCCTGGTCGATACTGCTCTCCGCCGGGGAGGGTGTGCGTAGCAACACCTACGTCGTTCGGTTCCGTCAACGCTACCCGCGCCTCGTTCGCTGGGCCGGCCGTCGGTTCTCGATGAAACAGCCGACCGGGCTAGTCCTGACGGTCGGCGCCGCGGCTGCGGCCACCGCCCTGCTGCCCTTCATCAGCATCACCCGGGCCGTCATCCTGAAGACTTCGTTCGCCGGCATCGACCAGCGGATCCTTAATCTTGTGCCGGATATCCGAACGGACGGGCAGAACACGTTTTTCAGCGTTGTCGCGTTTTCCGCCAGTTCGGTTTCGGTCATCTTCTTTCTGATCGTCCTGGGCATAGCCTCCTGGCGGCGGCGGCAATGGTGGCTGCCGGTCCTGCTGGCCGCCGCGTTTGGCCTGGAAACCGCCAGTTCCACGGTGATCAAACAGCTCGTGGCACGGCCCCGGCCGGACCGGTCCCTGGGCCTGCTGACCGAAAACAGCTTCAGTTTTCCCAGCGGGCACACGCTGACAGCGACCGTCGTAGGCGGCCTCGCAGCCTACCTGCTGTGCCGCACCGTCAAGTCCTACATCGGCAGGCTGATGATCGTGCTGGCTACGCTGGCCGCTGTTTTGCTGGTCGGTATCAGCCGGATATATCTGGGCGTCCACTACCCCAGCGACATATTGGGCAGTCTCGCCCTGGGTTTGTTTCTTCTTTCCGTCATTATCACGCCGTTGGAGATCAACGACCGGTTCCACCTTGTAAGGCCGGTGACACTCACCGTCGCGGTCCAACGGCCGCTCCTGATCGCCGCTTCCGTTGCCTTGCTGTTCGCCGGGATATTCGCCGCCCAGCTCACGCCCCTGACAGTCATTGAACGTCAGGAAACTTCTGAGGTACTGCCCGCGCTGAATGAGGCTGCCATTAAGGGGTTGCCTGTCTATAGCGAAACGCTGACCGGGGCCAGGATGGAGCCCATCAACTTTATCTACCTTGGCAGTCAGGAGCAGATACAGGGCCTGTTCAAGCGGGCCGGATGGTACAAAGCCGACCCCTCGACCCTGGGCAACACCCTGCGATCCATCCTGGTGGCGGTCCGCAACGAGCAGTACCTCACGGCTCCGGTCACGCCGTCCTATCTTGACGCCCGGCCCGAGACCGTGGCATTCGAAAAACCCACCGACGCCAACACGCTGGTCCAGCGGCACCACACGAGGATCTGGAAAACCAATTTCACCGTCGGGGGTCTGCCCGTGTGGGTCGCCACGGCAAGCTTCGACCGGGGCATCGGGATAGGAACGAAGTCCGGTTTGCCGACCCACCACATCGATCCCGATGTTGATGCGGAAAGGGCCTACATCTTGCAATCGCTGAAAGTGGCCCAACCCCACCTGGTTCACGTCGTGGACGCCCAGCTGGGACACAACGCAACCGGCGACGGATTCTTTACGGACGGCCGGGCGGCAGTACTCAATCTTGAAAGCCTGAACCGGTAACTACGGGGCACCCCCGCTGTACGGCGCCAACTGTTCCGCTGGCCCTTGTTTGTGCGGGCCGCCGAGCCGAGTATGGCACGGGATAATATTCCGGACCGCTGACCGGCCTTCGCTGAAAGACAGTGCAGCCCGCCCAGGTTGTCCTGGACGGGCTGCATATTGCGCGGGCCGCTACTGGGCCCGGCGGGTTTAGTCACGGACGGTCTGCCCCCGGAAGTACTGCTCCCGACGTCGTTGTTGGTTTCGTCGCTGTCCTAGTGGCCTCGGATGATGCTGGCGATGGCGCCGGTTTTTTCGTTGAGCAGTACGTTGTCGGTGCGCTGGTGGTTGAAGTTGAACATGGCGGTGATTGAGCCTGCGGTGGCATCCGCGGAGGAGTCCCCGATCTGGCCGGTGTGCCAGTTGTCCTCGATGAACCGCAGAATCGAGGCCTGGTGGGTCTGGGTGTGGTCCACGAAGTTCTTCTTAGCGAGGGGGGAGATGACCACCAGCGGCTGGCGCGGGCCCGGGCCACAGCGGTCGGCGTAGCCTCCGGCCATCGGGATGCCCTTGTTATACGCATTCAGGCACCACGCGGCGTCATCGGCGGTGTTGGAGGAGTTCTTCACGGCTGGTACGACGTGGTCGTACCAGCCGTGAGAGTCGTCGTAGGCGAGGACGACGGCGGTGCTGTCCCAGTTTTTGGACTGCTGGATGGTGTTGACCTGGGCGGCGATGAATTTCTGTTCGTCGATCGGGTCAGAGTAACCGGCGTGGCCGTCCTGGTAGTTGGCGGCCTTGAGAAATGAGACTGCCGGCATGTTCTCGGAATTGACGACCTTGCTGAAGTCAGCCGTGTCGTACTGGTGGTTGGCTTAGCCGTTGTGGCCGATCTCCGCGTCGCTGGCCGGAGCCAGATGGTGGGGGTTGGCCGTCGACTTGAAGTACTGGAAGGGCTGGTGGTGCGGGTTGTAGTCCGTCACCGAGGCGCCGGCCGCGTTTGTGTGGGAGGCCCCGCAGGAGGCGGGCGTCGTGGCGGTGGCGGGGGCCGTCGGGGCGAAGCCGCCCTGGAACCAACCCCAGCTAACGCCCTTGTCGTTGAGCAGGTCGCCGATGTTCTTGCTGCTCATGCCGGCCAGGTTATAGCTGGTGGTGTGGCTCTTGTTGGAACAATCGTCATAGACCGGGTCGGGGTCGTTGATCATCGTGCCTACGCCGTTGGCGTCAGGAGCACGGACCGTGTAATCACTTGCCGCCGGCTTGACAGGCTGGCCGGCTGCGGTCAATTCGCTCACGCTATGCGTCTGTCCCGAGACCAGGTTCAGCGCGCCCGGGCTCGACGGTCCGAAGCCGGTGCTGAAATGGGAGTCGCTCATGGAGTAGTTCTGGGCGTAGTTCCAGATCCCGGTGACGGTGTTGCCGTCGTAGTAAACCATGGTCAGCCCCGGCCGGCCGTACTGCCCGGAGAAACACAGCAGGGCTCGGGAATCCCCGCGGCCTCGTTCACGGCGGCGACGGACACGCCCAAGGACATCGCCACCCTGGCACACGACAACCTGCTCGCACCGAGTAACCCGAACTCCGTCCAGCCGGCCCGGTTCTCGCGGTCCCAAGCGGTCACCTGTGACCAGGACCATGAGTACACCTCGGAGCAGAAGGCCTACAACGGCGGTCTCATGAACAAGTTCGTGGAAAACACCAGCAAGGACGCCTGCGGCGCGGGCCGTGACCTGCCATTAGACGGTATAGATGCCCGGGCTGCCGGGACCGGGAACGGGTATTTCCAGGGCACGGTTCTCATGGGTGAGACGGGACGTGCCCAGGCTCCGGCTGCCGCTCGGGCCGGCGCAGCACCCGTCGGGGGTGGTGCCGGCCTGGCGGCGCATGGTGCGCAGGTAGAAGAACGAGGTCAGGGAGATGGCCGCTGCCGTTCCTGCGAGTGAATTCAATACTGTGTTCACGCACCGGGGTTCCCTTCGGGACGCGGTGCCGGGTGGCGCCGGTCGAAGTCTGCCGGCGCCGGGCGGAGGGCCTGGATCTGGGCCCGCAGCGTGGCCAGTTCCTGCTCCTGGTCGAATGTGGCGGGCTGGTCGCTGCGGCCGCGCATCATGAGCCACATCATCAGGCCCATGCCGACGGGGCAGACCAGGCGGGAAGGATGAGGAAAAACTGTTCACACCGTTGGTATTGCAGACAGAGATGGGCTCATTGATTGTCAGTGTCGCGCAGAAGCTCCAGTAGTTGTTCCCGCACCCCAGTGTCCAGGTCTTGTGTGTGAGGACAAGCGGATCACCATCGCTGCCCGGCACCGTGACGGGCACAGCCGGCGGTCAATCGCTGCGGAGCTGGGCCGGGCACCGCCCACCGTGAGCCGTGAACTGCGCTGGAACCGGAATCAGGCGGGACAGCGCCGTCCGCACTACGCGCAGAAGAAAGTGCGGACCCGAAGGCAGTGTCCGCGGCTGGCCAAAATTGCGGCCCTTCCCGAGCTGAAGGCCTATGTTCAGGCGAGGCATGACCGGTGGTGGGGCCTGGCTTAATCTGCCGGCAGCTCCGGAAGGCCTTCTCCGGACGCAAGGATTTGCACATCGCTCACGAGACGATCTACCAGGTACTCTGTGTCCAGGGCCGGGGCTAGCTGGCGTGAATTTCACGGGCCGGATGCTTCCTGGGCTTTCAGGAGTGGGGAGCGGGGTCGCTGAGGGCGTCTACAGGCCTCTGGCCGCCCAGGACTTGGGACGAAGTGACCGTCAACGCGCCGAAGTAGTTGTGGGCAATTTTCAGTTCGAGGGCCCTGGCGAACAACAGCACCACCACCACCCCTGGTCCCATGACCGATATTCCCGAGAATCTGCTGTGAGCTCATAGACGCCGGATTTTTCCTTCCGGGAGCTGGACATTGAGGGGCAGCACCATCTGTATGAACGCGACGCGACAGGCTCGTCGAGCAGTTCGTTGATCGAGGTCTGCCCTTCGAGTTCGCCACCATTGCTTCTCGCCAGGCATCGACCATATGTGGACGGCACTGGGGTCCCAAATCTTGGACACGCGTGCTGAGGATGCTGAAACCAAGCTTCCTGCGTCCTCAATAAACGATCGGTTGCTAGGACTACCGCGGGTGCTTTACCCGCCTCGCAGGCCCCCGGAAACCGGGGGGTCCTGCTGTCCCAATGATGTGTCTCACTCCCGGGGTACCTTGAACCCAAGGAAGCAAATCGGGTGGTGATGGCGATTTCATCGTGGTTGTCTGACATGGGGGTGTCAGGTTTCTGTGAAGTTGCGGCGCGTCCGCGGGCTGCCGTATTGCAGCGGCGGACACGCCTGTGGGATTATTTGGCCCGCTGCTACATTCCGGGGATCTGCTGGGCCTCGTGAACCTCGATTTCGCAGCCGCCCGGCATGTTCAGGTGCGGGTGCACCTTGGCGAGTTCCACGGCTGCCTCGAGGTTGTCGGCCTCGATGATGCTGTATCCAGCGACCTCACGCTGGCTCGGTGCCGTGGCCCCGTCGGCAGAAACGCGGACACCGTTGGCCAGGGGCGTGCCGAAATCGATCAGGCCGTTACCGACCTTGCCCGCCCAGGCGTTCCACTGCTCCATAACGGCGGCCATGTCTTCGGACGCCGGCGGCGCGGCTTCTGCGGGGGTCATCGGGGCGTGGTAGATGAAGATGAACTTGGACATGTTGTTCCTACTTTCCTTGGTTTTCATACGGGTTACTGGGGTGGAGAACTCTAGGCGGTTACGGATCGGCCGGTGAACCCGATGAGGCGCTCAAGGCTCCCGGCGCTCTCGGCGACGGGCTGGGCAGCGGCGAAGCTGCCGCTGGCGCGGACCTGCTCGGAGATGGTCAGCCGGGCAAGGCCCTGGACGTAGTCGGTGACGACGTCGGACACGACGAGTTCCTCGCCGGTGGCCGTCGCGAAGTCCCACGCGTGCACGAGCAGCTCAAGGTTGATGATGCCGGCCACGACGGTGGCCGGGAGTTCAGCAAAGCCCATGTCGATGGTGCCGTCGGTACCACGCCGGGTGAAGGCTTCCAGCGTGGACTGCGCCAATCCGGCTATGCGCACCTCGGGAACGGCATCCGCGTGGTCTGTCACGTCCGCGCCGAGTGCGCCGCCGATCTGCCGCAGCGACCCGGCCAGGTGCTCCAGCAGTTCGTGGGCGGTGAAGTCAGCGCAGGGGGTTGCTTTCTCCCGGTCCGCCGGGGTGAGATTACGCAGCACGCCCAGGAGCACGGCCAAGGACGCATCGGCCGAGCTGAGGGGATCGATCCCCTCGGGAGCGGCGGACCACTCGTCCGGGCCGGCACCGGCAGCGGTGGAGGTTTCGGCGATCAGGCGGCCGAGGTAGTGGTTCCAGCCCTCGGCGTGCGCTGTGGCCTGTTCGGCGGTGAGTCCGTCGTGGACCAGACGCAGCGAGGTGCCCTCGGCATCGGGCTCCAGCGTGATTGTCACTGTGGACGCACCGGGCGCCAGATCCATCCCGGATTCCCAGCCCCACGTGAAGACGACGCGCTTGCCCGGCTCGATCTCCTGGAAAGTGCCGGTCGCGTGGTGGCCGGGTGTGACCGTCCAGCGGTACTCTCCGCCGATCCTCAGGTCAACACGGGCGGCCACCGTCTGCCAGCGGCGCAGACGCTCCGGCTCGGTAATCAGGGCAAACGCCTCGTCGGCGCCGACGGGCAGGTGGACGGTTTTATCGAAGCTCATGTGAAGCGTCCTTTGTTTTGAAGCGGAGTTTCCGACTCGGTCATGTGATGTTGCGGGGGCCCTTGACGCTGGGCGGCCAGCTCGGCGGCATCCGATGCCAGCAGATCCAGTTCGTCGGTCCAGAACTGCTCGACAAGATCACGCAGCCGGCCCATGCCCCCGGGGTCGAGCCTGTAGTACCTGTTCCGCCCCTCTTTCCGGGCAGCCACCAGCCCGGCCTGCTCCAGCAACAGCAGATGCTGGGAGACCGCAGAGCGGCTCACCGTGAATTGAGCGGCCAGCTCACCTACCGCTTGTTCCCGGCGTGCCAGAAGATGCAGCAGCCGGCGCCGATTCGGCTCCGCGGCTATCTCCAAGGCATCCAACACAAGAAATACGTTAGTGTACGCTAACGTATTGCGCAAGGCCCCGGGAAACCCGGAACGAAGCCCGTTGACAGCGACGCCTCGCCCAGCCCGTGGTCCTCCGGCACGAGGCGCGAAGGCCAGGCGCTATTTGGCAAGGTCTTGCCGATTAGCGAGTTGCGTAACGCGACCCAAAGGGCCGTCGGGGAGATTCCGTGACTGACTGGCTCCAATACCGACGGCCAGCCGGTCAAGCGCCGTGGCAGGATCACTGTTCAGTGCGCGGAAGGGCCAGTTTTCCCGTGGCACTGATCTCAGACTCCACTGCGTGAACAGGGCAGAGTAGGGGGACGCAAACGCGTCATGACCGAGGCCAAGATCCGCTCAGCCCGGAAGCTCCTCAGTCAGGGAACACCGCCAAAGGAAGTTGCCGCCAGCCTTGGGGTCTCGGTGCCCACCCTGTACCGCTGGGTCCCAGCAAAGGACGCCTCAGCAGCTGCAGCCCCGTAGCGTGCTTTTGGTGCAGGCGACTATTGAACAAATGCATGACAGTGCACGGGACTTCTGACAACCCGATGTCAACAGTCCTCTGCACTCGCCCCGTTCTACTGCGGGATCCAGTGCAGACGACTTCTGAAACTAACAATTTAGAAGAGCACATTACGGGGCGCTGAAGCGGCCGGTGGAGGACCGGCTTGCGGACAGAGCCGCAGCTGAAAAAAGTACGGCCCGCGTGTATTCAATTTCGGGTCGTCAGGGACCCTTCCCCCTCGGAGAGACTCTGGCATTGGCGCGTGTCCAAGTAACGATTCTTGGACAGCGTCGAGTACTTTTGCTTTCGGGGCTCGCCTTGAAAATCCGGCGAAAGCGACTGACACTCCCATATGCCGAGGACCGGAGGAAGACGTGCCCCAATTAAGAATACTGATCTGGGCTTAGATACGTAATCAATTGGCCCGAGTCGCGACCCCAAGTTCAATGGCCTGCAGGGAAGTCAGTCAAGTCGCAATGGTGTCCGTAGTCGGTTCCCATACAGAATGATGCCTGCTTTCTGGTCGCCCGCTCAGGGGGCGCGGTTTCTAGCGGTCGACGCAACAGATGCGTGAAATCGGGGCATAGTCCCGGTGTTTTGAGGCTACGGCTAAGCGGCCGACGGCGCTTTGCGTTCCGCTTTGAATCGTGCTGCCGGGGTGTCGTAGTCGAGAGTTTTCCGGGGCTGTTCGTTGAGTTCACGCATCACGTGGGAGACGTGCTCAACGCTGTGAACGGCGAGGTTGGTGCCCTTGGGGCGCCTCTCTGGTCAAATCGGATGCCGGTTATGCTTGGTTGCGACGGGTCCGGTGAGTGACTTTTCCGAAAGAACCGGTGTCGGGATGTGAGCCGGTCACGCCGGATTGTTGAGTCGTTCCCTGGTGTCCCGCCGGGCCCGTCGCTTGCCGGTCAAGGTCGGCGATCATTCTCCGAAACACGACTGTTGCGAGGCGTCGTTTCAGGGCTCGGAGTGCCTCTTTGCTGCTCTTGCCTTCGCTGCGTTTTCGGTCGTAGAAGACGCGCCCGGGGCTTGTTCTCATGCTGATCTGGGTGAGCGCGATGGTGTGGAGTGTGTAGTTCAGTTGTCTGTCGCCGCCTCGGGATAGCCGATGCCGGACCACGTCTCCAGATGACACTTCCCGGGGCGCGACACCGGCATAGGCGGCGAAGTGCGCTTCGGTAGCAAACCGGGTGACCGTGCCGGTGCGGGCGAGGATCTTGCCGGCGGTCAACTGGCCGATTCCCTGGATCGCCGTCAACGTGGACTGTGTGTCGGTCACGCGAGTGGTGATGTGGGCGGTGGCGGTGGTGATCCGTTTGTCAAGCCGGCGGATCTCGGCGACAAGGTCGGCTGCGATCAACCGGCGGGTCGCGGTCAAGCTCTCGATCGGTCGTACCCGACGCAGCAGGGCGGCAGCCGCGTCAGCGGTCAGGTTCCGGGGCGCCCCACCCATGACCAGCAGGTTCATTATCGCGTGCAACCGGTTCACGGTTTGCGTGCGAGCCCCCACCAAGTCATCGCGGTGCTCTGTAAGCACCTTCAATTCCGAGGCAGCAGCGTCAGACTGAACCGGCCGCAGCTTGGTCTGCTCGGCCCATGTGCCCGGCGCGCCGGCACCCCAGGTGAGGAACGTGTGGTATTTGCCGCAAAACCACACCACCTCGGGCGCGGGCAGCCGGCATGGTGGTTCCGCGGGGTCTGGGCTGGACATCTTGGTTCACTCTATAACGTTGTAAATCTAATGAGGCAGGGAATCTCCACGATTCCTGCAACGATGTACCCAGGCGTATTGCAGGGAGAAGGAAGCACCGATGGCTGTGACCATGAACGACGTTGCACGTGCCGCAGGCGTTTCGCTGAAGACCGTGTCCAATGTCCTCAACGACTACGAGTTCATCCGGCCCGGGACCAAGCAGAAGGTGCTTGATGCCATTGCCGAACTTGGCTACGAGGCCAATCTGACGGCCCGCAGTCTCCGCTCGGGCAAATCGCGGACGCTGGGGCTGGTCCTGTCCGATCTGTCTGCGCCGTACTACGCAGAACTGGCGTCCAAGCTGATGACTGTCGCCTCCGCGCGGGGCTACCGGGTTCTCGTGGAGCAGTCGGCCGCCACTGCGGAGAACGAACTGAACGCGCTGCAGGGCCCCTTCCGCCAGCTGACGGACGGTCTCCTGTTCACACCGCTTGCCCTGGAAGCCGATGCCATCGCAGAACGCCGCGGCACCAAGCCGTTAGTTATGCTCGGGGAGCATATTGCCGATCCCCGGTTTGACCTCGTCACCATGAAAAACGTGGAGGCCGCCCAGGCAGTCACGGCCCACCTGTTGGCGGGAGGCCGCCATCGGGTCGCAGTTGTCGGTGCGGCAGCGGACGACCGGGCGGGCAGCCGGGGGTTGCGCCTGACCGGCTACCGCAAGGCGCTGGCCGCCGCCGGCGTCAGATTTGACCCAGAGCTGGTGGTTCCCTGCGAGTGGCGCCGCGACGCCGGAGCTGCGGCAGTGCGCAGCCTGCTGGAGAGCGGTGTTCAGTTTGATGCGGTTTTCGGACTGAACGACGCCGTGGCGCTGGGAGCGATGCACGAGCTGCTGGTCCGCGGGGTGAAGGTACCGCAGGATGTGGCGCTCGCCGGCTTCGATGACATTGACGAGGCGCGTTTCGCCTCGCCGTCGCTCACCACCGTGGCGCCCGGGATGGATGAAATTGCTGAGCGGTCCATCGGGCTGCTGCTGGACCGGATCGAAGGTGTTGAATCTGGCCTTGACGGCATTCGTGTGGAGGCCGGGTTCGAACTCAAAGTCCGCCATTCCGCGCCATAGCCATTACCGCCAACCGCAGTCACAGCCCGGCACCGGGAATACTAGACCGTCAGGGCCCGCATGCTGTTGTTGCGCTTTTCATGCGTCAGTTCTGCCAGCCCCAGGGCCTCCAGGAGCGGGGGAAGGTACATGCCCAACCTGCCCCGGTAGCCCTTTCTCAGTCCGTACCAGCCGCCCACCGGATTCCCGGCGTCGCGGCCCCAGGCCTCAACGGTGCCGTCCGCCGCGGGCTTGTTTTCATCGGCAGCCCCCAGCGGAACCCAATCTCCTTGATCAACGAGCCACGCGTGCAAGTCGTCGATGGCCGCCAGATGATACTTCAGCGTGGTGGATCCGACCTGGCACACAAGCGCCGGAGGATCTGAGTTTTCGTCCCGGTACATGGAGTATTCGGAGGTGCCCGGAGCTGTTGTCAGAGTCCAGGGATCGTCTTTTGAACCAAGCGCCATGGTGTGTCCGCCTTCGATGTTCCGGGTAGCCGGGTGATGCCCTCAGCTTACCGAGGCGCCCGCACTTCCGCAGGAGTCAGGCATCGGAAATCTCAAGGAAACGGGACCGGCCTACGCTGGTCACAAAAGTGTTCCAAAACATCAAAACCCGCCGAGCTGGATATGCCCGACGTTTGGGGCTATAACCGAAGTAGCTGCCCCGACGTCCTCGGCTTTTTCTGAGCCTCGAGTGATCCGACGTCTGAATCTGCGCAGCACCCATAGTTGAAGGAGTATCAATGCATCTGTTGCCCCGTGAGCAGGAAAAACTCATGATCGTGGTCGCTGCCGACCTCGCGCGCCGTCGCCAGTCCCGGGGTCTGAAACTGAACTTTCCGGAGTCCGTGGCAATCCTCAGTTACGAACTGATCGAGGGAGCCCGCGACGGCAGGACAGTTGCGGATCTCATGAGCTACGGGACCACTCTGCTCACGCGCGGTGACGTCATGGAGGGTGTGCCGGAGATGATCCACGATGTCCAGATCGAAGCCACCTTCCCGGACGGCACCAAGCTCGTCACCGTCCACGACCCGATCCGATAGGGGAGCCCCGATGATTCCAGGAGAGTACGTTCTCAGCCCCGAACCGGTCGTCTGCAACGCCGGGCGCGAGGCGATCGCCGTCGAGGTTGTCAACACCGGTGACCGCCCGGTCCAGGTGGGCTCGCACTACCACTTTGCCGAAGCCAACGCAGCGCTGAACTTTGACCGCGCGGCAGCGCACGGCCGCCGGCTGGACATTCCCGCAGGTACCGCGGCCCGCTTCGAACCGGGGGACCGCAAGACCATCCGGCTCATCGAATTGGCCGGCAGCCGTGAGGTGTACGGGCTCAGCGACGCGGTCAACGGAAAGCTCGACGGCGGGACGGCACCGGCCGCCAGCACAGCACCCGACGCCGGCACGGCACCTGCTACTGCCACGGCAACCGCCACGGCTGAAGGGACCGGAAAATGAGCTTTGAACTCTCCCGCACGCAGTACTCGGACCTGTACGGCCCTACCACCGGTGATGCCATACGCCTGGCCGACACCGAACTCTTCCTTGAGGTTGAGAAGGACCTCACCCTCTATGGCGAGGAGGTGGTGTTCGGCGGCGGCAAAGTGATCCGCGACGGCATGGGCCAGAACGGCCAGCTGACCCGGGACGAGGATGTGCCTGACACCGTGATCACCAACGTGGTGGTGCTGGACTACACCGGCATCTACAAAGCCGACGTGGCGCTCAGGGACGGCCATATCTTCAGGATCGGCAAGGCCGGCAACCCTCAGATCACCGACGGCGTGGACATCGTGATCGGCGCCAGCACGGAGATCATTGCCGGCGAGCGGAAGATCCTGACGGCCGGCGGCATCGACACCCACATCCACTACATTTCCCCGGACCAGGTGCCCACGGCACTGTGCAGCGGCGTCACCACCATGGTGGGCGGCGGCACGGGGCCGGCCGACGGCACCAAGGCCACCACCGTGACCCCCGGCAAATGGCACATCTCCCGCATGCTGCAGGCTGCCGAAGGACTGCCCATCAACATCGGCATCCTGGGCAAGGGGCACGCCTCCGCCGTCGAGCCGCTGGCTGAACAGATCAGGGCAGGCGCCATCGGTTTGAAGGTCCATGAGGACTGGGGCGCCACCACCTCGTCCATCGACATGTCGCTCAAGGTGGCAGACGAGTACGACGTCCAGGTGGCCATCCATACAGACACGCTGAACGAGTGCGGCTTCGTGGAAGACACCATCAAGGCCATTGCCGGCAGGGTCATCCACACGTTCCACACCGAAGGCGCCGGCGGCGGCCACGCCCCGGACATCATCAAAATCGCGGGTCTGCCCAACGTACTCCCGGCATCCACCAACCCCACCCTGCCGTACACCCGCAACACCATCGAAGAGCACCTGGACATGCTGATGGTGTGCCACCACCTGAATCCGGACATCCCGGAGGACGTGGCGTTCGCCGACTCGCGCATCCGCGCCGAGACCATCGCCGCCGAGGACGTGCTGCAGGACATGGGCATTTTCGCCATCACCTCCTCGGACTCGCAGGCCATGGGCCGCGTGGGCGAGGTGGTCACCCGCACCTGGCAGGTGGCTGACAAGATGAAAAAGCAGCGCGGCGTCCTGAAGGACCCCGACGGCGGGGCTCACGGTTCTGTTCTTGGAGCAGGCCAGGAAAGCGACAACTTCCGCTTGAAACGGTATGTGGCGAAATACACCATCAACCCGGCCATCGCGCAGGGCATGGCGGACTCCATCGGCTCCATCGAGGTGGGCAAGTTCGCGGACCTGGTGCTGTGGGACCCGGCGTTCTTCGGCGTCAAGCCGGAGCTGGTGCTCAAGGGCGGGCAGATCGCCTACGCCCTGATGGGGGACGCCAACGCCTCCATTCCCACCCCTCAGCCGCGCACCATGCGCCCAATGTTCGCCACCTACGGGAAGGCGCTGGCACAGTCCTCCATCACCTTCCTGTCCAAGGCCGCCATTGAGGCCGGTGTTCCGGCTGAGCTGGGCCTGGAGCGGATCATCCGGCCCGTTTCCGGGATCCGCACGCTCACCAAATCCGAGCTGAAATACAACGGCGAAACCCCGGACATTGTGGTGGATCCGGAAACGTACAAGGTCACGGTGGACGGACAGGAAGTCACCTGTGAACCCTCCGATGTGCTGCCCATGGCGCAGCGCTACTTCCTCTTCTAAGCCTTTCAGGAGGACAACATGATTATCGAAAAAATCCTGGGCAACCTGCACGAATTGCCGGCGCCTGAAGCCGAAGCCTTCGCCGGCCTCCACCAGGAAAAGGTAGTGCTCCCCAGCGCCCAACTGGTCAAGCGCATCCAGCGGGTCACCACGGACCATGGCAAGGAATTGGGCATCCGGCTGCCTGCGGGTTCCGGGGACCTGCGCGACGGCGACATCCTGCATGTGGCCGAGGCCAACATGATTGTGGTCTCGGTACTGCCCACTGACGTCCTGGTGATCGCGCCGCGGACCATCCACGAAATGGGCGTGGTGGCCCATTCCCTGGGCAACCGGCACCTGCAGGCACAGTTCTTTGGCTCCTCCTCGGAGTACGCTGCCGAGGTGATGGTGTGCCAGTACGACCACACGGTGGAGGACTACCTCAAACACGTCGACGTCCCCTACAACCGCCGGGAGCGGGTCATGCCGGTGCCCTTCCGCCATGCCGAACACACGCACTGAGCCCGTGTCCTACCAGCTCGCCCTGCAGCAGCTGACCGATTCCGCGTTGCCCACCGGGGCGTTTGCACACTCGCTCGGCTTCGAGACCTACATCGATCGCGGGATGGTGCATAACGAGGGCACCTTCGGGACCTGGCTGACTGCCTTTATCGGCCAGCAGCTGACGTACTCCGACGCGCTGGCCATCCGGTTGATGTACGAGGGTCACGGACTCGAGGAGCTGGATGGATTGATGACGGCCCAGTTGCTGCCCCGCCAGCTGCGCGAGGCCAGCATCAAGATGGGCACCCGGCTGCTGGAAATCGGCGGCGAGGTGTTCCCGTCTGCGGAGCTGGAGCAGTACCGGCAGCTGGTGGGCACCGGCCGCGCCGCCGGCCATCAGCCGCTTGCGTTCGCCGTCGTCGCGCGCTCGCTGGGCGTCCCGCTGCCAGAGGCCCTCACCGCATACCTTTTCGCCGCGGTCACCTCGTTGACACAGAACGCCGTCCGCGCCATCCCGCTGGGCCAGAACGCGGGCCAGCGGGTGCTGCGCCAGGCGTCCGACGACGTCGCTGCCGCCGTCGAGCACGTACGCGGGCTGACGCTGGACGACTTTGGGGCCGTGAGTCCCGGACTTGAAATTTCACAGATGCGGCACGAGCGACAACGCGCCCGCATGTTCATGAGCTAACACTATTCAGGAGGACACATGTCTGAACCCATCAAGATCGGCATCGGCGGCCCGGTAGGCGCCGGCAAAACCCAGCTGGTGGAACGCCTCACCCGGCACCTGAGCCGGGAAATCTCCGTGGCTGCCATCACCAACGACATCTACACCATCGAGGACGCCAAGATCCTGGCCGCCAACGGCATTCTGCCGCTGGACCGGATCATCGGCGTCGAAACCGGCGGCTGCCCGCACACTGCCATCCGTGAAGACACCTCGATGAACGACGCAGCCATTGCCGAGCTCAAGGAACGCCACCCGGACCTGCAGGTGATCTTCGTGGAATCCGGCGGGGACAACCTCTCCGCCACCTTCAGTCCCGAGCTGGTGGACTTCTCCATCTACATCATCGACGTCGCCCAGGGGGAAAAGATCCCGCGCAAAGCCGGCCAAGGCATGATCAAGGCCGATCTGTTCATCATCAACAAAACGGACCTGGCTCCGCACGTTGGAGCGGACCTCTCCGTCATGGAGCGGGACTCGCGCGAATTCAGGGGCGAGAAGCCGTTCTGCTTCACCAACCTCAAGACGGACGAGGGGCTGGACAAGGTGATCGAGTGGATGCGGCGCGATGTCCTGATGCTCGACCTCGCGTGAAGACGATCCTCGACTTGGGTCCGGCTGCTGATGCCCGACCCGGCGCCGCGCCTATGGGGGAGCTCACCTTGCGCATCGGTCAGCGGGCGGGACGGTCAGTGGCCGTGCGTCAGTTTCACCGGGGCGCCTTGAGGGTTTTGCGGCCGCATTACCTGGATCAGAGCGGGCAGGTTTGTTATGTGATGATCAATCCTGGCGGGGCTTATCTTGGGGCTGATCTTTACCTTATTGACGTTGAGGTGGAGGCGGGGGCGAAGCTGCTATTGACCACGCAGTCGGCTACCAAGATCTACCGCACTCCGGGGTCGTTTGCCGAGCAACGGATGAATTTGCGGCTGGGGGAGGGCTCGCAGTTGGAGCTTGCACCGGACCAGCTGATCGCCTACCGGGAGGCCAGCTACCGGCAGAACACCCACATCACTGTGCGCCCGTCGTCGAGCCTCATCATGGCTGAAGTCATTACACCGGGCTGGTCGCCGGACGGCACGGCGTTCCTGTACGAGGAACTGCGGCTGCGGAACCAAATCCAGGTGGAAACCGCGCACCCTGAAGGGACCGCGGGGTCCACGCTGCTGGCCCTGGACAACCTGCTCATCCGTCCCACCGCCACGGACGTGACCGGCATGGCTTTTATGGAAGGGTACAGCCATCTGGGCTCACTGATTGTGGTGGATCCGCGCGTGGACCAGGCGCTCGCGGACGAACTCCACGCGCTCACCACCGGGCACCGCGCCTACACCGGTGTGTCCCTCACCCCGAGCATCGGCGGCACCACGGGGCTCGTCCTGCGGTCCCTTTCCAACAGCACAGAAGAACTCAACCGCTTGCTCGGCGCCTGCACAAGCCTCCTTCGGGAACGCTGGTATGGCCGGGAGCCCCTGAACCTGAGGAAGTACTGAATGGCAACGCTGGCAGAATTTGCCACCATGTACCGGCAGCGGGAGTACCTTCCGCTGAAGACCCGTCTGCTCTTCACCTTCGGTGCCGTCGCCGTATTGCACGCGGCCGCCGTCGTACTTCTGATTGCCGGCGTCAGGGGATTCGGAATCCTTCCCTCCGGGACCACGGATGGCGGACAACCGCTCGCTCTGGGCTTGGTGCTGACGGCGTACCTGGCCGGCATCAAACACAGCTACGACTGGGACCACATCGCCGCGATTGACAACTCCACCCGCAAGTTCGTGGCGCAGGGGAAGGACCCGGTGAGCGTGGGCTTCGCGTTCAGCCTGGGCCACAGCTCCGTGGTGATCCTGTCCGGCGTCCTGGTGGTTGCCGGCGCCTCGGTAATTGGGCAGTTCATGCAGGAAGGCACCACCGGCAATCTGGTGCTGGGCCTGATCGGCAGCGGCGTTTCCGGGCTGTTCCTGCTGGCCATGGGGGTATTCAACGGATCGGCGTTCTTGCGCGCGGCGCAGGTGTACCGGAAGGCGCAGGGCGGCGGCAGAATCGCCGTCGAAGATCTCGAAGCAACGGGCTTCATTGCGAGGCTGCTCACCAAACCGCTGGCGAGGGTGCAGCGCCCGCGGAACATCTACGTGATCGGGTTCCTGTTCGGGCTGGGTTTTGATACCGCCACTACCATCGGCCTGCTGGTGGTGACGACGGCGGCCGCGCTGGCCGGCGTTTCGCCGCTCGCCCTCATGGCCCTCCCGCTCGCGTTCACAGCCGCCATGACGCTCTGCGATTCCCTGAATGGTGTGGCCATGATGCGGATGTACAGCTCCGCCATCCTCAGCCCTCAGCGGAAACTCGGCTTCAACGCCCTGATTACTGGAATTTCAGCACTGTCCGCCCTGTTCGTCTCGGTCATCACCCTGGGCGGCTTCTTCAACGCAGCGTTCGGGCTGCAGGATCCTGTGACTACCTGGCTCGGCGGCATTGACCTGGGCGAAGCAGGGCTTCTGCTCGTGGCCGTGCTGCTGGCCGTGTGGGGAGCGGCTGCAGTGTGGGGTTCGGCTGCGCTGCGGCGTCGGGTACGCAGGGCCTGAAGCACCTCGTGAAGGGGGCCCGCTCTGCGCCTGAGGGCCGCTCAAGTGCGCATGCCAGGTCCGCTAGTGGTTGGTCTTGACCTTCAACGGACTCCGGCGTTGGCCGTATCCTGATGCCCCGGGACACCGGCCAGCAGCTCTTCGGCCGTTGGCGGGTTGGCTCCCGGGCGGCTCACTGTTATGGCCGCGGCCATTGATGCCATCCAGCCCATGTTTTCCATTGCGGGCAGCCCCACGCCGATATCTCCCTGGCCGTGTAGGTCGTGCTGACTGGCGTGGCGACAGGGCTGTCCAGGGGCATGGTGGTGTTGACGCCCCGGTACGCAGTCCCTCCGGCGCCCCACTTCACGGCTGCACTCAATGCCCAGGCGTAACTTGCCGGGTCGGACGAGCCCACGACGTGATAGTAGGTGAACGCCCGTGCACCGGAGGTCGAGGAGCTGGTGATGCCCAGGGCGTTCACGATGGCGGTCCAGCCAGCCGGGACAGAAGCCATCGAGGGGTTCAGATCCGCGGTGGCGGATGTTGAGCCGCCGCTGTTGGTGGCGGTAAGTTTCGCCGTGTAGGTGCAGGCGGTGGAGTAGGTGTGCGTGGGGTTCTGCGCCGTTGACGCGGTGCCATCACCGAAGTCCCAGAACCATGAGGTCGGTGAGCTGGTCGAGGTGTCGCGGTGAAGGTCGCTGTGGGCGAAGGCGTCGCGGTCTATGTCGGCGTCGGAGTGGGCGACGGTGTCGCCGTTGTCGCCGTTGTGAATGGTGCCGTAATTGCAGCAGCTGTTGTCGAATTCGCCACGCGTCCCAGCTTGTTTGCGTCTTCAATCAGACCAAGCAGCCCATAATGGTTCGTGGCCTGCGCATATGCCCCCGTTACCACGTTGGCGCCATTCAACACGGTTGCAATATGGTTGTTGTCAGTAGTGTCATCTTCATCCCACGTGACGATAAGCAGTGAGTTGTGGGACTTTGCCCACTGGGCGTAGCCGTCAAGGTTGGTCTTCAGCCATGTATCTCCCGTAGCTATGGAACAGTCATGCATGCTATTGCAGTTGTTCGGCTCCACCATCGCAACTGTGGGCAATTGTGTAAAGTCTGTCGGGAAGTCGGTGAAGGGGTGACTTACGGTTGCTGGGTAGTTAGTCCAGTTCACCCATGGCGCATGGTGGATAACGTAGCCGTTAGTATCGCCGCCAAGATACCCGCTGGATGGGAGCCCTTCGGCATAGGCGCCGAACGTCTTACTCGCCGCAATAAGCTGGTGTGCGATGTTTTCGGTAGTGAATTGGTACGGCGCGCCAGTATTATCAACGACCCCCTGATTTGCCCCACCGAAGAAGTCCAGATAGTTCGGCTGTGAAGGGTGCGTTTCCGCATACATTTCAGTTAGGTTTGCGCCCGATCCGGCCAAGCTATTGATGTACGGCGCATTAGCACTACCGATAATATTCTGATAAGAGGTGTTTTCATAAGTCACAACAACAATGTGATCGAAAGCAGGAACCCCGGTCTCTGTGGGGGTCGGCGAAGGCGTCCCGGTCTCCGTCGGCGTCGGTGAAGGCGGCAAGTAGGTTATCAGGAGTTGCGGCGGATTGGCTGTCTCACGGGAGGCCAAGCTGCCTAGCACCCCTGCAGTTGTGTTCAGGCCGTAACTAACGGGGCCCGAGCCGGCGATGGAACTGACGGGCAAGGTTGCACCTACATACCCGCCGGTGGGCAGCATTCCCGATCGAGAAAGCTCCGCAGCTTGCCAATCAGGCTGGTTCGCATAGGTGACAGTCGTCTCCCCCCAGTCGTTACTGGATGGATGCACAATGAGGCTGCTGTTCACCGCTGACGTTGAATAGACCCTCAGACTCACATCCGTGATGCTGCTTCCGGTGGGCAGTGAAACGTCGAACCCTAACAAGACATGGTAGGAGTTATGCGAAACCGACAAGGACGTCGCAAGACCATAATTGCTGTCGGGCGAATGCTTGGAAACGTAGGTGTCGGCAACCGCGTTGAGCGTGAGGGTCGTTGATGCAGCGACTGCCCGCACGGGGACGAGGCCAAGAGCCACCAGGCCGGCCAAAGCCACCGTCGTGAGCAAAGCGAGGATATGACGTCTCGGCATGGCATTCCCTTCACCGGACCGTAATTCCGAGACCTTACCTTTGAACTCTGTCCGCGTGAAGCGCCACTGTCAAGAGGTTGGCTCATGAAGTTAACTGGCCCTCCGCATTGGGGATCCTTAGGCCACCCTAACCGTGGCTAAATGCGAAGGCCGGTATGGCAGCCCCCGTATTTGTCATCTCCGATGGCGGTGAGTAGCGCGGTGCTGACCCCCGGCCGCCCGAGTCCGTACGCAACGTTTGCCGGCGATCCACCGGGGTATTCAGTGTGCCGTTCGGGGGAACTGACAACATCGATGAGGGCTTCGCCGACGACGAGTCCGTCCGCAACGTTTGCCGGCCGAGAGGGGCCGGTGCATTTTGCTGTCTTTCTTGGAGCCGTCCGCGGACCTGCAGGCAGGTCCGCGGACGGAGAACGGGCGGGGATAGTAGAAGGTGCCGGGCCGCTCAGCCTGTGGCGGCACTCGTCATGATGGCCACCGCGTCGGTCATGCTGTGCGGCTGCGGCGTGATGGTCGCAGCGCACTTGCCGAGGCGTTGAATGTGCATTCTGTCCGCCAGAACAGGGTCGCGAAGATGATGGGCGAGCTCGCCGAACAAGTGCGCAGGGAGCCGGGCAATGAGCTCTTTCTGGCCACACGCGTGAATCCAACCCCCGGGAGTACTTCGTTTTCGAGGTCTACCGGGACGAGGCAGCCTCCCAGGAACACATCAGTGCCGACTACGGCAGGGACTGACTTCCAGCCGGGCAGCTGGTGGAGGGCTGGAAGGGCCTGGCCGCGTTCGTGGCCGATGCCTTCCCGCCGGACCTGAACTGGGACAAGACCATCAAACCTGGCCTTGACGCAACCCTGGTGACGCTGTGGATCGGCCTGCTCGGTACCACGCTATCGGTGCCCAGCGCATTGTTGCTCGCCGCGCTTGCCGCCAACACCACCACCCCGAACCGCCTGGTGTACCAGGCGGCCAGGTCCGTACTGTCCTTCTTCCGCGCCGTCCCGGACATCGTGTTCGCGCTGATCTTCGTGACGGCAGTTGGGCTCGGGCCGTTCGCTGGTGTGCTGGCCCTGATCTGCCACAACACCGGGGTGATGGGTAAGCTCTGGGCTGAGTCCATGGAAGAGATCGACGGCGGACCGCAGGAGGCTTTGCGTGCCGCCGGTGCCAACCGGGTCCAGCAAGTCGCGAATGCCACCCTGCCCATGGTGGTGCCGCAGTTCGTGGGGCTGCTGCTGTACCGCTTCGATGTAAACGTCCGGTCCTCGCTTGTACTGGGGTTGGTGGGGGCAGGCGGCATCGGCCTGCTCATTAACCAGGCCATCAAGTCCTTCCGCTTCGATGCAATGCTCACGCACATCATCATCGTGCTGGTGCTGATCATCGTGGTGGATCAGTTTTCCGCGTGGATCCGCCGGCGGCTGGCTGCCTGAGGCATGGCAGCTGTTCACGGCGCCGTCGAGCGGCGGGACTTGCCGGACACACCGGCACCGGACGCACCGGCACCGGACGCACCGTCACCGGACGGGTATAGGGTTCTAGCAAATGGGCGGCTACAGCGCCGGGCCGTCCATCCTGTCGCCGGCGCCGGGAGGGGCAATGAACATGACGAAAACGGATGTGGCATCACGGCTTGCTGGGGCGCTGGCGATCGTCATGGGCGCCGACGAGATCCCTTTGCGGCTGCGCGCCTGGGACGGCTCGGAAGCCGGCCCGGCGGGCGCCCCGGTCATCGAGTTCCGATCCCGGCGGGCCCTGCGCCGAATCCTGTGGTCGCCCGGGCAGCTCGGCCTGAGCCGCGCGTACGTGGCCGGGGAAATTGATGCTCCTGGCGACATCTTCGCGAGCTTCACCGCACTGAGCTCCGTCGGCAAGTTCGCCGAGGCCGGCCCGTTCCGCCCGCTGACGGCACGCGAACTCCTGACGTTGCTCAAGACTGCTGTCCGGCTCGGCGCGCTCGGACCGAATCCGGCCCCGCCGCCGGAGGAAGCGCACGTCGGCCGTCACGGCCGGCGTCATTCCAAGAACCGCGACTCCGCGGCGATCTCGCACCACTACGACGTCGGCAACGACTTTTACGCCCTCGTTCTTGGCCCGTCGATGGTCTATTCCTGCGCGGTGTGGAACGACGAGCGCACCGGTCTGGACGCCGCCCAGGACGCCAAACTCGATCTGGTCTGCCGCAAGCTGGGGCTGCAGCCCGGAATGCGGGTGCTGGATGTGGGCTGCGGCTGGGGCAGCTTTGCCCTCCATGCAGCGCAGCGCTACGGGGTCAACGTGGTCGGGGTGACGCTCTCCGCCGAGCAAGCGGAACTGGCACGCAAGCGGGTGGCCGACGCCGGGTTGACTGAACTCGTGGACATCCGGATCCAGGACTACCGGGATGTTGACGACGGTCCGTTCGATGCGATCAGCTCAATCGGCATGTCCGAGCACGTCGGCCGCGAGCAGACCCCGCACTACGTCTCGCAGCTTCACGGCCTGTTGCGGCCCGGGGGCCGGTTGCTTAACCACGCCATCTCCTGGAACGCCGGACCCACCAGCCCGGACCCTGACTCGTTCATCCCGCGGTATGTGTTTCCAGACGGCGAGATGCTTGGGCTCACCGAAATGATCGGCGCACTCGAATCCGGCGGACTGGAAGTGCTCGACGTCGAGGCTCTGCGCCCGCACTACGCGCTGACCCTCCGGGCCTGGGTGCGGAATCTGGAGGAACACTGGGATCAAGCCGTCAAGCTCACCAGCATTGGACGGGCCCGGGTGTGGCGGCTCTACATGGCCGCGAGTGCCCTGGGTTTCGAGGCTGGAATTACGGGCGTCAACCAGGTGCTGGTGCAGCGCCCCGGCGGCACCGGTGGCACAGGCGGCTCCGAACCGCCGCTGCGCCGGAACGGCTGGATCTGACGGGCCCGGTTTTCCAGCTGGGCGGATACTCCAGCTGGGCCGCAGCCTGTGGTTAGCTGCTGAGGTCCAGCTCGGTTCCCAGGCCCTGTTCGAGTGCCTTGTCGTAGAGTAGCCGGCCGATAGCGAGATCCTGGAGTCCGATGCCCACGGAATTGAACAGGGTGATTTCATCGTCGCCGGTTCGGCCAGGATGGGCACCGGCCGCAACATGGCCGATCTCCGCCACAACGTCGCCGAAGGACATGGCGCCTTCGCTGACCGGAATGATGAGTGCCCCTGACTTTTCGATCGCGGTTGAGAGGCTGTCCACGAAGACCCTGGCCCGCGCCATGCCTTCCGAGTCGATTTCGCGGTGGTCCGGACGGGGCCTGGAGCCCACCGCATTGAAGTGCTGTCCGGGGCGGAACCAGCGGCCCCGGACCACGGGCTCCGTAGCCGGAGTAAGGGTGCACACAACATCCGCGGATCGAACCACTTCCTCGGCGGACGCAGCCTGGACGACGTTCAGCCCGTGGTGCTCGATTGCCTGGCGGAACTTGAGGCTGGTATCGGCAGTCCTGGACCACACCACGATGTCCCTGATCGGCAGGACAGCCAGGATGGCTTGCACATGTGCCACCGCCAGGGCGCCCGCACCCACCAGGCCCAGTGTGGTGCTGCGGGGCCGGGCCAGCAGTTTTGTTGCCACAGCACTGGCCGCGGCGGTTCGCACACGGGTGGGGACACGCCCGTCAAGGATGGCCAGGGTCTCGCCGGTGATTTGCGAGACCAGCATGATGGTGGACCGCTGGGTGGGCAATCCAACATTCCTGTTGGCCGGAATATCGGACAGCAGTTTGACTGCAGCCAGCTGCTCGACGTCCGCGAGGGCACTCATCGGCAGGAACCGGGCATCGGATGAGGCCAGATGAAGGGAACTGGGCGCGGGCTGGCAGGCGGTGCCGCGCGCCATGTCGCCGAAGGCGCGTTCGACGGCGGCAATGGTAGCTGGCATATCAGCCAGTGAATCGAGTTGGGACGCGCTGAGGATGAGTGTCATGTGCAGGCCTTAGATGTGCTGAAACGAGGAGTGGGAACTTCCTCTTGCCGGGTGGCCAGGAGCCACGGCATACGGATGATCCGTGCAGATCCAAATCGTCTTTTGGTATCCCATCTTCGCTACTGATGAGACCGAAGAGGAAGACGGCTCTTGATATTGCTCGGAAATATAAGTGATTTACATCTCACTCATTGTCCACTATTATCATCTGGTATACAAGATTGGCGGCATTTCCCCAGCACTGACTCCGGCCTCATCACGCTCCGGATCTCCCCACAACCCAGGACAGTGATTCGAATGGCTCAAAATACTCCGTTGGCGCAAGAAGCCGTCCCAACAAAGCAACTGATCACGCGGAAGCATTGGGTGACGGTGATTGCCCTCTCAGCCATCATCTCCGTGGCCGCGGTGCTCATCGGCACGCACAAGTTCCAACTGGGCCCCGCCGCAGTTGTTCTCTTTCCCATTATTTGGGCGGTCGTCATTGGCGGGCTCGTAGGTACGCAGCGCATCCGCCCGCTGTCCGGTTCCAGCCGTGCCGTTGCCACGCTTCTGCTCGAAATCGGGATCATCGTTTTCCTCGCGCGGCTTGGCACCCAGATCGGCCCCTCACTGGGAAAGTTCGCGGAGATCGGCCCGGCAATCATGCTGCAGGAAGTGGGTCACATCTTCGGAACCGTGATCATTGCCCTGCCCGTCGCGGTAGCGCTGGGACTTGGCCGGGTGGCCATTGGCGCCACGTGGTCCATCGACCGCGAATCCTTCCTCGCCTACGCCATCCAGAAGTTCGGGGTCCGTTCCGGTGAGTACCGCGGAGTCTTTTCCGTGTGGCTGCTCGGCAGCCTGTTCGGTGCTGTGTTCATCTCGCTGCTGGCGGGCTTCCTCGGTGGCCTGGATATCTTCGATCCGCGGGCCCTCGCGCTTGGCCTGGGGCTTGGCTCTGCGTCCATGATGCTCGGCGGCGTAGGTGCGCTGTCCCTGCTGTATCCCGGGCAGGCCGGTGAAATCATGGCCCTCGCAGCGCTCTCCAACCTGGTGACCAACATCGTGGGGTTCTATGCAGGCGTTTTCCTCTCCCTGCCCATGTGCCGCGGCCTCTACAGGTTTTGGAGCCGAGTCCTGCGGAGGGATGACGATGGCCGGTCAACCCGCAAAGCGGAACCCAAGAACCGCCAGGCCGGCCCGGCCCGTGCCGAAAAGAAGGTCCAGCTTTCCGTGGAAATCGATCCGCCCCTGAAGATCACGCCAAAAGTCACGATTCTCGCGTACGCAATCGTGGGGGCATCGGCCTTGCTGATGAACTTTGCGGGAACCAGGAATTTTGCCGGATCGGATGTCCTCGGGATACTGGTCCTGCTGCTGCTCACGGGATTGTCTTTCCGGCTGTCCCGTCTACTGCCCTCGGTCCCATCGAGCGTTTGGGTACTGGCCATCACCACCATTCTGACCGCGCCGTTCCTGCCGACGGCAGGCCTGGTTGCAGAGCTCACGCAGCATCTTGACGTGATCCTGATCGGCCTGCCGGCCCTCACCCTGATCGGGCTGACCGTTGGCCGCGACATCGGCGCCCTGAGATCGTTGAGCTGGAAGATCGTTGTGGTCGCCTTGCTCACGTACAGCGCGTCGTTCATCGCAGCCGCGGCCCTGGGACAGCTGGTTCTCGGCGTCTAGGTGTATTGACCTGAGAGGTTAGTGACGCGGGTGACCGGTGGCTGACCTTTGAGTGAGGTGTGGCCTCGGTGATGATTGTAGTGATGGAGCCAGTCGGCGAAAGAATCAACACGCTCGGCCTCTGATCCATAGGGTTTTGCGTAAGCCCACTCATCGAGCATGGTGCGGTTGTAGCGCTCGACTTTGCCGTTGGTCTGGGGCCTGTAGGGCCGGGTGCGCTTGTGCTTGATAGCCGGGCCCAGGGCGTCTTTGAATGCGTAGGAGCGGTAGCAGGAGCCGTTGTCCGTCAGGACCCGTTTGACCACGATTCCGCAGGATTCGAAGTAGGCGTTGGCGCGTTCCCAGAACCCGGCCGCGGTGTCCTTTTTCTCATCGGCGAGGATCTCGGTGTAGGCCAGCCGGGAATGATCATCGACCGCGTTGTGCAGGAAGGCGTAGCCCGGTCTCCGGTTCGCCGCCGTGCCGGTCTTGTTCCGGTTGCCGGATGCCCTGCCCACCGTGCGGTGTCCGCCGCCGTCCGGGATACGTCCGAGTTTCTTGATGTCCACGTGGACAAGGTCTCCGGGGTTCTGGTGCTCGTAGCGGCGGATTACCCTCCCCGTGGCCCGGTCCAGCCACGACAGCCTTGCCAGTCCGAACCTGGAGAGGACCCGGTGCACCGTGGAGGGGTGGATACCCAGCAGGTAACCGATCCGGGCAGGGCCCCACCGGCGGTTCACTCTGAGCGCGACGATCCGCCGCTCCCGCCGCACGGACGTCCGGCCCGGGGAGCTGACGGGCCGGCTCGACCGGTCCTCCATCCCGTGCTCGCCGCGCTCCCGGTAGCGGCCAGCCCACCGCGCCGCGGTCGTCACCGAGACCTGGAACCGCTCAGCCGCCCGCCGCAGCGGCCACCCGTCCTCCACGACGCACTGGGCCAGCCGGAGCCTGCCCTTAGGCGTGAGGAGCGCATTAGCATGGGACATTGAAGACCTCCTTGTGGATCGGACTCTCGACAAGCCCCACTCCACCCGGAGGTCTTCTTTTTGTCACCTAACCACGCCGAGCGTTCCTAACGTCCGTGGTCAATACATCTAGGCATCTCGGCGTCTAGGAGATCCCTGGGTGCGCGGCTCCCGCTGCCGGGCTAGCGGGCCAGAACGAGTGCCGTTGGGGAGCCGCTGACCAGTCGGTCGGGGCCGGCGGCTCCGACCGGGAGGCCACTCGCCGGGTCGAGTGCAAAGGTAGTGACGTCGCCGGAACGTTCATGGGCAACATGGAGCCAGCGGTCGCGGACCAGGTGGTGCCGCGGCCAGTCGCCGCCGCTGGGGATGTCCGCCAGGGGCCGAAGCTGGGCACCGGCGTCCTCAACGGTGAGCACGCTGATCCGGTTCGAGCCACGGACTCCCGCATAGACGTGCCGGCCGTCTGGCGACAAGGCGATTTCCGCAGCTGCATCGTCCGGTAACGCGCCGCCGAAGGTGGCTGGTCCTTGGCTGGTCACTGCAAACTTCCCGGTTTCCGAGGAAGGTCGGACCACAAAAACCTCGATCGAGTACTCGGACACCACAAAGACGCTGCCGCCGGGATGCTGCACCAGGTGCCGGGGCCCGCTGCCTTCCGGCAGTATCACCTCATGATCCGGCACCAGCCCGGTGCCGGGGACGTAGCTCCATACCCGCAACAGATCGTGGCCAAGATCCGTGGTGATTACGCGGCCATCGGACAACACCAGGCTGGCATGTGCGCGGCTCGGCCGGCCGGCGTCGGGCTTTTCAGAGTCGTGGGTGGAACCTTCGCCTTCGTACGGGGCACGGGCGTAAGGGTCGATCGAAGGCGCGGCGGTGAAGCGGGTCGCAATGCCGCCGTCGTTGTGCAGTTCAGACAGAATGACCTGGCCGTCGCCCCAGCAGGCCACCACCAGGAACCGGCCGCCGGGATCAACTGCCACGTGGCACGCCGCCTCACCGGCTGGCCAGGCTTCACGGAAGGGTTCCAGCCCGAAGCGACCGGTACGGCGGAAGGCCTGGACCGTCTGGGCGCGCTCGCCCACGGCATATACCAGCGGCAGGGTGGGATGCACGGCAAGGAAAGACGGCGAATCGGTCTCTACCGCCGTGCCCAGCCACGCAACAGTCCCGTCAGCAGACGCGGAAACCGCGCCGATTCCCGTGCCGCAGCCGCCGCTGTCCGCGGTGTAGGAACCAGTCCAGATGAGGGCATCAGTGTCAGCGGGAGTCATGATCCCATCCTGCCAAGGATTGTTCGGCTGCGCGTGCAGTAGCATGGGATTTCGAGTATCAGCAGAGGGAGGTGAGACCCATTTACGCAACACCAGTAAGGGTGCTCCCTGCTTTCTGCCGTCCGGACCGCCGGGCCTAGTTGAAGCACGGAGCACCTGTCGGTTCATCGAAAGGCGCTCCCATGTCTGCTCTCCGCTTACTCCCTTCCGTTTCCGGAATTATTTCGCAACTCCGCACTGCCGGCTGTGTATATGCCGAAGAAGAGGCGGCGCTGCTGATTGAAGCCACCCTTACACCTGCAGAACTCGCCACGGCTGTGCTGCGCCGCGTTGCTGGCTTTCCGCTCGAGCACATCCTGGGCTGGGCGGAATTCTGTGGCCTGAGGATCGCCGTGGATCCGGGGGTTTTCGTTCCGCGCCGTCGGACGGAATTCCTGGTCACGGAGGCAATTCCCCTTCTCGGGAAAGCGGACGACGACGGCGGGAGGTCCGGGGCCGTCGTCGTCGACCTCTGTTGCGGTTCGGGTGCGGTGGGCGCCGCTCTGGCCGCGGCTGTTGCGGGGATCGAGCTGCACGCCGCGGATATCGATCCGGATGCCGTCCGCTGCGCCCGGCGGAATATTGTCCCAGCCGGCGGTTGGGTCCACGAAGGGGATCTGTACCATGCGCTTCCGGCAACCCTGAAGGGCCGGGTGGATGTGCTGGTGGTTAACGCACCCTATGTGCCGACGTCTTCCATCGGCACCATGCCGCAGGAAGCCCGCCTGCATGAGCCGCGGGTCTCGCTGGACGGCGGCCCGGACGGACTGGATATCCACCGCCGGGTTGCCGCAGCAGCCAGTGACTGGTTGGCCCCGGGAGGTCACTTGCTGATCGAAACGAGCGCACGCCAGGCTGCCAGGACTTCCGGAATCGTGGCCGGTAACAGGTTCGGGGCGCGGGTTGTCAGCTCCGATCAACTTGATGCCACCGTGGTGATCGGGACCGCTTTGTCCTGAGGCGCTCGCGGACGAGCCCGAGACAGGGATCCGGGACCGGACCGCCCGCGCCCGGGACGCTCACCCCGCCCCGCGCTGTGAGCTGCCGCGAGGATTTCGGACAGCGGAATTAGTGAATTCTTCTACGCTGCCAGGGCTGGCTGTTGATAACCATAGTGGACTTCGTTAGGCCGTCGGTAACCGAGCGCTGAGTGTCGGCGCCGACTATTGTAAAATCCCTCGATGTAGCGGATAACGTCACTGCGTGCTTGTGATTTCGTGGCGTAAACGGTCCGGTAAACACGCTCGTTCTTGAGCATCGAGAAGAAAGATTCCGCCATACTGTTATCCCAACACACGCCCGTGCGGCCCATCGATGAGCGCATCCCCAGACTGGTCACCAAGGCCCGAAACCCGGCCGAGGTATACACGCTGCCGCGGTCCGAGTGCCAGATCGCGTCAGGCTCGATCAGGGTCGTTGCGGCGGCGTTGTTGAGGGCGTCCGCCACGAGTTCAGTGCGCATGTGATCGGCGATCGACCAGCCGACGACCTTCTTCTTCGAGTAGCAGTCAATGACGGTGGCCAGGTAAATGAACCCCTGCCAGGTGTGGATGTAAGTGATGTCGCCGACGAACTTCACCCCGGGACGTGTGGCGGTGAAGTCACGCTTGACGAGGTCAGGCATGTTGGCCGCGGCCAACGCGTCGGCCTCGGTGGTCGCCCGGAATGGCCGCGGCTGGCAGGCCAGGAGGCCCTCCTGGCGCATGACCTGCCGCACAAGCTCGGGCGAACATTCAATCTGTTCCGCCGCGAGGTCGGCATGGATTCGGCGATACCCGTACGTTCCTTCGGACTCCTCAAAATAGTGCTGGATCCGCGCTATCAGTGCCTTGCGCCGGGTGGCAGTCGCCGATTGCGGGCGCGTCAGCCAGTGGTAGAAACCGGACGTTGAGACTCCCAACCAGCGGCACATTTTCACGACCGAATTCAGGTTGGCGGGCTCAGTCTTTTGGGAGTCGATGTATTCGTACTTGCTCACTACCGCTGCTCCCGCGCGAAGTAAGCGGCTGCTTTTTTCAGGAACAGAGTCTCCGCGCGCAGCTCCTGATTTTCCCTCTCGAGCTCCTTCAGGCGGGCCCGCTCCGAGACCGTCAGGTCCGTCTCAGTGCCGCCGTTGGCCTCGCGGTATTTGTTCAGCCAATTGCGCAGAGTCTCGGGGCCGACACCGTATGTGGTGGCAACGTCCTTGATGGGCTTGGACGTGTTGATCACCTCACGGCACAACTCGTCTTTGAACTCCTGGGTGAAACGCCGGCGTGCTGCAGTCATGCTGATCTCTACTTTCAGTAGACCCCCATTTTAAGAGGGCCCACTGTCCGAGAACTCCGCGGCAGCTCACTGCGTCATCCGCGGTGGCATCGGTTTCTCTGTGGTTTTTGGCGGGGGTCGATGTGGGGTGGGGGATGAACCATGGTGTGCCGTTGCGGGTTTGGATGGTCCATTGTTCTTTGTGGATGAGGTGGTGGCTGCTGCATAGGAGGGTGCCGTTCTCGGTGCCGGTGGTGCCGCCGCGGGACCAGCAGAAGATGTGGTGGGCTTCGCACCAGGGTGCGGGCATGGTGCAGTTGGGGAAGGTGCAGCCTTAGTCGCGGGCGGTGATGGCTTTGCGGATGTGGGGCGGGAAGATCCGGGTGCTGCGGCCGATGTCCATGATCTGGCCGGGGCTGCCGAGCAGGATGGGGATGATGTCGGCGTCGCAGGCGATTTTCCGGATGGTGGATGCTGTGACGGGCCCGGTGAACGTGAATGCGCCGGTGCCTGGGCCTGGTGGTCCTGGTCCCGGGGTGCCGTTGTCGGGTCCCGGTCCCGGTAAAGCTCAACGTGCCTGTGCCTGTGCCTGTTCTTGCGTCTGAGCCTGCGCTTGTGTGTGGCTGGGCTGTGCCGGGTGTTCCGGGCGGGGAGCCGAAGGGGGTGCGGGTGTGCCTGGGCCCTTGGTTGGCTTTGTGTTCGAGCCGGGCGAGGAGGTCCTGGTAGCTGATGGTGACCATGACCTCGGGGCGGAGGCCGCCGTTGGTGGGCAGGGTCCCGGTGGTGAGGGCTGTTTTGCAGGCGCCGATGAGGCCGTCGAGGAGTTTCTGTGGGCGGGTGCGCCGGTCCAGATCCGGGCTGCCGGGCTCTGGGTTGGGCCAGCTGCCGGCGCCGTCGCTGCCGGAGCCGGTGTCCGCGCCGGAGCGTGTTTCCACTTCTCCCCCCGGGCCCGTGTCTGTGTCTATCTGCGAATCCGCCTCTCTGATGCTGATCCGCAGCCGGATCCGGAGGAACTCGGCCGTGTTCCGGCACCCGTCATCGGCAGGAACCTGGTCTCCGGCAGATGTGGTCTCCGGCGCCGGCGCCGACGAGCTGGAGGTATTCCACGGTCCGGGAGATGTACTCGACCCGGGCGGCGAAGTCCGCGGCGTTACGGACACCAGCCAGCGCAAGGTCATCCGGCGCCGTCGTCCTCAACCCGCCCAGGAGCGACAAGGAACGGTCCAGGCCAACGAAAGTGCCGCCGCCGGTCTCCACGGGGCCGGACACAGCAGGGCCAGCGACCGCATGGTCCGTGGAGGCGGTGCCACACAGCGCTCCATCGAGTCTGCCAACACTCACAACAGCAGCGCGGCCCCGGCCAGGCATTGCTGCCCGGCTTCCGGTCATCACGCTGCCCTGCTCCCCGAATGCTTCCATGCACTAATTCTGCCCAGGGGGTCTGACATTTCGGCCGAACGCTTTCGCAGCCGGTCAACGCACGGTGATGGTCGCGGTCAGCGCCTGTCGGAGTCTACGTTCGTGGCGGGCCCTGCCGGCGTTGCGCCGCCTTCGCCGGACCAGTCCTGGCCGGACTGATCGTTCAGAGCGGGATCGGATTCGACGTCGGATGTACCCAGATTGACGGTCTCGGGATGCGTACTGTGGGCCGGCGCTGAACCAATCTGTACTGAACCGTCCGCCGGTGCGCCGACGTCGTCGGCCGTTTTGTGGCTGGTACCGCTGGTACCGATGGTGCCGGACGCCTCACGGTGCATCGCCGAACTGATCATGCTGGCGGCCCGTCGGGCGGCTTCGCCGAGTTGGTCCGTGACCTCCGGGGCCTTTTCCTTGATTGCATCCGCAGCGGAGGCAACCTTGTCCTGAACCGGTTCGCTCTGCCAAAGGGCCGTGGCCCGGGCCTTGAGCTTGTCGTACGCTGCGCGTCCGGACCGCGATCCAAGAACATATCCTGCCGCGATTCCGGCGCCGAAAAGCAATTTCGCTTTCATGATGGACTCCTTGTTCCTCGATGAAAAAGCAAGGGGCCCCGGGACGTAAATCCCGGGGCCCATCGCAGCTGAGCCCCGCGCTTAGCGGCGAACGCTCTTCCTGGTGATCATGCCGTAGACGAGCAGGACGATGATGGAGCCGCCAATAGCCAGCAGCCAGGTGGACAGCGAGAAGAACTCGTTGATGCCGGTGTGGAACAGCAGGCCACCGATCCAGCCGCCGAGAAATGCTCCAACAACGCCCAGCAGAAGCGTCATGAAGATACCGCCGCCCTGCCTGCCGGGGAGGATCGCCTTGGCGATTGCACCGGCAATGAGTCCAAGAATCAAAAATGCAAAGAATCCCATGATGTTGGTCCTTCTTCTCTTCTCAAGGAGGCACCCGGTTCCCGAATGCGCTTAATCCTTCAGTCTAATACTAATCATGCTTAGTTTAATTTCGCCACTCGCAGCCAATAGAAATTCCCAACCGAAAGCGGTCCGTAAGGCGCCCGTCAGTGGCCCTGGACGTCAGAATCCACACCGGCGTCGGGGCCTGCATCGAGTGTGGCCAAAGCGGCCAGATCCTGGGCATCCAGTGCGAAATCGAAGACGTCGATGTTCTCCTTCATCCTCTCCGGATTGGCCGACTTGGGGATGGCAACCAACCCCTGCTGGACGTGCCAGCGCAGCACAATCTGACCTGGCGACTTGCCGTGTTTAGCGGCAATCCGGGCAAGCACGGGAGCGGCCAGCAGTTCGCTTCCGGCACCCAGGGGGCTCCAGGATTCAGTGACAATCCCGTAGTGCCCGTTGTAAGCGAGGGCAGCCGATCGTGTGATGGACGGACTGAGCTGGATCTGGTTGATCGCCGGCGTCACCTCACACTCAGCCAGCAACCTGTCCAGATGGGCGGGTTTGAAGTTGGAGACGCCGATTGACCTGACTTTCCCAGCTGCCTGAAGCCGCTCAAACGTCCTCCACGTTGATACGAACTCGTCACGCCGGGGGAGCGGCCAGTGAATCAGAAGCAGATCCACGTAATCCAGGCCAAGACGCTTCAGTGAGCCGTTCAGGCCCTCCACGGCCCTCTCCTCTCCCTGGAATTCCCCGTCGAGTTTGGTGGTCACGAACAGTTCCGCACGGTCCACGCCGCTGGCGCGGATGCCGTTACCCACACCCGCTTCATTGCCGTATTTCACCGCGGTATCGATGTGCCGGTACCCGGCCTGCACTGCATGTACGACGGCGGCACTCACCTGCCGGTTGTCCAGAGGCCAGGTGCCGAGACCGATTTGCGGAATCCTGTGGCCGTCGTTGAGCTCAATCAGCGGTGCGAGTGGCATGGTGAAAGTCTTTCCTATCGACGGAGCTTTGCCCAGCCCCGAGCCGACGGGCAGCCAGAAGCCAGTCGGCTAGGGTCCAACCTCCGATAACGCGACACGGTCGTTGCAACTCCCAAAGTCCGGGTGTTGCAACGACCGTTAGAACCTTAAGGGTGGTTGACCAGAGCCTTAAGTGTGCGACAGGTACGGGGTGGCACGGCTACGGGCGCTGGAAGAGGTTGAGAATGTTGCCCTCACTGTCCGTGAACCAGGCAGCCTTTCCCACCGAGGTCGCCGCGATGCCGTTTTCAGTCTTCAGGCCCGGAAAGTCGTACTCCTCAAAGACGACGCCGCGGCCCCGCAGCTCCTCTACCTCGCCCTCGATGTTGTCGGTCGCCCAGCCCATCTGGGTGTTTTTCGCGGTGCCCGCATTGTCGGTCTTGTAGATCAGGAACGCCGCTCCGTTCCCGCTGCGGTATAGCAGGTTTTCCTCGTCCATGGCCTCCGAGGGTTCGAGTCCAAGCACGTCCCGATAGAAATTTCTCGCCCTGGTCATGTCCTTCGCGGGGAGGACCGCCATGAGGTCAAGTTCCTTAAGCATGCTGATTTCTCCTTCGTTGAAGTGATGGCGGTACTCCCCGCCGAATCCGGTTCCCGCCGGGCGGATTTACCCGCTCTTCGGGGCCCGGTCGCCGCCTTTTCGGCGACGCCCCCGGGACGGCCACGGGGGACTTCTTCGGTTCCGGGCCAGCAACGGCCGGCTCGAGAGTCTCCACAGCGTTCATGTCGCCATTATGGACTTGGATTGGCGTCCACGGATAGAGGCGGTCGGAACCCGGCCGGGCAGCGTATGACGGCCAACCCAGAAACGGAGCTGATGCCGTTTGCCTTTGGCTGATTTACCGTCGCAGTAGGTCCCGGAGCATGGGTCTTCAGGCTGCCAAGGCTGAGAGGAACAGGGCACGTTTGAGGATGTTGTTGCCTTTGCGCGCATATAGAATAGGTTGAGGTGCGCCGGGAAGTCTGGTCGGCAGCGATTTGTCGACCCGCGGAAACGAAGGACCCCCTTATGACGCCTGAATCCCCACTACCCAAGCCGCGCCCCGCCGTTTTTGGCCGGGGCAGCTATGCCGAATCGCTGCGAATCGGCGAGATCCTTCGCAAGGAAACCGTGGGCGGGGCGCTCCTGGTGGCAGCCGCGGTCATCGCCCTGATCTGGGCCAACTCCCCGGCGTCGGAGAGTTATTTTGCCCTCCGTGATTTCAAAATCGGTTACGAGCCCTGGCACCTTGAGCTCAGCCTCGGTGCCTGGGCCGCGGATGGCCTGCTCGCCGTTTTCTTCTTTCTGGTGGGTCTTGAACTCAAGCGCGAGTTCGTTGCCGGCGATTTGCGGCAGATCAGCAAATCCATCGTTCCGGTCGCCGCTGCCGTCGGCGGGGTGGTGATTCCGGCACTGATCTACGCCGCGGTGAACTTGTACAGCCCCGAAACCCTCAGGGGTTGGGCCATTCCCACCGCCACGGATATCGCGTTCGCGGTAGCCGTACTCGCCATTATCGGTTCGCACCTGCCAAGCGCCCTGCGGATCTTCCTGCTGACTCTCGCGGTTGTCGATGACCTGATCGCCATCAGTATCATTGCCGTCTTCTACTCGGACAACATCCAGCCCGGGCCGCTGCTGCTGGCCTTAGTTCCGCTGGCGGTCTACACCTTTCTGGCCCAAAAGTACCGCCGGTTCTTCGGCACCAAGGGAGCCGCTGCCTGGTTCATCCTGTTTCCCCTGGGTGCGGCCACCTGGGCGCTGGTACACGCCTCCGGCATCCACGCCACCGTCGCCGGTGTCCTGCTCGGCTTCGCCATTCCCGTCATCCGCAGCAAAGCCAGCGGGGGACCGGCCGCCGGTCCGGGCCTCTCGGAGATCTTCGAACACCGTTTCCGACCTATTTCAGCCGGCGTTGCCGTGCCGATCTTTGCGTTCTTCTCGGCCGGAGTCGCCGTGGGTGGCTGGGAAGGATTGGGGGCAGCGCTGGCGGACCCGGTGTCCATCGGCATCATCTTCGGGCTGGTCCTCGGCAAGCCGATCGGCATACTGGGGATCACCTGGCTTGTCACCAAGTTGACCAGAGCCGAACTGGACCGCTCGCTGAAATGGATCGATATTTTCGGCGTCTCCCTCCTCGCAGGCATCGGCTTCACGGTGTCCCTGCTGGTTGCCGAACTGAGTTTCGGCCAAGGCAGCGCACACGACGACCACGCGAAGGTCGGGATCCTGGCCGCTTCCCTGCTGGCCGCTATCCTCGCTTCAGTGGTACTCGGCGCCAGGAACCGCCAGTACCGGGCGGTTGAGGCGGAGGAATCCATCGATTCCGATGAGGATGGCATCCCTGACGTCTACGAACGGGACAGCAGCAAATAGTCCCGTACGCTACATTGCCCGCCGGGCCCAGGAGATCAGCTGGTCGCTCAGCTCCATAAAGCCCTGGTCCACCACCTGCAAAGCCGGGTTGGCGTCGTGCCACCGAACAATTTTCCGGGCGCCGTCAGAGAAGGGAATCGACGCCCGGAATCCGGGAACCAGCGACTTGATCTTGGAGTTGTCGAAAACGACCGAATGCGATCTGTCGCCCAGCAACCCTGGCCCCAGGGCCGGGCGGTGCGCCGCGATGGTCTCCGAGGCCACATGCACCAGCTCCGGCTCCTCAACATCAGCCGCCCGGGCAAACAGCCGGTACACCTGGTCCCACGGCAGGAACTCATCCGAGGTGATGGTGTAGCTCTCGCCAACCGCCTGCGGACGGCCCAGCAGTCCCACAAATGCCTTGGCGAAATCGCGCGCGTGGGTCAGGGTCCACAAGGACGTCCCGTCGCCATGGACCAGGACCGGCAGCCCGGAGCGCATCCGGTGGACGTCCGTCCAGCCGCCCAGAAGGGCAATCCGGGCGCGGTCGTAGGTGTGCGAGGGCCGCACTACCGTCACCGGGAAACCTTCCTCCCGGTAGGCCCGGAACAGCAGCTCCTCACACGCGATCTTGTCCTGAGAGTACTGCCAGAACGGGTTGCGCAGCGGAGTGGATTCGAGGATCGGCAGCCGTGACGGAGGCTTCTGGTACGCCGAGGCGGAGCTGATAAACACGTACTGGCCCGTCCGGCCGCGGAACTGCTCTAGGCCCGCCACAGCGTGTTCCGGCGTGAACGAGATAAAGTCCGCGACGGCGTCGAACTCCCTTCCGCGCAGCACCTCACTGACCGCTGCGGCATCGCGGATATCCGCGTGCAGCACCTCAGCCCCTTCGGGCACCTGACGGCCGGCCGACTTCCCTCTGTTGAGGATGGTCAGGCGGTGGCCAAGCGCGACGGCGTGCTCCGCCGCCGCCGCGCTGATGGTCCCGGTCCCGCCGATGAACAGGAAGGTCCGGGGCGCCACGGTGTCTGCTGCCGGACTCAGGAACGCTGCCGCACCCAAGGAATTCACCAGGCGTAGTCTTCGGGCGCGGTGCGGTGCCCCGGGAAGATGTCGTCGAGGCGCTTGAGCGCATCGGCGTCCAGTGTGACATCGAGGGCCCGGATGGCGGCGTCGAGCTGTTCCTGCGTGCGCGGACCCACGATCGGTGCGGTGACCGCCGGCTGGTGCAGCAGCCATGCGAGGGCAACATCGCCGGGCTCGTGGCCGAGATCGTCCGCGAAGTCCTCGTATTGCTTGATCTGTTGCTGGTGCTTCTTCAGCGTTTCCACGGCACGCCCCTCTGCACGGCGGACACCGCCGTCGCGCTCCTTCTTCAGTACTCCGCCCAGCAGCCCGCCGTGCAGCGGGGACCAGGGGATGAGTCCCAGACCGTATTGCTGCGCGGCCGGAATGACCTCAAGTTCCACATTGCGGGTGAGGAGGTTGTAGATGGACTGTTCGCTGACCAGGCCGTTGTAGTTGCGCCGGGCTGCCGCTTCCTGCGCCTGGGCAATGTGCCAGCCGGCAAAGTTGCTGCTGCCGGAGTACAGGATCTTGCCCTGCTGGACGGCGACGTCGATCGCCTGCCAGATCTCGTCCCAGGGGGTGTCCCGGTCCACGTGGTGGAACTGGTAGACGTCAATGTAGTCCGTCTGGAGGCGCTTCAGGCTGGCGTCCAGGGCACGGCGGATGTTCAGCGCGGAGAGCTTGGATTCGTTGGGCCGGTCCGTCATGGTGCCGTAGAGCTTGGTGGCCAGCACCGTGTTTTCGCGGCGTTCGCCGCCCTGGGCGAACCAGCGGCCCAGGATCTCCTCGGTCCAGCCGCGGCGGTCCGTGCCGCCGTAGACGTTGGCGGTGTCAAAGAAATTGATGCCGGAGTCCTGCGCCGAATCCATGATGGAGTGGGCAGCGGCTTCCTCGGTCTGCGGGCCGAAGTTCATGGTGCCGAGGCACAGGCGGGACACTTTCAGTCCGGAACGGCCCAGATGGGTGTACTGCATGGTGTTTTGTCCTTTGAGTTTGAATGAGGTGGTTTCAGTCAGGGTTCAGAGCTGGGTCCAGGCTGCGACTGCGGGATCGCCGCCCACCCGGGCACCGGATTCCAACGCGGTGATGGAATCCAGCTCCGCGGCCGTCAGCGTGATGGCGGCCGCGGCGAGGTTCTCCCGCATCCTGGTGGAATCGGCGGACTTGGGGATGACGATGGTCCCCGCTGCGAGGTGCCAGGCCAGCACTACCTGGGCGGTGGTGGCGTTGTGCGCGGCGGCAACGGCGGTGACCGCGTTCCCGTTGAGATCCCCGCCCTGCCCCAGCGGGCTGTACGCTTCCACCTCGATCCCGTGCGAGCGGCTCTTGGCGGCTAGTTCCGCCTGCTGGAAGCTGGGGTGCAGCTCGATCTGGTTGACCGCGGGCACGGTTTCCGTTGCGGCCAGGAGCGTATCAAGGTGATCTGCCAGGAAGTTGGAGACGCCGATCGCCCGGATCTGGCCCGCGGCCTGCAGCTTTTCCATCGACTTCCAAGCATCGGTAAAGAGCCCCTGGGAAGGGACCGGCCAGTGGATCAGGTAGAGATCGACGACGTCGATTCCCAGTGCCTTGCGGCTGTCCTCAAATGCTTCGGCAGCGTTGCCCTGCTCGCCGTTTCGCAGTTTGGTGGTGATGAAGAGTTCCTCGCGCGGTATCCCGGAGGCGGCGATGGCAGCTCCCACGCCGGCTTCGTTGCGGTAGGCGGCGGCCGTGTCGATGTGGCGGTAACCGGCCTCGAGGGCGTCCTCGACGATCCGCTGGGTTTCCTCCGGCGGGACCTGGAACACGCCGAAGCCGAGCTGCGGGATGGTGACGCCGTTGTTGAGGGTCAGGTCCGACATGGTGTGGCACTCCTGTGATGAGTCTTGAGCAGTAGATGGGCGGTTCGCGGAAACCGCTTTCGGAAGGGCTCTGCCTTGAGCCTATGCATTTTTCCCAGCCGAGTCAGTAGTTATGGCTGTTCGTGATTTTCCTAGGACTGGCAGACCTACCTTCGCAGTCCACATCGTGGTCCCGGAGGGGCACAATGTAATGCATGGGTCAGAGTGCCGAGTTTGGAAAATTCCTGAAAGCCATGCGGTCCCGGCTTAAGCCGGAGGACGCGGGCCTCGCCGAAACGTCCGGTGCCCGCCGAGTCCCAGGCTTGCGCCGCGAGGAAATCGCCAGGCTGGCCGATGTCAGCACGGACTACTACACGCGGCTGGAGCAGGGCCGGAATATCCATCCGTCCCGTGCCGTGCTGGATTCGGTGGCCAGGGCGCTGCGCCTTGATTCCGGCGAGCACGCGCACATGATGGATCTGCTGGAGCACTGTGCTGAATCGGCGCGGTCACCAGCGCCGGTCCAGGGCGTACGCCCGGGGCTGCGCCAGTTGCTCGATGCCGTGGGCGATGTCCCGGCCCTTGTCCTGGGCCGGCGGGCGGATGTCCTGGCGGGAAACCGCATGGCATTCTTGTTGTTCGCAGACTTCGCGGCGCTGCCTCCGGGGGAGCGGAACCTGACCCGCTGGCTGATCCTTGACCCGAAGGCCCGTGAGCTTTTCCGGGACTGGAAGACCGTGGCCGCCGAGGCCGCCGGGGCCCTCCGCATGGACGTGGGCAGGCACCCCAACGATGCCCAGGCCAACCAGCTGGTGGGCGAGCTGGCGGTGCACAGCGAGCATTTCCGGCAGTGGTGGGCCGGGCATAAGGTGGCCACGCGGTCCGCCGGCAGCGTACGCCTCCAGCACCACGCCGTCGGGGATCTGGAACTGAACTTCGAAAACCTGGTTCTGCCGGATGACACGGACCAGATGATGCGGGTGTTTTCCGCGAAACCGGGTTCGCCGTCAGCCGATTCCCTGACGCTGCTGAGCAACTTCGGTTTGGCGGAAATGCGCTCGACGGCGGCTCCCAAGGAAGGCGCCCCGCTCCCCAACGCCGGTACCTGAGCCGGCGGGTGATGGTTGTCGAAACCCGGAACCGGAACCACCATCAGCGATCCCCAGTGCATGTGTTGTGCTCATGCCCAGCCGAGGGGGCCGATTCTAGCCAGTCGGACATTGGGCGCTCTGTGCCTTTTTCCTAGGCTTGTCGAAGACCATTTCCTCAAGACCAAGGATGACATGCAACGATGAAGCGCATCGCATTGCTGAGAGAACGAGTTTCGCCAACCGGGGCCACCGGATCCCACTGCCCGGCGTCCGGGCTCTGGAGTCCTGACGCTGAGCCCCACAAGATCCACTCCTTTTTCGAGGGTCATATCTTTCCCGCGCACAACGGAGCCCGGACAATCTGGCGCCGTCGATCGGCGGAATAACGCGTCAGGAGAGATGACTCCCGCTCCGCTTAGAAAGCCGGTCGGGCAGGTCACATAGCGCCCGGAGTTCGGACCGGCGGCCAATCCGTGGAAGGGTTTCTGCCGAGGTACCCGTGACGGACCAACGCCGGCCCGTCACGGGCCAATCGGAAGTGCGGGAGCATGGTTTTCAATGTCTAGGGGTTTGTCCGCGGTTGCCGTCACAGGCCTTGGGGCCGTAACACCCGTCGGCGGGACAGCCGGCGAGACGTGGTCTGCGCTGCTGGCAGGCCGCTCGGGGATAGCGCTGCTTGAGGAAAGCTGGGCTCAGGAGTTGCCCGTCCGCATGGCGGGAAGGGTCACGCTTGATCTGGCTTCCGTGCTTACTACCTCCGAGTTCAAGAGGATGGACCGGTCCGGCCAGCTGGCGCTGGTCGCCGCCCGCGAAGCCTGGGCGCAGGCCGGGCGTCCGGAGATGGACCCGGAACGGCTCGCAGTGGTGATCGGATCCGGCTACGGCGGGCTGGATACTACGGTCACCCAGACCCGGACCTTGGACGCCCGCGGGTCCCGCCGCGTTTCACCCCACACCCTGACCAGGATCATGCTCAACGCCGCGTCAGCCTGGGTCTCAATCGACGTCGGCGCGCGCGGCGGGGCCCGTACGCCCGTCAGTGCCTGTGCCTCGGGCGCCGAAGCGATCGCCCAGGCGGCGGACATGATCCGGCTCGGGGCTGCTGACGTGGTGATTGCCGGCGGCGTGGATTCCTGCGTGAACGGACTGACCATCAGTGGGTTCGCCCAGATCCGGGCGCTGTCCACACGCAACGAGGACCCGCAGGCAGCGTCGCGGCCCTTCGACCGGGACAGGGACGGGTTTGTTATGGCCGAAGGTGCAGGAATTGTGGTGCTTGAGAGTGAGGACCATGCGCGGGCGCGCGGCGCAAAGGTCCTGGGATTCGTCGCGGGCAGCGCCGTAACGTCCGACGCCGTGGACATTGTGGCGGCCGATCCCGCTATGCAGCGCCGCGTGATGCAGAAAGCGATCGCCGCCGCTGGCCTCACCGGGCAGGATATCGGCGTTGTGCACGCCCACGCCACGTCCACCCCTGTGGGCGACCGGCTCGAGGCTGGCGCTATCAAGGCCGTGGCAGGCAGCAACGTACCCGTGATATCAACGAAGTCGCTGACGGGCCATCTTCTGGGCGGCGCGGGAGCACTTGGCGCCATCGTCATCCTGCAGGCACTCCGCACAGGCTCCCTTCCGGGAACACGGAATATTGAGAATCCCGATCCGGAAATTGACCTCAATATATTCACCGAGACAAGCCATGGCGTTGCGGGGGCGGCAGGGATGGCCAACGCCTTCGGGTTCGGCGGCCACAGCACGTCCCTTGTGATCACTGGCGGGTGATCCTGCTGGATGATCAGCCGCCCACCTGCCCAGGCCCGACGACGGCGGCACTCGAACCCGTCGTCGTCACGTGAGCGGAGCTAGCGTTCCAGACGGAACCCCAGCTTGATTGTCACCTGCCAATCGGCAACCTGGCCGTCTTTGAGATGCCCGCGGATTTCCTTGACTTCGAACCAGTCGAGGTTGCGCAGGGTCTTGGACGCTTCCGCGATGCCGTTGCGGACGGCCGCGTCCACTCCTTCTTCTGAGGTGCCGACAATTTCAGAAATGCTGTACGTGTGATTGGACAACTTCGCTCCTCGTGATCGCCTTCGATGACCGGCTGCGCCGTCTCAGCAGGCTATCGGAAGGCGGGGCTGAGGACTAGGCGGTTTGTGAAATTGCCGGCTTAATTAGTGGGTGCACCTTGCCTCGGCTGTTGCGGCCGGTGTTGTGATCGCGGCAATCATGTTTTGGCTCGTCCTGCCTCCCTGGCAGGCCGTAGCCGGGCCTCCCCACGGTGACCAGTAAGGCGGGGAACGGCCAGGGCGATGGCAGCGAGGACGGTTGCCGCAGTTTCGGCGAGGGCGGTGAGCGTCTTATCGAAAAACCACACAGGTTCGTACATGGCGGGGAACGGGCCGAGGGCTGGGATGTCCACGTACCGGTAGAGCAGCAGTGCGGCGAGTCCGCCGGCTGCCACGAGTAGGGCCAGCAGCCAGGCAGGCCGGCTGCCGCGGATCAGGACGTAGAGCCCGGCGACGGCCGCGGCTGCCGCTTCCATGAGGAAAAGGTTGCCCTGTCCGATGCCGTCGGGTGCGGCGAGCTGGTATCCGGGGGCCAGGCGGACGTGGATGACGGCATCCACGGCAAGGGCGGCTGCGGTGAGAAACCGCAGTACCCAGGCAGTGACCGACCGTCCGGGCAGGCGGGGGCCGTTGGCGGTGTTGCCCCCGGAAGAGGACGCGCTCGGATCCATATCAGCTCCTCTGATTCAGGCTGGTCACCTTCAGGGCGGCGGTCACTTGACCGTCAGCGTGCCCTTCATCTTCGAGTGGTAGGTGCAGTGGTAGGTGTAGGTGCCGGCTTTTGCGGGTGCCTTGAACGTTACGGATTCGCCGCCTTTGACGACGGCGTCGAAGGAACCGTCATCCGCGGTCACGGTGTGGGCCTGGGCATCCATGTTCGTCACCGTCACTGTAGCCCCGGCAGGGACGGTATCAGCGCCGGAATAGGCGAACGATTTGATCTGGATGGTGGTTGCGGCTTGGGTCCCCGAGGCGGAGCTTGCAGGCGGGGATGAGCTGTATGATCCGCCGCTGTTGCCGCAGGCGGTGATTCCCAGGATCGCGGCTCCGGCCAGGATGGCGGCCGCGAGGCGGTGACGGTTGGCTCGACTGTGGTTCATGGTGTTCCTTCTGCCGCAGGTAATCAGCCAGACTTCGGGGCGGTCCGCATTCGGTAGACCTCCACCGCAGGGAAGCTGGACTTATGATTATTCTCAACTCTGTCGACCGTAATTACCAGCGCTGTGCCGTCCGGTAGGGCCACAATGAATTTCCTGTGCCGGGCTGAATTCGTGGAGACGGGGAAGCTTGTGGGCTGCGTGCCGGCTTTACGAACCTGCGGCGGACTGCCGTTCTTCCAGGACGAAGTTCTTCAGATCATCCAGGCCGCACGCTCGGCCCGCCGCCGGGAACTGCGCGGCCAAATCAACCAGCGCATCGCCGTCGTGGTCCGACACCTGCCGGACCTGGCCTCAACGAAACCGGCTCCGGCCCCGGAACCGGCGGACGAACCCAGGAAGCGCCCGAAGCTCCGCACCTACCTGGAGTGCGACCGATGACAGCACAGGGCTTCATTGCCACGAAAGAGCACCGCAGATTCGTTGAGTTCGCCGACGCGGTGTGCCGCCAGCACGGCATCGGCATCTGCTTCGGCCAGGCCGGGATCGGCAAGACCCTCTCCGCCCGGCGCTGCGCCAACTGGCACAAGGCGGAGAACCTCCTGGAACAGTGGGGTCCCCGGGACCGATTCCGACTATCAGATCTATGCCGCACTGGCCCGGGCACGCAGCGTCTTCTACACCCCGCCGTGCCCACCTCGCCCCAACAGATCCACGCCGAGCTCGGGCACATCAGCACCCGCGTATCGATCTGCGTGGACCAGCACCTGGAGAAGATCGACAAGAAGACAGGACCACCTGGCAGCATCGGTATGCATGTGGAGCTGCTCATCATTGACGAATCCGGGCGGCTCAGCGCCACGGCCCTGGAACTGCTGCGTGACCGCTACAACCGGGACAACATAGCCCTGATCCTCATCGGCATGCCCGGCATCAAAAAATGGTTCGGCCGCTACGCCCAGCTCTACAGCAGGGTCGGCTTCGCCCACGAATATCGCCCACTCGCCCAGGAAGAACTGAATTTCGTTCTGGAGCGCCGGTGGCACAAACTCGGCCAGACCCTGGACCCGGAAGATTTCACCGAGGCCCAGGCCATCGCCGCCGTCGCGAGGATTACCCGGGGCAACTTCCGCCTCATCGACCGGCTCTTCACCCAGGTCGAACGCGCCACGAAAATCAATGAACTCAGCACCATCACCGACGACGTCATTGAGGCAGCACGCTCCACCCTCGTCATCGGAATCAGCTAAAACCGCCAAACGGAGCTGCTAAAAAACCGCCATTCGGAACCAACAGTCAAACGTTCAACACCCAAGCATGTAAAAAAACGAACGTTACCGACACTCTTAAAATGCTTTAGCGCCAGTTTCCCGCGCAATGGTCCAAATGGCCGCAATTTCATTAGGTGTACTACTGCGGTTGGGTTGAACATTTTGAGATCTGTCACCATTGGCGCAGGTCAGAGCCTCAACGCATCCGGGATTGCCATCGAGTGAGCCTCTGAACTCACGCCTCGCGTGTTCATGGAAACGCTTCTGACCTGCACGTTTGCAATCAGATTTCATCTGATGAAGGATGTATTCATCTGATGTAAGCGATGGAGGGCGGCATTTATGGTCGGGAACAGTCCCGCACCGGGGGCCGTGGGTCTGCATCTGGTCGGAGGCCTGCCCTTGCTGCGGCCGGACGAGCAGGTCTTCACGGCCATGTTGAACGGGTGGCGCAACCAGCAGCTCGCCCGGAACCTGGCGTTCTCCACGATCGAGGGCCGTGAGAAGGCGGTGCGGGCGTTCACCCGCCACGCGGATGCCTTCCCGTGGGCCTGGTCACCGCAGATGGTTGACGAGTGGCTGGGTGATCTGCGCTCGGTCCGGAACCTGCGCCGCTCCACGCTGCGGAACTACCAGGGGAGCATCCGCTCCTTCTGTGACTTCGTTACCGACCCCGCCTACGGCTGGGCCGAGGCCTGCCAGGAACGGTTCGGTACCCACCCGGTGCAGGTGATCCACGAGTGGAACGCCGCCGTGCATGTCGAGGAAGCGGAGGCGGACCCGGCCAAGCGTGCCTTCACCCGCGATGAACTGCAGGCATTCTTCGACCACGCGGACGAACAGGTCGGCCGGGTGCGCGGGCGCGGACGCAAGGGCTGGCTGCCGGCGTTCCGTGACGCGATGCTCTTCAAGACCGCGTATGCCTTCGGCCTGCGCCGCAACGAGGCGCGGATGCTCGATGTGGTGGACTTCGGCCGCAACCCCCGGGGCCCGGAGTTCGGGGAGTACGGCGTCCTCTACGTCCGCCACGGCAAGGCGAAGAAGGGCTCCCCGCCCAAGCGCCGCAGCGTGCTGACGGTCTTCGACTGGTCAGCGGAGATCCTGCAGCAATGGGCCGAGGAGGCCCGCCCGCTGTTCCCCACCGCCGGCCCCGGAGCCTTATGGCCCTCGGAACGCTCGTCACGCGTGGGCTTCACCCGGATGAACACCTGCTTCTGCACCTACCGGGACAGCCTTGGCCTGGATCAGGGTCTGGATTTCCATTCCTTTCGGCGCTCCTACGTCACGCACCTGATCGAGGACGGCTGGGATGCCCGGTTCGTCCAGGAACAGGTCGGCCACGAGCACGCGTCCACCACCTCGATCTACACCTGCGTCTCCTCTGACTTCCGCACCCGAACTCTCCGCAGGACCCTGGACGCCACGATGGAGGCCGCCCTGCGGCCGGTGAGGAAAGCCCGATGAAACGACACATCAGTTATCAATGGCGGCTGCGCGAGGTGATGGCTACCCGGGGGATCTTCACTGCCTCGGATCTGTCCCCCTGCTGGCCCAGCGCGGCATCGAGCTGTCCTCGGTGCAGGTCTGGCGGCTGGTCACCCAGATCCCCGAGCGGCTCTCGCTGCCGGTCCTCGCCGCGCTCTGCGACATTCTGGAAGTGACCCCCGCGGAGCTGATCGCCACCCGGCCGGAGGCCGTGACGCCGCGCCGCACGGCCGGCGCGGGTGCCGAGGTCGTGGACCTTGCCGCCACCATCCGGCCCAAGCGGGCCAGGATTACCCCCGAGCGGTGAGTCCCGCCTACGACACCCGCGAGAAGTATGAGCGGTGGCATATACGCATCTGTGCCCGCTGCGGCCGGCAGGCAGCGAAAGCGGCGAACTGGTCGGACGGCCCGATCTGCCGGACGTGCTTCGACAAGGCCACACGCACACATGGATCCTGCCCGGGCTGCCGGAGCGAACGGCTGCTGCCGGGCCGCGACGCCTCAGGGATGCCGGTCTGTAGGGAATGTGCAGGGATCACCCGCGACTTCTCCTGCGACCGCTGCCGGGTTGAAGGGCCCTGCTCGCCGGACGGCTCTGCCCCAGATGCACCCTCACCGACCGGCTCAGCGTGCTCCTGGATGACGGCACCGGCCGCGTCCACCCGCCCCTGGCACCACTATTCGACCGAATGCTGACGATGCAACGGACCAAAAGCGGGCTTGCCTGGCTGACGCGCGCTCAGCCACGGGCCCTGCTGCAGGACCTCGCCTCAGGCCGGCTCGCTCTGACCCACGAAGCGTTCCAGCAACTGCCGAACTGGCGGACCGCCGCCTACCTGCGCGACATACTCATGGAGTGCGGGGTCCTGCCCGCCGTCGACCGGCAACTCCTGCTCTTCGAGAGATGGCTCACCGGGCATCTGGCCGCCGTCGCCGACCCCGAACACACCCGGGTGCTCCACCGCTTCGCCACCTGGCACCAACTCCGCAAACTGCGGGCCAAAGCCGGCAAAGGACCGCTGGGCAACTCTCCGGCATACGCGGCCCGGCAGCAGCTGATCCAGGCCGGTTCCTTCCTGACCTGGCTCACCGGCCGCGGCGCTCTCCCCGAACACTGCCGGCAACCCGACCTCGACGCCTGGCACAGCGAAAACCACGCCACCCGCCGACCCGCCACGACCTTCCTGAGCTGGTGCATGAAGACCGGCCGGATGCCCGCCCTGACCATCCCCGTCCGGTCCACGGGGAACCCTGCCCCAATGGGACAGCATCACCGGCTCGCCGCTCTCCGGCGCCTGGTCACCGACGAAACCCTGCCGCTACGCTCCCGCGTCGCCGGCTCATTGATTCTGCTCTACGCCCAACCGGTAAGCCGGATCGTCCGGCTCACCACCGACGACATCCTCCACGACGGAGACCACACCCTGCTGCGCCTCGGTGAACCGCCGACTCCGGTTCCGGAACCGCTGGCCGGGCTACTGCGGGCATACCTCGAAGACAGGCCCAACATGACCACCGCCGCCAACCCGGCCTCCCGATGGCTCTTCCCGGGGCGCCGGGCCGGGCAACCCATGGACCCGGGAAGCATCCGCGATCTGCTACAGGAAATCGGGGTCCCGGCCCAGTCCGGCAGAACCGCAGCGATCCGACAACTTGTCCTCCAGATGCCGCCGCCGGTGGTGGCCCAGGGCCTCGGTTATCACCACACCAGCACCACCAGGATCGCAGCAGAAGCCGGATCACCCTGGAGCGGATACGCTCCCGGCGACCACAGCCGATAACAACTCCCGCAACACCGAGCCATTCCCAGCCGCGACAAAGCCGGCCACTCCCATGAGCTGCCGCGAAGGCTTTTTGGTCCCTGAGTCAGGCTCTCCGACGCTGCAGCTGCTGCAGGTACCCGGCCGACATGACGATCGCCAGCCAGATCTGCCAAACAGGTCCCGAGGCCAGCCCATTCCAGGGGATGGTGCCAAGACTGAGGCCTAACACGAGTCCCAAGCCAAGCCACAAAGTGCCCTGGACAACCTGTGAGCTTATGCGGTGAGTCGGCACTATGAGGGTGCTGGCCAGCAGCAGACCACAGGCCGCCCACCCAAGAAGAAACACCCGAAGAAGCATGTCCCTTCCGGCGCCGTCACTTGGCCATAGGAGTAGCGGTATTGAAACTGAGGCCAGAACGAACGCCGTGGCGAGAAGACCATCCTTCCAGTTGGCGGACCGTGTCGCCTGTGGGGCTGAAACTGACATACTTACTCCTTAGTACGGACCGCACCTGACAATGGGGTAGCAGGAAGAACGGTTACAACAGTTCAGGCTTACACACCAGGGGCAGCCGATAACCGCACATGCAATGCATGACCCCGGGTTGCCGCAGGCAAAAGCACAACCCCAACAGCATGATTGAACGCAACCCCAGTTCTGTTCGTCGCACCTGCGGTACATGCAATCCGGGCAGTCACTTGCTGTGGTTGTCGGTTGATCGGCACGCAGGGCGGCGACGTCCGTGGCGACTCCATCGTCTGCTTCCGCAATCAGGCGCGATGTTTCAGCCCCGGTGATTTGGAATACCCTCGTCAGCCGCCTGCTTGTTCCGGACTTTGTGGTGACGCCGTAGGTGGCGACCACGGTGTCTCCATGGACATAGGCAACGGCCACCATGCTTCCGCCGCCAGTGAGCGCGTGGCGGACGCCCTTCACGGTGGGCGCGTCAACTATTTCTTCGGAGACTTCAACCCCGGCAACACCGGTGCCGAGCATCGAGCGGGATTCCGGCCGGACAGATGCAAGCCCCATCAGTCTGGACATGTGCCCAGATGCCGAAGATTCTCGCCATGCCGCAAGAGCCTGGCCCCCGGTCAGATCTTCCTTGGATGTACCCGACATCTGATCGAACCAATGTTCATTTCGCCGCTTCTTATCTGATGCGGCGACGGCCGCGGTGCCGCTGCCTGCCAGAATGGAAATGCCGAGCGCAACCCCGGCTGCACTTTGTAGAAACACGTTTCGGCTGACGCCGCGCTCGGGTCCACGGTTGTTTTCAGCACTGCGCTGGCGAAGTGCTCCCAGTTTCTGGAGTATCCGCCAGCTTCCGCGCATGCCGAGCCTGCTCATCATTGCAAGCCCCATAGCCGCACCGGTTTTTGCGGAGACGTCACCGTCAGCGATTTCGATGAGTGTCGGGGTCCACGGCGCATCTTCACCCAACGCCACAACCCGCCAAGACACCATTTCCGGCGACGACAGATTCATGACTTCAAGTCTTCCGCCGGAAGCCGAAGCAACGTCCTCGGCAATCTTGCTGCAGGCCAGGCACCCGGCGTCAAAGCCTAGGACGAGCCTCATATCAGTACTCATTCGCAGTTCCCCCATATCACTGCTGGGCCCGCCCCCTGCGAACCCAGTACCCTCACCATTCCGATCATGACGAAATTTGTCAAGTCACTTTACAAACGGGGGAATGCGTGTCTTCCCGATGGCGTTGTCTGCTTCGACAGCGCCGGCATGGTCACCGCGTTAGTGCGTCCGGGATCATCTGGCAGAACGGACCCGCAGTCCGGCAGAACCGTAGTGATCCGAAAAATCGTCCTCCAGATGCCGCCGCTGGTGGCCCAGGCCCTCGGCTACCATCACACCAGCACCACCAGGATCGCAGCAGAAGCCGGATCACCCTGGAGCGAATACGCTCCCGGCAACCACAGCCGATAACAACTCCCGCACCCCGCCAATCCCGACAGCGACAAAGTCAGCCAGAGAAAATCCGAAGAATACCGACTACTCAATCAACGGTCACTACCAGTCCCGACCCCAGGGGCTGGAACGCACCGCGGGCTGATCCAGAGGCAGGGGAACGACGGCGGCGGCCGTTGCCGCGGGATTCGGCTCCGTGGTTTAGGGGAACGACGGCGGCGGGTCCATCCGCATCACGGCGGCGTGCTGTGGCGTCGTGGGCCTCAAGCCCTCCCGCGCCCGGGTGACCTGGGCGCCGAAGATGTACGAATGCTGAGACGAGCTGGCCATGCGGCACCGGACCCCGCAGCCGGCGGCGCAGCGGACGCCCGCATGGGTGCCTGAAGCGAGGCGGAGGGCGCGGCTATGCGCCGGGTTACACCCAGTGTGGACAGGGCGGTTTCCAACCATCGTCGCAACAGGTTCGATTCGAACGTAACAGAATCCCTGTTTAGTGTGACGGGAGAACAATGCCTAGAGGGTTCTCTGAGCCTGCGCCCCGTTCTGACGTCCATGAACGAATGGGCGCGGCTGTCTAGCGAAGGGTGCGGCCCCGGGGCTAATCCCGGAATGCTTCAGGGCCCGGCACTCCGCCGATTGCGGCCACGGGATCCCTGCACCACATCGAGGTATGAACTCCACGGATACTTCCGAGGCAGCTGCTTACCCAACCTTGGCCAGCCGTTCTTTTCGAAGGGCATATGAGCGTGCTGCACGCACGCGGTCGCCGCACCGTTTTGAGCACCAGTGACGCCGGGCGTGGGTGCGAATCATGTACCGGTTGCATTGTTCGGCACCGCACGCGGCCAGCAGTTCGGCTTCGGGGCCGGTCAGCAGTACGACTGCGTCACCGGCAACCGCGGCCAGGGCGTGCTCGACGATCCGGCTGGTCGGATGAGTCGGCTGGTCCCTGAAGCCGGAAACAGGGTCCCATCCCAGCAAACGAGCGCTGGGTGTGCGCGTTAGCGCTTCGTTCACTGCCTCCACTGCCGACGTCTCGGGCGGGCGCCCGAAGGCGGCGGCTTCGAACAAGTCGCGGATGTGCCGGCGCATGGAAATGAGCAAACCTGAGCAATGCTCCTGCAGCTCCGTCTCCTGCGGGGCGAGCCCGTGCTCAATGAGCCAGCTGGTGGCCACAGCCGGCGAGTTCAGCATTTCAATGCGGCCGTTCGGCATCTGCACCGAGCTGTTAGCCAGCTGAAGGGACGCATGCTCATCCTCGCCTGGTGCTGGCGGCGGGACGTCAGGGGTGAAACGCGTCGAGGACATACTTCACGGTACCACTTTGGTTTTGACGTGAGACCAATCAAATTCCTACAGCAGGCACGAAGCCCGCTTCATACCGGGGCTTGGAACCGAGGCCAAATAATACTCACGGGAAGTGTTTGCATATGACGTGAGGCTTCGGTACTGTGTACCTCACGGCAAAATTGCGTTCCGTCCATTAGAGACCGCACGACGTGGGCGTCTGTCACGTCCAGTGCGTTGCTATTCATGGACGCCGGGTACAGCGGTTCGGCCCGTCGATAAACTTTCAGGAGAGAAAATGAAGCTCAAGCACATCCGCAACGCCACCATGATGCTCGAACTAGGAGGCGCGCGGATCCTGATCGACCCCATGCTGGGCGCCAAGGGATCCATTGATTCTTTTCCCAACTCCGCGGGCAACTCCGTTCGTAACCCTACCGTCGACCTTGTCGTGCCGCTGGAGGAACTGACCGGCGTTGACGTTGTCGTTGTCACCCACACCCATGTCGACCACTGGGACGAGGCCGCAACATCGTTGCTTCCACGCCAAGTGCCGCTGCTGGCCCAAAACGACGCCGATGCGAAAGCCATTGCCGACCACGGCTTCAGCGATGTTCAGGTCATGGCTGAGCCCATCGTCATAGGTAAAACTTCATTCACCAAAACGAAAGGCCAGCACGGCTCAGATGCCACCATGGCCGCTTGGCCAAGACTTGGCGAAGTCAGCGGCGTTGTCGTTCGCCATCCAGGGGAGCCGACTGTCTACATCGCCGGTGACACCGTCTGGAATGAGGAGGTGCGTCAAGCGCTCCTTGAGCATCGCCCCGACGTCATCGTGCTGAACACGGGCGAAGCACGTTTTCCTGACAACAGCGCCCTGATAATGGGGGCGCGGGAGATTCTAGAGGTGCATGAGGCCGCCCCTGAGGCGAGCATCGTTGCCGTGCACATGGAAGCGCTGAACCATTGCGTGGTCACTCGCGCCCAGGCCAGGAAGATCGCTGAGGACCACCACATCTCAGGGCAGGTCTTCGTGCCCGAAGACGGTGAAGTTCTCATTTTCTGAGCTCCCGGCTCCCCTTGGCGCCACGCCTCCGTGTCACGCGAGGTGGCATGGACCCGCGGTCGAAGCCTTTGCGCTGAGCACAAGGGAGACCGGCCCTTGAAGCAGGACCGTGGCCCCTGGCGGGCATAACATTCGGCCGTCAAGGGCCCTGACCGCACCGACAGGCCTGCAGCAACAATGCTCTGCACTCCTGGGGACTTTCCATGGTAGGGCCCTCATCGAGGGCATGAAAACAGCCTGGAGCTGACCCGAGCCCGACGGACGAGGTGCCTTGCCAGTTCAACAGGAAACCGGGAGTTTCTCTGTGTACCCCCCAACCTGCAAGAAAGACATCTCTTGAACACTTCACACACCGCTACTTCCCAGAACCGTGAGGCTCCCGCCAGCGCCCGGCTGGAGCAAAGGCGCATTATTGCCGTTCTCATTGCAGGGCAGATCCTGGGCGGAATCGGTATGGGCGCCTCCCTTTCCCTGGGATCGCTGCTCAGTGTCGAGGTGTCGGGGTCAGCGGCGTGGTCGGGAATGGCCGCGACAATGAACACGTTGGGGGCTGCCGCGTTCGCCATCCCCCTGGCACGCGCAGCTGCCGCCCGCGGACGGCGCGTCTCACTCGCGCTCGGCGCCCTCATATCAGGAATCGGGGCCGGCATCGCCGTCGCAGCGACCGCCCTGTCCACCTTCCCCGGGCTGCTCCTCGGCCTCGCCCTCCTCGGCGCCGGAACGGCAGTAAGCTTCCAGGCGCGCTTCGCGGCAACCGACCTGGCCACCGCCAAAACCCGCGCACGGGACCTGTCAATCGTCATCTGGTCAACCACTATCGGTGCCGTTGCCGGGCCGAACCTGTTCGAACCTGGCGAAGCCTTCGGCAAGCTCCTCCACATGCCGCCTTTGACCGGAGCATTTGCCTTCACCGTCGTGGCGCAACTGCTGGCCGCACTCGTTTACGTCAAGGGACTACCTGCAAAGTCGGTGAAGGAACCCACGGACACCGCACCTGTCCGGCGCCAGATCTCGGGGTTCGCGGTCCTCCGGTCCAACACCAAGGCCCGCTTCGCTGTCACAGCCGTGGCGCTCAGCCACGGCGTCATGGTTGCCCTGATGTCCATGACGCCGGTGCACCTTCACAGCCACGGTGCGAGCCTGGCCGTCGTCGGAATCGTCATCAGCCTGCACATTGCAGGCATGTACGGTCTTTCACCGGTCTTCGGCTGGCTCGCCGAGAAGGCCGGCCGACTTCCTGTTCTGCTCACAGGACAGGGAATGCTCTCGGCAGCGCTGCTGCTGGCCTGGTTCGCCCCGGACACCATGGTGACCCCCAGCCTTATTCTGCTCGGCCTTGGCTGGTCTGCCTCCCTTGTCGCGGGCTCAGCGCTCGTCGCCGACGCAGTCCAAGCAACCGAACGACCCGCCGTCCAGGGTGTCTCAGACCTGATCATGAATCTCACCGGCGCTATCTGCGGCGCCCTTGCCGGACCTGTCCTGGCAGCTCTCAGTTACTCGGGACTTGCCACGTTAACGATGGCCCTCGTAGTAGTCGTCACCGCCTGGGCGACACGACGCCTCGTCACATCGCGTCAGCAGAAAACATCGTGACAGCCAGGACAAACACATCAAGCACGACGTACACCGATTTCGTCCTGAGGCAGCGAAACAGGGCATAGAACTTCGCTACACCCTCGTGGGGACAGCGGTGGTTCCCAGGCACATCGAGGACATTTCGATTCAAAATGGCATGGTGAGGCAACTGGGTTACACGCGCGTCAGCACTTCCAGCCAGGACGCCCAGCTGCAGCTGGACGCGCTGGTCGCCGCAGGGGTGCAGAAACGCGACGTCTTTGCCGATGTGACATCGGGAAGCAAGACGGCGATCGAACGGCCCGGCATGAAAAGGCTGTTCGAGTACGCCGTGGAGGGCGACACTGTCGTTGTGTGTCGGGTCGATAGGTTGGGCCGGTCACTGATTGACGTGCTCAACACTGTGACCCTGCTGCGCGACCGCGGCATCCACGTCCGATCGATTTCTGACGGCATTGACCCTGCAACCTCGACGGGCCGGCTGGTGCTGAACATGCTCGCCACCCTCGCTTCGAGTATGAGCGCGAGCTTATCGTCGAGCGGGTCAACGCCGGCATAGCCGCCGCCAGGCAGAACGGCATACGCTTCGGCCGGCCCCTGTCCGACCCAGCCGTCATCGCGGACAAGCTGGCGATCGCGCAGGACGCCCGGGCTAAGGGACGCACCGCGGAAGACGCCGCCAGCCTTGTCGGCTGGAGCCGCGCAACGCTCTTCCGCCACCAGCAAGCCCTCGCTGCACAGGAGAGCACCAAAAAGTAGGTGCTCCTGAACGGCGGGCGACGCAGGGCTTCGTTTCCTGCCCTGCCCAGTCAGCGCCTCATGTAAAGTGCTCGGACCTCGCTGCGCTCGGGCTGTAAAAGCGCTTTTCTGTTTTTTGCTGCTGTCCTGCGGATCGTACGTGCCCGCTCCACCGGCTCAACTGTCCTGCGGACGGCTGCACAGCCGATGCCTTGTGTCGGCGCTTCGCTTATTTCCTGCGCAGATTGCACGTCCCTGGCCCTCCCGGGTGGACCGGGCCTCCGTCGGGCACAGCTACGCGATGCTCCGCCAGCAGCAAAAAAGAACTGTGAGTCTTTACGTGGCTGGTCCGGGACTAGCTGGCAGTGTTGATGCCAGTCGTTCTGCCTGGTGCGTGACTCGAAAAAACAATTGCCCCCGCGAGGGTGCGTTTCCCCCGATTTGTCCGCGCTGGGTGGAGCGGCCGGCGTTGACCTGTCCCACGTCGGTGGCTTGATTAGAAGCTTGCCCAGCCCATCCAGGAAGGGTTCGCAGCGAAGCTGCCTTCGCCTCACTGGCAGGAGTGAATCCCTTGCCAGCCTCAAGCGGTAACACTGTCCGGCACAGGCTCAACCGGGGCGGTGACCGGCGCCTCAACCGTGCCTTGCACACCATCACCATGACCCGGATGATCCACGACCCTGGAACCCGGGACTACGTCACCAAACGCACCAAAGAAGGACGAAGCTACCGCGAAATCCGCAGATCCCTCAAGCGCTACATTGCCCGAATCCTCTACCGCCAACTCAACTCCCTTTACGCCACAGCGGAACCGACGCGATCCCACGTTGCCGGGCAGACCCTTACCCGGAATAGGAGCACATCGTCAGCTCCGCAGGATCAGCAATTCTGGTTTTTGAGGGGGTCGCCTAAGTTCCTTGGATTGCTTGGGGGCACCAGTCCGCGCTCGGCCATGAAACTCGGTTCCCCAGCTATTGCCCGTCTCATTTCGCTAGCGTTTTGAGGCACTAAGGTCTCGAGACACCGTCTTGAGATGGGAACCCCCTTACGGGCGATCCCTGTAGCGCTGGGCGTACCAAGCGCAGCAGTGACTGCCCGTAGGGGTGACTGTCGTTCTGGCTAGTGGGTCGCGCCGAGTTCGATGAGGAGGACGCCGCCGATGATGAGGATGACGCCAAGGCTCATTAGCCACGAGAGGGGATCTTTGAAGAGGAATTTGGAAAGGACGGCGGTCAGGGCGACGCCTGCTGCGGCCCAGATTCCGTAGGCTATGCCAATGGGCATCCCATGAGCGAGGGTAAAGCCGAGCATGCTAAAGGACACCACGTATCCGACCGCAACTGCTGCGTACCAGCGTGTGTTGTCGATGGCTAGGCGGAGGCTGATCGTGCCGGAGACCTCAAACAGGATGGCGCCGATGAGGAGAAGATAGGACATCAGACAATCTCTACGTTCTTGTGGGCGGCTTGGGCTCCGAGCTCCACACACAGGACGCCGGCGATGATGACGATGATTCCGATGCCCATGAGGGCGGTGATCGGTTCTCCGAAGAGCAGGAGAGAGCCAACGGCAGTGAGGACGACACCGGTAGCTCCCCAGATACCGTAGGCAACCCCGAGGGCCATACCCGTGCGGAGTATCTTGGCGAGCAAGACGAATCCGCTGAGGTAGCCGATGACAACGACGACGTAGAGGGCAGGGTGCTCGAGTGCGCCTTTGAGGGCGAGTGAGGCCGTCACTTCGACCAGGATCGCGGGAATTAAGAGTAGCCAGGCCTTAGTGGTGTTGGTCATGGGGTTGGTTCCTTGCGTGATGAGCTACTGGGTGATCTGGAGGACGAGGTGGCTCTCGTAGCCACGAACGGGGAAAGGTTATGTCTGCAAAAGTCAGGCGATGATGCGTCCTTCACGCTGCAGCAGGAAGCTAACGGTGGCGTAGATGCTTATTCAAGATGATTTGGGCCTAGAGGGAGGTTCTGTAAGTGATGCGTTCCCTTTCAGAATGCATTGTTGAGGTTTGCCCACACGCCTGATTCGGCGGCCCGACGGTGGTACGCCGGCGGGCTCAGCGCCCACTCAGCGATCGGTGTGCGGCCGGTCCTAGCTCAAGATGCACAGTCCGGGCATGCTGAGTGCATGATGACCACCGTCGCGGTACTTTCTACCGGGTGCTGCGGCCTTGTGTGGCGGAGGTGATGAGGTCGCTCTTGGTCAGCGGCACGCCCGTACGCAGTGTTGTGGTCCAGGTCTGGGTGTCGGTGACTGCGGCCCAGTTTGAGTGCAGCAGCGCCATGAGGGTCTGATGGACCTGGGGTGCGGGCGCGGTGCCGGCGTCGTTGGTGAGGTCGATTGCTCCGGTCGCGTCTGAGAGGACTTCGACGGCGAAGCCGAGGGGCTCGGCGGCCGCGGCGGAGGCAATCACGCAGTTGTTTGTCATGTAGCCAACGAGCGTGATCGTGTCGATGTCCTGTTCACGCAACCAGGCTTCGAGGTCGGTATCGGCGAAGATGCTGGAGAACTGTTTGCTGATGCGCTTGGCTGCTATGTTCTCGTGTGCAGCTACTTCGGGGTGGTTCTGCCAGGTCGCCGATCCGGATGCGAACACCGGGGCTTCTGCCGGGAGTTCGTGCTGGACGAGCACGATCGAGGTTCCGGTCTGTTTAGCGGTGTCGATCGCGGTCTGGATGCGGGTGATGGATTCATCCCGGGCCGGGTACTGGATCGGGAGCAGTCCGTCGAAGTATTCCTGTTGGGCGTCAATGACGATCAGGGCTCGGCGCTGTGTGGTCACGGGGTTCTCCTTCATTCAATGGTGGTGTTGTGATCAGTGAAAGCTGACATGTGCGCTACTGCGCAGCCCGCAGTAGCGGTGCTTACAGGTGCGGGAGGTCGTAGTGATCGGCGATCAGAGTGATCCCGTGCTGGTCCAGGGTTGCCGAGTGGCCGCCGACGACCAGCATCACCTCGTCGGCGCCGGTGCGCTTATGCAGGGCTTCGAGGCGGTCGGCGACAGTAGCGGCGGTGCCGTGGAAACTGCGGCTGGTGTAGGCGTCGAGGATCTGCCGCTCCTGCATCGTGGCCGGGTACGCCTCGACCTCATCCGGAGGCAGGAGCAGGTAGCCCTCGTTTTTGAACATGCGCAGCATTGCCATCGCCGATGTTGCCGCCTGCCGCTTCGCCTCGGCCGGGTCGTCGCTGATCGCTACGGGCACGCTGACAAGGGTGTGGGGCTCGGCGAGCACATCCGAGGGCTGGAAGCTTTCTTTGTAAAGACGCATGGCCGTGTCAACGTCAGCGTCACCGAACTGCAACGCGAACGCATACGGTCGGCCGAGTTGCCCGGCCAGCTGCGCGGAGTACGCCGAGGAGCCCAGCACCCACACCTCCGGAACGGTCGAGGGCGCAGGCACCCGGTTTTCCATTGCCTGCCAGGGTCCGGGCACCGCATGGACGTGCCGGTATGGGTGTCCGGGAGGAAACTCGTCACCCAGGAACCCAAGCAACTCGAGCACCTGCTGTGGAAATCCGTCATTGGCATCCGCGCCCCGACGCAGCGCCGCAGCGGTCGCCCCATCGGTTCCAGGTGCGCGCCCCAGCCCGAGATCGATCCGGCCAGGGGCCAGAGCCTCAAGCATCCCGAACTGTTCGGCGATCAGCAACGGTGCGTGGTTGGGCAGCATCACCCCTCCGGCGCCAAGGCGGATGTGCGTCGTCTCAGCGATGAGGCGGGCGACCATCAACGGTGGTGAAGACACCGACGTCGCTCCCATCGCATGATGCTCAGACATCCAGAACCGGTGATACCCGCGCCGGTCCGCTGTCCGCGCCAGCGAGATAGTGCCCGCGAGCCCCTCCTCAGCGGTCGTCCCGGCACCGGTGCCGCCCGCGGAGAGCACGGACAGCGTGAACGGGGCCGTGCCGGATGGTGGACCGAACTGCATACAAACTCCTCATGGAATAACGTGCTTTTTAGCGTGATTCCGAGCGTAGCAGTTACCTCACGCTTAAATGAAACTGATACCATGAGAACCATGTCAGACCCACTGCTAGCAGCCGTACCAGGCGCCGAAGAGCATCCCTGGCTCGCGCTGGTCAACAGCGCAGGCGAACTGCCCGGAGGCAAACGCTACGACGAACTGGGCAGCCCTGAGGTTGCGGCGGCTTGGCTGATGGCACGCGATCTCATCGCACCGGAATCTGTGCTGCACGAGCACTGCCAGGGCAGACTCGCAGGGCTGCGCGATCTCTTCACTGCGCACACCACCGGAGACGTCCCCACGATAGCGGCCGTGCATGCTGTTAATCGTGCGCTGACCTGCGCCCCCGGCGCGCTGCTCTTACGGTTCGACCCGGGGGCGGGGTTCACCCGCTGCGCCGACCATCCCGTGACACAGGTCATCGAGCATGTCATGGCCCTCATCGCCGATGATGCTGCCCCGCTGCTAAGCGGAGACCAAGCATCACTGCTGGCGTCCTGCGAAGCGGACTCGTGTGAACGATTCTTCCTCCGCAGCCACGCGCGACGGCAATGGTGCTCAACCCGTTGTGGCGACCGAGTCCGCGCCGCACGAGCCTACGCACGCAAACGCGCGATACACCTTGGGCCAACCCCAGCCCACAAGTCCCGCTTATCAGGCAGCCATGCTCACCAAGTCAGGATTTGACGCATAGGAGCGTGGCCTGATCCCAAACGACCTCTCGCGGCATACCGCCGATGGCTGACCGAGCATTGTCGCAGCGCGATAAGTCCACCCCACTGATCAATCACATGGCCGCACAATGAGGCGAGCGAGAGACGCGCCAACTCAGGCTTTGGATTTGGACGCTCCTTCGCGGTGGCGTTGGACGGCATCATTGTTTCCGCACCGCGCTGAGCAATAGGCCCGGAGGCCGTTTCTGCTGGTGTCTACGAAGGCGGTGTCGCAGCCGGCCCGGGCGCAGACCCCGAGCCGCCCACCGTCCGATTCGACGGCGAAGATCGCAAGACCACCGGCGGTGACGGCCTTCACGCGTGCTACGACGGCATCGTCATCGGACGCGAAATGCAGGTGCGGCCGCAGCTGGTCATGGCTGGTCAGATAGGCCCGTGACGCACCGGCGTCGAGCAGTGCGTTGATCGCCGCGCACCGGGCCTCAACACCGCCGGGCTCGAACGCGGACCGCAACCGCAACGACCATTGCTTCAGCTGCTTGGACGATGACGAAGTCAAGGCAGATCGGCGGATATGGTGCCGATCCATGACGGTCCTGGCTTCCTGGGCCGTCCACGCACCGCCGCCAGCCAGGTTGACCAGGTCAGCAGCGAGCAGCGGGCCGGTCATATTGTCATGGTTGAACTGCACTAACCCATTGCATCATAGTTTTACCCATGCTTCTAGTGACCACCGCAATCGTCCCGGTCGTGCTCATCCTCGCCGCGGGTGCGCTGCTGCGTTACCGCTTTCTGACCGAGCCCGGCTTTTGGCGGGGACTGGAGTGGATGAGTTACCGGGTCTTCACGCCGGCGCTGTTCATTACTTCCATCGCGGGCACGGACCTCACCATCATTCCGATCGGCCCTCTGCTGCTGAGCCTGGCTGTCCCGATCACCGCGGTCGCCGGCCTGGTCGTTGTTCTGCGCCGGCCACTGCGCGCGAACGGTCCCCAATTGACCTCCCTCGTGCAGGGCGCGGTCCGCATCAATACCTACATCGGGCTGATCTTCGCGACGGCACTGCACGGTCACGAAGGCGTCGCCACCTTCGCCCTGGCCAGCGCCGTCGTGGTGCCCCTGGTGAACGTCATCTGCGTCAGTACGCTGGCGGCCTACGGCGACAAGTCCGCCTCACCGCGCCCCGTCCCGGTCTGGCGGGAATTCCTGGAGAACCCGCTGATCCTGGGCTGCGCAATCGGACTCGCCCTGAACCTCGCCGGCCTTCCCCTGCCCGGGTTCCTGTCGGCAACGCTGACCATGCTCGCGGCCCCGGCGCTGGCATGCGGCACCCTCATCGCAGGAGCTGCCCTGCATTTCAGCTTCCGCAAACGCGACGCCATCGACGTCGGACTCGCCGCGATCCTCAAACTCGTCGTGCTGCCCCTGGCGGCAGCCGCCATCGCCATCCCGCTGGGTGCCACAGGGGCAACACTGAGCAGCATCGTGCTCATCTGCGCCATCCCCACAGCGCCCTCCGCTTACGTCCTGGCCAGCAGGATGGGCGGGGACACCCGCCTCATGGCCTCCATTACAGGAGCGCAGACCGTACTGGCCGTCGCCACATTGCCAGCCATCCTGACGCTCATCGACCACGTCACCGGGTAGCCCACGTTTTGCTGATGCTGACCGGGCATCTGACGGCATTTAAGCATCCTCCATACCGTCATTCTCGGCCTCCTCAGATCCCGAGGTTTCTCAGCCATTCCTCCACCCTGCGTGGCTTTTGGTCAAGAAGCTTCTGAGCTGACCGGCTCTCGGGGATCAATTCATCAATTTGGTCCTGTCGATATTTGTAGGACTCCACCACAGGCACTGCAGCGTCCTGACCGAACATCGGGATGATGAGCTCACCAAACTCCTCGGGCGTCATCGGTTCGTAGCGGATCTCATGTCCCAGGTATTTCGAGAAGCCGTCGGCGAGCTCGTGGCCGCGGAGCCCGGGCAATGCACCGACGGAAACGATCCCTTCAATGTTGGGACGGGTCAGCAGGTGGTACACAACATCGGCGATATCCAGATGCGAACTCCATGACGTGGCGTAGTCAGCACGAAGCGGGTATCGCAGCACACCCTCTTTACGGACCGGTTCCAGCACCGCCGGCAGAAGAAGATTCTCCAAATAGAGGCGGGGTTCGACCACAGCATACGAAACACTGCCCGCCTCGAGCTCCCCGAGCATGGTGTTGGGGCCATCTTCGGCATCACTGCCGTGCTCGACACTGTAGCCACTGGTGGAAAAGACGACCCTGCCCGGCTGGGCCTGCCGAAGAGCCGCACCGATGGCTTTGGCAAACGGAATCTGGTCCTCGGGCCTACCCACCGGCAAATGCACGAAGACGCCTTCGGCACCTTCATAGGCCCGGACAAGCGAATCAACGTCGGAGAAATCGACGGCCACGGCCGGCCCCTCGACTTTGGAGGGATCACGCACTGCAGCCACAGCTGACTGGCCATGACCTCGCAGGACGGAGAGAACAGGGGAACCTTGAGCGCCCGAAGCGCCATGAACGATGAAAGACATGACCCCATTACTGCACATTATGCATCGGTTACATCAAGTGCAGTAATGGGGACTATCGTAAAAACCATGAAATTTGATCATTGCTCTTTGCAGGAGTGCGGCATCGCAAGATTCCTCAGCCTTCTGGATGGGCCCTGGGCAACCCTCATCGCCAGGGAACTACTCAGGAAACCCCTGCGCTTTACTGAACTACTCACCGCGCTCCCCGGAATCAGTGCACATACTCTCACCAGCCGGCTGAGAAAATTCGAAGCGCATGGACTCGTCACCCGCACCGCCTATCCAGAGATACCTCCCCGCGTCGTCTACGAATTGACGCCCCTGGGAGAAAGCCTGCGCCCCGTTCTGACGTCCATGAACGAATGGGCCCTTTCAGTCCCGGACAGCACCTTTGAACTCTGAATTGGTTCCAGCACAGCGCGCGGCCGGCCCCATCGTCCAGGCTTCCCTTCCCACTGAACTGTGTGAACCCTTCGAGGCCTACCTGCGCCGGTTGTAACTGATGAAACGCACACCGGGCAGGTACGGACGTCCCGGCATTCCTTACATCGAGATTGCAGCTGGCCACGCAAGCGTGCCCTTCAACGGATGAGGAGATCGAGGCTCGGCGCGGCGGGATGCCCCTGGTCCTTCTTGGAAAGCGTTCCAAGCTCAAAAGTGTGGACCGGGTCGGTATCGACTCAGTGGCCATCGCTAAGCTGGCAACCCAGCACCTGATTGAGCAGGGGCGCCGGCATGTGGCGATGATCGGGCACAAAGACACCGGGGACCCCTTCGTCGTTTCCGAGCGCGAAGAGGGGTTCCATAAGGCATTGGCGGAAGCCGGGCTCGTTGAAGCCACGCCGATCGGCTACGTCCAGGACTGGACACGCCAAGATGGAGAGGCGGCCATGGTGGCCCTCCTGGAGCGGGAGGAAAGAATCGACGCCATCTTCTGCGCCAATGACCTTCTGGCACTGGGGGCCATGAAAACCCTGGCTGAGCGCGGCATCGCAGTACCTGCCGAGGTGGCCATCGTTGCGGTGGACGACATCGAGGAGGCGTCATTCGCCAACCCCGGACTCTCCAGCGTGTTCATCGACCGGACCTGGATGATGGACAAAGCCTTCGCCCTCCTTACCGCCAGACTCAAGGACCCCCTTTCCCCGCCCCAGCAGGTCGACGTTCCGTTCCAGCTGGTGGTCAGGTCATCGACCGGTGCATGATCCCCGAGAGCCTCATCCCAACGCCCTGCGTGGTTGCAGTCGGGATGAGGCATCTGTTTAGGTGACGTCCACGAGTGACCACTGCTGATGCGAGGAGCCTCGATAGAGCTGTTGCTCTGTGGTGGTTCCGTCGGTGGTGGCCGCGCCGGTCAGGCCGAGGGCGTAGGTGGAGAAGCGGTTGGTGAGGGCCACTTTTCCGTTACTTACGGGTGTCATTGCCCATTGCGGTTGCAGGACTTCGGCGCTGGAATAGATCGCTGCCTTCTCGCCGATGGCCCGTGAGCGGAAACCGATCTCGAGGATTTTTCCGCTGTTGGCGTCCCTTAGCTTGTAGTAGCCGTCGACGTCGGTCGTCAGCGTCCACCGCTGGTTCGCTGCGTTGGTGTCGGGGGCCAGGACAACGGCGGCCCTGTTGGCGGTGGAGCCGTTGAGTACGGTCAGTGCCTTTCCGGTTGTGGGGTTGATGACTTTGTAGGCGCGGTCAGGGGCGACGGCGAACGACTGGCGGGCGGGCTTTGCGGTGCGGCCGCCCACCCGCAGGCAGGCGACGTTTGTGTAGCCGCCGGAGCCTGCCTTCGCCGTGAACCGGATGAACCCGGCGGCGACGGGGGCCCATTCGGCCAGCTTCGGGGTGGGGCCGGTGGCCCAGGTGCCGGACGCGACGGTTGTGAAGGTCACGCCGTTGGCGCTGGTGGAGACCTCGAAGGAGGTCACGTCGCCGTCGGTGCCGTTTTCGCGGGACCACTGCTTGGGAAGGTACTCCAACGTGGTCACATTGTTGTAGATCCCGCCCAGGTCCAGTGTTATCGATACTGGCATCGCGAGTTCGGCGGTGCCGGGCCAGGTGGACCAGCAGGTCTGCAGTTTGTTGTCGGCACGTCCGTCGATCGCGAAGTATGGGGGTTCGGGCTCACGGAACGCGGAGGCGTAGGCGGCGACCGGAGTGATCAGGTGTTCGGCTCGCAGTGGTTGCGCCGGGAGCGCGCCACGCTGCGGATTGGCGGACCAGGCCGCGCCGACTTCGGCGAGTCGGTTGACCACGTTGGGGTCAAGCTTGCCGTTCCGGTTGGGTGCGCAGTTGAGGATGAACGAGGTCCACCGCGATTCGAGCTCGGTGAGGTGGGTGACGATGGCGTCCTTGGACATCAAAATAGGCGGGGCCGTTTCTTGCAGGCGCTGTGGGTACTCGGGACGGGGCATGTCGCCGCGGAGGACGCGGTTGATGGCGATTTCGGCGACGACCAGGTAGCTGGGTATCCCGGCCAGGTGGAACATCAGGGGCTCGATATGAAAGCGGCCGTGCCGGGCCTCTCCAAGCTCATGCTCGACGACATTCAAATCTCGATAGTGGACATCCACCGGCCGCCCCTCAATCTCCAGCCACGCTCCGCCGTTGAAGACGCCGCCGCCCCAGGCGCCAATCTCAGAGACGGTGCCTTCCCAGCCGAGTGCTCTCAGGTTGCCGGGGTCGAAGCGATCGCGGTAGTACAGAGCAAAGTCCCAGTCACTGCTCGGCCTGTGGGAGCCCGATGCCCTGGATCCTCCCAGTGACACCGACACTACGCCGGGAAGAGCGGCGAGCTCATCGGCGACGTAATCAACGAACGAAGAATCATCCACCGTGCACTCCTGTCTTCTGGAAAGGCGTCGGGAGAAACCCTACCCCGCGTCGCTCATGCTGAGCTGAACGATCGTCTACGGGGTCGCATCTACTCGTCCGATTGGGAGATCTAGTTCTTCGCCTGAGCGATCGAGACTCCCGGTCGGCCCGTACGACTGAAACGACGAAAGCTGCCCCTATGCTTCCTACCCTGTTTCCTGACCTGCGAACTCGGGCACATGGCGCCGCGCGGCGGTAACCGCTGTCAGGATTGCAGCTGCCGGTGTCGCGGCCACTAGCAGTGCTGCCAGCGTGAACCCGCAAGAGGATCCTCCGCTTTCGATGGCCGCCCCGACCAGCGCCGCAGCAACCGCGATCCCAGCAGCGCTGGCTGAATTGATCCACGTGAACGACTGCGTAAGCCTCTTCGGTGGGACAGTTCGTTGGATCAACAGGTTGCTGGTGGCGACGATCGGCGCGATAGCCGCACCAGCTGCTGCGATGGCGATGGATGCCACCAAAGCAAGGTGGGATACCGCAGCTACGCCGACCATGATCGAGAGGAAAAGTGAAACTATCACGAGCACCCTTTCGGGGGATCCTGGCCACGTTCTGCTGCCGTAGACCAGCCCACTGATCAAGCTGACCACACTCGTAGATGCCAGCATCAGCCCGGTCAGCTGCGAAACGTGCGACTCGGCCGCCATGGCGGTAATGGTGATAGGAACGCTGCCGAAGAAGAAGCCAAGGCTCAGATTGACCGCGAGAAGGCCACAGAACGCCGGCGAGTAAAGCCGACGATTGACCGCACCCGCCGAATGGGTATTTTGGGTCGGCGGTTCCGTTTCTCGACGAGTGGAGAGGACCAAACACCCGGTTGCAACACAAACTGTCGCGAAGATGACGCCCGCCAACGGCGCAATGCTAACGCTGAGAACCGTGACGAGGATCGGCCCCAGAAGAAAGCCGACGTCATTTACGACCGCTTCAAGCGAATATGCCGTGCGGAGATCCTTTGGCGTCGGTGCGACCACACTCCATCGCGCTGCCGACAGGGCGCCCGGCTGAGGGATGGTCGCCCCAGCGAAGGCGGCGAAGACGAGGACAACAGGCAACGGCCAGACTTGCGACGCAGATGACAGCAGCAGGGTGATCGCCACCATATTGACGGCGATCAACGAAGGCAGAATACGTCCCGGCCCGGCACGGTCGATCAGGCGCGCGATCTGGGGACCGACGACCGCCTCCGATATAGCGAAGGCGCCTGTGACCGAGCCAGCGACGGCGAACGAACCTGTCAGGGCTTCAACGGACCAGAGCATGCCAAGCCCGATCATCGAGACGCCAAATCGGGCAATGACTGACGGGACGAAAAATCGGAGCGCGCCAGGAAGCATCAAGACAAATGTGTACGAAGAGAACCCGGTAGAGAAATTCTGGCGAAGTAAACGCGGAAGAACGGCCATAACCGTAATCGCTTTCCGTTGCGGCCGGGTCCCGCAGGCCACCGGGATATATGCGCCCGATTTAACCTACGCACCTGCACTTGAGTGCGCCGCAGAAACGAGAGGGAACACGCCCTCCCAGAGACTGTATCAATCCGCCAAAGACAACCAGTAATTTGCCAAGCCAAAGCCTGGTGAGCATCGCAGGCTACTCGTGACCATCGGCGCTGAAGCATAGGACGAGGCGCGGATTTTGGCTGCAATCCGCACGCGCTCACCAGAGATGATCGAGCGGACTAGAACCGTGACCACTCCCTGTCCACATCTGGGGGTCAATTCGGGTTATCCACGGCTGAAATTGGGAGCCATTGGGGTAGCTCCCTGGCAGCCGTAGCGGTGGATAACCCATGAGGATTGTCCCCGGTTGTGGGCAGCGGAACCGTACCTTCGGCGGCACAGGAAACCGCCGAGTCCTGAAGTTCAGCCACGGCTTCGAGGGAAGCAAACCGCGCGGTTGCACTGTCCCATTCGAGGACGGCTCGCGGCCGGCCGTTGATCTCATCAGCGGCGAAGCGGACTTCAGCCTGTTCTACCGTGCTGAGGTCTGCACCCTTCCGGAAGTACTGGCGGAGCAGGCCGTTGGCGTTCTCGTTCGACGCACGTTGCCAGGGGCTGGCCGGATCACAGAAGTACACGAGCGTCCCCAGTGCCGCGGTGACCTCGGCGTGCTTGGCCATCTCGGAGCCCCGGTCCCACGTCAAGGTCCTGCGCAACGTGGCTGGCAGGACCCCGAGCGCGTCAATGAGCTGGTCACGCATGTTATCGGACCTGTTTCCTGGGCGGAGCGCAAAGGCGACGAGGAGCCGGGAGGAGCGTTCTACCAGTGTCACTACCGCTGATTTGTTGCCCTTCCCCATGATGAGGTCACCTTCCCAATGGCCGGCTTCTTCTCTGGTAGCGATGTGGGCTGGGCGGTCACCGATCTTCAGAGCATCAGCAATGTACTGGCGGGGCTTGACCTTGGTCCTGGACCGCGGCCGCCTGCTGAACTTACCCGAGCGCAGCAGCCGGGCAGACCCCGCTGGAACGGGGCGGATGCTCAGATGGTAGAGCGCACGGTAGACCGTTTCATGCGCCAAATGCCGATGCTTTTCTCCCGGGAACCGTTTCTTCAGGGCCCGGCAGACCTGCTGAGGGCTCCACCGCTTCGACAGGCACTCCACGACGTAATGCCGCAACTCTTCGTCACCGGCAAGTTTGGCCGGCCTTGGCCTCGGTCTTCTTTTCTGTGCCATTTTCTGGGCGCGGAACGGATGATAGCGACGTGAGTCGGGACGGTTCCGTGCTAATTCCCTGCTGATTGTGGACGGCGACCGCCCAAGGTCACGAGCGATGGATTGGAGACTCGCCCGAACCAGCAACCGGTCGGCGATGAAGATGCGTTCGTCCTCTGATAGATAGCGGCTGGACCCACCTGTCGCAGGTACCGCCTTACGGGGCCTCGGATCCAAGCCTTGTTGCACCAAGCCTTCGACCCCGTTGCGTCCATGCAACCAACGGTGGCCCGTGTTTTGGTGGATACCAAGAATCCTGCACGCTGCCGAGTTGGAGTGCCCTTCTTTCATGAGCTGAACATACAAGGGTCTCTTCTCAACCAAGCCCGCTGGCCCCATTTTCCGCGATCGGCGCGTCGAACTGCGCATGAATAAACACCACTTTCAGTCGGTGTTGCGACGTTGGTGAGAAACCGCCCAGCCCTGAGCGGGTCCATGGGCTTCGCCTGACCACAATGGGCATAACCTGTCGTCCTCAACGATGCTCGGACGGTCCTGCATCAGGTGCAACTTGGGGCTGATCCCGCTTCAACCCCGCGCGCGAGGGTTTCCGGCGCTGGCGGGCCGCAGCTTCCCGATCAGCTGGTCAAGGACCCCTGCATCGTCGATGGTGGAGGGGATCACGTACTCCTCGCCGTCTGCGATCTGCCTCATGGTCTTGCGGAGCATCTTCCCTGATCTGGTCTTGGGCAGTGCATCCACGACGGTGACGTTCTTGAAGTCGGCCACGGCGCCGATGTCCCGCCTAACGAGTGCGATCAGCTCCTGGACCAGTACCGGTTCTGCTACCTCTACGCCGGATTTCAGGACCACGTATCCGCTGGGATGTTGGCCTTTCAACGGATCGAACACACCAATGACCACACACTCTGCGACGGCAGGGTGCTGCCCGATGACCTGTTCCATGGATCCGGTGGACAGCCGGTGGCCGGCGACATTGATGACGTCATCGGTCCGCCCCATCACGAAGAGGTACCCGTCTTCATCCTTGTATCCGGAGTCACCTGTGGCGTAGTAGCCATCGAACGCCTTCAGGTACGAGGAGATGTAACGGTCATCGTCCCGCCAGAGTGTAGTCAGGGTGCCTGGTGGCAAGGGAAGCCCAAGCACAATATTGCCCTCTTCCCCGGTGTTCACGGCCCTGCCGGCCCCATCCACGATGGCGAGCTGGAAGCCGGGCATCGGCACGCTCGGCGAGCCGGCCTTGATCGGCAGCTCATCGAGTCCCCGCGGGTTGGCGCAGATCGCCCAGCCGGTCTCGGTCTGCCACCAGTGGTCCACCACCGGGACGCTCAGGACCCGGGAGGCCCAGCGGAAGGTGTCCGTGTCGAGCCGCTCGCCGGCGGCAAAGAGCGTGCGCAGGCTGGAAATGTCGTACCGTTCCAGCAGCGTCGCCTCGGGGTCCGCCTTCCGGATGGCCCGCAGCGCGGTGGGCGCCGTGAACAGGACATTGACTTTGTGGTCCTGGATCACCCGCCAGAACGCCCCGGCATCCGGGGTGCCCACCGGCTTTCCCTCGTAAAGGACAGTGGTGGCGCCGGCCAGCAGGGGCCCGTACACGATGTAGGAGTGCCCCACCACCCAGCCGACGTCCGAGGCAGTCCACATGACGTCCCCCGGACCGACGTCGTAAATGTTTTCCATGCTCCAGCCGAGGGCCACGGCATGGCCGCCGTTGTCCCGGACAACCCCCTTTGGAGCTCCGGTGGTTCCCGAGGTGTAGAGGATGTAGAGCGGATCAGTCGAGCTGACCTCGACGGGACCGGCGGGCTCGGCGGCGGCCATCTCCGTGTCCCAGTCCATCCAGCCGGGGTGGTCCGCGGCTGCCGAGGCGAAGCCCTCCCGCCCCTTCACCAGAACGGGGGTGTCCGGCACCCCGGCCAGCTCGAGGGCTTCTGCCACCGCGGGGAGGTACTCGACGCGGCGGGACGGCTCGATGCCGCCGGAGGCCGTGACCACCGCGGCGGGTGCGGCGTCCCGGATGCGGGCGGCGAGTTCCTTGGGCGCAAAGCCGCCGAAGACAACCGAGTGCACGGCACCGAGCCGGGCGGTCGCCAGCATGGCGATGGCGGCTTCGGGGATCATCGGCATGTAGATCACGACGCGGTCGCCCTTGCCCACACCGTGGCCGCGCAGGACCCCCGCAAACCGGGCCACGAGCTCCGTGAGTTCCGCGTAGCTGAAGCGCTGCTGCGAACCCAGCATGGCGGAGTCGTAGATCAGGGCGTCCTGCCCGCCCCGCCCGGCCAGCACGTGGCGGTCCAAGGCGTTATAGGAGGTGTTGAGGGCGCCGTCGGGGAACCAGCCGTACAGCGGTGCCCGGCTGGCATCGATTCCCTGCCGGGGCGGCGTTGACCACGAAAGCTTGTTCGCGGCTTCCAGCCAGAAGTCCGCGGGCTGTTCCAGGCTGCGTTCGTAACTGTCCCGGTAGCTGTTGGTGAGCATGAGTGCTTCCTTGTCCACGTCGTTGTGATGCTACCCATGCTAGCCCTGCGTTGGGCCCGGAGACAAGTGTTTTGTATACATACATTGCGAAATTCGTTCATTTGAGAGCAAATGCTGGCATTTTCCGTTAATTGTGTATACAGTGATTCTGCTGAACCAACGAAGGAGGCCTGATGCGCGCTGGCGAAAGAGCCTATGCCGCACTGCGGGAGGACATCATCGAATGGCGCCTCCTCCCCGGAGCTGTACTGGCCGAGGTGGAGCAGTCCGAGCGGCTCGGTGTATCACGCACGCCTCTTCGGGAGGCGCTGGGCCGGCTCACCGCCGAGGGACTGACGACGGCGGCGGGCGGCCGCGGCGTCGTCGTCACTGACATCTCGCTGGAGGATATTGACGAACTGTTTGAGCTCCGCGAAACACTCGAAGGAAAGGCAGCAGCACTGGCCGCCGAGCGCGGTGACGCCGCTACGTTCCTGCAGCTGCAGCGGGAGCTCCTGGAGGCGCCTGCGCTGATCAGCGGCGCGGATCCCGCCACCGAGGAGTACTACGAACTAGTGGGGCGCCTGGACTCGGCGATCGACGCCGCGATCTCCAATGCCTACCTCGTCCAGGCGATGCGCAGCCTGCGCGTGCATCTGGTGCGTGTGCGCCGGCTCGCGGCCGACGACGCCACCCGGCTCACGGCGGCCGCGGCCGAGCATGCCGCCATTGCCGAAGCGATCGCCGCAGGCAATCCGCGCCTCGCGGAAGCCGCCACCACGGTCCACCTGCACCGCAGTCTTTCCCACGTCAAAGCCACGCACATACCTCACTAAAAGGAGCAGCACCATGGTTAAGGAACACCACGTCCGCGTGTACAAGAGCGAGGAAAACCTGCCCCGCGAGGATCAGCTCGCCTACAAGATCGCCAAGGTCGCCGCGGATCCCGTGGCCGTCACGGACGAGGTCACCGACATGGTGATCAACCGGGTCATCGACAACGCCTCGGTGGCCATCGCCTCACTGAACCGGGCACCGATCGTTGCGGCGCGGGCCCAGGCCCTGACCCACGGCCCCACCACCGGCGGCCAGGGCTCTAAGGTGTTCGGCATCAATGAGCGCGTTTCCCCTGAATGGGCCGCCTGGGCCAACGGCGTCGCCGTCCGCGAGCTCGACTACCACGACACTTTTCTGGCGGCCGAGTACTCCCACCCGGGAGACAACATTCCGCCGGTCCTCGCCGTGGCCCAGCACGTCGGTTCCACCGGCAAGGACCTGATCCGCGGCATCGCCACCGGGTACGAGATCCAGGTCAACCTGGTCAAGGCCATCTGCCTGCACAAGCACAAGATCGACCACGTGGCGCACCTCGGCCCGTCCGCGGCCGCCGGGATCGGCACCCTGCTGGGACTCGACGTCGAGACCGTCTTCCAGTCCGTGGGCCAGGCGCTGCACACCACCACCGCCACGAGGCAGTCCCGCAAGGGCGAGATCTCCACCTGGAAGGCCCACGCCCCGGCGTTTGCGGGCAAGATGGCCGTCGAAGCCGCGGACCGCGCCATGCGCGGCCAGACCTCCCCGGTGCCGATCTACGAAGGCGAAGACGGCTTCATCGCCTGGATGCTCGACGGGCCCGACGCGTCCTACAGCGTCCCGCTTCCCGAGGCCGGCGAAGCCAAGCGCGCCATCCTGGACACCTACACCAAGGAACACTCGGCCGAGTACCAGGCCCAGGCGTGGATCGACCTCGCCCGCAAGCTCCACCGCGAACACCCCGAAGTCACCGACCCCGCCAACGTGCAGTCGGTGCTGATCAAGACCAGCCACCACACCCACTACGTGATCGGCTCCGGCGCCAACGACCCCCAGAAGTACAGCCCCACGGCCAGCCGTGAGACCCTGGACCACTCCATCCCCTACATCTTCACCGTCGCCCTGCAGGACGGCGCCTGGCACCACGTCAATTCCTACGCCCCCGAGCGGGCCGGCCGCGCCGACACCGTCGAGCTGTGGCACAAGGTCACCACCGTGGAGGATCCGGAGTGGACCCGCCGCTACCACTCCCTGGACATCGCCGAGAAGGCCTTCGGCGGCTCCGTGGAGATCACGCTCACCGACGGGACCGTCGTCACCGACCAGATCGCCGTCGCCGACGCCCACCCGCTCGGCGCCCGGCCGTTCGCCCGCGAGCAGTACGTCAACAAGTTCCGCACGCTCGCAGCCGGCCTCGTGACGGAGGAGGAAATCGAACGCTTCCTCGCCGCCGCCGCCCGGCTCCCCGAACTTGGCGCCGGCGAGCTGGACCAGCTCAACATCACCGCCGCCCCCGGCGTGATCGACCTCGCCGCTGCACCGAAAGGACTTTTCTGATGCTGTATTCGAAGACCACACCGGAGCAAAAGCGCCTCGCCCTCCGCAAGATGCTCGCCTCCGGCACCATCGCGCAGTTCCCGGGAGCCTTCAACCCGCTCTCGGCGCGCCTGATCGAGGATAAGGGCTTCTCCGGGGTCTACATTTCCGGTGCCGTGCTGGCCAACGATCTGGGCCTGCCGGACATCGGGCTGACCACGCTGACCGAGGTGGCCACCCGTGCCGGCCAGATCGCCCGCATGACAGATCTGCCGTCACTTGTGGACGCGGATACTGGCTTCGGTGAGCCGATGAACGTGGCCCGCTCGGTCCAGGAGCTCGAGAACGCGGGCCTGGCCGGCTGCCACATCGAGGACCAGTTCAACCCCAAGCGCTGCGGCCATCTGGACGGCAAGAACGTGGTGGATCTGGATACGGCCACCAAGCGGATCCGGGCAGCAGCGGACGCCCGCCGGGATCCCAACTTCCTGATCATGGCGCGGACGGACATCCGCGCCGTGGACGGGCTCGAAGCCACGCAGGACCGCGCCAAAGCTCTGGTGGAAGCCGGCGCCGATGCCATTTTCCCCGAGGCCATGAAGGACCTCAGCGAATTCCAGGCCATCCGCGACGCCGTCGACGTGCCGATCCTGGCCAACATGACCGAGTTCGGCCAGAGCGCCCTGTTCACGGTGGATGAGCTGGCCGGCGTCGGGGTCAACATGGTCATCTATCCGGTGACCCTGCTCCGTAGTGCCATGGGCGCTGCGGAGCGAACCCTGGAATCGATCAAGGCCGACGGAACCCAGGAGGCACAGGTAGAGCGCATGCTGACCCGTGCGCGGCTCTATGACCTCGTTGATTACGAGGCCTACAACCGCTTTGACACCGGCGTCTTCAATTTCCGGATACCCGGTACGGACGGGCCCTCAGCGGGTACTGACCAGCAGATTACCTCGCGATGAATATCGACGCGTACCAGAGAACTTTCAACGGTTAAGGAGCGAGCATGAGCACCAACATACTTCAGATTCATAAAGGACTGGCCGGCGTCGTCGTGGACACGACCCGCATATCCAAGGTCAACCCGGACACCAACTCCCTGCTCTACCGCGGCTACCCCGTCCAGGAACTGGCCGCACGCTGCAGTTTCGAAGAGGTTGCCTACCTGCTGTGGAACGGTGAACTTCCCACCGAGGCCGAGACGGCAGAGTTCTCCGCTCGCGAGCGGGCAGGACGGGCACTGGACCCGGCCGTGAGGTTGGTAATCGATTCGCTGCCAACCACCGCCCATCCCATGGACGTGTGCCGAACCGCGGCCAGTGTTATCGGAGGACGGCATCCACTGGCCGAGGATTCCTCGCCGCAAGCGAACCTCGCCAAAGCGAAGGACCTGTTCGCCGTATTCCCTGCCGTGGTTGCCTATGACCAGCGCAGGCGGCGCGGTCAGGACCTTGTGGAACCACGGGACGACCTGGGCTATTCAGCAAACTTCCTCTGGATGGCCTTCGGCGAAGAGGCCGCTCCAGAGGTAGTCGACGCGTTCAACGTCTCCATGATCCTCTACGCCGAACACTCCTTCAACGCCTCCACATTCACCGCCCGTGTCATCACCTCCACGCTCTCTGACCTGCATTCGGCCGTGACAGGCGCCATCGGCGCTTTGAAGGGGCCACTGCACGGCGGCGCCAACGAGGCCGTCATGCATACATTCCAGGAGATCGGACTCGAGGGCCCGGACATCGTAGCGCGTGCCCATGCGTGGCTGGAGGACGCACTCGCCACCAAAAAGAAGATCATGGGCTTCGGACACCGCGTCTACAAGCACGGCGACTCCAGGGTGCCCACCATGAAGGCGGCCCTGGACAAAATGATTGCCCATTACGGCCGCCCAGACATGGGTGAACTGTATGCGGCGCTGGAATCGGCCATGGGCGCGAAGAAAAACATCAAGCCCAATCTGGATTACCCCGCCGGACCGGCATACCACCTGATGGGCTTCGACACCCAAACGTTCACACCGATTTTCGTCGCCAGCCGCATCACCGGCTGGACCGCCCACATCATGGAACAGCTCGAAGCCAACTCCCTCATCCGCCCGCTCAGCGCGTACAACGGCGTCGACGAGCGGCACGTCCCCTAGGCCCCGGGAGCGGCCAAAGCCACCCGCCCAGGGCCGCTGCCTCCACGAAGCCCTCACCTCCGATGACTCGGAATCCGGGGCCGTCCAGGGCTCCGGACCCCGGAAAATACCCTCCGGCCGGATCTCCCGCATTCCATCGCAACAGGAAGCCCGATCGCCGGGCGCGGGGGATCGGGCCGGATGCGGTGCCCGGCAGGGTGCCACGGAACCTACCGTGGCACCCTGCCCCAATCACGAACACGCGCGCTTGATGCTGGAACCGAAAGCAGATTGACGCTCAGCTCCAACAACGGCACGACGAAGGGTTTTACGATGACGAGAATGCTGATTATCGGTCCGCCCGGATCCGGCAAGGGCACCCAGGCCGAACGAATCTCCGGATGTCTTGGGGTCGTGGCGATCTCCACCGGAGACATCTTCCGCGACAACGTCAGACGGCGGACGCCGCTTGGCGTTGAGGCCGGGAAGTACATGGACAACGGCGACTTCGTCCCGGACAGCGTCACCAATTCCATGGTGCGTGACCGTCTGCAGCAGCAGGATGCCCGGGAGGGTTTCCTGCTGGACGGCTACCCGCGCACCGCCGGGCAGGTGGATGAACTGGACGGCATCCTGGCCGGCGAAGGGCAGGAACTCGCGCTCGTCCTCCAGCTGACCGCCGACGATGAAGAACTCGTCCGCCGCCTCCTGGGCCGGGCCAAGGACTCCGACCGCAGCGATGACAATGAAAAAGTCATCCAACACCGGCTGGACCTCTACCATGGGCAGACCGAGGCCATCGTCGCCCGCTATGCCGAACGCGGCATACTGGCCAAAGTGGACGGCACCGGGGACATCGACGAGGTCACCGACCGCGTGATGGGCGCCATCGAAACAGCCATGGCCGCGTCGGTCAACTGAGCAGGCCAGCCGCCCGCAGCATCCTGATGGGATCGGGATAGAGTCCCAGCGTTCCGATCCATGAGCAGAACTGGGTAGTGGTCCGCTGCTACGGCCTCACCGGGCCGACGGCGAGAACCTGCAGGGCTCCTGGGTCACTGGAACACTTCGGCCAAGGAATTCGCCACGGCCGCGCTGGGCATGCTCAGCCGCTGACGTACCAAAACTGCCGGGTGGGGAGGCTAGGATCAGACCATGATCCTGGCCTCCCTCATTTTTGCGGTCATCGCAGCCCTGCTGCACGTCTATATCTTCACCATGGAGTCGGTCACCTGGACCCGGCCCGCCACCTGGAAGCGCTTCAGCGTGGCCTCTCAGGCCGACGCCGAGACCACCAAGCCGCTCGCCTACAATCAGGGCTTCTACAATCTGTTCCTGGCTATCGGCGCGCTGATCGGCATCGGGGCGGTGGCCTTTGCGCCACAAGGTTCCGCCCAGCCGGTGGTTGGCTGGACGCTCATCTTTAGCAGCTGCGGCTCTATGCTGCTGGCGTCGGCGGTGCTGGCGCTCAGCGGAAAACAGTACCTCCGCGCCGCGGTGACCCAAGGAACCACGCCGTTGCTCGCCGTCGTGCTCGGCATCCTGGCGGTTGCGGCCGCATAGCCGGTGGCCAGTTGAAGGGGGCTGCTGGCTCTTGCCGCCGCCCTAGCGGACAATGGGGACTACGGAGATATCCGTCATCTCTGCGTCCGTAAGGAGCGCAATGGGCGTTTCAGTGCACCAGCCGGGGACCGGAGACAATACGTCCGCGCCGCCACGAGATCTCGTCATTGATCTGGTCCGTTTCTTTTGCCTCACCCTGGTGGTGGTGGGCCACTGCATGATGACCAGTCCGGTGCTCCACCCGGACGGGACAGTGACCACCGAGAACACCCTCGTGGAGCAGGGCTGGTTTGTGCCGGTCATCTGGATCTTTATGGTGATGCCCATCTTCTTCGTCGCTGGCGGGATCACCGGGCTGCAGTCCTGGCGCAGGTTGCAGGCCCGAGGCGGCACGGGTTTTGAGTTCGCCCAGATCCGTCTCCTCCGGCTCATCCGCCCTGCGACGGCGCTGCTTGCAGCCATGTTTGCCGGCCTGTGGGGCGCCCTGTTGCTGGGCGTGCATCCGCAGGTGGTGGCGCTGCTGGCCACCGGTGCGGGTATGCCGCTGTGGTTCCTGGCTACTTACCTTGCCGCCCAGCTGAACATTCCGCTGCTGGCCCGCCTGCATGCCCGTGCCCCGTGGCTGACTTTCGGCGGATTGGCTGCGCTTGTGGTGACTGTGGACTGCCTCCGGGGGGCGTTGCCGCTGCTTGCCTACGCGAACCTGGTCTTCCTGTGGTGCGCAGTGCAGCAGCTGGGGTTTCTGGTGGCTGACGGACAACTGGCCCGGCTCAGCCGCTCGGCGCTGGTGGGCCTCATTGCGGGCAGCAACGTCCTGTTGGGGGTGTTGACGGGAGTGGCCCTGTACTCCGGCAGCATGCTGGAAAACCTGAATCCACCCACGTTCTGCCTGCTCCTGCTTGGCGTGTCGCAGACCGCCGCGCTCCAGCTGTTCCGGCCCGTGCTCAACTGGGTGGCTTCGGCACGCTGGGTGCAGGCCATTGTTGCCATCGCCGGGCGCCGGTCCATGACCATATACCTCTGGCACCTGCCGCTCCTGGCGGCCATGTCCGGCCTGCTCCTGCTCACAGGCTTACCCAAACCTGCATCCGGCACGGCCGAATGGTGGTGGGCACGGCCGCTGGTATTGCTCAGCGTGGTGGTACTCCTGCTGCCGGTACTGGCCATTTTCGGTCGGCTTGAGGACCGGCCGACGGCGTCTGTCCACACACGCCGCCGGCCGGCTGCTGCTGTGGTGACTGCCGTCGTCGTCGTTTTTGTTCCGGTGGCGGACGCCGTCTTCAACGGCCTCACCTTGGCGATGATTGGCGGCGGAACGGCCTGCTTTGCCCTGGCAGTCCTGCTGCTGGGCCGCGTACCGGACCGTGTCCCTGCTGCTGTCCTGACGGGTGTTGCCGAAGGTGTTCCGGAGGGTCATGATTCCGGCGGGCCATTGCCAGAGACGCCATTAAGTGCCAGTGTCGAACCATGACGGAGAACATGGTTTCAGCTGAGGATACGTTCACGCCGGACGTTGTGACGACCCGGAACGACGCCCTTCACCGCTACGAGCTGCACGTTGGCGGGACACTCGCGGTCCGCACGCGATTCATCGACAAACCCGGTCACGTTGACTTCGTCCACACGGAGACGGACGACGCCTTCAGGGGCCAGGGACTCGCGAAGGTGCTGATCCATTTTGCCCTCGACGACGTAGTGGCGTCCGGCAAGCGGATCATCCCGCATTGCCCCTTCACCGCCCGGTATCTCCGTAAACACGAGGTCTATACCCAGTGCATCGACTGGCCTGAGGGTGAGCCCGGAGCCTGAGAGGTTTTACCCTGAGAGGCCGTAAGCCACCGGTGCGTCGGCGGCTCTAGACGTCAAAATGGGTTGTGGCCGGCCCGGCAGAGAACTGCGCCACCAGTTGCTCCGCGACGTCACGAAGCTTCTTGTTCCTGCCGCTCGATGCCTTGACCAGGATGGTCATTGCCTCGTCCTGTGAACACCGGTTCTGGCCCATGATGATTCCGGACGCCAGATCGATCGCGGTCCGGGATTCCATGGCCGCCCGCAAATCGCCGGCCAGCAGCTGCCCGGCGCCCACCCGGACTGCCAGGCGCACGGCTTTCTGCGCCTGCGCTGCGAGGAGTTCTGCGCTCTGGACGGACACCGGATCAAAGGCATCGGGCGTGGTGGCGAAGACATTCAAGGCCGCAGTGGCGCCTTGATCAAGGGTGAGCGGGACGCCCAAAAGGCTGAACTGGCCCTGCGCCGCAATGGCCTGCCCGTACTCCGGCCAGCGCGGATCCGTCCGGGTGTCCCTGACCACCACAGTCGTCCCGGTTTTCATTGCGTGGAGGCACGGCCCTTCACCGAAGGCATGCTGGATCTCGTCCATGGTGCGCGCGTCCGGGCTGCTCCAGGCTGCCGTGCTGCGGCGGCGGTGCCGGCTCAGGGTGACGGCGCAGACCACCTGCTGCCCGAGGGACGCTGAAACGGATGCGGCTGCAAATTCACAGAGATCAGCCAGGAAAGTGTTGACGTCCTGGCTGTCAATGACGAGGTCCTGCAGCCGTTCGGCGACTGTTTGTTCAACGGCGGCCTCTTCCATGCCCCCAGTGTAGGTCCGCGGCCGTAATGTGAACCCGAAAAACCAGGCGGACTTGTGAGCCGGAGATCAATTTCGTACGATCAGTTTGAGTTGTGCAGTCGGCTCGAGGAATCTTTCATTGGAGTCGCCTTGAACCACAAACTGCGAGTGCCTGCCCGTGTTGATGTCAGCCCCGGACATGCCACCCCGGACGCCTTCGGCCGTCCAGTCCCGGCGGGGGACCCGTCATGAACCAGAAGGATCTGGCCCGCTACCTGACCCGAGACCTCGACGATACACAGGACCCTGCGGCAGCGGCGGGTGCCATGAGCGATAAGGTGCTTGCCGAGCTGGCCGACGCGCTATACCGCCACCTGGACACTCCGAGCCCGTTATTCGGGGCGCATTCCCTGTACGAGCAGGTTACTGACGAGCTCGAGCTGCGGCGGGCGCGAGCGGGCAGCTGACGCCACAGCATACGCCCCGGAATCAACGTTTTCAGGTCCTCAACAGCGCGTTCGCGGAAGTCAGTTACGACGCCGGGGGCTACTTTGCGTGGCGGCGCTGCCACTGCGCTGCGCACCAGAAAAGCAGTCCGGGCGTCGTCAGGACGCCGGCGAGAAGGACGTTCGGCGCGAAACTCATCCACAGGTAGGCCAGGGGCATGGAGTCGCTGCTGTTCGGCCCGGCCATCGCGGCAGTCTGTGCACCAAGGAACATCCCGAAGCCTGCAACGATAAGTCCGCCGAGGCGAGCCACAGTGCCACGACAAAGGGGTTGAGGTGAGGCTGGCCGTTTGAGGGCATTATGTGCCCGTTCGCGCACGTTTGGGAAGTCAATGACCTCGTGCAACCCGGGGAAAACCCCGTATTCCCGGGGGTGTGATGAATTACCTCACAGAAGTTTGACGAAAAGGCTTACCTAAGTAAGGCTTACCTTGCTAACTGAGCCCAACGCCGACAAAAGGACTACCACTGTGACACTGTTGCCCCGAGTGGCTGGAATACGAGTGGACGAAGTATCGGGCCACGACTTCGGTTCCCGGGTGGAGCTGGCCCTCGCTGCCACCAACCATCTTTTCAACGCCCGCAATTCACCCCGCTACGTGGCGCAGGTGCTGCAGGGGGTCACCGCTGTGGCCACCAAACTTGAACGGACCACACAACCGTTCACCGGCGTCGGGCCTTCCGAGATGAAGGCGCGGGTGGGAGCCGTGGATCTGGACCGCCCGCTGCCGGACACGGCGGCTGCCCTGGAGGAACTGGAGGAGGTCTACCTGCGGGACGCCGTCTACTTCCACGACGCAAAATATGCTGCTCACCTCAACTGCCCCGTGGTCATCCCGGCGCTCGTGGGGGAGGCCATCCTGTCGGCGGTGAACTCATCCATGGACACCTGGGACCAGAGCGCCGGCGCCACCATGATCGAACGGCGGCTGATCGACTGGACCGCGGAACGGCTGGCCCTCGGGCGGGAAGCCGACGGCATTTTCACCTCCGGCGGGAGCCAGTCCAACTTCCAGGCGCTGCTGATCGCGCGCAACCATGCCGTGGCCGGGTTGAGGCTCGATTCCGCGAACGCCGGGCTGCGCCTGCCCTCACTGCTGGAGAAGCTGCGGATCTTCACCTCCGAGGACAGCCACTTCAGCATCCGGAAATCAGCGTCAATGCTGGGGATGGGGTTCGACGCCGTGGTGCCGGTCCGCTGCGCCCGGGACCACCGGATGGATCCTTCCGCGCTGGCCGGGGCAATGGCGGAAGCGCACGACGCCGGGCTGGTGCCGATGGCGGTTGTAGCCACCGCGGGGACCACTGACTTCGGGGCGGTGGACCCGCTCGCAGAGCTCGCCGCCCTGGCCCGTGCCTACGGCGCGTGGTTCCATGTGGACGCTGCTTATGGCGGCGGCCTGATGGTGTCCAACCGTTACAGGCACCTGCTTGAAGGCACCAAGCTGGCCGATTCCGTCACCGTGGACTTCCACAAGACGTTCTTCCAGCCAGTCAGCTCCAGCGCGTTGTTGCTCCGCGACGGCGCCATGCTCCGCCACGTCACCTACTACGCGGACTACCTGAATCCGGAAAGCGCCGCGCTCGCGGCCATCCCCAACCAGGTGGACAAAAGCATCCAGACCACCCGCCGCTTCGACGCGCTCAAGCTCTGGCTCACGCTCCGGATCATGGGCGCGGACGCGATTGGCGCACTGTTTGACGAGGCCATCGACCTTGCAAGACGCGTGGGTGCGCTGCTGGTCGCGGCCGCCGACTTTGAACTCGCCGCCGAGCCGCAGCTCAGCACGCTGGTGTTCCGCTACCGTCCGTTCCTGGCTGACGGCACGCGGCTCTCCCCGGACGCCGCCGATGCCCTCAACCCCGCCATCCGGGCCGCCGTCTTCGCCTCCGGGCAGGCGGTGGTTGCCGGGACGAAAGTGGCCGGCAGGCACTATCTGAAGTTCACCCTGCTCAATGCCGAGGCAACTCTGGAGGACATCAACGGGATCATCGGGCTGCTCCGGCGCACCGGCGAGTCCCTGCTCGAAAATGACCCCGCTTTCAGCAATTCCGGCATCAGCAAAGCCGGGAACAGCAGAGCCGGGAACACGGCGGCGGAGGCAAGCGCATGAGCAGCTCAAGCACAGGTACCCCAAACCCAAGTACCTCAAGCCCAGGCCACATCTTCGATTTCGCGGGCATCGGCGTCGGGCCCTTTAACCTGGGCCTAGCGGCGCTGAGCGAGCCGCTGGACGGACTGGACGCCGTGTTCCTGGAACGCCGCGAATCGTTCGATTGGCACCCCGGCATGATGCTGGAGCCCGCGCATCTGCAGGTGCCGTTTATGGCGGACCTGGTCACGCTCGCAGACCCCACGTCCCCCTATTCGTTCCTGAACTTCCTCAAGCAGACGGAGCGCCTCTACCGCTTCTACATCCGCGAGAACTTCTACCCGCTGCGCGCGGAATACAACCAGTACTGCCAGTGGGTGGCCGGGCAGCTGGATTCTGTCCGTTTTGGCACGGACGTGGGGGATGTGAGGTACGACGACGGCGTGTACACACTTTCGGTGCTGGGCCCGGGCGGGCCTGAGGTGCTGCGGGCCCGGCGGCTGGTGCTGGGCACCGGCATTACCCCGTACGTGCCGGACGCCTGTGCGGGAATAGTGGCCGCAGCTGCCGATGGCGGGGGACTGGTCCTCCACAACGCCGAATACCTGTTGAGGAAGACTGAGCTCCAGGGCAAACGCAGCATCACCATTGTGGGCAGCGGCCAGAGCGCCGCGGAGATTTACTGTGAGCTGCTGCAGGAGATCGATGTCCACGGCTACCAGCTGAACTGGGTCACCCGGTCCGGACGGTTTTTCCCGCTGGAGTACACCAAGCTGACATTGGAAATGACCTCGCCGGATTACGTGGACTACTTCCATGAACTGCCGCAGGACCAGCGCGACGGCCTCATCAAGGGCCAGAAGAACCTCTATAAAGGGATCAACTCTGAGCTCATTGATGCCATCTACGACCTCCTGTACACCAAAAGCCTGTCCGGCATGGTGGACACCCAGCTCCTGACGCATTCCGCGCTGACCGGTGCCTCGTGGGACGCCTCAGCCGGGTCCCACACCCTGCGGCTGCTGCATGGGGAACAGGACATTGACTACTCCTTGGAGAGCGAAGCCGTGGTGCTGGCCACCGGCTACAGCTACCTGGAGCCCGGCTTCCTGGCCGGCGTCCAGGACCGGATCGCGCGGGACTCCAGCGGCAGGTTCGCCGTGGCGCGCAACTACAGCACCGGCGTCGAACCCGGTGAAATCTTTGTCCAGAACGCGGAACTGCACACGCACGGGTTTGTCACCCCGGATCTGGGCATGGCCGCCTACCGCAACTCCTGCATCCTGCGCGACATCACCGGCCGCGAGGTGTATCCCGTGGAGCGCAGCATCGCGTTCCAACGGTTCGGGGTGCCGCTTTCCGCTCGTGATTCCCAGGCCCGCCGGCGTACGGCGGCGCCGGCATGAGTTTCACGTTCCGCTGCCTTGACGCGGCAGCCGACGCACCTCTCCTGCACAGCTGGGTGACGCGGCCCTACGCCTCCTTCTGGGGCATGTTGTCCTCCACGGTCCAAGACGTTGTGGAGGAATACTCGACCATCCAGTCCAGTGGGCATCACCATGCGCTGTTGGGGCTCGACGACGGCGTCCCCGCCTTCCTGATGGAGGAGTACCTCCCCGGGAGCTCACCGCTGGCGGCCGTCTATGCCGTGCAGTCGGGGGACATCGGCATGCACCTGCTGGTGGCTCCGCCGTCGGGCGTGATGGCGCGACTTATGCCGGGCGCGGTGCCGGGCGCCGTGGCCGGAGCTATGCCGGGCGCCGGGCCGGAATTTCCGGCGGAAGCCGCTGCCGGAGGGGTCCGTCCCGGCTTCACCACCGCCGTGATGGAGGCCGTGCTGGACCGGCTTTTCCAGAAGCCTTGCGTGGAGCGCGTGGTAGTGGAGCCCGGCGCGCGGAACAGCAAAATCCATGCGCTCAATGAGCGGCTGGGATTCCAGCCGGCCGGGGTGGTAACGCTGCCGGACAAGGAGGCTCTGTTGAGCTTCTGCACCCGCGCCGACTTCCACGCCGCCCGTTCGGCTATTAGCCAGTCCCCAAGCTCACAGTTCCCAATCCCCCAGGCCCCAACCCACGAGTCCCCAACACCCAGGGAGCGTCACTATGACCACCATCGACCTTGAATCAGCACTCGCCGCCGGCAACGCCGCAGCCCACCTCACCCCCGAACTCTGGGATGCGGCCAACCGACACCTGGTACGCAAGGCGCTCGCCGAGTTCTCACACGAGCGGATCGTGGCGCCCGAAGAGGTACCGAGACCCGACCGGGTTGGGGCGGATTCCCGGAAACCCGGCGAGCGTTCTGACTACCGTGTGCTCAGCGACGATGGCACCGTCGAGTACCGCTTTTCGGCCCGGACACTGGAGCTGGACCACTGGGCCATCACTCCCTCATCCATCCGTTGCATCCGGGACGGTGTGGATGCCGGGCTCGACGCCCTGAGCTTCATCACGGAATTCCGGGTCACCCTTGGCATCAGAGCCGAGATGCTGCCCGTTTACCTTGAGGAGATCAGCAGCACGCTCTCCAGCCACGCCTACAAGCAGTGGAAGGGGCAACTGTCCGCTGCGGAACTCGCCGCGGGCGTCACCCGGGGCGCTAACACCGCCATTGACTTCCAGACCATCGAGCGCAGCATGACCGAGGGCCACCCGTGTTTTGTCGCCAATAACGGACGGCTGGGCTTCGGCATCACCGACTACCGGGCGTTTGCCCCGGAAACCGGTGCGCCGGTGCAGCTGGAGTGGATTGCCGTGCACCGCGGCAGGGCGTTGTTTACCTCCAGCGAAGGACTGGACTACACCGCACACCTTAGTGCCGAACTGGGCGCGTCCACCTTGGCCTACTTCGACTCCGAGCTGAGCGCACGGGACCTGGATCCGGCTGAATACCTCCTGATGCCGGTCCACCCCTGGCAGTGGGAGAACAAACTCACCGTGACCTTCGCCGCCGAAATAGCGCAACAGCGCATCGTGCATCTGGGCATAGGGGCGGACAGCTACCAGGCCCAGCAGTCCATCCGGACGTTCTTCAACTCGAGCGCCCCGCAAAAGAGCTATGTAAAGACGGCCATGTCAGTGCTCAACATGGGCTTTATGCGCGGGCTGTCCCCGGAGTATATGAAGGCCACGCCGGCCATCAACGACTGGCTTCAGAACCTGATCGGCAAGGACGAAGCGCTGCAGGAGCGCGGGCTGGCCATGATCAGCGAAGTCGCGGCCATCGGCTATCACAATGGCTATTATGAGGCTGCCTCCGCCGAGGGCTCGCCGTACCGGAAGATGCTGTCTGCCCTGTGGAGGGAGAGTCCGCTTCCGTTGCTGGAGGACGGCCAGCAGCTCGCCACCATGGCCTCCCTGCTGCACGTCGATGGAACCGGGAAACCGATGGTTTCGGCGCTGATGGAGCAGTCCGGGCTGACGCCTTTGGAATGGCTGCGCCGCTACTTCGAGGCGTACCTCATTCCGCTGGTGCACTGCTTCCACCGCTACGAGCTCGCGTTTATGCCGCACGGCGAGAACGTGATCCTGGTGCTTGAAAACGGTGTGCCGGTGCGGGCCATCATGAAGGACATCGCCGAGGAAATCGTGGTGATGGGGGACCGGCTGGAGCTCCCCGAAGACGTATCCCGGATCAGGGCTGATATCCCCGACGCCGAGAAGGTGCTGGCTATCTTTACGGATGTCTTCGACTGCATTTTCCGCTTCCTCAGCGCACTGCTGGTGGAAGACGGCAAGCTTAGCGGCGATGAATTCTGGGGCACCGCGGCCGCGGCCATCAAGGGGTACCAGGCGCAGCATCCCGAACTCGCCGGACAGTTCGCCCGCCATGATCTCTTCGCCGCCGACTTCGAGCTGTCCTGCCTCAACCGGCTGCAGCTGCGCAACAATCAGCAGATACTGGACCTGACGGATCCCTCCGGCGGGCTTCAAATGGCAGGCCGGCTCGCCAACCCGCTGGCAAAGTTTGCCTAGGATTCCCTGGTCTCTGCACGGATGGTCTCGTGAGGGACGGCCTCTGCAGAAGCGGTCAGGGCAGCGGCGCTTTCAGAATCAGCGGCGCCTTCAGCGTCTTCGAGGAGCATCCGGGCATAGTTGCCCATGGAGCGCTGGTACCGCGGCAAATGCGGTGCCAGCGCGGCCAGCACGAGGGAGAGGCCTTCGCGTTCACGCCCTGTGCTGGCATAGGCCAGCGCGAGGGTGGCATCTACTGCGTCGGACAGGTGATCGGTGCCCCGGGAACGCTCCTCGGTCAACAACGCCACGCTTTCCTCCGGATGGCCAAGATTCCGCAGGGAACTTGCCAGCTGGATGACTGCCCGACGGCGGCGCTCGCCTTCCAGCCCCGTTGCCAGTGCCCGCTGGTACAGCGGGACAGCACGCTCCGGGTAGCCCGTGGAGTCGTAAGATGCGCCGAGTTCAAAGTCGGCGTCGGCGGTGCCCTCCGGCAGCTCCGCCGCGAGCCTATCCATGGCCGCGGGAAATTCCTCGCGGCCATGGCTATCCAGTTCGGTCCAGAGAGCGGCCACACGGTTTTCCCAGTCAGCATTTTGCATGCGGCCAAGCTAGCACGGCTAAGCTGTGGCGATGACGTCAAGCGCCTTGAAGACCACTGCTCTTATCACCGGCGCCACCGCCGGCCTGGGTGCGGAATTCGCCCGCCAGCTCGCCGAACAGGGCCACAACGTGGTCCTCGTTGCCCGTGACAGGGAACGCCTGCAGGCAAGGGCGCATGACCTGGAAAACAATTACAGCATTACGGCTGAGGTGCTGTCCGCAGATCTGACGGAGGACGCCGGAGTAGCCGCCGTCGTCGGACGCCTTTCCGATGTTTCGCGTCCGGTGGAGATCCTGGTGAACAACGCAGGCATCGGGCTGCTGCACAGCTTCGTGAAAAACGACATTGCGGACGAGAAAAAACACCTGAAGCTCCACGTTGAAACCGCCATGGAACTCAGCCATGCCGCGCTCAAGGTCATGCTCGAGCGGCGCGCCGGGCGCATTATCAATGTGGCCAGTGTTGCGGCATTCCTGCCTCGCGGGACGTACTCGGCGGCCAAGGCCTGGCTGGTGAGTTTCAGCAGGTGGGCCAACCTGGAGTATGCGAGGGACGGTGTTAAGGTCACGGCCATCTGCCCCGGCTTCACTCACACGGAATTCCATGACCGTATGGGCATGGACAAGGCAGCGGCCCCGCGCTGGATGTGGCTGCAGGCCGAGAGTGTGGTCCGGGAGGGCCTGGCCGACAACCTCCGAGGCAAGGCCGTCTCCATCCCGTCCAAGCGCTACAAGATCCTGGCAGCTGTGGCCCGGGTCCTGCCCAGCCGTGTCATTGCCGGTCCGCCGCGGAAGGCGAAATAGCCTCCAGCCAGAACCTGGTGATTCTCATTCCGCGCGATTGATTTGATAGGCGGCTGCGCAGGGTGGGAGCGGCAAGCTGGTGCGGTGACGCGCGCCCAAGCATTTCACGGGCCCGCGGTCTCGGATGAGAATCACCACCAGGATGCCGATCACCGCGCCCACCAGGGTTTCAGCGCCGCGTTCCGTGACCAACAGGTAGGGATCAATCCGGTGGGCCAGCTGCGTCATCAGAAGGATCACCGGTGTGAAGGAGACCATCGCCAGGCCATAGTGCCGGGTCATAAAAAGCTCGGTGGTGAACTGGAAAGCGATCACCAGGATCGCCAGGACGGCAATTTCCTGACCCGGGAAAAGTTGCAGGGGAGACCACGGTCCCGGAAAGAGTACGACGGCGGTCAGCACCAGCCCGATGAACGTCCCCACGATACGGTGGACGCCACGGTGGACGCTGCTGGGCAGGTCCGCGCCGGCCAGGGGAACCGCCGCCGCCGCCATGGCCCAGTGCGGGTGGCCGCTGCCGCTCAGGATTCCGATGGTGCCCGCGGCTCCGACTGCCATCATGTAGCGGGCGGCGTGCACAATGGCCGCCTGCCGCAACGGTCCGCGCAGCGGGGAAGCGGTCCGGAAGGCGCCTCGGACCCAAACGCGGCCCCGGATCCAGCCGCCGAAACCCACCACCAGGGAAAAGGCCGCCGATGCGCCAGCGATCAGCAACGCCACATGCCAGGGAACCGTGGTGGGAATGGAGGCGCAGGCACCCAGCGCGAGGATGCCGAAGAACGGGCCGTTGGGTTTAAGGCCGACTTTGTCCGAGAAGACGGATCCGGCACCGGCAAGCAGGGCTTCGATGAGCACCAGCCACCAGGAATGGATCTGGTCGACGGACAGGAACACACCGACGCCCACCCCGGTCAGCAGCAGGAACGCGGCCTGCAGTTGGTGGATCAGCCTCAGCTGGTGCGCTTCGGACCGGCCGTACATGCCGGTGAGGGCGCCGAAGACGGCATAGATGATGAGGTCCGCGCGGCCGCTGAGCAGGAGCAGCAGCGACGGTACGGCCACGCTGACGGCCACACGAAGCGCGGACAGGTGATCGTTGGTGGCGGGGCCCAGGCTGTGGAGCGTCCGGACATGGTGGATGACGGTCTTCATGCCGTGCACCACCCATCGTTCCGGAAGGGCCGGTTCATGGCCACCCTTGGAAAGTTAGCATCGGGCGGCGCCGGGGGTCATTTCTGACCGGCGGGCCCCGACTCCGGGCGTCATGCTAGAGGTCACGTGGCTGGCAGCAAACGCGCCGTCGTTGTCGTCAGGCTCCAACCATTTTCATCATTTCTCTCAAAAATGCGGCTATGTTCATCGGCCACCGCGACGTGACGAGATTTCCATCGACCACCACATCTTTGTCCTCCCACTTTCCGCCGGCCTTGGTTATTTATTCCGGCACACCATCTTGCGGCAACGGGTTTATTCTTCGCAAAAAATGAGCGGGCGATTTCCACTGCTTTAGTGTTGTTTCGCACTGTTGTGGGCGCACCATCTGGCTTGCCCCCGGGGATAACGAGCAAGTCATAGTCGTCGGAGTCGATCGCAACGATGCTCTTATTGGAACTGATGTAATACCAGGCGCGGCGAGGCATCGCCGCGTGGCGTAGATCCATTGACACGTCCGACCGTCGGGAGTAGCTTGTAGCTGCCCCAACCATCAAGATTCTGGCCCCTCCCGGCGAATTTTGCGCCGGCCAGCAGGCCAGCCGCCCAGACCAAGGGCCCGGAAGCGGGTCACTGAGGAGACACAGGCCGGGAATAAAATGACCGCCACAGACATCCAGTCGCCGGCGCGAACAGCGGTCAAGGCGGGCCTCCTGCTCCGGATTCGTTACTGACTCGCAATTACCGACGCACGGCGTTCACCGCGGGACGGCACGTTGCCTGGGTTGCTGCTCAAGGGGAGAAAATCATCGGGGCAACGGTCTCTTCTGGCGTCTGCGATGAGCGCTGACGCGGGGTGTCCCGTCTTTTCGGAAACAGAAAGACAGGGATAACAATGTTCAGAAGAACTCTGGCCGGGCTTGGCGCCGCGGCCCTTCTGGCTACCGCCGCCATCGGAACCGCAGGCCCGGCACTGGCCACTACGTCCAGCACCTGGCATTCCAATCAAATCAATGACGCAATCCCGGTATCGTGCGACGGACCTGGTGTGACGTCTTACTCGGGCACCGGCAACGCCGTGTTTCACCTGAATATCAACAATGCCGGGGATTCTTGGTTCACCACCACAACAGAAGGAACGGTGACCCTGCAGACCCAGTGGAACGGGTCATGGACCACATGGACCGGACATGTCCAGGAGTGGTTCGGTGCTGAGGACAACAACAAGAACAGCGTCCAGCACGCCACGTTCAACTTCAACGGAACCAGCACCACGGACCCGTCGCAAACGCTGACCATGCACGCGGCATTCACGGCCACCACCAACGCCAACGGAGTATTGGTCGTCAACAACGAGACAGTCACCTGCAGGTAAGCGCCTTCACGGCGAATAACGACGGCGAATAACGACGGCGGTACCCGGGACCCGCGGGCCCCGTTGCGGGTGCCGCCGCACGCTGCCTGGGAAAGCCGGTCCGGACCCGGAGCCTGGGCCACGGTGGAACGATCAGGCCCCCGGCAGTTGCACAACGAACGCCGCGCCGCCCTCCGGCGCCGTATGCACGCTGATCCGCGCACCCAGCCGTTCTACGAGCCGCGCAGCGATGGACAGGCCAAGGCCGCTGCCCACCGGCCGCTGGTCCCGGTACCGGGCGTAAAGCGCACCGCGTTCAAACGCGACGGCGGCGTCCGCCTCCGTCAGGCCCGGACCGCCGTCGCGCACTTCAACGACGACGGAACCGTCAGCGGTGCGGGACGCGGCGAGCACCACGGCGGCGCCCTCCGGCGTCGCGCGGAAGGCATTTTCCAGGAGCCCGTCCACCACCTGGCGAAGCCGCTGGCCGTCACTGCGGACGGGAAGCTCACCGTCCGGAAGCTCGAGCCGCCCGTCGATTCCCCGTTGCCGGCGGACTCCCTGCCAGGCGGACCAGCTTTCGCGGAGCACCGAGCCGGCGTCGAGTGGCTGCAGCTCCACGCGGAAATCGTCCGCCTCCAGGCGCGCGAGCTCCAGCAGGTCCTGGACGAAGCGGTCCAGGCGGCTGGTTTCCGTCACAAGGGTCTGCCCCACGCCGGCCACCTCCGGACCGCTCACCACGCCGTCGGCCAACGCCTCGGCATAGCCGCGGACAGCCGTAAGCGGAGTGCGGATTTCGTGCGAAATGGACAGCAGGAACTCGCGCTGGCGGCTTTCGCTGGTCCGCAGGGCGGCGTCGAGCACGGCGAGGGCCTGTGAAACTTCCGCCACCTCGGCCGGGCCGCCCGCTTTCACTGCCACGGCCACTGACCGCTCCCCGGCCGCGAGCCGGTGCGCCGACTGGGCGGTGCGCACCAGCGGCCTGCTCAGCCACTGAGCCAGCAGGCCGCCGGCAACTATCGAAAAGACCAGGCACACGGCCAGTGCGATCAGCATCCGGCGCAGCAGCGGGGCAGCGGCCTCGCGGATTTCGGACACCGGCTGCAGCAGGGCGACGCCGCCGCCTGCCGAAATTGGCCGCGCCTCGAGCACCACCGGGCTCTGCGGACCATCCACTGTCTTGGACACGGACTTGCCGGCCAGCACATCCTTAACGGTCTGCTGGTCCACTAGCTTGGAACCGCCGCCGGTGACCCTGCCGTCGGCCCTGATCAGGGCGAGCCGTGCCCCGTGCCCCACCAGCTTCTCCCGGAAATCCGGCAGATCCCCGGGGAGGGGCTGGCTGCTCAGCGAATCGGCCTGGGCGGCAAGGTACTTCCGGGCCTCGTCCACGGCCGTGGAGTTCACCAGCTGGGCGGCCAGCAGTCCCGCGATCAGCACCGCGACGCAAGAGACGGCAGCAATCACCGCCGTGATCCGGCCCGCCAATGAGCCCAGCCAGCGTTTCACGAGACTTCTCCTGCGCCGTGGCGGGTGCCCGGAGCAACCACCGAGTAGCCCACTCCCCGGCTCGTGGCGATCGGGCTGGAGCCGCCGAGCTTGGCCCGGAGCTGGGCGATGTGCACATCAACCGTCCGCCCGGCCACGTAGCTGGCCTGCCCCCACACGGCGGACAGCAGCTGTTCACGCGAGAACACACGCCCGGGCTGCGCCATCAGGTAGGCCAGCAGATCAAACTCCGTGGCGGTCAGGATTATTGCCTCCGCGCCGGTATGCGCGGTTCGGTTCAGCGGATCGAGCACCAACTGGCCGAGGACCAGCGGTTTCGGCGCAGGCGTTCCCGAGGTCCGGCGGAGGACCGCCCTGACCCTGGCCACGAGTTCGCTCGGCGAAAACGGTTTGGTGAGGTAGTCGTCCGCGCCGAGCTCCAGGCCCAGGACACGGTCCACCTCCTCATCCCGGGCGGTCACGAAGAGGACGGGAGTCCAGTCGCCGGCCTGCCGGAGCTGGCGGCACAGCTCGATCCCGTCCATACCCGGGAGCCCGACGTCCAGGATGACGGCGACCGGTTTCAGCCGGCGGATCTGGGCCAGCGCGGACACCCCGTCCCGCTCCACATGCACACCAAAGCCCGCCCGGCCCAGGTACAGGCGTTCAATGTCCGCGATGGCCTGTTCGTCCTCGGCAATGAGCACCAGTCCGTGCCGCTCTTCCATGCCTCAATTCAACAGCATGGACCGCTGCGCCCGTGAACCGGATAGGCCTATTCCGGCGTTCGCGGACGGGCTTTACATTCCCCGAACATTCGCCGAACAGGGAATTCATGCTGCCGGTCCACAGTGGTGTGTATGAATACGGCGGCGTGGCCGTCGACGAGCGACAGGACAAAGACCATGAACAGGACAGCGACCATGAACGGGACAGTTGAAAGAAGCCAAGAACTCCGGGCGGGTGGAGGCCGCCAGGCGCTTCGCACCGGCGTCGTCGGCGTCTTGAGCGCGGGGCTTCTGTTGTGCGGGGGAGCGCTGGCGGCGAATTCCGCAACGCCCGCCAGCGTTACGAGCACGACGGCGGCTGCTGCGGTGGGACTCGATGCTTCCGCAACGCCCAGCCCGGCACCAAGTGCGGGAACTCAGGGCGCAGCAATGGAGGCATCGGGAACGCACCGGTTCTCTGGCCGCCCCGCAGCCCGGCTGGCGCTGCGTTTCTTCATCAACGGGGACAGCAGCAAGCCCGGGTTCGGATTACGGGCCGTCAAGGCGGCCGAGCTCATCCTGGACAGGCACTCTCGTGCCCTGGCGAAACTGCCGGAGGCGCTCCAGGCCGATCTGAAGGCGCTGAAGAATGCCGCAGAGGGCGACCGTGTGGCCGCTGCGACCAAGATCAAGGACAGCGCCCTGAACGGCGGCTACGGCGAGAAGATCCAGAAGCTGGCACTGCAGATCCAGAGCCATAAAGCGGCAAAGTAGTCAGCAGTGAGGCCCGCTCTGCGCACTTCCCCAGGGGAAAGCACGCGGAACGGGCCTCATAACGCGGTGGCGGGGCTGTGGACTACAGCATCAGGCGTTCGCAGGAACCTTCGCGTGATCCAGATCCAGATCCAGATCCTTGGTCTCGAGGTCCTGGGCCCCGAACGGCATCTCATCCAGGTCGATCAGCGGGTTCTCGTCCTGCGTCGCAACCAGCTCGCGGGCCTCGGCCTGGGTGTCCACGCTGGGCATGGAGCCCGGCAGCGGGCGCTGGGCCGATTCCTTCAGGAAGTAGATCGCAACTGCACCGATAGCCGAGGTGGCCATCAGGTAGTACGCCGGCATCATGTCATCACCGGTGGCCGTGATGAGGGCGGCGACGATGAACGGGGTGGTTCCGCCGAAGATGGCCACGGAGAAGTTGTAGGCAATGCCCATGGCGCCGTAACGGCTGGACGTCGGGAACTGGGCCGGCAGCGCAGAGGCGAGGTTGGCCACATAGAACGTCACCGGGAAGGCGATCAGGCCGAGTCCCAGCATGGTGGACCAGATCTCTCCGACGCCGATCAGCAGGAAAGCAGGGGCAGCCAGGACCACGGTGCTGAGGGCACCGATCCACAGCACGGGGCGGCGGCCGATACGGTCAGACAGCCTGCCTGTCAGCGGAATGCAGAGGCTCATGATGACGAGGACGGGGATCGTCAGCAAGGTTCCGTGGACAGGGTCGTAGCCCTTGGACTCGGTGAGGTAAGTCGGCATGTAGGACGTCAGGGCGTAGCCGGCCGTGTTGGCCGCTGCCACCAGGATCATCGCAACAATTATTGAACGCCAGTACGCCTTCACGATGCCCACCGGGCCCTTGGCCGCGGCGGCGTCTCCGGCAGTTGCATCCTTGGCCAGTTCTTCCTGGGCATCCAGGGTGGCCTGGAACTGGGGGGATTCCTCAATCTTGCTCCGGAAGTAGACCGCAATCAGGCCCAGCGGACCGGCGATCAGGAACGGAATCCTCCAGCCCCACTCCTCCATGGCGCCCTGACCCAAGGTCAGCTGCAGCACGGATACGAGGGCGGCACCGAGGGCGAAGCCCAGGTAGCTTCCCATGTCCAGGAAGCTGGCAAAGAAGCCGCGGCGCTTATCCGGGGCGTACTCGCTCACAAAGGTCGTGGCACCGGCATATTCACCGCCGGTGGAGAAGCCCTGGACAATCTTGAGCAGCACCAGCAGGGCAGCCGACCACATGCCGATCTGCGCGTAGCCGGGCAGGAGGCCGATGGCGAACGTGCTTGCCGCCATCAGCATCAGGGTGGTGGCCAGCACCTTCTGGCGGCCGATCTTGTCGCCGAACCAGCCGAAGATGACTCCGCCGAGAGGGCGGGCAATGAAGGTGGCGGCGAAGGTCCCCAGCAGGAACAGCGTCTGGACGGATTTATCCGCTTCGGGCAGGAATACGGGGCCCATGGTGGTGATCAGGTAGCCGAAAACGCCGACGTCGTACCACTCCATGGTGTTACCCACGATGGTGCCGCCGAGGGCCTTCTTCAGCATGGGCTGATTGACGACATTTACGTCGGATTCTTTGAGTCGACGGCGTGTAAGCAGCTTTGGTTTCTTCACACCCTGAGGTGCGACTTTGTTGGTTCCGCTGGCGTTGTAAACGCCTGCTGAAGAGTCGGTCGTGCTTCGGTCTGTGGGCATTTGGGCTTCTCCTAGGGAGGTCATTTGCTTTGCGACTTGTAGCTGCCCCGCTCCGGGCAGGCTTTCAATTTTACGCGATTTCCACGACACATGAGGGCATTGTGCCGTATGTTCACCCGTTTGGAGCACAAATCTGCGACAATTGTCAGATTTGTTTTGCCGTTGTTCTCCGCGTCATTACTGGGATCTTCGGCCTTCCGGCCCGTCGTTACCAAACCTTTTTGATCCGGAGCGGAAAAAGTGCCTTTTTGGCACCACTATTTGCTGGTAAAGTGACGGCGCCCACTGGCACCTTGGATCGGATCCGGAGCTGTTTTGGCGGCTCCGGAGTACGCTTGAAGCCGAGGGTTAACCACTAGAAGGAGACCAGGTTCATGACCGAGAAACTGTCCAAGACCGGCAACGACCAGATCAGCAGCGGGCCGGACGGCGGCCCGGGAAAGCCGGATGCCGAGATCCCCGCAGCCGGAGTGAAATCGCGGCTCACGGACGCCCAGAAGGAAATGCTGGCCAGCAAATCCCGGGGCGGCGGCGCGGGCATGCAGAGCGTCGGCACTAACCCCAAGGCCACTCACGCCAGCGGAAAACTGGGCCCGGCACCAAAGAAGGTCCGCTGGTAAATCCTGCAGACAATCCGGGGCCGCAGTCCTAGGATTGGTGGACGCTTCATTTCATTGCGGAAAGGAAGAACCGTGGCTGAGAAACATGGTGGAGAACAGATAGAACCGGATGTTGCCAGTCATCTGGCGGAGTCCATGGACACCCCGCAGATGCCCGAGCCGGCAACCGTAGCCGTCGCGGCGGCCATGTCCGGCGGCCAGGAATGGCCGGACGGCAACGGCAAGCACCGCCACCCCAAGGACAACGAAGCAGCCCACGGCCGGCCAGGCCACGAGGCCGCTGCGACTGCGGTCCACCGGACGCGGCGGCCACAGATGCCGCACTCGTCCTAGGACACGCAGAACAACCTGGGGCACGAAGAATGCTAGGACGCGAAGAATAACTGGTGCCTCACGAATGACCCGGCGACACTGGATTTCCAGCGTCGCCGGGTCATTCGCGTATCGCCGGGTCATTCGCATATCGCAGGGCCTTTTTGCGCGTCGCACGAGCTCAGACGCGCGGCTCCGCGACTACCTCGTCAGGATTCTTGTCCACCCGCCAGCCACGCCATACCGGGTGCCGGAGCTTTCCGCTCCCGGTCCATTCGCCGAAGCTCACCTCGCCCACGAGCCCGGGGGTGACCCAGTTTGCATCGGCCGCATCAGCATCGGGGACGTCGTCGAACGGAGAGGTTTTTCGCGCGAGGCCGTCCATCTTCTGACGCAGCTCCTTGAGCTCGCGGGTACTGAAACCGCTGCCCACACGCCCCACATAGCGGAGCTTCCCGCCGTCAGGGATGCCGAGAAGCAGTGATCCCACAGTGCTCTGGCGCTCGCCCTTGCCTGGCCGCCAGGCGCCCACCACAACCTCCTGGGTCCGCTCGAATTTGAGTTTGATCCAGAGCCGGGTCCGCTGCCCGCTGACGTATCGGCTGTCCGTGCGCTTGGCCATCACACCTTCCAAGCCCAGCTCCTGCGCGCTTTCGAGAATATGCTCCAGCGGGTCATGCAGCACAGGGGAGAGCTGCAGCGGGCAACCCGAGGGGCTGTGGAAGGCCTCCAGCCGCTCTCGACGCTCGTCCAGAGGGAGCCGGCGGAGGTCGTCGCCGCCGTCGGACAGCAGGTCAAAAAGCATCAGCCGGACGGGGATGGACGCGCGGACCTTGGCGACGTCGGCGGCCTTGCTCAGATTCATGCGTCCCTGAAGCAGCCCGAAATCGGGCCGCCCGGATGGCCCGACGGCAACTATCTCGCCGTCGGCGGTGAAGCTCTGTTCGGGCCAGCACGCACGGTCCGTGAGCTCGGGGTACGTCGCGGACATGTCATTGCCGTTGCGGCTGACCAGCCGGACCTTCTGTTCGTCGGCCACGATCAGTGCGCGGATGCCGTCCCATTTGAGCTCGTACTGCCAATCGCTTCCGTGGAGGTCCGCCGTTGTGCCCGCGGTGGCAAGCATGGGTGAGAAGTCCTGCGCAGGGATCCCGCCGGGGGAAGCCGAGGCGGCCGAAGGGTGAGTGCGGGAGCGCGCAGCCGCCCCGCTGTCCATCAGATGGATGAGCCATTGCGCCTGCCCGTCTTCTCCCTGGCTCCCGCTGCTTCCGTGCCCTGTGTGGATCAATGCGAATTTCCGGGTGCCCGCCAGCCCGCCACCCTCCATGCCCGTGAGCGTGACGATGACTTCCCGGCCGTTGATCCACTTGTGGCATTCGTACGCGCCCCGGTCCCAGATCTTCACGGTTCCTGCACCGTATTGCCCCTTGGGGATGGTGCCTTCGAAGCTGCCGTAGTCCAGGGGGTGGTCCTCCGTCTGGACCGCCAGATGGTTGGTGGCCCCGGACACCGGGACACCCTTGGGCAGCGCCCAGGAGACCAGCACTCCGCCGTGTTCCAAGCGGAAATCGTAGTGCAGCCTGCTGGCGTGGTGCTCCTGGATCACAAACGTTTCCGGGCCGCCGGTGATTGAGCCTGCAGAAATTCCGCCCGGGAACGGCTCCGGCGTCCCCTCCTGGTCCCGCTTGGAACGGTACCGCTCCAGGCGCACCTCGCCCCCGCCGTCGTCGGGCAGTTCCTGTAGATGGCGGCCGGCCGCCGAAACGGCCGCAAACGGATCCTTGCCATCCTTGACCCGGCGCATCACCGCCTTGTAGTCCAGTTGCTTCAACGTGGGTGAGGCAAGCTCCCGCCAGGTCCTTGGAGCAGCAACCGTGGGGAGTAGCCGTCCCCGGAGCGAATACGGCACGATGGTGGTCTTCGCGCTGTTGTTCTGGCTCCAGTCCACCAGCACCTTGCCCGTGCGCAGTGACTTTTTCATGTCGCTGACAGCGAGATCAGGGTGGTCTGTTTCCAGGGCGCGGGCCAGTTCGTGGGCGAACGCGGAGATCTGGTCCGACGTCTGTGTGCCGTCCAGCCCGGCGTAGAGGTGGATGCCTTTGCTGCCGCTGGTGACCGGAACGGGGTCCAGCCCCACATCCTGCAGGATGGCACGCGCCAGCTTGGCCACCTCGACGCATTCCGCCAGACCAGCGAAGTCGCCGGGGTCCAGGTCCAGCACCATCCTGTCCGGAGGCAGCGCGTTGCCGTGGGAGTCCACCCGCCATTGGGGGACGTGGATCTCCAGTGCCGCGATCTGGGCGAGCCACGTCAAGGTGGCGGGATCGTTGACCAGGGGGTAGAAATTCGTATGTTCCTTGTGCTGGATTGCTGCGCGGGCGACCCATCCTGGCGTGGACTCATCCAGGTTCTTCTGGAAGAACATCTGCCCGGGCTCCTCCGCGGTCCCGACGCCGTGGACCCAGCGTTTCCGCGTGGCCGGGCGGTTGGCGGCGGCAGGGATCAGCACAGCGGCCACCGCGGCGTAGTACTCAAGGACTTCGGCCTTGGTGGTGCCCGTCTCCGGGTAGATCACCTTGTCCAGATTCGTCAGCGTCAGCTCGCGCCCGCCCACCCGGACCCGTTCTTTAGCGGCCATGGGTCTTCACCTCCGGGCAAGTCTGCTGTTCACTTGACTCATGAGAGCCATCTGGAAAGGCGCCATCGCGTTTGGCCTGGTCAATGTTCCGGTCAAGGTTTACAGCGCCACGGAGGACCATGACATCGGCCTGCATCAGGTCCACAACGCCGACGGCGGCAGGATCCGCTACCAGCGCCGCTGTGAGGTCTGCAGCAAGATCATTGACTATTCCGATATTGACAAGGCCTTTGAGGATGATGGCCGCACCGTGGTTCTCACCAAGGAGGAGCTCAAATCCATTCCGGCGGAAAACAGCCATGAGATCGAAGTAGTGCAGTTTGTGCCGTCCGAACAGCTCGATCCGATCATGTTCGAGAAGAGCTACTATCTGGAGCCGGACTCGAAATCGCCCAAGGCCTACGTCTTGCTGCGCCGGGCGCTGGAGGATACTGACCGGGTGGCGATAGTGCAGTTTGCGCTGCGCGACAAAACCCGGTTGGGGGCTCTCCGGATACGCGATGAGGTGCTGATGCTGCAGTCCCTGCTGTGGGTGGATGAGGTGCGGGAGGCCAGTTTTCCCGCCCTGGAAACGTCCATCCGGATCTCGGCGCAGGAACGCGATATGTCCGCCGCCCTGGTGGAATCCATGGCTGCCGACTTCGAGCCTGAGCAGTTCAATGACGACTACCAGGTCCAGCTCCGCCAGCTTATTGACGCCAAGCTTGAGAAAGGCGACTCCCTGGACACGGAGGAGACATTCGGGGCTGCGGCAGGGGAGTCCGGCAACGGCGAGGTGATTGACCTGATGGAGGCACTCAAGCGGAGCCTGGACCGGAAACGCGGGGCAGCCGGTTCCTCCGGGGCGGGCGGTGCTGCCAAAACTCCGGCGAGTGGCTCCGCGGCAAAGGCTCCCGCGAAGACCGCCGCGCGGAAACCGGCCGCTGCCGGGAAATCTGCCGGGAAATCCGCTGCGAAACCGGCGGCCCAGGAGCAGGCAAAGAGGGCGCGGAAAGGCGCCTGACGTACCGCCCGAATCTGCCGCGCATCGCCCCATGATGGCGCTCAGGAGTTTCTGAGTGCGGCGATGAGTTCGCTTTTCTTCTTGCCCGAGTAGCCTCTAAAGCCGAGTTCCTGCTTGGACGCGCCATCCTGCCGCAGTTCCTCGTGGAGCTCAGGATCTTTCAGGCTGGGGTTCTTTTTGCCAGGCATGTCATCCTCCTTGATCTGGAGGGGAGGCCCTCCGGATCGGTTTCCAACTGCGGGTTCCCGTGGCGCGGCGCCACGTTCCAACGCTAATTGGGGGTATCGCCAAACACAAGGAAGCTACTAAGTTTGCTGATGGATCCGACATGAAAGGGGAAGGCAATGACCGGGACGTATGTTGCGACGTCGACAATCACCATCAATGCGCCGGCACAGCGCGTATGGTCTGTCATCACTGACAGGGAGGCAATCAAGGAGTTCATGTTCGGCACGGAGGTGGTGACCGATTGGCAAGTCGGCAGCCCGATCGTCTGGCGCGGTGTCTGGGAAGGCAAGGAATATGAGGACAAAGGCCTGATCCTTGAGTTCGAACCCGGGCGGCGGCTGGTGAACACTCACTTCAGTCCGCTGAGCGGTCAGGAGGATTTGCCCGAGAATTACCACACGCTCACGTGGACTCTGGAGGGGGAGGGCGACACCACACAACTGACGCTATCGCAGGACAATAACGCGAGCGTTGAGGAGGCCGAGCACTCGAAGGGCATGTGGGACAGCCTCGTAGGGGGCGTGAAGGCGATCGCCGAGAGGGACTAGACTGCTTAGTCCGAACCAGGTTCTGATGAACGTGGTGTTCTGCTGGGGGCGCTCGGAGCACGCCGCCGGACGATTGTTACTGTGAACTAGTGCTTTCCATTGACCTTCGCTGGGCAACCCAGCTCACAGCCACTGACCACGCGGACATGGCGGCACTTTTCGACAGCGAGTATGCCCGGGACTGGGGGCCGTGGAATCCGAAACACGGGTATGGATATGCCAACGGCGAGTTGCACGCCATGGCGCGCAACAACGGGAAGCTGCTTGGATATGCGACGACAGCCAGACGTTTCATCGGCGTCGGCGGGCGGGAAGTGGTCATCGCAGGCACCGGCGGGGTGATTACCCGGGCGGAGTCTCGTGGAATCGGCATCGGGCGCCAGGTCCTTTCGGCCCTCCAGGAGGCGAGCCATGGCCTCGCCCCCGCTGACTTCGGTTTGCTCGGCTGCCGCGAAGATGTTGTGCCTTTCTATCGGTCTTGCGGCTTCTTCCGCGTCGATTCGCTCATTCGCGATATCTGTCCCCACGACGCGATGACAGTCGTCGGAAGCCACGGACCAACAATGATCTGCGCTGGCACCAGGCCCGTAGAAGCGTGGCCTGAAGGCGACATCGATCTACGCGGACTCCCCTGGTGAGCGGCCGGTCCCTCTCATGACTGAGTGCGTCACTTTTCTCAGATATCAGGCGACGCGGCCCAACAGCCGGGGCCTGTATGTGGGGATCTTCGGCCTTGCCAACGGGCTCGCCCGCAACGGCAATCTGAGCCCCGAAGACCATGCATGGTGGCGCAACGCCAATTCCTGGTACGACCGCGCATACCCTGATCCACATGCCGTCGATCCGACTGTGTATGACCGCGCCAGCCACCCGGAGGCCCAGGCTTGGTTCAAGTCGTCAGCCGCCCATCTGCTGGAGCGCGTTCCCGGGTACCTCGAGCTATTGGACAGGCACAACGTCGGGTGGGAAGAACTGCGGTCAGCGATGCCCGGAAAAATTCTCGACGAAGATGACGTCCAGATTGTGGTCAATCCATTCCGCGTCACGGCCTGATCAGGCGCGGCCAGATCGTCACGCCGTGATTCAGGTACCGGTGATGTCATTCCAGCCGGAGTCCGTGGCTACCCCAGCAGCCGCGAATCAGCCCTCCCCGAAGGAGCCGTCCACCTCGGCGTAGAAAAAGCCGCGGCCGGCCGCCCGGCGCGTGAAACCCGGTTGATCGGGTTTGCTGTTGCGCAGGCGGCCGGCCACGTAGGGCTATCCGGAACTATTCGGCGTCGTGATCGGTCTCGAGGATCTGGACCAGACGGTCCAGGGCGGCGTCGGCGTCGTCGCTTTCGGAACGAAGCACCACAACATCGCCGTGCGCTGCGCCCAGGCTCATGAGGGACAGGATGCTGGCGGCGTCCATGGCCTCATCAGCCGGTTCGCCCTGACGGGCGATGGTGATGTCCAGGTCAAACTCGCCGGCGGCTTCGGCGAAGATGGCCGCCGGGCGGGCATGCAGGCCTACACGGCTGGCGACGGTGGCGGTACGTTCGGTCATTTGTGCTCCTTGAATTGCTGTTGGGTGAAACGCGGTGAAACGACGGGCCGGATCAGACCGAGACTGGAACCCGTTCCACCGTATCAACGGAGGTGCGGACTGCCCAGCGCTTGAGCGCCAGGACGGAAAGGGCGGTCACGACGGTCCCGACGATGATCGCAACGACGAACATCAGGAAGTTGTCGATGGCGAAGAAGACGAAGATTCCGCCGTGCGGTGCCTTCGAGCCGACGCCCGCTGCCATGGAGATAGCTCCGGTGATGGCGCCGCCGAGCATGCTGGCGGGGATGACGCGGAGCGGGTCGGCGGCAGCGAACGGGATGGCGCCTTCGGAGATGAACGAGGCACCCAGCAGCCAGGCGGCCTTGCCGTTTTCGCGCTCGGCCAGGCTGAAGCGCTGCTTGTCCAGCACGGTGGCCAGGGCCATGGCCAGCGGCGGCACCATGCCCGAGGCCATCACTGCTGCCATGATCTGCCAGGGTGCCTGGTTGGTGATGGTTGCGGCGCCCAGTCCGGCGACGGCGAAGGAGTAGGCCACCTTGTTGACCGGGCCGCCGAGGTCGAAGCACATCATGAGGCCCAGGATGATGCCCAGGGCGATGGCGCTGGCACCCGTGAGGCCGGACAGCCAGGCGTTGAGCCCTGCGGTGATCGCCGCGATCGGGCCGCCCAGGATCAGGAACATCAGCCCCGAAGCGACGACGGATGCAATGAGCGGAATGATGACCACGGGCATCAGGCCGCGCAGCCAGCGGGGGACGTTGATTTTGCCGATCGAATGCGCAACATAGCCGGCGAGCAAGCCGCCGACGATGCCGCCAAGGAAGCCTGCACCCATGAACCCGGAAACGGCACCGGCAACGAAGCCTGGAGCGATGCCTGGTCGGTCAGCAATGGCGTAGGCGATGTAGCCGGCCAGGGCTGGCACAAGGAAGCCGAGGGACAGGGCGCCGATCTTGAACAGGACGGCTCCGAGGTAGGCTCCGAGCGGGCCCCACGCGTTGTCGGGGAATTCAGTCGGCAGGTTGAAGAGACTGTTTTGCACGATGATCGTGTCCGCGAACTTGGTGATCAGGTAGCCGCCCATCAGGAAGCCAAGGGCGATCAGCAGGCCGCCGCCGGCCACGAACGGAATCATGTAGCTGACGCCCGTGAGGAGGGCTTTCTTCAGCTTCTGGCCGATGTGCTCGCCCTTTTCCATGGCTTCAGTCTCAGCCTGCTCCTCGGCGCCGAAGTGCGGCACACGGCGGGCATTCGGGTTGTCGGCCGCGGCGAGTGCTTCCTGGACCATCTTGTCCGGTTCGTCAATGCCCCGCTTGACCGGGGCATTGATGACCGGTTTGCCCGCGAAGCGCTCCTTGCCGCGTACGTCCACGTCCACCGCGAAGATCACTGCGTCGGCGGCTGCGATCACGGCGGGATCCAGTGGCTTCGCGCCGGAGGAACCCTGGGTCTCCACCTGGAGGTCGACACCCACTTCCCTGGCCGCGGCAACGAGGGAATCCGCCGCCATGTAGGTGTGGGCGATGCCTGTGGGGCATGCCGTGACGGCCACCAGGCGCTTGGGGCGGCCAGCCGAGGAACCGGCTGAGCCCGCTGCCGGCGCAAGCGCCACGGCGGGAGCGTCTGCCGCGGCGTGGGCGGCTGGCTTGTCAGCCAATGCCCCGTCAACCAGCTCAACTATTTCTTCCTGTGAGGAAGCCGCCCGCAGCGCTGCGGTGAAGTCCTTTTTGATCAGGGAACGGGCCAGCTTGGACAGGAGTTTGAGGTGCTCCTGGTCCGCGCCATCCGGGGCAGCGATGAAGAAGATCAGGTCGGCAGGGCCGTCCTTGGCGCCGAAGTCCACGGGTGCCGAAAGCCGGGCCATGGCCAGCGTGGGCACCGTTACGGCTGCGGAGCGGCAGTGCGGAATGGCGATGCCGCCGGGCACGCCGGTTGCCGTTTTCTGCTCGCGGGCAAAGGCATCTGCGAAGAGGCCCTCGGCCTCGGTGGCACGTCCGGTGGCAGCAACTTTGCTGGCCAGGTGCCGGATCACGTCCTCGGGCGTGGTGCCGAGATTCTGGTCGAGCTCGACCAGTTCGGTGGTGATGAGCTGAGTCACTGTCAATCCTTCGGAAGGGCCGTGATGGTTACGGCGTCGGGGGTGGTTTGGTGGACTGCCGGGACAGTGGAGCCCGGCAGGGAGGCGGCCGCGGCACCGTGTGCCACCGCCTGACGCAGGCAATCAGCAGGGGCCGCACCCCTGCTGGCAGCGAGCAGGTAGCCGGCCAGCGAGGAATCGCCGGCGCCGACAGTGCTCACCGCGGTGACCGGCGGATGCGTGGCCAGCCACGCGCCGTCGGCCGTTACAAGAACAGCTCCCTTGGAACCGAGAGTTGCCAGTACAGCACCCACACCGGAACGTACGACGGCGACGGCAGCTGCCGCGGCAGCCGCCGGATCCGCTTCAAGTTCCTCGGCCGTGTACGCCGCGACGAAGCCGGCTGCGGCGGCCAGTTCAGCCAATTCCTCGGCGTTGGGTTTGAGTAGATCCGGTGTGCCTGATGCGTCGCCGGAAATGGCGGCGGCGAGAGGTGCGCCGGAGGAATCGACCGCGATGCGGGGGCAATCGCCGCCGTCGTTGATGGTGCGGAGCCGCCGGGTGACGGTGGCATAGAAATCGGCGGGAACTCCTGGTGGGAGCGAGCCGGCCAGGACGACCCAGCTGGCGCCGCGGGAGCGCTCCAGCAGCAGCCCGATCAGGGCTTCCTGCTGCTGGGCGTTCAGCTTCGGTCCGGGCTCGTTGATCTTGGTGGTCACGCCGCCGGGCTCCGTGAGCGCCACGTTGGTGCGCAGCGGCTCGCCGATGGCAAGGGCAGCGAACGGCACACCGCCGTCGCGCAGTCCTGCCAGCACCGGATCGCTGTCAGCACCCGGCAGCACGGCAACGGTTTCCAGACCGGACGCCGCAAGTGCGCGCGAAACGTTGACGCCCTTGCCCCCGGACTCCTGCCGGACGGAAATGGCGCGCTGCACTTCGCCGCGTTGCAGCGGCCCGGGCAGCGCCACCGTGCGGTCCAGGCTCGGGTTGGCGGTGAGGGTGACGATCATGCGATCACCACGTCAACACCGGCGTCTGCAAGAGCAGCGGCAAGTTCCGGGCTGGGATCTCGGTCTGTAATCACGGTGTCCAGATCTTTCAGGGAGGCGAACTGGACCAGCGCTTCAGCGTCCAGCTTGGAGGAATCGGCCAGGACCACAATGCGGCGGGCGGACTGGACGAAGGCTGCTTTGACGGCGGCCTCCTCAGGATCGGGAGTGCTCAGGCCGAAGACGGCGTGAATCCCGTTGGCGCCGATGAACGCGATGTCCGGGCGCATCTTCTGCGCTGCCTCCACAGTGCCCTGGCCCACGGCTGCCTGGGTGATTCCGCGGACCCGGCCGCCCAGGATCTGCAGCGCAATGCCCGGTGTGCTGGAGAGCTTGGCTGCGATGGGGACAGAGTGCGTGATGACCACGAGCTCCGAGCCTTGTTCAGGCGGTGCTGCTTCGCCAGATGTCCGGCGGGCGAGGAGTTCCGCCAGGGCCTCGGTGGTGGACCCGGCGTCCAGGAGGATGCTGCCGGCGGAAGCCTGGGGGATGAGGGTGAGGGCTGCCTGGGCGATCCGCAGTTTCTGGTCCGGACGCTGGACGGTGCGCTCGTGGATGCTCTCCTCGGTGGTGCTGAAGCGGTCCGCGGCAACTGCGCCGCCGTGGACGCGGCGCACGATGGTGCTCGATTCCAGCGCAGCCAGGTCCCTGCGCACGGTCTCGGTGGTGATGCTGAAACGGTCGGCAAGATCGGTGACGCTGACGCGGCCGTTGCCGGCCACAAGCTCGGCAATCCGTTGCTGGCGCTCTTCGGCGAACACGTACCCTCCGTTGCGTAAAGTCCTGAATCCGTCAGTGACTGGCATCACATGATCTGGAATTACTTGACTTTATCTGTGTTCGTGTTGGTTTGTCAACGAAAAACAACAGAAACACAGAATGGCAGTTTGCCGGCAGTTGAAGGGTTTGGCGGAAATGCGTGCCTTATGGCCCGCGTTGGAGCCGGGGAGCCCGGAAAATCAAGGCCACGGCCCGTTGAGCTGGCCATAAGTGACGCACGACCGCCGCGATGCAGGCGGGTGCGGCGGAATGGGAGAGCCGGGCCCGGCCATGATGGTCGGACCCGGCCGGCCGGGTGGTGCGCGTGGAGCTCGGTGTTACAGGCCGCCGTCACGGCTCTCATTGCGCGTGATGGACTCGCCCGTGTTGGGGTCCACTACCGAGCGGGTTTCACTGACCCGGCGGCTGCGACCGGGTGAAGCCAGGATCAGGGACGCAATCAGGCCGATCACGCCTACCGCCATAAGAATGTAGCCGATCAGGGGCTGGTCGACATTGGGGACAAGGCCGGGCGTGATGGCCCAGGCCAGGATGGCGCCGATGGCGATGAGGAAAATGGAGGAACCGATTCTCATGACTTGCTCCTTGTTCTTCGCTGCCGCGACTGCCGCGACGGGCCCGACTGCCGCGATTTGCTAAGCATGCTGTCAAGCGTCACGCTACATCCCCACAACGCCGGATTCAATCATTTGAACGGTGCGCATCGCTGTTCGGGCCAGTGGAAGGGAGCTAGGTGCCCCGCAGCGGAGCCGTGGCAAACTCACGCATGCCTTCGTCGAAGCCGACGGCCGGAACCCACCCGAGTTCGTCTTTGATCCGTTGTGAGGAAGCCGTGATATGCCGGACGTCGCCAAGCCTGTATTCTCCGGTAGTCACGGGAGACGGACCGTTGCTGAAACGGCTCAGGGCTGCCGCGACGTCGCCGACGGTCCTCACCTCATCAGCGCCGACGTTGTAGGCCCGGAAGTCCGCTGTGTTTACAGGCACGGTTGCCGAGGCCCGGTGAAGGGACTCGGCGGCCATGATGTTGGCTGCCGCGACGTCCCGCACGTGGACGAAGCTGCGCCGCTGCGCACCGTCTTCGAACACGCGCGGAGCCTCGCCCCGGGCCAAGGCGGAGCGGAACAGCGAGGCGACCCCGGCATAGGGCGTGTCTTTCGGCATCCGGGGCCCATACACGTTGTGGTACCGCAGGGCGATCGCCGTTCCGCCGCCCGTGCGGGCCCAGGCCGCGGCGAGATGTTCCTGGCTGAGCTTGGACGCGGCATAGACATTCCGGGGATCCAGCCTGGCGTCCTCGGTGACCAGGGCCGGGGAGAGGACGGCACCGGTCCAGGGGTCCCGCGGATCGTAGATACCGGCGCGCAGGTCCGCCTCCGTCCGCGGACCGGGCCGGACCAGCGCCCCGGTCCCTGGATCGGTGTAGGCGCCTTCGCCGTAAACCACCATGGACGAGGCCAGAACCAGCCGCACGATTCCCTGCTGTTCCATCGCCGCCAGCAGCACCGCCGTCGCGTAGTCATTGTTGCGGATGTAGTCCGGGGCATCCGCGAAGCTGACACCCAGGCCCACCTTGGCGCTCTGGTGGCACACGGTATCGATGCCATCAAGTGCGCGGCGGACCGTGTCCGGGTCCGCCACGTCGCCGGTGACGAGTTCAACGCGGTGGTCCAGTAACGGCGGGCCGGTATGGATGCCAGGGTCCAGTGAGTCCAGCACACGCACCTGCCAGCCTTCGGCCAGCGCAGCATCAACAACGTGTGAGCCGATGAAACCTGCTCCGCCGGTCACCAACAGCCTCATCGGGCGTCCACAGAGGCCGGATCCACGGAGACATGGGAGACCGGCAGCGACATGATCCTGTCCACAGCAGTCCGGTCCAGCAGGCACGGCGGGACGTAGTCATCGCCGATGGCCGCCACGGTGCCTGACAGGACGGCCAGAATGTTCCCCTGGGCGGCTTTGAGCCGCTCAAAAACGGCACCGGCGGTGACGGGCGCCGATCCGTCGTGGCCGGTGTCGGAATCAGTGATGTAGGCCAGGTTGGCAAAACCCATATTCAGTTCCGCGGCCAGTACCGGCTCGGGGTACTGGGTCATGCTGATGATGTCCGCACCGCCGGCCACGTACCAGGCCGATTCGGCTTTCGTTGAAAAGCGCGGGCCGTTGATGACCACCACCGTCCCGGACGGTGCGTAGCTGAGGCCTTGGGCCGCCAGCGACGCGGACAGCCGGGTGCGGAGCTCCGGGCAGAACGGCTCGGAAGCCGGCAAATGTTGGACGCCTGCCGGCTCGGCACCTTCGAAGAGTGCACCGTCAAAAAACGTGTCACCGCGGCCCCAGGTGCGGTCAATCAGTTGGTCCGTGACCACAAAGGTGTCCGGTCCGTAGCCGGCCCGCAGGCCGCCCACGGCCGATGATGAGATGACTGCCTCCACGCCCAGGCTCTTGAGCGCCCACAGATTGGCCCGGTAGTTGATCTTTTGCGGGGGGAGTGAATGCCCCGCACCGTGCCTCGGCAGGAACGCCACGGCACGGCCGGCAACCTCGGCCAGAGTGATAGGGCCCGACGGCGGCCCGTATGGAGTATCGACAGTCACCGTTGACTGCACGACGGCGCCCGGCAGACGGTACGTTCCGGAACCTCCGATGATGCCGATGCGGGCAGGATTGCCAAGGTTCACTGATGATTCCAATCTGTAGTTATGGAGCCCGGCACAAACCGGGCGCGGTACCGCAACCAGGCGGCGACGGCCACGGCCAGCGCTGCGGCGAGCAGCACCGACTTGTTGATCATGTCCTTGTCCGGAATGCCGGAAGGAACCATGTAGATGACATCCAGCGCCAGGATCACGGTGATGTACTCCCACCGGCGGCTCAGGACGATGAAAGGCAGGAGCATCAGTGCGTACCAGGGGTAATTGGGGCTGACGATCAGCAGTGTCAGGCCAATCATGAGGGTCTGCCGCTCCCAGATATTTCCGGCGTTTGTGGTGCGGAGGGCAACCAGGGCAACCACAGCCAGGGCCGCGGCGCTGAGTAGAAGGGGCCACGGGCCGGCGGAAACAATCTGGGCCAGGCCGAACCTGATGCCGCCGGACTGGCTGTAGCCCTCCTCCTTGAGATACCCGGGCAGGAAGCCCAGGACGCCCGCTCCGGCGGCCAGCAGATAGGGCACATAGAGGGCGCCGAACGTGGCGAGTGCCGCGATGGTAAAATGGGCCGGCCGCTTGAACAGCAGGGCAGGGGCAGCGATCACGGGAATGAGTTTGGTGGCCACCGCGGCGCCGAAGGCAACCCCGGATCGCAGCGGCTTGCCGGAGGCCAGCAGCATTCCTGCCGCGACTATGAGGGCACCGCCAAGCACATCAACGTGGGCGTTGTTCACCGCTTCCAGCTGCACCAACGGGCTCCAGGCCCACACTGCCGCAAGGTGGACCGGCATCCCGGTACGCGCCAGCACCCGCATGAGCATCAGCGTGGCGGCCGCACTGATCAGTAGACCGCCCAGCTGGAACGGGAGATAGCCCAGGGTATCCGGTACGGCTAAACGGACCGCGAAGAAATAGATCTCGGCGGCAGGAGGGTAGATGGTGGGCACCTGCGGCCGGTTGATGGCCGTGCACAGGGGATCGCCGGACGGGAATCCGGAGGCAGCCACGGATTCGGTTCCGAACAGGTCATCCGGACAGAGAGTTTTCCCGTCCGGTCCGGACGTTCCCGGCGCAAACAGCCAGGCAGGCCGGTGATCAGCAAGGGTTTCATCAACAGGAACGAAGGAATAAGGCGAGATCCCGGCCTTCTGGACGATCCCGTCCCAGGCATAGCGGGCGGAGTCGTTGCTGGTCCGGGGTGGAGCACTCATTGCGGCCACCCCCAGCAGCACCGTTCCCGCAATGATCACGGCACCGATCCGGCGCCGTGGCACGTGCCTCAGGATGCGGACGGCAGCGATGAGAAGCAGCCAGGACACGCAGGATCCCAGGACAGGCGCTGGATCATACGGGTTGCCGGGCAGCACCATCCACCAGAGCAGAACGGCACCCACCGCAATCAGCCCGGTCAGCAGAAGGTAGGGCGTGAAACGGCTGCCCGCCCCTGGTACTGGTTCTGCCGATGTCGGATCCACTCCTTGATCCTGCCCTATGCCGCCCGCGTGTGCCGAGCCACCCGCACAGGCTTCCGCATTTCGTAAGGTTTCAGGCCCCCGGCGGGGACGCAATGGTGGTGTCATCGAACTATGGAAAAGCTCACCGAGGCGTTGGCCGCGAAATTTGCCTCGCCCACTCGCAGCACGCGCCTGACCGTTGTCCTGGGGCGTTGGCTGGGGGTGAGCTATACCGTCTGTTTCCTTACCGGGATCTTCAGCCACGGGCTCCAAAACCCGCCGGACTGGATGTTTTTCATGACGCGGCCGGTGTGGATCTATCAGTTCACCCAGGGGCTGCACGTCACAGCGGGCATAGCCTCCATCCCGCTGCTGTTGGCGAAGCTGTGGTCCGTATACCCGGAGCTGCTCAAGTGGCCTCCCGCGAAGTCCGTGGTCCACGGTCTCGAGCGGGGATCGATTGCGCTCTTTATTGCCTCCTCGCTGATAGAACTGACCACCGGCCTGATCAACACCTACAAGTGGTACCCATGGCCGTTCCCGTTCCGCGAGACCCACTATTGGCTGGCCTGGGTCATCTGGGGCTCGTTGCTGCTGCATATCGCCATTAAGCTGCCGGCCATTATGGCCAATTGGCGCGGACGTTCCGTCCGTGCACTGGAAAAAGACGCGGACGACGCCGCCGCCCCGGCTTCCGAAATTGGTGACAGTGCCGCGATTGGTGACAGTGCCGCGATCGGCCCCGCGCCTGGGCGCTGGTCCCGGCGCGCGTTCCTCGCCGGGGTAGGAATCACCACCGGGGCTCTGGTGCTCACCACAGCCGGCCAGTCATTTTCCTGGCTCAACCCGCTGAACCTCTTCGCCCCTAGGAAGATGGGGACCGGACCGCAGTCCGTTCCGGTCAACCGGACTGCGGCGGAGGCGAAAGTGGCAGGGCTGGCGCAATCAGCTGACTGGAAGCTGGCGGTCAGCTACCGCGACGTGAGCCGCGGCTTCAGTCTGGCGGAGCTTCGGGCCCTCCCGCAGCACAGCCATGAGCTACCCATTGCCTGCGTGGAAGGCTGGAGCCAGACGGCGCAGTGGCGGGGAGTGCAGATGCGGGAGCTGATTGCCGCCGTCGGCGCTCCGCCGGAGTCTCAAGTGCGGGTGACCAGTCTTGAACCGGAAGGCGCCTACAGGATCATGAACATGCCCGCGGCACACGTGCAGGACGAACAAACCCTGGTGGCGCTGGAACTTAATGGCGAAGTCCTGGACATTGACCATGGTTACCCGGCCCGCGTCATCGCCCCGGGGCGCCCCGGTGTGCTTCAAACCAAATGGCTGCAGACCGTGGAGGCACTGTGAAAGCACCGAAAGCCCCAAATACACCGAAAGCACCGAAAACCCCGAAAGCGCTCAAATGGAGCAGGATTTCGCTCGGCCTGGCCGGCGCCGGGATAGCCGTGTACGGCCTCCTGGGCCTGCCCACCCAGCTGGGTATCCCGCAGCTGGTAGGGCTGGTGACGTGGATGGCCGTGGCTGTCCTGCTGCACGACGGCGTGATTGTTCCGCTCTCCACACTGGCCGGTGCCGGACTGACACGGCTGAGCTTCGGTCTGCGCCCTGCGTCCGCGGCGGTACTGAGGGGCGCCCTGATGACAGGTGCCGTGACAACCCTGGTGGTGGGCGTTGTGATCAAGGCACAGTCCGTGGCCAGGAACACCAGCGTCCTCGAATCCGACTATGCCGCGAACCTCGCCTGGTTCTGGGCGGTTCTGGCCGTGGCCGCGGGCACGGCCATTTATACGGTGGAGCGGGCGGGTAAGGGTACTGACTCCGGTAGCCAGCCTGACGGAACAGTCCGGGCTCAGAGGCCACCGGGAAACTCGAAAGCCGTCGGCAGCGGATCAGGCGCAGCGCCGTAAGCCAGCACCACCTCGTCGTGGGCCTTCAGCACGACGTCCTTGATGCTGCCGGCCTGCTTCGTTCCGTTCACCGCCACCACCCAGCCGTCCACACCGGAATGCGCGGTTCCAGCAGACTTGTCAGTCCCGTCCAGGACGCCCCATTGAGTGAGGAGCTGGCCCAGCGTATAGGTGTCGCCAACCACGGGAGCTTCGATGTGGATGCTGCCGGACTGGTCGTGCGTGTGCAGTGCGGAGATACCGTTGGGCTTTCCTGTGGCGCCGAAGGAGAAGCCGATGTCGGCGGGGACGGCGATGGCGCTGCCGTCCACGAAAACGTCCAGATGGGCATGGAAGTGTTCCGCGGCGCCCTCGGCGGTCAGCACGGCGAGGCCAGCCGCGGCGATCCGCTCAGCGCTGGACTGGCGTTTCAGTTCCCAGCCGCTAGTGGCAGGCGCGGCCGGCGAGGAGCCCGTTGCGGCCGCGGATGCGCTCGTGGCGGAGGCCGCTGAGGCATCCGGTTTGGCCGGGGCGCATGCCGACGTGGCCAGGACGACGCCGGCCAGCGAAAAGGCGAGGGGAAGGAGTTTCTTTGACAATGGGGTTCTTCTTTCGATCGGGAGTGCCGACATGACTGGAGCCGCAGGCGCCGTCAGCTGATTCTTGAAATGCACGGGGTCAAGCGGCAGAAGACACGGCCCTGAGTCCTTTGCGTTGATGCTACCGTCCAACCGGTGCTCTGTGCTCGGGCCTCCAGCGCGGACTTCCCGGCTCTCGCCCAGAAGAACGGTTCGCTCAGGTTGCCGTCCCCATCCTCAAGGACCGCGCGGAAGGAGGCATCGACGTCGTCGTCCGCTTCCACCTCAACCAACAGCGTTCCGGAAGGGGCAATAAGTTGCCGGCACCGGCGCAGGAGCCTGCTGATGTTTCCGCCGATCCCGATGTTGCCGTCCAGAAGGAGCACGGACTGCCAGTGCCCGGACTGCGGAACTTCCGAGAACACCGACTGCTCAAGCGCCCGGACGCCGCGGTTGCGGGCACACCGGACAGCCTGCGCGCTTGGATCGATTCCAAGCGCTGCAACGCCCAGCGACTGGGCTGCGGACAACATCCGGCCGGGGCCGCAGCCGACGTCGAGCACGGGCCCGTCGAGGCTCTGCAGGAGGAGGCGCTCCAGCATGCTTGCCTCAGCGCACCAACCCAGCACATCAAACTCAACTGTTCCAGGGCTGCTGCCCCCGCTGGTGTCCGTGCCCATGCCAGCGCTGTGGCGTCGCAGCGTCAAGGTACCTCCGCCGCGTCGCAGGGCGCGTGCGTAGGGCTCGTGGTGGCCTTGTCCAAATGATGCTTCGGTGACTGTTGACGTCATGGCCGGGCCCCGGCAACCAGGTGTTCGCCGGCGGCAGCCACAGCCTCAGCTACAGCCTGAGCGAAAGGCGTGCCTGGGAGTTCGGCAGCGATCTCCACGGCGTCGCCAAAATAGTCCATGTCCCGGAGCGGAGTCAGCAGCCCAATAGACAGGCCGGCCGCGGAAAGCCGGGCGAGCTGTGCGGCTCCGGTGGCGCCAGTGGACATCGGCACACCCCTGATCAGGGCCCCATCGGGCCGGCGCAAGGCAACTGCCCAGAAACCGCCGTCAGCGGCCGGTCCCAGCCAGGCATCGTGAAGGGGAGTTGCCGAGGACCAGTCCTTGAATAGGGGGGCGGCATGCTCGACTGAAAACTGGGGCGTGTCCATTCCAACGATCAGCAGGGGACCGGCCACGGAATCGCAGATGGCAGCCAGCCGTTCATCCAGGGAGCCGCCGGCCTGAGCTACAAGCGTGAACCCTTCTGCATCCACGCTTCGCGGTGTCCCTGCGATGACCAGCAGGCGTTCCTGTACCGGCAATAACCGCACCGTGTCCAGTGTTCGCGCCAGGCTCAGCTGTGCAATGGCGGCGGCCTCCGGCTGCGTCAGCGGCGGCGTGAGCCGGGTCTTCACGCGCCCCGGCAGGCACTCCTTGGCGATAACCGCAACAGTCAGATCCATGGTGATGTTCATAGCTGTTCTTCGCTGCCGCGGGCTTCAGCTGCCGTCAGCGTTGCCGGTCCGGCAAGCAGCGCAGCTGAAGGCACCACAGCTGCCGCTGCCTTCAGCTGCGCTGACATATCGTGCACCGCTGTGACCGTGCCATGGAGCGTCCCGGTCACCTTGGATTTACCCGTGCGAGGAGCGTACACCACCGGAAACTCAACGATCTTCCATCCGCGAAGGCTCGCCTTGAGAAACATCTCCAGCGGATAGCCGCTCCGGCGGTCTTCGAGCCCCAGTGACAGCAACCCGGTTCGCCGGGCGGCCCTCATGGGTCCAAGGTCGGTGACGGACTCGCCGGTCAGCCGGCGCAGCCGCCAGGCCAGGACAACGTTGGCAACCCGGGCGTGAAAAGGCCACGAACCGCGCTGCGGCTGGCGGCTGCCCAGGACAAGATCGGCCGCGCCCGTCATCACGGCCTCCAGCAGGTCTGGCAGCTGGGCCGGGTCCAGGGAGCCGTCGCAATCGCAGAAAGCCACAAAGTCGGCCGTCGCAGCAAGCAGCCCGGCGTGGGCCGCAGCGCCGAAGCCCCGCTGGTCCTCCCTGACCACCATGGCGCCAAGCTCCGCTGCGAGTTCAGCTGATCCATCGGTGGAGCCGTTGTCCACCACTATGGCCCGGTATCCCTCGGGCATCCGCGAAAGAACCCAAGGCAGGGCACCGAACTCATTCAGGCACGGCAAAACAACATCAACACAGGGTCCGCGCGTATGGTTCATCCCTCTACGCTATGGTTTCCGGCAAAAAACTTCGCCCGGAATTTCTTACGGTATCGGGACACGTGGCAGCCGGGACCTTGGACCTAAGAGGTTCGTGCGGCTCAGTGGAAGCCTGAACCGGCGGGTCGAGCTCCCCAACCGTAAAAGAAATGCGGCGCCAGCATGGTGATCCGTCCACGAAGGCCGAAAATCGCGCCGGCCGATCAGCAATGTTCACCTGACGCCACCCGTGCGGGTGGCGTCAGGTGGCGCTCAGCGTGTCAGCCGGCGGTGCCACCACTTTGCTTAATCGAGCCATTGACGCCGGCTGGGAAGAAGCCGCCGGATTTGACTGATTCCGGGGTCAGATAGGCGATGTTCAGTACTTGCGCGGGTGTGCGGCTGAACGCGAGGCCATTGGCATCGGTGGGCACGAGGTTGGCAACCTGGGCGGTCCCGATGCCCTGATCAAGATCCGTTGTACCGTCCAGGCTGTCGCGGGCGTCCGAGATGGCCTGCGCCGGTGCCTGCAGATCCAGGGCGTACATCGTGGTTCTGATAATGCCGGCGTGGTAAGCCTCCACGGCGAGAATGCCAGCGGCGGCCTCCAGATATGTTTTGTTGTCAATGAACGGGGCAGCGCCCTTATAGGCGGTGACGCCGACGTCTTCAAAGATAAAGGCCCCGAGCAGGAAACTCGTCTCGTCCGCGAAAGGGCTGAAGGTCTGGCCTGCGGTGATGAGTCCCGCAGCCATGGCGGCAGCGGTGAAGCTTGCATCCAGGTCGATCTGCGGGCGGGCCACTGCGGCTTGGCCGAGCGCGCTGCGCAGGAAGGCAACGTGCGCCTTTTCGTCGGCTGCGATCTCCAGAGCGTACTTTTGGATCAGGCTTCCGGCGGTGAAGGGGACCTGGCTGCCGCCGGTTACTCCGCCGCGCCGCCCTTTGCCATCCGTGAGGTTATCGGCCAGGCCATAGCCCGTCACTGCGCGCAAATAGAATTCGGCTTCAAGGTATTCCAGGTTCAGGGCAAAGTTCAGGATTGCCGAATCGCTGGGGCCGGCCTGATCGGCTCGGGCGGATGCCGCGGTAGCGGACAGCAACGCCACCGCGCCGCCTATCCCGGCTGCACCCGCTGCCCTGAACAGGCGACGCCGGTCCAGGTTGTTTTCCGCGCTGCGGTTCATTGCATTGGTGATGAATTTCTGGTCGAACATTTCAGTTCTCCTGCCATAGGTTGCAACTGTGAGACCAATGACAAGGGAAGGGTACCGCGATCGTCATCCCTGAAGGAAGAGCTCGACGGGACGTACCTGGCTCGGAAGCCGGTTCGGCCACGAGCTTGGCCCCTTCCGGGGACAATAGCGAAACCGTTGCCACCCCCGGACTCGTTAGGCTGTCCTGATGGAGACAGTTGTATGGTCGAGGCCGGAAAACGAGCGGGCCGGCACGCCGCTGCTGGTGATGATGCACGGCTACGGGACCGATGAATCCCGGATGGTGAAGCTGTTCGAGCATCTGCCCGCCGAATTCACGTGCGCGGCTCTCCGTGCTCCCATGGTGATCGGCGACGACTTTGGCTGGTTCCTGCTGGATTATTTCCTGACTAATGACTTCGCGGACGTCATTAGCGCCGCCAACAAAGTCTCTTCTTGGATCAATTCAGTCAAGGGCCAGCACAGCAGCGTCAGCCTGCTGGGCTACTCGCAGGGGATGGCCATGGCCAGCACACTGCTGCGGCTGCACCCGCACGACTTCCGCGCCGTCGTCGGGCTTTCCGGCTTTGTCCTGGACAACGATCTGCTGGCCCTGAGCGAGTCCCTTGACACACGGCCGCCGTTTTTCTGGGGCCGGGACAAAGCGGATCTGGTGATCAACGGGGACGCCACGGCGCACACAGAGGATTGGCTCCATGCCCATACCCAGCTGACGGCCCGCACGTATCCGGGAATGGGCCACGCGATGTCCAAGACGGAAATGGTGGATGTCAGCGCGTTCCTGCGCCACTACGTGCTGCGCTCGTAGTTCCACATTCGTTTTGCTTGAACGGACCCCTTGCGCGGCAAAAGTGTAAGCGCTTACACTTTTCTTCGGCTCGCAAATCGGCCCGGATATCTGCCGGGGACTTGGCTGAGGGCGAAACCCTTTTGCCAAGCGGCAGGAACGCGTTCATAGTGGAAAGAGATGCGGCCACAGTTGTCCTCCACGTCTGAAAGGACACCGTACTGCACATGACTGATCTTCCCAGCGGAACGCCGCTCCCTAACGGCACCCCCACCAGCTGGACCGGCGCCTCCGCCATCCTCTTTGACCTCGACGGCGTCCTCACCCCTACGGCCACGGTCCACGAGCGTGCGTGGCAGGAACTCTTTGACGGTTACCTCGAGTCCAGGCCGGAGGCAGCGGGCTACCGCGAAAACGACTATTTCGACCACATCGACGGAAAGCCGCGGTTCGACGGCGTCCGCGACTTCCTGACGTCCCGCGGCATTGTGCTTCCCGAAGGGCCCACCGATGACCACCCGGCCAGCACCACGGTGCAGGGCCTGGGCAACCGCAAAAACAGGATCTTCAATGACATCGTCCAGTCCGGCGGAGTGGAGCCTTTTGAAGGCTCGGTGCGCTTCATCGAAGCCGCGCAGGCGCTTGGCCTGAAGCTCGCCGTCGTCTCCTCGTCCCGGAACGCCCCGGCGGTGCTGCGCGCTGCTGGCCTCAGCGGCCATTTCCCCATAGTGGTGGACGGCGTGCTGGCTGCCGCGGAAGGGTTGCCGGGCAAACCAAGCCCGGCCACCTATGTGTATGCGGCGCAGCTGCTGGGGCTCCCCACCGAGGAGTGCGTGGTGGTGGAGGATGCTGTTTCCGGCGTCCTGGCCGGCAGCGCCGGCAGCTTCCACTCAGTCATCGGGGTGGACCGCGGCGCCGGCCGGCAGACGCTCCTGGACGCCGGGGCCACCCTGGTGGTCAACGATCTCAACGAACTTCTCTAGTCCCGACTTCACCTTCCCTAAGGAGCGCCTCCCATGGCCCTCATCACCGCAGACCGCGTCCGGTTCCCCAACGATCCCTGGCAGCTCGTCGAAACCAGCCACGTCCCGGACAACGCAGGAACGCTGGAAACCCTGTTCGCCCTGGGCAACGGCCATCTGGGCATCCGTGGCGCACACTGGGCAGAGGCAGACGCCGAGCTCCCGGGCAGCTTCATCAACGGCCTCCACGAGATCTGGGACATCAAACACGCCGAAAACGCGTTTGGCTTTGCCCGTACAGGTCAGCGGATCCTCTACATTCCGGACGTCAACAACTTCACCGTGATCATCGACGGCGAGACGCTGACGCTGGCCGAATCCACAGTCCTGGATTACCGGCGCTCCGTTGATTTCGCTACCGGGCTCTACGAATGCCGCGTGACCTGGCAATGCCGCTCCGGGGCCACCGTGACCACCACGGAGCGACGTGCCGTCGGCTTTGAATCGCGTGGCGGCCTGGGTATTTCGCTGGAACTTTCCGCGGACCAGGACGTGTCCGCGGACGTTACCTCCTCGGTCATCAACCGCCAGGACCAGCCCGTTGACGACCATTCCGCGCACGACCCCCGCAGGGCCGGGCGGCACGCAGGGCGCGTCCTGTTGCCGTTGAGGCTCGACGGCGGCGACGGCTCACTCAGGCTGTCCTGGAAGGCCGCGGAATCGAAGCAGCGGGTGGGAATCGCCGTCGACCATTGGACATCAGCCGGGCTGCAGCCCTTCGATACCCGGGTGGACCAGGACGACAGCAGCGTCCGGTATGTCCTGGCCGTGCGGCCCGGCGAGCCCTTCCGGCTGGAAAAGAGCGTCAGCTATGCCGCCGGCAGCGGCGTTCAGGACTCCGGCCAGGACGCGGCGGAAATAGCCGAAGCCGCGCTGAAGACCGTCACTGAAATTTTTGCCGAAAGCGCGGCGCATTACCGGGACTACTGGGCCACCACGGACATTGTGGTGGGCGGCCAGCCTGAGCTGCAGCAAGCCATCCGCTGGAACCTGTTCCAGCTGGCACAGGCCACGGCGCGCGCCGATGTGGCCGGGATCCCGGCCAAGGGGGTCAGCGGCTCTGGCTACGAGGGGCACTACTTCTGGGACCAGGAGGTGTACCTCCTGCCGTACCTGACGTACTCAAACCCCGACGGCGCCCGCCAGGTTCTGGAGTTCCGTCACGAGCTGCTGCCCGCGGCCAAGATCAGGGCCAAGGAGCTCAGCGTGGATGGTGCCCTCTTCCCTTGGCGCACCATCAACGGCCTCGAGTCCAGCGCCTATTATGCTGCCGGCACCGCACAATTCCATATTGCCGCGGCCATCGCGTTTGCAACCAACAGGTATGTCTGGGCGAGCGGAGACAGCGCCTTCCGTGAGGGAATGGGTGCGGAGCTGCTGATGGAAACTGCCCGGATGTGGGTGTCACTGGGCTTCTTCGGCAAGGACGGGCTCTTCCACATCCATGGAGTCACCGGCCCGGACGAATATACGGCCGTGGTCAATGACAACCTCTACACCAACGTGATGGCGCGCTTTAATCTGCGGGCTGCAGCGGACCTGGACCACCCGGAGATCAGCGACGCCGAGCGCCAGCTCTGGCGCGCAGCAGCCAGCCGCATGCAGCTGCCCTTCGACGACCGCCTGCAGGTGCACTCACAGGACAATGACTTTATGACCCTTGAGCCCTGGGACTGGGACACCCCGCGGTCCCAGTACCCGCTGCTGCTGCACTATCACCCGCTGGTCATCTACCGGCACCAGGTGCTGAAGCAGGCTGACACGGTACTGGCCATGTTCCTGCAATGGCAGGACTTCACCGCCGCCGAGAAGCACCGCGCCTTCGACTTCTACGATCCCATCACCACCGGCGACTCCACCCTGTCCGCTTGCGTGCAGGGCATCATGGCCGCCGAGGTGGGCTACGGCGAGGCCGCGCTTGACCACTTCACCAATGCCGCGTTCATTGACCTGGACGACACCCACGGCAACACGATCGACGGCGTGCATATCGCCTCAACCGGCGGTGTGTGGAGTTCGCTGGTCTGCGGGTTCGCGGGCTTGCGCGATCAGGGGCCGGTGCCGTTCTTCGATCCGCGCCTGCCCGGGGAATGGGAAAGCCTGGCCTTCCACCTCAAGATCCAGGGCCGGCTGCTGTTCGTAGAGTTGGAGGCGGGTGCCATCACTTTGAGCATCCGCGGGGGTGCGCCGCTTGAGATCAAGGTGCGCCAGTCCCTCCACATGGTGGGGGCGGAGCCGCTCCGGGTCGGGCTGGACCCGGTAGCCGTACCTGAACGTACCGTTTTCCCCAGTGGGCTTCCCACTGCGAGCATCCCCGTGGTGCGCGCCCGCGCCTGAGGCTGTGGCCGGAACGGACGGGGCGGATCAATCAAACGGTTGATCCGCCGTCGGGCGCTGTGGGAAAGACTTGAAGAGTGAAAAAACTCTTCTACGCCTCGTTTACTTATGCCATCGTCGGAGTCTTCTCCGGCTTCTACTACCGTGAATTCACCAAAGCAAACAACTTCACAGGCGAATCGCAGCTGGGCCTGGTGCACACGCACTGGCTGGTGCTGGGGTTCATCGTCCTGCTGGTCATGCTCGGCCTGGAGAAGGTCTTTGCCCTTTCCGCTGCCGCACCCAGACTGTCCGCCTGGTTCTTCTGGATCTGGAATGCCGGTGTGGTGATCACCGGCGGGATGATGCTGGTCAAGGGCTCCATGGTTGTGGCCGGAGTTGATGCATCGTCCAAGGCGCTCGCCGGGATTGCAGGCATGGGGCACGTCCTGCTCACGGCCGGACTGGTGCTATTGTTCCTGGCGCTGCGGAAGGCCGTTGTCCAGGCCATGCCGCTTGCGGCTAGCGCTGCCAACAGGATTGAGGGTGCAGATCAGGGCGAATTGACGGCCCCGATTCGCCCCTAGTTGCGCACCTGAGAGTCGGTCGGGGCACTGGTTTCGCCGTCGCTGCTGGCGTCATCGGTGTCTCTGTCCCTGTCGCCGTCGCTGTCCCGGTCTAGCGGATTGGCGAGCTCATCCGCGGGCATCCTGGCCACCGCCATCGCCACCACGGCCATGATGGGGCAGACTCCGCCGGCCACCAGGAAGATCAGCCAGACCGGGATCACCGCGGCGGCGGGCCCGGCGAGTGCCATGGAAATCGGCATCAGCGCCAGTGACACGAAGAAGTCCAGGCTGGACACCCGTCCCAGCAGGTGGGGCGGTACACGGCGCTGAAGCAGGGTGCCCCAGATGACCATGCCCACACCGCCGGTGGCGCCGAAGACGAACAGGGCGGCTCCCACAGCCCAGAAACTATCCATGGTTCCGAGGGCGGCGAGCGGCAGGGTGCCGGCGCCCCAGGCAACCATCATGACCGTGAGGTAACGCCGCGGCAGCCTGAAGGATGCTGTGGCCAACGAGGCCGTGGCACCGCCCACGCCCATGATGGCCAAGAGGAAACCGAACATGCGGGAATCGCCGCCGAGCTGGTCGCGCACAACGAACGGGATCAGCACTTCGATAGGGCCGATCAGGAAGAGTACGGAAATACATGCCCAGAGCAGGGTCCAGAGCAGCCACGGTGTCTTGAGGGTGTAGCCGACGCCTTCGCGGAGGTCGTGGAAAAAAGACGACTTCGCGGGTGGCTCTGCTGCTTGGCCGTCCCGTGGATTGTCCTGCCCGGCCCGCACGCCCGGCCCGGCAGGTTCAGCGCCACTGACCGGCGCGTCCAGGGCATGTTGTCCGAGGAAATTAAGGATGACAAACGCCAACAGATGGCATGCCGCCACGCCCGTCACGGCGTGGGACGGCGACAGTGCAGCAACCAGGATTCCGGCCACGGCCGGACCTGCCGCCTGCTGCAGGATGGGGCGCATGGTCCCCTCCATGCCGTTGGCTGCCAGCAGGTCCTGAGCCGGCAGGATCCGCGGGAGGATTGCCGAGTACGCCGGGAAAAAGAAGGCCGCTCCCACTCCGAGCACAAACGCTCCGGCGGCCAGGTGCCATAGTTGCAGCCAGCCCGCCAAGGCCAGCCCGCTGATGGCGGCGATCACTGCGAGGTTGGCTCCCTCGACGGCGATGATCAGCAGCCGCTGCGGAACCCGGTCTGCGGCGATCCCTCCGGCAAGGACAAATGCCACCAGACCCACGCTGCCGGCGGTGGCCACAAGGGAGAGCTCAAGGGGGCCGCCGCCAAGGCGGATCACCTGATAGACCATGGCCACGGCCCACATTCCCGAACCGAAAATGGAGACAGCCAGCGCAGCGATCAGCACCCGGTATTCCCGGTGCGCAAAAGGCCGGAGGGCTCTGGGCGTGGGCATAGAGTAAGTCTAGGCGGAGGAAAAACCAGGGGGAACGTTAAGGGAAACTTCGCCCGGGCTCGCCGTTGTCACCGCCGCCGGTGGTCCACGATGTCCGCTCCGACAATACTGAGGCGCTCCTTGCCGCCGCCGGTGGCCGGCCCCTTGACGTTCTTGTGAACAACGCCGCCCGGGGCGCTCCTCGGTCGGAGCTGGGATCCATTGATCCGGATGGAATACTCAACTCCGTGGACGTCAACATGGCCGGGCTCCTCCGCCTGGTTCAGGCCCTCCTCCCGAACCTCCTCGCAGCGTCCGATCCCATCATCATGAACGTCACGTCCAGGCTGGGGTCTGTCTCAGCTCAGGCGCGAGGCGATTATGGCGGGCTGTCCACCAGCTACGCCTACAAGGTCTCCAAGGCTGCGCAGAACATGCTGACCCCCTCTCCGGCCAAGGACCTTCAGGGCCAGGTCCGCTGCTTGGCCGTCCACCTGGGGAAGCTTGCGACGGGCCAAGCCGCCTCCTGTCGCTGCCAGGTAGCTCCGGGACCTTCTTGATTCGGACGACAGGTCCTCCCCGCGCTTGTGCTCTCTCGGTGACGCCGACCTCGCATGGTAGGGGTGTGGCATCAGTTCCGTGGCCTAGTGTTAAGCCAAGACCGCAGCCAACCCGTTGCCGGTGGACAAAAGCAGAGGTGACCATGGCCAAGCGAAACAACCCTGCGGTGAAAATCGCGCAGGAAACAGCCCACAACGCGGTCTTCGACGCCCAGGGCAAACCCAAGCCGGGTGTCCACAACCTGCTTCTCAGGGCTGTGAACGTCCAGCGGCCCCTGGTGCTGGCCAATCTGCGCAGGCTCCAGCGGAAGCACCCGGGCGCCTCGGCCGCTCAGCTGGCTGACAAGCTGAAGCGCGACTATCTTGCTGCCGTGACAGGTGGCGGCGCCCTGGTGGGTGCAACGGCGGTGGTTCCCGGAGTTGGCACCATTGCGTCCCTTGGGCTTTCGGCTGCGGCCACGGTGGCCTTCCTCGAGGCCACGGCACTCTATGCAGAGTCACTCGCAGAGCTCCACGGCATCCGCCTGGTTGACCCGGACAAGGCCAGCACCATGGTCATGGCCATCATGCTGGGCGAAGAGGGAACGGCGCTGCTGGGCTCGCTGAGCGGCCAGGCCATGGGAAGGGGCAAAGGCGCTACGCAGGCCTGGGGCAATATCCTCTCCCGCAAAATTCCAGTGTCCGGGTTCGGCGCGGTGCGTGACCGTATCCAGAAGGCCTTCCTCCGCAGCCTCGTCAAACGCCAGGGCACGGCCCTGTTCGGCAGGGCGCTCCCCTTCGGCATCGGAGCAGTAGTAGGCGGCGCCGGCAACCTGATCATGGGCCGGGCCGTCGTCGCAAATGCCCAAGAAGCCTTCGGCCCCTTGCCGGACACCGTCCCCGGAGAACTGAAGGCCGGGTCCCCGGCACCGGGAAATCCCACGCAGGACAACCCCACATCGGACAATCTCTCGCTGGAAGGCGGCAACAGTGGACCTCAACGCTGATCTGGGGGAGTCATTCGGCTCCTGGACTATGGGGGACGACGCCGCAATGTTCCGGCTGGTTACCAGCGCCAACGTGGCCTGCGGATTCCACGCGGGCGATCCCGTCACCATGCTGGACAGCTGCCGCGCCGCCTTTGAACTCGACGTGACAGTGGGCGCCCATGTGGGCTACCGCGACCTCGCGGGCTTCGGCCGCCGGTCCATGGACTTGTCCTTCGACGAGCTGTTCGGCGACGTTCTCTACCAGCTTGGCGCGCTGGATGGAGTGGCCCACGCGGTGGGCGCATCCGTGGACTATGTCAAGCCGCACGGTGCTCTCTACAACCGGATCGTGCATGACGCCGATCAGGCGTCGGCCGTGGTGGCCGCCGTCCAGGCCTACGATCCGGGCCTGCCCATCCTGGGCCTGCCGGGCTCAGCGCTGCTGGAGCTGGCCCGGGAAGCGGGGCACCCGGTCTTTCTGGAAGCTTTTGTGGACCGCGCTTACCTGCCGGACGGAACGCTGCTGCCGCGCTCACAGGACAGCGCGGTGCTGCACGACGTCGGTGCAATTGTTGAGCGGGCCGTCCGGATGGCCGTCAAGGGCGAGGTGGAGGCCGTGGACGGCACGCTGGTGCAGGTCCGGCCGGATTCCCTCTGTATTCACGGCGATACGCCGGGGGCCGTGGGCATGGCAGCTGCGGTCCGTGCCGGGTTGGAAGAAGCCGGCGTGGAGCTTGAGTCATTCGCCTGACCGGTCATGCTTGGTGCAAGCTATAAGCACGAACGGACAGTTGAGGCCCTGAAATAGCGCAAATCGGAGCCTCAACTGTCCGTTCGCGCCAGGTGTTCTGCCGGTATCAGCCGAACACCAGATGCGCCAGGGCAAAGATCGCCAAACCGGCCAAGGACCCCACCACGGTGCCGTTGATCCGGATGTACTGCAGGTCTTTGCCTACCTGAAGCTCGATCTTCTGGGAGGTCTCCTCGGCGTCCCACCGCGCCACGGTATCGGTGATCACGCCGGCGATGTCCGAGCGGTAGGTTTTCACCAGATAACCGGCCGCGTCACCGATCCACGCATTGACCTTCCCTGCCAGTTCGGTGTCGTTGACCAGGCGGGAGCCGAAATCGCGTACGGCGGCTTTGAACTTCACTGTCAGTTCGCTGTCCGGATCGTCAACGGCGGTGAGCAGCGCCGCTTTGATGGTGCCCCACGTCCTGGTAGCCAGCTCGCGGACCTCGGGATCGCCCAGTACCTGGTTCTTGATGCCCTCGGCGCGCGCGATCATGGCGGGATCGTGCTGCAGATCAAGGGCCAGCGAGGTCAGGTATTTGTCGATGGACTGGCGCACCTGATGATCCGGATCGGACTGTACCGCCCGGGTGAACTTCAGGATTTCCACGTAGACCTTGTCCCCCACCAATCCGTCCACAAAGCTGGGCACCCACTGCGGCGAGCGGTCCGACACCAGCCGGCTGACGGTTTCGTGGTTGTCTGTCACCCAATCCGCCGTGCGGTCCACCAGAAGGTCCACCAGCTTGTGGTGATGCCCGTCGGCAAAAATCCGCTCCGCCATCCTGCCCACGGGAGGTCCCCACGGCGGAGCCAGCACGTGCCTTCGCACCATGCCTTCGATCACCGACTGGACGTCGTCGTCTTTCAACACCTTGAACGCACCGCGGATGACCGCGGCACCTTCCTTGGCCACACGCTCCGCACCGCCGGGGCCGGACAGCCACTCTCCGGCCTTCTGTGCGAGGTTGATGCTCGCAAGCTTGTCCTGGACCACGTCTTCGGACAGAAAGTTGGTCTCTACGAACTCTCCCAGCGACGCTCCGATCTGGTCTTTGCGCCGTGGGATGATGGCGGTGTGCGGGATTTTCAGGCCCATGGGGTACTTGAACAGGGCCGTCACGGCGAACCAGTCGGCCAGCGCACCCACCATCCCGCCCTCGGCAGCCGCCCGGACATACTGCAGCCACGGGTATTCCTTCTGTAACGCGAAGGAAAACACAAAAATTATGGCCATGGCGATCAGCAGACCCAGCGCCACGAGTTTCATTTTTCTCAGCGCGGCTGCTTTTTCCGCATCACCGGCGCTCAGCTGACTGACGACGGCGGGAGGCATGTCCGCGCTTCCGGCTGCGGCCGGCTGGGTGGTTGGCTCAGAGTTCACCTGCATGTGCCCAGCCTAGTCGCGCTTCCGTAACCCGCGTCGGCTAACGTTTCAGCATGACAACCGACGAGTCAGTCCCAGCCCGTCCCTTGGTTTTTGCCCATCGGGGTTCCAGTGCAGCCTTTGCGGAACACACCCGCGCCGCCTACCTCCGGGCGCTGGCCGACGGCGCCGACGGTGTGGAATGTGATGTCCACCTGACCAAGGACCAGCACCTTGTCCTGCTCCACGATGCCAACCTGGACCGGACCTCCGACGGTACCGGACCGGTGGCCGAGCGCACCCTGGATGAACTGCGCCAGCTGGACTTTTCCTCCTGGAAAGGGGTCCGGATTCCTGACGGCTACGGGGCAAAATCCGAGCAGTTCCTGACGTTGACGGAACTGCTTGACCTGTTGCGCGGAGCCGGCCGGGAGATCGGCCTGGCGATAGAGCTCAAACATCCCAGCCCCTACCAGCTCAGGCTTGAGGACCGGCTGCTGGAACTGCTCACGGCTGAGGGCTGGGACGCGCGGACGTCCACTGTGGACAACATCAGGGTCACCTTTATGAGCTTCAGCCCGGATTCAGTGAAACACCTCCTTGCATTGGTGCCGGCCCAATTCATCTGCCAGCTGGTGGACGACGTCGACGTCGGCGAGATCCGCGAGGAACTGGGCCTGGGCCTCCTCACCGGAGGCGCCGTGGCGAACGTCATGAAGGCTGCCCAGCTCGAAGGCGAGCGGATTCTGGACGACTGTGAGGCAGGCATGGCCGGCCCCGGCATCGACTACGTCCGCCAGCACGCCCGCACCGTCCAGCGCTGGCTGGAATCCGGCCGCCGGTTCCGGGTGTGGACCGTTGATTCGGCGAAGGACGTGGCTCTGTGCCAGGGCCTGGGCATCCATGAGATCACCACCAACCGGCCTGCGCAGGTTCTGGCCCAGTTGTAACCGAGCCACGCGGCCAGGCCGCGGTTACCGTGCCGGCCGCGGCTGTGGTTGAGTGGTGCCATGCCTTTCAGCTGGTCCCGCCGGGCCACCCAGACTGTTTCCGCGGTTGCCATGAGCGCCCTCCTGATGGCCAGTGCCATGAAGCATTTCCGCGAGCCCGGATTTTTCCACCAGGTGGTTCCTGACTTCCTGTGCCGTGAAGACTCCGGCGCGGAGGCCGGCGGGTCAGCGAACGGCCCGATGGCGGTGATGTCACGCGATGAATGGGTGGCGGTGAGCGGGCTGATCGAGGCTGCCGCCGCCGTCGGACTTCTCATTCCGGCCACGCGCCGGGCAACGGCCACCGGTGTCACCGTGATGTTCGCGGCGTTCCTTGCGGGGCACGTGGATGCGCTCCGCCGCGCCTATGGGCCGCAAGGGACGGCCAAACAGCGCAAGGCCCACACCGTCCGGCTCCCCCTCCAACTTCCCCTGATGGCGTGGGCATGGAGTCTCGGCAGGCCGGTTTCCGGCGCCCGGACATGAAGCTGCTGCAATCCCCGGCGGTACGTGTAGGCCTCTCCATCAGCATCGCCACCGGGCTGTACGGCGTCTCATTCGGCGCTCTGTCCGTCACATCCGGGCTCGACTTTTGGCAGACCATGGCCCTGAGCCTGCTGCTGTTCAGCGGGGGATCGCAGTTTGCCTTCATCGGCGTGGTTGCAGGCGGCGGTTCCGGCATTGCCGCGATGAGTGCGGCCACTCTCCTGGGCATGCGCAACGGAATCTACGGGATGCAGCTGAACGCGCTGCTTCATCCGAGGGGCTGGCGCCGGTATGTGGCCGCACAGCTGACCATCGATGAATCAACCGCCACCAGCACCGGCCAGACGGACCCGGCGGAGCAGCAGCGCGGATTCTGGGCAGCGGGAATCGGTATATACGTGCTATGGAATATCTTTACGGCCGCCGGTGCGCTGGCCGGCAGCGCTCTGGGTGACCCCAAGCAGTGGGGCCTCGACGGCGCCGCTGTTGCCGCGTTCCTGGCCCTCCTCTGGCCGCGGCTGAAAGGCCGCGAGCCCGTGGCGATAGCCGCAGTCTGTGCTCTGGCAACTGTGTTGGCAGTGCCGTTCGTGCCCGCCGGTGTCCCCATCCTGGTGGCTGCTGTGGTGGCCGCGGTGATCGGCTGGTTCAGCCACGGCCGCAGTGACGAAGGGCTGGAGCCGGACGTGGACCCCTACGCTGAGCACCGCCATGGTCACCCCGGTGCGCACCGGGCAGATGTTTCGCACGGGGTCCCCGCTGTACCGGGCAGGCCGGGCTCGCCGGGCGCACCTGGCACGCCGGGTGGATCAGCGGCTCCGGGCGGTCCATGATGAATCTTTGGATGTGGCTGCTCCTCGCATGCGTGCTGGCATACGCGTGGAAGCTGGTGGGCTATTTTGTGCCGGCCCGCCTGCTCCAGAACCCCAGAATGTCCAGGGTGGCGGGCACCATGACCATCGGATTGCTCGCGTCGCTGACTGTCGTGAACGCGGTGGCCACCGGCCAGTCATTAGCCCTCGACGCCCGGCTGGGAGCGTTGGTGGCGGCAGCGATTGCCCTCCTCTTCCGCGCACCGTTCCTTGTGGTGGTCCTGGCAGGCGCCGCTGCCGCTGCCGCGCTGCGGCTGATCGGCTGGAACTGACGGCTTAGCTGCGCGGGCCGTTCTGGTCCGGGTTCCGGTTGTAGGGCTGCGGCGGGTACTGCTCCTGCGGGTACTGGGGGTAACCGTACGGCTGCGGATAGGCAGCGAACTGCTGCAGGGCCGCGGGGCCGAAGTAGCGGGATGCGCCATAGGAAAGCATGGGCACAAAAACAATGGGCAACAGCACCAGCCCCACTGTGTACCCGGCACCCTTGCCGAATGACTTCGAGAGATCGTGCAGGGCAACAATCGCAAAGTAGATGCCGGCAAAAGGGATCAGCATCAAGAGCAGCCAGTACCAGGGCCTGCCTGCAATCTCGAGGATCTTCAGGTTGTTGTACACAGGTATAAAGGCGGCCCAGGCAGGTTGGCCCGCCTTCCGGAAAATGCCCATGTAGAGGAGTCCGCTGACACCGAATATAACGATCACCTCGATGACAAGCAGCAGGAACAGCCCGTTCAAGGCCGCTGCGCTGGAGGTCGGGCCGTAGGACAAGGGAATATGCATGCTGCCGACCCTATAGCTTTCGGCGGACCACCGCGATGGGGACCTCTCCCCGGCTGAACCTGCTGGTGGTCCGGATTACATGAGTTGTAAACTCGTAGTGGCTTAGCAGTGGGCCGGCAGGTGTATTACGGGTAGTTGTTGTCGACCACAGAGAGACCATAGACACCATGAACAAAGACATCACGCCGGCATCAGCCGGCGGCAAAAATCCGCGTGACAAGTCCAGGCCCGGAATCATTGATTCAAGCGGTTCCGAAGCCACCCGTGAGCTCCGGGACACAGCGCGCCGCCGTCGCGATTCCGAAGAGAAACTGCAGCAGCATCTCCAGGAATCGAAGGAGCATGCTGAGGAAAAGAAGCATCTGGAGGAGTCAGCGGATGTGCCGGACCCGGAGGGCAAGACCCCCTAGTACCGGGGCGCCAGGCGTGAACGGCCAGTGCCGGGCTTCACAGAGCTAGGCGAACGGCATGCCGGGAAGGGGTTTCTGCGGAGGCAACGGCCGGTTGGGCCGTTCTGTGCGGATCGCGTCTTCAACGAGGGCCACCGGCCGGCGCCAGGCGTCGGAGCCGGGTTCCATGGTGTCCACGACGCCGATCAGCATGGCCAGGAGCCTGATCATGTCGGTCATCGAAATGTCCGTCCGGAGAGTTCCTTGCCCCTGCCCGCGGCCCAGCAGTATGCCCACTGATTCAATGAGGCTGCCGGTGATCCCGGTCAGCAGGTCACGCCGGCCGGCGACGGCACCGAGCAGGTTGGCGTTGTCACTGGCCGCAGTCATGATGGCGTCGATCACCCGAAACAACCCGTCGGCAGCGTCAGCGCTGGCGAGGGCGTCGTCGATGACCGGATCCACGGTGATCCGGAGCTGACGGTTCAGGGCGGCCAGGACCAGCTCTTCTTTGTCCGAAAAGTTCCGGAAAAGGGTCGCCGGGCCAACGCCGGCTGTCGCGGCAATAGTCTGCAGGGGCACCTCCGGCCCGAATTCCTGGAAGCACTTGCGGGCGGCAGCGATGATTTTGTCAACATTGCGCGCAGCATCAGCACGGAGCGGCTTGCGTTGTACTGCGAGGTTCATCTTGCTAGGTTAGCAACGCCGTGGCTGAGCATCCGGGTTACTGGTTGGTAGCCCCTTATGTGACGTAGCCGGGCGCTGTGGGCCCGCGTCCCGGCCGTGACAGACTGGTTCCATGTTGCTTGCATTCTCAGTCGCACCATCCGGAATCCCCGCCAGCCAGGCCGCTGACACGGGCCGTGCAGCGTCCCCCCACGCAGGGGATGCCTCGGTTCATGACGCAGTTGCTGCCGCCGTGAAGATTGTCCGCGAATCCGGCCTGCCCAACAAGACGGACTCCATGTTCACCACCATCGAAGGTGAATGGGACGAAGTGTTTGACGTGGTCCGTCGCGCTACTGAGGCGGTAGGCCGCTTCGGCAGCCGTGTCTCGCTGGTCATCAAAGCGGACATCCGGCCCGGATACTCAGGCGAACTCACCGCCAAGGTGGACCGGCTGGAAAGCGCCATTGTCGAAACGCCCTAGCTGGCTGCACGCATAACTGCCAGACTGGGGCCATGTTTGAACATAGGGCCCAGCCCGCTTGGGTGGCCGTGGAAGATTTCCTGAGCAGCGCCGTCGTGCATCCTGACAAGGCGCTCGAGCGCGCGGTGCAGTCTGCTGCTGATGCCGGCATGCCGCCCATCGAAGTGGCGCCCAATGCAGGAAAGCTGCTGAAATTGCTCGTGCAGATTTCCGGCGCCCGCCGGGTGCTGGAAATCGGTACGCTGGCCGGCTTCAGCACCATCTGGATGGCTCAGGGGCTTCCCGACGACGGCCGGCTGGTCACGTGCGAATACCTCACCAAACATGCCCGGGTGGCCCGCGCGAATGTGGATGCTGCGGGCATCGGACACAAGGTGGAGATCAGGGTGGGCGCCGCCCTGGACTCGCTGGCCGCACTGGAAGCGGAGGGCCGCGAACATTTCGACTTTGTATTCATCGATGCGGACAAGGAAAACAATCCGCGCTACCTGGAGTGGGCCATCCGGCTGGGCCGTCCCGGAACCACCATCGTCATGGACAACGTGGTGTGGGAGGGTGCACTGCTGGACCCATCCCTGGATGAGGTCAATGCGCCGGGCATTCTCAGCGCGCTGCAGATGATGGGGCAGGACCTGCGGCTGGATGCGACCGTGATCCAGACGGTGGGATCAAAGGGCTGGGATGGCTTCGCGCTGGCCGTCGTGAACTGATCCCGCGGGCTGCGGCGGCGGCCCGCGTCTATGGCACTGGCGGCGCCTGCCGACGAGGCGACCGGTCCCGGGTCAGAGGATCGTTCGGCATCGGATCATCAGCCAGTTGGTTGGCCACTGGATCGTCTGCCAGGTGTGTGGTGGACCGCGGATTCTCTACCAGCTGGGTACCGTCCAGCGGGTTGCGTGGCTGGGGCGGGACATCCGCTGCGTCTGATCGGGTAACGTATCCGCGCGCATCCGCTGCCTGATCGGCAGCCGACTCTGAGCCGCGGCTACCGCTACTGCTGCCTCCCCGGGGCCGTGCGTTTTGTGTCATCGTCGCTCTCTTTCCAACGAGGTGGTCTGCAGATCAATTCCAACATTGTTGGCCCTAAAAATGTAAGCCTGATTAGTATTAGAGGGTAAGTGCCTGACTGATGTTCTTTTCAACCGGTAATCTGCCTGTCGCCACATCTTTGCCCCTCTCGCAGCCACCGGATCGTGCCGAATATGAGGAGAGGTGGATCCACCGTGGACACATGGGTGTGGATCGTTGTTGGAATCGTTGTCATTGTGCTGATTGTCATGCTTGTTTTGATGGGCGCCAGACGGCGCGCAGGAATGCAGCAGAGGCATGACGAAGAACATCGCCAGGAGGCCGCCACGATCCGCCGCAAGGCCGAAAACGTTGAACTGGATGCCCGTGAGAATGAAGCCAAGGCCACACGCGCCCAGGCGGACGCCGAGCAGGCGCAGGTTGATGCGGCGCGGCTCAAGCAGGAAGCCCAGCACAGGCAGGCCGACGCGGAACGTCAGCACAGCGAATCAGCCGAGCGGATCGCGAATGCCGATGCTGTTGATCCCGACGTCGATGAAAATGGCAGGCGCACGGTTCAGCCTGCGGACGGTCCCGATGCGGCCGATGCCGCCGGCGGACGCCGAGTAGCCGACGCAGGTGAGGGACGCCGTGTGGCTGACTCTCCAGATCAGCACGGCGCCGATCTGCACGGCACGGATCTGCACGGCACCGATGATGACAGCGTGGACGGTCGCAGCGTGGACGGTCGCAGCGTCGACGGCGACGAGAGGCGCAATCCGCGAACGTCGCAATAGCAACCGGGCGGCAACCACTCGGCCGGTTTTTGGCGTGAATCGCGGAACCTGGTGACCCCACTTAGGGTTGAACCATGACTGAAGCGGTGGACAGATAATGGCGCGGCGCGGCAAGACGGGCGGCAAGACGGGCGGCAAGTCCGCCGGTAGATCCTCAACAGCCTCGACGGCGGGGGTTGTGGAAGTGCCTAACGGCACCCGCCCGGATGGCCCCATGGAGGGTGTCTACTACATCGACACCGGCGACTGCGAGCTGATCGCAGACCAGGACAACTCGAACGGCTGGCTGCTGCGGATCAATGGTGTGATGAGCTCACACATTGATCTGGCGGATCCGCTGCTGCTGGAATTTGAGTACATGCGGTGGATGTCCGCACTGATTGAATCGCGCTGGCCGGTCGAGTCCCGGCCCAAGCTGCGCGGCCTGCACCTTGGCGGCGGAGCCTGCTCGCTGGCCCGCTATTTCCACGCCGCCTATCCGGATGCGCGGCAGGTGGTGGTGGAGCTGGACGGGAAGCTGGCCGAGTACGTCCGTGGCTGGTTCGATCTCCCCAAGGCCCCGCTGATGCGCCTGCGCGTGGGCGAAGCCCGGGAAGTCACCGAGACCCTGACCCCGCAGACCCGTGACTTCATTGTCCGGGATGTTTTTGCGGGCGCCATTACGCCACGGCCGCTGACCACCATGGAGTTCAACGCCCATGCCCGGCGGGTGCTGGCTCCCGGCGGAATCTACGTGGTGAACTCCGGTGACGCCCCCGATCTGAAGAACGCGCGTGAGGACGCCGCCACCATCGCGGCCAGCTTTGAGCACACCATCATCATCGCGGACCCGGCCATGCTCAAGGGCCGCCGGTACGGCAACATGGTGATGGCCGGCAGTGACCAGCCGTTCGACGACGACCCCCGGCTCGCTCGCAGGCTCCTGGGCGGCGGCGTCCCGGCACACATCTGGAACGATGCGCAGGTGCGGTCCTTCGCCGTCGGCTCTCACCTCCGGCGGGACCCGGCAAGACTGGCTTGACGCGGCCGGTTCTCAACTGTTGCTCTATCACTTCTGGTCCCTATACGCCCGCTTTGGCGACCAAAAGTGATAGCGCAACGGTGAGTTCAGGTCCGCCCGCCGCGGTGCCCCAGTAGCGCCTCCGTGTGCGCCGCCGTCTGCTCACGGAGGGCGTGGACCACGGCGGCCACGGCGGGCCGCCGCATGGAATCGGGCCGCAGCACCATCCAGTAGGGGAGCAGCTCGGCGAAGTCTCCGGGCAGCAGCCGCACCAGGTCGCTGTGCAGATCACCCATAAAACACGGCAGGAACCCGATCCCCGCCCCGGCCCGCGTGGCCTCCACATGGACAAAAACGTTGGTGGAGCTCAGGCCGTCGCGCATGGCCGGCACCAGCCGCCGGGGCGCGTCCAGATCATCCACCTGCAGCATGGAATCCACAAAGTAAACCAGCGGATGTTCCGTGAGTTCCGCCACGGAACGGGGCGTCCCGTTCTCGGCCAGATAGGAGCGGGAGGCATACATTCCCAGCATGTAATCGCCCAGCCGGAACGCCTCGGCCCGGTGCACCTGCGGCTCGCCCACCACCACCTCGATGTCCAGTCCGGACCGCTGCTGCAGCGCCCGCCGGGTCACCGTGACGATCTCCACGCTGAGCCCGGGATGCTCCCGGCGCAGCCATGCCACCGCCGGAGCGGCGATGTACGCGCTGAAACCGTCGGTTGCGGTCATCCGTACGACGCCGGTAATCGGGTCAGGTGCCCGGCCCGCCGCTCCCAGCCCGCGCACCGCCGCCTCCACCTGTTCGGCCACCAGCACCGCCTCGGCGCCCAGCTCGGTGACTTCCCAGCCGCCGGCCGCCCTCGACAGCACGCGCCCGCCCAGGGATTTCTCCAAGGCCGCAATCCTGCGCGAAACCGTGGTGTGGTTAAGGCCCAAGGCCTGAGCCGCCGTCGTAAATTTCGCTGAGCGGGAAACAGCGAGAAGTACCAGCAGGTCGTCCGGGTTGGTATTCATATCTGCAATTTTGCACATATGTGGTGCTGTTTTGGCTATTGAATCGCCAACTTTGTGCGGCAATACTCAGGGGAGCCACCAGTACTAGTGATGAGAGTGCTGTGGATCACAGCACGTGTCAACGTGGACACTAAGGAGAACACCATGAGCGTAGAGCAACGCTCGGCAACAAACCCCGCCGGAGGCGCCCCCAAGGGATCCGGCCTCAAGAAGATCGTCGCCGCGTCGATGGTGGGCACTGTAGTGGAATGGTACGAATTCTTCCTTTACGCCACCGCCGCCACCCTGGTGTTCGGCAAATACTTCTTTCCCGCCACCGGCAACGAGCTGGACGGGATCATCCAGGCCTTCCTGACCTACGCCGTCGGCTTCGTGGCACGTCCGCTCGGCGGAATCGTGTTCGGCCAGATCGGCGACAAACTGGGACGCAAGCCCACCCTGCAGCTGACCATCGTGATTGTCGGTGTGGCCACGTTCCTGATGGGCTGCCTCCCCGGATTTGCCACTGTTGGCTACTGGGCCCCGGCAATGCTGGTGGCACTGCGCTTTATCCAGGGCTTCGCCCTCGGCGGCGAATGGGGTGGAGCCGTACTGCTGGTTGCTGAGCACAGCCCCAACAAATCCCGCGGTTTCTGGTCCAGCTGGCCCCAGGCCGCCGTGCCCGTGGGTAACCTGATCGCCACCCTGGTGCTGTTCGTCATGTCAACCACCCTCAGCAGCGCAGACTTCCTCAGCTGGGGCTGGCGCGTGGCGTTCTGGCTCTCCGCCGTGATCGTTTTTGTCGGCTACTACATCCGCACCCACGTCACCGAGGCCCCCATCTTCCTGGAAGCCAAGGCGCTGCTGGAAAAGGAACAGGCCGTCAGCTTCGGCGTCGGTGAAGTGATCCGCAAGTACCCCAAGGGAATCCTGCAGGCCATGGGGCTTCGGTTCGCCGAGAACATCATGTACTACCTCGTGGTGAGCTTCGCGATTGTCTACCTCAAGAGCGTGCACAAGTACGACACCTCATCCCTGCTCCTGGCCCTGCTGATCGCCCACCTGATCCACTTCCTGGTCATCCCGCAGGTGGGACGGCTCGTGGACAGCTGGGGACGCAAACCCGTGTACCTCGTCGGCGCCATTTCCGGAGCCGCGTGGCCGTTCTTCGCCTTCCCCATGTTCGATACCCGCAACGCCGTGATGATCGTCCTCGCCGTGACCATCGGCCTCTGCCTGCACGCCTTGATGTACGCAGGCCAGCCCGCCATCATGTCCGAGCTGTTCCCCACCCGGATGCGCTATTCAGGCGTTTCGCTTGGCTCACAGGTCACGTCCATCTTCGCCGGCTCGCTGGCTCCGCTCCTGGCCACCCAGTGGCTCAAGGACACCGGCTCCTGGCTGCCCACCGCGATCTATCTGGTGGTGGCATGCGCCATCACCACGGCGGCCGTCCTCAGCCTGAAGGAAACCAAGGGCATCGCACTGGAAGAAGTGGACAAGGCCGACGCCGAACGCGAGGGACTTGTTCCCGCGGGCTCGCGCTGAGCTGCTGAGTCATTGATGAGTGGGTCTGGAGCTATGGAAAACAATTTGAACGGCCGCAAGGCACTCGTCACCGGCGGCGCGAGCGGGATCGGCGCAGCCTGTGTCCGGGAGCTCGCGGCGAGGGGCGCAAAAGTGGTGGTTGCCGACGTCGACGAAGCCGGTGCCGTAACCCTCGCGGACGAAGTGGGCGGCACCGCCTGGGCCGTGGACCTGCTGGACGTGGACGCACTGGGAGCGTTGAGCCTGGACTGCGACATCCTGGTCAATAACGCCGGGATCCAGCGGATCAGCCCCATAGAAGACTTCGATCCCGCGGACTTCCGCCGGATCATCGCCCTCATGCTGGAGGCGCCGTTCCTGCTGGTCCGCGCAGCCCTGCCGCACATGTATTCCAACGGCTTCGGCCGGATCATCAACGTGTCATCCGTGCACGGGATCCGTGCCTCCCCGTTCAAAAGCGCGTATGTTTCCGCCAAGCACGGCCTGGAAGGGCTGAGCAAGGTGACGGCGCTGGAAGGCGGGGAGCACGGAGTCACTTCCAACTGCATCAACCCCGGCTACGTCCGGACCGCGCTGGTGGAGAAGCAGATCGCCGATCAGGCCCTGGTCCACGGCATCCCCGAGTCCGAGGTCCTGGCCAAGGTGATGCTGACAGAGTCGGCGGTGAAGCGGCTCGTGGAACCTGAAGAAGTGGCCTCGCTCGTCGCCTGGCTGGCGTCCGATCATGCCGGTATGGTCACCGGCGCCAGCTACACCATGGACGGCGGCTGGTCGGCACGGTAGTTCCTCCGTTGCGCTATCACTTGTGGTTCCCATTTGCCTGTTTTGGCAACCACAAGTGATAGGGCAACTGGCGCTATGGCTGGGGGAGCGTTGCCGATGGGGCGGCCGTCACTGGCAGCGGTGAGGTCTCGTCCACCAGTTCCGCTCGGCGTCGTCCGTTCCCCCTGACCCAAAGCCGGTAGGCGAGCAGGAGCAGTCCCAACCAGGCTGCGCCAACATAGAGCGCGATCCGGGTGTCTTCGAAGACTCCCAGGATCACGATCACCACGGCCATAAAGGCGATGGTCAGCACCGACGCGGCGGGCCACAGGGGAGACGGGAATTCCGACGCCGGCAGGCCTTTGCGGGCGATCTCACGTTTCATCGCCACGTGCGACGCCAGGATCATCACCCATACCCACACCGTGGCGAAGGTGGCAATTGATGCGATCAGCACAAACACGTCCTCCGGCATCACGGCGTTCAGCACCACGCCAACCAGCAGGATTGCAGCCATCATCACCACGGTCATCCACGGGACGCCGTGCCGCGAAACCTTGCCGAAACTCGCCGGCGCGTGCCCCTGTTTTGCAAGACCGAAGAGGATACGGCCCGCGCCGAAGATGTCACTGTTAATCGCGGACAGTGCTGCCGTGATCACCACGGCGTTGAGGATGTGCGGTGCGGCCGGAATGCCCAGGCCGCTGAAGATCTGGACAAACGGGCTGCCGTTGCTGCCGATCTCGTTCCACGGGAAGAGGCTCATCAGCACACCGAGTGTCAGCACGTAGAACAGCAGGACACGCACGGGCACGGTGTTGACTGCCTTGGGAATGACCTTCTTGGGGTCGGCAGCTTCGCCGGCGGTGATGCCGATGGTTTCGATCCCGCCGAAGGCGAACATCACGACGGCAAACGACGCCAGGAGCCCTTCGAAGCCGTTGGGGAACAGGCCGCCGTGTTCCACGAGGTTGCCCAGGCCCGGGGCCACGGTGGAACCGCCGGCCTGGAAACCGAAGACGATGATCGCGGCGCCGCCGGCGATCATGGCGATGATGGCGACGACCTTGATCAGCGAGAACCAGAACTCCAGCTCGCCGAAAACCTTCACGCTGAGCAGGTTCAGGGCCGCCAGGAAGAAGATGATGGCCAGCACCCAGATCCAGCGGTCCACCTCGGGGAACCAGAAACCCATGTAGATGCTGAACGCCGTGACGTCCGCGATGGCCACGATTGCCATCTCAAAGACGTAGGTCCAGCCGGTCACGAACCCTGCCAGCGGGCCGAGGTAGCGGCTGGCATACTGCCCGAAGGAGCCGGAGACCGGATGCCGCACGGCCATTTCGCCGAGGGCGCGCATCACCATGAACACGGCCGCGCCGCCGATCATGTAGGCGAACAGCACGGACGGGCCGGCCTTTTGGATGGCGGACGCGGAGCCGTAGAACAGCCCGGTGCCGATGGCCGAGCCCAGTGCCATAAAGCGGATGTGGCGGACGTTGAGGCCACGGCTGAGGACCGTCTCGACGGCGGTGCTCATGGCTGTGGCGACGGCACCGCCGGAGGCCGGTTCCGCCGTCTCTCTCGTGGCGGTTGGGGCTTGCTGCATACGAATACCTTCTCGTCATTGGGAGGGGGATCGCTAACCAGCAGATCACTTTTTGGGAAGCTGTGATGAGCCTCACCGGGGTTTGCTGTCTTCCATCTCAGACTGTCCGGGACCGGCGCCGGGATTGTTCTGAGGTGGGTGGATATAGTCGGCTGATGTCTAAAGCAGTGATTTTGGGTGGAACCGGGCTGATCGGGCGGGCTGTTGCACGCCGACTCACGGCAGCAGGATGGGACGTTGATGTCTGCGGACGGAACCCCGCACACATGCCGGCGGATCTGGTGGATGGAGGTGCTGCTTTTTATGCTGTGGACCGCAGCGACGGGCCTGCGTTGGGCAGGATCCTTGGCAACGGGGCAGATCTGCTGGTTGACTGCCTGGCGTTCACTGCCGCGGACGCGGGAGTCCTCCTGCCGTTCCTGGGACGTGTGGGTTCAACCGTCATGATCTCCAGCAAGGCCGTTTACATTGACGGGGACGGCCGCCATGTGAATTCCGAGACGCCGCCCCGCTTCGACGGTCCCATCTTTGAGAGCCAGCCGACCATGGCCCCCGGAAATTGCGACTACAACACCAGGGCAGGGTACGGCGCCAACAAGGTAGCCGCCGAGCAAACGCTTTTGGACAGCGGCCACCCCGTCACCGTCGTCCGGGCATCCAAAGTCCACGGGGAGGGGGCCGTGCCCGCACGGGAATGGGTTTTTGTGAAACGTATCCTGGACGGCCGGCGGTCACTGTTCCTGCGGAATGGCGGGCAATCGGTGGATCACACTACGGCTGCGGCGAATCTCGCAGCGTTGATTGAACGGGCAGCGGTTCTGCCCGGTAGCCGCATTCTCAACAGCGCGGATCCGGACGCTCCCACCGTGCTGGAGATTTCACGGACCATCGCCAGCCACCTCGACCACTCGTGGGCCGAAGTCCCGCTGGCACGTGGACCCCATCCAACAGCCGGAGCCACGCCCTGGGACACCGAAACGCCAATAGTTTTCGACACGACGGCGGCTGCCGCACTCGGATATGTGCCGGTGGGCAGCTACGCGCAGACCGTGACGGACGAGGTGGACTGGCTGGTCGCGCAAAGCAGGACCGGCGCCCATGCCAACCGCGACGATCCGTACTTTGCGGAGTTCTTCAATTACCAGGCTGAAGACGAGTTGCTTTCTGCCCTCCGCGCGTAGACCCGCAGTCGGCGCGTAGATGGGCATCCGCGCGTAGACGCGCCTCGAGCCTGTCGGCACCGGGATTGCAGCCGGTGCCCTTGGCCGCTACAGTCTGCGGATGACTGCAGAGATCCATACCCTTCCCGGCGATGTCCAGCTGAGAGTGCTTCAGGCCGGGGACGCGGAACGGATGGCCGCTGCATACCGGCTGAACAGGGAGCATTTGGCACCGTGGGAACCTGCCCGGGCTGAGGCATTCTTTACCGCGGAGGCCCAGAGCGCAATCATCGAATCCAAGCTGGCGCTGCTCTCTGCCGGGTCCGAAATCCCCTGGGTTCTCCTGGAACACGGACATGTCATCGGTGCAGTCACGTTGACAGGCATCGTGCGGGGGCCTTTCCTTAACGCGAACGTCGGCTACTGGGTCGGCAAGGACTTCGGCGGCCGCGGAATTGGCTCGGCTGCGCTCGCCATTGCCCTGGAAGTTGCGCGACATGACCTTGGCCTGCACCGCGTCCAGGCGGCCACCCTGACGCACAATGCCGCGTCGCAAACCATCCTGAAACGCGCCGGTTTCGTGGAGATTGGCTTTGCCCCCGAATACCTCAAGATTGCCGGAACCTGGCAGGATCACGAGCTGTATCAGCGCATTCTCTACTAGCCGGCCCAGGCATCAGTTCAACGCGGGGGTGAGTCTGCATCATTTGTCTGGGATTACAGACGTGCGTTTGGCTGAATGGCCTTCCGGCCAGGCGGTCGAGGGTGCAGTGTTAAGTACGGGATACCGGACACCGCCTGAATCGAGAAGGATCAATGCCACTCACCAGCGCCGCAGAGGCCGCGATCGCCAAGTCCCCTCCAAGAGAATCGTCAAAAGTTCCCGCCGCCGAAAATAGCTTGCGAATCCTCAAACTGCTGGCTTCCAAGCGCGGGCCGATGGCGGCGTCGAACATTGCCACCGCCCTGGGGCTGCCGCGTTCCAGCGTGTACCATCTGCTGGGCGTGATGGAGGCGAACGGCTTTGTGCTGCACCTGCACGAGGAGCAGCGCTACGGGCTGGGGATCAGCGCCTTCGAACTCAGCTCCGCCTATTCACGGCAGGAACCGCTGTCCCGGCTGGGCCGGCCCATGCTTGCCGCGCTGGTCGATGTGCTGGGGGAGAGCGCGCACCTGGCAGTCCTGCATGGGCGCGACGTGCTCTACATCGTGGAGGAGCGGGCAAAGAACCGGCCGTCCCTGGTGACCGACGTCGGCGTGCGGCTGCCCAGCCACCTCACCGCCAGCGGGCGCGCCATCCTCGCCGCGCTGCCGAAGTCCCAGGTCCGTGCGCTGTACCCGAACGCGGCCGCCTTCTCCGCCCGGCACGAGGTGGAGGGTGCCATCATGAAGTACTCCTCGCTGTCCTCGCACCTGGACCGGGTCCGCCAGCGCGGCTATGCCACGGAACACGGTGAGGTGACGCCCGGTTTCGGTTCGATCGCCGCCGCCGTGACGGATCACGTGGGATGGCCGACGGCGGCAGTGGCCGTGACGTTCCTCGAGGACAAACTGCCGGCGGAGCAATGGCCGGCCCTCGCGGCCCGAGTCCAGAAGGTCGCGGACGAGTTGTCGATCCGGATCCACGGCCGCCCTGCGCTCTGACCATCCGCGCGCTACCCCTTCGTTGCTCTATCACTTGTGTTTCCCATTGGCCGGTTTTAGGGACCACAAGTGATAGAGCAACGGTGACGGGTGGGTCTGGGATCCCGGACAGCACCCGCCCGCAGGCCCTGTTTCCGCAGCCCCGGACAGGCTTTAGTTGATGTAGAAGCACTTCTCCCGAATCACACCCTGAGACACAAAGGAGCCACCATGGCACCCGCCGATTTCACCACCGGTGCCCGCCCGGTCAAAGCCGCCCGCGGCACCACGCTCACGGCCAAGAGCTGGCAGACGGAAGCCCCGCTGCGCATGCTCATGAACAACCTGGACCCGGAAGTCGCTGAGCGCCCGGATGACCTGGTGGTCTACGGCGGCACCGGCCGGGCCGTCCGGTCCTGGGCCGCGTTCGATGCGATCACCCGCACGCTGGAGACCATGGAGAAGGACGAGACCCTGCTGGTCCAGTCCGGCAAGCCGGTGGGAGTGTTCCGCACCAACGAGTGGGCGCCGCGCGTGCTCCTGGCCAACTCCAACCTCGTCGGCGACTGGGCCAACTGGCCAGAGTTCCGCCGGCTCGAGGCCGAGGGCCTGATGATGTACGGCCAGATGACCGCCGGGTCCTGGATCTACATCGGCACCCAGGGCATCCTGCAGGGCACCTTCGAGACCTTCGCCGCGATCGCCCGCAAACTCACCGGGGACCAGGACGGCACCCTCGCCGGGACCCTGACCCTCACCGGCGGCTGCGGCGGCATGGGCGGCGCCCAGCCGCTGGCCGTCACCATGAACGACGGCGCCTGCCTGATTGTCGACGTCGACGAAAGTCACCTTCGCCGCCGCGCCGGCAAGCGCTACCTCGATGAGGTGGAAACCGATCTTGACGCCGCGATCGCCAAGGTCCTCAAAGCCAAGGAAGAGCGCCGCGGCTGGTCCGTGGGCTATGTGGGCAACGCCGCGGAAGTCTTCCCGGAAATCCTGCGCCGCCACCAGGCGGGGGAGTTCACGGTGGACATCGTGACCGACCAGACCAGCGCCCATGATCCCCTGTCCTACCTCCCCGAGGGCATCACCGTTGAGGAATGGCACCGCGAGGCCGCGGCCGATCCCGAAGGGTTCACCAAGAAGGCCCAGGCTTCCATGGCCCGGCATGTCCAGGCCATGGTGGAGTTCCAGGACGCTGGTTCAGAAGTCTTCGACTACGGCAACTCCATCCGCGACGAAGCCCGCAAGGGCGGCTATGACCGCGCCTTCGATTTCCCCGGCTTCGTCCCGGCCTACATCCGCCCGCTGTTCTGCGAGGGACTCGGACCGTTCCGCTGGGTGGCTCTCTCCGGTGACCCGGAGGACATCGCCGTTACGGATGCGGCCATCAAGGAACTGTTCCCGGAAAACAAGCACCTGCACCGCTGGATCGACGCGGCGCAGGAACGGGTTGAGTTCGAGGGCCTGCCGGCGCGCATCTGCTGGCTGGGCTACGGCGACCGCGCCAAGGCCGGGCTGCTCTTCAACGAGCTGGTCCGGGACGGCAAGGTCAAGGCACCCATCGTGATCGGCCGGGACCACCTCGACTCCGGCTCCGTGGCCTCCCCGTACCGCGAGACCGAGGCCATGGCCGACGGTTCCGACGCGGTCGCCGACTGGCCGCTGCTCAATGCCCTGCTCAACACCGCCTCCGGCGCCACCTGGGTCTCCATCCACCACGGCGGCGGCGTCGGGATCGGCCGCTCCATCCACGCAGGCCAGGTCTCCGTCGCCGACGGCACCGAGCTCGCGGCCCAGAAACTCGAGCGCCTCCTGACCAACGACCCCGGTATGGGCGTCATCCGCCACGCCGACGCCGGCTACGACCGCGCCGTCGAGGTCGCCAAGGAACGCGGCGTCCGCATCCCCATGACGGAGCAAGCCGCAGCCGTCCCTGCCGAAGCAAAGAACTAGGAACTCCCATGACAACCACTGCAACACAGGCCGCGCTCACCGTCACCCTCGGCTCAAGCGGCGTCACGCCCGAGGACGTCGTCGCCGTCGCCCGTCACGACGCCAAGGTGACCATTTCCCAGGAAGCCCTGGACACGGTTGCCAAGGTCCGCGCCCACATTGACGACCTCGCGCACAGCGAGGTCCCCGCGTACGGCATCTCCACGGGGTTCGGGGCCCTGGCCAACCGGCACATCCCCACCGAGCTGCGCACCCAGCTGCAGAAGTCGCTGATCCGCAGCCACGCCGCAGGAATGGGCCCCGCAGTGGAACGCGAAGTGGTCCGCGGCATTATGTTCCTGCGCGCCAAGACCCTCGCGTCCGGCCGCACCGGCGTCCGCCCGGTGGTCCTGCAGACCATGGTGGACGTCCTCAACGCCGGCATCACCCCGGTGGTCCGCGAATTCGGCTCGCTGGGCTGCTCCGGTGACCTCGCCCCGCTGTCCCACTGCGCCCTGGTGCTCATGGGTGAGGGCGAAGCTGCTGGGCCGGATGGCACCACGTACGGCGGACGCGGGGAAAGCCCCGTCTCCGAGCTCCTCGCCGAACACGGCATTGCACCCGTCACCCTCGCGGAGAAAGAGGGCCTCGCGCTGGTCAACGGCACCGAGGGCATGCTCGGCATGCTGCTGATGGCCATCGCGGACATCCGGGAACTGCTGACGACGGCGGACATCACCGCCGCGCTAAGCGTCGAGGCGCTGCTCGGTACGGATCAGGTGTTCCTGCCGGAGCTGCACGCGGCACTCCGGCCGCACCCCGGGCAGGCCGCCAGCGCGGACAACATGCTGCGTGTGCTGTCCGCCTCTCGCATTGTGGCCTCGCACCGCATCAATGACACCAAGGTCCAGGACGCGTACTCGTTGCGCTGCGCACCCCAGGTGGCCGGCGCCGTCCGGGACACCGTGGACCACGCCGCCCTGGTAGCATCCCGCGAACTGGCCGCCGCCATCGACAATCCTGTGGTGCTCCCGGACGGCCGGGTCTCCTCCAACGGCAACTTCCATGGCGCACCGGTGGCCTATGTGCTGGATTTCCTTGCCATCGCGGTGGCGGACCTGAGCTCCATTGCCGAGCGCCGCACAGACCGGATGCTGGACCCTGCCCGCTCACACGGTCTGCCGGCGTTCCTCGCTGCCGATCCGGGCGTGGATTCCGGGCTGATGATCGCCCAGTACACGCAGGCCGGGCTGGTGTCCGACAACAAACGGCTGGCCGTTCCGGCGTCGGTGGATTCCATCCCGAGCTCCGCCATGCAGGAGGACCACGTGTCCATGGGCTGGCACGCTGCCCGCAAGCTGCGCCGCTCCGTGGAGAACCTGCGGCGCGTCCTTGCCGTGGAGCTCGTGACGTCCGCGCGGGCCATTGACATGCGGACACAGATGTCCGGCGGGGAGCTGACTCCAGGCCCGGCAGGTGCCGCCGTCATCGCCGCGCTCCGCGGTGTGGTCGACGGTCCGGGAACGGACAGGTTCCTCTCGCCCGAACTTGAAGCGGCTGACCGGCTGGTTGCCTCAGGTGAGGTCCGCGCCGCTGCCGAATCCGCCGTGGGAATTCTTGCCTGATAGTGAACAAAATGCGGTATGAATGAACATTTCGCGGCGCCCTCGAAATATGTGGCAACACATCCGACGGGGGCGCGGGAAGTGTAGTAGAAATAAAGGTGTAGTGAAAGTCACATCAAAGAAGCTGTGACTCGTCGAACGTCCACAAAGGGGTAGAAGTTCAATGAAAGCACGCGGGGCAGTCCTGTCCAGGCGCATCGCCTACACGGCCACGGTTTCCGATTGGGGAACACTGGAGGCTGGCGAAATGGTGGAAATTCTCAAGCACGCCCATGTGGTGGCTGCGGGCGAGGTGGAGGAAGTCTCACGGAGCGGCAACGTTTTGTGGCTCGTACCGCCCAGCCCGTCTGACGCTCAGCTTTTTATGAAGTCCGACGGCGTGCAGGTCCGCCGGGCCTAGTCCGTTCCGGTAGCCGGCCTGTCCAGACGTGAAAACGCCTGTCGAGACGTGAAAAACGGGGCTTGTTCGCGATTCCTAACCATCAAGGTGCGGAATGGCGGGCAAGCCCCGATTTTTGTTTTCAGGCGGTTCTTCCAGCCAGATTAGGCGGCGACGTCCTCGTAGATCTTGCCGAAGGGGACTGACTCATCCAGGGCCACGGAGTACTGGCCGGGCTCGTGGCGCGTCACCAGGATGCCGCAGTTGCCGTCCTGAACCGCCGTCGTGATCAGGCTTTCAACGGCGCTGTCCAGGCCGTCGTGGATCTCGTCCGCGCTGGAAAACTGCAGTTTGATGACCCGGGAATCCGAGGATTCAAACGCGGATGGAGCGGCCGGGCGGCGCTCAAGGGTTCCTGTACTCATGAACTGGACTTCCTGTGGTTCTGCCGATGGGCTGACCTCCATTATACCTGCCCAAGGGGTCGACGTAGGATGACCGCTGAACTATGTGGCGCGGAATACGCCCTTGGCGACCGTCATGGCGGACATCGCCTTCGGCCAGCCGGCGTAGAACGGCAGGTGGGTGATCGCCTCGATGAGCGCCTGCTGGCTCGCGCCGTTCTGCTCTCTGTCATTTCATTCACCTTTTCTCAGTGCCTTTTCTCAGTGGTCAGTCGGTTGCGCGTAGCTCTCGCCGTGGCTAGCGCAGGGTCGCGGCGTCGATCACGAAACGGTACCGCACGTCGGCGGCCAGAACGCGCTCGTAGGCGTCGTTGATCTTCTCGGCCGGGATGACTTCGATCTCGGCGCCGAGCCCGTGTTCGGCGCAGAAGTTGAGCATTTCCTGGGTTTCGCCGATGCCTCCGATCGCTGATCCTGCGAAGGACCGGCGCCCCAGAATGAGGGAGAACACGTTTACCGGGAGCGGTTCCGCCGGCGCTCCCACGTTCACCAGGGCGCCGTCGAGGGCCAGCAGCTGCAGGTAGGCGCTGATGTCGATCGTGGCACTGACCGTGTTCACGATCAGGTCGAACGTGCCGGCGAGCTGCTCGAAGGTCTCGGGCTCGTTGGTGGCGTAGTAGTGGTCCGCGCCGAGGCGCAGGCCGTCTTCCTGCTTCTTCAGGGACTGGGAGAGAACAGTGACGTCGGCGCCCATCGCGTGCGCGATCTTGACCGCCATGTGTCCGAGGCCGCCCAGGCCGACGACGGCGACTTTCTTGCCGGGTCCGGCGCCCCAGTGGTGCAGGGGGGAGTAGGTGGTGATGCCCGCGCACAGCAGCGGCGCGGCGACGTCGAGCTCGATGCCTTCAGGGATCGTGACGACGAAGTCTTCGGTCACGACGACGTGGGTGGAGTACCCGCCCTGGGTAGTAGTGCCATCACGGTCGACGGCACCATAGGTGCCGGTGTTGCCCTTGAGGCAGTACTGCTCCTCGCCCTTGCAGCAGTTGGTGCATTCGCCGCAGGAATTGACCATGCAGCCGACGCCGACACGGTCGCCGACGGCGTGCCTGGTCACCGAGGAACCGACCTCTGTGACGATCCCGGCGATCTCATGGCCGGGGACGAGCGGGTAGGACTGCGGACCCCAGTCCCCGCGGACGGTATGGATGTCGGAATGACAGATGCCGGCGTACTTGATCTCGATCAGGACGTCGTGCGGGCCGACGTCACGGCGCTCGATGGTGGTCGGGACAAGGGGCCCCGTCGCGGAAGTCGCGGCGTAAGCATTGACGGTGAGCATGTTTCTCCTGCTTGCTGATCGTTGGGAGTTGTTAAACGGAACACCATCCATCAAACCGGTGATCCCAGCAGCGAGGGAGTCCCTGCTGATAGGGGTACTGACAGGGACTCCCTCACCGGGCTGCAAGGCATAACGTTGAGTGCATGGACAACCCGAACGAGACTCGCGAGTTCCTCGCCACCCGCCGGGCGAAGATCACCCCCGCGCAGGCGGGACTTCCCGACTACGGCGGCACCCGGCGCGTGGCCGGCCTCCGCCGCGGAGAAGTGGCCATGCTCGCCGGCGTCAGCGTCGAGTATTACACCCGCATGGAGCGGGGATCCCTTGCCGGGGTGTCCGAGAGCGTGCTGGAAGCAGTGGCGAGGGCGCTCCAGCTCAACGAGGCGGAACAGGCCCACCTGCATGACCTTGCCCGGACAGCGAGCCCTGCCAGCCGGCCGCGCCGTCGTCCCCGGCCTGCGCAGTCCGTCCGTGCAGGCGTGCAACTGACTCTCAACGCGATCACCAACGCACCGGCTTTTGTGCGGAACGGGCGGATTGACATCCTTGCGGCCAACCCGCTCGGATACGCCCTGTACTCGGAGATGTACGTCAGCCCGGCCCGACCGGCCAACCACGCCCGGTTTATCTTCCTCGATGACCGTTCCCGCAGTTTCTATCCGGACTGGGAGCGCGCAGCGAACGACACTGTGGCGATCCTGCGCACCGAGGCCGGCCGCGACCCCTATGACCGGGGACTGTCAGACCTCGTCGGCGAGCTGTCCACCCGTAGCGAAGAGTTCCGCACCCGGTGGGCAGCGCACAATGTGCGTCAGCACTACACCGGGCTGAAGCACCTCCACCACCCCGTTGTCGGCGAGCTGCACTTGATGTACGAGGCGATGGACGTCTCGGCCGACGCCGGGATGTCACTGCTTGTGTACAACGCCGAGCCCGGCTCTCCCTCCGAAGACGCGCTGCGCCTGCTGGCCAGCTGGGCCGCGACCAACCAGGCGGGCAACCAGACCGACGCCGCCCCCAGCAGGAGCGGATGGACCAGTTGAGATCGCGGCTTCTGACATCTCCATGTTTTAGGGAGTGGCTGGAAGAGGGTCTGACAGTACCCAGCAAAATCGCAACAAGAGTAATTGGGTGAAAATGGGAGGTTTAGGTGGCCCCACTTTGGTCAACACGTATGGCCCCGCCTTCCGACTCGCCGGGGCCGCGACGATGACGTCCTCGACCTGATCCACGGTCACTGACTCGGGGCGCCCGCCGCACCAGCGATTCCCGTGGCATCCAAAAATGCCCCGCGGGGCGCGGATTCTGTGCGCGCCAGGTATCTTGGGCGTCGCAGGGAATTCTGCGCGTCAGGCGATGGCGGCAGCGAACGTGTCAGGCAGCCCAGCCGCGGGTCACCGCGTCCAGCGCGGCAGAGTAAATGGACTCCCAGTTGGTTTCGGGTGAACCGGCCTGCGCGAGCTCCAGGCTGACGAGCCCATGGACCTGCCCCCAGATGGCTGAGGCCACGATCTCCAGGCCGGTCTCCCGTAGCGTGCCCGCGGATTGGGCGGAAGCCACGGCCTCGATCAGCGGCATCATGGCGTCGGCCGCCACGTCCGGGCTGGGCCGGCAATCGACGTAGGCGGCCAGCGCCCCGCCGAACATCAGCCGGTACAGGGCCCGATGCTCCAGCGCCCACGTGCGGTAGGCCAGGCCAAGGGCGCGCAGCCCGCCAGATGCTGCGGCCAGCTGAGAGCCGCGGAAGGAGCGGAAGCCGTCGTCCACCACCGCCGTCAGCAGCTGCGACTTTCCGCCGAACAGCGAATAGACGGCGGTAGTTGACGTCTTTGCAGCGGCGGCGACATCGCGCAGGGTGACCTGTACGGGTCCTTCGCGGTCAACGAGGTCTGCGGTGGCCGCCAGTAGTTCTTGCCTCAATGACTCGTTATGCAGGATAGGTCTTGCCATGTGGTCCATTGTTTCATAACCTTGTTTCATAACGTAGTTATTAAACCTTGCGAGGAGCTGACATGGCACAGGAGATTTTTTCGGGACGCTTTACTGCTGATCTGGAGCGCGAATCGGTGACTGTATTTCTGATCGGCATGCGCGCCAACCGATGGTGGAAGCTCGGCACAGTTGCCAGGGTGGCCGCTGCGATGCCCAGGATGCTCCGGCACCTGGCCAACAATCCGGCATCGGGCATGTTGGGGTGTGAACAGTGGTTCGGGCGAACGACAGTCTTGCTCAGCTACTGGGAGAGCCCTGAGCATCTTCGAAAGTTCGCTGCCGACAGCGAGTCTCCTCATCTGGAGCCCTGGCGGCGTTTCATGAAAGAGCTTGCAGGACGCGGTGATATTGGCGTTTGGCACGAGACCTACCAGGTGCCCGCCGCCGGGGTTGAGGTCGTATACAACGGCATGCCGCTCTTCGGCCTGGCCAAAGCCACGACGCATGTACCCATCGGTACCGGGAGCAACACAGCGAAACAACGCATGGGACGTCCGGCCGGCGGCCCCGCGGTCCCGGCAGGCTAGTGTCCTGCGCCTGAAATTTGCTTCACTGGTCTGGACATGCTCGCGAGAATGTCGTCGGCGGTATTGGTCCAGATAAATGCTTTGGGTCCCCGTTCCAGTTCTTGGCCCCAAGGGCGGATACGAGTCGTTCTCCAAAGCGCATGGGTTCCACTCGCGAGCCTCTACAGAATGCGGTGTCCCCCATCCGTGACGTGCCCGCCCACTGGGTTTCCGGTCCATTCTGGCCTTCGCCCAAGGCTTCCCACATGGCCAGATGGCTCATGAAGTGGTCCGGGGCGGCGCCGTGCCAGTGCCATTCGTCCGGGGGTGTGTAGATCGTGTCCCCGGGCCGGATTTCGATGACTTTGCCGCCTCGCGACTGGACAAAGCCCCGGCCTTCCGTGACGTGCAGGGTCTGGCCGCTGGCGTGTCTGTGCCATGCGGTGTGGGCGCCGGGCGCGAAGCGGACCATGTTCACAGGCAGCCGCGAAGGATCCTCGCCCTTCGCGATGACGTCGAACCACACGTCGCCGGCAAACATCTCCGCGGGTCCCTTGTTGGTGTGCTGTTTGGCTTGGATCTCCAAGTCCTCTCCTTCTTAGATGGGGTTTCAGCCCCGGAACGGGGCCAGATCTTGGAGGACGCGCGCAGGCTCCCCGCTGGGCGGCAAAGTGTCGGTGTCCCTCACGCCGTCGAGGGCGCCCGCGACATCCGGAGGATGTCGACCGGGGAAGTGTCGACGCCGGGCAGGATTCGCAGATTGGCCACGAGATCGCTCGCGGCACGGTCCCAGTCAAGGAAGAAGTCACGAGCGCGCGGGCTCAGGAACACGAACCGGCAACGTTGACCGGACGGACCGGGTCGGCCTACAGCTCCGAGTAAAGCGCAGAGCCGAGCCGGTTGGCGCCGAGGATGTCCCGGCGGCCGTTGCACACACAGGCCGGCACATCGGTCATGGCGTCGACAATCCTCTGTACCGTTGGCCGGATCTGCTGCTGCAGGGGGCGGCGCCGAGTTGCAGGGCCCGGGAGAGTGCCTCCAGGACGCCCTCTGAGACGCCGCTCAGGTTGCCGCGCTCCAGCCGGATGTAATAGTCGATGCTCACTCCGCTGAGAAGCGCTACCTCCTCCCGGCGAAGCCCGGGCACGCGCCGGCTGCTGCCGCCGAAGGCGAAGCCCGGCCTGCCCTGGGCTGACCCTGGCGCGACGCGTCGCCAGGAACTCGCGAATCTCATTGCGGTTGTCCATACCTTCAGCCCTAGAAGCCCTCCAGCGCCGGTGGGAGGCCCTGGTGGTACCTGTAACAGCAGGGCACTCCGCCGGTCAGCCTGCCGAGTGCTGGAGCAGCGTGTTCACCAGCCGGGCGGCCACCTTCGCTGTGCGGTTGTCGATGTCGAATTCGGGGTTCAGTTCCGCCACATCCAGGTGCATCAGTTTGCCGCTTGCTGCCACCTGACGGCACACCGCACTGACAACGGACAAGGGCACGCCGTACGCGGCCGGGGCGCTCACGCCGGGAGCCACCGAGGCTGGCAGCACGTCCAGGTCGATCGTCAAGTACAGCACGTCAATATCAGCGAGGAACTTCTGCACGAACTCGCGGGCAGCCTCAGCGGTGCAGTCCTCATCCAACATGTACCGGGCACCCAGCTCATCAGCTGTGTTGAACAGGGCCCTTGTGTTGTTCGGCTCCGAAATCCCGACGACGGCGTACTTCAGTTCGCGGCCCGCGGACGCTTCCGCGCGGGCCATCTGGAGGAACGGTGTGCCGGAGCTGGGCATGGGCTCGTCCCGCAGGTCAAAGTGGGCGTCCAGGTTCAGCACTCCGAGCCGTTTCCCGCCGCGGACCGCAGCTGATCCGGCCACGCCCAGGTAGCTGGCGAACGCCGTCTCGTGACCGCCGCCGAGCAGGACGGTGAGGTTGCCGGCGTCGAGCATCCCAGTGACGGCCAGCCCGGCGCGCGCCTGCCCCGATTCCAGGGCGCCGCCGACGACGGTCACGTCACCGGCGTCGGACACTGCCCGGTCCATGTGGAAAGCGAGCGGGCCCAGGGCTGCGCGGATGGCGGCAGGGGCGGCCGCGGCACCCGCCCGGCCCTGGTTCCGGCGTACTCCCGCGTCGCTCGCAAAGCCGAGAAACACCGCCGGGCGCTTCGTCCTCGAACGAGCAGCGGCGGCGGCTGCAGGCGCGGAAGGAGCGTATGGCGCAACGGCCTGCCACCAGCGGCAGTGCTCGGCGCCGTCGCCGTCGAACCTGCCCGTCCAGGGCTTCGGCGGGTCATCAACGGTGAGTGCAGTAAGAGCCATGCTCCAAGCTCACCTCACCGTGATGGCGAAAGCCAGCGGCGCCGCCGTCGGGGTGTCTGGAATCCCGGACCTTTGAGGGCCGTCGAGGGGCGGTGAGCGGCAGCGGCGCGGAAGTCGTCGGGGCCTACTTCATCCCGAGCGCGGCCTCGATCGGGCCCACGGCGAAGAAGACGACGAACGCGCCGGCCACGGCCCACATGAGCGGGTGGACGTCCCGCGCGCGGCCCTGGAATGTCCGGATCAGGACATAGGCGATGAATCCGGCGCCCAGGCCGTTGGCGATCGAGTAGGTGAAGGGCATCAGCGTGAACGTCAGGAACGCCGGGATGGCGACGCCCCAGTCCTGCCAGTCGATCCTGCCCACCTGGGACACCATCATGAAGCCCACCACCACCAGGGCAGGGGCCACGGCCTCGAACGGGACCAGATTGATGAGCGGCGTGAAGAACATGGCCACCAGGAACAGCAGGCCCGTGACGATCGAAGCCAGGCCGGTGCGGGCGCCCTCGCCGATGCCCGCGCCGGACTCCACATAGATCTGGTTGGAAGAGACGGATGCGCCGCCGCCGATGATCGCGCCGAGGGCATCCACCTGGAGCACACGGTCAACGTCCGGGATGTTGCCGTCCTTGTCAATGGTGCCGGCCTCGTTGGCCAGGCCCACCATGGTGCCCATGGCGTCGAAGAAGATGCTGAGCAGAATCACAAAGGCCAGCAGCGTGGCGGCAACCACGCCGAGATGTGAGAAGGCGCCGAACGGATTGGCCTTTCCGATCAGCGAGAGATCCGGGGCGGCCCATTCCGAGAAGGTGGGTGCCACCAGGGACCAGCCCTGCGGATCGAAGTTCTTGCCGTCGAAGCTGGGGCCGATGTGCAGCGTGAACTCAAGGATCACAGACAGCACAGTGGAGGTGACGATGCCGATCAGGATGGCGCCACGGACCTTGCGGACCACCAGGGCGATAGTCAGTATCAGGCCGAACACAAACACCGCGGTTGGCCAGCCGAGGAGCTTGCCATCGAAGCCCAGGCCCACGGGCACCGTGGTACCGGCAGCGTCGGGGATGCGCCGCACGAATCCTGCGTTCACCAGGCCGATCAGCGCGATGAACAGGCCGATGCCCACCACAATGGCGGTTTTCAGGCCGTCCGGCACGGCCTTGAAGACTGCGGTACGGAAACCGGTGAGCACCAGGATCAGCATGGTCACGCCGGAGAGCATCACCAGCCCCATCATGTCTGGCCAAGTCAGGCCGGGGTTGGAGGACACCGTGACGGCCACAAACGCGTTGACACCCAACCCCGTTGCCATGGCAAAGGGGTGTCTGGCCCAGGCGCCCATCAGGATGGTGAGGATGCCGGCCACAAAGGCGGTGACTGCGGCGACGGCGGTGAAACCGAGGGTGGCGCCGCCGGAATCGGCACCGGAGAGGATCAACGGGTTTAGCACCACAATGTAGCTCATGGCGAAGAACGTGGCGAAGCCTCCGCGGACCTCCCGGGAGACGTTGGACCCCCGTTCTGAAATCCTGAAATACCGGTCCAGTGCAGATCCCTGCTTAAGCATTAGTCCTCCGGGGGTCAAGGGGTTAGTTGAATCCTATTAGGCACCGGGACGGCCGGCCCGCACATTCGCCTAGTCTTTAAGGAAGCCAACACTGTATTGACGTCAATACCAGGGAGCAGTCCACACATGCATTCCATCCGCCGCCTTCTGGGCTTGATGCTCGGTGCGCTCGTTGTCGCCGCCATGCTTTTCGCCGCCGGGCTTTTCGCTGCGGGGCCAGCTTCCGCGCACGACGCCGCCGAATCCAGCAGCCCCGCGCAAGGTGCCACCGTGGCCACACCGCCGGATAAAGTTTCCGTCACGTTCAACAAGAATCCGCTGGGCCTCGGCGCTCAGATCAGGGTGAACGATTCCATCGGTGCCGACTGGGCCGATGGCGCGGTGGAAATCGTGGACAATGTGGCGTCCCAGAAGATCAAGGCCGGCGCGCCGGCGGGGGAGTACACGGTGATCTGGCGTGTGGTGAGCTCCGATTCCCACCCCATTGAGGGGACTTTTACGTTCAAGGCAACAGCGGGAGCTGCCGGTTCTTCCGCGGCAGCTCCCGTCCCGGGCGCCGGCACTGCCCAGCCCGGCACCACCCGCGCCCCTGGCAAGGCACCCGACGCTTCGCAGCCGTTTCCTTGGAGCTTGGTGATTTTCGCCGCCGTTGCCCTCGGACTGCTGGTGGCTCTTGCCGTCATCGCGAAGCGCCGCCTGGCTCCTGGTAACCAGGACGAGGGTATTGAGGGCGCCGATACTGAGGGCACGGATGGAGACGCTGAGGATGGGACCGCCGCAGCGGACGACGACGCCGGGACCGCCGGGCGCCGTCAGCAAGACTGACGCCGGACTGCTTGAGCCGGACTGCTTGAGCCGGACTGCTTGAGCCGGACTGCTTGAGCCGGACTGCCCCGGCCGGACGGGAGCCGAGGCGGCGCGGGCAGGCTTGCTGACTCCGGCGTGATTCAAGCCAGCTGATCAGGCAGGTGCTGGCAGGAGGGCCAGAGATCCCGTGAGTATGGGTGGAACGCTGTCCGGGTTGACCTTGGCGGAGATGGCGTTGCCGACGGTCTTGGCCTGCCGCAGGACTTCTTTCGGCGTTGGGGTAATGAGCTCGCCCACGCCCACGAGGTAGATGCCGATTGCCCGCATGGCGACCACGAGGTTCTGACCCACCGTTATGCCAAGCTCGGAGAGCATTCGCCGCAACTGGCTGTGCGCGCAGCGGGTGAGCACGATATGGTCCGTCAGCAGGACTCCGGTGGGGGTGTGCACTGCCCATTTGCGCATAGGGGCGTCCGCTATGCCGGCGCCCACCAGATCCAGCTGCACGGCGCGTGTGGTGTTGCGGATGTCCAGTTTGTGGCTGGCTGCGTAGTTGCGGAGGTGACGGAGGATTTCATTCCGCTCCTGGAGGGATGCGGCGTCCGCGGCATCGCAGCGCTGGAGTGAAGCAGTGTTGGCTGGCTGGCGCGCCCCGAGGATGTCCAGCCCGTCCACAATAATGGAGTCGACGCCGCGGCGGCTGAGCTCCGCGGCCACAGCCAGGCCGGACATTCCAGTCCCGATGATCACCGCGGTGGTCTGTTCTGTACCGCCGTAAACAGGGATGCTCGACACTGCAGGGTTCCTCCTAGAAAGCTTCGGAGTGCAGGCGTCTTCGCTCTGCACGCGCTCCGTTACCCCCAGGTGCGGACGCAATACTTGATCCGGGGTACATGTTCTGGAACACGTACCCCGGATCAACAATGTCTCGAAGACTACAGAACTTTTCAAACTCTGGATAGACGTCCCCCGAACATTGGGTATTCCACGAGATGCTACGTACGCCAATGGGGTGGTCCTATGTGGGATCTGAATATTTTCGGCGTCTCACGGACGTGCTCCGGAGGGGCGCCTGCTGCGGGGGTGAATGGCGGCCTAGCAGTGCAGGTTGCCGCTTACTCTTCCACAGTGGCAGGGCCAGGCAAGGCTGTATCCGGGCTATGTGGGAAACAGCCGCACCATCCCTCCACACGCTTGCTATGTACCCCCGGACCGAGAATAGTGAGAGGAGGAAGCAGGTCTTCGGGACGGCCATACAGCATCCGGCCGTTGCACGCTGACCGTCCGCGCTTCTGGCAGAATAGCCGGAACATCAGGGAGTATTGCGAGGAGGCGGACCAATGGGCGCACATGAGATGCAACCGGACCCGGCACGGGACGACGACGGTTCCGCGGCCCCCGAAGGGATCGTAGTGGGCGTTGACGGTTCAGACCACGGCCAGTGCGCGCTGGTCTGGGCAGCACGGGAGGCCGAACGCAGGCGCCGTCCGCTCCATATCGTGACGGCATACTCTGTGCCGATATTTGCCGCTTCAGGGCTCGACGGCGGATACGCAACCGTGGACGATTCGGTCATCCGCGAAGGTGCCGAGGCCATCCTCAAGCAAGCCATGGCTAAGGTCTCCGGCTACGACATCGACGTCGACGCCTCCGTTGAGAACGGTGATGCCTCGGGCGTGCTGCTTGAGATGTCGGAGACAGCTGAGCTGCTGGTATTCGGGACACGCGGCCGCGGCGGTTTTGTGGGAAGGCTGCTGGGATCCGTCAGCAGTGCACTGCCGGCACACGCCAAATGCCCCACCGTGACCGTGCCATTGATCTGTGCCGACCGGCTGGGTGAGACCACTGAGGACAAACACATCAAAGCCGAGCAGGCCAAGTCCGGTCATCAGCCAGTGGAAAACGTGGTGGTGGTGGGGGTGGACGGCTCCGAACAGGCACGGGTCGCTGTGCTGGAAGCCGCTACCCAGGCCGAACGCCTGGGCGCTCCGTTGAGGGTGATCTGCGCTGTTCCGCAGTACAGCGGTTCGCTGGCATGGGTGCCGGCGCCGATGGATCGCGATGCACTGTTCGCGGACATCAGAGTGCAGCTGGATGCGGGATCGGCCTGGCTGCAGAGCCACTTCCCCAAGCTGGCAATTGAGACCAAGCTGGTGGACGGTTCGCCGGTGGAAGTCCTGGTTGAAGCAAGCCGGCATGTGGAGCTGATCGTGGTGGGCACCCGCGGCCGCGGCGGATTCGCCGGGATGCTGCTGGGCTCCACTTCCGACGGAATTCTGCACCACGCCAAGGGTCCTGTGCTGGTGGTGCCGGACCGCGAGGATAAGCGTCTGGCAGACCGTGCAAGCTTCGGGCCAATGCTGGGCGCCGCCTAGTCCGGTCCCGCGATACCTCAGGAGACAGCTAAATGACGCCGGACGTCGTGCCGGATGCCGCCCGGAGTGCGCTGATTCTGGACTTTGGGCTGATCAACGGGGACATGCTCCCGCTGGTCGGAGGGAAAGCCGCCAACCTGGGTGAGCTGACGTGTGCCGGCCTCCCGGTTCCGTCGGGCTTCTGCCTCACCACGGAGGCATACCGGCAGGCTATGGCCCCGATTCCGCTCGGGGACGTTCACAAAGCATTGGCGGCAGCAGCTCAGGACGATCTGACAGCCCTGGCCACGCTGGCAGCGAGGGCCCGCGGGCTGGTCCGCCTAGCTGAAATCCCGGCAGATATGGGTGCATCAATCCTTGCAGCCTATGCGGCGCTGGGCACGGATACGCCCGTAGCCGTCAGATCTTCAGCGACCGCCGAGGACCTGCCGTTGGCCAGTTTCGCTGGCCAGCAGGACACGTATCTTAACGTCGTGGGTGCGGACGCCGTACTGGCAGCCGTCCGCGATTGCTGGGCATCGCTATGGACTGACCGGGCCGTGAGCTACCGGGCCAGTCATGGCATCCCCGCCTCAACGGTGGCGCTCGCAGTTGTGGTTCAACGCATGGTGGACGCGGTGGCGGCAGGGGTTCTGTTCACTGCGAACCCCGTGACGGGCAGGCGGCATGAAGCTGTGATCGATGCCAGCCCCGGCCTGGGGGAATCGGTGGTCTCCGGGGCGGTCAACCCGGACCACTTTGTGGTGGACACGCAGTCCGGCAAGATTCTGGAGCGCAGGATCGGCGACAAACGCCTGATCATCCGCGCTTTGCCGGGCGGCGGCACCGAACGCCTTGAGCAGCCGGGCCTAGAGACCAGGCCGTGCTTGGGGGACGGCCAGATTAGAGCCCTTGCGGCGCTGGGCGGCAGCGTGGAGGCGCATTACGGATCGCCGCAGGACATTGAATGGGCGATCGACAGCGACGGTAAGCTCTGGCTGACCCAGTCCCGTCCCGTCACCACCCTTTACCCGATGCCGGAGAAACCGCCCGCAGGGGAGGGCACGCGCGTCTACCTGTGCTTCAGCCTGGCGCAGGGGCTCACCCGCCCCATCACTCCGATGGGCCTCGCCGGGATCCGCCTCATTGGATCCTCCGTGGCCCGCGCAGCACATTTCGACGTGCCGGAACCCCGGAACGGGCCGTCACCATATGTGGAGGCAGGTCAGCGGATTTTCTTCGATCTCACCACGGTTGCACGCAGCACCGTAGGCCGGCGGATCGTGCCCAAGGTCTTTGACGTCATGGAGGCTCGGTCCGCGGCCGTGCTGAGGCTTCTGTTCGATGACCCGCGGTTTTCCATCAATCGAAGGACTCCCCTGGGTCTGCTGCGGCATGTGGGGCCGGCTGTTGCGCGTGCCCGTGTGCCGGAAACCCTGCTCCGCGCGCTGTTCCGGCCGCAGGCTGCGCTCCGGCGCGTAGACCGCTTCAGCCGTGAGTTCAACGCCGGGCTTGAACTGTCAGCGGGCGCCACGCCCCTGGAGCGTCTGGACCATGCCGAACGGATCCTTGGCCAGCAACTGTTTCCGATAGTGCCGGCCATCATTCCGCTCCCGGTGCTGGGCTTCGCCATGCTGGCCGTGGCCGGAAAACTGCTGGGCGGGCGGGAGCGGCGCGGCGACCTCCAGAGGATCCTCCGCGGTCTACCCAACAACGTGACCACCGAAATGGACCTGGAGCTGTGGCGGCTTGCCACGGAGATAAGGGCCGACGGCGACTCCGCCGGCGTGCTCGCCGGCGAGCCGCTGACGGTGCTCGCCCGGCGCTACCGCTCAGGTGACCTGCCCGGCGTCGTGCAGTCCGGGCTGGCTGATTTCCTTGACCGCTACGGTCACCGCGCCGTGGCTGAAATCGATCTCGGCATGCCGCGGTGGTCCGAAGACCCCACGCACATACTGGGCGTCCTTGCGAACTATCTCCGCCAGGACGATCCCGCCCAGGCGCCGGACAAACAGTTCGGCAAGGCGGCTCGTGAAGCGGATGCCGAGGCCGCGGCGTTGGTGGCGGAGGCTGGCGCCAGGGGCCGGCTGCGCGCTGCGGTGGTCAGGAGAGCTCTGAGGCGTGCACGGCTCTTCACCGGCATGCGCGAACTGCCCAAGTACCAGATTGTGGTGGGGCTGGGTGCGGTCCGGCGGCAGCTGAACGTGGTGGGGGCGGAGTTGGCGGATACCGGGCGGATTGCGCAAATGGAGGACATCTACTTCCTCGATTTCGCCGAAGCACGGAAGGGCCTTGGCGGAAAGGATCAGCGTGAACTGGTGTCCCGGCGTCGCGAGGCCTATGAACTGGAACTTCGGCGGCGGCACATTCCACGGATGCTGCTCTCCGACGGCACAGAACCGGAGACTCTTTATGCGGCCGCCATACCGGCATCCGTAGGGGCACTGATGGGCAGCCCCGCTTCGGCAGGTACCGTCACGGCGGCCGCTCGGGTGATTCTGGATCCCGTAGGGGCCCACCTGGAACCGGGCGAAATCCTCGTGGCGCCGTCCACCGATCCCGGCTGGACCCCGCTCTTCCTCACTGCGGGTGGCCTGGTAATGGAAATGGGCGGCGCGAACTCACACGGCGCAGTCGTTGCACGCGAGTACGGGATCCCGGCAGTCGTAGGCGTGCCGGAGGCCACCTCCCTTATTGTCACGGGACAACAAGTTACCGTCGACGGCGGCGCCGGTACCGTTGTGCCGGAGTGACCACCAGACTTCCTTTGAGGGGGTGTGCCGGGCCGGTCCGGGGCGTAGTGTGACACTATGAGCAGCTGCATTGGAGCGGGGCTTAAATGACCCGGAAATGGTTGCGCTGGATGCCCGCTGTGGCTGTACCGGCCGTGATTGCTGCCTCCGTGCTGGCAGGGTCTGTCTCGGCGCGGGCGGGAGATCCCCTGCCGGCCAGGACACCTGCGCAAGTGCTCGCGCTGGTGGGGGAACACACCACCACAGCGCTGTCCGGGACGGTGGAGCAGACGTCCAGTCTTGGTCTGCCCAAGCTTCCCGCGGTGGGGCCGGGTTCCGGGAAGGCAGACACTTCGATTGCCGAGCTTCTGCTCGCACCGCATATGGCACGGGTGTTTTCAGATGGAATGACAAAGGCCCGCATCCAGGTGATGGATCAGCTGGCTGAGCGTGACGCCGTCCGAAACGGCAACGAGCTCTGGTTCTACACTTCCAAGGACAACACAGCCACTCACCTGACCATCCCGACGGGCTGCAACAGTGCACAGGCGGACCATACGCATCAGTCTGCTGTGCCCGGGGTGGCGCCAACACCGGAGGAACTGGCAACACGGGTGCTGGCCTGGATGGACCCCCAGACCAATGTGTCGCTTGGCGCCGATGCTCAGATCGCCGGCCGTTCAGCCTACACTTTGGTGCTGACACCGCGGACGCAAGGCACCTTGGTGGGATCGGTATCCATCGCGGTTGATGGCCAGACAGGCCTACCGTTGAGGGTGGAAATTGCCGCCCGCGGGCAGGCGGAGCCGGCGATTGGTGTGCAGTTCACCAGCCTGACGCTTGCGGCCCCCGATGCCTCGCTGTTTACGTTCGTGCCCCCGCCGGGTTCAACGGTCAAGGAAGAGGCAATACCTGCGATGCCGGAAGTTCTACCGCCGCCGGAGGCCCCTGTTCCCACGCCCACGGCCCCGCCCGTCGCCCTGCCCACAGTGACTGGCTCCGGCTGGGAAACAGTGATCGGAGTGCCTGCCCGCGTCGGAGCCGCGCCGGGAGATCCAGCTGCCGCTGATCCGATCCTCAGCGATCCGCTGCTCCAGCAGGCCGCAGTTCCCGTCGCCGGCGGCCGGCTGCTCTCCACATCCCTGGTGAACGTCCTGTTCACCGACGACGGCCGCATCTTTGCAGGCATGGTTCCGCCGGAGCGGTTGCAGGCTGCCGCCGCCGTCGTTGCCCGGTGACAGCCTCTGGCGGCACTCCCGGAGTAGCCGCAGCGGCTCCGCTGAGCATTGAGACCAAGGGCCTGAGCAAGCGCTTCGGCCGTCAGGTGGCTGTGGACCGGATCGATCTGGCGGTTCCGAGAGGTTCCGTTTTCGGATTCCTGGGTCCGAATGGCTCCGGCAAAACCACAACCATCCGCATGATGCTGGGCCTCGCGGCGGCCTCGGAAGGCTCCGTGAAAGTGCTGGGGCTGGAAATGCCGTCGCGGTTGCACGAGGTCCTGCCCCGGGTGGGCGCTATCGTTGAGGGCCCCGCTTTCTACCCTTTCCTCTCGGGTGCCGCGAACCTGAACCGGCTGGACTCGGCGGACCGGCACTCGGCGAGCGGTACGCGCCACGCCCGCGTGGGTGAAGCCCTGGACCGCGTTGGGCTGTCCCAGGCAGCAGGCAAAAAGGTGCGCGCCTACTCGCTGGGCATGAAGCAGCGGCTCGGCATTGCCAACGCCCTGTTGTCTCCCCGGGAGCTGCTCGTCCTGGATGAACCAACCAACGGGCTGGACCCGCAAGGGACCCGCGAGGTGCGCAACCTGGTCCGCTCCCTCGCGGCTGACGGTGCCACGGTATTTGTCTCCAGCCATCTGCTTGCCGAGGTGGAACAGATCTGCACCCACGCCGCCGTGATGAGCGCCGGCCGGCTGGTGGCGCAGGGGCCGTTGGCGGAGTTGCGTCAGGCGGGTCAGGCGCGTGTCCGCGTGATAACTCCCGACGCCGGGGCGGCCTCCGGCGTATTGGTCCGGTTGGGCATGGTCCCTGCGGCCGGTAGTCCCGATGGATCCGGTGCCGTGCTCACCTCCCTGTTGCCGCTAAACGGCCAGGGCGCAAAGCATGTTGAGTCCGAGGAGATCGTGGCAGCACTCGTGGCAGCCGGCGTTCGTGTCCGCGGTTTTGCCGTGGAGAGCGGAAGCCTGGAGGACCGCTTCGTGGAGCTTACCGGGGAGGGGTTCGACATTGCGCAGTGACAAAGCGACCAGTGACAAAGCTGCCGGTGACAAGGTGCCGCGCGAGCAGACTAGGGACAAGGGCACCGGTGACAATTCGCCCAGACACCCGCCCGGAGGTACCCAGCCCGGCTCTGCCTCCAGCCGGGCGCTCTTGGCATCCGAGCTGAAAACGCTGTTCCGGCGGCGGCGGACCTGGGCCATGTTTTTGGCGCTGGCGGCAATACCGGTGCTGATCGCCGTCGCGGTCCGTCTTTCTTCCTCGGTTTCGCCGGGGCGGGGGCCGGCCTTCCTGGATCGGATCACTCAGAACGGCTTGTTCGTGGGTGTGACAGCCATGCTGGTCTCCGTTCCGCTGTTCCTTCCGCTGACCATCGGAGTGGTGGCCGGTGACACGATTGCCGGCGAGGCCGGCCTGGGAACACTGCGGTATCTGCTGGTGGCACCGGCCGGGAGGGTGCGGCTCCTGCTGGTCAAATACGCGGGTGCCGCTGCATTCTGCGTGGCGGCACCGCTGATGGTGGCGCTCGCAGGCACAGCAATCGGGACGGCACTCTTCCCCGTGGGGCCAGTGACCCTGCTGTCCGGTGACGTGATCGCGCCCGGGGAGGCCGCTCTCCGGCTCCTGCTGATGGTCGCTTACCTGGCCATTTCACTTCTTGGCCTCAGCGCCGTCGGGCTGTTCCTTTCTACCCTCACCGACGTGCCGGTGGGCGCCATGGCGGCCACCATTGTGCTGTCCGTGGTGTCGCAGGTGCTGGATCAGCTTCCACAGCTGGAGTGGCTGCATCCATGGTTGTTCAGCCACTACTGGTTCGGGTTCGCGGACGTGCTGCGACAGCCGGTTTTATGGGATTCCTTTGGCAGTAACGCTCTGCTCCAAACCGGATACGTGGCTGTGTTCGGCGCGCTCGCCTACGGCAGGTTTGTCACCAAGGACGTACTGTCCTGACCACTGCCGTCCTGGCCAGTCCTGTCCTGACCACTCAGGCGGCAACGCCGGAAGCAGCCTGCAGGGGGCGTTGCCGGCGCTCAGTACCGCGCCGCATAGGGGTGCAGTTGCATGCCTGACATCCAGGCCAGCTCAGTGACGGTGATTCCGGCGCTCGGATTCAGTGCTTGCACCACCCTGCCGTTGCCCAGGTAAGTGGCTACATGATAAAAATCCGGTGCCGATCCCCACACCAGGAGATCTCCCGCCCGGGCCTGTGAAATCGGCACATGAACAGGCGCTTGGGCGAACTGCTGGGCGGCCGTGCGGGGCAGGTACTTTCCGGCTGCGGCGAAAGCACTCTGTACCAGCCCGGAACAGTCGAAGCCGTAGGGGCCGGTCCCGCCCCACTGGTAGTAATAAGGGGACCCGACCTTGCTCAGGGCCACCGAGATAGCCGCCTGGTTGGAACCGCCAGGGGACGGTGCAGGCACAACCGGTGCAGGCACAACCGGTGCAGGTGGAGCCGGATTCACCGGATCAGCCGGCGCCGGGTCAGGTACCAGCGGGGCGGGCACCACCGGCGCCGGGTCAGGTACCACCGGGGCGGGCACCACCGGCGCCGGTACTACCGGTGCAGGAACGGCGGGTGGAGCTGCTGGATTCGGTGCCGAGGGCGGCGCCGGGACGGTGCCCTGGTCGGCGGCTGCCTGCCCGGCGGAGGCTGTCCCGGCCGCGCTCACAGCTGCCAGACGGTCCTGTTCCCGTTGCCGGTCCAGCGCATCTACGCGCGCCGATTCAAGCGCAGCTGTGGTGTTCCGCAGCGATGCGAGCTGGTCCACCAGAACAGTCCGCTGCGCCTTCGCATCGGTGACAGCTTTCAGCCGGGCGGCATTGGCCTCTTCGGCCTGGGCCTTGCGGGCCTCGGCGGTCTTCGCGGCATCGTCGGCAGCGCGGTTGGCGTCCTCTGAGGCAGCTGTCAGCGACGTTGCCGCGGCTGCCGTGGTTTCTGCGGTTTCGAACGCCCGGCTGCGGCTGGCGGAGATGGCCTCCAGCGTTGCGGCCTGCTGGAGGACTTCTCCCTTGCCGCTCACAAAGGTGCTCAGTGCCGGATTCAGCCCGCCGTTGCGGTAGAGATCGCCGGCCAGCTGGCCGATCTGCCGCCGCGCCTTGTCCTGCTCCTTGCCCGCGGAAGCAGCTCTGGCCGTTGCCAGTGCGGCAGCGCCCTTCCGGATCTGCAGCTCAACCAGGGCATTGCCGTAGGCATTATTCGCCTGCAGGGACACGGCGAAGCTGGCCTGCTGGGCGCTGGCTGCGTCCGCCAGGATGCCTTCGATTCGGGTGACCTGATCCGCCGTCGCGCTTTCACTGGATTTTGCGGCCGCAATATCCTCGGGAGAGGGAATCTCCGGCGACGCCGGGACGCGGACGAGGGGCGCGGGAGCCTGGGGTGCCTGTGTTGCCTGTGCCGGGAGTGCCAGCGTTCCAAGAAGTACGACGGCGGTGCACAGTGCGGCGGTCTTGCGGCCAGTTCCGGTCAAACTCATTGGCAAACCTCGCAGCAGTCAGGCTGGGAGCGAGGATGTGTGTGCGGCACGGATATGCCCCTCTGCGGATTGTCCAGCAGCTATGAGGCTACGTGCCAGAATGCCACTTTGGCAACATTGGTCACATCAATAACATAAACAACAACAATGTCATTCCGTCACATTTACTCCGGCGTGTCTGAATATCCGGCTTACGCGTGCTGGCGAGATTCGTGCTCTGAGTGGCTCGCCGGCTCCAGCTGGAAGGTGCAATGTTCGGTGTCGAAGTGGGAGCCCAGACAGCTGGTGAGCTTGTCCAGCACCTGGTCCGCTCCGCGCGCATTCAGCACCGCGTCCTCCACCACGACGTGGGCGGAAAACACTGGAACGCCTGACGTGATGGTCCAGATGTGGATGTCATGGACAGCCACCACGCCGGCCACGGAGAGGATGTGCTCGCGGATCAACTGCACCTCCACACCCTTGGGGGTGGCCTCAAGCAGGACGTCCACTACGTCGCGGAGCAGGTGCCAGGCGCGCGGAAGGATCATGAGTGCGATCACGATGGAGGCGATGGTATCCGCAGCCTGATAACCGGTGATCATGATGACCACGGCGGCGGCGATTACAGCAAAGGAACCCAGCAGATCGCCCAGGACTTCAAGGTACGCGCCGCGCACATTGAGGCTCTCTTTTTGTGCGCTGCGGAGGATCAGCAGGGATATCAGGTTGGCCACCGCGCCCAGGACGGCCGCGTAGAGCATGATGTCCGTCCGGATCTCGGGGGCTGAGCCGATCCGCCGTATTGCCTCGATGAAGATGACCACGGAGATCACAATGAGAACCAGGGCATTGGCCAGTGCGGCCAGGACTTCTGCCCGCTGGTACCCGTAGGTCCGCAGGTCGCTGGGCGGACGGGTGGCGATCCAGGCCGCGAGCAGTGCAATAAACACGCCTGCGGCATCGGAAAGCATATGTCCGGCGTCGGCCAGCAGTGCGAGAGAACCGGAAATAACCGCACCTGCAACCTGGACCAGCACCACTGCCAGCGTGATGGCAAGCACGGCGATCAATCGTTTGCGGTGCTTGGCGGTGGCTGTCATCCCGTGCGAATGGTTGTGGTCGTGTCCCATGCCTCTAAGGCTAGTCCCAGCCGAGTTCGTGCAGGCGCTGGTCGCTGATGCCGAAGTGGTGTGCGATCTCGTGGATCACCGTGACAGCCACTTCCTGAATCACTTCGTCACGGGAGGAACAGATGTCCAGGATGGGTTGGCGGTAGATGGTGACGCGGTCGGGCAACGAGCCGGTTTCCCAGCCGGAATCACGCTCGGTCAGAGGGACACCTTCGTATAGTCCCAGCAGGACTGTGTCCGGATCCTCGCCTGGCTGGGGTGTGTAGTCGTCGTCGATGAACACGGCCACATTGTCCATGGCCCTGGCAACCCTGCGGGGAATCCGGGCCAAGGCATCGCTGACTGCTGCCTCGAACTCGGTTTCGGACATCTCGAACGGGGCCGCATCCTCCGCACGGTCCGGGACGATGGGCAATCCGGGCGGCAGATTTGCGGGCATACAGAAGACTCTAGCGGGATCTGCGCCGTGTCAGGGCTACACCCAGCAGGCAGATCACGCCGCCGATCAGTCCCCAGATGCTAGGCACCTCGCTCAGCACAAGCCAGGAAATCAGGATGGTGGTGCCGGGCACCAGATAGGTGGTGGCGGCCAGTTTGCCGGCGTCGATCAGTGAGAGCGCGTACGCCCACGTGGTGAAGGCAATGGCTGTGGGGAAGATGCCCAGATAGACCAGCCCCAGCGTGGCCGGCAGCGGAGCCGCCTGCAATTCCGTGACGAGCTGGCCGCTGAAAGGCAGGCAGCACACCGCGCCCACCATGATCCCGAACCATGTTGCCTGCGCAGCAGGGAACTTCCGGAGCACCGGCTTCTGGATGATGACGCTGACGGCGGCGAGCACGGCGGCCAGGAGGCAAAGCAGCACACCCGCCAGATCCGCAGTCGAACCTTCCTTGGAGGCGGAACCCGAGCCGATGGCTATCACCGCTACGCCGCCGAACGCTACCAGACTGCCGATGATCAGCCAGCGCGGAAAGCCTTCCTTGAGGATGACTCCTGCCATAACGGCGATGAGGATCGGGGAGACGTTGATGAGCATGGCGCTGGTGCCGGCGTCGAGCAGGTGTTCGGCCGCGTTCAGGGCCACGTTGTAGCCACCGAACCACATCACGCCGTACGCCAGGATGGGCCACCATTCGCGGCCCTGCGGGAGCTTTCTGTTTTTCCGCAGTTTGGGAAGCACAACGAGGCCAAGTACGACGGCGGCAATCGCCAGACGTCCGAGCGTCAGGGAACCGGGGGAGAAGCTGGGCCCCACGGCCCTGATGCCGACGAAGGCGGAAGCCCAGAGAATCACGGTAATAATGACGGCGGCGACGCCGAGCCGGGTGACGGTGGCCGGTCCGGCGGCAGCAAGGCGGGAAGCAGAAGACGCAGGTACTTCTTGGGTACCGGCGGGCTGCGTGGGCGTGTGGTCGGCGGTGGTTGCCATCCAGTCAATCTAGTCCTGTTCCGGCCGTGAGGGCTGGCGGAAATCGGCCACGTCTGCGCGAGAAACTGCCATTCTTTTACGGAGAGGCGGCGCACCGTGCCTGGATCCGTGTCTGGACCCGCCCAGCCGGAGGGACCTTCGATTTTGGAATAATCCAACCAAGGCCCTATAGTTTTAGAGTCCAGTTCGGAGACATAGCAAAGGACAAAGACGGACGGCCCCCGGCCCGAAGCCTTTTCTTTTATCACCGGACTGCGTTCAGGCCCCCATCGTCTAGCGGCCTAGGACACCGCCCTTTCACGGCGGCGGCACGGGTTCGAATCCCGTTGGGGGTACGCAAGGAACTGGTCGGCTCGGATGTCAAAGTCTGGTAGGCTAAAAGCCTTGAAAAATTGCGGTAGCGATACCGCAAAGCAAGAAATAGCAAGGCCCTGTAGCGCAGCTGGTTAGCGCGCCGCCCTGTCACGGCGGAGGTCGCGGGTTCAAGTCCCGTCAGGGTCGCTCTGATTGCCAGAAGAAATTCCGGCTGTCATGGTGACATGTCACCTAGGCTCTGTAGCTCAGTTGGTAGAGCGTTCGACTGAAAATCGAAAGGTCACCGGATCGACGCCGGTCGGAGCCACCACTGGGAAGCACCAGTTCTTCGGAACTGGTGCTTTTCTTCTTTAACCCCCTCGACATCTGTTGCTCCGTAATGGGCGGCACCCAACGAGGTAATGAACAAGGATGAGTGACTTATGAGTCTGACTCTTCAAATATGGGAATCACTCATTACTGTCCAAAAGCAGCCAAAAACGACAGCAAGTCGTGCTGCGGCTCCGCATGCTGCTGAGCCGGCCTGTTTGGGAAACCACCAGCAATCCACGCTAGACTCGCACGCCGGGGACAGAACGCCACTGCCGGTTGAGGCCTTATACGGCCCTCCGGCGCAATCCGAACCAGAAATGTGAATTGTGAAAAACCTTGCACGCCCACTGACCGCAGCCGCCCTCTTCGCCGTCCTGGCACTGACCGCATGCTCCACCCCCACAGCCGGCAACGCGCCGTCGTCGTCCGCTCCTGACAGCAGCTCCGCTGCGGCAACGCCCACCCACAGCTCGGGCCCTTTCGGTGACTTCACCGACGCGGCGGAGGCCTGCGCCACCATCTCGCAGCAGGCCACTGGCGCTTCGTTGCTTCCGCTCTCTGCGGCCCAGGGTAAGACCGAAGAACTTGAGCAGTTCAAGACCGAACTCGGCAAGACGGCCGAGCGTGTTCCGGATAGCCTCAAAGCAGACTTTGAGAAACTCAACAAGATCGCCGTTGCCGGGCTGAGCGATCAGACGGTCTTCTCCAGCGGGCAGTTCCGGGACGCTATGGCTCCCGTGACCCGCTGGGTCGCGGCCAACTGTAAGTAGGCCTTCCTGCGCCGGGTGCACATTGCCCGGAAGCCTGTTCAGACCCGGTGAGTCGGCGGTCAGGCAGCACCACCCAGGCGGGATATTCGGCGAGTTCGGCGGCAAGGGCGAGGCCCGCGCCACAGTCAGCGATGCCGTACTTTCCGTTCGCGTTCTGCCCTCCCCTGGCAACTGTCAGGGGAGGGCAGAATGACGTGGTTGAAAAGGCCCGGGCAGAATTGGCCACAATGCAGAGTCGGTGCCGGCTGAGCTCAAGCCGCATGTCGAAAAGCTCAAGGCTGTGACAGGCACCGCGGGCGAGGACTTTTCCACGTTCAACAACCACGGCTTCGAGGCCACCATGGGGCCGATCCGGACACGGATGAACATGGAGAGCAAATAGGGCGGGCACCTCAGGTTGCCAAGTGGTTCCAAGGTCAGGTAGCAGAGCCCATGGAGGCTCAATTCACCCATCCCTTCCCCAAGCCGGAACCACAGGAGTACGGCCGGAGTAGCACGGCGGACGTCCCCGACATCTACCGGCGCGCTGTGTCGCGTTGCTGACCGACGGTTTGGCATTCCCCGGTGTTGCCAGATTGTTCAACAAAAGCATATGCTGAATCTCACAGTGATGGGCACCACTTTTCGGGGGACACATTATCCCCCGACAGGCCGCGTTGGCCGTGCCTCAACAACTACTCTCCACCGCTGACCGGTTCTGGTCCATGCGGGAATGGACGGATATGCTCGTACTCATCGGGGTCTTGCTGGTCATTGTTGGCTTTGCCATCCGACTGAACCCACTGATTGTTGTCACCATCTCCGGCATCGTCACGGCCCTGCTGGGCGGCCTGACACCTCTGGAAATCCTCAACGCCTTCGGCTCCGGCTTTGCCAGTAGCCGATCGGTGACCATCTTTGTGGTGGTCCTTCCCGTCATCGGCATCATCGAGCGCTTTGGCCTGCAGGAACAAGCGAAGACCCTGATCTCCAAGCTCGCCAAGCTCACTGCCGGCCGTGTGTTGCTGGGTTACTTGCTCGTCCGCCAGGCAACCGCGGCTGTGGGCCTGACCGGCATTGGCGGGCATGCCCAGACAGTGCGTCCCCTGGTGTTCCCGATGGCCGAGGGTGCTGCGTTGCGCCGCTATGGCACGGTGCCGGAGAAGGTGAAGGAAAAAATCAAGGGTCACTCCGCTGCTGCGGACAACGTAGGGGTCTTCTTCGGCGAGGATATCTTTGTCGCCGTGGGATCCATCCTGTTGATTACAACATTCGTGGACACCACGTACGGACTCCACCTGGAGCCGCTGGAACTGGCCATCTGGGCCATGCCCACTGCCATCATCGCCTTCCTGATCCATGGATTCCGCCTACTGCGACTTGACCGCCAGCTGGACAAGGACGTCCGTGCGGCCCAAGAAGAAGAGAAGACAGCACAGACCGTTACCGTCGGAGGCAACGCATGATCAAAGTTGAAGCCGTTTTCTGGCTGATTGGCATTCTTTTCGTTGCTTGGGCCTTCTTGATTGCCCGCGACACGAGCCACACCAAGCGCTGGGGCAGTTCCGCCTTTTGGGGCCTGCTGGGCCTGTGTTTCTTTTACGGGACTTGGGTCCAGGCGGGCACCGCACCGCCATGGATCCTGGGTATCGCCGTCCTGATCCTGGTGGCTCTTGCCAGCACCGGCGTTCTCGGTGACGGCAAGGCCAAGACCAGCAGCGTGGAAGAGCGCACCGTATCGGCCGCCAAATTCGGCAACAAACTCTTCATCCCGGCGCTCACTCTCCCGGTGGTCACTGTCGTCCTCGTGTTGCTGGCGCCTGTGCTGAAGATCGGCGGACAACCCATCTTCGATCCGACCAACACCACTCTCGTGGCGCTGTCGGTGGGTGCCGTTGTGGCCGCCGTTGTGGCCGTCGTGATCCTGCGCCCCAGGCAGAAGCTGGCCCCCATTTTCGAGGGCCGCCGCATTCTTGAGTCCATCGGCTGGGCCGCGCTGCTGCCGCAGATGCTGTCTACGCTGGGAATCCTTTTCACCAAGGCAGGCGTGGGCACCGCCGTCGGGACGCTGGCAAAGGGAGTGCTGCCCGATGGCTCGCTGCTGGCTGCAGTCGTTGTCTACTCCGCGGGCATGTTCCTCTTCACCGTACTCATGGGTAACGCGTTCGCCGCGTTTCCGATCATGACCGCGGCCATCGGCTGGCCTGTGCTGGTGCAGAACTTTGACGGGACCCCCGCGATCATCTTCGCGATCGGCATGCTGGCAGGCTTCTGCGGCACGCTGTGCACGCCGATGGCCGCCAACTTCAACCTGGTTCCTGCAGCACTGCTGGAGATGAAGAACAAATACGGGGTCATCAAGGCCCAGGTGGCCACGGCAGTTCCGCTGCTGGGGGCCAACATCGCACTGATGTACTTCCTCGCCTTTAACTGACACCGCCTTCACAAAGGAGAATTCATGACTGAGAACGCCGCTGCACAGCTGGATAAAGTTGCCAGCGCCTACGCGGACATCGTGCTGGATAACCTGTCCCGTCCGTACCCCTACGCCTCCCACCATGTGGAAACCTCGCTGGAGGACCGGCCGAGCCCGAAGGAACTGCACCCGGCGTTTTACACGTCCTTTGACTGGCACTCCTGTGTGCACATGACATGGCTGGGTGTGAGCCTGCTGGAGCACGGCTTGGACGAAGGGCGTGACGCCGCCCTTCGAGCGGTGCTGGCGGCCAACCTGACCGCGGAAAACCTGGCGGCAGAAGGTGCCTACCTGCTGGCGAATCCCAGTTGGGAACGCCCGTACGGCTGGGCCTGGCTGGTGCGCCTTACGGCCGCTGCTGCTGCCTCGGAGGACCCGCAGATCCGCGGGTGGGGCGCTTCCCTGGATCCGCTGGCGGACATCGTGGCCTCGCTGGTCGCAGGCTGGACCGCCAAGGCCGAGTTCCCCGTGCGCCACGGTCTGCACACCAATGCGGCGTTCGGCCTGGGCCTGATGTTGGATGCCTTCCACGCCCTGGGCCGCGACGAGGCCGTTGCCACCTGTGAGAAGGCGGCGCTGGGCTGGTTCCAAAACGACGCCGGCTGGCCGGGCGAGTGGGAAATGAGCGGCCAGGATTTCCTGTCCGCCGGGCTGAGCGAGGCCGACCTCATGGCCCGGGTGCTTGACGCGGATGCATTCGCTGCCTGGTTCGCAGGGTTCCTGCCCGGTTTGAGCTCGGATGCCCGCATCCTGGCCACGGCCACTGTCACGGACGAGTCCGATGGCTATTTGGCCCACCTGAACGGGCTGAACCTGACCCGCGCAGGCCAGATCATTCGCATCCGCAAGACTCTTTCCGCCGCAGAAGGGACCGCCGGGGTGGTAGCAGTTCTGGATGCGGCGCTGCTGCCGCTGTTGGCCGCCGGTATGGATTCGGTCATCACGGAGGAGTTCATGTCCAGCCACTGGCTGGCCAGCTTCGCTTGGGACGCCCTTGCCTCCGCGCAATAGCCATACGTCAGCCTTTTGCTGAAGCGGCATTGACAAAACGGATGCCAGTGCGCCGGGAAGTATCGCTCCCGGTGCGCTGGCATTCGCCGTCTCGGCAAACAGGGTGGGCAGCTCAGAGGCCGAATCCGGACTTTCCCGCTGCGTCCGGCCTGTTGCGTGACGCAGGGGATAGGGTTGGGTTCAATAGAAGGGGAGTGCCTGATGGAGTACCAGAACCCACAACCGGCGGCGGGCGTCCATGCCGATCCAACGGACAGACCTGTTGCAGGAAACGGCCGTACCGTAATTTCCGAGACCGCCGTCGCCAAGGTGGCGGGCATCGCCGCCCGCGCAGTCCCGGGTGTCTACTCGCTGGGCAGCGGATCATCGCGGGCACTCGGAGCCATCCGGGACGCAGTCGGCAGCTCGGACCACGCGGCCGGCGTCCATGCCGAGGTGGGCGAAACCCAGGTGGCGGTGGATATCAATCTGGTGGCCACTTACGGCACGCCGCTGCATTCCCTTGCGGACCAGGTCCGAGCCGCCGTATACCGCGCCGTGGAAGAACTCGTGGGGCTGCAGGTCATCGAGGTGAATGTCGAAATCAATGACGTTTATGTGGCGGCGCCGGTAAAATCCGCAGCCACTGCAACCGCAGCACCTGAAAGGGAGGCAGTCCTATGAACATGACCGTTGTGGGAATAGCAATGGGCGCATTTGTGGCGTTTATGTCGTTCCAATTCGGCCTCTGGGGCTTCGTGATTTCCCTCTTATTTATGGGAATCGGTGCCCTGCTGGGCCGCGCGGCGGAAGGAAAACTGGACCTGCGCGGCGTCCTAGATGCCATCACCGGCCGGCGCTCATCCTCATGAGCGCAACGGCTGGAGCACCAGTCCACGTGGCAGGGCTCAACAGCACGGCCCTGAACGGGCACAACCGGATCAGCACCCAGGCGCTGACCAGCCTTGCGAAGGCTGCCGCGGCTGAGGCGCTGGGCGTCGCGTCCCAGGACGTGCGGGCCGAGTGGTCCGACGACGACGGTCTGTTGGCGCTGTCCCTCGTATCACCCATCAAGATCCCTTCATTGACAGAGGTCCTGCGTGACCCCGGCCGGGTAGCCGGCGTCGGCGGCTCCATCCTTGCCAGGACAGTTTCGGCCAAGTCCCGGATCATGGCGCGGGTTACGGAACTCAGCGGGGCCGAGCTCAGCAGGGTTGATGTCCGCATCAGCGGCGCGCGCATCACGGAAGGCGGACGGGTCCGATGAATCAGGCAACCCAGGAAGAAGTTCCGGCGGTCCCGCAGCCCGGGACACCCGGTGAAGGCACTCCAGGGCCGGACATGCGCAGAATACTGCACAGGGAGACACACTCCTCTCGGGCCGGCGCCGCAGGCATCGCTGCCGTTCTGGTCATCATTTTCTCCGCATATGCGCTGCTGGAGTCCGCGGTCCGCGCCATTGGCCAGCCCGCGTGGCTCATCGATCCCCAGACCGCTGCCGAGCGGATCACAGCACTCCCTAACGGGATATCCCCACTGCTGCTGGGCGTCATCGGTGCAGTGCTGGCCATGGCAGGGCTGTTCTTTTTCCTCCACGCCATACTGCCCGGCAAACGGGCCAGGCACTTGCTGGGTGGCCAGCGTGCGGCGGTTGTGGTGGACGACGAAGTCATTGCTTCCGCGCTGGCCAGACGAGCGCGCTTGGCCGCCAACGTCACACCGGAACAGGTGATGGTGGTGGTATCCCAGCGCCAGGCGGTGGTGAATGTGCGTCCTACCTCCGGTGTTCCGGTCAGCGAAAACGCCGTCCTGGCGGCTGTGCAGGACGAGCTCAACCAGATGGCACCGTCCCCCCTGCCCGCTGTTCACGTCAATCTGGCAACCTCCGGGGTGATCGGCGCATGAACAGGACTCCGCGGCTGCTCAACCGCATCCTCATTGGCATACTGGGCCTGAAACTGCTGTCAATCGGAGTGTTGCTGATGCTGCTGGCGACCGTTCCCGCAGTGGGAACGTGGTGGCGGTCCTGGGCAGGCAACATCTGGAGCGGCGCCGACGAATTGTTCCAACGCACGCGCTTCCCGGGCCGTCAGGAAAGCTGGCTCTGGATTCTGGCCGCGATTGCGCTGGTGGTGCTGATTGCCCTGATGGTGGCCTGGCTTTCCCAGCAGGGCAAGGGGCGCAGCGACGTCCTGGTAGCGGACGAGGGCCACGGTGACGTCACCGGCAGCATCAGGATCGGCGGAGGCGTGGCCGAACAGGCACTCAGGAGTGCGCTGGCGGAAAGGCCAGACCTTGCGGGCGCCACAGTGGCTACTTACGAAGTCCGGGGCCAGCCCGCGCTGAAGGTTCGGCTCCAGCCGCGCCAAGGCGTAGCTCCGCATGTACTGGCCGCCGAAGTCGGCGACTTAATCGATGCCCTTGATTCTGTGGTAGGCGTCCGGACTCCAGCCCTGATCCACATCGGAGCCGGTGCCAGAACCCGTTTCAGCCGGGCCGAGAGGGTTCGCTGAGGCGCATGTCCGGAGACGTGTTTGCCCGGCGTCCGCCGGGCATTCACCGGGTATCCGCAAATCCGTTCAATCAGTGTGACTTCAATTACCGTGTGCAGGCGTTTTGTGTTGCACTAGGACGTCACTGGCCATAGTTTGAAGTCAGAGGTCAGGGAATCCGCCTCCCACAGGCGATTTCAGTCCGAAACCGGGTCCTATGGGTCTGGTCAGATTGCCGGTCTACCAAGGAGAACACCATGAGTGAAGAAGTAACGGGTAGCGGAGCTCCCAAAGACGGACTCGAAGGCGCAGTTGGCAACGCCAAGGAATTTTCCGGCGACGCAGCAGAGAACGTGAAGGAATTCGCCGGCGACGCAGCAGAGAACGTGAAGGAATTCGCCGGCGACGCAGCAGAGAACGTGAAGGAATTCGCCGGCGACGCAGCAGAGAACGTCAAGGAATTCTTCAGCGGCGATGTTGCTGAAAACGCGAAGGAACTGGCCGGTGACGTGGCTGGGAATGCCAAGGAAATGGCTGGCGGCGTCGCGGAAAACTTCAAGGGCCTGGGTGCGAAGATCGCCGGGCTCTTCAAGGGTGGCAACTAGCCTGACACCCGGCTGCAAATAAGCCGCAGCCAAGCCGAGAGGCGCCGCGTCCTGTCCGGGACGCGGCGCCTTTTTCTGTGCCAGGCCAGGCCGGGCCGAGTCCGGCCGGCTAGCGGCTTCCGGAGGTCTGGACCGGAACCAGGTAAACAGTGCTGTCGGGTGCAAGCTCACGGTCACCGTCCCCGGCCCGCCCGCCGGTCCCGCTGGCGAGCGCCACCCGGTAGCCGTCCGGGATCCTGGTGGGTGCTGCTCCCATGTTGGACAGGACCAGGACATCGCCGTTGAGGAATGCCAGCACGCCCCGATCTGGATCGTGGACCTCTGACCAGCAGAAAGTCCCGGCCCCCAGCCGATGCGTGCGCCGCAGCGCCAGGGCGGAGCGGTACAGCTCCACAGTGGAGCCGTCGACGCCGTCCTGGAGATCAGCGGCCAGCGCTCTGAACGATTCCGGCTGGGGGAGCCATGGGGCGGCGGGCGTGTGGGGACCCGCACCGGCGTCGTCCGCACCGCCGTCGTCCGCTTTGTTTCCGTTAGTGAAGGGTTCGGCAAAGCCGTAACCCGGCGACGTGGATTTCCACGGAAGGGGAACCCGGCAGCCATCGCGGCCGCGCTCTGCGCCGTTGGTGCGGAAGAAGGTGGGATCCCGGCGGGCCGCTGCGGGCAACGTGGTGTGCTCCGGAAGCCCCAATTCCTCGCCCTGATAGACATAGGCAGAGCCGGGCAGCGCGAACGACACCATGGTTGCCGCGCGTGCGCGGGCCAGCCCCAGGGCAGCATCCGGCTGTTCATCCTCGGCGGCGATGCCCTTGGGGAACGTGGTGGGATCCGTCAGCCCGAAGCGGCTGGCATGACGAACGGTGTCGTGGTTGCTCAGCACCCACGTGGACGGTGCGCCCACGGAACCGGCGGCGGCCAGGGAAGCCTCGATCGCCTCAGCAGTCCGCTGGGCATCCCAGCCGGCCAGCAGGAAGTCGAAGTTGAAGGCCTGCTGCATCTCGTCCTCGCGGACATACCGGGCCAGCCTCTCGGCCGGCTCAACCCAGGCCTCGGCAACCAGCATGCGGTCGCCATCATAGGCGGCCAGTACCCGGTTCCAGTCACGGTAAATCTCGTGGACGCCGTCCTGGTCAAAAAATGGTGACGGCGGGTACTGCGGCGACACCGTCTGATGGCCGGTCGGCGGGACAGTGCGGGCTCGGTGCGGTTCCTCGGTTTCGGTGTGGGTGCCCGGCGCATCCCCGGGCAGGCCCTTAGCCGTCTCGCCGGACCCTTCCACCATGGACCCTTCCACCATGGCGGCTACGCCGCGCCAATCCGGTAGCCCGGCTTCCTTGATCAGCCCGTGCGCAACATCCACGCGGAAGCCGTCCACGCCTCTGTCCAGCCAGAAACGCAGCACGGAGCGCATTTCCTCCCTGACCTCGTCGTTTTCCCAGTTCAAGTCAGGCTGTTTGGTGTCGAAAAGGTGGAGGTACCAGTCGCCGGACTGGCCGTCCGGATGAGTCGCACGTGTCCAGGCCGGTCCGCCGAAGATCGATTTCCAGTTGTTGGGTGCCAGATTTCCGTCACCGGCCCCGGGGACGGAATCCTTCCCGGGCCGGAACATGTACCGGTCCCGCTCCAGCGAACCTGGCGGGGCGGCCAGTGCCTGGTGAAACCACGCATGTTCGTCGGAGGTGTGGTTGGGAACCAGATCCACAATCACTTTTACCTCCAGGGCGTGAGCTTTCAGCAACATGTCGTCGAAGTCTGTCAGGGTGCCGAACAGGGGGTCCACTTCGCGGTAATCGGCCACGTCATACCCGGCGTCGGCCTGCGGCGATTTGTAGAAGGGGGACAGCCAGATGGCGTCGACTCCCAGCTCCCGCAGATACGGCAGCTGCGCCCTCACACCGCGGAGATCGCCCATCCCGTCCCCGTTGGCGTCGGCAAAGGAGCGCGGATAGATCTGGTAGACGACGGCGCTGGCCCACCAGGATGTGATGGCTGAGCCGGGCGTGGGGATAGGGCTGTGGGACACAGGTGTCCTTTCGATAAACATTTTGTGTAAACGCTTGCATTTCTCACGGCAACGTTACTAGTGTGATGGTCACCACTTCAACTGCGCCATCAATCTTTTCTGTAACTCAGCGAGGAGTCTCAAGCATGAAAACCCCTAAATTCCTACTCCCGGTAGCCACCGCCGGTGTCCTGGCCCTCACGCTCTCAGCCTGCGGCGGCGGCGGCGGGGGAGGCGGCACTACTGGCGGAGGCGGCTCGGACGCGGACGCCAACCTCGATGGCCGCGGACCCATCACCTACGTCCAGGGCAAGGACAACAGCAAAGTCGTCCGCCCCCTGATCGACAAGTGGAACGCAGCCCACGCGAATGAAAAAGTGACGTTCAAGGAGCAGACGGACGCTGCAGATCAGCAGCACGATGACCTGGTCCAGAACTTCCAGGCCAAGAACGTTAACTACGACGTTATGAGCGTTGACGTTGTCTGGACCGCAGAATTCGCCGCCAAGGGGTGGCTGCAGCCACTCAAGGACAAGATGGCGCTGGATACTTCGGCAATGCTCAAGCCAACCGTTGATGCAGCCTCCTACAAGGGAACACTGTATGCAGCACCGCAGTCTTCTGACGGCGGCATCCTGTACTACCGCAAGGACCTGGTTCCCACCCCGCCCAAAACCTGGGACGAGATGATGGGCATGTGCTCCATCGCCAAGGCCAATAACATCGGCTGCTACGCGGGCCAGTTCTCACAATACGAGGGCCTGACGGTCAATGCGTCGGAGGCAATTAACTCCGCGGGCGGTTCCGTGCTGAACAAGGACGGCAAGCCCAGCCTGAACACGGCAGAAGCCAAGGCTGGTCTGGGCAATCTGGCGAAGGCTTACGCGGACGGCAACATCCCGAAGGAAGGCATCACCTACAAGGAAGAAGAGAGCCGGCAGGCCTTCCAAGACGGAAAACTCCTGTTCCTGCGCAACTGGCCCTACGTTTACAACCTGGCCACCACCGAAGGCTCGTCAACGGTGAAGAACACGCTGGGCATGACCGCGCTGCCGGGCAAGTCCGGCCCCGGCGCATCCTCGCTCGGCGGACACAGCGCTGCAGTCAGCGTGTACTCCAAGAACAAGGCAACCGCACTGGACTTCCTCAAGTTCATCACGTCTGACGAGACCCAGAAGTTCTACGCCACCCAGGGTTCGCTTGCCCCTGTACTGGGTGCCCTTTACACCGATGCTGCCCTCGTGGCCAAGCTGCCGTACCTGCCGGTCCTGAAGACGTCCATCGAGAATGCTGTTCCCCGCCCGGTCACGCCGTTCTACCCTGCGGTAACCAAGGCAATCCAGGAGAACGCTTACGCTGCCATCAAGGGCGAGAAGACCGTGGACACGGCGCTCTCTGACATGCAGAAGTCCATCGAATCTGCCGGCGCGGCGGGGTAGCTTCATCATGTCTACCGAATTGGGCCCGACGCCGGTAAAAGCTCCGGCGTCGGGCAGCGCAGATCTTCACCACGCACCGAAGGGGGTGGGGGAGGACAACCGGATCAAAAGCCAGGGCAGGTGGGCATCGTGGTTGCTCGCCCCCACCATCATCGCTCTGGCTGTGGTGATCGTTTATCCGGTCATCAGCGCCATCGTGATGTCCTTCCAAAAGGACGCCGGTCTGGATCCGGCCACTGGCCTCTTCGTCGCTGGCGGGCCGGCCGGTGTCCAGAACTATGTGAACTGGATCGCCCAGCAATGCGCCGCTTCCGGCGGCGGGACGGTGGCCTGCCCGGCGGGCACACTGGGAGCCCAGTTCTGGTCCGCCACCGCCACCACGTTCTTCTTCACGATCGTCACCGTGACACTGGAAACCGTCCTGGGCTTCTGGATGGCAATGATCATGGCCCGGACCTTCAAGGGCCGGAGCCTGGTGCGGGCCGCCGTCCTGGTTCCCTGGGCCATCCCTACCGCAGTGACGGCCAAACTCTGGCTGTTCATCTTCGCCTTCGAGGGAATAGCCAACAAGCTGTTCAACACCTCCATCCTGTGGACCGGCGGCGAATGGCCGGCCAAGTGGGCCGTCATCATCGCAGATACCTGGAAAACAACTCCGTTTATGGCTCTGCTGATCCTGGCTGGACTGCAGATGATTCCGGCCGAGGTCTACGAGGCCGCCAGGGTTGACGGCGCCACGGCGTGGCAGCGGTTCCGGCTGATCACCCTCCCGCTGGTGAAGCCGGCCCTGATGGTCGCCATCCTGTTCCGTACTCTGGATGCCCTGCGGATGTTCGATCTCCCCTACATCCTCACTGGCGGAGCCAACAACACCACTACTTTGTCCATCCTGGTCATCAGCCAGATCAGGCAAGGATTCAACGCGGCCGCGGCGCTCTCCACCATCACGTTCATCATCATCTTTCTTGTCGCTTTCATCTTCGTCCGGTTCCTCGGCGCGAATGTTGTGGAGCAAAGCGGCGGCGCCGGTAAGGGGAAGAAATGACCACCGCGACCACCGCGCTCCGGGCGGAGCAGGACCGGGGCCGGAAAACCGCACAGAACCGCGAGAAGTGGGTGCAGGGGCGAACGTACATCAGCGCCGCCGTGATCCTCATCTGGTGTCTTGCCCCCGCATACTGGATGGTGGTGACTGCGTTCCGGGATGTCGGCTTCACCTACGACACCTCGGTCCTTCCTTCCCATGTCACGCTGGACAATTTCAACACGGCGTTCGATACCTCGTTTGGTAACCACTTCGGCCAGGCACTTCTCAACAGTGTGTTCATCGGGCTGGTGACCACAGTCGTGTCTTTGCTGATCGGTGTGTTTGCGGCCTATTCACTGGCACGGTTGAACTTCCGGTTCAAATACCTGGTGCTGGGCTTCATTCTGGGCGCTTCGATGTTCCCGGGCGTTGCCCTCATCACGCCGTTGTTCCAGCTGTTCACGAACATTGGCTGGATCGGCACGTATCAGGCCCTGATCATTCCGAACATCTCGTTTGTGCTGCCTCTGACCGTGTACACCTTGACGTCCTTCTTCCGCGAAATGCCGTGGGAGCTTGAGGAGTCGGCGCGCGTGGATGGCTGCACCCAGGGCCAAGCGTTCCGGAAGGTCATCATGCCCCTCGCGGCGCCGGCAATCTTCACCACAGCCATTCTGGCTTTCATCTCATCCTGGAACGAATTCCTGATCGCCAGCCAGTTGTCCAACGAGGTAACAAAACCTGTCACCGTGGCAATTGCGAGTTTCGCCGGGGCACAACCCAACCAGATCCCCTACACAGCCATCATGGCGGCAGGCACCATCGTCACCATTCCGCTGGTGATCCTGGTGCTGGTCTTCCAGCGGAAGATCGTGGCCGGCCTGACGGCAGGGGCAGTCAAGTGACGGGTCCCGCCACCCCGGGCAAAGGCAACCAGGGCCGCATTGCGCCGGCGGACCGGCGCGTCCGGTCCGGGGAGGACTTCGACATCATCATCGGATTCCTCGGATTCTGGGCCGCGGTGTTGCTGGTGGTCACTGTCTGGATGGAGGTGACTGCCCAGCCGGCACTTGGCTGGGTGCTGGGTCTGCTTGCAGTGCTGCTTGCCATGTTCGGGGTGTTCAAGCTCCGCCAGCGGCTTCCGGCACGGACCGCAACACGGCGCAATTAGGAGCTGCGGACAATAAACTGGCTTGTTGCTGCTGGGGTAACAAGCGGCTTATATCTTCAATGATCCGGAGGGGGCACTGTGGCACGCACAACTGACAGGGCCCAACGCGGTGGCCATGCGGGCATCAGCATTGAAGACGTAGCGGCAGCTGCCGGGGTGTCAACCGCCACGGTGTCACGGGCCGTCCGCGGGTTGCCCAGGGTCTCGCCGGCCACGCGGGAGAAGATTCTCGAGGTCGCCGAGGCGCTGGGCTACGTGGCCTCATCTTCCGCATCCGGCTTGGCCACGGGACGGACCAAGACCATCGGCGTCCTTGCCCCGTTCGTCAGCCGCTGGTTCTTCTCGAAGGCGATCGAGGGCGCGGACCGGGAACTCCACGAGCGCCACTACAACCTGTCGCTCTTTAATTTGGGCGGTCACGGCAGCAACCGTGAACGGCTCTTCAGCAAAACCATGGTCTACAAGCAGATCGATGCGCTGCTTGTGCTCTGTATGGCACTGACGCACGAGGAACTGGAACACCTGCAGAAGATCGACATCCCGCTGGTGGTGGTGGGCGGCCACGTTGAGGAATGTGCCTACATCGGTATCGACGACTACGCGGCAGCGTCCACGGCGGTGCGCCACCTGATCGGTCTGGGGCACCGGGACATCGCACTGCTGCATGGCGACGACGAAACCGACCTGAACTTCGACGTCCCGCGGGTCCGGATTCTGGCGTTCCAAGAGGTCATGGCTGAAGCCGGGCTGGACGTCCGTCCGGAATGGGATGAATGGGGAGACTTCACCGTACACAGTGGCCAGGAGGCGTTCAGGCGGCTGTGGGAGCGCCCGGGTGCCAAACCCACTGCCATCTTCTGTGCCTCGGACGAGATGGCAATGGGCGTGATTTTCGAGGCCAATCGGATCGGCGTAAGCATTCCGGAGGAACTTTCCGTGATCGGCATCGACGACCACGACTTTTCCGAACCGATGGGACTCACTACTGTTGCCCAGCGGCCCGATGAACAGGCCGAACTGGGTACCAAGATGCTGTTGGACGAACTCGACGGCATCACCGGCGCTGTGCGCTCCGCCGTCGCACCCCATCAACTGATCATCAGACGGACGACAGCGGCGCCCCGCCACCGCATGTCGCTGGGAGAAGCCGCCCACTTGGCGCCCACGGACGCATCTGCCGCTACGTAGGCAGGTTCAGACGGACGGCGGACAACGGACAACGGCGGCGTTGCGGTTTTAGGAACCGGGATCAGGAGGCGCGGGCCAGCTGCCTGATCGGGATCCAGCGCGAGGCGAGCCTTCGGTAGGCCGCAGCAGCGCCGGTCATGTCGCCTTCGGCCAGGCACTCGATTCCGAGCCGGACGTCCATTGGTGATTCATCCGGATACACCTTGTCCGCGACTGCACCGTAATCGAGTTCCACCATGGAACCGGCATGGAACAGCTCCAGCCACTCCGTGATTTGGGTGAGGTCGTCCAGCATGTCCAGATCGGGTGCGGCCAGAGCAAGATTGGCCACGGCAAAGCGGACGCGTTCCATCGCCTCAGTTATCGGTGCCCAGATGCGGACGGTGAGGATCCGTCCGCCGGCCTCCACCACGTCCTTGTGGTCCGATTCCTTGAACAGGGAGAACCAGCTGAAAGGGATGCCCCAGGTGGAGGCCCGGGTGTGCACGCGGCTGAATCCGTCCCGTGCGTTGACAAGGTCAATCCGTTCCTGGTGCTTGTCCCGTTGCTCCTCCGGAATCAGGAGCTGGGCCAGCGGTCCGTGGATGCCTTCCATCAGGGCGTTGGCCGCGAGACCTGCGCGCAGCACCAGCTGGCTGGGGCAGTACAGCAGAGTGGCGGCCTCGGCAGTGGCAGGCTCCGCAGTGGCAGCCTCAGCCCTAAGCCCATCAGCCCCCGGGTTGCCTTCCGTGACCGGGCCGCCGCCGTCGTCGGAGGGTTCTCGTCCCGGCCGGGCCGGCTTTGCCGGTGCGCGCGTAACACGCACCAGATCTGTCCGTCCGGTGGGGAACGGGTCCCCGCCCGGGCGAGTGATCCGGCCGAGGGAGGCCAGCAGCTCGGCGTTTTCCACGGCAGCACGGGTGGTGGTGCGGGCGCCGGCCGCTCTGAGGGCCTCCCGCTGATCATCGGGAAACGCCGCCAGCGGCTCGTAGATCCGGAGGGTGGAGGAGAACGGCAGGCCGGCCTGGCCTCTGTAGAGATTTCCGGTCATCGCGGGATGCTCCGCAAGAGGTCCATCAGCCGGCCAGATCCACGATCACCGGGGCGTGGTCGGAGGCGCCTTTGCCCTTGCGCTCTTCCCTGTCGATCGAGGCACCGGTCACCCGGGCTGCCAGGGAGGGGGAGGCCATCACGAAGTCGATCCGCATGCCTTCTTTCTTGGGGAAGCGCAACTGGGTATAGTCCCAGTACGTGTAGACGCCCGGGCCCGGTGTGTGCGGCCGGACCACGTCCGTAAAGCCGGCGGATTCGAAGGCGCGGAAGGCCGCGCGCTCGGGTTCGCTGACGTGGGTGAGGCCCTCCGCGAGGAAGTAGTCGATGTCCCAGACGTCGTCGTCGGTGGGTGCGATGTTCCAGTCCCCCATCAGCGCGATCTGCGCGTCCGGATTCTGGGTAACCCACCCCTGGGCATGGGTTTTCAGCGTGTCCAGCCAGTTGAGTTTGTACGGCATGTGCTCGTCGTCCAGGGCGCGGCCGTTGGGCACATACAGGCTCCAGATCCTGATGCCACCGCACGTGGCGGCGATGGCGCGCGCTTCCTGCACGGGGTCCTTGCCGGCTTTACCGAAGCCTGGCTGGTCCACAAAGGTGCGTTCGACGTCGTCGAGCCCTACCCGGGAGGCGATGGCCACCCCGTTCCACTGGCTCAGCCCGAAGTGCGCCACTTCGTAGCCCATGCGCTCGAACAGTTCCCAGGGGAAGTTCTCGTCCTTGCACTTGGTTTCCTGGATGGCCAGGACATCACAGTCGCTGCGCTGAAGCCAGGCCTCGACGCGGTCGGCACGGGCACGGAGCGAGTTCACATTCCAGGTAGCAATCTTCACACTCCTAACTTACCTTGGGAGCCCGGCGCCCGGTGGCGGAGGGTGCAGCCCCGTTGCCCGGTGGCCGCATCCCTGGGTTGCTCTCTCACTTTTGGTCCTCATTCGCCTCGTTTAGCGACCAGGGGTGATAGAGCAACCGGAAGGGGGTGCTCTGGAAAATAGTAGGAAGTCCGAGTATATTCGGCTGGAGAGATGACACAGGTCACATGCAAAGGAGCATTCCACCATGGTGCGCGAACTTTCCCATTACATTGACGGCCAGCGGGTTGACGGGACCTCGGGCCGCTTCAGCGACGTTTACGATCCCTGCACCGGCGAGGTCCGGGCACGCCTGCCGCTGGCAAGCACAGTGGAAGTGGCCAACGCTGTCGCCAGCGCGGAGAAGGGCCAGCTGGCATGGTGCGCCATGAACCCGCAGCGCCGTGGCCGGATCCTGCTGAAGTTCGTGGACCTGGTTAACCAGAACCTGGACGAGCTTGCCAGGCTGCTTTCCTCCGAGCACGGCAAGACCTTTCCCGATGCCAAGGGCGACATCCAGCGCGGGATCGAGGTGGTGGAGTTCGCAGCGGGCGCCCCGCATCTTCTCAAGGGCGAGTTTTCGGACGACGCCGGCGCCGGTATTGATGTTCACTCCATGCGCCAGCCGCTGGGCGTCGTCGCGGGTATCACACCCTTCAATTTCCCGGCCATGATCCCGCTCTGGAAGTCCGGACCGGCGCTGGCAGCGGGCAATGCGTTTATCCTCAAGCCCTCCGAACGGGACCCCTCCGTGCCGCTGCGGCTGGCCGAACTCTTCACCGAGGCCGGGCTGCCGGATGGTGTGTTCAATGTGGTCAACGGGGACAAGGAAGCCGTGGATGCGCTGCTGGAGGATCCGCGGGTCAAGGCGATCGGCTTTGTGGGCTCCACGCCCATCGCGAAGTACATCTACGCAACCGCGGCAGCGCATGGCAAGCGTGCGCAGTGCTTCGGCGGCGCCAAGAACCACATGGTGATCATGCCGGACGCTGATCTGGACATGGCTGCGGACGCGCTGATCGGCGCGGGCTTCGCATCCGCCGGGGAACGCTGCATGGCCATCAGCGTGGCCGTTCCGGTGGGCGAGGAAACCGCCAACAAGCTGGTCGCCAAGCTGCAGGAGCGGATCAAGCCGCTCAAGGTGGGCCACAGCCTGGACAAGGAATCGGACTTCGGCCCGGTGGTGGCAGCCTCCGCCAAAGAGCGGATTGAAGGGTACATCCAGGCCGGCGTCGAGGAGGGTGCCACACTGCTGGTGGACGGCCGCGGCCTCACAGTTGAAGGCTACGACGGCGGTTTCTGGGTGGGCCCCACGCTCTTCGACAACGTCACCAAGGACATGTCCATCTACAGGGAGGAAATCTTCGGGCCGGTCCTGAGCGTGCTCCGCGCGGCCGACTACGACGAAGCACTCCGGCTCTGCTCCGAGCACGAGTTCGGCAACGGCGTGGCCATTTTCACCCGCGACGGCGACTCCGCCCGCGACTTCGCGAGCCGTGTGCAGGTGGGGATGGTGGGGATCAACGTCCCCATCCCGGTGCCGATCGCGTATTACACCTTCGGCGGCTGGAAGGCTTCGGGCTTCGGCGACCTCAACCAGCACGGCGCCGACGCCTTCCGTTTCTACACCAAGACCAAAACGGTCACCTCCCGCTGGCCCTCAGGCATCCGCCAGGGCGCCAGCTTCGTGATGCCGGAAGGAAGCTGATGAGTGGGGCGCCGCAGGATCCGGCACCGGATGAGGTGCTGTTCGAGCGGCGTGGCCACTTGGGCGTTATCACGCTGAACCGGCCCAAGGCCGTCAATGCGCTGACCGCGGGGATGGTGGCTGCCATGTCGGAGCGGCTCACCGCCTGGGCGGACGACGACGGCGTGGCCACTGTCCTGGTGGTGGGTTCCGGTGAGCGGGGCCTGTGTGCCGGCGGAGACATTGTGGCCATCTACCGGGACATCCTGGCGGGCGGGGACCAGACCGCGGCTTTCTGGCAGGAGGAGTACCGGCTGAACTCGCTGATCTCCGGCTACCCCAAGCCTTATGTGGCGTTTATGGACGGCCTGGTGCTCGGCGGCGGGGTGGGGATCTCCGCCCACGGTTCCGTCCGCGTGGTGACCGAGCGGACCCGGATGGGCATGCCGGAGACCACCATCGGTTTTGTGCCCGACGTCGGCGGGACCCTGCTGCTCGCACACGCGCCGGGGGAGTCGGGGACCCATGCGGCGCTGACGGGCGCGCACCTGAGCGGCGGTGATGCGCTGTTACTGCGCCTCGCGGACCACCTGGTGCCGTCCGGCAGCCTCGCCGCACTGGCGGCGGCGCTGGAAAACGAAACGGCGGAAGCCGCCGTCGTACGCTTCACGGCGGAGGCGCCGGCCTCTGCGCTGGAAGCACAGCGGGAGTGGATCGACTCCTGTTATGCCTCCGACGAGGCCGAGGGGATCGTCCGGGGGCTGCGTGCCTCCGGCGGGGCTGCCGCGGCAGCTGCGGACACGATCGAAGCCAAGTCGCCGATCGCTGTCAAAGTGGCGCTGGAATCGCTGCGCCGGGTGAAGGGCCTGACCTTGGACGAAGCGTTGGCCCAGGAATTCAGGGTGGGGCTCCGATGCCTGGCCGGGCCTGATTTCCGCGAAGGCATCCGGGCGCAGGTGGTGGACAAAGACCGGAACCCGCAATGGAAACCGGCAACACTTTCCGAGGTGAATGCGGCCGACGTCGAGAGGTACTTTGCGCCGTTGGGCGACCGTGAGCTGTCACTTCAGTCAAAGGAGACAGGAAATGTCTGAGAACCTTCCGTCCATGGACCCGGCGCCGCAAAAAGCGCATGTCGCCTTCCTTGGCCTCGGCCATATGGGTGGGCCCATGGCCATCAACCTGGTGCAGGCCGGGTACAGCGTGGTGGGGTTTGACGTAGTACCGGCGGCCCTGGAAACGGCGCGGGCACACGGCATCCGCACAGTGGACACCGCCGCGGAAGCCATTGCCGGAGCCGGTGTGGTACTGACCATGCTTCCCAGTGGCAAACACTTGCTGGACGCCTACCGCGGGGTGGGTGGACAGCCAGGATTGCTCTCCGTCGCCGGGCCGGACACGCTGTTTCTCGACTGTTCCACCATCAATGTGGACGAGGCCAGGGAGGCTTCCGCGCTCGCCCTGGGCGCCGGCCACCGTGCCATGGACGCCCCGGTTTCCGGCGGTGTGGTGGGTGCCGAGGCCGGCACCCTGACATTTATGGTGGGTGCGCCGCCGGAGGATTTCGAGTCCGCGAAACCGCTGCTTGAGGTGATGGGCAAGCGGATAGTGCACTGCGGCGATCACGGGGCGGGGCAAGCCGCCAAGGTCTGCAACAACATGATCCTGGGGGTGTCCATGATCGCCGTCAGCGAGGCGTTTGTGCTGGGGGAGAAGCTGGGGCTGACGCATCAGGCACTTTTCGACGTCGCCTCTGCGGCGTCAGGCCAATGCTGGGCACTGACTACCAATTGCCCGGTGCCGGGGCCTGTTCCGACCAGCCCAGCCAACCGGGACTACCAGCCGGGCTTTGCCGGAGCGCTGATGGCCAAGGACCTCAAACTGGCCCTGAATGCGCTGGAAAGCACCGGGGTTGCCGCCCGCCTTGGACCCCTGGCCTCGGAGATTTACGATACCTTTGCCGCTGAGGGCGGCGCAGACCGGGACTTCTCCGGCATCATCACGGACATCCGGGACAAGACCAACCACGTAAGGGGTCAGGCATGACAGAGCAGTACAGGAACATTCTGGTGGAGCGCCGCGGGCGGGTGGGCCTGGTGACGTTGAACCGGCCGGAAGCCCTGAACGCGCTGAACAAGGCCACACTGGATGAGCTGGTGGCTGCCGTGTCCGCCATGGATACGGACCCTGAGGTGGGTGCCGTGGTGATCACCGGCTCCGGCAAGGCGTTCGCGGCCGGTGCAGACGTCAAGGAAATGGCGTCCAAGGGCTACATGGACATGTACGCGGCCGACTGGTTCCGGGGTTGGGAAGACCTGACCCGGCTCAGGATCCCCCTTGTTGCCGCGGTTTCCGGCTTTGCCCTCGGCGGTGGCTGTGAACTGGCCATGATGTGCGATTTCATCATTGCCGGAGAGAACGCCAAGTTCGGCCAGCCGGAAATCAACCTGGGTGTCCTGCCCGGCATGGGCGGCTCGCAGCGGCTCACCCGTGCGGTGGGCAAGGCCAAGGCGATGGACATGATCCTGACCGGCCGGTTCATGGGCGCGGAAGAAGCCGAACGTTCCGGTCTGGTTTCCCGGGTGGTCCCGGCGTCGGACGTGGTTGAGGAAGCACTGAAAGCCGCCGAGGTGATTGCATCCAGGTCCAAGCCGGTGGCCATGGTGGCCAAGGAAGCCGTCAACGCCGCGTTCGAAACCGGGCTGGCGCAGGGCGTTCTTTTTGAGCGCCGCATCTTCCATTCCCTTTTTGCCACCGAAGACCAGAAGGAAGGCATGGCCGCTTTCACAGAGAAGCGCCAGCCCGTGTTCAAGCACCGCTAAATGGAATCTTCTAGCGACACCGTCACCAGCCCAGCTCATGGTCTTGTAGGGGACATCCTTGGGTGCGTTGTTGTCCCGGGCAGATGACAGTTGGTGTTGGAAGTCCCCCAGCCCCTGCGCTTTATCCCGGCTGGGAACCATGATCTGCCGGAGCTGCGAGATTTCGGCAGGGAGGGGGTCTTTGGCCTGGGCGTGTATTGCCTCTGCACGGTCTTCCAGGCGCCTTGTGTTCGGGTATCCGGCGCGGAGAGTCGCGAGTGTTTTCTGATCCTGGCAATACAGTTTCGCCCTGGCGCGAAAAATCATCCCCAATGTTCTTGACGGACATGTATAGGGTCCCATCCGGCCATGACCGTGATATTCCCCCGGTGTGGAGGGCCATGCCTTCTGTCATGGCTTCCGCCAGGGACTGTCCTGAATGCTGCAGCGAAGCATCGAGGCTGCCGACGTCATCATCCCAAATGCGGCACGGGAGGACCACGATCGTGTCACCGTCCAGGGTTGCCAGATCGAAGACCCACCCCTGGAAACCACTCTTGGATTCCTGCATTCGCCACTGACGGACAGCCGCAGCCCGGTGTACCGGTCTTTTCTTTGAGGAATTTCATTGTTGCTGAACGTTTCCGGGCGCGATCGTCTTCGGTGGCCTTTGGGCTCCGGTGGAGCTGATCATGTGAACTTCCTCTTCAGCGCCGAATCAGGGTCATCAGCGGCAGTGGAAAGGAGCCTACTGCAAACCTCTGACACCGTGCAGTCAGTGCGCCTTCACGTGCACACAAGGTCCCGACGCCGGTAACCGGCCAGCGCTGCGGCCACCAGGATGATGGCGAATCCAAAGGTGAGGAGCAGCGGTTGCCAGTTGGCGTCGGAGGCTGCGACGTTCGGCACCACATGGAACGGGCTCGTGTTCAGCAGCCACTCCGGTGCCTTGAGCAGCGGGCCCAACATTGTCAGCAGCAGCCAATAGACCAGCAGCAGCCAGGCCAGCCAGCGCAGCCGGGGGGCCAGCCCCACAAGGGCAAGGGCGACGGCCGTCGCGAGCCACAATGCCGGCAGTTCCACCATTCCCTGCAGGGTGACTTTGCCGGCGTCGAGCGATGAGCCGGACGCATTGGCGGCCGTTGCCAGCGCCCAGGAGCCGGCGGTCATTCCGGCAGCCGGCGCCAGGATGGCCATGGCCACCGTGGGAGTGAAATAGCCCAGCCTGGACAACGGGCCGGACAGGACCCATTCTGCTCTGCGTTCGTCCTCCTCGGTGTAGAAGCGCAACGCAAGCTGGATGCCGAACACCCCGCCGATGAAGGCCAGCACCAGCAGCAGCACCTCGACGAATGCGAAGGTCAGCTGCTCCTCAGTAGTTGCACGGAACGCAATCATCTGCCGCACGAACAGGTTGCCCGAAAAAACACTGCTCATCGTGTTGGTGACCATCCCATAGACGGAGCCAAGCGCCACAAAAGTCACACCCCAGGTCCAGAACGGGCCTCGGTTCAGGCGTGCCATGAGGCCCCAATTCCCGGCGCGGCCGCGGGCGGGTCCGGATCTTCCAGGGATGATGCCGAGGCCGAAATCCCGCTTTGCTGACAGCCATGCCGCCAACGCCGTGAGCACAACAGCAGCTGTCAGGAGCAGCGCGAGCGGCCAGAAGTTGTTTTCCGAGGCCGGCCTCATCATCTCCGCCCAGCCCATGGGGCCGGTCCACAGCAGCCACTCCGCGTCGGTGAGTGTGTCCCCCAGGCCGCGCAGGAGGTAGCCGATGCCAAGCACAGACGCCGCCAGGGTGTTCGCCGTCCGGGCCACCGAGCCCAGCTGCGCCGTAATTGCGGCCACCGCGGCAAAGGTCACGCCCATGCCTGCGAACATGCCTCCGAGGGCAAATGCCGAGGCCGGCGGGGCGCCCGCCGCCGTCATCGCCCCGCCGACAAGCAGGCCTACCAGGGCTGACGCCAGCCACGCGAGAATGACGGCGGAAGCCAGCCGGGCGTGCCGGCCCACGGCGCCGGAGTCCAGCAGTTCCGCCTGCCCCGAGTCTTCCGCTGCACGTGTGTGCCTTGTGACGGTGAAGACGGCCATCAGGGACGCGAAGAACATCCCGAACATTTGCACGCGCCACGCGGTGAAGCCTGCCGCCGTCGTGAGATCCGTGGCCGGGCCATAGAGCAGGGAAAACGCAGGGTTGGTGCCAAGGCTGGCCTGCAGGACCACGGCTTCCACCGGCGAGGAGAACAGCGATCCGTAGGCCGCAAAGGACACGGTGGGGAACGCGCCGATGATCAGCAGCCACGGCAGGAGCTTCCAGCGGTCCAGGCGGATCGCGTGGCGCAACAGGGGCCACGTCCCGGTGAGTTGGCCGCTCATTCCGCATGCCTCCGGCCGCGCGGCCCCCTGAAGCGTGCGGGTCCCCGGGTGCCGGCGCCCTCGTCGAAGCCCTGGCCGGCCGGGCCGGCCGGCCTCCCGGCGTCGTCTGCCTGCCGGGACTCGAGCCGCTCGCCATAATGCTGCAGGAACAGGTCTTCAAGGCTCGGCGGGGTGACGGTCAGAGCGGTGACCCCGTGGCCGGCCAGGACACTCATCGCCGCCCCAAGGCTGTCGGCTTCGACGCTGAAATACACGCGGCCGTCCTGGCTGCTGAGGTCCTTGACGCCGGGCAATCCCGTGATCCGCGCGGCACCGTCGCTGAGTGTGGCCGAGACATTGGTGCGGGCGTGGCTGCGCATCTGCTCCAGGCTGCCGGTTTCAACCACCTTGCCCCTGCGGATGATGCTGATGCGGTCCGCCAGGGCCTCCACCTCGGCGAGAATATGGCTGGAAAGCAACACGCTGCGGCCCATGGCCCTCTCGCTGCGGACCTCGTCACGGAAGATGGCCTCCATGAGCGGGTCCAGGCCGGCGGTTGGTTCGTCCAGGATCAGGAGTTCGGCCCTTGAAGCCAGCGCCGCCACGATTGCTACCTTTTGCCTGTTGCCCTTGGAATAGGCACGTCCGCGCTTGGACGGGTCCAGTTCGAAGATCTCCAGGAGTTCGCTCCGGCGGGTTTCATCCATCCCGCCCCGGAGACGGCCGAGGAGGTCGATCGCTTCGCCTCCCGTAAGGCTGGGCCAAAGGCTGACATCCCCCGGGACATATGCGATGCGACGGTGCAAGGGGACAACGTCGCGCCAAGGATCGCCGCCCAGTACCTCGACGCGGCCCGAATCCTTCCTCAGGAGCCCAAGCAGGATGCGGAGCGTGGTGGACTTGCCCGCGCCGTTGGGGCCCAGGAATCCATGGACCTCACCTTCACGGACCTCAAGGTCCAGGCCGTCCAGGGCCCTGAAACTCCCGAAGGACTTGACGAGCCCGGAGATACTGACAGCAGCCGTCATGCAACGAGACTACTCCTGCGGAAACAAAGCGGACAGGCGCCGGGCGGCCCCGGACCCAAACAGCCCGGAGCCGCTCACTTATACCGCTTGACGGGTAAAGCTACCTATCAGCGCTTGGCGTAGTCGGCCAGGCCCTGCCAGTCGATGACGACGCATGACTCGTCCCCCAGTATCCACGCGTCGTGGCCTGGCGGGACAACCATATAGTCCCCGGGCCCGAACTCCTGTTCTTCGCCGTCGTCCATGACGACCTTCATGCGCCCGGACATGACATAGCCCATGTGTGAGGCCTGACAGCTGTCCGTCTTGGCGATCGGCTTGACGTGTTTGGACCACTTCCAACCTGATTCGAAAACGGCCCTTCCCACGGCGCCAGCCTCAAGATTGACCAGGTCGACTTTCCCCATCCCTTCCTCAAACGGCCGGGTTTCTTCGGGTTCATTCAGGCTCTTGCGGATCATAGCGGTCATGACGGGCTCCTTTGCACCATTGCTTGGATACCCTCACTATGGCAGTGGCCCGTACGCTCGTCAACGGATTCCCAATCCCACGACCTCTGTGGCCAGCGCCGTCCCCTCAGTCCGAAAAGTCCCCGGCATCTCGCCTGAAATTGCCCAGGATCCGGACCAGCTGGTCCACATCCCCGGCCGCGAAACCGGACTGGCCAAACACCTCGGAGTTCAGCACCGCCGTCGCGCTTTTGGCCCGGGTGCGGCCCGCGGCGGTGAGCTCGATCAGCGTGGTGCGCCCGTCCGTGGGATGCGGTGAGCGGACCACCAGTCCGGCGTCTTGAAGGCGGTCGACGGCGTTGGTCACCGAGGTGGGATGGACCTGTAGCAGCGCGCTCGCCTTGTTCATGGGCAGCGCGCCGCTGCGGGTGAAGCTCAGCAGGGCCAGCAGTTCGTAGCGCGCGAAGGTCAGACCGAACGGTTTAAGGACACTTTCGATGCGGGCCAGCAGGATCTGCTGGGTGCGCATGATGGCGGTAATCGCCGCCATGGGCGCAGCCACATCCTGCCAGCCGTGCTGCTCCCAATTCCGCTGGGCGTCTGCAATGGGATCCCGGGGCAGCGGCGCGGCCACGCTCAGCCCTGACTTTTCAGACCGGGGAAGTCCGCTTCTGAATACTCCGTACCCAGTCCCTCCGGAACAGTCCCCCCGCCGTGGCGGAGTTCCTCGCTGTGCCGGAGCTCCACCCGCCGGATCTTGCCGGAAATGGTCTTGGGCAGCTCGGCAAATTCCAGCCGGCGAATGCGTTTGAACGGGGCCAGATGGTCGCGGCAGTAGCGCAGGATGTCCTCGGCCAGTTCTGGCCCGGCCTGGTGCCCGGCTGCCAGCACCACGAACGCTTTTGGCACGGACAGCTTGACTGGATCCGGTGAGGGTACGACGGCGGCCTCGGCCACTGCCGGGTGCTCAATCAGCACGCTCTCCAGCTCAAAGGGCGACAGCCGGTAGTCGGAGGATTTGAAGACGTCGTCCCCGCGGCCCACGTAGGTGATGATGCCGCGCTCATCCCGGCTCGCCATATCACCCGTGTGGTAATAGCCGCCGCGGAAGGCATCTGCCGTCTTATCCGGATCGCCGTAGTAGGCCTTCATCAGCCCCACAGGGCGGGGATCCAGGCGCAAGCAGAGCTCTCCGTCGTCGCCCTCTTCTCCCGTGGCAGGATCCACCAGGACCACGTCGTAGCCCGGCAGGGGTACGCCCATGGCGCCGATCTTGACTGGCTGGCCGGGGGTGTTGGCCACCTGTACGGTGGACTCGGTCTGGCCGAAGCCGTCGCGGATGGTCTGGCCCCAGGCCCGGTGGACCTGGCCGATCACCTCGGCGTTGAGGGGCTCACCGGCGGACACCACCTTGGTGGGCGGGTTCTTCAGCAGGGTCAGGTCCGCCTGGATCAGCATGCGCCACACCGTGGGCGGGGCGCAGAAACTGGTGACCTTCTCCTGGTCCATCTGTTCCATGAGCGCTCTGGCGTCAAAGCGCTCGTAGTTGTAAATAAACACGCAGGCTTCCGCGATCCACGGCGTGAAGACGTTGGACCACGCGTGCTTGGCCCAGCCGGGGGAGGCCACATTGAGGTGTACATCGCCCGGCTCCATGCCGATCCAGAACATGGTGGAAAGATGGCCCACGGGGTACGAGGTGTGCGTGTGCTCCACCAGTTTGGCCTTGGATGTGGTGCCGGACGTGAAGTACAGGAGCAGCGTCTCATCTGCCTTGGTGGGGGCGTCCGGCGTGAATTCAGTGAGGGATTCCGTGGAATCCGCATACTGCAGGGAGCTTGATGGGCCCGCGGCGCCGTCGCCGATTTCAATCAGCCGGTAGCTGCCGGGCACCTCGGCAAACTTGCCGATATTGGAACTTCCGACGGCGGCCCAGACCGCCTCGCCGCGCTCCACCCGGTCCTTCAGATCCGACGGACCCATCAGCGTGGTGGTGGGGATCATCACGATCCCGAGTTTGATGCCGGCCAGCATCAGCTCCCAGAGCTCCACCTGGTTGCCCAGCATGATGATCATCCGGTCGCCGCGCTTCACGCCCTGGCTGCGCAGCCAGTTGGCCACCTGGTTCGAGCGTGCAGAGAGCTCGGCAAAGCTGCGGCGCGTGGCCGAACCGTCCTGCTCAACAATCACCAGCGCAGGTTTATTGGCTTTCGCGGGGTCTGCGGCGATCTGATCGAACCAGTCCAGCGCAAAGTTGAACTCCTCAAACTGCGGCCAGTGAAACTCGCGGCGCGCCTGCGCATAATCAGTGCGCAGTGCAAGAAGCCGGTCGCGTGCGGCACGGAAGTCGTCGGTGACTGTCATGGGGCTCCTTAGTTTTGAGATGCCCAGCCCAGTGATCCACATCACTGAATTATCAACTCTGTGCAATATACTAGGACATCCAAGGGTTTGGAAGAGCGAAGGGATACATGCCCGTGCAGCCACAAGGACGTGACAACGGTCAAACTACTGAGATGGCCCCGCCGCCGGGGGCGCTCCCAACGGGGTTCACAGCTCAGTCGGCGCCGCCGTTTCCGGACGCGGACCTGATGTACATCGTGGACCTGCTTCCTGAGGGGGAGCGTACCCGCTACCTGGAAATCCGCGAATTTCTGCAGTCCCGCGTCCGGGCCGCGTCCATCGAGTACTGGAACCGTGAGGAGTTTCCCTTCGGGCTGCTGGCCGAAATGGGAAAGTATGGGCTGGGCGGGCTGCAGACTGACGGCACCTCCAAACTGTTTAAGGGACTGATGTACGTGGAGGTGGCCCGCGCTGATGTGTCGCTCTCTGCACTCGTGGGGATCCACAACGAGCTGATCGTCGGGATGATCGACGAACTCGGGTCGGAACAGCAGAAACGCGAATGGCTGCCCGGCCTCACCGCTTTCACCCAGCTGGGCGCCTTTGCCCTGACGGAGCCGGAGCATGGCTCGGACATCGCCGGCGGCCTGGAAACCTCAGCCCGGCTGGACAACGGCGAGTGGATCATCAACGGTGCCAAACGCTGGATCGGCGCCGGCACCATCGCGGACTTCGCCCTCGTGTGGGCCCGCGATGTTGCGGACCAGCAGATCAAGGGCTTCATCGTGGAAACGGACAGGCCCGGCTACACGGCCACGAAGATCGCCAACAAAATCGGGCTGCGGATCATGCAGAACGCGGACATCGTGCTGGATAACGTCCGCGTCCCGGAGTCCAATATGCTCCCCGGCGCCACGGACTTCTCCAAGGCCAACGATCTCCTGCGGGATTCACGCGCCTGGGTAGGCTGGCAAGGTGCCGGAATCCAGCTGGCCGCGTTCGACGTCGCGCGTTCCTACTCTTTGGAACGCAAGCAGTTCGGGAAGGAACTGGCACGGTTCCAGCTCATCCAGCAGCAACTGGCCGAAATCCTGGGTAACGCCTCCGCGTCCCTGGCCCTGATGGCGCAGCTGGCGCGGATCCAGCAGGACGGCAAGCTGGAGATGGTCCAGGCCGCCATGGCCAAGTCCACCACCACCCGGCTGGCGCGCGCCTCCGTGGCCATGGGCCGTTCCCTGATGGGCGGCAACGGCATCAGCAGCGACTATGAGATGGGCAAGCTGTTCGGGGACGCCGAGATCCTGTACACCTACGAGGGCAGCTACGAAATCAATTCGCTGATCGTGGCCCGGGCAGTGACGGGCAAGTCCGCGTTCGTGTAGGCGACGATCGCGCGGCAGTATGCCGGAGAGGCATGATCTAACGCGGAGTTTGGTCGCAGACAGCATCCGGCCCCCGCCGGCCCCGCCATTAAGTGGCCTCAGAGTACCTTGGAAAGGAATTCCTTGGTGCGCGCGTGCTGAGGGTCGGCAATGACCTGGCGCGGGTCACCGCTTTCCACCACGACCCCGCCGTCCATGAAGGTCAGCGTGTCGCCGACTTCGCGGGCAAAACCGATCTCGTGGGTTACCACAATCATGGTCATGCCGGACTTGGCCAGATCCTTCATCACGTTGAGGACATCACCCACCAGCTCAGGGTCCAGAGCGGACGTCGGCTCGTCGAAAAGCATCAGTTCCGGTTCCATCGCCAGAGCGCGGGCAATCGCCACCCGCTGTTGCTGGCCGCCGGACAGCTGCGCCGGATAGTGGTTGGCGTGGTTCGCCAGCCCCACACGGTCCAGCAGCTCCAGCGCCCTGGACCTGGCCATCGCCCTGGACTGCCGCTTGACCTGGGTGGGGGCCTCGATGATGTTCTGCAGCGCCGTGCGGTGCGGGAAGAGGTTGAACCGCTGGAACACCATGCCGATCTCCCGGCGCTGGGCGGCGATCTCTTTGGCGGTCAGGTCATGCAGGCGGCCGCGGACCTCGCGGTAGCCGATCAGATCGTCGCGGACGTGGATCCGGCCGGCGCTGATGGTTTCCAGCATGTTGATGCAGCGCAGCAGCGTGGACTTCCCGGACCCCGATGGGCCGATGAGTACGGAAACCTCGCCCTGCTTGACCGTCATGTCGATCCCGCGGAGCACGTGGTGCTGACCGAAATACTTATGGACCCCGTCAATGCGGACGAGGGTTTCCTTCGTCATGACGTCGTTCGTGATGGTCACAGTACCTCATCTTCTTTCTTGGATGCGTGGGCTGCGGCGGCCGCCCGGGTCGCCTTGACCGGGGCCGGGACGAGGTTGTCCACGCCCTTTCCGAAGTGGCGTTCAACGTAGAACTGGCCCACCATGAGAATGCTGGTGATGACCAGGTACCAGATGGCCGCCACGATCAGCAGCGGAATGGGCAGGTAGCTCCGGTTGGCGATTCCGTTCGTCACGAACGTCAGATCCAGGGTGAACGGCACTGCCAGCACCAGCGAGGTCGTCTTGAGCATCCCGATGGTCTCATTGCCGGTGGGCGGCACGATGACCCGCATGGCCTGGGGCAGAATGATCCGCCACATGATTTTGGATTTGCGCATCCCCAGGGCCTCGGCGGCTTCCATCTGGCCCGAATCAACAGACTTCAGGCCGGCACGGAAGATTTCGGCCAGGTAGGCGGACTCGTTCAGTCCCAGCCCCAGGACCGCGGCCATGAAGGCGTTGATCACGTCCTGGGTGCTGAAACTGAACAGCTCGGGTCCGAACGGGATGCCCATGGCGATCTTGGGATAAAGCACGGAAATCAATCCCCAGAACACCAGCTGGGTGTAGACCGGGGTACCGCGGAAAAACCAGACCCAGGCCCAGCTCACGCCGCGGAAAAGCGGATTGTCCGACTGCCGCATGAAAGCCAGCAGTATGGCCAGCACAATGGCGATCACCATGGAGAGTACTGTCAGCAGCAGCGTCCAGCCGATGCCTTGGATTACCAGCACATCCATGAAGTACGTGCCCACAACGTCCCAGCGGAAATTCGTATTGGTGACCAGGCTCTGGCCCAGCAGCGCGCCGAACAGCAGGATGAGGACGGCGCCAGCCCACCGGCCTGGATGCCGGACCGGAACGGCGTTGATCAGCCGCGGATTCCGGTCCGGGGACACGGGCCGGCTAGTGCTGGTATCACTTGGTGTGAGAGTGCTCAACTGCCGACCGCCGGGTTCACTTCGGACGTGGTGACAGCGCCCTTGGTGTTGCTCCATTCATCCAGGATTTTCCCATATGTACCGTCGGTGATCAGTTTGTTCATGACCTTGCCGACCAGTTCCGCCAAAGCCGTGTCCGACTTGGCCACAGCAATTCCCTGCGGTGCCCCGTCATAGACGTCACCCAAGGTCTGGAGCTTGTCCCCGGTCTGCGACAGGGCATAGCCGATGACCGGCGAATCCGCGGACATCGCATCGATGCTGCCGTTGACCAGGCGGGTTGTGACATCCGTCTGGTTCTTCAGGGTGATGATCTCGATGGCAGGTTTGCCCTCCGCCACGCATTTCCCGGACAGGTCCGATACATCCGGGTCCTCCTCGACGGTGCCGGTCTGGACACCCACCTTCTTGCCGCAGATGTCCGCCAGGGAAATATTACGGGGATTACCCTTCTGCACGGCCCACAGCACCCCGGCGTTGAAGTAACTGACGAAGTTCACCGTCTTGGACCGTTCCGGGTTGATGGTGAACGAGGAAATGCCCAGATCATATTTGGGGCCCAGCGCCGGCAGGATGCCGGTGAATTCGGAGGTCTGCACCTTGGTGTCCAGTCCCAGTGTGGCGCCGATCGCCTTGGCGATGTCGACGTCATAGCCCTGCGGGGTCTGGCCGTCGGCGCCGCCCAGGAACTCGGCCGGAGCGTAGGAGGTGTCCGAACCGACCGTGAGGATGCCCCTGGACTTCAGCGCACCGGGCACCAGCGCGGCGAGGGCATCATCCTTCTGGACCGCGGAGGGGTCAAAACCGGCAGGGCCAGAGGGGGATCCGGTTCCGGCCTGCGAGGCGGTCGTGCAGCCGGCCAGCGCCAGCGCGGCGGCGGCGGCGACGGTAACGAATCTAAGCGACAGTGTGGATGAAGACGGCATCTATTTTACCCTTGCGTTAAGAATGCGAACGAAATACGGTTGCGGCGCTGAGGCGCCGGCAGAATCAGCTGAACGGACTGGCTGGCATGGCCGGAAAGTAGCGAAACAATCCGGAGATGGTGGTTTCCGGCCTACGGCTGGCCGTCCAGTGCACCATGGTGCGGACATCGGCAAAGCGCGTCATTGCGCCTCCCATGTTGTGTTGTCAATCACCGTGGTAACCACAGTACGGATCGGTGATGTGCATCCTCAATTGTCGAAAGGCCTTCTTTTCATTGAAAAAGTGCACAAAATGCTGAGGCTTGCGATACATTATGTTCATGACTGTACTCACCGACCTTGACCGCCAACTCCTGTCGGCCCTGCGGGAGGACGGCAGGGCATCTGTGGCCAGCCTCGCCCGGAGGCTGGGTGTCGCACGAGCAACTGTGAACAGCCGGCTCGAGCGTCTTCTCAGTTCGGGAACCATCATTGGTTTTACAGCCAGAGTCCGCGACGAGCTCGACCCCCTCGCGATTCACGCAATAGCCCTGATTGCGGTGGAAGGCAGGACAACCGACAAGGTCATCCGTCAGCTGAGGGGATTTCCAGAGATCCGGACACTGCACACCACAAACGGCGGCTGGGATCTCGTCGCCGAGTTGCGCACAGAAAGCCTCATAGGCTTCGACCAGGTGTTGGGAAGGATCCGCGGCGTCGAGGGCATCGTCAACAGCGAGACTAGCCTGCTGCTCAGCTCCGTATTGCGGTAGAGGCGTCGATATGCCCCGGCATTGAACACAATGTATCGAACACCTCAGCATTTTGTGCACTTATTCAACGAAAAGGATGCTCTTCGGCAATTGAGCCTACATATCGCTGCCCCGTACGGTTGAGACAACAGTCGTTTACAACGGAAAAGGGGGCGCAAATGACGCGCTTTGTCGATGTCCACAACATGGTGCGCTGGGCGGCCGGCCGCGGTCCGGAGAACATCATCTCCGAGCTGATTCACTACCTCGAGGATGACTTCCGACGCTGGGAATCGTTTGACAAGACACCCAGAATCGCCAGCCACACGCCGTTCGGCGTCATCGAGCTCATGCCCACGAGCGACCACGAAACCTACGGATTCAAGTACGTGAACGGGCACCCGTCAAATCCTGCGCGCGGCTTCCAGACGGTCACAGCCTTCGGCGTCCTGGCCGACGTCCATAACGGCTACCCCACGTTCCTGACCGAGATGACGGTGCTGACCGCACTGCGGACCGCAGCGACCTCGGCCATGGTCGCGAAGAAGCTCGCCCGTACCGACTCGCGTCTCATGGCGATGATCGGAACCGGCAGCCAGTCCGAGTTCCAGGCATTGGCTTTCCGCAGCGCCCTGGGTATCACTACGCTCAAAGTCTGGGACACCGATCCTGCCGCGATGGAGAAATTCCTGCGCAACATGACGCCACTCGGCTTCGATATCACCGTCGCTTCCTCGGCAGCCGACGCGGTGCAGGGAGCGGATGTCATCACCACCTGCACCGCCGATAAGGCGAATGCCACTATCCTCACGGCGGACCTCATCGAGCCCGGCGTCCACATCAACGCCATCGGCGGCGACTGCCCGGGAAAGACCGAGCTCGACGCCGCAATCCTGGCTATCGGCGACGTCTTTGTAGAATTTGCTCCCCAGACACGGGTTGAAGGCGAGATACAGCAGATGCCCGCCGATTTTGCTGTCACCGAGTTTTGGCAGGTCCTTGGCAACCAGGCGCCGGGGCGTACATCTGCTGAGCAGATAACGATCTTCGACTCAGTCGGCTTCGCCATAGAGGATTTTTCCGCCCTGCGTTATGTGCGTGACTCGGTTGACGGCACGGACTACTTTGAGGACATCGACCTTGTCGCGAATCCGGAGGACCCCAAGAACCTGTTCGGACTCGTCGGTGCGCTGTCACCGGTCGGATACTGAGCTGCAATATGTCTGTCCAAGCACCTTCTGCGGTCATCCTTATCCGGCCGCACCGATTCACCCCGAACCCGGCGACGGCTGCGGATAATGCTTTTCAGGCCTCTGGAAACTCTCTGGATCCGGAAGTGCTCGCCGCTGCCGCGCATGATGAGGTCACCGGACTCGCCCTCGCACTCGAGACCGCCGGCATCACTGTGCACCTGTTCGAAGATTACGATCAAACACGTCCGGACAGCGTGTTTCCCAATAACTGGCTATCGACTCACGCCGGCGGCCACGTTGCCACATTTCCGATGTACGCGCCGAACCGCCGGAACGAACGCCGGACCGACATCCTTGACCTCTTGAAGACCCGCTACAGGGTGCAGGACGTGATTGATTACTCGGGCCTGGAGCTGGACGATGTTTTCCTCGAAGGTACCGGCGCGATGGTCCTGGACCACGAAGGCCGTGTGGCTTACGCGGCCAGGTCCCATCGAGCGGATCCGGTTGCCCTGGAACGGTTCTGCACGAACTTCGGATATGAGCCGATGCTGTTCGATGCAACGGACGCCTCCGGAACCGCCGTCTACCACACGAACGTCATGATGTCCGTAGCGACCGAGTTCGCGATGGTTGGACTTGACATGATCCGTTCGCAAGTCCGCCGCCGCCAGATCGTGGAACGCCTTGCCGGGGGAGGACGGGAGATTATCGACTTGGCTCATCACCAGATCCGGGATTTCGCCGGGAACGCGATTGAACTCCAGGGCCCCAACGGACGTGTTCTGGCTTTGTCGCGTCGAGCTTTTGGGAGTCTGACAGAAGCCCAGAAGGAGGTAATCCAGCGCAGCTGCACCCTACTCCCCGTCGACGTTCCAACCATCGAACTCGCCGGCGGGTCCGTAAGGTGCATGATCGCCGGCATCCACCTCAACCGCAGGCCTGTCCCGGTCCATGGCACATTCCAGGACCACGGCCTGCGAGAACAGCCCGGCAATCAGGGACAGCGGCAGGGTGGGATCCTGCCGCTGCCCCTGTGAACCTGCATGGCCATCAGCCGGCCCCTCGCAGCAGTTCGGATTCTATGGCCGGGGTGAGCCGGGTAGGCTCGGGCCATGGACGTTGTGGAGTTCCTGTCCGAGCGGATCGATGAAGACGAGGCAGCCGCGCTGAAGCTGTTGCGGGATCCGTTGGTATCCGAATCCGGGAGATGGTATGAACAGCGGCTGCTATGCGAATGTGCGGCAAAGCGACGGCTGATCGCCATCATCGAATTGGCGCGGCAGGCGGCCCTGGCACGTGTGGTGGACACTGTGTCCGGGGACATCCGGTGGATTCCGGAAGCCATTGAATGGACGTCGCTGGCCCTGAACGCACTGGCCCTGCCCTACACAGACCATCCGGACTTCCAGGACAACTGGCATCTGCCCGAACAGGCCTGATCAGCCCGGCCGTCACGGAGAAGTCTGGAGCCGCGACATGAGCGCCGCCACCGGCTGGCCGGGATCAGGTCTTTCCGCTGCCCGAAACCAGGGGCAAAGACATCACAAAGTAGCCGCGCTTTTTTATAGCCGGAAGGGCAGGGCCGTTTCCACGGCCCTGCCCTTCCGGCGCAATACGTTATCCGGCACAGTACATTAACTGAGCGGCGTGACGTACGCCCCCGAAATCCCGCCATCCACCAGAAACGTTGACGCCGTAATGAACGAGGCGTCGTCGCTGGCCAGGAAGGCGACGGCGGCGGCGAGCTCTTCGGGCTCCGCGAAGCGCCCCAGCGGCACATGGATGAGGCGGCGCGCGGCCTTCTCCGGATCCTTGGCGAAGAGCTCCTTGAGCAGCGGCGTGTTCACCGGCCCGGGGCAGAGGGCATTGATGCGGATGCCCTGGCGGGCGAATTCGACGCCGAGTTCCCGGCTCATGGACAGCACGCCGCCCTTGGAAGCGCTGTAGGAGATCTGCGAGGTCGCGGCACCCATGACTGCCACGAAGGACGCCGTGTTGATGATGGATCCCTTTCCCTGCTCCTGCATGTACGGAATCGCGTACTTGCAGCAGTAGTAGACGGAGGTCAGGTTTACTTCCTGGACCCGGCGCCAGGCATCGATGCCCGTGTCCAGGATCGAGGCGTCATCGGCGGGGGAGATGCCCGCGTTGTTGAACGCGATGTCCACGCTGCCGTACGTTTCCTTGGTCTGGGCGTAGAGGTTCTTGACGTCCTGTTCGCTGGTCACGTCCACTTTGACGAACAAGCCGCCCACTTCGGCGGCGGCGGCAAGGCCGGACGTCGGTTCGATGTCCGCAATCACCACGTTGGCGCCTTCGGCGGCCATCCGGCGTGCCGTGGCGAGTCCGATGCCGCTGGCTCCGCCGGTGATGACTGCGCTGCGGCCTGCGAGGCGGTTGGAAACTACTGCTTGCATTGTTGCTCCTTAGGAAATGCGTGCCGGGAAACGGCTGGCTTGTGGGTGCTTAGCGGAGATCGGTGGAAATGAAAACGTTCTTGGTCTCGGTGAACGAATCCAGGGCATCGGGTCCGAGTTCCCGGCCCAGCCCTGACTGCTTGAAGCCGCCGAACGGGGTGGAGTACCGGACGGACGAGTGTGAATTGACGGACAGGTTGCCGGCCTCGACGGCCCGGGCGACCCTGAGGGCCCGGTCCACCTTGGATGTCCAGATGGAGCCGGACAGGCCGTATTCGGTGTTGTTCGCGATCCTGATGGCGTCGGCTTCGTCATCAAACGGCACGACGGCGACTACCGGGCCGAAGATCTCGTCCGTGAACGACGGCGCGTCCACGTCCGGCGTGAGCACGGTGGGCGGGAACCAGAACCCCGGGCCCTCGGGGGCTTTCCCCTGGAAGGCGACCGGGGCGCCGTCGGGCACAAAAGCCGAAACAGTACTGAGCTGCTGGGCCGAAATAAGCGGACCCATGCTGGTGGCGGCGTCAGCGGGGTCTCCCACAGACATGCCGAGGACCGCGGGTTCCAGCAGCTCCAGGAAGCGGTCGTAGACGCTGCGCTGGACCAGGATGCGTGAACGGGCGCAGCAGTCCTGCCCGGCGTTGTCGAAGGCGCCGCCCGGCGCCGCGGCGGCCGCGAGCTCCAGATCGGCGTCGTCAAAAATGATGTTGGCGCTCTTGCCGCCCAGCTCCAGGGTCAGCCTTTTCACCTGCTCCGCGCAGCCCGCCATGATCTGCTTGCCCACGCCCGTGGAGCCGGTAAACACCACCTTCCGCACGGCCGGGTGGGTGACAAAGCGCTGGCCCACCACGGACCCCTTGCCCGGGATCACCTGGAACACGCCCTCGGGGATGCCGGCCTCGAGCGCCAGTTCGCCGAGCCGGATGGCCGTCAGCGGGGTCACCTCGGCGGGCTTGAGTACCACCGTGTTCCCCGCTGCCAGTGCCGGGGCGAAGCCCCAGGCCGCAATGGGCATGGGGAAGTTCCAGGGGACAATGACCCCCACGACGCCGAGGGGCTCGTGGAAGGTGATGTTGACCCCGCCGGCTACCGGGATCTGCTTGCCGAAATGCCGTTCCGGAGCTGCGGAATAGTAGTTGAGCACGTCGCGGACGTTGCCGGCCTCCCAGCGCGCATTTCCAATGGTGTGGCCCGCGTTCCGGACCTCGAGCTGGGCCAGGTTTTCCAGATCCGCGTCAACGGCCGCCGCGAACCGGCGGAGCAGCAGCGAACGGTCGGCCGGGGCCACGGCCCGCCAGGATTCGTAGGCGGCGGCGGCTTTGGCGATGGCCGCGTCCACTTCGGCCAGGCCGGCGAGCGGAACCGTTTGAATGATCTCTTCGGTGGCAGGGTTGATGACGTCAAAGGCGGTGGCGGTCATGCGGAGGACATCGCTTTCATGGTGGCGGAATTGGAAATGGCGGCGTTGGAAACGGTGGTGCCGCCGGCGCGGTAGCCGGCGGCTGCTTCCACGAACCCGCGGAACAGCCGCAGGTCATCCGGGTTCTGTTCCGGGTGGAACTGGACCCCAAGGACCCATCCGCCGTGGGTGGTTTCCAACGCCTGGACGGTGCCGTCGTCAGACCGGGCCGTGACGCGGAGGCTCGCCGGCACGGCGTCTACCGCCTGGTGGTGGTAGCAGGGCGCAGTGGCGGAATCCCCGAGCAGATCCTGGATCAGGCTGCCGGGCGTAGTGCTGAACGCGGCCTCCCCGAACACGCCCGGAGCCGGCTGGTAGTTGGCCTCCGGGTTGATGTCCGGAACGTGCTGGATCAGCGAACCGCCCAAGGTCACATTGAGGATCTGGGCGCCGCGGCAGATCGCGAACAGCGGGAGCCCACGCTCCATCGCGGCACGCGTGAGCGCCGTGTCGTGCGCGTCGCGCAGCGGCTGGGGCGCTGTTTTCGGATGGGGTGCGGCCCCGTAAAGGGAAGGGTCGACGTCGGGACCGCCCACCACGATCAGCCCGTCCACGAGGTCCAGGACCGACTGGTCGGTGCCTACCGGCGGCAGGAGGATGGGCGTTCCGCCGGCCGCGACGACGGCCTGGACGTACGTTCCGGGCAGGATGGCCGCCGTCGTATTCCACACGCCCCAGGACGCTTCCTGGAAGTAGCTGGTCAGCGCGATCCTGGGCCGGAAGGTCTCAGAGCCGTTCGAAGCCACGGACGCGCTCCCAGTCTGTGATTGCGCTGTCGTAGGCCTTGAGCTCCACGGCCGCAGCATGAACGTAGTGGTCCACCACGTCGTCGCCGAACGCCTTGCGGGCGATGCTGCTGTCCGCCAACAGATCACGGGCGTCGCGGAGGTTGGTGGGCAGGCGCTGTGCATCCGAATCGTAGGCGTTGCCCTTGGTGATGGCAGGCAGCGGAAGATCGTTTTCCAGGCCGTGAATGACAGCGGCGATCAGTGCGGCAACCGCCAGATACGGGTTGAGATCTCCGCCGCCCACGCGGTTTTCGGTGCGGAGTCCGCGGCCGTGGCCAACGACGCGGAGAGCGCAGCTGCGGTTGTCCAGCCCCCAGGCGACAGCGGTGGGGGCGAAGCTGCCTTCCACGAACCTTTTGTAGGAGTTGACGTTGGGAGCCAGGAAATAAGCGAATTCCCGCAGGGCCGCCAGCTGGCCGGCCACGAAGCGCTCCATGACCGGGCTGAAGCCGTGCTCTCCGTCACCGGGAAGGACCGGCCTGCCTTCGAGGTCCGTGAGGCTGAAATGGATGTGGCAGGAGTTGCCTTCGCGCTCATTGAATTTGGACATGAAGGTGATGCTCTTGCCGTGCTGGTCGGCAATTTCCTTCGCCCCGTTCTTGTAGAACGTGTGCTTGTCGCAGGCGGACAGCGCCTCGTCGAAACGGAACGTGATCTCCTGCTGCCCCAGGTTGCACTCGCCCTTCGAGGACTCCACCACCAGCCCGGCGGCTTCCATGTTGGTGCGGATGGAGCGGATGACCGGCTCCAGCCGGGCGGTGGCGAGCAGGGAGTAGTCCACGTTGTACTGCGTGGACGGCGTCAGGCCGGTGTAGTTCTTCTGCCAGGCCTGCCCGTAGGAATCGTCGAACATCAGGAATTCCAGTTCGGTTCCCACGAAGGCGCGGTAGCCGAGCTTTTCGAGCCGCTCCACCTGGGCACGGAGGATCTGGCGGGGTGAGGCAACCACGGGGGACCTGTCCGTCCACATCACATCGCACTGGACCAGTGCGGTGCCTTCCAGCCACGGGACCAGGCGGAGCGTTGAGATGTCCGGGAGCATCACCATGTCGCCGTAGCCGGTTTCCCAGGAGGACATGGCGTACCCGTCCACCGTGTTCATTTCGACGTCGACCGCCAGGAGGTAATTGCAACCCTCCGCTCCGTGGTCCAGAACGTCCTCCAGGAACGAACGTGCCCCGCAGCGCTTTCCCTGCAGCCTGCCCAGGGCGTCCGTGATGGCGACAACCACAGTGTCTATGGTGCCGGCGGCTACCAGTTCCCTCAGTTCATCGACGCTCAGCTGGCCTTTTTGGCCGGGCTTGGTGTTTTGATCATTCATGATGGCTCCGCAACGTGGGTTCTTCAATGGGTGGGATCGCAGTTTTCGTTCTGATCACTGTTTGAGTTCGAGTTCGGCCTGTGCCAACCGGGCAAATTCCTCCTCAGGGGCGCCGGTTACGATCCGGTGCCTGCTGTAGAACCAGTAGTAGAGGAGGGCGGCTGCGAAGATCCCTGCCGTGATGGACGCCGCAAAGACGTCGACGACGAACGTTGCCGCAACTGCCACAGCGGACAGGACCAGAGCGATTGACGTTGTGACGATTCCTCCGGGCGTCCTGTAACCCCGCTCCAGATCCGGCTCCTTGATGCGCAGGACAATGTGGGAAAGGTTCAGGAGCACATAGGAGACAGTTGCGCCGAACACTGCAATGTTGATGAGTAGTGCGCCGTCCTGGGTGGCGGCGGCAAGCACGAATCCGATGGTGCCGGGGACGATCAGCGCCCAGTACGGGGTGCGGCGTTTTCCGGTGAGGGAAAGCCAGCGAGGGAGATAGCCCGCCCGGGAGAGCGCAAAGAGCTGCCGGGAGTAGGCGAAGATGATGGAGAAGAAGCTGGCCACGAGGCCGGCGAGCCCTGCGTAGTTGATGAAGTCCGCAAGGAACGTGTTGCCGCCATAGGCGAGGCGGAGGGCTTCCGGCAAGGGATTGTCCGAAGTGCTCATCGCCTGGGCCCCTGCCGCGCCGGGCACCAGGAATAGCATCAGTGCACCGAAGACCACCAGAATGATGACCGCCACAATGATTCCCTTGGGCATGTCCCTCTTGGGGTTGGACGTTTCCTCGGCTGCCAGCGGAACGCCTTCAACAGCCAGGAAGAACCAGATCCCGTAGACCAGCGCCGCGAGTACTCCGCTGACGCCCATCGGAAGAAACGCGCTGGACGCAGGGGATCCGTCGGGGACAATGTCGAACAGCTTGGCGGGGTCGAACTTCGGAAGAAGGCCGATGGCGGCTGCCAGCAGCGCTACGGTTGCAACGGCCGTGATCCCGAACATGAGCTTCAGCGCTTCGCCCACTCCACGGATGTGGATCCAGATGAAAATGACGTAGGTGACCAGATAGACGGGCCAGGAGTTCGTGAGGCCGAACAGTCCCAGAGCCTCGATGTATCCGCCGATGAAGGTGGCAATGGCCGCCGGCGCCACGGCGTACTCAATCAGGACCGCAATACCGGTGGCGAACCCGCCGAGCGGTCCCAGCGCCCGGCGCGCAAACGCGTAGCCGGCACCGGCCGTCGGCAGGGTGGACGAGAGCTCGGCCAGCCCGAACACCATGCAGGTATACATGACGGCCATCAGGACAAAGGCGATGAGCAGGCCGCCCCAGCCGCCCTGGGCCAGGCCAAGGTTCCAGCCGGCAAAGTCACCGGAGATTACGTAGGCAACGCCAAGGCCGGCAAGCAGGACCCATCCGGCGGCCCCCCGTTTCAGGCTTCGATGCTGCAGGTACTCGTCTTCACTGCTGGCAGTCTTATTGCCGCCGGCCACGGCCGCGCTGACTGCTTTGTCCGCTGATTCCATGCGTGTCCCTTAACTAAGAGGAGAGTCGCCCAAGATCTTAAAGGACTGTTTTCAGTCCAAGAGCTTGGTTGAAAGTCTGGAACGACATTCAGGTTTCGTCAAGGGTTTTCCAATTAAAAGAACGTTTTTCGGACGAAACTGGGGGTAACCAATGGTTTCTTACCTGACCTTTGCGGTTACCGGCAGGTAGTATTGGGGGAGCGGTGACCCGTGTTCTGCGGGACCCTGAGCGAACTGGAGGCGACCCGGTGACTGACTCTACCTTTGGCCAGCCATACTCGATGCTGCGTCCGGTGCGGGGCGGGAATGCGTTCGAGGAAACCATCGAGCACATTCTGCAGACCATCAAACTCGGCATCTTTGCCCCGGCGGAAAAGCTGCCGCCTGAGCGTGAACTGGCAGAGCGGCTGGGCGTCTCGCGCGCCACCCTGCGTGATGCGCTGGGGGAACTGCAGAGCGCGGGCTACCTGGAGGTGCAGCGTGGACGCTACGGGGGTACGTACGTCTCCGGCACATCCGTGAATCCGAAGCAGGATATGCGCCCGCTGGACCCCGCGGAGGTCCAGGATGTGCTGCTGTTCCGCGGAATAATCGAGCCTGCCGTGAGTGCCCTGGCGGCAAAATCCGATCTGTCCGCGGCCGCGCGCGGTCACTTGCAGGGGTGCCTTTCCGAGGTGCGCAACGCATCCAACGACACCTACCGGCCCAGGGATGCGCGGTTTCACATCGCCATCGCCGAACTCACGGGATCGCCGAGCCTCGTCGGTGCCGTGGCGGAGAGCCGCGCCAGGCTCAATGAACTCCTTGACCGCATTCCGCTGTTGGGTACAAACCTTGAGCACGCCAACGAACAGCATGCTGACATTGCCGATGCCATTCTCCGCGGGGATGCCGTGACGGCAGAGCAGGTAACCGTCGAGCACCTTGAGGGCACGGCGTCGCTGCTTCGCGGCTTCCTCGCCTGAATTCCTGGCGTGACAGCGGCGAAATACCGCCCGGCCCGCTGAGCGCGTCCAGCTCTAAGGGCAGGTCCGGGTTAACCGGCGGCGAGACTCATGGGAGCTGCCCGGACCGGACGGTTGAGTCCGGTCCGGGCAGCCATTAACCCGTTAGAGCGGACGAATGTTCTCTGCCTGCGGGCCCTTAGGACCCGCGGTCACATCGAATTCGACTTTCTGATTCTCTTCCAGGGAGCGGTAGCCGCTGCTGGCAATTGCCGAGTAGTGAGCGAAAACATCTGCGGACCCGTCGTCGGGGGCAATAAAGCCGAAGCCCTTCTCGGAGTTGAACCATTTAACTGTGCCTGTTGCCATTGCTGCTTCCTCTGTAACCCTTCCCTGCCTGCCTTTGACGGCACGCAGGGTGCGGAGAATTTCTTCCGCTGACTCAAACGTAGGCGGGGCGAGCCGGCCGTGCAATGGTTGCGGCAACAATCGTCATGGCAGCCTGCGTGGCCGGCCGGTTCGGAACATCCGGTTCGGACCCTTCCCGTTCGGACGCACGGCAAAGCGTCAGAACGCGGCTACGGCGTGAGCAACACCTTGATGGCCCGCCGTTCGTCCATGGCCTTGTACGCCTCGGCTGCCTCTTCCAGTGGCATCTCCGCATCAAATACCCTGCCAGGGTTGATGGTTCCGGCGAGTACATCCGCCAGCAGCTCAGGAATGTAGGTCCTGGCCGGAGCCATTCCGCCTGCAACGGAAATATTGGTATCGAAAAGGTAGCGCAGCGGGATCTCAGCACCGCCGGTCGGAACGCCCACGAAACCAAGCGCGCCCCCCGGACGGACACAGTGCAGGGCCTGCTCCATGGATTCCTTGGTACCCACGCACTCCAGCACCGAGTCGGCCAGCACCCCGCCGAGCAGCTCACGGACCTTGGCCGCGCCGTCGTCGCCGCGTTCCTCCACTATGTCCGTGGCGCCGAACTCGCGGGCAATGGCTTGGCGGTCGGCGTGGCGGGACATGGCGATGATCCGCTCGGCTCCGAGCCGCTTGGCTGCCAACACACCGCAAAGCCCCACGGCGCCGTCGCCCACAACAACCACGGTCCGGCCCGCGGATACCTTGGCGCCCAGGGCTGCGTGGTGGCCGGTGGCCATGACATCGGAAAGAGTCAGGAGGCTGGCCCGCAGTGCAGGGTCCGGATCGGTGATCCCCGGAACCTTGACCAGTGTGCTCTCCGCACGTGGCACGCGGACGGCCTGGCCCTGGCCGCCGTCGATCGGCAGGCCGGCGTCGTCCTTGCCGCCCCAGCCAGCCAGATAATCGCAGGCAACGGTGACGCCGTTCTTACACTGCGGGCACTCGCCGCAGCTGACCACAAACGGGGCAATCACAAAATCGCCTGCCGCCAAAGCCACGACATCCGCACCGACGCGTTCCACCACGCCGATGAATTCGTGCCCGATCGCGGACGGCTTCCGCGTCGGCTTCATTCCCCGGTACGGCCACAGATCCGAGCCGCAGACGCATGACGCAGTCACCTTCACCACCACATCAGTTGGGAGCTGGACAGTGGGGTAGTCCCGGTCTTCAACCCTGATGTCTCGGGGGCCGTGGATGATGGCGGCGCGCATGGCTGCTCCTCAGGAAGTTGGTGGCGGGGTTTCAATTGAGTCTATCCCCGCGCCTGATCCCCGTGCCGGATGAGCCCCCGAGTGCCGCCGCTACTGACCTAGCGCATGCCCTCGCGCCGGATAGCCGCAGCGACGGCGGCGGCGCGCGTCTCCACGCCCAGCTTGGCGTAGATGTGGGCAAGATGGGTCTTGACCGTGGCCTCGGAGATAAAGAGCCGCAGCCCAAGCTCCCTGTTGCTGAGACCCTCGATGAGCAGGCTCAGCAGCTCAGCTTCGCGGGGTGTGAGGATCCCGTCCGCGTTGCGGAGCTGCTGGAACAGCCGTGACGCCACCGGTGCGCTCATCACGCTTTTGCCCTGGACGGCGCCGCGGACGGCGGAGAATATCTCCTCCGGCGTCGCGTCCTTGAGCAAGTACCCCATGGCCCCGGCGTCCACGGCCCGGACAATGTCGGCATCGGAATCGTAGGTGGTGAATACCAGAATGGCCTGCCTGCTGTTGCGCCGTCGCAGCTGCTTGATCACCTCAATGCCATCCATGCCGGGACCCATGGCAAGGTCCATGATCACTACGGCGGGGGAATGGGCGTCAAACGCCAGCAGCGCCCTCAGCCCGCTGCGGACCACCAAATGATCGTCCACCAGCAACACGGAAATGCGGCTCATTCAGGTTCCTGCCCGTCCGGCGCATAACCGGAGGCATCCACTGAGGCATCCAAAGGGGCATCCCCGGGGGCCGGCAGCTGTGCAGCCACGATGGTCCCTTCGCCGGGGGTGCTCTCCACTGAAAATACTCCGCCCAGCTGTTCCACCCTCTGGCGCATGGCCCGCAGGCCGTAGCCGCCGGCTCCCGACGGCGGCGCTACCGTTGCGGGATCAAAGCCGCGGCCGTCGTCGTAAAACCTCCAGGGTGACGGTTCCGGGAAGGTAGCCCAGCGTCACGGTTGAATGGGAGGCCGCCGCATGCAGCCTGATGTTGGCCGTCGCGCTCTGCGTGACGCGCAGCAGCGCGTGCCGCACGTCAGCCGGAACCGCCCGCTGCTCGCCCGTGACCTGCAGCCGGACGCCGGGGACATACAAACCGGCGGCCTGCAGCAATGCTTGGGGCAGCGGCACTGCATCAAGCCCGGGCGAGGCCAGTTCGTGGACCAGGCTGCGGGTATCGGACAGGTTCTGGCGGAGCAGGCCGCTGGCAAGCCGGACATCTTCACGCGAAGCAGGGCTCGGCCACGAGCGGTTTGACGCCTCAAGCAGGAGCAGGCTGCTGGCCAGGCCCTGCGTCACGGTGTCGTGGATTTCCCGGGAGACGCGCTCGCGTTCGGCTGCACCGCCGGCTTCGCGCTCGCTGGCCGCCAGCTTGGCCTGCGCCCTGGAGACTTCCGCGTGCAGCGCGAGCTGCAGGGCGGCGTCGTTCTCAAAGCGGTCGTAGATCAGCGTCAACAGCGCGGCCACGGCCACCGGCCCCAGCAGCATGGCAATGTCAGAGGAACCACTCAGGCGGAAGAGTCCGACGGCGGTGGCCGCCGCCGTCGCGCCGCCAGCCAGATAGCCCACCCACCCCCTGAAAGCCGAGCGGCACAGGAAAAACACGGCGAAGGAACACCAGGCGAAGCTCGGCGCTGCGATCACCAACAAGGCCCAGAGAGCCACGAGTGCAAACGTCCACAGGGCCCACGGGCGCCCCCGCTGTGCCAACACAGCAACAACGCCATACAGTGCGCACACCGCCGCAGCCACGGCCAGGATCCAGACGTTGTCCGCAGGGCTGTGCCGCATCACGTACCGGACCACGGACGCCACCATCAGCACCGCAAAACTGAGGTGGACCACGGCGTCAATCCGGCCGAGGGCGCGCTTTTGGGCTTGCGGTAAGGGGGCGGGGCGGGGGGCATGGGCGTTCCGGTTCCGGTGGCAGGAGTCTCTTTTACCATGCTAGGGCCCGCGACGGTGCTGGTCTCTCATCCTTTTGGCTGATACATCCGGCCCAATGGCTGAGGCAGGTCCAGCCGGACGCCCGATGCGCGCGCGGAGGCCCGGGCGGCAGCATGGAGCTGTACCCGTTTCAGGCCCCACTGACGTCTGAATCCCCTCAAAAGGAGAACCCTGTGAAGAAATCCAACAAGATTTTCGCCGCTGCTGCAGCCGGAGCGTTGCTGCTCACCGGAGGCGTCACCGCTGTGGCCAACTCCGGCACCGTCCCGGCTTCGGCAGCATCAATTGTTTCGGCAGCGGTTCCCGCCGTGGACATCCAGCCCTCGCCGGAAAACGTGGTATCCCAGAACCGGATCAGTGTGGGCGCCTCGGCCGATGCCGTGAAAGCCGCCTTGGCGAAATGCCAGGCCGACAAGCTGCCGTTTGTCACTGTTGCATTGGTGGACCGGTTCGGCACGGTCCAGGCTCTGCTGCGCGGCGACAACGCCGCCGAACACACCATCGAGGCAGCCAAGCAGAAGGCCTACACAGCCGCCGCATTCGGAACGCCCACCAGTGAGCTGGCCAAGCGCATCAACAACCCGGGCCCCAGCATCGCCGACCTCCCCGGCACCCTTTTCCTGGCCGGTGGAGTTCCGCTCAAGGTCAACGGTGTGTCCGTGGCCGGCATCGGTGTGGGCGGCGCTCCCGACGGCAACTTGGACGAAGCCTGCGCAACGGCCGGAGCCAATGCCATCGCCGGAATCGCCAAGTAGCCTCTGATCATGGGTTGCTTCGCTGCGCCCCGCCGTCGTCGTCTGCAGCCCCTTCAACAAGTCCGACGGCGGTAGCCTCCTCACCGGCGCCGGTTGCCGCTGCGCCAACCGCAACGCCAGCCGTACCTGTCAACACCGGTCATCAGTGAGGCGCCGTCTTGCAAGCCGCGGGCTACAAGGCATGTCGGTAAGACAACGTGCGCCCTGCAGCGCACCTCCTGCGGAGTCTCTCGTTGCCCCGTCTTGCTCGTCAGGCCAATTCCGATTCCTTCAAGCCTCTTTCGGCTGCAGCTGAGTCGGGGTTATCCAGACCTCATATCCTTCGGCTTTGTCTATCAGTGTCCGGCCAAAAGGGCCGCCAGCGGCCAGCCACAGGATCTGCCCGTCGTCGGTGGCAGCATCAACCGCTGCCCTTCGCACGAACTCAGGGCCCAGATAGATATCTACTTCGGCGCCGCGCAGCCGTTGCCAGTCCGAAAACGGATAGCCACGTAACCTGAACAGGGCATCGTCGCTTATCGGGACCTCAGGAATCAGCACGGGGACAACCGCGGCATGCGAAGGCGTTCTCGGAAGAATCATGTGGCATTTCCTTCACTCCGGAGCAACGGACGTTCTCCGGTCGGGCTGCAACGAACCACGTGTCAATGCGGGCCTGACGCTCCGCCCCGATTGGAAACGGTAAGGGCAGCGGCTTCCCGCCGGGCTGAATACGTCTCCCCTCGCCGCCGGGTGAGTCTGAATCTGTCCCATTGTTGGCACGCATTTGTGTTCCTCCTGGTCATTATTTTGTTGGTATGGATGGATAAGATGATCATGATGAATTTTTTGGGCTTGTAAGAAGGAACCCGTGAGCACACAAGCAGCACCCGATGCGTCAGCCGCAGGTCGTGACCTGTGGAGTTCACTGCCGTCCCCAGATGATGCCGGCCGGGTCGCTCCGGCGAACCGGGCCGAGATGGCGGCAAACTTGATCGCCGAGCTCGCCGCCGAGGCCCGGTCGGACGGCCGCCTTGGGAGCAAGGATGAAGTTCGGCTGCGCTGTTCGGTGTCGGTGGGAACCTTCAATGAAGCGTTGAAGATTGCGCAGGCACGGGGAGTGGTTACCCTCCGCCGCGGCCCGGGTGGAGGAATTTTCGCTGCCCGGCAGACCCCGCTAGTCAGGCTGGGCAATCAGATGCTGGTAATGGATGACAGCGAGCACATCGTGGCCGACGCCCTGAGGATGCGCAACGTGTTGGATCCTCTGGTTATCGAAGATGCCTTGATGTACTCCTCGGCAGCCGACATTCTGGCTATGCGGGAAGAAGTCAAGGCGATGAAGCAGGCCATGGCAGACGGTGACGTTCCGGCATTCCTGCACGGAAACTGGCGCTTCCAAGCCCGCGTTGCCAGCATTTCCCCGAACTCGATGCTGCGGACTGTCTTTCTGGGTTTGCTAGAAATTCTCGAGCGACACGCCGTGACCCTGCGGGCGCCGGAGGATCGCCCCGTGCCTGGACTCCTGGAGGAGAGGTTCGAGCTTTATCAACGGATGGCCGACGCGATGGAAAGCCGGGACCGGGATGCCGCAATGCAGATCATGAACATCCATAACAACACTGGCATCCAGCCAGCGGCCTCCCCAAAGAATTCAGACGCCCCCGTCACTGAATAGCTGCGATTTTTGTTACCGACAGGTCCTATCGCCCATGCGACGACCGGGAGCGACGGGGCCTCGCGGGTCCCGGGGCTCTGCGCCATGTCATCTTAGACGCGGTGCAGAAGCCGGCCGGAACCCGCACGGTCGGATAGAACTTCCCGGAGACTGGGGCGGCCGCCGCTGATGCTGCGCGGGACTACTGCAGGACTGAAGCCAGTTCTTCTTCGGCGTCCGTTGGGCGGGGTGCTGACCGGTGCGCCAGGTAGAGGGCGGCGCACAGGATCAGGCACAGTACGGCGGAGACTGAGTAAAGCGTGAAGATCCCGGCTGGACCTCCGGATGCGAAGGCCGTCCCGCCGAGGACCGGTCCGAGGAACGACCCGGTGAACGCCATCGAGTTGGTGAGTCCGAGAATGGTGCCGCGGGAGTGCGGTGCAACGGCGCTGGTGGCCGTGGCGTTGATGAGGTTTTGGGTGGAGTGGCCGCCGATGCCCATCAGCGCGACGCAGACCAGGGCGAAGCCCATGGATACGGGCCCGAAAAGGATGCCGAGCAGCCCGGCCAAGGTCAGGACGGCGCAGAGGACGCCGATTTTCGCGGGTCCGACCTGGTCTGCTGCTGTGGCAGTGAACCAGGAACCGATGACGGCGGCGCCGGTGAGGGTGAAGGCGAAGATGAGGGCCTCGGTGAGGCTGAAACCGAGTGTTTTCATGGATTCGGTGAGCCATACGTTCAGGCCGAGCCAGGTCACCATGTTTGTCACGGCGGCCAGGGCAACGAAGAGAACAAGAATCCAGCCGCGGCCTTGGAAGAGCGCAGTGAACTTCTGCGCCGGGGTCAGGGCGGTGTCGCGGACTTCGGCCGGTTCGTTGATGCGGCAGGAGAGGAGCACGGCAAGGATTACCAGGGTCATGCCGGCTCCGAGCCAGAACATGGACCGCCAGCCCCACAGGGGCATGAGGAAGATCCCGAAAACGGCCGCCAGGGTTCCTCCGAGCGGGACGCCGGCCATGGTGATCGTGATGACGAGGCTTCCACGCTGCTTTGGCGCGTGGTTGCGTGCCAGGGTCATGGCTGTGGTGACGGCTCCGCCGACGCCGATGCCGGTGATAAGCCGCGCCAGGCCGAGGAATTCCGGACTGGGAGCCAGCGCGGCGAGGGCTGAGCCGAATGCGAAGACGGCTGCGGCCAGGGCAATGATCCGGTGCCGGCCGTACCGGTCGGCAAGGGCGGTTCCGCTCAGGACACCGATCAATGCACCGGCGTAGACGATGCCGCCGACCAGGCCGGTGGTCTGCTCGTCGATTCGCAGGGATGGGTCGGTCAGCAGCAGGGGAACCACGGATCCGAAGACAATCAGGTTGTAGCCTTCCATGACCGTGACCAGCATGCAGATGGCGATGACGGCTTTGTCGGAGAGAAAAGGCCGTGGGCTGGCTGCCCGGCCGGTATGTGCGGTCTGGACTTCTGATTTCATTGCTGGTTCCTTTGTTTGGGCACGACGATGTGCTCGGGGGTTCAACATGAGGTGGTTTGGGGATCGTGGAGTCTTAGCCAGGGGAGTGGATGATTAATCCGTTTAGTACTGGAGTACCCGGTGTTCGCTCCACACCCAGCGACCGGAGGCTGAAGTGAACAGCCCCTGGTAATCGCCGATGGTCTCGCAGGCCGGCTGGGTGCCGGCGAGTGACCATCGTTGGTATCTGGCCAGGTAGTTGATCTGAAGACCGTCAGCTTGTACGTGGATGTTGCTGATGAGGTGCCGGGTCGGCGCCGGGTTTTGGAAGGCAGCTGCGTAGAAGTCTGCAATGGCTTGGGCGCCGGCCCGCACGGGCTGGTCTTTGAAGTGCAGGCGGGCGTCGGCGAGCAGCAGCGCCGCCGCGGGCGCGTGGTGTTCATCCATGGCTCGGCAGTACAGTGCCAGCGCGTTCTCGATCAGGTGCCGGTGTTCGGCTGCGGGCAGGGCGCCCGCAGCCGAGGAACGGGCCGGTGTCACCGGCTTGATCCGGTGAGTACAGGGCGCGTGTCGGCGGCTTTGCCGGGTTGGAGATCGGTCAGGAAGTCCTCGACCAGTTCCGAGATGCCTCCGGCGACCGCACTGCCATAGACGTAAAAGTCTGGCCGGATGAGCACCGCGTCCGCAACGATTTCGTCAAACCAGCGCGAGTAGGCGCCGCTGCTGTCGACTGCGATGTCCGCGGCCGGTGCCTGGCCGAAGGCAATGATCCGAACACCTGTGGATTGCAGGACGACCCTGAGGTGCGCGGGTAGTTCGTTCCTGAGTGCTGCGTTTCGCAGGAGGAGGGTTCCGCCGCTGCCATAAACGTCATCGAAGAGCCCTTCGCGTTCTGCTCCGCGGACGACAGCCTGGATCGAAAGGCTTCCGCCGGGCACGTCATACCGGTGAAGCCCCTCGCCCAGGCGGGGAGCCGGGTGGGCCGGCATGCTGACACCAGCTGCAATATCGGCGGTCATTTTCTCGTCCCGCCGTGCCGCGTCGGCGGGGTCGGTCAGGCAGATGATTTCTCCGAGTTGCATGGAGCGTTCGATGAAGTGCCGGACGTGTTCTGAGCGTTCCGGTCCGTAGGAGTCCAGGATGGATTCGTCCGCCCGGCCAGTGAGGACCAGGTCAAGCTTCCACTCCAGATTCGCAGCATCGCGCAGGCCCGAACTCATACCCTGACCGGCAAACGGCGGCATCAGATGGGCTGCGTCGCCGGCCAAAAGCATCCGGCCCTTGCGCCAGGCATCGCACCAGCGTGCCTGGAAGGTGTAGACGGTGCGGCGTTCCAGCTCTGCGGTATCAGGGCTCACGCCCCAAGGTTTGAGCAGTTCCCAGACGCGTGCCTCGCTGTTGAACTCTTCCTTGGTCTCGCCGTCGAGGCGGAGGAATTCGAACCGCCGCCGTCCGGGGCCGCCGGGTACGAGGGTGGTGGGACGAAGGGGGTCACAGATCTGCAGCGCCGGGGGGTCAATGTGCATCGGAACCTTGGGCAGCAGGTCGATGACCAGCCAGTCGTGGAAGTAGCCAAGATCCGTCATGGTGGTTCCCATCCACTGGCGGATTTTGCTGTTGGCACCGTCGGCGCCGACCAGGTACTTGCCGGTGAGTGAGCGCCGTTCGCCTTCGGTATTGCGCACATGGAGGGTTATGCGGTCGTCCGTCTCCTGCCGCGATTCAGTCTCCCAGCCGCGCAGCAAGGTGACGGATCCGAGGGCGGACACCTTTTCGTGAAGGAACGCCTCGACGCTGGGCTGGTGGAAGAAGTAACTGGTGTTCCAGCCTGATCTTCCGCCGCCGCGCCACTCCAGTTGCAGCAGGGGCTCACCGGCCGCATTGCGCCATTCATACTGGTCGTCGTAGGCCTCGACAGCGTGGGACATCTGCTCGGGGGAAGCATCCAGAGATTGCAGCACGCGGGCGATTTCATCGTCGAAATGGACCGCGCGCGGCAGCGGGTAGCTGACCAGCTGCCGTTCGACCACCGCGACGCGGTGGCCGCGGCGTCCGAGCTGCAGGGCAAGGACCCGTCCGACCGGCCCATAACCGACGATGATCACGTCGAAGTCTTCTGCGGCCGGGGTCTTCAGCTGTTCCAGGCCGCCCGCAACCATCGGTACGTTGACTTCGGTCAGCTGATGGGCCGCCACGCGCGCAGTGGCGTAGGGATCCTTCGCCAGTTCGGCTTCGAGGTACTCCCTGTCCTGGACGAGGGAGAGCAACACGCCACCGTCCCGGGTGGTCTTGCTGCCCGCCGCCGCGATCAGGCCGGAATCGACGGCACCCTGGAGCCACTCGATATGCGGTTGACGGTGTGCAGCCACGACGTCGACGGGGGCCGTGTAGCTGATGTTAATGACAAACATGAGGAAGCCTTTCAGACATCTTTGTCTTTCGCCCGGTCTTAGACCGGCTGTGAGTGGAGCCCGAGGGCGCCGGGGGCGTGGGTGCCGGTCATGAGGGCGGCAAGGTCGTCGGGTTCCAGGAACGAGGGGGGCGGGGGTGGGCCCCAGTTGAAGAGGCCCTGGGCGCCTTCGAAGGTTTCGGGGGTCCAGATTTCGTCTTCGGGGATGCAGTCCATGTCGGAGTAGTACTCGGAGAAATTCCCGGCGGGGTCTTTGAGGTACCAGAAGAAGTTGGAGCCGGCGTGGTGGCGTCCGAGGCCCCAGATGTGGCGTTCGGGGTTGTTCTCAAGCATGGCTTTCGCGCCGCGTCCGATGTCGTCGATGTCATCGACCTGCCAGGACGTGTGGTGGAGGAAGTTCACGGGGGCGGCCATTGCCAGGACGTTGTGATGGTCGATGGAGCAGCGCATGAACGCGCCCTTGTCGGAGATGTAGTCGCTGACTTTGAAGCCGATCCCCTCGGTGAAGAACCGCATGGTCGCTTCGAGGTTCACGGTGCCGATCACGGTGTGGCCGAGTTTGCGGGGTTTGATCCGGGTGTCGCGCACGACGCCGGGTGCGCGTCCCCAGCGGTCGATCCGGCCGGGGCCGTTGTAGGGGGTTGCGGGGGTTTTCTCCTGCGCGATGCGGGGCGCTACGTGGATGCGGGCGGTGAACCCGGAGACGGGTTCCTGGGCGTAGAGTTCGGTGCCGTTGTGGCGGATCGGCACGCCCAGGCGGGTCATCCGGGCGGTGACTTTGGCGATGTCGTCGTCGTTGTCGGCGCCGACGCCGAGTTCGACCAGGCGCCGGGTGGGGGCGTGGACGATCTTGAGCTGTTCACCGCCGTCGCGGGTTCCGAACGAGTTGTTGCCCAGGGGGTCCAGGCCGAATTCCTCGTAGTAGGCGGCTGTTTCGGTGACGTTCGGCACGCCCATCACGACGCGGGTCAGGCGGTGCAGTGACATGGGATTACTCCTTTGTATCCATAGTTGGTGTTGATGCCCCGGTGAGAGGCGGGCCGTGCGAGGTCAGCTGCCCGGTTCAGTGCCCGGGCAGCTGAGCCGGGCTCAGTTGCCGGCAGGGGTGAAGGTCTGGGTGATTTCGCCGATGCCTTCAATCCGGGAGACCAAGGTTTCGCCGGGCTGGATGAAACGCTGCGGGCTCCGGCCCAAGCCGACGCCGGCGGGGGTACCGGTGAAGATGATGTCCCCGGGGAGCAGGGTCACGGTGTGGGACAGTCCTTCGATCAGGGCCGGGATGGAGAAGATTAGTTCGCTCGTGCGGCCCTTCTGGACTTGTTCGCCGTCGATGCTGCATCCGATTTCCAGGTCATCCGGGTTCCCGAACTCATCGGGTGTGACCAGCCAGGGCCCTACCGGCCCGAAACCTGGGAAGGACTTGCCCAGGCCGAACTGCGGGGCCGGGCCGCGGAGCTGGGAGACGCGTTCGGAGATGTCCTGCCCGATCGAGAGTCCCGCGACGTAGGTCCAGGCATCGGCTGCCGGGACGTTTTTGGCCTCCTTGCCAATGACGGCGACGAGTTCAACTTCCCAGTCGGTGTTACCGCCTTCGGGCAGGACGACTTCGGTGTCGGGTCCAGTGATGCAGGTCGGGAATTTCGTGAACACCGGAGGGAGGGTCTCGGGCTGGGCGAACCCGGATTCCTTCGCGTGGTCGCTGTAGTTCAAGCCGATCGCGAACACCTGCCGCGGTGCCGGGGACGGGGACCCAAGCAGCGGCCGGTCCACGACCACATCCGCACCGGTATCGGGGAGAGTTTCGGCCCAAGCCGTGAACTCTTCCCACCGCTCATACACATTCGCCAGTTCCGGACCGAACTGGCCCTGGCTAGCCGACTGAACATCGAATCCCCGGTCATCGCTGACCAGCACAACCGCACGGTTCTTAACATTGGCAATACGCACACTAACTCCTGTGAATCTGTAGGGCCTCATTCAATGATGGAGGCATCTGCACCTATTCATCATGATCATTATGAAGAGTCTAGATGTGACTTGGATCGCATGTCAACCCTTTCTGCATAATGATCATGATGAATTGCGAGTTGATCACCCGTTGCGTAGGAAGGATGAGCGTGAAGCAAAAGAAGCGAGCCGCCGTGGTGAGGGCTAGGCGAGCGAATCCAGGTTTCCCGTGGTGGCCGTGCGTATGGGAAATCGAGCTATTTAGGTCTGACGGGCGTGGCAGGCGGGGTCGAAGGAATGGTCTCAACCGAACATGCCGGAGCGGCAGCACCACCCCGCAACCTGGCCTCTTCCGGCTCTCAGCTTGACGCAATCTCCGCTATCAGCAGTTTCTGACGGTAGGGAGTGGCCGCCGCTTCGCGACCTCTTAGTGCGGTCAACGGGTTATGTGGTGATCGAGCTGAAGACCGGCAAGTTCCAGCCGGAACATGCGGGTTATGCGCAGTGGGATGTTATGCCTTCTGCGGCATGATCGATGGTCCTGGGACGGGGCCCTTGTAGTAATGGCTTTGCATAACGATCCAGCCTTGAGTGGTAGCGCTTAAGCGCCACGACTCAAGGTTGGAGGGCTGCAATGGAGAAGCAGATTGTCACGGTCGCCGATCTCGTGGGGGCGATCATCGCTGAGATGGAACGGCGGAACTATGATCTCGGAGATGGACTGATTTTCCTGGTCGCGGAGGTGTGCGGCGTAGGCCAGTTTCGCTGGGTCGACCACGCTGGGCCGGCCGATCCTTTTGCCCTTAGCGGCAGCAACGGCGCGCGCGTGGGCTGCGCGTTCGATCGCGTAGGTTCGTTCCATTTGCCCGAAGAGCGCGAGCATCACCACTGCCAACTGCGACATGGGATCTTCTGGATTGGCCGAATCAACCCGTATTGGGTCGGCCAGGTTCCGGACTCCGACGCCGCGGCCTGCCAGGTCGTGGATGAGGTTCAGAGTGTCCCGGACGGTCCGGCCCAACCGGTCCAGGGTGTGCACCACGATGACGTCTCCCTCGCGGGCCTGGTCGAGGGCTTCATGCAGTCCGGGTCGGTTTGTCGTGGATCCGGATTTCTTATCCAAGTAGATGTGTTTGGCGGGGATCCCCTCGCCGCGCAGCGCTTCGATCTGCCGGTCGAGGTCCTGTTTCGCGGTCGAGACGCGGGCGTACCCAATATCCATGGAACTACTGTACCGATACTTATCCTGCACGCTCGGCACGGGACACCGAAGTGAACATAGTTGTGGAACGAATTTTCGTGGCGTGTCGAAAATTTTTAAATGACCTCCCCAGGGCGTTCCACTTCCTAGGTTCTCTCAGGGTCCTGCTGCCTGTTGTGGACTGTGGCACAAGCTTGGGTCGCTGGCTCGTGGACTGCGGTTCTCTCAGTGTGTCGGTCAGGTGGTGGCCTGTTGCGGGGTCCATGATTGACGCGGGAGATGACGATGCGAACTTTTCCAGTCAAAATGCCTTCCGGAACGCGGTACTGGACAGTGATCGGCGATGACCTGCTGGTCATGTCCGAGGCCGATGCTTATCTGCGGCACCTGCGGTTCGGGCGTGATGCTGCTGAGTCGACGACAAAGACGTACGCGGGCGCGATTGCGCTCTACTTGGCGTGGTGCGCGGCCACTGGACAAGACTGGCGGGCAGCTGCGGGGAGGATGCCGGCCTTCGTGTTGTGGCTCCGTCACTGTTCGCTACCAGGGACAACGCGCGGTTCGGCAACGACTACGGTCCGCGGACCTCGGCGGATCAACTGCGTGCTCGCAGGGGTGAGGGGCTTCCTTACCTTCGCGGTGGACCACGACGATGCGCCTAGAGCGGTACTTGCTCATCTCTATGAGCTGGCCAATAGCCAGGATCTGCCAGCCGAGGCGCGCGGTGAGGACGGCGTCTGGAGACTGCGGCTGAAGGCCCGGCACCGGGTTCCAGCCATTAACCGTCGCCCTGACCGTGCAAGCGATGACGATTTCCTGGCCCTGCTGAGAGCGTGTCTCTCGGCCCGTGACCGGCTGCTGGTGATTCTGCTCGCGCGGGCAGGGTTGCGTCGGGGCGAACTGGTTGGTTTGCGGCGTGAGGACGTCCACTTTCTCCTCGATTCGTCCTCCCTGGGTTGCACCTTTCCGGGAGCTCATCTGCATGTAGTACGCAGGCAAAACATCAACGGTGCGTGGGCGAAATCGCGTCACTCCCGTATCGTTCCGGTGGATTCACTGGTCGTGCAGGCGCACGATCAGTACTTCACCGAGAGGGCTAGGAATGACGCGGCACGGGAGAGCGATTTCGTGTTCGTGAACCTGTTCCGGGCACCCATCGGTGCGCCGATGACGCCAGCTGCAGTCAACGAACTGCTGGCTGCGGCCTCACACCGTGCAGAACTGAACCCGGCCGTGCACCCGCACGCGCTGCGTCACGGGTTTGCCAGCAACGTCCTGGATGCCGGCGGAAGCATCGATGAAGTCCAGGAACTCCTCGGACACGCCTCAATCAGCTCAAGCCAGGTGTATCTCCATCCGGCACCGCAGCGGCTACGTGATGCGGTCGAGCGAGTAGCCCACCACTCCACGCCAGCGTCAAGGTGAACACAATGCCAGCCCATGCCATGGTCACATCCACCCGCGAAGCCCAGCTGGAGGCAGAACAAACCAAGGACACCTGGGCGATGAACCGCTTTGGCCACAGCGGACGGTTGGACTTCACGGCCATTAGCCAGCCCTGGTTACGCGAAGGCATGAAAAGGTGGGCACTCCACGACCTGATACGTCGTCGGGGCGAAGAAGTCACCACAGCGCTGAGAGCTCATGTCGCAGCAATAGCCGGGCTCTCAGAGAGCCTGCGCATCCATCGAACTGACCGGGGACTTGTCATTCGCGAACTCGGCCGCCACGACATCGAGATGTTCCTGCAGCGCCTCGCCTACCTGGAACACTGCGACAGGATCAGCGAGTTGTCCCGGGCCCTGAGCTGCCGAAAGGCTCATCATGCACTGCGTCAAATGCGGCTACTCGGCCTTACACGGTCCGGAGGCCCGCTCAGCGGTCTCCCTGACGACTTTGCGCTGCGCCGCGAAGACATTCCCCGCCGCCCCGACCTGCAACCTCCAAGCCGGGCGCTGCCACCCGAAATCCTCGCCCAGCTCTGCGACGCCCTTCCTCTGCTGCGCACGCGCGCCCCGAAAGTGCTGGCCACCGCGATCGAGTTGCTCATCGACACCGGCCGCCGCCCAAACGAGATCCTGAACCTGTCCTGGGACTGCCTGGGCCGCGACCATGACGACAAATATGTGCTCGTCTATGACGACCTCAAGAACAACAGACCGGGCCGGCGGCTCCCAATCACCAAGGCGACCGCAGAACTAATCAGCGCCCAGCAGCGAGACACCCAGAACCGCTTCCCCGACATCAAGCCATCAGCCCTGCTCCTGCTGCCCTCAGACGACCCGGAGCCGAACGGCAAACATCCGATGGGGCGACACAAGATCGGCCGAACCCACCGCCGCTGGCTCACTGCGCTGCCGAGTCCTCTCCTACGCTCGGACGGCAGCATTTTCGACCTGACCACGATTACGCCGTACTCCTACCGACACACCTACGCCCAACGGCACGCCGACGCCGGCGTCCCGCTCGACGTACTCGCAGAACTAATGGGCCATGAGTTGCTAAGTTCGACTCAGGCCTACTACCAGATCGGCGAGAAACGCCGCCGTGCCGCCGTCGACCGACTGGCCAACCACCAATTCGACCGTCACGGCAACCACCTCTGGCGAGATACCCAGGCATTACTGGACGACGAGCACGCCCGCCACATCCTCGGCCACGTTTCGGTGCCCTACGGCACCTGCCAGGAGCCGACCAACGTCCAAGCAGGGGGCGGCGCATGCCCGTTCCGGTTTCGCTGTGTCGGATGCGATCATTTCCACACCGATCCCTCGCATCTGCCCGAGCTAAAGGCATACCTTCATGACCTGCTTCGTGACCGCGAACGCGTGCTGGCCACAACCAATCTCGAAGACTGGGCCAGAACGGAAGCGTTACCGTCAGAGGAAGAGATCCGCCGGATGAAGGAACTCGTGCATAAGGTCGAAGAACACCTCGACCAACTCAACCCCGCCGAACAAGCCGACATCGCCGCCGCTGTCTCGGCGGTCCGGCGCACCCGGCAGATAACCAACCTCGGCATGCCCTCCATCAAGCGGCAAGCCGATCTCAGAGCGGGACTTGAAAAGCCGTGAACACCAACACCACCGGGATCGCCGCAGCCAGGCAAGCCCACAGCACAAGATGCCGACAACGCGTCATCGCCGCCCTCGAACAAGCGGCCCATCAGGGTAGCGAAATCAGCGTCTCCGCTATCGCCCGCCGAGCCAAGGTAGACCGCAGCTTCCTCTATCGCCACCGCGACCTGCACTCGGCCGTCCTGGCCAAAGCCGCCGAACCGACCCGCACCAAGACCGGAGGACCAGCTGTCAGCCGCGCTTCCCTCATCGCCGACCTGGCCAACGCACATGACCGCATCACCCGTCTGTCTCGGGAGAATACCCAACTTCGCCAGCGTCTGTCCGAACGTCTCGGCGAACAGATCTGGCGGGAATCCGGCCTCGGCGGCCCCGACGATATCGACCGCCTGCAGCGCCGGGTCACCGAACTCGAACAACACGCCGCTGAACAACGCCGGCAACTCGCAGAACGCAACGACGAACTCGAAGCCGCGCGGGCTGCGAACCGCGATCTCATGACCCACCTCAACCGGGCAACCCCACGTGACTAAGCACCAGACCCGCACAAGTGGCCCCACGCTTGGACGACGTCCAAACAAGCGTCGACTCGCATAGAGGTCGGTTCCAAGCCGAAGTTGTGCCGAACCCCGGGAAACCCTTCAAACTAAAGCGACTCCAGAAGTGCCCAGGTTCACGGCGTGCGGTGAATCCAATCCACGGGATAGCCGAGTTCCTCGAGCGTGAGGAGTATCGGCTCCAGGCTAAACGCATAGATCGTCCAGTCGAGGTAATGCTTGCCTCGGACTGCGATGCAATCGCCCATCATCAAACCCGGAGCCCTGAAGATCTTGGTGACCTCGGACCGCTCGACGCGCCATGGTCCCATAAACCGGCCGAACCCCAAACGGGCACGGAACTCCAATCGTTCCGGCGTTGCTACGAGCTCGATAAAAGGCCACGTAGCCGAGAGTTCCTGATTGTTGAAGCCGATGACGACACGGAACGGTTCCATGGGTTCGCCAGCCTCCGGGACCGTGTTCATGGCCTTGAGGCTATAGAACCTACCGCTGACTTGGAAGGGCTTGAAGCGGTGGCAACCGGTCAACGCCACGGGGTAACCGCTTGGCCAACACATGTGGCACACGCTCGGAGGCATGCCAAAGGCACCTGACCTGCGCAAACCGGGATCGGTCCCGACCGAAGCCGCGGCGGACCCTGAGAGAACCTTGGAAGTGGGACAGATGGACGGCGCGAGGACCTGAAGGAAGCTGACCGTGAGCTTTGGCGTTAGCCTGATGATCATGATCATTGGCAATGGGGCCGTGATCATCCGCGAAGCAACCGCCGAGGACCTGAACACACTTACGGCTGCGGGCTTAGAAGCGATGAATTGGAGTGGAGAAGCCCACTTCACCTTCGAGCAGTTCATGAATACGCCCGAACTCTCGCATTATCTCGAAGGATGGCCCCGGTCTGGAGATTTCGGCGTTGTGACCGAGACAGCAGACGGAACACCTGTCGGCGCTGCCTGGTGCCGTATCTTCGCTGGCGAAGACGCCGGCTATGGTTTCGTCGCCCCGGACATCCCTGAACTGACCATCGGTGTGCTGACCGGCCACCGGGGCACTGTGTTCAGTACACCTGTCCTTCTTTGTGGTGGCCGAATCTCTCCAGCGCATGCAGCAGTGGGGGAGTGGGGCCGTGGAGCAGGTCCACCGGACGCCGGCCGTCCAGGTCCGGGCTGGGTGTGATCATCCAGGCGCCGAAGTAGTTGTGCGCTATTCGCAGTTCCATTGCCCCGGCGAACAGGGCTGCCACGGTCGGGTGCAGCTGCATGTCGTCGGTGAATTGGTATCCCGGGCAGAGCGTTTCGTCTCCGACGAAGACGCGCACGAGCTGGCGCATGAGCGGTTCGGGATCCGCGACGAGGGTCCCGAGCTTGGCCCTTACCTGGTCCTGTGTGGGGAGGGTGAATTCGTTCCGAATTTCCTCCCACACGGCCGGCGGGATCGGTCCGTGGCTCACCAGGTGTCCCGGCGCCTATGCGGCGTCATCGATCGAGGCCAGGATCCATTGTTCTGTCGTGGGCCGGCGGCGTATCTCCATGGTCCGCAGCGGCGATGCACTGTTGATGCGAACCTGGACCCGCCACACGGCCACGTCCACGACGGCCGCGCCGACGGGCACCCTTGGCTGGGTCTCCCACCAGGGCTCGCGCTCGAACCAGCGCACGGGATCCGCGGCTACCGCCCACACGTTCCCGTTAAAACGGATCGCGAGGGGTTCCCCGGCCAGGGTGAATCGAACGTCCACCGCGGCCGCCGGTTCGGCCTCACTCTGTACTGCTGTCACGCTTCGTTCGCTCTCCCAAAGTTCTGTTCACTGCTGATTTTCGTGTCACCGCCGAGGCCCATACCCATGTCGAACGCAGCAGCGGGCCGTCCTGCCATGAGACCTGCACCGCTTTCGCGGTCCAGGAATGGGCTAGTCCGTCCACGAGCTCGGAGCAGTCCTGAAACCGGATCCAGGCCCGCACCGGGATCCCGTGCACGTCCGTTTTGGAGGGCATGTTCTCGAAGTCCAGTTCCTCAGTTGTCAGTCCTATGGGCCGCGCACGCCGGGCATACCGCGCCTGGAGCCGTTTGAGCTGGTCACGGTCCATACCACACCTTTAGAACTTATCTACTACCGACACCCGTTACAGTAGAATGCATATTCGAATCATACCGCTGTTTCAGTGTGGGGCCAGGGTCTGACAATCCGGGATGCACCAGCTGCAGCGCGACTAATGTACTCACTCCCGGGCCGGGCCCGGGAGTGTTGGTGCAGGCTCGCGGGGCTCGCCCTGGTTTCCGCTTCGCTGCACCCAGAGAATGGCCGTCCGCTACCGCTCCCGCCTGTTGGGTCCGGGCCCGGGCGTCGCAGAGCTCCGCCGGTCCCGGCCCTGTTGTCTACGTCTTCGACGTTTTTTGGTTGCTGTCCTTCGGATTCTAGGCGTCCGCTCCACCCCGTCTAGCCCCTCCTACGTCGGGGCCTGCGGCCCAGGAATTTCCCCGACGCGCTCGTTCCTCGCTTATTCCGCCGGGGAATTTCCTGCCCCTGGCCCTGCGGGTAGACAGGGCTCCGTCGGCCGCCGAGCAAGCGAGCTTGCCAGCAACCAAAAAACAACGGGGGGAGGGGGAAGCTGGCCGGTCGCCTAGGCCGCCCCACCCACCGAATCCTCTGCAAAGGACAAACAACCATGACTGAAAAGCTCAACCTTTCCGGCCCCGCTGACCTGCTGGCCACCATCGCCCATCTGCTGGGCAGGATTCCCACGGAGTCCTTCGTGATCCTCACGGCCCAGGGCGGTGCCCTCGGTGCAACCGTCCGCGTTGACGCACCGGCTCACATTGAGCCGATGGACTACGCGCAGACGATGACCAGCTACGCGGCCAATGACGATGAGGCCACCGGGTCCTATGTCGTGGTTTACAGCGACGAGGATCTTGATGGCTACCCCTACGCCGCCCATGTGGCGGCGCTGGTGAACGAGCTGGCCACGGCCCGGATGCCCGTGCGTAATGTCTGGCTGGTGACCTCCACCTACTGGACCGAGTTCGGGACGGACGTTCACAACTCACTCGATGAGATCCGGGACAGCAACGCGAATGCCACACTGGTTTACAACGGCAGCGCCCGGAACGTGGACGTTTACAACCCGGCTCTGTTGGGAACCTGGGCGCTGAGCGTTCAGGCCCCGGCAGGGTCCGAGGAAGACCGCGCCGCCGCCTGCACCGCATGGGCCGCAGCATTGGAGGACCCGGAAGTACCCGACGCGAAAACCGTGCGGGGGCTGGCGGGTGCGTTCCAGCACAAGATGATCCGTGACTACCTGTTCTGCGAAACCATCACCACCCAGAACGGCAACTTTGGGGACGTGATGCTGGGCAAGTTCGACGGCCGACCTGACTGGGAACGCGTGGACCGGGCTGAATCCCTCGCGTTCGAGCTGATGAAGGCCGTACCTCCGGGACAGCGCGCACCGATGCTGACCCTGATGGGCTGGCTGGAATGGCTCAAAGGCCAAGGCACCCAAGCTGACCGGTACCTGAAGCTCGCCGCTTCCGACGTCGAAGGCTTCCGGCTGGCCGTCCTGCTCCGCGAACTGATCGGCCGCGGATACATCGCAGAGGTAGCCCGCGACTCCGCAACTTCCTACCGCCGCAACATCATCTAGGCCAGAGCAAGGGGCCGGATCGGATCGCTTTTCCGGTCCGGCCCCTTTTGCCGGTGGCGGGGCGGCCTCCCCCGCTGGCGCTCCGCCGGCCGCCATTTCACGCTCGCGCGGGCGCGGCCAGTCGCCCAGCCAATGTGCAGAAACCCTGGCTACAGTGAAAGGTGGAACCACCGCCACGACCAGGGGAGCACGCAATAATGGCCACCGGATACATTCGGACCGAAGCCGACCAGCCGGCCCCCGACACCAGCCCCGCCGAGGAAGTAGCCGAGCTGCTGCTGCTCACAGCCGGCGAATCCACCGGGCCGGTCAATATCTCCTGGGAACGGGAATCCGGTAACATCTAAAACACTGCAGCGATGGCGCTGCGCCCCTAGATTTCCTTGCAGAGGAAAAACGGCAGAGGCCGGCACCCCACCAGGTGCCGGCCTCTCCGCTCTTAAGATGCCCGGGATCCCGGCAGCGCCGGCGCCGGACCTAGTGCAGGCTCGCGGGGCTCGCCCTGGTTTCCGCTTCGCTGCACCCAGAGAATGGCCGTCCGCTGCCGCTCCCGCCTGTTGGGTCCAGGCCCGGGCGTCGCAGAGCTCCGCCGGTCCCGGCCCTGTTGTCTACGTCTTCGACTTTTTTTGGTTGCTGTCCTCCGGATTCTAGGCGTCCGCTCCACCCCGTCTAGCCCCTCCTTCGTCGGGGCCTGCGGCCCAGGAATTTCCCCGACGCGCTCGTTCCTCGCTTATTCCGCCGGGGAATTTCCTGACCCTGGCCCTGCGGGTAGACAGGGCTCCGTCGGCCGCCGAGCAAGCGAGCTTGCCAGCAACCAAAAAACAACTGTGAGTCTTGCAGTGGCTGGTCTGGGACTAGCTGGCAGTGTTGATGCCGGTCGTTCTGCCTGGCGCGTGACTCGAAAAAACAATTGCCCCTTGAGGGTGCGTTTCCCCCGACTTGTCCGCGCTGGGTGGGGGCGACCGGCGTTGACCTGTCCCACGACGGTGGCTTGATTAGAAGCTTGCCCAGCCCCTCGCGGTTGTGGCTCATCACAGTATTGCCTCGAAGTGACTCCTCCCAGGTCCAGTGCCGGTCGCGATGCGACTTATCTTGCCCGTTCGAAAGGAAGGAGGGTGGCCGCGTTGACTATCGTTGCGCAGACCCGCCCATTTGTAATCGGTGTGGACTGCCACGCCCGCACACACACTTACGCCATCATCGATGCCAGTACCAAGCGACAGGTCGCGTGCGAGCAGTTCCCGACCACCTCGGCAGGGATTTCCCGCGCACTTGCGTGGGTAGGCCGGCGGTCAGATGGCGATATGGCCTGTCTATGGGCCGTTGAGGGTATCGGCTCTTATGGGGCACGTCTGGCCAGGGCAGTAACCGACGCCGGCTATGACGTCGCCGAAGCTCCACGGATGAACGCCCGCGGTCGCCGGGGGATCGGCAAGTCCGACCCGCTGGACGCCGCCGCCATCGGAACCGCAGTCCTGGCCTTAGAGGAGTCCCAGCTTCGAGCCCCGCGCCGGGATGAAGGAACCCGTGCCGGACTCAGGGTCTTGAGCGCATCCCGGGATCAGTTGACCCGGGAACGAACGATGAATGTCAATGCACTCATCGCCTTACTCAGGGCATACGATCTTGGAATCGACGCTCGTAAACCCCTGGTTCCCGCCCAGATCGCCACGATCACCAGATGGCGGGAACGACAGGAGCAGCTCGAGCTATCGATCGCGCGCGAGGAAGCAGTCCGGTTGGCGCGCCGCGTTCTCGAAGTGACCACTCAGCTGACTGCGAACCAGAAGCGCATGACAGAGCTGATCCAGCAAAGCCCCGCGGCACCGCTGTTGGAGATGGTGGGCGCCGGGGCTGTCACAGTCGCTACCGTCCTGACAGCTTGGTCGCATCCAGGAAGGGTTCGAAGCGAAGCTGCCTTCGCCTCACTGGCAGGGGTGAGTCCCTTGCCAGCTTCAAGCGGTAACACTGTCCGGCACAGGCTCAACCGGGGCGGTGATCGGCGCCTGAACAGAGCGTTGCACACCATCACCATGACCCGGATGGTCCATGACCCCGGAACACGGGACTACGTCACTAAACGCACCGAAGAAGGCCGCAGCTACCGCGAAATCCGCCGATCACTTAAGCGGTACATCGCCCGAACGCTCTACCGCCAACTCAACACCCTTTACGCCACCGCGGCACAGGCCCCATCCCCCACGTTGCCGGGGCAGACCCTTGCGGAATAGGAGCACCGGGTGAGCATGCTGGCCTCGGTTTGAATTATGGTTCAGGTGGTGTCCGGTAGAGGATCCTTCACCGGACATTACAGGCAGGGTCCCGGGGAGCGGAGTTGACGGTGGATCACGTCGAAAACCTTCAGCAGTCCCCGCAGATCTCGAAAGGTCAGCGACAGCCTAGACCTTGTGATCCAGAATCAACTGGCTGGCGCTTGGCATAGGCAGGCAGGCAGGGTTGGTTGCTCTGTGCGGCGATCTTTTTGGCTAACTGTGTCATTTGTTCCAGGAGGTCGGCGGGTGCTTTGGCGGCCCTGTAGCCTCTGATCATGGCGCACCCCTTCCGAGCAGGCTTATTCTGCCTGTCCTTGGACTCATGATCACCGCGGGTATGGTGACCGGATGTTCACAGCCGGCCTCGTCCGCACAGTCCACTGCAACAGCACTCCCGACAGCGACTCCTGCTGCGGCTGGCGCTGCCGGCCTCGTCAAGGCCTTGCATCCGCATTGCGATGTGGGGGATAAGGTCCTGAACTACTTGGCAACCGGCGACAATGGCGGCGATCCGCAACTCGATGTCCTGCTGTCCAAGTACGTCGGTGTCGATCTTCCGCAGGCCCGTGCCATTGCTGATCAGCAGATTCAACAGTGTGATGCGAACCTTTCCAGGCAAGAGGCCGCCCAGGCATCAGCTGCCGCAGCAGACCTTTCCAGGCAGAAAGCTGCCCAGGCATCAGCCACTGCTGCTGCATTGGAAGCTGCCGACGCAGCCAAAAAGAAGGCAACACAGGACAGCTCCTGCGCGGCCATCGGTGGACGTGTAGACACCACATGGGGCTGGTGTGCTTCCACGGTGAAGGGCAACCCGAGCGGCGAACCGGGGTCTGACTGCTCATACGCACAAGTGGCGTTCAACCCTGACGGCACCCTGGCCAAGTGGTCATCCTCTACCACGAAAGATTCCTACCCAGGCTGCTTCCAGCTGTAAATCTGCAAGGCCGCGTGTGCGTGCTGTTGTGTAGCCTCTGACCATGACCATTACTGAACAGTTGGACACGCCTCTCGATAAAGCTGACGCGGTTTACAAAGCCACTGATAAGACGCTTGGGGCGAAGGTGACCGAACTGGAGTCAGTTCTCGCCGCCGTAATTGGGGCAGTGAAAGAACTTGACGCCCGGCTGACAGCCCAGGGGCAGCCGGGCGGTTTTGGAGACACCGCAGCGTCAGGGTCGCCCAGGACACCGTGAGCCGCCAGGTCGGGGCGTCCCTCAGCACCATCGAGCGCGCCGTCCGCAAGCTCGTCACTGCCGGCTACATCGAACAGACTCGTCGTGCCGTGAACCGCGGACCGAACGCAGGTCTGCGAGCCGGGAGAGGCCCTCGTAAATACCATCAGGTCGCAAACGGTTTGTACCCGGGAGTTTACTTTCGTTGCGCAGGATGTCACGGGCGAAGTCTGCGGGGCCACCTGCGCTATCCATGGCCTTCATCAGGTCTATGCCACTATCGGTGTCTGCCGTTGGGCGAATCGCACGGTACCGGGCGAGCATTTTCGTCGCTGCGGCCGAGCTCCCGCGCAGCGAGTAGGCGGAGTTCAAGGCGCAAAGCGCAAGAGAGTCGCGAAACTCCACCGGGGCACTCCAACCGGAGGAATCACCGAGATCCTCAACGACGGCCTTCACGAGGAGATCCAATTCAGTCATGCCCGGATCATATCTGGCACTCCATGCGGACGGCGGGGCTCTCGCTCAAAAGGAAGCCGATTATGGCAAGGGGCTGGCAGAATGCCCACCCCTTGCCATGTCGCCTGGCTACGATCAGATCTGGTGGTACGAGATAGGGTTCTGGGACTTGCTCAGCTCGACTTGGTTTCCAACACGGGGATCGCCTTCCAAAAGGTCACCCACTACCTCAAGCCGATTACCATGCTTGATCAGACCCCGCATGGTTGCTACGGCAAGGATGGTGCCAGCGGGATCAACGATGCGCACCTCATCCTCCTCAATGGCCCTGCTTGCCTTCATCACCCAACACCCGCGGCCGGCCTCCCACGCATCACATTCACTCATGTTCGGCTCGGCCCCTACCCAACTCCGGCCGAGGGGGTCGTTCTGCACGTCTTGCTTATGGCCCAATTTGATCTGCAGCACAAATGCTCCTTATTACTCATATACTGGATAACTTGAATACAAGTATACATGTATCTAAGTATCCTTCAAGTCTCGAGGCAGCGTTCTTTCGGACTCGTGTGGAGCGCGGAATGCCGCCCGTAAGCCGGTCCCGTTATGCAACGCTCAGCAGGAAGGCCGTCGAAGAACACGGTTACGTTTGGGCCGGCTTGTGTTGGCATCGGCACTGGCGACCGCGTGAAGCAGCTCGGGTAACAACTGTTGAGGTCTTCGTTGGCAGTGTGGTCCGGCGGCGGGCCCCCTACGGCCGGCTGACACCGTCGAGTTTGCGCTGGAGTGCCGCGCGTTCGGCGGCGTTCCCGCACAGTTCAAGGGCTTGCAGGAGTGCGGAGCGTGCCTCGTCGCGACGGCCGAGCCGGGTGAGCATCTCGCCGCGGATCGCGGGGAGCAGGTGCGAGCCGGCGAGTTCGTCCCGTGACTCGATCGCGTCGACCAGCGCGAGGCCGTCCGCCGGACCGGAGGCCATCGCGACAGCGACCGCGCGGTTGAGTTCGATGATAGGTGACGGTGTCAGTCGTCCGAGGGCTTCGTAGAGGATGACGATTCGCTGCCAGTCGGTCTCTGCTACCGAGTGCGCCACTGCGTGACACTCGGCAATGGACGCTTGGAGGCCGTACGCGGCCAGTCCAGATCCGGCCCCCACGGCCCGTGCCAGTGCCGCACGTCCGCGCCGGATCGCTGACTGGTCCCACAGGCGTCGGTCCTGGTCCTCAAGAAGCACCGGGCTCCCGGAGGCATCGAGTCGGGCCGGAAATCGGGCGGCGGTGAGTTCCAACAGTGCGAGCAGCCCGAATACCTCGGGCTCGGGCGCGAGCCGCACCAGCACACGGGCCAGCCGGCGCGCCTCGCTGGCCAGATCCGCGCGAATCCACTCGTCGCCACCCGACGCGAACGAGCCCTCCGTAAAGATCAGGTAGACGACCTGAAGCACCGAGCCGAGCCGCTCGGTCACCTCCTGCGGTTCGGGCACAGCAAACGGCACTCGGCCGGCGGCCAGCGTCTTCTTGGCCCGTGTGATGCGCGCCTGGATCGTAGGCACTGGCACGAGGAACGCCTTTGCTATCTCTTCGCTGCCCAGTCCGCCGACCACCCGCAGCGTCAACGCGATCCGCGCCTCCTTCGACAACACCGGATGGCAGGAGATGAACATCAACGCGAGCACGTCGTCGTCGATCGCATCGGGGTCGAACAGCGCGTCGGCCCCTGGTATATCCTCCGCGAGATCGCGGGCAAGCAGGGCATACTTTTCCTCGCGCGCCGCCAGCCTTCTGAAAGTGTCGATCGCACGACGCCGGCCGGTAGTCAGCAGCCACCCGACAGGCTCTGCAGGTACTCCGTTGACGGACCAGGAGACGAGTGCCTCGGCGAGGGCCTCCTGCGCGAGATCCTCAGCAAGCGGAAAGTCTCCGGTATAGCGGGCGAGGGCGCCGACGATGCGGCCGGATTCCATCCGCCACACCGCTTCGACGGCGCCCCGCGCCTCGGTGGCGCTCACCGCCAGTTCAGAGCTGCGCGGTTTGCTCGCGCCAAGCGCGTTCCTTCTGGATCCACTCGTTGTCCTGCGGGAACTCGTCGATCGTCGTCACGCGGCGGATCTCGGTCTTACTACCCGCCGTGAGCGGCGCCCGCTTGGCCCACTCGATGGCTTCCTGCTTCGACGCGACGTCGAGGATGTAGTAGCCACCGAACAGTTCCTTCGTCTCCCCGTAAGGACCGTCTGTAACCACCGGGGTCTCGCCGGTGAAGTCAACGACGACGCCCTCGTTCGGATCCTCCAGGCCCTCGGCCGCCAGCAGGACGCCGGCGCGGATCAGCTCGTCGTTGAACTTGCCCATGCTCTCCATGATCTCCGCGAAGTCGATGTTCGCGAAGTTCGCGGACGACTCGTCCGTTGCCCGCATGATCAACATGTACTTGGCCATTTCATACTCCTTGGTTTTGGAAGGTCGCCCTTCGACCTTCTCACCCACAGGTCGAACGGCGCGAGGCCAGATCGACACAAGTCGAAGAATTTTTGCTTGCTTCCCGGGCGGCATGGCTCGCCACCCTACGCTCAACGCTAGCCGGACTGGCTGTGACCGTATTATCCGAGATGGGAAGTGTTCGTTCAGACCGCCCGTAAGCCGATCCGTCAACTGACGGGAGAGGAGGCGCCCTCCTGCCAAAGCCCGTGGACAAGGACGGTGCCCCGTGCTGACATGTAGTCATGCAGCCTTCGGCGCGGGACAAACGGATCCGGATCAGCGCCGGGCTTGTCATCATGGCTTTGGCGGTCTTGTCGGTTTTTATGGTCTTCGCGTCTGGCCACGACCGTTGGGCCGATATTCCACTGGGTGTCTTGTATGGCATCCAGGCGGTGTTCACGCTGGGGGTGGGCATTTATCTTGCCAGTGGCCGGGGCAAGGCAGGGGAATTGGTGCTGATTCCGGGCCGGGCGCGGCGCATTGCGCTGGCCGCAATCGCCGTGGCCGGAACGGCCGCAATCGTCTGGGGATTCACGGACGGTCCCGAAGCCCTAGTGACGACCGCTTTGTGGCCAAACATGGTTGGGTTATGGATTCTGCTGCAGTTCAGGACTATTGCCGAGCGCTTCCAACACAAGGAGCAGTGGACCACCAGGTTGCCCCTCGAGACGGCTGTGGAGTCCTTGGCCGGGGCCTTCCGCCAGCCCGGGCTGAGGGTGAGGACGGTGGGCCAGGACATATGGGTCGAGATCGGACGGGAATGGACGGGCGGGGCCTGGTTCCACAAGGACGCCGTCCGATACTTGAAATCCGCGACCGGCATCCATTTTCGGATCGATGAAATCGACGGCGAAACCCGCGTCACTGCCCACAGTGGCGACCGGACCGTGGGAGGCATGTACGACGTGCTGAAGCTCTCCGACGAGATGAGCGCGACGGCGGTGGAACAGGCCCGACAGGCAACCACCCGTCACCAGGAAGGCCTGTAAACCTGAAACATATCCTGTGAAGGTTCCTCGATCGGAAGTTCAACACCGCCAAACCGGGCTGTGGAAATCCGCCATTCTGAACTCGCCGCACCGCGGCCTCCTGCGGTCGTCGACACTCGAAGTCCCATGCACGGTGAGGGATCGGCTTGCGGGCCGCGAGGCGACAAATGGCGCTGCGCAAAGACCGCCATTTATCGCTGAGAACCACAACGCCGCTGTGCTGCAGCTCGCCGCAAGCACCGCCATTCTCGATTCATTCTGTTATTGAAATCCTTCGTTACCGAGAACACGCCGCAGGGCCGCTGTACCTTCTGATTTCCGGGCAGGGACTGGCTCGTGCTGTGTGGTTGACAGCGTTCAGCAAACTGACGTGATTCGGCCCAGGAGTGAGTGCATGCTCCGATTGCGAATTTAGTGGGCGCCTCTATTACCTGGGGAGGTTGTGGTGTGTAATGAAGGCCGGCTGGCTTCCAGGTTGATACGCCGGTCAGGGGAGCGGGAGTTAGGACGAGGGGCATTGGATGGGAACGGTCTTGATTCGTCAGGGTGACGGTACGTGGCGTGAGCCGACCGACGCTGGTTATGCGTTGGAGTCCGAGCTTCAGGAAATCCTTGCAGCGCATCCTGAGTTGATTCCCGGGGTGAGCTCGGCGGCAAGAACGTGCCGGGAGTTCCAGTCAGAAGTCGGCCCTGCTGACATTGTCGTTGTTGACGTGACAGGGGACGTGACTCTTGTTGAGTGCAAGCTGGCGTCAAATCCTCAGATCCGTCGCGAGGTGGTGGGACAGATGTTCGATTATGCGTCACGACTGTGGGGCATGGATCCTGAGGATTTCAACGCCCGCTGGCGTGCCCGGACGTCCCAGTCGTTGTTCGACCATGATGAGGAAGGCCTCTCGCTGAGGGCGACCGTGGCGGACAACCTGGCAGAGGGAAGATTTCGAATTGTTCTTGCCGTCGACGCGATCAATGCCCCACTGAAGCGAATGATCGAGTATCTAAACACCATGTCAGGGCCGGCGACGTCGGTGATCGCTGTGGAGTACGCGCGGCTGAGGCAGGGGCAGGTGGAAATTCTGATGCCGCAGGTTTACGGGCAGGAAATGGCCGAAACGAAATCGGCGGCCACCCGGAGGGGTGACCTTACGCAGTGGGGCGCGGACAGCTATCGGGCCTGGATCGCAGAACACGACGGGGACAGCCTCCCGGCTTTTGACCTTTTCCTAGCTGAAGCACTTGCCGCGGGCATGCCGTTTGTTGGGTCGAAGGCAGCCGCCCCGGCGGGGAACCTGAAGATTGTGGATAGCCGGGGTGTGCAGCTGGGTACCGTTTCGTTCCTCTACTTCAGGGCCCAGGGCACATCCGTTGAGTTAAACTTCACCCGGATTCCGCGGCTTCAGGGGGATGAACTACCGGAGCCCGCTACGCTCGATTTCTTCCTCCAGAAACTGGAGGACATCCCTGAGCTGACTGTGCTGGCGGCGAATATGCGGATCAGCCGGTTTGAGAGCCGACGCCCGAACGTGCCTCTTTCATCCCTTTCGACCGACTCCATCCGCAGCGCCGTCGCTGCACTCGCGCTACTCCGCCGCTAACGATTCTTGCGCAACATCCAGTCCCAGACTTCTTGCCAGTCTTTGCGGCATCTCAGCCGTCGGATCAGTCAGATCGACTTTGATCTGTACGTTCACCCAGGTCCCGGGCGTTGTCCGATGGCGAAGCCTGGGCCGTCGAAGCGGTCTGACTCTTATGCTGTTGCAAGTCCCAGAGCCCTGGCTGGATAGGGAGATGCCATCGCTACGGGGTCGGCGAAACGCCAGTGCCCAGTCTGCACAAACTTAGGTTGAATCCCTGTCAATGTGCCCGGTGCGGGATCGGCGGATTCACGCGGTCATTGCAACAGGAGGTTTTCGATCAGTTCGATCGGTTTTCTGAACTCTAGTCTTTTGCGTGGCCGGTCGTTGAGTTCCTGTGCGACCCAGTCGAGGTCTTCGGCGCTGTGGATGCTCAGGTCCGTGCCTTTCGGGAAGTACTGGCGCAGCAGGCCATTCGTGTTTTCGTTGATGCCCCGCTGCCAGGGCGGGTGCGGGTCGCAGAAGTAAATGTCGATACCGGCGTCTACTTTCACGGTTTTCCAGTCCTGCATTTCGATGCCTTGGTCCCAGGTGAGTGAATGCCGCAGCGCCTCGGGGAGCGTCTTGATCTTCGCGGTCAGTGCATCCCGCATCTGCTCGGCCTTGTACCCGTCCGGCAGGTGCACGAGCACCGTGTAATTGGTGGTCCGCTCGACCAGCGTCCCGATCGCGGACTGATTCCCCTTGCCGATGATGAGGTCGCCTTCCTTACGATTTTGTTGTGGGTGACTTCGGAGCTGTCGTAGTGTTTCGATCACCCTCGGGTGGTGGGTATGGCCCAGATCTCCCTGCCGCTTGGACGGCTCACTGGGAATGGCCGCCCGCTGCCCGCCGATGACTCGACCGCTGATTGAGACTTACGACATTGATCGTTGGGTAAGGACGTGCCGGCGTGGTTATCGACAGGGGCCAACCAAATTGGAGCTGATCGAAGGGACCGAAAGACATGCCGGACGTGTGGGCAGGAATCGACTCGGGCAAGAGTGCCCATCATTGCGTTGTGATCGACCAATCCGGGACGGTGCTGCTGTCAAAACGGGTCGAGAACGACGAAACCGCGTTGCTCCAGCTCATCGCCGAAACCGCGGAGAGCGCGGCCGGTGGTGAGATCTGCTGGGCTACTGATCTGAACGCCGGCGGCGCGGCGCTGCTGATCGAGCTGCTGGCAGCACACGCTCAGCACCTGCTCTATATCCCTGGACGGATCGTGCATCACGCCGCAGCGACCTATCGGGGGATGGAAAGACCGACGCGAAAGACGCCAGGATCATCGCTGACCAGGCCCGCATGCGCACCGACCTGCAACCCGTTCGCAGCGCAGACCAGATCAGTGTGGACCTGCGTATGCTCACCGCCCGCCGCACCGATCTGATTTGCGACCGTGTCCGGGCGATCAACCGGCTCCGGGCCACCTTGTTGGAATACTTCCCTGCGCTCGAGCGGGCCTTCGACTACTCCAAGAAGGCTCCTCTGACCCTTCTGAGCGGCTATCAGACCCCCGAGGGCATCCGCCGGATAGGACTGACGCGGCTTACTGGCTGGCTGAGAAAACGCGGCTGCCGGAACAGTGCAAAGATGGCGGAGAAGGCACTTGCGGCTGCAAACGCCCAGCACACCGTCCTGCCTGCCCAATCCATGGGATCGGCCCTGGTCGTCCGGTTGGCCGATCAGATCAGCTCAACCGATGCAGAGATCGCAGACGTCGATGCCCAGATCACGGACCTGTTCAGGCAGCACGACAGCGCCGATGTTCTGCTGAGTATGCCTGGGTTCGGGCCCGTACTCGCGGCTACTTTTCTCGCGAACATCGGCGGTAACCTGGACGGATTCGACTCCGTCGACCGGCTCGCCAGCGTCGCCGGGTTGGCTCCGGTCCCACGCGATTCCGGCCGGATCAGCGGAAACCTGCACCGGCCGCGCCGATTCAACCGCAGACTCCTCCGAACCTGCTACCTCGCCGCCCTCTCCAGCTTGAAAAACAGCCCCGCTTCCAGAACCTACTACGACCGGAAACGCGGCGAGGGAAAGTCCCACAAACAGGCGCTTATCGCACTTGCCCGACGCCGCATCAACGTCATCTGGGCCATGCTCCGCGACCACACCGAATACCGGGAGCCGGCCGCCGCCATTTGCGTCCAGGCTGCTTGACAACAGCATTGAGATTCCCAGTGCCCCGGCACCGCACGGTCCTGAACCTCGGGGGGACGTTCGGAGATATTGATCATCCCCGGGATCCGGTTCTTCCGCTGGCCGGCTTTCCTGCAGGGCTGCCTGAGTGCCCGTCCGGTGCGTAAACACGCGGCCAGATCACGGTTCAGTGCTCCGCGGGACTGAACGTAAAGGCACTGGTAAATGATCTCAGGTGACACCCGCATCTCCGGCTCATCGGGAAACTCAACCCGCAGGCGTCCTGCGATCTGCTCAGGCGAGTACTTCTTTTTCAGGTCCTCTTCCACCTTCGCACGCAACACCGTGTTCGTGTGCAGTTTCGCCGGTTTCGGCCGCGAAGCCCGCTCATACGCCAGCGCGTGAGCCGACGTCGCCCGGTAAGGCAACCCGGCCACCGAATTGCGCCGAAGCTCCCTGGACACAGTCGAGGCAGATCTGCCGACCACGGCCCCGATCCGGCGCAGCGAGTGTCCCTGGGCGCGCAGCACCGCGATCTCTTCACGCTGGGCGAAAGTCAGGCAACGGCCCTTCAAATCCCGGCCGCGGCGTGGCCTGACACCCCCGGCCCCGGCCAGGACCCGGCGCACAGTCCGCCTGCTCGTATTGATCGGCACAACAGCGTCAGTGATGAAATCACCGGCCTGCATCCCAGCCCAAAACAGCTGCAGAAGATCCGGTCTTACGTAAATCGAATACCTCGCCATGACAACACCCATCCGCTAAGTGTTGCAATCACCGCAAGAACCCAAGGATCCCCCAACGGGCGGGCTGTGCAGACGGCTTTGGACATTCTGTGCAGTCCCCTCCGCCCTCAAGCGCTGCGAATAATCAAACATCCCAACGGGTAGTCTCAGCGCGGAAAACGGACTCCAAATGTGCCTCAAAACCACCGAGCTCCCCTCCCTTACGACACAATAAAGTCCGTTTTCTGCAGCGACCCCTAAAACACTTACCCATACAAAAAACGGGGAGACTGCCATCGGGCGTCTCCCCGTTTTTTGTGTGAGGTGCTTCCTGACTATGTCCACCAAGTCTGGCCCGGCAGGCCCGGCGGCACACTGGCGCCGGTCCCACGGGCGGGGCCCGGCTGGTGACTGTGATGCGCCGGTGCGGCTACGACTCCGCCATCAGCAGTCCGCAACCATGTCGGCCCGGTCAGTGGACGCATCACTCCTTGACGTGACGGACAACATAGTTCTAATCTTTATTTAGTTCTAAACAAAGGAGTTTATATGTTGCGTCCGAGTGGAAGCGCTGACGTCAACCGCTCTGCGATCCTCGCCCATCTGGGCACCACCGGCGGCGCGTCCCGTGCGGACCTTGCACGGGCTCTTGGAGTCTCGCCGGCTCTCATGACTCAACTCGTTAGGGACCTTATCTCGGATGGCCTCATCCGGGAGTTGGCGATGTCGCCGTCCAGTGGTGGCCGTCCCGCTCAGTTGCTCGGACCGGTTACTTCGGCCGGGCGGATGATCGGCATGAAACTCTCCAAGGACCATGTCGCGTTGGTCGAGACCGAGCTGAGCGGGGAAGTGATGCGGGCGGAGAGCTGGCCGTTTGATGCATCCTCGGTCACTTTTCTTTCCACGTTGGTCGAACTCGTGAAGGCGTTTCGGAAGTCAGGAAGCGGCGTACCCATTCTAGGAGTGGGTGTGGGAGTGCCGGGTTCCGTGGACTCACAGGGGAGCGGGGTAGTCGATTCGGGCCTTCTTGGATGGAGACAGGTTCCTCTGGGAGGGGTTCTGAGCCGCGAACTGGGTGTGCCAGTGCTCGTGGAGAACAACGTAAACGCCCTCGCCATCGCGGAGCGGCTTTACGGACCAGGGCGCGAGCACCCCGACTTTCTGGTCGTGACGATTGGTGAGGGTGTCGGTGCCGGCTTTGTTACCGGCGGAGCCGTCGTGCGCGGCAGCCGCGGCGGCGCGGGAGAAATCGGTCACATCGCCGCGGTCGAGGATGGCCCGCGGTGTACATGTGGCAACAATGGTTGCATCGAGGCGGTGATCGGCGAAGAGGCGCTCGTCGTCTCCGCACGTCAGTCCGGGATTATTCCGCCGGATGCAAATATGGCGGAATTGCAGGCCCAAGCCGACGGCGGAAACGCGATGGCCCAGGACCTATTCCGCGGTGCCGGCCACCCGCTGGGGCGGATAGTCGCCGGATTGGTCCAGGTCCTCGATCCGGAAATCGTGATCGTCAGTGGCGAAGGCACCAGAGCCTGGAGCCATTGGAAGCCGGGATTCGAGCAGTCCTTCCGCAGCTCCCTGACCTCCGACCGGCAGGGAATTCCTGTGATTGTCGAGTCGTGGGACGACGAGAGTTGGGCACGGGGTGCAGCGGCGCTGGTGGCCTCAACGCCCTTCTACAGCGGTGAAAGCTCCGGTGAGCAGGGGCGACAGGTCCGTGCCCGGCTGACCTCTCCGACCACGGAAGCAGCGGCATCATGACGGTTCTTGAAAGCTCCAACTCCACTGTTCCCGGCGCAGCTACCGACCCCACCAGGACGTCATCCCCTCGTCGCCGGAAGGCGTCCTCGCGGTTGAGGTATTCGCTGACCGTTGCCCTCTTCCTCCTGCCGAGCGCCTTGCCACTGCTGTTTTTCACCATCGTTCCCATGATCGCCGCATTCTGGATCAGCCTGCATCAGTGGAACCTCGTCGGCCCGATGAAATGGATCGGTGCTGACAATTACGCCAGGCTCATCACGGATCCAGGCACTCAGGGTGCATTTCTGCACACGGTGTATTACATCGTCGGCTACTTGCCGTTGGTCTACATCGGCGGCCTCGGCATTGCCCTGGCCCTGAACAGCCGGATCAAGGCACGCGGCCTGCTGCGCGGCCTCTACTTCCTTCCAGTGGTAACAAGCTGGATCGTTGTGGCACTGGTGTGGCGCTGGCTGCTGAACCCCAGCACCGGGATCGTCAACTGGCTCCTGAGCCTGGTCGGGATCGCCGGACCCGGCTGGTGGACCGACCCCGCATGGTCGATGCCCGCGATCATCCTGGCCTCGGCCTGGAAAGACGTCGGGTTTGTCATGGTGATCCTTCTGGCCGGGCTGCAGGCAGTTCCCGAAGAGCTGTATGAGGCAGCGAAAGTGGACGGGGCCGGACCTGTGAGGCGGCTATTCAGCATCACCTTGCCGATGCTCTCCCCGTCGACGTTCTTTGTCATCGTCTTGTCGCTGATCAACGGTTTCCAGGTCTTCGACCAGGTCTACGCGATGACCGGCGGCGGCCCCAACAATTCCTCCCAAGTCGTCGTCCAACAGATCTACGACCTCACATTCCGCTACGGCCGGGCCGGGGAAGCATCAGCCCTGTCATGGCTGCTTTTCCTCTTCATTCTGGTCATCACACTGGTCCAGGTCCGCGGCCAGAAGAAATGGGTGAACTATGCGTAAGCCCCGTCATCTGACCACTTTGAATATCCTCGTCGCCCTCGGTGCCCTCGTAATGGTGTTCCCGTTCCTCTGGGCCTTCGTCACCTCCATCAGTCCCGGGGCCGGTTTGTCCGCCACCCCGCAGCTAATCCCGGAGAACCCGTCGCTGTCCGCCTATGCCCAGCTACTCGAACGGCTGCCGTTTGCGCATATTGTCCTGAACAGCCTGGTCCTGGCGGTCCTGACCACCGTGTTCCAGCTCGCAACAAGTTCCCTGGCCGCGTACGTGTTTTCTCGCATGCCCTTCAAGGGACGCAACGTTGTATTCGCGGCCTACCTGGCCACCATGATGGTGCCCCTTCAGGTCCTCGTTGTGCCGCTGTTCGTGGAAATGAAGACGCTTGGGCTCATCGACACGTACCTCGGGGTGCTCTTGCCAGGGGTTGCCAGCGCGTTCGGTGTCTTCCTGCTCCGGCAGGCCATGAACTCGATTCCCACCGACCTGGACCAGGCCGCAACGCTGGACGGGGCCGGCCACTTCCGGATTTTCGGACTCATCGTTCTTCCCCTGGTCCGGCCCGCTCTGGCAACGCTGACCGTCTTCGCCTTCCTGAACAGCTGGAACAGCTTCCTCTGGCCGCTGATCATCCTGCGCACGCCGGCGATGAAGACACTTCCGGTCGCGTTGGCAGGTCTCCAGGGGCAGTACACCACGCAGTGGGACATCGTCATGGCCGGATCCGTGGTCAGCGTCCTGCCAATGCTTGCCCTGTACATCTTTACCCAGAAATACATCATCCAGGGAGTGGCGGGAACCGGACTCAAATAGGCCGGAACGTCCCGTTTTCCCTTTTATCAACGGAGATACACATGAACAAAAAACCCGTGGCTGCGCTGGGTCTCGCCCTCGCCGCAATCCTGTCCACGACCGGTTGTGGTTCGGCAGCAAAGTCTGATGCGTCAAGCAATGAAAAAGTAACCATCAAGTATTCAAACTTCACTTCCAATGGAGGCAACGAGAAGAACCTGGACACAATCGTTCAGGCCTTTGAGAAGGCCAACCCCAACATCACCGTCCAGGTCACCACCCTGCCGTACAAGGACTACGCCACCGCCCTACAGACCGATCTCTCCGCCGGGACCCAGGCCGACACCTTCGACATCGAGTACGCCAACCTGGGCTCCTACGTCGCCAACGGAGCGGTTGCCCCGCTCGATGGAGTGGACGGGTCCAAGTACAAGGAATCCTTGTTGAAGTCGTACCAGTCCGACGGCAAGCAGTACGCACTGCCCAGCTCCTTCTCGGACGTCGTCCTGTACTTCAACAAGGATCTGTTCGACAAAGCAGGCGTTAAGTACCCCACAGCCAGCTGGACGTGGGCAGATGAGACCGCCGCAGCCAAGAAAATCACGGACAGCGGAGCAGGCGTCTATGGGGATTTCCAGAACGTGAGCTTCTATGAGTTCTACAAGGCTCTGGAGCAGACCGGCGGCAAGTTCCTCAACGACGACGGCAAATCCGTCGCGTTTAACTCCCCGCAGGGCGTCAAAGCGGCCGAATGGCTAGCGGGCAAGAGCGGCACGACCATGCCCACCCCTGCCCAGGGTGCAGGCACCCCGGATTTTGACACCAAGCTATTCAAAGACGGCAAGCTCGGCATGCTCCACAGCGGTATCTGGGTAGCAAGCAGCTTCGCGGACACGCCGAAAAACTGGGACATTGTTGTAGAACCGGGAGACACCCAGAAAGCAAGTGCGCTGTTCTCCAACGCTGTCGCGGTATCTGCCAACACGAAGAACCAGGCGGCAGCCCAGAAATGGGCAGAATTCATGACCAGCTCCGAGGTTATGGCACAAACCCGCATCAGCTCCGGATGGGAGCTTCCACCCACCTCCGACGAATCAGTCCTGAAGCCCTATCTCACCAAGGACAAGCCCGCCAACCGCAAGGCCGTCTTTGATGCGCTCGAGCACGTCGCCCTTCCCCCGGTCATCGGGGACAACCAGCAGAAAATGGTCGACATCATCACCAACGCACTCGGCGAAGTGGAAGCGAAGCGCTCCAGTGCATCCGATGCCCTGAAGGGCGCGGCAGACCAGATCAACGCTTTGCTCAAATAGCCCCACCAAGCCCGTGAGGGCAGGAGAGCGGGTCGCGCTACGACCAGGAAGTGCCGGCCCCGCGACCCGCTCACCATTTGAAAGAGAAACACATGATCGAAAAATCCATGTCAGGGTCCACGGCGACGCAGACCGGCGACGCCCCCGTCCGCGAGCTTGTCCGGGCCAGCACCAGACTGATTCTGGAACAGCAGGCGCCCAGCGGCGCCTACCCGGCAAGCCCATCCTTTTCCGCCTACGCCGGCTACAGCTGGTTCCGCGACGGTTCCTACATCGCTGACGCGATGTCCGCTGCAGGCGAGATTGAATCCGCCGAACGGTTCTTCGACTGGTGCTCCGCCGTCCTGACCTCACGTGCCGACCGAATCCGGCACATCGTCGAGGAAAGCCGGGCCGGAAGACCGCCCTCTGATGAGCACATGATGCCGACCCGGTTCCTGCTCGACGGCTCCGAAGGCAACGATGACTGGTGGGACTTCCAACTCGACGGGTACGGGACGTGGCTATGGGCCCTCGCCGAACACCACACCCGCCACGGCCGTTCACTGGATCGTTGGACCGACGCCATCGCCCTCACCGTTGACTACCTATCCTGTTCCTGGGAACGGCCATGCTACGACTGGTGGGAGGAATTTGCGGAACACGTCCACGTGTCCACCCTCGGATGCATCGCCGCCGGGCTGTCCGGCATCGCCGCCATGGAACACCTGGATCGCGAACGGAAATCAGCGGCCCTCACAGCCACGTCGAGCATCCGCCGCCGGGTCGAGACCGACGGAGTACGGGCCCGGCACCTGACCAAATGGCTCGGAACCGAAGCCGTCGATGCGAGCCTGCTGGCCCTCATTGCACCCATGAACTTCCTCGACCCGCTCAGCCCTATCGGTGGTGAAACCATCGCAGCCATTGAAGACCAGCTCACAGTCAACAATGGCGTCCACCGGTACCTGACCGACACGTACTACGGCGGGGGCCAATGGCCGTTACTCAGCTGCTTCCTCGGCCTCGCCCAGGAATCCGCGGGAAACCGGTCACGGGCCCTCGAGCTTCTTGAGTGGGCAGCTTCCACGGCCGAAGACAATGACGATCTTCCCGAGCAAGTCGAAGAACACCTGCTTGACGCGGCACACCTGCAGCCCTGGATTGACCGGTGGGGCCCGTCGGCGAGCCCGCTGCTGTGGAGCCACGCCATGTTCATCCGGCTTGCAGCCGCCCTCGGCATCACCAAACACCCCCACACGCCGCACTCCCGCCCCCAGACGAACGACAAAGGACTTTGAATTGATCCGCCACAAACCCTTCGGCTCAGGACATCCCTACGTAAACGACACCGATCAGCGCAGCCCTGCCCGCCCGCAGGCCGGCGAACCGGTCACTCTCGGCGTGCGCACCTCGCCCGACCGGACGAATGTGGTCTGTGAACTGGCCGAAACCGGCCACGACGGGACCACCACCCACACAACAATTCCGCTGACCCGGGTGCCCGCATCATCCCGCGGACAAGTTATCGACGGCGGACACCTTGCCTCTGCCCAGGCCAAACTCGCCCGCTCCGCCAGCGGCTGGCAGACCACCCTCGCGCCGGCAGATCCTCTGACGAGCTACAAATACCGATTCACGGCAGACAAGCCGGAGAGCGGGAAAGAGCAAACCCGCTGGTTCAGTTTCCAGGTCGCCGCCTGGACAGCAGCACCGCAAGCACTCCACATCATCGGAAACGACCGGGTAATCCGTGACTCGATCGAAGTTCTGCACGACGGTTCCCGGCCGCTCCGGATCCGATTTGCCCTGCCCCTGACCCCCGAAGAAAGGGTGACCGGTTTCGGGGAACGCTTCGATGCCCTCGACCACCGGGGAAGCACGCTGGACGCCGTCGTTTTTGAACAATACAAAAGCCAGGGGGCGAAACGAAAGACCTACCTGCCGATGCCTTTCGCGCACGTCGTCGGCGGGCACGGGTGGGGATTCCACCTAGATACCTCCCGACGCACCTGGTACGACATCGGCGCCACGGACGAGAGCCGTCTCATCATTGAGGTCGAAGTAGGCCCCGAAGCCGTGCACGGTGAGGCCCTCCTGAGCGTGAAGTTCTTCGAGGGAACACCCACCGAAGTCCTCCGTTCTTTCCTCTCCGACGTGGGCGGCCCAAAAGAGCTGCCTGACTGGGTCTTCAAACTCTGGGCCAGCGGTAACGAATGGAACACCCAGGCCGAAATCATGCGGCAAATGGATCTGCATCGGGACACCGGCATCCCCGTCGGATCCGTAGTCATCGAAGCGTGGAGTGACGAAGCGACCTTCACCGCCTTCCGGGACGCCGAATACCAGCCCAGCCCGGACGGCAGCCCGCTGCAGCTGAGCGATTTCACCTTCCCCGAACATGGCGCGTGGCCCGATCCGAAAGCCATGGTCGAGGAGTTGCACGACCGCGACATCCGGGTTGTGCTGTGGCAGATCCCCCTCATCAAGATGCGCCCCCACCCCCTGAGGCAGGCACGCAACGATGCCGAAGCCGCCGTGCGTGAAGGCCGACTCATTCGTGAGGAGGCACCGGACGGAAGCCTGCGCCCCTACCGTAACCGTGGATGGTGGTTCCCTCTGGGCCTGATGCCGGACCTGACCGACCCGGTAGCCGCACGCTGGTGGACAGAGAAGCGACGCTATCTGGTTGAAGAGCTCGGTATCGACGGGTTCAAAACCGACGGCGGCGAACACGCCTGGGGAGAGGACCTCCGCTACCTCAACGGGATGCGCGGGGACGAAGGGAACAACCTGTTTCCGGTCGCCTATGCCAAGGCATATGGTGACCTGCTCGAATCTGCCGGCAAAGCCCCGGTCACGTTCAGCCGGGCCGGGTTCACCGGATCCCAAGCCCACGGCGCTTTCTGGGCCGGAGATGAGGACTCCACCTGGGATGCGTTCCGCTGGTCGATGTACGCGGGCCTTTCCGCTGCATCAAGCGGCATTCTTTACTGGGGCTGGGATTTCGCAGGCTTTTCCGGGGACGTACCGACTGCTGAACTTTACCTGCGCTCGGCAGCGGCGGCCGTCTTCGTCCCCATCATGCAATACCACTCCGAATTCAACCACCACCGCAAACCATCGCGTGACCGGACCCCGTGGAATATCCAGGAGCGCAGCGGCGATGACACCGTGGTCCCGGTATTCCGGGAACTGGTTGAACTCCGCGAACGGCTCATTCCGTATCTGCGAGAGCAGGCCCGCAAGACCATCGCCACCGGGGCGCCCCTCATGCGGCCCCTGTATTTCGACCACACCGATGACCAAGAGGTATGGAAGCACCCACTGCAGTGGATGCTCGGCGACCACCTTCTCATCTCTCCCGTCACCGAGGAAGGGGCACAGTCCTGGACGACGTACCTCCCCGCTGGCAGCTGGACCGACGCCTGGACCGGGGAAACCTATGCCGGACAACAAACGGTAGACGTTCCAGCTCCCATGAACCGGATCCCGGTGTTTGTCCACGCCGAGGTTTGGGACGAAATGAAGAGCATCTTCGCAGCACACAGCTGACCGAACGCAGCCAAAGGCCGCCCAATCCACCCTTGGGGCTCTCCTGCCATTAGGATCTCTGACTCTGTCCCAGATGCCGGCCTGCATTCTCCGCGCTCCGTCCCCAACCGAAATCGGTGACGGAGCGCGGAGTCGTACGGCGGAGAGCGCGCAGTCTCATCAGGTCCCCGGGCCACGTTTTCTAAGGAAAGATATTCATGGAATACCGGAGACTCGGCCAAAGCGGCCTGTACGTGAGCGAGATCGCCTACGGCAATTGGATGACACACGGATCCCAGATAGAGCGGGAAGCGGCAGTCCAATGCGTCCGGGCCGCTCTCGAAGTTGGCATTACTAGCTTCGATACCGCGGATGCCTACGCGGAGACCCGTGCTGAAAGCGCCCTGGGCGAAGCGCTGACCGGGGTGCGCCGTGAAAGCGTGGAGATTTTCACCAAGGTGTACTTTCCCACAGGGCCGGGGCGCAACGACCGCGGACTTTCGCGTAAACACATCCTGGAGGGCATCGACGGCAGCCTCCGCAGACTCAAAACAGATTACGTAGACCTTTACCAGGCCCACCGATTCGACTACCAACCTCCGCTTGGACAGCAACGAGTCGACCCTTGTCGGCCTGTCCGCTGGATGAGCCCCCTCCAGAAGAAAGCAGGACAATGATTTCCGTCTCCGTCCCACCAACGGTCACCCGCCGCACCGCCATCCTCGGCATCCTGGGCGCTGTGCCGATCATCCTGCTGCCGGCGGTCCTGCGCTCCGACCCGGCCCACGCCGACACCATCAGCGGCGTCTTTCACGGCCCGACCGGCTACGACGAGCTGTACAGCACAACGCCGACCGAACGCAGCCCGCGCGACCCCATGGCCAGCCAGACGGTCCAGATGCACTCGGCCACATGGCCGATCTCCCCGGGGCAGACGTGCTGGGTCTCCTGGTCCAAGAACGGGGTCGCCCAGACCGATGTGGGTTGTGCCTTCGACTACAACAGCGGCAACAACAGCTACTGGAAGGTCAACCTTGGGTCCTTCGTCAAAGGCGACCAGATCACCTACACCGTCCACGCCGACGTCGACGGAACCGGCGCCCTCACCAGCGGCCCGTACAGCTTTGCGGTCACGGACTGGTCTGGCACCGGCAACGTCAGCGGCTACACCGACAACGGGACCTCCGTCGACGTTGCGGTGAGCGACACCTCTGGAAGCTTTTCCCCTAAGATTCGTTTCACTTTCCCCGCTGCCGACCGCTTCCACGTCCAGATCGCACCGCACGGCAGCGGCCTGAACGTCACCGGATCAAGTTCGTACTCGATTACCAATACCTCCAGCACCCTGCAGCTTTCGACCAGCGCGCTGCAGGTTCGAATCCAGAAGAACCCCTACCGGGTCTCGGTCTACAAGGCCGACGGGACAACACTGATCGCCCAGCAGTACGACCCGGCCGCGTTCCGGAACACGGGGTGGGCTAGTGACGGCGCCACCACCGTCAGCAAGATCGAGGACCACTGGCTGACCCCAGCCGGAGAACGGTTCGAAGGGTTCGGCGAACGGTACGACTACCTCGACCAGCGCGGCCGCGACGTCGACAACTACGTGTACAACCAGTACCAGGACCAAGGCCCCACCCACCGCACCTACATGGCGGTACCCTTCTTCACCAACTCCGCCGGCTACGGCGTGTACATCCCCAGCACCCGCTATTCCCTGTTCAACGTGTGCACCCACCTCGCCGACATGGTCGGATTCACCGTCGACACTGGCGGCGCACTCGACGCCACCGTCGACTACCACTTCCTCACCGGCACCCAGGCCAACATTCTGGACGCGTACACTTCAATCACCGGCCGCCCCTGGCTTCCCCCGAAGTGGGCCTTCGGCCTGTGGATGTCCGCCAACGAGTGGAACACCCAGACCGAGGTCACTACCGAGCTGGGCAACGTCACCAGCTACAACATCCCCCACAGCGTCCTGGTCCTGGAGCAGTGGAGCGACGAGGCCACCTTCTATGTCTGGCATGGCGCCACCTACACCGCCAAGCCCGGCAGCGACGCCCTGGGCTACAGCGACCTCACCTTCCCGTCCGGCGGCGAGTGGAGCGACCCCAAGACGATGGTCGCCGCCGCCCACGGCCAGAACATCAAGGTCGTGCTGTGGCAGATCCCGGTCCTGAAGCAGGACTTCGACACCAACCCATCCAGCCCGCCCCAGCAGCACCTGAATGACCAGAGCTACGCCACCACCCAGGGGTACCTGGTCGGTGACGGAGCCGGCGGGGTGTACCGGATCCCGACCGGTGAGTGGTTCGGTGACAGCACCATGCCGGACTTCACCAACACAGCCGCCACCTCGTGGTGGATGAGCAAGCGCGCCTACCTGTTCGACGACGTCGGCATCGACGGCATGAAGACCGACGGCGGCGAGATGATCTTCGGCCGCAACGCCACCTTCGCCGACGGCCGCAAGGGCGACGAGATGCACAACGGCTACACCAACGCCTACACCAGCGCGTATGGCAGCTACGTCCAGACCAAGAAGAGCGGCAACGGGGTCCTGTTCAGCCGGGGCGGCACGGCCGGCGCCCAGTCACACTCGATCTACTGGGCGGGCGACCAGGCCTCCACCTTCTCAGCCTTCCAGCAGGCCTTGCGCGCCGGCCTCAGCGGAGGGGAGTCCGGCATCGCGTTCTGGGCCTGGGACATGGCCGGCTTCACCGGAACCTTCCCAACCAGCGAACTGTACCTGCGCGCCGCCGCCCAGCAGACCTACTCCCCGATGATGCAGTACCACTCCGAGAAGTCCAACCCCAGCCTCTCGGAAGCCAGAACGCCCTGGAATGTCCAGGCCCGCACCGGCGACACCACGGTGATCCCCACCTTCCGCAAGTTCGCCAACACCCGGATGAACCTGATCCCGTACATCTATACCGAGGCCAAGAAGGCCTCCACAACCGGGCTGCCGCTCCTGCAGACCATGCGGCTCGCGTTCCCCGGCGACGGCTCGGCCGCCGCCCTTGACATGCAGTACATGTTCGGCCGGCAGCTTCTCGTCGCACCCATTACCACCCAAGGGGCCACCTCGGTCTCGCTCTACCTCCCGGGCGGAGAATGGCACGACGTCACCAACGGGGGCAAAGCGTCCGGGCCCGGCAACAAGACCTACAACGCCGACACCTCGACCATCCCCGTCTTCGCCCGTGACGGCGCTATCATCCCGCTCAACCTCAACGCCAACTACGAGTACGGCGGCAACATCGGCAACGACGTCTACAACTACACGAACCTCGTCTTCCGGATCTACCCCGCAGGATCCACCTCGGCCGACTACTTCGACGACGCCGCCGGTACCGTCAAGCAGGTCACCAGCACCGAGAACTGGAGCAGCCACCAGGTCACCGCCACCGTGCCACCGCTCGCTGCCGCCGCAACCCTCCAGGTCAACACCACCATCCCCAGCACCATCACAGTTGACGGAACCGCTATGACCGCCTACAGCACGCTCAGCGGCCTCACCGCCGCGGCAACCGGCTGGTACTGGGATCCCGTCCAGCAGTTCACCCTCATCAAACTCGCCTCCGGAACCACAACCCGCACCGTCATCATCTCCGGGGTCAACAAGAGCGCATACGAAGCGGAATTCGCCACCGCAACAGGAACCACCACCAACACCGACCACGCCGGATACACCGGCACTGGCTTCGTCGACGGCTTCGCCGCCGCCGGTTCCTCCCTCACCTTCGATATCAGCGCCAACGCCACCGGCACCCACCAACTCACCTTCCGCTACGCCAACGCCACAGGCGGGCCAGCCACCAGAACCATCTACGTCGACGGGACGGCCATCGGAACCCTGACGCTGCCCACCTTGGCCAACTGGGACACATGGGGCAACGCAACCATCAGCACCACCCTCACCTCAGGACGGCACTCGCTGAAGATCTCCTACGACACGGCCAACACAGCCGCCATCAACCTCGACAACCTCATGGTGGGCAGGCCATGATCGCCCCACGCCGAGACCGGCGCCGAGACTGGCGCCGAAACCGCCTCAGCGGGATCCTCGTCGGAGTGCTCATGCTGCTCGCCTCCGCCGCCGGGTCCACCTTTGTGACCGCCGTCCCGGCCCATGCGGCAGGGATCCAGCGCGTGCAGTTCACCGGAGCCGGCGACTACCTGGTCGCGGAATTCCTCAGCGACGACCTGGTCCACTTCGAGATGGGCACAGGATCAGGGCCCGGCGCCGGAGTGGCCATCCCTACTACGGACCAAGTCGCCTCGACCAGCTACGCAGGCCCCACGGCCTTCACCCAGACCGCCTCGACCGTCAGCACCGCGCACATCCAGGTCAGTGTCAACACCACGACCATGTGCGCTGACGTCACGGACACGACCCGGACGCCGGCCCTGCCGCTGCACACCGTCTGCCCACGGAACTTGACGGCAGCGTGGAAGGGGCTGTCCTTCACCAAGTCCTCCATGCAGAACGCCTACGGCCTCGGGGAGGAATTCTTCACCGGCGGCAAATCCGACGGAGACAGGGTCGGAGTCGACCGCTCCTCCCCCGGCGCCTACGGCAACACCATGAACTACGACGTCGACAACGGACCAGTCGGCAACACCCAGATCCCCGTCCTCTTCGCCGTCGGCGCCAACAACGCCAACTACGGGCTCTTCGTCGACCAGGTCTACAAACAGGACTGGAACCTCACCGCAGACCCCTGGACTATGGACACTTACGGTGACCAGCTGCGCTGGTACGTCATCACCGGACCCACCCTGCCCGACCTGCGCAAGAGCTACATGACCCTCACCGGCCACCCGCCGGTGCCCCCGCAGAAGGTATTCGGGCTCTGGAACTCCGAATACGGGTACGACAACTGGACTGAGATCGACAACACCCTGGCCGGCCTCCGCGCCGACAAATTCCCCGTCGACGGCTTCATGCTCGACCTGCAATGGTTCGGCGGCGTCACAGCCGGCTCCGACAACACCGAGATGGGCACCCTCCAGTTCGACCCGACCAACTTCCCCAACGCCGCGTCCAAGATCGCCGACTATCGCGACACCCAGGGCATCGGCCTGATGACCATCGAAGAGTCATACATCGGCAAGGGACTCCCGGAGCACACCAACCTGGCCAACCAGGGATACCTGGCCCGCGCCGGCTGCTCCACCTGCGCTCCCGTCTACCTCACCGCCAACGACTGGTGGGGCCGCGGAAGCATGATCGACAGGACCCAGCCGGCCGCCGGAGCCTACTGGGCCGCGACCAAGGAACAGCCCCTGGTCAACATGGGCATCCTCGGCCACTGGCTCGACCTCGGAGAGCCCGAGATGTACGACTCCACCGACTGGACCGCCGGCCTGCTGCCCGGCAAACACGCCCACGCCGACTACCACAACCTGTACGCCCTGGAATGGGCCAACAGCGTCGCCCAAGGGTACACCGCCGCTTCCTCAACCCAGCGGCCCTTCATCCTGAGCCGCTCCGGCGCCGCCGGGATCCAGCGCTACGGAGCAGCCATGTGGTCCGGTGACATCGCCACCCGCATGACCGCCCTAGCAGACCAAGCCAACGTCCAGATGGAGATGTCGATGTCAGGCATCGACTACTTCGGATCCGACATCGGGGGCTTCCACCGCGACGAAGCCATCCCCGGGTCCGACATCAACGAGATCTATACTCAGTGGTTCGCGAATTCTGCATGGTTCGACGTTCCGATCCGCCCCCACACCGACAATCTCTGCAATTGCCAGCAGACAGCCCCCGACAAGATCGGCGACGTCCCCAGCAACCTGGCCAACCTCCGCCAGCGCTACGAGCTCACTCCCTACTACTACTCCGTGGCGCACAACGCCTACAGCACCGGAGACCCCCTCGCCCCGCCGCTGGTGTACTACTACCAGAACGACCCGAACGTCCGCACCATGGGCAGCGAGAAGATGATCGGCCCGAACATGCTGGTCGGAGTTGTCGCTGCATCGGGCGAACGGCAGAGGAACATGTACCTGCCCGCCGGCACCTGGTACGACTACCACACCAACAAGAAGTACGTCAGCACCGGACAGTGGGTGAACAACCTGCCCGAATGGACCAACGGAGTCTTCCAGCTCCCCGCGTTCGCCAAGGCCGGCGCTATCCTGCCCAAGATGTACGTCGACGACAAAACTATGAACGTCACCGGCGCCCGCACCGATGGGACGACCCGCAACGAACTCGTCGTCCAGGTCTACCCGGACACCAACTCCTCCAACTTTTCCCTCACCGAAGACGACGGCACATCGATCAACTACCAGAACGGAGCGCAGCGTCTCACCGGCATCACCCAGCAGCTGTCAGGGTCCACCGAAACCGTGAACGTCGCCGCATCGTCCGGCACCTATACCGGGGCACCGGACAGCCGCCAGAACGTCGTACAGCTCGTCACCGACGAAACCCAGGCCTCCGCCGTGACACTGAACGGAACACCGCTGACCCATTACGCGAACAAGGCAGCTTTCGACGCCGCCAGTAGCGGCTGGTACAACGCCGGCGGGAACCTCGTCGTCGCCAAATCCGATAGCACCACGGTCGGTACCGCGAAGTCGTTCCAGTTCACCCTCGGCCAGACCCCGGTGTCAGCCAACTTCACCTGCTCAAACGGCACCACCACCATCGGGCAGTCTGTCTACGTCGTGGGTAACGTCCCCGAGTTGGGGAACTGGTCGCCGGCTGGCGCCGTCAAGCTCGACCCCACCTCCTACCCCACCTGGACCGGCACGATCAGCGACCTGCCGCCGAACACTGCCATCGAGTGGAAGTGCATTAAGCGCCAGGATTCCAACTACCCGGCCTCCGCAGATGCCTGGCAGACCGGCTCCAACTCGACCTTCACCACCCCTGCTTCCGATTCAGCGGGAGCGACTATGGGAGGTTTCTGATGCCCCGGGGAAGGAATGGGCCGTAGGCCCCGCCAGGGATCTGCGCGCGCGCACGACCACATGGCCATGAGCACGCACCAACAATAGAAGATGGACAAGGCCAGAGGGCCGCTCCTGTGATCGGAGCGGCCCTTCGGCCACTCAGGCAACCGGCGGCCCCGATGCTACTTGGCGTCCTTCGGTGCGTTAGGGCGCGGGCCGGTCGTCAGGTGCTTGATGCTGCTTGAATAGCGGCGCCAAAGACGTATTGGTCCGGGATGCGGCCCCAGCCCCCGCACGGCAGGGGGAATGGCACCACGGTCGGGGGCACCCACGCGGCCTGGCCGCCATTCTCGGAAACGAAGGATTTCAAGAACCGGTTGATTCGAGAATGGTAGTGCCCGCCGCGCACTGCTGCACACCGGCGCCGTTCCGTGGGAAAACACCCCTGCGGCGACAGTCGCCACCCATCGGCCCTGGTTCTCACAAATAGTTCTCGAAACTGTACAGTCGAGATAGAAGGCTGGATCGAGTTTTGAGAAAAGAGAACCGCCCCACATGACTCCTCACCGCATCGGATACGCCCGAGTCTCCACACGGGACCAGAACCTTGACCTCCAGCGCGATGCGCTGCGGGCTGCAGGATGCGACCGCATCTATGAGGACACCATCAGCGGAACCAAAGCCACGCGCCCCGGACTCGCCCAGGCACTGGACCAACTACGCAACGGTGACACCCTGGTCGTATGGAAGCTGGACCGTCTCGGGCGGAGCGTGAAAGACCTGCTGGACTTCGCCGGCGGGTTAAGCGACAGCGGCATTGGTTTTATCAGCCTGACCGACGCGATCGACACCACGACCGCTTCCGGGCGCTTCTTCTTCAACGTGATGGCCTCCCTGGCCCAGATGGAGCGGGAGCTCATGGTCGAACGTACCCAGGCCGGCCTGCGGGCGGCGAGGGAACAAGGCAGGGTCGGCGGCCGCAAACGCATCATGACGGATTCCAAAATCCGCTCCGCACGAAAGCTCCTCAGCGAGGGCACGCCGCCCAAGGAAGTCGCCAAAAACCTCGGCGTCTCTGTACCTACTCTCTACCGCTGGGTCCCGGCAGAGAAAACCGCCAAGGTTTCAACTCCGTAGCTGCTGTTGGTGCACGGGACTTCTGAAGATTTGGATGAACGTGCACGGGACTTCTGACAACCCGATGTCAACAGTCCTCTGCACTCGCCCCCGTACTTCCGCGGGATCCAGTGCAGATGACTTCTGAAACTGACATCGTGGGGTCGTTGGTTATCTGCGAATCCTCGTGAGTGGGGAGCTGGTAACGCTCTAGGGTCCATTCCACTGCCGATTTGCCATTGCTGAGCAGGACGATCTCGTTGGCGAAGAGCTCCTGCGTGTACTTGCGGTGCAGATCCTCTGGCTTTTATCAGCCCGGACTGCAGCAAACGTGTCACGAAGGTGCCCGTGCCGACGAAAGGTTCGAGGATGGAGACCCCCTCGTCGGAGAGGGATTTGCCGAATTCCAGGCGCAGGGCGGCGTCTGCGGAGCGGAGGATTTAGTCCACGACGGGGACGGGTGCCACGGCGAAGCGTGAGCGGCTGCAAGAGTATGTGACTGCTGACCATTGCTGCTTGCACTCCTGATATAGATTACGTAGAGGCGCAACCCCAAGCCCCGACCCGCCATCCCGCCTGGGCCGTATGTGTGGCACGAGTTCCTCGCAGAAGATGAAGTTCCCGTCTACAAGCAAGAGGCGGTTGTAGCCCTTAAGAATTGGCAACCCGACCCTGAGGATCCGGAGGCTCCCGAGGAAATCTCGCGCATCCTCCTGTCCCTCAGGATTGCGGAATACCGCAATCTCATTGCAAAGGCCCGAAAAGGTGGAGCACAGACGGAAGAGTGGAAGCCCGCTGGCCGGAACCCTGTCGTCTGGGAACTCCGAATGGAGTACGGCGAAGACCACTTCAGGTTCTACTTCAGCGAGCCACAGGACCATCCATGGACGGTTGTTGCACTAGTTGCGCAATATAAGGATGTCTCTCTCGCCGATCCCGAAATCGAAGCCGTCCAGACTGCTCATATCAAGAAAGCATCTGATCGACACAATCTCGGCATCCTTTGGAAGTGGGGAATCGAGGCTGCGAGCGAACGACCACGCCCCCAGCTTGACCATGTTCCTCGGAAAATATAGAGTCCACTCTATGTCTTCCACCGATGATCTGTTGGGCCTGAACCAAGACGACCCCATCATGAGGCGCGCTGAACTCTTGGTCGAGAATGATTCTGAACTACTGCGCTCCCTGATCCGCATTCGCAAGGATAGCGGTCTAAAACAAGTTCACGTGGCTCGTTTGCTTGGAATATCTCAGGCTTCAGTGGCTGCCTTTGAGCGCTACGACAACGATCCGAAGCTGTCTACTATCCGTCGATATGCTCACGCTGTGGGGGCTCTCGTCGCCCACCAAGTCGAGGCGGACACTGGGCAGTTGTTCGACAGCCGCTCGTCCCGCTGGATGCCTGTCCACCTCACTCCGAGTGCCCTTAACGTGACTGAGATGAATTTCGGTCATTCTAGGTCCGGACAATTCATGATTGCCGCAGAGTCTCTGCGGACAGATTTCGCTTTGGGCGCATGAGTACGGACACCCCGACCACAAGCACGCCCGACATCTACGAACTGGTCAAGAACGTTGATTTAGCTGGCGTCAGGTACCTGGAGGTATCCGGCCGTGCGAAACCTCAACACGAGGACGACCGAGAACCGCGGGTCTCGATCAACGTTCAAGAGACGCATGACCTGAACAACATCCAAGTGAGATTCCGGTTCCAAGTCGACCATGCACAAGCGATTTATGAGACTGAAATTGCTCTAAGCTACGTAACGTCAGAAAATTACGAACACGAACGGCCGGTGCTCGAAGACTTCATCGAGCGAGTGGCAGTCATGGCAGTTTTTCCGTACGCGCGGGAAGCAGTCAGCACCACAGCCGCCAAGCTCGAGTTGGATGTCCCAATCCTGGGAATACTCCGGCTGGGAGAGTTCAGTCTCGGTAGTGGTTCAGGCGCAGACGAACTCGGAATACTCGATCATGCCGAGGAAACCAACCGGACAGTGTCTAGCGACTGACTCGACATGGCCTGCGCCCCACTCCGTAGACGGGGTTGATCGCCAATTAGCGCACACTCCGGACAGCTAGGATCCACGGACACGAACACCCGCCCTACCGTACAACAGGTCCATTTGCCGCGTTCGAGTGTTCGGGGCTTAACGCCGATAACAGCGCATACGTCCACCGGGGGCGGCACCGCGGGCACGTTGGCTGCTCGTTTACACAGGCAGAGGGCTACGGGGGGACATAATGCTCCTGTGATCATCTTCCCCAAGTTCCTCAAGGCGCTGCACACCGTCCTGTTCCTTGCCGGCTATCTTGCCATCGCTGTCGTGGCATCCATAATCGACAAGGGAGGCAGCCCAGGACTAGGCCTTGGGATCATCGTGACGGCCACGACGATCGCCGCCGTACTCGTGTTCGGACAAATATTCGTCAGAACCAAATACAAACGCGCCATCAAACGCCAAAAGCAGACCGCGTCCCATGCCACCACCGCGGCCCCAGTAACGCTCAGCGCCCAAGTCTCAGAATCCTACGATCACCAGGCCCGCACCGTGTGGTCACTCATTCGGACGGCTGAAAGCGCTGTCATGCTCTCCGACGCCCAGCGGGCGTTCACCGTCCCCGGGACCCCGGCCGGAGTCGGGGAACAACAGTGCTTCATCGGCCGTGACGGCTCCGTGTCCCTCATCGAAGTGGTCGGGGAGGAAAGCCCCTGGTGGGCCACAACGCGAACGCTCTCCCCTACCGGGCCCAACACCAGACACACGTACCGACTCGAACCGACGGTCACAGGATGCACACTGACCGTAGGCATTGTCTTGGAGCTTCAGGCATCCGCTGAATGGTCGCCTGCCCACAAGGCGGCGTGGCAGACCCACACGCGTCAATATCTGGGCCGGGTCAAGGAAATGCTTGCGGCTCAGCCGACAGGGCCATCCACCCTGTAAGGGTTGGCCTCAACGCGTGTCTTACTTCGTTCCTGATCGCAGAGGGTGCGTCAGTTCTCACACAGGTCCGGACGCCGACAACAGCCCATCTGTCGCCGCGGATCACTCGGGTCAAAAACGTAGTTCGGCTTCTTTGACCGGTGTTGATTCCGGCAATGAGTTGTGACCGACGCGCGACCGGCGTGTCGTAGCTCCCCTGTGTCAGTTTCAGAAGTCGTCTGCACTGAATGTCAGAAGTCCTCTGCACTCAGCAGCGCGTCAGGCACGCGTAGGCGCAGTTTAGGTCCGGTGCGTTGGCCGCAGCGCGACCCACAACCCGCACCTTCGGCAGATGTAGGCGGGTTCGTTGCCAAGAGCATGGAGCTTGCTGAGAGGCAGCGCCCGCCCGCAGCACGAGCAATGGTTGTGGGCTTCAGAGGCCACGGTTTGTGAGCGCTTCCACCAGCTGTTCAACGGTCGGTGCGCCGGCGTGCCCTTGGGGTGTGCGGTAGATCCGGCATGCAAGGTCGCTGCTCGGCGCTCCGTCGGGGAATATATCGGCGCCATCCGCCGTGATGGTCGGTGAACCAGCAAACCCGGTCCCGGCCGTATCAGCTGATGACTTCAGAAGGCGCGAGTTGATCGGGATGTCCTTCCGGTGGAGAGCGATCAGCGCAGCCTGAAGGTGCTCGTGCGCTGTGACGGTGTTGGGGCATTCGTCAATGTGGAGCAGCTCTATTCTCATGAAGCAATTGTCTCCTTGAGTGTGGACTTCGGAGCTCTTTGGCGGTGTTCTGGTGGCGCTCTTTGTCGTCAGTTGCCTATCACGAGGGTGCTGGCGGCTGCTTCGATGACGTCGTCGGTGATGGTTTCGAGTTGGTTGATCTTCAGTACTCGGGTGATCTGGGGGAAGAGGCGCTCGAGGAGCCGGAAGTTGCCGCGGGTGATCCGTTCGATTGCGGCGATTGCCTGGGCGTCGGTGAAGTCGTCCGGATCGAGGGACCGGCCGAGCCGTTTCCAGTGCCGATCGAGGACGAACAAGAGCTCGTCGCGACCGAGTGCCCTGTAGCGGTGGGAAAAGCCGAGACGGCTGTAGAGCTGGGGGTAGTGGCGGAATCGTTGGTCGATGCCGGGCATGCCGATGAGGATGATCCCGAGATGGGTGCGGTCGTGGTTGTCGCGGAGGAGTTCCAGTGCGGTTGGGGTGAGGCGTTCGGCTTCGTCGATGATGAGCAGTTCGACCAGCCTGGTGATGCCGTTCATGATGCGAGGGGTTGTTGGGTCGTTTCGGTGGAGGTGGCCATCGATGCAGGAGGCAATCCGGACCTGGGAGCGGTGGATTTCTGCCATGAGTTCTCTGGGGCGGCAGAGTACTTCCGGGGTGTAGAAGACGGCGCGGGATCTGTTGGCGAGCGAGAAGTGCTTGGCATCTTCCTCTGCGTCGCGGGACCGCCACTCTGTTATGTAGGGTTCCAGGGCATCCCAGTTTGCGTAGCGCCGGGCGGAGTAGGTATTGCCGACGCCGGCGTCGCCATGGCAGATGCCGATGGTGTGCTCTTTTCGCACGGCGTTGGCGAACTCGGTGAAGCGCCGGTGTTCTTTGGTCACGATGAATGGCTGGTCCATCATTCGTCCTCTTCGTAGGTGCGAAGCCGCGGCCGGCCGCGCGGTGGTTCAGCGGTTCGGGGTTGTTCGCGGGCAGCAGTGATCGGGATGCGGTCGTTGATGGTGCGGCGCAGTTCGCGCCGGCGTGCGCGGCGTGCGGCTTCGACGTCCCGCAAACTCAGCCGGAGATTCGGGTGGTCCTCGTCGATGGCGGTGCAGACGAAGGTGTCATGGTCGTAGACGCGGATCTCGGAGATGTCGCGGGGATCGTATCGGATGGTGATGGTGCGCCCGACGAATGGTGCCAGGGTGGGCGAGAGGTAGCGCTGGCCTTGGAAGTGGATGCCGTCGCGTTGCACAACGCGGTTCTTCGGGACGGTGAGGAGGAGCCCGTCGAGTTCTTCGAGGGAGTCGGGCATGCGTGGAAGCCAGCCGTCAGCGACCCAGGCGTCCCGGGGTGATGTGCCGAGTTCGCTGTGTGTCCGGTCGTTGTACGTGGTGATGAAGGCCCCGATCTCGCGGTCGAGTGCGGGCAGGTCGAGCACGGGCTGCGGTGTGCGGGTTCCGGGTCCCAGGCGTCCTGGCAGCGCGGCGAGGACTTCGGTATTGATCGTGCCGAAGAAACGCTCGATCTTCCCGCGGCCTTGAGGCCGGCCGACGGTGGAGTGGATGGTTCGGATGTGCAGGGCGACGGCGGTGCGTTCAAGGTGGTGGCTGGTGAAGTCAGAGCCGTGATCGACGTGCAGGATGTCAGGCAGTCCGCACATCACCCAGGACGGATTCTGTTTGCGCCAGATCGACTGCCGCAGTGCGAGTGCTGTGTTCAGGGCTGAGGGTGCGCCGGTAAAGACGGTGTATCCGCAGATTGCCCGGGAGTAGTCGTCCATCACGGCGGTCAGCCAGGGACGGTCCGGTTTGCCGTTGGCGCCGATGATGAGGATGTCGAGCTCGGTGTGGTCTGCCTGCCATATCTGGTTCGGCCGTTCGGCGCGGCGGCGGTACACGAGTTCGTGCCGATCACGGTATGAGGCCGGCCCCTCCAGGGCGAGGGTGACGAGCCCGGGGTCCAGGGCTGTAACGATGTCCCGGACGGTTGAATAGCCTGGCGCCGGGGCGTTCCTATGTCGGGCGTCGGCGACGGCGAGCCGGTGCAGTGTCGCAAGGTTCGGGCGCGGCCTTGTCAGAGCGAGCCGTTCGACGAAGGCCACGGTCTCCGCTGCCGTGTGGCGGGTGCCGGCATCGACGCGGGGGCGCGGGTCCAGCGCTGCGATCCCACCTTCTTGGAACAACCGGTGCCAGCGCTCTAGAGTGCGCAGGCTGACCATCGTATCCCGGGCCAGCTCTGCGAGTGGGATCTCATCTTCGACGTGCAGTCGAAGGATCCGCCACCGCTCCGCGCCGTCCATGAGGCAGCTACATCTTGATGCTCTCGCGGGTGGCGAGGGCCTGTTGGTGACGGTAAAGCGTTGCCCGGCTCCACCCGACGAGCCGGGCTGCTTCTTCGGCGGTGCGGCCCTTGGCCCGCGCGTCGGTCACGATCCGAAGCTTGTCGGCTATCACGACCGGATCGGAGATTGGGCGCCCAAACCGGGTTCCGCCCTGCCGCGCCGCGGCAATGCCCGCGTTCACGCGTTCGACGATCAGCTCCCGCTCGTACTCGGCCAAAGTCGCAAGCATGTTCAGCATCAGGCGCCCCGACGTTGTGGTGGGATCAATACCGTCCGAAATGGATCTCAGGTATACACCGCGTTCCCGCAGAAGGTTCACCGTGTTCAACACATCGATCAAGGACCGACCGAGCCGGTCCACCCGCCACACGACGACCGTGTCACCCGGCTCCACATACGCGAGGAGTTTCTTCATCCCCGGACGCTCAATGGCTGCCTTGCTTCCGGACGTGACGTCAGCGAAAACATCACGCTTCTGCACCCCGGCATCGACAAGCGCGTCGAGCTGCAGCTTCGCGTCCTGGCCCGACGTACTCACACGCGTATACCCAAGTTGTCTCACCCGGTCATTGTGCCTCAGAAACCCCCGGCCAGCACCCATCGGAGACGATCCACGGTGAGACATCTTTCCAAGACGCGGGCCGCCCGGCACGACGCCGATCCCTTAGACCCTCCAAGACACGACGTCAGTGTCTCGGAAAGCTTTTGTTTTTCAAGACACTGGGTTGTTGAACTAAGTGATGCGTCGGCGTCCGTTTGTCGCACCTTCACCGGGCATTTGAGCTATTCCGCCGACGCGTCGCGTTTGCAAACGCGTTGCTATTGTTCAAACCGAAGACGCCCCGGAAGTTCCTGACATCGACGGGATCACAAGTGGTGGCCGTGGACCGGTCCGGCATCGTTCCGACCCGTCATGACTGGGCCGGACCTCATCCTGTGCGGCGTGGAAGACTTCGCGGAGGCACCCCATGGTTTACGACTCCTCACTGCCCATCGAGTGGATGGGACAGTGGTACCTGGGCGATATACGGCCCCGCGCGGGACGCCAGGTTGGTCGACATCCGGGCTAATAACTCGTCGGCTGTGCTGGCCAGCGTGGCTCACGGCGAGGGTCTGGCGAAAATTCCCGCACCGTTCGCCAATCACTTGGGGCCAGGGTTGGCGGCGGTGCAACTTGTCGGCGTGCCGCCCATCAGCTTTTTCGCGGCCAGCCGGCAGCGGGACCGCAGGGAGCCGGTTCTTGCCCTTGTCCAAGCCCTTCGGAGCATAAGTCGTCGGAAGGCACCCCAAACATTGCTCTACCAGCCCCGTGCCACAAGAATCTCGCCAAATACCGCTGCGATGAAGAATGCGTCCACACCTCCAAGATAGGTGACTAGTGTAGCGTGTCGTTGATTCCTTTGGGTATGGTTTTTTGTCAGACTTGATCCATGGTTTATCTGGCAAGGGCTTTGGAATTGCGTGACGGGGACCGGGGGTTCTTGGAGGCGTTGACTCGTGGGAATTCTTCCTCCGCGACATTGGCGTTGCGGGCGCGCACGGTTTTGTTGGCTGCCGACGGGATGCCGAATATCCAGATCGAGAAGATCACCGGGTTTTCGGCACCCACGGTTTTGAAGTGGCGCAACCGCTATGCCGAGGGCGGGATCGAGGCCCTGTCCGATGTCCAGCGCCCGGGACGGGAGCGGGAGATCGACGAGCTTGCCCTGATCGCGGACACCCTGACCAACGATGGGAAGCCGCCGGCCGGGCTTGGGATCTCGCACTGGTCCGCCCGCATCATGGCCGAACGCCACGGAGTCTCCTTTTCGTCGGTGGCCCGCATCTGGCGCCGTTGGAAAATCCAGCCTCACCGGATCGAGACGTTCAAGTTCTCCACTGATCCCGCCCTGGAGTTCAAGCTCCGGGACGTGGTGGGCCTGTACATGTCCCCGCCGGAAAACGCGGTGGTCGTGAGCATCGATGAGAAAACCCAAATCCAGGCGCTGTCCCGCACCGGCCCGGATCAGCCGTTGTCCTCGACGCACCCGCTGCAGCAGACCCACGACTACAAACGCAACGGCACCACCACCTTGTTCGCCGCCCTGGAGGTCCTCACCGGCAAACTCAGCGCGAACTGAGCTGCCGCGGAGTTCTCGGACAGTGGGCCCTCTTAAAATGGGGGTCTACTGAAAGTAGAGATCAGCATGACTGCAGCACGCCGGCGTTTCACCCAGGAGTTCAAAGACGAGTTGTGCCGTGAGGTGATCAACACGTCCAAGCCCATCAAGGACGTTGCCACCACATACGGTGTCGGCCCCGAGACTCTGCGCAATTGGCTGAACAAATACCGCGAGGCCAACGGCGGCACTGAGACGGACCTGACGGTCTCGGAGCGGGCCCGCCTGAAGGAGCTCGAGAGGGAAAATCAGGAGCTGCGCGCGGAGACTCTGTTCCTGAAAAAAGCAGCCGCTTACTTCGCGCGGGAGCAGCGGTAGTGAGCAAGTACGAATACATCGACTCCCAAAAGACTGAGCCCGCCAACCTGAATTCGGTCGTGAAAATGTGCCGCTGGTTGGGAGTCTCAACGTCCGGTTTCTACCACTGGCTGACGCGCCCGCAATCGGCGACTGCCACCCGGCGCAAGGCACTGATAGCGCGGATCCAGCACTATTTTGAGGAGTCGAACGTACGGGTATCGCCGAATCCATGCCGACCTCGCGGCGGAACAGATTGAATGTTCGCCCGAGCTTGTGCGGCAGGTCATGCGCCAGGAGGGCCTCCTGGCCTGCCAGCCGCGGCCATTCCGGGCGACCACCGAGGCCGACGCGTTGGCCGCGGCCAACATGCCTGACCTCGTCAAGCGTGACTTCACCGCCACACGTCCCGGGGTGAAGTTCGTCGGCGACATCACTTACATCCACACCTGGCAGGGGTTCATTTACCTGGCCACCGTCATTGACTGCTACTCGAAGAAGGTCGTCGGCTGGTCGATCGCCGATCACATGCGCACTGAACTCGTGGCGGACGCCCTCAACAACGCCGCCGCAACGACCCTGATCGAGCCTGACGCGATCTGGCACTCGGACCGCGGCAGCGTGTATACCTCGGCCGGGTTTCGGGCCTTGGTGACCAGTCTGGGGATGCGCTCATCGATGGGCCGCACGGGCGTGTGTTGGGATAACAGTATGGCGGAATCTTTCTTCTCGATGCTCAAGAACGAGCGTGTTTACCGGACCGTTTACGCCACGAAATCACAAGCACGCAGTGACGTTATCCGCTACATCGAGGGATTTTACAATAGTCGGCGCCGACACTCAGCGCTCGGTTACCGACGGCCTAACGAAGTCCACTATGGTTATCAACAGCCAGCCCTGGCAGCGTAGAAGAATTCACTAATTCCGCTGTCCGAAATCCTCGCGGCAGCTCAAACGCCTTCTACCCAAAGCACACCAACATCGAGTTCGTCGATTTCCTGGGCCGGGTCGCCGACGCCCACCCCGGGGTTGAACTGCATGTCATCTGCGACAATTACGCGACGCATAAGCATCAGAACGTGAAGGACTGGCTGGCCAAAAACCCGCGCGTGCGCCTGCACTTCACCCCAACCAGCTGTTCCTGGCTGAACATGGTGGAGATCTTCTTCGGGATCATCACCCGCCAGTGCCTCAAACGCGGTGCGTTCAGCTCGGTGAAAGAGCTGGAACAAACCATGGAACGCTACATCGAGAACTACAACCAGGACGCCAAACCATTCACCTGGACCAAATCAGCGGACTATCTCCTGGGCAAGATGAAACGCAAACAAACCATTAACACGGAACACTAGGTTGGTCACATGTCTTGAGGTTTTCGAAGCCTAAGAGGTGTCCGGTGTCTGGCCACCCGCGCCGGACCGGCGTAGGGTCTGGAGGACCATGACCGAACAGCAACCCTACGAGCTGGTCCACCGCTATCCGCACTTTGAGCTGCGGCGCTATCCCGCGCACGTGGTGGCGGAGGTGCACGTCAACGCGACGTTTGACCGCGCCGGCAACGCTGCCTTCCGGCACCTATTCAATTACATCAGCGGCAGCAACACGGCCCGGCAGAAACTGGCGATGACTGCCCCTGTCATCCAAGAGAGCAGACCGTCGCAGAAACTGGCGATGACCGCGCCTGTGGTCCAGACCGGTCCGCTGCCGGGTAGTGATGAGCCCGCTGACTTTGTGGTCGCGTTTGTGCTCCCCGCTGGCATGACGGCCGAGACAGCTCCGGTTTCGACGAACCCCGACGTCGGGATCCGTGCCGTTCCGGGTTCGCTTGCCGCAGCTGTTCGCTTTTCGGGCAGCGGCACCGGAGCGGCCTTTTCGCGCCGAAACACGGGACTCCAGGCGGCCCTCACGCTCGCCGGGCTGATGGCCGTGGACCGGCCACGATTTGCCCGCTTTGATCCGCCGTTCAAGCCGTGGTTCATGCGGCATAACGAGGTCATCCAGGACGTGCACGAACTCTCAAACGCTCTGGAACGGCCTGGCACTACACCGGCCTAGGTGCATGCCTAGCTGGGGATGTGCGGTCAGCTTTCCGGCGATGTGTCCTCCGCATTTGTTGCCTGTTCGAATTTCACTGATTAGCGCCGGCACCGTTCTTCGTCCATAGAGCAAAGGATTAGACACACGGGTTGGCCCGAAGCGTCGTCTTCGTCGTGCCAGTAGCCCTGATCCTGACTGTCGTTGCGCACTTTCTGATACTGCAGCCCTGAGTCCAGCCCGCGCGGCGAGTTGCAACCGCGAAACCCGAATGCAGGTTGACCAACGTACCCGATCGGCTTACGGGCGGTGGTGCGACAACGAACGATCACAAAATGCCGCCATATAGCGATCAAATCCACAGGCAAGAAGTCACGGCGCGAAACCGGCTGTTCGGATCGGTCCAGGTTCGGGTCCATCGGACAACACAGATAGCGGCGCATCTGCCATGCTGTCCACCACGATGGCCCCGAACCCGGCCGGAAGCCGGGAGAGGACCAAGGGAAGGGCACCGCGCTCATTAAGGCCCGGGCCAGACGCCGCAGCAAAGCTAGAATGTCGCGCGAACGCTGTCCGTGCCGATCGTGGCTGAAAGCCCTAGACCGAGCACGGCAGTTGCCCTATCGTTGGGGAACCGATCACACTCGACCGGGAGCTCCGCAGCGGAGGTACATGATGGGAATCATCTCGTCCGGTTTTCATGGAAAACGGCGGACCGGCAATCCAGCGTTACCACCGGGCCAATACGAGACGGGAAGCTTTCCGGTGCTGACCGCCGGGCCTGCACCCCACATCCCCGCGGAGGACTGGGAATTCTTCATCACCACTGAAGCCGGTCAACGTCATGCCTGGTCGTGGGATGCGTTCATAGACCTGCCGCAGGTCGAGATCCGGACCGACATCCATTGCGTGACCAGCTGGTCCAGGCTGGGCACCTCGTGGCGGGGAGTATCCTTGGACACCTTGTTCGAGGATGTGGAATCGAGCTGTGAGTTCGCGACGGCCCACTCCTATGGCGGCTATACGACCAACATCCCGCTGCCGGACCTCCTGGACGGCCGGGCGTGGCTGGCCTGGGAATTCGACGGTGAGCCACTGGAGCGCGCCCACGGCGGACCCGCCCGGCTACTCGTGCCGCACCTGTACTTTTGGAAGAGCGCCAAGTGGATCAACGGCCTTGAGCTGACGCAGGGCGATATCCCGGGCTTCTGGGAATCCAACGGCTACCACATCCACGGCGACCCGTGGCGTGAAGAGCGGTACTCATGAGGCAGGACCGATGATCCCGCTGTGGCGTATCGCCGATGTCGTCAGCGGCGTCCCCGAATCTGAAACTTCCAGAACGATCAGCCTCCGGGTTGAGGGTTTGATGGGCAACCTCGCCGGACAGCACGTCGATATCCGTCTCACGGCAGACGACGGCTATTCGGCCGTGCGCTCATACTCCGTGGCCACAGCCGGCATGGACGAAATCATAGGGATCACCGTTGATGAATTGGCCAACGGTGAGGTCTCCCCGTATCTGGTCAGGGATCTTGCCGTCGGCGACCAGCTGGAGATCCGTGGCCCTGTGGGCGGCTGGTTCGTCTGGCGGCCGACGGACACGAACCCGGTGCAACTGATCGCCGGCGGATCCGGCATCGTGCCGCTGATGTCCATGATCCGTGCGCATGAGGCATCGGAAAACACGGCACAGTTTCGGCTGCTGTACTCACTCAAGTCACCCGAGGCGGGGTTCTACCGCGAGGAGCTGCTCACCTTGAGCAGGGAATCCCCAAAGCTCACCGTCGACTACGTCTACACACGCAAAGCGCCATCGGACTGGCAGACCGCTCCGAAGCGGCTCACGGCGGACGCCCTCCTGGCGAGTATCCTGCCGGCGGACCCTACGCCCGACACCTTCATCTGCGGTCAGACGGTATTTGTCGAAACGGTCGCAGGATGGCTGGTTCAGGCGGGCTATCCTGCCGCCTCGATCAAAACCGAACGCTTCGGCGGAACGGGAGGAACCCGGTGACTATCAACAACGGCTCCGCTTCCGCGGGAGCTGAGGACCCGAGCCTCGAGGGCCAGGACATCGCCGGAATCGCGGGCAATCCAATCCCTCATCTCGACGGAAACGCGGTGGCAGGACCGCTGTGGGAACTGTTCCGCATCGATATCATCGCAGCGATCGGACGGTGCAGGCACTGCGGCGCTGTCCGGGTCTTCGGGGAGGCAACGGTCTATGCTGACGCCCCGGGAATCGTTGTGCGCTGCAGCTCCTGCGAGGGCGTTCTGCTGCGCCTGGTAGAGACTCCCACCCGGTTCTGGCTCGACGTAAGCGGACTCAGCTACCTGCAGATCGACCGCGAGGGCTAACGCCTCGGGCGCAGGGTCCACGCTAACGCCCCTTCAAGAAGACCCGAATATAGACTCCGACAAGCGACAAAATAAGCGCACTCTAGTACGACACGGCCTCGAGAACGCTGACGTAGTTGGCGATGCCCACGCCACCCATGTTCTGCACGGCGGCGCGGCGGGGGCTGCTCAGCTGCATGTTACCGGCGGTTCCGGTGAGCTGCATGGCGGCAATGACGTGCTGGGAAACTCCGGTGGCGCCGACGGGGTGGCCCTTGGCCTTGAGGCCGCCGGAGACGTTGACGGGCAGTTTGCCGTCCTTGAATACCCAGCCTTCCTCGATGGCCCGGGCGCCGTGCCCGGGTTCCGTCAGTCCCATGGCTTCATACATCAGCAGCTCGGCGATGGTGAAGCAATCGTGGACTTCCGCGAAGTCCAGGTCCTCCAGCCCGACGCCGGCCATCGCCAGCGCGCGCTGCCAGGACACCCGCGTGGCGGCGAACGCCGTCGGGTCCCGGCGTTCCGCCGGGAAGAAGTCGTTCGCATGGCCGAAGCCGGCAAGGCGTACAGGGGAGGTGACGCCGCCGGTGGGTGAGGTGCTAAGCACGACGGCGGCGGCCCCGTCGGACACGGGGGAGCAGTCGGTGCGGCGTAGCGGATCCGCGACCATCGGGTTCTTGTCGGAGACAGTGCGGCAGAACTCCTCGCCGAGGTCCTTGCGGAGCTGGGCGTAGGGGTTGTCCACGCCGTTGCGGTGGTTCTTCGCCGCGATGGTGCCCAGCACGTCTCCCAGATTTCCCTGGGCAGCCCCGTAACGCTTCTCGTAGTGCTTGGCCACCTCCGCGAACAGCCCGGTGAAACCGGTGGTGGAGGCCTTGCCGGCCATGTCGTAGTCCGCGCCCAGGAGGGCCGAGCCCACCACATCCGCACTGGCCTGCGTCATCTTCTCGGCACCGATGACCAGCACGGTTTTCGCGGTTCCGGCCAGCAGAGACTTGGTGCCCTGCTGGAACGCGGCCGAGCCCGAGGCACAGGCGTTCTCCACGCGGGTGGCGGGAACGTTGGCCAGCTGGTCCGAGACCTGCAGGGCCAAGGAGGACGGGAACGCCAGCGGCATCATGCCGGAGTTGAACTGGCCGAGGTAAATTTCATCGATCTGTCCCGCTTCGATTCCGGCGTTGCCGATGGCCTCGGTGGCAACCTGGACAATCAGCGACTCCAGCGTTTCGTCGGTCAGTTTGCCGAAGCGGCTGTGGCCCCATCCGGTGAGGAGGACGTCTTTTCCGAACTGTTCGCGCAGGCTCATGCCGTGATTCCTTCGAGGGTGGGGGTTTCTTCAAGGGCAGGGGGTGCTTGCAAAGCGACGGTGAATGCAGCTTCGGTCTTTTCGCGGATCTCCTCCACGGTGACCCCCGGCGCGAGGCGTACCAGCGTGAGCTGCCGCCCGCCGTCGTCGTTCTTGGCCGAGTTGTTCTTGCCTGAGTCGTTCTTGGCCAGGTCAAACACAGCGAGGTCGCTGATGATCCGGTCCACCACGCTTAATCCGGTGAGCGGGAGGGTGCATTCCCTGACGATCTTGGCCGTGCCGTCCTTGGCATTGTGCTCTGTCAGGACCACCACGCGGGGTGTGCCGGCCACGAGGTCCATGGCCCCGCCCATGCCCTTGACCATCTTGCCCGGGATGGTCCAGTTGGCGAGGTCACCGCTGCCGGACACCTGCATGGCACCCAGAATGGCCACCTTGACGTGGCCGCCGCGGATCATGCCGAAGGAAGTGGCGGAGTCAAAGATGCTCCCGCCGGGCAGGACCGTGACGGTCTGCTTTCCGGCATTGATGAGGTCGGCGTCTTCCTCTCCCTCGAAGGGGAACGGGCCCATGCCCAGCAGCCCGTTTTCGCTCTGAAGGACCACACGGACGCCGCGGGGGAGGTTGTTGGCCACGAGCGTGGGGATGCCGATGCCCAGGTTCACGTAGTCGCCGTCGTTCAGTTCCTCGGCCGCGATGGCGGCCATTTCGTTCCGGGTCCAAGCCACGGGACTCTCCTCAGGTTTCGGGTGCAGATGGGGTGGATCGGGAATGCGGGTGCGCTCCGGCTATTTCGGAATCACCGGCGGCACGAACTCGAAGGTCATCCCCAGCAGCCAGACCAGCAGCAATACAACAGGGAGGTGGAACAGAAATTGAAGAAACGTGAAGCCCACCAGATCCCGGGCACGCAACTTCAGCACCGCCAGCAGCGGCAGCATAAAGAACGGATTGACGAGGTTGGGCAGTGCCTCCGCGATGTTGTAGATCTGTACCGTCCAGCCAAGGTTCATGTTCACATCCGTAGCAGACTGCATCACGTAGGGCGCCTCCACCAGCCACTTGCCGCCGCCGGAAGGCACAAACATGCCGAGAATGGCGGTGTAGATGGCGATGATGACGGCGAAGCCCCCGTTGCCGCCGATGCTGGTGAAGAAATGAGCCAGATGCTCGGAGACCGAGAGGCCCCCTGCCCCGGTGGCCTTGGTCAAGATGGCCGCCATCCCCGCGTACAGCGGGAACTGCACCAGGATGCCCGCCGTGGCTGGCACAGCTTTGGTCACGGACTGCAGGAATTTGCGGGGAGTGCCATGCAGCACCATCCCCAGAACCAGGAAGACCAGCAGATAGCCGTTCAGCGAACTGACCACACTCAGAATCGGCAAGGTCAGAAGCTGCGAGACCAGCCAGCCCAGGGTGAGCACTCCCGCGAGTAGGGGCAGGATCCGGCTGTATTCCAGCCATTCTCCCGGCCGCGATCGCGGCGCCGAGGCTTCGGGCCGGTCGTCCAGGTCAATACCCAGATCCGCGGCCGTCCGGATGGCACTGCCCCTGGGGGCGGAGAAATGGGCGATCACGGTGGTGAGCAGCATCAGGATGGCCAGCGTCAGCAGGGACTGCCAGGTAAAGATGGTGGTACCGAAGTCCAGGACACCAGTGATTTTCAGCAACGCCGGCGGAATGGAAGCCTTCGTCGCCTGGAGCTGGGCGGCCGAGGAGGACAGCCCTAGGGCCCAGACCGCGCCAAGTCCCATAAAGGCGGCCGCACCGAGGGCCCTGTAATCGACGGTGAGATCCTTGCGCCGAGCAATGGCACGCGCCAGGAGACCACCGAAAATCAGGCTCAGGCCCCAATTGAGGAACGATACAGACATGGCCAGCACTGCCACAAAGCTGACGGCAGACCGCGCAGTCCCGGGAATGTCCGCCAGCCGGTCAATCAGCCGCGCAACCGGTGGAGAGGTTGCAGCAACGTACCCGGTCAACACCACCATGGACATCTGCAATGTAAAGGCTGTCAGGTCCCAGAATCCGTTGCCAAAGGAATCGACAACGGCCTTGGGGGATGCCCCGATTGCCAGCGCCGCCATGGAAACCAGGATGACGCCGGCCAGCGCAAAAATGAAGGCGTCCGGAAACCATTTCTGGGTCCACCGGGCCAGCCACTGCGCCATTCGGGCCAGGCCCTGCTGCTTGACATCCTGCTGCTCGAATTGCGTTGCAGTCATGAATAACTTCCTCTCCATCGAGTGTGTGTACGGCGCTGCTCAGGCCGGGACAGCGATCGTTTCGGCGCGCGGCCGCACAGTGCGCTGCTCGATGTCCTTGACCCTGCTGCTGGCCTGGATCAGGCGCTGGACGTAGACGCCCGGTGTGATGATGTTGTTCGGGTCCAGGGCCCCCGGTTCCACGATGACTTCGGCCTCCGCGATGGTCACGCCTCCCGCAGTGGCCACCACCGGGTTGAAGTTCCGGGCCGTGTAGCGGTACATCAGGTTCCCGTCCGTATCGGCGGTGTGCGCGTGGACCAGAGCGACGTCGGCGCGGATGGCGCGCTCCTGGACGTAGGTTTCGCCGTCGAATTCCGCGAGCGGCTTGCCTTCGGCAACCAACGTGCCCACCCCGGTTTTGGTGTAAAAGGCGGGGATCCCCGAACCGCCGGCGCGGAGGCGCTCGGCCAAGGTGCCCTGCGGTGTGAACTCCACTTCGAGCAGGCCGGCGAGGTATTGCTCGGCGAAGAGCTTGTTCTCGCCCACGTAGGAGGCGATGACCTTCCGGACCTGGCCGGCCTCGATCAGCACGCCCAGGCCCTTGCCGTCCACCCCCATGTTGTTGGAGACCACCGTGAGGTCCTTGACGCCGGAGGCCCGCACGGCCTCGATCAGGTCCGCCGGGATCCCGCTCAGGCCGAAGCCGCCGACAGCCAGGGTCATGCCGTCATGCAGCACGTCCTGCAACGCAGCTGCGGCGCTGTCTTTTACCTTTGACATCGGATCTCCTCTTTGAGCTGCCGGTCATTCCATCGGCATGCATTCCACTTTGTGGACTTAGCGTCTGGAAATTGAGCGTACTGGCGATCTCCCGCTGCTGTCAATGCTCGATTTATGTTGAATTGTAGGCATTTCTACAGTGTGGACGGTAGGCTGTCAGTAGTCCACAATATGGACAATTTAGGAGAGTTTGGATGAATCAAGCACCAGTGCAGGGGGCGCAGGTTGTCAGCAGGATCGCGGGGCTGCTCCGGATGGTGGGCCGGAAACCGGAAGGAAGCAGCCTGGTGGAACTGGTCCGGGATTCCCGGCTGACGCGGCCCACCGTGCACCGACTTCTGACGTCCCTCGCCGCCGAAGGGCTGCTTGACCACGATGCCCACACCGGCAAATGGGTGCTGGGCCCGGAAATCTTGCTCATGGGATCGGTGGCCGCGGCCCGGTTTCCGCTGGAGGACATTGCCCGGCCAAGCCTGCGGCGGCTGGCCGAAGAAACCGGGGAGAGCGCATTCTTCTCAGTCCGCCGCGGCGGCGAAGCGGTGTGTTTGCTGCGCGAGGAAGGCAGCTTCCCGGTCCGATCTTTTGTGCTCCACGAAGGCGTCCGGTTTCCGCTGGGGGTGGCTTCGGCAGGTACCGCCATCATGGCCTTCCTGCCGGACAACGAGCAGGCAGAGCTGCTGGCGGACTGGGCCGCCCATGCGGGAACATTCGCTGCTTCCCACTCTGCGGCGGTGGTCAGGCAGAACCTTGAGGAGACCCGGCAGTCAGGATACTCGGTCAATCCAGGGCTGGTGCTGGAGGGTAGCTGGGGCATGGGTGCGGCCGTGTTCGACCAGCGCGGCCGGCCCGCCTGGGCACTTTCCCTGACGGGCATCGAACCGCGGTTCCGCGGCGAACGGCAGGAGGTGCTGGGCCGTCTTCTGATGGAGGAAGCCCACCGGATTTCCAGTCTCCTGCAGCGGCCGCAGGGGCGTGCCTAGCCGGTTCGGGCGGCCTCTGCGTAACTCTTCGTCCTGCCCGAAAATCCCTTGCCTACGCGCAGGTAGGGGCGGATGCTGGCAGTACCGGGGTTGCGGATCGGCCGGGGAAATCCCAGTGAGCAAACGGCTCCGGGCAGCCATCCACGGTAAGTCGCAATCCCCAGCACGTCCAGGGAGCGCAAGGCGATGGGCACCAAAATCTACTTTGAGGAATACCGTGGCCCACAGGGGCTCAAAGCGGGGGAGGAGTACTTGGTAACCCCCGGGTAGGGCGAGGTTCAGGTGAGCTACCGGGCTATTTCACTTAATCCGGTCGGCTGGCAGCTTGCGGCGGGATATCTGAGGCAATGGGTTCCCCTCGATCTTCCGGTTGTGCTTGGCAATGACGCCGCCGGAGTGGTTGAGGCTGTTGGGCCGGGCGTCAGCCTCTTCGCCGTGGGCGACGACGTGATCTGGAACGGCTTCACCGGCGGTTACCGCGCGGCAGCCAACGTTTCTGCAGCCCAGCTGACGGCAATCCCGGCTGGACTCGATTTCGAGCAGGCCGCATCCATCCCGGCGGCAGGCGGCACGGCTTATTCTGTGCTGAAGCAGCTCGGTGTAGGCGAAGGGGACACCGTCCTGATCCATGCCGCGGGTGGCGGATGTTGCCAGGACGGCGGCTGACGGGAAGCTGACTTTCGGCATCTACGAGAGGTTGCCGCTGACCGAGGCGGCCCGGGCCCTCGAGATCAGCCAGGGAGGGCATGTCCGCGGCAAGATTGTGCTGATTCCCTAGATAAACTAAACCCTCGTCCGGCTATAAATACTCGGAGGCCGTGGGCGGCGCACCGCCTTCGACAGGAAGGCCGGTCACTGACCACTCGGGATATCCATCCTCCAGCCGGGCGGCAGCCAGGCCGTTCTGATGAAGCGTCCGGACCGCTTCGTCCGCGAACACGCAGTACTGCCCACGGCAGTAGGCGACCACCAGGCGGCCCGCAGGCAGCTCCTCCAATCTCCCCGCCAGCTCCTTCACGGGGATCGAGACCGCGCCCGTGATGTGGCCGGACCGGAACTCCGGCTCCGGCCGCACGTCGAGTACCACCACGTCGCCGGCGGCCATCCTCTCGCTCAGTTCCGTGCGGGTCAGGGTCTCCAGGGCCTGCCTGTCTCCAAGGTAGACGGCGGCGAGTTCGTCGATCTCTGCGACGTGTTCGGAGGCAACCCGGCGGACCGCCGCCCAAAGCTGAACCACCGCGGGGCCGCTCAGCCTGTAGTAGATACGGGTTCCCTGACGCCGGGTGATCACCAGGCCCGAACGCAGGAGCTGCTGGAGGTGTTGAGACGTGTTTGCGGTGCTCTGCCCGATCTCCATGGCGATCTCGTCAACGCCACGTTCACCCTGGGCCAGGACGTCCACGATCTCGGCCCGCCGGCCGCTTCCCATCACCTTTGCCACCGAAGCAAACGCAGGCAACGCCATGGACACGGAAACGGCGGCGGCTGACCGCGTTGAACTTGAAGCCAAGGTCAAACAGGTCTACCGGGCGGTGGCGCAAAACCCCGCCGGCAATTATCACTTCAGGATGGGCCGCGTTCTGGCCGAGCAGTTGGGCTATCCGCCGCCGTTGCTCGACGCGATACCCGCAGGCGCCGTCGAGTCGTTCGCCGGCGTGGGATACTTCTTCGATCTGGCGGGCCTCAAACCCGGAGAAAAGGTTCTGGACCTGGGCTCCGGTTCGGGGATGGACGTCTTCACCGCAGCCATCGAAGTGGGCGGGGGCGGGCAGGTGGTGGGCCTTGACATGACGGAGGAACAGCTCGAAAAGGCCGAAGGCCTGAGAACGATGGCGGGCTTTCCCCAGGTCACCTTCATCCAAGGCCACATTGAAGACCTCCCCTTCGAAGATGCCACCTTCGACTGCATCAACCTCTGAGCCGCATGCATCGGCGGTGCAGCGCAAGAAGACACCTACCAGGAACTGATTGCCGCCAGCTCGTTCGCCGTTGAAACGCTCCGGCGGAATCCGTACGAGTTCCTCTCCGACAGAGCCCGGGCCGCGACCACGAAGTATGGGCGTCATGAGCCTCTCGATCCTGGCACACAAAGGCTGACGAAGAACCTACGGGCACGGCAACACGTGTCCCTGATAAGGAGTAACGATGCCGGAGATCATTACCATCGAGACCCCCTCCCTCGGGGACCGCAGCTACCTGGTGCACGACGGCGCCACAGCCTTCGTGGTGGATCCGCAGCGTGACATTGACCGGGTCCTGGACAGGGCGCGGGAAGCGGGCGTGGAGATCACCCACATTTTCGAAACCCACATCCACAACGACTACGTCACTGGCGGCTTGGCGCTGGCGCAGGCCACTGGCGCGCAATACCTCGTCAACGAGGAGGATGACGTCTCCTTTGCGCGCACCCCCGTTAAAGACGGGCAGCGGATCACGGTCAGCCCGTCGATAACGATCACGGCGATGGCCACGCCCGGCCACACCTACACACCTGTCATACGTCCTGGAGTCCTACGGCGAGCAGGTCACCGTATTCACCGGCGGCTCGCTGCTCTACGGATCGACGGGACGCCCGGACCTGGCCGGACCGGAGCACACGCATGACTTGGCGCATTATAAGTACCACTCCGTTCAGCGTCTCGCCGCGGAGCTGCCCGAGTCCGCAGCATTGCTGCCCACCCACGGCTTCGGCAGCTTCTGCTCAATCAGCCAGTCTGCCGTGACGGCCTCTACGATCGGGGAGGAAAAACGTTCCAATGCTGTCCTGACGCAGGACGAGGAGGACTACGTCAAAGACCTGCTAGAGGGGCTGGACGCGTTCCCCGCGTACTACGCACGGGTGGCACCGCTGAACCTTGCCGGACCATCGGCACCGGACCTGGAGTTTCCGGACCAGGCCGACGCCGCCGAACTGCGGAACCGGATCGCGGCCGGCGAGTGGGTGGTGGACCTGCGTACCCGTACTGCTTTTGCCGCCGGGCATGCGCCCGGAACGCTGAACTTTGGACTGGATGGTTCCTTTGCCACGTACCTTGGTTGGCTCATCCCCTGGGGCACGCCGGTGACCCTGCTGGCTCCCAGTGTGGAGGACGTCGCCGAAGCCCAGCGTGAACTTGTACGGATCGGCGTCGACCGTCCGGCCGCCGCTGCCACGGGGAACCCACGGAAATGGGCCGGAGGCGAACTGGCCAGCTTCCCCGTGCCGACTTCAGTGAGCTCTCCGGAATCCGGCACCAGGCAAGTGGCCGTGCTGGATGTGCGGCGCTCCGGCGAATGGTCCAGGAAACACATCAATGGCGCTGTCCATATCCCGCTACATGAACTTCCCCGCCGGCTGCATCAGCTGCCGGCGGGGGAAGTCTGGGTGCACTGCGCCAGCGGCTACCGTGCCTCCATCGCCGCCTCATTTCTGGCCGCCAACGGACATCAGGTGGTACTCATTGACGACAAGTTCGCCCACGCGGCCAAGGCGGGGATCCCGATGGCCGGGTTCGAAGCGTCCGGAGGCTCCTGACGCACACCCATAAGCGGGTGCCCGGTCCTGGCCGGGTAGTCACGGCCTATTGTGTTCTTGCCGTCGCGAGAGGTAAATAGGGAGTGAGCGCGATCTCTGTGCTCCTAATCGCTAAGGAGGGACGAGAATGTCCCGGACCAAAAAAACACTGGCGGTGGGGGTTCTGTTGTTTGCCGGAACCCTGGGCTTTGCGCCGGCCGCTTCTGCCACGATTCACCCGCTCGTGGAATCCTATGACTGTGCTAACGCCACAGCCAATGAGAACCATCCCCTGGGAGACGTGGCCGATCCGCCCGGCGTCACCCCGGGTTACGGAAGCCATTCCACGAACAGCGACCTCGCGTCATTGGTTGCCACAACGGATGGATTCACCGATTTCTCCAGCCCGGCATTGTTCGGCCACAAGCTCGACGGTCAGTGCGGTCACTCCGGGCCGTAGCCGAGTATGAAAAAGCGCGCCCCCAGAGCTGGGGCGGGGGATCGCGTCCGTTCGGCCAGCCGACATCAGCGGGTGCCCGGCCCCACGGTGTCTTGTGCTTCCACCAGCCAGTCCCTGATCCTGCCGTCCAGGTCTTCCGGGGACTCGATCTTGAATCGGTGGGTGTACACCTTTTTGGTGGTGGCAAACCCCTCAAGCAGTGTCGGATGCTCCACCTGGCGAAGCATGTCGATGGCGATTCCAAGCCGCCCCGACTGAATGAACGCGGCAGCGAAAACCCGTTTGTCCGCCCAGGCCAGGTCGGAGGGGTGGACCCGCTCCTCGCACTCTCCGGCCTCCAGCACCATGGTGCTGGACCGCTTGAAAAGTTCGACGGCGGCCGCCGGCTTCCCTGCCAAGTACGCCCCGACGTCGTGGTTCATTTTAAGGTCACCTGCCCGGAAAAATGGATGCGGTTAATTCCACCAGGAATCGAACAGGGTGACAGGTACGGTGCGCTTGTGGCGGGTGCGGAGGTACTTCTCCTCGATCAGCGCGGCCACGTCCTCGGTGACGTCGCGGCCCTCGAGGTAGTCGTCGATCTGGTCGTAGCTGAGGCCCAGTTCGTCTTCGTCAGTGCGGCCGGGCCTGCCGTCCAGGAGGTCGGCAGTTGGCACTTTCTCCCAGACCTTGGCCGGGGCGCCGAGTTCTGCCAGCAGGGCGCGGTTCTGGCGCTTGTTCAGGCCGAAGAGGGGGAGGACGTCCGCACCGCCGTCACCGAACTTCGTGAAAAAGCCCGTGACGGACTCGGCACCGTGGTCGGTGCCGACCACCAGGTAATTGTGCTCGCCGGCCAGCGAATACTGGGCGATCATGCGGGACCGGGCCTTGACGTTCCCCTTGTTGAAGTCGGAGATGGGAGAGCCTGTGGTTTTCTCGAACTCATCCTCGATGGCGTCGACGGTGGCAGAGATGTTAAACGACCACTCGGTTTTCGCCTGGACAAAGTCCAGCGCTGCCTGGGCATCGTCTTCGTCGTGCTGCTCACCGTACGGGAGTCGGACTGCCACAAAGTTGGCGTCCACGCCCTCGGCCTCGAGCTCCTCCACGGCCAGCTGCGCCAGGCGCCCGGCCAGCGAGGAATCGAGGCCGCCGGAGATTCCCAGCACAAAGCCCTTGGTGCCGGTGGCCTTCAGATACTCCTTGAGGAGCGTGACGCGTTTGCGCACCTCCCCTGCTGGGTCGATCCTGGGCTGCACGCCCATTTCTGCAATGATTTCGGCCTGGAGTTCGCGCATGCGTCCCAGCCTAGTCAGCAGAGTCAACCGCTCTCAACTGTGTCCGTGATTTAGCGGACTTCCGGCGCTTGCCCGGTCGAACCCCGCACTGTCAGGTGCGTGGGCATAACGGCCAGCCGGCGGAGCGACCCGCCGTGGAGCGGATTGAGCTGCGCCAAGAGCATCGAGACGGCCACCCGTCCGGCCTGTTCAATAGGGCTTGCGATGGTAGTCAGAGGCGGGTTGCAGAAGTCAGCTCCGAAGATGTCATCGCAGCCCACAATGCTCATGTCCTCCGGAACCCGAATGCCCCGTTCCCGCAGGCGCTGCAGCATCCCGATGGCGAGCAGATCGTTGAAGACGATGCAAGCCGTCGCACCGGTTCGTATCGCCGCGTCGGCGGCCGCAGCGCCGGAGGTGGTTTTCGGAACGAAGGGGCCGATCCAGTTGGTCTCCAGGCCGCGCTGTCGCGAGTCTTCTTCGAACATCTTCCAGCGCATGGAGTTGGACCACGACGTCGCAGGGCCGCTGACATAGCACACACGCTGGTGGCCCAGGGAGACCAGATGCTCCAGGGCCTGGACCATTGCCGACGGCGTATCGATCACCACGGTGGGCGCGTTGGCCGACGCGCGGTTGATGGTCACAAGGGGCTGCGAGCCTGACACTTCGGCAAGCTGGGCGTCGGTAAGACGCGATGCCGCCAGGATGAAACCGTCCGCGGACCTGCGCATTTTCTGCAGGGCATCGAGCTCCATTTCCGAAGATTCCTCGGTATCCACCAGGAGCTGCGTGTAACCGGCAGCCTTGAGCTGGTTCTGGGTGCCCCGGATGATGTCGAAATAGAAGGGGTTGGTGACGTCCGGCACCAGCACGGCGACGGCGTACGTGCGCCCGGAACTGAGGCCGCGGGCCTGGGAGCTGGGCACGTAGTTAAGTTGAGCGGCCACCTGTTCGATGCGTTCCCGTGTCCGCCGGTTGACGCGGTCGGGGTTGGAAAGGGCACGGGAGACAGTTGATGTGGCGACGCCGGCAAGTTCGGCAACGTCCCGGATGGTCGGCACCTTGTCAGCAGAATGGCCGGCAGTGTGGCCGGGCCGGACCGCAGGTTCCGGGCCGGGCGCCGCCGGGGCGGCATTTGGCTGAGGCTTCTTGGCCAGAGGCATGGACGCACCCTTTCATCGGTGGGGCCGGACGAGCTACGCGAGCGGCTGTTGCACACCCGGTGTCCGGCCAGTTCACCATAAATGGCAATTTTTGGCAATCGCTTGCCAAGGGCGTTCCATGTTCCTAGACTGAAATCGAATCGCCCGCAGTGATGTGCGCCACAGGAAGTGGCCTTTGTGGGTGTCCCAGAGAGGAAACAATGAAGTTTGCATCGTCTACCGGCCTCGCAGCGATCGTTACAGCCGCCGCTCTTGCCCTGACCGGATGCGGTTCCGGGTCCAGCAGTTCTGACAGCTCCGGAGGAGCCGTCGATGGAAAGGGAAAGACACTGAGCGTCCTTAACGGCGTCATCAGCCAATACCCCGAACAGCAGAAGCAGTGGCAGGCCGACATCGCCGCGAAGTTCAAAGCACAGACCGGTGCTGACGTGAAGTTCGAGACGTTCGCCTCGGCCAACGACGAACTCACCCGCATCCAGACCTCGGTGGTGTCAGGACAGGGCCCCGACATCTACGGACTCGGTACTACATTCACACCCACCGCTTTTGCCACCAAGGCCTTCGTCACCCTCTCCGAGGACGACTGGAAGAAGGTGGGCGGCAAGGACCGCTTCAATCAGGCGGCCTTGGGTATTTCGGGTCCGGACAAGGACCACCTTGCCGGCATTCCCTTTGTCAGCCGTCCGTTCGTGATGGCCTACAACAAGGACCTCCTCGCCGCTGCCGGCATCGATAAGCCGGCCACCAGCTGGGACGAACTGGCACAGCAGGCCAAGAAGATGACCAAGGACGGCACCTTCGGCATTGCCACCGGGTACAAGGACAACTTCGACCCCTGGAAGTTCATTTGGGCCATGTCCATTCAGGCCGGCAATCCTTTGGTGGATGGGAAAAACCTCAAATTTGATGACCCCACGGTCAAGAAGGCCTATGAAACCTACTTCGGCTGGCTGACCAAGGACAAAATTGTAGATCCGGCCTCGGTCGGCTGGAGCAACAGCAATGCCGTTGCTGCGTTTGCCAGCGGTAAGGCAGGCTACTTGATGATGACGACGTCGAGCTCTATCCCCACGCTCGACAAGTCGGCGGTGGCCGGCAAGTACGAGTACGCGCTGATGCCAACAACGGCTCCCGGTGAATCCAGCCCGAAGGGCGACGGCGCCAACGCCGCGAGCATCCTCTCCGGTGACAACCTTGTGGTGGCTGACTATTCCAAGCAGAAGGACCTCGCGTTTGCCTATATCAAGCTGATCACCTCGACGGAAGAGCAGCTGATCTACCAGAAGACGTTTGGTGATCTGCCCGCCAACGCCGAGGCATTGAAGAGCCTGACCGATCCCAAGCTCAAGCCGATTGCGGATGCCGCTGCCAAGTCCAAGGCCACCCCGTTTACGGGTGCCTGGGGCGACATCCAGCTGGCTCTGCTGAACGTGACCGTGCAGTCGATCCCTGACCTTGCCAAGGGAAGCCTGGACGAGTCCGGCCTCGAAGCCAGGATCAAGGACTCCCAGACCAAGGGCCAGGCGTCCCTGGACCGCGCTTCTAAGGGATAAGCACTATGTCTGACACTTCCAACGAAGTCCGGGTTGCGGCGGAGTCCGCCGCAACCCGGGCCGCCCGGCCATTGGCGGACGTCTCCGGCCCGCCCCCTGCCGGGCCCAAAGGCCGCCGTAAGGGCATGAGCGAGCGCAACCGTCCGCTGTGGATGCTCATTCCAGGCGGGACGCTGATGCTGATCATCATCGTCGTTCCGCTGGTGCTGGGCATCTACATGTCCACGCTCAACCTGGACCAGTACACGCTGCGTAAATGGGTCAGTGCCCCGTTTATCGGGGTGGAGAACTTTGTCGAAGCGGTCGGCTCATCGCCACTACTGAACGCTGTCTGGCTGAGCGTCAGCTACTCCCTGATCGCCATGGTGGTGACCCTGCCACTGGGCATCGCCGCCGCCGTCGCCACCCAAAATGCTTTCAAGGGGCGCGCGGTGGTCCGGTCCGTCTTTCTCATCCCCTATGTGCTTCCCGCCTTTGTGGTGGCCACCGTGTGGCGCACCATGTTCCAGCCCGGCGGCATCGTGGACAAGGCGCTCGGCACGGTCGGCATCGATACCGGGCTGTGGCTCAACGGTCCGCAGAGTTACTGGACCCTGATCCTGGTCCAGATCTGGGCGTCCTGGCCCTTCATCTACCTGCTGGCCCTTTCCGGCCTGCAGTCCGTGGACCACGAGGTCCACGAAGCATCCGCGCTGGACGGTGCCCTCTGGTGGAACAAGCTCCGCTATGTGGTCTTTCCCTACCTGAAGGGCCCGCTCGCACTTGCATTCCTGATCGGCATGCTGCATCACATCAACAACTTCACGCTGCCGTATGTGCTGTTCGGCGTACCGGCGCCGTCCGACGTCGAGGTTCTCCCGATCCTCACCTACGTCACGAGTTTCCAGAGCTTCCGCTTCGGACTCAGCGCGGCCATGGCTTTCGTCTCGCTGGTGCTGATCGCCATCCCGCTGTTCGTTTACCTTCGCGCCGTCAAGCTCGACGACGCCGAGTCACAAGGAGCCAAGAAATGAGTACCTCCGCCGCCACTGCGCGCCGTTCGGCCGACGCCGGCGTTTTTCGACCAGGATCCGCCCGGCAACACGAAGTGACCCGGCTGCTGCCCCGTCCCTTGCTGGTCATCATCCTGGTGTTCCTCGGCGCCATAGTCCTGATCCCGGTGCTGTACATCTTCCTGGCTTCCGTGAACTCCGACATCGGCGTTGCCAACGGCGAGTTCTGGCCTTCCTCGGTCACGTTCGAGAACTATTCGAAGATCTGGACCAGCGTGGGCCTGGCCACCGGCCTGGTCAACAGTGTGCTGGTGGCGGGGTCCACCGCCGTTGTGTCGGCGGCACTGTCAGTCTCCACGGCCTTCGTGCTGGTGCGGTACACCTTCCGCGGCCGCCTCACCATCCTGCGTGGCCTGCTGGCGCTGCAATCCGTTCCCGGAACGCTGATGGTGCTCCCGGTCTTTGTGCTCTTCTCCTCGGCGTCAACCTATCTGGGCATCCAGGTCATCGGGACGCAGTGGGGGCTCTTCGTCACCTACCTGACGTTCGCCATGCCATTCTCCACCTGGGTCATGGTCACCTACCTGCGCGGACTGCCCAGGGAACTGGAGGAGGCTGCGCGCATCGACGGGGCCAGCAACCTCGGCGTCCTGGTAAAGATCGTCCTGCCGCTGAGCTGGCCGGGCATTGTTGTCTCAGGCATCTTCGCGTTTCTCCTGGGCTGGAATGATGTGCTCTTCGCGTCGGTCATGACGCGGCCGGAAAGCCAGACCGCCGCCGTCGCGCTGCAGATCTTCGGTGCTTCGCAGGAAGGCGGCGCTATTCCGTACTACGGCCAGATGATGGCCGCGGCGTTGGTCTGCGCGGCGCCGGTGGTCATCCTGTACCTCATTTTCCAACGATATCTTGTAGGCGGCCTCACCGCCGGAGGAGTTAAATAACTATGGTTTCGGACACTAAGACACCCTGGCTGCTGTCCGGTTTCGGGGACGAAATCGACGACGATCCCGCCATCCAGATCGCCGTTCTTCAGGCGCTTGGCGCCAACCACATTGAGGTACGCAGTGCCTGGGGCACCAACGTGGTGGAACTTTCCGATGACCAGCTGCGCCGGCTGAAGGAGCTGTTGGCGGAAAAGGACATGAGAGTCTCGGCAATCGCCTCGCCGATCGGGAAAGTAGATGTCAGCCTCCCCGTTGAACACGAGGTGGCACGCCTGCGCCGCGCGGTCAACGCAGCCAAGGTGCTTGGCACGAAATACATCCGCATCTTCTCCTTCTACTACGGCGAGTCAGTACCGGTGGAAAGCATCCGCGACGACGTCATGGAGCGTCTGCGCGCCCTGGCCGACGTCGCAGAGGAAGGAGGCATGGTGCTGTTGCATGAGAACGAAAAGGACATCTTCGGGGACGTTCCCGACCGTGTGCTGGACATCATCGAGACGGTGAACTCCCCTGCCCTGAAGGTGGCGTGGGACGCCGCCAACTTCGTTCAGGTGGGGGTGAAGCCCTTCGACGAGGCCTACGCAAAGCTCCGCCCGCACCTGGAATACCTTCAGGTCAAGGACGCCCACTTCGCCACTGGGAATGTGACGCCGGCAGGGGAGGGCGACGGCGATTTGCTCCGTACCGTGGAGGCGCTCAAGGCCGACGGCTATACCGGTTTTGCCTCCCTCGAACCCCACCTCACGGGCGCGCACGGCCTGGGTGGCTATTCCGGCCCCGCTGCTTTCGGGATCGCGGCCAGGGCCTTCGCAAAAGTTACCGCAGAAGCAGGAGTCCAGACCGCATGAAAGACACCCTGAACGTTGCCATTACGGGGTGCGGGGTCATCGGCCGCACCCACGCCGTAGCACTGCAGGAATTTCCACAGGCGACTATCGTCGCGCTCGTTGACGCCATTCCCGACGCCGCTGAAACCCTGGCGGCATTCATCGAGAAGAGCGGACGCCGGCGGCCCGCCGTCTATTCAACAATCGCCGAGGCCTTCGCCGCCGAGGACATAGACCTAGTGGCGCTCGCAACGCCCAGCGGACTGCACATCCAGCAGGGCGTGGAGGTCCTCGCGGCCGGCAAGCACGTCATTATCGAAAAGCCCCTCGACGTTGACCTGAGCCGCGCCCAGGAAATCGAGGCTGCCGCGCAGGCCGCCGCCGAGCACGGCATTGTGGCCTCCGTGATCAGCCAGCACCGCTTCGACCAGGCCAGCGTCGTAGTGGCCGACGCCGTTGCCCAGGGGCGGTTCGGCCGTCTCACCTCCGCCATCGCGTCAGTAGCCTGGTACCGCAGCCAGGGCTATTACGATTCCGGCGACTGGCGTGGCACCTGGTCCATGGACGGCGGCGGTGCACTGATGAACCAGGGTGTCCACACGGTGGACCTGCTGCTGTGGTTCATGGGGCGTCCCGTGGAAATCGACGCCCGCACTGCACGGCTGGCGCACGACCGGATCGAGGTTGAAGATACCGCAGTTGCCACCGTGACATTCGAAAACGGTGGCCTCGCCGTACTTCACGCCACCACGGCCGCCTATCCTGGCCTGACGGTGCGCCTGCAGCTGATGGGCTCCAAAGGATCGGCTGTTGTGGACAACGACCGCCTGGAGTACTTCCACGCAGCCGACGCTGGCGGTGAATCGGCCGACATGGGATTGCAGGGCGGCGGGAACCAGGCCGAGCAGGAACTGGCAAAGTCTCCGGCCGAGGACTACGAGGCCAAGGACCCCACCGTCTACCCTGCCGGGCATGTGCGCCAATACCGCGACATTCTTGGCGCAATCGCCGAGGGGCGTGACCCCGGGGTCACCGTCAGCGACGCCGTCAACGCCCTTGCCGCTGTCCGCGCGGTCTATGTGTCCGCCACCTTGAACCAGCCTGTGCTGTTCGAGGATGTTCTCGCAGGAAAATACAACGATCTCGAAGTCCGGACCGGCAACACTTCGGCAGAAAGCGTCTGAAAGCGATGAAGTTCTCAGTATTCACAGCATCCACGCCCGAGTGGACTCCGGAAGAGGCCGCGCAGACCCTCGCTGCCCAGGGATGGGACGGGATCGAATGGCGCGTCACGGATCAGGCCGATTCTGCGGAGCCCGGATTCTGGGCCGGGAACCGGGCAACCTGGCCGATGGCCGGGCTGGAGGACTCCCTGCCCGAGATCGCCAGGATCACAGGCCAGGCCTCCCTCGAATTCTCGGGGCTCGGCGGCTACGCGCGTTGCGATAACCATGGCGACGTGGAGCGCATTCTCGCGGCCACTGCGGCGCTGGGGGCGAGGCAGGTCCGTGTAAATGTCCTGCCGTTGGGTACCTCGACCATGGGCGGACAGGACCCCAGCGGCATCCCGTACCCACAGCTCTTCGACTCCACCCGAGAGCACTATGAGTGGATTGCCGAACGTGCGGCGCACCACGGCGTCAAGGCGCTCGTGGAGCTGCATCACGGCACTATCACGTCCTCCGCGTCTGCTGCGCGCCGGCTGCTCGATGGCCTGGATCCATGGCACGTGGGTGTTATCCATGACCTCGGCAACCTGATCATTGAGGGGTGGGAAGACCCGCTTCCCGCCCTTCAGCTGTTGGGCCCGTACCTGGCCCATGTCCATGTCAAAAACGCCCGCTGGGTGCGCCAGGACACAAAGGACGAATCCGGAGCGGCAGTGTGGGCACACGAATGGGCGCCGCTGGCCGAGGGCCAGGGCAGTGTCCTGGCCTACTTCCGGGCGCTTGCCGCGGCCGGCTACGACGACTGGGTCACGGTGGAGGACTTCTCCACTGAACTCCCCCTCGCGGAAAGGACAGCCGGCAACCTTGACTATCTGCGGCGCACGGCTGCCCTGGCGGGGCTGGTGGTCCACAACCCGGCCACAGCCTCCTAGGATTCTGATGCCGGGCACAGGCGGCCGGTTGCCGGGTCCCCCCGCGGGCACCGCGGCGACCGGCTGCTTTGCCGTAGGATCGGCAGGGCAACTTGCACCGCAGCACGGAACGGGCACCGCATGACGACGGCGAGAAAATCCAAACCGGCCGACTCCAAGGCCACCATCTACGACATCGCCAAGCTGGCAGGTGTCAATGCCTCCACGGTTTCGCGGGCTCTCGGCAAGCCCGGCCGCGTCAGCACCAAGACCCAGAAACTGGTCGAAGACGCCGCGGCCCAGCTGAACTACACCGTGAACCCGTTCGCCCGGGCACTTCCGACCGGCCGGACCAACACCTTTGGCCTCATCGTCTCCGACATCACCAACCCGATTTACTTCGACGTCATCCGCGGAGCTGAAGCGGCCGCAGCGGCGAGCGGTTTCACCATGATCCTCGCCGAGTCTGCAGAATCCGCCGAGACTGAGTTCACCGTTGCCACGCGCATGGCGCCGGCCACCGACGGGATCGTACTGGCCAGCCCGCGCATGCCCGATCCACAGATCCGTGAGTTGTCCGCCTTCAAACCGGTGGTGGTCATCAACCGCCTGGTCGACGAGGTCGCCTCGGTGGTCCCCGACGTCGGCCCCGGCTTGGGGGAGGCCGTTCGGCACCTGGCGGCCAACGGCCACCGCAGACTCGTCTTCCTCGCCGGCCCGCAGCGCTCATGGATGGCAGGACGCCGCTGGGAGAGTTTCCGTGCGGCCTGCGAGTGGTCGCGGCTCGAGTCCGTTTCGGTGCCCACCAAAAGCCCCACGCTCGACGGCGGACGCCAGGCCGCGCGGGACGTGATCGCCTCCGGCGCCACAGCCGCCCTCTGCTACAACGATCTACTGGCCATCGGCCTGATGCAGGAACTCCAGGCAGCGGGGATTAACATCCCTGACGAGTTCAGCGTGGTGGGCTTCGACAACATCTTCGGCTCCGATTTCACAACGCCCCAGCTGTCCAGCATCGCCTCGCCCTTGCTGGAGTGTGGGGCAGTTGCCCTTGAGCAGCTGCTCGCGATTTCCCGCGGACCCGGGTCCGGCCACCGTCCCGGCGGGTTGGCCGGCTCCGGCGTTCCGGGCGCCAGACCGCTGGTCCTGAGCACCCGGCTCGTGGTCCGCGGTTCCAGCGGGCGCCTCGTCACGGCACTGACGTAGGACCGGGGCGTACTGACGCCCAACGGCAACGTCTTGGCAATTATTGGCAACCGGTTGACAATTGGTTGCCGGAATGACGACTATTGATTTATGTCACAGTCGATTGCCGCCAACCCCGACCGGCTCTTTCCCGCGGATCCCGGAACGCGCAGCATTGCGCGAGACCTCATGGACCGGGTCCGGGACCTTCCCATCATTTCCCCGCACGGCCACGTTGACGCCGCCGTCATCGAGCACAACACGCCCTTCCCTGACCCCGCGGCGCTCCTGGTCAGCCCGGACCACTACGTCACCCGGCTCATCCACGCCAGCGGTGTGCCGCTGGAACGGCTGGGGCCCAAGGCTGGCGCGCCGGCCGGCGCAGAAGCCCCGGCGCCGGACTCCCGGACGGTCTGGCGCGAATTCTGCAAGGCCTGGCCACTGTTTGAGGGCACCGCTTCCGGTTACTGGCTGCGCAACCAGTTCCACAGCGTGTTCGGCCTGCAGCATGAGATCAGCGCCGAAACCGCGGACGCCAGCTACGACGCGATCTCGGCCAAGCTGCTGGAGCCGGGCTTCCGTCCCCGTGAGCTGTTCAAGGACTTCAACATCGAGGTGCTGGCCACCACGGACGATCCGCTGGATGACCTGGCCAGCCACCGGGCCATCGCGCAGGATCCCACCTTCCACGGCCGGGTCCTGCCCACGTTCCGCCCGGATGCCTACCTGAACCCCGCGAATCCCTTGTGGTCCGCCAATGTGGACCGCATGATTGCGGCGGCGGGCGACGGCGCCAGCGGCTATGCCGGGTACATCGCCGCCCTGGCGAACCGCCGTCGTTATTTCGTGGAACACGGCGCAGTCTCGGCGGACCATGGCGTCCGCACGCCGGCAACGCTCAAACTCGACGGCGGGGACGCCTCCAGGTTGTTTGACCGCCTGCGCTCGGGCCAGGCCAGCGGCCACGACGGCGAACAGTTCGAGGCCCACATGATGTACCAGATGGCGCGGATGTCCGTGGACGACGGACTCGTTATGACCATCCACCCGGGCTCGTTCCGCAACCACCACCAGCCCACGTTCAACGCCTTCGGCGCGGACACCGGCCACGATATCCCGTTCGCCGTCAACTACACCGAGGCCATCCGCCCGCTGCTGCAGGACTTTGGCACCGCCAAGGACTTCCACCTGGTGCTGTTCACCCTGGATGAGACCGTGTTCTCCCGGGAACTGGCGCCGCTCGCAGGCTTCTACCCGTCGGTGTACCTCGGTGCGCCTTGGTGGTTCCTGGACGCACCGGACGCCATGCTCCGCTTCCGCTCGGCCGTCACGGAAACCGCCGGGTTCTCCCGGTCCTCCGGTTTCATCGATGACACCCGCGCCTTCTGCTCCATCCCGGCCCGCCACGACGCCTCCCGCCGGATCGAGGCCTCCTTCCTGGCCCGGCTGGTGGCCGAGCACCGTGTCAGCGAAGAACGCGCCCACGAACTGATCGTCGACGTCGTCGATTCCTCCCCGCGAAGGGTCTTTAAGCTGTGACCATGAACCATAAGGGGCAGGCTGTCTCCGCGGCAACCTCACCGCGCCGACTGAGCCGTACCCTCAGGCCGGTTGCCAAGGCCCCCGTACGGATTGTCCACCTGGGGCTGGGTGCCTTCCACCGCTCGCACCAGGCCTGGTACACCCACCAGGCGGGCAATTCCGCAGAGTGGGGCATCGCCTCCTTCACCGGACGCCGGCCCGATGCAGCCGAGGTTCTCGCCGAGCAGGACGGCCTCTACACCGTGGTGGAGCGTGCTGACGACGGCGATTCCTTCGAGGTCATCAGCAGCATCGTCGAGGCAGTTGACGGGGCCGACGTCGGCAGGCTCGCCGAGCTGGTGGCCGCGCGGGCCACCGCGGTGATCACCCTGACCATCACCGAAGCCGCTTACCGGCTCGGCTCTGACGGCCGGCTTGACCGCTCAGCTCCCGACGTCGTCGCGGACCTTGCGCTGCTGGCTGACGGCAGCGCTGGAAAAGGCAAGCCGACGACGCCGCTTGGCCGGCTCGTCTTTGCCCTCGCCGCCCGCCGGGCTGCCGGCGCCGGTCCGCTCGCCGTCGTCTGTTGCGACAACCTCTCCAACAACGGCACCGTGGCCCACAACGCGGTAGTTGGCCTGGCATCGGCCCTGGACGCCGAACTGGCTGCCTGGATCGATGCCAACACTAGCTTTGTCAGCACGTCGGTGGACCGCATCACGCCGCGTACCACGGAGGCGGACCTCGCTGCGGTGGAAGCGGCCTGCGGTTACCGGGACAACTCCCCGGTGGTGGCCGAGCCCTTCCGCAATTGGGTGCTCAGCGGGGATTTCCCGGCCGGACGCCCGCAATGGGAAGACGCCGGCGCGGTGTTTGTGGACGACATCGAACCGTACGAAAACCGGAAGCTGTGGCTCCTCAACGGCGCGCATTCACTACTGGCCTACGCCGGGCAGCTCCGCGGCCACACCACCGTGGCCGAGGCCCTGGCTGACCCGCTTTGCCTGCAGGGTGTGGAGAGTTTCTGGGACGAAGCGGAGGCCAACCTTCACGGCGCGGACCTGCGGATCCCCGCGTACCGTGCGGCTCTGCTGGAGCGCTTCAGCAACGCCCGCATTGCCCACCACCTGGCCCAGATCGCCATGGATGGCAGCACCAAGTTGCGGATGAGGGCCGTCCCGGTGCTGCTGGCCGAGCGGGCGCAGGGCCGGTCCGGTTCGGCGTCCGCCGTCATGATCGCAGCGTGGATGGATTTCAGCGTCACGGCCTCGGAGTTCCACGATCCGCTAGCCGCCGAAGTGGCCGCGGCCAACCGTCTCGGCGGCACCGAGCGGATTCGCGCACTGCTGGCCCTGCTCAATCCGGCCCTGGCTGGAGATGACGCCGTGGTGCAGCTCATTGAAAACCTCAGCGGTACGTTCTCGGGGCTGGCTGTCGCCGAGTAACTTACTGCGCCCAGAGGCCCCACCGCCGGGAATTCAGCGCAGCTGGACGCCCGGCGGTGCTGTCAAGGGCGGTTCGCGACTCGACGCGGAGCCCGGCTCACAGAAATCCCAAGGGACTATTTGGCAACCGCTTGCCAAGTGATTGCCACGTGACTAGAATTACATCCAGACTCAACTGAAGTGCTGCCGGTTCTTTATTGCCGGCAACGGGTAAAGGAGCCCCTTTATGAAAAGGCTGAACAATCTAAGCATCGTTGGCTATGGCGCCGGCGATGCCGCAAACAATCTCGCTTTCACCACCGCCACCATGTTCCTGCTGGTGTACTACACGGATGTAGCCGGCATTTCCGCCGCTGCCGCCGGTACCCTGCTCCTGGTTGTGCGGATCTTCGATGCCTTCGCTGACGTCTTGCCCGGCCGTGTGGTGGACCGTGCGTTCAGCAAGCGGTTCGGGAAGTTCCGTCCGTTCATCATGTTCGGCTCCATCCCGCTGCTCCTGTTGAGTGTGGCAACGTTCTCTATCCCCGAGCTCGGCGAATCCGGCGCGCTGCTCTACGCCTACGTCACCTACGCGGCCTTGGGCCTCGCGTACAGTCTGGTCAACATCCCCTACGGTTCGCTGGCCGGCGCCATGACCCAGGACCCGGGCGAAAGGGCCAAGCTTGGCTCGGCCCGCATGGTTGGCGCACTGTTGGTTGGCTCGGCACTTGGAATCTTTGTAGCACCGCTGATCAAGCCGGGTGCCGATCTCCAGTCCACCTTCACCACCATCACGCTGGTATTTGTGGTGATCGGTGCAGGCCTGTACTTTTTCACCGTATTGACTACCAAGGAACGCGTTCACCGCGCAGTACCCAACGTCAGCTTCAAGCAGAGCATGGACACCCTCAAGGGCAATAAGCCGCTGATGATGCTGTGCCTTAGCTCCTTCTTCTTCCTCACCGGTTACCTGGCGCTGACCTCGGTCCAGCTCTACTACCTGCGTGACGTCCTGCACCGACTGGATCTCTACCCGGTACTGTCCATCATCCAGCTGGTGCTGACCTTCGTCCTCGCAGCGGTCATGCCCAGGCTCGTCCGCAACTTCGGCAAGAAGAAGGTCTACATCTACTCGTCGCTGCTCACCGTGGCTGGCGGCATCATCATTTTCCTGACGCCTGCCAGTCAGGTGTGGGTCGGCTTCTCGGGCCTCCTGCTCAGCCTCATGGGCGTCCTCGCGGTAAACATCGTGGTGTGGGCCCTCGAAGCGGACACCGTTGAGTACGGAGAATGGAAGACCGGCGTCCGCACTGAAGGCATCACCTACGCGCTCTTCTCCTTCACCCGCAAGACCGGCCAGGCCGTGGGTGGCGCGCTCGCGGCCTACGCATTGGCACTTGGCGGCTACAAGTCCGGCGCGGCGCAGACCTCCGACGCCGTCTTCGGAATCCAGTTTGCCGCCGGCGCCCTGCCTGCAGTCATGACCATACTGGCCGTACTGGTGATGTCCAAGTACACGCTCACGGATGCCACGCACGCCCGGATCCTGACCGAAATCCGCGCCCGCCGCGAAGGCGGCGTCATTGGGGGCGCCGTCTCCGAAGCTCCCGCCCCCGAAGGCACCACGACGGCAGGCAACGCAAACGGAATGTCCGACGCCGCCGTCGAACTTTCCGATAATGCGGCACCTCCCGCTGCTGCCAGGCCGCTCGCGGCCACCACCAAGTAATACCCACTGCCTCAGCCCACTTGAAAGGAACTGCTATGAAAATTGTTGCCGCGGAAGTCTTCGTGACAAGCCCCTCCCGGAACTTCGTGACCCTGAGGATCACAACCGACGACGGCGTGACCGGCATCGGTGATGCCACGCTGAACGGGCGTGAGTTGGCGGTGGCCGCGTACCTCAAGGAGCATGTTGCGCAGCTGCTGATCGGCAAGGATCCGCACCGGATCGAGGACACCTGGCAGTTCCTGTACCGCAGCTCGTACTGGCGCCGCGGCCCGGTCACAATGGCCGCCATCGCCGCCGTGGACATGGCGCTGTGGGACATCAAGGGCAAGGTGGCCGGCATGCCGGTCTACCAGCTGCTCGGCGGGGCGTCCCGCAACGGGCTGCGCGCCTACGGCCACGCGTCCGGCTCCGACACGGAGTCCCTGTTCGACTCGGTGAGGGAGCACCTGGAGCTCGGGTACAAGTCGGTCCGGATCCAGACCGCCGTGCCGGGCATCAAGGCCGTCTACGGTGTTGCCGCTCAGGCGCAGGCCTCCGGTGAGCGCTACGACTACGAGCCCGCAGGCCGCGGCGCCTTCCCGGTGGAGGAGGACTGGGATACCCGCGCGTACCTGCGGCACCTGCCGTCCGTGTTCGAGGCCGTCCGCAACGAGTTCGGCCCGGAGCTGCCGCTGCTGCACGACGGCCACCACCGCATGACCCCCATCCAGGCGGCCAAGCTGGGCAAGGCGCTGGAGCCGTATGACCTGTTCTGGCTCGAGGACTGCACCCCGGCCGAGAACCAGGAGGCGCTGCGCCTGGTCCGCCAGCACACCACCACGCCGCTGGCCATCGGTGAAATCTTCAACACGGTCTATGACTTCCAGGCCCTGATCAAGGAACAGCTGATCGACTACGTGCGCGCTGCCTCAACCCACTTCGGCGGGATTTCCCCGCTGAAGAAGGTCATGGACTTCGCGGCCCAGTACCAAATCAAGTCCGGCTTCCACGGCCCCACCGACATCTCACCGGTGGGCTTCGCCGCCCAGCTGCACGTGGGCCTGGCCATCCACAACTACGGCATCCAGGAATACATGCCGCACTCCCCGGCCACCAATACGGTGTTCGAGCAGTCCATGACGTTTGTGGACGGCTACCTGCACCCGGGCGACAAGCCAGGCATCGGCGTCGAATTCAACGAGGAAGCAGCCAGCACCTACCCGTACCAGCAGGCCTACCTGCCCTACAACCGCCTTGTCGACGGAACGGTGCATGACTGGTGATGACTACTGATTCCGCATTGGCAGCCGGCGTGTCCGCCCGGCAAAGCAGGCCGCGCATCGTGGTGATGGGTGTATCCGGCTGCGGCAAAACCACCATCGGTGCCCTTGTGGCGCACCAGCTGGGCGTGCCGTTCATCGACGGCGATTCCCTCCACCCGGTGGAGAACGTCGCCAAGATGGCTGCCGGCATTCCGTTGACCGACGAGGACCGCTGGGCGTGGCTTGCCACAGTGGGCAGCAAACTGGCTTCTTCCGGTTCCGCCGGACTTGTCCTGGCCTGCTCGGCGCTCAAGCGCAGCTACCGCGACGCCATCCGTGCCAAGGCTCCGGACACCCTGTTCCTGCATCTGCACGGCAGCAAGGAAGTCCTGGGCTCACGGCTGGAAGGCCGCAGCGGGCACTTTATGCCGGCTGCGCTGCTGGAATCCCAGCTGGCAACGCTGGAACCGCTCGATACCGATGAGGCCGGCATTGTGGTGGACATCGCCTCGCCTGTGGGCGAGGTCGTTTCCGAGGCACTGGCTGGCCTTGTGGACGGCGGCGGATCCGCTCCGGCCCAGCCGGCCGCGGCTGCCACAGAGCCCCGCCCAGCTCCCTTCCTGGTGGATCTGAAGGCGGCGCCGTTTAATCTCGACGACGACGCCATCGCCTGGGTGGACTCCACCATCGGTTCGATGACGCTCGAGGAAAAGATCGGGCAGCTGTTCATCAACCACAACAACGACTACTCCCCGGAGTACCTCGACGATGTGCTGGATAACTACCACGTGGGCGGCATGCGTTACCGTCCGGGCCCCTCGGCCGCAGTGCAGGAACACATCCGCTACGCGCAGTCCAAAACCAAGGTGCCGCTACTTGTGGCATCCAACCCGGAAATGGGCGGCTACGGCAGCTGCGACGACGGCACGTTTGTCTGCACGCACCTGCAGGCAGGCTCGCACCCGGACAAGAACATTGCCCGGCAGATGGGCGAGGTTGCCGGCGTCGAATGCACCGCCATCGGGTGCAACTGGGCGTTCGCGCCCATCGTGGACATTCACTACAACTGGCGGAACACTGTCATCTCCACCCGGGCGTTCGGCAATACGCCTGAGATTGTGGTGGAGCGGGCCAAGGAGTACTTCGACGGCATCAGCGGCTCCAACATGGTCTGCGCCATGAAGCACTTCCCGGGCGACGGCATGGACGAGCGCGACCAGCACGTGGTCACGTCCTACAACACGCTCGGGTACGACGCCTGGAACAAGAGCTACGGGCACGTGTACCGGGAAATGATCGGGCACGGCGTGCAATCGGTCATGATCGGCCACATCGGTGCGCCGGAGCTCTCGCGGCACTTCCGCCCGGGCATGGCGGACAAGGACATCCTTCCGGCGACGCTTGCCCCGGAGCTGCTCCAGGACCTGCTCCGCGGCGAGCTCGGCTTCAACGGGCTCATCCTGACGGATGCCTCGCAAATGATCGGCCTCACCCAGGCCATGAGGCGCAAGGACCTGGTCCCGGCGACCATCGCCGCGGGCTGCGATATGTTCCTGTTCTTCCGCAATGCCAACGAGGACTTCCAGTACATGCTGGACGGATACAAGGCGGGGATCATCACGGAGGAGCGCCTGAACGACGCCCTGCGCCGCATCCTGGCCCTGAAGGCCACGCTGGGGCTGCACAAAACGGCACGCGAAGACCTGGTGGCACCTGTTGAAGCGCTGGACGTCATCGGCAGCGAGGCACACCTTGCGATCGCCGCCGAAATTGCGGACAAGACCGTCACACTGATCAAGGACACCGCCAACAACCTGCCCATCACGCCGGAGACGCACAAGCGGATCCGTCTGTACGGCATCTCGGGCGGCTCGGACTTCACCCGTTCGGATCCGCTGGCCTACCTGGACACCGTGAAGGACGAGCTCGAAAGGGCAGGCTTTGAGGTGCACGTGTTCAAGACGGCCGACCAGCGGGAGGCTGCGGGTGAGACGGGCATCAACTTCATGTCCGTCATCTCCGAGGAAGCCACGGGTGACTACGCCGACAAGTACGACGCCGCGTTTGTCTTCGCCAACGTCAAGGGATTCGCGCAGGAAGCAGCCATTCGGATCAAGTGGTCCACGCCCATGGCCGCGGAGATCCCCTGGTACGTCACCGAGGTGCCCACCGTGTTCGTCTCGCTCAACCAGCCCAACCACCTGATTGACGTGCCCATGGTCAAGACGGCCATCCATGCCCACGCCGGCACCAGGGAAGCCATTCGGGCAACCATCGAGAAGATCCAGGGCGCGTCGGAGTTCCAGGGGACGTTCAACGAGAACGTGTTCTGCGATTCCTTCGACACCCGGCTGTAGCCCGCTACTGTTCCGGCAGGCGACACACAAAGGGGCTGGCGCTACGCGAATGCCCGTAGCGCCAGCCCCTTTCTGCGTCATCAGGAAGATTGCGCAGCGGAAACCCTCTGCCGTCCGCACACTAAACTGGAAACCATGACTGCCACTCTTGATGCCGCCGCTGCCCGTGCCCGCCTCCTTGAACTGATCAAAGAACTGGCGGTTGTCCGCGGCAAGGTCATCCTCTCCAGCGGCGCCGAGGCCGATTACTACATCGACCTGCGCCGCATTACGCTCCACCACGAGGCTTCCAAACTGGTAGGGCAGGTCATGCTTTCACTGATAGACGACGCCGGCATTGACTTTGAGTGCGCCGGTGGCCTCACCATGGGGGCAGACCCGGTAGGCACCGCCGTGATGCACTGCGCCGTTGACGGCGGCCGCAACGTCGACGCCTTTGTGGTCCGTAAAGCGCAGAAGTCGTATGGCATGGGCCGCCAGGTGGAAGGGCCGTCCGTTGAAGACCGCAAGGTCCTGGTGCTTGAGGACACCTCCACCACCGGGGGCTCCGCGCTGACCGCCGTCGAAGGTGTCCGCAACGCCGGCGGCAACGTGGTGGCCGTCGCCGTGATCGTGGATCGCAATACCGGTGCCAAAGAGAAGATTGAAGCCGAGACCGGCGTTCCGTACCTGTTCGCATTCGGCAAAGACGAACTCGGGCTCGACTAAGCCCGCCCGAATCCCGGTGAAGACAGGGTTGTGAGGATCAGGATTTGAGCAGCGGGGGAACCACCTTGCGTGGGCTGGATTTCCCCCGCGCCCTCGGCCGGAACTATCACTGGCTCTGGAGCGCCGCCACCGTTGCCAATCTGGGCGACGGCATTCTCCTCGCCGCCGGACCGCTGCTTGCTGCATCAATGACCCGCGAGCCTTTCGCCGTGGCCATGGCCGTGTTTGCCCAGCGGCTGCCCTGGATGCTGTTCGGCGTGCTGGCCGGGGCCATCGTCGACCGCCTGGACCGCCGCACGTTGGTGATGGTAGCGGACGGGCTCCGCGTACTGGTCCTGGGCGGTCTGGCCCTCGCCGTTGCACTGGATGCCATGGATCTCCCGCTGCTGTACATGGCGCTCTTCCTGGTGGGCACAGCCGAATCGTTTGCGGATAACGCTGGCAACACCCTGGTCACGGCGGTGGTCAGCAAAGGGCAGCTCGGCATGGCCAATGCCCGGCTGTTCGGCGCCTCGGTGGTCACCAACCAGCTTGCCGGGCCGCCGCTGGGAGCGCTGCTGTTCGGCGTCGGAATGGCCCTGCCCTTCGGCGCCAACGCCCTTTGTTATGCGCTTGCCGTGGCTATGATCTTCCGCCTTCAGGGAACCCGCACCGATCGCAGTGCCGTGGCCGGACGGTCCCTGCGCGCCGATATCCGCGAGGGAATGTCCTGGCTCTGGGCCCATAAACCAGTGCGCACCCTCGCCATCCTGGTCACCGTCTTCAACATCGCCTTCGGCGCTGCCTTCGCCGTCTGGGTGCTGTACGCGAAGGAACAGCTGAAACTGGACGACGTCGGCTTTGGGCTCCTGCTCACTGCCAGCGCCTTGGGCGGGGTGCTGGGCTCGGTGATCTTCGGCAGGCTCGAACGGCGGTTCAGCTACGGGACTCTGTTGCGGATCGGCCTGACGCTGGAAACGTTCACCCACTTGGGGCTGGTCCTGACGGACAATCCGTGGGTGGCGGGAGCGGTGATGTTCGTCTTCGGGACCCACGAGGTGGTCTGGGCTACGGTGTCCACCACGGTGCGCCAGAAGGCTGTTCCCGAGCACCTGCTGGGGCGCGTTACGAGTGTGTACATGCTGGGCGCGGTGGGGGCCATGGCAATCGGTACGATACTGGGCGGTGTCATTGCGCAGGTCTGGGGCATCCAGGGGCCGTTCTGGTTTGGCTTCGCGGGCTCGGCTGTGGCTACGGTAGTGGTGTGGAGGTCAATGGTGCACATAGCGTCGGCGGCCGAAAACCCGGAACAGGCCCTGAGCTGAAGCAACAGCTGAGCCAGGAACTGGGCGGGCAGCCGGGGCAGGAGCTGCCCGGGACAGAGCCGGCTAAGACAGAGCAGCCCGGCGAATCCCAGGCCTGGTTGCTTAAGCATGCCGCCGATCTGAGGCGGTTCTCCCGCCGGAGTTTCCTTGGTGGTGCCGGCGCATCAGCAGTCCTGGCAGCAGACATGCTGTTCACCCGGCGGGTCCAGGCTGAGCGCAGGGTCAACAAGATCCTGATGGTGCCCGATGACTTCGCCGAAGCCTACTTTCCGAACGCCAGCTGGATCCTCTTTCCCGGCTACAAAACCAGTTGGGAGGAGGCGCAGTGGATCCTTAGCTCCCTGCGCGGGGCGCTGCGACAGCGTGGCCAGCTGGCCGCCGTCGGATATTCCAACACAGGGCTGGACATCGACGGACTGGTGATCGCCGTCATCGAGCACGTCCGGGCACATAACCTCACCAAGCTCTATTTCTACGGCCATAGCTTCGGCGGCATGGTGGCTACCCAGGTTGCCGCCCGGCTGCGGGAACTGCACGGCGTGGAGGTGGTGTTCATCCTGCTGGACTCCAGTCCCTACAGCAAGTTCGATGTTCTGGACCAGAGCTGGTTCGACGGTGTGGTGTTCCTCTACGAGACCGGCTTCCGGGTTCCGTCTGTGCTGCGGGGCGGTTACGAACTGGGGGAGCGGGTGGTGCACAAGGACGAGCGCACCTGGGGGCAGATCCTGGACCAGACCATGGAGCAGCTGTCCCCGATTGCGCCGTCCAGCGTCCTGATCCAGTCCGAGTCGGCCTACATCTACCACTTTGACGCCACGAGGTTCGCCGACGAGCTGGGTGGCACAAAGATGGCGTTCATCGGCAATCCGAAGGACCCGACCGTGAACTATCAGCAGGCCCGGGAATCCTGGGCGCGGACCTTTCCCCTGAACATGGCTTCCACCGGGCGCCGCACCGACGGTGCGCTGCCGGCCCACGCCAGCCCTGGGTGGAACCCGTTTGTGTACCGGCCCATCCTGGTGGATCTGCAGGACGAGCTCTTCCCGCTGCCTGGCGGCAGCGGCCGGATGACGGCCTTTTAGATCTGGCTCTTCAGGTCTGCCACGGAGTTCAGGATCTGGTTGGGCCGGAACGGGTAGGACGCAATCTCGTCCCGCTGCGTGATGCCGCTAAGCACCAGCACCGTATGCAGCCCGGCTTCCATGCCCGCGACGATGTCCGTGTCCATGCGGTCACCGATCATGGCGGTGGTTTCCGAATGGGCGTCGATCTGATTCATGGCGGAGCGGAACATCATGGGATTCGGCTTGCCCACAATGTACGGTTCGCGGCCCGTGGCCTTGGTGATCAGTGCCGCAATGGCTCCGGTGGCCGGCATGGGACCGTCCTTGGACGGGCCGGTGGCATCCGGGTTGGTGGCGATGAAGCGCGCGCCTGCAAGGATGAGCCTGATGGCCATGGTGATGGCCTCGAAGGAATAGGTGCGGGTTTCGCCGAGCACCACGAAGTCGGGATTCTGGTCGGTGAGGATAAAGCCTGCCTCGTGCAGCGCCGTCGTGAGCCCTGCTTCGCCGATGGTGTAGGCCCGGTTGCCGGAATCAGAACCCTGCACCTGGTCCTTGAGGAACTGCGCCGTGGCCAGGGCGGAGGTCCAGATGTTCTCCTCGGGAATCTCCAGCCCGGACGCGTGCAGGCGTGCGGCGAGGTCCCTGGGGGTGAAGATCGAGTTGTTGGTGAGCACCAGGAATCGCTTGGAGGTGTCCACCCAGCGCTGGATCAGTTCCGCGGCGCCCGGGACGGCCTGGTTCTCATGGACCAGTACACCGTCCATGTCCGTAAGCCAGCATTCAATTTCCTGGCCGTTCCGGTATACCGCTGCCGATGTCCGTATTTGCTCTGCTTGTGCCATGACTACCTCCGGCTGTCTCTGACGATGTGCTGCTTCCGGATCCCAGTCTAGTGTTGAGGGGTGAGCGACCTCCCCCAGAAACCTGACCAGCCCGACACCACTGCCCTATTCGTTCCGTCCGCCGAGGAGGAGCCCGAGCCGAAGGCGGAGGTCGGCGTCGGCCCGTGGGACGGTGAGTTGCCGGCGGGCGATCATTGGGATCCGGATCTGCTCGCGGACGGCGACCGCCGCAACGTGGTGGACCAGTACCGTTACTGGAAGCATGACGCCATCGTGGCGGACCTCGACACCAAACGCCACGATTTCCACATCGCCATCGAAAACTGGCAGCACGATCTGAACATCGGCACGGTCGTCCGGACCGCCAACGCTTTCCTTGCCAAGGAAGTCCACATCATCGGACGACGGCGGTGGAACCGCCGCGGGGCCATGGTCACCGACCGCTACCAGCACGTCCGCCACCACCCCACCGTGGAGGACTTTGTGGAATGGGCGCACGGGGAGGGGCTGGCGATCATCGGCATCGACATCTTCCCGGACTCTGTTCCGCTGGAGACGTATGAACTGCCGAAGAACTGCGTGCTCGTGTTTGGCCAGGAGGGCCCGGGCCTGACTCCGGCGGTCCACGAGGCAGCGCTGGCCACTCTCTCAATCGAACAGTTCGGATCCACGCGCTCCATCAACGCGGCCTCGGCAGCCGCGATTGCCATGCATGCGTGGGTGCGGCAGCATGTCTTCAGCCAACATGTGGGATAACGGGTCCGACTAAATCTCCGCAGAAACATGCGCTAACTTGCGTCGCGGTAGGTTACTGATGAGTAGCATGTGATCTGGTTCACACAATTCGTGTGCCATGCCACATGGAGGTTCAATGAAGCGCTCTTCAGTCAGGCTGCTCACTTCTCTCGCCACAGCGGCGGCTCTCCTCTGGGGAGGCGCAGCCGCGGTGCACGCCGACCCGGCGGATTTCTACGAGATTCCAGGCACGCTCCCCGGATCCAACGGTGACCTCATCCGCTCCGAGCCGTCGGTGTTCTATGTGGATCCGCTCAAAACCATCCGGGCCGAGGCGGATGTACAGAAAATCATGTACCGCAGCCTCGATTCCAAGGACCGGCCCATTGCGGTGACCGGAACCGTGCTGGTCCCCACCCCGGCCTGGACCGGGACAGGAGCGCGGCCCCTGGTCAGCTACGCGGCCGGTACCCAGGGGCAGGGTGACCAGTGCGCGCCGTCCCGGGCACTGGCCGTCGGCGAAGAATACGAAGGGGCCTTCATCGCCGGACTCCTCAGCCGTGGCTACGCCGTTGTTGTCACGGACTACGAAGGACTCGGCACCGCGCCGGTGCATACGTACATGGCCAGGGCTTCGCAGGCACATGCGGTACTGGATGCCGTCCGTGCCGCCCAGCGCCTGGGCAATCCGCAGATCGTGGCCGGCGGCCCCGTGGCGATTGCCGGCTACTCCCAGGGCGGCGGAGCATCGGCTGCAGCCGCTGAACTGGCCCCGCAATACGCTCCCGAACTGAACCTCAAGGGCGCGTACGCGGGCGCGGTGCCGGCGGATCTGGCGGTGGTCGCTAAAAACCTGGACGGCGGCCTGTACACAGGGTTCCTCATCTACGCGCTTTCCGGGCTTACGGCATCCAACGACATGGACATCAATGCCTACCTCAGCCCGGCCGGGCGGGCCCGGGTTGCCAGGACGCAGACGGAATGCACCATCACGTCGTTGGCCAGCAACGCGTTCCTGAACACGGCAACACTGACGTTGTCCGGCGCCAAGGCCGGCGCCATGGTGGACCTCCCGGAGATCAAACCGCTGGTGGCCGAACAGAAGATCGGCAACGGCCGGGCACCGCAGGTGCCGGTCCTTCTTTCCCACAGCCTGCTGGACGATGCGATCCCATACGGGCAAGGGCGCGATCTGGCCAAACGGTGGTGTGACGCAGGTACTTCCGTGTACTTCGATACCACGCTTGGTGCCACACACGCCGGCGGATATGTGGCGGCTGTTCCGGCGGCCTTCCTCTTCCTTGAGCGGCGGTTCGAGGGCCAGACTCCCATCACCAACTGCTGGACCCTCTAGTTCCACGCTTTAGCTGCAACGCGGGGTCAGATACGGCCCGTTCCGGAACCCGGGATGGGCCGTATCTGACCCCGCGTTGCGTCTGCGGATGTGTGATCCGGAACTGTTACTCGTCCTCGTGACCCAAAACACGGCCCCTCCGCAGAAATGGCTAGGATGGTTCCTAGCCGACGAGGTCCACTCCAGGGTCAACACCACCCGCAGACTAAATTCACTTGAGGAGTCAGCATGCCTATTGCAACCCCAGAGATTTACGCCGACATGATCGACCGAGCCAAGGCTGGTGGCTTCGCTTTCCCGGCGGTCAACGTGACATCTTCCCAGACTCTGAACGCAGCCATCCGCGGCTTCGCAGAGGCGGAGTCTGACGGCATCATCCAGGTGTCCACCGGTGGCGCCGCCTACTGGTCGGGCGCCTCCGTCAAGGACATGGTTGCCGGTTCCCTCGGCTTCGCGGCGTTTGCCCGCGAAGTTGCCAAGAGCTACAACGTGAACATTGCGCTGCACACGGATCACTGCCCCAAGGACAAGCTGGAAGGCTTTGTCCTGCCGCTGCTGGCTGCATCCGAGGAGGCCGTCAAGGCCGGCAAAGATCCCATCTTCAACTCGCACATGTGGGACGGCTCGCACGAGACCCTCAGCGACAACCTGAGCATCGGCCGTGAACTGCTGACGCGCACCGCGGCCGCAAAGATCATCCTCGAGGTTGAGATCGGCATTGTGGGCGGCGAGGAAGACGGCGTCGAGAACGCCATCAACGACAAGCTCTACACCACGGTTGAGGACGCCCTGACCACCATCGAGGCCCTCGGCGCCGGCGAAAACGGCCGCTACATCACCGCGCTGACCTTCGGCAACGTTCACGGCGTGTACAAGCCCGGTGGCGTGAAGCTGCGTCCGGAGATCCTCAAGGACATCCAGGAGCAGGTGGGCGCAAAGATCGGCAAGGCCAACCCGTTCGACCTCGTCTTCCACGGCGGCTCCGGCTCCTCCGAGCAGGAAATCGCGGACGCCGTTTCCTACGGTGTCATCAAGATGAACATCGACACCGACACCCAGTACGCCTTTACACGGCCCGTGGTTGACCACATGTTGAAGAACTACGCCGGTGTGCTCAAGGTGGACGGTGAAGTGGGCAACAAGAAGCTCTACGATCCCCGCGTGTGGGGTGCCTCCGCCGAGGCCGGTCTGGCTGCCCGCGTTGTGGAAGCTGCCCAGCAGCTCGGCTCCACTGGCAAGACGTTCTCCTGATGTCAGACGAGTTCCGCAAGAATCTGATGGGTCCCGAGCCCACGCTCCTGCCTGCGGAGACCGAGGTCTACCAGCAGCTGGACGAGGGCCAGGAGGCATTGGATCTGGTGGAAAAGCACCCCACGTCCTGTCTTCTGTGGGCCGTGCTGGCCGAGGAAGCATGGACCGAGGGCCGCACTATCGATTCCTACGCCTACTCGCGCGTGGGCTACCACCGCGGCCTGGACTCGCTGCGCCGCAACGGCTGGCGCGGAGTGGGTCCCATCCCGTGGGAACACGAGCCCAACCGCGGTTTCCTTCGCGCGTTGTACTCGCTGGGCCGCGCATCCGCGGCCATCGGCGAAGCCGAGGAACCGGAACGCATCGAGAAGTTCCTCAATGATTCGGATCCGGCGGCCAAGGCAGCCATCGAAGGCAAGTAACTGAATTAACGACGACGGCGGCCGCTCACCTTGAGGTGGGCGGCCGCCGTCGCAATGCCGGGGTTGAGTCCGTCGAAACCCTAGCTGGGCAGCGCGATGCCTGTGCGCGCCATGGCATCCGCATAGACAACGTGCATTTCCTCGAGGTACTGCTCCTGCCGTGCCGGCGTTCCCGCGAACGCACGGCCGCTGAGTGAGCGCACCTTATAGGTCTTCAGGCCACGGCGCCACAAAAGCGGAACTTCGGTCTTGAGGAGCAGGCCCGCCAGGCGGTTTGCCTCGGTACCGTGCGCAACGATAACCGAGGCGCGCGGCACCAGGGCAAGGAACTTCAGCAACGGCTTGAGGCCGGCAGAAATCTGGTCCGGGGTGAACTTGCCGTTGGCTTCGCCGGCGATGTGCCAGGGGTGGACGTTCCACGGCATCACGTATTCGGGGCGGAGGCCGAGCTTCCACTGGACCCCGAGCATGCGGGTGGCGGCTTCCTCGTCTCCGGCGGTGATGAAACCGGATTCATCGGCGGTGCCGATGTTGGAGTACAGGCTGATAATGCGGCACTCGTCGACGTCGTGCATGGGGTCGACGTACGGGACTTCGGTGTGCGGCTTGAGGCTCTGGAGAGTGTCGCACAGCCCGTTGACAGCTGCGACGTTGGGTTCGTAACGGCGGCTCAGGAGCTGCTCGCGGAAAGATTCGGTTGCCAGGGCTGTCATAGGTTGCTGTGTCTCCTGCGGGGATCGGTGACGCTGCCAAACCGAAAGCGGGCATGCCGAGTACGGTGTGGTTTGAAATGTGGTGTGGACCGATTGCCTGACCGGTCTCCTCTAGTTTAGCAAGCCCCACGAAATGCGGGGCCTGCCAGGATGTCGGACCGTGGGTGCATGATTCATTCATGAAGAAAAATGAATCCTCGGACGCCGCAACGGAAGGGTTTGAAGGTGTTGCCGCAGATCTGGCCGGCGCCGGGGTGGTCCTGGGCCAGACGTTCGGTGCCCGCGCCCTGATGATCAATAGAAAGGCCATGGCTTGCCTCCACGGTGACGGCATGGCATTTAAGCTCGGCAGGGAATCTCCGGATCATGGGAGGGCACTCCTGCTACCTGGCGCGGAACTGTTCGATCCGTCGGGCATGAACCGCCCGTTCAAGGACTGGGTGGACGTACCGGTGGAGTCCGTCAACGAGTGGCCTGGACTGGCCGAGGCTGCGCTGGCATTCGCCGGCGCGTAGCTGCCCATCAAATGGTCAAAGCAAACGGCCGAAGCGGTGACGGTCACTCCCATCCGCTAAACTTGGCTGGTAAGAGCCCCGGAACTCTTGCGTTTGCCGAACGGCCCTCACAGGCGCCACGGCACAGCGATGGAATTCGGGGCATTCTCATGAACGGCGCTGAGCCTTGTTGATTCACCTAGTGGATCAACGGCGGTCCGGCCCGAACGAATGGGGGAGGATCCCATGCCAGCAATCGTGATCGTCGGAGCCCAATGGGGCGACGAAGGAAAAGGTAAAGCCACAGATTTGCTCGGTCACCGGGTTGACTACGTGGTCAAGCCGAATGGCGGCAACAACGCCGGGCACACCGTCGTCGTGGGCGGTGAGAAGTATGAGCTCAAGCTCCTTCCTGCCGGTATCCTCAGCCCCAACGCGGTTCCGATCATCGGCAACGGCTGTGTGGTGAACCTTGAGGCCCTGTTCGAGGAAATCGACGGACTGGAAGCCCGCGGTGCGGACACATCCAGGCTCCGTATTTCCGCCAACGCCCACCTGGTGGCCCCGTACCACCAGGTGCTGGACAAAGTGACGGAACGCTTTCTTGGCAGCCGGGCCATCGGCACCACGGGCCGCGGGATCGGCCCGGCCTACATGGATAAGGTGGCGCGCCTCGGCATCCGTGTCCAGGACGTCTTCGACGAATCCATCCTGCGCCAGAAGGTCGAAGGATCTCTCCGGCAGAAGAACGAGCTGCTGGTGAAGGTCTATAACCGCCGCGACATTGTGGTGGATGAGATCGTTGACTATTTCCTCGCCTTTGCCGAGCGTCTGCGCCCCCTGGTCATCGACAGCACCCTGGTGCTGAACAACGCCCTGGATGAGGGCAAGGTGGTCCTCATGGAGGGCGGCCAGGCCACGTTCCTGGACGTGGATCACGGCACCTATCCTTTCGTCACGTCGTCCAACCCCACGGCCGGTGGCGCCTCGGTGGGTTCGGGCATCGGCCCCACCCGGATTTCCCGGTCCATCGGCATCATCAAGGCGTACACCACCCGTGTTGGCGCCGGCCCGTTCCCCACGGAACTCTTCGACGAGATGGGCCTGCACCTGCAGAAGACCGGCGGCGAGTTCGGCGTGAACACCGGCCGTCCGCGCCGCTGTGGCTGGTACGACGCCGTCCTGGCCCGTCATGCCTCCCGCGTCAACGGCTTCACTGACTACTTCGTCACCAAGCTGGATGTCCTCACAGGCATCGAGCAGATCCCGGTGTGTGTGGCCTACGACGTCGACGGCGTGCGGCACGATGAAATGCCCATGACGCAGACCGAGTTCCACCACGCTGTGCCGATCTTCGAGTACTTCGAGGGCTGGACCGAGGACATCACCGGCGCGCGCACACTATCGGATCTTCCGGAAAATGCCCGCAATTACGTGCTTGCCCTCGAGAAGCTCTCCGGCACCCGCTTCTCGGCCATTGGCGTCGGCCCGGACCGAGACCAGACGATTGTGGTCAACGATCTGATCAACGACTGACGCTTCGGTGGCAGCGTGCAAAGAAGTACGACGCCGGCGGGTTACCTGGGAAGGTGGCCCGTCGGCGTCGTACGTTCTGCAGTTGATCAGGCAGATCAGGCAGATCAGGCGGCCTCGTGGCCAAAGAACCCGCCAGATCTGCAACACAATTTGCGGGAACAGGCCCAGATCGGCCGTCTGGGCGCTGACCGCAGGATCTATTTCAAAGTTTTTCGGATTCCGCGTAACCTCTGGCCGGTGCAAACGATTACCCCTATGAAAGCGCCGGGCTGGAATTTGTCCCCCATCACGTTCCAGCCCGGCACTTTTTTGCTTTAACGCAGATTTCGCACAGGGCAGCGTCGGGGCAGGAAGCATGTTCAGGTTGGGCGGGCCGAGGTTACTCCGGGTAAAGTTGGCGTCACGAAGTCATTCCGGATGGCGCCGGGAATCTCTAGACTGTTCAAGCCGTCCTCCCCCGACCGAAAGCCCTGTGTCTGTGACTGATGCACTGACCGACGACGCATTGCGCGCCCTTCGAGGCCATAAAGCGGAACTGTTCAGTCTCGTGTACCGAAGCTATGCCTCGCCGGTACTGGGGTACCTCACGGCTCGCGGAGCGGATGACCCGGAGGCCACCATGCAGGACGTTTTCCTTGCGGTGCTACCGAGGATCGAGACAATCAGCGGCGGCGTACAAGGCTTGCGCACTTTTGTATTTTCCGTGGCCCACGCACGGATGGTTGACGAATACCGGAAGCAGAAAAGGGCTCCGGTGCGCCTGTCCTTCGAGCCCGGACTGGACGGCCGGGAAGAACAGTCCGCCGAGGAAGCAGCAATGTTACTGGTGTCTCCCGGCGAGGTTTTGGAACTGCTTGATGTGTTGGCGGAAGATCAGAAAGAAGTACTGACCTTGCGCATCATCGGCGGCCTGACAGTTGACCAGGTAGCCGAAATCATGGGGAAAACCGCCGGAGCTGTTAAACAGCTTCAGCGGCGTGCTTTGAACAGGCTCCGTGAACATTCGGCAGTGAAGGAATACGTGACGCAATGATAAGCAGGGACAGAGCTTGCAGTCAGATGGTGGACGAGATGCTGCTCGACGCCGGTCACTCCACTGTTCCAGAGCTTCGGGCCGTCCTGATGTCGCTGGGTTCCCTGGCTGAACTTCCGGCACCGGCGCCGGGTGCCGAGCTTGCCGCGCTCATGGCAGGTCCGCACAATGATCTCAGCAGACGGCGTTGGCTGCGTAAACACAGGCCTGCTGTGGTGGGAATTGCGGTTCTGACCGGAATGGGGCTTGGCATCAGCGGCGTGGCCGCGAGCAGCCCGGTGCCACAAGCCCTAGGCGCCGGCCTTTCCGTCCAGCAGTTGGTCCAGGACTGGACCCAAGCGTGGACCGTTCCGGTGGCGTCCCGGCAGTCCCCGGCCCCTGGGGCCTCGACTCTTCCAGCCGCATTGCCGCCGGAGGCAGCGTCGCCGGAAAAGGTCCCCCAGGCGGCATTTCCGGCTGCACCATTTTCGGTGTCCGCGCTCCGGGGGAGCGTGCACAGGGCCTTCGTACTGCCCGCGGCCGGACGGCAACGGGTAGCGCTGCCGGTGGCTCCCAAGGCCCACGCGCCGGAAGCTACCGTCCAACCGGAACGGGTCCCCAAACAGCCAGCCGGGGAACAGCCTGCCGGGGAACAGCCTGCCGGGGAACAGCCTGCGCCGGATCACTCAGTCCAGAACCAGCTGATCGAAACGCGTGCACAGGCTGCACGGTCAGCACAGGACTCTTACGCCGGTCAGGTGGTGCCGAAGTCGAAGGTCAAGGCTGCCAAGCTCCGGGATTTCCTGTAGTCTGCCTGGAATCGCTATGGATCAGCCACGGAAACCGGGTCTGGCGCGTTGCCTCTGCCGGATGCCGGCGCACACCCCCTGAGGAACTCGCACCACTGACGCAACAGCCCATCACCGGGTTGGGGTCCGTCAGGCATTTGTCCGGAATTCGCCCGGCGGTTGGGCGGAGTACGCTGGAATCATGTCCTACGTCAACGATCCGGCAGTCATCGAACGGCTCATGCGGAGCAAAGGGCGCTGGGCCATCGTTGGACTCACTACCAACGAGTGGCGTGCAGCGTTCGATACCTCCCTCTTCATCCGGGACCGGCTGGGCATGGAGATCATCCCGGTGAATCTCCCGGGTGAGCCAGTCCACGGGGCAACCGGGTACCGGGCACTCGGAGACATTCCGGCGGAGAAGCAGCCGATCGACGTCGTTGACTGTTTTGTGAATTCACAGAGGGTGGGCAGTGTGGTGGACCAGGCCATCGCTGTGGGCGCCAGGGCCGTGTGGATGCAGATGGGCGTGATTGACGAGGCCGCCGCGGAACGGGCCAAGGCGGCGGGCATGGACGTGGTGATGAACATCTGCCCGGCTCAGCAGGCCTGGCATTACAACCTCTGACTATGTGTAATGACTACCCTTCGGCATCCCCGACTTCACGCTCCCTCGTGTTCAGAATGGCCCCGCGCCGGTAATAACCAAGATCGAGACCAAGCACCCTGTGGTGTTCCCGATCATCGACGATGGCATAACCGGGCCGAAGTCTCAGGAATGCAGGACTACGCAGACAGACGGTTGGCCGCGGACCCACCTTGTTTCGAGCGCCGGGCGGCACCTACTCTTGCGCGCGGCTCAGCTAGCAGCAGGGCTCGAAGCGGTGTTACTGGAGGATTTTCTGGGCGTTGCCTGATCCCCGGATGGTGCTTCACGGTGAGCGGGTGACTGTCAGCGGATCTCCGTCACTGGGTCTCTGCCGGGCGCGCGCGTAGGCTCGGGGAATGGACGTCGCAACACTCCGTGAGGTTTGCCTGGGATTTCCCGGAGCCTTTGAAGACTTTCCCTTTGGCCCGGAAACGTCGGTATTCAAAGTGAAGTCCGCCGTCGCAGGCGGGGCGCGGCATGAAGCCAAAATGTTTGCTGCCTCGTCCATGGATCCGGTGGACTGGTCCGTGAGCCTGAAATGCGAGCCGGCCCTGGCCGAGCAACTCCGCGCTGCAAACCCCGAAATCTCCGGCGCCTGGCACATGAACAAGACCCACTGGAACGGTGTGCGGCTGGACGGGGCCCTGCCTGACGCCATGGTCCGGGACATGGTGGAGGATTCCTACGATCTTGTGGTGGCCACATTGAGCAGGCAACAACAGGAGCAACTGGGATGGGTGCGGATCGCGAGAGAAGCCGGCCCGGCCAACCCATGACCGGACGGCGCAGACCCCGTGGCGAACTCAGGTACCCCGGCATGGCTCCACCCAAGGCGCGCAAAGACTCATCACTTCCCGTTACATTGAGAGTGCACACCAACTGGCCGCAGATGAGAGCTGATCAGGAGCAGGCGGATGCTGGACCAAACAACCCTTGACCAATTGTGGAACTTCAATGACCCGGCCGAGTCCGAAGCCCGTTTCCGGGCCGCGATGAAGGACGGAAAGCACGACGCCTATGAACGGGCTGAGCTGGCCACCCAGCTGGGACGGGCCATCGGACTCCAGGGGCGTTTCGAAGAAGCAGACGATCTCCTGGATTCGATTGATGGCCAAGAGGAACCAACCGTCGGCGTCAGGATTCTGCTTGAACGGGGACGGGTGCTGAATTCCGGCGGGCACGCCGCCATGGCCGTGCCGCTATTTGAGCAGGCTGCCGAGTTGGGTGATCATCTGGGTGAGGAACACCTTGCCATCGATTCGCTGCACATGCTGGCCATCGCGGATCCAATACATGCGGAGTTGTGGACCAGAAGTGCCCTCGAGTACACCTCCACCGTGCACGAGCCACGCACCAGGCGCTGGATGGTGGTGCTTCACAACAACCTGGGGTGGACGCTGCACAAAGCAGGCCGGTACGCGGAGGCCTTGGTGGAATTCCAGTTGGCTGAGCAATGGGCTGAGCGTTTGGGCACGCCGGAGCAGGTACGTCTGGCCGGCGAAGCGATCGCAGAGTGCGAAGAATCGTTGGCAGCGGCCGGCAGTACGCGTTAGGGCTTCCGTCGCCTCCCGTCGCCTCCCGTCGGTCCCGATCCGGGACGAGGTCAGAAGAGGAGGCCCAGCACCAAAAGGAGCGTTCCTGCCGTCAGCACCTCCCGGGATTTCTCTGGTCCAGTGGCAGCACGCACAGGACCTCCACCCGACACAGCTACGAGCTGTGCTGTCACGGGCGAAGCTATGTATTCGGCGCGGCAGGCGCAACCTGGCGCGGCCGATCCGAAAGGTTCCCCCGAACACTGTTCCTGAGCCAGCGCCCGCTGTGGACAGCTGGGCCAAACTGGAGTTCAAAGGTTAGCGCGCCCAGCCGGCTTTGAACGCCTCTTGGTGGTCCCGGAAAGTCAATAATGGAATACATGCGGTCCGGTCCAAGAGCAGCGCAGTGTCCGCCCTGGCTTCTGGAAGAATACTTGATCCAACAGAGGAGCCCACATGATTGCGCACGCACCATGGTTCACCGAGGCACGGCTGGGCATGTTCGTTCATTGGGGGCTGTACTCGCTTCCTGCCCGGCACGAATGGGTGATGAGCCGTGAGCATACTCCCGCGGACCAATACCAGACGAAGTACCTGCAGCATTTTGATCCGGATCTCTACGATCCCCGGGAGTGGGCTGCTACGGCGCGGAACGCCGGTATGAAGTACGTGGTGCTCACCGCGAAACACCACGAGGGCTTTTGCCTGTGGGACTCAGAACTGACTGATTACAAGTCCACCAACTCTCCTGCGGGCCGGGACCTTATTGCGCCCTACGTTGAGGCGGCGCGGGAGCATGGACTCAAAGTGGGGCTGTACTACTCGCTGCTCGATTGGCATCACCCTGATTTCACCATTGACGATGTCCATCCGGAATGCGAGAACCCCCAAGCGGCCGAGTTGAACCGAGCCCGCGACATGGACCGGTACCGTGGGTACCTGCACGGACAGGTCCGTGAGCTGCTGAGCAACTATGGCACCATCGACTACCTCTTCTTCGACTTTTCCTACGCTGACGGCAAGCACGCGGTCAATTTCCCCGGGAAGGGCCGGGACGACTGGGGATCCGAGGAACTGCTGGCCATGGTCCGGCAGCTGCAGCCCGGAATCGTTGTCAACGACCGCTTGGACATTCCGGGTGACATTGTCACGCCGGAGCAGTACCAGCCGTCCTCGCCCATGCAGCGAGACGGCGTCGACGTGCCCTGGGAAGCTTGCCAGACGCTTAACGGGAGCTGGGGCTACGACCGGGACAACCTTAACTACAAGTCGCCTGAACTGCTGATCCGGATGCTGGTGGACGGTGTTTCGAAGAATGGCAATCTGCTGCTGAACGTCGGGCCGACGGCCCGCGGCACCCTCGACCCACGAGCGACGGCGGCGCTCGCCGGCCTGGGAGAGTGGACTCGTGTGCATGGCAGGTCCGTTTACGGTGCGGGTCCGGCCACTTTCCAGACTCCGTCCGACTGCCGTTACACCGCACGTGGCGACCGCCTGTACCTGCACCTGTTCGCGTGGCCGTTTCAGCACGTCCACCTGCCCGGGATGGCTGGAAAGGCCGTGTACGCCCAGCTGCTAAATGACGGCTCGGAGATTGCCATGAGCGAGCTTGGCGCGGACAGGCTGGCGCAGAACATGGAGCAGGGCGGCCAGCCGCCGGGAACCCTGACGCTCACCCTCCCGGTGCAGCGCCCCGACGTCGCCGTTCCGGTGGTTGAATTGTTCCTTAAGGCTGCCCCGGTGCCGAAGGACAGCGAGAATGCGTTTCCCGACTCGGTTCAAAATCCGGTGAAACGTCACCGTTATTGAGCCGTTATGATTTTTCTTGATTCAAACAGGCCTCAAATGTTGATTTTCGAGCACGTATGGTGAAATATGTCACACAAGGGGTGACATCACCGGCATCGTTGCCCAATGCGCTTGACGGTCAGCCACGAACGGTCACAGTCAGCCACACGAGTCATTGGAAGGTATTGATATGAATATTGAGAATCAGCCGCTTGCTCGGCGCGGATTTTTACGCGGGGCTCTTGCGGCGGCGGTGCTTGTTCCGATGGGCGGGGCTTTGGCTTCTTGTGCTGCCGGGGGCGGGGGCACGCCGGGGGCTTCGTCGGGGGGTGCGGTTTCGGCGACGAACCCGTTTGGTATGGCGGATAAGTCTGTTGTTGATGCGGTGATCTTCAAGGGCGGTTACGGCATCGATTATGTCGAGTTCGCGGGTAAGGCTTTGGAGAAGGGCCAGGCGGGGTCCTCGGCGAAGATTGCCCCGTCGACGGATATTGCCACGGAGCTGCAGCCGCGTTTCGTGGGCGGTACTCCTCCGGACCTTATTGATAACTCGGGTGCGAAGGCGATCGGTTTCAGTACGATCCTGGCTCAGCTTGAGGATCTGACCCCGGTTGTTGAGGCGAAGAACCTTGAGGGCAAGGTCATCAGGGACACCCTGTATGGCGGGGTCCTGGCGCCGGGAACGTTTGAGGGCAAGCTCGCGGCCCTGAATTATGTCCTGACGGTCTATGCGGTGTGGTATTCGGCGGCGCTGTTCGAGGAAAAGGGCTGGGCTGTTCCCAAGACCTGGGAGGAGGCGATGGCTTTGGGTGCGAAGGCCAAGGCCGAGGGCAAGTATCTGTTCTGCTGGGGCAAGGAAGCGGCCACTTATTATCAGGAGATGGCGATTGCCTCGGCGATCAAGGAAGGCGGCGATGAGGTCCGTCTGGGTCTGGAAAACCTTAAGGAGGGCTGCTGGTCACATCCGGCGATCCAGGGCGTGTTCACGGCCCTGGACCGGATCGTGAAGGCCGGCTATGTCAAGCCGGGCGGTTCCGGTACCGCGTTCACGGCCGCCCAGGCGCAGTGGAGCAACGCCCAGGAGGCTTTGCTTTACCCGTCCGGTTCCTGGATCGAGAATGAGATGAAGGACCAGACGAAGGCCGGTTTCAAGATGACGGGCGCGGCTGTTCCCACGGTCACTACCGGTTCCAAGATGCCGTACACGGCCCTGCACAGTGCGGCGGGTGAGCCGTTCGTTGTTCCCTCGCAGGGCAAGAATGTTGCCGGCGGCAAGGAACTGCTGCGGGTGATGCTTTCCAAGGAGGCTGCGACCAACTTCGCCAAGACCAAGCTTGCGCCGACCATTGTCAAGGACACCGTTCCGGCTGATGGTTTCGGTTCCACGGCGCTGGTCTCGCAGACGAAACTGCTCGACGGTGCCGCGAAGGACATCTTTACCTGGAACTTCATCGACCTGTACGGGACCAACAAGGACCAGCTGGTGGTCTGGAACACCTTCCTTGACGGGAAGTCCGATGTTGCCACGCTGACCTCGGCGCTGCAGAAGATCACGGACAAGGTCCGCAACGATCCCTCGGTCAAGAAGATTGACGTCAAGTGACCGTTCTTGACACCAAGACGCTGTCGGGCGGCGGCAGGGCTGCCGCTGTCCGGCGGCGCCGGAAAAAGCTGACCTTTGACCGGGTGAGTTTCTTTGCCGTGTTCCTGGGTCTGCCGCTGGCCATCTACCTGGTCTTCGTGATCTCCCCGTTCATCCAGGCGTTCTACTATTCCATGACGGACTGGTCCGGTTTCACCGCCTCGATGAATTTCACCGGTTTCGCCAATTACCGGAAGCTCTTCGCGGACGAAATTTTCATGAAGGCCATGGGCAACAATGTGGTGCTGTGCCTGGTGCTGCCGGTGGTGACGATTGCCCTGAGCCTGGTCCTTGCCTCCATGATCACCGTGGGCGGCAGCAGCCGCGGGCAGGTCAAGGGCCTGAAGAATTCCAGCTTTTACCGGGTGGTGTCCTTCTTCCCCTATGTCATTCCCGCGATTGCGATCGGCATCATGTGGCTGCAGATCTATGATCCCTCCAACGGGCTCCTGAACGGCGCGCTGACCTCGCTGGGCTTCGGGCAGTTCACGTCCTTCCGTGGCTGGCTGGGCGATGAGGGCACCGCGATGGGCGCGACGATGTTCGTGATCGTGTGGGGCTTTGTCGGCTTTTACATGGTGTTGTTCATCGCCGCGATCAAGGGCATCCCCGCTGAGCTGTTCGAGGCCGCGCGGATCGACGGTGCCGGGCGCTTCCGGACCGCGATTTCCCTGACCATCCCGCTGATCCGGGACAACATCCAGACCGCCTACATCTACATGGGCATCCTGGCCCTGGACGCCTTTGTGTATATGGCGGCCCTGAACTCCGGCGGCGGCCCGAACAACTCCACCCTGGTGATGTCCCAGCAGCTGCTCTCCACGGCCTTCACCAAGGGCCAGTTCGGCTACGCCAGCGCCATGGGCGTGGTCCTGGCCATTGTCACGCTGATCTTTGCGGCGCTGGTGTTCCTGGTGAACCGGCTCACCGGGGGAAGTAAGGACAACTCAGACTCATGACAACACGCACACACACCGCGCCCGCCCCCGCAGAGGGGCACGTTGAACGCAAACCGGAAACCACCCGCGGCGACAAAGCCGTCGGGGCCCTCTCCCACACCATGCTCATCATCTGGTCACTGATCGTGGTCCTGCCGCTGCTGTGGACGCTGATGACCTCCTTCAAGACCACCAGCGAAATCTTCGCCTCACCCTTTGCCCCGCCCACCACCTGGAACATCGGCAACTACGCGACCGCGTGGAACACCGCGGGAATCGGAAATTACTTCCTGAACACCGTCCTGGTGGTCGGTTCGGCCCTGGTGATCGTGATGGTCCTGGGCGCCATGTGCGCCTACGTCCTGGCCAGGTTCCAGTTCCGCGGCAGCCGCGCCATCTACTACCTGATGCTGGCCGGCCTGACGTTCCCCATCTTCCTGGCCGTCGTCCCGCTGTTCTTCATCCTCAAGAACATGGGGCTGCTGAACACCCTGCCCGGACTGACCATCACCTACGTGGCCTTCGCCCTGCCGTTCACCGTGTTCTTCCTGTTTTCCTTCTTCAAGACCCTGCCGAATGAAATCGCCGAAGCCGCCTCCCTGGACGGCGCCAGCGAATGGCGGACCTTCTTCCAGGTCATGCTGCCCATGGCAAAACCGGGCATGGCCTCCGTGGCGATCTTCAACTTCCTCGGCCTCTGGAACCAATTCCTGCTCCCCGTGGCACTGAACAGCAACGAAAAGAACTACGTCCTCTCCCAGGGCCTGGCCCGCTTCGCCTCCCAGGCCGGCTACAACGTCGACTTCGGATCCCTCTTCGCCGCCGTCGTCATCACCGTAGCCCCCGTCCTGGTCGTGTACATCATCTTCCAACGCCAGCTCCAGGGCTCCGTCACACAAGGCACCTCCAAATAGCCATTTCTGAATGCCCGACGGCGGCCGGTCACCTTCCCCGGGACGGTGAACGGCCGCAGTCGTTTGGGCGCGGGACGCCGGTGCCAGAATGGAAGCCCAGGTCTAACGCAACGGAAGGCATCCGCACGTGATTTTCATCGTCGTCAAATTCAAGGTGAAGCCCGACTGGTCGGAGCGATGGCTGGACCTGGTGGCCGAATTTACCGGCACCACGCGGCAGGAACCGGGCAATCTCTGGTTCGACTGGTCCCGCAGTGTGGAGGACCCCAACGAGTTCGTATTGACGGAAGCGTTTAAGGACGATGCCGCAGGTGACCACGTGAACAGTGCTCACTTCAAGAAGGCAATGGCGGACATGCCTCAGGCGCTTGCAGAAACTCCCCGGATCATCAGCCGCCAGCTCGACGGCGAAGACTGGGACCGGATGGGCGAACTCACCATCGAATAGCTCCGCCAGGATCGCATACTTGAGGTATGTGGATCGGTTGGATTGAGTTCGATATTCTCCTCGGCGAAATTCACAGCCTGAAGGAGAAGCGCGCCCTCATACGGCCCATGGTGGCCGAGTTGAAGCGCCGCTTCGACGTCTCGGTGGCGGAGGCGGGATATCAGGATCAGTACCGGCGGACCTTGATCGGCGCCGGTCTTGTGGCGGCGGACCGGGCACACCTCGTGGAGGTGCTGGACGCCGTCGAACGCTTCGTGGCTGCCCTCCCGGAACTTGAACTGCTCAGTGCCCGGCGGCGCGAGCTGCACAGCGAAGACTAAACAAACGCGGGGTCACTTACCGCCCAATCCCGGGGGATTTATGGGCGGTAAGTGACCCCGCGTTGCTTGAGCAGGAGAAGAATCTAGCCGAAGTACTTCGGCAGCGTCGCTTCGCTGGCTTCGCGGAGGGCCTCAAGCGAGAGCGTCTCCACACCGTTGATCTCCAGCAGGCCGCTGGCAGCGTCAACAACGCCGATCCGGATGTGTGCAAAGCCGCGGGCGGTGCACATGTCCTTGAAGCGGATCTCCTCCGAGCGGGGGACCGCCACGATGGCGCGGCCCTGGGATTCGGAGAAGAGCGCCGTGAAGAGGTCCACGCCGTCGCGGTCCAGGATGTCCTGCAGCGCGATCCGTGCACCCACGCCGTAGCGAAGCGAGGACTCCACCAAAGCCGCCGCGAGGCCGCCTTCGGAGAGGTCATGTGCGGAATCCACCATGCCGTCCCGGGAGGCGTTGACCAGGATTTCACCCAGCTGGCGCTCCACGGACAGGTCCACAACTGGAGGCTGCCCGCCGAGATGGCCACGCAGGTTGGACCACTCGGAACCGTTCAGTTCAGCAGCCGTCGTACCCAGCAGGTAGATGGCCTGCCCGTCTTCCTTCCAACCGGACGGAGTGCGGCGTGCGACGTCGTCGAACACGCCCAGCACGCCCACCACGGGGGTGGGGTGGATGGGAACGCCGCCGGTCTGGTTGTACAGGGACACGTTGCCGCCGGTGACCGGGACGCCGAGTTCCATGCAGGCGTCGGAGAGTCCACGGACGGACTCGGCGAACTGCCACATGACCTCGGGGTCCTCCGGGGAACCGAAGTTCAGGCAGTCCGTGACGGCCAGCGGCTTGGCGCCGGAGGTGGCCACATTCCGGTAGGCCTCGGCCAGTGCGGCCCGGGCGCCTTCGTACGGGTTCAGGAAGGAATAGCGGCCGTTGGCATCCGTGGACAAGGAAACGCCCAGGCCGGTTTCCTCGTCCACGCGGATCACGCCGGCGTCGTCCGGCATGGCCAGCGCGGTGTTGCCCTGGACGTAGCGGTCGTACTGCTTGGTGACCCATTCCTTCGAGCACATGTTCGGGGAGGAAATGAGTTCGACGACGGCGGCGCCCAGTTCCGCGGGGGTGGACGGACGGCCTGCGTCCTGGACCGATCCGGTGAACCCGTCGGCCTGGACTGCGTCGAGCCATTCCGGGCGGTGGAAGGGCCGGTCGTAGACCGGGCCGTCGTGGGCGACAGTGCGGGGGTCGACGTCGACAATTTTCTCGCCGTCCCATTCGATGATCAGGCGGCCGGTGTCGGTGACCTCGCCCAGCCAGGCGAACTCCACGTCCCATTTGTCCAGGATGGCCTCGAACGCGGCAACGTTCTCCGGCGTCACAACGGCCATCATGCGTTCCTGGGATTCCGACATCAGGATTTCACCAGGGGTCAGGGAAGGATCGCGCAGCAGGACCGAGGTCAGCTCAACATGCATGCCGCCGTCGCCGTTGGAGGCCAGTTCGGAGGTGGCGCAGGAGATGCCGGCAGCACCGAGGTCCTGGATGCCTTCCACCACGGAAGCTTTGAACAGCTCGAGGCAGCACTCGATGAGCACTTTCTCGGCGAACGGATCGCCCACCTGGACGGCGGGGCGCTTGGACGGTTTGGTGGAGTCGAAGGACTCGGAGGCCAGCACCGAAGCGCCGCCGATGCCGTCGCCACCGGTGCGGGCACCGAAGAGGACCACCTTGTTGCCCACGCCGGAGGCGTTGGCAAGTCGGATGTCCTCGTGGCGCAGGACCCCCACGGCGAGGGCGTTGACCAGCGGGTTGCCCTGGTAAACGGAGTCAAAAACAACCTCGCCGCCGATGTTCGGCAGGCCCAGGCAGTTGCCGTAGCCGCCGATGCCCGAGACGATGCCGTGCACCAGGCGCGCGGTATCAGGGTGGTCGATCGCGCCGAATCGCAACGGATCCATCACGGCGACAGGGCGGGCACCCATGGAGATGATGTCGCGGACGATGCCGCCGACGCCGGTGGCTGCGCCTTGGTAGGGCTCCACGAAGGACGGGTGGTTGTGGGACTCCACCTTGAACGTCACGGCCCAGCCGTCGCCGATGTCAACCACGCCGGCGTTCTCGCCGATGCCGACGAGCAGGTGTTCCTTCATCTCGTCCGTCACCTTGTCGCCGAACTGGCGCAGGTGGTTCTTTGAGGACTTGTAGGAGCAGTGCTCGCTCCACATGACGGAGTACATAGCGAGTTCCGCGGCGGTGGGGCGGCGGCCCAGGATCTCCACGACCTTGGCGAACTCGTTGTCCTTCAAGCCCAGTTCGGCCCACGGGAGTTCGGTGTCCGGGGTCTTGGCAGCGTTTTCGACGGTGTCAATGTTGAACTTCTTGGTCTCGACAGGCTCGACCACCGAATTCGTCTCGGTCATGCGTTGACTCCCACAATCTTGTTCAGAACAGAGGTGAAGAAACCCAGGCCCTCGGTGTCGGAGCGCCCAATTCCGTCCAGGGATGCCGGTCCGTAGCCGGCCTCAACGGCGTGCTCCGGGTGCGGCATCAGGCCCACCACGTTGCCGGCGGCGTTGGAGATGCCGGCGATGTCGCGGCGCGAGCCGTTCGGGTTGAAGCCGACGTAGCGGAAAACCACGCGGCCCTCTGCCTCGAGTGCGTCCAGGGTCTTTTCATCGGCGATGTACTGGCCGTCCTGGTTCTTCAGCGGCACAGTGATTTCCTGGCCCACGGCGTAATCGCCGGTCCAGTAAGTACTGTTGTTCTCCACGCGCAGCACCTGGTCGCGGCAGATGAACTTCAGATGATCGTTCTTGATCATTGAACCCGGCAGGAGGTGCGATTCGGTCAGGATCTGGAAACCGTTGCAGATGCCCAGAACCGGAAGTTTTGCTTCCGAGTTTGCCGCATCAATAATCCGGGACATCAGCGGAGCGAAGCGCGAAATGGCGCCGGCCCGGAGGTAGTCGCCGTAGGAGAAACCACCGGGAATCACGACGGCGTCAACGTCACCAAGTGTGGTGTCCGCGTGCCAGAGCGCTACGGGAGTGGCGCCTGCCAGGCGAACGGCACGGGCGGCGTCGCGGTCGTCCAACGTGCCGGGGAACGTGACCACGCCGATGCGGGCACCGGTGAGCCGGGGTTCGGCGGCAGTGTGCTCGGCGGCCGCTGTCTCGCCGATCAGGGGAATTTCATTCATCTCAGGCCTCGACGACCTCGACGTTGACAACGTCCTCGATCACCGGGTTGGACAGCAGGGTCTCCGCGGCTTCACGGGCCTGGGCAAGGATTTCCTCGGTCACCTCGCCGTCGACGGTCAGTTCAAAACGCTTGCCCTGGCGGACAGAGCTAAAGCTGGTGAAGCCCAGCCGGGGGAGCGCACCCACGATGGCCTTTCCCTGCGGGTCCAGAATCTCGGGCTTGGGCATTACGTCGACAACGATCCGGGGCATCCGGTAACTCCTGTGCGTGAGCAGTGGTTGAACCTTGCTTAAAGGCCGCCGCGGAGTGGTGCCGTCTCACGCTGTTCCGCTGTAATTTGGGGACTGCAGGGACGGGCGCTCCGCGAGCTTGCTAGCCCATTCTACCGGCCGTACCGGCTCTCCACCCATTCGAGGCCGTTCGTGCGGGACGGCGACGGGACAGCGATCGGGTGCCCCGCATCTGGGCAATAAAGTACGACGCCGGCTCTGGCCTGCCGGGGATGCCGTCAGTAGGCTTGCGGCATGGCTGAAAAACCGAAATCCGTGCTGTTGCCCGTGATTGCCGTAGCCGTTTTTGTGGGCTTGGGGAGGATGGTCCTGCAGAAACTCAAGGCTGACCGTGCGGCCAGGGAAAACCGGCTGGCTGGCCCCGTGGATGAGAAGACGCGCCAGTGGATCAGCGACGTTGTGAGGACGCCCCGTCAGTAACCTGAAGGCGCCGCTGTAATGCGTGGCGCGGGTTCCGAAAGCTGCTTCAGGTGACCCCCAAGGGCGCCAGGCGCTAGCCTTTTCAGGCGTTCGGGCGCCATATAACAGACTCTCAACGGGCCCTGAGGCGGCCCGGTGGATTTCCACCGGGCCGCCTTTTCAACGGGCCGTGTGACAAGACAAAAATCCGAAAATGTGCTTTATGTCATATTCGTCTATCAGTCTGTATTCTATGTATCGGCTGGTCTCCGCCGGGTAGACAGGAACTGTTGCCCCGCCTGCCGTATCCAGCTGTCTGCGTCCGGCAATGTGGCCGGGTCCGTTCCTCATGAAAGGTTTAACTCACTCGTGAAATCAACTGGAAAGAGCCCCTTCCGGGGCGGGGGAATCCGGAAGGCTGCGGCACTGGCCGTCGGGCTGCCGTTGCTTCTCACATCGGTGGCGCTGGGCCCCGCCACAGCGGCCCCTCCCGCCGGGTCCGGCGCGGCAACACAGGCCAAAACCGCCAATCCGGCCGACTACAAAGACGGCCGCTACATTGTTGTCCTTGCCGGGAAAGCCGCAGCGGCCTACGAGGGCGGTACTTCCGGGCTGGCGGGGACCAGACCGCAACAGGGCCGCAAGCTTGAAGCCGGCGGCCAGAACTTCAAGGCCTATGATGCCCACCTCCGGAAGGAGCAGCGAGACGTCGCTGCCAAGCAGGGTGTCACACCGGCCAAGCAGTTCACTGCCGCCCTCAACGGCTTCGTTGCCGAGCTGACGGCACACCAGGCAGCTGAACTGGCCAAGGACAGCAAGGTCCTCGCTGTTTCCCCGGACGTTGAGAACTCCCCGGACTACACCACCACCGACTTCCTGAAGCTCACAGGTCCGGACGGCGTCTGGGCCAAGCAGTACGGCGGCGAAGCCAGCGCGGGCAAGGGCGTGGTGGTCGGAGTGATCGACACCGGCTACGCTCCGGACAACCCCTTCCTCCAAGGCGAGGCTGTCCAGCCCCTCAACGGCAAGGCACAGCCCGGCGTTCCGTACCGCACGGCGGACGGTCGGATCGCCATGCTGAAGTCCGACGGCACCACCTTCCAAGGTGAATGCCAGAAGGGCGTAGGCACCGGTGCGGCCTTTGACGGCAGCCTCTGCAACTCCAAAGTAGTCAGCGCGCGCTACTTCGCCGACACGTTCCTTCAGACCGTGGCCCCTGAGCACCGCGCGCGGCAGGAGCTCCTCTCCCCGGTTGACGTCGCCAGCCACGGCACGCACACCGCCAGCACCTCCGCGGGCAACGCGAACATCGAGCAGGTCATCGACGGCGCCAGCTTCGGCAAGAGCTCCGGTGTCGCACCGGCTGCCAAGGTCGCCGTGTACAAAATCTGCTGGGAAGATGACAACCCCGCCACGGGCGGCTGCTACACCTCCTCCTCGGTGGACGCCATCAACGCAGCCGTTACGGACGGCGTCGACGTCCTGAACTACTCCATTTCAGGCAACACCAACAGCACCTCCGATCCCGTGGCGCTGGCGTTCCTGAACGCGGCAGCGGCCGGTGTCTTTGTTTCGGCTTCTGCCGGTAACTCCGGCCCCGCCGTGTCCACCGTCAACCACGCATCCCCTTGGTTGACCACCGTTGCGGCCTCCACGTTCCCGAGTGACCTGCTGGGCACCGTCAAGGTTTCCGACGGCAGCCTTTACCGGGGCGCCTCCATCATGAAGACGGACGTCAACAATGCTCCGGTGGTTATCGCAGGCGACGCCGCAGCTGCCGGTGCTGCGGCTCCGAACCTCTGTGGCCCCGGCACACTGGACGCAGCCAAGGTCTCCGGCAAAGTTGTTGTCTGTGACCGCGGGGTAGTGGACCGTAAGGCCAAAAGCCTTGAGGTGCAAAACAAGGGCGGCGTTGGCATGATCCTGGTCAACGTGACCACCGGATCCGAAGACGCCGACAACCACTCGGTTCCCACCATCCACATCAACATCCCCAAGAGCCTGGACCTAAAGTCGAAGCTGGCCGGCAACCCGGCGTTGACGGTGAGCCTGGTCAAGGGAGACCTGACAGGGGATCCGCAGGCGCCTGCCCCGCAGATTGCCGGCTTCTCCTCCCGCGGGCCGAGCCTGGCTTCCGGTGGAGATCTTCTCAAGCCTGACATTTCCGCTCCGGGTGTGAACGTCCTCGCCGGCGTTTCCGCGATTGGAAACCACGGTGCGCAGTTCGGTTTTATGTCCGGTACCTCCATGGCCGCCCCGCACATTGCAGGGTTCGGCGCTCTGGTCCTGAGCAAGCAGCCCAAATGGACACCGGCAATGGTCAAATCCGCAATGATGACCACCGCCTACCCGCTGGTCAACGCTGACGGCACCGCCAACCGTGACCCCTTTGCCGGCGGTGCAGGTCATATTGATTCCACCCGGGTGCTGGATCCTGGCCTCGTTTACAACTCCGACGTCAATCAGTGGCTGGCGTTCCTGAACGGACAGGGTGTGGAAACAGGTTCCCCCGAGCTTGGCACCATCGCTGCCCGGGATCTGAACCTGCCATCCATTGCCCTTGGCAGCCTGGTGGGCGAGATCCAGGTCAAGCGGCAGCTGACCGCACTGGTTCCGGGCATGTACCGCCCCGAGGTTTCGATTCCTGGTGTTGCTGTCCACGTTGAGCCCCAGGCGCTGAACTTCGCCAAGGCCGGCCAGACCCGCGAGGTCACCATCACCATCAAAAACGTCAGTGCTCCGGTGGGTAAATTCACCACCGGAACCCTGACCTGGAAGGGCCCGCGGACTGTGAGCTCTCCCATCGCTGTCCGTCCGGTCGACGCCCGGATCGCACCGTCGTTCGCCTTTAGCTCTGCCACGGGCACAGGAAGTGGAACGCTGGATCTGGTCTCAGGCTCGGACAACCCCATCGCCGTTGCAGTGGAGGGCCTTGCTCCCCTGGCCCAGGTTGCCACCACCAAGACGCCCGGCGCGTATGCGCCCAGGACGGATGACCACAACCAGGTGGTTGCGGTAACCGTGCCGGCAGGTGCCAAGTTCGCACGATTGGGCATCCAGGCGGAGGTTGAAAACGTTGACTGGGACATGGTGGTCTACGGGCCAAACGGCACTGTCACCCAGGTGGCAACCGCGTCCGCCAGTGAATTCCTGGATCTGGACAACCCGCCAGCCGGCAGGTATTTCATTGCGGCGAACCTGTACTCCACGCCGGACAACGGGCCCGCCAATGCAAGGGTCCAGGCGGTATCGCTGTCCGGTGACGCACGCAACCTGACCGTCAATCCGAACCCGATCGTCGCCGCCAACGGCACTGCCACCACGGCGACGGCCAACTGGTCCGGGCTTTCCGACGGTTCCTACCTGGCACGTCTGAGCCTAGGGGATAACGGCATCAAAACCTGGGTGGGCGTGTCCGTGGGGGCAGGTGCGGCCTCGGCGCCGGCCGGTTCCCCTGCCGCTGTAGCCGTGGACGCCGTTCCCGTCAGTTGAGGCTCCAGCCGCAACTGAATGCCGTAACCGAATATCGCCAGTAGATTCAGGGAGATGTCCCGGGCAGCTCACAAACCGCCCGGGACATCTTTTTTTGTGAGTGGGCGGTTCGGATCAGATCTGGCCGGTGGAACCTGCGGTGCCACCCAGGAGCGGGGCAACGGCCCGCCACCGCGAGATCTCACAACCGTCCGTGAGGCTGAAACGGCAGTGCACCTGGCGTCCCAGGTAGCGGCCGGTCACCACGGCCACCTGCGGGCCGCCGTACTGCTGGGTACAGAGCATGTCCGGCCTGCGAACGGCGAAGAATGTTTCCGCACCGAAGCGTTCGACCGCGGCAAGCGCTGCTCCGGGGACCGGCAGGGTGGACTCCGGGGTTGGCTGACCCCCGCGGGCAACCAGCCGGAATTCGTAGGCGCGGGCACCAGGCGCATCGGTCAATGTGACGGTGAGATCGACGTCGGGTTCTGCATCCGGAGCGGTCATGCGGTTCCTCCCTGATCCTGGCCTTCCTGGGCCAAGGCATCCAGCAGCGGCGTCAGCGCCTGCAGGAGCCTGCCACGCAGTTCCTGGGCTTCGGCGGAGAACGAACGCTGGTGCTCGACGTACTGTGACTTGCCCTCGGCAGTCTCGATCCGGATGGGCGGGTAGCCCCACTCCGCCAGATCGTAAGGGGATGCCTGCATATCCATGGCCCGCACCCGCCAGGAGAGCTCGAAGCAATCCATCACCAGTTCGCTCGGCAGAGCCGGCGATAGCTTGTAGGCCCACTTGTAGAGATCCATGTTGGCGTGAAGGCAGCCGGGCTGCTCCATGGCCCGTTGGTTTTCCCGGCTGGGAGTCAGCTCGTTCAGCGGGGCGGCATCCGGTGTGTAGAACCGGAAGGCATCGAAGTGGGAGCAACGGATCCGGCTCTCCTCCACCACGCGGTCAGTGCCCGCAGCGCCCAGCCGAAGCTTCAGGTATTCATGCCGCAGTTCGAACTTGTCCTGCCGGTACACCATGGCCCATTCGTGCAGCCCGAAGCACCCGAACTGCGCCGGCCGGGCTGCGGTTCCGCGCAGGATGACGCCGGCGAACTGCAGCGCTTCCTTCCGCTCGGCCAGAAACGCCGGGCGGTTAAATGTCGCTGCAAGACTGCCCGCCGGCAGCCCCGCCGCGGCGAGTTCGCCGTCGTCGGGCACGCGGTAGTACTTCCAGCCGGCACGTGCGGCGGCTTCAGCGCCGGAAAGTACGACGTCGGCACCCGGGTGCCAGCGCAGCAGCTGGCCCGGTTTTTGGGTGTAGTAGGTAAAGAGGAAATCCTCCACCGGATGTTTCAGCCCCGCTGAGCGGCGGGCAAGGTATGGCTCGGCGTAGCGGCGGACGCGGTGCTGGTGGGCAACCTCGCGCGCTTGCCAGAGCGAGGAATCCAGCAACCTCAGCGCCGGAGCGCCTGGGGACGGCATCACAGTCACCGGCTCAGACCGCTCCGCCGGCACCCAGAATGTCCTTGGCAGCGTCCCACGCGCTGATTTCGCAGCCATCGCGCCGCGAGAAAGACGTGTCCACCGGTGTCACGTCCACGATGCCGGTGACGTTGGCCTGCTGCGGCCCGCCGTACTGCTGGGTACAGGCAACGTCCTTGCCGCGTGGTGCGGGGCTCAGGAGTGCGGCGTTGTTTTTGAGGGCGGCACAGGCGGCAGCGGCGGTGGGATGCTTGCTTTCGGCCGCGGGCACGCCGTCCCGGCACACCAGGGTGTAGCTGACTGCGGGTTCAGTCTCCGAAGGTTTGACCGTGATGGACAGTTCCGCGTTGCCGGCTCCCGGCCCTGCGGATCCGGGCGCCGGAGCGCTGGGTGCCGGAGCAGGGACGGTTGTTTCGGCGTCGGGGGGAGTGGTGGCCGATGGCGAGCTGCCGGCAGTGGCCGAAGATGAGGTGGAAGCCGAAGGGCCGGCGCTTCCAGAACCGCTGCCAGAACCTGTTCCAGGGGTGCAAGCGGCGAGCGCACTCACCGCCGCCACGGCGAGCATTGCCTGGATCAACAGCTTGCGCATTTAGCGGATCTCCTCAGTTTCTTCGAGTCTACCGCGGGTCCAGTGCGTTGGCCGGGCGCACTGCGACAGTCCACTGGCCGGCACCGGCAAGTTAGTTCATCGCCGGGTATCGATTATGCAGTTTCTCTCCGGTATGTTTCTCACAACACTGGATGCGGGGTAGGCCGCTGTGTTGTGGCTCCGTCATAGGGGACGGAATGCCCAGTTCGTGGGTCCGGCAACTCCGCCGGTCAGACTCTTAAGGAAGGCAGATCCCGAATGACGCACCAGTACAAGGGCTTCCACCCGGGCCGCACCAGTAGAATGGCAGCCGCAGTCACCTTGGGCCTGGCCATGATCGTGGCCCAGAGTCTCGCATCACCGGCGTTCGCCGCGCCGGCCCCTCCCTCCGGTCAAGCCGGAGCGGCCATCAGCGACACCGCGTTCGATGCCGGACACTACATCGTGATGCTCAAGGACAGACCGCTGGCCACCTACACAGGAGGTGTAGCCGGAATCCCGGGCACCGCCGTCGCCAAGGGCAAGAAACTTGATCCCGCCGCCGCCAATTCGCAAGAATACACGGCTCATCTGAAGTCCAAGCAGGACACTGTGGCCGCAGCCAAAGGCGTGGCCGTCTCCAAGAGCTACACGCTGGCCGTCAACGGCTTCAGCGCCGACCTCTCTGCCGGGCAGGCAAAAGCACTTTCCACAGACGCCGGTGTTGTCGCCGTAGTGAAGGACGCCCTGCACCAGGTGGACTATTCCAGTACGGACTTCCTGGGCCTGCCGGGCGCTGGGGGTGTCTGGGCTACGCAGTTCAAGGGCGAAGCCAACGCCGGCAAGGGCATCGTGGTGGGCGTACTTGATACCGGCTATTCACCTGACAACCCGTTTTTTGCCGGCCAGCAAGTCAAGCAGCTCTCCGGTTCTGCCAGGATGGGCGAGCCCTACAAATTGCCCGGCAACAAGATCGCCATGCTGAAGGCGGACGGCACCTCGTTTGTGGGCGCCTGCGAAAACGGCGACCACTTCTCCGGAAACGAGTGCAACAGCAAGGTCATCAGCGCCCGCTTCTACGACGATGCCTTCAAGGCTGCCATCCCGCGCTCGCTGCGCGCTCCGCAGGAATCCTATTCACCGCTCGACGTCGACAGCCACGGCTCCCACACTGCCAGCACAGCCGCCGGCAACAGTAACGTCAGCCAGATGGTTGGTGGGCGCGATTTCGGCAAGGGCTCGGGCGTTGCCCCTGCCGCCAAGATTGCCGTCTACAAGATCTGCTGGGAAGGAACCACTGCAGCCACCACAGGCTGCTTCGGTTCCAGCAGCATAGAAGCCATCGAGGATGCCATCACCGACGGCGTGGACGTCCTGAACTACTCCATTTCAGGCAACACTGATTCCACGGTTGACCCCGTGGCCATAGCTTTCCTCAACGCGGCCGCTGCCGGTATTTTTGTGGCCGCCTCCGCCGGTAACTCCGGTCCCGGCGCTAGCACCGTCAACCATGCCGGACCGTGGCTCACCAGCGTTGCCGCGTCCACCCACAACAGCAGCCTCCGTGGCACGGTGGAACTCTCCAACGGCAACAAATACTCAGGCGCCAGTGTGATGAACACCGAAGTGGTGGGCAGGCCGATCGCCTTGGCGCTCGACGTGAAGGCTGCGGCGGCAACTGCCACCAATGCAGCATTGTGTGCGCCCGGCTCACTGGATCCGGCACTGGCTGCCGGCAAGATTGTGATCTGTGACCGCGGGGTTGTGGACCGCACCGCCAAGAGTGCCACTGTGGCGCAGGCCGGGGGCGTCGGCATGGTGCTGGTCAACCTCACCTCCAGCTCCCTTGATGCGGATCTGCACAGCGTTCCTACGGTTCACCTCGACAGCCCCGCCATTAAGGCCGTTGTCCAGGCGGCCCCGGGACTCACCGCAAACCTGCGGAGTACAGACACTTCAGGTATTCCAGCCCCGCCGGTTCCGCAGATCGCCGGATTCTCTTCGCGCGGCCCCACCCTGGCCTCCAACGGTGACCTGCTGAAGCCGGACATTGCGGCTCCAGGTGTTGCCGTTCTGGCCGCCGTTTCCCCCATCGGTGCAGGCGGCGAAAACTTCGGCTTCCTGTCCGGAACCTCCATGGCATCCCCGCACATCGCCGGTTTTGGCGCCCTGCTGCTGGGCAAGAACCCGCTCTGGTCGCCGGCGGCCGTGAAGTCCGCCATGATGACCACCGCCTACGATCTTGTGGATGCCAACGGCGCCGCTATTCATGATGTGTTCGCCCAGGGTGCGGGCCACATTGACCCGGCACGGATTGCGACGCCGGGGTTGGTCTACGACGCCGGCATCACCGACTGGCTCGGCTTCATCCAGGGCCAGGGGTACGATCTTGGCGTCACTCCCATCGCCGCCAAGGACATCAATCTGCCGTCTATCGCTCTTGGCCGCCTGACCGGCACCCAGAGCGCCACCCGCACTGTGACGGCGCTGACCGCGGGGAGGTACACCGCCGCGGTGAACGTTCCGGGAATCACCGCGGCGGTGACACCCGCCAGCCTGACTCTCGCGGCCGGCCAGACTGCGAGCTTTACGGTGGAATTCACCAACGCCGGAGCAGCTTTGGACGAATTCGCAACGGGTTCGCTGACCTGGACCTCGGCCGCGAACACGGTACGGTCTCCGGTTGCCGTCCGGCCGGTGACAGTCATTGCACCGGCCACGGTGGATGCCACATCCGCGGGCGGAACAGGCAGCGTCGAGGTTCCGGTGACCTCCGGGACGTCCGCGCCGATCGACATCACAGTGAAGGGGCTGGCGAAGGCCAATTCGGCCGCAATCAGCCTGGTGCCGGGCCCGTCCGGCAATGCCACGGATGCCTCCAATGACGTCCGGACGTTTGCCGTCGGGGCAGGCACTTCCTTGGCTAAGTTCTCCGTGAACTCCGCTGATCCTGCGGCCGACTTCGATCTGTTTGTGGTCTCGCCGTCGGGGGTCCAGCACACGTCTGCCACGGCCGCGGCCAGCGAATCGGTGACGGTCAACAACCCGGAACCGGGCAAGTGGACAGTTATCAGCAACCTGTTCGCCAGCCCGGGCAATGCTGCAACCGCAGCGTCGGTCGAGGCTCTGTTGCTCGGCGGCGATGAAGGGAACCTGACGGTCACCCCGGATCCGCTGGTCCTGGCCAACGGGGCAAGCGGCAGCGTCGCGGCGAGCTGGTCCGGGCTGGAAGCAGGAAACTGGGTGGCTGTGCTCCGTTTCGGAAACGGTGCATCCACCCAGCTGAACCTGACAGTTAAAGGCCCGTAGGCACACCGACTACGAAGGACAACCACGACGGCGGCACGCACCTTGGGAGGGTGCGGGCCGCCGTCGGCCTTATCAGGTTTTTGCCGAGCGTTCTGCTGGTGCTTGCGTCAGGGCGCCGAGTTCGTGGCGGCGATCAGGCCCATCATGGCGGCGTGAATCTGCGCAACCTGTTCGCGTTTCAGGCCAAGCCTGGCCATCATGGCGCCAGGTACTTTCGTGGCCTGGTGGCGCAATGCCTTGCCGCTGACAGTGAGCTCCACGGCAAGCGCGCGTTCATTGCCCTCTGCCCGGCGCCGGGTGAGAAAGCCGGCGGATTCGAGCCTGCGGAGGAGCGGAGAAATGGTGGCGGGGTCCTGGGCCAGGGAGTCGCTGATGTCGCGGACGGTGCGGGGGCTCGACTCCCACAGGCAAAGCATCACCAGATACTGCGGATGGGTCAGACCCAGTTTGTCCAGCACCGGCTTATAGGCACCCACTACGCTCCGCGACGCCACGGTCAGGGCAAAACAGAGCTGGTGTTCCAGAAGGAGGTCTTCATCCGAGGCCGCGTCCCGGGAGGAAGCGACGGTGAGAGTTGTCATGGCGGGCCCCTTTCAATAGTTAATGCCCTAACTGTTAGCGTACACTTTAAACAGGAATTTGGTTCGGATGAGGAGTGGAAAGTGGCAAGAGAGAACGCGTCACAGCGGTTTATGCGGGCGACAGGAAAGCTCCGGGCGATTTTCGGTCCCGCCAGCCGCAGTTCTCTGGTTCACGACATGACCGAGCAAAACCGTGAGCTGTTGGCCCAGCGCGAGGCCGAAAGCCAGCAGTGGGAAACCCTGTACCGGCCGGACGGCAGCACCTATGTAGTTCCGAAGAATCCCGAGGACAAGTCCCTCCGCTAACCGCTATCGATTGTTCCGTGACGGCTCTTTGGGCCTTGGCGCGGGAATTTAGGGAGCGATCGGTGAAAGATCTTTTCCTTGGTGCCGGGCGTAAAATAGGGGAACTGGCAGCACCTGGTTCCGGTATCGCTGGACCTGTCAGCAGGGAAGGGGGTGGGGATGTGGGACGCGCACTGAGCGGCTTCATGCAGCGCACCAATAGGTTGCGGTTTTTCTTCGGCCCCGCGACACGGGGTGATACAGATTCGCCGGTTGTGCACAGGCATGACGACTTCGAGCTGGCTTCGGAAGCGGATCTGGCGCACTTTGACGTGGAGACCGATTCCAACGGCCACCACTACGCCGTCCGCAAGGACGACACCAAGTAGCGCGGCCTAGCGCCCGGTACCTCCGTACACGGTTGCTTCGTCTTCGCTGTCCAGTTCGAACGCGTTGTGGATGGCGCGGACGGCCTCGTCCAACAGATCAGCGTGCGTCACCACCGAGATGCGGATTTCCGAGGTGGAGATCATGTTGATGTTGATCCCCGCTGCAGACAGTGCGGCGAAAAAACGTGCTGAAACTCCCGGGTGTGAGCGCATGCCCGCACCGATCAGCGACAGCTTGCCGATCTGCTCGTTGTACTCGATGTTCTCGAATCCGATCTCCGGCTGCGCGGCACGGAGAGCCTCCAGGGCGTCGGCGCCTTCAACGATTGGCAGGGTGAAGGAAATATCGGTGCGGCCGGTGCCGTGGGTGGACACGTTCTGGACGATCATGTCGATGTTGGAGTGCGCGTCTGCAATGACCTGGAAGATCGCGGCGGCCTTGCCCGGAATGTCCGGTACACCCACAACGGTGACCTTGGCTTCGGAACGGTCGTGTGCAACGCCGGAGATGATTGGCTGCTCCAAGGCAACTCCCTCTTGAGTGGTGATCTTGTCGTCGGCGCTGGGCATGACCCAGGTGCCTTCGTTCTGGCTGAATGACGAGCGGACATGCAGGGGCACGCCGAAACGTCGGGCATATTCAACACAGCGCAGGTGCAGGATCTTGGCCCCGGAGGCCGCCAGTTCCAGCATTTCCTCGCTTGAAATCCTGTCGATTTTCTGGGCGGCGGGCACTACGCGCGGGTCAGCGGTGTAGATGCCGTCGACGTCTGTGTAGATCTCGCAGACATCGGCTTCCAACGCAGCCGCAAGTGCAACCGCCGTGGTGTCCGAGCCGCCACGACCCAACGTGGTGATCTCGTGGGTGGCGCGGCTCATGCCCTGGAATCCGGCAACAATCGCGATATGCCCCTTGTCCAGGGAAGTGCGGATGCGGTGAGGGTCGACGTCGATGATCCGGGCTTTGCCGTGGATACCGTCAGTGATCATGCCGGCCTGGGAGCCTGTGAATGACTGGGCGGAGGCACCCAGCTTGTTGATAGCCATGGCCAGGAGCGCCATGGAGATGCGTTCGCCGGCGGAGAGGAGCATGTCCATCTCGCGCGCCGGAGCGGAGTCAGTGACCTGTCCGGCCAGATCCAGGAGTTCGTCTGTGGTGTCGCCCATGGCGGAAACCACCACCACTACTTCGTTCCCGGCGTTCTGCGCATCCACCACACGCTTGGCAACCCGCTTAATGCCTTCGGCGTCTGCAACCGAGGAACCACCGAACTTCTGCACGATGAGCTGCTTGGTGAGGGCAGAGCCGACGGGCAATACCTGCGGTTCGGTCTGGACTTCGGTAGTGGGCATACTCATGCGCGTACCTTTACTGGATCAAATCGGCGTTCTGGAGGCCTGGCGGCCATTCGGCGCGACGGCGTAACTTGTGTTCCCAGTTTATCGCCGCCTGCCGTCCGGCGTTGAATTGTGACCGAATCTCAGCCCGTCTGTCCACCATCGCTTTCCCCGTTGCGCTATCACTTACAGTCCCCAATCCACCGGTTTGAGGCCCACAAGTGAGAGAGCAACCGGGGAAATCTGGCCTGGCGTACTATCGAATAGTCAGTATGCATTTGAATATTTACTCCGGGGGACAGGTGCACGAAGCATGCCAGTAGTTAAGGACATTTCTGACAGCCAGCCGCTGGCCGGTGGCGGTAACTCCGGCGGCATTTCCGGCGGGATCACGGCCACGGCGGTGAGCCGCAGCTTCGGTTCGGTCCACGCCGTCGAGCATATGGATTTCCACGCACCGGCGGGGAAGGTCACCGCATTGATCGGCCCAAACGGCGCCGGAAAGACAACGCTGCTCCTGATGCTGGCGTCGCTGCTGGCCCCTGATTCCGGCACCATCACGATCGGCGGCCTGGATCCGCAGCACCATCGCGCCGAAGTTCGTCTTCAGGTGGGCTGGATGCCGGACACCCTGGGCGTCTGGGAATCGCTGACGGCCCGCGAGATCCTCACCCAGATGGCACGTTTCTACCGGATGCCCAAAGCGGAGATCGCTTCCCGGGTGGCTGAAATGCTGGCCACGGTGCGGCTGGAAGAGCTTGCAGACCAGCCTGCGCGCGTCCTCTCGCGGGGCCAGCAGCAGCGGCTCAGCCTGGCGCGTGCCCTCATTCATGATCCCTCGGTGCTGCTCCTCGACGAGCCGGCGTCCGGGCTGGATCCAGGCTCCCGGGTGGAGCTGCGCAACATGCTGCGCCAACTTGCTGCAGCCGGGAAGGCCATAGTGGTTTCGTCCCACGTGCTGAGTGAACTGGACGAAATTGCCGATGGCGCGGTGTTCGTCAACCAGGGCCGCACGGTCCGGCAGCAGACCGTTGAGGAGGCAGGCGCAACAGGCCGGCGCTACGCCATTTCCGCTGCCAACGGCCCGGCGCTTTCTGCAAAGCTCAGCGAACTCGGTCTGGTGTTCCGCGAAGAGACCGGACGGCGCCCGGCCGTCAGTCTTATGCTTTTGAACGACGACGACGCCGGACGCCTCCTCCGCGACCTGGTGCTCGCCGACGTCGGGGTGACCGCCTTTGCCCCCGCCTCCGGCGCACTGGAGGAGACCTACATGAACCTGGAAGCGGAGCGACGATGAGCCAGAAAACAGAACTGCAGCACTCTGCCGCCCGGCCCAGCGCCGCAGGCTACTTCCGTGGTGTCCGCGATGTTGTTGTCCTGGAGATGAAGCAGCGGCTGCGCTCCCGGGGCTGGTACATCATGCTGGGCATCTGGTTTGCGCTGACCGGCATTGTTACCTGGCTGACCTGGGCCAGTTGGAATGCCGGCCGGGAGTACCAGCGCGGCTACCGCGATGTTGTGCCGGCGCAGTCCACCGGCCCGGGCTCAATGATCTTCGAAGTGGTGCTGGCCTTTGTGCTGCTGTTCGCCCTGCTAGTGGCCCCTGCGCTCTCAGCCAATGCCGTCAACGGGGACCGCGCCGGCGGCACGCTGGCCATTCTGCAGGTGACGCTGCTCAAGCCGGGGCAGATTCTGTGGGGCAAGTTTTTCGCCGCCTGGCTCGCAGCGCTTGCCTTCCTGATGGCCAGCACGCCGTTCCTCGTTTTCGGAGTGGTGCTCGGCGGCATGACGCCCGGCCACGTGATAGTGGCGTTGGTGATGCTGTCCGTTGAAGTGGGTGTTGTTTGCGCCATCGGGGTGGGTATCTCGGCTCTGGCCGGGCGTCCGCTGTTTTCGATCGTGATCACCTACCTGGCAGTTGCCGGGCTGGTGATCGGCACACTCATAGCGTTCGGGCTCGGCGTCGGCCTGACGCAGGGCACCGTGATGGCCAACGAGGCCCAGGGCCGGAACTACAGCGAGTATGCCCCGGGCAACGGCACTACGGGGCCGTCCTATTCCTGTGTTGGCGAACTCCGCGAGGAGCCCGCCACACACACCGAACGCGTTGCCTGGCTGATGGCCATGAACCCCTATGTGGTGGTAGCCGACGCCATTCCGTACCCGGATCGGAGCAAACAGCCGATGTACTACTCCGGCGGAATGATCGAGTCCATCAGCCAGGGCGCGCGGATGGCCATGGCCGGACCGGAGGGCACCTACCCGTGCGCCAACGGCGAGCCGAAGCCGCAGTACCTGAGCCAGACCACACCGCTGTGGCCGCTGGGGCTGGGACTGCAGCTGGCGTTGTCTGCCCTGCTGATGTGGCTGGGATGGCGCTCGCTGCGGACGCCGGCCCACCGGCTGGCACGGGGCACCCGTATCGCCTGAAGCCAGCGGCCTTCCTCCACTGGACATGCCCACCCTTCAGGCTCAGGATGGGACATGTAGCCAACATGTCTCCTCCAGAATGCTGGCAGTGGGCATGTCCATTGGATTGGAGGCTCGATCGGTGGCTGAGGATAAGAAGGACGCAGCGGCGCCGTCGTCCTACGAGCTGATCGGCCCCGGCGTCATTATTGATTTTCCTGACGGGGACGACGACGGCGGCCCACCCCCTGAGGGGCCCGTTGCTGTGGTGCTCCGGCTGGCGGTGCAGGATGCCCGCGTTGCGCTGGGACGGGCCCGGTTCTGGGTCATCTCTACGATTGCCATACTGGCGTCTTGGCTGGTTGCCGTGCCCGTGGTCCTCCTAATGTCAGGTGGGGGGTATCCGCCGGAGGTCCAGGGGTGGGGATATCTACTGACTTCAGCGTGCCTGACCCTGACCGCCTCGTTGCTGGCCACTCATTGGGGGCTTTCACGCCTACGCACCGGACCCGGGCAGGATTCAGGCACTGTGGACCATGCCCGGTCCAGCGGCCCGCTGCGTCCTTGGATTGCCGCCATGGGGCGCGGTCTGGTTTTTACGGCAGTGGCAACCGCTGTTTTGCTCGTCCTGGCCGTCAGCTCCGGTGGGCCAGTTGCCATTGCTGGCGTCGCCGCCGTCGTGATGTTGCTTGAATTTGTGGTGTTCAGCGCCATTGGTGCGGGCGCCGAATCGTGGTCCGAGCGGCGGCCGGCTGCCGTGGTGACCGGCTGGCTTGTAGGCCTGATTCTGGCGGTTGGCAACGTGGCGGCCGCAATTGCCTTGCTTCCGGCGGTCCGGGCCGACGAGCCGGTGTCCGTGGCCCTCAACGTCCAGCGTGACTACGGCAGCGAACGGCTGGTCTCCTACGAGTGCGCCGGCGAAATCGTGGGCGCCGCCGAGGTGTTCCATACTGAGCGGATCATCTGGCTGGCGGCCGCTAACCCGGTGGTGATCTTCGGGTTGCTGGCAGGCCAGGCTGTTGAAGGTGAGAATTCCATTGCTTGGCTGCCAGGGGAGCTGCAGGCTGCTGCGGAAGGGCCGTCCCGTCAGGTCGCCTGTGTCAACGCTGAAGAAATGGCCGAACCAGCCACGGAGCTTCCGCTGTCCTTCAGCGGTCCGGCGCTCCAGCTTGCCGTTGCGGGGGTGTTCCTGGCCGCAGGCGGAAGGGCAGCCCGCAGACGGCAGCAGGCCGCCGTCAGCTGATGGTCCCTCAGCTCATGTTGCGAGGCCGGTCCAGTCTGTAACGCCACGACGGCAGTCCCTTGCCATGGCTGTCCTGGTCCGCCGGGAAATGGTGATCCCTCGTGAAGCCGAGGGTCTCCAATAACTTGCGGGACGCAAGATTGGGTTCGTAGACACCGGCATAGATGGTTCGCGTGCCGCGGTCGCCGAACAGCCACGCCACCAGGGCGGCTGCGGCTTCGCTGCCGTACCCGCTGCCGTGGTGGTCGGGGTGCAGGATGTAGCCCAGTGCGGCGTGGTCTGCGGGTATCTTCCCGGGCAGGGGCGGGTTGGAGCTGTTCCACGCCCGGGCATCGCCAATAACCTCCCCGGTTGCCCGGAGCTCTATCGCCCAGCCGAGGTGGAACCATTCCGCCGTGGAAGCCTCAGCGTGTGCCAGCTGTTCGCTCAGCCGCACGCTGTTTTCCTCCACGGACAACGGTTCGTGGGAGAGATAGCGGGTGGCAGTCTGGTGACCGCGAAAACGGTGGAGGGCGGCAGCGTCGTGCTTCGTCAGGAGACGCAGCTTCAGACGCTTAGTGAGGATCGGGGAGATCAGTTCCATGGTCCCTATCCAGGTTCCGGCGGCAAGGGCAGGTCACGTAAGGGCATTGCGGCGGCCTTCGAAGGCCCGGCCTAGCGTGACTTCGTCCGCATATTCAAGGTCCCCGCCGACGGGTAGTCCGGAGGCGAGGCGGGTGACAATAATGCCGATTGATTTGAGCATACGCGCCAGATAGGTGGCGGTGGCTTCGCCCTCCAGATTGGGGTCCGTAGCGATAATGACTTCCTGGATGGCACTGTCGTTGAGACGGGTGAGGAGCTCGCGGATCCTGAGCTGTTCCGGTCCGATCCCGGCGATCGGGTTAATGGCCCCGCCCAGAACGTGGTACCGGCCGCGGAAGGACCGGGTGCGCTCAACGGCGAGGACGTCCTTGGACTCTTCCACGACGCAGATAACCGAGGGATCCCGGCGCGGGTCCCGGCAGATATTGCACAGCTCCTGCTCGGTGACGTTGCCGCAGACCGTGCAGAACTTCACGCGTTCCTTGACCATGGTGATGGCGTCGGCCAGGCGTTTCATGTCCTGGGGATCGGCGTCGAGGATGTGGAAGGCCAGCCGTTGGGCGGACTTGGGCCCCACGCCGGGAAGGCGGCCGAGCTCGTCGATCAGCTCTTGAACTGCACCTTCGTACACAATTTCCTCGTTCTATTGGCTTGGATGGTTTAGAAGCGGGGCGTCAGGGGGCTGCCGTCGAGGGAGCGTTCCTCGATCAGCTTTCCGCCCAGAATACGCTCCACTGCGGCACGGCCGAAGACTCCGGATTCCTCAATTGTTTCGTCGTCGGCGCTAGGGACGTCCTGGACATACTTTGCACCGGAGGCTGCGGTGCGGGCCGGAGCCTTAGCGCGGCCCGCCTCTGCTTCCGGGCTGTTGGACAGCCGCTGGTACAGGCTTTGCCGCGTTGCCGATGCAGCCGTCGTGGTGACAGCTGCCAATGGCGGAGCGGCCTGCGCCTGGCCGGGCTGAGCCGGCTCGGCCTGAGCCTGGCCCGGCTGGGTCTGGGCGGCGGCCATCGCATAGACCGGGGCTGTGACCGCGGCGGATGCCATGGTGGCGTAGACCGGTGCGGTAACCGGAGCTTCAGCCGGTGCCGGCGCCGAGTCAGGGGCTGGGCTCGCGGACGTTTGTTCACTGCCCTGTGCCGGCGCTGCCCAAGGATCCTGATCGGCGGCAGCCTGCGGAGCCGGGGGGGCCTTGGGAACCGGGGTTGCAGCCGCGGGCACGATGGGCGGGATCTGTGCTGTGGCGGGTGCGTAGTACGGTGGTCCATCCTCGGCGGCAGCTACCGATTCCGTGGCTTGCGCAGACGCGTTGGAGTACGCCCCCACATTGGTTTCGGTGCCGGTAAGCCAGATGCCCGGCGCCTGCTCGGTTGCGCGCGCCCACGCATCCTTGGAGACGTCCGGTGTGGGAGGACCGGTCGTGGCTGCGCCCGCCTTGGCAGCGGTGGCACCGGCGGTTTTTGCTGACTTGGAACCCGAGGCGCTCCGGTCTTTGGCGGCAGTCTTGCGGGCGGCGGCGGTTTTAGTGCCGGCGGTTTTGGCGGGGGCGGCTGTGTCAGCGGCTGCCTGCCGGGACGGCACCGGCGCCGAGGGGTCCCAGTCCAACGGAGGTTCCTCGTCGAGTGGCGGAGCGTCCTCGTCCCGGGGCGGACCCCAGTCATCGTCCGGGTATGAGTACGAGCCCGAGGATTCGTGGCCCTGTCCGGACTGGTCCCCGGGAGGCTCGGCCCGGGACGTTTCCTGTTGGGCTGCGTCGACGTCCGCCGCCAGCGCCGCAGGTGCTTCAGTCACAGCAGTCCGCCCAGGCACAGGAACGGCCTCGGGCACTTCGGTGACAGCGACCTTTGCCGAGGACGATCCCGGCGCGGGTGCGTGTGCGGGCGTGGGTGCGTCGTGTACCGGGGCAGCGCGAGTCTCTGATTCTTGGTCCGCTGAAGTCACGGAGGTGCCGGCGCCGGCCGTAGCTGAGTTGGCTTGCACACCAGAATTGCTCTGCTCTACGGGCGTGAGACCCCAATCGGTATCCGTGGACGTTACCGGGGCTGCCCGGCTAGCGGGCGCTTTTGGGTTTGGCTCAGAGCTCGCTGCGCTGTTGATTCCACCGGCAACGGGGACAATCTGGCAATCCAAGCCGAGGACGTCGTGAATGGCCTTGCGCAGGTTATCGCTGTAGACGCCGCGGCTGAAAGTCCCGGCGAGCCCTTCAGTGGTGAACGCCAGAGTCAGTGTCTGTCCGTCGAAGCCACGCGGCTGGGAGTTCGGCTGGATCAGGGACCATGAGCTGCGCTTGATGATAGCGAGCCTCTGCAGGATTTCCGGCCATGCGCGGCGAATGACTTCGATTTCAGCAGCAGGACCAGCACCGGTTCCAGCACCGGATAGGGGAGCTGATACCGGGCTGGCTGCTGCCGGCTCAGGCATTGGTGCGGGTGCCGCCTCCGGCGATCGAGCTTGGCGACTTCCTGAGGCTTCGGGCTTCTGACGAGTGTTTGGTGCCGGCTCGTCCACCGGCCAGTCGCTGGTGCTGACTCGCGGTGCAACGAGAGGCTGACGCGTCTCGACTCCCGGGGTTTCGGCAGACGTGGTGTCCAAAGGCTCAGCCACGGGTGTTTCCGGTGTTCGAGCTTGTCGGGATCCGGCCGTTTCGGAGGGCGAAACCGCAGGCAAAACAGCGGGGGCGGGGCCGACGGCGGCAGCGGGAGCGCCGACGTCGTTCCCGGCGTAATTCATACGGCGCTCAACGCGGTCGATCCGAGCGGCAATGCCGCGCTCCGTCTGTTCCGAGCTGGGCAGCAGGATGCGGGCGCACAGCAGCTCAAGGTGCAGCCGCGGTGACGTTGCTCCGGTCATCTCAGTGAGCGCTGTGTTGGTGACGTCGGCCGCGCGGGACAGCTCGGATGCGCCAAGGTTGTGGGCTTGGTTCTGCAGCCTGGCGATCTGGTCTGCGGGCATACCTCGGAGGATCGACTGCGCGCTTTCCGGCATGGCCTGGACGATGATGAGATCGCGGAAGCGTTCCAGCAGATCCTCAACGAAGCGGCGCGGATCGTGGCCGGTCTGGATGACCCGGTCCACGGCGCGGAACACGGTGGCTGAATCCGAGGCAGCCACGGCTTCAATAACATCGTCAAGCAGGGACGCGTGGGTGTAGCCGAGCAGGGCGACGGCGAGCTCATAGTTCAAACCGTCAGCTCCTGCACCCGCCATCAGCTGATCCAGCACGGAGAGCGAGTCACGCACGGAGCCTCCGCCGGCCCGGATCACCAGCGACAGCACGCCCGGCGCCACGGGCACGTTTTCCTGGCTGCAGAGCAGCTCGAGATACGCCATGAGCGGCTCGGGCGGCACCAGTCTGAAGGGGTAATGGTGGGTACGGGACTTGATGGTGCCGATGACCTTGTCCGGCTCCGTGGTGGCGAAGATGAACTTGATGTGTTCCGGCGGCTCTTCAACGATCTTCAGCAGGGCGTTGAATCCCTGTGGCGTGACCATGTGGGCTTCATCGATGATGAAGATCTTGTAGCGGTCGCGGACCGGAGCGTACGTGGCACGCTCGCGGAGATCGCGGGCGTCGTCCACTCCGCCGTGGCTGGCGGCGTCGATCTCGATGACATCGAGCGAGCCGGATCCGCCGCGGGCCAGCTCGATGCAGCTGGGGCACTTGCCGCAGGGGGTGTCAGTGGGGCCCTCGGCGCAGTTCAGGCAGCGGGCCAGGATACGGGCGGAGGTGGTTTTGCCGCAGCCGCGGGGGCCCGAGAAGAGGTAGGCGTGGTTCACGCGGTTCTTGCGCAGGGCCGTCATGAGCGGCTCGGTGACATGTTCCTGCCCGATAACGTCCGCGAAAGAGTCGGGGCGGTATCTGCGGTACAGAGCAGTAGTAACAGTCACAGGGGAAGCCTACCTATAGGGACTGACATTTAAATAAGAGACCCCTCATGCACCCGCCAGAGCCCATCTACCCTTGCTACCTTCCGGTCCTGGGGGAGTTCAACAGGATGACGCCACATGAGGGGCCGTCGTCAAGCTTACCCGAAGTTTGAGTGCCGCTCGAATCGCCTGTGCCACATGGAATGACTGACGTGCGACGGCGGCTGGTGAGGGCCCAGGAGCCGCTCGCCTTGGGGTGGCAGCTACGGATGGCCGCTGTCCGCGGCTTTGGCGAAGGCATTCGGCTCAAGCGGGTCTGGACGCGGCACTGGGGGCCATTGAGGACATCCGGGCTCTGGGCATCGAATGTACTGTCAGTGGGGCCGGATTTCGTAACGAGTACAGAGATTGCCGAACGGCTCAATGTCCCTCGGCAGGCTGTTGCCCTTTGGGCCTCCGGGAAGCGTCATCCCGACACTGATTTTCCGTCCTCCGCATTCATGCGGGCGCCACGCTGTGGTGCTGGTCAGAAGTTGCCGCATATGCAGAGGCGGCCGGCCAGGGTGGCGGTGAGGGCTTCCGGCTGCCGACATGGGACGAGGTGGCGATCATCAACCGGCGTTGGGCCATGGCTCGTCATCCTGCCCTGGTCTGAGCGTTTGCTGCCAGCCATCAATTCTCGGGTGATAGTTGGGCTCAACGCCACCCGTCCACCGGCCAGCTCATGAATGCCGGCTCCTCATAGGGGTGCGCGGCGCGCAAAGCCAGCACCACGCCGTCGAGCATTCCGTCCTCAACCACGCACTCAATCCGCAGTTCCGGCACCCGCTCAACCACGCCAACCTCGCCGATATAAGGCGTCGCGCCGGCCAGCGGAGTGAAGCGTCCCGTGCCCGAGGAGGTGAACGAGCAGTGCGAATAGTCACCCATTCTTCCGGCCCCCGCATCGCCGATCGCAGCCATGACGGCGTCGGCATGGGCTTCGGGAACATACATCACCAGGGCGTGCAGCTGCGTCATGATGCCATCCTGCCAGCCCCGATCATGTAAGCGCTGACACTTTTCATTGCTTATCCGCGTCGCAGGGCGGACTATAGATATGTACACCGATTGGGGCAATCTCAAGATTGTGAGCTGCGGGGCCTGGAGGGTTGGCCGGACCCAGCAGCTCAACGGTGATATCGGAGGAATGGACGCATTGGGGGCGTCCATTTTGACGTTAAGGGCCACTGACTCCGTGTTGAAGGCGGCTCCCGGCACAGATCACACCCGGACGGCGCCGATTCCTCAATTGGGCGATGCCGAAAAGTTCAGGTATTCTAGTATCTGCTTTTGATTCAGAAGCAGCTGGAGAATTCGCCTAGCGGCCTATGGCGCACGCCTGGAACGCGTGTTGGGTTCACGCCCTCGGGGGTTCAAATCCCCCATTCTCCGCGTTTGGCCCCGGTCCTTGGACCGGGGCCTTTTTGCGTCCGCGGGCATTCAGTCCGCCAAAAATCGGCGTTATAGGCCAGAAATCTCTACAAGAGTCCCAGCCTGCGCAACCGCTGCCGGGCGGCCAGCTCGCTGGGGCCAACTCTCCCCAGCGCAAGACGTACGACGCCGAGAGTCACCTTCGTGGCCAGCCTCACCGGCAGGGGTATGGGGCCTAGCCGTGCCGTCCGGAGTCCGAGCAGCTCGCGGTACTTCGGTTCCAGGCTTGTCACGGCGGCGGCGAACAGCACCCGATAGCCGGGCCGGAGGATCGGATGAAGTGGCGGGTCACGGATGAAGGCCACCGTCTGCGCGACCCGTTCGTCCGAGCGGAGGCGCCCGTCGTCGTACCAGCTGTCAAGCTGCTGCCGCATTGCGGCCTCGCTGAGCGGAGGATCGTCCACGCCCATCAGCCGCCCGGCCTGTGCCCATTCGCGGACGTAGGCGTCGGGGCCGCCGGGAATGCTGCGGCCCCAGATCCGATGGGCGGAAAGAAACGCATCGGTGAAGGCAATGTGCACCCAGCGGAGCAATTCAGGATCGTTCGCGGCATACGGGCGGACAATGCCTTGATTGTCCACGTAGTCGCCGCGCACGGATTCGTGCAGGCGCAGTACCCAGTTCGAGGCCTCCCGCGCAGCCGATCTTGAGCCGTAGGACACCGTGAAAATCCAGCGGATCGTTCGGGCCAGCCTTCCCAGCGGGTCCTCGCGGAAGCTTGAGTGATCATGGACTCCTGCCAGGACGCCCGGGTGCAGCGCCTGCATGAGCAGCGCGCGGATGCCGCCAACGATGGTCGGCATTGCCCCGTGAACCGCCCACACGGCAGAACCCGGCAGGTGATATCCGGCGTCGTCACCCTCCGCCAGCCGAGGCACCCATTCCGGCGTGGATTCCGGATGCCCGGTAAGCGCCCGCTTGAGTTCGGCCTGCCATTCCGTGAGGAAATTGCCCATGATCCATTGTCGCCGATGTGCGCCCGCACCCGCGCCTCCACAGCACCTGCGGCGCTGACCGGTCACCCCACCGGAACGACAGCCTTCCGACCACGCCGGGACGGCGCCGCTGCCACCAGCAGGGCGGCAATTGCCACTACTGCGCTAAGGACCAGACCCGGGCGGTATTGTGCCAGCATCGCGGCCGCGTCAACCGAAGCGCCGGGCTCGCTGTGGCCGCTGATGATTGCCGTGGTGACAGCAAGGACCAGTGCGGCACCCACCTGCATGCTGGTCTGGATGAGTCCTGCGGCCAGCCCCTGCTCCGAATTGCGGATACCGGCTGTGGCCTGGACATTGATGGAGGGAAAGGCCAGGGCAAACCCGATGCCCAGCAGGATGATGGACGGCAAAATGTCCAGGGCGTAGTTGGGCGTGATGCCCACCCTCAGGAACAAGATGTAACCCAGGGCCAACGCCGCCAGCCCGACTATTATCAACCGAGGAGCTCCGAACCTTTCAATAAACTTGTCCGCAAACGGAGCCGTGCTCACCACCAGAAGCCCGGTGGGCAGGAGCGCCAGAGCCATGCCCAAGGGGCTCCAGCCGAGGACGGATTGAAGGAACATTGTGAGGATGAACTGGAAGCTGAGGTAGGAACCGAAGAGGCCCACTGCGCTGATGTTGGCCCGTGCCACCCAGCCTTCCTTGAGGATGCTGAACCGGATCAGCGGATGCTTTACGCGGTTTTCAATGATGGCGAAGGCTGCCAACACGGCGGCGGAGGCGGCGAATCCGGCGATTGTTGCCACAGATCCCCAGCCCTTCTCCGGCGCCGAAACCAATGTGTAGACCAGCCCGAGCATTCCCGCGGTCAGGGTTAAGGCACCCCAGATGTCGTGACCGCTGTCCTGTTCCTGGTCCGCCGGGTTGTCCTTGGGGATGTACAGCCGGCCAAGGATCACCACAGCGATCGCAATAGGGACGGAAACCAGGAAGGTCCAGCGCCAGCTCATGGAGGTCATCAGCCCGCCCACCACCAGCCCCAGCGAGAACCCGCTGGCTCCGAAGGTGGAAAAGATGGACAAGGCACGGTTGCGCTCGCGGCCTTCGGCGAAATTGGTGGTGATGATCGAGAATCCGGTGGGTGCCGTGAATGCTGCGGCCAGTCCCTTGACGAAGCGGGTTGCGATCAGGACAGCGGGATCGTCCACCAGGCCACCGAGCAGCGAGGCTGCCGCGAAGACGCTGAGGGCAATGAGGAATATCCGACGGCGGCCCAGCAGATCCGCCATTCGCCCGCCAAGGAGCAGGAGACTTCCATAGCCGAGCACGTAGGCGGAGACGATCCACTGCAGGGAGTCGGTGCCGAGATTGAGTTCATGGCCGATCGAGGGTAGGGCGACACCCACCATGGAGACATCCAGCCCGTCGAGGGCCAGAACGGTGCACAGGACAAGGAGTAGCAGCCATTGCGCGCGGCTCCAGCGGATGGGTGATTGCCGTTCTCCGGCTGATCTTTCAAGAGTGGAAAGTGAGGTCATGGCATCAATCTATATGACGCGTCATTCAATGACAAGGAATACTATGACGTAGCATTTATTTTCGTCGTGAACTAGAATCTCTTCATGGCAACACCGAAGGACCAGCAGCTGGTTGAGCAATGGCGCAGCATCCAGAACGCGTACTTCCGCACCGCCGGGGCTATTGACCGAGAACTGGAGGCGCGGTTCGACATCGGGCTCAACGAATTCGAGATCCTGGACCTCGTGGCGGACAGCACCGAAGCGGCCTGCAGGATGAAACAGCTCGGCGAGCGCACTCCCATGACGCAGAGCGCCATGTCCAAAGTGGTTGACCGCCTGCAGAAGGCGGGCCTGATAAGCCGGCACTCGTGCGAGGACGACCGCCGCTCGCTGTTCTTGGAACTGACAGATACCGGCCGCGCACTTCATGCGGAAGCCGCCGTCGCACACCGAGCCCTGCTGAAGGAAAATCTGTCCTGAGACTGCCCCTCGTCCTCTCGCCAGCGCCAAAAGGGGTTCACAGACCACGCCGATTGTGTTCCCATGGGAACGTAAGTCCGCCAAGATTGGGGTCTGACGGACCTATCGCAGGAGTCAATTGTGGGTAAACATTGGCGAGCCGGCCCGGAGGAACGGTCAACCGGTCCGTGCGCCATCAGTGTGCGGATCCTCTGTGCTTGCCTGGTCGTCACCCTCGGTGTCTTTGCCTTCGGCTACCAAGGTCCCGGAGCGTCATTGGCCGGCATGCGTTCCGGGACCGGCAGTGTGGGACCCGGTCCTTTGGAACCTGGGAATCCGGGGGGAGGAACGAGCGTTTCCGCGGCCTTCACCGCTGATGCATTGGCGCTGGTTTCCTTTAGCCGCACCATCGTCAGGACCACCTCAAAAGAGGGCAAACACGAGCTGAATGTTGCCTCTGCTGAGTTGAAACGGCCGCCGGCCGGATCGCTTATGGCTCCGCTCGAGACGCTCATTCCAAGTTCACCGTTCGGACTGCGGATCGATCCGATCACGGGATCCGCAGGCGAGTTCCACTGGGGCCAGGACTATGCAGCCGCCTGCGGTACCCGCGTCTACTCAGCCGATGCCGGTGTGGTCCGGGCTGTTGGCTGGCACCTCTGGGGTGGTGGAAACCGTGTGGAAATTGACCACGGAAACGGCCTCATCACCACCTACAACCACTTGCAGGCAATCGCGGTCAAGAAAGGCGATTCGGTCCAGGTGGGCGAAGTCATTGCCAAGGTGGGCACCACGGGGTCCTCCACCGGCTGCCATCTGCACTTTGAAACCATCCTTAACGGAAAGCACACCAACCCCCTCGGCTGGACCATGATTCCCATCAAGCAGATGGACGAGCTGGAGAATCTGGACATGGTGAGTTACGCACCCGTCAACGGCATTCCCGCCAGCGGGGATACCCCCAACTGGGCCATTCCCGTCTCCGGCGACAATGCCCACACCGTGCTCGGTGGCGAGCACGAACTCCCCGAGGCTCCGAACCCGGACGGTACTGTTCCACCCGCGGTGCCCGGATCGGGTCCCAGCCAATCGCCGTCGCCAAGCCCCTCTCCGACGCCCACTTCATCGGGAGCGGCGCCGACGCCAACCCCGACTGCACCGCCGACGGATCCAACCCCCACGCCGACCCCCACACCGACGCCCACACCGACGGATCCGACCCCCACGCCGACCCCCACACCGACGCCGACCCCCACACCGACGCCCACACCGACGGATCCGACCCCCACGCCGACCCCCACGCCGACCCCCACACCGACGCCGACCCCGGATCCGACGCTCCCGCCGGAGCCAACGCCAGAACCCACGGCTACAGCCACGCCGGATCCGACGCTCCCGCCGGAATCCACACCCACAACCTCTCAAGCGCCTGCGCCGGAACCTACGGCCACGCAGACGGCCACCGCCGATCCTGCGACGGCCACGGCCACGACAACGTCTACATCTACGGCGTCTGTACCCACGCCTTAGCCCATACCCAGGGCAAGGCGGCAGACTCTACGGGCGGCCGTGCGTGCGTGAGGCGGGGACTCAGGGAGAAAGCCCTGCCATGAACCCGTACCCTTGGCTGGTAGAACCGAATCACCACCGACTTCGCGAGGAAACGCCCTGTGGCTTCTCTGTACTCCATTCCCCTGACACTCAACGACGGCACCGAAACTGATTTCGGACGATTCAAGGGAGGCGTGGTGATGGTGGTGAATGTGGCGTCGAAGTGCGGCTACACGCCCCAGTACGCAGGATTGGAAACGCTCTACGAAAAATTCCAGGACCGGGGCTTCGAGATCCTGGGCGTCCCGTGCAACCAGTTCGCAGGCCAGGAGCCGGGCAGCGACGACGAAATAGCTGAGTTCTGCCAGCTCAACTTCGGTGTGACGTTCCCCTTGACCGTTAAGGCGAACGTCCGTGGCAAGAACCAGCACCCGCTTTACAGCGAGCTGACAAAATTCAAGACCGGTGTGTTGCCTGGTCTGGTGAAGTGGAACTTTGAAAAGTTCCTCGTAAACCGCGACGGCGATGTGGTGGCACGCTTTGCGCCCACCGTTGAGCCGGATTCCGCCGAGATCATTGATGCCATCGAGGATGCCCTCGCCTGACGGCGAGAGGCCAAGCAGCCACGGGAAGTAATTGCTTGGCCCAGGCGTAATCCCTCGGCTGCGGTGATCCTGAGCGGCAGTGAGCGCGGGATCCCGACGGCGTCGCTGAAGACGCGGACGAAGCGTCTATTCCGGCGAATCCGTAGTGATTCCGGGACTCTCATGCAAGGTCTCGTGCGGAGCGATAGAAGCCTCGTCGGAGGCTGCTCGGGTCTGTGCATGTGTCGCCGATTGTCCGGTGCGAATCAGGTGCCCGGGGATCAGAATCAGAAGCCGTATTCCAGTTCGCTCAGAACGATTCCCAGGGAAGTGAATCGTGGACGGCCCGGATACGTTCCGCTGAATCAATGTCGGGAAATCCGTAGGTCCCGATGCTGCCCACAGCGGTTACTCCGGTCGAGTTTGCATTGAAGGATCCGGTGAATTCGGAGAGGTCTCCTAGAGTGACTTTTTGCCTTAGTACGGTGACTCCGCGGGCTGCAAAGGCTGTATCCAGCGCCTGCCAGGTGATCCCGTAAAGCGCGGGGGCCGAGGGCCAGATCACTGCAGAGTCCTGCCTGATGAAGCCTATGTTGGCGATTGATGTTTCGGAAACCTCCCCGGTGTCCGTTGTGAGCAGGGCGTCACTAAATCCTTGGGCTCCGGCCAACTGGCCGAAGTGGATCTGGGCAAAGCTGCCGACATGCTTGATATGCGCCATCGGGCGCTGATAGGAGACTGGCAGCAGAGATTGCGGGCCTGTTGGTGCGTCCACCGGGGGGCGAAGAGTAATCATCACCGTTACCTGTCCACGGCTGGGCTCAAATAAGGTGACACGCAGATACGAATCAGGGGCCTGTGCGACAGCCAGGCGTATCTGCTCTTGCACGTTTCCGACATCAATAGATGTCCCATACAGCTCAGCGTGAGCAGTGCGCAAGCGCTCCAGATGCTGCGCGGGAGAACGCACCTTCCCTTCCCAGATCTGCATCGCGGTGAAGTGCCCATAATTCACCGCGGCCAGATAGGCGAGACCGTCGCTGCTGATTTCCGATCCGTCCACTAGTACCCGCATACCGTTCATCACGAGTCCAGCGTATGACAGCGTGAAAACTCCCTTCCCAGAAGACATGCGGTTGGGGCCCGGAGCGGCCGGACTGCCATTGGGTGGTCTGATCACAGGAATTCGCACGAGTGGGAACACGAGGCGGGCGCAGTCCGACAAGTTGTTCCGTTAGGGAATGATGTGCTGTTCCCGCATGTCGTTGAAAATTGCCATGAACATCCTCTCGGTTTCAATGTATTCATGGAATCCGGCACGTCGAGCTTTTGACCCGTCGGCGAGTACGTCGTAGTGCCAGGCGAAGACGAAGTCGCCGAAAGGCCATGATGAGACGTCGGCGTAGGGTGTCGGCCGGAGCCCATGCCGTGCCACCATCCGGTCCCACAGTTCTTCCTTGTCTGCCATGACATCGTTCAGGGACATGGGCAGTGGCGGTGCGACCTCGATGTCGAAAAATGCGGCGATTTTCGGCCACATGCTGCTCCACCGGAAAATGTCCCCGTTGGTGATGTTGAAGGCCTGGTTAGCGGTACCGGGATCGGTGGCAGCCCACACTGTGGCCTTCGCGAGGATGCCGGCGTCGGTCATTTCGATCAGGCAGTTGTAAGCGCCGGGCTTGCCGGGGAAACGCAGCGGGATGCCGAGTTCCTTGCTGATCGACGCATAAATGGCTATTACCATCGCCAGGTTCATCGGGTTGCCCAAGCCGAACCCACAAACCACGGAGGGGCGGCGCAGTGCCGACCAGGTCCATGTCTTGCCCTGCTGCCGGGATGCGAGGAATTGCTGTTGGTCGACGTTGAACTCCGGCGGCATATGCGGCGGATCGGCCTCTTTCGCCGGAGATGCGAACGGGCCGAGGTGGGCGCCGTAGACCTTGTATCCCTGCATCAGGCTCACATGCTGAAGGTCAGCCGCGACGGGCTCTATCGCATCGATGGTGTTGACGAGCATGGCAAGGTTTGGCGGGACGAGTTCGGGCCAGCTCGGGCGGTCCTGATAGGCCGCATAGAACACGTGGGTGACATCCGCAAGGCCACTGAGCTTGGCTACCGAGTCTTGCTGGTTCAGCAGGTCGACGCCGATATGCCGGACGTTGTCGGAGTCCTCACCGCCTCGTCGGGAGAGACCGATGACCTTCTAGCCACCCTCCTCCAGGAGGTGATTTATCAGATTTCCCCCAATTACCCCGTGTGCCCCAACAACCAGCGCCGTTCGTGTACTCACATCTGCTCCCATCGTAATATCGTAATATCGTCATTTTACGATCTAAGCGTTGCATCGGCATCGGGAAATCGCAAATTTACGATAAGGTGAAGAGTGTGGAAGAGCTGACCGAAGACGACGTTGTGCAGGCATTCAAAGCCCTGAGCCACCCGACGCGGCTGGCGATCCTGCAATGGTTGAAGGAGCCCCGGTCATTTCCGCCGCAGGACCAACCAGCCGAGGAGGTCGGCGTGTGCTTGAAGCACATCCAGGCCAGAGCCAAGGTGTCGCAATCAACGGCGTCCCAGTTCATGGCCGTACTCCAGCGCGCCGGACTTGTCACGAGCAACCGGATCGGGCCGTGGACCCACTACAGCCGAAACGAGTCACGAATCAGCGCCCTCGGCAGCGTCATCACGAAAAGCCTCTGACAAGCGACAACACGGCACGCCGAGTTCTTGGGCCCAACCACCTCAGCAGGGATCCCATCGCCGCATCCTTCGGTGGTGACACCTGTCCCGTTGGCGGATCGGCGGATTCAGGCGGTCATTGCAACAGGAGTCCTTCGATCAATTCGATCGGTTTTCTGAACTCTAGTCTTTTGCGTGGCCGGTCGTTGAGTTCCTGTGCGACCCAGTCGAGGTCTTCGGCGCTGTGGATGCTCAGGTCCGTGCCTTTCGGGAAGTACTGGCGCAGCAGGCCATTGGTGTTTTCGTTGATGCCCCGCTGCCAGGGCGGGTGCGGGTCGCAGAAGTAAATGTCGATACCGGCGTCTACTTTCACGGTTTTCCAGTCCTGCATTTCGATGCCTTGGTCCCAGGTGAGTGAATGCCGCAGCGCCTCGGGGAGCGTCTTGATCTTCGCGGTCAGTGCATCCCGCATCTGCTCGGCCTTGTACCCGTCCGGCAGGTGCACGAGCACCGTGTAATTGGTGGTCCGCTCGACCAGCGTCCCGATCGCGGACTGATTCCCCTTGCCGATGATGAGGTCGCCTTCCTTACGATTTTGTTGTGGGTGACTTCGGAGCTGTCGTAGTGTTTCGATCACCCTCGGGTGGTGGGTATGGCCCAGATCTCCCTGCCGCTTGGACGGCTCACTGGGAATGGCCGCCCGCTGCCCGCCGATGACTCGACCGCTGATTGAGACTTACGACATTGATCGTTGGGTAAGGACGTGCCGGCGTGGTTATCGACAGGGGCCAACCAAATTGGAGCTGATCGAAGGGACCGAAAGACATGCCGGACGTGTGGGCAGGAATCGACTCGGGCAAGAGTGCCCATCATTGCGTTGTGATCGACCAATCCGGGACGGTGCTGCTGTCAAAACGGGTCGAGAACGACGAAACCGCGTTGCTCCAGCTCATCGCCGAAACCGCGGAGAGCGCGGCCGGTGGTGAGATCTGCTGGGCTACTGATCTGAACGCCGGCGGCGCGGCGCTGCTGATCGAGCTGCTGGCAGCACACGCTCAGCACCTGCTCTATATCCCTGGACGGATCGTGCATCACGCCGCAGCGACCTATCGGGGGATGGAAAGACCGACGCGAAAGACGCCAGGATCATCGCTGACCAGGCCCGCATGCGCACCGACCTGCAACCCGTTCGCAGCGCAGACCAGATCAGTGTGGACCTGCGTATGCTCACTGCCCGCCGCACCGATCTGATTTGCGACCGTGTCCGGGCGATCAACCGGCTCCGGGCCACCTTGTTGGAATACTTCCCTGCGCTCGAGCGGGCCTTCGACTACTCCAAGAAGGCTCCTCTGACCCTTCTGAGCGGCTATCAGACCCCCGAGGGCATCCGCCGGATAGGACTGACGCGGCTTACTGGCTGGCTGAGAAAACGCGGCTGCCGGAACAGTGCAAAGATGGCGGAGAAGGCACTTGCGGCTGCAAACGCCCAGCACACCGTCCTGCCTGCCCAATCCATGGGATCGGCCCTGGTCGTCCGGTTGGCCGATCAGATCAGCTCAACCGATGCAGAGATCGCAGACGTCGATGCCCAGATCACGGACCTGTTCAGGCAGCACGACAGCGCCGATGTTCTGCTGAGTATGCCTGGGTTCGGGCCCGTACTCGCGGCTACTTTTCTCGCGAACATCGGCGGTAACCTGGACGGATTCGACTCCGTCGACCGGCTCGCCAGCGTCGCCGGGTTGGCTCCGGTCCCACGCGATTCCGGCCGGATCAGCGGAAACCTGCACCGGCCGCGCCGATTCAACCGCAGACTCCTCCGAACCTGCTACCTCGCCGCCCTCTCCAGCTTGAAAAACAGCCCCGCTTCCAGAACCTACTACGACCGGAAACGCGGCGAGGGAAAGTCCCACAAACAGGCGCTTATCGCACTTGCCCGACGCCGCATCAACGTCATCTGGGCCATGCTCCGCGACCACACCGAATACCGGGAGCCGGCCGCCGCCATTTGCGTCCAGGCTGCTTGACAACAGCATTGAGATTCCCAATGCCCCGGCACCGCACGGTCCTGAACCTCTGGAGGACGCTCGGAGACATTGATCATCCCCGGGATCCGGTTCTTCCGCTGGCCGGCCTTCCTGCAGGGCTGCCTGAGTGCACGTCCGGTGCGTAAACACGCGGCCAGATCGCGGTTGAGTGCTCCGCGGGACTGAACGTAAAGGCACTGGTAAATCGTCTCAGGTGACACCCGCATCTCCGGCTCATCGGGAAACTCAACCCGGAGTCGTCCTGCAATCTGCTCCGGCGAGTACTTCTTTTTCAGGTCCTCTTCCACCTTCGCACGCAGCACCGTGTTCGTGTGCAGTTTCGCCGGTTTCGGCCGCGAGGCCCGCTCATACGCCAGCGCGTGAGCCGAGGTGCCCCGGTAGGGCAATCCTGCCACCGAGTTGCGCCGCAGCTCCCTGGACACCGTCGAGGCCGATCTGTCGATTACAGCCCCGATCTGCCGCAGTGATTGTCCTTGGGCGCGCAGCACCGCGATCTCCTCTCGTTGGGCGAAGGTCAGGCAACGGCCCTTCAAATCCCGGCCGCGGCGAGGCCTGACACCCCCGGCCTCCGCGAGGACCCGGCGCCCGGTCCGCCTGCTCGTATTGATCGGCGCAACGGCGTCCGTGATGAAATCACCGGCCTGCATCCCGGCCCAAAACAGCTGCAGAAGATCCGGTCTTACGTAAATCGAATACCCCGCCATGACAACACCCATCCGCTAAGTGTTGCAATCACCACAAGAACCCAAGGAACCTTCTGTGGACGGCGTTGCTTGAGGCTGATCGTAAGGCCTGCGATTCCGAAGAGTTCGGCGGAGTCGGGCAAGAGTACGCAGATCCGGTTCACCCCTCCGGCTTCGGCGAGCAGCGTGTCGGCGACGGCACGGCCTACCGGTTGGGGGAGACTTTTGTGCGGCCATCACGTCGCCGCCTTGACGACGGCGGCGAGCTCGGCGTGCTTGATTCGTGCAGCCGGCAGTCCTACTGTTTGCTTCAAGACGTGGCAGACCTTCGCACTGACCCTGCAAACGAGAGGCTCGTGGTTTCGATGAAATCGCTGTGGTTGGATCGGCAATCGGGCTTCACGTCCGATGAATTTGAAGTGCAAGAGCACTACGACGTTGTGGTTGTCGGAGCAGGCCTGACAGGTCTGGTGACCGCGGTGCTTTTGGCCAGGGCCGGGCAACGGGTGGTGGTTCTGGAGGCGCGGACCATCGGGGCGGTGAGCACGGGCAACACCACGGGCAAACTGAGCCTGCTCCAGGGCGGGATGCTCTCGGCTCTTCGCAGCCAATACTCGCTCAAAATGGTGAAAGCATACGTTGACGCCAACCGTGCCGGCCAGGCGTGGCTGCTCGACCATCTCCAGACGCACGGCGTACCCTTCCAATACAGAACAGCCTCTACCTTCGCGACGTCCGAAGAGGGCGGACGCCGGCTGCGCCAAGAAGCTGCCGTATCGCGGGACGCGGGTCTGGATGTCCACTTCGCTCGCGACAATGGCCTGCCGTTTCCTGTCGTCGAATCGCTTGAGCTGGAGAACCAAGCGCAGTTCCATCCAATGGACGTGCTCGATGCCCTTGCCACGGAGATTCAGGAGCTCAAAGGAAGCGTCGTTGAGGGCGTGCATGTACAGAACGTTGTCTCCGGGAAGCCCCTTGAGGTGGCCACACGTCACGGCGGCGTCACAGCCGACACCGTCGTGTTGGCCACGGGTGCTCCCATATTGGACCGCGGCCTCTACTTTGCCAAGGTGGTGCCGAATCGCTCCTATGCAGCCGCCCTCCGTCTGCCTGACGGTGCGGCCCCGCCGTCGAGCATGTACCTGTCGATCGATGCGCCCACGCGTTCCCAGCGCGGATACCCGGCCGCGGATGGGGAGCTGCTACTTGTCGGCGGCTACGGGCACCAGGGAGGCAGGGCTGCATCGCCCAGGCAGTATCTGGACGAGCTGCTGGCCTGGGCTGTCGCAAACTACCCCGGCGCACAGGTGACCCACACATGGTCCGCCCAGGACTACCAGGCCACCAACCTCATGCCGTTCTTCGGCCGGCTGCCGCGTGGCAAGGGCAGGATTCTCTTCGCCACGGGCTACAACAAGTGGGGGATGACCAACGCAGTTGCAGCGGCCCTGTCAGTCTCTGCAGAAATTCTGGGTGGGCAGCCGGCATGGGCCACCACTATTCACCACCGGGTGACGTCACCGCGAGGGGTGGCCGCCTCTGTGCGCTTCAACGCCGGTGTCGCGCTCCGGATCATCGAAGACAACAACGGGCTCAAGAACGGGCCCGAGATCACCGACGAAACCCGACCTGCCGAAGGTGTGGGTGTTGTGGGCCGATACCGCGGAAAACCGGCAGCTGTCTCCACCGTGGATGGCAAGGTGTGCCTGCTCTCGGCGAGCTGCACGCATCTGAGCGGGCTCTTGACCTGGAACGATGCCGAGAAGTCCTGGGACTGCCCCCTCCACGGCTCCCGCTTCGGAGCGGACGGCAAACTGCTGGAGGGGCCGGCAACGCACAATCTTCCGACGTCGCCGACTTGGAAGAACGGCACCAGCGGCCGTTAGGGCTTGCGAGTAAACCGGGCCGCAGGCCCGCAACTACCGTTGATCCCGATGGTTGCTCCGGAGCTGCCCCCGAGTAAACCTATGAGTGCCGTGCCTGTCCAGGCCGCAGCTATTAACGACATTGCTTTCATTTATCCCCCCGCCGTTTTTGGCCATCAGTCACGCCCACCGGGCGCAACACCGTAGTTTTTTCAACATGCCCACCGCAGTTTCCACAGTGTTTGCCCATTGTCTGGTTGGATAAAGGTTACTGAGAGGGACACTGGAGACATCGGTCTGCACCCAACCAAGAAGGCAGCAATGGAGCACATCGAGGCCGAACACCCCCGGCCACGCCACTTTCTACTCCACCTGAGCGACCCCCACCTGTTGGGAGGTCCGGAACCCCTTCACGGTGTGGTTGACAGTGAAGCCCGCCTCATCCAGCTCTTTGAAGAAGTCCATGCCTCAGGTGCCCGTCCTGAAGCTGTTATTTTCACCGGCGACCTGGCGGACCGGGGCGATCCCGAAGCCTATGCCAAATTGCGTGCCATCGTGGAACCGGCCTGCAAGGCCCTGAAAGCCAAGGTCATCTGGGCCATGGGAAACCACGACAACCGGGCGAACTTCCGCACCGGGCTGCTGGATCAACCTGGAGACGATGCGCCAGTGGACCACAGCTACTTCGTCAACGGCCTCAGGATCATCACTCTGGACACAACAGTTCCCGGTTTCCACCACGGTGAACTCAGCCAGGCCCAGCTGGACTGGCTCTCGGCGGAACTGGAAACACCGGCCCCGGACGGCACCATCCTGGCGCTGCACCACCCGCCGGTACCGTCGGTGCTGGACCTCGCGGTGCTGGTGGAACTCCGCGGCCAGGCCGCCCTTGCCGCCGTAGTGCGCAACTCCGATGTCCGCACCATTCTGGCGGGTCACCTGCATTATTCGACGACGGCGAGCTTCGCCGGCATCCCGGTGTCGGTCGCCTCCGCCACGTGTTACACCCAGGACCTCAACGTGCGAGTGGGCGGGACGCGCGGCCGCGACGGGGGCCAGGCGTTCAACCTGGTACACGTCTACGAGCACACGATCGTGCACTCAGTGGTGTTGCTGGGCAGCTCACCCACCGTGGGAGAGCATGTCAGCGCGGCTGAGACGCAACGGCGCCTGGCTGCAGCCGGTATCCGTATCCCACAGAACGCCAAACCCGAAGGCGTGGCCAAGGTGCCGAGCCGTTCCGCCCGGTGATTGGGCGTCGTCCTACTTCTCCCAGGGCGCCTTGATGGGGTAATACTTTTCCAGGAACTCGGTGACAAGCTGCGCGCGTTCTTCGGCGGGAACCTCCGGGAAGCTGCCGTCATTGAGGCAGAAGAAGTCCATGTTGCGCTTGGCCAGGAGCTTTGGCAGGTAGTTCAACCCGGACCGGGCGGTAGTGTCCACGTACCGGACCCTCGCGGCTGTCTGGGTGACGGCCCGTCCGGTGAGCAGAGCATAGTAGTGGTAAAAAGAGTTGGTCACGGAGATGTTGTCCGCGGCACGGAACCTGCTTGCAGCCGTCTTTCTGAATTCGGCCGGAAACTCGCTTTCCATCGTGGACACTACGCTTCGCCTGAGGGGTGCTGCCGTGTGCTCCAGATGACGGGTGGTGATCCGGCCGAACCGGGTCCACAACAGCTTGCGGTTCACCCGGGCCGCATTTTCAAAGCCGCTTCGCTGGGCGTCGTTGTCGCCCAGCCCAATGCGCGTCTCCGCCTCGATAAACTTGGTGATCCCGCCGGGCGTGAAGAACATGTCGGGGCCAACCGGGCGGCCAAAGAACATGTCGTCGTTGGAATAAAGGAAGTGCTCGGACAAGCCCTCGATGTTGTGCAGCTGGCACTCCACAGCTTGCGAATTGTGGGTGGGCAGCACCGTGGGGTCGGCGAAGAATTCCTCGCTGCGGACAATCGTCACCGAGGGGTGTTCCGCGAGCCACTTCGGGGCGGGGGAGTCTGTGGCAATGAAAATCCGCCGGATCCATGGCGCAAACATGTAGATGGACCGCAGCGCATACTTGAGCTCATCGATCTGCCGGAAGCGGGCCTCGTGGTCGTCGCCTTCACCTACCACCACGCCAGCCATCCGTGCAAGGCGGGCAGCGATGTACTCGGGTGAGCTACCGTCCACCCAGGAGAACACCAAATCGACGTCGAAACTGATGTCGCTCGCGTGGTCGGCGAACATGTTCTCGATAGTGGGCCAGGTATGTCCGTAGCGCTCCACCGTTCCGCGGACGGCGTCCTGAGTGAGCATGGTGCGCCGGGTCAGGGAATTCTCGATCGGCAGGATCAGCTGGTCGCCTTCGAAGCTCCAGAGCTCAATCTGGACACCGGCGGAAGATCCGAAGTCAAAACCGCCGTCAGGTTCCACCCGCGGACGGTACAGGCGGAAAATCCTGGCCTGCCGGTTGGAGGAAAGCTCGCCGTCGGCCACCAGTACAGATGATTTCTTCTTCGCATCAACGGTCATGGAGTACACCGGCTCGTTGCAGCAGGCCTCCACTAGTGCCGATCGCAGTTTCTTGCGGTCTTTCCAGTCGAGCGCAATCACCGGTCGGTGGTTGTTTCCGCGTACCAGGAGATAGTCCAGCCCGGCCCCGGACAGTACGTTCCGGAGAAAAAGCAGATCCTCCACCATGGCCTGGTACGGCGTCCGGTTATGGTTGATCAGCGCATAGCGGCCGCGGTGCCTGACAATGTCAGAGCGGTTCTTAAGGCGTGCAACAGCAGCCGGCGAGGTGACTTCCGGATGGCTGCCGCCGTCCTCGGATGCCTGGCCACCGTAGTAAACATCGTCCTGGACCGTAGTGTCTGTAATGGTGTTTCTCCGAGCTGAAATGGGAACGTTTCTCTACTTGCATGATAACCCGGGCCGAAAAACCGGCCCGAAGTTCCCGTCCGCGGCCGGGTTTCAATCTGTCCGGCCGCCGGCGGATTAGAGGGCCAGCGCGTCCCGCCAGCTGCGCAGGAAGGCGCCGCCGGCGTCGTCGTGGATGACCTCGGCACCCAAGCCCAGATCCACCGCGGTCAGCACGGGGTATGGCTTGACCGGAACACCGTCGGCCGGGCGGACATCAACGTGCTTGACCGGGTGATCGTTGTGGTGCAGCCAATCGGCCATTGCGTAGTCCGTCCGCGAATCGCCTACCGTCCGCCAGGCCTGCGGAGTGATTCCCTGCGCCGCCAGCAGCTCCACGGCACGGCTGGCGCCCAGGTCCTTGCCCAGCCTGACCGACTCAATGTCAGTGGAAATGATGGTGGGGTCCACGCGATAGTCCACCTGGTCATCCGAATCCGGCGCGTGATGGTCCAGCATCACCACACCCAGTCCGTGCCGGGCCATCAGCTCCAGGGCGTCGGCGTCGAAGAGCTGCTGTTCGTCCAGGTAGTCGGAACTGGACACCGCAATGTGCTGCTCCACGGACACCATGGCCCGCTTGGTCTCGTCGAAGAACATGTGCGCAGCGTAATCCTCCGCGACCAGGCGCCGGACGTCATCCCCATAGGCTTTCGGCACGGCCAGCTGCTGATCAACATGGATGGTGCCGGGTCCAGCCGCGGTGTAGCTGAACCAGACGGCACCCTTCTCACAGATGGCATGGATGACCGTCCCCGCCGGAATTCCTGCGGCGATCATCGGCTCCATGACCTGCTCGCGGATGAAGGCGTCCGAACGGCCGGTGTTAAAAATGACGGGGATCCCGGCGGAGGCCAGGGCAACCAGGTCCGCGATGATCTCCGGCTTCACGGCGCGGGTAACCGGACTGGCCACGGGGCCGTCGACGTCGAGCAGCAGCGCTAGTGCAGGGGCCGACGGCGGCCGGCTGCCGGACGGAAAATCAGCAGGGGTCTCAGGTGCAGTCATGGCACCATTCTGTCAGCCGCCTGCTGGCATCCCCGCTACTTTCCATACTCTTCCGCATGTGACGGATGGTCACTGTTTGGCTACAACCTCAGGACGCAGGAGGCAATACATTCCCATGAACCCGCAAGCTGCCTAGGCTGGCATGGTGATATTCAAAGCTGTGGGCGAGGGACGCCCTTACCCCGACCATGGTTACAGCACGCCCAAAGACTGGGCTGCACTGCCCCCGCGCCCCGTCCGGTTGGATGAACTGGTGACCACCAAGCGCACGCTGGACCTTGAGGCTCTCCTGGCGGAGGACTCCACGTTCTTTGGCGATCTCTTCCCGCATGTGGTTCAGTACCGCGGAAACCTGTACCTGGAAGACGGCCTGCACCGCGCACTCCGCACCGCCCTCCACCAGCGCACCGCCATCCACGCCCGTGTGCTGGTCATCGATGGCTAGGAAAGCGAAGGACGTCACCGTCCTGCATGGGCACCGGGTGGTTACCGGACCGGAGCTGCGAGCCACTTTTGTGGAGGATGAGGACACCGCCCACAACCCTGTCCGGCTGCGGCGCAGAATCGTGCACGCAGTGGTGCTGGTCCTGCTGATAGGGCTCATCATCTCCGCCATCGTTATCGCCCTGGCCATCATGAACGGACAGATCAAAGTTCCGACGGCGGAACGCAGCCACGAGGCTGTTTCCGTGTGTCCGGCCGCGACCTTCGACTACACGCCCAACGAGCAGATCAACCTCAACGTCTACAACTCCACCACCCGGCCCGGCCTGGCCAGATCCGTTGCGGACGAGTTTCTTGGCCGCAAATTCCTGGTGGGGACTGTGTCCAACACCCAATCAGGGTATCGGGGTGTGGCTGCAGTGGTTTCCGGGGCTGCGGGCCAGTCTGCCGCATTCAGTGTCCAGCGCAATGTGCCCGGATCCGATTACTTCCAGGATGACCGCTCCGACGCCAGCGTGGATGTGATCCTCACCAGCGGCTACAAGGAACTCACCGCCCCCGAGCTGGTGGACCAGACGCCCGGAAAGCTCAGTTGCCCGCGTGAAAGCCGGCGGATCGCCGACGGTTCAAAGCGGCCGGTCATTCCGACGGCAGCAGCCACGCCCTGATGGTCGGCCGGCGGTACGCCCCACTCCGAGTTGCGCTCTCACTTCTGGTCCCTAAACCGGCCGGATAGGAACCAAAAGTGAGAGCACAACGGTGGTGGCGGTAGCGACGGACTACTGGGTACGGTGCAGTTCTCCACAAGCCACCGGAAGCGTAGCCCAGGCGGGGAGCCCCGGCAGGGACTTCACCGACGCAGGAAGAGGGCTATCCGGGTTGATTCCGTGAATCACGACGTGCCGGCTGCCCAGTTTCAGTGCCTGGTCCAGCTCGCCCTGTAGATGGGACTTGGACGCGGACTGGTTGTAGCTGTAGCTCCCGTTGGCGTCCGCTACTGGGAAGTCCAGGGACGGGCTGAAACTGTTCAGGTTGCTGTCCAACGGAACCAGGACAGGGCCGTACAGCGGAAGGCCCTCGATGACGTCAACAAAGCCGTCATGAATGCCGTCCTGATTGCCGTCGGCGGTGGCGTCCGGACACGTGGTTCCTGCGTGGATGTGCTGTGGGTGCAGTGTTCCGGACGTAACGCCATTAACGTCGATTGCCACGCTGACGTCGTCGCCATTGACGGTGATTACGGCGTTGCCGGAGGCCGACGGGATGGAGTACGTGGCATCGCCTACGGTGTGCGATCCCGCATTAAGCGGCAAGAGCCGGGCGGCAAATACCTGCCCGGTCCCTGCTGGCTTTTGGGCGGAGGCTATTCCGACCCCGCTGGCGCTGAGAAGTATAAGACTGAAGGCAGTTGCTCCGGCCACAAAAATTGATCTACGCATTGTTGCTCCTGGGTGCGAGTTGCCGGGTGGGCTACGGCTCATGCAGCAGCGAGTTCCGGCGCATACGAGCAATTCGTTGTGATCCGGATCACGGATGGGTGTTCTTTGAAGATATGTCCCGGATCGCGGGGTGGGAGTGCCGACGGGCTATCGGTGCCTGATGCGCAATGGCCTGCCGTCGTCGTCGAACCTGGCGCCGGCACCCAGTTGGATGAAACGGACGGTGCGGGCGATCCTGGACTCCAGGTCGTCCGCCTGACCGCCACCGCGTGCCGCGCTCGAGGAAAGCGTGCCGTGGACCAGCTGAGCCTGCTGCTCTACGTCAGCCTCCGGCAGGTACCCCTGCGCCATGCCCTCGCGGAGGATGTCCTGGAGGAGCACGCTGAGCTCGCCCACATGGTCCGCGAGTTTGGCGAAGGACCCCGGCGACAGCACGGCGCCCATGGCCGGACCGGGCGGCAGGTGGCGCCGGGCCAGATCCTCCACCTGGGCGCGCACGTACAATGCAAGGCGTTCCACCGGGTTTTCCAGGCCGTGGAGGGAATCCCGCAGCTCCGCGAGGAAGCGCTCGGTCTCCTCCAGGGCGTAAGAAATGAGGAGCTCTTCGATATCCGCATAGTAGTTGTACACAGCTGTGCGTCCCACCCCGGCATGGCGGGCGACATCCGTCATGGTCAGGCCGGGCAGCCCGTGGGTGAAGAGGAGCTCACCGAACGCCGTCAGGATGCGTCGTCGGGTCTCGGCGCGTTGGGCTGCGTTGTTTGCAGCCGTGATCCTGGGCATACGGACACTTTACAGTGATCTGTCAGCAAAACCGGCGTGAGGCCTTAGACATCGCAGCCGTCCGGGCCGCAGGCTTCAGCATTAGCGCTGCCCACGGGTACCAGTGCGTGGTTTTCCTGCCAGGCCTGGTTGAGCGCCTGGGTAAAGGTCTCTGTGGGCTGGGCGCCGGAGAGCCCGAACTGGCGGTCGATCACGAAGAACGGCACGCCGCTGATGCCCAGGGCACGCGCCTCATCGAAGTCGTGGTGGACGTCGTCGGCGTACTTGTCGGTGGTAAAAAGCTCGGCAAGTTCGCCGGCGTCGAGTCCCAGGTCGTGGCCTAGCGAGGTGAGGTACACCTGGTTGCCGATGTCCTTGCCGTGCTCGAAGTGATCGCTGAGCAGCCGTTCCTTCGCAGCATCCTGCCGGCCATGGGCTGCCGCGAGGTGGATCAACCGGTGGGCAGTGAAGCTGTTGGCAACCACGACGTCGTCAAAACTGTAGTTGAGCCCCTCGCCTTTGGCCTGGGCCGCCACATGGTCAAACATCTGTGAGACCTGCTCGGGGGCCATGCCCTTGCGGGTACTCAGGTAATCCAGCTCGGTGCCGTCGTAGTGCTCCGGAAGTGTGGGGTCCAGCTGGTAGCTGCGCCACTGCACCTCCACGGAATCGCGGTGGGGGAATTCTGCCAGGGCGGCTTCAAAACGGCGTTTGCCGATGTAGCACCACGGGCACGCGACGTCGGACCAGATCTCAATCTTCATGCTTGGGGTAACTCCACGGGCCGGGACGGCATTCCCCGGAGGCTGTGTCGCCTTCGTCACGGGGAAGCGTGAACGGGCAGTTGACGCCCTGAAATCCGCTGAATCGGGGCCCCAAGTTTCCGTTGGCGCTAGGAGACGGGGAGTTCGCGCTCCATCACAAAATCGTGCTCTATGGTGCTGCCGAGATGGAAGGACTTGGTACCCACCCGCCGGAATCCGGATTTTTCATAGAAGCGGATAGCCTTGGCATTCTCACTATTGACGCCCAACCACACGCCTTGGGCGCCGCCGGACGCCGCGGATTCGAGCGTGGCACGCATGAGTTCCGCCGCCGCACCCAGTCCATGGTGGGCCGGGTGGACGTAGCATTTACTGAGCTCCGCGGAGGGCAGCCGGCTCAACGCTGAGGCAACGTCAGGATCCTGCACTGGCCGGAAAACCAGCATGCTGTAGCCGCTCAACGCGCCACCGGAACCGTCACCGGAATCGCCGGCGGCGTCGATGGTCAGGACGGTGAAGTCCGGATCCGCCAGATACCCGCGGAAGTGTTCTTCACTGAGCGTGTTCGCGACGTGCGTGGCGATGTCCTCCGGCGAGGAGCCAGGCGGGCACGCCAGCGGAAAGGTGACAGCCGCCAGTTCAGCCAGCCGCCCGGCGTCGTCCGTTGTTGCCTTGCGGATGGTGTGCATCATGGAGAAAACCTTAGCGTGAGGAGGCCTCGTGGAGTGCTGCCGCGGCCGCCTGCGCGGCCTCAGGCCGTATGCGGGCTATTGGCTGAACGCGGCGTCGAAGGAGGTGTTCGACGGCGGGAAGTCGAATTTCTTCAGGGCTGCAAGCGCCTCGGGGGCGCCGTGGAAACGGTCCATGCCGGCGTCCTCCCATTCGATGCTGATCGGCCCGTCGTAGCCGATCGCGGTGAGGGCGCGGAAGGATGATTCCCAGGGGACATCGCCGCGGCCGGCGGAGACGAAGTCCCAGCCCCTGCGGGGGTCGCCCCAGGGCAGGTGGGAGCCCATCACGGTGTTCCGGCCCGTGGGGCGGAGCTTTGTGTCCTTGCAGTCCACGTGGTAGATCCGGTCCTTGAAGTCCCAGATGAAGGAGACGGGGTCGATGCCCTGCCACATGAAATGCGAGGGGTCCCAGTTCAGGCCGAAGGCTTCGCGGTGGCCGATCGCCTCGAGGGTGCGGACGGTGGTCCAGTAGTCGTAGGCGATTTCGGAGGGGTGGACTTCATGGGCGAAGCGGACGCCGCAGTCGTCGAAGACGTCCAGGATGGGGTTCCAGCGGTCGGCGAAGTCCTGGTAGCCGGCGTCGATCACCGAGGTCGACACCGGCGGGAACATTGCCACGTACTGCCAGATGGAGGAGCCGGTGAACCCGACGACGGTGTCCACGCCGAGGGCTTTGGCCAGGCGTGCGGTGTGCTTCATTTCCTCGGCGGCGCGGGTGCGGACTCCTTCGGGATCGCCGTCGCCCCAGACCTTGGGGCCGACGATTGCCTGGTGCCGGAAGTCGATGGGGGAGTCGCACACGGCCTGACCTTTGAGGTGGTTGGAGATGGCCCAGACCTTGAGGTTGTAGTTTTCCAACACCGCCAACTTGCCGGCCACGTAGCCGGGCTCGTCCCAGCGCCAGGCGTCCAGGTGGTCGCCGGAGACGGCGATTTCCAGGCCGTCGTAGCCCCAGCCGGAAGCGAGGCGCGCGACTTCCTCGAACGGGAGATCGGCCCACTGGCCGGTGAACAGGGTGTACGGGCGGGGCATGTCAGGCTCCTTCAGAAGGCTGGGCACTGAGCGGGTTGCTCAGCTGAACAAGAGCGCTTTTCGCAGCGGAGCTTTCCTCCACCGCGGCAAGAATGCGCTGGACTGCGAGTCCGTCCTCGAACGACGGCGACGGCTGGGTTCCGCTGGCGATTGCCACGAGGAAGTCGCGGATCTCGTGTGTGAAGGTGTGTTCCCATCCGAGAGTGTGGCCCTGCGGCCACCACGCTTCAAGATACGGGTGAACGGGTTCGTTGACGAGGATGCGGCGGAAACCCTGTTCCCGGGCCGGGACGGTGGCGTCCAGGAAGCCGAGTTCGTTGATTGACTCCAGGTCAAAAAGCAAGGAACCCTTGCCGCCGTAGATCTCCAGCTTGAGCGAGTTTTTCTGGCCGGTGGCCACCCGCGAGACCTCCACGGAGGCGATCGCCCCGGAGGCGAGCGAGAGCGTGGCCCAGGCGGCGTCGTCGACCGTTACTTCCTCCAGGCCCTGCGGCCCCGGGCGGTGCGAAGTGAAGGTGTGCATCCGGCCGGAAACTTCGGTGACCTGGTCCCCGAGGAGGAAGAGGACCTGGTCGATCGCGTGCGAGGCGATGTCGCCGAGTGCCCCCGACCCGGCGGTTTCCTTGTTCAGGCGCCAGGTCATGGGCGATTCCGGATCCATGAGCCAGTCCTGAAGGTAGGCAGCACGGACGTGCCGGATGGCACCCAGCCGGCCCTCCGCGATCAGCTCCCGGGCCAAGGCCAACGCCGGCACCCGGCGGTAATTGAACCCGACCATGGACTGGACACCGTTGCTGCGGGCCGTCTGCGCGGCGGTGGTCATGGCTTCAGCCTCAGCCAGAGTATTGGCCAAGGGCTTCTCCACGAGCACGTGCTTGCCCGCAGCGAGCGCGGCGACGGCGATCTCGGAATGCATAAAGCCAGGTGCGCAGATGTCCACAATGTCAATGTCCTCGCGCTCAATTACCGCACGCCAGTCAGTGGCGGACTCCGCCCAGCCGTACTTTGCCGCTGCCTCGGCCACCCCGGACGGATCACGGCCCACCAGCACTTTCTGCTCGAAGGCCGGGACGTCGAAGTAACTCGCAACATTCCGCCAGGCATTCGAGTGGGCCTTGCCCATGAACGCATAGCCGATCATTGCAACCCCCAGGGGTGGGTTGCCAGGAGTGGTGCCGGCCGGCGTTGGCGTCTGCGCCGTCGTCATTGTGGAGCTCCTCAAAGGGATGTGGTTTGTTGGCTGGGTGCGGGGATGCCGGGCTACTTCACGGCGCCGGCTGAGAGGCCTGCCACCAGATGCTTCTGGACCAGAATGAAGCCAATAAGCACCGGCAGGCTGACCACCACGGAGGCGGCCATGAGCTGGTTCCAGAACACATCGGATTCGCTGGCATAAGACTTCAGCCCCAGCGAGAGGGTTTTAGTGGCTTCGTTGGTCAGGACGGAGGCAAACAGCACCTCTCCCCAGGCGGATATGAAGGAGTACACCGCCACCGCAATGATGCCGGGCTTGGCGACGGGGAGGATCACCCGGAAGAGGGCCCCCATCCGGCCGGTGCCGTCGATCATGGAGGCTTCCTCGAGCTCCTTGGGGATTGAGGCAAAATACCCGCTCAGCATCCAGATGGCGAACGGCAGCGTGAAGGTCATGTATGTGATGATCAGGCCGAGATAGGAGCCCTGCAGCTGCACCCCGGTGAGGTTCCGGATCTGGGTGAAGATCAGGTACAGAGGCAGGAGGAACAAGATGCCGGGGAACATCTGCGTTGACAGGACGGTCAGGCTGAAGAAGCGTTTCCCCTTGAACTGCAGCCGCGCGACGGCGTACGCGGCCAGGACGGCCACGGTCACTGAGCAAAGGGTCGCGCAGACGGTGATGATCAGGCTGTTCTGGAAGTACTTGGCCAGCGGAACGGTGGTCCAGATGTCGAAGTACGGTGATGCCGTGATTTCGCGGGGGATCCACTGGAACAGTCCGGCGACGTCCTTGAGAGGCTTCAGCGATGTGGACACCACCACGTAGAGAGGTACGGCCACCCACAGGGACAGGATGGTCAGGACCACATTCCTCAGAATGCGGAAGTTGCGGGTCTCAATCATTGTCGGCTCCCTTGGGCAGCACCATGCGGATATAGAAGAGGGAAGCGATGAACAGGGCAATCAGGAGCAGTACGCTCATGGCGCCGCCCAGGCCGAAGTTCCAGCTGCCGAACGAGTTCTGGTAGATCAGCGGTGAAACAAGGGTGGCTTCCTTGGGAGACGATGCGCCAAACAGCACAAACGGGATGTTGAACTGGTTAAAGGTCCACAGAGACATCACCATCAACAGCACGCCGTTGGCCGGGCGCACCATGGGCAGGGTGATGGTGCGGAACTGCTGCCATAGCGAAGCGCCGTCGATTGCTGCTGCTTCATAGACCTCGGTGGGGACGTTCTGCAGGGCTGCCATCAGCATCAGGAATGCGAAGGGCCACAGCTGCCAGATGTTCACCACAATCATGGCTCCGAAGGAGTTTTGGCCCAGGAGCCAGAAGGGGCGTTCGTCGCCGAACAGGTGGAACGTGTCGACGAGGATCTGGTTCACGGCGCCGTCGCGCTGGTTGAACATAAACGCCCAGGCGATCGTGCCGACGTAGGCCGGGAGGGCATAGGGCACCAGGAAGAACGTGCGCAGTATGGCTCGGCCCTTGAAGTTGGAGGACAGGAACACGGCTCCGGCCATGCCGAGGATCCAGGAGAAACCGACCACCAGGATGGTGTAGCCCAGGGTGCGGCCCACGGTGCCGAAGAACGCCTGTCCGATGGTGCTTTCCGGGTTGAGACCGTTGATGAAGTTCTGCAGGCCCACGAACGGCGCATTGAGCCAGTTGGTGAGGTTGAGCTGGGTCAGGGAGATGAAGGCGATCCAGATGCCGAGCAGCATGGGGCCGATGTGGATCAGCACTTCCAGAAGTGCCGCAGGAAGAATGAGCCCGTAGGGGAGGAAGGAACGCTTTTTCTTCCGGACCGGCGGGGCCGTTGTGTTGTCCGGCGAAACGCGAGCCGGAGAGGGTTTCGGGGCGGGGTCGCCGCCGGGTGCGGCGGAGCCGCTGTCCAATGCTGAGTGGGTCATGGGAGCTCCTTGGCCGGGGGTGCGGGGGCGTGGCCCCCCCACCCTTCAGGCATCGTTACTGGGCCGCAGCCATCTGGTTGTTGGCGTCGTTGAGGGCCGCCTGGATGTCTGCCTCGGAGACAGTGCCGGTCGCTGCCTTCGCAAAGAGGTTCTTGATGGCGGTGCCCGTCAGGGTCTCCATCTGGCCTTCCTTGGCGATCAGCGGCATGGGCAGGGCGTGGTTGGCCAGGGCATCGTTCTTCAGCTTGACCTCGTCCGTCTGGAACGCCGCGTCCGAGGACGCGCCGGTCACCACGGGCAGGGAGCGGAAGGCCTTGTTCAGGGCGATCTGTTCGGCATCGCTGGTGAGCCAGCCCGCCAGCTTTACGGCGTTGTCCTTGCTCTTGCTGTTCTTGAAGACGCTCAGGTTGATGCCGGCGACGTGGCTCTGGGTTCCCTCGGCGCCGCTGGCACCGCCGGCCATCATCGGCACCGGCGCGACGGCCCAGTCCTTGAAGCCGCGGGCGTCGAAGTTCTTCACCGGGCTCTGGTCAAACATCATGGCGGCCTTGCCTTTGATCAGGTTGTCGACCTTCTGGCTGCCGTCCGAGATTTCAGCGTCCGACGGCGACATCACCTTGTCTGTGGCCATCAGGTCGACGAACTGCTTGACGCCCTTGACCTGCGCGGCGCTGTCAAAGGTGGGCTTTCCGTCCTTGTCGAAGAGGCTGCCGCCGTTCTGCAGGCCGCGGACAAAGGCCTGGTGGGAGTTGGCTGCCACTGAGGCGCCGGCCGCCGTGAAGCCCCACTGGTCGGGCTTGCCATCGCCGTTCGTGTCCTTCGTGAGCTTCTTCGCGTCAGCGACGAACTCGTCCCACGTCGCCGGCGGCTTTGCGATCCCGGCATCCGCGAACATCTTCGGGTTGTAGTACATGTTGTACGCGAGTCCGTACAGCGGGACCGACGTCGGGGTCTTGCCTTCGGCGCCGCCCGTGGACCAGCTGGTCTTCAGGAAGCGGTCCTTGCCGCCAACTGCGTCGAGCAGTGCGCTCTCTACCGGCTCGAAGGCGCCGGTCTCCTGCAGCGTCACGGCCCACGTGTTGCCGATGTTCAGGACGTCCGGGCCGTCGCCGCTCGTGACGGCGGTCAGGATGCGGTTGTACAGATCGTTCCAGCCGATCACCTCAAGCTTGACCTTCACGCCGGTCTTCTGGGTGAAGCGGTCCAAGCTGGGCTGGAGCTTGGCCGCGGTGTCCTCAAGGCTGTTGCCCTGATTCGAGGCCCAGTAGGTGATGGTGTCGCTGGAGGCCTGGCTGGTGCCACCGCAGGCGCTGAGGCCCAGGGCCATCGCCGCCGTGGCGGCTACTGCCGAGAGGACTTTCAAGGGGTTCTTCATGGTTGCTCCGGTTTTCTCGTCGTCGAGCTGGGGCTGGGTGTGGGGAGGGGCGGGCGGGTGCCTGCCGGCAGGCCCTGAACAGCTGTTGCTACGCGGACAGCGTGGCCGCGGTCGGATCCCAGTCCTCGGGCAGTGCCGGGACCTTGGCGGCGGAACTTTCGACCTCCACGAACGCGCGGGTGTCGATGGACTCGGAAATCGAGGCCATGGTGTCGAGGATGTGGAACGCGAGTTCGCCCTGCGCCCGGTGTGGCCGGCCTTCGCGGATGGCGCGTGCCATTTCCAGCACGCCGGCGCCGCGGCTCGCCGTGGAACCGACGGACGGGACAACCATCCAGTCGTCGGAGCCCAGCGCGCAGATCCGGATGTCGCCGTCGAAGTTGTTCGGATCCGGCAGCGCGATCGTGGCGTCCGAGCCCGTGATTTCCACGAATCCGGCGCGCTTCAACGGCGAATCGAAGCTGAAGATGCTCTGGGCCGATTCGCCGCCCTTAAACTCCAGGATGGAGCTGACGTGGGTGGGGACGGTGACGGCGAACTCCTCGCCGGCCTTGGGGCCTGAGCCGATCACGCGGGTTTCCCGGGATTTCGAGCCGAACGCCGCCACCCGGCGGATGCTGCCCAAGGTCTGGACGAGCGTGGTCAGGTAATAGGGTCCGATATCGAAGAGCGGGCCGGCGCCGTCCTGGAACAGGAACGCCGGGTTGGGGTGCCAGGATTCCGGGCCGGGGGATTGCATGAGCGTCAGCGCCGTCAGCGGGGTGCCGATGTCGCCGCGGTCGATCATCCGGCGGGCCGTCTGCAGGCCGGCGCCCAGGAAGGTGTCCGGAGCGCAGCCCAGCCGCAAACCGGCGGCGTCGGCCGCCTTGAGCAGGCCCAGGCCGCTTTCCCTGTCCAGGGAGAACGGCTTCTCGCTCCAGACATGCTTGCCGGCGTTCACGGCCCGGGTGGCCACCTCCACATGGGCTGCGGGGATGGTCAGGTTGACCACGATCTCGACGTCGGGGTTGTCCAGCACGGCGTCGACGCCGCCGTGGTTCTCGATCCCGTACTCAGCGGCGCGGGCCGCGGCGGCGTCCTCGAAGAGGTCGCCGATCGCCACCACCCTGACGTCCGGGAAGGTGGTGAGGTTGTCCAGGTACTGCTTGCTGATGACGCCCGCGCCGATGATGCCGACGCCGACGGGCCCGGTCTGTGCCGGCCCTGATCCTGCCGTGCCGCTCATGCGGAGACCTTTCCGGCGCTGAGGTAGTTGTAGCTGTCCCGGACGGCGTCAAACATGTCGCCCTGGAAGTCGTCGAGCTCGATCACGCCGGCCTCGAGGGAACCGGCCGCGGCCAGGACATCCCAGATCGGCATCTTGCCGGCGCCGACGGCGACCTGGCTGGACGGATCCGAGGTGACCGGGCCGTCCTTGATGTGGATGAACTTCACCCGGTCGCCGAGGCGGGCGAGCAGCTCCGCCGGGTTCTGGCCGCCCACGGCTGCCCAGTAGGTGTCCAGTTCCAGGACGACCTCCGGATCCAGGTGGTCGGCGAGGTGTTCCAGCGCCGTCTTGCCATCGATGACGGACTCAACTTCCCACCAGTGGTTGTGGTAGCCCACGCGCACTCCATAGCCGGCTCCCTTGGCGGCCGCGGCGTTGAGCTGCTCCGCGGTTTCCTTGATGTCGGCCAGGGTGTTCCAGCGCTCGATCGGGACGTGCGGGTCAATGACGGTGCCGATCCCGAGCTGCCGGGCGGCGGTGAAGATGGCGTCCTGGTCGTCGCTGAGCAGGGGAGCGTGGCCGGAGGGGGCGGTGAGGTTGTTCTCCGCCATGGCCTGCTTCAGTTCAGCGGCTTTGGCGAGGAACCGGTAGGGCTCAACCATGGTGAAGCCGATTTCTGCCAGGCGCTGGATGGTTCCAGCAAGATCTTCTTCAAGGGCCTTCCGGACCGTGTAGAGCTGGATCGAGTATGACACTGTCTCTCCTCGTCGTTGGGGTGTGAGCCGCAGCCGCGGCGCCTGGTTTCCTATGAACGCTCGTGGGCACATCCAAGGGCGGTCCATATGCAGGTGAGTGAGCTGCCTCACACACAAAGCTAGGGCTACTTCTGCCGGTCGTCAAGCAAAAGTCGAAAACGAATCGACATTCTTTGTCTGGCGTGACACGCATAAGCCGTTCGTGCTATCACTTACTCATGAGTCCCGCCCCCACTAGAGAGCCAGGCAAAGACCCCGGAACCGGGGTTCCGACCGAACAGGCCGGGCTGGACGCTGCCGGCAGCCTGTCCCGCGCCGGCGATCTGTTCCAGCTCCTCCGCGACGGCAAAGCCCGGACGCGCGCCGAGCTGGCACTGACAACCGGGCTCGCCCGCTCCACGGTGGCTGCACGGATCGACGCCCTGATCCTCTCCGGGCTCGTAGGCCCTGCCGGTGAGGCGAACTCCAGCGGCGGCAGGCCGCCGTCGCGCTTTGCCTTCAACCCGGCGGCACGCGCCGTCCTCGCCGTCGACGTCGGGGCAACGCATGTGATCATTGCCGTCACCGATCTGCGCGGGACCATCCTGGCCGAGCGGCGCCTGGCCCAGGAAGTCTCCGAGGGACCGGAAACCGTTCTGGGCCGCGTGGTGGAGGAGGGTGCCTCGCTCCTGGCCGAAGCGGGACGGGCCAAAACTGACCTCGCCGGCATCGGGATCGGCCTGCCGGGCCCGGTGGAACACGCCACCGGTAAGCCGGTGAAGCCGCCCATCATGCCCGGCTGGGACGGGTTCGACGTCGTCCGTTACGTCCAGCGCTCGCTGCCCGTACCCGTTCTGGTGGACAATGACGTCAACATCATGGCGCTGGGGGAGCGGACCGCGTACTGGCCCGAGCACCAGAACTTCCTGTTCATCAAGGTGGCAACCGGCATCGGAGCCGGCATCATCAGCAGCGGCGAGCTCCAGCGCGGCGCCAACGGAACGGCCGGGGACCTTGGCCATGTGCGCGTTCCCCGCGGCGACGACGTCCTGTGCCGTTGCGGCAACTACGGCTGCCTCGAGGCGCTGGCATCCGGTCCTGCGGTGGCCCGGTCGCTTGCCGTCCAAGGCCTGACCGCAGAAAAGGGAAGCGACGTGCTGCGCCTCGTGGCGGACGGCAACCTGCCGGCCATCCAGGCTCTGCGGCAGGCCGGCCGCGACGTGGGGGACGTCCTGGCAACAGTGGTCAACCTACTCAACCCCTCCATGATCGTGATCGGCGGTAGCCTGGGCCAGGCGGGCGAACACCTGATGGCCGGAGTCCGCGAAGTGGTCTACCGGCGCTCACTGCCGCTGGCCACCACTCATCTGCGGATCGGGCTCTCCATGGCAGGCGATCAGGCGGCCATCCTTGGCGCCAGCCAGATGGTCACGCAGCACGTCCTGTCCCCGGCCGTGATCGAAGCCACCCTGCAGGCGACGGGCTAAGTGCTAGGGGCAGGAATCCTTGCCCCGGTGGTGCCCTACGTCGCCGCCTCGTAGCCCTCCGGCGGGTCCCCACCAACCAGTTCGGAATACTTACGGGCGTCGGCCCGATTTTCGCAGCCATCATCGGTGCAATCGCGCTGGGTGGCTCACTGAAAAAAGCTCTTCCCCTCCCAAGTAGTGTCATGTACCATTGCACATATGATGTGACATCGATCATACGGATTGATGACTCACTTGGTCGACACATGGAAGATCGCTATGACCCTTTCAGAAATTGCGGACGGCAAGATCGTGCCCCGTCTTGGTATCAAGCTAGACAACATCTCGAAGCGCTACGGCGACCACCTCGTCCTTGATGATGTCTCCCTGCACGTTGATCCAGGGACGGTTACGGCACTCATCGGCCCCTCCGGTGCGGGCAAGAGCACGTTCCTGCGGTGCATCAACCTCCTCGAACGGCCCGACTCCGGGACCATCCAGGTGGACCAGCACACCATCGAGCCGGGCAAGGACGTCAACAGCCGGGACCTCGCCGCCCTGCGGCGCACCGTCGGCATGGTGTTCCAGTCCTTCAACCTGTTCCCGCACATGTCAGCGCTGAAGAACATCAGCTTCCCGCAACAGAAGGTCCTCGGGCGCAGCAAGGAGGAGGCCGACGAGCGCTCGATGCAGTTGCTCGAGCGAGTCGGACTCCCGGAGAAAGCGAACCAGCACCCCGGGCGGTGCTCCGGCGGCCAGCAGCAGCGCATCGCGATAGCCCGGGCCCTGGCTCTGGATCCGAGCATCATGCTCTTCGACGAGCCCACCTCGGCCCTCGACCCGGAGGTGGGTCTGGAGGTCCTGGCAGTGATGCGTGAGCTGGCCGCCGACGGCATGACGATGATTGTGGTTACCCACGAGATGCAGTTCGCCCGCGACGTCTCGGACACGCTCGTCGTTATGGCCGACTGCAAGATCATCGAGCAGGGCAATCCGAGGGCAATCATGAGCGATCCGCAGGAGGCCCGCACACGCCGCTTCCTGCGTGCAGTGCTGGAGCGCTGACATGGATGCGCTCTCCGCAGTCCTCCAAGGACTGCCCCTGACCCTCGTGCTGACGCTTTCTGCGTTCGCGATCGGCATCGTCGGCGCCGTGCCCCTCGCAGTAGGCCTGTCGTCGTCGAACCTGGCTGTGAGGTTGGCCTCGCGGCTTTTCGTGGACCTGGTCCGCGGCGTGCCGATCATCGTCTGGCTGTTCCTGCTCAAGTTCGGCATCCAAATCGGCGCCTTCAAGTTCAACCCCGTGAGCGCCGCCATCGTTGGCCTCGGCGTCGTCTCCGTGGCCTACCTCGCTGAGATCTATCGCGGCGGGCTGCAGGCCGTGCCGCGCGGCCAGAGCGAGGCTGCGGACGCCCTGGGCCTGGCCAGGGGGACCACCTTCAACCGGGTGATGGTCCCGCAGGCCTTCCGCATCGTGTCTCCTTCCATCGCGACCTACCTGACGGGCCTGCTCAAGGATTCCTCGATAGCCTCGACGATCATCGTCACTGAGATGGTCTTCCAGTCGCAGGCCTTCGCCCGTCAGCACCCAACGGTCGAGGGGATCCTGCCTTACATCATCGTGGGTGTGCTCTATATCGTGCTGAGCCTCCCTGTGGCTTACTTGTCCCGTCGTCTCGACTCCCGCATGAGGAAGGCCATCTACGCATGACTTGGCTCACGGAATGGGTGAATTACCTCCCGCAGATGATGTCCGGTCTGGCCGTCAGTCTCATGATCGCCGCCGTTTCGATCGTCGTCGGCTATCCGCTGGGGCTGGGTCTTAGCCTCATGGTGACCGCGAAGAACCTGGCGGTCCGCACGCTCGGACTCGTGGTCGTCGAGGTGGGTCGTGGGGCGCCGGCCCTGGTGATTCTCTACCTCTTCTACTACGGCCTGCCGAAGTTCGGGATCGCCTTCGAGAGCATCACGGCCGCGTGTCTCGCCCTCATCTGGAACTCGGCCGCGTACTCGAGCGAGATCATGCGGGCCGGCTTGCAGTCGGTAGCCCGCGGACAGCACGAAGCCTCAAACGCCCTGGGCTTGTCGCAGCGCGATACCTTCTTCCGGGTGATCATGCCGCAGGGCATGCGGTCCGCGATCCCCGGGCTGATGGGAGTCGCGATCCAGATGTTCCAGGGAACCTCGTTGGCTTACGGGATTGCCGTCCCCGAGCTGATGAAGACGGCCTACAACATCGGCAGCCAGGACTTCAACTACTTGCAAATATTCACCCTCGCGGGCATATGCTACGCCGTCATCTCGATGCCGGCCACCTGGATCAGCGTCTTCTTCGAGAAGCGGATGGCGCGCCACACCTGACAGTTCCACCCCATCTCCCACCCCACCCATCTGGAGGAACCATGAAGATCTACCGTCTCAAGAGCGCAGGCATGCTGGCCGCCACCGTGATCACCCTCGGCCTGACGGCCTGCGGCGGATCGTCGGACGCGAGCACAACGGCATGCACGCCGAAGCATTCCGGGATCCAGACCGTCGCCGCAGGCAAGCTCACGGTCGGCGTCATCGACATCCCGCCCTTCAGCAGCTACAACAGCGGCAAGCCCAATGGCATCGACATCGCGATTGTGAACAAGATCGCCAAGGATGAGTGCCTCGAACCGGCCTATCAGCAGGCAACCTACGCGGATGCCGTGCAGTCCATCGCCGGCGGCAACATCGACCTGGCAGTTGGCACGATCGATGCTACCGAGAAACGACTTAAGGCTGTGGACTTCTCTGCCTCGACCTACCTGGACGGCATGGGGATTGTGTCCAAAACCGGGGCCACCACCGTGGCGGACCTCGAAAAGATGGGCAAGGTCGGCACGATCGACGGTTACCTGTGGGTCGAGGACCTCAAGAAAATCCTTGGCGATCGCCTGGTGACCTACCCGAGCAGCGTTGAGCTCAAGGCCGACTTCGACGCCGGCCGCCTCGACGCCGACATCGACGCTTACGGTGTCCAGGTGCTCCAGTTCAAGGGTGCTGCCGGCGTGAAGGTGGCTCTCGCGAACGAGAAGCCGGACCCGCGCGTGGGTGCAATCGCCCATGCCCCCGAGGCCGCCTTCCCGATGACAAAGGGCAACACCAGCCTTCGTGAAGCGCTCGACGCCGGCATCACCGCGCAGCGCACAGACGGGACAATCACCAAGCTCCTGACCGAAGCGGGACTCTCTGAAGGGCTTGGGAAGGTCGCCTCGAAGCAGTACGTGGTTCCCGCTAGCTAAATCACTGGTGCCGGGCTTCGGCCCGGCACCCTTTAGGCGCCTGTGCAATGTCACATGGTAAACTGGCTGTGAGGCATCTCACGGCAGCACAATGAGGGCGCCACGCGTGCCCGACCGAAAGGACCCGATCATGACCGAAACCCGCAAGCCCTGGCATGGCGTGCTCGTCGCAACGGCCCTGCCGTTCAAGGACGACCTGAGCATCGACTACGACGCCTACGCCGAGCACGTCCGCTTCCTGGCCAATGCCGGCTGCCACGGCGTTGCCCCCAACGGCTCCCTGGGCGAGTACCAGACCCTGAGCGAGGAGGAACGCGCCCGCGTCATCACGACGGCGGTCGAGGCGGCGCCCGAGGGCTTTACCGTCATGGCCGGCGTCGGCGCGTACGGCGGGCTGCAGACGCAGAAGTGGGCCGAGCAGGCCGCCGAGGCCGGCGCCGGCGCACTCATGCTGCTCCCCCCGAACGCCTACCGGGCCAATGACGACGAGGTGGTGGACCATTACCGCCGAGCCGCCGCAGCCGGCCTGCCCATCGTGGCCTACAACAACCCCATCGACACCAAAGTGGACCTGACCCCGCAGCTCATCGCCCGTCTCCACGGCGAGGGCCTTATTGTGGGCGTCAAGGAATTCACCGGGGATGTGCGCCGCGCCTACGAGATCAGGGAGCTTGCTCCCGAGGTGGACCTGCTCATCGGCACCGACGACACCGTCGTCGAAATGGGCCTGGCCGGCGCGGTGGGATGGGTGGCCGGCTACCCGAACGCGATCCCGGAGTCCACCCTTGAGCTCTACCGGCTCTCCACCTCCGGCGATGTCGCGGACCTCAAACGCGCCCGCGAGATCTACCGCGACTTGCACTCGCTGCTGCGCTGGGACAGCAAGACCGAGTTCGTCCAGTCCATCAAGCTGTCCATGGACGTCGTGGGCCTGCGCGGCGGCGCCTGCCGGCCGCCTCGCGGACCGCTCGCCCCCGCGGTGCGCGACGCCGTCGTCCGCGACACCGAGACAGCCCTCGCCAAGGGCTACAAGTAGTCTCAAGTCCAAGTCCGCACTCCCGGTGCGGCGGCGCCCGCCGCACCGGGAACCGGCACCGCCGCACCGGCAACCGACCCCACAGGAGCTCCGCATGAGAACCAGCCGCATCTTCCACGCCGTGGACTCGCACACTGAGGGCATGCCCACGCGAGTCATCACGGGCGGGATCGGTACGATCCCCGGCGCAACCATGGCAGAGCGCCGCCTGTGGTTCATGGAACACAGCGACTGGATCCGCACCCTGCTTATGACCGAGCCGCGTGGCCACGCGTCCATGAGCGGAGCCATACTCCAGCCGCCAACCCGGCCGGATGCGGACTTCGGCGTCCTCTACATCGAGGTCTCCGGCCTCCTGCCGATGTGCGGGCACGGAAGCATCGGCGTCGCGACCGTCCTGGTCGAGACCGGCATGGTTGAGGTCATCGAGCCGGTGACCACCGTACGGCTCGACACACCGGCCGGACTCGTGGTTGCCGAGGTATCCGTCAAGGATGGGCACGCCGAGTCGGTGACAATCCGGAACGTTCCGTCCTTTGCGGAGCGGCTCGATGCCACCGTCGAGGTCCCCGGCTGGGGCACCGTGGCCTACGACCTCGCCTTCGGCGGGAACTTCTATGCGATCGTGGACCTGGACAGCCTCGGCCTGCCGTTGGAACGTTCGCGCAAGGACGAGCTGCTCAAGGCCGGCCTCGCCATCATGGACGCGATCAACGCCGCCGACGAACCAGTGCACCCCGAGCGGGCGGACATTCGCGGCTGCCACCACGTCTACCTCAAGGCCCCCGGCTCCACGGCCGAGCTCTCGCGCCACGCGATGGCCATCTACCCCGGTTGGTTCGACCGTTCCCCCTGCGGTACGGGCACAAGCGCGCGGATGGCGCAGCTGCACGCGCGCGGCGAGCTGGCCCTGGGCGCCGACTTCGTCAACGAATCCTATATCGGTTCGCGATTCACGGGCCGGCTCGTCCAAGAGACCGAAGTAGCCGGCCGGCCCGCCGTCATCCCCACCGTGACCGGACGGGCGTGGCTGACCGGTACGGCGCAGTATTTCCTGGACCCCACCGACCCCTTCCCCGCCGGGTTCCTGCTGTGAGCCTTCCCTACTTCGATGCGGCGGCTGTGCGCGCGGCCGCCCCGTGGACGACGGCGATCGCGGCCCTCGAGCGCGCGCTGCTGGACGGCGTGGACCCTGAGGAGGACAGCCCGCGGCTCTTCAGCCCGGCCCCAGGAGGCGAGTTTCTCCTCATGCCTGCGGTGGGCCGCAGCTACAGCGGCGTCAAGGCGCTCACCGTGGCCCCCGGCAACCCGGCGCGCGGGCTCGAGAAGATCCAAGGCGTCTACCTGCTCGTCGACTCCGACACCTCGTCCCCGCTTGCCACGATGGACGGCAACGAACTTACCGCTGTCCGCACGCCGGCCACGACGCTACTGGCCGTCAAGCACATCCTGGCGGGAACGCCCGACGGTGCGCCGGTGGCCCCCCGCGTACTCGTGTTCGGTGCAGGCGTCCAGGCGCTCAATCACCTCCGGGCAGCCCACGCCGTGCTCCCGGGAGCCAGCTTCGCCGTCGTGGGCCAGCGCCCCGAGCGCGTACAGGCGCTCGTCACGCAGCTCGCCTCCGAGGGCATCCAGGTCCTTCCCGGAAGCACCGCCGAGTTGCCTGAGGCGGAGGTCGTTCTCTGCACGACCTCCTCGCGCACACCTCTCTTCGACGGCGGCCTCGTCGCCCCCGGCGCCGTGGTGGCCGCGGTGGGCCAGCACGGGCTGGACGCGCGCGAGGTCGACGGCGCCCTGGTGCTCCGCAGCGACGTCGTGGTGGAGGGGCGCGCCTCTGCCTGGCGCGAAGCCGGGGATCTCATCCCGGCCCGCAGCGTTGAGGAATGGGAGAACATCTGTCCGGTCAATCTCCGTGAGCTGGTCCGCGGCGAACTGGTGCGCACACCCGGCCGGCCGTGCCTGTACGCCGGAGTGGGCATGGCATGGGAGGACCTCGTGACGGCGTCCGTGGTGTATGAAGGAGGCACCAGACCATGACGTTCGCAGTAGGAGTGCTCACCGTGCCAGCCAATAACAAGATTCCGGTCGCCCCGCTCGGCCGCCAGCGCAGCCTCCGCGAGTCCGTCACCGAGTCGCTTCGCGCCGCGATCATCGCCGGTGCGCTCGAGGAGGGCACCCTTTACTCGGCTCCCGTCCTTGGCGCGGCCTTCGGAGTCTCGGCCACACCCGTGCGCGAGGCGATGATGGACCTGACCCGCGAGGGCCTGGTTGAGACCGTGAAGAACAAAGGGTTCCGGATCACCAGCATGAGCGACCGCGAGCTCGACGAAATCACCGAGATCCGGCTGCTCATCGAGCCGCCCGTTGTGGCTGACATTGCCGGAACCATCCAGGGTCCGGGCATTGTGGCACTGCGTTCGCTGGCGGACGCCATTGTCGAGGCAGCACGCGCGGGGGACCTGACGGCCTACCTTGTCGCAGACCGTGACTTCCACGCCGAGCTGCTGCGCTATTCCGGCAACAACCAGCTCGTTGACCTCGCGACCAGCTTACGGACCCGCACCCGGATGTACGGACTCAAGACCCTGAGCGAGAGTAACCGCCTGGCCGACTCCGCCCAGGAGCACCATGAGCTCGTTGACCTCGTGGAATCCGGCGCCGCCGCCGCCGCCCGCGAGCTCATGCGCCGCCACATCGGCCACGCCCGCGGCCTGTGGGCCACCGGCGAGCATGAAACACCGCCCCAGGAGCAGCTGCCATGAACGCACCCAGCGACGTCCTCGTCATCGGTGCCGGGGTGATCGGCGCGGCAACGGCCTACTTCGCCTCGCAACAAGGCTTGAACGTGACAGTCCTTGACAAAGGCCTGCCAGCCAGCGGCACATCGTCGGCATGCGAGGGGAACATCCTCGTCTCCGACAAGGAGCTCGGCCCCGAGCTCGAGCTCATGCGCTTCTCTCTGGGGGTCTGGCACGGGGATCTCGGCGAGCACAAGCAGCTCTGGGAGTTCGAGTCCAAGGGCGGGATCATGGTGGCATCCCGCGAGAGCAGCCTTGTCTCCCTGAACCGCGTTAGGGCCATCCAGACCGGCTTCGGCGTCACGGTCGAGGAGCTGGACCGCGACGCCCTGCGAAATGCCGAACCGAACATCTCCCCCGAGGCACTGGGTGGCGCGAGATACCCCGAGGACTGCCAGGTCCAGCCCATGCTCGTCGCGGCCCACCTCGTCCGGCTGGCCGCCGAGGCCGGGGCCCGCTTCGTGGCCGACACACCGGTGACCGGTTTCGTGCGCAGCGGCGACCGCGTCACGGGCGTCCGGACCCCGCGCGGAGACTTCTCCGCGGGAGCCGTCGTGAATTGCACGGGCACCTGGGCAGGTGAGCTCGCCGCCTTGGCAGGGGTCAGCGTCCCGGTCCTGCCCCGGCGCGGCCTCGTCATGGTCACCGAGCCGCTCCCGCCCATGGTCCATCACAAGGTCTACGCGGCCGAATACATCGACAACGTCGGCAGCTCCGACGCAGGGCTGCAGGCCTCGCCGGTGGTCGAGGCCACCCCGAGTGGCACCATCCTCATTGGCTCAACGCGCGAACGGGTGGGCTTCGACCGCACCGTCAGCACCAACGCGCTGCGCTTGCTGGCCCGCAACGCAACCGCACTTTTCCCCTTCCTGGGGCAGGTCAAGGCCATCCGGCATTACCACGGCTTCCGCCCGTACTGCCCGGACCATCTGCCGGTGATCGGCCACGACGAGCGAGCCCCCGGACTGTGGCATGCCGCCGGCCACGAGGGCGCAGGAATCGGCCTCTCCGCCGGAACCGGCAAACTCCTGGCGCAGGCACTCGCCGGCCGGTCCCCGGATCTCGACCTCTCCCCGTTTGCTCCGGCCCGCTTCGGAGAGCTCGCCGGCCCCACCCCAACACAGCCCCACCTGGACCACCGAGAGGAGGCCGCAGCATGAGTATTCCGTCACGAGACACCGCCAACGAGTCAACGGGCGCCGCGCCGCGCGCCAGCCAGCCCGCCGTCGTCACCTTCAGTTTCGATGGCCGCCCCTTCGAGGCGGCCCCTGGCCAGAGCGTCGGGGCGGCATTGGTCTCCGGGGGCGTCACGGCCTGGCGCAGCACGCGCAACGGAGCGCGGCCGCGGGGCCTTTACTGCGGCATCGGGGTGTGCTTCGACTGCCTCGTTATGGTCGACGGCGCGTCCAACCAGCGCGCCTGCCTCGTCGAAGTGCGGGAGGGGATGCAGATCGAGGGCTCGTACCCGAAAGAGCAGGGAGTGCGGGCATGAGCCGCGACGGGAGCGTCAGGGCCGAGCCGATCAGGGCCGAGCCGATCAGCGCGGACGTCGCCGTCGTGGGCGCCGGACCTGCAGGCCTGGCCGCCGCGGTTGCGGCCGCCGAGGCCGGAGCCGCCGTGGCCCTCGTGGACGCCGGCGCGCAGCCGGGCGGACAGTTCTGGCGGCACCGGCCCGAGACCGTGGTGCCCCACCCTGACGGCCGCGGCCACCACGGCTGGCACAGTTACCTTGGCCTCCGCGCCCGCTTCGACGCCGAGATCCGCCGGGGGAGGGTCACCTACCTTCCTGGGCTCCAGGTGTGGATGCCGCAGCGGGACGACGCCGGCTTCACCCTGCGCACGACGCCCGCCGTCGCGGGAACCGTGTCCGGGAACGGCACCCGTTCACGCACCGTCGTCGCACGCCGCCTCGTGCTTTGCCCGGGCGGTTATGACCGCCAACTGCCGGTTCCCGGTTGGGAACTTCCCGGCGTCATGGCGGCGGGCGGCATCCAGGCCTTCATCAAGGGCAACGGGACGCTGCCTGGGCGACGCTTCGTTCTCGCTGGCACGGGCCCGTTCCTGCTCCCGGTCGCGGCGGGCATCGCCGAGGCCGGCGGACAGGTTCTTGCCGTGCTTGAGTCATCCTCTCCGGCGGCCTGGCTCCCGCATTTGCGCGCGGCAGCGGGCGTTCCGGAGAAGGCTCTCGAGGGCGCGGAATACGCCGCCGTGTTTGCCCGGAAGCGGATCCCCTACCGCACACGCGCCATCGTTACAGAAGTCCTCGGTACGGACCGGGTGACTGGCCTGCGCACAGCCAAGGTCGACGCCGGCGGCCGGGTCCGGCCAGGCACGGAACGCGTCTATGAGGACGTGGACGTGGTGGGCTTCGGCTGGGGATTCACGCCGCAGATGGAGCTGCCCGTGGCCCTTGGCATCGGGACCCGACTTGATGCCGACGGCTCCCTTGTCGGCGTCGTTGATGAGCGGCAAGAGTCCAGTGTCCCCGGCCTGTTCCTTGCTGGAGAGGTCACCGGCGTCGGCGGCGCGGTCCTTGCCGTGCTCGAAGGTCTTGCAGCTGGCGCTGCGGCGGCCCGCGAGCCCGGATCACGGGAGTCCGCTGCGCCGTCCCGGGCGGGCGCTGCTGCCCGGCACCGGCGTTTCGCCGAGGCCATGCACCGGGCACATCCGGTGCCCGCCGCCTGGCAGGAATGGCTCACGCCGGAGACCACCGTGTGCCGCTGCGAGGAGGTCACGGCCGGCCAGATCACGGATGCCCGGGATACCTTGGGTGCCCGCGATGCCCGGAGCCTTAAGTCCTTCACCCGCGTCGGTATGGGCTGGTGCCAAGGCCGCGTGTGCGGCTTCGCTGCGGCCTGCCTCGGTGCCGGGCCAGGTGCCTTGCCCGGCATCGAGTCCTTGTCCGGCGCCGCGAAGCGTCCCCTCGCCGCTCCCGTCGACATTTGCGAGCTCGCCGCCCTTGACGATCTCGAAACGCCCCGCACCCTTGACGCTTCAGACCACTAACCCCTCTCCCGGAAGGAGACGCGCATGACTGCGATCACCCAGACCACCCCCGGCACCGTGCCGCCCACCACCGACGCCGAGCTTGAGCCGTTCCTCGCCGCCGCCGACCTAGCTGCAGGGCCGCTTGCAGCCCTGCAGCCCGCCGGGCGCGCCCAGCTGCTCAACGCCGTCGCCGACGCCCTCGACGGCTCCGCCAATCAGCTGATCCCCGTGGCCCAGCGAGAGACCCGGCTGGCCGAGGCGAGGTTGCGGGGCGAACTGGCCCGCACCACCTTCCAGCTGCGGCTCTTCGGCGAGGTGCTGCGCGACGGCGGCTATCTCGACGCCCGGATCGACCACGCAGATGCCGACTGGCCCATGGGCGGACCGCGGCCGGATCTCCGCCGCGTACTGGTTCCCGTGGGGCCGGTGGTGGTGTTCGCCGCCAGTAACTTCCCCTTCGCGTTCTCCGTAGCCGGCGGCGACACGGCCTCGGCCCTCGCCGCGGGCAGCCCTGTGCTGCTCAAGGCCCATTCAGGGCACCCCGAGCTTTCGCGGCTCACAGCCGCGGTTGTAGTTTCGGCGCTCGCCGCGGCGGGTGCTCCCGAAGGGACCTTCGCGCTTATCGCCGGAACCGCCGCCGGGGCGGCCGCACTGCGCGACCCGCGGATCAAGGCCGGGGCGTTCACTGGCTCCATCCCGGGCGGCCGCGCCTTGTTCGACATCGCTAGCTCGCGGCCCGAGCCCATCCCCTTCTATGGCGAGCTGGGCAGCAACAATCCGGTCTTCGTCACGGAGGCAGCGGCTGCGGAGCGTGGCGCGGAAATCGCCGCAGACTTCGTGGCATCCTTCACCCTTGGTGCCGGTCAGTTCTGCACCAAGCCCGGTACGCTGGTCGTCCCGAACGGATCCGGCATCGTCGAGGCGCTGCGCGCCGCCGCACTGCCGCCCGCTGCACCGCTGCTCAATGAGCGAATCCAGTCCGGCTACACCGAGGTCCTGCAAGGACTGCGGGGCAACCCTCGCCTCGAGGTCCTGGTGCAGGGCGCCGAACCGTTGGCCGACCCGCCCAGCCCCACCCTCCTGCTCACCACCGCCGCGGATGTGCTTGCCGAGCCACATGCTCTCCAGGGCGAGTGCTTTGGGCCCACCGCTGTGGTGGTGGCATACGACGACGAGTCCCAGCTTCCGGGAATCGCCGAGAGCTTCGAGGGGCAACTGACTGCGACCATCCACGGCACGGACTCCTGCCAGGCGGCGGGGCTCGTGGAGATCCTCACGCGAAAGGCAGGGCGGGTGCTTTGGAACCAGTGGCCCACCGGTGTGTCGGTCACCTACGCGCAGCAACACGGCGGGCCCTACCCGGCGACGACGGCCGCCGGAAGCACCTCCGTGGGCACCGCCGCGATCGAGCGCTTCCTGCGGCCCGTGGCCTACCAGGGCTTCCCGCAGCATTTGCTGCCCGAGGCCCTGCGCGAGGAGAATCTGCTCGGTGTGCCGCGCCTCGTGGACGGCCGGCGAGAGGGGTAGCCGCTTCGGTGCCGGCGCCGCGCCCACCCACGAGCGCGAAGTGACACTTGAGGCCCATGTTTGGCGTAAACATGGGCCTCAGATGTCACTTCGATGAGTCTCTTCAGTGTGCTCCGTCGCCGGGCTGCCGCCCCGGATTTCGGGGTGCCTGTTGCGGGCGGCCTGGCAGCCCGGCGGACGGAATCTTGACGGGCCCGATCACCGGGCCCGAGCTTTATGCGGCGACGGGTTCACCGTCCTCGGCTTCGTTTGACGCCGAGTCGCGGGCTTCGTGCAGGTAGCGGGCGTACGCCGGAACCGTCAGGAAGGTGGGGAAGTCCTCGCCGAGGGTGACCTCCTCGAAGATGTCCCGGGCATCACCGAAGCGGTCGCCGTCGAAGCGTTCCAGTTTGGCGAATTCCTCGTCCAGCATGTCCTCCACCCACCGGCGGGTGATGATCTCACCCTGGTCCGTGATGGCTCTGGCGTACATCCACTGCCACAGCTGCGAGCGGGAGATTTCCGCGGTTGCGGCGTCCTCCATCAGGTTGTGGATGGCCACGGCACCGTTGCCGCGCAGCCAGGACTCGATGTAGCGGATGCCCACCTCGATGTTGTTCCGGATGCCGGTCTCGGTGATAGTGCCTTCCGTGGCGGCCACGTTGATTAGCGCGCGGTCATCCGGGATGACGTCCTCACGGGCGCGGTCCAGCTGATTGATGCGATCGCCAAGAACGGCGTCGAACACCTCGCGGCACACCGGGACCAGATCCGGGTGGGCCACCCAGGAACCGTCGAAACCGTCTCCGGCCTCGCGGGTCTTGTCCTCGCGCACCTTCTCGAACGCGTTGGCATTGGCTTCCTCATCCTTGCGGTTGGGGACGGCCGCCGCCATTCCGCCGATGGCCATGGCGCCGCGCTTGTGGCAGGCGCGGACCAGCTGCTCGGTGTAGGCCCGCATAAACGGCTGGGTCATGGTCACCTGGCTGCGATCCGGCAGAACGAACCGGGGGCCGCGGGTGCGGAAGTTCTTGATCATTGAGAAAATGTAGTCCCAGCGGCCGGCATTCAGGCCCGAGGCGTGATCGCGCAGCTCGTACAGGATCTCTTCCATCTCGAAGGAGGCCGTAATGGTCTCGATCAAAACCGTGGCGCGGATGGTGCCCTGCGGGATGCCTAGCAGGTCCTGGGCCAGGATGAAGATGTCGTTCCACAGCCGTGCTTCGAGGTGGTTTTCGATCTTCGGCAGGTAGAAGTACGGACCCTTGCCCTGCGCCAGGAGGCGGTGGGCGTTGTGGAAGAAGTACAGCCCGAAGTCCACGATGCCGCCGGCAACCGGCTTGCCGTCGATGAGCATGTGCTTCTCCGGCAGGTGCCAGCCGCGCGGGCGGACCACGATGGTGGGGAGGTCCTCGGCGGGCCGCAGCTTGTATTCCTTGCCCTCCGGGGAAGTGAAATCGATCCGGCGCTCCAACGCATCCGTCAGGTTGAGCTGGCCCTGGATCACGTTGCGCCAGGACGGGGTGGAGGAGTCTTCCATGTCGGCGAGCCACACCTTGGCGCCGGAATTGAGCGCATTGATGGTCATCTTCTTGTCCACCGGCCCGGTGATTTCCACGCGGCGGTCCTCCAGACCAGGGGCCGGGGGAGCCACCCGCCAGTTGGGATCGTTGCGGACGGACTCGGTTTCGCGGAGGAAACGCGGGTCCTGGCCGTTGCCGATTTCGGTGCGCCGGGTCTGGCGTGCCTGCAGCAGCTCCTGTCGCCTGCCGGCGGTGGCCTTGTGCAGACGGGCAACAAACTCCAGGGCATCCGGAGTGAGAACCTCGTTCTGGCGGCAGATGGGCTGTGCAGTCAACGTGATCCCGTTGATGGTGAAGTTGTCAGTGAAGCTGTTCATTTCAATCTCTCCTCGGAGAAGCAGTGTTCGACGGCGGTGTGCGGTTTGGGGCCGAAAAAGGCAGTCCTCCGCGTGCTATTCCCCATCCCCGCCTTGGGCCTCGCAGAGCTTGGCCGGGCGGGGACAGGGCCCCTTTTACGCACGCTTCCGGATTACCTTTCCCAGCCCCCGGTGGCATGTGCACCATGGGTGCCGGCCGCCGTCGTGCCTTCCGGTGAGCGGCATGAACAACTCACCTTGGGCGGGGAATGTTAGTGGAACTGGCCTTCTTCGGTGGATCCCACCAGGGCCAGTGTTGATGCGTTCGGGTTGAGCGCAGTAGCAATGCTGTCGAAGTAGCCGGTGCCGACTTCGCGCTGGTGCTTGGTCGCGGTGTAGCCGCGGGACTCGGAGGCGAATTCCTTCTCCTGCAGCTCGACGTAAGCGCTCATGCCTTCACGGGCGTAACCGTGGGCGAGATCGAACATCGAGTAGTTCAGGGCGTGGAAACCGGCCAGGGTGATGAACTGGAATGTGAAGCCCATGGCGCCGAGTTCGCGCTGGAACTTGGCGATGGTGGCGTCGTCCAGGTGCTTCTTCCAGTTGAACGACGGCGAGCAGTTGTAGGAGAGCATCTGGTCCGGAAACTCGGCCTTGACGGACTCGGCGAACTTGCGGGCCAGCTCCAGGTCCGGGGTGCCCGTCTCCATCCAGATCAGGTCTGAGTACGGGGCGTAGGCCTTGGCGCGGGCAATGCAGGGTTCGATCCCGTTGCGGACCTTGTAGAAGCCCTCCGCGGTGCGAACCGGCTGTCCCCCTTCGCGGAGGATGAATTCCTGGTCACGCTCGTCGACGTCGGAAGTGATCAGGGTGGCTGCCTCGGCGTCGGTGCGGGCAATGATGACCGACGGCGTGCCGGCGACGTCGGCTGCCAGACGGGCGGCGTTCAGCGTGCGGACGTGCTGCTGGGACGGAATGAGGACCTTGCCGCCGAGGTGGCCGCACTTCTTCTCCGAAGCGAGCTGGTCTTCCCAGTGCACACCTGACGCGCCGGCCTGGATCATGGACTTCATGAGCTCGTAGGCGTTCAGCGGGCCACCGAAGCCGGCCTCGGCGTCAGCGACGATCGGCACCATCCAGTCCTCAACGGTCTGGATCCCCTCGGAGAACTCAATCTGGTCTGCACGGAGCAGGGCGTTGTTGATGCGGCGGACAACCGTGGGAACGGAGTTGGCCGGGTACAGGGACTGGTCCGGGTAGGTGTGGCCGGAGTTGTTGGCGTCGGCAGCGACCTGCCAGCCGGAGAGGTAGATGGCGCGCAGGCCGGCTTTGACCTGCTGCACGGCCTGGTTGCCGGTCAAGGCGCCCAGGGCGTTGGTGTACTTGCCTTCGCTGTGCTCTTCGGTGAGTTGCTTCCAGAGCTTCTCCGAGCCGCGGCGGGCGAGGGTGTGCTCTTCGGAGACACGGCCGCGGAGGCGGATAACGTCGGAAGCCTTGTAATCCCGAGTGACACCTTCCCAGCGCGGGCTGGCAGCCCACTCGAGCTCCAGGGCGGCGGCCTGCTCTTCGGGCGTCTGCTGGGTGGGCTCAAATGCTGCAGTCATCTTTGTCTCCTTGATAGTGCCCGGGCCGGCCGTCCCTGCTTCCTTGCAGTTCGGGCCGGCGGATCCGGGGCGGTGCTTCTTTTCCGTAAGACCTACTTTTCTGCACTTTCAAGGGGGTTGCTAGAGGGAAACTATGGAAAGAAACGCACTTCTTCGCGTATTCTCAAGAAATGACCACTTCAAGCTGGAATCGCCAAGCCACGCCGCCGTCGTCCGCTGCCGCCCCCGAACTGGACGTCATCAGCCTGGGCCGCCGCGTACGGCACCTGCGCAAGGCGGCAGGCCTGACGCTCGATGACCTGAGTGCCGCCGTCGGGACCGCACCGAGCCAGCTGAGCCTGATTGAAAACGGCAAGCGGGAGCCCAAACTGGGGCTCCTCCAGCAGCTTGCCGCTGCGCTGAATGTTGGCATTGACCAGCTGCTCGGATCAGAGCCGCCCAACCGCCGGGCGGCCCTGGAAATCGAGCTTGAACGGTACCAGCGCAGCGCCATTTACGAGTCCCTGAAACTGCCCAAAATCCGCATCAGCTCACGGTTGCCGCTGGATGTGCTGGAGTCGATGGTGGGGCTGCAGAACGAGCTGGAGCGCAAGCTGAACGAGCAGATCGCGACGCCGGAAGAGGCCCGCCGCGCGAATGGTGAGCTGCGCGCCATGATGCGCGAACGGAATAACTATTTCCCGGAGTATGAAGCAGAGGCCAAGAAGGTGCTGGCCATGGTGGGCCACACGAATGGGCCGCTGTCGCAGCACGTCATCGCGGACATCGCGGCCCACCTCGGTTTCAGCCTCCACCATGTGGGCGACCTGCCCCATTCCACCCGTTCCGTGACGGATCTTAAGAACCACCGAATTTATCTGACCCAGAACCAGAGGACCGATCACGATCCCCGTTCGGTGCTGCTGCAGGCGCTGGGTCACTACGTGCTGGGCCACAAGACGCCCACGAACTACGGCGATTTCCTGATGCAGCGGGTGGCCACCAACTATTTCGCTGCGGCGCTGATGCTGCCGGAGCAGGCCACCGTTGAGTTCCTGCAGCGCGCCAAACAGGCCAAGGAGATCGCAGTGGAGGACATCCGGGACGCCTTTGCCGTGTCCTACGAGACCGCCGCGCACCGGTTCACCAACCTGGCCACGCAGCACCTGGACATCCGCACGCACTTCCAGAAAACGCACCAGAGCGGCATAATCTACAAGGCTTACGAGAACGACGGCGTGACGTTCCCGCAGGACCACACCGGCGCCATCGAGGGCCAGCCGTCGTGCAAATACTGGACCAGCCGCATGGTGTTCGACGTGGCGGACAAGTTCAGTGCGTACAACCAGTACACGGACACCCCTGCGGGGACGTACTGGTGCACGGCCCGGACGGAACGCTCGGCGAACGGTGAATTCTCCCTCTCCGTCGGCGTGCCGTATGCGCAAGTCAAATGGTTCCGCGGGCGCGAAACCACCGAGCGTTCCACATCCACCTGCCCGGACGAAAACTGCTGCAGGCGGCCGCCGGCGGAGTTGGCTTCGGAGTGGGCCGGTAATGCGTGGCCTTCCGCGCGCGCGCACTCGCACCTGCTCGCGGCCATGCCGCCGGGTGCGTTCCCTGGTGTGGATGAGACCGAGGTGTACAGCTTCTTGCAGGCGCACTCCGGGAGCTGACTCGCCTCGGTGCCACCCTCTGCACCGATTGTTTGCTCCGATTCGATGGTTCCCTGCGCACTCGATGTGGCGCAGCATCGTATCCGCAGGGAACCATCGAATCGGCGGCGGGTCCGAGACCAAAACGACGGCAAACCGTGACCGCGCAGGCATCGTTCCGGCCCGCCGTCGCTGGTTGACTGGGGGAAGGCGGAACCCCGCCGGTTGTCGGGGCCGAGTGGTCAGGGGTGGCAATGAAATCGCAGTCGCGGTTCAAGGCGGCAGTAGCGATAGGCGCCGTTGCAGCGCTCACCGCGTGTTCGTCGCCGGCACCCGGATTGGTGAAGGCCGACGGCGTCCAACGGGTTTCGGTGGACCGTGCGGCTTACGCGGGGGAACTTTCTGCCATCCGCACATCTGCCCTGAAGCTCGGCGAAGCGCTGCTCGCAGACAACGGAAACGGCAACGTGATTTCGTCGCCGGGCAGTCTGTTGATTGCCCTGGCCATGCTGCGCACCGGGGCGTCCGGCGAGACGGCGGTAGAGATGGATTCGGTGTTGGGGCTCCCGGCGAGGGACCGCGATGAGGCAATGAATGCGCTGCTTGCGTCCCTGGAGAAGTACGACGGCGACCCCGGCTCCGTTGACGAAAACAACCCGCCGCGGAAGCCCGTGATGCATGCAGCCAATGGCCTGTTCGTGGACAAGAACGAGACCACCGGCGCGGGCTATCTGGAGACCTTGGCCAAGCACTACGGCACCGGCGTGTACCCCGTGGACTTCCGGGATGAGGGCGCCACCAAGCCGTCCATTGACGCCTGGGTGGACAAAAACACAGGTGGCCGGATCAAGGAGGCCCCGGCACAATACAGTCCGGACAACACTTTCAGCCTGCTCAACGCGGTGTACTTTGCCTCCGCCTGGCGTGCTCCGTTTGATCCGAACAGTACCGCAGACCGCCCGTTCACGAAGGCAAATGGCGAAGAAATCAGCGTACCCACCATGCAGAATGAGCTGAAGATGGCGTATGCGGACGGCGCGGGCTGGCGCGCCGTTGACCTGCCGTATGCCGACGGTTTTGTCATGCGGCTGATTCTTCCGGACGCCGGCGCTGGCACCAGTGGTGATTCCGCACGGCCGGGTGGGGCGGAACTTGGCGAGATTGCCAACGCTCTGGAGTCCGCCCAGCCCGTCCCTGTGGAGATCCATCTGCCGAAATGGGATCACAAGTCGAACGTCGACTTGATTCCGATCCTGAACAAGATGGGACTGAGCAAAACGTTGGGCCCATCCGCGGAGTTTGATGCAATCCAGCCTGGCCTGAAGATCACGGACGCCGCACAGGCCGCCAACATCACGGTGGCGGAAAAGGGCACCATCGCTGCGGCTGTGACGCAATTCAACGGCGCGGTGTCCGGGAAGCCGATCCCGCTTCAGGTGCAGAAGATTTCCTTTGACCGGCCGTTCCACTACCAGATTGTGCATGTTGAATCCGGGCTGCCGCTGTTTATGGGGAAGATTGCGGATCCGCGCTCCTAGCGGAGCCGGCCGGTGGTACTCTCATGCCATGACCCCGCAAGAGCTCGCCAACCTCGCGCACCTGCGCAGGGCGCGTGACCTGATTGACCGGGAGTTCGCACGTCCTCTGGATGTGCCCACCATGGCGCGGCGCGCCCTGATGTCTCCCGCGCATTTCTCGCGGCAATTCCGGGCAGCTTATGGCGAGACGCCCTACGGCTACCTCATGACGCGGCGGATGGAACGGGCCATGGCGCTGCTCCGGCAGGGCATGAGTGTCACCGATGCCTGCATGGCCGTGGGCTGTACGTCCTTGGGCTCTTTCAGCTCGCGGTTCACTGAGCTGATGGGTATAGCGCCGAGCACCTACCGCCGGCTGGGCCACCGGGCAGTGGCCGCAATGCCCAGTTGCGTGGCTAAAATCCACACCCGGCCTCGCAGAAAAACCCCAAGCGGAAACACAGAGAGCAGTTTTCAAGAAGCATTGCCCGAACAGTCCGCCTAGAGTTGGCCGCATGACTATTTCGCTGCAGTACTGCAATATCACTGTCAATGATCCGGATGAGGCCCTCGCCTTCTACCGGGACGTGTTGGGCCTTCAGCTGCGCAACGACGTCGCTTCGGACGGTTTCCGCTGGGTCACCCTGGGGAGCGACTCACAGCCCGGGTTGGAAATTGTCCTGTCGAAACCACACGCCGGCCGCTCCCAGGCCGACGGCGACGCGATGCAGGAGCTGCTCACTAAAGGATCCCTGCCCATGCTCGTGTTCCGCACTGATGACCTCGACGCCGCGTTCGAGAAGGCGCGCGCATCCGGTGCCGAAGTCCTCCAGGAGCCCATGGACCAGCCGTGGGGGCCGCGCGATTGCGCCTTCCGGGACCCGTCGGGCAACACGGTGCGGATCTCACAAGCAGCCTAGGGATCAGCAACACGTTTCAGTAACCGGCAGGTCAGTTGTTGAAACGCAGCTCGAGGTCCACCGGAAGCTCGCCAGTGCCGTTGGCGGCGATGAAATCGGATCAGCTGCGCCGGCCGCTCTGGACGACTTTGCGGGTGTGTTCTTCACGAAGCTTCAGCCCGGGCTGCACATGGAGCTCGCAGGGAATCCGCTCCTCGCGCCGGGCTATGTTCGGACGCCGCGCTTTTGCGGCCCGAATGGCTGCTTGGATGGCAGCTGCGCTGGAATCGAGTCGCCCGGGACATTGGTTGCAGAAACCGGGGAGCCCTGCCCAAGAGTGCGGTTAGCGTGGTCCGCCCTGCCACAGCGCATCGAACGGAGCCCCGGAGGCCACCCGGTTGCGGATCCCGGCGGTGACGAATGCCTTGGCCGTTCGCGCGGCCTCCAGCGGCGAAGCGCCTTTGGCCAGCTCCGCTGTGACTGCGGCGGCCAGGGAGCAACCGGCTCCGGACACCGCCACTTCGCCGATTTTCGGGGCGCTGAGGACTTCCAGGGTGTCGCCGTCGTAGTAAACGTCGACGGCGTCCGGGCCTTCCAGCCGTACCCCGCCTTTGGCAAGCACGGCGGCACCGCTGAGCTCATGGATGCGGATAGCCGCAGCCTTGAGCGAGTCCAGGTCCGTGATCTCCAGGCCGGACAGCGATTCCGCCTCGAAATGATTGGGCGTGACGAAGGTGGCCAGCGGCAGGATCTGAGTTTTCAATGCCTGGTCGGTATCCAGTGCGTGCCCGGGTTCCTGGCCTTTGCAGATCAGCACGGGGTCGAGAACCACATTCGTAAAGGTGCCGGCAGCCAGGGCGGCCGCAACCGTGCCGATGGTGGCGGGGCTGCCCAGCATGCCGATCTTCACGGTGTCCAGCACCGAAGGCGCGCCGGAAGCGGCACCGTAGGCCGCCGTCGTCGCTTCCAGCTGGTGGGCGATCACTTGCTGGTCCACCGGGACAAAGCGGTGGTTCCAGTTGTCCTGCGGGTCAAAGGAGACGATGCAGGTGAGGTTGGCGATGCCGAAGACGCCCAGCTCCTGGAAGGTCTTCAGGTCCGCCTGTGCCCCCGCTCCACCAGTGGCCTCGGATCCGGCAATGGTCAGCACCACGGCGGGAGTGGTCTGGGTGGGATTGGACTGGGTGGGATTGGACTGGGTGGGCGCGGCAGCAGCCGGTGCGGAAGTCATGTGGCTATCCTGCCATCCGAAAAACGATGGTTCCACGACCAGTATGAACAAAACAGTGGTGTTCCGGGTCACAGAAACTAGTGTGGCGGACGGTGTTGCTGTCTGCGGCGCCGGATCCAGGAAGGTTCATTGATGAGCACCCAGCTGTCCGAAGCCGCACAGACGCGCAGGGCCGTGAAAAACATCCTGAAGGGCTCCGCCGGCAACTTGGTGGAGTGGTTCGATGTTTAAATTTAAACGGCTTTCTCGGCTTACTTTGCCGTCCATTTCTTCAGCTCCAAAGACCCCTTGCAGAGCAACCTTGAGGCCATGGCAGTCTTTGCCGTGACCTTCCTGATGCGCCCATCGGCAGTTGGTTCTTTGGCCGCTACGCAGACCGGAAGGGCCGAAAGGCCGCGCTGACCCTGAGTGTGACCATGATGTCGGCGGGGTCCTTTGCGATTGCCCTGCTACCCACGAAGGAAGTAATAGGCGTCTGGGCGCTGGTCCTGCTGGTACTGATCCGGCTGCTCCAGGGCTTTTCTGTGGGCGGCGAGTACGGCACCAGCGCCACCTATATGTCCGAGGCGGCAACGGCTAAACGCAGGGGGTTCTTCTCCAGCTTCCAGTACGTCACGCTGATCGGCGGCCAGATGCTGGCACTGCTGGTGCTGGTGGTCCTCGAGCGGACAATGGGCAAGGACGTCCTGGGCGAGTGGGGCTGGCGCATTCCGTTTGCCATCGGCGGCGTGGCCGCCCTGGTTGTCCTCTGGATGCGGCGCTCCATGGAAGAGACGATTTCCGCCGAACAGGCCGCCGCCGCCAAGGCTGGGACAGCGGCCGGCGAAGCACAGCCGGGCACCATGAAGCTGCTGCTCACCAAGTACTGGAGGTCGCTGCTGATCTGCATCTGCATCACCCTGGGCGGCACCATGGCGTTCTACACCTACACCAACTTCACGCTGTCCTTTATGCAGAACACCAGCGGCATTGCCAAGGAAACCACCTCCGTCATCAGCTTCTGGGCGCTTTTCATCTTTATGCTGCTGCAGCCTGTCTACGGCATCATTTCCGACAAGGTGGGCCGCAAGCCGCTCCTGCTCTGGTTCGGCATCACCGGTGTGCTCCTGACCTGGCCGCTGATGTCTGCACTCGGCGGAACCAAGGATCCCTTTACCGCGTTCCTGCTGATGATGGGCGGGCTGTTGATTGTGGGTGGCTACACGTCAATCAACGCGTTGGTGAAGGCCGAACTGTTCCCGGCATCCATCCGCGCCCTCGGCGTGGGCCTGGGCTACGCCATCGCCAACTCGCTGTTCGGCGGCACCACGCCGCTGGTGGGGGCCGCGTTCCAGAAGGCCGGACAGATCGAGATCTTCTTCACCTACATCACCGTAGGCATCGGCATCTCGCTGCTGGTTTACATCTTCGCCCTGAAGAACAAGAAGTCCACGCACCTCGATGCGGAACAGGGCGAGGCGTTCGCCGCCGGTTCCACCAGCGCCGGACGCAAGGGTGCCGGCCATAATGACGACGACAAGGATCTCGTCGACGCCTGACGGCTTTGAATTAACGTGCGACGGCGGGTGGCCGGCTTTCGCAAGCCGGGCGCCCGCCGTCGTCGTCAGTCCTGGCGAGTCTCCACACGGAGAGCCGGCCGACGGTCATTGAGGCGCCCAACATCAAGGCCGCACTGGCCATGTAGCCAGGGTCGAGGATGCGGCCGTCTGACGCTGTCAGGGCCATGAGCCCCAGTCCAAGTACGCATCCGAGTCCACCGAACGCCGCAACGTGCAGCCATTGATTCCGAATGGGCTCAAGCAGCAGGGCCAGGGGCAGCCCAAAGATGCCAGCGAGAATGAAGGCGGGCACGGCGCCAATAACCACGGTGAGCACAATCGTGGTCCACGGGCTGAAAGTCAGGCCATTTACCAGCACCATGGCACAGCCGAGGGCCAGCAGACTTGCCAGCGCCCCAAGGAACAATGGCTTGCCCGTGAGCACCACGCGCTGCGGCCGGCTCATGCCTGGCCCTTGGCGATTTTCATCAGTGCACGCCCCAGCTCGGGCTGCCTGAAGAGGAAGCCCGCATCCAGGAGCTTCTGCGGCTGCACCCAGCGGCTCTTGAGCACCAGCTCCGACTCGGTCCGGATCAGCACTGCACCCACTGCGAGGAGCCACGCCGGTGTGGGGATGCCAAGCCTGGCACCATACGCGCGGCGGACCAGCCGCATCAGCTCGCGGTTATCCACCACATCCGGCGACGCCACATTGACCGGCCCGGTGATGTCCGTGCGCATATGCAGGAGCACTGCAGCGCGGTACAAGTCCTCCATATGCACCCAGCTGAACTTCTGCGTACCCGCGCCCATGTGGCCGCCCAGGCCGAGCCGCGCCAGATTCGCGAACGGCATCATTACCCCTCCGCCGGGCCCCAGAACGATCGAGATGCGCAGCGGGATTTTCCTGGTCCGTGGCGTATCGGCCGTCTCCAGCTCATCCTCCCAGGCACGCGCGACGTCCACCGAGAAGCCGGTTCCCAACTCGCCGTCGAACTCAGATTGCGGCATGTCCTGAGCATGCCGGTAGATGGTGCCGGTACTTGCGTTCAGCCACGTGGCCGGGGGAGCGCTGCACCGGCTGACGGCACGGCCCAGCGCCGCGGTGGTCTCCACGCGTGACCGCAGGATTTCCGCTTTGTTCCTGGCATTGTAGCGGCAGCTCACGGAGCGTCCGGCGAGGTTCACCAGCAGCTCGGCTCCGTCCAGTGCGCGGGTGATGCCGGCGTCGTCGTTCCACGTGGCGTCGTTGGAGGCAGCGCGGCCGATGGTCCGTACGGTCCAGCCGTCCTGCTCAAAGCGATGACGGAAGTACGTGCCGATGAAGCCGGATGCCCCGGCCACCACCACAATCATGCTGCTGTTCATTCTTCCCCCTGGAGTCTCGCTGCTACGTGGATGAGTGGTCAATCGCGGATGCTGCGGCTCAGGCTGAGGACTTCGTCGAAGATCCGGCTGACACCCGGGATCTTCGCAAGTGACAGCCCGCGGACCATCAACGGAACGGCGCCGTCGACCAACTTCCGGGTGCGGCGCTGACCCTCGGAGCTGTCATAGACCCAGAACAGTGCCACGCCCATGTAGCCGAGCCAGACAAGCTCCGGAAGGTCAGCGCTGAGTTTCTTCGGTACCGAAGGCATCGCCCCGTCCACGGCGTTCCGGAAGATGACGAGCGAGGCCTCGCGTGCCGCCGTCGACTCTCCCGCGAAAGGGTTGACTGGCGACGTCGGCCGGATGGCGGTAGCGATGAAATCGGCACCGAACTGGTGGTAGGGCGCCATAACGTCCAGTCCGGCGTGCAGCGTTGCCTTGAGCCTGCCGCTGAGGTCCTTGATACCCGCCATAGCCTCGGCTGCCTTAGCCGCGTGCTCGGCCTGGACCTGTAGGTAGAGCTCCTGGACCAGATCGTCCTTGGACGCGAAGTAGTAGTAGGCATTCCCCACGGACACCCCGGCTGTGGTGGCGATGGCGCGCATGGTGGTCTTTTCGAAGCCGATCTCGCGGAACATCTTCAGGGCCACGTCCGCTACCAGCTGCCTGCTCTGCTCACTCTTGGCTGCCATGGGGGTTTCCGTTCCTAGGGTGTTCGATAGTTTTGAACGTGTTCAATAATGAGTATGTCACTAGTTTTGAACGTGTTCAAATAATGGGGACTCCGGCAGTTGGTGCGGGATGGTGCGAGAATAGGGCGGGTCCCGGCGCGAACTGCAACGGGATCCTCCCAGTGCTAATACAGCCGGCTGGCCCGTGACGATTCGGGCTGCCGAGCGAACCACTATGAACGGAATCACCATGCCCTCCGCACCGGCACCCGCACCCGCACCCGGCCCCGAAGCCCTGCCGGAAGCCACCCGCCCTTCAGCCCGCACAGAGGCAGTTGGTGCCAGGCCCGGACTGTCGTTCGCTTCGATCGGCTCACCGTATTTCGGCATCATGTTGGCCTTTATGGCCGTGGTGCTCATCCTGTCCAACATCGGAGCGTCCAAGGGCGTGGCGATCGGCCCGATCATCACCGACGGCGGGTTTTTCCTCTTCCCGCTCGCGTACATCCTGGGTGACGTCATCAGTGAGGTCTACGGCTTCAAGGTGGCACGCAAGGCCATCATCACCGCGTTCGCGCTTTCCGTGTTCGCCTCGATCTGTTACTGGGTGATCATCATCCTGCCCGGGTTCGATGACGATTACGGAATGGCCAAGCAGGCCGCCATTGAAGGCGCCTTGGGCCCGGTTCCGCAGATCGTGTTGGCATCCATGCTCGCTTTCCTGGCGGGGCAGACCATTAACTCGTGGATCCTCGTGAAAATGAAGGCGCGCACTGGCGAGAAGACTCTCTGGGTGCGGCTCATGGGTTCCTCCGTGGCCGGCGAATTTGTGGACACACTGATCTTCTGCAGCATTGCGGCGTCCGTGATCGGCATCAGTGATGTCGGGATGTTCGTGAACTACGTGGCGGTGGGCTTCGTCTACAAGACGGTTGTGGAGTTCCTCTTCGTGCCGGTGACCTCCCTGGTGATCGGCTGGATCAAGAAACGGGAACCGAGCTACGGCGCCTGATTCTTCCATCGTCGCGCATTTCGCCCATCCAGCCGCCGATTCGATGGTTCCCGTCCCGCACGATGTCGCGCCGCGTCGTCTCCGCGGGGAACCATCGAATCGGAGATGTCGAGGGGGCGGCATCGTCGGTGTGGTCGTTTGGGTGTGGCGGATCAGAGCAGCTTGGGGAGTGTTTACCTAGCGGCCTGATTCCGTAAGGCTTGCAGGATCAGGGTCTTGAATTCCTGTTCGCGGAAAAGGTGCTTCCATCCAATCCGGATCACGCGCCAGCCCTCGTTGGTGAGGGCTTTCTCTCGATTGCGTTCTTCAAAGAGCACCTGGTCCGTAGGCGCGTAGTCGAAGTACTTGGTTCTGCCGTCGAATTCCAGTGCCACCCTCTCTTCCTTCCAGCCGAAGTCCATGCGGTGCAGGCCAGCGCTGGTCCGGACTTCCATCTGCAGAGTGGGCGCCTTGATATTCAGCCGGGACAGTAGCTCCCGGCACAGTGTCTCCCCAGCGGATTCCGAACGCGCGTCCGCTGTGTCAAGGACTCTCCGGAGGGTCTTCACACCATTGCGGCCAGCCAGCCGTGCGCATGCTTCCCGAAGATTGTCCTCATCCGCCCCAAGGCGCAGGGCATGGTCCATGAGGATCAAGGACTGCCGGTAATTGAGCAGGAGGCAGCAGTCCACGACGGTCCGTTCCAAAGATGTGCACGGCAACCCGTTAACGGTGGCAAGGTCTCCCGGTGCCAGCTTCCGGGTATGGGCTGCGACGCCGGCGCCGTGAGTGGAGGTGGCCGGGTGAGTCTGCTGGGTGATGTGAACCGTATCCGGAACATCCCACAGGTACAAGGAACACAGGCGGGCAGCCGAGATGTGACTGTAGGCAAACGCGCCGGTCGACGTCGTGAGCGTTCCGTGGGCGTGCGCCAGGATCAACTGGACGCTGCGTTTGCGGTGACGTCTGCTTGTCCCAGATGCTGCCGCGGAGATAACAGCCGCGGCGGAGTCGGACCACCTCACCTGCCTGCAGCAGGCGCTGGATAGCGCGGTCGTTGAAGCCTGCTTCCTGGAGCTCGGACGTGCGCCATAGGCCTTGGCCGTCCGGGAGCCGGGGAATGCTGTGCGGTGTCACTCATCCAGCGTGGAGGACGACCAGCGCTGGTGAAACCCGGATCCTTGGCCATGTGGACAACCCCGGTTCGATGGTTCCCCGCGGGCATGATGTAGCCCGACATCGTGTGCGGAGGGAACCATCGAATTGGCGGGGAGGCAGCGAGCAGCCAGGCCTCAGGAGTAGTACTGCGCCAGCGTCTCGGCCTTGAACTCGAAGAAGTCCCCGGACTCAATGGCCAGCCGGGCGTCGTCCACCATCTTCACCACGAAGCGCTCGTTGTGGATGGAGATCAGCGTGGCCGAGACCATCTCCTTGGCCTTGTACAGGTGGTGGATGTACGCACGGGAGTAATTCAGGCAGGTGTAGCAGTCGCAGCCGTCCTGGAGGGGGCCGAAATCGCGCTTGTACTTGGCGCCGGACAGGTTGAAGCGCCCGGCCGGAGTGTAGAAGGCAGAGTTGCGGGCCACGCGGGTGGGGGAGACACAGTCGAAGGTGTCCGCGCCGTTTTCGATGGCCGTGAAGATGTCGTCCGGTTCGGAGATGCCCAGCAGGTGCTTCGGCTTGTTCTCCGGCAGCTCCTCATTGCACCAGCGCACAATGGTGCCCAGATTCTCCTTCTCCAGCGCCCCGCCGATCCCAAACCCGTCAAACGGCATGGCACCAAGATCGCGGCATGCTTTCCGGCGAAGGTCCTCATACTGCGCTCCCTGGATCACGCCGAACAGGGCCTGGTACGGCTTGGCGGCGCGTTCCGTGGTCAGACGGAAGTGCTCCACGAGACACCGCTCGGCCCATAGCCGTGTGCGCTCCAGCGATTCCTCCTGGTATCCGCGGGAGTTCTGCAGTGTGGTCAACTCGTCGAAGGCGAACATGATGTCCGCGCCGATCTGGTGCTGGATCTGTAAGGAAATCTCCGGTGAGAAACGGTGGCGGTCCCCGTTCAGGTGCGACTTGAACCAGACACCGTCGTCGTCCACGTGGGCCAGCCGCTCCTTGCCGGGGGCCACGGCATCATCAGGCGCTGCGTGGTCCACAGGGGGCGCAGTCTTCATGTCAATGACCTTCTTGAACCCCGAACCGAGGCTCATCACCTGGAAGCCGCCGGAATCGGTGAAAGTTGGCCCTGGCCAGTTCATAAACGCGCCCAACCCGCCCGCCAGGTCCAGGATCTCGGGCCCAGGCTGCAGATACAGGTGGTAGGCATTGGCCAGGAGCGCCTGCGCCCCCAGGCCCGCCATGGACTCCGGCAGGACAGCTTTCACGGTGGCTTTGGTGCCGACGGCGATGAACGCCGGCGTCTGGATCTCGCCGTGGGGTGTGGTGATGGTGCCGGTACGGCCGAGGAAACCGCCGCCGTTCTCTTCCACCTGGGCAGGCGACGGTGCGCACGTCTCGGCAAGGCGCTTGCCCACGGTGAAGGAAAAGGTGGACTGCTGGGTTGGGGCTGTCTCTGGAAGCGCTGATGCGGGATTGGCTGGCACGGTTCAAGTGTGCCAGCTTGCGCCCGGGAATCCTTAGTGGAGCGGTTCCGATGTGGGGTAGTTCTCAGCCCGCCAGTCGTCCCACAATGCACGGATGGTCTCCAGGCTGTGCGCCCCCAGATCATAAGTGGCGACGATCACCAGGGCGCCGCCGTCGGGCCTGATCGCCGGAATGACCGGCTGGTCAGCCACGATCACCAGTCCTTCGCTATGCTCGGCATAGCTGTGCACGGTCAGCCCCACCTGGTGATTGCTCCGGAACCAGACCTTCCCGGAGATTTCTTCCCCCGTATCCAGCGTCAGCGAATATGGTTCGCCCGGGGCCGGCACATCAGCCAGTCCCAGCTTCTCGATGACCGAACCCGAACCGCCCGGGAGGGAAAGGTGCGAGGTGCGCCGGGTGCCGTGCGGGTGGCGTTCCAGCGCAAAGCGGAGCTGGTGCAGGAACGTCAGCCAGCCCTGGGTGACGTCCTCGTCCCACGCGGCCCACTCGGAGTTGTGGTCCAGTGCTGCGCGGGTGATGCTGACTTCGGTTCCGGCCGGCACCGGCTTCAGGGTGAAAACATCTCCGCCGTCCACGGTCAGCGTGGTGTGGCCGGCGCCTTCGACAACCGTGCTGTTGAAGTAGATTTCCTTGATCTCGGCTGCTTGTTCGGCGGACTCCCAGCCGTGCCACTGGGCCACTTTCGCGGGTTCGCGCAGCATCGTCCAAACGTGCTGCGCGTCGGAGTTGATGACAACGCTCAGATTGTTCGTCATGGCCTGAATCTACAACGCCACGCCGAAACGCAACAGGGGTTACCGGTTATCAGTTCGGACCACGCAGCGTCAGCCCCGGACTGACTCGAGTTCATGGGCGATCCGACGTTGCAGCTCGCCGGGCCCGATGGTTTCAGATCCGCCATGTGCGCGCAGCAAAAGGAGCGACTCCAGCCGCAGCAGCCGCCATTCCCGTTCGGCCTCCCGGTTGGAGTTGTCGATGGAACGGAAGATCTCTTTGTCGTAAAGATTGGGTTCGTTGAGCGATCGCTGCCGGACTTTGGCCTGCATCCGGGCTTTGAAGGGATCCGTTTCCTGCGTCTCAGGGGAACGGAGCAGCTTTTCGTAGACCTCGGCGCGGTCTTCGCGTCCGGTCTGGCGGCAGATATAGCTGGAGAGCGCCAGCGACGCCTGCACCGACGCCCACCGCCCGTGGTTGCCGTCAAAGGGCAGGACATTCAGCAGATCTGCTACGGCCAGGGCGCCGTCGGGATCCCTGAGCATGATGAACAATTCGTGCGCCAGATCGCTGAGGTCCTTGAGGCAGCTGCCGGACTTGGTATTGATGCCCTTGGCCAGTTTGTCCGCGAGGAGCAGCACGCCCACCTCGTCCGGATGGGCCGCTGAAGCCGCTTCCACCACGGACTCCGGTGTGCCGGCGTGCCCGGGAATCAGCGCCAGTTCGTTGTCGGTGGGGCCGCCCATCAACGGGGTGGTGGCCGGCAGGGGAGGCACGACGACGGCGGGAGCCGCCCCAGCCGGACTGTCCTCATCGCTGAGGTTCTGCACCGCCTGAAGCGGGGTAACGGGGTCGGGCACCGTGGCAGGATCCGGGGTGGCAGCGGGAGTGGCGTCCGCGGTGGCGGCGTCTGCGGCGGCGGCCTCAGTGGCGGCCTGAGTGGCTCGGGCATCGAGGATCCTGACGGTGGAACCGGCGGCGATGCGCAGCAGTCCCCCGCCTGCAAGCGTTGCGAGCACCAGCGCGGGTATGCCGAAATCGTCGTTCTCGAGCTCCACACGCTGGATTTCGGCGGAGCGCCCGCCATCAGGCAGGAGCAGCTGATCGCCGGTTTTCAGGGATCCAGCCTGCTGTTCGCTATAGTGCTGGGCGGCTGGGTTGTGGGTCATCGGGAGTCCTTACGTTCTCGTGCGGTCCGCCCAACAGTCTACAAAGGCGCGCGTCCGAAGTCGGGGACGCAGGTGTTCCTCAGGGCGTCAGCTGCCTACTCCGGCGAATGCCAGGGCCTGCCGGATCAGGGATCCACGGCCGCCGCTGAACTCCAGTTGGACACCGTCGCTGAGGACTTCCTCCGGCGTCATCCAGGTCAGTTCCAGAGCATCCTGGCGGGGTTCGCACTCGCCGGTGACGGGAATGATATAGGCCAAGGACACGGCGTGCTGGCGGTCGTCTGTGAAGCCGGTCTGCGACGGCGCCGGAAAGTACTCCGCCACGGTGAAGGGGACCGGGCTGATGGGAAGCTGCGGCAGCGCCATGGCGCCCAGGTCCTTTTCCATGTGGCGCAGCAGCGCGGCGCGGATGGTCTCGCGGTAGAGCACCCGGCCGGAAACCAGCGAGCGGACCATGGCGCCGTCCTCGTCCGCCTTCAGGAGGGTACCCACCTCGTTCACGAACCCCAGCGGATCCAGTCTTACCGGGACGGCTTCCACGTAGACCATGGGTAGCCTTCCACGGGCCTCAAAGAGGTCTTCATCGGAAAGCCAGCCGGGATTGGGGTCAGGGGTACGAACACTCATGGTTAAGTTCTACCCCATCGCCGGGGCTCCGGTGGCCGGTGCGTGGGATCTCAGCTCGTAGCGGATGCCAAAGTGCTGGGATCCCACGCCCCAGAACGGCACCTTCAAGGTGCAGAGCTGGGCGAATGACGGTGCCTGATCCGCCCTGATCTGCACCCGTGATGCGGGGCCTCAATGCTCGGTGTACCCGTAGAGGTCCGTTTGCCGTTCCGAGATCCAGATGGTGGGGCCGGCGGGACTATTCGGCAGCTCAGCGAAGTCCAGCTCAGTGAAGTCGGGGTTGGGTACATGCAGCGTACGGCCATAGGACTCGTCCACTATGTGGGCCGCATGGCCGGCGGCGGTGAGCCGGTCCAGCAGGGTGCCCAGATCGCCGTCGTACTCAAAACCCAACGGCCCGGCACCAACGGCGCCGCCGATCTGCACGCCGATCCGGCCTCCGTTCTTGGCGGTGAAATCCGCCCAGTCGCCGGTATCCGAAGAACGCTGCGGACGCGCTCCGATGTTGGCGAGGTCCTGCCGGGCCGCAGCAGTGTCCGTGGTGATCCACATCGCGGTAACGCCCAGCGCGGGATCTGCGGCCGGGGATGTTGTCCAGGTTCCATCCACGGCACGGGTGGCAGGGTCCGCCAGGAAGCTGAAGCCGTCCAGTCCCGTGACCCGGCAGGACAGGCCGCGATCAGCCTCGATGAGCTCGGTGGTGGTACCGCCGGAGACCGCGCCAGCTTCATTGGTGCGCCGCGCGAACTCAGCGAGGTCGCCCACTTCAACACCGAATGCTGTGGTGCCATCCTCGGCGGAGCCGGGCGTGAAGTGATGAAGGGCCACCCGGCCCGAGCCTGCGTCGAATTCCTGCCAGTCGCCGTCGTCAGTGGTCTGGACGAGACCCAGATCAGTGAGGAGCTGCCGCCACTCCTGCAGCCGGGACGTGAAGTGGATGGGGCGGACGCGCAGCATTACTTCTCCTGGGGATTGTGGGTGTTGGGATTCCCGGTTTCGGCACCGGCGATGTACTTGCTGAGGGCCTTTTCCACCAGGGCGGACAGGCTGATGCCTTCGTCGACGGCGCGGTGTTTGACGCCGCGGACCAGGCCCGGAGGCAGGTACACGTTGAATTGGGACTTGCTCGACGGGGCTTCACTTGCCTGGACCATGGCTATGATGCTAGCAATCTAGTAAGTGACCGTCAAGGATGGAACCGGTAGGCTTCGCCCATGGCTGTTGAACTCGAGGAACTGCTGGTGCCTACCGCCGCCGAGTGGCGTGCATGGCTCGAGACCCACTGTGCGGAGAGCCCGGGAGTGTGGCTCGTGCTGCACAAAAAAGGCGGCTCCGTGACGGAGCTGGATTACGAGGCTGCCCTGCAGGAGGCCCTGTGTTTCGGCTGGATCGACGGCCAGGGCCGGGGGCGGGATTCGGAGAGCTCCTTCCAGCGGATGACCCGCCGCGGACCCAAGAGCCCATGGTCCGAACGGAACGTGGACCGCATTTCCCGGCTCGAATCCGAAGGCAGGATGACCGACGCCGGACGTGCCGCCGTCGAAAGCGCCAAAGCTGACGGCCGCTGGGAAGCCGCCTATTCGGGGCAGGCGACGGCGGAGGTTCCGGCGGACCTCGCGGCCGCTATCGCCGCCGTTCCGGAGGCACAGGCCATGTTCGAGGTGCTTACCTCCGTGAACCGCTATGCCCTGATCTACCGCACCAACTCGGTTAAGCAGGCGGCCACCCGGGAGCGCAAGATCGCAGGATTCGTGGAGATGCTGACACGCGGTGAGGCGCCCTACCCGCAGAAGAAACGCCCAGCGGACTCCCAGTAAACTCCCGGAATCACCTCAGGCCGTCAGGGCAGACTGGAATAATGATTTCTGCCCTGACGGCGCAACTCCGGCCGGCCCCGCCCCATGTGCATTCGCCGCGGGCTCTCTTTTTCACGGCCGCAGCACTGCTGGCAGCCGGCGATGGCCTCTTCTGGCTGATGTTCGCAGCGGTGAAGTCCGGTTCCGGCGCGGCAGCATTGGATGGTGCCGTTCATGACGGGCTAGTTGGCGCCCGCACCCCCTGGCTGACGGCGGTGGTGACGGCTGTCACCACGGTGACCTCGCCGTTGTGGATGATGGTCATTGGGGTCTTGATGGCGCTCTGCTGGGCGGCCTGGAGACGGGAAATCTGGCGCCCGGCGCTCCTGCTGGCGGCAATGGCGTCAACGGTGCTGCTGTCCGCCTTGATCAAGAGCCAGGTCAACCGGCCGCGCCCTTCTGCCAGCGATTTTATGTTGGGCCCGGACGATGCACTGTCCTTCCCCTCAGGCCACACCTTCGGCGCGGGGGTGTTCGTCTGTGTCCTGGTGTACATGCTGGTGTCGCGTGAGGGGAAAGGGACGACGGCGTTGCTGGGCTGGGGTGCGGGAGTTGCGGTTGCAACAACGGCGCTGGTGGCGTTCAGCCGGCTGTACCTGGGATACCACTGGCTGACGGACGTGCTGGCTTCGATGGGACTGGTGTTTGCTGTCACGGGCGTGGTGATTCTGGTGGACGGGTTGAGGGCTTCGCGCCGCGTGCAGGATTCAGAGGTCCCGGCCGAGGGCTGAAGCAACAACAACCGCGGCGGCAGAGTCCCGAAGCAGTTGGGGCCTGAATATGGCAGTCTGGTTCAAGCCGTCACGCCGGTCCTGAACCAGACTGCCATATTCACCAGGTGTGCGTCCCTGACGTCAGAAGGTGTTGCGCCGTAAATAACCCAGCGGTTGCCATCCGGATCATCAAAGTAGCCAAACTGCACTCCGACCATGTCCTGGATCTCACTGATATCGGCGCCCCGGCCCAGGAGCTCCGCGCGCCGCGCCGATGGCCCTGTCCGGTCCAGTTCCTCCTGTTGCGGGAACTGTCACAGGGAAGGCCCCCAGTGTTCACCCGTGCGAAACACCACATCCCGCACACTGGAGACAGAACGGAACGCAGAGACTGCCCTGTTCATTCGCCCGCCGGACTGGATCCGGCCGGCCGCCGCCCGCGTGAAGGGCCCTCGTATCCCCGTCGGCACGCCGCGACCCCGGGACGCACCACAGAATCCATATCTCCCCCGGAGCTGCGCGCTGTCACAGCAGGGCCATCACCGCCCACCGGCGACGGACCCCGGCCGGGCACCCTCGATCCTCAATCCATCGGAAAAGGACCATGCCATGATCAAAGCCAGAACGGACCTCGTTCTTGAAGTCCACGCCGAGTACGCCGCCCTCCTGGGCGAGGAACTGGATGCCGCCGTCAGGGCCGCCCGTGCCAAGGCCATGGAGGAGCGCCGGCACGGCATCCTCGTCACCCGGCACCACCACACGCTGTTCACGGTGGCGGTCAGTGCCGACGTCCCTTACGGGCTTACCCTCGAACGCGGATGACGGCTGCCCGGTTCCCGGACCGCCGGGCGGCCAGCTGGCCGTCCCTGTCCGGGGCGCCGCTCGTACCCGGCGGGCAGATGCGCCGATACTCCGGTGCCGGGTTGAGTGATGTTCATCCACCGGCGCCAGGATACCTGCGGAGCTTTCAGGCACTGCGGATACTCTGTCGGTCATGGAATCCTTTGAGGCCGAGGCCCTGATCCATGCCGGCGGCCCGACTGTTTGGAACATCATCAACTATGCCGGGAATTACCCGGTGTGGGAGTCCGGGATCACCGGCATCCGGGGCGAGGTGCGCAACGGCGGCACCATCAGAATCAGCACACGGACCGGCGGCATGTACCCGGGGCTCGCCAGGAGCGTCCGGACCTTCACGGTTTCCGCCCGCCCGGGCGGGCATGACGCATCTGCACGTGAAGAGGAGTTCAGCGGCCCGCCGCCGGGACTCCTCGGGAAGACCCCGACCGGGATGGCCCCGGCATTAACCGACTACGTCAACGCTGTGAAGAAACGCGCCGAATCAGTCGGCTGATCCGGGCCTCCGGGCGGCCGGCGGACAACCGCGCGCCCCGGTCCCCTGGAGGTCGGGACTCTTGGCCCGGTTGCGAACGTGGCCGCGGACTTAGACTGGAGCATGACCGGGCCGGATACCGTAGAGGTGGAACGGAAGTACGACGTCGCGCAGGACGCCCGGGTGCCGGAACTGGTCATGCTCGCGGGGGTGGTCCGGGTCGGTACGCCTGAAGAACAAAACCTGGATGCCGTCTATTTTGATACCCGGGATCTGACGCTGGCGGCCCATGGAATCACGCTGCGGCGGCGCAGTGGCGGACACGACGCCGGCTGGCACCTGAAACTGCCCCTGGGGGCCGGGGAACGCCGCGAGGTCACCGAACCCGTGGGCAGCGATCCGGACACCGCTCCGGAACGCCTACGGCGGCTCGTGCTCGTTCACACCCGCGACCGCGCACTTGTCCCCGTCGTGCGCCTGAGCACACGACGCACGGTTCTGTCCCTGTACGGGCGCGGCGACACGGTCCTGGCCGAATTCTGCGATGACCGGGTGGAGGCCAGCACGGTCCTTGGCAAGCCTGAATCCAGCAGCTGGCGGGAGTGGGAGATCGAACTTGTTGACGGGCGCCGGGAGCTGCTTGAGGCGGCAGACACGCTTCTGGCGGCGGCCGGCCAGCACCCGGCGGCCCTGCCCTCGAAGCTTGCACGGGCCCTGGGTGCCCACTACCCTGGCGAGGCCGCACCCCCGCCAACACTGACACGCAAAGGCCCCGCGTCGGCAGTGCTGCTGGCCTACCTGCACGCGCAGGTGCAGACGCTCAAAACGCACGATCCCGGGGTGCGCGGAGACCTGCCGGACGCAGTGCACCAGCTCCGGGTAGCCGCACGCAGCATGCGCTCGGCCCTGGCCACCTACCGCAAACTCACCGACTCCGAGGTCGCCCGGGATCTGCGGGAAGAACTGAAATGGCTGGCAGGCGCCGTGGGTGCGGCCCGCGACACGGAGGTCATCCTCCAGCGGCTCAAGGACGTGATCAGCGCTGAACCGGCAGAGCTTCTCATGGGCCCCGTCCAACAGTGGATCGAGGAACACCTCGGCGCCAGACACCACGACGCACGGGCCGCCGGGCTGGCAGCCCTTGCCAGCGACCGATACTTCCGGCTGCTCGATGCCCTTGACTCCTTCGTCACGGACCCGCCGCTTTCGGACCTCGCACGCAAGCCTGCCGGGAAGTGCGTGGCTGACCGGGTGGCTGCTGACCGGGCCCGCCTGAGCGAGGCAGTCGAGGCCGTGGACGACGCGCGGAACGGGGCCCCGGCTGACACTGCCTTGCACGAGGTGCGCAAGTCCGCGAAACGGCTGCGGTACGCGGCCGATGCGGCGGCCGCGGTCCACGGGAAGCGGGCCCGCCGACTGGCAAAAGCCGCCGAGCACATCCAACAGATCCTCGGTGGCCACCAGGACAGCCTGGTCACCCGCGAACTGCTCCGGGACCTGGGCGCGACGGCCCATTCGGAAGGGGCGAACGGATTCAGCTACGGGCGCCTGCACGTAATCGAACAGCAACGCGGGTCGGACGCCCGGGCACAGTTCCTCCTCGCGTGGGCGCAGTTCCGGCCGAAACCCCTACACAGGGACTAAATGCTGTCGCTTCCCCTACAGTCTTGGCTGCAAACTTTCTCTACACGGTCATGGGGGCCGTCCGTGCCCGGGGGCCCGCTGCCGACCCCGGTCCTGCCGGATCTGCCGGCACGGCGGCGCCCCCTCCAACACACACCGTTACGCGGATGCTCCACTGATTCCTCGAATACCGCCATGCGGGCATCTTTGATGAGTTAACGCGGCTTCTTGACCGGCCGGCGCGGCCGGCGGGACACTGGGGACGTGAATATGGATGATGAATTGAAAGCCGTCGAGATGGTGGTCGACCGCCTCGCCGAACGCTTCCCGCATGTTCCACGCCCGAGCATTGAACAGGCCGTCCGGGAGGAACACAAGGCTTTGGACGGAGGCCGGATACGTGACTACGTACCCGTACTCGTTGAGCACGCAGCCAAGGCCCGCTTGTCCCGCTGAGCACACAGCCCAGGCACGCTCGCCCGGTGCGGAACTGTGACAAGATGGGCGTCCATCGAAGGCGAGGGACCATGAGCGACACCGTTGAGTTCAACACCCCGGATGACGCCGTGACGTTCGTGCGTGAACGCCGGAAGGCGCTGCATCAGACCCGTGCCCATCTGGCTGAGAGGGCAGGCGTTTCGCGCGACTTCGTCGTTGCCCTCGAACGCGGCCACGAACAACGAGCCCGACCGGACACCGCGGGTGCTGTCGGCCGTCGGTTTCTGGATCCGCGCGTGACGCACCGCGGCCCGGTCCGCCTGGTCGATGATCATCAGGTCGGGACAGCTCGGAGCGATACGCGCAGGACACTAGGACAAGTTGTCATCCTGTTTCCGGGGCGGTTCAGGTGCGGTGCTTTCGAGGCGTGACCGAAGAGTCGGCACGCCGGGACCCTGGAGATGCTCAAGGTAAGGAACGCGTCCGGCCATCGTCATCACCAGGGCAAGAGTTGGCCCAGTAACCTGCGGTCCCGTACCCGCTGTGAAGGGCCCGTCATCTGCCCTCAGCTGGAAGCCTGCAGCGTGCGTGCGGCTGGCAACCGTGAAGTCGCGGTGCGCGTAGAACTCCGCGACGGGCGTCAATGCATCAATGATCGGAGTACGGGGAAGCCCCAGTGTGTGGCGAATATCTTGGGCGTGCACGACAACTTCCCCCAGGTAGGCCGGAGTATGGGAGGACGGTGCGATGCTGCTATTGATGACGGCGCGAAACCGGTCCAGGGTCTCGGCCGAGGTGTTACCGCGGTGCTCCTGTAGTCGGCGCTGGTTGTGCACATCTGGTCGGAAACGCGCGCCGAGCATGCTGCGCAGCCACTGCCACTGGTTCAGGCCCGCCGCGGCAGTGAGATGCGCGACGACTTGCTCGACATCGCTTGATGTGGCAATTCGCGCGTCAAGAAGAATGCGATTCGCCAGAGAATCTGCCCCACTGAGTGTCAGTGACGCGTTGCCTTGGCAAACAGCGAGTTTTCCTCTTCCATTTCTTGAGCTGACCGAGTAGATACCTGCCGTACGATTTTTTCCGTTTTCTGAAGCGGCCCCCTTATGCCGATAGTAGCCAGGCCGGATAGCGCGACTGCCTGCCCGCACGGCATGCGGGCAGGCAGTCTGTCTTGGCCGATGTACCGGCTCCTCTCAGCCCCTTCTATCAGGACCGGGATCGCCGGGGTCGTTCTCTGGGTCAGGGGCGGAAGAGCTCCTCGAAGGTGCCCGATGTGGTGGGCGAGCACGTGTTGGCCAGGCAGCCCAGGTGCCACAGGTGCTCGATGGTGGAGAGCAGGGTGTAGTGGTCCGAAAGCTGGGTTGTCGTCTTGTGCGGGCCTTCAGCAGAGTTGATCACGATCATCGGTGCGTGGCCGCCGCCGAGGACGGCCCCGTTCTGACCGACCGGGCTGCCCGGACCGCCAGAGGATCCGGAGTAGTCGTTCTCGTCCCATGCGAGGACGATACTGGATTTGGTCGTCTTCCATGTCGGGGAGTCCATGATCTGCTGGACCGTCTGGTTGACATAGTTGTCACCGAGCTGGATCGCGCCGTGGTCGAGGCCGGAGTCCGGGTAGCCGCACTGGGGCAGGTTGATGAGGGCCGCCCCGGAGGGGGAGATTCCGTGCATGTCGTGGCACTGGTTGGGGCTGATCCAGACGAAGTTCGGGACGGTGCCGTTCGCCAGGTCGGTCTTCAGGTTGTTTTCGAGCGGCACGATGTTTTGCAGGCGCGGGCTGCCAGGGTAGTTGATGTCCGAGAAGTACATGAAGGGGTTGTGCTTCTGCGCGTAAAGCTTCACCGTGGCTGAACCGATCGTAGGCGCGTATTCGACCTGCGAGCCGGCGCTGGGGAGGTTCTCCATGTACGCCTTCCAGCTCAGGCCCTTGTTCTCGAGCTGGTCGACAATGGTCTGGCCGGAGAACATATGCGCAGTCGCGGAGGCGCTGGCGACCTGCGCCGGGGTGAGGAGCCCGGTGGCCCCGGTGTCACCGGATCCGGGGACGAACTCTTCGGGGGCGCAGGTGACGTTTGCGCCGGCTTTGCAGTCGTCCCAGATGCCCTGGGAGCTTCCCGAGATGGTTGCGAGGTAGTTCGGGAGGCTGGGGTGGGTGACGCCGTGGTAGTTCGCCGCTGTGTTGTAGCGCCGGGCGAGTGAATTGATGTAGGGCGCGTCGGCCGTGTTGCCGATGACCTGGTCGTAGCCGTGGTTCTCCATCATGATGACGAAAACGTGGTCAGGGCCGTTTGCCCCCTGACCGCTGGCCTGGGCGACAGTGCCCGACGTCGTTTGCGCGTCCGCGGGTGCAGCCGCACCAACGGCCGCGAATCCAGTGAACGCGACGGCCGCAGCAAGTGCCGCTGCTGCCACCGCTCGATTTTTCAGCATATTGGGCATCGAATATGTCCTTTCGGGTTGCGCCCCGGACGGAACGACAGTTTCGTTGGTTGTACAGCAAGGTGAAGCTCAGATGACGGACGGCGGAGCGAACGACAGCCTGCAGCCCTCGCCCCGGCCCGGCCTCTTATCGGCCCAGCTGGGGGTCGCTGGTGAGCGCGCGGCTGTTCTCGAGCCGGCCGGCGAGGACGCGGATGAGCTTCGGGTCACCGGCGGAGGTGATTGTCAGGTCGTACCAGCCGCCCTGGGTCGGGATGATGACCGTCTTGCCCTGGCCCGGGTTGAGCGTGAGTGTCTGGGAGCCAGCGCCGTAGGCGTCCTTGAGGGTCAGGGCCGCGCCCGCGGGTCCGGTGTTCTCGATCCGGAACTGCGCGTGCGGCGATTTGCCGTCAGTGGTGACGGTGACGCGGAGGTCTGCCGCCGCCGTCGTGCCGGCAAGGCGCCGGTACCAGCCGGCCGGCCCGTGCATGTGCACGTCGTATTCGGCGCCGAGCGCCCAGGTCGCGTCGAGCGTAGCCCTGGCCCCGATGGTGTATGAGTACGGAGCCTGCGGCAGGAGGTTGGAGCGGACCTGCACGTGCGCGCCGAGGGTGCCCTGGTTGGCCCAGTGCGCGGTGAGCTTGCCGCCCGCAATGGTGGCCTCAACGTCGAGGGCGTAGCCCAGCGGACGGGACGGGCGCGTGCCGTTCTCCTGGGAGGGCATCGAGTTCGTCGCCGGTGGCGTCGGAACGTAGTTCGGGTGACGCTGATGGTCCACCGGCTTGTATGCGGAGGTGTCGGGCAGGGCCGGGGCCGCGCCGCCGGCGGCGGTGAAGTCGAACGCGCTCGTGAGGTCACCGCAGACCGCGCGGCGCCACGGCGTGATGTTCGGCGAAGCCACGCCGAAGCGGGCCTCGAGAAAGCGGATAATCGATGTGTGGTCGAACGTCTCCGAACACACCCACCCGCCCATGCTCCACGGGGAGAGGACAATCATCGGCACGCGCATACCCAGGCCGAAGTGTCCCGGGACGTCCTTGCTGCCGTAGAAGGTCGGGGTGCCGTCGTACCACTCGCCTGCGGTCGAGACCGTGGACGCACCCGGGATCTGCGGGGTATTCGGGTGCGGCGGGACGATGTGGTCGAAGAAGCCGTCGTTCTCGTCATACATGAAGAACACGGCCGTCTTGCTCCAGACGTCCGGGTTGGACGTGAGGATGTCAAGGATATTGGCCGCGTACCAGGCACCGAAATTCGGCGGCCAGTTGGAGTGCTCCGTGTATGCCTCCGGGGCCACGATGTAGGACACCTGCGGGAGCTTCCCCGAGGAGACGTCCTCGCGCAAGATGCTGAAGAGGTCATCTCCGGCCTTGGCGTTCGTGCCGGTGCGCGCCTTCTCGTACAACGGAGTTCCGGGCTTCGCGTCCTGGTACTGCTTAAAGTACAGGAGCGCGTTGTCGCCGTAGTTGCCGATGTACGGGTCGCCCGTCCAGCCCTCATAGTGCGCCGGGTCGAGGCCCTCGCCGATGTCCTGGTAGACCTTCCAGCTCACGCCGGCCTTCTCGAGCTCCTCGGGGTAGGTGCTCCACGAGTAGCCGTTCTCATCGTTCCAAAGGTCCGGGCCGCCGCCTTTGCGGTCCGGGTCGTCACCGCCGGCGAACATGTAATAGCGGTTCGGGTCCGTCGGGCCGAGCACCGAGCAGTGGTACTGGTCACATACCGTGAACGCGTCCGCGAGGCCGAAATGGAACGGAATGTCCTGGCGCCCGTAAAAAGCCATGGTCGCATCCGACTTCGCGGGCAGCCACCGGTCGTACTTGCCCGCGTTGAAGGCCTCGTGGGTCATCTTCCACGAGTGGTCGAGGTCCTCCATGAACTGCATGCCCAGGTTCGGTGCCGTCGGGCGGTAGGGGAGGACCTCACGCGTGCCGTTGTTCTGGTAGAAGGTGTCCTTGCCGCTGGGCAGGACCGCGGGGTGCGGGTCCGAGAACCCGCGCACACCCTTCAACGTGCCGAAATAGTGATCGAACGCGCGGTTCTCCTGCATAAAGACCACCACATGCTCAACATCCTTGATCGAGCCGCTGGCCCTGTTGGCAGGGATCGAGGCAGCGCGTGCGACGCTTTGGCCGAGCATCTCGGCGATCGCGGTGCTCGCGGCACCAGCGCCCGCGAGCTGAAGAAAACGTCGACGATTCAGGCCTGGCATGAACTGCTCCTAATACTTTGTGTTGCTGGCGAACCCCCCCGACGCAGTGTTCCAGCACCGGGTAAAGCACAGGTATACACGCGGCAAACTCCCGGTGACACGCCCACCCCGGGGCGGGGAGCACAGGCCCCAACCACCGGCAGGGAACCCGTGCCGTAACGAACGCTCATGACGCCAAACTTGCCGACACGGTAAAGACGTTCCCGGCCACCTGGTTCGAACTCTGGAGGCCACCAGCAACCTCGCCAAACCTGCCCTCACGCAAACTTCTACAGTATCGACATCACCTATTCCCCGGCTGCAGCATCCAGCACCCCGGGCAGCCGCACTCCACGTCCCGCCCGTTACTGAAGGATCGTCTTTGGGACAACGAGATGTGTCGGTGAAGGTTCGGCGGATTCAGGCGGTCGTTGCAACGGCGGGTTTTTCTGGTTCAAATAGTAGCCGTTCCATGGCTTGGGCGGGGGTGATGCCGCCCAGGGTCTTGCGGGGTCGGGCGTTGAGTTCGGCTGCGACTTCGAGTAGCCGCTCGGGTGAGTGCACGGACAGGTCGGTGCCCTTGGGTAAGTACTGGCGTAGGAGTCCGTTGGTTCGACCCCAGGACCAGATCCCCTTCCTTACGATTTTGTTGTGGGTGACTTCGGAGCTGTCGTAGTGTTTCGATCACCCTCGGGTGGTGGGTATGGCCCAGATCTCCCTGCCGCTTGGACGGCTCACTGGGAATGGCCGCCCGCTGCCCGCCGATGACTCGACCGCTGATTGAGACTTACGACATTGATCGTTGGGTAAGGACGTGCCGGCGTGGTTATCGACAGGGGCCAACCAAATTGGAGCTGATCGAAGGGACCGAAAGACATGCCGGACGTGTGGGCAGGAATCGACTCGGGCAAGAGTGCCCATCATTGCGTTGTGATCGACCAATCCGGGACGGTGCTGCTGTCAAAACGGGTCGAGAACGACGAAACCGCGTTGCTCCAGCTCATCGCCGAAACCGCGGAGCGCGCGGCCGGTGGTGAGATCTGCTGGGCTACTGATCTGAACGCCGGCGGCGCGGCGCTGCTGATCGAGCTGCTGGCAGCACACGCTCAGCACCTGCTCTATATCCCTGGACGGATCGTGCATCACGCCGCAGCGACCTATCGGGGGGATGGAAAGACCGACGCGAAAGACGCCAGGATCATCGCTGACCAGGCCCGCATGCGCACCGACCTGCAACCCGTTCGCAGCGCAGACCAGATCAGTGTGGACCTGCGTATGCTCACTGCCCGCCGCACCGATCTGATTTGCGACCGTGTCCGGGCGATCAACCGGCTCCGGGCCACCTTGTTGGAATACTTCCCTGCGCTCGAGCGGGCCTTCGACTACTCCAAGAAGGCTCCTCTGACCCTTCTGAGCGGCTATCAGACCCCCGAGGGCATCCGCCGGATAGGACTGACGCGGCTTACTGGCTGGCTGAGAAAACGCGGCTGCCGGAACAGTGCAAAGATGGCGGAGAAGGCACTTGCGGCTGCAAACGCCCAGCACACCGTCCTGCCTGCCCAATCCATGGGATCGGCCCTGGTCGTCCGGTTGGCCGATCAGATCAGCTCAACCGATGCAGAGATCGCAGACGTCGATGCCCAGATCACGGACCTGTTCAGGCAGCACGACAGCGCCGATGTTCTGCTGAGTATGCCTGGGTTCGGGCCCGTACTCGCGGCTACTTTTCTCGCGAACATCGGCGGTAACCTGGACGGATTCGACTCCGTCGACCGGCTCGCCAGCGTCGCCGGGTTGGCTCCGGTCCCACGCGATTCCGGCCGGATCAGCGGAAACCTGCACCGGCCGCGCCGATTCAACCGCAGACTCCTCCGAACCTGCTACCTCGCCGCCCTCTCCAGCTTGAAAAACAGCCCCGCTTCCAGAACCTACTACGACCGGAAACGCGGCGAGGGAAAGTCCCACAAACAGGCGCTTATCGCACTTGCCCGACGCCGCATCAACGTCATCTGGGCCATGCTCCGCGACCACACCGAATACCGGGAGCCGGCCGCCGCCATTTGCGTCCAGGCTGCTTGACAACAGCATTGAGATTCCCAGTGGCCAGGGACGGCGCGGTCGGCGACCTCGGCGGGTCGTTCGCTGATCAGGATCATGTCCGGGATCTTCCCCGCCCGCTTGCCGGTGGGGCGTCTTGGCCGCCTCACGGCGCGGCCCGTGCGCAGGTGTTGGTGCAGGTCAGCGCGCAGGTGACCGCGGCCCTGCACATATAGCGCCTGGTAGATCGTCTCGGGACACACTTGCATCTCCGCTAGGTGTATTGACCACGGACGTTAGGAACGCTCGGCGTGGTTAGGTGACAAAAAGAAGACCTCCGGGTGGAGTGGGGCTTGTCGAGAGTCCGATCCACAAGGAGGTCTTCAATGTCCCATGCTAATGCGCTCCTCACGCCTAAGGGCAGGCTCCGGCTGGCCCAGTGCGTCGTGGAGGACGGGTGGCCGCTGCGGCGGGCGGCTGAGCGGTTCCAGGTCTCGGTGACGACCGCGGCGCGGTGGGCTGGCCGCTACCGGGAGCGCGGCGAGCACGGGATGGAGGACCGGTCGAGCCGGCCCGTCAGCTCCCCGGGCCGGACGTCCGTGCGGCGGGAGCGGCGGATCGTCGCGCTCAGAGTGAACCGCCGGTGGGGCCCTGCCCGGATCGGTTACCTGCTGGGTATCCACCCCTCCACGGTGCACCGGGTCCTCTCCAGGTTCGGACTGGCAAGGCTGTCGTGGCTGGACCGGGCCACGGGGAGGGTAATCCGCCGCTACGAGCACCAGAACCCCGGAGACCTTGTCCACGTGGACATCAAGAAACTCGGACGTATCCCGGACGGCGGCGGACACCGCACGGTGGGCAGGGCATCCGGCAACCGGAACAAGACCGGCACGGCGGCGAACCGGAGACCGGGCTACGCCTTCCTGCACAACGCGGTCGATGATCATTCCCGGCTGGCCTACACCGAGATCCTCGCCGATGAGAAAAAGGACACCGCGGCCGGGTTCTGGGAACGCGCCAACGCCTACTTCGAATCCTGCGGAATCGTGGTCAAACGGGTCCTGACGGACAACGGCTCCTGCTACCGCTCCTACGCATTCAAAGACGCCCTGGGCCCGGCTATCAAGCACAAGCGCACCCGGCCCTACAGGCCCCAGACCAACGGCAAAGTCGAGCGCTACAACCGCACCATGCTCGATGAGTGGGCTTACGCAAAACCCTATGGATCAGAGGCCGAGCGTGTTGATTCTTTCGCCGACTGGCTCCATCACTACAATCATCACCGAGGCCACACCTCACTCAAAGGTCAGCCACCGGTCACCCGCGTCACTAACCTCTCAGGTCAATACAGCTAGGTCCGGGAGCGTCGTGGCGAGGTGGTCACTGATCTGCTCGGGACTCCACTTCACGCACAACTTGGCCTGTACCAAGGATGCCAGTTCCAGGTCATCGAACTTGCTGGCCTTGGGTCGGTGACCGCGCAGCTCGGCCCGTTTCTGCGCCGCATACGGCGCATACTTTCCCCGCCCCCGCGCGCCCGTCCCGGGGCCGTTACGGCGCAGTTCACGGCTGACCGTCGATGCAGACCGCTTGAGCTGCGCTGCGATCGCCCGCACACTTATTCCGGCCAGGTGCAGGTCCGCGATCTGCAGTCGGTCTTCCAGGCACAGGTACCGGCCCGAAGGTTCGGGTTTCTTGCGCGGGATCCGCCCGCCGGTTGCTTGACGCCAATGACGGCCAGTTCGTCGATCCACTCCAACAGCCTCGCACGCCGCGATCAGCGTCGAGCCCTGGGCCATCAACACCCAGAACCGGGCCTCCTTTTCGATCCGTTCCTTCTTCGACAACATGGGCAACACCTCACAATAAAAAGGGGTGTTGCAACGACCGATTGAACTCGCCATCGGCTTACGGGACGGGACGGCCGGTTCGTCGTACGACCGCCTCACGCTGGGCTGCCCGCTACCGCGACCACGGTGAGCACGGGATGGAGGACCGTTCCAGCCGGGCCGCCAGCTCCTTGTCATTGGTCAACGCGACCATGCGGACCTTAATCACCGGGACCGGTAGGAGACACTGAGCTGCACCCTGACGATGAGAGGTAATGCAGGATTTCCGAGGACGCTCCGGCGCTATCGGTACGGACCAGCACCCACTCACCGATCAGCTTTCCTCCTGGTCGTAGAACTCGTTGATGTGGTCCTGCGCTGCTGTCCCCGGCATTGCCCGCACGCATAAGGAACGCCGAACACGGCCACTGAGTACGAGCCAATACCTTCGTTCGGTCCTGTCACTGACTGTGTTCATGGGGTCAGCATCCTTGTTTGAAGTTGATGACCATTCCACCGACACCGAAAGCAAAATAGCACGACCTCGCCGCCTACGGACCAAGGATGCTTACTGCTTCGGCACATGAAGGGGTGGTAGAGAACCATGCCCAGTGCGAGCGTCAGAGAATGCTGCTCGGGGTTTGGGATGCAGGCCCACACCCGCACGGGGCTCGTCGGCCCCCTGCCTGCCGTTGGGCAGCTGAGCGGTTGCTCCACCGTCGGTCGTGGTGGGTCATTAGTACGGGGTGGATTTTCTGCAGACGCGTACCTACGGGCAGGAGCAAGTAGTCTGCCCTCCTGAAAACGAGTCCGGCTACTCGTGCGTTGCGCGGTTGTTTCGAGGATCTTGGCTAAGAGCCAACAAAAATTGAGGACCAACGGCCCAGGGGAGTGAAGGGCGTTAAGGGGGTGCTGGGTGGACACGTCATTAGTGTCGTTCCGTACCGTGCGCCCTATGCTTTTTGCCGGTGCTATTGCAGTTGCCTGGTTGACTTTTTCAGCACCCGTGGGCTCGGCAGATACAGGCCCGGTCTCCGGATCGACGCCCGGCACGGTTTCCGCTGCTGCATCGCCATTTAGTTCCACGGCCTCCGGCGTCGGTTCCAGTCCCGAAGTGACCGCCGTACTGGTTGCCGGGTCGGTGGTCCCGGGGCCTGTTTTGCCGGCAGCGGCATCTGCCCCGCTTTCCCCGGGACAGTCGGTGCCCGAAGTGACCGCTGCACCGGTTGCCGGGCTTCTCCAGCCGCTTCTGGAAGGCCCGGTCGGGACGGTAGATGTTGCGGTGGGCTCCCTTGCTCCAGTGAACGGGCTTGATCCTGTGCAGACGGCGGCAGTTGAATCGGCCGGGCCGCTGACTGGCGTCCTTTCACCGCTGGTTGGTGACGTGGCGGTGCCGGATGCCTCCGCGCAGTCCGTTGCCGGTGTGGTGACAGGTGCCCTGAAGTCCGTTGCAGGTCCGGTGACAGATGTTGCAGCGCCGGACGTTGGACGGCCCCTGGTTGTTTCAGCCTCCATTCCGGGCGAGGGTGGTGGCCTTTCAGGCCTGCTCCCGCCCCGGATATCGGCACATGGTCCGGCGGCCGCCGTCAGCACGAGCGTCTGGTCGGCGGGACCGAGTGGTACGCCGGCTCGCGGCGGGTCATGGAAGGGGCTCCTGAGCGCGCTGCTGGCTTCGTCTGCTGCGGCTTCCTTTGCCGGTGCGGGCTTGCGGGCCGGAGATGGTGTTGTTCAAGGGTCCTCCACGCGGGGATTCTTTGGCGGTGCAATGCCGGCGCCAACCCCAGCGCCGGTTTCCGGATCAGGGTCGAGCCGGTCATCCAGTACTGCTCACGGTTCCGTTGCCTGGCTCTCCAACATTTTTGATTATCTTCCCCTGTCGGGTGTAGTTCCCGTCAGCGGAGCAGTTCAGGATGTACCGGCGCCGGTGTCCTTTGACCCCGGTTCTTCCCCTGACTAGTTGGGTCCTCACCGCTCCAGGTGAGCAGAAGATGACCAGCCAAACCGCTTGATAAACTCCTCTGTCCGGGAGGCCGCGTCCAGGGCCTGCCGGCCGAGGCTGACCTCCGGTGGTCGAGCCTGTCCAGACCCGGGATTTCGACAGGCTCAATCACCAGGAGCTGCGGGACTGTTTGGGAAAAACCAGCGAAAGCTGAGGGAGAGTCAGTCCTCCAGCGCGAAGGCCACAGCTTCGCCCACAACTCGCAGGCACAGTTCGGTCCCCGGGCGGGCTATGGACGCGTTCCAGTGCCTGATGGTGATTATTTCGCCGCCGCCCGGGTAACGGTGATCGGCAACGGCTCCGGCTGCCAGCTCGGGCGGCACGGCCAGCTTCAGCCGGACAGTGGTTTCCGGGCCGAAGTAGTCGGTGTCCACCACCACGCCGCGGATGGGGCCGTCTTCAGCGATCCGGATCTGCTCCGGCCGCAGCATGAGCTGCACACGGCCCTGGGCCGGGGGCCTGCGGACCGGGATACCGCCCAGGGAACACGTCGCCAGCGAACCTTCCATCCAGGCATCAAGAATGACGGCGTCGCCCAGGAATTCTGCCGTGGCGCGGTCCGCAGGGCGGGTGTAGACCACAAACGGGTTGCCGATCTGTGCCAGTTTGCCGCCGCGCATCACCGCCACCTGGTCCGCGAAGGAAAGAGCTTCGGCCTGATCGTGGGTCACCAGGATGGTGGTCACTCCGGCGTCATTGAGCACCTTGGCCACGGCGCGGCGCGTGGCCACCCGGAGTCCGGCGTCCAGGGCGGAAAACGGTTCATCCAAGAGCATCAGCTCGGGTTCCCTGGCCAGGGCGCGGGCCAGGGCGACACGCTGCTGCTGTCCGCCGGAGAGCTGATGCGGCCGCCGGTTGGCCATGGCGGTGTCCAGTGAGACCATCGCCAGCAGCTCGCTGACGCGTTCGGCCACCGCACGCCGTCCGCCGGGCACCTTGGATGCGTTTAGCCCGAACGCAATGTTCTGGCCAACCGTCAGGTGCGGGAACAGTGCGCCGTCCTGGGCCACATACCCCACATGACGCTTATGCGCCGGCAACCAGCCGCCGTCGCCCGCCACTTTGGTTCCGTTCAGCGAAATGCTGCCCGTGGCAGGGTGCTCAAAACCGGCGATCAGCCGCAGGAGGGTGGTCTTGCCGGAGCCGGACGGCCCCACAATGGCGGTGGTCCCGCCCTTGGCCACGGACAGGTTGACGCCCTTGAGGACGGACTGCGAACCGAAGTTCTTGGTGACCGCGTCTATTTCCAGATGGCTGTTGGTGCTGGGCGCCACCGATGCCGCGATCCGTGGTTCCGGAAGCCTGGAAGGGGATTGTTCGGTCACTGTCCGGCTACTTTCTTGGACTGCTGGAAGAGGAGATAGGTCATGGGTGCAGAGAGGAGGATCATCAGCAGCGCGTAGGGGGCGGCGCCGGCGTAATCGATCTCGCTGCTCTTGCTCCAGAACTCGGTGGCGAGCGTCCGAGTGCCGTTGGGCGAGAGCAGCAGCGTTGCGGTGAGCTCATTGACGATTGCCAGGAACACAAGCGCCGCGCCACCGGCTGCGGCCGGGGCCGTCAGCCGGAGTGTCACCCGAATGAAGGACTGCAGCGGAGGCTTGCCCAGAGCCTGCGCTGCCTCGTCCAACTCCTTGGGCGCCTGCGACAGCCCCGAACGGATGTTCACGAGTGCCCTGGGCAGGAACAGCAGCACGTACGCCGCAATCAGCACACCAGCGGTCTGGTAGACACCCGGCACCACGCGGATACTGACCGTGACGAACGCCAGGCCCACTACAATGCCCGGCAAGGAGCTGGTGACGTAATTGGACAGTTCCAGCGCCTTGCTGAACCAGCTGGGGTGCCGCACGGCCAGGTACGCCATGGGAAACGCGACGGCGGTGGTCACCACGGCGCCGGCCAGGCCATAGCCGAGCGTCTGCAAAAGGGCGGGCAGGAACTCATCCACCGCCCAGATGCCGGCCCCGCCGGCAACGATCCAGCGGAAAACAAAGTACAGGGGGAGTCCGAAGGCCAGCCCTGTGAGGGCGAGCAGAGCGAGTTGCCCGGGCAGCTGGTATGCGTGCAGGGGAAGGCGCAGGGCCCTGGCCTGCGCGCCGGAGCCCACCCGGGCGTACCGTGCGGTGCCGCGGCCGCGGACTTCCACCAGAAGCAGGATGAGGCACAAGAACACCAGGACGCTGGCCAGCATGTTCCCAGCGGTGCCGTTGAACGTGGAACGGTACTGCACCATGATGGCCGTGGTGAACGTATCAAACCGGATCATCGCGAAGGCCCCGTATTCGGCCAGCAGATGCAGCGAGACCAGGAGCGCTCCGCCGGTCATGGCGATGCGCAGCTGCGGAAGAACCACCCGGAAAAAGACCCGCCAAGCGCCCAGGCCCAGGGACGCGGCGGACTGTTCGATGGCCGGATCCAGCCGGCTGAGCGTCGCTGCGGCGGGGATGTACACGAGGGGAAAATACGACAGCGTGGCGATCAGCACGCCGGACCACAGGCCCTCCAGCGACGGGACCGCGGAAACCCATGCGTAGCTGTTCACAAAGGCCGGAACGGCCAGCGGGGCGGCCAGCAGCACAGCCCAGATCTTGTGTCCGCGGAGCTTGGTCCGTTCCACCAGCCACGCACCACCCACGCCCAGCACAAGGCAGAGTGGAACAGTGACCAGCATCAGCAGCACGGTGTTCAGGAGCAGTTCGCCAACCCGCGCCCGGAAGATCAGCCCCACTGCGGCGTCCCAGCCGGTGGCTCCCGTCATGTAGATGACGTAACCCAGCGGGACCACCGAAAACAGGGCGATCAGCACCGCGATGACGGCTACTGCAGAGACGCCGAAAGGCGGGCGAGGGCGTTTGCCCCTGCCCGCCGTCGTCGTGCTCTCCGAAATCACGGGAGCCGATACATCAGTGGTCACAGAATTACAGCAGTCCTGCCTTGGTCATCAGCTCGGCGACCTTTGCGGAGTTCAGCTTGGCCGGGTCCACGGCCGGAGCCTGCAGATCCTTGACCGGAACCAGCTTCGCGTTGGCGTCAACCTTGGAGGCGATGGCGTATTCGAAGGAGGTGCCGTTCTTGAGGACTTCCTGGCCCTGCTTGCCGGTGATGAACTTCAGGAAGGCCTGTGCTGCCGCTGCGTTCTTGGAGGACTTGAGCACGCCGCCGCCGGAGATGGACAGGAAGGCACCCGGGTCCTGGTTCTTGAAGTAGTGCAGGCCGACGTTCTTGGAGTTCTCGCCGGTCTTGGCCTGGTCGCCGAAGTAGTAGTAGTGGTAAATCAGGGCCGTTTCGACCTCGCCGGCGTTGACGGCCTTCATAGCGGTGCTGTTGCCCTTGTAGGCCTTGGAGTTTTCCTTCATGCCCTTGAGCCACTCTTCCGTGGCTGCTTCGCCCTTGAGCTCGAGCAGCGCGGAAACGATCGCCTGGAAGTCGGCGCCGGCCGGGGAGGCCGCCCACTTGCCCTTCCACTCCGGCTTGGCCAGATCCAGCAAGGACTTGGGCAGCTTGTCTTCGCTGAGCTTTGTCTTGTCATAGACCAGCACGGTGGAGCGGGCGGCGATGCCGGTCCACTTGTTGGTGGACGGGCGGTACTCGGCCGGAACCTGGTCCACGGTGGCCTTGTCCATGTCTGCGAACAGTCCGGCGTTCTCAACCTGCGCCATTGCAGGGGAGTTTTCCGTGAGGAAGACGTCGGCCGGGGAAGCGCCGCCTTCCTGGACAATCTGGTTGGACATTTCGGTGTCGTCACCATTTCGGACGGTGACCTTGACGCCGGTCTCCTTGGTGAAGGCGTCAACCCATTCCGCGGTCAGGCTCTCGTGCTGGGCGTTGTAGACCGTGATCTCGCCGGACGGTTTGGCGTCCGCGGATCCGGTTGCGGCAGGGGTGGGGGTGCTGGCGCCACAGGCCGCCAGTCCCAGGGCTGCGGCGGCGGCGAGTGCGATACCGGCCAGTGCGTTGTTGCGGATCTTCATTGGGGCTGCTTTCTCGGAAAAGTCTGCGGACCGAGGTCCTGGCGAGCGGGGAAGTTAGGGGAGGCTCACTCGAGAAACTGTAGGTTAGCCAAACCTAAGCAGCCAAGCCAGAAACGGCTTAAGTGATGAGGATCACATCAATTACGGAACTGTTGCGTGACTTAATTGCCGGCGTGCACCGTAGCGGCCGCTTCCAGCACCATCCACGCCTGCAGCTGGGTGGAAAGTTCGACGGCGGCACCTGGCGGATACGTCTGGCTCGCCGGAGTCTCGGGGTGGACGGAAAAGATGTGGGTTTCGCCCTCCGTCACGGTCCGGCGGCCGGACCAGAAAGCCCCGGCGGTGTCCGTAACCAGCCGCGCGGCCGTGGCCCTGGTGACCGCCGGCAGGCGCCTGTCCACCGCGGCCAGCGCAAGGTACCGCGCCAGAATCCCGGTGAACAGCCCGCCGTCGCCCGTTCCATCACAGCGCAGCACCGTAGAGGGTATCCCGGCGGAGTTGGCGGCCGGCCGGGTGAGTGTCCGGTCCACCGCATCCACCAGGGTGGCTGCGCGGTCCAGGTTCGGCTGGCCGCCGAGCTCCAACAGTGCGCCCAGGACGGGGCCCTGGTTGTAGGTGTAGATGGCGCCTTCCACTACCACCTCACCCGTTTTACTGATCCGGAGCCCGTCCAGATACAGGCCCTGGACGGGGTCGAAGAGCTTGGCATCCAGCCAGTCCAGGAGCCCCTGGGCCCTGGCGGTGCTGCCGGTGCGGGCGAAATAGAGGGCCACCGGCGCGGTTGCAGGGGTGTTTTTGAAGTCGCGCTTTGTACTCCAGAACGTGCCCCCTCCCAGATCGTCGGTGGAGGCTGAATCGAATTGCAGGGCCAGGCTCTTGCGGACGCTGGCGTTGCGTCGGCGGCCGGGTTTGCGCGTTTCCTCGGCGAGCTTCTCCAGCCGCAGCGTGGATAGTGCCAGCCAGGCCATGTCGTCGTAGTAGCTGTTCACAACGGTCAGGAAGTTGCGCAGCCGGATCCCGGTGACCAGTTGCGAGGCGAGCTTGCCCGCACTGGGACGGTTGGCGCCGTCGAACCTGGACCCCGGGCTGGTGGCACTGCCCAACTCGCGGCGGCCGGTATCCACCAGGCAGTCAACGTAGTGCGCCTGCCACCAGTAGTGCCACGGCCGGAAGAGATTCTTCAGCCGGCTGGAGGGGCGTGCGACCGCGGCAATGTGGGTCCCGGGCAGGAAAAACAGCCGCTGCCCGAACAGCCTCGTGACCGATCGGGCTGCTTCGTCGGCGCGGGCCGGCCAGTCGGCAGGGGCCGCGGGCGAATCTGCCGGGGTCATGTTTTCAGCGCCGGAGGCACACCGCAGGCTTCTGGCCGGAACGGACTAGTTGCTTCCTGGATCATGAATCCCACCTTATCCAGAACTATCCGTAGAACAGGATTATTGGGGATGCCCGGTGATAAGCGCGGCCCGACCCCCACTCTCGAGGGGCTGGGTCATCCGCAGGGGTGCTAACTTCCAGCTTTTCAGTTAACATTCACTAACTAATGTTCACTGCCGGGCACGGGTTCGCATCAAGGAGGATGTATGGACATCAAGGGTACTGTCGCGCTGATTACGGGCGGGGCGTCAGGGTTGGGCGCCGCCACCGCCAGACGCCTGTTCGAGGCCGGAGCGTCCGTGGTGCTGGTGGATCTGCCCGCGTCAGCCGGGGCGGCCTATGCCTCCGAGCTGAACGCTTCCCGCGGTTCGGGTGGCGCCGTTGCAGACGCTGGCACCGGGAACACCGCCGTCTTTGTCCCCACGGACGTGACCAGCGAGGACCAGGTGCAGGCCGCCGTCGACGCCGCTGTTGCCCTGGGCCCGCTGCGGATACTGGTCAACTGTGCCGGCATCGCAACGCCCGGCAGGGTGATCGGGCGCGACGGGGTCCTGCCGCTCGAGACGTTCAGCCGGGTCATCCAGATCAACCTCGTGGGCACCTTCAACGTGATCCGCCTGGCCGCCGTTGCCATGGCTGCCACCGAACCGGCCACCACCGCCCTTGGCGGTCCGGAGCGCGGCATCGTCATCAACACCGCCTCCGTTGCCGCGTTCGACGGACAGATCGGCCAGCCCGCCTACGCTGCCTCCAAGGGGGCAGTGGCGGCCATGACGCTGCCGCTCGCCCGGGAGCTTGCGCGCTCCCTGATACGCGTGGTGACCATCGCGCCCGGCATTTTCGAGACCCCCATGATGGCCGGGTTGCCGCAGGAAGCCCAGGATTCGCTGGGCCAGCAGGTCCCTCACCCGTCCCGTCTGGGCCGTCCGGCCGAGTACGCAAACCTCGCCGCGCACATCGTGGAAAACGCCATGCTCAACGGCGAAACCATCCGTTTGGACGGCGCCATCCGGATGGGCCCCAAGTGACCCAGATACCCGTGTCTGCCGGGCCGTCGTTGGTGGAGGCCCTTCCCACTGCCGACTTCTTCGATTTCGAGTCGCTCCTCAGCGAACCGGAACAGCGCAAGCTGAACGAGCTGCGTGAATTCCTGGCCCGCGAGATCGCGCCGTACGCGGGGGAGTGGTGGGACAACGCCGAGTTTCCCTCGCACATCCTGCCCAAGCTGGCGGCGCTGGAACTCAGCACCCCGTCGCAGCGCGGCTACAGCCACCTTTTCGCCGGCCTGGTCATCGTTGAAATGACCAGGGTGGACACCTCCATTGCCACGTTTTTCCTGGTGCACCACGATCTCTTCGTGGAGTCGCTGTTTGAGTTCGGCTCCACGGAACAGAAGGCACGCCTGCTCGACGACGCCTCGAACCTCCGCACCACGGGCGCCTTTGCGCTGACCGAACCGGAGCACGGCTCGGACGTGGCCGGCGGTATGGAAACCCGTGCCCGCCGGATATCGGGTTTGACAGGAGCGGCCGACGACAACGGCGACTGCTGGGTCCTGAACGGCGCCAAGCGATGGATCGGCAACGGGACATTCTGCGACTACATGCTGGTGTGGGCGCTGGACGAGGCCGACGGCGCCGTCCGGGGGTTCATCGTGGACGCGACACTGCCTGGGGTGAGCCGGCGAAAGATCGAGCACAAGATTGCCCTGCGCACGGTGCAGAATGCGGATATCCGCTTCGAGGACGTCCGTGTGGCCGAGGCCGACCGCTTTGCCGGCATCAACAGCTTTACGGACACTAACCACCTGCTCCGCGGATCGAGGATCATGGTGGCGTGGCAGGCGGTGGGCCAGCAACTGGCAGCGTTCGACGTCGCGCGGCAGTACGCCGTCGAACGCCGGCAGTTCGGGCGGCCGCTGGCGAAGTTCCAGCTCATCCAGCAGCAGCTGGTCACCATGCTGGGCAACGCCGTGGCGAGCATGGGCATGATGGCGCGGATCGCGCAGCTGCAGGAGGAAGGCGGCGCTGACATGCCGCAGGTGGCACTGGCAAAGTCCTATAGCAGCTCCAGGATGCGCGAGACAGTGGCCATGGGCCGTTCAATCCTGGGCGGCAACGGGATTGTGACCGATTACCGGATGGCGAAAATCTTCGCTGACGCCGAGGCCATTTACACCTATGAGGGCTCCTATGAGATCAATACGCTGATCGTGGGCCGCGCCGTCACCGGGGTATCCGCGATCGTCTAGCACAGGACACTAGCTGTTTCGTCTCGGCGGCCCGGCAAGTATCAGGCCGCCGACAAGGCGGGCGACAGCGAGCGGAACGGCAACCAGGGCACGGAGGTGCGGACCATGCGGAAGGATGGACCTCAGCAGACCTGACCGGCCCGGACAATGCACTGAAAGAGGAAGACCCCCATGCCTGAGACCTCCGACTATCCCATGAGCCCGGATTCCAAGCCGCGCACCGGACTTCCAGCCATCTGGTCCGACGGACTCGGCCGCGCAAGCATCCGTTCCGTCCAGGTCCTTCTGGTCATCACCCTGGCCTGGGTGATTCTCTGGTCCATCACACGTGTCCCGCTCGTCATCATTCCCGTCGTGATCGCCCTGATCCTCGCCTCAGCCATCTCACCCCTGGTGCGCTGGCTGACCGGCCGCGCCTGGCCCCGTGCCCTCGCCGTCGTGGCCTCCCTTGTGGCGATCCTTGCCGTCTTCGGGGGAGTCATCACCGGCATCGTGTTCCTGGTCCGGAACCAGTGGAAGGAGCTCTCCGCCCGCGCCGTCTCCGGGGTTGACCAGCTCCACGGTTTTCTGAACACCGGGCCCATCCCGGTCAGCGACGAGCAGATCAACGCCACCCGAGAGTCCGTCCAGGCGTTCTTCACCAGCAGCTCGTTCGGTACCGAAGCCCTCACCGGTGTGCGCACGGCAGGGGAAATCCTGGCGGGCATGGTCCTGATGGCCGTCATCCTGTTCTTCTTCCTCAAAGACGCGGAGAAGATCCGTGGCTTCCTGTTCGGCTTCCTGCCCGCTGACCACCGGGCCAAAGCCCATCTGGCGGCCGAGCGCAGCACCGCAGTGCTGGGCGGATACTTGCGTGGAACGGCCATCGTGGCCGCGATCGACGGCCTCGTCGTCGGAATTGCCCTGGCCATCATGGGTGTGCCGCTCGCCCTGCCTCTGGGCGTGTTTATCTTCATCGGCGGGTTCATCCCCATTGTGGGCGCCACTGCAGCCGGCACCCTGGCTGTCGCAGTCGCCCTGATTTCCAACGGACCCGTGGCTGCCCTGATCGTGCTCGCAGTGGTCATCGGAGTGAACCAACTCGAACACCACTTCCTCCAGCCAGTCCTGATGGGCAAGGTCCTGAGCATCCACGGCCTGGCCATCCTGCTGGCCCTGGCCGCCGGAACCATGCTCGCAGGCATCATCGGCGCCCTCCTTGCTGTGCCGCTGACCGCCGTCGGATGGACAGTCATTAAGACGTGGTCCGGGCGGGATACCCCGGTCCCCGTTGAGGCAGGTCCGGCAGAGTCCGTTCCCGGTTAGCTTTGCGGCTGTTTTTCGCCGGCCTCGATCTTTGCGTCGAGGCTGTTGTTTTTCACCGGCATGGGGCAGGTGCCGTACGGGGTGAAGGCACTGGGGTAGTTGATGGCGCGGTTGAAGTCCAGGATCACGGTGCCGTTAGGCCGGGGCCGCGCCGTGGCCACTTTGCGCCACTCAGCTGTTTCTCCTTCTCCGTCGGGGCCCGCGTTGGTGCCATCGTGGAACGTGACTGTCAGGGCGCCGAGCTTCTCTTCCTCGGCGTGGAGCCGGTACTCATGCTCGGTGCCGGGGAGGTGGAACACCAGCTCACCCACGGACAAATGCACTCCGTCAACCAGCGGGTTGGCCGTACCGATCGGCACGGCCACCGGCGCTGGATACGCCTCATACTTGGCCTCGATCACCAGGTCAGGGCGGTATTCGAAGGTGGGAACGCCGTCGAACTCCGTGAACACCGGTGACTTCGAATCCCGGGTGCGGATGGCGTACTTATCGGCGCGCATGGCGAGCTCCACCACGACCTGCTTGCCGTCCGCTCCGCCGTACTGCACCCACATCAGGGATTCCTCATCGGCGAGTGTCGCCGTGATGGTGCCGTCCACAGGCGCTCCCGTTTCCACGAGAGTGAGCGCGTCCGCCGGCGCAGCGGTGAGTGCCGCCGTCGTGCCGTCCGTGGACCATAACCCCGGGGCGAGTTCGACGGCGGCCGGCTGGCCTTCCAGCCACTGGAAGGACGTGAGCGTCAGCCAGCCGTACTCCGCCGCGAGGGCCGTATTGCGGCTGTTCCGGAAGCGGTGCCAGCGTTCCAGCTGCGCGTCTGCGGTGCTGCTCATGGTTCCTCCAGGGTGGTGAATGGCTGCCTTGGCTACAACCCTAGGCCGGACCCCGGCATTCCCGCCCGGGGAACGGCCCACACAGGGGTTGTTTCATGAACTGCTCGAAAGAAATCGCTCCTGAGAATTCTCAGGAGCGATTTCATTCCGGAGTACCCTTGCATCATGGCCGAGTCAGCTGATACCGTTCCCGGGCCGACCGTCTCGTACCGGATCCGGGCCGTGAGGCCACTTGCATGGGTCATGGCATTTCTCGCAGCTGTGCCGTTCTTCGGGCTCATCGATATGGTGGCACTGCTCGACCTGGACCAACCGGCTTCCGAATGGGACGTCCCGCTGGGAGTCAGTTGGGGGAGCTTCTTCACGGTCCTGCTCGCCGGCCCGTTCGTGTGGATTGCGCTCATGCCTCACCGGGCGTGGCCAGCTATCGTCCAGCTCGGCATCGCGTCGTTCGCGTTGATGATCAGCAGCCTTGCGGGCCTTGACGGGAGACCGCTGTGGGTGGCCGTGCCGGTGGCCGGCTCGGCCCTGCTGTTCGCCTGGCTGACATCCGGGGTGGCCGGCAGATTTCCGCGGTCGTGGTCACTGCACTGGCCGTACCTGATTCTTGCCGGGGCCGGTCTCGTGATGTGGATACCTTACGCCCTTCACGCGCTGGGGATGTCACGGGCCCGCATTGACGGCGACATCACGTTGGGCATCGAACACTGGCCGGTTCAAGGAGCAGCCGGATTGGCGCTGGCAATGTGCGCCGTGGCAATGGCGATGTGGGCTCCTGGCCGGCCCCTGCTACGTCTGACGGTCAGCGTGTCGGCCACGCTGATCGGCGTCTCGATGCTTGACGAGCCCGACCGTGCCGGGGCGCTGGGAAGTCAGCTGTGGGGTACGGCCATGGTGATCTGGGGAACGGCCCTGGCCCTTCCGCTGCCCGTTCGTCGGTCCGGCCGGGTCGATGCGACACATCAAGACCCCAACGACCCGGGTCAATACAAGTAGTTGGCTGTGCAGCCTCAGGCGATGCGAGTGATGAGTCAGATCTTGGTGTGTTCTTCTGAGACGGATTCCCCGGACCGCAGCGCCAACGGGTAACATCCCATAGGAACACAAGTAATCCGGCTCACAGTATCCAATGCAGTGTACGAGCCAAGTCCGAACCCTCGAAAGATAGTTTCCATGGCTCCCACTGCAATGAATTCCGGCAAAGAGAACAAAGGCGCAGACCTCGCCAGCGAGCTGCGGGCCGATGTCCGCCGGGTGTCCACCCTGCTCGGTGAATCGCTGGTCCGCCAGCACGGCCCCGAGCTCCTGGCCCTCGTGGAGCAGGTGCGCCTGCTGACCAAGGAATCCAAGGAAGCCGCGCGCGGCGGCGCGGATGCCACCGGCCCCTGGAGCGCGCACGACGTCGTTGCCCAGGTCCGCGAGCTGCTCGCCTCCCTGCCGCTTGAGCAGGCAACGGATCTGGTGCGTGCGTTCGCGTTCTACTTCCACCTCGTCAACGCCGCCGAACAGGTGCACCGGGTCCGCGGCCTCCGCGCCCGTCCGGAGAAGGACGGCTGGCTGGCCAAGGCGGTTGCCGATATCGCCGGCCAGGCAGGGCCAGCGGTGCTCCAGGAAGTGGTCAATGAGCTGGACGTGCGCCCGATTTTCACCGCGCACCCCACCGAGGCCTCGCGGCGCTCTGTCCTGGACAAGATCCGCAAACTCTCCGATGTGCTGGCCGAGTCCACCGCCGAAGGCACCTCGGCCCGCCGCCGCCAGGACCGCCAGCTGTCCGAGGTGATTGACCAGATGTGGCAGACGGACGAGCTCCGCCAGGTCCGGCCCACGCCTGTGGATGAGGCCCGCAATGCCATCTACTACCTGAGCAGCATCCTGACGGACGCCATGCCGGAAATGCTCACGAATCTGTCCGAGCTGCTGGGTGAACACGGCGTCACCCTGCCTTCACAGAATGCCCCCATCAGCTTCGGATCCTGGATCGGCGGGGACCGTGATGGTAACCCCAATGTCACGGCGGCGGTCACGCGGGAGATCCTGCAGATCCAGAACCAGCATGCGGTGCGCATCAGCATCGCCATGATTGATGAACTGATCTCCATCCTCTCCAATTCCACCGCGCTTGCGGGGGCGGGCCAGGAATTGCTGGATTCAATCGATGTGGACCTCAAGAAGCTGCCAGGCCTTGACCGTCGCGTTCTGGAGCTCAACGCCCAGGAACCATACCGGCTGAAACTGACATGCATCAAGGCCAAACTGATCAATACCGCCAGGCGGGTGACGGCCGGATCGGCACACGAACATGGCCGCGACTATACCGCCACCGACGAGCTCAATGCCGATCTGGAACTGCTGGAATCCTCCCTCCGCAACCACTCGGCGGCGCTCGCAGCAGACGGGGCTCTCGCCAGGGTCCGCCGCGCCATCGCCTCCTTCGGCCTGCATCTGGCCACGCTGGATATCCGCGAGCATGCAGATCACCACCATGACGCCGTCGGGCAGCTCATGGACCGTCTGGGCGGCCCGGGCATCCGGTATGCGGAACTCAGCCGTGACGAGCGCTTTGAGGTGCTCGGCTCGGAGCTGGCATCCCGGCGTCCGTTGTCCGGCCACCCGATCAAGCTCGACGGCGTTGCTGACGGCACGTACGACGTCTTCCGTGAGATCCGGCGCGCCCTGCGCACCTATGGCCCCGACGTCATCGAGACGTACATCATCTCCATGACGCGGGGCGCCGACGATGTCCTGGCCGCTGCTGTGCTGGCCCGCGAGGCCGGCCTGGTGAACCTCTTTGGCGAGGCGCCATATGCCAAGATCGGATTTGCGCCCCTCCTGGAAACCGTGGAGGAGCTGCGCGCTTCGGCGGAAATCGTTGACAAGCTCCTGTCTGATCCGTCCTACCGGGAACTTGTCCGGCTGCGCGGTGACGTGCAGGAGGTCATGCTGGGCTACTCGGACTCCAACAAGGAATCCGGTGTGATGACCAGCCAATGGGAGATCCACAAGACCCAGCGGAAGCTGCGCGACGTCGCCGCGAAGCATGGCGTCAGGGTCCGCCTCTTCCACGGCCGCGGCGGCTCTGTTGGCCGCGGCGGCGGGCCCACCTACGACGCCATCATGGCCCAGCCCAACGGTGTGTTGGAAGGCGAAATCAAGTTCACGGAGCAGGGCGAGGTCATCTCGGACAAGTACTCCCTGCCGGAGCTGGCCCGCGAAAACCTGGAGCTCTCATTGGCTGCAGTGATGCAGGGCTCCGCCTTGCACCGGACTCCGCGCACCTCGGAAGACCAGCGCGAGCGCTACGGGCACGTGATGGAGACCATCTCCGACGCAGCCTTTGAGCGCTACCGCACACTGATTGATGATCCGGACCTCCCCGCGTACTTCCTGGCCTCCACACCGGTGGAGCAGCTGGGCTCCCTGAACATCGGCTCCCGTCCGTCCAAGCGCCCGGATTCCGGTGCAGGCCTTGGCGGGCTCCGTGCCATCCCGTGGGTATTCGGCTGGACCCAGTCGCGTCAGATCGTGCCCGGCTGGTTCGGCGTGGGCTCGGGGCTCAAGGCTGCACGGGCGGCCGGAAACGCCGTCCAGCTCGCAGAGATGATGGAGAACTGGCATTTCTTCCGCTCGGTACTGTCCAATGTGGAAATGACGTTGGCCAAGACGGACCTGGACATCGCCGGCTACTACGTCGACACGCTGGTGCCTGAAGAACTGCACCACCTGTTCCGGGCCATCCGTGCCGAGTATGAGCTCACGGTCACCGAGATTCAGCGCCTCACCGGCGAAAACGTGCTGCTTGATGCCCAGCCGGAGTTGAAGCGCTCGCTTGAGATCCGTGACCAGTACCTGGATCCGATCAGCTACCTGCAGGTTGAACTGCTGCGCCGGGTCCGGGCCGAAGCCGCGGCGGGGGAGAGTATTTCCGGGGCTGAGATTGACGAACGGCTCCAGCGGGCCATGCTCATCACCGTCAACGGCGTGGCAGCCGGCCTGCGCAACACCGGGTAGCGGCGCTGCTTTCTGAGGCTAGGGTTGTTTTATGCCGTCGTTCCAGACCAGACTCAAGATCACCGGGCTCAAGCCGGGCAACCCTCCTGATTCCGTGATGGCTGCCGCCGTTGAGGCACTCGAGACACGTCACCACGTGGAATCGAACCAGCTGGACCTGGCCGGCGGCGTGCCGCAGCTGAACCTCCGGTTCCTGGTGGAACCCACCGAGTACAACGGTGAGAATCACCAGGCGCGCGAATCGGCAGCGATGATGCGCGACGCCGTCGAGCGTGTTGCGCTGACCGGGGCACTGTCAGTGCTCCGCCGGAACCGCGGACGCTGGGCGCCCGTCTGACCAGTTAGATCGCTGGCTTGCCAGGCTCATCCACGGGGGAGCGGTTTCCGCGCCTCCGCGTGACGATGATGCCGACGACGGCGCCGATCACCAGCCCGACGCCCACGCCGATCAGTGAGCTCGCCCAGAAGGGCAGCCTGGTTGCCGAGCCGGTGAAGTAGCCGAGCCCCACCAGCCACGTCGCCCAGAGGACCGCGCCGAGGGCCGCACACAGGCTGAAGCCGCGCGCGGAGACGTCCGCTATGCCGGCCCCGGCGGAGGTAGCCAGCCGGCCGCCGGGTACAAACCGGGCTCCGATGATGGTGCCGTAGGTGGAGGAACGCCCGGCCCTGGCAATGGCGCGGTGGATTCCCTGGTGTACTTTGCGCCCCCAGTGCCAGCGGTCCAGCACATGGCTGAGGCGGCGCTTGAACAGCTGGAAAACCACCACATCTCCGATCCAGGATGCGAGGGCGGCCAGAACTCCCACCAGGAACAGGTTGGCACGGCCGTCAGCGGACAGGGCTCCGCCGGTGATGACCACCATTTCGGAGGGGATGGGTGGGAAAACGGCGTCGCCGAGCACCAGCGGGATGATCCAGAAATAGATCGCCGCCCCCCAGGTGTCGGCGTTGCTTAAGTCCATGGGCACAAAGTACCGCACTTTGTGTTCCGAAGCCGGACTCTGGCTGTGTCAGGCTTCCTGGACCGAGGCGGGAGCAGCCGACACGGACGGCGCATGGCTCAGGTGCCGGCCGGCGAGGAAATACCAGTACGGCCATGCGAGCCAGGCCGCAGCCCCCAGCGCCACACCTGCGCCGCCGACGCCCCGGCGCAGCCATCCCGGTGACTGCTCCACGACCGTAACCCCGGCGAGGGGGAGAGCCACCAGCATGGCGCCGCCGATGAACCGGCCCAGTCTGGCAAGGCCTTGAGGGTAGCCGCCCGTTTTCAGCAGCCTCCGGTGAACCAGCAGAAACCACACGCCCTGAATGATGATCGCTCCCACCGAAATGCCCGTCGACGTCCCGAAATCAAGCTGCTTGAAGACCAGCAGGAAGGAACTGGCGGATCCTGCAGCGCACGCCGCCACAACAACCCATTGGCCGGCTTGGGACAACGGAGTGCGGTTCAGCCGGCGGTGCACTTGGATGATCACAGGGATCACTATCAGGTTGAAGAGGCCCCCGGTGGCATCGTTGATGGTTCCGAACACGTATGGACCGTTCTTTGGTACTTCGATCGCGTACATCAGACCAAGCGTTGCGACACCAACCACCCCCAGCCCGGCCGCCGCGTAGGCGAATTTGGCTGTTGCGCGGTCGCCTGGAATCTCGATGAGCTGGTCCATGATGCCCTCGCTTCGCATTGCACCAGGCGGCAAGAGCCGTCGATGCCGTAATGGTAGCCCCGGCGCCGCCTGACATCCAGAGGTTTCCGGTGGCAGACTGGCTGGATGCGGATCGCAATCATTCAGGGAGACATCACCACCCGGCACGTTGACGCAATCGTCAATGCGGCCAACTCAACATTGCTGGGCGGTGAAGGGGTGGACGGGGCCATCCACCGGGCTGCAGGAGTCCGCCTTTTGGCGGCCTGCCGCACCCTCCGAACCACCACCTTGCCGGACGGGCTTCCGGTGGGAAAAGCAGTGGCCACACCCGGGTTCAAGCTCCCGGCGAGCTGGGTGATACATACCGTGGGTCCCAACGTGCATGCTGGGGAAACCGATCCGGCACTGCTTGCCTCCTGCTTTACCGAGAGCATGCGTGTGGCGGAGGGGCTGGGTGCCCGCTCGCTGGCGTTTCCCGCGATCAGCGCCGGCGCCTACGGCTGGGACGCCCGCGACGTTGCGGAAGTGGCGTTCGACGCCGTTCGCAGGTATGCCGCCGCCTCGCCGAGGACTGGCCTGACGTTGTTGGAGTTCGTTCTCTTCAGCGAGGAGACGGCCGGAATCTTCCGGGAAGTGCACGGTTAGGCCGGGCTAATCCGGCGCTCCGCTGAGCTGAAGCCGGCTGCGGTACTCCACTGGCAGCTTGGTGATGGGATCCACGAAGCTGATACCGCGGGCCAGCAACTGGAGCGGCTTGGAGTAGTCGTCCGGTGCTTTGTCCAGCAGCTCGGGGTAGAAGGAATCGTTCACTATCCCCAATCCCAGCGACGCCATGTGTACCCGGAGCTGGTGCGTTTTGCCCGAGTGCGGCTCAAGGCGATACAGCCCGCGGCGGGGTGCGCCGCCGTCGGACGTCCTGTGAGCGGAAGCGCCGGCGTCGAACGTTTTCAGCAGCTCAATACGGGTCTCCGCATTAGGCTCGCCGCCGATCACTTCGGCCAGCAGATAGCTGCGGGACTTGGTCATCCGGTTCCGCACCACCACGGGAAAGCCGACGGCGGGGTACCCGGCGGCAGGCCGGGCCGCGGCCACGCACTCGTACTCTTTCCGGACCTGACGTTTCTCGAACAGCACCTGGTAGTTACCGCGGGTCGCCGGGTTGGTGGAGAGCAGCAGGATGCCGGCTGTCATGCGGTCCAGCCTGTGCATAGGGATCAGATCCGGGAGATTGAGCTGGTTCCTGAGCCGGACCAGGGCCGACTCCTGGATGTAGGTGCCGCCCGGGGTAGTGGGGAGGAAGTGCGGTTTGTCCACTACCAGGAGGTGCTCGTCGTGGTGCAGGATGTCCAGCTCAACGGGAATCCGGACCTCCGGAGGCAGGCTGCGGTAGTACCAGATGAAGGTGTGGTGCTCCAGCGGGGTGGCCCGGTCCAGCCGCACGCCGCCCTCGCCCACAATCTCGCCGGCGTCGAAGCGGTCCTCGATGCCCCGGGGGTCGATGTGGCCCCAGCGGTGCATCATGTAGTCCATTGCGGTGACCCACGGCCCCTCGTCGGGAAGGCGCAGGCGGGTCGCGTTCACGCCGTCGCGCACGGGGAGGGGGGATTGCATCACCGGTCCATTCTACTTTGCGCGCCGATTCGATGGTTCCCCGCTGAGACGATGCTGGGCGCCATCGACTGGGCAGGGAACCATCGAATCGCCCACCGACGAAAAAAAAGTTCTTGACAATTAAAATCGTCGGTTGGCATGATGGAAGCATGTTGGACATCGAAGTGATTGAGGATCCGGCCGCGGCGGAAGCGTCGCTGGACCCGATCCGCACGCGCATCCTCCAGGAGCTGGTTCGGCCCGGTTCGGCAACCCAGCTTGCGGCCAAGGTGGGCCTGCCCCGGCAAAAGGTCAACTATCACCTGAAGGCCCTTGAACGCCATGGCCTGGTGCAGTTGGTGGAGGAACGCCGCAAGGGCAATGTCACCGAGCGGGTGCTGCAGGCCACGGCGGCGTCGTACCTGATTTCCCCTGTTGCCCTTGCGTCCGTGGCCCCGGACCCGCACCGCTTCTCGGACCGCTTTTCCGCCTTCTGGCTGCTGGCGCTCGCCGGGCGCATGGTGCAGGAAGTGGGCAAGCTGATCGCCGGAGCGGCTGCTGCCAAACAGAAACTCGCCACCTTCGCAATCGACGGCGAGATCACCTTCCGCTCCGCAGCTGACAGGGCCGCTTTCGCCGAGGAACTCGGAGTTGCGGTCACCCGGCTGGTGGACAAATATCACGACGGCGGGGCATCATCCTCCGCTGGCAACGGCTCTGCAGACAGGGCTGTGCCGGCGGCTGCCGGGCGGAAGCATCGGATCGTCGTCGCCCTCCACCCCACTCTCAAACCAATCACAACCCCCGTAACTACCCGGAAAGAGGAGCAGGACCATGACTGACAACCGCGAATTCGAAATTGTTGCCGATACAGATCTGCCCGCCACGCCTGAGCGGGTCTGGCAGGCCGTCACCAAGGACACGCCTGCCTGGATGTTCCCGACAGACCAATGGCCGGATGTGAAGACCGTGGAGGAATACCCCAGCCACCTTGTCTCCCGGATGGATGGCCCGGACGGCTGGTTCAACCAGCTGGAGCGTGTAGTTGAACCGCTGAACGGCGGCCGGGCGAAGCTCCACTACGTGCACAGCGGCATCTTTGCGGACAACTGGGATCAACAGTACGACGGCGCCAGCAAGCACACTGCGTTCTACCTCCACACCCTGGGCCAGTACCTTCAGTATTTCGACGGCCAAGCGGTAGTTTTCACCGACATCCAGGCTCCGGCGGCCTCGCAGACGCCGGACGGCTTTGTTCAGCTCAAGAAGGCACTCGGCGTAGATTCCGCAGCACAGGGGGACGCCGTCCAGTTGGAGCTCGACGGCGTTGGCCGGCTGTCCGGCGAAGTGGACTTCTCGAATGAGCATTTCCTTGGCCTCAGGACCGCGGATGCAATGTACCGGTTCTTTGGCCGCAACTCCTTCGGGGCGCCGGTGGGCATGACGGTCCACGACTTCAGCGGCAGCGGCGACTCGGAGGCAGCCGCCACGGCCTGGAGCGGCTTCTTTGAAAAGGTCTACGCCTGAGGGCTGCGCGGAAAGTTCGCTAGGACGCCCAAAGTTCCCCTGGACGCGCAAGCTGCCTGTCGACACCCGAATTCAGGTGTCGACAGGCAGTTTGCGCATCGCTAGGCAATTTGCGCATCGCTACGCAATGGCTGCGGCGGTGGACTCTGCCCTAAGGGTTCGCCGCAGCTGAGGTGCACCGTCCAGCCGGACCTGGGCCGAACGCAGCGCCAATACTGCGGTCTCAAGCTGGTCCGGTGGCAGGGTGTACGGCACCCGCAGATAGTGTTCAAAGGCACCGCCCACTCCAAACCGTGGGCCGGCGGCCAACCGGATACCGAAGTCGGGCGCGATCACTGTCAAGGCTGTGCTGCAGGGTTCGGGCAGCCGGCACCATACGGTCAGTCCGCCACTGGGTCTTTCGGCCTGCCACTGCGGAAGGTGGGCGCAGAGCAGTTCAAGCAGGGCGGAACGGTTCTCCCGGAGCGCGGCGAGCCTAGCGGGCAGCGGTTCCGTGAGGCCGCGGACCAGGTGCGCTGCCGCGAGCTGCTCGACCACGGGCCCGCCCAGATCCATGGTGGTGCGTGTGGCGGCGAACCGTTGGACGAGGCCCTCGCCGGCCCGGATCCAACCGGTGCGCAGCCCCGCCCAATGAGACTTGCTGAGCGAGCCGATCGATACAACCGCGGGGCTGAAGGCTGCCAGCGGAGCCGAGGCGCCGCCGTCGAGGTTTAATTCCCGCAGGGTTTCATCGGCTACCAGCACGGTGCCGGAAGCAGCAGCTGCACGGACAAGGCGGCGGCGATGGACATCCGGCATCAGCCGGCCGGTGGGGTTGTGGAAATCGGGCACCACATAGGCCATTTTGGGGCGCTGCTGCATCAGTGTGGACTCGATGGCGTCCATGTCCCAGCCGGATCCCGGCACCCCTCTTTCCGGTGCAGGCAAGAGTGCTACCGGGACGGGCCGGCAGCCATTGGCGCGGATCGCATCGAGAGCATTCGGGTACGTGGGGTGATCCACCAACACCTTGTCCGCCTTTGCTGTATGCGTGCGGCCGGCCAGCGTCCGCAAGACGATGTTCAGCGCATGCTGCGCACCGGATGTCACCAGGATCTGGGCCGCCGTCGTTGCTACGCCGGCGGCCGTGTACCGGGCGGCTATGGCTTCGCGGAGGGCGGGCACACCCAGCACGTCGTAGCCGAATCCGGGCAGCAGGGCAGGCAGTTCAGTGAGCGCTGACGCAAATGCGCGGTGCACTACTTCGCCGCTTGCAGGCAGCGATGCGTAGGCGAGGTCGATGACGCCGTCCGGTGCTGCGAGCCCGGGGGCGCTGGTCCTTCCGGCGCTGCTGGCCGCGTTTGGCAGGCACGTCCGTCCGCGGGTTCCTTGGCCGCTGCTCAGGAATCCCTGCCCACGGAGGTGTGCATAGGCGGCTGTGACGGTTGTGCGGCTGACGCCCAGTGTTTCCGATAGCGTCCGCTCGCTCGGCAGCGCGGTGTCCAGCGGCACGCGCCCGTCGAGGATAAGGAGACGCACGACGTCGGCCATCTCGCGGTAGGCGGGCGCGGCACCGTGGTTCCATTGGCCCAGGAGACGGGCCAGGGCAGTGGGATTCAGGGATCCGGACATGTAGCCAGTATCTCAAACTGGCTATGGAATGCAAGGCCAGTTGTCCGTCAGGATGGGTTGCATGAAGACCCGCAGACTCGTCCAACTGTTTACCGGCCTGGCCATGTATGGCATCTCACTGGCCATGTTCATCCGTGCTGGCCTTGGCCTCGATCCCTGGGACGTGTTCCATCAGGGCCTGTCCGGAAAAACCGGGCTGAGCATCGGCGTTGTGGTAATTGCCGTCAGCTTTCTGGTGCTGCTTCTCTGGATTCCCCTGCGGCAATGGCCAGGCTTCGGCACGGTGTGCAACGCGGTGCTGGTGGGGGTCTTTGCCGACGTCGGCTTGGCGCTGATCCCGGAATTCTCGCATCTCGGCGGACAGATTTCGATGCTGACCGGTGCAGTGGTGCTCAACGGCATCGCATCCGCCTGCTACATCGGTGCGCGTTTTGGGCCCGGCGCCCGTGATGGCCTCATGACCGGCTTGGCCAGGCGGACCGGCTGGTCTGTGCGGATCTCGCGGACCCTGATCGAAGTGGTGGTACTGGGAGTGGGCTGGCTGCTGGGCGGCTCAGTGGGAGTGGGAACGGTGGTTTACGCACTGGCGATCGGTCCGCTGGTGCAGGTGCTGCTTCCAAGATTCATGGTGCCCGAGGCCGGCCGCCGGGACGCAACACCAATCCGGGACGACGCCTCGGCTCCCGCCTGACGATGCGGTTCCTGCCTGACGACGCGCAGATTCCCTCGCGACGCTGGAATTCCGGTGTCGCCCGGGAAATTGCGAGTCGCTAGACAATGAGCGCGTCATGAATCGAGCGGCTGGCACGTCGGGCAGAAGTAGATGTCCCGCTCCTCGGTGATGCCGCTTCCGCCGCCGGAGCCAGCCGGTTTCCCCAAGACGCCGCGGCGGATGGGGGTTTTGCACCGCAGGCAGGGCTGGTGTTCGCGGCCGTAGACCCAATGGGTTGGAGCACTACCCGGCCCTTGGGCAATCCGGCCAAGCGGCAGGCCCCGGGAATCAAGGACGGTGATTCGGCGCCCCGGGCCCAGATTGGCTTCGAGTAATTGTTTGGCGGCCACGAACATGGCCCGCAGATCAGCACCGCCTGGCGATTCCGTCAGTGCAGACACCGGAGACCTTGGGTGGACACCCGCCAGGAAACACACCTCGCAGCGGTAGATGTTGCCGATTCCCGCCAGATTCCGTTGGTCCAGCAGTGCCATGCCGATCGGAACGTCCGGCCCGGACATCACCCGGCGTTCGGCCTCTGCAGGATCCCAGTCGGGCCCCAGCAGATCCGGGCCAAGGTGCCCCACCGCGGTGGGCTCGTCCGCAGTCCTGATGACTTCCAACAGTCCCAGCGAGAAGCCGACGGCGTCCGTCACCGGCGTGCGCAGCACACACCGGGCGGTGAAGCCCGGTTTTCGCCAACGGCCCCCCGGCGGGTAGAGCTGCCAGCTGCCCTCCATCTTGAGGTGTGAATGGATGGTGAGCCGCTCGTCTGCTGGGCCATGCAGACGCATCAGCAGGTGCTTGCCCCTCGGCACAACTTCGTCCATGGTCCAGCCGGCCAGATCGACGGTGGCGAAGCGGGGAACACGGAAATCCGAGGCCGTCAGCACCTGACCGGCCAAAGCTCCCTGCAGCTGCGCGGCTGCACGGAAGACCGAATCGCCCTCAGGCACTCTGAACCTCAGGCACTCTGAACCTCAGGCACGGATCCGCAGCCCCTTCGGAGTCGAGTAGGCGCCGGCATGCAGCAGCGCGGCAGCGGCGGGGGTGTCCAGGATTCCGTGGCCGTTCACTTTTTCCATGATGAGCTTGTCTACGGCGCCGCGAGTGACCACATCCACCAGTGCGGCCGCGGCAGCTGCAAGGCCTGCGGAGTCGTCGCTGAAGACCAGCAGCGTCTTGCCGCCGCGTTCCACGTAAAGTACCAGTGCGCCGTCGACCATCACCACCAGCGCGCCTGCCTTCCGCCCCGGACGGTGACCGCTGCCAGCATCGGCATTCACTGCCGGCCAGGGCAGTGCGGCACCGTAGGGATTGGCGGGATCCGTGGCGGCGAGGGCCAGCGCAACTGGATCCGGCCGGGTGAGCTGGGTGTCCTCTGAATAGGAGCGCAACCGGTCAACCGTGGCGGGAACGGCAAACTGCGCCGCGCCAAGATGTTCAATGAAGTAGCCGCGACGGCAGCGGCCGGCCTCTTCCAGCCGGGCCAGCACTTTGTACATCAGCCCGAAGCCGCCCAGGATGTTCTCCGCCATCACCGAGCCCCGAGTTACCACGCCGTATCTGTCCAGCAGAAGCTCGGCGGTGGAACGGGCATGGATGGTGGGATCCAGCTCGGGGGAGGGCAGTGCCGACCATCGCCCTGCCGCCATCGGGGGAGTGGGCGCGGATCCGGTGACGGAGCCGTACCGGCCGCCCGTCAGCCCGGCAGAACCCGTCAGGCCAGGTGGCCCCATCAGCCCGGTCCCGTGCGATCGCCCCAGCCTGCTCATCCGGGGAGCCCGGGCCCGCGGAGCCCGGGCTACCTGCCGGTGCGCGGTGTGGCCGCCCGAGATCAGGGCACGCACGGGCGCGAAAGTATCGCCCGTAATCCGGCCGGCCCACGCCAGCTCCCAGAGCGAGGACACCACATCCTGGTCGCTCAGGACCGAGTCCATGCCGCCGGCAACGTCCGTCAGCTGCCGGAAGAAGTAGCCGCCGCCGTTGGTCTGCAGGTGGTCCAGTAGCCGTTGCTGGGAATCGCCGGGTACGTAGTCAAGGGCCGGGGCCAGCGTCAGCTCGGCAGACTCGGCCAAGTGCAGGCTGACCCAGCCGTCGTTTCCAGGAAGGGCACCGGCGCCGGACCAGAGGATTTCACCGGCGGCCATCAGTTCATCCAGCATGGCCGGCTGGTAGTTGGCAACCCGGCTGGAAAGGACAAGCGGTTCCCAGGCGGACGCCGGCACCGGCACTCCGGACAGCTGATCGATGGCCGTGAGAATCCCGTCCAGCCCGCGAAGCGCCGGCTGACCGCGCCCTGAACCCGGCGTCCGCACGTTCTGCCAAGCGGGCAGGAACCGCCCGTAGGCCGAGGCGTCCACCGGCTCCACTTCGGCGCGAAGCGCAGCCAGTGAACGCCGGCGGAGCTTGCGGAGGACCTCGGAGTCGCACCACTCGCTGGACCGCGTGTGAGGAGTCGGGTGAGGAGTCGGGTCAGGAACGGGGCCAGGAACGGGGCCAGGAGCAGGGTCCGGAGTGGAAGCCTCAGGTGCCGCGTCACTTTCTTGAGCAGGCGGGGCAACGTGGGGCCGGAACTCGCCTTCCACCACGCGTCCGTCAGCGGCGAGCCTCTTCAGTGCGGTACCGACGACGGCGGATCCCAGTCCCAGCCTCGCCGCTGCTTCCGTCGAGGTGAACGGTCCGTGGGTGCGGGCATAGCGCGACACGAGATCGCCCAGCGGATCCGATACCGGCTCGATGAATGCCAGCGGCACCCCCATGGGCAGCGGTACGCCGATTGCGTCGCGGAGCCGGGCGGCATCTTCCACGGCCGCGAAACGTTCGACGCCGCCGATGTTTACCCTGATGGCGCGGTTGGCCCGCTGGAGCGCGAGCAGGTGAGCGACGGCGGAGGAATCGGCGGAACCCGTTGACGGAGCTGGTCGAGATCCAGGGGGTTCGGCCGGCTCAACCACTGGAGCAGGGCCGGCCTCGGCGGCCTGAATCACTGGTTCAAGCCGCGCGGCCACTTCCTCGGGGGTCAGCGGCCCCAGGAGACGCAACAGGTCTGCCACTCCTTCGAGGCCCCGCACGCGCCGGTCCGGCGCCAGCCGCTGGAGCTCAAGCTCGGTGGCTTCGATGACCTGGGCATCCAGCAGCTCGCGCAGCTCCACCCGCCCCAACAGCTCATTAAGGAGGGTGGAATCCAGTGCCAGCGCAGCAGCCCGGCGTTCGGCCAGCGGGGAGTCGCCCTCGTAAAGGAACTGGGCCACGTATCCGAACAGCAGGGACTTGGCGAACGGCGACGGCTGCTGCGTGGTGGTCTCCACTATCCGCAGTTCGCGCCGCTCAACAGAGGCAGCAATGTCTTTCAGCGCGGGGAGATCGTAGACGTCCTGGAGACATTCACGGACAGTTTCCAGGACGATGGGGAATGTGGGGTATTTCCGGGCGACATCCAGCAATTGCGCGGACCGCTGGCGTTGCTGCCACAGAGGCTGGCGTTTCCCGGGAGTTTGCCGCGGGAGCAACAGGGCACGGGCGGCGCATTCGCGGAAACGGGAGGCGAACAGGGCGCTGCCGCCCACTTCCGCGGTGACGATCTGCTCGAGTTCTTCGGGGTCAAAAAGAAACAGCTCCGCCCCGGGAGGTTCGTCCTCCATCATGGGCACGCGAAGTACGATGCCGTCGTCGGCTGCCATGGCGGAGCCGTCCAGCCCGTACCGCTGCTGTAGCCGCTGCCCGACGGCCAGCGCCCAAGGGGCATGAACCGGCATGCCGAAGGGGCTGTGCAGAATCACGCGCCAGTCACCGAGTTCGTCGTGGAACCGCTCCACCACCAGGGTGGTGTCACTGGGAACCACCTCGGTGGCGAGCTTTTGCTCGCGCAGATATTGGAGCAGGTTGTTCGCTGCGAAATCGTCCAGGCCGCTGGCCTTGCATCGTTCGGCGGCGGGCCCGACGTCGGACGCTGTCAGTTCGCGCACAAACGCGCCAAGCGCACGGCCCAGGTCCACGGGCCGCCCCAGCGAGTCACCTTTCCAGAAGGGGAGCTTGCCGGGCTGGCCGAAGGCGGGGGTGACCAGCACGCGGTCGTGGGTGATGTCCTCGATCTTCCAGCTGGTGGCGCCAAGCGCGAAAATGTCACCCACCCTTGATTCGTAGACCATCTCTTCATCGAGTTCGCCAACACGCCGTCCGCCTTTGGCAGCCGCGGCGGCAGGGCTCGTGGCCCTGCCGCCGGGGCCTGCACTCCCGGAATCACCGGAGCCTTCAACCTCGGTGCCGATGATGTACACCCCGAACAGTCCGCGGTCCGGGATAGTGCCACCGGATGTCACGGCGAGGCGCTGGGCCCCGGGACGGCCTTCGATAGTGCCGGCGTTGCGGTCCCAGATGATGCGGGGCCTGAGCTCTGCGAATTCGTCGGAGGGGTAGCGGCCGGCCAGCAGGTCAAGGGTGCCCTCGAAAGCGGAGCGGGGAAGGCTTGCAAAGGGGGCGGACCGGCGGACCGTGGAGAACCATTCCTCCACATCGATGCTGCCCAGCGCTGCGGCGGCAACGGTCTGCTGCGCCAATATGTCCAGCGGATTGGCGGGGACACTGAGGCGTTCGATTTTGCCGCCCAGCATCCGTTCCACCGTGATGGCGGTGTGCACCAGATCTGCCCGGTGTTTCGGGAACAGCACACCCTGGGAAATCTCGCCAACCTGGTGCCCGGCGCGGCCCACCCGCTGCAGGCCGCTGGCCACTGATGGCGGGGACTCAACCTGCACCACGAGGTCGACGGCGCCCATGTCAATTCCGAGTTCCAATGACGATGTTGCCACTACGCAGCGCAGACGCCCTGACTTCAGATCGTCCTCAATGAGCGCACGCTGGTCCTTGGACACGGAGCCGTGGTGCGCCCTGGCGAGCAGCGGATCCGCTCCGGCGGTGCTGCCTGCCTGAGCCATCATGTGTGCGGGCGTCGCTGTGGACACCGGCGCGGTGGACACAGCAGCGACTGATCCAGCCGCCGCGCCACCCCAGTCCCCTCCCACCGCCACCAGTTGCCGCTCAGCGTAGATCTCGTTCAGCCGGGCCGTCAGCCGCTCAGCCAGCCGCCGTGAATTCGCAAACACGATGGTGGACTGGTTGGCCAGCACCAGGTCCACGATCTTCTCCTCAACATGCGGCCAGATCGAGGCCTGAGGCTGCAACCCGGATGCGGGACCGGAATCGAAAGCGCCAGCCGCACGAGCGAGATCCGACATGTCCTCCACGGGGACGGACACCGTCAGATCCCAGTTCTTGCGCGAGGGCGGCGCTACAATTTCCACCGGCGCCGAGCCCGCAAGGAACTGTGCCACCAGCTCCTTGGGCTCAACCGTGGCGGACAGGCCGATCCTCTGGGCGGGCCTGGCCAGCAGGGCGTCCAGGCGCTCCAGCGAGACCGCCAGATGCGCGCCGCGTTTGGTGCCCGCCACGGCGTGGACCTCGTCCACGATGATGGTGTCCACCTCGCTCAGCGTCTCGCGTGCCTTGGAGGTCAGCATCAGGAACAGTGACTCGGGTGTGGTGATGAGGATGTCCGGCGGGTGGCTGAGCAGCGCGCGGCGGTCCGCCGTTGTGGTGTCCCCGGACCTGACGCCCACGGTGATGAGCGGGGCCGGCAAAGCCAGCCGCTTGGCCGTCTGCGTGATGCCGACCAGTGGGGCACGGAGGTTACGTTCGACGTCGACGCCCAGCGCCTTGAGCGGCGAAATGTAGAGTACGCGGGTCTTCCGCCTGGGAGCCCTGCCCCGTGCTGAAGTACCCCGTTTCCCCACAGTGGCCGCATCCAGCCCGGGCTGTTCCTCCAATTCAGCAGGAGCCGATGCCATCAGCCGGTCCAGGGCCCACAGGAAGGCGGCCAGGGTTTTTCCGGAACCTGTGGGTGCCACCACCAGGGCGTGCGAGCCGGACGAAATCGCGCTCCAGGCGCCGGTCTGCGCGGGAGTGGGCGCGGAAAATACGCCCAGGAACCAGTCCCTGGTGGCCCGGCTGAACCTGTCCATGGTGTCCCCTGAAGGTGCGCCGGAATCCCCGGCGTCGAGCTCCTGCCCCTGCATTCCTCCATCATGCCCTACACCCCTGACACTGAGGCCGTCACCCCGCCGGCCCCTGCTACCGACAGGCCTGCTAGCGGCAGGCCTGCTACCGCCAGAACCTTGCCACTTGTTTGCTACTGCGGAAGTCCACGGTGCCTTCGCCCTCGACAGGCGGGGTGCCGGCGTCCGGATGAGGCCGGCACCCGCCACAACCGTGTCGTAGCGGCTGCCGGGCAGGAAGTCATCCTTGCGGGAACAGGCCCGGATACTGCCCGGATCGATTATTTACTGACCCCAGGCCCTACTTGGCCTGGAACGCCCCGATTGCCAGCAGCGCGAACGAGGCGTTGCTGCATGCTGTGGTGGGTTGGGCGAGAAACAGTGAGGCGGTGTCCTCAGGCGGGTAAATCCGGTAGCCGGCCGCGGATACCTGGCTGCAGTCCGGGTAGTTGCCGGCCTGGGTGTACTTCAGGACGGCCGTTCCAGCCTGGCCCGGCGCCAGCAGGACATCCGTCACGGGAACGGACTCCTCGCGGGTGGCCGCCGCCCCGATCGGTGCGCCGTTGGCATCGGCGGTGAGAGAGACGCCCGCGAAGCCCTTCAGGAGGCATGCCGAGGTGCCGCTGTTGGTCAGGATCAGCTTCATGTAGACACTCCCGGCGGCGCCTCCGCCCGTGGCGTCGGTCGTGGCCGTGAGTGTTGCCGCCTTGCACAGTGCAGGGCCCGCCGGCGTCGCGGGCGACGACGACGGCGGCGGCGGCGACGTTGAGGGTGACGCTGCGGAGGTGCTGGGGCTGGCAGAAGCAGACCCGGGTGCCGTGCTTCCCTGCGTCTGCGGCTGGCTTGGACCGCAGGCGGTGAGCAGCAGCGCCACCGCGGCGGCCGCCGTCGTGATTACCAGTCCGGGTGTGGTTCGTTGAGGCCTCATGGCCCCACCTTTGCGCCCGCCGTTGCCGGAGTCAACGATGCCACGTGGCAGGACAGGATTTGATGCCCGGATTGTGATGATCCGGGCATCAAATCCGTGGCTCACTCCTTGGCTGCGGAACCCGGGACTGTCTTTCCGCCGCGGCTGCGGGCGAGTGCCACGCCGCCCAGCGCGAGCCCGCCCACACCGGCTACGAGGCCGGCCCGGCTGCGGGCGCCAGCGCCGTCGTCGTCCACCGCAGAAGCCGGCGCGGCGGAAGCAGTGTCCGTGTGGCCAGCTGCGGCAGCATCGGTGATGGTCACTGACGGCGCGGGGGCTTTGAGTGAGTGCGGGTCCTGGCCGTCCTTGGCGATGTCGGACCAGTTGGTCTGGCCCTGCTCGCAGTTCTGCAACGTGGGGAAGTGGAGGGTTGTGCCGGCGGCATCGGGCAGCTTGACGGACAGCACCAGGGCGTCCCGGAGCTCAGGGGACAGCGGCGTCTTGGCCGTGTAGACGATCCGGCTGGTGCGTTTGGTGATGGAGCTGCCGTCGGCCAGTTTCTTCGGCTCGGGCAGCTGCTCGGTCACTTTTTCCACTACCCAGTTGGGGTTGACGGTGGGCTGGGCGTCGTTGAGCTCGGTGGGCAGCGTGATGGTCACCTTCGTGGTGCCGGACGCGTCGCAGCCATGCGGGATGCCGAACGTGAGCAGCGCGTAGGAACCGGCAGAGGTCTTGTCCGGGGTGACGCCCACATGCGCGGAGGCGCCGGTGATTCCGGCCAGCATCAGGGCGGCGGTGCCGCCGGCCGCGGCCGTGGCACTGAGGGCACGGCGGAGGATGGTCTTGTTCATGGGATTGCCTTTCGGTCGCACGCGGTCCGGGACCGGGCGTGCGGAAATACGGGTTGGGACCCGTCGCCGATTTCGGGAAGTCTGTGGCGCGGGCAGAGTCAGGGAAGCACGACGGCGGACGGCGGGCCGCGCCGGCTGTCTTGCCGGAGGTTCCGCCAGGGGCGGAGAGTGGTCACCGCCGGTGCAGCGGCAGCCGCCGGTGCTGTGGCGGCGTCGGGCATGATGGCGTCCGGGAGCCGGACCAGAGGGCGGAGCCACGCGGCGAGGGCCCAGAGCGCAGCCTCGCCCCTGGCGAGCAGCAGGGCTATGGCGACGGTGGCCAGAACATGGGCTGCGAGCATGACGCTGGAAGCGGGCGAGTCCAGCTGGTGGAGGTGGTCCGCGGACAGCTGGACCGGATCCAGAAGCGCGGCAGTCGAGCCAGGCCCGGCGACTGGACCACCGGACGCGTGGTGCAGGGGTGCGCCAGGGTCGGCCGCGGAAACGGTGCCCACCGGGGCGGAAAAGATCTCGTGCAGGACCAGCTGGCCGGCGCCGAGGACCACCAGCATGGCAGGGAAGGTGAGTTTGAGGCGGGTGGCCGCGGTGGCGGCAAGGCCGGTCAGGGCCATGGCGGCGGCCATCAAGATTCCGGGCGAAGGGAGCTGGCCGCCACCCAGAACGTGCGCGCAGGCCGCGAGGGCTACGATGCTGGCGGCAACCACGGCGGCCCGGAGGGAATGGAATGGAGGCCGGCCGTGGTGTGTGCGCACGGAGTCCCCCTCTGGATCGCTGAATGCGGGTGTGCTTTCGGCAAGTACCAAAGGCAGCAAATCACCGTAATTCTATCTGGGATCCGGCGCTGTGCGGACGTTGGATGGGCAGGCTGGCGGCCTGCGCCGCGGCCGTGGGTCAGCGCAGGTGCTCCGGTTCGTCATCTGCCTCCGCGGCATCAAAGGCCTTTGGGTTGTGCAAGATGGGCTACCCCAAACAGGCCCGCGGCCCGTGAACCGGCCACGGCACTCGCCCCGATGGTGATGAGGGCGCCCAGGATCAGGGCGGCGGCCTCTCCCGGATGCAGCAGCTGAAGCTGGGTGCCAATAGTTGCTGCAGCCACGGGAACCCCCAGCTGTGAGGCGGAGAGGACCCCCAGCGGGAGGGGCTGGCCGAGGACACGCATGGCCACGTGGACCAGGATGGCGCCAATACCCAGGCACAGGCCCAGCAGAATCATCTGGGGGTGGGTGCCCAGATCGCGCAGATTCAGCGATGCCCCGAGCCAGACGAAAAACAATGGCCCCAGGAAGCCGTCGCTGACAGCAAAAAGCTGGTGGGCCAGCCTCCGGGGTTCGCCCACGGCTGCCACTACCAGTCCAAACGAGAATCCGGCCAGCATGATCGACACGTGCCCGAACACGGCCAAACCGGCAAGTGCAAAAAGCAGCATCAGCTGGATACGCAGTTCCAGGGCGAATTTCCGCTCCTCGGAGACCTCATGCAGGCGGGCCCGCGTTCCGCTGCGCTCGAGCGATCGGAGCACAAAGAACAGCACAACGGCGCAGGCAGTAACGGCCAGCGCGCCAAGGGCGGCGCGGCCCGCATTCGGCGGATCCACGACCAGGGGCAAGGCAACGATGCACGCGATATCTGCGATGGCTACCTGCGCGGTCATGGTGAGGACACCGGGACCGCCCAGCCGCAGGGAGTCGACGATTGGCAAAACCAGCGCCGCCGAGGAGGATGCCAGCAGCACAATGTAGAGCGGCGCGTGGCCGGTGGCGAAGGCAAGAGCAGTTCCAATTCCGACGGCGACCGCCAACGCCGCGGCCACGCCCGCACGGATGGCCCCGCTCCCCAGGGCAGTCCGGATCCTCTGGTCCCGGACTGGAACGTGCGTGCCGGCAACGAACATGATCAGGGCAAAGCCGACGTCGGCCATGAGGGTGAAGGTGGGGTCGGCGGGATCCACCAGACTGAACCCTGTCCGGCCGATCACGATTCCGGCCAGCAGCTGGCCCAGCACCACCGGCAGGTGCCATTTGGCCTGCAGCGCGAGCAAGGGGCCCAAAAGGGCCACAGCGGCAATCAGCGAGAGTGAAAAAAACGACACGTTTCTCCTTCGCCGGTCGTGAGGCCTCGTTGTCTCCAGAATCAGATTCCCAAGGTCAGATCATCGCACGGCGTCTGCAAGTTTCAGCGGAATGTCCGTGTTCTCATCCGTGTAGTAGCTGGCGCAGACGCGGTGGTAACCGTCCACGATCTGTGCCGGGATGCCCTTGGCAAGATCCCCTCGGACCATCAGGACCGGCGAGAGCCTCCTGCCGCCCCGGATCTTCCGTAGATCGGAGGCCACATGGGCGTTGTCCGCCGGAAGCAGAACCAGCCTGGCGGCCCGGAGGATGTCCTTGGCTTTGCGGTGAGTCATGGGTGCCGCTCTTAGCCCCGCCACGACTGTTTCAACGACGTCATCGGATTCCAGCAGCGAAAGGTAGTCTGCAGCCGCGGGATAGTCCTGTTCCTCGGGCTCGATTAACCAGAGGACCTCCGCGTTACCGCTGTCATTTTTCTTGCTCGGCATTGCAGGCCCTCTCCGGGTGTGGACGCTCACCCTGATCTAACACTCGCCGCGCTCAGATCACAAGGCATGCAGCTGACGCGGCAACGTGGATTGGTTCCTGATAGCTTGGACGGTGTTCGCATGAGTTGAGGAGTTCACCGATGGCCCGGCCGCTTAAGCCCTTGATCTCGGTGGATGCAGTGGTGACAGCGGCCCTCGGGCTCATTGACGAAACCGGTGATTTCAGCCTGCCGAAGCTGGCGCGCAGGATCGGGGTCAGCCAGTCGTCCATCTACCACCATGTCAGTGGCCGCGAAGAGATTCTTGAGTTGGTCCGTGGGCGGCTATTGTCCGAGAATCCGTACTCCGTTCCTGCCGATGCGGGGTGGGAAGAGGCGCTGCGCCAGATGATCCGGTCCTATCGGGGCAGCTTTGCCAGGCACCCCCGGGCCGAGTCGATGGTGGTCGACGGAGACCGGCTCGCTTATATGGGCGACGAAAGGACGGCACGGCGGATTGCCGACGGCGCCGACGAAAGTTGATCTGGACGGCGCGTTTGTCCTGCCCGGCTTCATTGACGCCCACACGCACCTGATGATGATGGGTCAGTCGATGCAGAAGGTGGAGCTGCGCGACGCCGGTACGCTTGCCGAAATCCAGCACCGGCTCAGCCAGGCGGCAGCCGCCGGCCCTGAAGCGGACCGGATCCTGGGGTGCGGCTGGCTGTTCCCTGCCATTCCGGACGGCAAACCTACGCGCCAGATGCTCGACGCCGTGCTGCCGGACCGTCCGGTCTACCTCGATTCCAACGACGTGCATTCCATGTGGGTGAACACGGCCGCCCTGACGGAAATGGGGATCAATAAAGAAACTCCGGACCCTGCCGGCGGAAAAATTTAACGCGATCCGGCCACTGGCGAGGCCACCGGCATGCTCTTTGAAACGGCCGTGATCGAGCACGCCTGGCCCACCCTGGCGCGGCCGACCTCGGACGCGGACAGGGATGCCCAACTGGACAGCGCCTTTCAGTACTACCTGGCCACAGGGGTGACAGGCGGCATCGACATGGCGATGGGCGAGGACGATCTCGCGGCGATGCGCCGGGCCCTGGCCGCCAACGCCGGACAGCTGCCGCTGCGGGTGACCGGGCATTGGCTCATCAGCCCGTCCGGGACAACTGCGGATGCCCTCCGGCAGGTTGATCGTGCCGTATCCCTCAAGCGGGAGGTCAACGGGCCGTGGCTGCGGATGGCCGGAATCAAGCTTGTGGTGGACGGGGTGATCGACAGCTGCACGGCGGCGATGAAGGAGCCGTACGCGGATGGCAGCGTAGCCGGCCTGATCTGGGAGCTGGAGGCCCTGATCCCCGTGGTCACGGCGGCTGATGCGGCCGGGCTGCAGATCGCCATGCACGCCATCGGAGACGAGGCGTCCCAGGTGGCGCTGGACGCACTGGAGCATGCCTACCGGGTCAACGGCACCCGCCCTCGCCGTCACCGCATGGAGCATCTGGAGACCATCACCCGGGAAAACATCACCAGGCTTGCAGTGATAGGTGTTGTCGCCTCCGTGCAGCCCGTGCATTCGGATCCGGCCATCCAGGGAAACTGGCAGGCCATGTTGGGCGATCACCGGATCGAGCGGGCCTACCCGTGGACCGAGTTCACCGCGGCCGGAGCCACACTTGCCCTGGGGACGGATGCGCCCACGGCGCCGCACCAGCCGCTGCCCAACATGTATGTCGCCACCACCCGCAAGTCCTCCCTGGACCCGAGCCTCCCCGCGAACTTGCCGGGCTATGCACTGGGGCTGGGCGATGCGCTCTGCCACGCAACCCGTGATGCTGCGTTCTCCTGCGGCATGGAACGGGATATGGGCAGGCTTGCCGCCGGGTTCTACGCAGACTTTGTTGTGCTGGACGCGGATCCGTTCGAGGCAGGGCTTGAATCCCTGTTAACTGCTTCGGTGTCCATGACCGTAGTGGGCGGGCAGAGGAGATATATGGCCTGAACCAAGCGCGAGGCGATGCCGTCGATCCTGCCGGGTCGGGCACCGATCTCAATGCTTCATCGCGGCGCTGAGAGGGAAACCTTTGTGGGGTCTTCCGCCGGTATCACGCCGGGGCGATTGTTCTCTTGTCGGTCGCTATCTGCAGGAACTGCCGCGGACTGGACTGTCTGAAGTAGCTGGGCAGCAACGCTGACAGCAATCACAGCCGGGGCCTTACCTGTGATTTCAGGAAGACCAATGGGGCAGCTGATCCAGTCAATAACTGCCTCGGAATGCCCTTCGCCCTGGAGTCGCTGACGGAACCTTGACCACTTGGCTTTGGAACCGATCAGACCCGCTGAGCCCAAATCGTCCCGACGTAGCGCGGCGTCGCACAGCAGAAAGTCCTCGGTATGGTCATGGGTCATGATGAAAACATGGGTGCCAGCAGGTAACTCTCCCAGAACTGAATCTGGAACTGGGCTGTGATGAGAATGCACCTCAGCAACGCCGTCCGTGATGTCTGCAAGCCGCTCAGGCTTCAATTGCTCAGCCCGGCTGTCCACCAGATGAAGATTCAGAGGCAGCCTGGAAAGTATCCGAGCCAGATCATGACCAACATGCCCCATCCCGAAGATGGCAACTGTTGGGCGGGAAAGAAATGGCTCAAGAAGTACGTTGACGACGCCACCGCAACACTGTTTTCCGTGCTCAGTGGCAGCATGCTCATTAAGAGAGAAATCAAGAGCCTCGGGGGAGGCCGTGCTGGATGAGATCATGGCACGAGCCCGGTCCACCACTGTCGCCTCCAGGTTTCCGCCACCAACGCTGCCCCAGAGGGCCTCGGCGCCGATCAACATCTTCGCTCCGGCCTCCCTAGGGGCGTGCCCGCGTACTTCAGTGACGGTTGCCAGAACACCTGGCAGCCCGTCAGAACGCAGTTCTTGCAGCGCTTGCAGCCAGTCCATTTTAGTGAACAGGAACCGGTGAAAGCGTAGTCTCAGCAGCAGCCAATGAAGCAGGTGATGAAACAGCAACCGTCTCTGAGACTGATGTGGAATCCTTGGCCCGCTGAACTGCCCAGAAGATACCCTCTGGGGTGGAAGGGCTAGGAAGTTCTACGGCTCCGTTGCCTGTGCTGAAGGCTGCAACAGCCTCACGCAAAGCCTCGCGAACACTGAAAGCAAGCATGAACGGTGGCTCGCCCACGGCTTTAGAACCGTACACAACTCCGCTTTCGGTGGCCTGCTCAAAGAGGTGAACATTGAACTCTGCAGGCATCTCAGAGAAGCTCGGCAGTTTATAAGTACTCGCAGACTGAGTAGCAAGGCGCCCACGGTTCGCTCCCTCAGAAACATCCCAGCGGAGTTCCTCAAGAGTCAACCAGCCGGCACCCTGAACAAAACCGCCTTCGATCTGTCCGACGTCGATCAGCGGCGAAAGGCTATCTCCGACGTCGTGAACAATATCAGTGCGCAACTGACGGTAGGCCCCGGTGAAGCCATCCACCTCAACTTCAGAAACCGCAGCTCCAAAGGAGAAGTACTTGAACGGCTCACCGTGCATCTTCACCGGATCCCAGTGGAGCCCCTCGGTGCGGTAGAACCCAGCAGCCCACAGCTGGATGCGCTGGAAGTACGCGTCGCGAACCAAATCATTGAAAGCAATTTCCTGATCAGCAATGCTGATGGAAGTGACCTTGCCCTGGGAGAAGCGAATATCGTCAGGGTGCACGTTGAACTTACGGGCAGCGGCTTCAGCCAGGCGAGTGCTGATCTGATCACAAGCATTCTTGATCGCACCACCGTTGAGGTCGGTACCCGAACTCGCGGCAGTTGCCGAGGTGTTGGGCACCTTGTCAGTACGAGTTGGAGCCAACTTAACAGCTTCCAAGGGCACCCCAAGAGCTGTAGCGGCAATCTGCCGCATCTTGCTATGCAGACCTTGGCCCATCTCAGTGCCACCGTGGTTGATGAGTACGGAGCCGTCCTTGTAGACGTGCACAAGAGCGCCCGCCTGGTTGAACGCTGAGAAGTTGAAGGAGATGCCGAACTTCACAGGAGTGATGGCCAGGGCCCGCTTAGTGTTCGGGTGGGCAGCGTTGAAGGCGGCGATCTGCTCTTTGCGAGCATCAAGATCGGAACGCTCAACAAGCTGATCCCAGATGGTCACCAAACGCTCTGCATGCCTTACCGGCTGACCGTAAGGAGTGCTCTGGCCAGGTGAGTAGAGATTGCGACGGCGCAACTCGGCTGGGTCTAGGCCCAGGAGCGGGGCGCAGCGGCCTAGTAAGTCTTCGATCACGATCATGCCCTGTGGTCCACCGAAGCCACGGTAGGCGGTTTGCGAAGTCTTATTAGTCTTCGCAATCTGACCGTTGACTTTAACATTAGGGATCCAGTAGGCATTGTCGATGTGGCACAGTGCGCGGGCCAAAACTGGCTCGGAAAGATCAAGGCTCCAGCCGCCGTCGCTGGTAAGCGTGGCTTTCAACGCCTGGATGTAACCATCCCTATCGAAGCCAACTTCCCAGCTAGCGAGGAAGGGGTGGCGCTTTCCTGTCATGGTGATGTCCTGAGTGCGGTTCAGGCGCAGACGTACAGGGCGTCCGGTAAGAGTTGCACCCAAAGCGGCAATAGCTGCAAAACCGTGCGGCTGCATTTCTTTGCCACCGAATGCACCGCCCATGCGGACACACTGAACTGTCACCTCATGGCTATTCAAGCCAAGAACGTGAGCCACTATTTCTTGAGTCTCGGAAGGGTGCTGAGTACTTGACTGAACGAAGAGCTGCCCACCCTCATCAACACGAGCGTAAGAGGCATGAGTTTCCAGGTAGAAGTGCTCTTGGCCGCCAAATTCCAGCTCGCCGGTGAAACGGTAAGCAGAAGTCTCAAGGGCTGCATCGGCGTCGCCACGAGTAACTGTGGGCCGGTGGCCTTGGAAACTCTCCGCTGCAATAGCTTCAGGAACAGTGATAAGGGAGGGAAGTACCTCAAAGCCAATGGTGACCGCTTCGGCTCCCAAACGTGCAGCTTCGAGTGTGTCAGCCAAAACCCAGCACACGGCATGGCCATAAAACATGATCTCGCTAGGGAAGAGCGGCTCGTCATGCTTGATGCCCGCGTCGTTAATGCCTGGCACGTCTGCAGCTGTAAGAACTCGGACAACGCCCGGGATCTCTAAAGCTGGCTCAGTGTTTAGCGAGGTGATTTTCCCGTGGGCAACCGTGGCTTGAACGGGCCAAGCATGAAGCACATTCTGATCTTTGTAGAAAAGGTCATCTGTGTAGAGTGCAGCACCGGTGACGTGCTGGGAAGCGCTCTCATGGGAGACGGAAGTTCCAACAACTGGGTTTGCCGGACGATCGGCTAGAGATTTCACTTGCTTACCTCCAAAGTGTTGGCGGACTGTGTTTCCGCATAGAACTTGAGCATTACTTGTCCGAGCATCGTTGAGCGGTACTTAGAGCTGGCTCGGAAGTCATCAATAGGAGTACCTTCAGTGGCCATTGCAGCCGCAGCTTCGGCAGCAATCTCAGGAGTCCACGGCTTGCCAAGAAGAACTTGTTCAGCTTTTTGTGCACGGATAGGTGTGGCCGCAACGCCGCCCAAACCGATCTGGATGGAGGTGATCGTGCCTTCATCCAGCTGCATTGCAATACCGATGGCAACGCTGGAGATGTCATCGAAGCGACGCTTGGCGATCTTGTAGAAGGCAGTTTTCTCCGCGAGGGGTAGTGGAATCTGCACGGTGCGGATGATCTCGCCGGGTTGTTTCACCGTCTGGCGGTATCCGGTGAAGTACTCAGAAAGTGGGACCGTGCGCTCCCCGTTCGTGGACGCCAGGACCAAGGAAGCGTTCAAAGCAAGCAGCGCCGGAGCTGAATCACCGATAGGGGATCCGGTGCCGAGATTGCCGCCAAAGCTTGCGGCGTTGCGGATCAACCGCGAGGCGAACTGGGGGAAGAGTTGGGCCAGCAGCGGCACTGTTCCGGCGAGCCCACGTTCGATTTCAGTGAGGGTCAGGGCAGCGCCGATCTCGATCGAATCGGTGCCAATCTTGAGCTCCCGCAAGGGCTCGAGCCGGTCAATAGCCAGGACCAGCGGAGGCCTGGTGTGCCGGATGTTGACCTCCACGCCGAGGTCGGTAGCACCGGCGACCAGTTTGGACTCAGGGTTCTGAGCGAGACGCTCAAAGAGCTCTTCCATGGTTTGTGGACGGAGGAACTGTGCACCCTCTGTGGTGATCTGAGTGTGCCGAGCTGCCGGTGCGGGACTGTCCTGACGCTGCAATAGGGGGTCGGTTTCCGCTGGGGCGCCGAGGGCATACGCTGCATCTCGGATGGGCCGGTATCCGGTGCAGCGGCAGAGGTTGCCGCTCAACGCATGCAGGTCGAAGTCGTTGGGACCGCACTCATGGTCGGTTTTGTGCTCCTCGTTGGGCGCTTCTGCCCTTGAGGCGTCCCGCTCGGGGCGGTAGAATTCAGCGGCCATGGAGCAGACGAAGCCCGGGGTGCAGTAACCGCACTGGGATCCTCCGCGGTCAGCCATCTCTCGCTGGACCGGGTGCAGATCTTCCTTCACATTGGGTCCCGGTGCGGTACCGAGGCCTTCGGCGGTGATGATTTCCTGGCCGTCGAACGCCAAGGCAGGAGGCAGGCACGCGTTCACTGATGTCCATCGGCTGCGGTCGGGTCCGTCCGGACGGGCCACCATCACGGCGCAGGCACCGCATTCGCCTTCGGCACAGCCTTCCTTGGAGCCGGTGAGCCCTTCTGACCGCAACCAGTCGAGCAGCCGGACATGCGGGCTCACCCCATCGCAGCCCCGGATCTTACCGTTGACCGTTACTTTGATACCATCCATAATTTGCCCTCCTCAGCGTCCCCCTTACCTTAAGAGGACCTCTCAGCTAGTTTCTTGCGTTAGCTTTGTGGTGTACAGCGGCGGTTCTGCTTGGTATCAGTCGTACGTGACCCGTAACACACGGGAAACTCTACACGATTATGGAAGATAATTTCCATAATCCGGATATAACTCGTGCCATGACGGCAAGTTGCCATAGCACGTGCATTGCTGGCCTGCAGCACGACTAGGGATCGGGGCTTGCAGCAGGGCACCCCTGTTGGCTGCGGAGGCGCGCTTTGTTTCTATGCGGTCGGCTCCAGGCGGACAACGACGGACTTCGACGCCGGGGTGTTGCTTCCTTCCGCCACGCTTTCCAGCGGGACGAGTCGTTTCGCCTCCGGGAAATAGGTCCCCGCGCATCCGTGCGCGGTCGGGTAGGCGATTACACGGAAGTACTCCACGGAGCGATCTGCGTCATCGTGCCATTCACTGTGGATGTTGACGAAGTCGCCGTCGGCGATGCCCAGTTCGGCGCGCGCCTGAGGCATGGAGCGGGACATGGGCAGGCTTGCCGACGGGCTATATGCAGATTTCGTCATGCTGGATGCGGATCCGTTCGCGGCAGGACTTGAATCCCTGCTGACTGCTGCGGTGCCTATGACGGTGGTGGGCGGGCAGAGGAGATACGTGGCGTGAAACTCTGCAGCGTACGTCCTGGCGGATGAGCGCGGTCGGATGAATGCGGTCCTGGTTGGCGCTCTCGGTCAATCAGGGCGGGCGAACCGCCGGAACGTGGCCAGCGGGGGTGACGGAACGCTCAGCGGATCCGTTCCCGGACGCCGCCGGCGCAGTTCCAGGGCCAGGCTTTCCTGCCCCCTGGCCATGGCCCAATGATGGTTAGCGGAAAACGCCGGTTTCATGAGCCAGCTCAGCCGCCGTAGGAGGGGCTTGGCGGCACTGACCCGCCAGTCGTAGGTGATCACGGTTTCGGGCCCGTCCTGGACAAACGTCCAGCGGCCTGTTCCGTTCAGATCGCCGGTGGCCGTGAGCGCGAAGCCGCCGTTCGTGACAGGTTCGGTGGTGGTGAGTGTCCACCGCAGTGTGTAAGGCAGCCAGCCCTTGGTATAGACGTCGACAACCTTGCCGGAGCCGTCGTGGGCTCCCGGGGTGACGCCTTGCACGCTGAGATACACGGAGGGCCACCATCGGGGCAGTGTGGTGGCATCGCCCAGGATCGCCGCAATTTCGTCAACAGTCCCTGCAACGCGCCACACGGTCACGAACTCGTAGTCGCTACTTCCCACATCATCCACCGATCATTGCATCGAGTTTAGTCCGAATGATGCCTCAAACGGGTAGCGGTTCATTATTTATCCGGATGCAGCTGAATGACGTTCGACGGCGGTGCGTTGACGCGCGGGGAGCCGGAGCCGGCGGTGCCCATGCCGTCGTCGTCGCTTACATCCTCACCCTCAGCGGCGATGAGGAAATCCTCGAACTCCTCCGGATCATAACCCTCCTCTGACAAAAGGACCTCGGCGATGGCCGGAGCGAGGCTTTGGACGACCACCGGGGCAACCGTGTAGTGGCTGTCGACTCTCACAAGGCCAAAATCGGCCAGGGCTGCCAGCTTCGACCGCGCTCGCAGGGCCGAGAACGCCAGGAAAATGTCGCCGGTATCCCCGTTCGTTGCCAGCTCTGTGAGTTCCTCAACTTCCATGGGCTCGGCAGTGGCGCCTTTCGCGAGGATTACCGCGAGGACACCGTCCAGTTCAGGCAACTGTCCGGACCAGCCGCTGTCCGTGTCGGTGACTGCATCGGCAAGGAAAGCCGTAGTGAACTCGCGCCGGATCCCCAGCCTGTCTGCCACGTCCTGGCGGCTCCACAGCCCTGCCTCCGGGCCGGGTGTGGCGCGGGTTGAGCCGATGGTGATGATTCCCGACCTGACCAGGGCAGCCCAGACGTCGCTCAACACCGGCACGTCGTGCATGGTTCCGACTTCCAAGGGGGATTCCTGGTGGCCACCCTCCTCGCCTGCATCGCGGAAGGCCACGCCCATCGGACCTTTCGCAGCACGCTTTCCCACGGCATGTATGCCCACGGCCGCGGCGGCCGTGGCAACGTCCTTCAGCCTGAGGACACCCGTGCTGGTCACTTCCTTGCCGGCACCGATCCATTCCAGCAAGGATGTGGCCTTCTGCATCAGAGGCAGCCCGGCAAAGGCCTGATCCTGCTCCTGATCGCTGAGCTCGGGCACCTGGAAATCCGGAATACGTTGGAAATCAGAGATTGACTCGTCCGTCAGGAACGCGTGGATATCGACGTACTCGGCGTCCGTGCCGCTCCAGTGGCCAGATTCTTTGAGGTAGTCCACGTAGACATGAAGGGTGTCGTAAAGATCGTCCAGTGCATCCTCCCCGTCGTTTTCAATCAGTGTGCCAGCTATGGTTTCGGCAGCGTCCTCGAGCCCGGCCAGTTCCAGTGTCGTGGCCGAGCTTCGATCTGTGAGCGCATGGGTGGTGGTGATAAAAAGCTTGACCACCTCGAGGCAATCAAGGGCATCGGACGCATCACCGAAGCTGCCTTCGTACCACCGGACGAAATCGCCGGTGAGCGAGTCCACCACACGATGGTTCAACACAAGCTGCAGAGGCATCCTGGGCGCCGACGGGACGGCGCTCAAGTGACGGCTGCCCTTGTTTTTGGGCCTGTTTGTTTTCTTCCCCATGGTGATCCCTCCGACGGTGGTGGGCGGTGCAGAAGCGGTTGCTGTCGTGGTGAAGCAAGCGACTGCAAGAAGCCTACAATCTTCGAGGCCGGGGCAGCACCCATCTGTTGCAAAGCCTTTCGCCGGGGCCTGTACGGCCACCGTGTCCGGCACTAAACTGCTGGCGTAAGTCGCCAACCACCTCAGGGAGAACATCATGAACTACTCAGGGACTGGCAACGAGAAAGCAACTCCCGCCAGTGAGCTCAACCGGACGCATGTAGGGCAGACTGTCAGCTTCGAGCCGGATGAATTCACACTTGTTTTCGGACGGATCGGGGCCATTGCGCGCAAAGAGGGCGGAGTAACCATTGCCCTTGACGGAGTGGAGGGCACCGGTGGGCTGCAGTCCAGCTACAGCCTGCCGCCAACCCAGACTGTATACATTCAGCCGGACATGCTGACTAACACGGAATCCACTCTCAAGGACCTCTTCGGCAAGGTCCAGGACAACCTGCGTGGGCACAAGGGCGATCCAAAGCCGGACACGCTGTAGGTCCCGGCAAAGCAAAAGCCCCTGCTTCCCTTGTAAACAAAGGGAAGCAGGGGCCTTGCCACTTGGCGGTGACGGTGGGATTTGAACCCTTTTAGAACCATTGGTGAGGTGCAAAATCCGCCAAATTCCGGGGATTCTTATCACTCAACATCACGCGTTTTCACGCTAGATGTTGTCAGAATGTTGCCACGCTGTTGCCGGAAATGCCGAAGGGCGCCCGCCCCGTTTCCGGAGTGAACGCCCTGGCAAGTGTCTCAACCGATTCGGGAGGAACAATCCCCGGGAGACGCCGTTGGTCAACCACCACAGTGACCGTCAAGAGTTAGCTTGACTAATCTATTCTCTCACGTTTCATTAGGATACTGAAGCATTCTTGCCCTGTTGCGGCTACGTTGAGCACCCGTTCCGATGCGTGGGACACGACGATCACGGGGCGCTTCTGCGGCCGGTTGCCGGTGCATGGCTTTGATGGCTTCGAGATCGGCTTCCTCGAAACGGGTCTTGGTCCCGTATTTGGAATGTGGCCACCGTTCTACTCTCATTAGTTCGTATGCCTTGGTCCTGGATATTTGGAAGATGTCGGCCAGGTCGTCGATGGTGTAGAGCGCGCCAGGGGTTGGCAACTTTCCTTTCACCGCTGTGTATCCTGCCGGCTCAGCTTCGGCGGCACTGCCTTGATTGTCTCGGTTCACATCTTCAGTGTTTGTGTCCATACCCGATGCTACCCAGCCCGGCCTGTCGTGAGACTAACCGGGGCCTTTTTGTGTGAGGATCCAGTAAGGTCGCGACGCGGTCCCGGCGCTATCTCAGAAGGTCCAAAAGGAGACAAGTTGCAACATTCCGAAGCACTCAAACGACGAGACGACCTAGCAAACCAACTCACCGACTCCAACCAGATGCCACCTTGGATCGGAGAGGAACGACGGACAGACGAGCTGTCGCGTCTGTGCGAGTCCATCCTGGCCATAACGGCAGATAAGGACATCACCTTCATTTGCCACAACATAGCGGAGGAGGACTACAACTCGATGGTTGGCGATGTTGTGGCGTTCACCGAGGATTTGGTGATCAAGGCGTCTCTTCGGTGGCGAAACGGAGACATCGGCGCTGTGACCGTAAGCGCATTTCCTCGGGGCTCGATCACCAAGCTTGAAATCACCGCGGTTGATCCCCTGGAGCGGGAGACCAGAAGAAGGCCAGAATGGCCGAACCGCGTCGGCATCTCCATTTCTCTGAAGGATGCCACAATGTACCTTCCTCTCCCGTGCGAGGCCGGCCACAAGCCTACTGAGGCTACGGAAACAGCCTTAATTCAACTGCTGTCCGAACTGGCGTCAAAGGATTTGGCTTCGGCATAGCCGCCATTCCGGAGTAGGGGGGAATGCTGGACTATCCCCCCCTCCCGCCGGGGAGGGGGAGGACACTACCTCGATGACCGTCCCGCGCGTTGCAGGCACGGAAATGGCGCATCCCCACCCGCCCTGGCGGCGTCGGCTGGTTGGCGCGGTGGCCCGTCCTGATTTTGTGTGTCAGGACGGGCCACCTTAGCCTGTCCGGCTTAGAAGCCGGTCAGGATGTTTAGCGCGGTCGGTCGTGCAACACCGATGGTGAGGCGTTCGGTGGAGCGGATCTTGACCTTGCCGCTGGTGAAGTCCGCGTCCGCCGAGTTGGTCATCTCAAGCGTTACGCCGTCGCGGATGAATGCCTGCGTGGCAAGCTGCAGATTTCCGAGGATGACGGTACCGGGGACAATCTGGGTGGTCTGCAGTACGGGTGTGCCCCAGACGTCGGTGACGGCGGTCTGGCCGGGGTCTCCCAGGATGTAGTTACCGAGGGTATTTTTAACCCGGCGAATGGTGGACCACGTCGAGGGGTGACAAATAATGGCGTCCGGTTCGCAGAAGCTCGGGCCGTTGCGCAAGTCGGTGATGCCCTGTTCGAGGACGTCCAGTGCCGCGTCAGTCGGGGCCTTGGCGCGGACGAGTGTCCCGGTGGTCTTCAGGAGGCCCAGCAGGTTCTGGCCGGTGCCGTCGCCGTTGAGGATCTGCCAGTTTTCGGCGTCCACGATCTGGCGCTGCAGCTCGACGTCCAGGTACTGGGCGAAGGTCGGGAAGTCCTGGAGCAGTTCGTCAACGACGGTGGAGAATACTGCGAGCTTGCGCGCCGTGAGGATTGTGGCCGTGGTGGTCAGCGAGGTCTCGGGGAACGCCGCGCCAGGTGCGACTGCCCCGGCGCCTGCGGTGCTGTTGGCCAGCGGAACGGATGCGTTCGTGCCCGCGGTGCCGGTGTCTGTCACGGTGGTGACGGCGCCAACAACTGCCACGAGGACGTTTTCCCCGCCCGCGACGGTGCCGCGGTAGAGCCGGTGCCCGGTTGCGCCCGGAATGGCGGTCCAGTTGATCGGCTGCAGCTGGTTCGCGGTCAGCGTCGCGGTCAGCTCGTTGGAACCGATCGTCTCGCCCGCCGCGCTGAGGGCGGTCAGCTTCCAGAAGTAGGTGCCTGCCGCGAAGGTGCCGCCGGCGACTGCGGTGCCCAGGGTGATTACCGGGGCAGCGAGCCCGACAGTGTTGGCCGTGTGCGTGATGAACTCGACCGATGGGCCGGCCATAGCTCCGGACGGGATGTGGTCCAGGATTCGGACGGGCTCAAAGCGGCGGTCAACGACGCCGGGGACGAGACTGGCCGGCAGCTGCGTGCGTGTCGCGTCGGAGCTGGCGGCGTCCTTCAGTTCCACGCGGAAGTTGGCGCCGGACTTGGCAGCCATGAACAGATTCTCCTGGACGTCGAGGCCGAGAGACAGCGACGGGGTGGCGAGGCCCTTGGCGGCGATACCGGAAGCGGCGGCTGCGGCGTAACCGTTGTTCAGGGATTCCGCGCCGCCCATCAGGCGCTTGGCATTGGCGGAAAGCTCCAGCGTTTCCTGGTGACGCTTGAGTTCGGCGGTCAGCCCGTCGAGCTGGGATTTCTTTTCTGTGTTGCTGAGTCGGCCGTTTTTGAGTACGGCCTCGGCTTTGGTGCCGAGTTCGCGGATGTTGCGCTGTGCTTCGAGAGTTGCAGACATAAGTATGCGTGTCCTTAAAAGTGGGTGTGCCCTGGGGGCTAAGAGTGTGTGGGTTGCCCTGAATGGCCCTAAAAATGGGCAAGAACTGTCAGGGGGTGTTGCGGGCGTTTCGCTGGCCTAGCGTGGCCCTGGTGAGCGTCGGGAATGGCCTTCCGTGGCTCTGTCTGAGTGGTGATTGGACGGGGTCTGAAGTGGTGCCGGAAGCGGGGGCGTGAGCGCCGGCGACGGGGGCCAATTTCAGAGCCGGAACATCAGTTCCATCTGTGTCTAGTATTTTACCCGAATGTGTCTACTAATTCAAGTAGACACGTTCGGATATGTATTCTAATCGATGACTTAGGGGGCGGTGACCTTTGTGTCAGGGGTGATCGGTTCATCCCACGGGATCCCGCGTGGGATGGGGTTGGGCTGGCCTGGGGCTTCCGGTGGCGGCGCTTGGAAGGTCAGCGGGGCCGGGCTGGTGGGCTCGGGGGTGGCAGTGGTCATAATGACGGCTCCCTAGCGTAGGTAGATTGCGGTTGCGTAGATATTTGCCTGGTTGGCTGTGGATGCCGCCCATGCGTTTGTGCCGGTGCGGGTGGCGACGCTTACCGTGATGGTCTGCCCGCCCGTAAGCCCGGTAAGGGTTGTATGGAACGGAGCAGCGAGGCCGACGCCTAGACCGGCGGGGGCCGCTGTGTAGAGTTCCCCACCGCCTATCCCTTGAATGACGGCCATGACGTAGAGGTAATCGGCTGATGCCGTGTTGTTGTATCCCATTGCTGTGGGGTTGGCAATCACGACGGCTTGCGTGAATCCTGCCGGGACGGTCAAGGTCACGGACGCCCGAACCGTTGAGGTGGTGGTGATCGCGTAGTTACCGATCCCGTTGCTCGCGGTACCGATTTGAACCGGGTTAGACAGCGCAGCATTGCCGATGATGCCGTTGGGTAGCGAGAGTGTCCCGCTGATCGCCATGTTGCCGGTGACGTTGAGTCCGCCCGCAACAGGTGTGATGCCCATTGCGAGGAACGGGTTGGACGCGGCGAGATGCTGGACCGTGCGTTCCAAGTCCTGAATTTTGCGGATGAGGTAATCGTCGCCCTCGGCTTTAGAGCCGGGCATCCCTGGCTGTGGCATGGTGTGTCTCCTAGTCTTCGGGGTTTTCGTCAGGACAGCCGACCTCGTGTGTCAGGCCTAAGACCCTGGGCAGGCTGCCGGAGCCCGCTATCGCCTCCGTGGTCGCATTGCAGTGAATACATGGCACTTCGAGCATCAGCGCGGCGGCTTCAATCCTCCGAAGCTCATACTCGATGGGCTTCACGATGGGCGGAAACCGATAGTCGGCATTTGGAAGGGTCATGGTCTGTGTCCTTTGAGGTCTGGGTGGGAGCTGCTTGGGAGGCGGGAATGTTGGGGCGCTGTAGTCGTGGGCCACTAACTTGCCTTTGGATTGCTTGGCGGTCAGCCGGAGCGCGGCACGGTAACTGCTTTTGCCGCTCATGCGTCGGCCTCGTCACAAAGATCGTGGATCCGGTCAGCGAATGCCCGTGCTTCCGTGATGGTCAGGTGCGCTTTCACACTGCGCCCCTGCATCAGCGCTATTCCTGGGGTGTGGATGCCTTCGGCGTCCTTCCACGTCCAGCGGCGGGGCTTCACAGAGGGGCGTGTCATGAGCGTTCATCCTTCGTTGTGTGGCGGTTGGCGAGAATGAGGCGTTGGAGCTCCACGTAGGTCATGCGGCCACTTCCTCATTGGTTCCCATGCCCGGGAGTACGGAATCAATGGAATCTATGAGGGGGTATATCCCACTTACTTCTTTCATTCCCGTCATTGATTCCCTATAGATTCCATTGATTCCTGCGTGTGGTGCACGGGAATCTATGGAATCAATGCCGGAATCAATGACAAAGGACCAGATGAACTTCGACCCTTTGCCGAAACCGACGCGTTTGGACATGACCACAGGGTCGACCATTTTCATGCGTGCCTTGCGGAGTGCCTGTACGGTGAAGCCGGCTCGTGTTGCTATCTGTTCGATTTCGCTAGTGAGGCATTCGCCGCCGGATTCGGTGAGGTATTCGGCTATGAACTTCTGCGCTGCTGTTCGGTCTTCCCCTCCTTCCGGAGCGTCTTCGAAGCCGCGGTTGATGATGTCACTGACAGTTGTGTCCGTTTCGCCGAGGAAGTTCACTCGAGCCACGGACGTTATTTCTCCGTCGTCAGTGGTGACGTCTACTGATTCCAGGGCGAATTTGTAGCTGCCCTTGGTTTCGGCGTAGTTGTTCTTGTCCTGCGAGAAGACCCGTTCACCTGTTTCTTCGTCGGTTGCGAACGCCAGATAGGACCGTGTTAGGTCGCGCCAGGCGTGGGATCCGGAAAGCTTGGATGACACGCTGCCGCCGCCCTTGCCGAAGTGGTTGATGAGGATCATTGCCAGTTCGAAGCGCTGCGCCAGCGCCATCAGTGGTTCGTAGGCGTGGCGGACGTCCTGGACCTTGTTCATGTCGCCGTGCATCAGGGATGGGGCGGGATCGAGTACGACGATCTTCGCGCCGGTTTCGTGGACGGCTTCTGCGATGCTGTCCACGTCCATGGGGAACTTCAGGGAACGTTGGCGGGTGATTTCGTCGAAGCTGGTTTCGACGTCGATCTTGTAGACCTTGTCCAGGTCCGCACCGGCGGCTTGTAGTCGAGGGACCATGATGGTGTCCCAGTCGTCTTCGGGGCCGATGATGATGGCTGTTCCTCTTACGCCGTAGAGGTCGCCGGGCAGTTCCCCGCGGGTGAGCTGCCCGATGAGATCAAGTACGAAAGTAGTCTTGCCTTCCCCGCCTTTGCCTGCGGCAATGGTTCCGGTCCCCAAGGGGATCACGCCGCAGCCTTTGCGGGGAGCCCAAAACCATTTCTGCCTCCGGGTGCGGATCATGCTTGCCGGAGTAAGGATGACCCGCTGCGATTCTCTCGCGTTGAGCTGTGATGTTTTGTCGGTCAAGTTCAGTCCTAATGTCAGGTGGTGGTCTGTTCCATCGGTGTGAAGCGTGTGGCCGGCGTGGCGCTCATCTCGCGCCGGCCCGTCTTGTGCTGCGGTCAAGCGGCCCGCGTGCGTTGCGCTGCGGCCTCGTACTGATCGAGGAACATGGCCTCCCATTCCTCCGCCACGTTGTAATGCGGCGAAGTGATGATGATGTGAAGGTCCGGTCGTCCCCAGCGGTGGAAGCCCGTGTGCGGTCGGAAGCCGTGAACCAGGAGTTCTAGGACTGCGCCCTGGGGCAGTTCGGCGATTTCACAGTTGTGATGCCTGTCCAGCTCCATCGGGTCATAGTACGAACCCCCATGCCGGCTGTCGTCGTACCTGGAAACATCAATGACGGTTTTCTTCGAAATCATGCGTCACCGCCGCCTGATCTGAACTGCCCCGAGCCTCGGCGGTGGAAGTTACGGTCAAACTCACGCAGTTCGGCGCCCGGATGTTTGAAGACTGCGTTCAGGACGGTGGTGTGCACGGCGTGGGGACTGAGCCCGTCCTCTTGGCTCATGCGCTCAATGCGGGCTCGAATCGGATACTGCGGCCAGTCCGTACGGAGCGAAAGAACATAGGCTGCGAAGGCTTCCCGCTGCTCCTGGGTCATTGGGTCGGCAGGGCTGGACATGGTCTGTACTGCTTCTGGTGCTGTGGTGGTGGACACGGTGAGACCTGTTCCTTGTATTGGATTTATTTCTTGTTCTGGCTGGTTGTGGGTGATACGACGCGTACGTCTTCTGGGTGCCACTGTTGCCGGCTGCCGTCAGGGAGCGTCACCCAGACGCCCCTGCTGGTCTCACGCCAGACTTTCCCGGTAGGCCCGTCGGTTTCCCCCATCATTCCGACGAACCGCACATGCTTACCGGCGAATCTGTCTTTCATCTCCTGAAGATCCATATCAGGCTGCGTCGGTCTGCTGGCGGGTCTGCTGATCCAGCCATGCTTCGATGTCGGCGACCCTGTATCGGATTGACTTACCGCATTTGATGAACTTTGGCCCAGCGCCGAGGTATCGCCAGTTGGCGAGGACGGCGGTTGATTTGCCGAGCCGCTGCCCTAGTTCTGCCGGGGCCAAGAGTTCCGATGTCATCGGTACACTCCATTTCTTGTAGGTGGACATTCATTCTTTGAAGTTCTACCTCCATTATGGTCACGTCAAATAATGGATGTCAATACTTGGAGGTGCGCTTTCATCTTTTGCATGTCAAGATGGGGACATGGTTGGAAAAAAGATGGAACTCGGGGCGACAGGCGAAGCCGTCGCCCATAATGTGAAGCGGCTTCGCGAAGCCGCTAACTTGACGTATACCGAGGTATCTCGGGGGATTACTGACCTCAAACGCTCCATATCTCCACTGGCCATTCGACGCATAGAGGAAATGGAGCGACGAGTGGATGTTGACGATTTGATGGCGCTGGCCCTCGTTCTTGATGTGACTCCAATTTCCCTCCTGTACCCAGGGGCGGAGTCGGGGGAGGAAGAGGTGCGGGCAACAGGCCTGAAGTCGCCAGTCTCTGCCAAAAGTCTTTGGGGGTGGATGTCTGCGGAGTCGCCACTGTCCGAGAGGGACCGGATGGAGAGGTACGAGTTTCTGGGCTGGGTCTTACCCATGTGGCGACGTCAAGAGTTAGGGGAGGAACTCAGCGGTTGGGCTGGGGCTGTCGCGTCCCATGCCCCTTGGACGCCCGGGGATGACCAAGGGAAGCAGGATGCTACTGAATACATAAATGGCCTCCTTGGAGACATGGAACGGGGCGCTACGGGGAGCCGCCGTCAGAAGTCGGTTTCTGATGGCGACGATTGAGCCGTACGAGACGAAGCAGGGCAGGCGCTATCGCGTTCTGTACCGGACGCCCGAGCGCCGCCAGACTTCGAAACGAGGTTTTGCCACCAAGAGGGACGCCGAGCGATTTGCCAGGACGGTGGAGGTTTCCAAGGACCGCGGAGAGTTCATCAACCCGGCAGATGCCACAGCCAGAGTGGGGGAGTTGGGGGCGGTCTGGATCAAGTCCCAGACTCATCTGAAAGCGTCCAGCTACCGCCCCGTTGAGTCCGCATGGAGAATCCACGTTGAACCGCGCTGGGGGTCCGTGAAGCTGAGCGATATCAGAACCACCTCAGTGCAACAGTGGGTGTCTGAAATGTCAGTGGGGGACGGTGCCATGCAGAAGCCCAAGGCCGGCGCAACAGTCATCCGTAACTTCGGTGTCCTCGCCGCAATCCTTGATGATGCAGTGCGGGACCGTCGCCTATTGAGCAACCCTGCGCGGGGCGTGAAGCTGCCAAGGAAAGCCAAGAAGGCTCATATCTACCTGAGCCACGAGCAAGTGCACTTGATGGCCGCAGAATCCAAATATCCGACGCTGGTTCTGGTGCTCGCGTATTGCGGACTGCGCTGGGGTGAGGCGATTGGGCTACGGGTAAAGGACCTGGACATGCTCAAACGCCGGTTCATGGTCACCGAAAATGCCGTAGAAGTAGGCTCCAAAATCGTCGTTGGAACGCCCAAAAATCACAAGCGCCGATCCGTGCCTTTTCCCAAGTTCCTGGCCGAGATGCTGGCGAGGCAATGCGAAGGGAAAGGTCGTGACGATCTCGTGTTCCCGAACGAGGACGGCGGCTACCTGCGTTCGGCCCGAGTTCACGAGGACAACATGAGTTGGTTTGCCGGCGCGGTGAAGCGATCCGGGATCCCCAGAATCACGCCGCACGATCTCCGCCACTCCGCGGCGAGCTTCGCTGTGTCGGCCGGCGCGAACGTCAAAGCGGTGCAGAAGATGCTTGGTCATAGCAGCGCTGCCATGACTCTGGATGTCTACGCTGACCTGTTCGATGACGATCTGGATGCCGTTGCTGACGCTCTGGATCACGCTGTTTCACGGGCGGATGTTGTCAAAATGTTGCCAAAAGCCAACTGAGGGCAAAGCAAAGGCCCCTGCTTCCCTTGTAAACAAAGGGAAGCAGGGGCCTTGCTACTTGGCGGTGACGGTGGGATTTGAACCCACGTTGGCTTTGACACCAAACAACATTTCGAGTGTTGCACCTTCGGCCGCTCGGACACGTCACCAACCTGTATAGGGTACCGGAGCAGGGCGCCCATCCCCAAAACGGCTGGCTCTTCCCCTGGTGCGAGCCCGGAGGATAGATTCATCAGCAAGATGAGCAGTACCCAGCAACCCGAAGCAACCGCCTATTGGACCGTCGGTCAGGACCAGGGTGAGCTCAGGACTGAGGATCTGCCGGCCCCGGGTCCGGAGGAGGCTGTGGTGCGGGCGCTGTATTCGGGCATCAGCAAGGGCACGGAGCTCATTGTCCACGCCGCTCGGGTCCCGCAGCGCGTCGCCCAGGAAGTGCGGGCGCCCCACCAGGAAGGCTCGTTCCCGTCGCCCGTCAAGTTCGGCTACCTGTCCGTGGGCATTGTGGAACAGGGCCCGGAGGACTGGACCGGCCGCACGGTTTTCTGCCTGCACCCGCATCAGGACCGTTACGTCGTTTCCACTAGCGAACTCACAAGAATTCCCGACGGCGTACCCTCCCGCCGCGCGGTCCTCACCGGAACCGTGGAGACCGCCGTCAACGCACTGTGGGAAGCCGGTCCGCGGTTGGGCGACAGGATCGCCGTGATCGGCGCGGGTCTGGTGGGCGGCATGGTGGCCGCGCTGCTGCGGACCTTTCCACTGGCCAGACTGCAGCTCATTGACGTTGACCCCGCCCGCCGGAAACTCGCCGACGCTCTTGGAATGGCTTTTGCGCTCCCCGCCGATGCCCTCCCGGACTGCGACATCGTGTTCCACTGCTCGGCGTCACAGGAAGGGCTGGGCCGGGCCTTGCAACTGGTGGGCGACGAGGGCGAGATTATCGAGATGTCCTGGTACGCCGACAACAAAGTCACGCTGCCCCTCGGTGAAGACTTCCACGCCCGTCGTCTGTCTATCCGCGCCAGCCAGGTGGGCGTTGTGGCCCGTTCCCGGCGCCACCGCCGGAGCAAAGCGGACCGCTTGGACCTGGCCGTCTCCCTGCTGAAGGACCCGGTTTTTGACGTGTTTCTCACCGGTGAATCGCCCTTTACGGATTTGCCGGACGTTGTGCAGCAATTAGCCCGCGGCGAACTCGAGGCGCTTTGCCATGTGATCAGCTACCCGCATCCGTCCGCCCCAGAAAGCAGCTAACCGTGTTCAGCCTGACGGTCCGCCGCCACTTTATGATCGCCCACAGCCTCCCGCGGGAGGCCTTCGGCCCCGCCCAAGCACTGCACGGGGCAACCTTCGTCGCGGAGGTGACGTTCCGCCGTCGCGCCCTCAACCAAAACGCGATTGTGCTGGACATCGGCGAGGCCGGTGACATCGTCGACGGCGTGCTGGCCGGGCTCAATTACCGCAACCTGGACGAACATCCCGATTTTGAGGGCAAGCTGAGCACCAGCGAGGCGCTCGCCGAATACATCGCTGCCGCTGTTGCTTCCCGGATCAGGGAAGGCAACGACGGCGCAGCCCTTTCCGGGCTGGACGTCACCCTCCGCGAAACTCCGGACGCGTGGGCCAGCTGTTCGCTGGACTTCGCAGCCGGCGAACCCGGCCCGCAGTAACGGCAGCCCATGTCAGAACGCCCGCTGAAGATCAGGCTGCTGGTCCCGGCAAACATCGGCCACAACTCCGGCGGTACTGTCTACAACACCATGCTGGCGCGGGAACTTGCCGCGTTGGGCGCGGTGGTGGAGCTGCTTCCGGTGGATGGCTCGTGGCCGATCGGCACTGCGAAAGAGCGACGCCGGCTCGGCAGGTTGCTGGGGGAATGGGGCACCGGTGCGGTGGTCACCACGGATACCCCGGAGGCTGTGACCATCGTGGACGGGCTGATCGCCTGCGGGGCTCCGGACGAACTGGAGTATGCCGCCGCGGCCGGGCGGCGGAATTGGGTTCTGCTGCACATGCCGGTGGACGGGCACCCGGATTGCGAGGGGCGCGCCCTCCGGGCCGCCGCGGGGGTGATCTGCACCAGCACCTCGGCCGCCGCGGAAATCAGCGAGAGGCACAACATCCACGGAGTAAAAACGGCGCTCCCCGGCACAACGCCGGCGGAAACTGCCGCCGGCTCAGACCCTCCGCGCCTTATTGTCGTGGCCGCGCTGCTCCCCAACAAGGACCAGCTGCTGGCTGTCGGCGCGCTCGCTCAGCTCAAGACGTTGCCGTGGACCGCATCCCTGGTGGGCTCGGATTCCGCGGATCCGGGGTACGCCCGGCTGGTCCGGGACGCCATGGGGCACTACGGACTGCAGGACCGGGTCAGGATCACCGGCCAGCTGACTGGTGAGGCGTTGGAAGAAGAATGGGGTGCCGCCGATCTCAGCCTGCTCGTTTCCCGCGCTGAGACCTTTGGACTTGTGGTCACTGAATCCATCGCCCGTGGCATTCCGGCAGTGGTCCGCAAGGGCACGGGAGCCGAGGAGGCGCTGGCGTACGGCAGCAAAGCACCCAGCGGCGCGCAACCGGCGTTGCCGGGCGCCGCCGTCGAACTGGATGCAGACCCGGCGCCGCTTGCCGAGGTTCTTCGCGAATGGCTCACCCAGGCTGAGCTGCGGGCCGGCTGGCGGGAAGCCGCACTCGCCGCGCGGGGGCAGCTTCCGGGCTGGGACTCAACGGCTCGGGCGGTTCGGGAGGCGCTCCGCCGAGGTGAGATTTAGCGCCGATGTTCGTTCAAAAGATGGGCGCGAATTCTCACCTCGGCGAGCGGTTTCGGCCCGCGAACGCTACCCCTACCCTCCGCGCTGATGGACAATGAGCCCATGACTACCCGTGTGACGCCCGCCCGGACCCTCACCGCAGAGGCGCTCAACCCAGAGGCCCTGACTCCCGAGCTCCTCCGTGCCTGGGCATGGCACAAGCAGGGCCTGGATGGCTCGTTGGCGGGCGCCAACTCCGAGGAGGTTTTCGCCAGGGCCGGCTGGGCACGCTCCGTGGGCGGCGCCAACCCGTACCTCACGCTCTTTGCCCGGGCAGGCATCAGCCGGGAACAGGTGGATGCCGACGTCCTCTCGTTGAAAATCCACGAGCTCCCCACAGCCCGCGGCTGCACCTACGTGCTGGGCCAGGACGACTACGCCTGGGCGCTCCAGCTGGGCAGGGACGCCGCAGAAGTGACGGTCAAGGTGCTCGGCAAGCTCGGCGTCGATCGCGGCGAAATCACACTGCTTGAAGAACAGGTGCTGCATACGCTGGCCGAGGCGTCCGACCCCATGGATCCCAAGCAGCTCAAGGACGAGCTGGGCGAATCCGTGCGCAACCTCGGCGAAGAAGGCAGAAAGAAGGGTGCCACAACCACGCTCCCCACGGCACTGGGCCTGCTGCAGACGGACGGCCGGATCCGTCGCATCCCGGTCAACGGGCGCCTGGACCAGCAGCGTTATGCGTATACCGCCTGGGGCCTTCCTCCGAGCAAACTCGACGACGACCGCGCCCGCACCGAGCTGATGCGCCGCTATCTGGACTGGACGGGTGGTGCCACGCTCAGGCAATCACAGTGGTTCACCGCTTTCACTGTGGCGCAGAGCAAGGCGGCGCTGGCCGCCGTCGGCGCCCGCGAGGTACCCACCGCCGTAACCACCACCGGGGGCCACACGCTGTGGATGCTGCCCGACGACGTCGAACGCCTCGCTGCCTTCAGCCCTCCTGTGGAGGAACAGATTCAGCTCCTGGCCGGGACGGATTCGCTCGTGCTGTTGCGCCGGAACTCGGGTGACCTGTACGCCGAGGAGGACAGGGGTAAAAAGGTGCTGAACACAGCCCTGGCGCTGCAGGCGGACCTGTCTGACCACCCCATCTTTGACCGCGGCCGGATCATCGGGCTGTGGCAGTACGATCCCGGCAAGGAACGGATTGCCTACTGGTTGTTCAGTGGGCCCACCCCAGCGGTGGCGCAACGGATCAGCGAGGTGGAGGCCTGGATCCGCGACGAACTGGGCGACTTCCGCTCGTTCAGCCTGGACTCGCCGGCCTCACGCCAGGAGCGGATCGACGCGCTGGACGCAGCGAACCAGTCCCTTGGTTAGCCCGAGCCGTAAGGGCGGGTAATCGCCTCGAGGAAATGGCCGTCCGGATCATGGAAGTACACGCCCCGCCCGCCGTCATGATGGTTGATTTTCTGCGGAATCGACATTGCCGGATCCGCCCAGTAGGGGATTTCCGCGGCTTCGATCCGTGAGAGCACGCCGTCGAACGTCTCCTCGCCGACCAGGAACGCGTAATGCTGCGGCGCAACGACCTTATCCGAGTTCATGAAATCGAGCGTCACCCCGTTGTCGAGGGAAACAGTCAGAAAAGACCACATCGGCGTCGGCTGCGGCAGCCCAAAAATCCGCGCCAAGAACTCGGCGGAGCGGTGCTTGTCCCTGACGTAGACGATCGTGTGGTTGAAGGCTACGGTCACGGCGGGCCCCTTCCTAGGTGTGCTATTCCGCAAGTTTCTCACTTCTCCGGGTGGATTCCCTCCCCCCCCCTCCCGCGGAGCTCAGCCGTCCCTATGGCCCGCGAAGAAGTCCCGCAGCAGCCCGGCACATTCCGCTTCCTCTATGCCCGCGTAGACCTCCACCCAGTGGTTGAGGCGGCGCTCGCGGAGGACGTCGAACACCGAACCGGCAGCGCCTGCCTTCTCATCCCACGCCCCGAACACCACACGCGGTATGCGGGCCAGCACGATGGCCCCGGCGCACATGGCGCACGGCTCAAGGGTCACCACCAGAGTGCAGTCCGCCAGCCGCCAGCCGCCTCCGCTGCCGCCGTCGAGCACTGAAAGCTCGCGCAGCCGGGCCGCCGCCTGGCGGATGGCAACCACCTCGGCATGGGCAGTGGGGTCTCCGTGGGCTTCGCGCTCGTTGCGGCCGGAACCCAGCACGCCGCCGTCGGGCCCGATCACAACGGCGCCGATCGGCACGTCCCCGGTGGCCAGCGCCCGGCGGGCTTCCGCGAGGGCGAGGCCCATCCATTGAACGTGCTGCTGATCTGCGGGGGCCATGGGTCAATGATAGTTTCAGAGTTGAGGCAGCCGTTGAATGCAGAAACGCAGATGAACCGGGAGGCGCCGTGAAAGTCGTGACAGAGCGAGTGGGGCGCTGGGTGGTTCCGTACGCTGCCCTCTGGATCACGTTGTTGGTGGGCGGCATCATCGTTGTTGCACTGGCGCTGCTGGGCGCGGAGGTCTACGACAACGTGGTGGACGAAGTGGGGCTGGCGAACCTGGACAAGCCCGCGCTGGCTCTCGCGGAGCAGCTAAGGAGTCCAGGCCTTGATGCCGCGGTGACTGCGTTCACAAACATCGGCGGGGGGATCGGAATGCCCATCCTGGCCAGCATCCTGACGGCCTGGCTCACCTGGACCAGCCGGACCTGGCGGCCGTTCATCCTGGTGGGCAGCGCTGCCGCGGTGTCGGTGACGGCCACCTCGGTGGGCAAGACGCTGTTCGGCAGGACCCGTCCGGACCATGCGGATGCCGTCCCGCCCTACGAGTCGTCACCGTCGTTCCCGAGCGGACACACACTTAATTCAACAGTTGTCATCGGTGTGGTGGTCTACCTGGCGTGCCTGGAGCTCCAACGGACAGTGACCCGCGTGGCCGTCATCACTGCCGGGGTGGTCTTTGTGCTGGCCATGGGCCTGAGCAGGGTCTTCCTGGGGCACCACTGGATGACGGATGTCCTTGCCGCCTGGCTGCTGGGGCTGGCCTGGGTGGGCCTGGTGATTCTGGCCCACCGCCTCTTCCATCTCACGCGGCGCAAGGAACACGCAGGCCCGGCACCCACCTTCGACCACCCCGCTGTCCGGAGGGATCCTGTCCGGGATGATCCCGGCGCCAGCGATCCCGGCGCCCGCGATCCCGGCGCCCGGGATGCAGGCCGGGACGCCGCCTCCGGGTGATAGTTTTGACCCATGCGCACACTCGTCGTGGACCACCCGCTGGTCGCCCACAAGCTCACCGTTCTCCGGGACAAAAACACTCCCTCGCCGGTTTTCCGCCAGCTCACCGAGGAGCTCGTGACGCTGCTCGCCTACGAGGCCACCCGCGATGTCCGCACCCAGCCGGTCACCATCGAGACCCCCGTTGCCACCACCATCGGCACCGCGTTCACCAAGCCCACGCCGCTGGTGGTCCCCATTCTCCGCGCAGGCCTGGGCATGCTGGAAGGCATGACCAAGCTGGTCCCCACCGCCGAGGTGGGCTTCCTGGGCATGGCCCGGGACGAGGAAACCCTGGACATCATCACCTACGCGGAGCGCCTTCCGGAGAACCTCACGGACCGGCAGATTTTTGTCCTGGACCCCATGCTGGCCACCGGGGGCACCCTGCGCGAGGCCATCAAGTTCCTTTTCAAGCGCGGTGCCTCGGATGTGACCTGCATCTGCTTGCTGGCTGCTCCGGAGGGACTGGCCAAGCTCGAGGAAGAGCTCGCCGACGCGAACGTCACCATTGTGCTGGCCTCGATTGACGAGAAACTCAACGAGAAGTCCTACATTGTGCCTGGCCTGGGCGACGCCGGTGACCGCCTTTACGGTGTGGCCGGCTAGCTGCTAAACCAGCCGCCACCCGAGTTCAAGCCTTTCGTTTTTTCCTTGCCGCGGTTAGCCTGTCCGCATGGACTGGAAACTTGAGCTTGTGTTTGTCCCTGTGTCCGATGTGGACCGCGCCAAGGATTTCTACGTCAACAAACTGGGTTTCAACGCCGACTTCGACGAGCGGCCCATGGACGGCCTCCGCTTCGTCCAGCTGACTCCACCGGGCTCGGCCTGCTCCATCTGCATCGGCGAAGGCCTCACCGACGCGCCTGCGGGCACTGCCCCGACCCTGCAGATGGTGGTGGGCAACATCCAGGAGGCGCACGACCAGCTGAAGGCCAACGGTGTGGACGTCAGCGAGATCGAGGTCCTGGACTGGGGCCACTTCGTGAATTTCGCCGATCCCGACGGCAACAAGTGGGCCGTGCAGTACATCCCCGCCCGGCCCAACGGCTAGGACTCACTCCGTAAGAGTTATGCCGCGGACGGGCGGCGCGGGCAGGATGGATGCATGAGTCTGCCCACTGAAGCCGTGACCCTGACAGTCCATGCCGTCCTCTTCGACATGGACGGCACACTGGTGGACTCCACCGCAATCGTGGAACAGGTCTGGTGTGAATTCGCGGGCCGCTATGGACTGGACATCGACGAGATCCTGCGGACCTCCCACGGGATCCAGGCCAAGGACACCGTTCGCCGCTTCGCCCCGGCCGGGGCTGACATTGACGCATTGGCCGAAGAACTTGGAGAGATGGAACGGACGCGGACTTCCGGCATTGTGGCAATCCCCGGAGCTGCGGCGCTCTTACGGTCCCTGCCCGCCGACGCCGTGGCGCTGGTCACCTCGGCCGACAGGATCCTTGCGGACGTCCGCATGCGGGCTGCCGGTCTTGAGATGCCGACGACGGCGGTAACCTCCGAAGCCGTGACCCGCGGCAAACCGCATCCGGAAGGCTACCTTCGCGCGGCGGCGCTGCTGGGCGTGGATCCGGTTGACGCGGTGGTGTTCGAGGACGCGCCTGCCGGCATCGCGGCCGGCCTTGCGGCCGGCATCCGCACCATAGCCGTGGGGCCAAATACGGGGGAACTGCCGGACGGCGTGCTGCACATCCGGGATTACTCGTCGGTGTCAGCGACTGTAGAGCACGACGAGGACGGACGCTGGACTATTTCTTTCCGGCTTTGAGATCCTCCACCAGTTTGGCGATGCGCCGCGCCCTGGTTTCTGCGGTCTTGGCATCACCGAGCGGCTCCACGTACCGCCGCTGGGAGCTGTAGTTCAGCGTGGCATAGAAGGCATGGGCATCCGGTTCGGCAGCCAAGGCCGCGGCCAGGTCTTCCGGCACTTCGATGACCCGCGGCCGGGTATCGAGCTCGACGTCCACCTCAACGGTGTCCCCGGCCGCGGCCCCCGTGAGGTCCCGGTTAGCGGCGCTCAGACTGATCATGTAGTGGCCGGCCATCACGGCGATGCTGCTGCGGTAGCTCTGCCCGTTCAGGGTCACCACTACTGGCGGCCGCTTGCCGGCACCCAGCGCAGTGACGATCTCAGCAGGGACCTCGATGCCGGATGTGTTGCCGCTGCCCAGGATGGTGGTGGTGAATTGCATGTTGTCCAGTATGCCCCTCCGTCCGGGAAGCCAACAGCTGCTCAGGCCTCGCAAAGTCTGACCACTTTCGCAGCATGAAAAAGACCGTGGGCCCTGAATCTCGAGGATTCAGAGCCCATGGCTTTGAAGAGTGGTCGGATCTGGAGAGGATCCTCAGGATCCGCCCTGGTCCGGCATCAGCGCCTGGTTTAGTACCAGTTGTTGGCGTAGTGGAAGCTCAATGCACCTGACGGGGAGCCGTAGCGTTCCTTGATGTAGTTCAGTCCCCACTTGATCTGCGTCTTGTAGTTGCTTTCCCAGTCGGTGCCGACGGACGCCATTTTGGTCCCGGGCAGTGACTGGACAATCCCGTAGGCGCCGCTGGAGGAGTTCGTGGCAGTGGTCTTCCATCCGGACTCCTTGTCCCAGAGGGTGCTCAGCGCCTGCATCTGATCCTGGCCCCAGCCGTAGGCTGCGAGCTGGCTGGCGGCGTAGGCCTTGGCAGCGGCAGGGTCATCGACAGCCACGGGGATAGCGGCGGCGGCAGCAGCGGCTGCCTCAGAGGCCTTCCGCGAGTCTTCGGCCGCGGTGGCCTGTGCGGCGGCCGCGCTGTCTGCGGCAGCCTTGTCCTGCGCCACCTTAGCCGCAGCTGACGTTTCCGCTGCGGTTTTCTCAGCTGCAGCCTTCTTGAGGGCGGCAGCCTCGGAGGCTTGGGCTTGGGCTTGGGCTTGGGCATCGGCGGAGGCGACAGCGGCCGGTGCGGCCGCGCTGGTGCTGGATGCCCGACTCAGTTCGGGGGCGTTAACGGCTTGGAATGCGGCCTGGCCAAGCGATGCGGCGCCCAGCAGGGTGGCCACAATGCCGGCAACCACCGGCATCCGCTGGCTGTTGATGCGGCTGGCGGCGTTCTTCAGAACGGACTGGGATTTGGCCGGCGGGGCGGCATTTTCACCGCGATGGCGTGCAACAGGGCGCGACTGATCCTTGGATGCAGACATAGTTTGATTTACCTCTCAGCGCCTGCGGAGTTAGCTGTCGGGTTCGGATGAGGTCATCCGGCCGCACGCTGAGCGTGGCGGCTTCACCCCGAGGGCCGGCGTTAGCAACGGCCCGGAGACACTGGGTCCCCCGTCTCTGCCTCGAATGTATGGACCCCGGGAAGTGGCAGAGCTCGGCGCATCCCGGACGTGGACCGGGAACGGTTGGCCCACGCTTTCGAAGGTACAGCAGAAAAACTCTTAAGTCACATTTAGGTAACGAAGATCACGATGCCGGTGCGTCGCCTTGCGCATCAGGCCGGCCGGGCAGCCATAACGTAAATTCGGTCCATCCGGGACGCGAGGTCACCACCACGGTGCCGCCGTGGGCTTCCATAATCGACTGCACAATGGACAGGCCCAGGCCGCTGGTCCCTTCCGTGGCCGCTGCCCCGGCACCGGCGGGGGGAGTGCCTGCCCGGGCCGCGTCTGCGCGGGCAAAGCGAGCGAAAACCCGGTCCACAAATTCGGGCGGGATGCCGGCGCCGTCGTCGGTCACTGTGATCACCGCGCTGCCGTCAGCGCACCGCTTCACGGCGGTGACCACGGTGGTTCCGGGCCCGGTATGCTTGCGGGCGTTGGACAGCAGATTGGCGAGCACCTGGTGCAGCTGCGAGGCATCGCCGCGGACCGTCACGGGCTCGTCGGGGAGCTCCAGGTGCCAGTTGCGGTCCGGTGCCATGACCTTCTCGTCGCTGACGGTCTCGATGACCAGCTGGGTGAGGTCCACATCACTGAGCTTCAGCGGCTGGCCTTCGTCCAGCCTCGCCAGAAGCAGGAGATCCTCCACCAGGGTGGTCATCCGTTCCGACTGGCTCTGCACCCGGGCCAGGGACTTCTTTCCGTCCGGGGTGAAGTCTTCGGTCATGCGCATCAGCTCGGTATAGCCGCGGATTGCCGTCAGGGGAGTGCGGAGCTCGTGCGAGGCATCGGCCACGAACTGGCGCACCTTCGTTTCACTCTGCTGACGGGCCTGGAGCGCTTTGGCGACGTTGTCCAGCATCAGGTTGAGGGCGTGGCCCACGCTGCCCACTTCGGTTCCAGGATAGGAGTTCGACGGCGGTACGCGCACCGCGAGTGCCACCTCACCGGCGTCCAGCGGCAGCCGCGATACCTGGGTGGCTACCTCCGAGAGCTGCTCCAGCGGCTTCATGGTCCGGCGGATGAGCACTGTTCCGGCGAGACCGATGAGCACCAGGCCGCCAAGGGACACGATCACCATGGTCCACACGAGCGACGTGAGAGTACTTTGCTTGGCGGCAAGCGGCAGGCCGGTCACCATCACGTCGCCATAGGGGGTGGCAGCGGCAACCAGCCTGTAGGCGCCGGTGGACAGCGTCCGGTCAACGGGGGTGCCGCCGGCCATGAGGTCCAGAAGGACGTGATCATCGCCCGGAGAGAGCGCGGCCCGGGTGGCATCCGACGCCAGAAAGCCGGCGCTGCTCACCTCGCCGCCCTCGATCCGGGCAATGAGAGTGCCCACGCCCTGTCCTTTTGCATCAAGCGGGTCCGGCCTTCCATTGGGATTGCCCGGCGAGGGCCGGCCAAAGTCGCTTGACCGCCGCGATGCCCCGGAGAGCTGGTCATCCAGCTGCCGGGTGAGGAAAGAGTCCATCGAGGCATAGCTGAAGAGTCCGATCGCCCCGCAGATGGCCACCAGCAATGCCATGGCCACCAGGACCAGGCGGGTGCGCAGATGCCAGGTGCCCGGGTTCAGCAGGCTCCGTCCTTGGCCGCGGTCGAGTCCGGAAAGAGCGGGCACAGCCTAGCCCGCCGGCTTGATGACATAGCCCGCGCCGCGGACAGTGTGGATCATGGGTGGGTGGACGGCATCAACTTTCTTGCGCAGATAGGAAATATACAGTTCCACGATGTTCGCCTGGCCACCGAAGTCGTAGTCCCACACCCGGTCCAGGATCTGCGCCTTGCTGATCACGCGCTTGGGGTTTTCCATCAGGTAGCGCAGCAGCTCGAACTGGGTGGCGGTAAGTTGCAGTTCGTCTCCGGCGCGGGTGACTTCGCGGGTGTCCAGGTTCAGGACCAGGTCTCCCACCACCAGTTCCGCGGTATCCATGGCGGCCACACCCGAGCGCTGCACCAGCCTGTGCAGGCGCAACAGGACTTCCTCCATGCTGAACGGCTTGGTGACGTAGTCGTCTCCGCCGGCCGCCAGCCCGGTGATGCGGTCCTGGACGGCGTCCTTGGCAGTCAGGAACAGTGCCGGGACCTCGGGCGCGAAGGCGCGGATCCTGCTCAGCAATTCAACGCCGTCGAACCCTGGAAGCATCACATCCAGCACCAGGACATCCGGGCGGAACTCCTTGGCGAGCTTCACGGCCGCCGGGCCGTCGCCGGCGACGGCTACGGACCAGCCAGCCATCCGCAGGCCCATGCTCATGAGCTCGGAAAGGCTGGGCTCGTCGTCAACCACCAAGGCGCGGATGGCGGAGCCGTCCGGGTGGGAGAGCTGGGGAAGGTTGTTGGTCATGGAGTGCGAAGTGGCCATGGGACAACTCTCCGGTCTGCTGGTTAGCCGGCGCTTTGGAGATCCTGTGCGGAAGCTGTGAATGCCAGCCTAGCGAGCTGGACGCTGCGTGATGCTGATGGGCGGTGACTGATGGCTGACGGCGTTTGCCGGCTGTTCCGAAGTGCCGGACCAGAGAGCCTGGCCCGGACGAGAAAAGTCGGTTCAGATGGCGTCATGGCTGGACATCCCAAAAATTTACAGAGCGGAATTTTCACAATCCGATGCAGTGTGAATATTCAGGGGAATTTAGCTATTCTTTTCGAATAATCTTCGGTAAATCGGGTTTTCCGATCAAACGTTCTAGAAAACACTTGTTATTTTAACGCTCCGACAGAATCGTGATCTGCGCCACAAATAAGGTTTTCGTCTCACGATGCGGACGCCTGAGTCCATTGTTACTTGCAAGTTGCCATTGTTACGTTGCACACTTCAATTGTGAACAAGAACTCAACAGCAACTGCAGCCGCAGAATATTGGCCCAGCGCACCCGCTGCCGCCGAGATACGCTGTTGTCGAATGCACGCCTGACTTTCATACCCCAAGAAGTTTTTAGGCATTCGCCCCAGCCCAGCGTCGGGCGCCCCTCCCCAGATCTCATTGCGGGGAAACCTAGCATTCGAGCCGCGATGACGGCCATTCACATTGAGGTAAGCATTCCATGTCAGTTGCATCCGGATACGTCCACATCTCCGTCCGTAACGCCAGCAAAGCAGGCCAGCCTTCCGGACTCCGTCAGGGCTTCGGTGCCCGCCCGGCATTTGCCCCCGCCGGCCCCGGCAACACTTTCCCCGCTCAGGGCTATGTGCCGCAGGGCTACAACCCGAACTCCTACGGCCAGCTCCGCGCCGTTCCCGCAGCCGAAGCCGCACCCATGACCGCGCCCACGCCGCTCATCGCAGGCGCCAACGGCAACTCCATCCGCCCGGTGCCCAACGACAACGTGGCCCGCGGATTTGTCCTTTACATGGGTATTGATGAGGAAACCGCGTCCGCCGCCGGGACCTCCATTGCCAAGCTCGCCCAGGAAATCCGCGCCTACGCCCAGTCACTGGTGTCCGGTGCCGAGAGCTACGCCGCTGTTGCGGTTGCGCCGGCCAGCGCCCCCGGTTCCGCGCTCGACGTCGTCCGTTCCACCTTCGGGGACCCTACCGTCAATGCACGGCAGCGCTCGGAAAACGCCCGCCTCCAGCAGGCGCAGGACCCCCGCCCGTCCGGCGTACTCATTGACCTTGCCCGCCGAGAAGTCCACCTGGACGGCGAATCCCTGAATCTGACGTTCAAGGAATTCGAGCTGCTGAACTACCTTGTCGAGAACGGCACCCGCACCGTGGGCCGCGACGAACTCCTTGAGGGCCTGTGGCGCAACGCCGAAGAGGTGCCCAACGAGCGCACCATCGACGTGCACATCCGCCGCCTCCGCTCCAAGTTGGGACGCCTCGCCAACACCGTCCGTACGGTCCGGGGCCAGGGCTACCGCTTCTACGAGCACCCCGAGGTAGTGGTCTGGGCCGCTCCGGAATACTCGATCTAGCCTTACTCGGCTAAACAAAAGCGGCATTCCACCGTGCCTTAGACACCTCCTTGGTTCCTCCCCACCGTCTCCCTAGCCTCGCAAGCTCGGCCAGGGAACCCTGACGGCGTGGGCCCAGGCGATGCGGCACTACGCGGAATGCCGCTTTTGTGCGTCCGGGCCAAGGAGCAATTGCCTCCGCGGCTGGGTGGGCGGCGATAGGGTAGGGGCATGAACGGGCATCATGTTAAACGGTTGGTGATCATGCGTCATGCCAAGGCCGACTGGCCCGGGGGCGTTGCGGATCACGACCGGCCGCTGGAAGAGCGCGGCCACCGCGAAGCACCGCTAGCCGGCAAATGGCTGCTCAAGCACGGCGTGGTGCCGGATTTCATCCTCTGTTCCAGCGCACTGCGCACCCGGCAGACGTGCACGTGGGTGTGCGCGGAATTGGGGGACAAGGCCCCGACGCCGAAACTTGAAGACGGACTGTACGCCACCTCTGCGCTGCGGATGCTCAGAGTTGTGAACCAGGTTCCGGACACAGTCACCACGTTGATGCTGATTTCCCACATGCCAGGCGTGCAGGACCTGGCCATGCATCTGGCCTCCCGCGACTCCAACCATGACGCTTATATGGATGCCGCCACCCGCTATCCAACGAGCGCCCTGACTGTATTGGAGACGGAAAAGTCCTGGGGCGAGCTGGATGGGCAGGATGCCCGGCTCACCCATTTCAAGATACCCCGCGCACACTAGAGGATTCAGCCCCATGGACGAGCTGCACGCACAGCCGATTCCCACGGGAACGCCCGCTGGGCTGGTGGCATCCGGCGGGACGCTCACCGCGATGCACCTGCGTGAGTACGTGGGGGCGTAGAAGCGTCCACCGACGCTTGGGCCGGGGCCCGCGTTCCCCGTTTGACCCTGGCCCTCAGCTCATCAGTCATTGATTCTCCTCATGATGGGCCGGCGTGAATGCCGGAACAGAGGTGGATAGCGCGACCATCCATGTCCAAAAGTGAATCCATAACACGGGGCCGGCGCCATCGGAGGTTCATCCGCGCGGCGGCCGACGAGTCCTTGGCGGCCAAGCACCTGCGAGCCAGCTGGGTGAGCCTGGCGGATTATCCCGTGCCGGACGTCTCGGCCACCTCCCGAAGCAGCCCTGCAATGTGGCGGATGCCCGGGCTGGCCGTCATGGTCCGGCGGTACACAATTCCTACCTGGCGTGCCTGCACCGGGTTCACCACCCGCACGGCCACCACGCCATCGGGCAACGAAGGCCGGCCCAGCCGGGGGACCAGCGCCACCACCACGTTCTGTCCCACGAGTGCGATGTGGGTGGAGAAGTCCGGATCGTAGACCTTGATGTCGGGGACGCGGCCCAGGTCGGCAAAGATCCGCATGAGGGCCTCGTTGCAGATGGCCCCGTGGGGCGTGCTGACCCAACGCTCGTCCACCAGCTCAGCGGGCTCCACCGATTCCCGCCCGGCCAGCGGATGGCGGCCGTTGACCAGCAGATCCGCAACATCCTCGCACAGCCACTCCAGCGTCACATGCCCCGGGATGACCAGCGGCACTGAGTTCCAGTTATGGACAATCCCCAGATCAGCTTCCCCGTTGGCCACCCGGGCCACGGCTTCACGCGGATCCTCGGCCAGCACGTTGAGGTCCAGCTCGGTGGCGGACGCGGCGAGCCGGCCCAGCATGGGCCCCACCAGCCCACGGCAGGCGGTGGAGAAGGAAACGAGCCGCAGCAGCCCGCTTGGCTTGGAAGGGTCCGCCAGGAGCGTGGACTGCAGTTCTTCGAGTTCAGCCAGGATCCTGCGTCCGTAGGCAGCCAGGGCAATACCTCGCTCCGTCAGCAGCACACCCCGGCCCCGCCGCTCCAGGACGGCAATCCCGGTCTGTTTCTCCAGCTTCTTGATCTGCTGGGACACGGCCGACGGACTGAAGCCCATCACGTCGGATGCCGCCACCACCGAGCCGTGCTGTTCGATCGCCGCCAGGGCGCGGAGGGAGGAAATATCAATCATGAAGCAAAGGTACATGATTTCGTGCCGGATTCAACGCTGGTGCTTCATTCGCCCGTCTGTCAGAGTGGGCAAGTGAACCTACGTCATTCCGCTTTGGCAGTCCTCGTCGCCGTCCTCTGGGGCATCAACTTCGTCGCAATCGACTTCGGCCTCCACACCAACGGCCGGGAAGTGCCGCCGCTGCTGTTTGTCGCCATGCGCTTTGTGCTGGTGGTTTTCCCCTGGATCTTCTTCATCCGAAAGCCGGACGTCAGCTGGAAGGCGATTGTCGGCGTCGGGCTGTTCATGAGCGCGGGCCAGTTCGGGCTCCTGTACCTGGCCATGGCCCTCGGTATGCCGGCAGGGCTGGCTTCCTTGGTGCTGCAGGCGCAGGTCCTCCTGACCGTGCTCCTGGCTGCTGGCCTCCTGGGCGAGCGGCCCAACAGACGGCAGCTGGCCGGCGTCGTCCTCGGTGTTGCAGGCTTGGCCATCGTGGCGGTGGGGCGCAGCACAGTGGCGCCCGTGCTGCCCCTGATCATTTTGCTGGGCGCCGCCCTGTCCTGGGCGGCCGGCAACATCATTGCCCGCAGGGCCAAGGCAGCCTCCGGGCTGGGGCTCGTGGTGTGGTCCGGGGCCGTGGTGCCGCTGCCTCTCGCCGGGCTGTCGCTGCTCATCGACGGGCCGGCCGCCGTCGCCGGTACCCTTGCCGACCTGCAGCCAGCCACCATCATGAGCGCACTGTACACGGCGGTCTTCGCGTCGCTGGTGGGCTACGGGATCTGGAACCGGCTGCTGAGCATCTACCCGTCGTCGGCCGTGGTGCCGTTTACCTTGCTGGTTCCGGTGGTAGGGATGACGGCGGCCTGGATGGCGCTGGGAGAGGTTCCATCGCCGGCCGAATTGGCAGGCGGACTGCTGCTGTTGGGCGGAGTGGCGACGGCGGTGCTGAAGTTCGGGGGCCCGCGGGCTCAGCGGCGGGCACCTGTTTTGGCGGCCGGTTTACGGGTGCCGGGCTTGAGGGTGGAAGAAGCGGACGACGCCGTACGCCTGGCCGCCGTTGCGGGCTTCCGCGGAGCAGAAACTCGCGAGGTGGAAGTGCCCTGAACGGGGCGCTGAGCAGCGCCCTTAAGAGTGCCCTGAGCGGGGCGCGGAGCAGTGCGCGCCGCTGGACGCCGCGAAGGCACCGGACGCCGCTTGGATGCGGACACCCTGGAACGAGTGCGCAGCCGCATGCCGGCAGGCCACACAGCACCGGTAAACAGCAGCAGCAGCGTCAGCGATCCGGTCATGGCCGCCAGATAGAAGTAGATGTCCGAGTCTTTGGTGGTCACGGCCGTCCCAAGGGCAGCCGCGTCCTGGTTGAACGCGAGCCCCCACATGCGCAGGAACGCAATGGTGAAGCCGATAAACAGGCTGGTTCCCACGCTGGCGGCCACCAACGCGAGGTAGCGCCGCCTGGCGAAAACCTCCGCAACTGACGCCACGTAGCCAACCCCCACCACTCCCAGGAACGCGAACAGGACCGCTTCTTCCAGCGTGATGGCCGTGAGTACCAGCAGGCCCAGGGCAGCGAAAACCGCTCCGATGGCGATCTTCCCGCTGTTACCCATGTGGCGCATGTGACTAATCATCGCTGATGCCGCGGTTACTTCACCACGTAGCCGCGCATAATTGCCATGATGGCTGCAACGCTCTGGTCACGGGTCCGCTCCGGGTTATAGGTCTGACGGTCCAGGCCCACCACAAAGCAGGCACCGAAGATCGCGGTCTCCAGGCTGCCCCGGGAGATGGAGCGGTCTACGGTGTACACGGCAGCCACGCCTTCAACGGCCGCGCCGATCACTTCCAACAGGCGCTCACGAAGTTCGGCAAAGGTGTCCTGCCATTCACTGGGGGTGCGCCAGTTTTCACTGACCCACAGCCGGGCAAAGGACGGGTACTCGGCCATAAAATCCATGGCCTGGCCAATCATCGCATCCATGGCCACCAGCGGATCGGCGGAAACATCCTTCACGCTCAGCAGCCGGGCCAGCAGTATGTCCACGCCGTGGCGCAGCAGCTGGGCTATCAGGTCCGACTTGCTGCCGAAGTTGTAGTAGACCGTTCCCTTGGACACACCGGCGGCAGCGGCGATCTCGTCCACGGTCACGCCGGCCGCACCGCGCTCGCCAATCAGCTCCATGGACGCCTCGAAGAGCTTCTGCCTGGTGGCGTTGGTACGCTCCGGGCGGAGCTTCTTCTCGCCGGATTCAGCGGCATCGGACTCCGCCGGGCCGGACTTCGGGGTGTTCATACGGCGATCTCTGGTTTCAGGGACTTGAGCGTCCAGAACTTGTGCTTATGAACGGCCAGTGTGGACAGCCCTGCACCCAGCAGGGTGTAGCCCATCAGCCCCAACACGGTAGGCAGGATCATGGACAGGTCAGCACCGTAAATGAGATGCCGCATGCCAGTGACCACGTAGCCCATGGGCAGGACCTCGTGCACCACGTGGAGCGGCTGTGGTGTGGTCTGCCAGGGGAACGTGCCCCCGGAGGAGACCAGTTGCAGCACCAGCAGAATCAGCACCACCAGCTTTCCGGGCGAACCGAGCAGCGCCACCACACCCTGGATGATGGCACTGAACGCCATGGCCGCCGCGAGCATAAAGAGCCACATCAGCACCGGATGCGCCGGGTTCAGTCCCAGCCCCACATTCACCACCAGGGTCAGCAGGCTCGCCTGCACCACGGAGACGGCAAGGAACGGAAGCCATCCGCCGACGGCGATTTTCCACGCCGGGGCGTTCGATGCCAGGGCCCGCTGGGTGATGGGACGCATTGCCTGGATCAGCATAAACACGCCGATCCACAAGGCGAGGGTCAGGAAGAACGGGGCGAGTCCTGCGCCGTAGGAACCGGCTTTCGCCTGCGAGACGTTGCTGACTGCTACCGGATCGGAAATGACCTTCGAGAGGCTGTTCTTCTGCGCGTCATCGGGGTTTGGCACCTGCCCCGCGCCCTTGGCCAGTTCACCAGCGAGCGTGCGGGCGCCGTCGGCTGCGGTGCCGGCACCGGTCTCAAGCCGCGCCGCGCCGTCGTCGAGCTTCTGCGCTCCGTCGGCGAGCTGTGCCGCGCCGTCCAGCGCGCTCTGCTGCCCGGCTGCCAGCGTTGCTGCCCCCGTGTGCAGCTGGTCGGCGCCGCCGGATGCCTGCACGATTGCGTCCCGAAGCGCCGGGGTGGCGCCCGCGAGCTGGGCAGCGCCCGCGCTGACGGCCTCAGAGCCGTCAGCGAGATGCTTGATCTGGGCAGCATCCGTGGCGATCTTCGCCTTGGCGTCGGCAACCGGGCTGGAGGCGGCCGCGGTGTCGAAGTCCTTGAGAATCTGCTCCGCCTGCGCCGGCGTAAGAACATTCGCCGCAACCAGCCGGGCGTTGGACTCCACCACCCGGGTCCGAAGTCCCTTGTCCGCAGCATCGAGCTGTCCGACGACGTCCTGGACCTTGGTGTTCAGGGCGGCGTTGCCGGCGGCCACCTGGGCGGCACCGTTGGCGAGCGTCCGGGTATCGGTGGGAAGGGTGGCGGTTTTGTCCTTGAGTTCGGCCAGCCCGCTGCTCAGCTGTCCGGCACCGTTGGTCAGCTGGTTGGCGCCATCGCGCAGTTTGAGCTGCCCGTTGTACAGCCGGCCGGCGCCGTTGGCGAGCTCGGTGGTCCCTGCGTGGAGGGTGACCGTACCGTCCCGGAGGGTGGCGATGCCGTCCGCGAGCTGCCCAGCGCCGTCGGCTGCCTTGAGCATCTGGTAGTGGATGGTGCCGAAGCCGGTCAGCAGCTGGTTGGCTGTTTCCTCGCCGACTTCGGTGGCCACGGAGGTGTGGACGGCGGTGGTCAGCTTGTCCACGATGGTGCTCAGCAGGTAGTTGTTGGCGTCGTTGGTGGTGACGTTGAGCATGGCCTGGCTGGCGGAGTCGAAGCTGCCGGGAGAGACCAGGTTTGTGGAGAAATCCTTGGGGATCTTGAGCGCAAATGCGTATTTTCCGCTACTCACACCCTGATCTGCTTCCTGGGTGGTCGCAACGGACTGCCAGTTGAAAAGATGGCCCTCCACCAGGCTGTCCGCGACCTTCTGGCCTGCTTTCAGCTCGGCGCCGTCACTGGATGTGGAGCCAGTATCTTCAACCACCAAGGCAGCGTCGATCTGGTTCAGGTTGCCATACGGATCCCAGTTGGCGTATAGGTACACGGCGCCATACAGCAACGGCACCATGGTCAGCGCCAGGATGGTCAGCTTGGGCAACAGCCCGCCGGTCATGCGCTTGAGTTCAGAGCGGGCCAGCCGCAGCACAGTCACTTTGCGTCCTCGGTTTCGAGTCGGGATTCTTCTGCAGCGTGCGATCCGGCGCTGCGCGGGTGGTGGATCGAGTTGCCGATCACCGCGGCGGGTCCGGTCCAGTTGTCCGGGAGGGCAGCCACGGTGGCGACGACGGCGAGTGGCCGGCCGCCGTCGTACGCCAGCTTCTCAAGCCGCGGAAGCCAGTCCGCAACGTCGGCGGTGTGGCGGTCGGGGGAGTCGATGACCAGGAGGTCGGTGTAGGGGTTGGCGAGGGCCAGAGCCGTGAGGAGTTCGGTCCTGCGTTCGGGCGGGAGCTGCTCCGTCCACAGCTCCGCGATGTCCTCGAAGCGGTTGATCTTGAGCCAGGGCTTGCTGAGCAGTGCTCCGCGATACCGGCGGGGAATGAGGGCGAGGTCCTCGGTGACCAGATCCCGCACGCTCAGGTGCTGTTCGGGTTCGTTGACGCCCGGCGAGTCCACCAGTCCGCTGGCGAGCCGGAGGGGTTTGATCTTGACCCTGCCATCCCAGCTGATGTGGCCGTCCGACGGTTTCATGCGGCCGGTAAGGGTGAGTGCGAGGGCTGTGCGCTGGTCCTGGCGGTTGCCGGAGACGAGCAGGAGATCGCCGCGCTTGGCCTGAAGTGAGGTGGGCGGGAGCAGGTCATCCCGCCGGCCTTTCACATGGAGCTGTTGTACGGAGAGCAATGGTGGCCTTTCGCGGTTCGTTGTCTTCCCACAGTCTAACTGAACTGACCAGTCAGTGCAAATAGACTCGGGCCGACGTGACCAAACAGTCAGCCTGGGGCCGTTGCCGGAAGAACAGCCGCCTTACAAACCGTACTCTTCGAGCAACCGGAGCCACACCTCGCTGATCGTGGGGTAGGCGGGGACTGCATGCCACAGCCTGTCCAGCGGCACTTCACCCACCACTGCGATGGTGGCGGCGTGCAGCAGCTCAGCCACATCCGGACCGGCGAAGGTGGCACCGAGGAGCACCTTCCGGTCCTCGTCGATGACCAGCTGGGCCCAGCCTTCGTAGTTTTCCGAGTGCAGGGAGGAGCCGGCTACGGCAATGGGAAGCTGGACGGAGGACACGTTGTAGCCATCCCTTCTCGCCTGCTCCACGGTGCGGCCCACAGTGGCCAGCTCCGGATCGGTGAACACCACGTTGGGGATGGCGTGCTCATCGGCAGTCTGCGCAAAGTGGCTCCACGCTGCCGGCGCCCCCTGCAGTTCCCCCTTCGCCCGGGCCACGATGGAATCGGCGGCGGCCCGGGCCTCGTACTTACCTTGGTGCGTCAGCAGCGCCTTTCCGGCGGCGTCGCCTACCGCGTACAGCCAGAGTCCGCTGTCGCCGTCGCTCGCTGCTCCTTCCACCAGGCCGGTGGAGTCCGTTCGGAGCGTCAACGGCTGGCCGTCGGGGGAGTCCAGGCCCACACTTTCCAGGCCGAGACCTTCCAGCGCGGGATGCCGGCCGGTCGTTACCAGGAGCTTGTCCGCTGTCACCGTGGCTCCGTCGTCGAGCGACAGGGTGAGGGAACCGTCGTCGTTCTCGCGGGCACTGTCAGTCCGGGAGTTTAAGTGGAGCTCCACGCCATCCGCGCGGAGGCCGGCAGCAACCAAAGCAGCCGCTTCCTGGGGAAAGTTACCGAGAAGGCCGCTGCGGGCAACCAGGACAACCTCGGAGCCCAGGCGCGCAAATGCCTGCGCCAGCTCTGTTCCGGCCACGCCGCCGCCCAGCACGGCCAGCCTTTCGGGGATCTCCGAGGCAGACGTGGCTTCGCGGGTGCCCCAGTATTCGAGATCGGCCAGGCCGTCTATGGGCGGCCGGTTGGGGGTGGAGCCCGTGGCTAGAACGACGGCGTGACGCGCCGTGAGCGCATAACTGTTGCCGTCCAGCCCGGCTACTTCCACTGCGCGCGGCCCGGTGAGCCAGCCGTGGCCGCGGATCAGCTCGATCCCTGTGTCCTCCATCCACTTGATCTGGCCGTCATCCTGCCAGTTCGAGGTGAAATAGTCCCGACGCTTCAGCACGGCAGCGGAGTCCAGGGTGCGGGTGACTGCTTCTTGGGCGCCGGGCACGGTTTGGGCGCCGTGCAGAGCCGTGCCCGGCCGGATCAGCGCCTTGGACGGCATGCAGGCCCAGTATGAGCACTCGCCGCCCACCAGCTCAGCCTCCACCAGTACCGCGGTCAGTCCGCCCTGCACTGCACGGTCCGCGACGTTTTCCCCCGCGGCCCCGGCACCGATCACAATGACGTCGAATTCCCGCTCAAGAACCTGTGCAGCCATGGCAACAGCCTACGCCCGGCGTCTGGTGGTTAACATTGAGATCCAGAAGCCAGCCACAACAGATACGATTAACACAGCGATCCAGAGCAACCGGAACGAAGGTGATTGCCATGAGAAAGAGCGGCGGAATAATCACTGGAATGGCGGCAGTAGCCGTGGTCCTGGGACTTGTTTCATTCACGGGGCTCTCCCCGTCGCCAGGGATCGGGACGGGTTCCCTGGTAGGGATCGCCAACAGACCGGCAGCTGATTCCCAGCCCAACCAGCCAGGAGCCGGGGTCCATGATTCAACCCCGTCGGTGGGAATCGGCGGCAATCTGCAGACGGCCATTGATCGCGTCATCTCGGACAACGCCGGTTACCGCATCGGTGTCGCGCTGGTGGATACCACAGACAATGCGGTCCATGAGTACGGCTCCGCGGAACCATTTGTCGCAGCGAGCACGGCGAAAGTCCTGGCGGCAATTGCCTACCTGCACAAAGTCGAATCCGGCCAGGCCTCGTTGGCGGACCCGATGGACGACTACAACTCCGGCTACGAACTGCAGGAAATGATCCAGGACAGCGACAACAATGCCTGGGCGTCAGTCCTGGACGCCATCGGCCCGGAGGAGCTGCAGGCCTACTCTGCGCAGACCCTGGGAATCGATTACAGCATGGATGAAAACGTCCTCACTGCCGCGGACATGGCGCGGACCCTGGCGGGTCTGTTCGAGGGCAGGCTGGTGGACGCGGAGAACACGTCCCTGTTGCTGTCCTATATGCGGGACACCAACTTTGAGTCTCTTATCCCGGCGGCAGTGCCAGCAGGCATTCAGGTGTTTCACAAGTACGGAATGCTGGGCGGGGAGCTGCACGACGCTGCCATTCTGAACAAGGACGGCAAGAGCTTCGTGCTGGTGCTTTACACGGAGCTGAAGGATCCGGGTTCCTCATCCGGGGACGTGGAGCTACCGGATCTGACCTACGATGCCCAGACAGCCATCATCCACCAGCTGACCCAGGCTGTGACGGGCGCTGTGTACGGAGTCTGAAGCCTCTCGCGCTCATGTTTCGCTGGTTCAGGCGTGCGCCGGGGTATGAATGCGGCCCTCTGCGATCAGCGGCTTGCCGAGGCCGGTGGACGCGATGCGTTCGAACAGTTCGAAATCAGGGCCGTCAATTTTGGGGCGCTCGCCGGTGTAGCCGGATAGCGTGGTGCCGATCAGATCGGCACCGGCCTCGACGGCAGTGCGTGTGAACCCGACGTCCGCCAGCCCCTGCACACGGATTGCGGCGGCCCTCCGATCACTGCGCGGGCTGCCACCTGGCCGGTGGTGCGCGGATCGCGCATGGGTTCGCCGGGGTACGCCTGGCAGGAGACGATCAGCTGGGAACGGAGGGCTTCGAGGCCTGGCCTTCGGGGGTCAGGATCATGGGTGTCTCCTACGGACGTCTGCGGGTATTGGAGTATTCGGTTATGGAAGATTAAGGACAAGTTTGGCGGCACCAACAATGGCGGCGGTGTTGCCCAGCGTTGCCTGAACCACGGGAACCTCGGCCAGGGGAGCCAGCAGCTCGGCCCGCAGAGCGCGTTCCATGGGCTTCCACCACCGGTCACCGGCGTCCGCCAGTCCGCCGGACACCACAACAACTTCCGGGTCCAGGACGTTAATGAGCCGACAGTGCTCGATCACCGGGCCCAAGGCTTCAACAAACGCCGGACTTGAGCTTCAAAAAGCGCCGGACTAGAGCTTCAAAAAGCGCCGGACTAGAGCTTCAAAAAGCGCCGGACTAGAGCTTCAAAAAGCGCCGGACTAGACCAGGCCATTGCGCTTGAGGATTACCTTGATTGCTGCGGTTTCGCCGGCGTTCAGGGACAGCATCGAATGGCTCATGGTGGTGGATTTAATGACGCCCATGACCTGGAGGGCGTTCTTGCAAGCGCCTAGGCCCGATGCGCCGCCGGAAACGAGGCCGTTGCGGGTGTAGACGCGCGGCGGCATTGGCCGCTTACCGGACTGTTCGCTAACGGGGACTCCAAACGACCGGGCTGTTGCGCAAAAGGGCTGCGGAAACTCTAGGAGGTGGGATATCCGATGTTGTATGATCTGTATCACTACATGTATCGGGCGGCTATTGGCTCAATATAACACCGTACTGATGCCGCACCCAGGTATTTATCCATTCGGATGAGACTTGGCGGCACGGTATTTTCTGCAAGGAGAACGATGACAACGACAAGTATCGTTCCGCAGGCGAGGTTCAGTGCGCAGGCCCGTCTCCGGGCACTGCAGGCGGACATTATGGAACTGATTCTTGAGCGCGAGCTCGAGGCCGGAGACCCGTTGCCCACTGAGAATGAACTGTCCGTTGCCTTGGGCGTTGGCAGGAACACGCTGCGGGAATCCCTCAAGGTCCTTCAGGCCCTGGGGGTCATTGAGATCCGCCATGGCTTCGGCATGTTTGTGGCTCCCAGTAACTTCGAAGCCCTGGCTGACGGCCTGACTTTCCGGGGTCGGCTGTCCCTTCGCCATCAGGGACTTGAAGCGCTCCAGCTGGTGGACGTGCGCCAGGCTCTCGAATCCGGTCTGATCGGCAGTTCCATGGACGTGATGACAGACGGCCAGTTGGCCGCAATTGAGGGATCCGTAGTCCGGATGGAGGGGCTGGCCGCCGCAGGCGAAAACTTCGTTGAAGCTGACGCCGAGTTCCACAGCCGGCTGTTTGAACCACTGAACAACGAACTCCTTGTGGACCTCATGGGCGTGTTCTGGAAGGTGTACCGGAAAATCCATGTTGAAATCGGCGCCGGAACCGCCGCGGAGGATCTGGTGGCCACTGCCGCGCTGCACCGGAACATCTACGCGGCCGTGGCGGCGGGAGACAAGGTCCAGGCCTCCGAACGCCTGAACCGGCACTTCGACGGAATCCGCAAGCGGATCTCCGCGGCCGTTTCGGAGTAACAGCCTGGGCCGGCTGGTCGAGCCTGCCGGGACCTGGGCACGCAACCCTGGCCGTTAACGCAGAAGGTCCGCACCGGATAACCGGTGCGGACCTTCTATTCTGTGCGCCCAGAGGGATTCGAACCCCCGGCCTTCTGTTCCGTAGACAGACGCTCTATCCAGCTGAGCTATGGGCGCATCTTGCGGTTCAAGGTGATCAACTGCTCGCCCCGAACCTCGAATTACTTTACGCGAGATTTGCCTGTAGTTCCAATCGAGGGCGGTGTAATCTCCACGACTAGACCGGTCTAGGTGACCTTCGTCACTAAATTTTGCGAGCTCGGCTCCAGGATCCTTGATTTTCCGGGGAACTGTATTTCTCGGGTGCCAGTCATCCCATGTCTGACTTCAAACTTTACGGGGTTATGCCAAATAGCATTTAGCTCACACCACTGAACCCGAGGAAGGGAACCGCAATGGGCGATCTGGCGCGACTGCCGCTGCTTGAGAAAGCACCCACCACGCATGCTGGCCTGCTGGCATGGGTTGAAGAGGTAGCTGGCCTGACCCAGCCGGACCGGATCCATTGGGTTGACGGGTCTGAAGAGGAAAACAAGCAGCTCACCGGCGAGCTTGTGGCCGCTGGAACGCTGACCCGGCTGAACCCGGATCTGTTCCCCAGCTCCTTCGCTGCGTTCTCCGACCCCGCCGACGTTGCCCGCGTGGAAGAGCAGACCTTCATCTGCTCCGAGAAGGAGCGCGACGCCGGCTTCACGAACAACTGGATGGCCCCGGCTGAGATGAAGGAGAAACTGCGCGGACTGTTCGCAGGCTCCATGCGCGGCCGCACCATGTACGTCATCCCGTTTGTCATGGGACACCTGGACGCCGAGGACCCCAAGTTCGGCGTGGAGATTACGGACAGCGCCTACGTTGTTGCCTCCATGCGCATTATGGCCAACATCGGCACGGACGTCCTGAAGCGGATTACCGAGACAAACGCCTTCTTTGTCCCCGCCCTGCACTCCCTGGGCGCCCCCCTGGCTTCCGGCCAGGCCGACGTTTCATGGCCGTGCAACCCGGACAAGTGGATTGTCCACTTCCCGGAGGAGCGCTCCATCTGGTCCTTCGGCTCCGGCTACGGCGGAAACGCCCTCCTGGGCAAGAAGTGCTACGCGCTGCGCATCGCCTCGGTGATGGCCCGCGACGAAGGCTGGCTGGCGGAGCACATGCTCATCCTCAAGCTCACTTCCCCGGAACAGAAGAAGTACTACATCTCCGCTGCCTTTCCGTCAGCATGCGGCAAGACCAACCTCGCACTGCTTGACCCCACCATCAAAGGCTGGAAGGTCGAAACACTCGGGGACGACATCACCTGGATGCGGATCGGCAAGGAAGGCGAGCTGCGCGCCACCAACCCCGAAGCCGGCCTGTTCGGCGTGGCTCCGGGCACGGGTTGGGGTACGAACCCCAACGCCATGCGCGCTATTGCCAAGGGCCACAGCATCTTCACTAACGTTGCACTGACCGACGATGGCGGCGTGTGGTGGGAGGGCATGACCGAGGACGTCCCGGCGCACCTGACGGACTGGCAGGGCAATTCCTGGACGCCTGATTCGGACAAGCCCGCAGCCCATCCGAACTCCCGCTTCTGCACGCCGATCTCCCAGATCGACATGCTGGCCGAGGAGTACTTCAGCCCGGACGGCGTGGAGCTGTCCGCCATCCTGTTCGGCGGACGCCGCAAGACTACCGTTCCGTTGGTCACGCAGTCCCGCAGCTGGTCCAACGGCATCTTCATGGGCTCCACCCTGTCCTCGGAAACCACGGCTGCCGCTGCCGGCCAGGTGGGCGTTGTGCGCCGCGACCCCATGGCCATGCTGCCGTTCATCGGCTACGACGCCGGCGACTACCTGAACCACTGGGTGAACCTCTCCGCCAAGGCAAACCCCGAGCGCCTGCCCAAGATCTTCCTGGTGAACTGGTTCCGCCGCACGGCCGAGGGTGGCTTCGCCTGGCCTGGCTTCGGCGATAACGCCCGTGTGCTCAAGTGGGCCATCGAGCGGCTCGAAGGCAAGGCCGATGCCGTGGAGACCCCCATCGGTTTTGTGCCGACCGGCGACGCCATCGATCTTACGGGGCTGGACATGACCACTGCCCAGGTGGAAGAAGCGGTCCGGGTTGATCCGGCTGAGTGGGACACCGAGCTGGCCTCCATCGAGGAATGGTTCGCCAACTTCGGCGGATCCCTCCCGGCTGCCCTGCAGTCCGAGCTCGACGGGCTGAAGGCGCGTCTCAGCTAGGTTATCTGCCCAAAGTACGACGGCGGCTCCGCACTTTTTCAAAGGTGCGGAGCCGCCGTCGTACTAATTTCGAGACTAGTTGGCGAGCCAGATGTCCGGGCCGAAGACCTCGTAGTGGATCTTCGTGGCGGGAATCCCGGCGTTGATGGCTTCATTGCGGATGTGCTTCATGAACGGCAGCGGTCCGCACAGATACAGCGACGCATGTGCCGGCAGATCCACCTCGCGCAGGGACATAAAGCCCTGCCGCGTTCCGGCTTGTGGCTCCTCGAGCCAGAGTTGGAGATCGGCGCCGCCCAGGCGTTCGACGTCGGCAGTCATCTGGCTGCGCAACGCCCAGCTGTCCAGGTCGCTTTCCGCGTGCAGGACGAGTATCTGGCGGTCCGAGCCGGACTCGGCGAGGGAGCGCAGGATGGACGCGGTGGGCGTGCAGCCGATGCCGGCCGAGGCCAGAACCACCGGTCCCTCGCCTTCCTTGAGCGTGATTTCGCCGTAGGGGTTGGAGATCTCGAGGATGTCGCCGACCTCCACGGTGTTGTGCAATACGGGAGAAACTTCGCCGCCGTCGTCGAGCTTGGTGGTAAAGGACCGGCTGGTGCCGGCATCGCCCGAGAGCGAGTACTGGCGGACCTGGCGCAGGCCGTCCGGGAGCTGTAGCTTGACGCTGACGTACTGCCCCGGCAGCGCTGGGGTGATGGGGGTATCGTCCGCAGGCTCCAGTGTGAAGGTCATTGAGCCGGTGCCGGCCGGAGCCTTGGCGGCGACCTTCCAAGGGCTCCACATCTTGCCGTTGGACTGGGCGGCGTACAAGCCCTTTTCGAGCTTGATCAGAGCATCGGCCATCAGCCAGTAGACCTCGGTCCAGGCTTCGGCGATTTCAGGGGTGATGACCTCCGCCAGATCCTCGCCGATGGCCCCGAACAGGTGCTCATAAACCACCTGGTACTGCGGTTCCGTGATGCCCAGGGATGCGTGCCTGTGCGCGATTCGGGACAGCACCGTTTCCGGCAGGGTGCCGGGGTTGTTGACCAGATGGGTGGCGAAGGCTGCGATGCTGCCCGCCAGCGCCTGCTGCTGACTGCCATTGCGCTGGTTGGACCGGCTGAAGAGCCCGTCCAGCAGCTCGGGGTGGGCAGCGAAGAGGCGGGCATAGAACTTGGGCGTAATGGCTCCGATCCGGGAACCGACCAGTGGCAGGGTGGCTTCGATGATGGGGCGGGACTTGTCCGAAAGCATACGAACTCCTGAGGTAGTGACCCGGGCCTGGGTCCGGACCGCGATTCAAATACTGGTATTTGAAATACAAGTATTCCTGAATCAGTTCTACACCTTGTAGAAAACATTCCCTAATCGGCCGGAACTCAAAGGCCCGGACGAAGGCCGATCGACTGAAAGAGCGGTGTCATCTGCCGTGACGTGGGCAACGTTGCAACTACGACGTCGTCGAGTTCGCGGTAAAACGCCTCCCGGGCGCGGGAGAGCGCAGCCCGCAGTCGGCACTCGCTGATGAGCGGGCAATTTCCGGCTTCTGTCAGACAGTCGGCAGGATCGGTCCGGTCGTCCAGTTCCCTCAGGAGTTGCCCCACCGTGGCGCGGCGGCCGGATTCACTGAGCCGGGAGCCGCCGTTCCTGCCGCGTTCCACGTCGATCAGGCCCAGTCCGCGAAGCTTGGCCATCGACTTGCTGACGTGGTTGTAGGGCGTCCCCACGGCTTCGGAAATGCTCTGTGTTGTCAGCAGGCTGCCTTTGGGTGCGGCCGCGAGCACCATCAGGGCACGCAGGCTGACATCAGAGAAGGCATTGATCTTCATAGCGCGAGTTTACCGCCGGTCTAGTCCACGCCTGTCTAGTCCACCCAGACGGCGGGCTCGTTGGTGTCAGCGGTCAGCTGGCCGAACTCCCACTCATGGGTTACGCGGTTGGCTTGGTAGGGGAGCACCGCGGCAAAGACGGAGCCGTCGCGGTGCTCTGTTGCCACGTGGATGGCGTCTGAGTCTTCCTCGACCAGCGTGATGTCGCAGACAATCGCCGCCGCCCGGATTTCCTCACGGTGTTGGCGGAGCAGCTCCGTGAGGTCTCGGATCATGGAATCAGCGTCGAAGTCGTCATCCGGGCCGTCGCTCGCATCAGCCGGTGACACGGCCACGAGGCGGACCTCGCCGTCGTTTTCAACCACCAGCGCGAAGGGCAGGAACCCCCCGTTGCGTTCCAGCTGTTCCTGCGCCGCACCGACACCGGTTCCCAGGAGGTTTTCCAGATCCGTGGCTGTTGCCTCGGCAACGGATTCACGCCAGGGAGAGTCAGCTTCGGTGGTGTTTGAGGTGATTGCTTCAGCCATGCCCGTGCTAGCCACGGACCAGGGCAAGGACGCGGTCGCGCACACGTTCCATGGTGGCGTTGTCCGTAGCTTCGGCATTCAGCCGCAGGAACGGTTCCGTATTGGAAGGCCGCAGGTTGAACCAATAGCTCCCGTCCTTGGCCGTGAAGGTGCTGCCGTCCAGGGAGTCGATGTCAACGTCTTCGCCTTCAAAGTCGGCGCGCACCCGGTCCACTGCGCCGGCCTTGTCCTCGATCTCGGAGTTGATTTCCCCGGAGGATACGTAGGGCTCGTATTCGCGTCCGAGCTCGGAGAGGGGGCCGTCCTGCTCGCCGAGTGCTGCCAGTACGTGCATCGCAGCCAGCATTCCGGTGTCTGCGTTCCAGAAATCCCGGAAGTAGAAGTGTGCGGAGTGTTCGCCGCCGAATACGGCGCCTTCTTCGGCCATAACAGCCTTGATGAACGAGTGGCCAACGCGCGTGCGGACGGCGCGGCCGCCGTCGTGTTCCACGAGTTCCGGCACCGCACGGGAGGTCAGCAGGTTATGGATGATGGTGGGCGTTTCCTCGCCCAGCGCTTGGGCGCGGGCGATCTCACGGCGGGCCACCATTCCTGTGATGGCCGACGGCGACACGGCGTCGCCGTTCTCATCGATGACAAAGCAGCGGTCGGCGTCGCCGTCGAACGCGAGTCCGATGTCTGCACCGTGTTTGACGACGGCGGCCTGCAGATCGCGCAGGTTTTCCGGCTCAAGCGGGTTGGCCGGGTGGTTCGGGAATGAACCGTCCAGCTCGAAGAAAAGCGGGATGATTTCAAAGGGGAGCTTGGGCAGCAGGGTGTCGCCCAGGACAGCGGGAGTGGTGAGCCCGGCCATGCCGTTTCCTGCGTCAACAACGATCTTCAGCGGGCGTGAGCCTTTAAGGTCAACGAGCTGGCGGAGGTATTCGGAGTAATCCTTGAGGACATCGTGGACGCTGATCAGGCCCCGGGAGGCGGCGGCGGGAATGGATCCGGTGTTGAGGTATTCCTCAGCGCGGGCCTGGATTTCCTTGAGCCCGGATTCGGAGGAGATGGGCTGTGCGCCTGCTTTGGCCATCTTGATGCCGTTGTATGCCGCAGGATTGTGGCTGGCGGTGAAGGTTGCGCCGGCGGCGTTGAGAGAGCCGCAGGCGTAGTAGAGCTCGTCGGTGGAGATCAGATCAAGGAGCTGGACGTTGGCTCCGCGCGTTGCGGCACCGTCGGCAAAGGCCTTGCTGAATTCGGGGGAGGAAGGGCGCATATCGCCACCAACCAGGACAGTCTGGCCAACAAGCTCCAGGACGTCAACGAACGCCGCGCCTACGGCTTCGACGATTTCCGCGGTGATGGATTCGCCCACAATGCCCCGGACGTCATACGCCTTGAAAGATGCCGAGAGGTCAAAAGTCTTTGTCTTGTCGCTAGTCACGGGTCTTATCTTACGTGCTGGCCGGAGGGTCTCTGCGGAGCGGAAGCTGCATGTGGACGTACAACCGGTCCGCGGCGATCCGCGGCCGGATTGTCCACATAGGGACCGGGGTGCTTTTGGGTGTCAGAGGTGACTGGGATACTGAAGCAATGGTCAATAACCAGAGTGCTGCAGTCCTTCCCTCCACATCAACCCTTCCCGCCGGCACCGATCCGGCTGCCGTTTCCGGAACCCGGGCGCAGGCGCTGAAGGTACTGCAGGAGCTGGTGGGCCACCCGAATGCAGCATTTCATGACGGCCAGTTTGAAGCGATTGAAGCACTGGTCGACGGCGGCCGGCGGGCATTGGTGGTCCAGCGCACCGGTTGGGGGAAATCGGCAGTCTACTTCGTGGCATCGCTGCTGCTCAGGCGGCGCGGGGCTGGCCCCACGCTGATAGTTTCTCCGCTCCTGGCACTCATGCGCGACCAGGTGGCTGCGGCGGCCCGGGCCGGTGTGAGGGCCGTTGCAATCAACTCGGCCAACCAGCTCGAATGGGACACCGTGAGGGAGCAGCTTGCCGCCGATGAGGTTGACGTGCTGCTGGTATCACCGGAGCGGCTTACCAATCCCTCATTCCGTGAAAACCAGCTGCCTGAGCTCATCCGCCGCACGGGGCTCCTGGTGATTGACGAAGCCCACTGCATCTCGGACTGGGGCCATGATTTCAGGCCGGACTACCGGCGGATTGCCGATCTCATCACGCAGCTCCCGGATACTGTGCCTGTCCTTGCCACCACTGCCACGGCCAATTCCCGGGTGGTTCACGATATTGAAGAGCAATTGGGCGTCGGCGTCCTGACCATCCGCGGCGCACTCGGCCGCGATTCGCTGCGGCTTGGGGTGCTTACGCTGCCGGACTCACGCGAACGGCTCGGCTGGCTGCTGACGCATCTCGCGGACCTGCCGGGCAGCGGCATTATCTATACTCTGACGGTTTCCGCTGCTGAGGACACCGCCAGGCTGCTGGCCGAGGCGGGCCACAAGGTGATGTCCTACACGGGACGGACGGACCCCGCCGACAGGGAACGGGCCGAGCAGCTCCTCAAGGACAATGAAGTCAAAGCCCTGGTGGCCACCTCGGCCCTTGGCATGGGATTCGACAAGCCAGACCTCGGCTTTGTGGTCCACCTGGGTGCGCCATCATCCCCTGTGGCCTACTACCAGCAGGTGGGACGCGCCGGGCGTGGAGCGGCCAACGCCGATGTCCTGCTGCTGCCCGGTTCCGAGGACCGCGATATCTGGCAGTACTTTGCGACAGCGTCCATGCCATCAGGGGAAAAGGCTTCCGCAGTGCTGACTGCGCTCGCTGAGGCAGGTGGGGCTGTGTCCACGGTGGCTCTGGAGGCGCGGGTGGATCTCCGCCGCACACCACTGGAGTTGCTCCTCAAGGTGCTCGCCGTGGACGGTGCCGTGGAACGGGTGGGCGGCGGATGGCGTTCCACCGGCCAGCCGTGGAACTACGACGCCGAGCGCTACCGCCGTATTTCGGAGGCCCGTATAGATGAACAGGACTCCATGGTGATTTACCAGGACACCGCAGGTTGCCGGATGGAATACATCACCGCGGTCCTTGACGATGAGACAGCCCACTCCTGCGGCCGGTGCGACAACTGCGCCGGGCGCTGGTTCCCGGTGGATATCCCGTCCTCCGCCACGGAGACGGCCGGCCAGACGCTGAGCCGCGCCGGCGGGGTGATGGAGCCCCGGCTGCAGTGGCCCACCGGAATGGACCGGCTCGGCGTCCCGGTCAAGGGCAAGATCAAAGCGGATGAAAATCTTGCAGACGGGCGGATTCTGGCCCGGCTGACGGATCTCGGGTGGGGTGGCTCGCTGCGGGAAATCTTTGCTGCCGGAGCAGCGGACCGGGACATTGATCCTGCCATGCTGCAGGCCTGCGTCCAGGTCCTCCGGGAATGGGCCACCGGGGACGGCCGCAACCCCGGATGGAGCGGTGCAGGGCGGCCAGCGGCCATCGTCAGCATGCCGTCGCGCAGCAAGCCAGCCCTCGTGGACTCGCTGGCCAGGGGGATCTCGGAGATCGGCCGGATTCCATATCTGGGGCAGCTGCAGCTCGAACACGGCGGCCCCGCTGGCGCCCGCGGCGGCAACAGCGCGTACAGGCTTGCCGGGGTCTGGGACCGGCTGGCGGTTGGTCCGGAGCTGGAAGCAGCCATTTCCGCCATGCGCGGCCAGAGCGTGATGTTGGTGGACGATCTGGTGGACAGCCGCTGGACCATTACTGTGGCCGGCCGGGCCCTCCGCCGGGCCGGCGCGGGGGCTGTCCTCCCGCTGGTGCTTGGCCAGGCCGGGTAAACGTCCGGGAGACAAGGGCTGCGTGGGAGGGCAGAGCGGCGCGGGACACGAGCGCCACCCGGGTCAGTCCCGTCGGGCAACGGCCGTCAGTCGCCGGGTCAGGAGCGTGCGGCAGATCCGGGACGGCTGACCTCGGCTCCGGCGTGGCGTTGCAGCGTCAGGCTGTCCAGCGTGCTCAACAGCATCAGTACGGCGATGGCCAGAAAGGCTCCGCGGTAGGGCCCGGTCGGGTCGCCGGAAAATACGCCGGGTGCGTCGAACAGCCGGAGCAGCAGGGCCGCAATGGCAATGCCGGTTCCAGTGGCGAGCTGGACCAGAGTGGCGGACACCGCATTGGCTGAGGTCAGCTGCGCCGGCACAATATCCGCGTATTGGACAGAGGCATAGGCGGAGAAGCCGATGGACCGGAAGGCTCCGCTGCACACCAGCAGTGCGAACATCAACGGCTCCGGTGTGCCGGCGTCGAGCATCGCGCACATTGAAAACGTCACCGCGGATGCCAACGAAGCGAACACGAGTACTGCCTTGAAACCGAATCTGCGTATCAGTGGCGTGGTGGCGGGCTTAATGCCGATGTTGCCGACAAAAACGGCCGCCACCATAATCCCTGCATGCAGGGGCGTCCAGCCAAAGCCGGTCTGAAACATCAGCGGCAGCAGGAACGGCACCGCGCTGACGGTCAGCCGGTGGATGAACCCGCCAGTAGCAGTGGCGCGGAACGTCCGGGTGGCAAAGACGTTCAGGTTGAACAGCGGATTCCGGGCCCGCCTCATCCAGACGGCAGCCCCCGTCAGGGACAGGACCCCCACGGCCACACTCAACAACGCCCACGGCCCGGACGGGTGGCCGGTGGCAAGCTCCAGGCCCACCACCAGTGCCCCCACCCCCAGGGTAGTGAGGGACAGGCCGAACCAGTCCAGCCGGCGGTGCCGGTCGCGGGCAACCGCCGGAACCAGCCGCAGTGCGGCGGTGAATGCCGCGACTCCCAGCGGCAGGTTAATCAGGAAGATCCAGTGCCAGGACAGGTAGGTGGTGAGCGCGCCACCCACGAGCGGCGCGAGGACCGGGGCCAGGAGACCCGGCCACACCAGGTACGCGGTGGCCCGCAGCAGCTCGGATTTGGGTGTTCCCCGCAGTACCACCAGGGTGCCCACCGGAACCATCATGGCGCCGCCGGCGCCCTGCAGGATGCGGCTGAGCGTGAGCACGGTCAGATCCGGGCTGATGGCACACAGCAGTGACGCCGCGGTGAACGTGGCAATTGCCAAGCAGAATACCAGCCGGGCTCCGAGGCGCTCGGCCAGCCAGCCGCTGATGGGAATGCCCATGGCCACTGTCATGAGATAGGCGGTCATGGTGATATTTACATCCGCCGCGGCCACGCTGAAATCCGAGGCGATACTCGGAATAGCCGTGGTGAGGATCGTGCCGTCCAGGAACTCCATAAAGAATGTTGCGGCAACCAGGAGAGCCAGCCGGGGGCCCCATGGCTGGCCGGTCTTGGCGGGAGTGGCCCGGTCCGGGGCAGCGGTCATCGGGTCAGCCCATTGCAGCGTGCGCCTTCGGAGGGTGGGGCGTTCAGCAGCCATTGTGGCAGCCGCTTGTGCCCTCCATCTGCGATGATCGCGTCAAACGCGTTGTTCCCGGCCATGGGCCTATCCTGCCACCGGCAGCTGGCCAAACGCGTGTGGTGTCCGGAACCCGGACAGCGCCCGCAAAAGCCGGTCGCCCACGCACACGTTCCGGCACCTGCGCCGGTGACCGCCATGACCCCCGGTACGCGAAGGCCCCGGGTACGCGAAGGCCCCGGGTACGCGAAGGCCCCGGGTACGCGAAGGCCCCGGGTACGCAAAAGGCCCCGGGTACGCAAAAGGCCCCGGTCCAGGGACCGGGGCCAAACGCGGAGACGGGGGGATTTGAACCCCCGGTGGAGTTGTGCCCCACACTTCATTAGCAGTGAAGCCCATTCGGCCGCTCTGGCACGTCTCCAATTGCTATTCCTAGCCCACCAAGGATACGCAGAACGGGCCATGCAGTGCAAAACGGCCGCTGGCTCAGCGAAGCATGCGGACTTCCCGCAGATCTTCCCACTCGACCATGACTTCTTCGGCGCCGTCTGCTGCAAATCCGAAGTGGCGGTAGAACTCCACTGCGCGCACGTTCCTGGCCGCAACCCAGAGGCTCGCGGGTTCTTCTCCCAGCGCAGCCTCCAACAGCCGCCGGCCCAATCCGAGGCCCTGATGGGACTCAAGCAGGTACAGCCCCCAAAGCATCACCGGACGCACCGGAAGCGGGAGCTGCCCTTCTGCGCCTGGATACTGGCGGCCGGCAAATCCAACGGCGGCGCCGCCGTCGCACGCCACCCAATGGTCCGAGATCCGCGGGCCGGACGCTATCCGCTGCCACATTCCCAGTCGTTGCGCGGGATCCAGTGCAGCGAGGAAGGAATCGGAGAGGATGCCCTTGTACGTTTCCTGCCAACACGCAGTGTGCACCTGTGCCAGGGCCTGGGCGTCGTCGGGGCGGGCGGGCCGCACGCTCAGCAAGCCAGCCTCGCCGCCGGTTTCGGCAGCCAGCCCATCCGCGCTGCCTGCCAGGATCATGCGGTCCTGCCGGCCAGCGACCGCCAGAGGAAATGCTGGCTCCGGCTCTGCAATGCCGCAGCCTGACGGTTGTCGGACGCGCCGGCGTGGCCGCCTTCCAGTGCTTCGTGGAACCAGACATTGGGAATTCCCATGGCCTGCATGCGGGCGGCCATCTTGCGTGCCTGGACGGGGCCCACGCGGTCATCAGAGGTGGCAGTCCAGATGAACGTCTCCGGATAGTCCACGCCGTCCTTGAGCAAGTGGTACGGCGAGAACGTCCGGATGAACTCCCACTGCTCCGTTACGTCCGGGTCGCCGTATTCGGCAATCCATGAGTGTCCCGCGGAAAGTTTGGTGTAGCGGCGCATGTCCAGCAGGGGGACCCCGCAGGAAACGGCACCGAACAGCTCGGGGTACTGGGTGAGCATGTTGCCCACCAGTAGCCCTCCGTTGGATCCGCCCACGCAGCCGAGGCGCTCGCGTGAGGTTACCCCTCGCGACATCAGGTTCCTGGCCACGGCAGCGAAGTCCTCAAAAGCGCGGTGACGGTTTTCCTGAAGGGCGGCCCGGTGCCAGGCCGGACCGTACTCGCCGCCGCCGCGGATGTTGGCCACCACGTAGACGCCGCCACGCGTGTGCGGCGCTTCACCCTCCGCGCCCGCCGATTCCTCCGTGCGCCGTTCCAGCCAGGCCCGGCCGATCGCGCCGCTGTAGGCCGGGGTCCGGGAGACCTCGAAGCCGCCATAGCCGGACAGCTGCGTCGGGTTCTGCCCGTCCAGCACCAGATCCTTGGAGGCCACCTGGAAATACGGCACACGGGTGCCGTCCTTCGAGACAGCGAAGTGCTGTTGCACTTCGTATTCAGAGTCATTGAAAAACGACGGCGACGACTTGATAACAGCATGCGTGCTGGAAAGGCCGCTGTCATGGCCGGATTCCAGTGAATTGCGCGCATGGCCGCCGCGTTCCAACGTTCCGCGCATCAGAGTGCTGGGGGTTGTGAAGCCGGTGGCTACGAGCCAGAAATCGTCTCCGGAGTCCGGGCCGCTTTCGGTGCTGTGGCTTCCGGTGCCGCGCTCGGCACCGGATTCGTCTTCGTCGTCCACGGCGAAGGCGTTCACATCGTGAAGCGGAGGGCAGGCATCAAGCACCGAAGAGGCCCACGCCGAGTCCGTGCCCGGCTGCGAAGGGTCCAGCACTCGGATTTCGGACGAGACATCGCACAGGAGATTCAGCAGCAGGAAGTTCCGGGTCCAGCTCCAGGACTGCAGCGACGTGTGCTGGTCCGGGCTGAAAAGGACGGTCAGCTCACGGCTTCCGCCCACGTAGCCTTCGAAGTTGGCGGCCAACAGGGAGCCCGCGGGGTACGTGGTTCCGTTGACCGGCCAGTCACGCTGGGGGCGGAACAGCAGCCACTCGCGGTGGGCGCTCAGGTTCACGTCGGTGGGTACATCGAACGCCACCCAGTTGCCGTCCCGGAGAACCGAGGTGCTCCGGTTGAAGAAGTCAATCCAGTCCACCGCAAAGGTCCGCTCGAAACCCGGGGTGGAATCGTGGGCCACGATCGCCATCATATGGGCCTCAGGGATCTCGAACACCCGGGGGGCCTCCAGCAGCGGCTGCCTGCGCTTCAGCTTCACTCCTGTCCGTGCATAGGAGGACGCGGTCCGCGGAAGTCCTTCGGCTGTGGTGGACACCAGCAGCGTGTCCGCATCCAGCCAGGAGGCGTTGCCTTTCGCCGTCGGGAGGTCAAAACCGCCCGACGCCGGGTCAACAAAACTGCGGGTTTCGACGTCGAACTCGCGGTAGCGGTTGGCATCGCCGCCGTCGGGGGAGAGTGCCAGCAGCGCCAGCCGGAACGGTTCGCCAAGGAGGGGGCGCAGGAAACTGGCGCCGTGGAACACCCACTCCTCACTTTCCGCGGCGGCCAGGGCGTCCACGTCCAGCAGGACATCCCATTCCGGGGCGTCGCTGCAGTAGCTGTCCCAGCTGGTCCGGCGCCAGAGGCCTTTGGGATTCTGCTGGTCCCGCCAGAAGTTGTAGTACCAGTCGCCGTGCTTGCCCACCATCGCGATCTTGTCGGTGGAGTCCAGCACCTCAAGGATCTGCCCCTCAAGGTGCGCGTAGTCAGCATCCTCCAGCAGATCTTCGGTGCGGGCGTTCTGTTCACGGACCCACGCCAACGGCTGCTCGCCGTAGATGTCCTCAAGCCAGATATTCTCGTCTGTAGGTTCAGGGGAACTGCCTGGGCTGGAGGCGGTTCCGGACGCGGACGGGTAATCAGCTTCAGTGGTGGTCATCGCCCCATCCAAACAACATCCGTGCTTGGCCCGCAAGTCAAGAGACCAAGTCGTCAGCGGATACTCTGGATCCCGTGGGCACATCGCAAAGCATCCGGACAGCACTGATTGGTGCGGGGCCCAGGGGGACCAGCGTGCTGGAGCGGCTGATCGCGAACCACTCAACCCGTTCCGGAACGGACCTTCACCTTGACGTGATCGATCCCTACCCGGCCGGCTCCGGACATGTGTGGCAACCGGAGCAATCGCGCCTCTACCTGATGAACACGCAGTCTTTCTACCCCACGCTGATCCCGGAAGACCCTGCGTTGGCTGCGCCCCTGGTCGGTACCACCTTCGACCGGTGGCGCGCGGTCCAAAAGCGGCGCCCGCTGCCGTCCCTCACCGCCGACGAGCTCGCCGAACTCGCGAGCCTCGGATCCCGGGATTTCCCCAGCCGGGCGCTCTACGGCTGCTACCTGCGATCCACCCTGGCTGAGCTGCTCGCGCGGCTTCCCGACGGCGTGACGATCGAATTCCATCAGACGTCGGCCACCGCCGTGCGCCCGTCAAATGACGGAACGTTCGACGTCGGACTCGCCGGCGGCGGGCAGCTCACGGTCGATTCCGTGGTGCTGGCGCTTGGTCATCTGGAGTCCAGGCTTAATGCCGAGCAGCGCGAACTCAGGGACTCTGCCGCGAGGCTGGGACTGCTGTACCTGCCGCCGGCAGCCCCGGCCGACGTCGACTGGTCCGCGGTACCCGCGGGAGAACCGGTCCTGGTGCGCGGCATGGGGCTGAATTTCTTCGACGTGATGGGACAGATCACGGAAGGACGCGGCGGAAAGTTCGTGGAAACCGGCGCTGGTACCGGCGCCGGTGCAGGACAAGGTCCTGTTTCAGGATCCGGACATTCCCCCCTGGAGTATCTGCCTTCCGGCCAGGAACCGTTCATCATCGCGGCGTCGCGTCGCGGTACCCCCTACCGGGCCAAAGCCACGCTGGATGCTTATTACGCATCATCAGTTTCGCTCCGGTACCTGACGGAGGAGGCACTGGCGCGCTTCGTGGCCACCGGCATCACGCCCGGCTTCGATCACGACCTGTGGCCGCTCCTGCACCGTGATGTGCTCTGGGCCTACTACTCCACGCTGGTGCGCTCGCAGCCGGATACAGTTGACCGGCAGGACGAGTTCGTGGCCGCCCTGGAAGACGCACTTCACCCTCACTCGCACGCTGCCGGCGCATGGGAAGCGGCCGTGGACGCATCAATCCGGCTCCATGTCAGGCCCGGCTGCCGGCTTGAACTTCCCGGCCTCGCAGCGCCCTTGGCCGGACGCAACTTTGCCTCACGGGCGGACCTGGATGCCTCCGTCGTCGACTATCTTTTGGACGACGCCCGCCGTTCCGCCCTCGGCGAGGACGACCCCGTCAAAATGGCCATCGCCGCGCTCCATCACGGCCGTGCGGTGCTGAAATCTGCAGTGGCGGATGGCGGAATCACGGATGAATCCTGGGTGGCCGGCCTTCGCGGCTGGTTCGAGTCGTTTGTGGAAGGGCTGGCCAGCGGTCCGCCCGCTCAGCGCTCAGAACAGCTTGCAGCGCTGGCGCGGGCCGGGGTGGTCAGCTTTGTGGGACCGGATCCCAGGTTCGGACTGGACCGGAGATCAGGAAAGTTCACGGCCGTTTCGCCGTGGGTCCATGATGGTGCTGTGGAGGCCCGGACCATGATCGAAGCGCTCGCGCCTGCCAACAGGGTTGGGGTCAATGCGTCGCCGCTTCTGCAACAGTTGCTGGCCGACGGGCTGGTCCGGCCGCGGCTGATGATGACGGCGGAGGGCGCCCCGGTGCAGTCCTCCGGGCTGGACGTCCGGCCGCATCCGTACCGGCCGGTGGGTGCCAACGGCTCCGTGACCCGCGGTCTGTATGTGCTGGGCCTGCAGCTGTCCGCCACCCAGTGGGGAACCGCCATCGCGGCCGAGGCAGTGCAGCAGCACGGGCCGGTATACACGAGCGGCCAGCGTACGCTGCGCGACGCAGACGAAATCGCCCGGCATATCCTGGGTCTGCCCGAATGAGCACGCTCCCCACCCCACCACGTCGTACCACTTGGCCGGCGGAACAGGCGCCGTGCAGACCGGAGGGACGGGGCCGCTGGCTGCGACCTTCACCTCGGCTTTGACAACCGTTCCGGACTCGGCCGCTGTCAGCGTCAGCGTTCCGAATCCGGCAGCAGCAGTTGCCGGAACGAACAGAGCCACCGAGGCGGCACCGGCGGAAACCGCCACCGTCCCCAGCTGCGTCGCCGTGCCGACTGCATCCTTGAACACGGCGCTCAGCGACGTGTTGACGGGGCTGCCCAAGCGGCCGGTGAGACCTCCGCTGCGGAAGCCGGGACAGCTGCAAGCGGTGTTGCGATGAGCCCCGCTGACAGTGCTGTGCCCAGTGCAATTTTCCATGATGTACGGTGCATCCGCTCTGGCTTTCATTTGGGAGTCCCGGTAGGGGCCCGATGGAATGTGTCCGGGTTGTACCAGCAGACACGGATCCGGACTTAACTCGTGGTCAGGTAGTGTCCGGCACATCAAAACAAAGGTGAACGAACGCAGGGTTGACTGCGCGTGCATTCGGCGGGACACCGGCCAGCGCATGTGCCGGCCATCACAAAAGAATACCGGCCGGTAGCTTCAATGGAAGCTGCCGGCCGGTATTTGTTCTGTCAATCTACGTACGTGAATTAACGCTGGGCTCAGGCCCCGGCAGCGGTGCCTTCGCCGGCTTGGTCTTGTCCGCCCTGTCCCAGATCCTGAACCACCTTGAACATGGCCCCCGTGGGATCAGCCAGCGTGGCCAGCCGTCCGAAGGGGCTGTCCTCTGCAGGCTGCACCAGAGTTGCGCCCATGCCGACTGCCTTCCCGATGGCCTGGTCGGTGTTTTCGACTGCGAAGTAGATCTGCCAGTTGGAGGGGACCTCGGCAGGAAGAAACGCGGACGCGTCCAGGATGCCGGCCTTGGCTGCGTCGCCCGCGCCAAGGGTGGTGTACCGGAACTCCGGTGTGTCACTCATAACGTCTGTGTCCCACCCGAAGACGTCCTGGTAGAACTTCACTGCGGCGGCGTAGTCCTTGGCGTGGAGTTCGTGCCACGCCGGAGTGCCGGGCTCCGCCACGACCTCGTAGCCCTTCATCTCGCGCGGTTGCCAGACGCCGATTGCGGCCCCGGTAGCATCGCCGAACATCGCCATATGGCCCTGTTCAGGGACGTCCATCGGCCCCATGTAAACCTGGCCGCCGTTGGCCGTCACCGCGGCGGCGGTAGCGGCGGCGTCGTCGGTTCGGAGGTAGGTGGACCAGACGTCCGGCATGGCCGCCTGGTCTTCGTCTTTCTTCATGATCCCGGCGACGGACTTGCCGTTCTTGGACGCAGAGATATAGCCGCCGTATTTCTCCTGGTCGCCGGATTCGAAGGTCCAGCCGAAGAGTTCGCCGTAGAACTGCTGGGCTTTGTCGGTGTCCGATGTCATCAGATCGATCCAACAGGGTGCGCCGGGCGTGATGTCAGGGGTAGGCATTTCTGGGCTCCTGGTTCGTTTCGCGGCGATTGGCCGCAGATTCGTGTGGATGGTGGAGACAGGAACGACACTATGCCCGGGCTCTGACACTTTCAATGGTCTGGCGATTTCCGGGTGCAGATCATGGCGGAGGGGAGCTGCGGATTCGCACTGATCTGCACCCGCAGGCCACACATGCGCACAAACGAAAAGCCCCGGTTCACCAGCCATGCTGGCGAACCGGGGCTTCTTTCGCGGAAGGTAAGAGATTCGAACTCTTGGTACGGGGTTACCGCACACTAGTTTTCAAGACTAGCTCCTTCGGCCGCTCGGACAACCTTCCCTAACGAGTAGTCTTTCATAGGCAGTTGGCTGCAACAAAAACCGGTGGCAGACGGTGACTGTTGCGGCACGTTGGCCTGGGGTAGGAATCAGATAGAAAATCGGGAGTTCTCCATGAAAGCCGTCTACATTTCAGAGCCGGGCGGGCCGGAAGTACTGGAAATCCGCGAGGTCCCGGCTCCGGTGCCCGGCGCGGGCGAGGTGCTGATCGACGTCGTCGCAGCCGGGCTGAACCGGGCGGATGTCCAGCAGCGGAAGGGCCTCTACCCCCCGCCTGCGGGGGTGTCGGAGATTCCCGGGCTGGAGGTCTCGGGGCGGATATCCGGCTTCGGCCCAGGGGTGTCCAAGCCGTTTTCCGTGGGGGACAAGGTAGTGGCTTTGCTTGCGGGCGGCGGCTACGCGCAGCAGGTGGTTGCTCCGGCGGAGCAGGTGCTGAGGATTCCCGACGGCGTGGATCTGGTGACCGCTGCATCCTTGCCTGAAGTGGCCGCCACTGTCTATTCGAACCTGATCATGACCGCGCAGCTCCAGGCCGGCGAAACCGTGTTGATCCACGGTGCCACCGGCGGAATAGGCAGTATGGCCATTCAGCTAGCTAAGGCGTTCGGCGCCAAAGTGGCAGCCACGGCCGGTACGGACGAGAAGGTTGGAACGGCCAAGGCCTACCTCGGAGCGGACATTGCGATCAACTACGTCGACGAGGACTTTCCGGCGAGCCTCCGCAGGCAGAACGGAGGCCGCGGTGCAGACGTGATCCTCGACGTCGTGGGTGCCAAATACCTCCAGCAGAACGTTGATGCGCTCAGCGAGTACGGGCGGCTGGTGGTGATCGGGCTGCAGGGCGGCACCAAGGGCGAGCTGGATCTCGGTCTGCTGCTGCGGAAGCGGGCCGTGGTGATCGCAACCGCACTGCGCCCGCGTCCCGTTGCGGAGAAGGGTGTGATCATGAACGCCGTGCGGGAGTCCGTGTGGCCGCTGATCACGGATGGCCGGGTCAGTCCACTCGTGGCTAAAACCTTCCCGCTGGACCAGATCCGGGCTGCACACAAATACTTCGACTCCGGTGACCATGTGGGCAAGATCCTGCTGCTCATGTAGTTTCGCCGGAGGGGAACGACGCATAGATACCGGGTATTGCCCGCCCAGCCAAAAGCCGGTAGTCTCTGTATATACGCGGTATGCACAGATCTTGGGGGTCTGTGCATACCGCAGGTTTCCATCCCTAGGAGCAGCATGTCCATCCGCCACAGCCTCCTCGCCCTCTTGCAGGATCAGCCGCGTTACGGCTACCAGCTCCGGGTCGAGTTCGAGGACCGCACCGGCTCCACCTGGCCGCTGAATATCGGGCAGGTCTACACCACCTTGGACCGGCTGGAGCGGGACGGTCTGGTCAGGAACGACGGCGGTGATGGCGCCGGCCATGTGGTCTACAGCATCACCGACGCCGGAAAGGCGGAGGTGCAGGGCTGGTTCGCCACCCCGGTTGAGCGCAGCAATCCGCCCCGGAATGAACTCGCCATCAAACTGGCGCTCGCCGTCACGTTGCCAGGGGTTGACGTGGGGTCCATCATTCAGGCCCAGCGCGTGGCCTCCATGCGCGCGCTGCAGGACTACACGAAGTCGCGCCGGGATACCGCCGCCAACCAGCGCTCCGCGGACACCGCCTGGCTGCTGGTGCTGGACTCGCTGATCTTCCAGACCGAGGCGGAGGTCCGCTGGTTGGATCTGTGCGAGGCGCGGATGGTGCAGTTAGCACAGACGGCAGGCACCCAGGGCGCAGTACGTAATGCGGGCACCGCCAAAAACGGGGTCACCGCGGAAGAGGCTGCCCCGTTCACCGCGGATATCCGCCGGTGAGCGTCCGTGGGCCGCAGCAGGTCCTGGGACTTGCCAAGGTCTGCAGGACCTTCGGTGAAGGCGCGACGGCGGTGGCGGCCCTTCGCGAAGTGGATCTCACCATCAGCGCGGGCGAGTTCGTTGCCGTGATGGGACCGTCGGGATCCGGTAAGTCCTCATTGCTGGCGCTGGCCGGCGGACTGGACCGGCCGACGTCGGGCGGTGTGTTTGTGGAGTCAACACCCCTTGCGGGGTTGGGACTGAACGAGCTCGCGCGGCTGCGCCGCCGCGCCGTCGGCTATGTCTTCCAGGATTTCAACCTGGTTCCTACACTGACCGCGGCGGAGAACGTCGCTCTGCCGTTGGAGCTGGACGGGGTCTCGGCCAAGAAGGCACACCGGCAGGCTCTTGATTCTCTGCGGCAGGTTGGCATCCCCGAGCTCGCAGACCGGTTCATGGACCAGATGTCCGGCGGGCAGCAGCAGCGTGTGGCCATCGCCCGCGCCATCGTGGGGGAGCGGCGGCTGATTCTGGCCGATGAGCCAACAGGAGCCCTGGATTCGACGACGGGTCAGGGTGTGATGGAGGTGCTGCGGGCCCGCGCCGACGCCGGCGCTGGCGTGATGCTGGTTACCCACGAAGCCCGCCACGCCGCGTGGGCGGACCGTGTGGTGTTCATCAGGGATGGCCGGATCATTGACCAGGCCGCCGCCATGCACGATCCCGCCATGCTGCTGGCGTCGGCCGGCCTCTGAGGTGGCACTCGACCTAAAGCCGGCGCCGGGCGCGCGCCGGCAGAGTTTCCGCGTAGCCATCCGCATGGCCTGTCGTGACATCCGCCGGCACAAAGGGCGTTCGCTTCTCATCATTGCGCTGATCATGTTTCCGGTTGCCGGAATGACCGGGGCAGCCACCCTTTTCCAAAGCAGCCAGGAAACAGCCGCGGAGCGTGTCCAATACCAGCTTGGCAACACGCAGGCACGGTTCCGGGCGTTGCCTGCGATGAACGCCTTGATGGTCCAGGACCCCCTCACGGAAACAACCGTGGCATCGACTGCCGGCGATCCGGATCCGGATTTTAGAGCCGCGGATCCGAAGGATGTCCTCCCCTCCGGCTATGAGGTACTGACGGAGTCTTCGCTTAATATCACCGCAGAGGTGGAGGAGGCCGATGTACCGCTGATGGGCAAGGCAGTTGACGCGCTCAATCCTGCATTCGTCGGCAAATACACGCTGCTGCAGGGACGGAGCCCCGCGGCTTCGGACGAGGCACTCGTGTCCACGGGATTCCTGGCGCGGTTCGGCCTCCAACTGGGGGAAAAGCTCACGACGTCGGCCGGTACCTTTACCGCAGTCGGCACACTGCGCGACGCCGGCTATTCGGACGGCAACGCCATCCTCTTCCTCAAGCCCGGACAGGGCAATGTGGAATCCACACCGGAGCGGTCAGGCCGGATGTCAGGGACTCTGTACTATCTGCTTGGTCCTGCACCGGTCACGTGGGCGCAGGTCCGGGAAGCCAATAAGGTAGGCGTCGCGGTCCTGTCGCGGAACGTGGCACTCAATCCACCGCCGGCCAATCTGCGCAGCGTGGATGGCTCGCCGCCATCCTATGTTCCAGCCCCGCCGCTGTCTGGCTACCTGACAGGCGGCCTCATTGGGGCCTTGGCCCTGCTGGAGGTGGGGTTGCTGGCCGGCGCAGCCTTCGCGGTCGGCGCCAAACGCCAGGTCCGGGACCTGGCCCTGCTGGCAGCGTCCGGAGCAGATGGCCCCACAGTACGTACGGTGGTCACCGCCGGTGGTCTGTGGCTCGGCACCGTGGCCGTTGTCTGCGGCGCGGCCGTCGGGAATGCAGGTGCCGCGGCCGTAGTGATCTGGGCCCGGCACCAAGGTTCGGTGCGGCTCCCGGGGTTCCACCCGGACACCCTGTTGACGGCCACCGCCATGGTGATGGGCCTGGGCGCCTGCACCCTCGCGGCCCTGGTGCCCGCACGGCAGGTTGCGCGCCAGGCAGTGCTCGGCGCTTTGAAATCCGGCCGGGCTCCCTCGGATTCCGGCAAATGGGCGCCGCGCCTTGGCGTCCTGATGCTAGTGCTGGCTGTGGTGCTGTTTGCCGTGGGCAGTGGCCTGGGCCTCGTGGGTGACGACCCTGACCTGCTCTCTTCCAGAGGACCACTGCTGGCCGCGTTGCTGATCGGCGGCGCGGTCCTGACAGTGGCGGCCTTGGTTCTGCTGACCGGTACGGTGGTGGGATTCCTGACCCTGCGGACCGCATGGCTGCCGTTGCCGTTGCGGATGGCAGCCCGGGATTCCGCGCGGAACCGCAGCCGGACCGTTCCGGCAGTGGCGGCCGTGCTCGCGGCTGCCACGCTGGCCAGCGCCGGGATTGTTCTCGCGTCCAGCCAGCAGGAAGATGCGAAAAGGACCCACTACTGGTCTGCCCTGCAGAACCAGGGTGTATTGCCGTTGTCCGAACCCGGGCCGCTCCACGCCGATGGCACCGTGCCGGAACCGAAGGCGATCGATCCCGGCGTTCTCACCATGGCGCTGAAGCAGGAAAGCAGCACGGTGGCCTGGACCCAGGTCCTGAACTCACATCAGCCTGAAAACTGTGACATGCGGCCCACCCCGGACCGCTCCATTCCAGCCGTGACCGAAACGAGCAATTGCCTGGTGTATGCCCTTGCCGTACCAGAAGGCAACGAGTGCGCCCGGACGGCCCAAGGGCGAGTCAAAGACATCACAGATTGGCGCTGTCAGGGCTCCATGCAGCCATACGGCGGCGGACAGATTCCTTCGCTGGTGGTGGGCGGGGCAGCCGAGCTGAGGGCGGTGCTTGGGCGTAACGCCTCACCTGAGGCCTTGGAGGTGCTGGAACGCGGGGGAATGGTGGTCAGTAACGGAGTGTTCGTCCGGGATGGCCACACCGCGGTACAGGCGAACGATGTGCGCAGGCCGCTGTCCGGATCGTTCAATGTCTTCGCAGGGTATGAAACCGTCAGCAGCACGGAATTGCCGGCCGTGGTTGAGGCTCCGCCCGTGCCGGTTCCGTTCTATGGGGTCATCTCGGCCGCCACCGCGGACCGGCTGGGCCTTCGCGCAGCACCGCGTGCACTGCTGGTCCAGCTGACTGACTTCCCCAGTGCGGCCGAGCAGGACAAGATGTCGGCAGCACTCGCCACGGTGTATAGGTCACCGATCTATGGACTTCACGTCGAACCGGGCACCAACCGCGACGATTCCTGGATGATCTGGTCCATCGTGGGCATCAGTGCGCTGATCACCCTGAGTGCCGCAGGCATCACCACGGGACTGGCGCTCGCCGATGCCCGGAGCGACCATATGACGCTTGCCGGAGTGGGTGCACCACCCCGCCTCCGCAAAGGGCTGGCCGGTGCCCAATCATTCATGACCGCGGCGCTGGGAACCGTGCTCGGCCTGGTGGCCGGCGTTATCCCGGCGGCCCTGATTGTCGCGGCCACCCGGATGTTTAGCGGGACAAACGTTCCGTGGTTGCAGCTGCTGGCGCTCCTTATCGCCGTGCCGTTGACGGGCGCTGTGCTGGCCTGGCTCTTCACCCGTGCCCGGCTCCCGATGTCCCGCCGCAGCGCCAGCACCTGAGCCCGGCCGCCGTCGGCTCTCCACTCGGCGACAATGCAACAACGTTCGCCGAGACGCGCCAGCACTGGGGCGGAAGCTTCACCCGTAGGCACCCGGCGTTGGTAGGGTGCCTTGGAACAGATCAATCAGCTGGGGCTCTCGAGGAGGAGACATGGGCAGAATGCCTGATGACACGGCACGGACCACCACAATTGACGACGGAATCGAGCCGGACCCGTCGCTGCCGCCAACATCCTTGGACGAGTCCGTCCTCGACGCCGGGGACCGGAAATGGACACCCGGCAAGATTGCTCTCTGGGCGGCCATTGCGTTGCTGGGCGGTGTTGCCTGGTTCATGCTGGCGATTGTGAGGGGTGAAACCGTCAATGCCATCTGGTTCGTGTTCGCCTCCGTGTGCACCTATCTCATCGGCTACAGGTTCTACTCCAAGATCATCGAAAAGTACCTCCTCAAGCCCAATGACCGGCGCGCCACCCCGGCGGAATACAAGGCCGACGGCAAGGACTACGTCCGCACTGACCGCAACGTCCTGTTCGGACACCACTTTGCCGCCATCGCGGGGGCGGGCCCGCTGGTGGGGCCCATCATCGCAGCCCAGATGGGGTATTTGCCGGGCACTATCTGGATCATCATCGGCGTCGTGCTGGCCGGGGCGGTCCAGGACTACCTGGTCATGTTCTTCTCCATGCGCCGCGGCGGGCGTTCGCTGGGCCAGATGGCCCGCGAAGAACTTGGCGTCATCGGCGGGACGGCCGCATTGGTGGCCACCCTGCTGATCATGGTGATCATCGTCGCCATTCTGGCGCTCGTTGTGGTGAATGCCCTGGGTGAAAGCCCCTGGGGTGTCTTCTCGGTGGGCATGACCATTCCCATTGCACTGTTTATGGGCGTGTATCTGCGGTTCATCCGGCCGGGCAAGGTGATGGAAGTTTCCCTCATCGGCTTTGTGCTGCTGATGGCGGCGATCATCGGCGGCGGTGCCGTGGCAGGCACCGAATGGGGTGCCGCGTTCTTCCACCTGGACAAGGTCACCATTGCCTGGGGCCTGATTGTGTACGGTTTCATCGCGGCGATCCTGCCCGTCTGGCTGCTGCTGGCACCACGGGACTACCTCTCCACGTTTATGAAGATCGGTGTGATTGTGATGCTGGCGCTGGCCATCATTGTGGTCCGCCCGGAAATCACCGTCCCGGCTTTCAGCGAGTTCGCCAGCCGTGACAACGGGCCGGTGTTCTCCGGCGCACTGTTCCCGTTCCTGTTCGTCACCATCGCCTGCGGTGCGCTGTCCGGCTTCCACGCCCTGATCGCTTCGGGCACCACGCCCAAGCTGATCGAGAAGGAACGCCAGGCCCGATTTATCGGCTACGGCGGCATGCTGATGGAGTCCTTCGTGGCCATCATGGCGCTGGTGGCTGCCATCTCCATTGACCGTGGCATCTACTTCGCCATGAACGCTCCGCTTGCGCTGACCGGCGGCACGGTGGAAACGGCTGCGGCCTGGGTTAACAGCCTGGGCCTTGCCGGCGTCAACATCACTCCGGATGTCCTGGCCCAGACCGCCGCCAACGTGGGCGAGCAGAGCATTATCTCGCGCTCCGGCGGCGCCCCGACCTTGGCGGTTGGCCTGGCGCACATCATGCAGCAGTTCATCGGCGGCACCGCCATGATGGCCTTCTGGTACCACTTTGCCATTATGTTCGAAGCACTGTTCATACTGACCGCCGTCGACGCCGGCACCCGGGTTGCGCGGTTTATGCTGCAGGACTCGATCGGTAACTTTGTGCCCAAGTTCAAGGAAGCCTCCTGGCGTCCCGGGGCCTGGCTCTGCACAGCTGTGATGGTGGGTGCGTGGGGCGCCGTGCTCCTGATGGGAGTGACGGATCCGCTCGGCGGCATCAACACGCTGTTCCCGCTGTTCGGCATCGCCAACCAGCTCCTCGCTGCCATAGCGCTCGCGGTCTGCATGGCCATCGCCGCCAAACGTGGTGCTTTCAAGTACCTGTGGATCGTTGCTGTTCCCCTGGCGTTCGCGGCCGTTGTTACCATCACCGCCAGCTTCCAGAAGATCTTCTCACCGGTTCCCGCTGTGGGGTATTTCGCCAACAACGCGGCGTTCTCCAAGGCACTCGAAGACGGCAAGACCTCCTTCGGCACCGCCAAGACCGTGGCGGCCATGGAAGCTGTGGTCCGCAATACCATGATCCAGGGCTGGCTGTCCGTGATCTTTGTGGTGCTCAGCATCATCGTGATTCTTACGGCAGTCCTTGCCACCGTGAAGGCCTTCCGCAACAGCGCCGCCGGCACTCCCAATATCGACAACGAGGACCGGCCGCGAGCCTCACGCGTCTACGCACCGGCAGGAATGATCCCCACCGCAGCAGAGCGCCAGCTGATGGCCGAATGGGACAAACTTCCTGCCGATCTGCGGACCGACAGGTCCGGGCACCACTGATGGCGGCAGGTCCTGTGGGCGCCGCCGCCGACGGTTTCCGGGCGTTCTCCCGGTATGTGGGGGGAGTGATGGGCGCGGACGCCTACCAGAAGTACCTCGAACATCACGCTTCAACGGAACACGGCTGTACGGAACACAGCTGTACGGAACACGGCTGTACGGAACACGGCTGTACGGAACACGGCGGCCCGCCGCTGACCGAAAAGGCGTTCTGGCGGGACCGGACCGACCGCCAGGACACCAATCCGCAGGGCAGGTGCTGCTGACATGCAAACGCCCGGCGGCGTATCCATCCGCAGGATCGGTCCGGCGGATGCAGAACTGTTCAACAGTCTTTCCGAAACCGACAACCTGTTTGACGAGGATCCCACAGAGGCGCCGTCGGGCGCTTTAACGGCCGACGGCGCCAGGGACTTCCTGGGGGATCCCACCGTCCTCTTCTGGCTGGCTGAGGCGGACGGGCGGATAGTGGGGTTTCTGCATTGTTGCGTGCAGCGCCGTCGGACGTCCGGCCCGTGGGCCGAAATCCTCCTGATGGAAATGGGAACCCACAGGGAATGGCGCCGGAAAGGGGTCGGCAGTGCCATGGTGGGGGTCATGGAAGCCTGGATGCGGGACCACGGTGTTGCGGAAGTCTGGGTCCCTGCCAATACTTACGCGGTGGGTTTCTATCGGCGATGCGGCTTCGTGGCAGATGAGGGCGAAATACTGGTCAAGGTCCTTCCGCGACAAGCAGCTTCATCGACTGGACCCGTCCCGGGCTCGTGAGAGTATGAACGCATGAGCGATCCGAATGACACTCAGCCCGGCACCCGTAACGATTCCCAGGCCGGTGAAGACGTCCCCATGGAGGGCACCCCGCTGGACAACGGCGGACCTGCCACGGTACCGGCGCCGTCGGCACGCACAGCACCGAAGGGAAGCAACCTTCAGGACCTTGTGGACGAGCCTGCCAAGGTGATGCGGATCGGCACCATGATCAGGCAGTTGCTTGAAGAGGTGAGGTCTGCCCCGTTGGATGATGCTGCCCGTGGCCGCCTTGCTGAAATCCATGAGCGGTCCATTAAGGAACTCGAGGACGGGCTTGCGCCGGAACTGGTGGAAGAGCTGGAACGGATCAGCCTGCCGTTCCCGGAGAACTCCACGCCCTCGGATTCCGAACTCCGCATTGCCCAGGCACAATTGGTGGGCTGGCTGGAGGGGCTGTTTCACGGCATCCAGACCGCCATAGCGGCCCAGCACGCTGCCCGCGACCATGCGGTCGCTCAGCTGCAGCTCAGGCAGCTGCCCGCCGGGACCGTCATTGCCCCCGGTGTTGTGATCGGTGAGAACGGCGAGCCGCAACGGGCTGGTATGCCGCGGCCCGGCGCCGATCCGTTGAAGCCGGGGCGGCCGGTGGACCCGGACCACGGCCCCGGTCAGTACCTGTAGGTCCGCTTGGGGTTCTTCACGGCCGCCCGGCAAGGGCGGAAGGACGACGTCGAACTTGGCAAGGGACTGTGGCGCCGCGCCCATGACCGCTTCCATCGCGGTCTGGACCGGTATCACCAGGTGCTGGAAGGCGTGGAGGACGAGGAGCTTTACGGCGAACTTGTTGACGTGGCGAACCAACTTGCCGGGCTTTCCGTGCGGGTACGGGCCGTGTGTGTTGAGGCGCAGAGGGTTTCGCCGAGTGACGGTTTGGATATTCCCGGGGCCCTGGCCGGGGTGCACCGTTCGCTGTCCAAAGCTGGCAACTCCCTGGCCACCACGGCCGAAGCCGCCGCCATGCTTCGGCTTGCCGTCGGGCCCGTTCCGGTGGGCGCCGTGTCCGTGCGGCGGCGCGCTGAATCCGTGTTTGAACAGATCGCCGACGCCGAACGCCGCCTCGCTGAAGCCGCAGCAGACTGCTGACCCCGCAGGATATTCCGGCTTAAGCGGGCGGCTTAGTCGCGCGTTTTCGCTGACGTGTGGGGCTCGCCTTTGGCAGGATGAACGAATGACACTTTCACCAACACTGACATTCAACGACGGCAACACCATCCCCCAGCTCGGTTATGGGGTGTGGCAGGTTGAAGACGACGTCGCCGAAAAAGTCGTCTTCCAGGCGTTCGAAGCCGGCTTCCGCCACATCGACACCGCCAAGATCTACGGCAACGAATCCGGTGTGGGCCGGGCGATTGCAGGCTCAGGACTCAAGCCCGAGGAAATCTTCATCACTACCAAGCTGTGGAACGCGGACCAGGGCTACGAATCCACTCTGCAGGCATTTGAAGAATCCATGGAGCGCCTGGGCCTGGAAACCCTGGATATGTACCTCATCCACTGGCTTCAGCCCAAGCAGGACAAGTACGTAGACACATGGAAGGCACTGATCGAGCTCCAGAAGCGCGGCAGGGTTAAATCCATCGGGGTTTCCAACTTCACGGTTGAAGGCCTGCAGCGCCTCATCGATGAGACCGGTGTGGTGCCCGCCATTAACCAGATCGAACTGCACCCGTACTTCAGCCAGAGTGAGCTTCGCGCATTCGGAGCGTCCAAGGGAATTCTGACGCAGGCGTGGTCGCCGCTGGGCCAGGGCGGTGAACTCCTTGAAGACGCCGTGGTTGCCGGAATCGCCGCCAAGCACAACGCCACCCCGGCGCAGCTTGTCATCGCGTGGCACCTCGCCATCGGGAATGTGGTGATTCCCAAGTCTGTGACTGAATCCCGCATCCACGAGAACTATGCTTCCCTGGATCTGACGCTGGATGCCTCCGATATCGAGGCAATCAACGGACTGGACCGCTCTGCCGCAGGGGCTGGCCGGATCGGCCCGGATCCGGCGGTGTCCGACTTCGCTTAGCCCAGCCCGGCCCTGCCCCGCCCAGCCGGGGCACCGGCCTGGTCGGGGAAGGACGCGGAGCCGAAGCGATATTCAGGCGGCCAGGCGGTCCCGCAGCGGGGCGACAAAGTCAATGGTGACCCACTCCTGCTCGTTGGACACTGTCCGGCTGGCGAAATGCTCGGCCGACGCGGCGTCGTCGAAAATTTCGGTCCGGATCCGGCCGCAATCTGAGTCGAAGTACGTGACGTGGATTTCCTGCTGGGCGGCGGCCTCACTACCGGAGATTCCTGTCTGCCTATGCTGGTGTCTGGGGTTCTTTTCCATAAATCCAGTGTGCAGGGAGCCACTGACAATATAAGGGTTTCAGTCCTGCGTGTTGCGGAGCCGGAACACACGTTCTCTGGCCAGCATCTCTGCCCGCCGCATCCTGCCTGCCGCCCGGGATGCCTGCTGGAGCCCCGCGGCGGCTGAGTCGCGCCGCCGTCGGGCTGTCGCGAACTCGGCGTCCATCGCGGTGAGTCTTTCCCGTAACCGGTGCGTCGAATCCGCCAGCCTCGCCACTGCCGCTGACGCAGACTCCAGCCGTTCTTCGTGTTTTTTCACTTCTTCGACGGCGGCGCGGGCCGCATTCTCCGCCTCAGCAAGTGCGGCGGAGGACTTTTCAATGGCCGATGCAGGTGCGCGCCGCTCGCCCGCCACTATCCGGAGCAGCGGTTTGTCAGTCTTCGGGAGTTGGCCCGGGGCGGTGTCCGCGGAAGCCCGCTCGTCATTCACTGCGGGCGCGACTGCTGCTGATGGCACGGCGACGGCACCATTGAGGTCCACCCTGTCCAACCCGTCGGCCGACAGCACGCGCAGGAGCCGACCGCTCCGGATGGCTGCCGCCGCTCGCTCATCGGCAACAGCGGCCCTGAGAGTCTGTTCCACGCCGCTGGCCACCGGACCACTGATCCTGCGGCCCTGCTGTTCGGCCACCGTCCGTACGGCCTCCATTGCCTCCGATATCGCCTTCCGTCTCTGCTGCGCGAGTCCACGCAGTGTCCCGGCATCCAGCGCGAGCTGTGCCGCCCGCATGGATTCCCCGATCCCGGCCAGCTTGCTGACCTTCTCCGGGCAGTGCGCAATGAGCATGTTCAGTGCCCAGGCCGCAACGGATGGTTTTGGAAGAGTGCGGACCTCCGCGGCCAGGGTGGCCCCGAACTCGGTTGCAGCACTCCTGGCAGCCGAGGTGCGGGCCGCCACAAAATCGCCAAGCGGCAGCGTGTAAAGACTCCTCGCTATGTCCGCCAGCCGATCTCCACCCATGCGGACATCATAAGTTCAAAGGAACCAAACCGACGGACGCCGTGGGACTCCGGCTGCCCGGGCTGAGCACAGCTGCCGCGGCTTCGGAGGTTGTGCTTGTAGCTTTGGCCTGGCCTGGCCTGGGAGCGGTGCTGGGTGGGCGGACTCCGCGCGAACTGCCAAGAGGCGGAGAAGTTTCGCCAGCACGACAGCGCCGGTCGCGTTACCTCTGGGATGAGGTAACGCGACCGGCGCTGCAAACTGCCGATTCAAAGAGGCTCGAGGCGCTTGCGATGCACATCGCCCTCAGAACCCCACGACGATTGGTCTAGTCTGTTACGGTGCCGCCGTGAAATAGCGCACGTAGTCAACCTTAACCTGGGATGCAGCTCCATACACGGCTTGATTGCTGGCGCCGACATTGATGATGAAGTACTGAGGTGCCCCGGAATCGTTCGTAGCGTAGGAACGAACGAGATTCCCGTCGAAATAGACGTCGTTCTTGCCAGGCAAGCGGTTGACGCCGTACGTGTGGTAGCCAGCCGACCAAGTACCGGGAATCGTGCCGGAGTTATTGGCACCGGAAGAGGAGTGGAAGTTGGAGGTCATCGTCCCAAGGCCTTCGGCAATGTCGATTTCCCCGTTAGTAGGCCATGACTGCCCGTCAGTCCACCAGGCAGGCCAGTTATAGATCGTTGAATTCGAGCCAGGGAAGTACATGCGGGCTTCAGCGTAACCGTAGGTGAACTGAAAACCTGGTTTCGCACCGCCGTTAGGGTTGGAACTGACCAACGCGCCGTGTGTCGAGTCCTTCAAAGTCAAGACCAGTTCACCATTGGCGACAGCGACGTTCGCGGGGTCCGTGACGACGTTGTTCATTGTGCCGGCCGGAGAGAACCAGTCCGGTGCCCACTTATTGGTGTCGAGGGCGGGCGCGCTGAATTCATCATTGAACGCCATGGCCCAATTTCCGGCCGGGCCGTTAGGTATTGGCGTAGATGATGACGCCGCGGTTGTGGTCGGAGTGGGTGACGCTGTTGCGGTTGGAGCGGGCGATGCGGTCGCGGTTGGAGCGGGCGACGCGGTAGCCGTCGTAGTTGGAGCGGGCGTCGCGGTTGCGGTCGGAGTGGGCGACGGGAGTTGGGCCGCCGCCTTCGCGTCGGACCTGGCCTGAACCTTGGCCGCAGCGGCAGCTGCGGCGGTGGAGTCATTGGTAGGGGCCACCTGAGCCGCCCTGTCTACCGATTCGAGGTTCGACGGGCCCGCTACCGCGCAACCTGTCAAAGCGAGTACGGGGGCGGCAAGAATCGCAAGTATACGCTTCATATTCAGGCAACCGCCATGCTGAAGATCCCGGCAGTGTCCCGGTCCCGATTGGTTGTGAACGCCTTTTCGCGCGGTGACTTCAATAACTGTTCGTAGAGCTTCGCCGTGTTGGTCATGGCATTCCCTTCTAGATGGTTTGTCTGCACGCCTCGGATGCACGCCAATAAGTTCTTGGTCAGTGCGGAACCAGTGCTGGCCTTGGCCAGCAAACGGTGGATTGCGGCATGCACAGGGCGCGTTGGGGCGCCCCTTTCGCACGCGGGCAGAAGCAGACTTGTCGTACGTCTTGATGCCCGCTACGTCCCGGTGGCTAGGGTTGCATTCGGCTCCACGCTGGGTGGGTCAGGCGCGCGGCTTTGCGCCTATGTCATCGTCCGCTTGCGGCTCATGACAAGTCGGTGCCCAGTACGGCGGAGCACCGGAAAATGGCACGCAGGAGGACCGGGAAGTAACTTATGGGACCAACCGTGCCTGAGACCAGCATAAACAAAGCCGGCATAGACCATGGGTATGGTCCACACCAACGGATGGATGCAGAATGCAACCCCCATCGCATTCAGCGATGGGTGGCCGGAAGCGAGCTTCCTTTCAGAATCGAACTGATGACCTTTTCATTACAAGGTTTTTCCTTACGGCCCGACTCAGCAGGCCGCTTAGACCAAGATGACTAGGTCAGCAGCGCATGGTCATAGACGTTATAACGGATTGATCAAGATAGGAAATCCGGTCGCGTCACACTTGCGGAAGCTTAGTAAGTATGAGTCTTGACCGGCTCAGGACCGGGCAGCATGTGAAGTACACAGGCGTGTACGGCACAACGGACGGTCCCACAGGGAAAATCTGGCGCTTCAACAGACATGCCGCCTCCGGTGCGGCATCTGGCTGAGCTGGTGGGCATCAGTGAGCAGCCCGTGCGGTCCTGGATCGCGCAGAACGAGGTTGAGAACGGCACCGGACCGGTGTCACGGTCACCGAGAGCGACCGGGCACACACCAGATAGTTGCCGGCATCACGGCCCACAAGGGCCGTCAAGACCCTGAAAGCCGATTTCTGTGGACCTGCATCGGGTGCTGCTATATGTCTTGGTCCCCGACGCTGCCTCGGGTCGGATCCTTGGCTGGAGGGGCTCCATATCCAAGGAGACCCTGCTGGTCACCGATGCCAGCAGGTCGAGACCGAGACGGCCCGATGGGTCCGCTGGTATAACTCCGGACGCCTGCATACCTGCATCTGTGATATGCCGTCAATGGAATATGAAATGAACCATCAAAGTGACGAAATCGCTGGAAATCGCACCAAATGACGGGGAATGCTCGGCCAACGCAATATGTCAGGAGCCAGCAAAAGAACCCCCGGAAATCTTTGATTTCCAGGGGTTCTCTCCCGAGCTTCCTATCAGAATCGAACTGATGACCTTTTCATTACGAGTGAAACGCTCTACCGACTGAGCTAAGGAAGCACCGCATGAAAATGGCCGGAAACACCAGCCGGATCATGCAAGAGTCAACTGTAATCGAGTCCCGGCACCCGGGTCAAAATGGGTCCGCCTCCCACGCGCACGTTTGCCGTTGTCAGGATATTCATCCCGAGGTCGGATCCGGTTCAGCCGGTGATCGGCCAGCCCCAACATGCTGGAGAGAGCATGTGGCTGCGGGTATCCGGCCACTCACCGGCGAAGGAGCTTGGCAATGACGTTGAACAACGGGACCGAACGCACTCCGGTATTACAGACCGGGTCGCCGGCACCTGGAGGCCATGATGTCAGACTGGCCGTCCTGGCCATGGTGGGCACCACGGTCTTCGATGGCGGCCTGATGGAGCGGGCCATGTCCCGCACTCTGGTGGAACAAGGAGTTGCTGCGGGGTCTGTTGAGTTCGAAAGCATGCTCGGCTATGCGCGCGACACATCCGGCATCTCCAAGATGACGGTTTTCAGCCACCTCTTTGAGGCTCCCTCCAAGGCCCAGAGCGCCAACCGGATGTTTGAGCTCAACTGCGATGCACTGATTTCCGACGGCGGGATCCGGGCAGTTCCGGGCGCCGAGGACGCCATTGGGTGGCTGCGGGATGCCGGTATCAAGGTGTGCCTCGCCACCGGCTTCGGGCGCCACACACAGAACATGGTGCTGGAGTCGCTCGGTTGGATGGGCCTGGCCGATCTGAGCCTGTGTCCGGCAGACGCGGGCCGCGGCCGGCCGCACCCTGACATGATCCTGACTGCCGTACTGGCCCTTGACCTGGATGATGTGCGTGAAGTCGCCGTAGTGGGTGACACCAGCGCTGATATCCATTCAGGGCTCCGCGCGGGTGCAAGCGTGGTGGCGGGGGTGCTTACCGGGGCGCACCCGGAGGCGGCTCTCCGCGCCGCAGGGGCCACCGCGGTCGTACCTTCCATCAAGGATCTGCCCGCCCTCCTGGAACGCCACGCATCTAGCCGCCGGAACTGATGCCCGCAAGAGGGCGCAGTGCGGGCTAGTACCGTCGATAACCCAGTCAGCCGAAGTCCGCGTGTAAGCCGCGCCGCAGATCAGCGTGATCGAGCTGGCCAACCGCCTGACTGGGCTGTGTGTAGAAGCCACTGAGCGGGCCGGACAGCGCCAAGCCGCCCTGGAGTCCCCGTGGGCGGCGGAGGAAAAGGATCTGGAGCAGGCTGAACTCGTCGCGGAGCTGCACCGCACCACCGCCGACAAGGAAACGGCCGTCACAGAGCTGACAGCCCGTCTGGCCGGCCCGCGAGGCTGCCAGCAAGAAGGCGGCCTGAACCCCGTACGTCCCTATCCGCGAGACGACTTATCGACACAGCACGGATCCGTGCAAGGACGGGGGGAGTGGCTCACCTCGAGCGGCAGGATCGGATGTCTCCGAGACGCATCCCGGCGGTCGGAGCGGGCTGTGGAGCATGCGCATTTTGGAGTCATGGACCGATTACGGCGGCCCGGACCAGACCGCGTAGCCACACATATCCCATCGTCGACGGGCGGCCAGTGGAGGATCGCTGCCAGGTCTTCCATGATATTGCCGGGGATGTTCCACAGGCCACGAGGTATCCGTGGGTGGCGGCGACCAAAGACCGATGGCCAGATAGACCGCGCCTATGAGGCCAATTCCGCGTCCGCCTAGTCTGCGTCTGTCAATTCCGCGCATCATCGCTTCTTTCCCATTGTGGGGTGGGAGCTAGATCATATTCCGCACACGCGTCTTTGGGTATGGAGGGTTGGGGGCACCTCACGATGGGCTCTCGCGGGTGAATCCGTCTGGTGAGTGTATGCCGCTAACCGGATTTCCGGTGACCAGTGACCATTCCCCAGTGCCCAGCACCATGGCACTGGGGAATGCGGTTGTCGTGCCCAACCGGGCACCGAAACTCATCTCCCGACTGAAATGTCGAAACACAGATTATGGCAGCGGGTTTGGCTCCGTCGCCGGCGGGCTCGATGAGCGGTGGGCCGCCACTGTGGAGCTTGCCAGGGGGGGACCGCTGCAAACCGAGTCTTCGCAGAACCTGGATGTTCAGGCTTTCAGATCCTCCTGCGCCCGAAGAAGTAACCGATGACCGCGAGGATCAACAGCACCACGCCCACCCAGATCAGGAAGTTCAAAGAAGGAACCAGCCCCCTCCGAGGAAGAACATTCGAGGATCCTCTGGCTCGTCCTGGCGGCGGCTGCCTCTCAACGGTCGGCGCGTCCTGGCATCCGCCGGCATCAACATCCGGATCCAGTTCGTCTGCTTCCCGTACCCGTTCCTGTGAACGCTCACGAACAGTCTGGGCGTCCTCCTGACGATCGTGAGCCTCTCGGCGGAGGCGTTCGGCATCTACCTCGGCCTGTTTGGCGTCCGCTTCGGCCCGGGATGCTTTGGCTTCACCCTCCCGTGCGCCGAGTTCATCTGTCTTCGCGGTCTGGCGCATCTCTACCGCCCGACGCCGGTCAGTCTTCAGCTTCCACTTGCGGCCGAAGAAGATCACCACGCCAACAATTACGAGTGCTATGACGATGACGATCCACATCAGCTGGCCTGAATCCATGGTGACCTGCCTCTTTCCGCTGGCGGCAGTGGATATAACACCAGTAACAACAAAACCTGCCTCGCCACCATGGAATGGCCGGCGGTGCCAAGTGGCCGGGGCAACATCCTCTTTCGGTAGTTTGGTGAAGGCTTCCGGTACGCGCGTGCCGGTGCCTGGCTTTTCTGCCGCGAGTAGGCTTGCCCGATGGGAAACGATGACGATCAGCTTGAAGAACTCCGTCTGGACATCGAGGCCTTCAACAGGACCTATTCCAGAGTCGCCGCTTACGACGATGACCCTGATCTGGCCCGCCGCATCGAAGAAATTGCTGCTGAAGCCCAGGAACGGCTGGAGGCTCTCCAAAGCCGCATGAACTACCAGAACGCCGGGCTGCTTCGCTCCTGGCAGTGACCTGCGCCAACCGGGGCCAAGGCTGCATGAGCAGCTGTCGTCATGGGCATGGGTTGCCCGTGTGGAGAGGCAGTCCCGCTGACGGCTGCCTCAATGGCGCCCAGGGTTGCGAGGACGACGGCGTGCTGGGCGGAGCCGTGCACTGCCGCCACTGGGCGGCAGCAGTTCCGCAGCGCGGAAGAGCCGGTGCCGAGGACTGTGCTTGCCTGCGCATCCGCCCGGCGTTAGCCTGATCCCGGGAGGACAGCCCAGTCAGATCAAGGGCGGACATCTCCCCTGACGAGGAGCCTGTCAATGTCGACCATCTCCAATGCTTATAGACCTGGCGGTGCGCATCAGCCCCACGGCCAGCGCCTCTGGTGCGCCAAGTGCCGTACGGACGATCACCTGATCATTGAATCCATGGACGCCCTCAAGCCGCCCGAGACCGGCATGGTCCAGGTGTCCTACACCTGCGTTGAATGCGATTTTTTCTACGCCCATGCCGCGGCCGTCCCGCAGGTCGAGGCCATCCTGAACCGGCCCGGCCCCGGCGCAGCGTCCGGTGTTCTGGAGTTTGGCGGCGAATACATCCACTGTGGAGAACCGATGCACACCGCGGGCTCCGAGCTGCGCAGCATCTACGCCCCGGTGACCACGGAACAATCAGGCGAAGGGGTCCTGGACGTGTACCTGAGGACGCGGGTCCTGCGGTGCGGCTGCGGCTTCCAGATGGAGATCCCGGTATAAGGCCCGGGATCCGGCCACACACAACAGCGGCAGGCGTCATGTTCACGCTTCCTGCACCATCGTGCCGGCCGGGTCGGACAGATGCCAGGACGGGGCTGCCAACCCCGGGCGGGGGCCAGTCGTCGGGGGCCCGGACCCATAGCTGCTGCGCGGTATCGCCCCTACAATTCAAGTGTCGGTCTCGACGGCATTCACGCCAGCGTAGACGGCCTGATAAGGAGGACCACGATGGGCTTGGGTGACAAGATCCACAATGCCGCGGAGAAAATCCACGGCAAGGGCGACGAAACAGCCGGCGATGCGCCTCCTGAAACCGAGGCGTTCCCCAGTCGCCGCCGTCCCATAAACGCGTCGGTCCCTTCAGCGCTCCCGGAAAATTGAATGGCGCGCATCAATTGACCGGGTACGATCTCAACGGTTTCGATGTTCCGGCAGTCTTCCCAGCAGCGCCAGGCCGATGAGTGCCAACAGCCGCACGGTTCCGGCGGGCACCAGTATGGCCCCGTGAAGACTACGAACTGGCCAAGGAACATCAGGAACGCCGCGCCGAGCGTCATCAGAAACGTCAGATTGAGCACGGCCGTTGTCGGATCATCCATCTATGCCCTGTCGTCCCACGCCGCCCCACCCATGGGCGCACGCCTGCCCGAATCATATCGTTGGCGATCAAGCTGCGAGATGACCGCCGATCCTGGTGAACAGTCACAGCGTCCGCCCGAAGTCGCAACGCACGGAATTCATGGATGTACCCGGACTGATTTCACCGGCGGAATTGTGCGGAGCGAACGAAAGGTTCGGCGGAAGGAAGTGTGACACCCTGCCGTCGCCTCATCACTTAGGGGGACGCAAGGCCTGGCGCGAATGCGGCTGATCGAAGTTCTGTCCGGCTATGGCCCTGCAATGGGTACCGCGCCCCGGGCGTGCGGCGTAGTCTGGTCGCAGAAAGCCGCGGACCGGGAGGGCGCTATGGTGAAAAAGAGGGCAGACTACCATCCGTTCACGCCCGCGGCCGAAGCGGCGCTGAAGCGTTCCCTCGTGAGAATCCAGGCCGGGCTGGATAAAGCCTCACCACGGATCAGAAATCAGCTGGATGGGCTCTCCGATGAGCTGGCCCGGCGGCTAGACCATTTCGGCCCCGGACTCCGGGACGGCCTGGGGAAAGCAGGCGTCAAAGCGTCCCGCGAAGCAGGCATGGCCGGACGGAAGGTAAGGGGGAACCTCGCGGCAACAGTTGAGTATCTGGCCGATGAGCTGGCCAGGGCGCCGGTACCGGCAGGTGTTGAGGGTTTCCTGGGTGCCGTGACCGGTAATAGAAGGGCAGTCAAGGACGGACAGAAGGCGATCGTTCGGGCCGCACGGTTGGCATCCAAAGAGCTCCACCGCTCAGCGAGCCGGTCAGGAAAAGGCAGAAATGTGAAGGTTGTTGCCTGCCTGCTGGCAGCTGCTGTCGTCGCAGCTGTCCTGATCCGGCGTGCTACGCGCCATTTCCCCGAACCGAAGCCAGCCCAGGCGGCGCCCGCGGAGGCGGATCCCGGGAATGACAGTGGTGCAGCTGCCGGGGAATCGCCTGCGGATTCGTGACAGGCAGGCTCTGGTGCCCTTGGCAGGGCTATCCGCACGAAAATTCCCGCGTATCCAGATTGGGAGGTCCCGGACATGACAACAGACCCTACGGTTCCCGGAAGCCAGCCACTTGGCCCTAAGCCGGCAACACCTGCAAAGGGTGTGAAGCCCCGGACCACCCGGGCTGGCATGGCTTGGGTTGCCACGGCTGTGGGACTGGTGCTGCTGATACTGCTCATAGCGTTCATCCTGCAGAATCAGGATATGGTCACACTGCGCTACTTCGGCCTGGCCGGGACTGTCTCCCTCGGCGTCGCGCTATTCATCGGGGCGGTGGGTGGCGGTGTGCTCGTAGCCGTCGCTGGGGCCGCCCGAATTATCCAGCTCAGGGCAATCGCCCGCCGCGCCCGTAGGGTTCCTGATTAGATTTAGGTGATCGCGGTTTGGTGAGGATCAGCCCCGCCGGGTCGCTGATATGGACTCGGCTGAGGGCAAGGCGGTGATGTGTAACGACACATCCAGACCTCCGGAACTACGGCAGGGTCCGATCAGGTGGTGTCGATGATTTCCTCGATCAGCCGGCTCACGGCCGGGGCCACGGCTCTGCACGAGTCAGCAGGATGTTGGCCTGAGGCCTCCACCGTCACCACAAGCCCGGACGGCCCGGTTTCGGTGTCGGGGCAGGTGACTGCTGCCGGCACTGTCTCAGGAGCGCTCTGCATGGGGAATTTCCATCCGGAACCCGCGGCGGCAATGCAGCAGTCACGGTCAGCCCGGAGCGTTCCTGGGCTCATGGCCGTCATTGTTCTTGCTGGCGATCTGCCCGTTCTGGTTAGTGATGACATGCTCCACACCGTCCTGCTTCGCCTCTTCTCGGCCAGCTCGAAGATGTGGAGGTCGACATCACCGAGGCGTACCGGAAGGCTGCCGGGCGGATCCCGGCCCGGGAGGAAGCGTAAAACCAGAGCCGATGGGCCAGCTGGCCGCGGCGCCGGGTCGGAGCATGTTATTCCGGAGGGCCGACGATTACCTGTGATCGTTCGGGGGAGACAAAGTCTTCGATCCAGGAAATGGGCGCCCCGATCCTTTGTCGGCCCCCGGAGAGCAGTGTGGCATGCACTCCAAGCCATGCGGCAAAGGCCAACGGTCCTTGTAGCTGGACCCTTTTGCGCTCGATCTCGGCGACCGCAGCGCCGCTGCCGATCATGGCCATGTATCCCTTGTCGAAGTACCGGAAGGGTTCTCGCTTACCGCCCGTCAGGTCCGCATGGATGTTGCGGGCTGCCCATTTACCGGACTGCTGGGCCACGGAACCCAATTGCGGCAGATGTGCACCTGTCGTATCGGTCATGTTTGCCGCGTCCCCGAGAACATAGACTCCTTCGAAGTCCCGTGCCGTAAGTTCGGGTTGAACATCGATCCGGCCGCCTCTGCCGTGCGCCAGTCCCGAGCAGGCGAGGACAGCCCCGGCCTCCAGTCCTCCTGCCCACACCACGATCCGGCAGGGCAGCACTGTTCCATCTGCCAGAGTCACGGCATCGGCGCTGACCTCGGTATCACCGACGCCCAGTTGTAGCCGGACGCCGACCTTGACCAGGCGCTTCCTGGCGTACGATTGCGATTTTTCCGAAAACGCGTTCTGCACGGTCGGGACCATATCCACCAGGTAAACATGGCATCTGGCGGCCAGCCCGGACGAGAAATAGCTGGGTCGGACGAACTTGACGTTTTCCGCGATGGCGCCGGCGGTTTCCACGCCGGTTGGCCCGCCGCCGATGACGACGATGTTTACCTCTCCCGCGGTTTCCTTGTCAGCGTGGTCGAGCAGGCTCGTGAGGTTGCTGCCCAGCGAGACCGCATCGATGACGGAGTACAGTGGGTGCGCAAACTCTTCTGCGCCCGGGGTATTAAAAAAGTTCGGCACTGCACCAGCCGCGAGGACCAGTATCCTGGCCCGGTATGTAGCGCCATCGGATGTGGTAACGCTGCATCCGGCCGGATCGATCGCGGTTGCTTCGGCGGTAACTACCCGGACCCGGTTCGAGCGGCGGAAGATGGCCCGAAATGGCCTCGCCACCTCCGAGACAGGAGCGGTTGAAACTGGTGGTAATTGTTTTTATCGGTAAGCAACACATCGATGCCTTTGAGGCCAAGCTGTGTGGCTGTCGTAACGCCAGCGAACCCGCCACCGACGACGATAACCGGGAATGTCTCATCCATGAACCGCACACTACTCCTGCGCCCAACGGAGGCGATAGGTAACGGGTCCATGGGTTCACGAGGTATTTGCCTGGTCATCGAGGACGACGAGGACATCCAGGGTTTGGTCAGCGTCATCCTGTCCGGAGCCGGATTCGACGTTCACCCGGCATCCACCGGCGCGGCCGGAATCGCCGCCGCCGGGAAACCGGACCTGGCCCTCATCACCCGTGATCTGGGCCTGCCGGACCTCGACGGCCTCGTTGCCGCATGCCACATTCGAAATATCTCCGGCGCCTCGATCATGTTCCTCACCGCCCGGGCCGGGCCCGGGGACGAACTGGCTGGCCTGGCTTCCGGCGCCGCGGCATACCTGACCAAACCCTTCCGCCCGAAACAGCTCACGGCACCGGCTGCCCGGCCGTGGCCGGTCCGGCCGGAACTCTCCGGGAAAACCCGCTCCGGCGGCCCTTAGGCCGATCTTCGCATTCCCACCCCTTCCGGGCGACACCTTTCGGAAAACGTCAGATCCCGGGCCACCCGCACCCGCGGATGCAATACTGAGTGCCACTAAGGTGGCAAATCCGGGGGGACCACGAATGATGCTCGACACGGGGACACTGCGCGTCGCTTCCGGTGTGGTCACGCTGACACTTCTCCTGCTGTTTTACTTCATCACGTTCCGCCGCACCCGGTCTGCCTACAGCGCGTGGTGGTGCGCCGCCCTTGCCCTGTTTCTCACCGGATCCGCCGCGTACCTCCTGGACGGCACCGTTCATCAGGTGTGGGCTAATCCATTGGGAAACTCCTTGCTGGTGATGGGCGCCGCCAGCGTCTGGGCAGGTGCCCGGTCGCTGAGAACGGACCGCCCCACAGCCTGGCAGCTCGGAGCCGGCCCGGCCATCACCGCCGTGGCTTCCGCTGTGGACAACCCCGCGGCCAATGACTGGTCAGGCGGCGCGGTTTTCCTGGCCCTGATGGGGCTGATGATCGCCCTCGCTTCCCTCGAGCTGTGGCTGCTGACGCCCGGCTACTCCCGCGTCCAGCAGCCGATGGCAGCGGCGTCCGCGCTCCTCGCGGCCTATTACTTCGGCCGGTGGGCGGCGTTCATGGCGGAGGGCCCCCACGGGCCGGTGTTTCTTGCCTACTTCGGATCCCCGGCAACCACTCTGGCCACCACCGTGCTTCTGGTGGTCGTGTCCTTCAGCATGGCCGTGCTGAGCAACGAACAACAAACCCAGGACCTCAGGATGCGGGCAACGTACGACGGCCTCACGGGGCTTCTGAACCGCACCGCATTCCTGCACCTGGCCCTCGATGAACTGCACCGGCTGCGCCGCACCAAAACCACCGCCACCCTGATTCTCGCCGACCTTGACCACTTCAAGGCAGTCAACGACGAGTACGGCCACGCTGCCGGAGACTCAGCCATCCAGGCCTTCGCGGCCGCCTGCACCGGCACCGTCCGCTCCACCGACATCGTCGGACGCTACGGCGGAGAGGAATTCATCCTCCTCTTACCGGGAGCCAATCCGCACCGCGCCCGACAAATCGCGGCAGAAATAAGCCGGCTCCTTCAGGCGGCCCAGGCACCGGGGAGCCCCCCGCTGCCCACCGTCAGCTACGGCATCAGTTCCGCCGGTCCCGGGCGCCCTGACCTTCAGGGGATGATCCGCTCCGCGGACGCGGCCCTGTACCAGGCCAAATCACTGGGCCGGAACCGCGCGGTCCTGGCCGCCACAATTCCGGATGAAACCCTGAACTGAACCCGGCAACACCTGTTGCCTCGGCCACCGGGATGCTCCGTCCGCCCGGCAGCAGCTGAGGCATGACCATCGGCCCGAGAATGCAGAGGAATAGCCCGGGCCGTGCCCTTGCAGGCTCCCTGCGTAATGCCTCAAGTCAAGATGCTCGCGAAATAGGTTCCGGTGCCTCAGCTATTTCTGCTCGCGAAATGCCGGCGGTGATGGCATTGGTTTTGTCTTTGGCCAGGGCGATGAGTTTGTGTTGGATGGCGCTGATGGCGCGGGTTAGTTCGGCGGGGTTGGTGTCGTTGACGAGCCGGGCGAACTCGCTGGCGCGCTCCCGTGGCAGGACAGCTGAGTCCATGACCCGCTTGTACGGGGTGCGTGCTCACCCCGCTGAGCTGGAGCTATGCCAAAAGGTCGGCATAATCCGTATCCAGGCCCACGAGCGGGAACGGCAGCCTGACCTCGATGCCTGTCATTGCCTCGATGACCCACCGGTGGGCGCCGTTCTTCACGGCAATGTTCTCCGTCCAGCCGGTGAACACATCGGTGACCGTAAGGGAGCGGATGAAGTCCCCCGCCAGCGTCGGGCCGCAATGCAGCACCAGATCCGCCTCAACGAACCTCGGCGCCTGCTCGTGCTCATCCCCGGCCCTGCGGACCTGGATCGAGTTGCGCAGCAGCGGCCCGGGTTTCGTCCCGGACAGGCCAAGTATCCGCGCACCGTCCCGGGTCGGCTTCAGCATCCTGTCGATCGTTGCCCCGGACACGGCCAGCAGCTGCGCCCGCGTCGCTCATGAAACTCCTCCAGCTTGGGCGGCCAGATGGCCATCGTCCCGGCAAGATACCCGGACGGACGGACGGCTCGGCATCAGGGGCTCGATCCGCGCCCACGGGGCACTCGTCAAAACGGCACTACGAGATATACCTCATTCGTCCCAAAACCGGCTATGCAGACATTAGGAGACACGCCCTAGCAGACCGTGTTGTCCGCCGGAGCTTTCCCATCCACCAGATAGCCGTCCACGGCGTCCCCAATGCAGCTGTTCGAGCGGCCGTAGGCAGTATGCCCCTCGCCCTTCCACGTCAGCAGGGACGCGTTCCCCAGCTGCTTGCGGAGGGAAGCCGCCCACTCCACCGGAGTCGCGGGATCGCCTGTGGTGCCAACAACCACAATCGGCGCCGTGCCCGAATATTCCACCGGGGCTGGTGTCCTCACGTTCTTGTAGGGCCAGTCCACGCAGTTGGCGCCTCCGTAGGCGAAGAAGTAGCCCAGCGTCGGGGAGTCCTGGCGCAGCCGCTGCTCTTCTGCGCGCATTCCGGCCACGTCAGTGACCATGGGGTAGTCCAGGCAGTTCACGGCGTTGAATGCGAATACTGAGTTGGAGGAGTAGCTCGCGTTGGACTCACGGTCGGCTCCGAGATCCGCCAGACGCAGCATCGGGCTGGCGTCTCCCCTCATGGAAGCATCCAAAGCCTGCGTCAGCGCGGGCCAGCTTTCGTCGTTATACAGGGGCACGATGAGTCCGCTGACAAAGAGGTTGCCACTGACCACCCGGCCATCCTTGGCCGTCTTAGGGTTCTCGTTCACTGAATTGATGACGTCGCGGATCTGCTGCACGCCGGCGTCCACGCTGCCGCTGAGGGGGCAGCCGCTTTGCTGGAGACAATCGGCCACATACGCACGGATGGCTTTTTCGAACGCCTTGGCCTGGCCGCTGGTGAGGTCTTCGTTGCTGATGGAGGGGTCCAGGGCGCCATCCAGGACCATCCGGCCCACGTTGTCCGGAAACAGCGATGCGTAGGTGGAACCGAGGAAGGTCCCGTAGGAGTAGCCCAGGTAGTTGAGTTTGGCGTCGTTCACCACAGCGCGCAGGACATCGAGGTCTTTGGCTGCACTGATGGTGTCGAGGTGTCCCAGCACAGGGCCGGTCTGTTCAGCGCATTGGGTGGCGATCGCCTTGTTGTCAGCGAGGGCAGCCGTCAGACCCGCATCCGTGTCCAGGGCATAGATCTTGGCGCGGGCGTCGTCGCGTTCCTTGTCCGTCATGCATGTGACGGGAGCGGAACGCTTGACGCCGCGCGGGTCAAAGCCGACGAGGTCGTAGTTGGCGCGCACTTTGTCGGAAAAATGGCTCTCGGCGGCGTCCCTGACAAAGTCGTAGCCTGATCCGCCCGGCCCGCCAGGGTTGACCAGCAGGCTGCCGCTCTTCTTGCCGGTGCTGGATACCTTGAGGGCTGCGATTTCAATGGTGTCGCCGTCCGGCTTGCCGTAGTCCAGCGGGACCTTGACCTTGGCGCACTGGAAGCCATTCTCACAGGCCGACCAGACCACCTGCTGCGAATAGAAGTCCCTGAGTCCATCCGGCGCGGAAGCGGCGATCGACGAATCAGCCTGGCCGGTGGACGGACCCTTCGCGGAGTCGTCATTGGACAGTCCCAGAATGCTGCACGATGCCAATGCCATGGCCAATGCCATGGCTGCAGCGGCCCGCATTCCGATCGCCGCCGATCGGGACAGTGCGGGCAGGGGCCGTGCAGAATTCATGCGTTTCTCCTTGGATGATGCTAGATCAGGCTGGCGGCCATGGCCTCTACGGTCAAGAGGGGGGCGACGTTCGTGGTGGTGATTCGTTTGCGGGCCTTGTTGATGGCGTCCATTCGTGCCAGCGTGCTCTCAGCTGTCGACCTGCCGGCAAAGTCCTCCAGCTCACCCCTCAGTTCAACGTTCACCAGCTCCACAGCGTTCCCCAGCTGGATGATGAGCACATCCCGGTAGAAGGACAGCAGATCCGTGAGGGTGCGGTCAAGGGAGTCGGTGACGGACCGCTTGGCCCGGCGTTTCTGGTCGTCCTCGAGCTGTTTTACCTGGCTCCGCATGGCGGGCGGCAGGGTGCCGGACTCGGGAGCGCCCAGCGTGGCCAGCAGCGAGATTTTTTCGGCGGCATCGCGTTCGTCGTTGGAGCTGTTGGCTTCTTCCGTGGCGATCTTCACGAGCTTCTCTGCCATCATCACAGCGGCGGTGACCCCCTTGAGTCCCAGCGGGAACCTGACTGTTTCCAGCCGCCGCTCACGGGCATCGGCGTCGCGTGCCAGGCGGCGGGCGATCCCCACGTGGCTCTGGGCAGCGCGGGCTGCGCTCTCCGCGAGAGCCGGGTCCACGCCGTCGCGCTTCACCAGCAGGGCAGCGACATCGGCGGCCGGTGGAAGCCTCAGGGCCACCGAGCGGCAGCGGGAACGGATGGTCACCAGGACGTCAGCCGGCGACGGTGCACACAGCATCCAGATGGTGCGGGGAGTGGGTTCCTCGATGGCCTTGAGCAACACATTGGTGGTGCGCTCGGCCATGCGGTCGGCGTCCTCCACCACGATGATCCGCCAGCGGCCGGACGACGGCCGGTTGCCCGCCTTGGAAACCAGTTCGCGGGCTTCGTCGATGGTGATGGTCACCTTTTCGGTGCGGACGTAGGTGACGTCCGAATGGGTTTCCCCCAAGATGGTCAAGCACGCAGCGCACGCGCCGCAGCCCCGCAGGGAGACATCGTCCTGGTCGCAGTTAAGGGCTGCGGCAAAGGCTTTGGCGGCATTCGAGCGGCCGGAACCCGGCGGGCCGGTGAACAGCCAGGCATGCGTGAGTCCGTCGCCGCGCGAGGCCTGGCGCAATTGCGCGACGACGGCGGGCTGGCCCCGGAGGTCGTCCCAGACGGTCACGCTGTGCTCCGGTCACGCATGGCAGCGGCTCCGGGGGCTGCCAGGAGCGCGTCCACGCGGTCCAGGATCCGGGCGGCGAGTTCGTCCACGGAAAGCTGGGCTGCAAGAACCAGATAAGTGTCCGGGTGGGCGTCGGCGAGCTCCAGGAATGCCTGCCGGATGCGTGCGTGGAACTCATCGGCCTCGGATTCCATCCGATCTTCAGCCGTGTCTCCGGCGGTGCGGCGGCGGCGGCCGTCCGCCGGATCAACGTCAAGGAGTACGGTGAGGTCCGGTTGCAGCCCATCGGTAGCCCACTCGTTGAGGGTGCGCACAGCTTCCGTGCCAAGATCCCGGCCGGCGCCCTGGTAGGCCACGGACGAATCGATGTAGCGGTCCGTCAGGACTATTTCACCGCGGGAAAGGGCGGGACGGATGACCTGGCCGGCATGGGCTGCACGGGACGCTGCGAAAATCAGGGCCTCCGTGTGGGCATCAATGTGGCCATGGCCGTGGTCCAGCACCAACGAGCGCAGCTTCTCACCGATGGGTGTTCCTCCGGGTTCGCGCGTCCGCAGCACAGTCAGCCCCCGGGATTCGAGGGCTTCGGCCAGCCGGGCTGCCTGCGTGGACTTTCCGGCGCCGTCGCCACCTTCAAACGCGATGAAAAGTCCGGGGCTCTTGGTTATCACTGGTCTAGCCTACCGACAATCACCCACGGGGCTCCCCTGCAGCCGTAATGACTTTCCGGCCTCGAGCGGCAGGGACGTACGCTTTTGCCATGAGTCTTTCCGAACTGCATGCGGCCTCCCTGTCGCCTGAAACGGTGGTTGTGGCCGCAGGCCGTCCGCCGCGCGAGCGCGATGAGCCGGTCAACCCGCCCATCGTCCTGTCCTCCACATATTTCGGCACGGGTCAGCTGGGCGATGGCGACCGCGGCTACGGCAGGTATTCCAACCCCACCTGGGATCCTTTCGAAGAGGCACTGGGGCAGCTTGAGGGTGCCACGCTGCCGGGTCTGTTGTATGCCTCAGGCCTGGCGGCCGTCAGCTCCGCTCTTTCCCTGGTCCCGGCCGGAGGCGTTGTGGTCATGCCTTCCCACAGCTATGCCGGTTCGCTCGTGATGGCGACCGAACTCGCCGAAAAAGGTTTCCTCGAACTCCGCACCGTTGACATTTCGGACACTGATGCGGTCATGGAACTGCTCGCTCCGGAAGGAGGGAAAGCGGCCAGCATGCTGTGGCTGGAGAGCCCCACCAACCCCATGCTGGGCATCGCGGACATCCGCGCCCTTGCCACTGCGGCACACCAGGCCGGCGCCATCGTCGTGACGGACAACACCTTTTCCACGCCTCTGGTGCAGCAGCCCCTGAGCCTTGGGTCCGACGTCGTCCTTCACTCGGTGACCAAGTACCTGGCCGGTCATTCCGACGTTGTTCTCGGTGCGCTTGTGACCTCGGATCCGCAACTGCGGGAGGCTTTGCTGCATCACCGCATCATCCACGGCGGTATCGCAGGCCCCTTCGAAGCGTGGCTGGCGCTGCGTGGACTGCGGACCCTGGCGTTGCGGATTGACCGCTCGCAGGCATCCGCTGCATTGCTGGCCGAGCGGCTGAGCCACCACCCCAGGATTGAAAGCATCCGCTTTCCGGGGCTGTCCACGGACCCCGGTCATGAGCGCGCCAAGTCGCAGATGAAGGGTTTCGGATCCATCCTCTGTATCCAGGTTTCCCCGGCCAGCGGGCTCAGTGGCGCCGATTCTGCGGACAAGCTGGTCCGCGCGCTGCAGCTCTGGCTGCCCGCCACGTCCTTGGGCGGAGTTGAATCCCTGATAGAACGACGACGGCGGCACGCGGCCGAGCCGCTCAGCGTGCCGGAGAATCTGGTCCGGCTGAGTGTGGGGATTGAAAACGTTGAGGACCTCTGGGCCGATCTGGAGCAGGCCCTGGACACTCTGGAAGGCTAGGCTGGGGTTGTGGACGGAAAACTGATGATCTTCTATGTCGAGACCGGCGTGTACTTTGTGCTGGGTCTGGTGGCCCTTGCCTTGGAAGCATGGGCTTTCTTCGACTGCCTCCGGCACAGGGCAAATGCCTTCGAAGCAACGGGCAAGCGGACCAAAACGTTCTGGCTGGCACTGACCGGCGGCGGCTTCGCCATCGGCGCCCTGGCCGTCTGGGGAAGTCTTGGTGGCAGCGGCGGACTGTTCGGCCCGCTGGGCCTGTTCGGCCTTGCCGCCGTGGTAGCAGCTTCCGTCTACCTCGCCGATGTGCGCCCAGCCGTGAAGGACGCCGGCCGCGGCGGAAGCCGGAACGTGGGACCGTACGGCCCCTGGTAGCGTCAGCCGGGCGCTACAGCCACCCAGTCGATTGTAAGTTCTCCCAGACGCCAGCGCGACGGCCCGTCCTGGACCGGCCATCCGCCGTCGAGCAGGGTCTGGCACATGCCGGTCCACCGCTGCCGGTTCCCGAATGAGGCAAGCGGCGCGGATTCCAGCCACGCCTTGTCCATTGCCTGCATCAGCGAGTGGATCCGTTCGCCCGGAATGTTGCGGTGGATCAGCGCTTTCGGGAGACGCTCTGCTATCTCCGAGGGAAGTGTGAAGCTGCCGAACCGCAGGGACATGCTCAGGCTGAGCGGCCCGTCCGCGTCGAGCGCCACCCACGTGACCCGTCGTCCGATCTCGTCACAGGTTCCGTCAATGAACAGCCCGGCTGGTGCCAGGCGGCGCTGAACGAGCTGCCAGATCCCGCCCACATCGGCTTCCTCGTATTGCCGCAGGACGTTGAACGCCCGGACCAGCACAGGGTTTCCCGGCACCGGTAACTCGAAGCCACCCCTCCGGAAGCTGAGGCCGGGACGCTCAAAGGGCTTGGCTCCGCGGACACGCTCGGGTTCAATCTCGATGCCAAACACTCGTACGTCCGGACGGATCGCGGACAGCCGTTCAAAGAGTTCGACGGCGGTGGCTGGGGAAGCGCCGTAGCCCAAGTCGACCACCAGGGGGTCTGTTGCAGCGCGAAGCCGCCAGGCCGCCGGGCCGGTGAGCCAGCGGTCCACCCGTCGCATGCGGTTGGGGTTGGTAGTGCCGCGGGTGACGTTGCCTACGGGTTTGCCGGCCCGGCCGGGTGTCCGGGGAGCCACTACGCGTTCAGCTTTCTGCACCACAGCCCCAGCCTAGGCGAATGTAACGCTGGGCACGGCGTGCGGTCGCTCGGCTAGGATAAAAATCATGACTTACAAGCTGATTCTGCTGCGCCACGGCCACAGCGACTGGAACGCCAAGAACCTGTTCACCGGCTGGGTGGACGTTGACCTCAACGACCAGGGCCGCGAGGAGGCCGTCCGCGGCGGCGAGCTTCTGGTCGAGCACAACGTGCTCCCGGATATCCTCTACACCTCGCGACTCAAACGGGCCATCAACACTGCCAACCTGACGCTGGAGAGGGCAGACCGCGGCTGGATCGACGTCAAGCGTGACTGGCGCCTGAACGAGCGCCACTATGGCGCGCTACAGGGCAAGGACAAGGCCCAGACTCTTGCCGAATACGGCGAGGAACAGTTTATGACCTGGCGCCGGTCCTACGACACCCCGCCGCCGCCCCTCGCCGACGACGCCGAGTTCTCCCAGGTGGGGGATCCCCGTTACGCCGACATCGGTGACGCCGTGCCGCGCACCGAGTGCCTCAAAGACGTGCTGGTCCGCCTCCTCCCGTACTGGGAATCGGACATCAAGGAAGACCTCAAGGCCGGCAAGACCGTACTGGTGACGGCGCACGGCAACTCCCTGCGGGCCCTGGTGAAGCACCTGGACGGAATCAGTGACGACGACATCACAGGACTGAACATCCCCACTGGCATTCCGCTGGTTTACGATCTGGACGAGAACTTTCAGCCGCTGAACCCGGGCGGCACTTACCTGGATCCCGAGGCGGCAGCCGAGGCCATCCAGGCAGTAGCCAACCAGGGCAAAAAATAGACGGACGGCATAAACGACGGCGGCCGGTCACCCGAAGGTGACCGGCCGCCGTCGAACGTTTGCTATGTGGCTTAACCTTCGCCGAGGCTCTGCGGCTGCCATTCTCCGGTGACGAGGTAGGTGACCTTGCGCGTCACTGAAACGCCGTGGTCAGCGAAGCGCTCGAAGTAGCGGCTGGCGAGGGCCACATCGACGGTCGTAGCAGGCGACTCGGCCCATTCAGGAGCCGCGATGGCCTTGAAAACACTCAGGTGGAGGTCATCGACGGCGATGTTCGCTTTGAGAATATCGCGGGCCACCTCCAGATCGCGGGTCTCCAGCAGCTCGATGAGTTTGTCTGCGATGAGCTGATCCAGTTCCGCGAGCTGCTTGAAAGTCCCGGTCAGGGATGCCGGGATGACCGTGGCGGGGAAGCGAAGGCGGGCCAGCTGCGCGATGTGGCGGGCAAGGTCGCCCATCCGTTCCAGCGAGGCGCTCATGCGGAGCGATCCAACAATCATGCGAAGATCGCTGGCGACGGGACCCTGGAGGGCCAGGATGTCGATGGCGCGCTCGTCCAAGCTGTTCTGAAGAAAATCGATGCGAGCGTCAGCCGCGATGACGTCCTGCGCCATGTCGACGTCGGCGATCTCTAACGAGGTAGTTGCTTTGTCGATCGCTTCGCTCACCAACCGGGAGATTTCGATCAGCTGGTCACCCACCTGGGTGAGCTCTTCCTGAAAAACCTTACGCACGTAGGCGTCCTTTCCTTGGAAATCCTGCAGCTCACCTCAGTGGCAGGCAGATTTCATGTCACCATTCCGGCAGTCCAACTCGTAACTCTGTCAGTGTCCGGTGAACTGTTACGCACCAATAGGTGAACGTTAGCTGAACCGGCCACCGTTTTGCAGCAGTTGCACGAATGCCGCATTTCGGACGGCATAAGCTGAAGCCGTGGATCCTATGCTCATCGGTGTCATCGCCGGCCTGATCGGCCTGTCGTTCGGCGTCTTTGGCGTGCTTGCGTTCAGGGTCAGCGAGAAGCAGCGAAAGCTGGTGGATCTCGATTTCGACGAACCCGCTTTACCTGCAGGATCCGCTGAGGTGCTGGCCGTCGTCGGCCGCGCCTTTGTGGTGGTGGACGCGATCGACGGCGTGGTCCGCGCCAGCCCCGCCGCCTACGCCTACGGACTTGTCCGTGGCCATACCATGGTGCACAAGCAACTTCTGGATATGACAGCGGGTGTCCGGCGGGATGGCGTGATCCTCGAGAGGCAACTGGAACTCCCGCGGGGCCCCCTGGGCCAGGGAATCATTATTGTGCAGATCAGGGCGGCCATGCTCGGCGAGGAATACATCCTGCTGTTGGCTGATGACCGCACCGAAATCACCCGCACAGAGGAAATCCGCAACGACTTCGTGGCTAATGTGTCCCATGAACTCAAAACCCCGGTCGGGGCCATCTCCCTCCTGGCCGAGGCACTTGAATCGTCGGCGGATGACGAAGAGGCAGTCCGGCGTTTTGCCAAGCGCATGCACAAGGAGTCGGCACGGTTGGCCGCCCTGGTGCAGGACATTATTGAACTCTCCAGGCTGCAGGGGACCAACGTGGCACTGCAGGGCCACCCTGTGGACATCAACGTCGTGATTGCCGAGGCGGTCGACCGTTCACAGCTTCCTGCCGAGAGTAAGAACATCCAGATTGTGATCGGCGGCCGGGTGGATTCGATGGTGTACGGAGACCAGGATCTGCTGGTCACGGCATTGCGGAACCTGATCGACAACGCCATCCGTTATTCCCCGGAAAATACGCGGGTGGGTATCGGTGTTCGCGCCAAGGAAGGTCTTATCGCCGTTTCGGTGACTGACCAGGGTCCCGGTATCACACCCGAGGACCAGGAACGGGTGTTCGAACGCTTCTTCCGGGTGGATGCTGCACGGTCACGTCGCACTGGTGGAACGGGGCTGGGCTTGAGCATCGTCAAACACGTTATTTCAAACCACGGCGGGGAAGTGACTCTTTGGTCGCAGCCAGGCCAGGGTTCGACCTTCACTTTGCGGCTTCCGGAGATGGAAGACCACGGGAATGACGATGCGCCGGAGTCCCATACGGCCAGGGCGCGGCCCATCACCATTCAACGACACGACGCCCCCGGCGTCCACGAACAAGGAGCTAGCGCTTGAGCAGGATTCTTATTGTCGAGGACGAGGAGTCGTTCAGCGATCCGTTGTCCTATTTGCTGGGCAAGGAAGGGTTCGAGGTGGAGGTGGTGGACAACGGCCTGGACGCCATCACCGAATTCGACCGCAACGGGGCAGACCTTGTGCTGCTGGATCTGCAGCTTCCGGGTCAGTCAGGCACCGAGGTGTGCCGCCAGCTTCGCCAGCGTTCAAGCGTCCCGGTGATCATGCTGACCGCCAAGGATTCTGAAATCGACAAGGTGGTGGGGCTGGAGCTTGGCGCGGATGATTACGTCACCAAGCCATATTCCTCCCGCGAGCTGGTGGCCCGGGTACGGGCAGTCCTCCGGCGACAGGGAGAGCCGGAGGAACTCATCTCCTCCACGGTCCAGGCCGGCCCGGTGCGGATGGACATTGAGCGCCACGTGGTAAGCGTCGGCGGGGAACAGGTGTCGCTCCCGCTGAAGGAATTCGAGCTGCTTGAGATGCTGCTCCGCAATTCGGGCCGCGTATTGACCCGTGGCCAGCTGATTGATCGGGTGTGGGGGTCGGATTACGTGGGTGATACCAAGACCCTCGACGTCCACGTCAAACGGCTGCGGAGCAAGATTGAGCCTGATCCGTCCATACCGCGCTATCTCGTTACCGTCCGGGGACTGGGTTACAAGTTCGAGCCATAGACGCGCTTCGCCACAGCTCAGACCCAGGAATGCCAAAAGCAGGAATACACAAGAGGAGGGGTTCCCTGCGGGAAACCCCTCCTCTTGTGCTGAAGGCCGCTGCTTCTGCCCTGGGTCCGAGCGGCAGCCTTAGTGCGTGGCGGTCGACGACGGAGCGGGTGTAGCCGTTTCGCTCGGTTCGCCACTCGGAAGGTACTCCTTGTACTCCTTCAGCGTGGCGTTCAGCACGGGAACTTCAATGGCCTTGGCCAGGTTGGTGCCGTCTTCGGCGATGTTGACCTTGACCAGGGAGCCCGGGATGCCGCCGGTGCTGCTGAGGATTGCCTCGTCTGTGGAGTCGTTGAGCAAGGTGTAGGAGTTCTGCTTGACCGTGACCTGGGTCTGCGAGCCGGCCGCGCCCTTGATGGTCAGCTTGACGTCCTTGGAAGATGAGTTGTAGACCGCACCGATCACGCGGCCCGGCTTGTCTTGGCCGGCGGAGATGATCATGAAGTTGCGGAGCTTCAGAGGGCCCAGATCAGCGCGGATGCCGTCCGATGCAGCGTACTCATGAGTGGTCTGCTGGGGGGTGATGTATCCGCAGCCGGTAACTGTCAGCAGACTGACGCCTAGGGCGGCCGTTGCCAATACCAGCTTGCCGCGCCCGGCCCGGTTCATCGCAGTGAAACGCACGTCACTTACTCCTCGAGAGTTCTGAACATTATTCAGCCATAGCCTATCCGCAAACGGGCCAAAATGAGGATTCCTGCGCGGCACTTAGGCCTTGGCAGCACCTGTTTCATGCACTATTGTCTGCATCCGTCAAGGGGTCTGAGGGGGTCGATTGGGGTCATTTTCCGCGTATTCATGCGGTTCCGGACTCGAAACGGCAACAGTCGTATGCCCGAATCGTGATAAACTGGTCTGCGGGAAAGGGGAATGTCCACATGGTATTTGAGGTCGGCGAGACAGTAGTTTACCCTCACCACGGTGCTGCAAAAATTGAAGAAATCAAGATGCGCACTGTCAAGGGCGAAGAGAAGATGTATCTCAAGCTCAAGGTGGCACAGGGTGATCTGACCATTGAAGTTCCAGCAGAAAACGTTGACCTTGTTGGGGTCCGTGACGTAGTGGGTAAAGAAGGTCTGGAGCACGTTTTTGAAGTGCTGCGGGCCGAGTTCACTGAAGAACCAACCAACTGGTCGCGTCGCTACAAGGCAAATCTGGAGAAACTTGCCTCCGGTGACGTCATCAAGGTAGCAGAGGTCGTCCGCGATCTTTGGCGCCGGGATCACGATCGGGGCCTTTCCGCAGGTGAGAAGCGCATGCTGGCCAAGGCACGTCAGATTCTGATTTCAGAGTTGGCTCTGGCCGAAAAGACCGACGAAGAGAAGGCCGCAAGCGTTCTGGACGAAGTTCTGGCTTCCTAAGAATTGAACCCCGGTGGCAACAGTGCCGCCGGGGTTTCTTTTTGCCCAAATTCGCCGGGAAAGTAGGCTTGTGCCCATGAATACTCCATCCACGCGCCCCGTCACTGCAGTCATTGTGGTGGCCGCAGGTTCCGGCGAACGCCTGGGCTACGGAATGCCCAAAGCCAACGTGCCGTTGGGTGGCGACGCCATCCTCACCCACGCCCTGCGCGGTGTGGCCGAAGCGGGTATCGCCCGGCAAATCTGCATAGCTGTTCCCCGTGGAGACACCGAGCTGCGGGCGCTCTGTGCCACTTTTGCGGACGGGCTCGGGTCCGGGCCTGACACACCGGAAATCACCGTGGTCGACGGCGGATCCACCCGTTCGGACTCCGTCCGGTCTGCGCTTGCCGCGCTCCGGGACGGCACGGAGGCCGTGCTGGTGCACGACGCGGCCCGGGCGCTGACCCCGCCCTCGGTCTTCCACCGCGTCCTGGAGTCACTGGCCGCCGGCGCCGTGGCCGTGATTCCGGTTGTGCCCGTGGTGGATACCGTCAAGATGGTCGTTGAAGCCAATGGCCGCGATGCCCGGATAGCGCCCGAACTGGTGACCGGAACTGCACCCAGGGAGAAACTTCGGGCCGTCCAGACGCCTCAGGGCTTCGAGCTGGCCACCTTGAAGCGCGCTCACGAGGCTGCCGCCTTGTTCGATGACCGCCAATCCGCCGCCGTCACTGACGATGCCATGCTGGTGGAGCTTCTCGGCGTTCCCGTGCACGCCGTCCGTGGTGCCAGCCAGTCACTGAAAATCACCACACCCCTTGATCTGATCATTGCCGAGGGCCTGCTGGAAGGTCCGCTGGGCGCCCGCTGGTCGGAGGGCTGAGCATGCTGGCGTCAGAATGTGAAAGGCTGGATCCATGACTCTGCCCAGGACCGGAATCGGAATAGACGTCCATGCGTTTGCGCCGGAGGATCAACCTCAGCCGCTGTGGCTGGGTGGGCTGCTGTGGGAGGGCGAGCGCGGCCTTGCAGGACACTCCGACGGCGATCCCGTAGCCCACGCAGCAGCGGACGCATTGTTTTCTGCTTGCGGCATCGGGGACCTGGGCACCCACTTCGGCACTGACCGGCCGGAATTCGCCGGTGCGTCCGGCGCGACGTTGCTGGCTGAAGCCGCACGGATCATCAGGGCCGAGGGCTTCGAAATCGGCAACGTTGCCGTGCAGTTCGTAGCCAACCGGCCCACGTTCGGGCCGCGCCGCGAGGAATCCCAGCGCGTCCTCAGCGAGGCCGCGGGCGCGCCCGTCAGCGTGACTGCCACCACCAGCGACGGACTTGGCTTCACCGGCCGCGGCGAGGGTATTTCGGCGGTTGCCACGGCCCTGGTGTATCGCCACGGAGAACCGTCATGACAAAGCTGCTTCCCGCCGTCGTGCTGGCTGCGCTGCTGCTGACCGGCTGCGCCGGCACGCCGAAAATGAGTGTCCAGGAGAGTTGTAAATTCCTCAACAGCGACACCTTTGCACCCAGCGGCAACCAGCAGCAGCAGGCGGATCAGATCGCCAAGCACTATCAGGAGGTCGCCGACAAGGTGGCGCCTGAAATCGCCGATCCCATCCAGAAGATGGCTGAGATCATGAAGAAGGTGGCCGGTACCTCGCTGGGAGACAAGAGCGCCCAGCAGACCGCGCAGCTCACTGAACAGAACAACCGCATCGGCGTAGTCTGCAAGTAAGCACGGTGGGCGGTATCGGCTAATCTGGAGCGGTGACCCTGCGCTTTTACGACACAGCATCCGCCGAAGTCCGCGACTTCGTTCCCCTGATACCAGGCAGAGCGAGCCTGTACTACTGCGGGGCCACCGTCCAGGGAATGCCGCATGTGGGACACATCCGCTCGGCGATTGCCTTCGATCAGGTCACGAGGTGGCTCGAATACCGCGGGTTCCGGGTGACAGTGGTCCGCAACGTCACTGACATCGACGACAAGATCCTGGCTAAGTCCGCAGCGTCCTTTGACCCGGATTTGGTGCCTGAACCTGACTCGGTGCGGCAGGAAGAGTGGTGGGCCCTGGCATACCGCTACGAGCAGGAATTCCTCAAGGCCTACGACACGCTCGGCGTATCACGTCCCACGTATGAGCCGCGCGCCACCGGGCACATCCCGGAAATGCATGCGCTCATCCAGCAGTTGATCGATCGCGGCCATGCATATCCTGCCTCGGATGACTCCGGCGATGTCTACTTCGATGTGCGCTCGTGGAACAAATACGGTTCGCTGACGCGGCAGAAGATCGATGACATGCAGGGAGCCCCGGACGTCGAAGCCCAATTCAGTGACAGAAAAAGGGATCCCCGCGACTTCGCGCTGTGGAAGGGCTATAAGGAAGGGGAGCCGACGACGGCACGTTGGGTTTCGCCATGGGGCGCAGGCCGCCCGGGCTGGCACCTCGAATGCTCGGCCATGGTCACCAAATACCTCGGCACCGAGTTCGATATCCACGGCGGCGGACTGGACCTGCGCTTCCCGCACCACGAGAACGAGATGGCCCAGTCCCAGGCGGCCGGCCACGGCTTCGCTAATTTCTGGATGCACAACGGCATGGTCACGTACCAGGGTGAAAAAATGTCCAAGTCCATTGGCAACACCGTGAGTCCGGCGGAAATGCTGGAGCTCGCTTCGCCGCGGGTGGTCCGTTACTACCTCGGCCAGGCGCAATACCGCTCAGTGCTGGACTACCAGCCCACATCGCTGCAGGAAGCCACCGCGGCCGTGGAACGGATTGACGGGTTCATCGCAAAGGCCTCATCGAAGTTCGGCCCCGATTTCGGCGTCCGTGCAGGATTCGGGCAACCGGAAGTGGTTGAAGCATTGTTCAATGCGTTCAGTGCTGCCATGGACGATGACCTCAACGCCCCGCAGGCGCTGGCTGCACTTCATGACACGGTACGGGCGGGCAACACGGCGCTGGCCGCCGGTGATGACACGACGGCCCGGGCTGCCCTGCTCAGCGTCGTCACGATGACGGGCGTACTTGGCTTGGATGCGGTCCGCAGGCCGGAGGAAGTTCAAGGAAAGGAACATGCCGCACTCGACGTTCTGGTCGAAGCGCAGCTCGCGGCGCGGGCGGACGCCCGCGCCAACAAGGACTGGGCCGCGTCGGACGCCATCCGGGACACGCTCGCTGCCGCCGGTGTCGTCGTCGAGGACGGTACCGACGGTGCCAGCTGGAGCCTGCAGAGCCGTTGAAGCCGCACTCATTCCCGATTTAACTTGATTCAGTAGACTTGATTGCAGACGCACTCAACACAATCAAGGATGGAACTTATGGCCAACAACGGTCGCCGGTCGGTCAAAATGAAGAAGGGCCCCACCGTCGGAACCGGTGGCCATGGCCGCAAGGCTCTGGAAGGCAAGGGCCCCACGCCCAAGGCGGAGGATCGCCCCTACCACAAGGCACACAAGAACAAGCAGCTCGCAGAGCGCTCCGATGCCAAGCGTGGCGCCGGCCGCAGCTCCGGTGCGCGCTCGGGCCCCAAGGGCCGGGCCACGGAGGAAGTGGTCACTGGCCGTAACTCTGTAGTGGAGGCACTGCGCGCCGGTATTCCGGCCAAGGCACTGCACATTGCCATCCGGATCGAGATGGATGACCGCGTCAAGGAATCCCTGAAGCTCGCGGCCGAACGTGGCATCCCGCTGCTGGAAACGGGCAAGCCGGAGCTGGACCGCATGACCGATGAGGCCGTGCACCAGGGACTAGTGCTGCAGATCCCGCCGTATGAGTACCAGGATGCCTACGATCTCGCAGAGCAGACCATGGACCGGTGGAAAAAGGGCCATGTGTCCAATGCCCCGATCTTTGTTGCGCTGGACGGAATTACGGATCCCCGCAACCTCGGCGCCATCATTCGTTCTGTCTCGGCGTTCAGCGGCCACGGCGTCATTGTGCCGGAGCGCCGTTCAGTGGGCGTAACGGCGTCTGCATGGAAGACCAGCGCTGGCGCGGCTGTCCGGGTCCCCGTGGCGCGCGCCTCCAACCTGAACAGCGCCCTGAAGCAGTTCAAGAACATGGGAATCTACGTTTTGGGCCTCGACGGCGACGGCGACGTCTCGCTGCCGGACCTCGCGCTCGCAACCGAGCCGGTGTGCATCGTGGTCGGCTCCGAAGGCAAGGGCCTGAGCCGCCTGGTCCGCGAAAACTGCGACCAGATCGTCTCCATTCCGATCGATTCTGCCATGGAGTCGCTCAACGCTTCCATGGCCGTTGGCATCTCCCTGTACGAAGTCTCCCGCCAGCGCTCTGCCAAGTAGCTCTCCCGGCCGCGGCGCGCGGCTGGCTGAGTCCGCCGACGCCGTCGCTTAGGCACCTCCCGCCGCGAACCTCCGGTCGCTTAGCGACCTTCGGGCCGCTCTGGTCGGCGATGCGCTCCTCCGCAAAGCGACCGCATCGGCTCCGTGACCAGCCTTCACTTCTGCGTCTCAGCTGTTAAGTCAGCAACGCTCCCTCGCCTCAGTGGGGGAGCATTGCTGTTTCTCTTTAAAGGTCCCGGCGGTTGGCTAGGACCGGGAGTTTCAGGCGGGCGTCCTCTACGACGGCGGGATTCAGGTCGGCGAACAGCAGCCCGGGGGCGCCGTCGAGCGTTTCCAGGACCTCGCCGAGAGGTGAGACGACTGCCGAGTGGCCGACGCCTGTGGGTGCGGCACCCTTCGGCTCCACGCCCTGGCTGGCCGGATCACCCTGTCCGCACGCCAGTACGTAGCTGGTAGTGTCCACGGCACGGGCGCGGGCCAGCAACTGCCACTGATCCACTTTGCCGGGGCCGGAACCCCAGGACGCGCAGACTATGTTTGCCACTGCGCCACGTGAGGCGTTGGCGGTAAACAGGGCCGGGAAGCGGATGTCGTAACAGGTGGCCAGGCCAAACGTGAGGCCACCCGCCTCGAAAGTCACCGGCCCGGTTCCCGGATCCACGGTGTCCGATTCCAGGAATCCGAAAGCATCAAAGAGGTGGATCTTGTCGTAGCTGGCATCCACCCCCGGGCCCGTGGCCAGCAGGGTGTTGCGGACCTTGGCTGTCTCCCCGTCGACGGAGGTGCCTGGCGTGAACATTCCCGCCACGATCACAATCCCCAGCGACGCAGCCGTCTCCCGTACGCGGGTGGCCCAAGGGCCGTCCAAAGGCTCGGCGATATCCCGCAATGGGTTTCCGAAGGCACGCATGGTGGCCTCCGGGAACACAACCAGCTCAGCTCCGCCGTCTTTCGCCTGGCGGGCATACTCTTCCAAGAGAGCCAGATTTGCGGCCAGATCCCGGCCGGTGATGACTTGAGCAAGTGCAACTCGCACAGTTACCTCCATGTCGACGCTTTCTTCAAGTATGCCGCGCAGCCGGCGCAGGCCCTCCCTCGCGCAGAACGTCATATACAGGAAAACACCAGTCATTTGAGACTGGCCGCTAAACTTTCACTAATGGTAATGCCTCTCACCGACACAGCTTCCACCGTTGACGCCTCACAGGCGTTCCCCCTCGGTGTCAGCGTTCCGCGCGCAGATTCCGTGGCAACTGAACAATTTTCGCGATCCACCGCCAATGTTGCTGTCTACGCCCCCGGCATCATCACCCTGGAGATTGCATACCAGGAGCCCGGCGGAATGTGGCGGCTGCAGACGTTGCCGAACGTCACCAGCGGTGTCCATCACGGCGTCGTGGAGGGGTTTCCGCCGGGGTCGCGCTACGGTTTCCGAGCCACACGGGAGAAAGCCTCACTTCCGCTGTCGGTGCCCACCGTTGATTTTGACGACGACGGCGGGCAGCCGCTGCTGATCGATCCGTACGGCCGCGCCGTGGATCAGCAGGCAGGATTCCTGACGAGCGTGCGGATGGCCAGCGACTTTGACTGGGGCGCGGATGAGAACCCGGGTCTGCAATGGCGGAACACCATCATTTATGAGGCGCACGTCCGCGGCCAGAGCATGCTTCACCCCGATATTCCGGAGGCTCTCCGGGGAACGTACGCCGGGATGGCTCACCCTGCCATGATCGAGCACCTCACCGGTCTCGGCATCACGGCAGTCCAGCTGCTGCCGGTCCATTTCCACCTGGATGAGCCCCACCTGCACAACCTCGGCCTGACGAACTACTGGGGTTACAACACAGCTGCGTTCTTTGCCCCGCATCCCGGCTACGCAACAAAGGCTGCCCAGTCCGCCGGACCGCACGCGGTCCAGGACGAGTTCAAAGGCATGGTCAAGCTGCTGCACGCTGCCGGTCTCGAGGTGATTCTGGATGTTGTCTACAACCACACGGCTGAAGGCGGACCGGATGGCCAGACGCTGAGTTTCCGTGGCCTCGGCGAGGATAGCTACTACCGCACGGACGGCCACGGCAAGTATGTGGACACCACGGGCTGCGGAAACACCCTTAATTTTGGTGAGCCCAGGGTTGTGCAGTTGGTCCTGGATTCGCTGCGTTACTGGGTGGAGGACTTTCACATTGATGGCTTCCGCTTCGACTTGGCAGTAACTCTCTGCCGCAATGCCGCCAATGACTTTGATCCGAGGCATCCGTTCCTGGTGGCTATCGCGGCTGATCCAGTGCTGTCCGGAGTCAAACTGATCGCCGAACCGTGGGATCTCGGCTACGGCGGCTGGCAGACCGGGCGGTTCCCTGCAGGCTGGGCGGACTGGAACGATCACTACCGCGATGCCCTCCGCTCATTCTGGCTGGCAGACCGGGCCTCGATTGAGGCCGGCGGACAGGGCGGATCCGTGGCGCGCCTGGCAGACGCCATGTCAGGTTCGGCGAGCCTCTTTGAAGCATCCGGACGTTCACGGCTTGCCTCGGTCAACCTCATCGCGGCCCATGACGGCTTTACGCTCGCGGACCTTGTCTCCTATGACCGAAAACACAACGAGGCCAACGGCGAGCAGAACCGGGATGGCCACGGCGATAACCGCAGCTTCAACCACGGCTTCGAAGGCCCTACCGAGGATGAGGGCATCCTCGCCCGACGCGCGCAGGCCAGCCGCAATCTGATGGCCTCCCTGATGATTTCCCTCGGCGTACCCATGATCACGGCCGGTGACGAAATTGGCCGCACCCAGCAGGGAAACAACAACGCCTATTGCCAGGACAACCCTCTTGCCTGGCTGGACTGGACCAGTACCCCGGAGTCCCATGCCATGTTGCGCAGCACCAAGCGCGTCATCAGGCTCCGCAAGGAATTCCTGGCCGACCAGCCCCATAATTACCCCCTCCGGGAAGGGCAGTCGTACCTGTACTGGTTCGACGCCGAGGGGCAACCCATGTCCTTGGACCGTTGGAACGATCCCGGTCACCGCGTGGTCCAGCTTCTTTTGGGATCGGATGACGGGCGTGTGGCAGGGCTTGTGGTGGTAAACGGCAGCGCAGCTGACGTCCGGATCACGCTGCCGAAGGTCACCGCGGACGACGGCTCTGCGGGCCGGCTCTTTGAGCTTCGCCTGACCACTTCGGATCTTCACGATCGTCGGCAGGGCGGACAGGTAGCATCCGGCGAACGGGATCTGGTCCAGGCCAGCACCATCAACATCTACCGGACGTAGACTTCGCAGATCGGGGGATGCCCGGGTCCCGGCGCCGTTGGACCCGCAGGAGTACCAAATCCCTCGGATCCGCCAGCGATCAGTACTACGTCCATGACCACTACAATTCGTTCAAATTCATCACAGAAGGCACATAGCGCACCCATGAAGATCTACTCCGCAGACACCTGGACCATCGGCGAACTGCAGGAACAGGTGACGGACGCAGGCCGACGCGGCCTGGTAATTCCTCCCGCAGACACCAAAAAGGCCGTACTGGAGACGTTCGGGGAGGCCCTGGATTTCCCGGAGCATTACGACGTGAACCTGGACGCCCTCAACGATTCCCTGAATGACTTTGCCGACAGCATCTCAGACCATGCCAAGGCGCCCATCACAGTTATCTGGCAAGTACCCGAGGCCTTCAGGACAAACCGCTCCTTCGGCGTCATCTGCGAAATCCTGCAGGACGCCGAAACCTACGCAGGCAAGGATCTGGCCGTGATTGCGGTGTTCCTCTAAGAGCCGGGCGCGGGTACTATGCGTTGACGATCAGACCCAGCTCGGCTTTGGAAGCCAGCGCCTCGTGCTTTGGGAAAACGCGGACAGTGTAGCCGAAGGACCCTGAGCGGTCGATCACGAGGGACCCGCTGAACAGATGCCGCCCGTTACCGAGGTCCTCGGCGGACTTAAGCTCCACCACTGTCACATCCGCCAGTTCGTCGCTGTCCTCGGCCCGGCCGTAGGCAACCTCAACGGAAACGTCTTCCGGGGAAAGCTTGTGCAGCCCCACGTAGGCGTTGACTTGGAGGGTGTCGCCGATCTGCGGGTCCTCGGAAACGCCCACGGAGTCCACATGTTCCACCTGCAGTTGAGGCCACGCTGCCCGGACCTTCGAGGTCCAGGCCGCCAGCGTCCTGGCCTCCTTGAAGGAGTCCGCCACGGCCCGGCGTCCGGCGATGGCCGCCGGGCGGTACAGGATGTTGACGTAGTCCCGAAGCATCCGGTCCGCGGAAACTGCCGGCCCCAGGTGTGCCAGGGTGTGCTTGATCATGGATACCCAGTGCGTGGGAACTTTCTCCGGGCCGGACTGCGAGGGGCCGGCTGCGCCCGCAGCCCCGGACACGGTTGAGCCATAGAAGCGCGGTGCAACCTGGGTTTCCAGCAGCTCGTAGAGCGCGGAGGCTTCAATATCGTCGCGTTCTTCCGGCGACGCGTCGTTATTGGCCGTGGGGATTGCCCAGCCGTTCTCGCCGTCGTACATTTCATCCCACCAGCCATCCAGCACCGAAAGGTTGAGCGATCCGTTGATCGCCGCCTTCATGCCGGAGGTGCCGCAGGCCTCGAGCGGCCGCAGCGGGTTGTTCAGCCACACGTCACAGCCGGGGAAAAGGGTCCTGGCCATGGCGATGTCGTAGTTGGGCAGGAACACGATCCGGTGCCGTACCGCGGGATCGTCGGTGAACCGGACCAGATCCTGGATCATCTTCTTGCCGGCGTCGTCCGCAGGGTGAGACTTTCCGGCGATCACGATCTGGATGGGGTGGGTGGGGTGCAGCAGCAGTGCCTTGAGGCGCTCGGGATTGCGCAGCATAAGCGTGAGGCGTTTGTAGGTGGGCACACGCCGCGCGAAGCCGATGGTCAGCACATCCGGGTCCAGCACGCTGTCGGTCCAGGCCAGCTCCGCGTCCGCCGCTCCGCGCTTTTTCCAGGCCGCACGCAGGCGGCGTCTGACATCCTCCACCAGCGAGACGCGCATTTCGCGGCGCAGGGCCCATACATCCTCGTCACTCACGTTGTAAGCGAGGTCCCAGCGGCCCAATGCCTCCGCTTCGGCGCCGAACTGGTCCCTGGCCAGCTTGGACACGCGGGCGTCCACCCAGGTGGGCACGTGAACGCCATTGGTCACCGAGGTAATAGGAACCTCGGAATGGTCGAATCCCGGCCACAGGGCGGAGAACATCCCGCGCGACACCACGCCGTGCAGTTTGGCCACGCCATTGGCCCGCTGGGCCAGCCGCAGGCCCATGACCGCCATGTTGAATACAAAGGGGTTGCCGTCCTCAAAGTCCTCGCGTCCGAGGTCAAGGATCTTTTCCACGGGAACATCGGGCGCCAGCCCTGCCTCAAAGAAGTGCTGGATCTGGGATGTCTCGAAGCGGTCAATGCCGGCAGGCACGGGCGTGTGCGTGGTGAATACCGTGGACGCCCGGCCGGCCGCAAGGGCCTCTTCCCAGGTGAGAGGCTGGGTGGTGGACATCAGCTCCTGGATCCGTTCAATTCCCAGGAACCCCGCGTGGCCTTCATTGGTGTGGAATACCTCGGGTGCTGCCACACCAGTCAGCCCCTGATAGATGCGCAAGGCCTTCACCCCGCCCATACCCAACAGCAGTTCCTGCTGCAGCCTCTGGTCCCCTCCGCCGCCGTAGAGGCGGTCTGTTATGCCGCGCGCGGCCTCGTCATTTCCCGGAACGTTGGAGTCCAGCAACAGCAAGGGGACGCGTCCGACGTCGGCACGCCAGATGTGCGCCAGCAGCCGGCGCCCGTGCGGGAGCGGAAGTGAAATCTGGATGGGCCTGCCATTGCCGTCTTCAGATGGTTCGCGGAGCAGGGTCAGCGGCAATCCGTCCGGATCCAGCACCGGGTAAGTTTCCTGTTGCCAGGCGTCGCGGGACAGGGACTGCTTGAAGTAACCCGCTTGGTAGAGCAGGCCGACGCCGATCAGCGGCACGCCCAGGTCCGAGGCCGCCTTGAGGTGGTCTCCGGCCAGGATGCCGAGGCCACCGGAGTACTGTGGCAGGACTTCGGTGATACCGAACTCGGGGGAGAAATAGGCGATGGACACCGGGGCATCCTCGCCCAGGCTTTGATACCAGCGGGGCTGCTCCAGGTACCTGTCCAGATCCTCGGCAGCCGCCCGGACCCGGCTGACCACGTCCCCGTCGGCAGCGAACCGCTGCATGTCCTCGCGGCTGACCAGGCCCAGGAACTTCACGGGGTCGTGGGCGCTTTCCTGCCAGAGCACCGGGTTGAGCGCTTCGAAAAGTTCCCTCGTGGGCCGGTGCCATGACCAGCGCAGGTTGCTGGCTAACCGGGCCAGCGGCCGGATAGATTCCGGGAGAACGGTACGGACGGTAAATCTGCGGATTGCCTTCACCTGCGTCACACTAACGGACAAGATGGGCCGCAGGAGCAGGTTTTGGTTTCTTTTAGGTAAATGACACATTGCACTCTGGAAAATGCGTGCATCCTTCGCATATTGGTACTTTTCTCGCTAACGTCGAGCCTGTGACCACTAACACGAGAACCACTGCCTCAGCCAAGCAAAAGCCAAAGGGCCGGATCACTGACGGCCTGCGGTTCGGCCGGTTCCCCATCACTGATGTGCAGCCTGTGGTTGAGGGAGGCAAGTTCCCCGCTAAGGCGTTGCCGGGTGAAGGGCTGGTCGTCGGGGCCACTTCTTTCCGTGAGGGGCACGATCAGCTCGGCGTCAGCGCCGTGCTGCTGGATTCCAAGGGCAAGGAACGCCAGCGGGTCCGGCTGTCGCCGCCGCCGGGGGACCGCGGCAAGGGGACCGATCGCTGGGAAGGAATCCTCACCCCGGCAGGCACCGGTAACTGGTCCTTCCTGATCGAGGCCTGGCACGACCGCTACGGGACCTGGCACCACAACTCCGAGGTCAAAGTGGCGGCCGGCATCGACGTGGAGCTGATGCTTGCCGAAGGCGCTGCACTGTTGGGTGAAGCGGCCGACGACGACTCCCGGAGTGCCGCCGACAGGCGCACGCTGCGTGCTGCCGCTGCAGCCCTGGCCGATACCACCACATCTGCCGAGCAGCGCCTGGCCGCAGGCTTCAGCGCCGACGTCGCCGCCGTCGTCGGACGCCAGCCCATCCGCGGAATGGTGACTGCCTCCGAGCAGTTCCCGCTTCACGTGGAACGGGATCTTGCCGGACGCGGCGCCTGGTACGAATTCTTCCCGCGGTCAGAGGGCGCCGTGCGGGATCCTGCTACGGGCAGGTGGTCCTCGGGCACGTTCCGAACTGCCGCCAAGCGGCTGGATGCAGTGGCTGCCATGGGCTTCGACGTCATCTATCTGCCCCCCATCCACCCGATCGGCGCGCAGCACCGCAAGGGCCCCAACAACACGCTGCTCGCCGGCCCGGACGATCCCGGCTCGCCATGGGCCATCGGGGCGAAGGAGGGCGGACATGACGCCATCCACCCGGACCTCGGGACCTTCGAGGACTTCGATGCCTTTGTGGCCCGCGCACGGGGACTGGGGCTGGAAGTCGCCCTGGATCTGGCACTGCAGGCAGCGCCGGACCACCCGTGGGTGGAATCCAACCCGGAGTGGTTCACCACCAGGGTGGACGGCAGTATCGCCTACGCGGAGAATCCGCCCAAGAAATACCAGGACATCTACCCGCTGAACTTCGACAACGATCCAACAGGGCTGTCCAAGGAAATCCTGCGGGTTGTACAGCTCTGGATCAGCCACGGCGTAAAGATCTTCCGCGTGGACAATCCCCACACCAAGCCGGTGTGGTTCTGGGAATGGCTGATCGGCAAGGTTAACAAGAAGTACCCGGATGTGGTGTTCCTGGCAGAGGCATTTACGCGGCCCGCCATGATGCACGCTCTGGGCCGGGCTGGTTTCCAGCAGTCCTACACGTACTTCACCTGGCGGAATACCAAGGAGGAGCTGGAGGAGTACTTCACCGAGGTCAGCCACAAGTCCCCTGCCTATTTCCGGCCCAACTTCTTTGTTAACACTCCGGATATCCTCACTGAGTACCTGCAGTACGGCGGCCCGGCTGCCTTCAAGATCCGCGCGGCGCTCGCTGCCACGGCCAGCCCTCTCTGGGGCGTCTATGCCGGTTATGAGCTCTACGAGCACGTGGCCCGGCCCGGCGCGGAGGAGTACATCGACAACGAGAAATTCGAGTACAAGGCGCGGGACTGGGACGCCGCGGCTGAGTCCGGACGTTCCCTGGCCCCGTACCTGACCCGGCTCAACGAGATCCGGCACTCACACCCGGCGCTCGGTGACCTGCAGAACCTCACGCTGCACCACAGCACTGATGACGCCACCATCGTGTACTCGAAGCACAAGACGCTGCCGGACGGTTCCAAGGACACCCTCATTGTTGTGGTCAATATGGACCCGCACGGCACGAGGGAAAGCACTGTCTCCCTGGACCTGGCAGCCCTCCATCTGGATCCGGAAGAGTGCACACCAAACGGCGGTTTCAGGGTGGACGATCTGATCTCCGGCGAGACCTGGGAATGGGGCGAATACAACTACGTCCGCCTGGACGCGCACGTTGAACCGGCACACATTCTGAGCATTCGAAGGTAGCGTCAGTGAGTTTCATTCCGCAGAACACCGGCCAGCACTTCACCCCCAAAGGCACATTCGAGCTGAACGCGCCAGGGCTTCAGCATGATCCGTTGTGGTACCGGAAGGCCGTCTTCTATGAGGTTGTGGTCAGGGCATTTGCGGACGCCAACGGGGATGGTTCCGGAGATTTCCATGGCCTGATCGAAAAGCTTGACTATCTGCAGTGGCTGGGCGTCGACTGCCTGTGGCTGCCGCCGTTCTTCCAGTCCCCGCTCCGGGACGGCGGCTATGACATCTCCGACTACAACTCTGTGCTGGACGAATTCGGCACCATCAGCGACTTCAAGCGGCTCGTAGCAGAGGCGCACGCCCGTGGCGTCCGGGTCATCATCGATCTCCCGCTGAACCACACTTCCGATCAGCACCCCTGGTTCCAGGAATCACGCAAGGACCCCGAAGGACCGTTCGGGGACTTCTATGTCTGGAGCGACACCGACGAGAAGTACCAGGACGCCCGCATCATCTTCGTGGACACCGAGGAATCCAACTGGACCTTCGATCCCATCCGGCGCCAGTTTTTCTGGCACCGGTTCTTCAGCCACCAGCCGGATCTCAATTTTGAGAACCCCAAAGTGATCGACGCGCTCTTTGACGTGGTGAGGTTCTGGCTGGACCAGGGCATAGACGGCTTCCGTGCCGATGCCATCCCGTACCTGTTCGAGGAGGAGGGCACCAACTGCGAGAACCTCCCGGCGACCCACGACTTCCTGCGCAAGCTGCGGAGCATGGTGGATGAAAGCTACCCAGGCCGGGTCATCATCGCTGAAGCCAATCAGCCGCCCAACGAGGTGGTTGAATACTTCGGCACCGCGGAAGAACCGGAATGCCATATGGCCTTCCACTTCCCCATCATGCCGCGGCTCTACTACGCGCTGCGGGATCAGAAGGCCGCGCCCATCATCGAGACCATGCACGACACTCCGGCCATTCCCGAGGGGGCCCAGTGGGGGACATTCCTGCGGAACCACGACGAACTCACGCTGGAGATGGTCACTCCGGATGAACGTGCCGCGATGCTCGGCTGGTACGCGCCGGATCCCCGGATGCGGGCCAACATCGGCATCAGGCGCCGGCTGGCTCCGCTGCTTGACAACTCCAGGGCTGAAATCGAGCTGATCAATGCTCTGCTTCTCTCTCTTCCGGGCAGCCCGTTCCTCTACTATGGCGACGAGATCGGCATGGGTGACAACATCTGGCTAGAGGACCGCGACGCCGTCCGCACCCCAATGCAGTGGAATCCGGACCGCAATGCCGGTTTCTCCAACGCGGATCCAGGCAAGCTATACCTTCCGGTCAACCAGTCGCTGGTATACAACTACAGCATGGCCAACGTGGAGGCCGAGGCCGCCCACTCAGGCTCGCTCCTTCGTTGGACCCGCCAGATCCTGAGCGTCCGGAGGAACCATCCTGCCTTTGGTCTTGGCGGATTCACGCACGTTGAGGCGGACCACGATGTTGTGCTCGCATACCTGCGCGAACTGCCGGAGGACGATGCCTCCGGTGTGGAGGGCGAATCCGTTCTCTGTGCGTTCAACCTGTCCCAGCACCCGGTCGCCGCCACCCTGCACATCCCGCAATACGCCGGGCGCGGGCTCCGGGACGTCTTCGGCGGCCAGCCGTTTCCCGGCATCGCAGCCGACGGCGCCCTGACCCTGACTCTTGGCAGCCACGATTTCTTCTGGCTGCGGGTCCGGTCTGCCACATCCAACCCGGCTTCCCCGTATACGCAGGCCCTGCCAATTCTGCCCATCGACGGCTGACGTGACGCAAGCCATGCTCACGCCCTCACTTGCAGCCCTGCTCAGGGAGTGGCTGCCGCGCCAGCGCTGGTTCCCGGTGAAGTCAGGGGACTTCACGCTGGCGCGTGTGGGTGGTCTGGGCCTGGAGGACCCGTCCGGGCAGGCCGGGTTGGAAGTTCTCCTGATCGCCGTGACGTCTCCGGTGGCCAGCGGCGGCACGCGCAGCGATGTGGTGCAGGTTCCGCTCAGCTATCGTGGCGCGCCGCTGGAAGGCTTGGAGCGCGCGCTGATCGCCGAAGGCATCCGCCCTGAGCTGGGCAACCGCTGGATTTACGATGCAGTGCACGATCCCGTGTTCATTTCCGAATGTCTGGAGCTGATGCGCAACGACGGTATTTCGACGGCCGGCGCCGCCACCGGCCACCTGGTCTCCTCCGGCTACCGGCTGCCCACGGCTACCGGCATGGTCCGGGTGCTGTCCGGTGAACAGTCCAACAGTTCAGTGATTGTTGACGACGGCGGGTCCGCCGCGATCATCAAATTCTTCCGGGTACTTTCCGGGGGCCGGAATCCGGAGGTTGAAGTGGGCGCGGCGCTCACAGCGGCTGGCGCATCGGAAGTTCCGGCCACTTTGGGCTGGGTCCGGGGCAGCTGGGCCGCCGGGCCCAATGCACCGGACGGCTCCCGTCCCACCCATGGCGAGCTGGCAGTGGCCCACGAGTTCCTTGCCGGTGGCCGCGATGCATGGCGGCTGGCCGTAGACGCAGCCCTGGCCGGAATCGATTTCACCAACGAAGCCCGTGCCCTCGGGGCAGCCACCGCCACAGTTCATCGCAGGCTCGCTGAGACCCTGGGATTGTCCGAGGAGTCCGTTCCCGGCAGGGACATTGCCCCCGCAGTAGCCCAGCGGGTCCGTCAGTCCTGGATTGAGGCGGGTGCCGTCGTCGGGCCCTATGGCAGGGAACTGGGCGGTCTTCTCAAGCAACTGGAGGGAAGCCACTCCGGTCCGCTGCAGCGGATTCACGGCGACCTCCACCTTGGCCAGATTCTGCAGGTTCCCGGTCCTGCCGGGGAGCCAGGCCGCTGGGCGATCCTGGACTTTGAAGGCGAGCCTCTTCGCCCCATTTCGGAACGGAACGTTCCCGATGTTCCGCTCCGCGACGTCGTGGGCATGCTGCGGTCCTTCGACTATGCCGCGGGCGCTGCTGAGCGTGAGCGCCAGGGCGTCAGGGTTCCGGGAACCTGGGCTGATGACTGCGCCGAGGCATTCCTTGAAGGTTATGCAGAAGTCACACCGGGGACCGTTGACCGCCGCTCGCCGCTCTTTATGGCATTGTGGCTGGATAAGGCCCTATATGAAGTTGTTTATGAGCTGCGCAACAGGCCGGATTGGCTGGCTATTCCGGTAAATGCGTCCAGGCAGCTCCTCAGCGGTACAAGCTCCGGCGAACCGGCCGGAGCGGCAGCGGAAGGTAACAAAATGACAGGCTCAGCACGTACCGATCGGCCCCGTGTGCCGCTTCACGTGGACGCAGACACCCTGGGCAGGATCGCGGCTGGTGAGCATCATGCACCACACTCGGTGCTTGGCGCGCACCTGGACGATCACGGCCACGTCACCATCCGCGCCGTCAAGCATCTGGCTACGTCTGTCTCCGTCGTGACCGCCGCCGGTTCCGTGCCCATGGCGCATGAAGCCGACGGCGTCTGGGCCGCGGTGCTTGATCCGCTTCAGCAGGGTCATGTGCCGGACTACCGGCTGGAAGTGACGTACCAGGGCGTCCCTCCCATAACCACGGATGACGCCTACCGGTACCTGCCGACCATTGGGGAGGTGGACCTGCACCTGATCGGCGAGGGTCGCCACGAAAAACTCTGGGAAGTGTTGGGCGCGCATGTCCAGCACTACAAATCGTCCCTCGGGGACGTTGACGGCGTCTCCTTCGCTGTGTGGGCACCCAATGCCCAGGCTGTCCGCGTCAAGGGCGATTTCAACGCCTGGGACGGCAGGCAGAACTCCTTGCGCTCGCTTGGCTCCTCCGGCGTCTGGGAAGTGTTCCTCCCGGGTGTTGTAGCAGGTGCGTGCTATAAATTCGAGATCAAGACCAAGGGCGGTCACTGGGTCGAGAAGGCTGATCCCCTGGCGTTCGGTACTGAGGTTCCGCCTCTCACCGCGTCCAGGGTGGTTGATTCGCACTACCAGTTTCAAGACTCCGACTGGATGACGGCGCGGGCTGACCGCGATCCGCACAACTCTCCCATGAGTGTGTACGAGGTCCACCTCGGATCCTGGCGGATTGGCCTGAGCTACCGAGAACTCGCCAAGGAACTGGTCGAGTACGTGCAGTGGCTCGGGTTCACACATGTGGAGTTAATGCCGGTGGCTGAGCACCCCTTCGGCGGATCCTGGGGCTACCAAGTAACGTCGTATTTCGCACCGACATCGCGATTTGGGCATCCTGATGAGTTCCGCTACCTCGTCGACGCGCTCCACCAGGCCGGCATCGGAGTCCTTCTTGACTGGGTCCCGGCCCACTTCCCCAAGGATGCCTGGGCCCTTGCGCAATTTGACGGCGAGCCGCTCTACGAACACGCTGACCCCAACCTTGGCGAGCACCCGGACTGGGGCACGTTGATCTTTGACTACGGCCGCACGGAGGTGCGTAACTTCCTGGTTGCCAATGCGTTGTACTGGCTCGACGAGTTCCATATCGACGGACTGCGCGTGGACGCGGTCGCCTCCATGCTGTACCTCGACTACTCCCGCGAGGAAGGCCAGTGGCAGCCCAATCGTTTTGGCGGACGCGAAAACCTTGAGGCCATCTCATTCCTGCAGGAGGTCAACGCCACGGTCTACAAGACGCACCCGGGCGCAGTTACTATTGCCGAGGAATCCACGGCCTTCCCGGGTGTAACGGCACCCACCAGCCAGGGTGGGCTGGGATTCGGCATCAAGTGGAACATGGGCTGGATGCACGACTCCCTCAAGTACGCCTCGGAGGATCCGGTCAACCGCAAATGGCACCATGGGACGGTTACGTTCTCGATGGTCTATGCGTTCACGGAAAACTTCCTCCTTCCCATCAGCCACGACGAAGTGGTGCACGGTAAGGGCTCCATGCTCCGCAAGATGCCCGGCGACCGCTGGCAGCAGCTGGCCAACCTCCGAGCCTTCCTCGCCTACCAGTGGGCGCACCCCGGAAAGCAGCTCATCTTCATGGGCACGGAATTCGGGCAGGAAGCGGAGTGGTCTGAACAGCACGGCTTGGACTGGTGGCTGGCGGACATCCCTGCCCACCGTGGCGTGCAACTGCTGACCAAGGAGCTGAACGAGCTCTACAGCTCCACGCCGGCGATGTATTCGCGCGACAACGAACCCGGCGGCTTCCAGTGGATCAACGGTGGCGACGCGGACCGCAATGTCCTGACGTTCATCCGCTGGGATACGGCTGGCAACCCGCTGGTGTGCGCCGTCAACTTCTCAGGCGGTCCGCACCACGGCTATGACATCGGAGTGCCGGCCGCAGGGGGCTGGACCGAAGTGCTGAATACCGATGATGTGGCTTATGGGGGGTCGGGAGTGGCTAACGACGGAGTGCTGACAGCAGTTGCCCAAGGACTGGATGGTCAACCGGCCACCCTGAGCGTCACGCTGCCCCCACTCGGTGCCGCCTACTTCAAACCCGCCAGCGGACTCATGTAGTTGTCCTTGATGCCGGCCCCACCTGGCAGCGGCATCCAAAGCCCGGAATCCGCGTGATTCCGGGCTTTTGGGGCCGTCATCCCGGCCGTGTTGGCATCCCGGTAAAGTGGTGGTAGAGTAGATACCCGCGCTGCTCCCCGGAGTTGGTCGGTGAAAATGACACAGATGCCACGGGCAAAAATGAGTCAGGAACGCCGATTTGACTAGGGTGAAGCTAGCGGGTAAGTTTGTGAAGTTGCTCCGGAGCGATCCGGGACTGTGGTTTGGTCCTGGTGGTGCCGGGTGTGTCTGTTGTTTGAGAACTCAATAGTGTGCCAAGTTTGTTGATACCGGTTTATTTTATATGAATTGGTTGAATTTGCCGGATCCTGCCACCCCGTGGTTGGGGTCTGGTTTTTACAGCTGGTTTCAAATTTTGTGCAGTCGGCATGCCCCGTTTTCCCGGGGGTGTTGGTTGTGTCTGTTTTTGTTTTACTTCAACGGAGAGTTTGATCCTGGCTCAGGATGAACGCTGGCGGCGTGCTTAACACATGCAAGTCGAACGATGAACCCCAGCTTGCTGGGGGGATTAGTGGCGAACGGGTGAGTAACACGTGAGTAACCTGCCCTTAACTCTGGGATAAGCCTGGGAAACTGGGTCTAATACCGGATATGACTCCTCATCGCATGGTGGGGGTGGAAAGCTTTTTGTGGTTTTGGATGGACTCGCGGCCTATCAGCTTGTTGGTGAGGTAATGGCTCACCAAGGCGACGACGGGTAGCCGGCCTGAGAGGGTGACCGGCCACACTGGGACTGAGACACGGCCCAGACTCCTACGGGAGGCAGCAGTGGGGAATATTGCACAATGGGCGCAAGCCTGATGCAGCGACGCCGCGTGAGGGATGACGGCCTTCGGGTTGTAAACCTCTTTCAGTAGGGAAGAAGCGAAAGTGACGGTACCTGCAGAAGAAGCGCCGGCTAACTACGTGCCAGCAGCCGCGGTAATACGTAGGGCGCAAGCGTTATCCGGAATTATTGGGCGTAAAGAGCTCGTAGGCGGTTTGTCGCGTCTGCCGTGAAAGTCCGGGGCTCAACTCCGGATCTGCGGTGGGTACGGGCAGACTAGAGTGATGTAGGGGAGACTGGAATTCCTGGTGTAGCGGTGAAATGCGCAGATATCAGGAGGAACACCGATGGCGAAGGCAGGTCTCTGGGCATTAACTGACGCTGAGGAGCGAAAGCATGGGGAGCGAACAGGATTAGATACCCTGGTAGTCCATGCCGTAAACGTTGGGCACTAGGTGTGGGGGACATTCCACGTTTTCCGCGCCGTAGCTAACGCATTAAGTGCCCCGCCTGGGGAGTACGGCCGCAAGGCTAAAACTCAAAGGAATTGACGGGGGCCCGCACAAGCGGCGGAGCATGCGGATTAATTCGATGCAACGCGAAGAACCTTACCAAGGCTTGACATGAACCGGAAATACCTGGAAACAGGTGCCCCGCTTGCGGTCGGTTTACAGGTGGTGCATGGTTGTCGTCAGCTCGTGTCGTGAGATGTTGGGTTAAGTCCCGCAACGAGCGCAACCCTCGTTCTATGTTGCCAGCGCGTTATGGCGGGGACTCATAGGAGACTGCCGGGGTCAACTCGGAGGAAGGTGGGGACGACGTCAAATCATCATGCCCCTTATGTCTTGGGCTTCACGCATGCTACAATGGCCGGTACAAAGGGTTGCGATACTGTGAGGTGGAGCTAATCCCAAAAAGCCGGTCTCAGTTCGGATTGGGGTCTGCAACTCGACCCCATGAAGTCGGAGTCGCTAGTAATCGCAGATCAGCAACGCTGCGGTGAATACGTTCCCGGGCCTTGTACACACCGCCCGTCAAGTCACGAAAGTTGGTAACACCCGAAGCCGGTGGCCTAACCCCTTGTGGGAGGGAGCTGTCGAAGGTGGGACTGGCGATTGGGACTAAGTCGTAACAAGGTAGCCGTACCGGAAGGTGCGGCTGGATCACCTCCTTTCTAAGGAGCACCTACAATGTCCTGTTCCCCGTGTATGCGGGGTGTGGGGGTTGTCAGGAGTACAGCCCGTTTCGCGGACGGAAGTTCCGCGGCGGGTGCTCATGGGTGGAATATCAGCAAATAGCGGTTGCCGGTTCTTTCCGGTGCCTAGTACGGTGTCTGTGTTTTCCTTCGGGAGGGTGCGGGTGCGTGGAACGGTGCCGGCGGGGGTTGGTGGTTTAGTGTTTGGCACACTGTTGGGTCCTGAGGCAACAGGGTCATGGCGTATGCCTGTATCTCCTTTTTGTGGGGGGTGCGGGTGTGTGGTGTGGGTTTGTTTGTTTCTGGTTTCCTGGCTGCAGCGATCATGCATGTGTCCCTTTCGGGGGTTGTGTGTGGGGTGTGTGGTTTGGGGTTGTTGTTTGAGAACTACATAGTGGACGCGAGCATCTTTTATAAGAAGCAATTTCCAAGAATATGAACCTGGATCTTATCTGTGCGTCGTGTGTCCTTTCGGGGGTGTGCGTTCGTGTGGGTATGTTTTCGTGGTTCTCTCGTGAATTAGTTTTTTTGATCTTTTGTGGTCAAGTTTTTAAGAGCACACGGTGGATGCCTTGGCATTAGGAGCCGAAGAAGGACGTAGGAATCTGCGATAAGCCTGGGGGAGTCGATAACCGGACTGTGATCCCAGGGTGTCCGAATGGGGAAACCCCGCCAGGGGCGCGAGCTGCCTGGTGACCCGCATCTGAACATAGGGTGCGTGGGGGGAACGCGGGGAAGTGAAACATCTCAGTACCCGCAGGAAGAGAAAACAACAGTGATTCCGTCAGTAGTGGCGAGCGAACGCGGATCAGGCTAAACCGTTCCATGTGTGATAGCCGGCGGGCGTTGCATGGTCGGGGTTGTGGGACTTTCCGTTCTGTCTCTGCCGGGACAGTGAGGTGAGTAGTACAGGCATAGGTGAACGGTCTTGAAAGGCCGGCCAGAGAGGGTGTGAGCCCCGTAACCGAAATGTTGTGTACCGCCTGGAGAGTATCCCAAGTAGCACGGGGCCCGAGAAATCCCGTGTGAATCTGTCAGGACCACCTGATAAGCCTAAATACTCCCTAATGACCGATAGCGGACCAGTACCGTGAGGGAAAGGTGAAAAGTACCCCGGGAGGGGAGTGAAACAGTACCTGAAACCGTGTGCTTACAATCCGTCGGAGCCAGTCTGATTCTGGTGACGGCGTGCCTTTTGAAGAATGAGCCTGCGAGTTAGTGTTACGTCGCGAGGTTAACCCGTGTGGGGAAGCCGTAGCGAAAGCGAGTCTGAACAGGGCGTTGCAGTGGCGTGATCTAGACCCGAAGCGAAGTGATCTACCCATGGCCAGGTTGAAGCGACGGTAAGACGTCGTGGAGGACCGAACCCACTTCAGTTGAAAATGGAGGGGATGAGCTGTGGGTAGGGGTGAAAGGCCAATCAAACTTCGTGATAGCTGGTTCTCCCCGAAATGCATTTAGGTGCAGCGTTGCGTGTTTCTTACCGGAGGTAGAGCTACTGGATGGCTAATGGGCCCTACAAGGTTACTGACGTCAGCCAAACTCCGAATGCCGGTAAGTGAGAGCGCAGCAGTGAGACTGTGGGGGATAAGCTTCATAGTCGAGAGGGAAACAGCCCAGACCACCAACTAAGGCCCCTAAGCGTGTGCTAAGTGGGAAAGGATGTGGAGTTGCGAAGACAACCAGGAGGTTGGCTTAGAAGCAGCCATCCTTAAAAGAGTGCGTAATAGCTCACTGGTCAAGTGATTCCGCGCCGACAATGTAGCGGGGCTCAAGTACACCGCCGAAGTTGTGGATTTCAGATATTAGCTAAGCCGGAGACTTGTTCTTCTGGTTCAGGCGTCTGGAGTGGTAGGGGAGCGTCGTGTGGGCAGTGAAGTCGCGGTGTAAACCAGCGGTGGAGCCTACACGAGTGAGAATGCAGGCATGAGTAGCGAAAGACGGGTGAGAAACCCGTCCGCCGAATGATCAAGGGTTCCAGGGTCAAGCTAATCTGCCCTGGGTAAGTCGGGACCTAAGGCGAGGCCGACAGGCGTAGTCGATGGACAACGGGTTGATATTCCCGTACCGGCGAAAAACCGTCCATGCTGAACAGGGGATACTAACTGCCCGAGACCTGCCTGACCGTCCTTCGGGATGGAAGGGTTTTGGTGGAGCGCGGGACCTGATCCTGGGAGGTAAGCGTATTAACAGGTGTGACGCAGGAAGGTAGCTGAGCCGGGCGATGGTAGTCCCGGTCCAAGGATGTAGGGCGAACGGTAGGCAAATCCGCTGTTCATGATGCCTGAGACCCGATGGGACTCCCGTAAGGGGGGATTCAGTGATCCTATGCTGCCTAGAAAAGCATCGACGCGAGGTTTTAGCCGCCCGTACCCCAAACCGACACAGGTGATCAGGTAGAGAATACTAAGGCGATCGAGAGAATTATGGTTAAGGAACTCGGCAAAATGCCCCCGTAACTTCGGGAGAAGGGGGGCCCCCATCGTGAACCACACTTGCTGTGGGGAGCGTGCAGGGGCCGCAGAGACCAGGGGGAAGCGACTGTTTACTAAAAACACAGGTCCGTGCGAAGTCGCAAGACGATGTATACGGACTGACTCCTGCCCGGTGCTGGAAGGTTAAGAGGACCGGTTAGCCGCAAGGCGAAGCTGAGAATTCAAGCCCCAGTAAACGGCGGTGGTAACTATAACCATCCTAAGGTAGCGAAATTCCTTGTCGGGTAAGTTCCGACCTGCACGAATGGAGTAACGACTTCCCCGCTGTCTCAACCATAAACTCGGCGAAATTGCAGTACGAGTAAAGATGCTCGTTACGCGCAGCAGGACGGAAAGACCCCGAGACCTTTACTATAGTTTGGTATTGGTGTTCGGAGTGGCTTGTGTAGGATAGGTGGGAGACGTTGAAGCCCGGACGCCAGTTCGGGTGGAGTCATCGTTGAAATACCACTCTGGTCACTTTGGACATCTAACTTCGGCCCGTAATCCGGGTCAGGGACAGTGCCTGATGGGTAGTTTAACTGGGGCGGTTGCCTCCTAAAAAGTAACGGAGGCGCCCAAAGGTTCCCTCAGCCTGGTTGGCAATCAGGTGTCGAGTGTAAGTGCACAAGGGAGCTTGACTGTGAGAGAGACATCTCAAGCAGGGACGAAAGTCGGGACTAGTGATCCGGCGGTACATTGTGGAATGGCCGTCGCTCAACGGATAAAAGGTACTCGGGGATAACAGGCTGATCTTGCCCAAGAGTCCATATCGACGGCATGGTTTGGCACCTCGATGTCGGCTCGTCGCATCCTGGGGCTGGAGTAGGTCCCAAGGGTTGGGCTGTTCGCCCATTAAAGCGGTACGCGAGCTGGGTTTAGAACGTCGTGAGACAGTTCGGTCCCTATCCGCTGCGCGCGCAGGAAATTTGAGAAGGGCTGTCCTTAGTACGAGAGGACCGGGACGGACGAACCTCTGGTGTGTCAGTTGTACTGCCAAGTGCACCGCTGATTAGCTACGTTCGGATGGGATAACCGCTGAAAGCATCTAAGCGGGAAGCCCGCTTCGAGATGAGATTTCCATACACCTTGTGTGTGAGAGGCCCCCAGCCAGACCACTGGGTTGATAGGCCGGATGTGGAAGCGAGGACTAACGACTCGTGAAGCTGACCGGTACTAATAGGCCGATAACTTACACCACACACCATTGGTGAACGGATTCAAAAGACGTTCACATCAACAACGGTACAAAGAAACAAGACTGCTTGCGTCCACTATGTGGTTCCCAAACAACAAACCCGTACCCACGGCAGCGTTGTTCCAGGGAACAAAAACACCACACAACTACATAACACCGCCACACCCGGCCCAGGCCCGGAACGGTGGAACCACAGAAGTTGTAACCACAGACTTCCCACCCCGCACCCCTCACAGGGAAACGGGGACGGGACAAAGGGTTACGGCGGTCACAGCGTGGGGGAAACGCCCGGTCCCATTCCGAACCCGGAAGCTAAGACCCACAGCGCCGATGGTACTGCACCCGGGAGGGTGTGGGAGAGTAGGACACCGCCGGACAACCATTAAGGCCAGGCCCCGACACACGTCGGGGCCTGACCCCTTTAACAACCACCCACACACCAACACCCCACACCCCACACATCCACACACCCACACAAACCCGCCACAGTGACAGAGACGCAATTAAGGGACCGCAAACCACCGATCCTCAAGGCCGGCTGAGAACAGCACCGACCGCCCCGGCGCAGACTCACGGGTAGAGTTGGTGCCCATGAGCAACCTCTTCAGCCACTCGTCGGATTCGGACAAGGAACAGCCCGTAGATTCTGATGGGCTGGAGCCTTTGATCTTCACGGTGGTGGTCCCGGGCCCGGTTTCGCAGGCATTCGTTGGGTTTACGGACCACACTCATTTGTGGTGGCCCCTTGATCTTAAGAGTGTCTACGGGTCGGGTTCCTACGTGGAGTTTGAAGAGAACCTGATCGTCGAAACGGCTGACGACGGCAGGACAGCCATCTGGGGATCGATTGATGACTGGCAACCTCCGTTGTCCTTCCACGCCACATGGCACCCCGGCTCGACTGCCTTGTGGTCCACGGAACTGAGGGTCGCTTTCCTTGGGGTAGACGGCGGCACTGAAGTCCGGCTGGTACACAACGGCTGGCAGGGTGCCGAGGACCCGGCAAGTACCCGTGCGGACTACCAAGCCGGCTGGCCGGACGTGCTGGCACGCTTTGTGAGATTCATGGGCCATGCCGGTGACTGAACGGTTTATGCCAACGGTCCGCAGGCTCGCTGCCACTGAATGGCAGGCGTTGCGTGATATCAGGCTGGAGATGATCACGGATACGCCCATGGCGTATGTTGAGGCCTTGGACTCGGCCCGGAACCAGACCGAAATGCAATGGCGAACACGGGCAACGTCCATGTCCACTGCCGGCAGCGTGGCGCTCGTGGCTGACCACGGAGCTGTGGGCGGGAAACTGTCTGCGCTGATGCGCGTGGTGGTGAAAATACCTCAAGACACTTACAGGCCGCTGCAGGCCATGCTGGTCAGCGTTTATGTGGTTCCGGAACTCCGAGGTTCGGGACTGGCTGCTGAGCTGCTGCACGAAGCAGTGACGGTGGCAAGGGAGGATCTCGGCGCCGGTATCCTTCAGCTCGGTGTCCATGAAGACAACGCCCGTGCTATGGCCTTCTATGAACGGAACGGCTTCACAGACACCGGGCGCCGGGAGCCGTATCCGCTGGATACATCCACATCCGAGATCATCATGGAACTCGAGCTCACACCCAGGGCAGATGCGAACTCCACAGCTTAGCTCGGCCGTGATGCGGTCCATGACCCAGATGCCGTCTCGGCACAGGTCTCGGAAGGACTGCGGTTAGACCAAAGCTGGTAGCGCTTTAAATGCTGGAAGCGCCCTTCCACGCAAGCATCGCACCCTAAGCGGCGCTTCGAAACCTCCTGGGGCGAGCTGTCCCGGCGCTTTAGACTGAAGGCCGGATATCACTGAACCGGAGGCGGCATGAAAACCATTGTTGACGAGCTCAGAAACATCCTGGAGCCCTCGAAGATCGCCGTGGACCAACCCACGCTGGCTGCTTATGCCGTGGACCAGGCCCCTGTGCTCGACTACCAATTGCCGCTGGCAGTGGTATTGGTCGAATCAATAGCGGATGTCCAGGCTGTGATGCGGAGCTGCGCCGCACACGGTGTGCCTGTGGTGGCACGGGGCGCCGGCACCGGTGTTTCCGGCGGCGCCCATGCCAGCCGGGGCTGCATCGTCCTGGGCCTGGAACGGATGAACCGCATTCTGGACCTCAACGCTGATGACGAGACCGCTGTCGTTGAACCCGGCGTGATCAACGCCGACCTCAATGACGCCGCGGCAGCACACGGGCTCATGTATGCTCCGGATCCGGCCAGCTTCAGAATGTCCACCATCGGCGGCAATGTGGCGACGAATGCGGGCGGTCTTCGCTGTGCCAAGTATGGCGTGACGCGCGATTCAGTCTTGGCACTCGACGTGGTCCTGGCGGACGGATCCCTGATCCACACAGGCCACCAGACCTTCAAGGGCGTTGCCGGGTACGACCTCACCGGACTGTTCGTAGGTTCCGAGGGGACACTTGGCATCGTGGTGGGAGTGACCGTCCGGCTCAAGTACCTGCCGCGTGAAGTGCACACCATCGCGGCGTTCTACCCGGATTTCCGGCTGGCCGCGTCTGGCGTCCTTGCAGTGGGCAGGGCACGTGTGCAGCCAGCCATCATGGAACTTCTCGACGGCGGATCGCTCGCCCAGCTGGACGAAATCCACGGCTCGGACCTGAGCTCGCGCGGTGCATCGTTGCTTCTGATCCAAACAGACGGCTTCGGCGCTGCGGCGGAGGCGGAGGCGGTACGTGAAGTCCTGGCGGCGGGCGGCGCCACGGTGACTACCGAAGCGAGTGCGGAAGCCGAACAGTTGGTGGAACTGCGCCGCAACAGCCGTGGTGTGGAAGTGGACGACGAATACCGCGTGGGCGAAGACGTTGCAGTCCCGCGGTCACGGCTGGTGGATTACGTGGGTACCCTCCAGGAACTGGCGGCGGCGCACCAGGTGAAACTTAAAGTAGTGGCGCATGCCGGCGATGGCAATCTGCACCCGACTTTCTGGGTGGACAGGCCGGACAGCACTGTTGACGAGGGCACGATGAAACGGCTGAATACTGCCCTGGACGATTCAATCGCCGTGGCTCTGGAAATGGGTGGGACTATCACCGGCGAGCATGGGATCGGGCAGTACAAGCTGCGCTGGCTCGGCTTGGAACAGCCTGAACCTGTCCGTGAACTGCAGCGCCGGATCAAAGCACTGTTTGACCCGGCTGGCATCCTGAACCCTGGAAAGGCGATCTGAGCCCAACGGATAAAACGCAGTCAGAGATCCCGCCCGATCATACTGAAGAATTTGGTATTCCAAATCTGAAATGATACTGCTGCAGTCTCTCAGTGTTGGCGCATATCAGACTAATTTACTTTTCCGATTTTCAAGGTAGAGTTACTTGGTATACCAAATGCTCTTCATTGGAGATATCGTGACGCTGCCGTCTTCCGTCCGCAGGGACCGCCCAGGCAACATGGGGATGGCGCGTCCGCTGCTGATGCTGCTGGCTCTGATTCTTGTCTCGACAAACCTCCGGCCGGCAATCACCACCGTGGCGGCAGTAATGCCGGAGATCGAACAGCGGTTCGGCCTGGAACCGCAACTGATGCCGCTGCTCGGCGGGCTGCCGGTACTGGCGTTTGGAGTCTCGGCGCCGCTGGGGCCGTGGCTGGCAAGCCGCATGGGTGCCGGCCGGGCAGTGGCGCTGGCGTTGCTGGTCCTCGCCGGTGCCCTCCTGCTCCGGGCCCTGGGGCCAGCGATGCTGCTCCCGGGTACATTCCTTGCCGGATCAGCCATCATGACCGCCAGCGTGCTGGTCCCGCAGATTCTGAAAGCCCATGGCGGCACAGGTTGGTGGACAGGCCTGTGCACCATGGGCTTCGGCGTGGGCGCGGCCATGGGCGCAGGACTGATGCGCCCGCTCGAGCAGATCCTGAACGGCAGCCTGCCGTGGGCCCTGGCACTATGGGCAGTGCCTGCCTTGCTGGCCGGAGGCCTCATGCTGCGGACCGGCGAAGGCACCGTGCCCGGACGGTCCAACCCGGTGGTCCACCACAGGGGAGCCGCCGCAGCACTGCGGACACTGGAGCGACAGACCAAGCAGCGACGGACGCTGGAGCGACGGACTGCTGGGCGGGGCAAAGCAGAACCTGGATCTGCCCGGCCCGCGCCCCTCTGGCGGCACCGGACGGCCCTGGCGGTGGCAGCGTTCTTCGGGCTGCAGGCCATGCTTTATTTCGCCGTCACGTCCTGGCTCTCAGCATTTCTGCTGTCAAGAGGTGTTGAACCGGCCAACGCCGCTGTACTTTTGGCCTGGTTCAGCATCGCGGGCCTGCCGGCGAGCCTGCTGTCACCCGTCATGGCCAGCCGCCCCGCCATTCTGAAGATCATCACGCCAGGTCTCGGTGTGCTGATCGCGGCTGGCCTGCTGGGTGTCCTGATGGCTCCCGCAGGGCTGCAGTTCTGGGCAGTGGGGCTGCTCGGAGCAGTGCAGAGTGCCGGCTTTGGCCTGGGAATGGCCCTGATGGTCCTCCGGTCCAGCGGCCCTCTCAACGCAGGCAGGCTCTCCGCCATGAGCCAGGGGAGCGGCTTCGCCCTTGCATCGCTGGGTCCGCTGCTGGCAGGGATGCTGCAACAGCTGACTGGGGGATGGGAAACCAGCTTCATGGTGCTGGCAGGCGTTGCCCTGTTGCTGGCCGTAGCCGGACGATTCGCATCGACCGGACCGAACATAGGGGGCTCCGGCGAAGCCAAATACCGGCTGCCGGATGCCAGGCTGCCGGGTTCCGGGCGGTCAGGGACCCGACAGGAAAGGTGCCACGGGGGAGAGGACGCTGAATCACTGCCTGAGGCCGAAATGGCAACAGCCGGTTCCGCCGTCGAAACAGCGGAACCGGCCAAGGGTTCCTGACAACCGTTGGAAGGCGGCTGCTAGACCAGCCGCAGCTGATCGGCCACCACAGCGCCGCGGTGGATTACCGTCCGGTCCTTACCGCGGTCCATAACGGCCGCTGCCACGGTTTCGCCGTCCACCAGCAGCAGCTCAGCCGGCGAACCGGGTTCCAGCCCCGGACGATCTGCGGTGCCCTTCAGGCGCTGGCTTGATGCATCCAGCACGCTTGCCCCACCAATGGTGGCGATGGCCAGGCAGTGCTCAATCAGCTCGTCCTGCCGGAAGTTGTTGGTGAACGCAAGCTGCCAGGTGCGGTCCAGCATATCGGTGTTGCCATAGGGGGACCAGTAGTCCCGCTGCCCGTCCTCGCCCAGCCCGAACCGCACGCCGGCTTCGGCCAGCAGAGGGAGCGGCAGAATGCCTGAAACCGAGGGGGCTACGGACGCCATGGACACATCCAGCTCCGCGAATTCTGCAATCAACCGTTGGGTGGTGGCCTCGGAGACGCTGCCCAGCTGGTAGGCATGAGAGAGTGTCACTTGGCCCTGCATGCCGAGCGCCCGGGTGCGTTCCAGGATGAGATCGGTGCTGAATACACCAAGCTCTCCCGGTTCGTGCAGGTGGATGTCGACGGCAGCGTGGTACTTTTCCGCGAGTCCGAAGACAATGTTCAGGTGCTCCACCGGATCGCGGTCCAGGGTGCACGGATCGATGCCACCCATCACCGTGGCGCCGGCTTTGAGGGCTTCCTCCATCAGGGCCGGAGTGCCGGCCTCGCGCAGCAGCCCGGCCTGCGGGAAGGCAATGATCTCGACGTCGGCCTGATCCCGGAAGTGTTCTTTGGCGGCAAGGACTGCCTCGAACCGTTCCAGGCCACAGTCGACGTCGATTTGCGCGTAGCTGCGTACTCGGGTGGTTCCCCGCGCGATCATTGAACCCAGGGTGTTCCGGACCCGTTCCTGCAGCGGAACTTCGGCGCTGCGCCAGTTCTTCCGGTCGTTCATCATCATGGCCCAGACGCCGGGGGCGCCGGTGTGCTCACGGAAAGGCAGGCCGATCCGCGTGGAGTCCAGGTGGACGTGGACATCGGAAAACGAAGGAACCAGCAGCCGGCCGCGTCCTTCGACTATGGTGTCCGCTCGCCGCTGCGGATCGTGGCTGAGGACTTCGGTAATCTTCCCATCGGCGATCAGTACATCGCTTGGCGGCCCACCCCAGGGCCGGGCTGCGCGGATCATGGTTGTCATTGTTTTCTCCTTCTTGGGTTAAATAAAGCATGCTTTGGCCCGCGGCAGACAGCCGAGGGCCAAAGCAAGTGGTCACGCAGTGCTGGTCTGCAGTGTGGGGGCCAACTCCTGATGATGGCAGGCCGCCTCGTTGCGGGCCGGAGGCACAGGGACCTCGGCCACGCACCGCTCCTGCGCCGATGCCGGGAGCACGGCAAACAGCGGGCACCGCGTCCGGAAGACGCACCCGCTCGGTGGATCGGCCGGCGATGGAAGGTCTCCCCGCAGGCGGATCTTCTGCTGGACCCGTGCCAACCTGGGATCCGGCACCGGAACGGCCGACAGCAGGGCCTGGGTATACGGATGCCGGGGACGGGCGAAGACCTCGTCCCGGGATCCGGTTTCCACTACCTTGCCCAGATACATCACGGCCACCTCATTGGAGATGTGGCGCACCACGGAGAGATCGTGGGCGATGAAAACGTAGGCCACGCCTGTATCGCGCTGGATCTCCTGAAGCAGATTCACCACCTGCGCCTGGACGGAAACATCCAGGGCGGACACCGGTTCGTCGCACACAATCACAGCGGGGTTGAGGGCGATGGCCCGGGCGATGCCCACACGCTGGCGCTGGCCGCCTGAGAATTCGTGAGGGAACCTGTTGTAGTGCTCCGGTTTCAGCCCCACCCGGTCCAGCAGCTCCTTGACGCGGGCCTTCATGCTTCCGTCGGGGTTGATCCTCTGCGCGACAAGCGGTGCGGCGATGGCCGTCCCGATTGTCTGTCTCGGGTTCAGCGAGGCGAACGGATCCTGGAAGATCATCTGAACCCGGCGCCGGAAGTTGTACAGCTCGCTGCCGCGCAGTGTGCTGATGTCCACACCATCGATCAGGATCCGCCCTGAGGAGGGATCCATCAGCCGGGAAATCATGCGCCCCGTGGTGGACTTTCCGCATCCTGACTCGCCCACGAGCCCCAGAGTCTGGCCCTTCGACAGACTGAAGGAGACGCCGTCGACGGCTTTGACCGAACGCGCAGTGCCCGGCCGGAACAGCCCTTGCCGGATGGGGAAGTGTTTCTTGAGATCCTCTACCTGGAGGATGGGCTGGGCGTTCATGAGCCTGTTCTCTCTGATGGCTGCGATGGTGCTGAGCTGATGGCACTGAGCTGATCCACAGTCAGGTGGCAGCGCTTGCCGTGGCCGTCCTGGAGCTGCAGTCGGGGCCGGGATCCGCTGCAGACGCCGGGGCCAGCCAGCGCCGAGTACTCGCACCGTTCGCTGAAAATGCAGCCTGAGGGCAGATCCAGCAGCGACGGCGGCTGGCCCGGAATGGGATTCAGCCGCTCTCCGGCGCTGCTCAGGGATGGCATTGAGTTGAGCAGGCCCAGGGTGTAAGGGTGAGAGGTTTTGTAGAAGATGTCCTCCACGGCTCCCGTTTCCACGCACTGGCCGCCGTACATGACCAGCACCGAATCGCAGACCTCGGCAACGACACCGAGATCATGGGTGATCAGAATCATCGCCGAATCAGCTTGCTGCTTTAGCTCCATCATCAGGTCCAGGATCTGGGCCTGGACCGTCACGTCAAGTGCGGTGGTTGGTTCGTCTGCGATCAGCAGCTCCGGTTCGCAGATCAGCGCCATGGCGATCATGGCGCGTTGGCGCATGCCCCCGGAGAAATGGTGCGGATATTCGTCGTAGCGCAGCGCCGGGCTGGGAATTCCCACTCTGCCCAACATCTCGATGGCAGCCGATTTGGCCTGCTTCCGCGTAGCCGTGTTGTGGACTCTGTAGGCCTCGGCTATCTGGTGGCCCACGGTGTAGAAGGGATGCAGGGCAGAGAGCGGATCCTGGAAGATCATGCCGATATTCCGGCCGCGGAGCTGACGCATTTTGGATTCAGGCAAGGACACCAGCTCCTGGCCGCCGAACAGAATCTCTCCGCTCACCTGGGCAGAGGTGCCCTTGAGAAGGCCCATCAGCGCCTGGCTGGTTACGGATTTCCCGGAACCGGATTCACCCACAATGCCCAGGGTCTGCCCCCTCATCAGCTTGAAGTCCATGCCGTTGACTGCGGACACCAGACCGTCGTCAGTGGGGAATCTGACCGAGAGGTTGCGGACCTCCAGGAAGGCTTCGGCGCGCTCAAGTAGAAAGGGAGGTTGGCTGCTCAGCAGCGTCATTTCATGGTTGGTCATTGCAGCCTCACTCGCGGGTCTATCAGGGCGTAGGCCACGTCCACGATGACGTTGGCCAGTATGACAAAGAATGCCGCCAGCATGGTGATGGCCATGGTCACCGGCAGATCTCCGGACACTGCAGCCCGGACCGCCGTGAATCCCAGGCCCGGAACGGAGAAGATCTGTTCGGTCAGGACTGCGCCGCCCAGCAGGAGCCCTATGTCCATTCCCAGCATGGTCACCACGGGGGTGATGCCGGCCCGGACGCCGTGCTTGAAGGTGACGGTCCGCGGGGCCAGCCCCTTGGCACGTGCCGTGCGCATGAAGTCCTCGCCGAACGTCTCGATCATGTTGGTCCGTGTCACGCGGATGTAGGAGGCGCTGAACAGCACGGCGAGCGCCACCCACGGGAGTAAGTAGTTGAGGATCCAGGCCCACGGGCCGGCCGGACCAAGGGGGGAGCTGATCTCATTGGTGGTGAACGGCAGCCAATGCAGCTGGTTGACGAAAACCAGCAGAAGGAAGAGGCCGGTGACGGGGACCGGGAGCGAAACCCCTATCGAAGCCGCGCCGACGATGACCTTGTCAACGCCGCTGCCCTTCCGCAGGGCAGCGGCAATGCCGAGCCCCACGCCGGTGACCGTCCACAGCACCAGAGCACCGGCGGCGATCGAAAACGTGTAGGGGAGCGACCGCGAGATGATGTCGGAGACGTTCTCATTGGTCTGGAATGACTTGCCAAGGCAGGGCCACTGGCACGCCGATTCAGCTCCGGGTGCCCCGATCATCCGGTCCGAAGCCAGCCCCCTCATGTATTCGGCGTACTGGACGAGGAAAGGCTGGTCCATTCCCAGGGCCACACGCGCCTCTGCTACCCGCTCCGGCGTGCACTCCTGGCCGCAGGCTGCCGAGGCAGGATCAGCCGGTCCGATCTGGAACAGGGCGAAGGTGATAAAACTGACGGCCGCGAGCAATAGGACCAGGGACCCTACGCGTCTGCTGATGAATCTGATCATGGTGCTGGTTGCGGGGCCGCCTCGCGAATGTCCGGCGGCCTCGCTTCTCCTTCTGGACGCAGTGCCTGGTTAGTGTTCGACGCCGACGATGGACAGGTCGATGCCGCCGAAGAAGTAGCCCACCTGGGCATTGCGGATGTTGGATCCCACAACGCTGTTGGTGTGGCTCCGGATGATGGGCACGATCGGGTAGGTCTTCAGTGCTGAATTGAACTGCCTGGCCCACTCAGTGCCCAGCTTCTCCGAGGCGCCCTCCGTGTTGCGCAGCGCGTACATGGCCTTGGAGATTTCCGGGTCAAAGTACCTGGAAGTGTTGCTGAAACCGTATGACGTACCCTCATTGTTCGGGCCAAGCAGAGGATCGGCGGATGTGCGCACCGAAGCGGGATCTGCACCGCCGCACCAGCCTGAACGCCCGAGGTCCGGGAGCTGCTCGCTGGCCATGATGGAGTAGTAGTTCGGCGCCGGAATCGGGACCAGCTGTACATCGATGCCCAGCGCTTTCAGGTTCTGCTGGATGACGGTGCCCATGTTTTTGTATGAATCGCGGTTGTTGGCGTAACCATAGGTGAGCGTCTTCGGGAACTCCTTGCCCTCCAGCAGTTTCTTGGCCTTCTCCAGCTGTGGCTTCCCGGTGGGGTCCAAGGACAATGGCTGCTCGACGTAGCCGCGCATGTTTGAGTTCAGGGGCGTCTGCGAGATCTCACCGAAGCGGCGGCCGCCGTACTGGACCAGGATGGCCTGGCGGTCCAGGGCCAGCGCGATTGCTTCGCGGACGGCCGGGTCGGGGAGCTTCTGGGTGTTGATGCTCAGGACATCGTTGCAGCCCAGAAGCCCCGACGCCACCCGGTCCTTGACTTGGGCATCGGCGAGCTTGGCTGAGTCCGAGGTCTGAAGCGCACCGTTGGAGTCCAGGGTCAAGGCGTTGGGGTCAGAGTTGGCCAGCAGCTGCTGGCTGATGGTGGCCTGTGACGTGGACAGCGAGAACGTGAAAGTGTCTGGCAGGGCAGTGCGGTTGGAATCGGTAGCGGCCTCCCAATGCGGGTTGCGTACCAGTTTCAGTGACTTTCCGCGGTTATAGCTTTCCACCATGTAGGGTCCGGAAGACACCGGGTGATTGGTGTAGTCCAGCTTGCTGTCCTTGGCTTTGGGAACCGGTGCCGTGTTGGAACGCGATGCCAGCGCCGGAAACTCCGCGAAGGGTTTCCTGAGCCTGAAGACGACCGTCTTCGCGTCCGGGGTCTCCACTGCGTTCAATACGGAAGAGGGATCCTTGTAGGGGCCTTTGTAGCCTTGGGAATCCAGGGCGGCGTTCAGCTCCTGCGGCGCCTGCGTGTAGACGTCCTGGGCGAAGGTCCGTTCCACTCCGTATTTGATGTCCTGTGATGTGATGGGCGTGCCGTCTTCAAAGTTCACGCCATCCTTCAGCGTAAACGTCCAGGAAAGGCCATCTTCGGATACCTTTCCGGTATCCGTCGCGAGGTCCGGAACCACTGTGGGCGGCTGCCCTGACGTCTCCTTGGCCATGGTGAGGGTTCGGTAGTACAGCTGGCCCACGTTGGCCGTCTGGACGTAATTGCTGTTTCCCGGGTCCAGGGTCTGGAAATCGGCGGACATCAGTACATTGATGTTGCCGCCCTTCGTGCTGAAGCCTGTCTTGACCAGCTGGGGTGCCATGTCCGAGGCGGTCTTTGCAGCCGGTGCTGCTGCGTTTGACTGGGCCGGGCCGGACTCGCAACCTGCGGTTGTCATGGCGATCAGCACGGCAAGGGCCAGTGCTCTGGTGGGTGTTTTCATAGTGCTCCTTGGTGGATGGGTACGGAACCGAGTGAGGTGAAGATGCATGAGGGAAAGTTATGCCGGGGACTAGTGCCGCGAGGATTTAGGGTCCAGAGCATCACGGACTGCGTCGCCCAGCAGATTGAATGCCAGGACCGTGATGATCAGCATGACGCCGGGAACGGCCAGGAACCACGGATCGCTGAGGTACCAGTTGCCCGCCTGGGAGGCATTAAGCATCTGGCCCCACGACGGCGTCGGGTCCTTGACCCCGACGCCGAGGAATGAAAGGGCGGCTTCCGCGGAAATGTTGGTGGGGATCATCATGGTGGCGTAGACAAGGACCACTCCCATGACATTGGGGATGATCTGTTTGAACAGGATGCTGACGTGGGAGGCTCCGAAGGACCGTGCCGCCTCCACGAACTCGCGTTCCCGCAGGCTGAGGACCTGGCCACGGACGATCCGCGCAAGATAGGCCCAGCCGAAGAAGCCCAAGATGATGACAAGTGAAGCCATCGGCAGGAAGCTGCCCTGGCCCAAGGGCGTGTCACGGAGACGGGATTGCAGGATCGGTGTCAGGGACAAGACCAGCAGCAGGTGCGGAAATGCCAGGAAGAGATCCATGATCCGGCTGATGACCATGTCCACCTTGCCGCCGAAATAGCCTGCAGCCGCTCCGAGGACGGTGCCGAGAACCACGGATACAACAGTGGACAGCACCGCAATGGTCAGCGATACCTGCGCGCCGTGGGCGAGCCGCGCGAAGAGGTCCCGGCCCAGGGCCGGCTCAACTCCAAGCCAGTGCTCCGCGGAAGGGTACATGTAGCCGGGAAGCGGGAGCCCGGGGGTCTGGAAGTCATCGAGGACCTCGGGCCCGGTCTTCGACGTGAACGGATCGTTGCCGGACAGGGCCCTCAGCCACGGGGCAAGAATCGCGAAAAGCATGATGGCAACCACAACGAACAGGCTCAGCAGCGCGATCTTGCTGCGGCGGATCCGCAGCCAGGCTGTCGCCAGCAGCGAGCGCCCGTCGGCCGGAGGCCCTGGAGCCGGCGATGAGGGTGGTGCGTCTGCTGCCGGCGCCGGGTCCGAAACAGCTGGGGTGGTCTGGAGGTCCGTCAACGGCGGGCTCAATTCGTCAATCTTGGGGAGAGAACTCCCAATGAATTTTTGTATACCAAAATTCAGAGTAGAGCAGGATCGGTGTGATGTAAATCGCAATGGGTGAAATTTCTCCGGAGATCCTAGAATCTAGGGGGATTGATTCGCTTGGGACAGGCCGACACGGCGTGGCGCCGCGCCGGCGGAAGGACGAATTTCCCAGGCTGCGCCACGACTCGGGCGTCCAGTGGCCCAATTTAGACCAGATCTCACCGGAAAATGATGGTTTTGGAATACCAAAAGTACTAGGATGACCTGAAACAGTCACCGATGAGAGGGCTCTTCCAATGAGGACCAAGATCTCCGCCAGCTACGTGCTGGGGTTCAATGGCGAATCGCATGTTTTGCTCGAAAACGCCGTGGTGGTCTACGAAGACGACACGATCGTTTTTGTGGGGAGCGGGTTTGACTGGCCCGTAGACCACCAGGAAGACCTGGGCCAAGCCCTGCTCATGCCTGGCCTCATCGACCTCGACGCGCTCACGGATATTGACCATCTCATCCTCGACAGCTGGTCCGGTCCCGAATTGAGCAGCGGGTATCAGTGGTCAGAGGACTACTTCCGCAACCGCCGGGGCAACGTCTTCACGCCTGAGGAGCGCCAGCAGATCCGGGAGTATGCCCTGATCCAGTTGATCCTTCATGGCGTCACCACGTATATGCCCATTGCCTCCGAGGTCCACTCCGACTGGGCGGAACCTTTTGACGAGCTGGTGGGAATGGCAGAGTCCAGCCGCAGCTTGGGCTTGCGGGCATATCTGGGCCCGGCGTACCGTTCCGGCGTCAACGTGGTCCTCGAAGATGGCCGGAGATCGGTTCTGTTCGACGAAGAGCGGGGCAGGGAAGGCCTGGCGGATGCTGTCAGGTTCCTCGACTACGCGGAAGAGCTTGGCGACCCCCTGATCAACGGCGCTCTGCTGCCATGCCGGATCGAAACGCTGGAACCCGCACTCATGGAGGAAACCGCCGTCGTCAGCGCCCAGCGCAATGTGCCGGTCCGCCTGCATTCCCTCCAGGGACTGTTGGAGCGAGAAGTGCTGATGGACCGCCACGGCACCACGCCACTGGAGCTGATGGAGAAAACAGGGCTCCTTAACGACCGGCTGCTGATTCCGCATGCCGTCTATACCGACCGCAACCCGGCCATCCACGGAGAAGACCGCGGCGAGCTGGAAAGAATTGCGCAGGCCGGCGCCTCCGTCATCCACTGCCCCCTGACATCCATGAGGTACGGCGGGATCCTGGACTCCTTCGCTAGCTACCGCGAGGCTGGGATCAACATCGCGCTGGGCACGGACTCGTTCCCTCCCGACCTGATCCGCGGGATTGATGCGGGTGTGCAGCTCGCTAAGGTGCTGTTCGGCTGCCCTGGAGCGGGCGACGTCGCGGGCTACTTTGACGCTGCCACGCTGGGTGGTGCGGCAGCACTGAAGCGTGGCGATCTTGGCAGGCTTCAGCCGGGTGCACAGGCCGATATGGTCGCGTTTTCGCTGGGCGACATCAGGGACGGCGTTCACGACGACCCGCTCCGGACATTGATCCTGAACGGCACAGCCAGGCAGGCTGTGATGTCCGTCGTGGCCGGCCGGACGGTCATGCGCGACGGCTTTATTGCCGGCGTGGACCTGGATGCATGGCGGCAGACAGCCCAAGAGCTATTTGACAGGATGCGGGCGGGCTACAGCGTCCGGGACACAGAACGCAGGGCCCCGGATGAGCTGTTTCCGCCCGTGTATGCTCGGTTGGAGCGCTGACCGGTCCGAGGCACCTGCACCTCAAGGCACCCGCACTTCAAGGCACAAGGATCCTGCACGATAGGAAGTTTGACAGTGGCGAAGCTACAGCCGGTCCCCGAGCCGGAGCACACCGCCCCGGCGGAAGTCCACCGGGACGACGAAGCCCGTGCGGAGCAGATCTACCAGCTGGTGCTGGAGGGAATTGTTGCCGGGAAATTCGCACAGGGTATGCGGTTGCGGGAACGGGAACTGTCGGAGATGTACGACGTCTCGCGCATTCCCGTGCGGGAGGCAATCCAGCGGCTGGAGCAGGACGGCTTCGTAGCCACGTTCCCCCGCCGCGGAGCCGTAGTCCGGCAGCTGACCCTCACCGACGTCAACGAACTCTTCGACGTCAGGCTGTGCCTTGAATCCTTTGCCGCGCGCCGTGCGGCGGAGCGGGTGGGTGCGGGGCAACCTGGAGGGCAACTCAAGGAGCTGGTGGATGGGGCGCGGCGGGCCATCGACGAAGGCCGGGCTGACGACGTCGTACTAATAAGTACTGCGTTCCACGCGGAGATTGTCCGCCTGACCGGGAACACCCTGCTTATAGAATCCGTGAAGCCGCTGTTCGGCCGGATGCGCTGGATCTTTGGCCTGGCGCACAACCGCAGTAACGAGCTGCAGCGGGATGAACACGTGGAACTCTGCAATGCCATCCTCGGAGGGCAGGCAGAGCTCGCGGCGTCGCTGGCCTACTCGCATATTGAGCTGGGGCGGGCACCGGTGCTCACCGGACTGGCCGAAACGCTGGAGCCCTGAAATCACTGAGCCCTGAGACCTGAACCCTTAGAGCCGGTGCCCGATGTCAGTCGTCGGCATCAGGGTAACCGTCTTCGTCATCGTCGGCCCCGTACCGTGACTCCTCGGTTTCCACATCCAGGATTTTCAGCAGCGCGGTGTCCGGGTTGAGCATGATAGCGGCCTCGTCCCGGCGGTGACGCAGCACGGAGTCGATGTAGGACTGCACGGCTTCGGCCAGCGGGATGTGCCGGTTCTCCTCCTCGGACATGTACCAGCGGTGTTCTAGGATTTCATGCACTGCCTCTGCCGGTTCGAGCTTTCCGGACAGATCCCGGGGAATGGAACGGACAATCGGCTCGAAGATCTGGCTGACCCACATGTGGGCGCTGTATTCCTCGTCCATGTCCGGGTTGTTGTCTGCGCGGAACGAGTCCATATCATTGAGCAGCCGGCGGGCCTGGTTTTCCTGTGCATCCAGACCGGTGAGGCGGAGCAGTCGGCGCTGATGGTGGCCGGCGTCCACTACCTTGGGCTGCAGCTGGATAGTGGACTCGTTCTGGGTGGTCTTGATGACGTATTCCTCAACATCGAAACCCAGCTCATTGAGGCGGCGGATACGGGCGCCCACGCGCCAGCGCTCACCCAGCTCAAAGGATTCCTTCTCCGTCAGCTCGGTCCAGAGCCTGCGGTAGCTGTCCATGATGAGCTCACTGGTGGCTACCGGGTCAACCTTTTCCTCGATCAGGCCGCCTTCGAGGAGATCCATCAGCTCGCCCGCGATGTTGACACGGGCGATTTCGAGATCGTATTCGCGCTGCCCGGTAGAAAGGTCCGGGTACAGCTCGCCGGTCTCCGCATCCACGAGGTAGGCCGCGAAGGCTCCTGCGTCGCGGCGGAACAGCGTATTGGAAAGGGACACATCGCCCCAGTAGAAGCCGACGAGGTGCAGGCGCACCATCAGGAGGGCCTGCGCATCGATAAGCCGGGTCAGAGTGTCCTTACGCAGCATCTGGGAAAACAACGCGCGGTACGGCATGGAGAATTTCAGGTGGCGGGTGACAAGCACCGGGTTCAGCGGCCGGCCGTCCGGGGTGGTTCGGCCGGTGATGACCGCCACCGGCTCCACACACGGCACGTCCAGGCGCGCCAGCTTGCGGAGCATATGGTATTCGTGCCGGGCAACATGCTCCGAGGTTTCCTTGATGGCAATGACGGAGCCGCCAAGGTGGGCGAACCGGACAATGTGGCGGGAGATGCCACGGGGGAGGGCTGCGAGGTTCTCAGCGGGCCAGTCCTCCAGGGCGATGTGCCAGGGCAGATCCAGCAGCCCGGGGTCGGTTGCTGCGGCGGTAATGTTCAGCGAGCTGGAAACGGCGGACGATTTGTCGTCGTGGGCACTGGCCGCCTGAAACCGCGGGAGTTTGCCGACTTGCCCGTAGTCAGTGGGTTCGTCGTGCCACTGGGCGCTGTTTTCCTCGGTCATGGGTCAATTCTTCCGTACATAGGGGCAGCGATCCTAACCATGGTGGCTTCCTGTCAATCGGCGGGAAAAGCCGGCGGCGGGGTGGACTTCCATTCGATGCCTGGCGACGGGTGGAAAGCTACACCCTGAAGCGCCAGGCGGGCACCTGCTCCGCCGAGCCGCCGGGCAAAGCCGTCCTTATCGCGGAGTTCCTGGGGTGTCCACCCGACTTCGGCGAGCGAGATGGCCCGCGGGTAGATCAGCCAGTCAGCCTGCATTCCGCCACGCACCGTTTCGGTCCACAATGGTCCTTCGACGCCCAGCAGGTGATCTTCGGGGATGCCCTGTCCGGCAGGGTCCCAGCCGTAGTATTCGGCCCAGGTGAACGGGCCACCCTCCATCCAGCTGAGTCCGATCGGGCTGTCCGGCCCATATTTCTGATCCAGATAGGTGGTGGACGCCGGGGACATCAGCACTTTACTCCCGGCATCGCGGGCTCTCGCCTGAGTGGGTTCCAGGGGGCCGTGCCAGTACTGCACCACCGAGCCTTCCGGGATATCGGCTGCAGCGTATTCGTTCCAGCCGACGGGCGTTTTTCCCGTGTCCTGCACCATCCGGCTGAAATCACTCACCATCCGGACATAGCTTCCGTGACTTGTCACCAGGGCTTCGTCTCCGCCCAGGTGAAGATACGGACCGGGCGTGATGGCGGCGATCTGGCCCAGGACCTCCCGGACGAACTCATACGTAACAGGATTATCCGGGTCCAGGGTGGAGTAACCCACCTCGCCGGTGGTATTCATCTTTTGGGGCAGTCCGTCAGGATTCAGCTGCGCAATGGCGGCCAGAGCGGCGTTGACATGTCCAGGGAGATCGATCTCGGGAACCAGCAGGACGTTCTTCCTCGCCGCGTACTCCGCAAGGTCCTGGAAGTCACGCTGGGTGTAGAAACCGGATACGCCGGGCGTCAGCCCTACTCCCGGGGCATCCACCGCTCCAGTGCCGCCCAGCCGTGTGAGGTTGCCGTAGTCCAGACCGGAAGGATTGACGGCCGGTTCATGGATTTCGATTCGCCACGCCTGGTCATCGGTCAGGTGGAGATGCAGTGCGTTCATCTTGAACTGGCTCATGGTGTCGATCTGCCGCTTGATCTCGGCAACACCGAGGAAGCTCCGGGCAACGTCCAGCATGAGTCCCCGGTAAGGCAAGCGCGGCTCATCGGTAATGGCCACAGCAGGGATGATCCAGCTGGCATCCACGGGAGACAGGCTTTCCACGGCGGCGGGAAACAACTGCCGGAGAGTCTGGACGCCGTTGAACAATCCACCGGACGTGGCGGCAGCGATCTGCACCCTACCCGGCCCGGAGGTCAGCGTGTAGCCTTCGGCGCCGGAGACTCCGTTGTCCAGAACCAGCGAAATATCTCCGGGCCGCGGCATCCCGGCCCCCTGGCCATCCAGAATCGGCAGGTCAAAGCCGGTGCTACGTCGCAGGACCAGCGCCAGCTCTTCGGCGGGGATCCTGCATCCTTCCGCGGCAACGATCCGCGCGGTGCCGGTCAGGGCGAAAGCTCCGGCGTCGTTCCGGAGGACACGGCAGGGCTGCGGAATCAAATGGTGGGACTGAGGCACGTGGCTCCTTAATTGAGATTTAACGCCGACGGCGGCCCGTCCAGTAGTGGAGGGCCGCCGTCGGTTTGCTTACCGGAGGACTAGTCGCCCAGGCGCAGGCCGGTCTTGGTGTCGAACAGGTGTACATGACCCGACTGGGGGCGCACGTGGATGGTTTCGCCCTTCAGCGGGGGGCGGCGGCCATCGACGCGTGCCACGATGTCGTGGCTCTTGCCGTCCAGCATGGTGTGGCCGTAGACGTAGGCGTCGGCACCGAGTTCTTCGACAACGTCCACCTCAACCTGGAGGCCGTCGCCTGCGGCGACGGTCTCAAGATCTTCGGGCCGGGAACCCAGTGTGACCGTCGATCCGTGCGCCTCTTCGAGGACATTGCGCGGTACCGGGTAAACGGTGCCGCCGAACTGGACACCGCCGTCGACAACCGGAAGTTCCAGCAGGTTCATGGCGGGCGAGCCGATGAAGCCCGCGACGAATACGTTCTTAGGCCTGTCGTAGAGGTTGCGAGGGGTGTCCACCTGCATCAGCAGGCCATCCTTGAGGACAGCAACGCGGTCACCCATGGTCATGGCCTCGACCTGGTCGTGGGTCACGTAAACGGTGGTGACGCCGAGGCGGCGGGTCAGCGAGGCAATCTGGGTTCGGGTCTGGACACGGAGCTTGGCATCAAGGTTGGAGAGCGGCTCATCCATGAGGAACACCTGCGGGTTACGCACGATGGCGCGGCCCATGGCGACACGCTGGCGCTGGCCGCCGGAGAGTGCCTTCGGCTTGCGGTCCAGGTAGGGCTCGAGGTCCAGGAGCTTGGCGGCTTCGCGGACGCGCTCGGCGCGCTCTTCCTTATTGACACCGGCAATCTTCAGAGCGAAGCCCATGTTGTCCGCGACAGTCATGTGCGGGTACAGGGCGTAGTTCTGGAAAACCATAGCGATGTCGCGGTCCTTGGGAGGAACATCGGTGACATCGCGGTCGCCGATCAGGATACGGCCGGCGTTGACATCCTCAAGACCTGCGAGCATTCGCAGGGAGGTGGACTTGCCGCAACCGGAGGGTCCAACGAGGACCAGGAACTCGCCATCGGCGACTTCAATGCTGAGCTTGTCAACAGCGGGCTTCTCTGTGCCCGGGTACAGACGAGTAGCGTTATCAAAAGTAACTGTAGCCACAGTTATCAATCCCTTCACCGGCAGGTACGTGCCGGACGATCCGTTGTGAATGGTTAAGTATTCAGTTGTGTAGAGCGTTCATACTCCCCGGCCGAAGCCGAGGAGTATCGCGTGACGCCGCACGGTTATTGTGCGCCACATCACAAACAGAGTATGTCAGATTTATGGCGGAACCGCGAAACTGTTACGGACGTCACATGTGAGATGCGCTACGGTGGCAACCCAGGGCCTGTCCAGGGTCTGTTCGCTGGATGTCCGGGGACGGCCTACGCCACCGCCAGTGAGCGTTCCCGCAGGAGCGTTTCCAGCAGCTCCGCTACCTGGACGGGCGCTTCAACCCTGAACTGGGCCTGGGTGAAATCGAAGCCGACTTTAACCCCAACATCGCCTTCAACCAGCCGACCCAGGGCGTCCTCATCAGTGGTGTCATCGCCGGCGAACAGGATGGCGGTGGCCCCTGTGGCCTGGCGCAGGAACGTGACGCCCTCGCCTTTGGACGCGTTGACCACAGACGTCTCCAGCACCCGCTTGCCGTTCGTGAGGAACACGCCGCTTCGGCCCTGAAGCGCGGAACGGGCTGCTGCGACAGCGTCTTCCGCGACGTCGTCCGCTGCAAGCCTCGTATGGAGAACCACGCCGGCCGGTTTGTCTTCCAGCAGCGTTCCCGGGGCGACCTCCACGATTTCTGCCAGGATGCGGCGGACATCTGCCAGCAGTTCGCGTCGGGCGTCATCGAGCGTCAGCTCCGACGAGCCGGGTCCGAGCCAGGCCTCGGCTCCGTGGCTGCCGATCAGCAGGGTCTCTGCCGGCGGTGAGGCAACCGCCCGAAGGCTGGCGAGGGCACGCCCCGAGATGAGCGCCGTCGTCGTGCGCGGCAAGGCTGCCAGAGCGGCGAAAGCCGCGGCTGAACGGGGCAGCGGGCGGGCGTTGTCCGCATGATCCACCAGCGGTGAGATGGTGCCGTCGAAGTCCATGGCCACCAGCAGATGCTCCGTGGCGGCAATCCGGTGCAGCGCCGCCAACAGCTCCGGGGCAAGCGTCATCGGTGTCCCGGGAAGGGAATCGGAGAACTCGGGACGCGGGGTATCAGGTGTCATCGCGGATAACCTTTTCATTGAGTGCCATCAGGAAGTCGGCGGACCAATGATCGACGTCGTGGTCCATGATCTGCTTGCGCATGGAGCGCATGCGGCGGGCTGCCTCCTTGGCCGGCATGTGGACGGCCTTCATGATGGTGTCCTTCAGCCCGTCAATGTCGTGCGGATTCATCAGCAGGGCCTGTTTGAGCTGGTCAGCGGCCCCGGCGAATTCACTGAGCACCAGGGCACCGTCGTTCGCGGTCCTCGCGGCGACGTACTCCTTGGCGACGAGGTTCATGCCGTCACGGAGGGCCGTGACCAGCATGACGTCTGCCGCCAGGTACATGGCGACCATCTCCTCGACCGGGTAGCTGTGGTGGAGGTACCGGACCGCAGTGTTTTGGATGGTGTCATAGGTTCCGTTGATATGGCCCACGGTGCCTTCGATTTCTTCCCTCAGCAGGCGGTACTGCTCCACCCTTTCGCGGCTGGGGCTGGCCACCTGAATCAGCGTGGCGTCCTCCACCCTGAGCTTGCCCTCGTTGAGGAGCTCTTCAATGGCTTTAAGCCGGTGCCGGATGCCCTTGGTGTAGTCCAGCCGGTCCACACCCAGCAGGATGGTGGCGGGATTGCCGAGGTCCTTGCGGATCTGGCGTGACCGTTCAATGATCTCCGGCGTTCTGGCCAGTTCACTGATCTGCTCGACGTCGATGGATATGGGAAATGCCTGGGCGCGGGCAATATGGGTGATTTCACCATCCGGACCCTTGACATGAACCTGCTGCTGCTTGACGCTTGCGCCCAGGAAGCGGCGGGCGGAGCGCATGAAGTTGCCGGCGTCGCTGGGTCGCTGGAAGCCGACGAGATCGGCGCCCAGCAATCCGTCAATGATGGCCTGGCGCCACGGAAGCTGGGCAAAGATCTCCGGCGGCGGGAACGGGATGTGGTTGAAGAAACCGATCCGCAGGTCCGGACGCGCTTCGCGCAGCATCCGCGGCACCAGCTGGAGCTGGTAATCCTGCACCCATACGGTGGCGCCGTGGTTGGCATGGCGGACGACGGCGTCGGCGAACCTCTTATTGACCTTGCGGTAAGCGTCCCACCAGGTTCTGTGAAACTCCGGCGGGGCGATGACATCGTGATAGAGCGGCCACAAAGTGGCGTTGGAGAATCCCTCGTAATAAAGCTCAACGTCTTCATTGCTCAGCTGGACAGGAACGAGGTCCATGCCGCCGTGGCTGAACGGCCTGACGGTCTCGTCGGGGGCGCCGTGCCAGCCCACCCATGCGCCTTCCGACTTGGTCATCATCGGGGCCAGCGCGGTGACAAGTCCGCCCGGTGAGCGCTTCCAGCCGTTCGTGCTGTCATCGCCGTTCTCATCCTGGACATCGCGGTCCACGGGCAGGCGGTTGGACACCACCATGAAGTCGTACTTCACAGCGGCCGGGTGGCTGCGCTGTGAAGCCGTGGGTTCACCCTCGGCGTTGGGTTTTTCCGGTTCAGGTCTTTGCATTGCGGCCCCCTGGGGTTGCTTGTGGCTCTTAGCCCACCCTAACCGGACGGAATCTTCCGGGCTATTCGTCCGTTGGGCTGTCCGGGGGAATCCTGAAAGCGCAAGCTCCCAGCATTCTCCCCTAAAATGATGGAGTTGCCACCATGCCGATCGACCCGAGGAACTGATGAGCCCCGCAAACGAACCCCGCCCGTCCAAGGCCGAACGTACCGCCCTGGCCCGTGAGAAGGCCCGCGAGATCCGGGAAGAGCAACTGAAGAAGGACAAGCGCAACAAGCTGCTGATCGGCTGGGGCATTGTGGTGGCAGTGGTGGCCATCCTTGCGATTGTGGCACTGGTGGTAACGTCCAGCATCCGCAACAATGCTCCCGTAGCGGACGAAGGCCCTACCCCGGCGAACGCCAACATCAATGGCGGCGTCACACTGCTGGCTAACTCCGAGGTGGCGAAAGCCGACGCCGGAACTGTCAAGATTGCGGACCTGCCGTCGGCTCCTGCCAGTGCACCTGCTGACCTTGTTGCGCCGGGTGCCGAGGCGGAGGCGGGCAAACCGGTCAAGGTTGTCCTTTATGTCGACTTCATTTGCCCCATCTGCAAGGACTTTGAGACGAAGTACAAAGAACAACTGGCCACGCTCCGCAACGCAGGCAAGATCTCTGTGGAATACCGGCCGCTCGGTTTCCTGGACAGACAGTCCTCCACCAACTACTCCTCGCGTGCCGCCAATGCGGCGGCCTGCGTAGTCAACCAATCAGCTGAGAAGTATTCGGACTTCATCGATGTACTCTTCGAGAAGGCCCCCGCCGAAGGCAGCCCAGGGCTCTCCGACAACGAGCTGAAGAAAATGGCTACCGACGTCGGAGCGAAGAACATCGACACGTGCGTGGATGAGAAAACATACCGCCCCTATGTCAAGTACTCCACCCAGCACGCATCCGTGCTGGGCATCACCGGCACGCCCACGGTCTTTGTCGACGGAAAGCAGTGGGGCAAGGGCGACAGCGCCCAGACCCCGTTCGATCAGTTCCTGCAGGCCGCAGTGGACGCCAAGGCCTAGTCTCAAGCCGCAGCTGCACGCTTGAATGGCCCGGTTCCGGATAATTCCGGGGCCGGGTTATCTATTTGTGCCGGTGCCCGCCGTTTTACCACGGGGCGACCTTGGGCTAACCTTATCTAGCGCCGTTGCGGCGCCCGCTCATGTTTGTTGGGCACGCCTCCTTAGCTCAGTTGGCCAGAGCACCGCTCTTGTAAAGCGGGGGTCGTCGGTTCGAATCCGACAGGAGGCTCCACTGTGGCTTTGACCTGCGGGTTTAGTTCCGCGGGATGGCTCCAAAGCGTTCATTCGAACCTTCACTCACCAGCATCAGCCTTCGTCGCGGCCCGGTTGGCCTGTCTCCGTAGTTGTCGGGCCCAAATGATCCGGACTGAACGCGTCGAGCACTGTGCGGGCGATGAGCGCCATTCGCTGTAGCAGTTATCGACGGCAGCATGAGCCCGACCTCGCTGGTGCGCGGCGTCGCGGTCCAGCGCGGCCATGAATTCGAGTGTGTGATTGGTGATGACCTGCCCTGGGACGAGGATAGGAAAGCCCGGAGGGTACGGTGTGACGAATCCGGCGGAGATGACCTCCGTGCCGGATTGGATTCTTTCGGCAAGTTCGTGCGCTGAAACGTATGTGGTCGATCCTGTTTTGTACGTCTCGAAGCAGGCTGCACGGATGTCCCCATCAGGGTTCAACGGGTGGCGCCGGAAGCGTGCTGCGAACATGCTGAAGTCCGGCCGCGGTGGCGTCCTGCCCGCCCAGTCCGTCTGGACAGCAGCGTGCCCTGTTGTGGGCGGACGGGCACCCATGTTCCCGACGGTTCAGAGACGAAGCGCAAAACGTACAGGTAGCCGGCGCGTCAGCGAGTTACCTCCTCAAGCAGCTCCAGCACGTGCCGGTACTCGGCACCCGTGGCCCGGGTCATTCCCAATTCGCACGTGCGGTTGCAGGAGGCGTGGGCCGAAGCTCCCATCTCGGCGACCTCTGCGCCCTGCTTCTGAGTGGCTGACGCCGTCAGCTCGGGGTGGAGCATGCCGCGATCCCCGGCAAAGGCGCAACAGCCCCAGTTCTCAGGAACTTCCACTCGCCGGGCCACAGCCCTGGCCGCGGTGTCCAGGACATCGTTGAGTCCCATCCGGGTGGAGGAGCAGGTGGGGTGGAGGACCAGTGACTCAAGCTTTCCGTGGTCCGGCAGCCTGGGCAGGATGTGCTCGGCGGCGAAGTCCACGGCATCCACCATCCGCAGCGGTTGCTGCCCCGCCACAGGAACGTCTGATTCCACGGCCTGGTGCAGTCCCTCAGTGCACGATGACGCGTCGCAGATGATGGGGAGTTCACCGCCGCGGGTGGCTTCCCTGAGAGATGCCAAAGTTTTGTCCCGCATGGTCGCCTGGCCTGCCACCATGCCCTTTGAGGACCACGGGGTTCCGCAGCAAAGGCCGTCGATCCCCTCCGGGACAAGCAGTGTGATTCCCGCCCGGGCGCATAGCTGCTCGAAGCTGTGCTGCACCCCGTGCCTCTGACCGGAACCCGCCGGACTTCCGGCCGGTCCGAACATGGTGCCCACGCACGCCGGGAAGTAGACGGCGTCAACATCGCCCGCCGGCGTCGGCCGCTTCCGCGCGGAACCGCCGCCGGGCAGTTCGGACGAGTACAGCGGCACCGTATCTGCACCGAGCAGCGCCCGTGCGGCCTTGTTTGGCGGCTCCACGACCGATGGGGGAAGCTTGTCCACCAAGGTCAGGGCGACGGACGCTCCCCGGGTGACGCCCTCCCAGTGCTTCGCCGCGGACTTCCAGAGACTGTTGGCCACCGGACCTGCTTCCGACTTCCGGATCCTCTTTACGAGCAGCCCGGTGTTGATCTCCACGGGGCAAGCGGTCTGGCACATGCCGTCCACGGCGCAGGTCTGGACGGATTCGTAGCCGTAATCCGCCTCCAGCTCTTTCACCAGCGCCGCATCACCGGCCAGCCGGGCGGACTCGATGGCGCGCAGCGTGACGATCCGTTGCCGCGGGGTGAGGGTGATGTCCTTGCTGGGGCAGACCGGCTCGCAGTAGCCGCAGGAGACACAGCGGTCCACCTCCTCGGCCACCGGCGGAGCGGTCTTGATGTGGCGAAGGTGCGCCAGCGGATCATCATCCATCAGGACCCCGGGGTTGAGCATGCCGGAGGGGTCGAACAACTGCTTAATCTTACGCATGACGTCGTAGAGTTCGTCACCGTACTGCCGCCGCACGTACGGGGCCATTACCCGGCCGGTGCCGTGCTCGGCCTTGAGCGATCCGCCTTCGCCAAGGACCAGGTCAACCATGTCCTCCGTAAACGCGCTGTAGCGGTCCAGTTCCTCCGCAGCGGCGAAACCGTCGGTGAGCATGAAGTGGACGTTGCCGTCCTTGGCATGGCCGAAGATCACGCTGTTGCTGTAGCCGTATTTCTCGAACAGGCCGATCAGTTCCCTGCAAGTGCGCCCCAGGACGGGCACGGGAACCACAATGTCCTCCAGGAGGGCCGTGGTCCCCTGCGGGCGGGCACCTGCGACCGAGGCATAGAGGCCTTTGCGCAGCTGCCACAACTGCGCACGGGCGGATGCGTCCCCCGTGAACCGGGACGGGGCCGAGAGGCCCAGCCGGCCCAGGATGCCCTCCCCGCCGCGCTGGAGCTCCGCGAGTAGTTCGGGACGGTCGGCCGAATACTCAACCAGCAGCGCGGCATGCTCCCGGATCACCAGATCCCGTACGACGGCGGGCGTTCCCTTGAGCGTCTGGCCCACCTTGAGTGATCGCGCATCCATAAGCTCCACAGTTGCGGCCCCGGTTTCCACGAGGGCCGGCAAGGCGGCGTTCGCCGCCTCCAGATCGCGGAAAACCAACAGTCCGGTGGCCGCGTGGGGCAGCCGGGGAATGGTGCGGAAGACCGCCTCGGCCACGAACCCGAGTGTGCCTTCGCTGCCGACAATCAGGTGGGCCATGATGTCCACCGGGTTGTCGTAATCGAGCAGGGAGTTCAGCCCGTACCCCATGGTGTTCTTCATGGAGAACTGCTGCCGGATCCTGTGTACGGAGTCACTGTTGTCCCGCACACGCCGGGCAAGCCGCGCCAGGCCTTCATAGAGTTCCGGCTCCAGTGCGCGGAGCTTTTGATCGGCATCCTGCGCACCGGTATTGAGTACCGTGCCGGAGGGAAGCACCACAGTCAGTGACTCCAGCGTGCGGTAGACGTTGTCCACGGTGCCGCAGTTCATGCCGGATGAGTTGTTGGCCACCACACCACCTATCGTGCACGCGGATTCGCTCGCCGGATCGGGACCGAACTTGCGGCCGTAGCGGGCCAGCCGCGCGTTGACGGCCCTGACAGTGACCCCCGGCTGGACGCGCACCCGCGCACCGCCGTCGAGCACGTCAATGTCCTTGAAGTTGCGGCGCACGTCCACCAGGACGCCATCGGTGACCGCCTGGCCGCTCAGGCTGGTGCCGCCGGAGCGGAAGGTCAACGGAACACCCTGGGCGGCGCTGGCCTGCAACAGCCCGCCCACCTCCGCTGCATTCCCGGCCACCACCACGGCCTGTGGTATCAACAGGAAATGGGAGGCGTCGTGGGCGTTGGCGTGCAGGTCGATCGGCCGCGTTTTCACCTGGGCCGGATCGGCCACAGCCGACCGGAAGGCGGCCAGGTTCAGTTCAGTCATCGGGGAACCATCCAGCCAAGAACGGGCGTGGACTGCAGGAAGATGAGCACGGTGATGAGCGCCAGTAGCCCCGCGCTCCAGCCAAGGAGCCTGCGGAACAGGGTTCCCTCCGCACCATCAAGCCCAACCGCCGCCGAAGCAACGGCCAGGTTCTGCAGCGAGAGCATCTTGCCCATCACGCCGGCGGACGAGTTGGAGGCGGCCATCAGTACGGGAGAAAGCCCGGTCTGCTGCGCTGCCGTGGCCTGCATCTGCCCGAACAGGGAATTGGAGGAGGTATCGGATCCCGTGAGGGCAACGCCGATCCAGCCGATCAGCGGCGAGAGGATGGCAAAGAATCCGCCGGCGGAAGCAAGGGCGAATCCCAGGGTGGTGGTCTGGCCCGACAGGTTCATCACGAAGGAGAGCGCCAGCACGGTGGTCACGGTGACGATGGTCCAGCGCAGCTGCATCAGGGTGTCCCGATAGATGCGCAGACCCTTCCCTGCCGTGATCCTGTAAAGCCCCATGGTGATCAGGCCGGAGAACAGCAAGAGCGTGCCGGTCGCCTTGAGATGGTCCAGCTTGAATTTGGTGGCGGCTACGGGCTTGCCGACGGAATCGGTGATATCCAGGCCCGGCCATGCGAACGTCACACTGCCAATCTGGCCAAGCCACGTTTTGATGACGGGAATCTGGGCCACAGAGAACACTGCAATGATAATCAGGTAGGGAGCGATCGCCATCCAGATCTGCCGGGGCTTGGGCCTGGTGTTATCGTTCGGAACCCCGCTGGTTTCGGCTGGACTTCCGGCTCCGGTTTTGACGCTGACGGGGGCGTTGCCGGCGCCCAGTGCTGCGGAAGCGTGCGCCGGCACAGCAGCCTGTACGGCGCCCTCCATCCCGATGGTTTCCTTGGGCTGCCATACCTTCAAGAGGAGCAGTACTGCGGCGACCGTGACCACGGCTGCAACAACATCGGTCAGTTCCACCGCCAGGAAGTTGGACGTGACAAACTGCGCCACGGCGAAGGCTGCTCCCGCGACCAGCGCGACAGGCCACGTCTGCTTCACGCCGCGCCGGCCGTCGACGATGAACACCAGCAGCAGGGGCACAATCAGGGCGATGAAAGGCGTCTGGCGCCCGGCCATGGAGGAGAGATCACGCAGCGGCAGGCCCGTGACGCCGTTGAGGGCGATGAGGGGCGCGGCCATGGCGCCAAAGGCCACCGGTGCGGTGTTTGCCAGCAGTGAGACGATGGCGGATTTCAGAGGCTTCATGCCCGCCGCCATCAGCATGGCTGCGGAAATCGCCACCGGGGCTCCGAATCCGGCCAAGGATTCCAGGAGGGCGCCGAAGCAGAACGCGATCAGGATGGACAGGATGCGAAGGTCGCTCGAGATGGACCGGATGGTCCGTCCCAGGACTTCAAACCACGGTGTGGACACGGTCAGCCTGTAGATCCACAGGGCATTGACCAGGATCCACAGAATTGGAAACAGGCCGTAAAAAATGCCGGCCGCAGTGGCGCTGAGAGCCTGGTTCACCGGCATCTGCCAGCCTACGATGGCCAACACGAGGGAAAGTGCGAGGCTGGCGATCGCCGCTTTGGGCGCTTTGACCTTGAAAACACCCAAAAGGACAAAAAGCAGGACGAGGGGAAGCGCCGCGCAAAGCGCCGAAAGGACTAGGGACCCGGCGATGGGGTCGAGGATCTGCTGAAACATGTGTCTCCAGATTGTGTTAGGCGTCACAACACCGTGGCGCCCATCGATTGTCTTACAAGTACACATGATAGTCAAGAGCTACTTGTAGTCTTGTCTGGCAATATGGGAAGAGAGTCAGGATGAACTTTTGCCGAGAACGGAGCCCCGGTGCCCAGCCGTATTACAGCAGTTTCGATCGTTGAAGCGATCTCCGCGGATCTGCGGAGCCGGATCTTCGCAGGCGAGCTGGAGTCCTCCCAGGCGCTGACGGAGACTGACGTGGCCTCCACCTATGAAGTGGCCCGGCCCACGGCGAAGGCATCAATAGAAAAACTCGTGGCGGAAGGCCTGCTGGCCAGGGGCGTGCACAAGACCGCCCGGGTTGCCGAGCTGGGCCCGGACTCAGTGCGGGATATCTACCTGGCCCGGGCGTACCTGGAAAGCGAAGTGCTCCGACGGCTTGCGTCCGCGCGGAACGTGCCCGCAGAGGCAATACGGGCAAACAACGACATCGCCGCGTTGAAGACAGGCGCGCCCCTCGACGTCGTGGAGCCGGACATGCGGTTCCACACAAGCCTGATCGACGCCGTGGGCAACGAACGCATAAGCAAGATGTATCGCTCCCTCGTGGGGGAGGTGCGGCTCTGCATGTCCCGCATCCAGTCGCTGCACCTGCTGGACACCGCGCTGATCCAGGCGGAGCACCAAAAGATTCTCGAACTGATCGAAACCGGCCAGGGCGAGGCTGCGGCCCTGCTTCTCGATGAACACCTCGGGCGCGCCCGGGAACGGCTGGTTGCCGCCATGGGAGGCAAAGCAGGACCTGAGGCTGACGTGCCGTCGGAGCTCTTCCCGGAGTAGCAGCCCGGGTCCGCCGCCGTGGTCGAGCCTGGATGTTAGCGGCAGGTGGGAGCTCAACATAGCGGACCCGCTCCCGGGGGCCGGGACAATTGCGCGGGAAACTGGCCTTGAGAGTTGTCTAAGAGTGTCGGGCAATGATGGATTCCAAGAACCGGTCCAATCGAGGATCAAGGCCGAGGACTGTTGACATCCGATGATCAGAAGTCCTCTGCCAAATCTAATTATCCATTCTGAACCCCGGGAGATACATTGACTGTTGCCTCTGTGGGAGCCTTTCTGACGATCGCGTTCGCAGCGTCGATGTCACCCGGCCTAACAATGTCTTGGTAGCGTCACTGGCGGCGGGTAGACCATTCCGTGCAGCATTACCCGCGATCTTTGGCATATCGATTTGGGTTCCTCGCACTACTGGCGCTGACAAACACCGGAGGTGGGTCGCTGATTCACAGCGTGCCGGCCGTGTCATTCGGGCTCAAGGTGGTGGGTGCCGCATACTTGGTGTACCTCGCTTGGAAGATATTCAGCAGTGGACCCTTCGACTCCGTCGTCTGTCCCAGCTGCCGCCGGATTCTGGAAACTCGGCGCTCTTCAAGCGGTGAACCCGAAGGCCTGGCTTCCCTGGCGCAAAAGTCCGGTCATGGCTCAATGGCTTCCTGGAGTCGGGCGGCTGCGGTTTCCGGCGGGATGTCCGCGATGAACGCGCCCATCGCCGCCTCCGAGCCGGCAAGGTATTTAAGCTTTGTTTCCTCCCGGCGTGGGGAGGTCAGCTGGAGCATCAGCCGGATATCGTTCCGGTGGGCGTGGACGGGGGCCTGGTGCCAGGCGGTGATATAGGGGGTCGGCGTCGCGTACAGGGCGTCCACGCCCCGCAAAAGCCGGCGGTAGAGATGCGAGAACTCGTCGCGTTCCTCGGCGGTGGTGCCGGCCAGGTCGGGAACCTGCCGGTGCGGCAGGACATGGACTTCCAGCGGCCAGCGCGCCGCGAAGGGAACGAAGGCCGTCCAGTGTTCGCCCCGAAGCACCACCCGCCCGGACTTCTGCTCGAAGCTGAGGACATCCTCGAAGAGCGACCCCCCATAGCCTTGGATCGAGCGGATGAGCTGGGCCGTGCGGGGCGTGATGAAGGGATAGGCGTAGATCTGCCCGTGTGGATGGTGCAGTGTCACCCCGATGGCCTCGCCGCGGTTCTCGAAGGGGAAAACTTGCTGGACGCCGGGCAGCGCGGACAGGGCCGCCGTCCGGTCCGCCCAGGCCTCCACGACTGTCCTCATTCGGGAAAGCGATACCCCGGCGAGCGATCCGGTGCGTTCGGGCGAGAAGCACATGACTTCGCACCGGCCCACTGATTGCCGGTTTCGTCCCAGGCCGATCCGGGACAGATCATCAAGTCCTTCGGGTGACCCGGGGCCCGTCAGGGCAGGACCGAACGAGGGGGACTTGTTTTCGAAGACGGCCACATCATAGAGGCTGGGTATCTCCGAGGGGTTCTCCGCCGAGGCCGGCGCCAGGGGATCCAGGTGCGAGGGGGGAAGGACAATCCGGTTCTGACGGGCAGAGGCCACAGAAATCCATTCGCCGGTCAGCACATCCTGCCGCATGGTCGCCGTCGGCGGCCGGGCTGCCGGTTCGCGCAGATCAGGGGCACGCTCCGGGGAGAGCACGGTGTCGGCATCATCGAAGTAGATGATGTCCCGGCCGTCGGTGAGCTTAAAGGACCTTTTCGTGATCTCGCCCGTACTAGACGCGCCTCCCGGCGTCGTCAGCAGCGGGCGGGGGATGTTCGGGGGCAGGGCGTTCAAGTCGGCTCCAGGGTAGGTCGTCAAAGGGAATGGACGGGAGAAGATGCACCGCCGCAGGTCAGCCGGCCGTGGCGGACGTTCTCGCAGTGCGCTGCCGGCCGACGTGGTCGCGGAGGATGCGCTGGGCCTCCACACCCAGCTGGTCGTCGCTGATGAGCTCGTCGGCGTCCTCAAGGTTGGCGATGGTGCTGAGGCCCAGAGTGCTCCATTTGGTGTGGTCCGCCGGGACCACGACCTTGCTCGCAGCCGCGACGAAGGCCCGGTCCGTTTCGGCCTCCAGCAGGTTCGGGGTGGTGAAACCTACGTCGGCATCGACGCCGTGGACACCCAGGAAGAGCACGTCGACGAGAAGCTGCTTCAGGGAAGACGTCGCCAACGGCCCCACCAGAGCGTCCGACGGTGTGCGCTGCCCGCCGGTGATGATCCCCGTGGACTGTGTTACCGGCGTGAAGGACATCAGCAATCCGCAGCGAGTTGGTCACCCCAGTGATCCGCGGCCTCGCAGGCGATGGCAGTCTTCTCCGCCTCCAGCTGGGTGGACTTCACCTCAAATCCCGGCTCATGGGCGCTGAGGCCGCCGGGGGCTTGGTGCCGCCGTGGATTTTCTCCACCAACCCGGCGTCGTCCAGCACATCGATGTCCCGGCGTACCGTCATGAGCGAAACGCCCAGTATCTGCGCCAGATCGGAGACCCGCACAGTCCTCCCGCGCTGGACTTCGGCAAGAATGGCGGAATGGTGGGCGGGCGCGAGCATGCTGGGTCCTTAGGAAGTTACCGACGGGTTGATGGGGGATCGGACGACGGCGACTGCGCCAGCACCCAGGTCCGGTGCCCCGCCCAGGTCCTGACCGCTGATGAGCTCGAGGCCAGAGACAGGGAGCTGGACGCCTTCGGAGCTGTGGTTGATGAAGAACGTCCAGTCCGTGCTGTCTTTGCTCCGCCGAGCCACTTCAACATCCTCCGGAAGGTTCCGGAGGAGGGGTTCAACCCCGGCATCTTCGCAGAGAACTCCCAGCACCGGGCCCCGGACGACTTCGGCGAGGACTTCCGCCGTCGTCGGCTGTCCCAGTTCGCTCCAGAAGGAAGCGTCACCGAACCTGCTCAGCTCCAGTCCGTCGCCGGCACGCAGCGGAAAGAACTCCTCCATCTGGACGCCGAGGAGTTCACTGAATGCCCCGGGAAAGCTTCCCGGCCTGATGTGGTCATTTTCGTCCACGCTGCCGGGGAAGTACGTGATCACCAGATGCCCGCCGGAGCGCACGTGAGCGTGCGGATTCGCGACCCCGGAATCGGTCAGCAGGTACTCCATGGGCGCCACCACCAGCCTGTAGCCGGAGAGATCGTCTGTGCTCTGGCGGCATGGTGACGTCCACCGTTCCTGATGCGCCCGTGACGACGGACCCGCAGACTTAGGCGATCCTGCGCAGGGTCTTTCCCAGGTGGACAACCTCGCGCCAGACCTTGGTCTGCGTCTCGGTATGGGGCATTCGCCAGGTCCACCCGGATGCCGTTGTCATGCAGCAGATCCAGCACCCGGTTCTGCCGGCAGAATTCGTAGGATCCCTCGGTCGGTTCCAGAAGGGACCACTGAATATGCCGAAACTGACCAGGTTGACGCTGGCTTCGCGCATTAGCCGGACGTCCTCGGCCCGGGTTTCCTCCGGCCACGGTTCCGGGTTGTAATCCCCGCCGAAGGCCAGGGGCGGAACTTCGGGAGCCCCCAGCCGTGAGGTGACGTGACCATGTTGTTGCTGTCCACATTTATCCCTTGCTGGAGCCGAGGGTGAGGCCGGCAACAAACTGCCGCTGGAGCAGCAGGTAGATGACCAGTGTGGGGATGACGGTGATGATGGCGCCGGCGGCCATCAGATTATAGTCATTCAGGAACTGGCCTTGCAGGTTCTTGATGGCGGTGGTGATGGGCAGTCGGTCACCGCTCTGGATGAACAGCAGGGGCCAGAAGAAGTCGTTGTAGATAAAGATGACTTCCAGCGTACCCAGCGCGGCGAAGGCCGGCCGGCAGAGCGGCATGATGATTTCCCAGTATTGGCGCCAGATTCCCGCACCGTCCACCAGCGCCGCCTCGGTCAGATCAGCCGAGAGCGCCTTCATGTAGTTGGACAGCACGAAGGTGCAGAAGCCGATCTGGAACGCCGTGTTCACGGTGATTACGGCGATGTAGGTGTTGAGCATGTTGCCGGAATCACTGATCGAGTAGGGCACTTCGAAATGTTTCATCATTTCGAACAGGGGAGCAGCCAGAACCTGCGGCGGCAGCAGATTACCTGCGGTGAACATGATCAGCAGGGTGATGTTGAACTTCCAGTTCACCCGGCTGACGGCGAACGCCATCATGGAGGCAAAGAAGAGAGTCAACAGGACCGCCGGGACGGTGATGATCACCGAGTTCCAGAAGTACCTGGCGAAGCCGCCCTGGGTCCAGGCCTGGACGAAGTTGTCGAAGTTGAAATCGCCGCCGAAGCTGAAGTAGCCGTACTTGTTGGTGGACGCGACGGGGCGCAGGGCCGTGAACAGGGACCAGCCCAGCGGAATGAGCCACATCACGGCCATGACCGTCAGGAAGATGTGGGTGCCGTAGTGGCGCCTGGGCCTGCTGCCCGTGCGCACCATTCCGGCGGAGGAGGTCCCGGCGGAAGCCCGGATGGCTGTAGTACTCATGCTTTGCTCTCCTTGCCGAAGGTGCGGCTGAGGTAGAAGACGATCGGGACCAGGGAGATGACCAGGAGGACCACTGCAAGTGCGGAGCCGACGCCGATCACCTGTCCTTCGCCCACGAGGTTCTGGATCACCAGGGCGCTGAGGAGTTCAAGGCCGTTGGTGCCGCGGTTGATGACGTAGACGACGTCGAAGGCGCGCAGGGACTCGATGATGGTGATCACCACAATGACGATGTTCACCGGACGCATGGCAGGGAATACCACCCGGAAGAACGTCTGGTAGGCGTTGGCGCCGTCGATGGACGCCGCCTCGCGGAGGGTGGGGTCCACACCCTTGAGGCCCGCCAGGTACAGCAGCATGACGTAACCGGCGTGCCGCCAGGTGGCCGCAACCATTGCCGCCCAGATATTGACGGATGAATCCCCGAACCAGTCCACGGCCTGCGGGGTTCCTGCCGTGCCCAGGAGGAAGTTGAGCAGGCCGTTGTCCCGCTGGTAGAACAGCTGCCAGATGATGCCCACGAGCGCCAGCGAGAGCATCACGGGGCCAAAAAAGATGCTCTGGTAGATTCTGCTGCCCCGGATGTTCTGGTCCAGCAGGACCGCCAACAGCAGGCCAATCGGCGTGGCCACCAGAGCGAGGAAGACCAGCCACAGCATGTTGTGACCCATCGCGGGCCAGAAGGGCGGGTAGTCCTGGGTGGTGAAGCGGTAGTTATCCAGGCCGGCGCTGCGGATGTTGCCCAGATCCAGGCCGTTCCAGCGGGTAAAACTGAGCCCGATGGACATCAAGGTGGGCAGCCAGACGAACACCAGCTGGATGAGGGTGGGGATTCCCACCATCGCCGCCAGAACGAACTTGTCCCCTCGTGAAAGCCTACGGACCCGGCCGGATCTGATGCGTTTGGCGGGTTTCCCCGGTTCCGCCCGTGATCCGGGCGGAACCAGGTCCTGTGCTGTGGAACTCATGTGACTTTCCCTCGCTTACTGGGCGGCGTAGAGGGTTTTGGCCTGGGCTTCGAGGTTCTTGACGTCCATCTTGCCGTCTTTAATGAACGATTGAAGTGCCGGGATCATCACGTTGTTGGCCATGGCGGGCAGCGCGTCGCGGTCGAAGAACTGGCTGATGGACTTGGCGTTGGCGATGGTGTCCGCGCATTTCTTGTTCAACGGGCTGAACTTGGAGGTGTCAGCACCTTTGCCGTGGCGATGTTGGAAGGATCGACGGCGGCGTAGGCGTTCTGGGCTTCTGCGGTACCCACGAAGGCCAGGAAGTCGCGCGCGGCCTTGTTTTCGCCGCCCTTCTTGGAGAGCAGCAGGCCGTCAATGGGTGCTTCGACGGCGTCCTTGCCTTCCATGGCGATCTCGGGGAAGGGGAAGAAATCAATGTCGGCCAGGACCGCGGCATCCGTGAACTGCTGGGTCATGAAGGATCCGAGCAGGTACATGCCGGTCTTCTTGGCTTCCAGGGCCTTGGCGGCGTCCTGCCAGGTCTGGCCCAGGGCTGCCGGGTCCTGGAAGGGGAGCAGCGCGGACCAGGTGTCGAAGACGTCGCTGACCTTCTTCTGGTCCCAGGATTCCTTGTGCGCACAAAGATCCACGTGGAACTGGTAGCCGTTCAGGCGCATGTTGATGTAGTCGAAGGTGCCCATGGCCGGCCAGCCGTCCTTGTCGGCGAAGCCGATGGGGATGATCCGTCCGCCTTCATTTTTGCCGCCAGCGTCTTCAGCGCATCAAAGGTTTCCGGGACGGCGTAGCCCTTCTCCGCCCACAGGCTCTTCCGGTAGAAGAACCCCCAGGGGTAGTTGTAGTTCGGAACGAAATACATTTTGCCGTCCGGGCCGGTGGAGGCTTTCTTAAGTGCATCGGAGTAGTTGCCGCCGATTTTCTCCCAGACGTCATCGATGGGGGCCAGCAGGCCCTTCCCTGCGTAGTACTGCATCCGGTAGCCGGCAAACCAGGTGAAGGTGTCATCCGGGGAGCCCTGGAGGTAGGAGTTGATGTTGTTTTGGAAGTCGTTGTGCGGCACGACATTGCTGGAGACTTTCTTGCCGCTCTTGGCGGCGAAGGCATCAGTAACCGCCTGGTAGGCCTTCTTGGGGACTGCATCGGAGGACCCGGAGCCGAACGTCAGCCCGGTGGATTCCGAACCTGATCCGGAGGGCCCGCTGCTGCCTGTGCAGGCGGCCAGCAGCGGAAGTCCGGCGATGGCTGCGGCACCGACACCCATCGTCTTGAGGATGGTGCGGCGGTCCCATCCGCCTTGAGCGGACGCCAGCGCGTCTTCGTGACTTGTCATTATTTCTCCTTTGAAGAAGGTCGATTACATGTGAAGCTCATCACACATCGTACAATCATAATCGACCAAATAGGAACGTCAATACCCAAAACAGAACAAATTCTGTTCAAAACGGAAGATGACGTCTCATCCAGACCTCGGCCGGCCACGTTCGGCGCTCCAGTGGCTCTATATCGGCTGACCCTCCAACGTGGCGCCCAACGGCCACAGTCGATGCGTCGGTTGGGTCCGGAGTCGTCTCAGAACCGGACGATTAGGACGTCGTTGTTCCACCAAGATGCAATTCCGCGATGCACATCAACGTCGAGCTGTTCCAATGAAGCCAGATGCTGGACACCTCCTGGTTGAACAGGCCACAGTTACTGCCGCCGGATCTCGCGAAACTGTACTGCTGCGGCGGAACGTCAGACGGCCACTCGCGTTCCTCGGGCTGGAGGCCCAGACACGAATTTAGTCCTTGACGAACGTCCTCGACATCAGTATGTTTAGGTAAACATACTCCATGTTCGCGTAAACATGAACGGATCGGATTTAGACAATGTTGTCGACCTCGAACGCATCGTCGCGTTATCGCTTCGCTTCGGTGATTGCCGCCGCATCACTCGCCTTATCATCACTTCCTTTGTTACCCACCGCGGCATCCGCCGCGGACAGTCCCGTCGTCCTGACCCCGAACCCCGCGCAGGCGGGACCTGCGTTTAAGGGGTGGGGCACGAGCCTCGCCTGGATGGCCAATGCTACCGGCCAGTATCCGGAGGCTATCCGCAATGATCTGATTGACAAGGTCTTCGGTGTCGACGGACTGAACCTCAACATCGCCCGCTACAACATCGGCGGCGGCAACGCCACCGACATCCCCAACTACCTCCGCCCCGGCGGAGCCGTTCCCGGCTGGTGGAACCCGGCTTCCGGACTCTCCGACCAGGCCGGCCCGATCAGCACCAGCTACGCGGACCGGGACCGGTTCCTCGCAGCCTGGAGCGGCGCCAACGCCTCGGATTACAACCTCGACGCCGACGCTTCGCAGCGCGCCTGGATCGCTGCTATCAAGAACAAAGTGACCAGGTGGGAGGCATTCAGCAACTCGCCCCCCTACTTCATGACGCAGAGCGGCTACGTCAGCGGCGGGCTGGACCCGAGCGCAGACCAGATCAAGCCCGAAGCAATCGGCAAGTTCGCCAACTACCTCAAGACCGCCGCCCAGCACGTTGAGCAGACCGCGGGCATCCGTTTCGATACGATCAACCCCCTCAACGAGCCCGGCACGGACTACTGGAAGACCACCATCGGCGGCAACGGCCAGCCCAACGGCGGAGGACAGGAAGGCGCCCACGCCAGCCCCGCCCTGCAGTCCCAGGTGCTGACTGCCATGGCAGCCGAGCTGGCGAAAGCAGGAACCACCACGGGCGCAAAAGTCTCCGGTCCGGATGAGACCAACCCCAGCAAATTCATGGAGGACTGGAACGGCTGGACCCCGGAAGCGAAGCAGGCCGTGAGCCAGCTCAACGTCCACACGTACTCCACCGGAGACCGCATGAAGGTCCGCGACGTCGCCAAGGCTGCCCACAAGCCGCTGTCGATGAGCGAAGTGGAAGGCAACTGGGGCGGTGACACGTGGAATCCGAACAGCATAAAGAACGGCCTCGGCATGGCCGCCCGTATCACCGATGATCTTCGCGAGCTCGACCCCGAATCCTGGGTGCTGTGGCAGCCTGTCGAGGATCTCTACAACATGGAGCTCGTCGAGAAGAAGAACTGGGGCTCCGTCTTCATCGACTTCGACTGCAACGCCGCCGGCAACTCGGCCCGCCGCATCGCAGATGGTGCCGCCGATCCTTCCTGCCGCACCGCGGTCAATTCGAAGTACAACACCATCCGTAACTTCACCCACTACATCGCACCGGGCGACCGGATCATTCCCACCAGCGATGCCAGCACCACCTCCGCAGTGAAGAGCGACGGCTCCGGGCTCGTCATGGTGCACACCAACGAATCCGACCTGGCCCGCACCGTCAAGCTGGACCTGTCCAAGTTTGGCACCATCAGCGCCGGCGCCACCGTTACCCCGGTGGTTACCACCGAGTCACCGGCCAGCAACCCCACCGCCAACGCACTGGTGAGCGGCACCGCCGTCGCCATCGATGCCGTTACCCGCTCGGCAACGCTGACGGTACCCGCCAACTCCGTCACCACCTTCGTGATCAACGGGGCATCCGGCGTCGCAGCCGATGCGCCCGCACTGCAGGACGGACAGTCCTACAGCTTCGTGGGCGTCCAGAGCGGCAGGGCCCTGACCGCTTCGGCCGGAAGCCCGGCGACTGTGCTGGGCGACTCCGTCGCCTCACCCACCCAGGTCTGGAAGGCCACCCGGATCGCCGATGAGGACGGTACCACCCGTGACCGTTACGTCCTGAGGCTCGCTGACGGACGCGCCCTAGCAACAGATGCCAACGGCACGGTCCTGAGTACACTCACCGATGCCCAGGCCGCCACGGACACCTCCGCCCAGTGGCTCTTGAGCACCACGGACGGGACCTCGTTCAGCCTCCTCAACGCCGGACGCGAACAGGTATTGGATGTTTCAAACCAGTCCACGGCTTCCGGCTCCTGGATCGGGTTGTGGACCTCGAACGGCGGGGCCAACCAGGCGTTCACGCTGCGGAACGCGAGTGCAGGCACCGGTTACACCAGCTTCAGGCCCGGCCAGGACTGGCGGGACGCCTCAGGCAATCTGATCCAGGCGCACGGCGGGCAAGTGGTCACTTCGAAAGACGCGACCGGGCGCACCATCTACTACCTGTACGGCGAGGACCGCACCAACGGTTACCACTCGTCCCCGGGTGTGCATGGCTACAGCTCCTACGACCTCTACAACTGGAAGGATGAGGGAGTAGCCCTGAAGGCGATGTCATCCGCTGACCAGTTCACCACCGACCCCTACTTCCAGGGCCTGTACTCCGGCTACTCCGCTGCACAGAAGTCCGCCGTGTACCGTGACCTCGGAACCGTGCCGGTCAACGGCGAAACCCCGCCCATCCTCGAACGGCCCAAGGTCATCTACAACGCGGCCACCAACAAATGGGTCATGTGGGTCCACGCCGACGGCCCCTCGGCGACGTCGACCGCGCAATACGCGAAGGCCAATGCCGGCGTCGCGGTTTCCGATTCACCCTTTGGACCGTTCCGCTACATCGACAGCTACCGTCTCCACAAGGCAGCTGCCGGCGATCCCACCAACTTCGCGCCGAACAATCCGGGCATGGCCCGGGACATGAATCTCTTCGTGGACAACGACGGCACCGGGTACATCATCTACTCCAGCGAAGAGAACAAGACAATGTTCATTTCGAAACTCAACGCTGCCTACACGAACCTGTCCGCTTCGCCGGATACCGCAGTGGAGGGTGTCGACTACCGGCGCGTCTTTGTCAACGACTCCCGTGAATCACCGGCCATCTTCAAGTACCAGGGCCGCTACTTCATCATCACGTCGGGAACCACCGGGTGGTCCGCGAACCCGGCCGAGTATGGCACGGCAACGAGCATCCTCGGTGACTGGACCAAGATGCCGAACCCGTTCACCAGCGACGTCGCCTGGAACTCCAACAACTCACAGCCTACTTCCGTCATTCCGGTCGATGCCGCGAACGGTAAGTTCATCTACATGGGTGACCGCTGGAACGGCGGGTCTGACCAGGCTCTGGCCACCGCGCCCATGGTCTGGCTGCCCATGCAGATGGGCGAAGGCGGCAAGTCCATCAGCGTCCTCTCCCCGTCCGAATGGCACCTTGAGGACCTCAACGGCAACGCCGCATGGAACGTGACTGGAGTTCCCGCCAGCCTCAATGTGGGCCAAGCGTTCAGCGTCAACACCGTGACGGTCACCCAGAACGGGCAGAGCACATCCCAGCCCGTGACCTGGCAGGTCACCGGCAACACCAACACGGCGGGAGTCATTACCGCCACCGGCACGCTTGCCGGCTTTGGCGGCCGCACGTTCACCCGCACCATCCCGGTTGTCCCTGCGGGCGTCCGCTACGCAGTGAACGCCGGCGGTCAGCAAACGTCCGACTGGACCGCGCTGATGGCCGCTGCCGCACAGGGCGGAGCTGTCCTGAACAGCAAGGCCGACCAGGCGTATGGCGCGGACCCGGCAACCGGCAAGACGTGGGGCTACGAGAGCCAGGGCAGCGCCGTTACCGGCACTGCCGACGGCAACATCTTCACGACGCTCCGCTACGCCACCCAGGGCCTCGACCTGACCTACCGCTTCAGCGACCTGGCACCGGGAACCTACACGGTGTACGCCGGCTACTACGACCCGTGGGCACAGTGGAATAACCGCGGTGCCAAGGTGACCGTCAACGGCGTCGTGGTGGAAGCCGACCACGCCTACGGTGGGGAATACCAGTCCGCTGCCTACCAGAACGTCACGGTAGGTACCGACGGGAAGATTACGTTCTCGCTCAGCCCAACGAGGGGGTCGGACGTCCAGCTCAGCTGGCTGATGATCGCCAACTATGTCCCGGCCCCCATGACGTCGCCGACCCTGAACGTATCCGCGGTAGCAAGCACCAAGTGCGTTGCCGGCAAGGCAGTGGTGAACGTGCAGGCGACCAACAATGAAGCATCATCGGTCCAGATGAAGTTCACCTCGGTCTACGGGATCAAGTCCTTCGCCCAGGTCAATCCCGGTGCGAGTGCCGTCTACGCCTTCGCCACCCGCGCGAAGACCATACCGGCTGGCACCGTGGCAGTCGAGGCCAAGGGCACGGTGAACGGGCAACCGGTCACTGTGACTAAGAATGCGGCGTACGGCGCAGTGTCCTGCAACTGACTGAATGCCAGTGGCCCGTCACCCGGCGGGCCACCGGCACTGCCCTGCCATTTCCGACCGATTTACCCCGGCCCTAGGCCGTACCCATGCAGAGGATTTGTCAGATGAACAAAATCGGATTCGCTGCCCGGTGCTCCGCCGTCGCGGCGGACGGCAATGCTTTTCGGTGTGGCCGAAATGGCCATGGCTGATGAGAACCCCGGCGACCAGGACGTGGACGTCAATGTCCAGATCAGCCAACCGGAAGAACCCGGGGGTCCTGGCCATGAGCGTTGCGGGCACCACTACAATGCTCACCGAGGACGGATCCACACCCACGGTCAGGCAGTTCAAAGGTACGCTGCCGACGGTGACGGTCACCGACACCCGGGTGGCGGATGAGATTCCCGCCGGCGCAGGCTGGTATGTACTGGGAACGTCGTCCGACTTTGCGGGTGGCTCGGGCCAGCCCGCCATCAGTGCCTCGCACTTGGGCTGGGCGCCGCACCCATCGACGGTGGTGATTCGGGTCTGATCGCCGAGGGCGCCCAGATGGAGACGGTCATGGACCCCGGTCTCAACGCCGTGGGCCTGGTTGACGAGGAGTGGCTCGCGTTGGCGTTTGATTCGGGGGCGATTGCGGCGGAGGGGCAGTGGACAGCTACTGCGGACCTCTTCCTGCGCACCCCTGTAACGGTTGCGCCGGGCGACTACACGGCGAAACTGACCCTCTCTCTCTTGGAATAGCACAAACCACTCCGCGATGTTGGCACTGCCCCTGTTCGAGTAGCAGCAACGGAATTATTGTTATGGGTCCTAAGCTCTTTCTGTCCGCCCGTACGGACGTCGTCCGGCGCACGGTTCTGGACTTTCTTCGTTGTGGCAGCGACCATCTTTGCGGGCATGACCATGGCATCCGCGACGTTTGCCACCAGCGCGAGCCCGAACACCCGAAAGTGCGCTTAACACCCCAGTGCGCGCCCGGGCCTCCTATGAGGCGGCTGCGGCTGTGCTCTTGCGGATCATGAGTTGTGTGGGCACTTTGGTGGCGCCATCGACCGGGCTGCTTCCGGCCATCTGCTGAAGCAGGTTTTCGATGCTCAGGCGTCCAACGGCATGGAAGTCCTGATGGATGGTGGTCAGGGGTGGCCAGAAGGAGGTGGACTCCTCAAGGTCGTCGAATCCAACGATGCTGACGTCTTCCGGAATCGCGCGGCCAAGCTCATGAAGGGCACGCATGGCCCCCAGCGCCATCTGGTCGTTGGCGGCAAAGATGGCGGTGACCTCGGGGTTGCGCCCGAGCTCCAGGCCAATTTGATAGCCGGATTCCGTCGACCAGTCGCCGTGGCGAACAGGAGGTGCAACGATGCCTGCGTCCTCCAGCGTCCGCTTCCAGGATTCGGCCCGGTGCATTGCGGAGAACGACGACGTGGGGCCGCCGATGTGCCAAACCTGGGCGTGCCCAAGGTTGAGCAGATGCTCCGTGGCCAGTCGGGCGCCCTCGGCCTGGTCGGTATCCACCATCGGATAGCCGGACCCGGCGTTGGAATCGATCACGACGGCGGGCAGGTCCTCAGGCAGCGTGATGTCGGCATGGTCGAGCAGGTGGGCCTCAAAGATGATGACGACGCCGTCAACCTCCTGCTCGCGCAGCCTGTGGTATGCCCCGGACACAGTTCCGGTCGTGGGGTCCGGCAGGGGGATGAGTGTGACGGAGTATCCGGCCTGGGAGGCGGCGGTGGCAATCGCGTCCAGGGTGCGCATGTTGCCAAAGCTTGAGAGCGTGAACATGATGACGCCGATGGACTTGAACTGGCCGCTCTTGAGCGCCCTCGCTGCCCTGTTGGGCCGGTAGCCGAGTTCTTTCATGGCCTCAAGGACGCGGTTCTTCGTGGTCTCCTCTACATTCGTGAGGCCATTCGACACGCGAGAGACGGTCTGCGAGGAGACACCGGCCGCCCGGGCTACGTCCGCGATGGACGACCCTCTGGACGCGCGTGTGGCCGCCCGCTCGGCGGGCTGGACCCGGAGGCTGCGCGTCTGGGTGGATTGAGCCGGCCTTTTTCCATTACCCTCTTGAGTGTTCACCTAAACATGCTACTGTTCTTTGCGGAATGTTTGCGTAAACATAGTGGGAAGAGACGAAATTATCATGACAACGACGTCGACAAGAGCCGACGCATCAGGTGCCTTGAAGGGCCGGAAACGTAGCGGAGGCTGGACGGGATGGGCGTTTGTTGGCCCCTTCATGCTGGTCTTCATGGTGGTGTTTGTGGCACCTGTCCTGTACGCCTTCTACCTGAGCCTTTTCCAGAACCAGATGGTGGGCGGTGACAAGTTTGTGGGAGGTGCCAATTACCTCCAGGCGTTGGCAGACCCGCAGTTTTGGGACTCTGTGATCCGAGTGGTCGTCTTCCTGGTGGTGCAGGTTCCCTTCATGCTCTTCCTGGCCCTCTCAGCCGCATTGGCCCTGGACAGCGGCCGTCTGCATGCGTCGTCATTCTTCCGCATTTCGGTCTTCCTCCCTTACGCCGTCCCGGCAGTCGTCGCAACCCTGATGTGGGGATTCATCTACGGACCACGGTTTGGATTGTTCGGCAGCGTCAATGAGTTCTTCGGACTCAATCTGCCGGAGCCGCTTTCCAGCAGCTGGGTCCTCGCGGCGATCGGGAACATCAACACTTGGGAGTTCACCGGGTACAACATGTTGATTTTCTACTCGGCGCTCAAGGTGATTCCCGGCGAACTCTACGAGGCAGCCAACATTGACGGTGCCGGCCCCCTCCGGGTGATCAGAAGCATCAAGCTGCCCTCGATCCGCGGAGCCATCGGCATTGCGAGCATCTTCTCGGTCATCGGCAGCTTCCAGCTGTTCAACGAGCCGAACATCCTCAAGGCGCTGGCACCGAACTCCATCAGTTCGTACTTCACGCCCAACATGTACGCGTTCAACCTCTCCTTTGCAGGCCAGCAGTTCAACTACGCCGCGGCGATCTCCATCATCATGGGCGTCCTCACCGTCATCGTGGCCTACATCGTCCAGATTTCCGGCTCGCGAAAGGATGCCTAGACCATGTCCGTACGATTGAGCCCTCCCCGGACCCGGGAAGCGTCCCCGGCAAAGACCTTGCCCATACCCAGATTCAGTACGCCGCGACGCGGGGGAGTAACCCGGAAGCGCAAGTCGATCCTCCTCACGATCGCGATGGGCGGGATGGCCGTATATGCCCTGCTGCCACTGTTCTGGCTACTCGTGAACTCCACCAAGACCCAGCCTTCGCTTTTCAGTTCCTTTGGCCTGTGGTTCTCCGGCGATTTCGCCCTCTGGGACAATGTTTCACGCACCATGACCTACAACGACGGCGAGTTTCTGCGCTGGCTGGCGAACACTGTCCTCTACGTCGTGGTGGGTGCCGGCGGGGCAACGTTCCTTGCGACGTTGGCCGGTTACGGGCTCGCCAAGTTCGACTTCCCCGGCAAGCGCGCGGTCTTCGCAGTGGTCCTGGGCGCCGTGGCCATCCCGGGTACCGCACTGGCGGTTCCCACGTTCCTGATGTTCAGCCAGATAGGCATCACCAACACGCCCTGGTCGATCATCATTCCCTCACTGATCAGCCCTTTCGGCCTGTATCTGGTGTGGATCTACGCCCTCGAGTCGGTGCCCACCGAAGTGCTCGAGGCGGCCCGGATGGACGGGGCAGGAGAGTTCCGGACGTTCTTCACAATCTCGCTGAGGATGCTCGCGCCGGGATTCATCACGGTCCTGCTGTTCACCGTGGTGGCCACGTGGAACAACTACTTCCTGCCGCTCATCATGTTGAGCCAATCAACCTGGTATCCCCTGACAGTGGGCCTCAACAGCTGGAACGCCCAAGCAACCACGGCCGGGGGCGAGGCGATCTACAACCTCGTGATCACCGGATCCCTACTGACCATTGTGCCCATCGTGGGTGCGTTCCTCTTCCTCCAGCGCTACTGGCAGTCAGGACTGTCCGCCGGGAGCGTGAAGTAAAAGGGCGCACAACGGCGATCTCCCGCCGTCGTGCGCTGCATCAACCGCATGACCTGTCTCAAGAATAATGACGTGAAAGGCACGAATCAATGAAGAACAACAACCATTTGCAGCGGGCGGCGGCTGCCGCCCTGGCGGCAAGCCTCCTGGTCGGCAGCCTTGCGGCCTGCGGCGCTTCCGGAGCTGCCGGAAACGCCGCCAGCGAGGGAGCAAGCGCTGAGGACATCGCCAAAGCCCTGCAGACCGAAACCACGCTCACCGTGTGGGGCTGGGCCCCGCAGCTCAAGCCGATCGTGGAGGCCTTCGAAGCGAAGTACCCCAAGGTCCACGTCAATCTTGAAAACGTCGGGACCGGCAACGCCCACTACACGAAGCTCCAGAACGCTGTGAAAGCCGGTAGCGGTGCACCGGACGTGGCCCAGATCGAATACAACGCACTGCCGCAGTTCGCGCTTTCCGACGCCCTGGCCGACTTGAAGGGATACGGAGCGGAGGAGCTGGAGGACAACTACACCGCCTCGACATGGGGATCCGTGAACCTCAACGGCGGCATCTACGCGCTCCCGCAGGACTCCGGCCCGATGGCCATGTTCTACCGGGCCGATGTCTTCGAAAAGCACGGCATCGCCGTCCCCTCCACCTGGGATGAGTACGTTGCGGCTGCGAAGACCCTGCACGCTGCCGACCCCAAGGCCTACATCACCAGCGACACGGGCGACGCCGGATTCAGCACGAGCATGATCTGGCAGGCAGGCGGAAAACCCTACACCATCAACAGCACCACGGACGTGGGCATCGATCTCCAGGACGAAGGCTCGAAGAAGTGGACAGGGACCTGGAACACTCTGGTCAAGGACGAGCTGCTGTCACCCGTCACCGGCTGGTCCGACGAATGGTACAAGGGTCTCTCGGACGGCAGCATCGCCACACTCCTCACCGGAGCCTGGATGCCCGCAAACCTGGAATCCGGCGCCGCAGCCGGCAGCGGCAACTGGCGCGTGGCCCCCATGCCGACCTATAACAAGGGCCAGGCCGCAACGGCCGAGAACGGTGGCGGCGGTGACGCGGTGCTGAAGCAGAGTAAGAACAAAGCAGCGGCCTACGGGTTCCTTCAGTTCTCCAACGGCCCCGAAGGGTCAAAGATCCACGCCGCAAACGGCGGGTTCCCGTCCACCACGGCCGACCTGCAGACTGACGCGTTCCTCAACGCCGCCAGCCCGTACTTCGGCGGACAGAAGATCAACAAAGTCCTCGTCCAGGCCTCCAAGGACGTCGTCCCGGGGTGGCACTACCTGCCGTTCCAGACCTACGCCAACAGCATCTTCAGCGACACAGTCGGCCAGGCCTACGGCTCGCACAGCGACCTGAACAACGGGCTGAAAGCCTGGCAGGAAGCAACCACGAAGTACGGCAAGCAGCAAGGCTTCACCGTTTCCAACAAGTAGGACGCGGCGGAGGTCCAGGGCCGCACCACACGGCCCTGGACCTCCGCTCCACCATTCAGATTGGATTTCCCCCATGCCAACCTTCACTATCGGCGAGCAGGACTTCATGCTTGACGGTCAGCCCCGTCGCATCCTCTCCGGCGCCCTGCACTACTTCCGCGTCCATCCGGATCTTTGGGCCGACCGGATCCGGAAGGCGCGGCAGATGGGGCTGAACACGATCGAAACCTACATCCCCTGGAACGCCCATGCTCCCTCCCCGGGGACCTTCGACACTACCGAAAGCCTGGACCTGGGGCGCTTCCTCGACCTCGTCGCCGCGGAAGGCATGCACGCGATCGTCCGGCCCGGACCGTACATCTGCGCCGAATGGGACAACGGGGGACTGCCCGCCTGGCTCTTCGACCGTGGCGCTTCGGCCATCCGTGCCGATGACCCCGTATACATGGCGGCCGTATACCAGTACTTTGAGCAGCTCGCACCCATCCTCGTTTCCCGTCAGGTGGACGTGGGAGGCCCGATCATCCTGATCCAGATCGAGAACGAGTACGGCGCCTACGGCGCTGACCGCTTTTATCTGGAAAAGCTCGTCAAAATCAACCGGGAAATCGGGTTGACGGTGCCCTTCACCACTGTCGACCAGCCCCAGGACGACATGCTGGCCAACGGCAGCCTGCCAGAGCTGCACAAGACAGGGTCCTTCGGATCCCGCGCCGCCGAACGGCTGGACACGTTGCGCCGCCACCAACCCACCGGACCACTGATGTGCTCCGAATTCTGGGTGGGTTGGTTCGACCACTGGGGCGCCCACCACCACACCACCACCGTGGAACAGTCCGCCCACGAGCTCGAGGTGCTGCTGGGCCGCGGCGCATCGGTGAACATCTACATGTTCCATGGCGGCACGAACTTTGGATTCACCAACGGTGCGAACGACAAGGGCGTCTACCAACCCATCGTGACCAGCTATGACTACGACGCGCCCCTGGACGAGGCAGGCAACCCGACGCCGAAGTACTGGGCGTTCCGCGACGTCATTTCCAAGTACACAGAACTCGACGACGACGACGTCCCGGCTCCCCGGCGTCCGGGGACCGAATTGACCGTACCCCTGACGCAGGCACTTCCCCTCTGGGAGTGCCTCGACAAGCTGGGCTACTGGACATCCCACGGCGGACTGCGGACCTGTGACGACATCGGCCATTACTCGGGTTTCACCCTCTACCGCACCAGGATCGACGTCTCCGGGCCCGCAGTCCTGGCCTTTGACGAGGTCCGTGACCGCGCGCAGGTTTTCCTCAACAGGCAAGGCCTCGGAACCCTGTCCCGGGACCACCATGAGACGTCGATAGCGCTGCCCGCCGACGCCAGAGGAACGTTGGAGATCCTGGTCGAGGACCAAGGACGCGTGGACTACGGCCCCCGGCTGGGAGAAGCGAAAGGTCTGATAGGTGAGGCGAGGATCAACGGCGACGAACTCCGGCACTGGGCCATTCTCCCACTGCAGTTGCAGGACATCAGCCCTGTCACCGAGGCGTTGGCGGAGGTGCAGCCGAGGCAGGACCCTGCGATAGCGGGCCCCGTGTTCGCCCACGGACGTTTTGATCTTCCCGAACCCTCCGATTTATTCCTGTCCACCAACGGGTGGACCAAGGGCGTCATCTGGATCAACGGATTCTGCCTCGGCCGGTACTGGTCACGCGGTCCACAAGCCACGCTCTACGTCCCGGGCCCGCTGCTGCGAAAGCACGGAAACGAGATCGTCGTCCTTGAACTCCACGCATCCACCACCCAGTCGCTGTCCTTCGTTGCCGCCCATGATCTGGGCCACTCCGACTTCTGACATGCGGCAGAACTACAGGTCAAAGGACCCTTATGAATGAGCTTCTGGTGAGCGAGCCCGCAAGGCCAACGGGCCGGCAGTTTGAGATTTCCTGTGGACGTGACGGCCAAGTGGTCAAGGCCATCATCACAGAAATCGGCGGCACCATCCGGAGCCATACCGTGGACGGCAAGCCGCTGATCGAGGATTTTCCGGAGTCAGGCTTCCCGGAGCACTGCGAGGGACAGATCCTCATTCCATGGCCCAACAGGGTCCGGGACGGACGATGGGCGCATGCCGGGCAAGTGCTTCAGCTGGACATCAATGAACCGCAGCGGGGCAATGCACTTCACGGCCTGGTCAAGGACCAGCCACACACGGTGGTTCGACAGTCTGCCGCCGAGCTGACGCTTCGAGTCCAGGTCCACCCGTCCATGGGCTACCCTTTTGCCGTGGACGTCGAGACGACGTATTCGGTGTCTTCCGGGGGACTCACGGTGCAGCACCTGCTGACCAACGATTCAGCCCAGCCCGCTCCCGTGGCAATAGGTGCGCACCCCTACATCAGGGTGGGCGCTGCACCCACCGAGGACCTCGCACTCACTGTCCATGCCGCCTCCTACGTGGTGGTGGACGGACGATTGAATCCAACGGGGTCCGCGCCGGTCGCCGGCACCCCCGTTGACCTCTCAGCCGGGGCCACTGTCGGCACGCTTGTCCTCGACACCGCATACTCGGACCTCACTCCCGCCCCGAACGGGACATACCGGCACGCCCTTCAGGCTCCCAACGGGGACCGCGTGGAGGTCTGGGGCGACCACAACTACAGGTACGCGCAGGTATACACAACCAATGAGTACCCGGGGACTGCCGGTTCGCGGACGGCCGTCGCGTTGGAGCCAATGACCGCTCTACCCGATGCCTTCAACTCAGGGGCGGGCCTGCGCTGGCTCGACCCGGGGGAGAGCTGGCTCTCCTCCTGGGGAATCTCACACCATTTCAGCCGTCGAAATAACACCAAAGATCCAGGAGGCAAGTAGCCATGGCATGGCTTGTAACAGGAGGTGCCGGATACATCGGCTCGCACGTGGCCCGGGCACTCATCGACGACGGCCACGATGTGGTGGTCATCGACGATCTGTCCAGCGGACACCGGGCCTTCGTACCGAACGGGGCCGTCTTCGAAGAGGGTTCCCTGCTGGATCCCGCCTTCCTGAAGGAGGCCTTTGCCCGTCATGACGTTGCCGGCGTGATCCACCTGGCAGGTTTCAAGTACGCAGGCGTCTCGGTCGAATGGCCGCTGCACACGTACTTCCAGAACGTGACCGGGACCGGCAACCTGCTGGCGGCCATGGAAGCGGCGTCCGTGCCGGCGATCGTGTTTTCTTCCAGCGCGGCCGTCTATGGAAACGCGGCGGCTGAGTTCGTTACCGAGTCCACTCCCACAAGCCCGGAATCTCCCTACGGGGAATCCAAACTCATTGGGGAATGGCTCATTGCTGACCAGGCAAGGGCAACCGGGCTGCGGCACACCTCGCTGCGATACTTCAATGTTGTTGGCTCCGGCACCCCGGACGTGAGCGATACAAGCCCGCACAATCTCTTCCCCCTGGTGTTTGATGCGTTGAAAGCAGGCACTACACCGAAGATTTTCGGCACGGCCTACCCCACGCCTGATGGCAGCTGCGTCCGGGATTACGTCCACGTCTCCGACGTCGCCGCAGCCCACGTGGCAGCTGCCCGCAAGCTCCAGGACGGCGTGGAGCTGGAAACCGTCTATAACCTGGGCAGCGGCACAGGGGTTTCCGTGCGGGCAATCATGACCGAAATGGCCGCGGTCACGGGCAGACAGTTCAGCCCGCAAATCTGCGCAGCGCGGCCGGGCGACCCTGCCCGCATCGTGGCCTCCGGCCAATTGGCACGCCGCGACATCGACTGGGCGCCGCGGCATTCGCTCCGGGACATGGTTTCGAGTGCTTGGATCGCTGCCGGCCAGGAAGCAGCATCCTCCCCAAGCGTGTCCCGTTCCCAAACCCGCAATGCACTATTCCAAGGAGAACAATGATCGAGGCGCCGGAACTGCTTGCTACCATCACGGCAACCAGCAAGTCCAGGATGGATGACCACCTCAACGCCGCGGTCCGGGCGGCCGAACAGCGCGCCCGCGGCGAAGGACGCCGCGGAATCCTTGTCACCAGGGTTGACCATGCACGCGTCACGGTGGAACTGTCGCCGGACGTGCCCTATGGCTACACCTACGAGAAGCAGAACATCTGACGGGCTGAACCCAAGGAGAACGAAATGATCCCCAACATCGCAGGGCTCCCACCACTGGCCTGGACGTCCTCGAGGAGTCAGGACAGACGCGACGAAGCCGGGAAAACGCTGACACTCACTGCCGCTCCGGGCGTGGATTGGAGCAATGATTCGCTGGGCGGAGAGCAGCAACACCGCGCTTCGGCCCTGGGTTTCACGGCGCCTGCGTCCTTCGCACTGTCAGCCCGTGTGATGGTTGTCTCGCCAAGGACGACCTTCGACGCCGGAGTGTTGAGTCTGTGGGCTGATAAGGACCACTGGGCAAAGCTCTGTTTCGAGTACTCTCCGCAGGGGGAGGCGATGGTGGTCAGTGTCGTGACAAACACCTTTTCCGACGACTGCAATGCGGCTGTTGTTACCGGTCCTTGGACCTATCTTCGGGTGAGCCGGGTGGGTCCCGCGTGGGCGTTCCATTCATCCGCCGATGGCCGGTACTGGCGCTTCGTCCGCCTGTTTCGGCTGCATACAGACAAGCCGGTGCACGTAGGGTTCATGTCGCAGGCTCCGATGGGGGACAGTTGCGTGGCGCGCTTCGACAGCATCGAATTCACCAGCCAATCGCCAGCGAACCTGCGTGACGGGACGTAGGCCGTTGAGCCTGGGCGCACTTACGGGAATGGGGCATTAATCCCTAGACGTAGGAATGTCAATCAGACGTGGGCCCACTTCGCCCTGGAATCGCAGTTAATCGGAGACCACCTGTGCGACCAACTCATCTGCATCCGGCGGTGGGCCGGCATGGGCAGACAGACCTGAGGCGTTCCGTGCACCGCGGACCTTCGCCCACGCACCGCTACCGGCTTGCCTCCGAACCCCATACGCTGCCAAATGCCAGCTCGAGCCGGTAACACAGGGCAGCGGGATGAATGATGGACAAGGACAGCGCCGAGCCGCGCAACAACGGGCATGGTGCCGCAGATTCGTGTTCACGCGCCAGAGCACGTCCACGCCGGTCGATCCGGTGCGGCCCCAGAGGCGGAGGAGGTAGGAGCCGCGGTCTGCCCGGACTAGCATGTCGAGTTTCAGCCGTCCCGCGAGGCCTTGGACCGGCTCAATGTCCCATACCCTGCATGGGCCGGTCTCCCTATCAATGACCGCAGGGGTACTACACTCGGTCCGGCCACCGGGCCACGCGATCTGGGTGAACACGCCCCGCACCGGTTCCGCCCAGTCCTGAACGCGCCTGGAAGATCGCCGATTTTGAGGGCGACACGAAACTATTTTCGCCCACCCCGAGGACCATGACGGCCCGTCGAGACTGGGAAAGGCTGGGGCATGGTCAACATCCGTGCTTCAAGGAATGGATCCTCACAAGTCAGGAGTCCGGCAAGGCCGGGGCAGCCCCAATCGGCCGCCGTCGCCTCTTCCAGCTGCAGGACAATACGTGTTCGCAGTTTCAAGTGACGCGTCCGATCGCTGAAGCAGCACCCGCCGGCCGCCACCGGACAAGCATCGGCCCGGGCGATTCACGTCCGGCATGCCGGCGCCGGTGAGTAAGGAATTGAGGCCAGCAATAGCCGTTCTACTGGGGCCATCTCGCCCTGTCATAACCAGCCGCCATATGGAAAGCATCACAGCCCGTGCAAGGCGCAGCGAGCAGACATTGATCTGCAACATAACCCTTTCGCAAGGCCCGTTATTGTTCTACGAGGAAGGGCTGTATCCGGGGGAAGGAAGCGCTCCGTGAACTGTCATGGATGAACCTCGAGTTTGACCCCAATGGTCAGCTGAGGCGAACGTGCAACCGACTCACGTTTAACTCACCTGAATCACCAACAACTGTTCATTGCCCGTCGTTGGTTGCAAAATCCTCTAGAATCCGGGCAGGAGCCGTTCCGTTCCCGGCATGTCTAGGCGCTGGGGAGTAAAGCGGGGGTCGTCGGTTCGAATCCGACAGGAGGCTCCACCCTAAGAATCGCAAATGAAGCTCCCGGAACGCGAATGGGCGCCGGGATCTTCCCTTTCCGGCCCTTGATGATCCTGGAAACGAACCACCCAGAGTGCCCCGGGCCCGTGCGGCGCAGCCTTGAGGCCCGGGCCGGGAAACCGCCACGCGCCGTCGTAAATTGTCTGCTTGAACACACTATTCACCAACTGCCCCCATAATGACCTAAACTGCTTCACTGAGGTGCCTGAAATGGCGCTGCGCAGCAACGAAAGTGAACCACGCTATGGCTACCGATTACGACGCCCCACGCAAGACAGAAGAAGAGTCTCCCGCTGAATCGCTGGAGGCCCTTCAGGCGTCCCGCGGCGGCGGAGCCCAGACGGCTGTTATCGACGTCGACGAGAACGACACCGCAGAAGGTATTGACCTTCCCGGAGCAGATCTCTCCGGCGAAGAACTGACGGTCATTGTTGTACCTGAACAGTCCGACGAATTCACCTGCTCCTCCTGTTTCCTGGTCCGTCATCGGTCCCAGGTTGCGCGGGAAAAGAACGGCATGAAGTACTGCCGCGACTGCGAAGGCTAAATAGCCCCCAGCGCGTGCCCTTTTCATCGTAGCGAGGCAGTCCGAGGCGCCGGCGACCCACAGGGCGGCCGGCGCCTCGTGCGCGTCCCATGCAATCGGCCCTTACCCGCATGAACGGTGCTGCCCCACGCCGCTCAAGCGGCCCGGGAGCGCTCAAGCGGGCCCACGCCCGCGCAAGCGCTCCCCGGCCGATGGTGGGCCGCTCCTGCAGATCCGGCGTCGTTATCTGGCATAACGGCAATGTGCAGGAAAGGCGCCGAAACGGCCACGCCGGACCGAAATGAGGCCGTGGAATCACGGTCCCGTGACCCGCCCGCGCGCTCGTTAACGGTTGCGTGCCGAAGCAGCAACAACCCTCGTTTCGCGGCTCAACCGCTCCTAGGCTTGAGCTATCAAATCACTCGAAGGGGGTGGCCACAATGAAAAAAATTCACGTATGGCTGGTAGCTATCCTGATGGCTGCTGGATTGGGGCTCATAGCTCCGGGGCCCGCTTCGGCGGCCTCATATTGCGGACTTGTGTGGGGGTCGCTGGCTAAGTCCAACGCGACAATGAGTTCCGCATCCGTCACCACTGTCAGAACGGGGCAGCACTACTGCTTCGACCGGATGGTGGTTGATCTCAACGGCAAGGTTGCCGGGTACACGGTCCAGTACGTTCCAGCGGTGGTCCAGGACGGTTCCGGCTTGCCAGTTGCGCTCCGCGGCGGGGCATTTCTCCAAGTGACAGTAAATGCGCACAACGAGACGTACAACCCGGCCAACCGGAACGAGCTCGCCAATGTCACGGGGTACCAGACCTTCCGGCAGGTGGCCTCCGCCGGCGGCTTTGAAGGGTACACCAGCTTTGGTCTGGGGGTGCGCGCCAGGTTGCCATTCCAGGTGTTCGCCCTCGATGGGCCCGGCACGGGTTCCCGCCTGATCATCGACGTGGCGCATTTCTGGTGAGCCGCTGACCTGACACAACAAAAGCCCTGGATCGGAGTGACCTCCGGCCCAGGGCCTCGTTGCGTATCGGGCCCTGGTGCGGACCAAGCAGTTACTCGGGAATCACCAGCGCCGGTGTGTCCTGCCGGATGGTTTCGCCGCGGAAAAAGCCTGGCCGCAGGCGTGCCATGATCAGCATGAACACCGCGCCGGACGCCAGGATCCCGATGCCGAGGATAAACACGAGCCCCACACCGAAGATCTCCGAGCCGCTGCCAAACTCAGGCGCCCAGCTGTCCACGGCTGTCTGCAGGAACACCACGGTGAGCACCAAGCCGCCAAGAACTGGGAAGAGCAAACGCATGAAGAAGTTGCGTACGCTGGCGAAGAGGCTGTGCCGAAAGTACCAGGTGCAGGCGAAGGCCGTCAGGCCGTAGTAGAAGCAGATCATAAGGCCCAGCGCCAGGATCGTGTCATTGAGGACGTTCTCGCTGACCACTTTCATGACCGCGTAAAACCCGCCTGAGATCGCCCCGGCCATGATGGTGGCATAACCTGGCGAGCCGAACCGCTTGCTCACCGTGGCGAAGCGTGAGGGCAAAGCCCCGTAGTGCCCCATGGCAAGCAAGCTGCGGGCGGGCGAAGCCATCGTGGATTGCAACGAGGAAGCAGTGCCTGCAAGTACGGCCAGGGACATGAGGATGGCCAGTGGCCCCATTACCGGCGAGGCCAGGGCTGCGAAGATGTTCTGCTGATTGTCCGGGTTGTTCAGCCCGATGCCTTCGCCGTCAACCCCTGCAACCATCATGGTTGCCACGATGACCGCAATGTAGAGGACCAGGACGGCGATCGCCGTTGTTGTACCGGCCTTGCCGGCTGTCCCTTTGCCACCCGTGGTTTCTTCATTCACCGTCAGGCAGACATCCCAGCCCCAGTAGACGAAGACTGCCAGAGACATGCCCGCGGCAAACTGGTCGAAACTCTGGATATTGCCCGGGTTAAACCAATCCCAACTGAAACCGATCGCGGTGGGGGAATCGCCGGAGGCGGCGTGGGTGACAGCCATGACGATGAAGACGGCCAGCACCAAGACTTGGAACCCGACCATGCTGTACTGAACCAGCTTGGTGGAATGCAGGCCGCGGTAGCTGACCCAGACCGCCAGTGCCACGAACGCCAGACACGTTGCGATGTTCAGTGCTGTGTTGGTGGTCAGGTCTGCGAGGTCCGGATTGCCGAACACTTGGGACAGGAAGAGGTAAAAGAAGTCCACAGCAACGCCGGCCAGGTTGGAGAGAACGATAATATTCGCGGCCAGAAGTCCCCAGCCGCCCATCCAGCCGACGAACGGACCGAAGGCCTTGGTGACCCAGGTGAAGGTGGTCCCGCTGTCCGGGGAGTCGGCGTTGAGCTCGCGGTAGGCGAAGGCCACGAGAATCATCGGGATGAACGCGATGATGAAAATGGCCGGCAGCTGCAGGCCAACTGCGTTGACGGCGGGACCCAGCGAACTGGTCAGGCTGTAGGCCGGGGCTACGGAGGAAATGCCGAGGACGACGACGGCGAGGAGCCCCAGTTGACCGCCCTTCAGTCCCTTTCCGGTAATGCCGTGCGGGGAGCCGGGGACGTCGGCGGAGCCGCGTTGCTGCCGGATTGTTTGACTCATGTCAGGCCTTTCTTGACGGCAGCAGGCTGCTGCTGCGTAATGCAGTGAATGCCGCCGCCCCGGGCAAAGAGTTCGCGTGCGTCAACACTGACAACACGGCGGCCCGGGTAGGCATCGGCGAGGACACGGAGTGCTTTCTCATCCATGGGGTCTGAGAAGCTGCAGGCGATGACTCCTCCGTTGACCACGAGGTGGTTGATGTAGCTGTAGTCCACAAACCCCTCGTCGTCCGTAATGGCCTCCGGGGCAGGAACTTCGATGATGTTCCAGTCCCGTCCGGCCGCGTCCTGGGTGGTGGACAGAAATTGGATGATTTCGCGGCTGATCTCGAAATCCGGGTGATCGGGGTTCTGCTGCGAGTGCACCAGGAGCGTTCCGGGCGACGGGATGGCTGCCACGATGTCCACGTGGCCCCGGGTGCCGAACTTTTCGGAGTCCCGGGTGAGGCCGCGTGGCAGCCAGATGACGTGAGTGGCCCCGATGGTGCGGGCCAGCTCCTGCTCGATGTCCGCCTTGACCAGTCCAGGGTTACGGCCAGGATCCAGCTGCACGGTTTCAGTCACCAGCACGGTGCCCTCGCCGTCCACCTGGATGCCGCCGCCTTCGTTGACGATCCCTGAGGGGAGGTGCTGGGCGCCGGCGCGGGCCGAGATCTCCGCTGCGATCAGGGAGTCCTTGTCCCAGGCTGCCCAGTCCTGTCCGCCCCAGCCGTTGAAGATCCAGCCGACGGCGCCGAGCTGGCCGTGGTTGTCGAGAACGAACGAAGGGCCGATGTCGCGCATCCACGCGTCGTTGAGGTCGGCAACCAGCACCTCGACGTCGGGGTGCAGGTAGCGTGCGGCGGTCTCGACGTCGTCGGGGTTGACGACGACGGTGACGGGCTCGAACCCGACCACGGCGTTGGCGACGGCGGCCCAGACGGAACGCGCCGCGTGCGCGTCCTCCGGGGTGTCGCCCAGAGTGTAGCCGCCCGTGGGGAATGCCATCCAGATGCGCTCCTGGGGAGCGGTCTCGGCGGGCATCCGCCAGACGGTCATGCCTGCACCTGCACCTGCACGGAGCCGGAGGCCAGCGGGGCCTCGGCGCCGAACGGAGCGTCCGGGCGTACGGGCTCGGTCAAACGTGCGTAGCTGTCCGGGCGGCGCGTGGCCAGGAACGGGAAGAGCGTGAGCCAGTCCTTGCGCTGGTCAAGGTCCAGGTCGGCAACGAGGACAGCGGATTCGTTCCGCGGAGCCTGGACGAGGATGCGGCCGTAGGGGTCCGAGATGAAGGACGTTCCGTAGAAGTTCAGCGTGCCTTCGCTGCCCCAGCGGTTGGGAGCCACCATGAACAGTCCGTTGGCTATTCCGTTGCCAACGATCACCTGCTGCCAGAGCGGCTGGGTGTCGAAATCAGGGTGGTCCGGTTCTGAGCCGATCGCTGTGGGGTAGACCAGGATTTCGGCGCCGCCCAGGGAATAGATCCGGGCGAGCTCGGGGAACCATTCGTCCCAGCAGGTGGGCATGCCCAGGCGTGCGCCGCCCAGCTCAGCCGGGGCGTGGACCTCGTACGCATCTCCGGCGGCCGGGCCCTGGCGGAAGAACTTGTCCTCGTAGTAGCCGGCGGTGACAGGGATGTGCAGCTTGTGCGTGCGGGCCAGGAGTTCGCCTTCCGGCGAGACAAGAATGGAGGTGTTCAGTCCGAGCCCGTCGTCGGTGCCATCCGGGTTCCCAGCACGCTGGTACAGCGAAGCGTGGACGGTGACGACGTTTTTGCGGGCAGCCTGGGCGGCGAAGGCGAAGGTGGGTCCCGTGAGCACGTCCTCTGAGATGTCAGAGGGCCGGATGCCTGCGGCGGGGTTGTTGTCCGGGCGGGTATCCGCGGGGTAGCGGGAGAGGGTGAGTTCAGGGAGGAATACCACAGTGGCGCCCAGGGCGGCGGCACGTTCGATGCCCTCGTTGAGTTCTGCGTGCAGGACCGCGGTGTCCGCATGCCAGCGATGCTGGACGACTCCGACGCGCAAAGGCGTGCGGCTGGAAGGTTTGGTGCGGGCCAGGGAAGCGGGGGCTCCCAGGCAGGTAACTTCAATCATGATGGCTTGTTCTCCAGTGAGACGACCGTCACTAAATGAATGACGTTCATTTAGTATGAACGTGACTGGCCCCACTGCGCAAGCGGATAATGAATTCAATTCATTTGTTTTAATCGTCAGGGGCGCTCGCGGAACAGTTGCCGGCTGCGGTAGCGTCACAGAGACCGGACCCACTCGAGGAGGATTCATGAAAGCTTCACCAACTCTGACCAACAATCTGCAGGCGGTTCTCGCTGACCTGATCGAACTGCATATCCAGGGAAAGCAGGCCCACTGGAATATTGTGGGAGCCAACTTCCGTGACCTCCACCTCCAGCTCGACGAAATCATCGACGCCGCCCGTCTGTTTGCCGACGATACGGCTGAGCGCATGCGCGCCTTGCACGCGCTGCCGGACGGACGCAGTGAAACAGTAGCCAAGTCCACCAGCCTGGCCAGGTTCCCGGACGGCCTGATCAGCACCAAGGATGCGATCGACAGGATCGTGGCCGCGCTCGAGGCAGCAGTGGGCACCATGCGCAAGGTCCACGATGAGGTGGACGAAGAAGATCCCACCACGGCAGACCTGCTCCACGCATTCATCGCGAAGCTGGAACAGTTCGCATGGATGGTGGCTGCCGAGACCATGAAGACGTCGGCAAGCGTCACCGCGCCGGACGCTGAGTAGCCCCGGAAAGTAGCACCACAAGCAGCGCCGTTTTGAAGTGAAGCGCGATGCCGCAGACTGGGCGCCCGGCGCCGGACATCCCTCCGGCGTCGGGCGCATTTATTTTGCCGGCGTAAGAATCCCGCAAAGGTTTCACGCGCACGCGTAAGGATCGCGTAAATACCGCAGCCACCGCCGAAACGCGGGTCTTGGATGGTCATAGAGCTCCCGGCCGGGGGCACAGACGAAAGGACCCGTGATGGCCGATTTGGCTGTCGTCGCAATCTTCCTGGTTGCGGCTGCAAGTGTGATGTGGCTCGGCAACGCGCTGGGCAAGCTGGTGGGCAAGCCATGAGCGCGGACGCCGTGATGTGGATAGTGCTGGCCGTCGCCTGCCTCGGGCTGTTGTGCTACTTGGTGGCTGCCTTGATCCACCCACCGAAGTGTGGGGCCCTGCGTATTCGGCCGAGACCCATTATCTTCGTGTATATGTTGGCCAGTTACGGCGCAAGCTGGAAGCGGACCCGGCCAATCCGAGGCACATCCTCACTGAAGCCGGAACGGGATACCGCTTCGAGGTCTAGCCGGCGCGGCAGCCCTATTCCGCCGTCGGAACTTTTCGGAGCACGACGGCGGCGAGAACGGCCGCCGCGGCCATCAGCACCAGCGCAATGGCTGCAGTGATGTGGACGCCCGAATCGAACGCCGTGCGCGCCGCCTCGGTGACCGCCCCGGCCAGCGGCGAGGGCAGCGTGCCAGCCAATTCGACTGCACCAGCAAGTGTTTCGCCGGCTTGATGGATGGCGGTCGCGGAGGAACCGTCAGAGACGCCGGCCGGCAAGAGCAGGTGCTGCTGATAGGACGCCGTCAGGATAGAACCCAGGATGGCGGTGCCCAGCAGTGAACCAACCTCGTAACCGGTCTCGGAAATGGCCGCTGCCGCACCGGATTTCTCCGCAGGTACCGAACCTAGAATCAGGTCATTGGAAATGGTTTCAGCTGCCCCCACACCCAGGGCCAGCACCAGCAGCGCACCCAGCAGCAGGGCCGGCCCCGTGCTGTGGTCACCGAACGCCACTGTCAAATAACCCGCGGCGCTCAGCGACAATCCTCCCGCCACCACAAATCCGGGCCGGATCTTCCGCACCAGCGGCACCACCAGCAGTCCGGCCACCACCGTGGCGATCAAAGCAGGAACCATGGCCACGCCGGATGCCGACGGTGACATTCCCTCCAATAGCTGCAAATGCTGTGCCAGGAACAGGATGAAGCCATTGAAGGAAAACAGCGCCAGCACGTTCGCGGTAATTGCGGTACTGAAGACCTTGTTGCTGAACAATGACATGTCAAGCAACGGCGATGCGAGCCGCTTCTGGCGCCTGACGAACACAAAGCCCGTCGCAAGACCGAGTCCAATGATGGCCAGCGGCATCGCTCCCACGCCCTCGGTGGCCAGCTCCTTGATGCCGTAAACCACCGGCACCATGACAAGCAGGGACAGCAGGATGCTGGGTACATCCACCCGGCCCGGAAGGGGGTCCCTGGACTCCGGAATGAACACCGGCCCGAACACCAAGAGCGGCAGCATGATGGGGACTGCCACCAGCAGGACGGCACCCCACCAGAAGTGTTCAACCAGCCAGCCGCCCAAGATGGGTCCCAGCGCCGCACCGCCGGAGAAGCCTGCTGCCCAGATGGCCACGGCCAGCCGGCGGCGGTTCGGATCCGGGAAGATGTTGCGGATCAGGGAGAGTGTTGAGGGCATCAGCATGGCGCCGAAGAATCCCAGACCGACCCGTCCCGTAATGAGCCATTCCGCGCTCGGGGCGAATGCCGTGACCGCAGAGACTGCGGCAAATCCCGCCGTGCCGATCAGCAGCAGCCGGCGGCGGCCGATCCTGTCGCCGAAGCTGCCCATGGCCACCAGCAGCCCAGCCAGTACCAGCGGATACGCGTCCACGATCCAGAGGAGCTGGAGTCCGGTGGCATCCAGGCTGCGGGCAATGGCCGGCAGGGCAAATGTCAGGGCCGTGTTGTCCACGGCCACCAGGAGCACAGGGAACATCAGCAGCCCCAGGGCGAGCCAGTCGCGCCGCGAACCCTGGCGGCCGGTGGTTTTGGAGGTGTTGTGGTTGATGGAAGCGGGCGTGGTCATGGACTTAACTATACCGTCTGGACGGTACAGTTAAGAAATGACGCTCAGTGAACAAGGATGATAGGAACCATGGCCAGAAAACCTGTAGCACGCGGCGCCGTCCTCGACGCCTTCGAAGCCCTCCTCATCGAAGTTGGGGAGCGGGCTGCCACCCTGGACGCTGTGGCCAAGCGCGCGGGCGTCTCCAAGGGCGGCCTCCTGTATCACTTTCCGAACAAGGAAGCGCTGATTGGCGTGCTGCTCGACCGCTTGGATGAGTTTGCTGCCGCCGACGCCGATGCCATGGCCCAGGCGCCTGAAGGGGCGGCTGCCTACTTCATCAGGTCCTCCGTGTGGGATGACACGCCACTGGACCGTGCCGTGGTTGCCGCAACCCGCCTCGCCGAAGTGGCGCATGAAGAGACGCGCCGCAGATTTGCCGCGATCCAGCAGCGGTGGCTGGAGGAGATTGCCACTGATGTGGGCCCGGACATCGCCAAAGCTGTGCTGTACATGGGCGACGGCCTCTATTTCAATGCCATGCTGTCCGTTGGTCCTGCGGGAACGGCCGCCCAGGCCGCCGCCGACGTCGAAAGTCTGCTGGCGGCGCTTGACCGCCTCCGCGGTTAGTGCGGGGAACCTCAGCTTGGCCGCCGCCATTTGCCCCACGGCGCCGGACATAGGATAATAGCTGCTGTGACTACGGTCACGAGCAATTGAATATGCCTTTGATCTGCGGCGGGAGAGTTCTGCAAGTAGGTACAAGCAGGCGCCGTAGGAGCAAATCCTCCCCAGGAATCTCTCAGGCCCATGTACCGCCGCGGCAAGGCAACTCTGGAAAGCAGCACGCTGACCGGCCACGTGTCCAAGGATTTTTCCCTGGACGCTGAATCCGGACACGCCTGCTCACCGACGGTGCAAGCGGAGCCCTGCGGCTGCGCGGAAACTCTCAGGTCCAATACAGAGCGGGGAGGAACCCGAATCACTGTGGCGTACCCTGCGCCGCCTTAGTTATGGAGTTCCTTTTGACTGTTAACTCAGCCTCCACGTCCTTCGTTGACCGGCACATCGGCGCGCGCCGCCAGGCCGACGTCGACGCCATGCTCAAGGCTGTCGGCTACGACACCGTCGATGCGCTGGTTGATACCGCAGTTCCAAACGACATCCGGCAGGACGCCCCGCTGCAGCTCACCACCGCGCTGAGCGAAGTGGAAACCCTCACCGAACTGCGCAGGATCGCGTCCAAGAACAAGACCGCGGTCCAGATGATCGGCCAGGGCTACTACGACACCGTGACGCCCCCGGTCATCCGCCGCAACATCCTTGAGGCCCCGGCCTGGTACACGGCGTACACCCCATACCAGCCGGAGATCTCCCAGGGCCGCCTCGAAGCCCTCCTGAATTTCCAGACCATGGTGCAGGACCTCGTGGGCCTGCCCATCGCCAACGCCTCCCTGCTGGACGAAGCCACAGCCGTGGCGGAAGCCGTGCTGATGATGCGCCGCGCCAACAAGAACAAGGCCGCCCACGACGGCAAAACCGTCCTGGACGCCGACTGCCTGCCGCAGACCATCGCCATCGTGCGTGGCCGTGCCGAGGCACTCGGCTTCGAGGTCGAGGTGGCTGACCTCTCCAAGGGACTGCCCGACGGCGTCATCAACGGCGTGGTGCTCCAACAGCCCGGCGTTTCCGGCCGGGTCTTCGACCACTCGCAGGTCATCGCCGCCGCCAAGGAACGCGGCGCGCTGGTAACCGTGGCCGCCGATCTGCTCTCCCTGACGCTGATCACCCCTCCGGGCGAGCAGGGCGCGGACATCGCCGTCGGCTCCGCCCAGCGCCTGGGTGTTCCGTTGTTCTACGGCGGACCGCACGCCGCGTACATGGCGGTGCAGAAGGGCCTGGAGCGCTCCATGCCCGGCCGCCTGGTGGGCGTCTCCAAGGACTCCGCCGGCATACCGGCCTACCGCCTGGCCCTCCAGACCCGCGAGCAGCACATCCGCCGCGAAAAGGCCACGTCCAACATCTGCACGGCCCAGGCCCTGCTGGCGATCGTGGCCTCCATGTACGCCGTTTACCATGGCCCCGAAGGCCTGAAGGCGATCGCCGAGATCACCCACGGCCACGCCAAAACCATTGCGGCATCGCTGAGGTCGGCCGGCCTGGATGTCCTCCACACCAGCTTCTTCGACACCGTCACGGTCTCCGTGCCGGGCAAGGCAGCCGGGATTGTTGCCGCCGCCGAAGCCAAAGGCATCAACCTGCGCGGCATCGACGCGGACAGTGTCGGCATCTCCGCGGATGAAACCACGACGGCGGCCATCGTCGCCGACGTCGTCGCCGCCTTCGGAGCATCCGTCGTTGAGGCGACGGCGGAAGGTGACTCTTCCGCGTTCGCCTTGGACACCGCCGTCCAACGTTCCTCCGATTTCCTGCAGCACCCGGTGTTCAACACACACCGCTCCGAGACCCAGCTGCTGCGCTACGTCCGCAAGCTGTCCGACCGCGACCTCGCGCTGGACCGCACCATGATCCCGCTGGGCTCCTGCACCATGAAGCTGAACGCCACGGCGGAAATGGAAGCCATCTCCTGGCCGGAATTCGCCTCCATCCACCCCTTCGCCCCGGATTCGCAGACCGAGGGCTGGCGCGAACTGATCGCCGACCTCGAGGCCCAGCTGACGGAGATCACCGGCTACGACCAGGTGTCCATCCAGCCGAACGCCGGCTCTCAGGGCGAGCTGGCCGGCCTGCTGGCCATCCGCGGCTACCACCTGTCCCGCGGCGACGCCCAGCGCACCGTCTGCCTCATCCCGGCCTCCGCCCACGGCACCAACGCCGCCTCGGCGGTGCTGGCAGGCATGAAGGTTGTTGTGGTGGCCACGGCTGCTGACGGAACGATCGACCACGATGACCTCAAGGCCAAGATCGAGGCCAACAAGGATGCACTTTCGGCCATCATGATCACCTACCCGTCCACCCACGGTGTGTACGACGCCGATGTCCGCGAGGTCTGCGACGCCGTCCACGCTGCCGGCGGCCAGGTGTACATCGACGGCGCCAACCTCAACGCCCTGGTGGGCCTGGCCCAGCCGGGAAAGTTCGGCGGCGACGTCTCCCACCTGAACCTGCACAAGACGTTCTGCATCCCGCACGGCGGCGGCGGCCCGGGCGTCGGCCCGGTTGCAGCCAAGGCGCACCTGGCACCGTTTATGCCGGGCAACGCGGCGGACCCGTCCAACGGTGCCACAGGCACCCCGATCTCGGCTTCGCGCTACGGCTCCGCCGGTGTGCTGCCGATCTCCTGGGCCTACGTGAAGCTCATGGGCGGCCAGGGCCTGACGGACGCCACCAAGTCGGCGCTGCTCGCGGCCAACTACATCGCCAGCCGGCTCAACGACTTCTTCCCGGTGCTCTACACGGGCGAAGGCGGACTCGTGGCCCACGAGTGCATCCTGGACCTGCGCGATCTCACGGCCAGGACCGGGGTCACTGCCGAGGACGTTGCCAAACGCCTGATCGACTACGGCTTCCACGCCCCCACCCTGGCGTTCCCGGTCGCCGGAACCCTGATGGTCGAACCCACCGAGTCCGAGGACCTCGTGGAGATCGACCGCTTCATTGCGGCGATGATTTCCATCAAGGCCGAAGTTGACCAGGTGGCCAACGGCGACTTCACGGTGGAAAACAGCCCGCTGCGGAATTCACCGCATACCGCCGCCGCGGTCATCAGCTCGGACTGGGCACGGGAGTACTCGCGCGAGCAGGCCGTCTTCCCGCTGCCCGCCCTCAAGCAGGACAAGTACTTCCCTCCCGTTGGCCGGATCGACGGCGCGGCCGGCGACCGTAACCTGATCTGTTCCTGCCCTCCCATCGAAGACTTTGCGAACTGAGGACTGACTACCATGACTGAGAACTACACCGCCCTTTATGAAGAGCACAAGAAGCTTGGCGCCTCCTTCACCGATTTCGGCGGCTGGCAGATGCCGCTCAAATACAGCTCCGAGCTGGCAGAGCACCACGCCGTCCGGCAGTCCGCGGGCATCTTTGACCTCTCCCACATGGGCGAAGTCTGGGTCACCGGCCCGGACGCCGCCGCCTTCCTGGACTACGCGCTGGTGGGCAAAATCTCCGCGATGTCAGTGGGCAAAGCCAAGTACTCGCTGATCTGCAACGAGGATGGCGGCATCATCGACGACCTCATCACCTACCGCCGGCCCGCTTCGGCGGACGCCGGCCAGGACGGAACCGACAAGTTCCTGGTGGTACCCAACGCCGGCAACGCCACGGTAGTTGCAGCGGCCCTCGCCGAAAGGGCCGGGTCCGGCAAAGAGGGGGGCTTCGACGTGGTCGTTGAGGACGTCTCCGCCGCCACCTCGCTGATCGCGGTGCAGGGTCCCAAGGCCGAGGAAATCCTCCTGCGCCTGGTCCCGGCAGGGCAGCACGCCCTGGTCACGGAGCTGAAATACTACGCCGCCGTTGAGGTTGCTTTCGAGTTCGCCGGCGGTAGCCATGAACTCCTGCTTGCCCGCACCGGCTACACCGGCGAGGACGGCTTTGAGATCTTCGTGGACAACGACGACGCCGCTTCCCTCTGGCAGGCAATCGTCGCCGTTGCTGAAGAAGGGGAGCTGACGCCTGCCGGCCTTGCCTGCCGCGACTCGCTCCGCCTCGAAGCCGGTATGCCCCTCTACGGCAACGAGCTCTCGCTCGAAGGTGACCCCTTCGCCGCCGGCCTCGGACCCGTCGTATCGCTCGCCAAGGAAAGCGACTTCATCGGACGGTCCGCTTTGACGGCAAAAAAGGAAGCCGGGGCCGGATCCACCAGCGGCCGCAAGCTAGTTGGGCTCAAAGGCCTCGGCCGCCGGGCCGGCCGCGGCCACTACCCGGTCCTGAAGGACGGCGCCGTGGTTGGCGAAGTCACCTCCGGCCAGCCATCGCCTACCCTGGGCTACCCCGTGGCGATGGCGTACGTCGACGTCTCACTCGCCGCGGTGGGCACACCCCTGGACATCGACCTCCGCGGCAAGGCCGAGCCCTTCGAAGTTGTCGCACTGCCTTTCTACAAGCGCCAAAAGTAAACTTTTCACTCCGAACCTAAGGATTCAAACATGGCTAAAGTTGCCCCTGAACTGCAGTACTCCGACGAACACGAGTGGGTTGCGCGCGATGCGTTTTCCAACGTGGTCTCTATTGGCATTTCCGCTGTGGCCACTGACGCCCTTGGCGACATTGTCTATGTTGACCTGCCCGAGCTTGGCTCCACTGTGACCGCGGGGGAGACCTGCGGCGAGGTGGAATCCACCAAGTCCGTTTCGGATCTGTACGCCCCCGTGACCGGCGAGGTCACGGAAGTGAACCCCGCCGTCGTCGACGACCCCGCCCTCATCAACAACGATCCGTACGGTGCCGGTTGGCTCTTCAAGGTGGCTGCCGAGTCTGAAGGCCCGCTGCTCTCCGCGCAGGACTACGCGTCCAAGAACGGCGGCGAGCTGTGAGCGCGGCTGCCGCAGGCACCTCGACGGCCGTTTTCGAGCAGGTAGTGTCCGCGAGCCTGGACGCCCAGCTGTCGGAGCTGGATCCCGAGATCGCCGCGAAGATCGACGACGAACTCACCCGCCAGCGCAACGGCCTGGAAATGATCGCCTCGGAGAACCACACCGCCGTGGCTGTTATGCAGGCCCAGGGCTCCGTGCTGACCAACAAGTATGCGGAGGGTTACCCGGGAAAGCGCTACTACGGCGGCTGCGAGCACGTGGACGTGGTGGAGCAGCTGGCCATCGACCGCGTGAAGGCCCTGTTCGGCGCCGAATACGCAAACGTCCAGCCGCACTCCGGCGCGCAGGCCAACGCCTCGGTCATGCACGCCTTGATCAAGCCGGGCGACACCATCATGGGCCTGAACCTGGCCCATGGCGGGCACCTGACGCACGGTATGAGGATCAATTTCTCCGGCCGCCTGTACAACGTGATCCCGTACCAGGTCCGCGAAGAGGACCACCGGATCGACATGGCCGAGGTAGAGCGCCTGGCCCAGGAGCACCAGCCGAAGCTGATCGTTGCCGGCTGGTCTGCCTACGCCCGCCAGCTGGACTTCGCCGAGTTCCGCCGGATCGCCGATTCCGTCGGTGCCTACCTCATGGTGGACATGGCACACTTCGCCGGTCTGGTCGCAGCAGGACTGCACCCCTCTCCGGTGCCGTACGCCCATGTGACCACGTCCACCACGCACAAGACCCTTGCCGGTCCGCGTGGCGGCATTATCCTGACCAATGACGCGGACATCGCCAAGAAGATCAACTCGGCCGTGTTCCCGGGTCAGCAGGGCGGTCCGCTGGAGCATGTGATCGCCGGCAAGGCGGTGGCATTCAAGATCGCTGCCTCGCCCGAGTTCAAGGAGCGCCAGGAGCGTGTGCTGGCCGGTGCCCGGATCCTTGCCGGGCGCCTGGTCCAGCCGGACGTCACGGCCAAGGGGATCAACGTGATTTCCGGCGGCACGGATGTGCACCTCGTGCTGGTTGACCTGCGCAACTGCGAGTTGGATGGCCAGCAGGCCGAGGACCGGCTCGCGGAAATCGACATCACCGTCAACCGTAACGCTGTCCCGTTCGATCCGCGTCCGCCGATGGTGACGTCCGGGCTGCGCATCGGCACCCCGGCGCTGGCTACCCGCGGCTTCGGTGAAGCCGCGTTCGCCGAGGTTGCGGACATCATCGCCGAGGCACTGATTGCCGACGCCGGCGCGGACCTTTCCGGTCTCCGTCACCGCGTGGAGGCCCTTGCCGCAGCACATCCGCTCTACCCCGCCGTGGCAAACCTCAGCTGACTGCATCAGGGCCGGCAGGCCCCGGTTTTCACGCGTGCTGCTCCTTTGTCGCTTTGACGCACGCTTTCGAAAACCCCGGCCCGCCGGCCCTCCCAACCCGACCACAGTGCCCCAGTAAGGAACCAAACGCATGGCTGTTGGAGTCTTTGACCTTTTTTCGATCGGAATAGGCCCGTCCAGTTCGCACACGGTGGGTCCTATGAGGGCGGCCGCGGTGTTCTCCGAGGAACTCAAGGACTCCGGTGCCCTGGAGCGGGTGGCGTCCCTGCGGGTCGACCTGTACGGGTCTTTGGCTGCCACGGGCCGGGGCCACGGCACCATGACCGCCGTGCTGCTGGGCCTGGAAGGTTTCCATCCCGAGGTGATCCTGCCCGAGGAGGTCGACGAACGGCTGGCCACGATCGCCGGGACAGGCATCCTCAACCTGGCCGGTGCCGGCTCTTCAGGAGTGGGCGTGCCGCTGCCGTACGGAGAAGCGGACATGATCCTGCACCCGCTCACGGTCCTGCCGCGTCACACGAACGGCATGAAGTTCGCTGTGTCTGACGAAGCCGGCGAGGTCCTCCACAACGCCACGTTCTTTTCCGTGGGAGGCGGCTTCATTGTCCGCGAAGGCGAAGAAGACGCCGCTCTCAAGCAACTGGTTGAGTCCAAAAAAGAACTGCCGCTGCCGTTCCGCACCGCCGCTGAATTGCTGGGACGGTGCCAGTCCAAAGGCCTGTCCATCGGGGACATCATGTTCGTCAACGAGCGGGCCTCGCGGACCGAAGAGGAGATCCGAGAAGGCCTGCTCCACATCTACTCCGTGATGGAAAGCTGCGTGGAAATCAGCATCAGGCGTGAAGGGCTGCTTCCAGGCGGGCTGAAGGTCCGCCGTCGGGCCCCTGACTGGCATGAGCGCCTCCTGAAAGAGGACAAGGACCGGGACCCCAAGTACTGGCAGGAATGGGTCAATCTCATTGCCCTGGCCGTCAATGAGGAGAACGCTACCGGCGGCCGCGTGGTCACCGCCCCCACCAACGGCGCCGCGGGCATTATCCCCGCTGTCTTGTACTACGCACTGCATTTCGCACCGGGCATGGACAAGGCCACCCAGCAGGACCGCGACGACGTCGTGGTGAAGTTTCTGCTGACGGCCGGTGCCATCGGGGTGCTTTACAAGGAACAGGCGTCCATTTCAGGGGCTGAAGTGGGCTGCCAGGGCGAGGTGGGTTCGGCGTCGTCCATGGCGGCTGCCGGACTGGCCGAGGTCATGGGCGGCACGCCCGGGCAGGTGGAGAACGCGGCGGAAATCGCCATGGAGCACAACCTCGGCCTGACCTGCGACCCCATCGGCGGGCTGGTGCAGATCCCGTGCATCGAACGCAATGCCATCGCCGCCGCCAAAGCCATCAACGCCGCAAAGATGGCGCTCTGGGGCGACGGCTCGCACCGTGTCTCCCTGGACGAAGTGATCGTGACCATGCGGGAAACCGGCAAGGACATGTCCTCCAAGTACAAGGAAACCGCCATGGGCGGCCTCGCCGTCAACGTCGTGGAGTGCTGACACCGGCTTCATGCGTGGACTATAGCAGGGCCGGGAGCAGCTGTTCCGGGTAGGCGAGCAGCAACCGGAACTCGGGCTCGGCCATCAGACGGTCCACGAACCGTGCTGCCCGCCTGCCGTCCGTCCGGCTGATCCCGGCAGGGTAGTGCGGTTCGATCGCCAGATTGTGCTCGTCAAAGTCGGCCGTGACGATTCGGAGCACGCTGCGGTTGGCATTGTTGGTGTCGTAATAATCGATGCCGAGCACTGTGCCGATGGTTGGCAGCAGGTAGTCGTTCAACCAGGGGAATGGGGTCACAGCCGTGCCTGGGATGAGCCTCAGCTCGCGGATCTCGTCCCACGGAAAGTCCCGGCGCGCACCCGGATCTGCGGGCTTGCCCTGATGCCGGAGCCCGGCGGCGCCAAATGCCACCACCCGGCCGTCGGTATTGCCGAGGACCAGAACGTTGTCCTGTGCGGACCACGGTAACGGCGTGAAGCGCAGGGAAATGATTTTATGTGCCTGCATGCTCCAACCCTTGCCAGACGCTGATCTGGAGTCAAGGCGAGTCTTCGTTCACCTCTGTTCAGCACCGTTGCGTGGTGCCACTATTGAGCCATGACTGGGGGATACGACAAAGACTTCCTGAGGGCACGCGTTGAGCTGCCCAGCCCGACGGCGGCTACCGTCCTTCTCGACTACACGCACTTTTCCGTGCGGTTTCATGCTGCCCGCAGGCTCGCAGCCGTCGTCGGGGTCAACATCAAAGGCAGTGAGCTCAACCCCCTTGCCCGTGAGGGAACCTGGCACTTCGATGCCCGCGTTCCGAAGGAGCAGCAGGCGGGCCCGGAGGTGTACAAAAACAATGCCTTTGACCGCGGCCATCTGGTGCGGCGGCTCGATCCCGTGTGGGGGGATGAGGCCACGGCCAAGACCGCAAACCAGGATACCTTCGTCTTCACCAACGCGGCGCCGCAAATCGATGAATTCAACCAGGGGAAGGAACTGTGGTCCGGCCTGGAAGACCACGTGCTCAATCACGCTGACGTTTACGAAGCCAGGTTGAGTGTCTTCACGGGGCTTGTCCTCGCCGCAGACGACCAGCCGTACCGCGGTGTCCTGATCCCCAGAAAGTTCTGGAAGATTGCAGTGTGGACCATGGACGGTATATTGGCCGCGGCCGGATTCGTGCTGGACCAGTCGCCGCTGCTGAACAAGGTGGACCTCAAAAAGGCAATCAGGGAACGCCTGCTGGCGGAGGAACCACCGCCTCTGGGGCCCTACCGTACCTTTCAGGTTCCCATTCAGCAGATCGCCGAACTGACCGGTCTGAGCCTCACCCGCCTGGGTGACGGGGACCGGCTGGTCAAAAGCCAGCGCCCGCTCGGGAAGGAAGCCAAGGCCATCAAGCTGGAAAGTGCTGACCAGATCAGGCTCTGATCCCATAGCCGCGTAGCGGTGATATTTGTCCTTTCAGCGGACGCCAATGTCATCTGGATAGACTTGAGGCTGCATGCCGGGGCATGCAGCCGGAGCACCGCACGCAAAGATTGGATGTTGCACCCTTTGGACCAGGCACACCTGCGAGAATTCACTGCCCGCTTTGCCTCCGCCGAGGAGGTTGCCAACTGGGATTCCAACGTCAGCTCGAACCCCAACGGCGGAAACCTGCTTCAGTCCGAGGCGTTTGCTGCCGTCAAGCAGCACTTTGGCTGGAAGCCCTTGCACCTGGTTTATGAGAGCGCCGACTACACCAGCTACAACCTGGTGCTGGAGAAGTCCTTCCCGGTGTTGGGGAAGCTCTGGTACCTCATCAAGGGACCGGATGTGGCGGCCGTCGGGGATATCCCCGCAATAGCGGCAGCGAATGCCGAGTTCATCCGGAGGGCAAAGCTGGGGGTGTTCGCCGTCAAGATCGAACCGGACATTGTGCTCTCGGACCACGCCCGGCAAGTCATCGAAGGCGCGGGACTGGTCAAGACCCCCAATCTGCAGCCCAACGATTCCACCGCTCTGCTGGACATCTCCCCCGAGGAGAACCAGCTGCTGCGCAATCTGCATTCACGCGGCCGGAACGCCGTCCGCCGGGCCATCCGGGAAGGCGTGGAGGTGCACAATGTGGAGCCCTCCGAGGACAACTTCAAGGCGATGTATGCACTGATGACCACCACAGTGGAAGCGAAGTCCCAGGTGCGGGTCCGCGAATACGACTACTACCGGCAGTTCTGGACTAACTTCATTGACCGTGGCCAGGGCCGGCTGTTGTTCGTTTACGAAAACGGTGTCCCTTCGGTGGGCGCCTTCGTCATCAACTATGGCCGCAAGGGAACGTACAAGGACGGCGGCTCGCTGCAGAAGCGCAGCCAGTACGGCGACTCGCACCTGGTGCAGTGGACGGCCATCAACCAGCTCAAGGAACTGGGCTGCGCAGAATACGATTTCTGCGGAACGCCCCCCAGCGACAAGCTGAAAGACACCGCCAACCCCTTCCACGGACTGGGGCTGTTCAAAACCAGCTTCAGCAAAACGGTCACCGACTTTGTTGGCTGCTACGACCAGGTCCTCAGTCCGCTGAAATACAGGGTCTGGATGGCGGCAGGAGAACGGTTGGCCCGCCAAGTGTACACGCGGCGCACAGGGAAGCAGTTCTACTAAAAAGGCACCATATGTCACGGAGGGAGGCCTGAATGACTGATCGACCCGGTGACCGCCGGAAACCGCACACAGGCGGGCTGCCCAAGACAGAACCGCTCTCGCCGTCCCAGCTGCGCCAGAATGCGGCGGCCAAACACATGCTGCGGCGGCTGGTCCAGGGCGAAAATCCGCCCACCGCCCCGATGAGCATCGTGGACCGTCTGGCCGGGAGCCCTTACGCGAACCCGATGATTCAGGTCGGCGGTGTGGACACCTCGGCTCGCAAGACCATGGACTTCGCACTCCACCTGGCCGAGTCGATGTTCAGGTATGGCGCCGGCGCCCTTGAAGTGGAGACCAGCATCATTGCGGTGACCGCGGCCCTGGGTCTGAAGAACATCGAAGTGGACATCACCAACCAGTCGGTGGTCATCAACTATGCACCCAAGGACCAGACGCCCATCTCGCTGCTGCGTGTGGTCCGGTCCTGGACAAACAACTATGCGGGCCTGGCCAAAGTCCATCAGCTGGTCACGGACATCGTGGCCGGGGGTGTGGGCAGGGACGAGGCCATCCGTCGTCTGGAGGAGGCCATCACCAGCCCCAAACCGTTTCCGCGGTGGATGGTCACGGTGGCATTCGGGGTATTCTCGGCGGCCTATGTAGGAGTACTTGGTGGGGGGCCCGGGGCATCGGCCATAGCTTTCGGGTCCAATATCCTGATCAGCCTGCTGGCTCGGCAGCTGGGCCGCTGGCGTGTTCCCGACTTCTTCACAACGGCATCCTGCTCGTTTGTGGTGACGTTCCTGGCGCTGGTGCTCTGGCAATTCGGGGTCACCGCAGCGCCGGCAATCGTGGTGGTGGGCGGCATCCTGCTGTTGCTGCCCACGGGACGGCTGGTCTCGTCGGTGCAGGACGCCATCAATGGATTCCCGGTGACGGCCGCGGGTCGGTTCCTGTCCACCATGTTGACATTCGGCGCCCTGGTGGCCGGAATAGCTGTCGCGTTTGTGGCGGGCGCCCTGACTGGAATGCAGCCGATCGACATCACGAAAACATTCCCGCCTGCGTATGACTTGTGGTTTGTTGTCATCCTGATCGCCATCGCTGTGATGGCCATAGGAATCACCGAGCAGACAGCCTGGAAACTGCTGTTGCCTACGGCCGGCGTCGGGGTGGTGGGGTACCTTGTCCTGCTCGGTGCCGGCGCAATGGGCATCGGTGACCGCTTTTCCCCCGCCTTGGCTGCAGTGGTAATCGGTCTGTTGGCGCGGGTGCTGGCGTTGAAGATGGGGGCACCGCAGCTAGTGGTGGCCGTCCCGGCAGCACTCATCCTGCTGCCGGGCCTCACAATATTCCGTTCGATGTATGTGTTGACCATCGAGGAATCGGAGATCCTGCTGGGAGCAGGCGGCATGCTCAGAGCGGCAGCAATTGTGCTGGGGGCGGCAGGCGGCATTGTACTGGGCGATACCCTTGCCAGGCCGCTGACCCGCAGCCTCGCCAGTAATGAGCGGCGCCGCGCACGCCGCCGCTAGATACCGCCGCCCGATACCGCTTGCAGATACCGCCCCACCTCACCCAGCATGGCTGGACACCGCCGGATGGCAGCTAGACCTTGCCGATGGGGAGTTTCTTCTCGGCCTGGAAATCGTCCTCGACCCGGCCCGTTGCCCAATAGCCGGAGAGCGAAACCTGGCTCCGGTCCAGGCCCCGCTGCACGAAGAGCACTTCGCGCAGGCTTTTCATGTAGCCGCGCTCGCCATGGGCAAAAACACTGACCTTGCCCGCCGGCCAATCGGCATCCCGTACCGCGCCGACTAGAAGATCGCTGGATCCTGCCGGCGCACCGCCACGTTTCAGCCAGACCAGTTTCAGTGCAGCGGGCGCAGAGATTGCCTGCCTATCGGCGTCGCCGTCCACCTCGAGGAAGGCAAGTCCTTTGGCCTCCGGGGGCAGCGATTCAACGGCCGCGGCGATCGCCGGCAGTGCTGCTTCGTCTCCGGCGAAAAGGTGCCAGTCCGCCGTCGGATCAGGGTTGTAGCCTCCGCCGGGACCGGTGAACACCAGAGCGTCTCCTGCTTGAGCTGCAGCGGCCCATGGCCCGGCGAGGCCCTCGTCGCCGTGGATGACAAAGTCGATGGCCAGCTCCTGCGCGGCTGCGTCCACCCATCGGACCGTGTAGGTGCGTGTGTGCGGCCATTGCTCGCGTGGCATGGATTCACGGATGGACCAAAGGTCAAGTGGCTGGGGGTAGTCCACACCGGGTTGAGGGAAGGCGATCTTGACGTATCTGTCTACAAACGCGTTGTTAACGTAGTCAGCGAACCCTGCGCCGCCGGCCACAATCCGCACCATATTCGGTGACAGCTCTTCGCTGCGGAGCACCGTGAGATTGATCTGCGGCCGGCTGTTCCTGGAAGCGGACGTGGCCGCGGGGACTGAAGTCATAAAAGTAAGCCTAGGCTAAGGAAATGGCGGAATTTCCCAGTCCACCGGGCCTGTGCCCTGCTGCTGCAACAGGGTGTTGGCCCGGCTGAACGGCCGGGAACCGAAGAACCCACGCGATGCGGACAGCGGGCTCGGGTGCGCGCTGGACACCACTGGCGTTTCTCCCAACAGGGGTCGAACGCTTTCAGCGTCCTTGCCCCAGAGCACCGCCACCAGCGGTACTTGGCCTCCGTCTGCGGCGGTGCGGCCGGCAACCGCGGTGACCGCCGCCGTCGTGATCGGCTCCCAGCCTTTCCCCCGGTGCGAGCCGGCGGCCCCGGCGCGCACGCTGAGGACCCTGTTCAGGAGCAGCACCCCCCGATCCGCCCAAACGCCCAGATCGCCATGCACCCGTGCCGGGATACCGAGGTCGGCTTCCAGCTCTTTATAGATGTTGGCCAGGCTCCGGGGGACCGGCCGTGTGCGTCCGTCCACCGAGAACGACAGCCCGACGGCGTGCCCCGGCGTCGGGTAAGGGTCCTGGCCCACAACAAGCACCTTCACCGCCGCCAGCGGCTGCCGGAATGCGCGGAAAACGTTCGACGGCGACGGCAGCACCCGGTGCCCCGCGGCCACCTCTTCAGCAAGAAAGGTCAAGACCTTCCGCAGCTCGCCCTCCACAGGAGCCAATGCATCCGCCCAGTCAGGGGCCACCAACTCACCAAGTGGCAGCCGGGCCATGACATCAAAGCCAACGGTTTCGGCGTCAGGCAACGTGAGCTCGAACAACGGTTCTGAATCAAACACGGTTCCCATTCTCGCAGGCGCCGGCCAAAAGCAGTGCCGCCGGCGCAGGCGACAACCGGGCCGCACGAATGACATGCTTGTCATTCACCCGTAGCATGGGGTGAGGATTTTCATCGGATTCAGCAGGAAGTGTGTCGTGGCAGAGGCAGCGCAGGATCACTTGTCCGGGCAGAACACCGGCAGTTTGTTGCTGGGCGACTTCCGGTTCCGCGACTCGCCGCTCAGTGAGCGGGACCAGCAGATGTTGGCCTTGGAACGGCAGTGGTGGAAATATGCAGGAGCCAAGGAGCAGGCCATCCGCGAGCTGTTCGACCTCTCCGCGACACACTACTATCAGTTCCTCAATGCGCTGATCGATACCGAGGATGCGCTGGCCCACGACCCCATGCTGGTCAAGAGATTGCGTAGACTACGTACGTCACGTCAGCGGGCACGCACTGCACGCCGCCTGGGTTCTGACGAATAAAAGTCGGTGCTGAGCCATCAGCAGCAATCAACAAGGACGTCGCTTCACCATGACCAAATATGCGCGGGACGAATTCGACCGGGTCCCGGAGACCGCCTCACGTCAGGGTGTGCACCGTGCCGTAACGGCACCGCCGCGACGCTCGCTGGCTCCCATTCTTGTGGTGGGAATCGCAGCTCTGGCCATCGGCCTGATCGCGTTCCTGATTCTCCCGAAGCTCGGATTCCTGCCGTCCGGAAGCCCATCCTCAGTCAGCTCTGGAGCACCGGCTGCGTCGCCGCCAGCCGGATCCCCCTCTGCCGGCAACGAACCGTCGGCTTCCGCTGAACCCTCGGTAGCCGCCACGCCGTCGGGCACTCCCACCCCTTCGGCTGGTGCCGTAGACAAGTCCCAGCCCGTTGCCGTCTACAACGGCGCCGGGACAGCCGGACTTGCCGGACGCGTCAGCGCCACCGTCCAGGCGGACGGCTGGACGGTGGGCCCCATGGGCAACTGGGGGGGAGCACCGCAGAAGACATCGGTAATCTTCTACGCCGGAGCAGCACACAGGGCCAATGCAGAGGCTCTTGGCGCACTGCTTAAAATCTCCACGTTCGTGGAGAGTACCGAATTCCAGCAGGCCGAGGTTGTGGTCTTGGGGCCCGGATTCCAGTAGCGGTTCCGGTTACACCTGAATAACTATTAGCTGCTGGCCCGGCTGTCGGCCTCGGCCCGCATCGCTCCTCATGGATAGAGTAATTCCAGGCTTCGATCCGTCATAAGGGCCCACACTGATGTGGGTGCTGCGGGAAGCAACCGAGAGTGGGGAAATCATGGCATTGGGAACCGTTAAGTGGTTCAACGCCGAAAAGGGCTACGGCTTTATTACCGTTGACGGCTCCGGCGATGACGTTTTTGTCCACTGGTCCGCCATCCAAGGAGACGGCTACCGTGCCCTGGATGAGGGTCAGCGTGTGGAGTTCGAAGTCGGCGAAGGCGAAAAAGGCCCGCAGGCCGAAAGCGTCCGGCCCGAGTAGTGACTGTGATCCGTGCCGCTGCGGCCGGTGCTGCCGTGTTGATTGCCCTCACGGCCTGCTCCGGTCAGGCAGGAAACGCACGCCTCGACGCCGTGGACGCAAGCGGAGACGGTACCTTGCGGATCGGCCTGATCCTGGACAATACCGGTAAGCAAAACTTCCTCAACGATTCTCAGCTGGCCGCCGCCAGACTGGCCGTCCAGGAAATCAATGCGGCCGGCGGCCACAAGGGCAAACCTGTGGAGCTCCTGAAGGAGACCGTCGGCGAGGACACGGCTGCGCAGGCGCACGCGCTCGTGGCGGCGAAGGCGGACGTGGTGATCGGGCCCACCGATTCCAGCGGTGCGGCTGCAGCCATCGATGTCCTGTCCAAGGCGAAGATCACGCTGATCTCCCCGGCGAATACGGCGGCCGCCCTGTCAAAGTACAAGAGCGGCGGGTACTATTTCCGGACCGCCGCGGCAGACGTGGCGCAGGCATCGGTTCTGGTCAAGCTGGCGCGGGACGGTGGAGCCAAACGGGTCTCCATTGTGTACGAAGCCGGAAGCTACGGCACGGAAGTTTCCGCCGCCGCCAAGGCCGCAGCCGGGGGCGCCGGCATCGAAGCCGCGCCAGCGGTGGAATTCAAGCCCGGTGACGCCCGGCGGGCCGTGGCTACGGTGAAGGATGCGGCGCCGGATGCCGTGATCCTGATAGCCCGCGAGGGCGCCCAGGGTGCCATCGCTGAACTGAACAACGCCGGAATCTCGGGAAAGAAGCTGATTCTCAGCGACGGCGCCTTCAACAAGTACGGATCCGGCCTCGGCTCCAGCGCCCTCGACGGCGCCCGGGCCGTTGTGCCCGGAGTCTTTCCGTCTGCGCCTTTTCAAGCCGGGCTCGTGGCGGTGGATCCCGGCCTGAAGGACATGACCTTCGCCGCCGAAACCTACGACGCCGTCAATCTCGCCGCGCTCGCAGCTGAAGCGGCAGACGACGACGCCGGTGCGTCCGTTGCGTCATGGCTGATTGCCGTCTCGGGCGGCAACCCCGTAAACGGGGGCACCGCAGGTGCTTCCGGCGGGAGCGCCAAGGTGTGCAAGACCTTCAAGGAATGTCATGATGCGATGACGTCGGGGTCGGCCGTGGATTACGACGGTGAATCGGGGGCGGTCGGCTTTGATGCCAACGGCGATGTCACGGCTGCCAACTACATCGTGTTCACGTACGGCGCCGACAATCTGGCCAAGATGACCGGAAGAGAAACTGCGGGACGCACCTCCGGCTGATCGCTGGGAGCGAATTCCCCGCTGTCCTGACGTGTTTCGCGCGTTCCCTGCTTGCACTCTCCCCGGGGGAGTGCTAATTATTGAGTTAGCACTCCTGCGTACTGACTGCTAAAGCGACGCCCGGTTCCGGCCGGCGCGAAGCCCCCGGCAACAGCACATGGAGCGAAAGAAACACCTGGCTGGGGTGAGATCCCAACAGTCCGGCATACAGAGGCCGGCTGTGAAGGATCGTCCGTCGCGGGCACCGCAGCGAAAGGTTCCTTCTTAACGACTGTCCCGAAAGGACTACTGCCGTTATGTCCAAGATCATTGCATTTGATGAAGAGGCACGCCGCGGCCTCGAGCGGGGCCTGAACATCCTCGCCGACGCCGTTAAGGTCACCCTCGGCCCGCGTGGACGCAACGTCGTCCTCGAAAAGAAGTGGGGGGCCCCCACGATCACCAACGATGGCGTTTCCATCGCCAAGGAGATCGATCTGGAGGACCCGTTCGAAAAGATCGGCGCCGAGCTGGTCAAGGAGGTTGCCAAGAAGACGGATGACGTCGCCGGAGACGGTACCACCACGGCCACCGTGCTGGCACAGGCTCTGGTCAAGGAAGGTCTGCGCAACGTCGCAGCCGGCGCTGACCCGCTATCCCTGAAGCGCGGCATTGAGAAGGCTACCGAGGCCGTCATCAAGGAGCTTCTCGCCTCCGCCAAGGAGATCGAGACCAAGGAAGAGATCGCCGCCACCGCGTCGATCTCCGCCGGTGACAGCGAAATCGGAAACCTCATTGCCGAAGCCCTGGACAAGGTCGGCAAGGAAGGCGTTATCACCGTCGAGGAGTCCAACACCTTCGGCCTGGAGCTTGAGCTCACCGAGGGCATGCGCTTCGACAAGGGATACATCTCCGCGTACTTCGTCACCGACGCAGACCGCCAGGAGGTCGTCCTTGAGGATCCGTACATCCTGGTGGTCAACTCCAAGATCTCCAACGTCAAGGAACTGGTTGCTGTCCTGGAAAAGGTCATGCAGTCCAACAAGCCGCTGCTGATCATTGCTGAAGACATCGAGGGCGAGGCCCTGGCCACCCTGATCGTCAACAAGATCCGCGGCACGTTCAAGTCCGTTGCCGTCAAGGCTCCGGGCTTCGGCGACCGCCGCAAGGCGCAGCTCGCAGACATCGCCATCCTCACCGGTGGCCAGGTCATCGCCGAGGAAGTCGGCCTCAAGCTGGAGACTGCCGGCCTCGAACTGCTGGGCCGCGCCCGCAAGGTTGTTGTCACCAAGGACGAAACCACCATCATCGAGGGTGCAGGCGACGCTGACCAGATCGCAGGCCGCGTATCCCAGATCCGTGTCGAGATCGAGAACTCCGATTCCGACTACGACCGCGAGAAGCTGCAGGAGCGCCTGGCCAAGCTGGCCGGCGGCGTTGCAGTCATCAAGGCCGGTGCCGCAACCGAGGTTGAGCTCAAGGAACGCAAGCACCGCATTGAGGATGCTGTCCGCAACGCAAAGGCCGCAGTTGAAGAAGGCATCGTCGCCGGTGGCGGCGTTGCTCTGATCCAGGCCGGCGTCAAGGCATTCGCGAACCTGCAGCTTGTAGGCGACGAGGCAACCGGCGCGAATATTGTCCGCGTTGCCCTCGAAGCTCCGCTGAAGCAGATCGCTTTCAACGCCGGCCACGAGCCGGGCGTTGTGGTGGACAAGGTCCGCGGCCTGCCTGCAGGCCACGGCCTGAACGCCGCAACCGGCGTCTACGAGGACCTGCTGGCTGCGGGCGTCAACGACCCGGTAAAGGTAACCCGCTCTGCACTGCAGAACGCGGCTTCCATTGCCGGCCTGTTCCTCACCACCGAGGCTGTAGTGGCCGACAAGCCGGAGAAGAACACTCCGGCCATGGGTGGCGGCGACGACATGGGCGGTATGGGCGGTTTCTAACCTCCCGGCTTTTCCAGCCACATAACAACGGCGGTTCCACCCTCGGGTGGGGCCGCCGTTTTGTGTAGTCCCGTAGGTGCCCGGGATGTCTGGCAGGATGGATCCGTGACAATTACTGCAGCGGCCGACGGTTCGGCTTTAGGAAATCCCGGCCCGGCCGGATGGGCATGGTACGTAAATGACGATTGCTGGCGCGCCGGGGGATGGCCGCATGGCACCAACAACCAGGGCGAGCTTATGGCCGTGCTGGATCTCTTCCGCTCCACGGCGCACCTGGCACAGGAGGATCTGAGAATCCTTTGCGACAGCCAGTACGTCATAAACTCCGTGACCAAGTGGATGCCGGGGTGGAAGCGGAAGGGCTGGCGCAAGGCCGACGGCAAGCCTGTCCTGAATGTGGAACTGCTCAAGGAGATAGACCGCGAAATTTCGGGCCGCAAGTACACCTTCGAATGGGTCAAGGGGCACGCCGGACACCACTTGAATGAAGCGGCCGATGACCGTGCACGAGCCGCGGCCACAGCCTTCCAGCAGGGTGTCGCAGCGCGCTCCGGGCCTGGATTCGCCGGAGCCTCGGCGGCCGGAGAAGACGATTCTCAACAGGTGCCGGAACCGGCCGGACCGTCGAGTCACCTCGAAGCTGATCCGATGAGCGGGCAACGATCTCTCAGCGACCTACGTTCTCTCAGCGCCCAGTCTCACAACGGGCCGTCGTTCAACCGGCCGTCGTTCAATGAGCCGGACCTTTTTAGCGAACTGGATGGCGATCCGTTCGCCGAAGGATCGGGCCAGGCGGCCGGAGAGCCCAGCGCCGAGGCAACCGTTGAGGCGCTCGAACGTGAACTGCTCCGGCCGGACGTCCGCAGCGACGTCGGACGGACTGGTGTGCTGCTGCACCCGGAGTTCACTGAGATTGGCAGCTCGGGCCGGATCTGGACCCGTGACGCCATGATGATGTCCTTGGAGGGGGACCCGGGGGACCGGACCGAGCTGGAGATTCTTGGCGCAGACCGCATCGGCACCAGCGCGGTCTTGCTGACGTACCGAAGCTACTCGCGCTCAGGCACGGCCCTCCGAAGCTCACTGTGGGTGCTGGATGGCAGCCAGTGGAGGTTGCGTTTCCATCAGGGCACCCTGGAGGGCTAGCTGAACCGCTGCGTATTTCCCTGTTCCGCCTGGGCATAGCTGGAGGCTGCTGAGGCCAGGGCAAGGTTGATGGATGCCAGGGAGGCCTCCACTTTCCCCTGGGTCAGGGTCCATTCGTTGACGAGCGACTGGAAGTTGGTGGCCGCGGATCCTCGCCATGTGGCCTGGAGCTCGTCCAGGCCACGCTTCATGGTCTGGACGTCGGCACTGATGCGGTCCACGGTGGCCTTGACGTTGGCTGACTTGAGCTGGAGGAGTTCGGTATCGACGGAAATGATGCTCATGGCTGAGGCCTCTCGACGTGGGGGATAGCTTCCTGTTCGGCCCGGAGTGTCCCGACCAATACCTCGAGCCTACGGAGGCGGCGGCTGGCGGCGCCATGGCGATTGCCTATATGTGGATAACCTCGCTGTCGCCGTGGTCGGAGTTGTCGCCGTCCTTCTTTTCCTCGGAATCGTCCCTTACCGGAAGGCTGACAACCAGGGTTGCACCGCCGCCGTGGGTCGCTTCAATTCGTACGGTACCGCCGTGCGATCCCACGATGGCGGACACAATGGCCAGCCCCAGGCCGCTGCCGCCGGTCTCACGGGTCCGGGAGGTGTCGGCACGGTAGAAACGTTCGAACACCTTGGATGCCTCGCTTTCTGAAATACCGGCCCCATGGTCACGGACTTCAATAACGGAGCGGCGCTGGCCATCACCGTCGGTCCGCGTGCCGACGGCGAATTCGATGGGACTTCCCTCCGGGGTGTAGCGCAGGGCGTTGCCGGCCAGGTTGCCCACCACTTGGCGGAGCTTTGACTCGTCCCCCAGCACGGGTGCGGGGGAGGTGCTGTCGCCGTCGAGGCCGGTGAGCGAAATGACGCGGTTCCTGTCGCTGGCCTGAGTGTCCACCATGGCGTCGTGTGCGATCAGCTGGAGATCAACGGGTTTTTGCTGCAGGGGCCGCTGCTCATCGAGCCTGGCAAGGAGCAGGAGGTCCTCCACCATGGAGCCCATCCTTTTGGCTTCGCTTTCAATCCGGCCCATCGCCGTGGAGACGTCCTCTTCTGTTGCCAGCGCGCCGTGCCGGTACAGCTCGGAGAACCCGCGAATAGTGACCAGCGGGGTGCGCAGTTCGTGGGAGGCATCGGCGGCAAAGCGCCGCATGCGGCCCTCGGAAGCCATTCTGGCGGCGAAGGCCGTTTCGACGTGGGCCAGCATGGCGTTGAGCGAGCTGCCCAGGCGGCCCACCTCGGTGCCGGGGTTTTCCACATCCACACGCCGGGAAAGATCTCCGGCGGCGATTGCTGCCGCAGTCCTTTCCACCCGCACGAGTGGCCGGAAGGACCTCGAAACCGTCCAGCTGGCAATAAAGAACACGAGAAGCAGGGTCAGCAACCCCACGCCAGCCACCATAACAGCGGCATGCTCCACCACTTCATTCACGGGCTGCAGCGGAAGCCCCACGATCATCACTGCACTGCGCCCGCTGTTGTCCAGGACGTTGACCGCCACCACTCGCCAGCTGCTGCCATCAGTGCCGCGGACCTGGAACGGTTTGTTCTGGCGGGCTCGTGCGTCGGTAGCCGAGATGGAGTCAATATCCGGGTGGACGTCCTGGCTTCCGCCATACACGTACGCCGGCTGACCCGGGCTATAGAGAAGCAGCGAATAGTCCGTGGGGACGCTCGAGTTGGGGGCCTGCAGCTGGCTAAATGACTGCTGCTGGTGGGCCAGATCCACGGCAGCCCGGAGCTTGTCGTCGACCTGGCCTTGGAGGAAACTGTGCACCAGGGTCAAGGTGCCCGTCCCGGTAACGGCCAGCGCCACGAGAAGAAGCGCCATCATGATGGCCACCAGCTGTGACCTCAGCGAGGCGGATTTCCACCGTTTCAGCAAGGTCAGCGCTTCTCTGCCGTCCGCAGCACATAGCCGACGCCGCGCTTGGTCTGGATGAGGGCCGGGGCCTCGGGATCGATGTCAACCTTGCGGCGCAGGTACGAGATGTAGGACTCAACGATGGAGGCATCACCGTTGAAGTCGTACTCCCACACATGGTCCAGGATCTGGGCCTTGGACAGGACACGGTTGGGGTTCAGCATCAGGTACCGGAGCAGCTTGAATTCGGTGGGGGACAGCTCGATGACGGTGCCGCCGCGGCGTACTTCGTGGGCGTCGTCGTCGAGCTCCAGGTCATCAACGCGGATCACGGCGTCATCGTCCAACATGGGTTGGGTGCGACGCAACACAGCCCGGATCCGGGCCACTACCTCGTCCAGGCTGAAGGGCTTGGTGACGTAGTCGTCCCCACCCACGGTGAGGCCGGTGACCTTGTCCTCGGTGTCGTCCTTTGCGGTGAGGAACAGCACCGGGAAGTGCTTTCCTGCGGCACGCAGCCGGCGCGTGACGGTAAAGCCATCCATATCCGGGAGCATCACGTCCAGCACCGCGAGGTCCGGGGAATGGAGCTCGGCAGCGTCCAGGGCCTCGCGGCCGGTGCCCACCGAAACAACCTCGAAGCCCGCGAAGCGCAGGGAGGTGGAAAGCAGCTCGCGGATGTTGGGTTCATCATCGACGACAAGGAGCTTGGCTTCAGGACCGTTCTTTTTCATAACTCCCATGATGCTCCCAGTAACTGGGAGTTTTCTGGGTGGATGCTGTGTGTTTTATGTGTCGTCACGGTCCCGTGGGTTCGGTCCGGTGCCACAGCGTGGCACCGGCGGACGTCAGCCTTCAATAGCCAGGGTTGAGCTATTGCGCCTGGCCCACGTCCTTGGCATCCATAATCCGGTAGGCGTAGCCCTGCTCGGCAAGGAAGCGCTGGCGCTTTGCCGCGAAGTCCTGGTCCAGGGTGTCCCGCGCTACCAGCGAGTAAAAACGTGCCGCGCGGCCATCCTTCTTGGGCCGCAGCAGGCGGCCCAAGCGCTGGGCCTCCTCCTGCCGGGAACCGAAGGATCCGGAGACCTGGATGGCCACGGAAGCTTCCGGCAGATCGATCGAGAAATTGGCCACCTTGGACACCACCAGCGTCTGCACTTCCCCGGACCGGAAGGCTGCAAAAAGCTTCTGCCGTTCCTTCACCGATGTTTCGCCTTTGATGACCGGGGCCTGCAGGCGCTCGCCGATCTCATCCAGCTGGTCGATGTACTGGCCGATCACCAGCAGCTGCTCGCCCTTGTGCTGTGCAACGAGCTGCTCCACCACCTTGGTTTTGGTCTCCGAGGTGGCGCACAGCCGGTACTTGTCCGCGTCCTCGGCCATCGCGTACGCAACCCGTTCATCGCGGGGCAAGTCCACCCGGACTTCCACGCAGTCCGCCGGCGCAATGTAGCCCTGCGCCTCGATGTCCTTCCACGGCGCGTCATACCGCTTGGGGCCGATGAGGCTGAACACCTCGCCTTCGCGTCCGTCCTCGCGCACCAGCGTGGCGGTCAGCCCCAGACGACGGCGGGCCTGGAGATCCGCCGTCATCCGGAAGATCGGTGCAGGCAGCAGATGGACCTCGTCATAGATGATCAGCCCCCAGTCGTTCCCGTCCAGCAATTCAAGGTGCGCGTACAGGCCGCCGCGCTTGGTGGTGAGGACCTGGTACGTGGCGATAGTGACCGGCCGGACTTCCTTCACCGCGCCGGAGTATTCGCCGATTTCATCCTCCGTGAGCGAGGTGCGCTTGAGCAGCTCATCCTTCCACTGCCGTGCCGAGACGGTGTTGGTCACCAGGATGAGGGTGGTGGTGGAGCTCACGGCCATGGCGGCGGCACCCACGAGGGTTTTTCCGGCGCCGCAGGGGAGTACCACCACACCGCTGCCTCCGGCCCAGAAATTCTCCGTGGCCAGCTGCTGGTAGGGCCGCAGCTTCCAGCCGTCCTCGTTCAGGGCAATCAGGTGCGGGGTGCCGTCCACGTAGCCCGCGAGGTCCTCGGCCGGCCATCCGATTTTCAGCAGCAGCTGCTTGAGCTGGCCGCGCTGGGACGAATGCACCACCACGGTTTCGCCGTCGATCCGCGGACCCAGCAATGGCTGGATCTTCTTGGCGCGGATCACTTCCTCGAGCACAGGGTAGTCGTTGGTGCGCATCACCAGACCGTGCTGGGGGTCCTTTTCCAGCCGCAGCCGCCCATAGCGGGACATGGTTTCTTCAATGTCGATCAGGAGCGAGTGCGGTACCGGGAAGCGTGAGTACTTGAGCAGGGTGTCCAGCACCCGTTCAGCGTCCAGCCCCGCCGCACGGGCATTCCATAGCCCCAGGGGCGTCAGCCGGTAGCTGTGCATGTGTTCCGGGGCGCGCTCCAGCTCGGCGAAGGCCGCGATGGCATGCCGTGCCTCGGTAGCGAGCTCGTGATCGACCTCCAGGAGAATGGTTTTGTCGCTCTGGACAATCAGCGGACCGTTGTTCACGCGGGGTAGTCCTTCACTGGCGCAATTCCTCCGCTGCCTCGATGTCCGCGTTTGCCCGGATATCCGCCGTTGCCTGGATATCCATGATCCGATGAATGGAGAGCACCCGCTCGGTGTCCTTGGCGGGATCAAGAACCCTGACACGCCCCCCGCTCACCGATACTGGAACAACCGTCTCGACACTGGCATTCCCCAGCCCGTCCACCACGTTCATGGTGACGCGCTGTTTGAGCCGGATGGCTTTCTGCAGTGTTTCGAGCCCCAGCTGAGTGGCTTCCTCGCCGCTGGACACCCTGGCCGGGGCGGGCGCGCCGTTGGAGCTGCCGCCGGCGGCGGGCGCGACGTTCCGCAGCACCGCAAGCTGGGCATCGACGTCGGCCTCCGGTGGCGCGGTACGCGGAGCGCTGTACACGGGACGTGTACTTCCCGGCACTGCCGTGGTGCGGCGCAGCCTTACGACGGCGGGCTCGGACTCTTCGACAGAGGGCGATAGTCCCAGCCCGCGCAGCACGTGCGCGGTTTCCCGTGGCGGGGCGTGGGATATCAGCACGGTGGGCGCAATCCGTGCCAGGCCCAGGCCCGCAGCGTTGGATTCCCTGGAGAGCTCCAGCAGGGCAGCTTCGTCGTCGCTCTGGATGAAGCTGGCGGCCTGGCCCACCCGCAGGCTGCCGTGCCGGGCAGCTGTGTCCTCAACGAGATACTCCAGCGGCTGCGGAACAGCGGTGGCCGAATGCTCCCGGAGAAATTCCAGCAGGCCCGTTGCACTCTGGCCGGCGTCAAGCGCGCGCCGGATGGAGGCAACTGAGAAGCGGTAGATGGTGGCGGGACCCCGGCCTTCGGCGTCAGACATCCGGAGCAGCTTGTCGCTCAGTTCCGGAGTCAGATAGCCAGGTGCCACCGCCGTCAGGTCAGCCTGCAGCAGCACGTGGTTCAGTGCCGCGGGAAGGTGCTCGCCCAGCACACTGAGGGCGTCGTCAGGCCTGTCCGCGGCAATCGCCGTTCCCAGCTGGCTCAGCGCCCCGGAACCGATCAGCCCCAGCATCTCGGCTTCGGCCAGTACACCTCGTATCAGGGAACTGAAGCGCCTGGCCATCCGGGGCTGCGACCATTCGGCACGCTGAAGCACAGCAGCGGCGTCAAGCACCGGCGCCCGGCCATCCGCGGCCGCGGCCTCGACGGTGAGCTCGTTCAGTATTTCCAGGATCCGCTTCCGGACCACCGGCGCATCGGGCCGCTGCGCTTCGGCGGACAGGGCATTGATCACAGTGCCGGCGGCACCATGATGGGCCGCCGGTGCGGAGCCCGGTCCGTTGATGGGTTGTCCCACCAGCGACGGAGCACGCTCGCTCGCGAGCCAGGCATTTACCAGCCACAGCCATTGTTCCTGACGTGGGAGCGTCAGCCACTCCAGCTGGGGAGGCTGGACCCAGGTGGAGCTGTCCACGTCCAGTCGGAGCAGGCCGGCCAGGGCACACAGTTCCAGGAGCAGTCCGGCCCGGTGCTGTTCGATCCGCAGGGCCTCCGCCAGCCGTTTCATCTCGCGGACGCCCACGCCGCCGCTCCGGAGCGTCGCCAGAGGCTGATCCCGGGCAATGTACAGGAGCTCGCCCGCCAGCCGAAGGGTCTCAGCGATGGCACCGAGGGCGGCATTTCGCCGCAGCATGGCGCTGGTCTCGCCCAGCCGGGCCACCGGCGGTGTCAGAGTGAAGTTGTCAATCACGGCGCCCCCGCGCAGGGCAACGCCAACACTATGCGGCAATTCCACATGTGCGGCGTCCAATGGCACCAGCAGTCCTCTGGCCAGCAGCCAGTCAACAGGCCCGACGTCGGCCCCCTCGTTCGCCACGGAGACCTTTCGTTGCGCCTGGGGGACGGCACCCATGGCCCAGTTTCCGAACCTGGCGAGCAACGCCGTCGTGCGTTCCGGTGCGGTGGCCAGCAGATCCTGAAGGGATGCCGGGTCCGAGGTCCAGCGGTGCAACGCGAGTGCCGCGTCCATGGGAGTGGTGGCCTGGTGGATGGAGGCGCCGCTATGGTGCAGCTCGGCAACCAGCTGCACCACCCGCTGGGCGAAGGCCGGCTGCAGGCGGACCAGCTCGGTATAACTCCTGCCCAGGCCGGCCGGATAGATCCCCACCACGTCCTTGAGGCTGCCCACTGGCAGATAATAGCGCTGCCGGGAACCGGCCGGAGTGGCGCCGTGCGGCGGCTCGGCGCGATGTACCAGGGCCAGCTCTTGAAGCGCGAGCAGGATCCGCTCGATCGCAGCAACGGTGGAACCGGTAATCAGCTTCTTCAGCATTGCAGCCGAGGCGCTGTGGGCAGTGTCTGTGTTGGTGCACAGGTGAACGGTTTCAAGTACTTGCATTTCAGGCCGGTTGAGCCGCTCCAAGGCCCGCTGCACACTCACCCGGGCACTGGCCCGGGCAGCCAGTGCGGCGAAGTCCGGGACGCCGGGCGAAATCAGATCCGGCCGCGCAGCGAACAGCGCACGCAACGAATCGTCGCTGCGTGCCTCCAGTTCCTTGCTGAGGGCGCGAATGAGGGACATCAGTCCAACGTTACCGTCCGACGGGCTTACCGTCTGGTGCTGCTCCTCGCGTGCGGCGGCCAGCCACGCCGTCGAGCACCAGGAACAGCATCAGCAGGAAGGCCACTGGAAGCCCGTACAGGGCTGCGGATGTCACCCACACCGGGGAAGTGAGGCCGGAAAACGCCATAATCATCACCGTTCCCACTGCCGCAAGGGAAAGCAGTGCCACAACCGCTGAGATGATCAACAGGGGCCGCCGGTAACGCGTGGGTGTCATGAAAGTAACGCTAACAGTCCTGCCCGGTTCCGCGCCGCAAAGAGGGTTTCCGGTGCCAGGCAGGATAACCTTGAAGGAACAGACCAACATGGACCAGGCAGTCAGACCCTGAACCCGCATATCAGTGCGGATGCGGTGACCGCCGGCCGTGTCTCAAGATGTTCAGAACGAAGAAGGTTGATTACGTGCCTACCGGCAAGGTCAAGTGGTATGACAAGGAAAAAGGGTTCGGATTCCTCGCAGGCGAGGACGGCCAGGAAGTCTTCCTGCCCAAATCGTCGCTGCCTGAAGGCATAACCGAGCTCAAAGCGGGCACCCGGGTTGAGTTTGGTGTGGCTGACGGACGCAAGGGCGCACAGGCTCTTGGCCTGCGCGTGCTGGACAAGGTGCCCTCCATCGCCAAAGCCAAGCGGACCAATGCCAAAGATCTCGCACCGCTGGTCCAGGACCTCGTGTCCGTGCTGGACAATCTCTCCGGCACACTGTCCGCAGGCAAATATCCGGAAGGCAACAAGGGCAAGGCCATCGCTGTTGCCCTGCGTAAGGTTGCCGACGAGCTGGACGCCTAGGCATCCCCGTGACGGAAGCTGAACAGCCCGCTCCCGCTGCTGAAACCAAAGCAGTATCAAAACCGCGCTTCGGAGTGCCCGTGTGGCGCACCGGAAAGCCGGACGCTGTCCTTGCCGCCGCGGTGGATTTCGCCCGCGACGCCGTGAAGGGCATCGCACAGCCACATGAAATCGGACAACATCTCGCTGCCCGCACCGAAGGGGACCGGGTGGTGACCCACGTCTTTGAGTCGCGGATGCCCGGGTACCTGGGCTGGCAGTGGTACGCCGTGCTGACGCGCAACTCCCGGTCCAAGGTGATCACGGTCAATGAGCTGGGCCTGCTGCCGTCCGAGGACTCGGTCCTCTCGCCGGAATGGATCCCCTGGGCCGAACGGGTCCGCCCGGAGGACGCCAGGGAAGACGGGAGTTCGGAAGAACCCCTTTCGGAGCAACCCCGTTCCGACGAGCCGGCGCAGGAATCCGTTGATGACATTGCCGGGCTTGCGGGTTTTGAATCCGACGAGGAATCAGACGATGAACCCGCCCGCGAGGCTGACTAGGACGTTGGAACCGTCCGGGATTGAGCATCATGAAGGCTGGCGTTGATGTCCACCTTCAAGTCCCTGCACCTTCCCAGCTACCGCATATGGTTCATCGGCGCACTGGTTTCGAACATCGGAACCTGGATGCAGCGGACTGCCCAGGACTGGCTGGTCTTTGACCACCTGACCGAGCACGACGCCGGTGCCATGGGTATCACCATGGCCCTCCAGCTGGGCCCCCAGCTCTTCCTCGCCCCTGTTGCCGGCCTCGTCGCAGACCGGTACAACCGAAAACAGCTCCTAGCCATGACACAGTCCGCCATGGCGCTGCTCAGCACCGGGCTGGGAATCCTGGTGGTCGTGGGTGCAGGCCAGCTGTGGCACGTCTACGGCTTCGCCCTGCTCCTGGGCCTGGTCTCGGCCGTGGATGCCCCGGTCCGCCAGACCTTTGTTTCCGAACTGGTGCGGGACGACTACCTGCCCAATGCCGTGGCACTGAACAGCGCATCGTTCAACGTTGCCCGGATGATCGGCCCTGCCGTGGCCGGAATGCTCACCGTGGCTGTCGGGCCGGGCTGGGTTTTCCTGATCAACACGTTCACCTTCCTTGCGCTCCTGCTGAGCCTCTGTAAGATCCCCGCGGACTCGCTACGTATTCTGCCCCGGGCGGCAGCAGGGAAGGGGCGCATCCGGGAAGGCCTGCGCTATGTAGGGTTCCGGCCGGACATTGTGGTGGTCCTGGTGGCGGTCTTCATCGTGGGCACCCTGGGGCTGAACTTTGTGCTGTTCATCGCGGCAATGGTGGGCACGGAGTTTGGTATGGATGCCGGCGCATTCGGGCTGATGAATTCCATCATGGCCATCGGCTCGGTGGCGGGAGCACTGCTGTCGGCCCGGCGCAGCAAACCGCGCCTGCGGATCATTTTCGGCGCTGCCGGCGCTTTTGGCGTGACTTCCGGGCTGGCCGCCCTCGCGCCGGATTACTTCTGGTTCGGAGTGGCGCTTGTTCCTGTGGGACTCTTCGCACTGACCATGATGACCAGCGCCAACGGTTACGTCCAGACCACCACCGATCCGGTGATGCGCGGCCGTGTCATGGCTCTGTACATGGCGATTTTTATGGGCGGCACCCCTATCGGTGCGCCACTGGTGGGCTGGGTGGCCAACGTGGCGGGACCGCGGTGGTCCCTGTCAGTCGCGGCGGCTTCGGGGCTGATCGCGGCGCTGATCGGCATGATCTGGATTATCCGCGCCAAGCAGTTGCGACTGCAGTTCAACCGGCGCGCCCGCGGCCTGCGCCAGTTCAGGCTTGTCTCGGGGGCCGGGTCCAACAACAACGGCGCCGCCGGGGCAGACACCCCGGACGACGCCGTCGAACATTGACGCTTCAGCGGGGCTGCAGCCGGAGCTACTTGCTCAGCTCGCCCACCACATAGTCGATGCAGGCCAGGAGCGCCGTAACGTCAGAAGGCTCGATGGCCACGAAAGTGGCGATGCGGAGCTGGTTGCGTCCCAGCTTGCGGTACGGCTCGGTGTCAACGATCCCGTTGGCGCGCAGCACCTTGGCGATCGCAGCCGCATCAATCGAGTCGTCGAAATCAATCGTGGCGATGACGTTGGAGCGGTCCTCGGCCTTGGCCACGAACGGGGTGGCGTACGCGGAAGCCTCGGCCCAGCTATAGATACGGCCCGCGGAATCGGCGGTGCGGGCTGACGCGAAGTCCAGTCCGCCGTTGGAATTCAGCCACTGCACCTGGGCATCGAGTGTCACCAGGGTGGCCAGCGACGGGGTGTTGTACGTCTGGTTCAGCCTGGAGTTGTCGATCGCGGTCTGCAGGTCCAGGAAATCGGGGATCCAGCGTCCGCTGGCCTTGATCCCGGCGGCACGCTCCAGGGCGGCGGGGGAGAAGAGGCCCAGCCATAGGCCGCCGTCGGAAGCAAAGTTCTTCTGCGGGGCGAAGTAGTAGACGTCCGTCTCGGCAACGTCCACGTCCAGGCCGCCGGCCGCAGACGTGGCATCCACCAGGACGAGCGATCCTTCGTCCGCGCCGGCCACGCGCTGTACCGGTGCGGCCACGCCTGTGGACGTCTCGTTCTGGGGCCAGGCGTAAACATCCACTCCGGCCTCGGCTCGAGGTTCCGGGCGGGTTCCCGGCTCGGCTTTGATGATGGAGGAGGCGTCCAGGAACGGGGCGTTGTTCGTGGCCGAGGCAAACTTGGAGCCGAACTCGCCGAAGGACAGGTGCTGAGCCTTCTTCTCCACCAGGCCGAAACCGGCCACATCCCAGAAGGCCGTGGAGCCGCCGACGCCCAGGATGACTTCGTAGCCCTCCGGAGCGCGGAAGAACTGGCTGAGGCCATCACGCACGGAACCCACCAGGTTCTTGACGGGGGCCTGGCGGTGTGAAGTTCCCAGGATCGTGGTGGAAGCCGCTGAGAGGGCCTCGATCTGTTCCGGCCGGACCTTGGACGGTCCGGCGCCGAACCGCCCGTCCCGGGGCAGGAGATTTGCGGGGATAGTGATGCTGGCGTCGCTCACAGTGGCTCCAATTTTCGGCATGGACTTACGGTTCGGCTTGCAGGTGCAGTTGGCCCGGCTGATAAGGGCGGTGCCACGAAGACTCCTGTTTATTCTGCCTGACGGCCCGTTTGAGCGGGAACCCGGTCCGTCATAGTCCAGTCATTGAGACAGCAGCGGATCGGCACCCGGTGGATTATCCGGACTAATTCAAAATAGGTTAAGCTTTCACCGGACATACGTCGCTGCGGGTACGCGATACGGTGGAACTGACGCAAGGTACTGTGCTCGAGGAGCTGAGCTGAATGACGGATCTGATCGACACTACTGAGATGTATCTGCGGACCATCCTGGAGCTTGAAGAAGAGAACATTGTGGCTCTCCGTGCCCGCATTGCGGAGAGGCTCCGGCATTCCGGCCCCACGGTCTCGCAGACGGTCGGGAGGATGGAGCGCGACGGCCTGGTGATTGTTACCGGTGACCGCCACCTTGAACTTACTGAAACCGGCCGGAAACGTGCCACGGAAGTCATGCGCAAGCATCGGCTGGCTGAACGGCTGCTGGCCGACGTGATCGGTCTCGACTGGGCCTACGTCCATGATGAAGCATGCCGTTGGGAACATGTGATGAGTGAGCGGGTGGAACGCCGCATCTACGAATTGCTGAACCACCCCACGGTGTCTCCCTACGGCAACCCCATTCCGGGACTCGCAGCCCTCGGCGGAGAGCCTTCGCTGGCGTTTACAGACGGAGTGGTGAATCTTCTTGAAGCCATGTCAGGCTATGGTCCGGACTCCCGGATCATGATCAGCAGGCTCGCGGAACCCATCCAGGTGGAACCCGAGCTGCTGGTCCAGCTCGACGAAGGCGGCATCCGTCCGGGCGCCAAGGTTTCGCTCGAGCGTGTGGGGGAATACATCTCCGTCCGCGTTCCCGGGATAGACGGTGCCCTGGAATTGCCCCCCGAAGTTGCGGCCCACGTTTTTGTTTCGGTCAGCTGACCTTGCGCTCATAGGACGACCCATAAGTTGTCCACCGAAAGATAACGAAATTATTACTGTGGGCGTTAATCGCCTATAGTTGGGGGCTGGCGCCGATACTAAAGCGTTACCTGATCTGGAGCCGAGCTCTGCCAGCGGATCAGTTGCACGAGTCACCAACTGGCAGAGGCGGGGGAACCACAACTGGCTGTCTAAAGACAGCCTTGGGGTGAAGTCCGTCAGCAGCAAGTCATTCCAATGAAGGATCCCTAGGGGTACTTTTGTGCCGGAATGCTTGTCACGGCGGACCGGGTCTGTGATCTCTCTGACCCGAATCCGACAGCTAACTTCGCAGGCTATCCAGAGAGGAACACTTCTTGACCACCCATAATGTCAGGGGCCGTCGCAGGGCGGCCGGCCCCGTTTCGGAGCTGCGCGTTCCTGACGCTGACTCTGCGGACAGGCCCCGTGATCCGCGCCGCGAGGCGCGCCGCCGCAGCAGCCCCTTCCGTCAGATCACGGACTTTGCCGCTTCCAGCGGAGTGGGTCAGAAAGCCGGAATCGCACTGGCCGCCACAGGCCTGGTACTGACTGTCGCAATGCCGGCCACCAGCCCCGTGATGGCGACAGCCGAGCCTGGGCAGTCCGCCGCCTCATCCTCAGCAGCTGCACAGCCGGAGATTTCCGCCGCCGCTGCCGCCAAAATAGACTTCAGCCGCACCACGGTCGCCACAATGGCCGACCCCGACGGGAAGCTCAAGCAGCTGCTGAGCGCCCAGTCTGCCGGCACCATCACACGTGCCGCTTCGGCGGGCAGCCTCGGTGCCCCGTTGGATCAGATGATTACAGCGTCGCCGTTCGGTTTCCGGGTCAGCCCTATTACCGGTGGTGTTGGTGAGTTCCACCGAGGCCAGGACTACGCTGCGCAGTGCGGGACATCCGTCCACGCGGCCGCTAGCGGAACTGTGACGTTCGTGGGTTGGCACCCGTACGGCGGCGGAAACCGAGTCGTGATTGACCACGGCAACGGACTGGAGACCACGTACAACCACCTCTCTTCATCCAGCGTCAAGGTCGGCCAGAAGGTCAGCCGGGGCGACACCGTGGCGCTGAGCGGGACCACAGGCGCCTCCACCGGCTGCCACCTCCACTTCGAGGTGATGGTCAACGGGGAAGTCGTTGATCCCACGGGTTGGCTGTAGCCAAGCCGATGGATCACTCTCGCATTCCGGAGACATCCCGTGACCTGAATGTGACATTCGATCCGAACTGCTGTACCGTCTAAACCGCGCCAACTTTTCCGAAGTTGACGCTCTTGAGTGGATTGCCTAGCTCTGCCACCGCTCAAGGTCCGTTCGCATGACATCGTCTGGCAGGGGCGGGGGAACCAATTTTGGTCTTCGCAAGAAGTATGAAGACCTTGGGGTTAAGTCGCAAAGCTTCCCAGGAAGCAGCGCGGCCGGGTGACTCCCATCCGAATCCGACAGCTCACCTCGCAGGCATTGGGAGAGGCTACCTTCGTGTCTTCACGTCACAATCTTGCGCGTCATCGCGCTCAATCGGTTCGTACCAACCCCCTGGGCTCCGTGTCCAGGGCCGTTAGTGCCAACGCCGGGACCGTAGGTCGCCAGGCAGTTGTGATCGCAGCTGCCTCCGGACTCATCCTCAGCATTGGACTGCCGGCCAACGCAGCCGACACCACGGTTGGGCTCTCGGCTTCCGCCGAGTCCGGGTCGTCACAGGCTGCCCAGCTGGCCGTCACTGCTGCGCCCACGGCCACCGTGACCTTCGAGCGCACTGCCGTCACCACGAAGGCTGCTCCGAAGGTCGAGACCGTCCGGGTGCAGTCCACGGAATCCGAGTCGGCCACCGGCGCGGCCAAGTCTGCGAAACTAGCAGACGCTGCGGCATCAGTCGCAGCGTCAGGCCTCGCAGCCATCGCCTACACCGGAATCGGGCACCCGTATGTCTGGGGCGGCAGCACTCCCAATGGCTGGGACTGCTCCGGCTTCACCCAGTGGGTCTATGCCCAGGCGGGCATCAGCATCCCCCGCACCAACGCATGGAATGCCATGACGCCCACGTCCACTCCGGCGCCCGGCGATCTGGTCATGCAGAATGGCGGCGCACATGTTGGTATCTACGTCGGCAACGGCATGATGATCAGCGCACTGAACCCGTCGCAGGGCACGCTCCTGCATGCAGTATCCGCAACCGGATCTGCCGCGTACTTTACCCTTCGCTAAAAAAACCGTTCGGGGCGATCCGGCTTACCCCCAAGATGCCGGCGCGTCCAAAGCCCGCGGGCTGCCCACGCAGCCTGAGGAAAACCGAAAGAGAGAAATAATGACTACACGTGCAAATATTGCACGGCACCGCGCCGAGGTCGCTAAGACCAACTCGCTAGCTGTCATTGCCAAGGCTGTCGGCGACAACGCCGGCGGTGTGGGCCGTCAGGCCGCAGTTATCGCTGCTGCTTCCGGTCTTGTCCTGACAAGTGGTATCGCGGCCAACGCTGCCGACACCAATGTTCAGCGAGAATCTGCCTCTGCTTCCGCTCTTGAAGTACAGGCAGCTGCGCCGGCAACCATTTCCGCTGCTTCCACGATCGCCATTTCTTATGAGAAGCCTGCTGTGTCAACCACACCGGCTCCTGTGGTTGAGGCTCCCAAGCCCGTTGTTGAGGTCCAGGCAGCTCCGGCTACCAAGGCCACTGCCGTCGCGGCAAAGGCAACCGTTGCAGCCCCGGCGGCTCATGCTGCTTCAAGCGGAATGGGCGCGTCCATCGCGGCCGCCGCTTACGCACAGCTGGGCGTCGCACAGGACTGCACCATGCTGGTCACCAACTCGATTGCCGCTGTGGGAATCAACTACCACGGCTGGCCAGCAGGCTACCTGTCCCTGGGCCGCACGGTGAGTGCTGCTGAAGCTCTGCCCGGCGACCTCGCGTACTACCAGGACGGCGGAATGGGCATGGCCCACATCGCTGTCTACGTCGGTAACGGTCAGGCCGTTCACGGCGGCTGGAACGGCGGAACCACCGCGCTGTTCAGCGTCAACGTAGGTTCCGGCCCAGTCTTCATCCGCGTGGGCGGCTAAGACACCTGAATCACAGCTTTTGAAGAACCCCCGCCCGGTGGCGGGGGTTCTTTGCGTTTCGGCAGATGTTTTCTCCCCGACACACGTCCGGTACGGCGGTCCGGATTCGCCGATCTCGCCTTCTGTGTTTAGTCTTGTGGTGTCGATCCATAGCCCGGACAAGCAGAGGGCAGCCGGCCCTCGTGCCCCTGACGGGTGCGGCCGTGAAGAGGTATGTGCATGCGCACACTCGTTCTGAATGCTGGATATGAACCGCTGGCGGTAGTGACCTTCCGCCGGGCGCTGGTCCTTGTGCTCACCGGAAAGGCCAGCGTGGTGGCTGAAGGCGACGATCCGGTCGTCGGGCCACAGGAGATATTGGGCCGCCCTTCCGTGATTCTTCTCAACCGCTACATCCGTCCGCGCTATAACAGGATCACCGCAGTCAGCCGCCGCGGAGTGCTGCGCCGCGACGGCCACCGTTGCGCCTATTGCGGCAAGGCTGCACACACCATTGATCACGTCCAGCCCAAGTCCCGCGGCGGTGCCGATTCCTGGGAGAACCTGGTTGCGGCGTGCCTGCGGTGCAACAACGCCAAAGGTGACCACACGCCCGCAGAAATGGGCTGGAAGCTGCGGTTCGCCCCGGAGCCGCCGCACGGAACCATTTGGCAGATCAAGGAACTTGAGAAGCCCACCCCCGCATGGGACCCGTTCCTCCTGCCCGAGTCCGCAGCCTGAACCTGGTGCCCCACCGAAGCCTTGCAGGTACAGCTAGGCTTCGAAGGTGGAATTCAACGCAATCATCCTGGCCGGCGGCCGCTCGGCGCGACTCGGCGGAACCCCCAAGGCTGCGCTGACGCACGACGGCGCTACCCTCATTGCGCTGTCACTTGCGGCTGCGCGCGGGGCCGGGACAGCGGTTGTTGTGGGACCGGACCCGGGTCCTCTTCCAGCAGGCGTGCTGAGTTGCCGCGAGGATCCTCCCTTTTCCGGCCCGGCGGCAGCAATCGCGGCCGGGCTCGCCGCGCTGAAACGGTCCGGTGCTCCACAGCCTCCGTTCACCCTGGTGCTGGCGTGTGACATGCCGAAGGTCGCCGGGGCCGTGAGGGCACTGGCGGAAGCACTGGACATCCGCTCAGTCGCCGGATCCGGTACGGGCCTTGCGGAAGCCGCAGCCGCAGCCGAAAGCGCAGGCGCCGGCGGCGCGGGATCAGGCGGGGTCATGGCCGCATCCCAAGACGGGCGCAAGCAGCCGCTGGTGGGTTTTTATGGCACCCCAGGGCTTGACCAGGCGGTGCAGGACGCGGAAGCGAGGGGTGCGTTGGCGGACGGTTCAGTCTTCGCCCTCCTTGCTAGTCTTGACGTGCAGGTTGTCACAGTCCCGGCGGGTTCCACCGATGATGTTGACACCTGGGATGATGCTGCCGCACTGGGAGTGGCCGGCCAGCAACCGTCTGGTTGGTGACCTTGGCCGCAGGCGTATCAGCGCACTAGAAATTGGAGGCAGGCCATGAAGAGCCAGGACGAAATGCTCGAGGAGTGGTGCCGGACGCTGCTCAAGGCATTTGAGCTCGAGGACGTCCCGCTGGACATCGACGAAATCCTTTCGTTGGCCGGCGTTGCCGCGCATTCAGTGGTACGCCCGGCGGCCCCGCTGACCACCTTTATCGCCGGTTATGCGGCCGGGATGGCCTCGGGGTCGGGGCAGGCCACCGATGCCGTATCCATGCGGGCAGCCATGGACGTTGCCCGGTCACTCGCCAAAGACTATGCGGCTGAGCCCAACGGGATTCCCGGCGAATGACGGCTTCGCCTGATGAGGCGGCCCCGGAACCGTCAGCGGACGCGGCCGGTCAGGTGGAGGCGGCCCGGGAACTGTCAGCGGATGCGGCCGGCGCAGCGGAGGCTCTGCAGAGTGGCGCGCATAGTGATTCGGAGGGCGGGGCGCCGGGTCTGCCTGAACGCCACCTCGCGCACACCTGGACCGAAGCACGGCAGGCAGCCTTCGACGCCGCCAGCCCCATCCCCGCAGGCGCTGTTTCCCTGGGACATGCCCTCGGCAGGATCCTCGCGGCCGATGTGGCCGCGCTCCAGGACATGCCCCACTATGCCTCCTCGGCCATGGACGGCTGGGCTGTCAACGGCAGCGGGCCATGGATCCTGGCTGAGCCCGGCCATCGGCTGGCACCGCATCAGGCCAGCGTCATCGTCACCGGCGGCTTGATTCCGCCGGGGGCCAAGGCCGTGCTGCGCAGCGAGAGCGGCCAGATGGCCACGGACGACGACGGCCTTCCTGTTCTGGCCCTGGGCGGGGCTGCCGGCCCGGGGGAGCCCGGTAACGGGCAGCACATCCGGAAAGCGGGGGAGGAAGCTGCCGCAGGGGAGGTGCTGATCAGGAACGGCACGGTCCTCAATCCTGCACACCTGGCGTTAGCCGCCCTCGCCGGATACGACTCCCTGCCGGTCCAGGGCAAGCCGTTGGTGAAGCTCCTGCTGACGGGCTCCGAGGTCGTGGAAAGGGGCCTGCCGGCCCCAGGCCAGGTCCGGGACACCTTCGGACCGCAGCTCGCTGGGGTGGTGGAAATGCTGGGCGGCATCTGCACCGAACAGGCAAGAATCGGTGATTCCTATGCGGAATGGCTCCAGGCTTTGGAGGATGAGGTGCCCGCCGCCGCAGATCCGGCGGGGGCACGGGAGGGGCACCCGGGGGGCACGAACGCTGAAGTGTACGACGCCGGTGGGCCGGGAGCAGCGTCTTTGCCCGCCGACGTCGTGATCACCACGGGCGGTACCGGTCTCTCGGGAACCGATCACTTTCGACGGGCCGTAGCGGAGCTCGGCGGGCATCTGCTGATTGACGGGATCGCCATGCGGCCGGGGCATCCGGCGGTGCTGGCGGAACTGCCAGATGGCCGCTTTGTCCTTGGCCTTCCCGGGAATCCGCTCGCTGCCATGATGGCGCTGTCCACGGTAGGAGCGCCCCTGCTGGCGGCGCTGGGTCACGGGACCCTGCCTGTGGTCCAGGAAGTGCCCTGCGGCGCCATAATCGAACCGGATCCAGGCCGGACCCGGCTGATGCCATTCAGGCTCCTCTATGGGATGGCGTCACCGTCACTGCACACCGGCCCGGGAATGATGCGGGGCCTCGCCGCTGCCGACGGCGTGATGGTGGTGCCTCCGCATGGTGTGCAGCTTGGCGAGACGGTGCCGGCATTCGCCTTGCCCTGGGGCTCACCGATCCCCGAAGCCAGATCCGCTGAATCAAAGGCCAGAACTCCCGCCCGGAGGGAAGGCAAGAGGGCAGGCAACAAAGCGGAAGGGAAATCTGCTGCAGCTCCCGGTCCGGTGGACTGGAGCGCCCTTTTGTGATGATCCTGCGGGCGCTGTGTTCGTGGTGCCGGGGTGCAATGATGGACACATGAACCGGAATGCCCCGAAGCAGGACATCAACGAAGATGACCTCGACGTCCACCCTCCCAAGCAATCCGCAGCAGGCGTAAAAGCCGTTACCGTCGCCTTGGAACGCGGGGTTTCGCAGGCCGGTGTGGCGCGCACCGTGCGGTCCATGCTGCGCGTCAACCAGCACAACGGCTTCGATTGTCCGGGCTGCGCCTGGCCGGAGTCCATCACGGGACGGCGCAGCCCGGCAGAGTTCTGCGAAAACGGTGCCAAAGCCATCGCTGAGGAAAGCACCACACGGAGAGTGACACCGGAATTCTGGGCGTCCCATTCCATCGCAGAACTTGAGCGCAAAACGGAATACTGGCTGGGCAGCCAGGGACGGATCACCGAACCGGTGGTTATCAGGCCGGGGGACACCCACTATTCGCCGATCAGTTGGACCGATGCCTTCGCCCTGGCAGCGGAACACATCCGGGCCACCACCCCGGACCGGTGCGTGTTTTACACGTCGGGGCGGACCGCGAATGAAACCGCGTTTATGTACCAGCTGTTCGCCCGCAGCCTAGGGACCAACAACCTGCCGGACTGCTCCAACATGTGCCATGAATCGTCCGGTTCAGCCCTGAATCCCACCATCGGCATCGGCAAGGGGACGGTCTCCCTTGAGGATATCCATGAGGCCCAGCTGGTGCTTGTGGTGGGACAGAATCCGGGCACGAACCACCCGCGCATGCTGTCTGCGCTGCGTGACTGCAAGAACAACGGCGGCAAGGTGGTGGCGGTCAACCCGCTGCCAGAGGCCGGGCTGATGAACTTCAAGGACCCGCAGTCGCTGAAGGGTGTGATCGGCTCCGGCACAACCATCGCCGACGAGTATCTGCAGATCAGGGTGGGCGGGGACCTGGCACTCTTCCAGGCCCTGGGCCACCTGCTCCTGGAGGAGGAGAAGATCAACCCGGGCAGCGTCGTCGACCAATCCTTCGTGTCAGCGCAGACGGAAGGCTTCGATGACTACGTCGCCGCCCGCAGCACGCTGGACTGGGCGGAGACGGAGAAAGCCACGGGCCTGGGCCGGGCCGAGATCACCAAACTCGCCGGAATGCTGGCGGCGTCCAAGGCCACCATCATTTGCTGGGCCCTCGGGCTGACCCAACAGCCGCATTCCGTGGATACCCTGCGCGAGATCATCAATGTGTTGTTGCTGCAAGGAAACTTCGGAAAACGTGGCGCCGGTGCCTGCCCGGTACGGGGCCACTCCAACGTCCAGGGCGACCGCACCATGGGCATCTGGGAAAAACCGGGGGAGGAGTTCCTGGCCGCGCTGGACAAGGAGTTCGGTCTCATCAGCCCGAGGGAACATGGCTATGACTCCACCGAGACGCAATTCGCCTTCGAAAAGGGCGAGATTGACGTTTTTGTCGCCATGGGCGGCAACTTCGCGGCGGCCGGTTCTGACACCGGACCTCTCGAGGCGGGGCTCAAGCGGGCCGGTCTCACCGTTCATATTTCGACCAAACCCAACCGCTCCCACGTGGTCCATGGCCGTACATCACTGATCCTGCCGACGCTTGGCAGGACGGACACTGACGACAAACACCCCGGCGGCCGGCAGTTCCTCTCCGTGGAGGACTCCATGTCCGTGGTCCACTCAACGCAGGGCCGGCTGCATCCCGTGTCCGATCACCTGCTCAGCGAGCCGGTGATCATTGCCCGGCTCGCGCAGGCAACCCTGGGTGATGCGCACCCCGTGGACTGGAAAGCCATGGCCGAGGACTACGACGTCATCCGCGACCATGTGTCGCGCGTCATTCCCGGTTTTGAGGACTTCAATGCGCGGATCCGGACCAAGATCGGTTTTGTCCTGCCCAACCCGCCCCGGGATACGCGGACCTTCTCCACAGACATCGGCAAGGCCAGGTTCACGGTCAGCCCGCTGGAGTATCTGGAGCCTCCGGCAGGTCACCTCATCCTGCAGACGGTGCGCAGCCACGATCAATACAACACCACTATCTACGGCCTGGATGACCGGTACCGCGGTGTTTCCGAGGGCCGCCGCGTCATCCTGGTCCACGAGCAGGATCTCCGCGAGCTCGGGTTTGGCGACCGCGAGCTGGTGGACGTCATTTCCACCTACCGCGGTGGTGACGGTGTTGCCAGTGAACGCCGGGCGGACAAGTTCCGGCTGATCGCCTACCCCACCGCCAAGGGCTGTGCGGCCGCCTATTTCCCCGAGGCGAATGCGCTGGTCCACCGTGAACTGGTGGCCCGCGAATCGAACACTCCGGGGTTCAAGGCCATGGCGGTGCGCTTTGTGAAGCACGGCAGCGAGCGCAGCAGCGAAGGCCAGGAATGGGCCGGGTGACGCAGCGCCGCAAGGTGCACAGGTTTGTGCTGGACGGTTCGCCCAACGCTGCGGAGTTCCCTGTCCGTTACCGGGAGGACGTGCTGGCCGTAGAGGAACCGCTGGAAATCCGGCTCGGCAGCATGTCTTTCTCCGTCACCATGCGCACTCCCGGTGACGACTTTGATCTGGTGGCGGGGTTCCTGGTGTCCGAGGGCATCATCTGGAGCCCGGAGCAGCTGGTCTCCTTGAGGTTCTGCGCCGGAGAAGACGAGAACGGGGCGCAGACCTTCAACGTGGTGGAGGCCCAGCTGCGCCCCGACGTGGTGCTGCCGGAGACCGGCCGGAATGTCTTCACCTCAAGTTCCTGCGGGATCTGCGGGACCGATTCCATCGAGGCCGTACGGAAGTCCTCCCGCTACAGTCCGGTGGCCGATCCGCTGAGGGTTCCGGTGCGGACTCTGGCCTCCCTGCCGGACCGTCTCCGCGAGGCACAGGCGGTATTTGATGTCACCGGAGGCGTCCATGCCGCCGGCCTCTTCCGGCTGAAGAACGACGGCGATGCCGAGCTCCTGTGCCTTCGAGAGGATGTGGGACGCCACAACGCAGTGGACAAAGTGGTGGGATGGGCTCTGCGCGAAAGGCTGCTGCCGCTTTCCGGCATGGTGCTGCAGGTTTCCGGCCGGGCGTCGTTCGAACTGGTGCAGAAAGCATCCCTGGCAGGAATTCCCGTGCTGGCTGCTGTGAGCGCTCCATCGAGCCTGGCCGTGGAACTTGCCGAGGCCAGCGGGATTACCCTGGCGGGCTTTAGCCGTGGCACCAGCTTCAACGTTTACGCAGGTCACGAACGGATCCTCGTTCCCGCAAAACTGCCTCGATAGCAGCCCACCGCTTGGTTAATCAGCTGCCAGCGGGTAGATTTTATCCATCGAATGGACGCGTTGATCCGTTTTTCGAGTGGCTGGGCGCTAGCTGAATCTGGACCTCATGTCAGTCCGATTAGCTGCTTCATGTTTCAGCACCAAGTATTAATGAGGGCCCACATGCACGACGACCGACGGATCACGGAAGTCCGCCTGGACCGCTTTATGCGCGAGCGCATTGCCCCTGCCGTCTACGCGCGCAGCGTTCCGCTGACACTCAGCAGCTGGGATGTTCCGGACGAGCCAGTAAAGGTCCTTGAGGCGCTCAGGCATGATTTCACCCCGTTGGATCATGGTGCCGCGTGGGGCCGCCCCTGGAGTACCAAGTGGCTGCGGCTCCAGGGCGAGGTTCCTGACTCGTGGGGGACAACTGCGGACACCGCGGTTGAAATCCTGGTGGACCTCGGCTTCACCGGCGAAGGGCCGGGCTTCCAGTGTGAGGGGATAGCATGGCGCGCCGACGGCACCATCATCAAGGCCATCTCGCCGCGGAACCAGCACGTCCCGTTGAAACTTCTGGGCAGCGGCATGGCTGTGGACTTCTACGTGGAAGCCGCCGCCAACCCGGATATGGCCCAGGGCTGGACCTTCGCCGCCACCCCTTATGGTGATAAGTCAACGTCCGGCAGCGCCCCCGTGTACCGGCTGGGCCGGATCGCCATTGCGGAATTTAACCAGACCGTGTGGGAGCTCCAGCAGGACATCTGGACCTTGAATGGCCTGATGCACGAGCTTCCCATGGAGCAGCCGAGGCGCCACGAGATCCTGCGGGCCCTGGAACGGATGCTGGACATCATGGACCCGGACGATGTTCCGGGCACCGCAGCCGCAGGCCGTACCGCCCTGGCCGATGTACTGGCCAGGCCGGCCTATGCCTCCGCCCACCAGCTGCTGGCTACCGGGCACGCGCACATCGATTCGGCCTGGCTCTGGCCGGTGCGGGAAACCATCCGCAAGTGCGCCAGGACGTTCTCCAACGTGGTGGCGCTGATGGATGAACACCCGGACTTTGTGTTCTCCTGCTCCTCGGCCCAGCAACTCGCCTGGATGAAGGAGTTCTACCCGGAGCTGTTCGGGCGGATCAGGGAAAAGGTCAAAGCCGGGCAGTTTGTTCCGGTGGGCGGCATGTGGGTTGAATCAGACACCAACATGCCCGGCGGCGAGGCCATGGCCCGCCAGTTCATTGAAGGCAAGAGCTTCTTCCTGGAAGAATTCGGCGTCGATTGCAAGGAAGCATGGCTGCCGGATTCCTTTGGCTACTCCGCCGCACTTCCCCAGATAGTCAAGGCCGCCGGCAGCGAATGGTTCCTGACCCAGAAGATCTCCTGGAACCAGGTCAACAGGATGCCGCACCACACCTTCAACTGGGAAGGTATCGACGGAACACGCCTCTTCACCCACTTCCCGCCGGTGGACACCTACAACTCGGAACTCAGCGGACGCGAACTGGCGCACGCTGAACGGAACTACCGCGACCACGGCCGCGGCACCATTTCACTGGTCCCGTTCGGCTACGGCGACGGCGGCGGCGGCCCCACCCGTGAGATGCTGGCGGCCGCGCACCGGACGGCTGACCTGGAAGGCTCGCCACGGGTCCGGATCGGTTCCGCCAGCAGCTTCTTCGCGCAGGCACAGGCCGAATACAAGGTGCTGCCCGTGTGGGTGGGCGAGATGTACCTGGAACTGCACCGTGGAACGTACACCAGCCAGGCCAAAACGAAGAAGGGCAACCGGCAGAGTGAACACCTGCTGCGCGAGGCAGAACTGTGGTGCAGCACTGCGGCGGTGCGCACCGACGGTGCCTTCACGTACCCCGCCGCTGAGCTGAAACGACTGTGGCGCCTGGTCCTGTTGCAGCAGTTCCATGACATCCTTCCGGGCAGTTCCATTGCCTGGGTGCATCAGGACGCCGAGCGGAACTACGCGGCGATCGCCACGGGCCTGGAGGACATCATCGGCCAGGCGGCTGCGGCCGCCCTGGGCGAAGGCACACGGGAGTTCCTACTCAACGCTGCCCCGCATGAGCGCAACGGGGTGCCTGCGCTCGCCGCAGGGGAGCCTGTCCGTACAGATCATCCCGTAGCGGTCACTGAGACCCGCGGCGGGTACGTCCTGGACAACGGCGTCATCCGGGCAGTACTGGACGCCAACGGACTGCTGAGCTCCCTCATGGACTATGCCAGCGGTCGCGAAGCAATCGCCCCGGGCCAGTTCGGCAACCACCTCGAGCTGCACCGGGACACCCCCAACGAATGGGATGCCTGGGATATTGATGAGTTCTATCGCAGGAACGTCTCCTCCCTGACCGAAGCACGGTCGGTGACGCTGGAGCGCGGCGGCTGGGACGCCGTCGTTGTGGTTGAACGGCTGGCGGGATCATCCACGGTGACACAGCGGATATCCCTGGAGGCGGGCAGCGACTCGCTCGGGATCGTCACCGCAGTTGACTGGCAGGAGAGCGAGAAGCTGCTCAAGCTGGGTTTCCCGCTGGATGTGCGGGCTGACCGCTCAGCCTCGGAGACCCAGTTCGGCCACGTGTTCCGTCCCACCCACATCAATACTTCATGGGAAGCCGCCAAATTCGAGATCTGTGCGCACCGCTGGATCCATGTGGCCGAGCCCGGCTACGGTGTGGCCGTCACCAACTCCTCAAGCTACGGCCATGATGTCACCCGGAACATCAGGGACGACGGCGGCACCACCACTACCGTGCGGCTGTCCCTGCTGCGGGCGGCCAAGTTCCCTGACCCCGCAGCAGACCGGGGCCACCATGAACTAAGCGTCACCATCCGGCCGGGAGCCAGCATTGGCGACGCCGTGGAAGAGGGGTACCGCACAAACCTTGCTCCGCGCACGGTCCTGGGAGCCAACCCCGTGGAGCCGCTGCTCACCGTGTTCAACCAGGCCCTTGTTATCGAAGCGGTCAAGCTGGCCGAGGACGGCTCGGGTGATGTGATTGTTCGGCTGTACGAATCGCTGGGCGAACGGTCCACGGGCCTGGTGACGGCCAACTTTGACGTCACCGGTGTCCACGCGGTTGACCTGCTGGAGCGGATGGTGGAGGCTCCCGGCGTTGTGGCAGGACCGGACTCGGCGGAGCTTACTCTGCGGCCGTTCCAGCTGGTGACGTTGAGGTTCAGCCGCTGATTTCAGGGCCCGCCGGGGTTAGGACCCAGCATCAGAATTCGTGCAGAAGGCGTTTGACGAACTGGCGGGTGCGTTCCTGGCGCGGAGCCCTCAGGACCTCAGCCGCCGGCCCGCGCTCCACCACCACGCCTCCGTCCATAAAGATGACCTCGTCCGCCACCTGACGGGCGAAGGCCAGTTCGTGGGTGACGATCACCATGGTCCAGCCTTCCTCGGCGAGCTCCTGGATGACACCGAGAACGTCACCCACCAGCTCAGGGTCCAGCGCTGAGGTGGGCTCGTCGAACAGGAGTAGCTGGGGTTTCAAAGCCAGGGCGCGCACTATGCCGACGCGCTGCTGCTGGCCACCGGAGAGCTCGAACGGGTAGGCATCGCGTTTGTCTGCCAGGCCAACCCTGGCCAGAAGTGTCTCAGCGTCGGCAACGGCCTCGGCACGCTTGCGCTTCTGGACCTGGACCGGACCTTCAATGACGTTCTGCAGGACCGTCATGTGCGGGAAAAGGTTGTAGTGCTGGAACACCATAGCGCTTCGGTCCCGCAGCTCGGCGACGTCTTTCTTGGCAACCTTGGCCGAGAAATCAAGGGCGAGGTCCTTGCCTGTGGCCGTGTCCGCAAAGGTGACAGTGCCGGCGTCAGGCGTTTCCAGCCCGTTCAGCGAGCGAAGCACGGTGGTTTTACCGGATCCCGACGGGCCGATCAGGGCCACCACGTTGCCGCGGCGGACCTCCAGATCGATGTCCCGGAGCACAACGTTGCTGCCGAAGGCCTTGGCGAGATTGCGGACGGAGAGCACGGGCCTGTTCTGGGCGGCTGCAGCCGGCTGGCTAGTGGGCGACATAGCGGTCCAATCTCTTCTCAAGGGCTGACTGCCCGGTGGACAGCACCAGGCAGATCACCCAGTACACCAGCGCCGCTTCAAGGTACAGCACCATGAATTCCTGGCTGAATGCCGCGATCTGCTGGGCGTTCCGGAAAAGCTCGGTGACCAGGATGAGGGAGGCAAGCGAGGTGTCCTTGACCAGCGAAATGAACGTGTTGGACAGCGGCGGCACGGAAACCCTGGCCGCCTGCGGGAGGATGATCCGGATCAGTGACTGTGCCCGTGACATTCCGATGGTGTGGCCTGCTTCCCACTGCCCTTTGGGCACGGACAGGATTGCTGCCCGGATAACCTCGGCGGCATAACCGCCCACGTTCAGGGAGAACGCGATGATGGCGCTCGGCCACGGATCCAGTTTGACGCCCAGGCTGGGCAGGCCGTAAAAGATCACAAACAGCTGCACCAGCAGAGGAGTTCCGCGGATGACAGAAACGTAGAACCTTGCGGCTCCGGAAACGACGGCGTTCCGGCTCAGCCGCATAAGAGCCACCACAAGTGCCAGCATCAGTCCCAGGGCGAAGGAGGCCAACGTCAGGGGGATGGTTCCCGTGATGGCTCCGGTGATCAATGGTCCGAAGGAGCTCCAGACCAGATCCCAGTTGACTGGCATTTACTTGGTGACGTCCGTGCCGAAGTACTTGTCCGCGATTTTCGCGAGAGTGCCGTCTGCGCGAAGCTCACCGAGCGCCTTGTCCACTGCCGCAGCCAGTTGGCTGGAACCCTTGCGGAAGGCGAAGGCGCTCAGTGATTTGTCGGTGGTTTCGGCGGCGATTTTGAGGCCGGCGTCGGGGGTGGACTTGGCGTAGTCCAGGTACGTGAGCTTGTCATTCACGGTCGCGTCGACTCGGCCCTGGCGGACCAGGGTGGCACTCTGGGCCCAGCCTTCCACAGCCTGTACCGTAGCCCCGCTGTCCGTCGCGAGCTTGTACCAGTTGCTGGTCAGCGACTGGGCGGTGGTCTTGCCCTTGAGGCTATCGAAGCCCGTAATGCTGGAGTTGTCCGATTTCGTCACGATCACGCCGGTTGACACCGTGTAGGGAGCCGAGAATTCGTATTTGGCCTTGCGCTCGGGGTTGACGGTCACTTGGTTGGCGATCACGTCGAAACGTTTGGCGTCCAAGCCGGCAAAAATGCCGTCCCACTGGGTTTCCTGGAACTTGGCCTTGACGCCAAGCTTTCCGGCGACAGCCTGGGCGATTTCGACGTCGAAACCGGTGAGATCGCCAGCGCCGTTCTGATGGAAGCTGAAGGGTTTGTAGGTGCCCTCGGTGGCGATCACCATCTCGCCCTTTGAGGTGATGTCACTGAGTGAGGTGTCGCCCCCGCTTTGCGCCGGAGTCTGGGAGCCGCCGCAGCCGGCAAGGGCGAGGGCAACGGCCGCGAAGGTAGCGGCAATAGCTGTGCGGCGGGTGTGGAGGCGGTTCATGGCGGGATCCTTTTTCCAGTCTGCAAGTGGCACGTCACGGCGGACTCAGCCGTTTACTCCGCGACACTACCCTCACAACGCGTTTGTGAAGACGTTTTATTTCGCCATCCTACGTTGCCCTTAAACAGGCTGAGTGGGGGCGGTCCCCAACGGCCGCCACCACTCATCCCCCCAATTGCGCTCAGGCAGGCGCCACGGCGTCCAACGGATTATCCCCGTTCACAACACCAGGCAGCAGCTGCCTTCACACATTCATGATTGTTTCACGTTCTAATGATTTTGTGAAAGCCATGACGGTTAATTTCCGGTATACGACTTTTGCCGTGCTCGTTGTGCAGCCCGGACCCTGGCCAGCCAGATAACGGTAAGGCCGATTATCAGGGCCAGGACCGCCGTGTAGTTGATGATGAACTGCAGATAACCAATGCCTTGGGGGATCAAGGGGAAGAACGAGCCGAGGACAAGGGCCACAAACGCCACGGTCAGAAGGCCTGCGCCGAGCCGGATCATCGCCGGGAGCCGGCCCGTGAGCGCCCGCGCCGTCGCCGGCACCAGGCAGGCTGCCACAAAGGACGGGTAGAGCCGGCCGGCGGCCGCATAGAGCCCGATCAGCCGGTCGTTGGACGGGCCCTTTGCCGATAGATTCGCCAGCCCCGTGGACGTGCCGGCTGTGTCAGCCAGCAGGAACAGGACCACTGTTGCGGCAGTGATGATGGCGAGCACGGTCAGCCCGACCGGTCCCATCAGCAGCCGGATGCCGACGCCTGCGCTGAAACCCTTCCCCACCCGGACGCCGGCCAGGAAGATGGTTCCATAGACCAGGAACCGAAGGATGAGGTTGGTGTAGTTCTGGGAATCCAGCACCGAATCGATGGCCGTGTATGGCCCGTCAATGCTGAGAAGTATGGCGAATGTTGCCAAGGTGAAAATGCAGAACAGCGATCGGTTCTCCTTCCTCAGGGCACTGGGTATCCGGGCTATGGCAACGGCGCCGCAGACAATCAACGTGGACCACTGCAGGATCTCGATCATCCGAGGTTCTCCCAGATCTTGTCGGTTTTTTCCTGGTCTTCTTCCTGGCGCCGGAGTGTTTTGCCCAGCGCCTGCAGCCGGTCGCCCGCCAATGCCGTCAACTCGCCGTCGGACATCCTGGCCAGCGCGGCCTCACGGGCGCCCGGCGGCCAGCCGGCCTCGGCCTCGGTGATCAGTCCGGTGGCCACCAGCCCGCCGGCAGGTCCGACGCCGGCAGCAGCGGACGTGGCAATGGCCAGTTCGGGTGCCAGCCGGTTTGCGGTCAGCTGGGCAGAGTAGTTCTGCGGGGCAATCCCGGTGGCGGCTGAGACGCGGTGCCGCAGCTCGCCGTCGTCGATTGCGTCCACCCAGTTCCTGACCGACGTTGCGTGCGGGGCGGGGCTGAGGGGCGCGGTGGAGCCGGGCGGAGCTGTCCGGGCCAGGACAGCGCGGAGCAAATCCGTGGTGGATACCTGGCTGACCAGTTCCTGCGGGATCGGCGGCGCGGGGGCCGCGGACAATGCCCGGTAGCTCGCGAACGTGGCCAGCGCATTCATCGGGTTGATATTAAGGGCACGGCTGATGCTCACAACCGTGGCCTCGGCTACCTTGCCGCGGACGAGTTGCTGGGCCAGCGTGGTGCGTTTGATGCCGGAGATCCTGCAGATGTCAGCAGTGCTCGCCGACGGCGCGATGCCGTGCAGCCAGCGCTGGAACGCCTTGGCGGGAAGGGGCATGAAGGGCTCTCTGCAGATCGGACGGTTGACACGATTTTACCGCCGAAAGCCACGGCCGATTTTACCTCAGCCGTACTTTCAACTAAGCTTGATTGTCGAACCCGTTGGTCCGTACACCCCCCAAGTCCGGACCAGCGGGTTCTTCTGTGCCCGCCGCCTTTTCCGGCCGGTTCGGGCAGCGGTGAGAGGATGAACAAATGACTGCAACCCTAGTTGCCAAAGACGTTTCCGGCGGTCACGATCACCGCACCTTGTTCGCCAAACTCTCCCTGACGGTTGCGCCGGGTGATGTTGTGGGCGTGGTGGGCGCGAACGGTGCCGGTAAATCCACCCTTCTGCGGCTCCTGGCCGGAGTGGACGAGCCGCAGAGCGGTACCGTCAGCCTGGCACCCGCGGATGCCTTCGTGGGCTGGCTCCCGCAGGAGCACGAGCGGCAGGCTGGAGAGTCTGTTGCGGCGTACATCTCGCGCCGCACCGGCTGCGCGCACGCAACGACGGAGATGGAATCCACCGCGGACGCCCTTGGTTCCGGCGCCCCGGGCGCAGATGACGCGTACTCCCTGGCTTTCGACCGCTGGATGGCTTCCGGTGCAGCAGACCTTGAAGAGCGGATCCCGGCCGTTATGGCGGATCTTGGCCTCACGGTGGGACCGGATGCGGAGATGACCGGGCTGTCCGGCGGACAGGCCGCCCGCGTAGCTCTGGCGGCCCTCTTGCTGAGCCGGTTCGACGTCGTATTGCTGGACGAGCCCACCAACGATCTGGATCTTGGGGGCCTGGCCAGACTGGAAGCATTTGTGCAGGGGCTGCGCGGCGGGGTGGTGCTGGTCTCCCACGACCGCGAGTTCCTGGCGCGGTGCGTCACCACCATTGTGGAGCTGGACCTCGCACAGAATTCAGTGGCAGTCTACGACGGCGGCTACGAGGCTTTCCTGGAGGAACGCGCCGTTGCACGGCGACACGCACGTGAACGCTTCGAGGAGTTTGCGTCCACCAAAGCGGACCTCGTATCCCGTGCCCGGACGCAGCGCGAGTGGAGTTCGCAGGGCGTCAGGAATGCCATGAAGAAGAGCCCGGACAATGACAAGATCCGCCGCGCCGCCAGTACCGAGTCCTCGGAAAAGCAGGCCCAGAAGGTCCGCCAGATGGAGTCCAGGATTGCCCGCCTGGATGTGGTGGAAGAACCACGCAAGGAGTGGCAGCTGCAGTTCAGCATCGGCCAGGCTCCGCGGTCCAGCTCAGTGGTGGCAACCCTGCGCGACGCCGTTGCCCGCCAGGGCGACTTCACCCTGGGGCCGGTGAACCTGCAGCTCAACGCCGGCGAACGGATCGGCATCACCGGCCCTAACGGTGCGGGCAAGTCAACGCTGCTGCGGCTCCTGCTGGGAGTCCAGGCGCCGGATTCCGGTGACGCCTCCATGGGCACATCCGTGGCTGTCGGCGAGATTGATCAGGCCCGTGGCCTATTGGCCGGGGACCGCAACCTGGGCGACGCCGTCGAAGCGGTTCTCCCCGATATGGCGCCGGCCGAAGTCCGCACGCTGCTGGCCAAATTCGGGCTCAAAGCCGACCACACCGGTCGGAAGGTGGACTCGCTCTCCCCGGGCGAACGCACACGCGCGGCACTGGCCCTGCTGCAGGCGCGCGGGGTTAACCTGTTGGTACTGGATGAACCCACCAACCACCTTGACCTGCCGGCCATTGAACAGCTTGAGGAAGCGCTGGAAAGCTACGAAGGCGCGCTTCTGCTGGTCACGCACGACCGCCGCCTGCTCGAAAATGTCCGGCTCGACGTCCGCTGGAACGTGGAGAACGGTGTTGTGACGGAATTGACGACCGGATCCGGCACCGGAGCGGCCAGCCTGTCCGCCGGGAAAAAGGAGCACAAACGATGAGTATGGACCGGGTGGCCTGGAGCTCCCTTTACAACATCACGCGTGCCTCGAGCGGCTCCAAGCCGTTCTCGAAGGCGCTGCTGAAGCGTGTGTTCGGCTTCGCCCGGCCACACCGCGGCAAACTGGTTTCCTTCGTGCTGCTCTCCATTGCCATGGCGGTACTGGCTGTTGCCACTCCGGTGCTGGCGGGCCAGGTGGTGGATGCGATCATCGCCGGGGTCGGCACGGATGTGGTGATCCGGCTCGCATTCCTGATTGCTGCCGTGGCGGTGGCCGAGGCCGGTCTGGGGCTGGTGACCCGCTGGCTGTCCTCCACCATCGGTGAGGGCGTCATTGTTGATCTCCGCACCAGGGTGTTTGACCACGTGCAGAAGATGCCCATCGCGTTCTTTACACGCACCCGCACCGGAGCGCTGGTCAGCCGCCTGAACAACGATGTTATCGGCGCGCAATCGGCCTTTGCCGGCACGCTGTCAGGCGTGGTCAGCAACGTGGTGGCGCTGGCGCTGACGCTGGTGGTGATGCTGGGCAAATCGTGGCTGGTGACTGTCCTCGCCATGATCCTGCTGCCGATTTTCCTCATCCCCGCCCGGCGGATGGGCTCCAAGCTGGCGGATCTTCGGCGCGAGGCTGCAGAGCACAACGCCGCCATGGGCACCCAGATGACCGAACGGTTCTCAGCCCCCGGTGCCACGCTGGTGAAGCTTTTCGGCCGCCCGGACGAGGAATCCCGCGAGTTCGCGGTACGGGCCGGACGCGTCCGGGACATCGGCATCCGCACGGCCATGCTGCAGTTCACCTTCGTCACGGCCCTGACGCTGGTATCCGCGCTGGCGCTGGCGCTGGTGTACGGACTGGGCGGTTGGCTGGCGATCAGCGGCCAGCTCGCTGCCGGCGACGTTGTGGTGCTGGCGCTCCTCCTGACCCGCCTCTATGCTCCGCTGACAGCGCTGTCCAACGCCCGGGTTGAGATCATGAGCGCGCTGGTCAGCTTCGAGCGCGTGTTCGAAATTCTGGATCTCAAGCCGCTCATCCAGCAGAAGCCGGACGCTGTAGCCGTCCCGCCGGGGCCGGTATCCGTGGAGTTCGACGACGTGCGCTTCGCCTACCCATCGGCAGACAAGGTGTCCCTGGCCTCCCTGGAAGATGTGTCCACACTGGATACGCGCGGTGGCGAAGAGGTGCTGCACGGTATCAGTTTCCGGGTGGAACCGGGCCAGACCGTCGCCCTGGTGGGCTCCTCGGGTGCCGGCAAGTCCACCATTGCGCAGCTGCTGTCCCGTCTGTATGACGTCGATTCCGGCGCAGTGCGTCTGGGTAGTCCGGCTCCGGGCAGTTCTGTTCCGGCGGGCCCGGATGCGGCAACAGGAGTTGACGTCCGCGACGTCACATTCGATTCCATGCGCGCCACGCTGGGCATGGTCACCCAGGACGGGCACCTGTTCCACGAAAGCATTGCTTCAAACCTGCGGCTGGCTCGCCCCGAGGCCACGGAAGAGGAAATGTGGGATGTGCTCCGCCAGGCCAGGCTCGAGTATATGATCCGTTCCCTGCCGGACGGCCTGGACACCGTGGTGGGTGAACGCGGCTACCGGCTTTCCGGCGGCGAACGGCAACGGCTCACCATCGCGCGGTTGCTCATCGCCCAGCCACGAGTGGTGATCCTCGACGAGGCTACAGCCGCGCTGGATTCCACCAACGAAGCCGCAGTGCAGGCTGCCCTGGGCGCCGCACTGGAGGGGCGCACCGCCGTCGTGATTGCGCACCGGCTGTCCACCATCCGCGCCGCGGACGTCATCCTGGTGATCGAAGAAGGCACCATTGTGGAGCGCGGCACGCACACCGAGCTGCTGGCCAGAGAAGGCCGCTACGCAGAGCTGTACCGGACCCAGTTTGCCGAGGCCAGCTCAGTGGCCGAAGGGGCCGTTCCGGAGGTTTAGCCCGCCGGGCAGGAACGCTATTGCGCGGCGAGCGCCGGGAGTACATGGTCCGTCAGCAGCGGGGCGAGATCGTCCGGCAGTTCTGCCGCCGGGTCCAGCCAGCGGATTTCGGCGATCTCGGCAGAGGGATGTGCGGTCCACGTACCCGGAGCCGTGAACACGGTGGCCACTATTTCTGTGGCGACCTCGTTAGCGGCATCGGCAAGCCACACGCCCATCAGCTCAAGTTCATCCGGAGCCAGGACGATGCCAACCTCCTCCTGCAGCTCGCGGGCGGCTGCCTGGACGGCGGTCTCGCCCGGCTCCGGCTTCCCGCCGGGATGCATGAATTTGTCCGTGCCGCGTTTGCGGACGGTCAGAAGCCGGCCGTCTTCGTCAAAGACGCAGACGGCGGAGACGATAATGCGGGGATTCATGGCGTTGAGCCTAACCGCCGGAGCTGTGATTCCAGCAAGAGATTCTTCCGGGGCCCCTGGACATCCCAGCTGTAGCTGAATTCGACCGGACCCCGGAGCTGATACTTGACCCGGTAGCTGTCCGGTTCGCACCAGTGCTCGCCGCGGCCGGCTGACTCCGTGAAGCCCATCCGGTGGAAAGGCCTGCCATCGGGAAAGAGCATGTCCATGGTTGAGGGTGATTCTGTGGGCTTCAGCAGATAGCGTCTGGCGGCAGGCCCGGTGAACATTTCGCCGGCTGAAGCAGGCCAGCGCACGGTGCCTTCTTCGCGGAGGCGGAGGCCGCCGTCGTCCGTTTCGGAAAATAGTACGACGCCGGTGAAGGTTCCGCGGGCGCCTGTGGCTCTGTCAAGGAGCTTCCGCTCCACTGACCAGCGTCCAGAGACGTCAGCGCCGAGGAGGTAGGCGCGGAGATCAAATGCCTGTGGCTGCTTCAAGTGCCCTCGATTGGAATCGAACCAACGACACCGGCTTTAGGAGAGCCGTGCTCTATCCACTGAGCTACGAGGGCGGGCGTCCATGGCAGCCGGCCGGGGGCCGGTCCGACCGGACACGCTTACAAGCATACAAGGTGGCGGGACGTACTACGCTCTTGGCATGACCGCAGCCGCTGCAACCTCCCCCGCGCCGTCAGCCTATGGCGGCTTCCTCCCGGACCTCGCATCAACGCGCCAGTACCTCGGCGCCTGGGCCAAGCTCAGTGTGGTGCAGTATTTTGTGGCGGAAGCCGCCGTTATCAGCGCCTGGGGCGGTCGCCAGCCTTACGACAGGCGAAGCGGTTTCATTAGCGATCTGGGGGCCGTCAGCTGTGGCAGCTATCAAGACAGGGACGTCTGTTCGCCTCTCCATCTCCTGATGAACGCCTCCTTTGTTGTGCAGGGCCTGGGCATGTTGTTGGGCGCCGTGCTGCTGAGCTCTGCGCTGCTGTGCATTGCCGCCCAAACCGGGGCCAGGGTGCCGGCCGGTGCAGGGCACCGCCTGCCGCGGATCGGCGCCGTGGCCGCGCGTGTGCTGACGGGAGTAGCTGGCGCCGGGACCATGATTGTGGGACTGGTGCCCGAGGACCTGCGGTCTGCCTGGCACTTTGCCGGGGCCCTGATGTTCTTCATCGGGGGATCGGTGGCGCTCCTGCTGCTGGGGTGGCTGTGGTTGAAGCGCACGCCCGTCGGCTGGTTCGTCCTGGCCTGCGGCGGGGTATCGTTTGCGGCGCTGGTGACCGGTGGCCTCACTGGCATGCAGGTTGCGGATCCGGGCACCCTGGAACGCCTGATGGGATACCCGATCACCATTGGCCTGGCCACAGTGGGCCTCGTCATCGCCCAACGCGTCAGGCAGGAGCGGCAGGCACGCAAGGCGGCCGGCACATGACGGGGGAGCGCTCCCTTCTGCCGGATGTGTCATCAACGCGCGAAGTTGTCGGGGGCTGGGCATCCCTGAGCTGATCCATTACTTTGTTGTGGAAGCCGCAGCGATGGGCGCCTGGGTAGGAGCTGGAGGCTGGGGGCGGTACTGCTGACGTCCGGAGTGCTGTCCGTGGCGGCCGAGCCAGGCGTCCGGGCCATCCGGACAGGCAGAGGCAGGCTTCGTGGGTTGCCGCCACCGGGATCCGTGTGCTGATCGTCACGGCAGGGGTGGGGCAGGCAGTGGTGGGCATCATCCCCGAGGACACACTGCTCGGCTGGCACCTGACCGGCGCAGGAATGTATTTCCTTGCAGCACCACTGGCGCTGATCCTGCTGGGTTGGCTCTGGCTCAGGAGGACCAGAATGAGCTGGATGCTGCTGGTGTTCGGTCTGGTTTCCCTGGGCAGCACCGCCTATGTGCTGGCCGTTGGCCTGCGCGTTGCGGAACCGGGGGCCATGGAACGGGCCATGGCCTACCCGATTATCCTGGGGCTGTCACTGCTTGGCCTGACTATTGCCCAGCGCGTGCATCGCGAACGGAAGCTGGTGAAAGTGCGGCGGCTGACCCTGCAACAGGGAGCGCATGACTAAGGCCGGGTGGACTTCCGGCCCAGAAAGACGGCAGCCCCGCCGGCAACGAGCGCCAGTACCAGCAATACCCAGCCCGCAACGGTGAGGCCGGACGCCAGCGCCACGTCACCGGCGTCGATCGTTGCCGCGGACATCATCGAATCAATCGCCGCGTTCCCCCAAAAACGGACCGCCGCAAAAAGCAACGGAACCGCCCAAAGCGCCCAGCGCAGCGGCTTGCGCGCCACGTTGGTACCGATCAGCAGGAGCCAGGTGAACCCGAAAATCAGCGGGAGCAGGGTTCCGGCTGTCTTGTGTATGTAGTTGAGCTGGCCGCGGGCATCCCCATCCATCGCGCTGCGCAGCCGCTCCACAAAGCCCTGGTCAAAACCGCCGATCAGCGAATCCGGCATGGCCAGCCCGCCGCTGAGCTGGGTGAGCTGGTTGAGCGTCAGCAGGTGGACATACCAAAACAGGAACAGGCTGGCGACTACGCCGGCAATGACAATCAGGTTGCTGTTGTTCTGCGCCTTTTGCGGGGTACGGCCCGTGGTGGGGTTGATCACCGCCGGCAGGTGGTGCTGGGGGATAGCGGCCTTGGTGCCGTGCTTCTTGATCCGCTGCGCAGGTGTCTTGGCCATGGCTCCATTATCGCGCCATAAACTGAAGTCATGACCACCGGACGCCACAGCGCTGCTGAACTCGATCCCGCACTTGACGACTACCAGCTGGCGTCCTCACTGGTCCGCGAAGCGGCCCAGCTTGCGCTGCTGATGCGGATGGCGGGGCTGCAGGGTCAGCAGAAGACATCAATATCCGACGTCGTCACGGCGGCCGATCACGCCGCCGAAGCCTATGTGCTGGAACAGTTGCAGCGCTGCCGGCCTTCCGACGGCATCCTGGGTGAGGAGGGCGCCTCGGTGCAGGGGAGCAGCGGCCGGACCTGGGTCATCGATCCCGTGGACGGCACGTACAACTTCCTGAACGGATCCACTTACTGGTGCTCCGCCCTTGCTCTGAAGGATGCCTCCGGCGTGTTGCTGGGTGCCATCTTCCAGCCGGAGGAGGACAAATTGTGGCTTGGCGGCACCGGACAGCCGGCAACCCTTAACGGGGAACTCCTGACCACGTTCCACGCCGATGGTGCCGCGCGGACGGGCACGCCCCTGGCCGAACTCGGTGCGGCAACCTATATCCATCCGGGCTGGCTGGCGGATCCCCGGTGTGCGATGCCGTGGCATGCTGCGGCTACTTCGGCGGCTGCCCTGCGGATGCTCGGCTCCGGATCCTGCGATCTCGGCCGCGTGGCCGACGGCGAGCTCGGCTGCTGGTTCCAGCACAGTTGCCCGGAGTGGGACTGGTTGCCCGGCAAAGCGATTGCGCTTGCCGCCGGCGGCGCCGCCGACGTCGTCCGCGTCAATGGGCTGGATTGGTTCATCGCAGGAGGTTCGACGGCGGTGGGCGAGTTGCGCACGGCGCTCGAATCGGGCTCTGTGGCCTGAGGCACGCCTGCCGTGATCGACAAGCCGGAAGTGAGTGTCGGTCCCACCGCCTAGACTTGTAGGCACCATGGATATGTTGTTTGACCCGTACGCTGACGGACCGTTCAAGGCTGCCCCCAAAGCGGCCGCACCCACCAGGTCGCGCGCCGGATCGGATGCGTCCCGGGCCGGATTCGGGGCCGGCGGGCCGGGTTCCGCGGGTTCCGCGGGGGAACACCGTCCGCAGCTGCCTGATGCCACGGAACTCCTGCAGGGGCTCAACCCGCAGCAGGAGGAAGCAGTCAAGCACTCCGGAAGCGCGCTGCTGATCGTGGCTGGCGCCGGCTCGGGCAAAACCAGGGTGCTCAGCAACAGGATCGCCTACCTGATTGCCACCGGCCGCGCCCACTACGGCGAGATCCTGGCCATCACCTTCACCAACAAGGCCGCCGCGGAGATGCGGGAGCGTATTGAGGCGCTGGTGGGCGCCAGAGCCAAGACCATGTGGATCTCCACCTTCCACTCCTCGTGCGTGCGGATCCTGCGCCGCGAGGCCACCAACGTCGGCCTGAAATCGAACTTCTCCATCTATGACTCCGCGGACTCCCTGCGGCTCATTACACTGGTATCCAAGAACCTGGAGCTGGATCCCAAACGGTTCGCGCCCAAGGCCATCCAGCACAAGATCTCGGCGCTGAAAAATGAGCTGATCGACGACGAAACCTACGGGTCCAGCGCCAACCACAACGACCCTTTCGAGGCAGCCGTGGCCGAGGTATTCAAGGGTTATGCCCAGCGTCTGCGCCAGGCCAACGCGATGGACTTCGACGACCTGATTGCGCAGACCGTCTACATGTTCCGGGCATTCCCCGCCCTGGCGGATTCCTACCGGCGGCGGTTCCGGCACGTTCTCGTGGACGAATACCAGGACACCAACCATGCGCAATACGCCTTGGTGCGGGAAATCGTGGGGGAGGGGCCGGGCTCGGCGGAGCTCACGGTTGTCGGCGATTCCGACCAGTCCATCTATGCCTTCCGCGGCGCTGATATCCGCAACATCGTGGAGTTCGAGAACGACTACCCGGACGCCCGCACCATCAAGCTCGAGCAGAACTACCGCTCAACGCAGAACATCCTGAGCGCCGCGAACTCGGTCATCTCCCGCAACCCCAACCGGCCCGAGAAACGGCTGTGGACGGCCGAGGGCGACGGCCACAAAATCATCGGCTACGTGGGCGAAAACGAGCATGATGAAGCCCGGTTCATCGCCAAGGAAATTGACCGGCTACAGGATGAGGACAACCTTCGGCCAGGCGACGTCGCCATTTTCTACCGCACCAACGCGCAGTCGCGTTCCATCGAGGACGTGCTGGTGCGCGTCGGCCTCCCCTACAAGGTGGTGGGCGGCACCCGGTTCTATGAGCGCAAGGAAATCAAGGACGCGCTCGCGTACCTTCGGGTACTCGTTAACCCGGACGACGACGTCAACCTCCGCCGTGTGCTGAACGAACCCAAGCGCGGCATCGGTGACCGCGCCGAGGGTGCCGTGGCGTCCCTGGCCCAGCGCGAGCGGACGTCCTTTATGGCCGCCGCACGCCGCGCCGAGGAGGCGCCGGGCATGGCCACCCGCTCGGTCAACGCAGTCCTGGGCTTTGTGAAACTGCTTGATGACCTGGCGGAGGTCGCTTCGGGATCCGGCGCTGCCGCGGCGCTGGAAGCCGTGCTGGAACAGACCGGCTACCTGGCCGGGCTGCGTTCCAGCACCGATCCCCAGGACGAGTCCCGGGTGGAAAACCTGGCGGAACTCGTCGCCGTCGTGCGTGAATACGAACAGGAGAACCCCGAAGGTTCATTGGGCGCCTTCCTGGAGCAGGTGTCCCTCGTGGCGGACGCGGATCAGATCCCTGACGCCCCGGGCGCGGACATCGATGCCGCCGTTGCGGAAGCCAAGCGCCTGGGTGTGGTCACGCTGATGACCCTGCACACGGCCAAGGGCCTGGAGTTCCCGGTGGTGTTCCTGACCGGTATGGAGCACGGGCTTTTCCCGCACCAGCGTTCGGCCACGGATCCCAAGGAACTCGCCGAGGAGCGGCGGCTGGCCTACGTGGGCCTGACCCGTGCCCGCAAGCGGCTCTACCTCACCCGCTCCGAGGTCCGCAGCATGTGGGGCCAGAGCCAGTACAACCCGGCCAGCCAGTTCATCGAGGAAATCCCGGCCGAACTGGTGGAGTGGAAGCGCGAAGGATCCAGCAGGCAGAGCGGCGGCTGGGGGAGTGGTGCGCCCATCGGCTCCAGCCGGTACGGCGGATCGTTCTGGGGAGCAGGCGCCTCGCTGGGTGCTGCAGCCAGTCCGTCTGCCGGGTTCAACGCGGACGTGCCGGCCGCCGTCGCGAAGAACCGCGTGCAGCCGCAGAAGGAAGTTGTTGCGGTCGGCGTGGGGGACAAAGTCAACCACACCAGTTTCGGCAACGGCACGGTGCTGGCTGTTGAAGGTGCGGGGGACAAGACTGTGGCGAAGGTGACGTTCGACGTCGGGGAGAAGCGACTGCTGCTGCGGTACGCGCCGTTGACCAAACTGGAGGCCTAGATGTATTGACCTGAGAGGTTAGTGACGCGGGTGACCGGTGGCTGACCTTTGAGTGAGGTGTGGCCTCGGTGATGATTGTAGTGATGGAGCCAGTCGGCGAAAGAATCAACACGCTCGGCCTCTGATCCATAGGGTTTTGCGTAAGCCCACTCATCGAGCATGGTGCGGTTGTAGCGCTCGACTTTGCCGTTGGTCTGGGGCCTGTAGGGCCGGGTGCGCTTGTGCTTGATAGCCGGGCCCAGGGCGTCTTTGAATGCGTAGGAGCGGTAGCAGGAGCCGTTGTCCGTCAGGACCCGTTTGACCACGATTCCGCAGGATTCGAAGTAGGCGTTGGCGCGTTCCCAGAACCCGGCCGCGGTGTCCTTTTTCTCATCGGCGAGGATCTCGGTGTAGGCCAGCCGGGAATGATCATCGACCGCGTTGTGCAGGAAGGCGTAGCCCGGTCTCCGGTTCGCCGCCGTGCCGGTCTTGTTCCGGTTGCCGGATGCCCTGCCCACCGTGCGGTGTCCGCCGCCGTCCGGGATACGTCCGAGTTTCTTGATGTCCACGTGGACAAGGTCTCCGGGGTTCTGGTGCTCGTAGCGGCGGATTACCCTCCCCGTGGCCCGGTCCAGCCACGACAGCCTTGCCAGTCCGAACCTGGAGAGGACCCGGTGCACCGTGGAGGGGTGGATACCCAGCAGGTAACCGATCCGGGCAGGGCCCCACCGGCGGTTCACTCTGAGCGCGACGATCCGCCGCTCCCGCCGCACGGACGTCCGGCCCGGGGAGCTGACGGGCCGGCTCGACCGGTCCTCCATCCCGTGCTCGCCGCGCTCCCGGTAGCGGCCAGCCCACCGCGCCGCGGTCGTCACCGAGACCTGGAACCGCTCAGCCGCCCGCCGCAGCGGCCACCCGTCCTCCACGACGCACTGGGCCAGCCGGAGCCTGCCCTTAGGCGTGAGGAGCGCATTAGCATGGGACATTGAAGACCTCCTTGTGGATCGGACTCTCGACAAGCCCCACTCCACCCGGAGGTCTTCTTTTTGTCACCTAACCACGCCGAGCGTTCCTAACGTCCGTGGTCAATACACCTAGACGGAGCCTTACTCTGCCGGCAGGGGTCTTCCGCCCCTCGGCGGCGGATCCCTTGCCCGCGGATTCCTGCTGGACTAGGGTGTGTTGCTAAACCCCTGATTTGATCCAGATCAGGGCCGAGGCCAAGGTGACGCCAGCGAGGTAGCTGCGTGCTGTTTTGTCGCTTCTGGTCGCGATGCCACGCCATTGTTTGAGTCGGTTGAAGCAGCGTTCAACGACATTTCGGCCTTTGTAGGCTTCCCTGTCGAAGGATCGGGGGCGTCCGCCTTTGGAACCGCGCCGAGCCCGTCCTGCGATCTGATCTGACCGCTCGGGTATCGTGACTTTGATTCCCCTGCTGGCCAGGTAGCCGCGGTTGGCGCTGGAGGTGTACGCCTTGTCTGCCAGCACCCGGTCGGGCCGGAAGCGTGGCCGTCCCCGGGAGCTTCCGGCGACCGAGATGGTCTCCAGCACTGTTTGGAAGAATGAGGTGTCGGCGGCCTGGCCGGCGGTGAGGACCAGGCCCAGCGGCCGTCCCTTGCCGTCCGTGGCAAGGTGGATTTTGCACGTCATTCCGCCTCTGGACTTGCCGATCGCGTGGTCGCCCGGCTCCTCAGCGCCGAGTTTCTTGTAATTCTGCGGGGCCCCCTGTGACCCGGGTAAGGGTGGCGCCATGCTGATGCACCCGGGTGATCGTCGCGTCCACCGACACGGTCCAGTCAACATCACCGGCGCGCTGGCCGGCTGCCTGCACGGCCGCGAGGACACTGGCCCAGGTACCGTCTCTGGACCAGTCCGCGAAGCGCCCGTAGACCGAGTTCCAGTTCCCGAACCTCTCGGGCACATCACGCCAGGGGGCCCCGGTGCGGAACCGCCAGACGATGCCCTCGACCGTCCGCCGCATGTCCATGATCGGACGCCCGTTCCCCTTCCAAACCGGGAAATGCGGTGCCATCAAAGCCCATGCCTTGTCAGAAATTTCCTGCCTTGCTGCCATGAATCAAGCCTGACGGAAATCAACCTTCAAAGGGTTTAGCAACACGCCCTAGAGTTCAGGAACCTTACCCGGGGACTCAACGCACGGGCGTGGGCTGCGATGTCAGTTCGGCAGAAGTCGGAGTAGGAACGTGAAGATCCTTTTCGCCAGCCAGGCCATTGACGGCCATTTCAACCCCATGACCGGCGTCGCTATGCGGCTCAAGGAACACGGCCACGACGTCGCCTGGGACACAGGCCCAGTTTTTAAGGACAAACTCCGGGACCTCGGCATTCCGCTCTTCCCGTTCCGCCGGGCCATCGAGCACCGGGCGGACAACCTGCAGGAGCTCCACCCGGAACGCGCCAGGCTCAAGGGCCCCAGGCAATCGGGTTCGACGGTGAAAAGATCTTTGCCAGTAACATCAGCAATTTCTTCGAGGACGTCCGGGAGTTGCACCAGGACTTCCCCTTCGACGTCGCGGTTGTGGACACCTCCATGTTCATCCACCGACTCGTTTCCCGGTTGATGGGCAAACCCTTGGTGAATTTTGTGGCGATCCCGAACATGGAAAGTGATCCGTTGGTGCCGCCGCTCTTTTTCGGCTTCAAACTACCCCGGAATCCAGCGGAAAAGGCGCTTCAGGCCGCATCGGGGTTCCTCTCGGACAAGGTCATTCTCAGGCCTGCCATCCAGAGCTACTGGCGGCAGCACGCGGCGTACGGCCAGGGGGTGCCCCGAAATGGACGTCTGACGGACGAGGCTTACGGCTGCTCGGAAGCTGTCATCCAGACCGGCCCGGAGTCGCTGGACTTCCCCCCGCCGGAATGTCAATCCCAAAGTCCATTACGTCGGAGCGCTCCTGCCCTATCGTGCTCCCGTGGCAGCCGATCCGGCAGCCGCCCCTGACAACGAGTGGCCGTCCTATCCCACCACCTTGCTGGTGACTCAGGGAACCGTGGATAACATCGACCCGAACAAGCTCATCATTCCTGCCCTGGAAACTGTGAAGGACATGGACGCGCTGGTGATCGTTGCAACCGGCGGCCGCGGCACCGAGGCACTTAAGGCCCGCCACCCGCAGCCCAACATCGTGGTGCGGGACTATGTGGACTTTGCCAAGGTCTTCGAATTCACCGATGTGTTCATCAGTAACGGCGGTTTTGGCGGCGTGCAGTTGAGTTTGTCCAAGGGCGTCCCCTTGGTGGTGTCCGGCATCAACGAGGGCAAAAGCGACTTCAACGCCTGGGTGGAGTACGCCGGTGTCGGCATCAGCCTGGGAACGGAGTCGCCCAAGCCCCGTGACATTGCCAAGGCAGTTGCCGGCGTCCTGGCGGATCCTGGCTGGAGAAACCGGGCCCGCCAGATGCGTGAGCAGTTCAATTCGGTGGATCCCGCAGAGGCGGGTGCCGCCGTTGTCGAAAGCGTGGGGCGTCCGGCCACCGGCTGAGACGGGACGGCATGGCGCATAATGGAAGCCATGCGACGGACTATACGGGGGATTCTGGCCGCCCTGGCTCTCTCGGCCGGGATCATGCTGACGGCCACGGCGTGCACCATCACTACTGTGGACCCCGGATACGTGCCGCCACCGCCATTGCCAGCCTTGGAACAGCTGAAGCAGGCCCCCTTGGAGGACGCCGCTACTTTTTCCGGCGGCGAGGGTGTCCTCAACTTCGTCACCGAGGACCGCAACATGGTCTGTGCTCTGACCTCAGCCCGCGGGGAAGACCTCAACCTTCCTTACGAGCACAACGGCTTTGCGGATTCCGCCAACAACAAGCTGGACACCGTGCCCGTGGCGCACTGCGAACTTGCTGCCTATCCCAAGGCTGAGCCAGCAGATGTCAAGGACGACTGCGCAGGCACCGGTCTGGGGTACCTCGGCGGCACGGCATTGCTCACTCCGGACAAGGCCAGCTACGGCGGATGCCGTTCCGGCCTCACGCAGATGGAATCCGAATTCGGGCCCAAGGGGAGTAAGGACGGAGCCATCTCCAAAATGCCGGTACTTTCGGATGGGCAGAACGTGGAACGCAACGGTCTGCGCTGCTCGGCATACAACGGCGGGGTGTCTTGCGGAAACCTCTCAGCGGGTGTCGCTTTCTTTATCAGCAAGGACCGTTACGAGCTGATTTCCGGAGGCGGAATAAAGGCCACAGCTCCACCTTCCGAGGCCTCAAAAACCCCGTGATCCCGCGGTTTTTCTACGCTTCATAGAATAGTGTCGTTACTCACATAACAGGTAGTGTGGAACGGGCGGAGCCCTGCAGGGGACTAGAGTTCCGAGTGGAGCATTGCGCCGTGTGGCTCGTTTCCAAAACAACCGCAGGGTGCTTGCGTTCCGCAGCCCGGTAACCGCGATTACGTGGCGTCCGGCTGTACAGAAACTACTTCGACGTAGAAGGACACTAAACCGTGGACCTGTTTGAATACCAGGCGCGCGATATGTTCGAGGCGCACGGTGTACCCGTGCTTGCTGGCATCGTGGCGTATACCCCAGAAGAAGCAAAGGCAGCTGCCGAGAAAATCGGCGGCGTAACCGTTGTCAAGGCACAGGTAAAGGCCGGTGGCCGAGGTAAGGCCGGCGGCGTGAAGGTTGCCAAGACCGCCGATGAGGCGCTTGAGCACTCCACCAACATCCTGGGCATGGACATCAAGGGCCACACCGTCAACAAGGTGATGATTGCCCAGGGTGCCGATATCGCCGAGGAATACTACTTCTCGGTCCTGCTGGACCGGGCCAACCGCAATTACCTGGCCATGTGCTCGGTAGAAGGCGGCATGGAAATCGAGCAGCTCGCCGTCGAACGCCCCGAGGCACTGGCCAAGGTCGCCATCGATCCAGCCGTGGGCATCGACCAGGCCAAGGCAGACGAAATCGTTGCTGCAGCCGGCTTTGCTGAGGAACTGCGCGGCAAAGTCGCCGACGTCATCCTCAAGCTCTGGGACGTTTTCAAGAAAGAAGACGCCACTCTCGTTGAGGTCAACCCGCTGGTCCTCACCGGCGCGGGTGACATCGTTGCCCTCGACGGCAAGGTGTCCCTGGACGAGAACGCCGACTTCCGTCACCCCAAACATGCGCACCTTGAAGACAAGGACGCCGCTGACCCGCTCGAGGCCAAGGCCAAAGAGCAGGATCTCAACTATGTCAAGCTGGACGGCGAGGTGGGCATCATCGGCAACGGTGCAGGCCTGGTGATGTCCACGCTGGATGTTGTTGCCTATGCCGGTGAAAACCACGGCAACGTCAAGCCCGCCAACTTCCTGGACATCGGCGGTGGAGCTTCCGCCGAGGTCATGGCTGCCGGCCTTGACGTCATCCTGGGCGATCCGCAGGTCAAGTCCGTGTTCGTGAACGTCTTCGGCGGCATCACCGCCTGTGACGCCGTGGCCAAGGGCATCGTCGGTGCACTGGCCGAACTGGGCCACTCCGCGAACAAGCCGCTGGTAGTCCGCCTCGACGGCAACAACGTCGAAGAAGGCCGCCGCATCCTGGCCGAGGCGAACCACCCGCTGGTTACCCTGGCCGCAACCATGGACGAGGGCGCCGACAAGGCCGCCGAGCTCGCCAACGCAGCGAAGTAAAGGGACTCGACAATGAGCATTTACCTTAACAAGGACTCCAAGGTCATCGTCCAGGGCATCACCGGCGGCGAAGGCACCAAGCACACCGCCCTGATGCTCAAAGCCGGCACCAACATTGTGGGTGGCGTCAACGCCCGCAAAGCCGGCACCACGGTCCTGCACGGCGACAACGAGGTCACGGTGTTTGGCACCGTCAAGGAAGCCATCGCCGAGACCGGCGCTGACGTCTCCATCGTCTTCGTGCCGCCGGCATTCACCAAGGACGCCGTGGTCGAAGCTATCGAGGCCGGCATCGGACTGGTGGTTGTTATCACCGAAGGCGTGCCGGTTCAGGACTCGGCTGAGTTCTGGGCCCTGGCACAGTCCACGGTTGACGCCGACGGCAAGCAGGTCACCCGGATCATCGGGCCGAACTGCCCCGGCATCATCACCCCGGGTGAGGCCCTGGTTGGCATCACGCCGAACAACATCACGGGCAAGGGTCCCATCGGCCTGGTTTCCAAGTCCGGTACCCTGACCTACCAGATGATGTACGAACTGCGCGACCTCGGCTTCTCCACCGCCATCGGCATCGGCGGAGACCCCGTCATCGGCACCACGCACATCGACGCCCTGGCTGCGTTCGAGGCTGACCCGGAGACCAAGGCGATTGTGATGATCGGCGAAATCGGCGGCGACGCCGAAGAGCGTGCCGCGGACTACATCAAGACCCACGTCACCAAGCCGGTTGTTGGCTACGTGGCCGGCTTCACCGCTCCGGAGGGCAAGACCATGGGCCACGCCGGCGCCATCGTCTCAGGCTCCGCCGGAACCGCACAGGCCAAGAAGGAAGCCCTTGAGGCTGCAGGCGTGAAGGTCGGCAAGACGCCGTCCGAGACCGCCAAGCTGCTGCGCGAGGTCTACGCAGCCCTCTAGGCTCCAGTCTTACAAAGTACGACGGCGGCCGGTCACCTTCTGAATCGAAGGTGACCGGCCGCCGTCGGACTTAAGTACCAACGCGGGGTCACTTACGGCCCAAAACACCCGGTGGGGTGGGCCGTAGTGACCCCGCGTTGCTGTTAGTTGGCGAGGAGTTCGTCCAGCCGGTCGTAGCCTTCGGAAATACCGCCTTCCATGCCGGATTGGGCCATGCCGTCACGGGCTTCCTGGCTGGGGTACATGGAGTGTCCGATCAGCTTGCAGCGTCCGCCGCCGAGGTCCTCGAAGGTGAGGAACTCCGTGCTGACGATGTCAGGGTATCCGCTGAACTCGAAGGTCTGGATGGCGAAATCGTTCTCGCGGACCGTGTGGAAAATGCCGCTGAAATCGTAGGCGACCCCGTCCGGGCCCGTGTGCCGGTAGAGGTAGCTGCCGCCGGTGCGGAAATCGTAGTGATCGATTTCCACGTTGGTGCCCCGCGGCCCCAGCCACCGGGTGATGAGGTCGGGTTCCTTGTGCGCGCGGAAGACGTCCGCGACCGGGAAGTCGAATTCCCGTTCAAAGTCGATGTACGGGACACCGTCGGGGACGCTGAGTTTTAAGTCATTCCTCATGATCAGTCCTTTGGCTGTTCGCCGCGCAGGGCGGCGTTGGATCGGAGCGCGGCATCGAGGTTGCGGAACTGCTCTTCCCTGACCAGCCGGTACTGGCCGATCCAGTCGGTGAGAGCCTCTAACCGTGCGGGGTTCAGGTGGACGGGCCGGCGCTGTGCATCCCTGGTCCGCGTGACCAGTTGCGCCTGCTCGAGTACCTGGATGTGCTTCGAGACCGCTTGCTTGGTGATCGCGAAGGGTTCCGCCAGTTCATTTACGGTGGCCGGGCCCCGGCTGAGCCGGGCAATGATGCTTCGGCGGACGGGATCGGCCAGAGCCATAAAGGCCGAGTCGAGGAGTTCGTCGCTGGGGTCCATTGCCGCCCGGTCCTCTTTGTCAATTAGTTTGTTTATCAACCATCTGGTTGTTTAAAGAATAGTCCCCCGTGACCCGGATTTCAAGAGGTCAAAAAGAACCCTTGCTTCACTCTGGAAAAGTTTGTTAGTATGTCAGGACAAACTATCGAAGGAGCCGTCCGTGCCTCTCGTGCGAATCGACGTCAATGAAGGCCGAAGCCCCGAAGCCCTGCGCCACCTTAGCCAAAGCATCCACGACGCAATACTGGCCGAATACGGCATTCCGGAGCGGGACTACTTCCATATCCTCACAGAACACCCCGGCGGGCAGATCTTCGCCCAGGATGCCGGCCTGGGGTTCGAGCGCACGCACGGCGTGGTGATGATCCAGATCTTTACGCAGGGAGGCCGCAGCCAGGATGCCAAGCAGTCGCTGTTTGCGGCCGTGGCAGCAAAGCTCGGCGAGGCGGGGGTGGCCGGCGAGGACGTATTTATCGGTTATGTGGAAAACACTGCCGGCGACTGGTCCTTCGGGTTCGGGCGCGCCCAGTACGTGACGGGCGAGCTGGCCGTACCCGGCAAATAACACCCCCGTTTCACCCAGGAGACGCGCTCTCCGGGTCGCATGGGAGCACTTCATGCCAAGTTGTAAATATGTCAGTACAAACCTTTGACAGGACATGAAATCTAGTGCAAAGTAGTGGATGTGGCCCCGATCACTGGTGGCCAGCCAGGCACCGGAGCTCTAGCTGCGTAGAGGTACAGAGTTCAAAAGAGAAAGGTCCACGATGACCGTGACCCACGAACTGCTCACCATCGGGCGCATCAGCGTTGATATCTACCCGAACGACATTGGCGCCGATCTGGAGGACGTAACGTCCTTCGGAAAGTACCTCGGCGGTTCCCCGTCCAACGTTGCCGTCGCCGCAGCCCGGCACGGCCGCCGCACTGCCGTCATTACCCGCACCGGGGCAGATCCGTTCGGCAACTACCTGCACCGGGAACTGCGCAAGTTCAATGTGGATGACCGCTTCGTTACCCCGGTCAAGGAATGGCCCACCCCGGTCACCTTCTGCGCCATCAAACCTCCGGATGACTTCCCGCTCTATTTCTACCGCTTCCCCACTGCCCCGGACCTCCAGATCAACGCGGCAGAGCTGGATCTTGATGCCATCCGGGACGCCGGAATCTTCTGGTCAACAGTGACCGGCCTGTGCCAGGAACCAAGCCGCGAAGCGCACTTGGCCGCCCACAAAGCCCGGCCGCGCGCTGAGCTCAAAGCTGGTCAGTACACCATCCTGGACCTCGACTACCGCCCGATGTTCTGGGACACCGAGGAAGAGGCGCGCGCAGAGGTTGCCAAGATCCTGCCTCATGTGACTGTCGCCATCGGCAATGACAAGGAGTGCGCTGTGGCAGTGGGGGAGGGCACTCCGGACGAACAGGCCGACCGTCTGCTCGCCGCCGGCGTGGAAATCGCCGTCGTCAAGCTTGGACCCGAAGGGGTCATGGCCAAAACCCGCACTGAGCGCGTGGTTTCCGCGCCGGTGCCGGTTGAGACGGTCAACGGCCTCGGTGCCGGTGACTCCTTCGGCGGCGCGTTCTGCCACGGACTGCTGTCCGGCTGGCCGCTGGCACAGGTCCTGGACTACGCGAATGCAGCCGGTGCCATCGTGGCCTCGCGGCTGTCCTGCGCGGACGCCATGCCGACGCCGGAGGAAGTCACCTCGCTGCTCGCGGAACGCGGCCGCCTGGTCCCCGGAGCATCCTCATCCAACGCCTTTGTTCCTGAAGGAGCAGCCCAATGAGTTCCGCAGCCACGATTTCCAATGACGATCCCCGCCGCTACGAGCACCTGAGCGCAATCCGCCTGGAAGATCCGGCTGCCGTGGCGCGGGCAGCCAAAGCCCGCCGGCGGCACCCGGGGTTGAAGTACGGAAAGCAGAACTTCATCGTTGCTGCCGACCACCCGGCCCGCGGCGCCCTCGCCGTCGGCTCGGATCCTGTGGCCATGGCTGACCGCCGCCAGCTGCTGGACCGGCTCCAGATTGCCCTGGCAAACCCGGATGTTGACGGGATCCTGGCTTCCCCCGACATTATGGACGATCTGCTCCTGCTGGGCGCCCTCGACGGCAAGCTGGTTTTCGGCTCCATGAACCGCGGCGGCCTCACCGGCCTGATCAATGAGTTCGATGACCGCTTTACCGGGCACACTGCGGCGGCCCTGTCTGAATTGGGCGCTGACGGCGGCAAGATGCTGACCCGCATCTGCCTGGGCGATCCGGACACCGTCTCGCTGCTGGAGGCCACGGCCAAGGCCATAGATTCACTGGCCGAGCGTAAGCTCATCGCCATGGTGGAGCCGTTCCTGTCGGTCCGCGAAAACGGCAAGGTCCGCAATGACCTCTCCACCGATGCCGTCATCAAGTCAGTAGCCATCGCGGCAGGGCTGGGCTCCACCAGCGCCTACACCTGGATGAAACTTCCGGTAGTGGCGGACATGGAGCGCGTCATGGCAGCCACCACCATGCCCACCGTTCTGCTTGGCGGAGACCCGGAAGGCACGCAGGATGAGGTTTTTTCCAGCTGGCAGGCAGCGCTCGCTTTGCCGAACGTCCAGGGCCTGACCGTGGGGCGCACTTTGCTTTACCCGCACGACGGCGACGTGGCCGGGGCCGTGGCAACGGCTGCCTCGCTGCTGCAGCATTCGCAGTCGACCCGAGTCCACGCAGAAGCATCGGAGTAAACCCCATGGGAACACGAACAGGAACAGCAACACGGAGAATGACGGTCGCCCAGGCCGTGGTGGAGTACCTGTCCAAGCAGTACACGGTTGACCGGATCGGCGATCAGGATTACCGTGAACGGCTGATCCCGGGCACGTTCGGCATCTTCGGTCATGGCAATGTGGCGGGCGTAGGGCAGGCCCTGAAGCAGTACCAGACGCTGGATCCTGCCATCATGCCGTACTACCAGGGCCGCAACGAGCAGGCACAGGTACACCAGGCCGTAGGCTACGCCCGGCATACGCGCCGCCGCCAGACGTTTGCCATCAGCACCTCGATCGGCCCCGGTTCCACCAACCTGCTGACCGGTGCCGCATTGGCCACCACCAACCGGCTCCCGGTACTCCTGCTGCCCAGCGACACTTTCGCCACCCGCGCCGCCGACCCCGTGCTGCAGCAGCTGGAACGCCCCGACGCATACGATGTCACGGTCAACGACGCCTTCCGTCCGCTGTCCCGTTTCTTCGACCGGGTGTCCCGGCCGGAGCAGCTGTTCTCGGCGTTCCACCACGGACTCCGCGTCCTGACGGATCCGGCCGAAACCGGCGCGGTCACCATCTCGCTGCCCCAGGACGTCCAGGCGGAAGCCTTCGACGTCCCGGAGGAATTCCTGGCCGAACGCGAATGGCGCATCCGCCGCCCGGACGCTGACGACGACGACATCCGCCGCGCCGCCGAGGCCATCCGCGCAGCCAAGCGTCCGTTGATCATCGCCGGCGGCGGTGTGCTCTACGCCTACGCCAACGATGAACTGGCCAGGTTTGTGGAGCTGACCGGAATTCCGGTGGGCAACACGCAGGCCGGTGTGGGGGTCCTGCCCTGGGACCACCGGTTCGCGCTGGGTGCCATCGGCTCCACAGGCACGACGGCGGCCAACGCCATTGCCGCCGAAGCGGACCTTATCATCGGGATCGGCACCCGCTACGAGGACTTCACCACGTCTTCACGGACGGCGTTCCAGTATCCGGATGTGAAGTTCATCAACATCAACGTGGCCCCGCTGGATGCCTACAAGCACGGCACATCGCTGCCCATTGTCGCCGACGCCCGCAAGGCCCTGATCAAGTTGAACCAGGCTCTGGGCGGCTACCGCATCGGGGCAGATCTGGAAAAGACCATCGCGGCCGAGAAGACGCGCTGGAACGCCACCGTGGACGAAGCCTTCGATACGCGCTTCACGCCGTTGCCGGCGCAGAACGAGATTATCGGTGCCACGAGCCGCGCCATGGATTCGCAGGATGTTGTGGTCTGCGCGGCGGGTTCACTCCCAGGTGACCTCCACAAGATGTGGCGCGTCCGCGACTCCTTCGGCTACCACGTCGAATATGCCTATTCCTGCATGGGTTATGAAATCCCGGGCGGACTCGGCGTCAAGCGGGCCGCGCTGGCCGAGGCTGCCGCTGGCGGCGTTGACCGCGACGTCGTGGTGATGGTGGGGGACGGCTCCTACCTGATGATGCACACCGAACTGGTCACCGCCGTCGCCGAACGGATCAAGCTGATCGTGGTGCTGATCCAGAACCATGGCTACGCGTCGATCGGTTCCCTCTCCGAATCGCTCGGTTCCCAGCGCTTCGGCACCCAGTACCGCGTGCTCGACGAAGATAAGCACAGCTTCGACGAAGGCGCGACGCTGCCGGTCGATCTTGCCCTCAACGCCGAAAGCCTCGGCGTGAAGGTCATCCGGATCGAACCGGGGGAGACGGTCATCGCCGAGCTCGAACAGGCCATCCGCGATGCCAAGGCTGCTCCTGAACGAGGTGGACCGATCGTCATCCACGTTGAATCCGATCCGCTGCTGGACGCGCCAGGATCCGAGTCCTGGTGGGATGTTCCGGTCTCCCAGATCTCCGAACTCGAATCCACCCAGCAGGCCTTCACGACGTACACCGCCCACAAGAAGCGCCAGCGCAAGCTGCTGGGCTGAACCCCCTTACTGACAGACCAAGGACTTTGATCATGACAACCGTGACCACCATCAACCATTTCATCAACGGTGCCGAGACTGCCGGTGCGGGCAACAACACCCAGCCCGTCTACAACCCGGCCACCGGCGCCGTCTCCGCGGAGCTGCGGCTGGCCAACCGTGCGGATCTGGACGCCACCGTGGCAGCCGCCCGCGCCGCCGCCGATTCCTGGGGCGACATCTCCCTTGCCAAGCGCACCGCCGTACTGTTCAAGTTCCGTGAACTCGTCGCAGCCCATGTTGATGAGTTGGCGGCGCTGATCACCGCGGAGCACGGCAAGGTCCTCTCCGATGCCAAGGGTGAGATCGGCCGCGGCATTGAGGTCATCGAGTTTGCCTGCGGCATCCCGCAGCTGCTCAAGGGTGACTATTCGGACCAGGTATCCACCGGGATTGACGTCTTCTCCTTCCGCGAGCCACTCGGTGTGGTTGCCGGCATCACGCCCTTCAATTTTCCCGTGATGGTGCCGCTGTGGATGGCTCCCATGGCCATCGCCGCCGGCAACGCCTTTATCCTCAAGCCTTCCGAGCGGGACCCGTCCGCCTCGATGCTGCTGGCCAAGCTCTGGAAGGACGCAGGGCTGCCAGACGGCGTCTTCCAGGTCCTGCACGGCGGCAAGGAAACGGTGGACGGACTGCTGACCCACCCCGACGTTGATGGCATTTCCTTCGTCGGTTCAACCCCGATCGCCCAGTACGTGCACGAGACCGCCACCAAACACGGCAAGCGCGTCCAAGCGCTTGGCGGGGCCAAGAACCACGCGATCATCATGCCCGACGCCGATCTGGACAATGCTGCCGATCACCTCGCTGCCGCTGCCTTCGGTTCCGCAGGCGAACGCTGCATGGCCATCTCCGTGGCCGTCGCGGTAGGCGATGCCGCCGAGCTGCTGGTCAAGAAGGTGGAAGAGCGTGCTCTGGCCGTGAAGGTGAACAACGGCACGGAGCCTGACGCCGAAATGGGCCCGGTCATCACACCGGCATCCAAGGAACGTATCGTCAGGATCGTCACCGAGGCTGAGCAGGCCGGCGCCGCGATGGTGGTGGACGGCCGCGAGCTGGTGGTCCCGGGCCACGAGGACGGCTTCTGGGTTGGCCCCACGGTTATTGACCACGTCAAGGCCGAGATGACCGCCTACACCGAGGAAATCTTCGGGCCGGTGCTGGTTGTTGTCCGGGTGCAGGACCTGGACGAAGGCATTGCGCTGATCAACGCCAACCCCTACGGCAACGGCACAGCCATCTTCACCTCCTCCGGCGCCAATGCCCGCAAGTTCCAGCGCTCCGTGACCGTGGGCATGATCGGCATCAACGTGCCGCTCCCGGTGCCGGTGGCCTACCATTCCTTCGGCGGCTGGAAAGCCTCGATGTTCGGCGACAAGCACATCTACGGTCCCGAGGGCGTCTCCTTCTACACCCGCGGCAAGGTAGTCACCTCCCGCTGGCCGGAACCGACCCACGCCTCGGGCGCCTCCTACAACTTCCCGTCCAACTAGTTCATCGATTGCTCCGTAAATGCCGTTTTGAGCGTCCACAAGGGCACGTACGGAGCAATCGACGCAAAGGAAACCCAAATGATTGAAAACAAGCTGATCATCGGAACCGCGCCGGACTCGTGGGGTGTCTGGTTCGCCGACGACCCCAAGCAGACCCCGTGGGAGCGGTTCCTCGACGAAGTGGCCGAATCCGGCTACAAGTGGATCGAACTCGGCCCGTACGGCTATCTGCCCAATGACCCGGCACGCCTGGCCGAGGAGCTCAAACAGCGCGACCTCAAGGTCACAGCCGGAACCGTTTTCACCGCCTTCCACCGTGGAGCAGGTCAATACGAAGAAGCCTGGGAACCCGCCCGAAAGGTTGCCGAGCTGACCGCTGCCATGGGCGGTGAACACATCGTGGTCATCCCGGCCATGTGGCGCGACGACGTCACGGGTGAAGCTGTGGAAAGCGGCCAGCTGGACCAGCAGCAGTGGAGCGATCTCTTTGCCGGGCACAACAAGATGGGGCAGGTGCTCCTCGAGGACTTCGGCCTGAAGCAGCAGTTCCACTCCCACGCAGACTCGCATGTAGGCGCGCAGGCTGACATTGAGCACCTCCTGGCGGAAACCGATCCGCGGTACCTGAACCTGTGCCTGGATACCGGCCATGCCGAATACTGCGGGGCATCCAGCCTGGATCTGATCCGAAAGTACCCGGAACGGATCGGTTATCTGCACCTGAAGCAGATCAACCCGGAGATCCTGGCCAAGGTCAGCGAGGAAAACATGACCTGGGCCGCGGCCAACCTGGCCGGAGTGATGACCGAGCCGCCCAACGGGCTGCCGGACCTCCGCGCCGTCATCGAGGCTGTGGAAGGGCTGAACAGGCCTATCTTCGGCATCGTTGAGCAGGACATGTACCCGGTGGCATTCGACGTTCCGATGCCGATCGCCCAGCGGACCCGCAACTACCTGCTCTCCTGCGGCTCCCGCACGTCCGTCAACTAGCCCTTTTCAGCAAGCACGCCTCAGTAAGCCAAGACCAAAGGAAAGAACCATGACTGAAACCCTTCGCGTAGCTGTCATCGGCGCCGGCCGGATGGGTGCTGACCATATCCAACGCCTCAGCAGGCGCATCCACGGTGCTGAAGTGGCCGCCGTCGTCGACGTCGACGTTGCGCGCGCGCAGGCTGCCATCGAAGGTATCCCTGGCGCTGTTGCGCTCGCGGATGCCGAGGAGGCGCTTGACAACGGCGACGTCAACGCCGTCCTTATTGCCACTCCGGGTTTCCTTCACGAGGACATCCTGCTCAAGGCGATTGCCAGGAACATTCCCATCCTGTGCGAGAAGCCGATGACTCCGGACGCCCAGTCATCGTGGAAGATTGTGCAGGCCGAGGAAAGGCTGGGCCGCAAACGCATCCAGGTGGGCTTCATGCGCCGCTTTGATGCCGAATACATGGCGCTGGGTTCCGTGATCCGTGAGGGCGGGCTGGGCGAGCTGCTGATGCTGCACCACCAGCACCGCAATCCGAGCACCCCCGCGGGCTTCACCAACGAGATGCTCATCAACGACTCCGTGGTGCACGAGTTCGACGCCATCCGCTTCTTCACCGGCGAGGAAATCACCAGCGTCCAGGTCCGGCTCGGCAAAGCCACCAGGAACGCACCGGCCGGCCAGCGCGATCCCCAGCACGTCCTGATCGAAACCGAGTCCGGCGTCCTGGCCGACGTCGAGATCTACGTGAACGCGAAATTCGGCTACGAGGTGGCCACCCAGGCCTCCTTCGAGGACGGCATCGTGAACATCGGCGGCGACCAGGGGCCTTACACCCGCAGCGCCGGCCGCTGGGGCGGCAACATCACCCCCGGCTTCGAAGAGCGTTTCGGTGCGGCGTACGACGTCGAAATTCAGTCATGGGTGGACGCCGCCCTTCGCGGCGAGATCGGCGGCCCCACCGCCTGGGACGGTTATGCCACCGCAGCCTGCTGCGAAGCCGGCGTCGAGGCGCAGAAGAACGGCGAAAAGGTTGCCGTGAAGCTGAACGCCAAGCCTGCCCTGTACAAATAGGGAAATGCCGCACAGCTGAAGAAAAGCTGCACAACATAGGAAAAAAGCGGAGGGGGCGGAAGCGATTCCGTCCCCTCCGGTGTTCCACAACTGACCACAATGGAGTGACCTCTGTGAAAATTGCTCTCGACCCCACACCGTTCCACCACAGCCACAGCCACAGCCTGCTGGAGTTCCCCCAGGTTGTTGCCGATCTGGGCTACAAGTACATGCAGTTGACTCCGCACGCGGACTTCATCCCGTTTTACAACCATCCCAAGCGGACGACGAACTGGTGGGCCAGCTCAAGAAGGCCAGCCGTGATGCAGGAATCGAAATCGCCTCAGTGCTGCCGGTGCTGCGGTGGTCCGGCCCGGACGAGGACGCTAGCGAAGCGGCTGTCCGCTACTGGAAGCGGGCCATCCGGATCACGGTGGACCTCGGTGTCGGAACCATGAACACCGAGTTCAGCGGCCGTCCGGAAAAAGCCGAAGAATCCGAGCGTGCCTTCTACCGCTCGATGGAAGAGCTGCTGCCCATCATCGAACGCGAAGGGATCGATCTGCTGATCGACCCCCACCCGGACGACTTCGTGGAAGAGGGCCTGGCCGCCACCCGGGTAATCCGCGGGCTGAACTCCAAGAACGCGGGCCCGGTCTACGTGGCCTCGCACAGCTTCCACATGAAGAACGCGCCGCTGGACATCATGCGCGCCGCCGGGGATAAGCTCCGGCTGGTGCATGTGGCGGACACCATGGACCAGCACGCCTCGCACGGGCTGCGCTACATCACCAACCCGCCCGGCAACCCGGTCCGGGTGCACCAGCACCTGAAGACCGGCGACGGCGACGTCAACTGGAACGAATTTTTCGGCGGACTGAAGGAGATCGGCTTCCTGGACCGCGACGACACCGTTATGGTCTCGAGCGTGTTCGCAGAAGACGACAATGCGGCCGAAGTCTCCCGGTACCAGCTCGCCACGATCGGCGATCACGTCGCCGCGGTCAAGTAGCGGCGGAAGCATGAAGCGACCCGAAGGAACCATGACCAAATCTCCCGGAATACAAACCCCTGACGTACCAACCGCCGCGCCCAGCACCGGACCGCGAGCGGTGCCTGGAGCCGTGGCGTCCAACCCGAAGAAATTCATGCGCCGGGTGGCGCTGTTCTCCACCTTCGGCGGTTTGCTGTTCGGTTATGACACCGGCGTCATCAACGGCGCCCTGCCGTTTATGCAAAGGGACTTAGGGCTGTCGCCGCTCACTGAGGGACTGGTCACCTCCACGCTCCTGTTCGGTGCCGCGTTCGGTGCCATCAGTGCAGGCCGGCTCTCGGACCGCTACGGTCGCCGCCGGACCATCATGGGCCTGGCCCTCATTTTTGCCGTGGCGACTATCGCCTGCTCCATCGCACCCAGCACGGAACTGCTCATCGCAGCCCGGACTTTTCTGGGCCTGGCGGTGGGCGGGGCTTCCGTGATTGTCCCCGTGTACCTGGCCGAGATGTCTCCGGCAGCCCAGCGCGGGCGGATCGTTACGCAGAACGAGCTGATGATCGTCACCGGCCAGTTCCTGGCTTTCACCTTCAATGCCGTCCTGGGCAATGTTTTCCCGGAATCGATGCACGTGTGGCGCTGGATGCTGGTCATTGCCACCTTGCCTGCCGTCATTCTGTGGTTTGGCATGCTGGTGCTGCCGGAGAGCCCACGCTGGCTGGCGTCGGCAGGGCGCTTCGGTGAAGTCCTGGAGGTGCTCCGCCGCACCCGTGCCGCCGGTGATGTCTCCAGCGAATTTGACGAAGTCCGGCAGGCAGCACGGGAAGACTACCAATCCAGGCTGGGAACAGTGAAGGACCTGAACGTCCCCTGGATTCGACGGATTTTCGTAGTGGGGCTCGGCATGGCGGTGATCAACCAGATCAGCGGAGTCAACGCCATCATGTACTACGGCACCACCATTCTGTCCTCGTCCGGATTCGGCGAGCAGGGTGCGTTGCTGGCCAATGTCCTCAACGGCGTCACCTCCGTGGTCGCCGTGATCGCCGGTATGTACCTGATGACCAGAGTGGCCCGGAAAACGATGCTGGTCTTCGGACTGTGCGGGACGGCGTCCTCGCTCCTGGCCATCGCGATTATTTCGCTGGCCGTACCGGAAGGGCTGCTCCGGGCCTATCTGGTGCTGCTGTTTATGGTGACGTTCCTGGCGCCGATGCAGGCCTGCATCGGCACCGTGACGTGGCTGACCATGTCCGAGATTTTCCCGCTGCACGTCCGTGGTGTGGCGATGGGCATCTGCGTCTTTGTTCTCTGGATGATCAACTTCCTGATCGGCTTCTTCTTCCCGCAGCTGGTCTCCTGGATAGGAGTGTCCGCGACCTTCCTGATCTTTGTGGTCCTGCAGGGGTTCGCGATCGTCTGGGTGAAGCGGGTTGTTCCGGAGACAAGGGGCAAGAGCCTTGAAGAGCTGGAGCAGCTCTTCAAGGCCCGAGCCGGAATCAGTAAAGCGACCGCCCAGTTGTAGACGTCCGCTCAGTCATGGGCGTCCGCTCAGTCATGGGCGCCGGGGATTGCCTGATCCCAGTCGATGACGGAGCCGGTCACCACGCCGCTGCGGGCGGAGAGCAGGAACACCACAAAGTCCGCGATCTCGTCCGGCTGCCCCAGCTTGCCCATGGGGACCGTGGCGTTGGCTTTCTCCAGCCAGTCATCCCCGGCATTGTGGAAACGGCGCTGGATGGAATCCTCACCCTCGGTGGCGGCCCAGCCGATGTTGAGCCCGTTGATCCGGATCCTGTCCCAGCGGTGGGCATGCGCTGCATTCTTGGTCAGGCCGATCAGCCCGGCCTTGGAGGCCACGTACGGGGCAAGGTATGGCTGGCCGCCGTGCGCGGACATGGTGATGATGTTGACGATGCCGCCGGGCGCACCGCGTTCCTTCAGATGCCGGATGGTTTCCTGCATCACGAAGAAGGGAGCCTTGAGGTTCACGTTCAGGTGCTCCTCCAGCAGCTCGGGCGTCGTGTCCAGCATGGTGCCGCGCGTGGTCAGGCCCGCAGCATTGACGGCGCAGTCGATCTGCCCAAAGTGCGCGACGGCGTCTGTCACAGTCCGCCCGGCCAGTTCAGCCCGGGTGAGGTCCACCGTGAGGAACACCGCCTTGCTGCCCAGCGCTTCGAGCCCGGCAACCACGGCCGCGCCTGCGGTTTCGTTGCGGCCGGTGATGGCGATGCCAGCGGCGCCCTGGGCCGCGGCGGCCCCCGCGACGGCGGCACCCACGCCCTGGGTGCCGCCGCTGACCAGCAGATACTTGCCGTCAAGCAATTTCTCGAATCCCACTCAGATCGCTCCTTCAATAGTGCTTTTGGTGTTTTTCCCGAAAGTGTTAGCGTCCAGATCCACCGGAACGGTGCGTCCGGTGGCAGCCGATTCTCCGGCGGCCTCGGCCAGCACCAGGGCGGCCACGCCGTCATCGATGCCCGGCCTGCAGCTGCCGCCGGACCGGACCGCGCTGACGAAGTGGTCAAGTTCCAGACGGTAGGCGGCCGAGTAGCGCTCCAGGAAGAACGGCTCGTAGGGAACGCCCTGCTCGACGGCGTCGGCCGCGTACTTGCGGACGGTGTTGGGTGAAATATTGCCCGCCTGCAGCATCCCCGCGCTGCCGAAGGCCTCCAGCCGCTGGTCGTAACCGTAGGCACTGTGCCGGGAGTTCGTGATAGTCACCAGCTCACCGCCCCTGCCGCGCAGCGTGACGACGGCGGAATCGTAGTCGCCGGCGTCCCTGATGTAGTCGCAGAAGACAGTGGAGCCGTGGGCCGTGACCTCCACGATGTCCGGCACAAAGAACCTGGCCATGTCCAGATCATGGATGCTCATGTCCCGGAAGATGCCGCCCGAGCTCCGGATGTACGCCTCCGGGGCCGGTGCCGGATCGCGGCTGATGATGGTGAGCTGCTCAAGCGTACCGATTTCCCCTGCCTCCACGCGCTCGCGGACGCTGGCGAAAGCCGGGTCAAAGCGGCGGTTGAAGCCGAGCATGACCGTCGGACCGCCGTCGGACGCCTGATCCTTCAGGCTGTTCCGGCACTGCCGGGCCCGCTCCAGATCCAGATCCACGGGTTTTTCGCACAGAACCGCCAGCCGGTGTTCGGCGGCGGAGCGAATCAGTTCCACGTGCGTGTCGGTAGGGGAGCAGACCACGACGGCGTCCAGCGAGCCATCCGCAAAAACTTCCGCGCCCGACGCCGTGGCCCGGGCCCCATACAGGGCGGCCAGTTCCTGTGCCCCGGCGATAAACGGGTCGGCAATCCACACGAGGTCAACGCCCGGGTGCTGCCCGAGGTTCGCCGCATGGACCCGGCCGATCCGGCCGGATCCGAACAGTGCGACGCGCAATTTTTCCGTGGCAACCATGGGTCAGTTTCCTTCCGTCAGCCGGCGCCGCTGCTGGGATTCCAGTTCAGTTTCTAAATCGGCTGCCGACATCCCGGAGTCAAGCGCCTTCCAGAGGAGCTCGGCCTGGGCTTCCGGTGCCATGCCGCCGATCGGCTGGTCGCGGTCCAGGTTGGTGGGAAAGCTGTAGCCCTCCGCTGACACCGCAATTACGTTGCGCAGCATGCGCTCGCCGGCGCCGGCTTCCTGCAGTTTTTGGAGCTCGGGGTAGATGGCCCTGGATATCGCGGTGCGGTCCACGGATTCCATGGCGCGGCCGAAAGCCGAGGAGACCTGCAGCAGGTTGGCCATCCGGCGGATGCCTGCGGACCTGTTGGTTCCCGCGCCATGGAAAACGGCAGGATTGAAGAAGGCGGCGTCGCCCTTTTCAAGCGGCAGCTGGACGTGGTTCTGCTGGAAGTAGGCCGTGAACTCCGGGTCATGGAAGCCGATGTACCCGGCGTCGTATTTGTGGGAGTGCGGAAGGTAGAGGGTGGGGCCGGACTCCAGCGGCATGTCGCACTGCGCCACAGCGCCCTGCAGCGTCAGGGCAGGGGACAGCAGATGGATGTGCGCCGGGTAGCGCTGCGCCTCTTCGCTGGACATAAAGCCCAGATGGTAATCCCGGTGGGAGGTCTGCGCCTTGCCGCCAGGGTTGACCACGTTGATTTGCGATGTGACCTGGTAGTTGGGTCCGAGCCAGGCCTCGGAAATGAGGGCCAGGACGTCGTTGGCGTAGTACTCGGAATAGACGGCAGGGTTGCTGAGCGCGAGCTTGTCCAGCGCACCCCAGACGCGGTCATTGGCACCGGGCTTGGCAAAGTGATCGCCGCCGGCCACGCCGTTGGCCTTTTGGGCTTCGATGAGCTCGTTGAAAGCATGCGTGGCGCGGTCCACGACGGCGGTGTCCTGGAAGGCGCCCTTGAAGACCACGATGCCCGGGCCGGTGGTGAGCGCCCGGATCAATTCGGCCTGGACATCAGCCCGCTCCTCAGACGACCCGAGGTAACCGCGGACACGGTTGCCATAGATCAGGACGTTGCTTTCCACGGCGTCCGCATAGGCATAGTCCTCCAACCTCGTCTCTTTGCCGACAACGGCAATGAAGTCATCCAGGGCGCAGCTGGCGGTGCTGAACCACTGACGGGAAGGGGGCTGACGGGAGGGCCCTGGATGGGAAGGCGGACAGGAAGCGTGCTTCGCGGCGGGAACGGCGGTCATGGCTGCTTTCTCCTCTTCGAGACTGCTGAACTGCTGAACTGTTTGGCTTGCTAACAGTTTGGTTGAGGCGGCAGAGCGAAGACAAGAGTAATATCCATCAGAAACCCATCAGAAATACATCAGGAGAGACGATGAGCCGGCTTTTTTCCGTCCGCGAGATAGCGCGCCAGGCCGGGGTCAGCGATGCCACGGTGGATCGCGTGCTGCATGGCCGTGGCGGCGTACGGCACAGTACCGCCGCCCAGGTACGGCAGGCCATCAAGGATCTGGAGGCTCAGGGAGCACAGCTGGCACTGAGCGGGCGGCGGTTCATGATCGACGTCGTCGTTGATGCGCCGGAGCGGTTCCAACGCGAAGTCCGGAAAGCCCTCGAGACGGAGCTTCCGCTGCTTGCCCCGGCGGTCTTCCGTGCCCGCTTCCAGCTGCATGAGCGCTGGAACGCCGCGGCCTGCGTGGCTGAACTGGACCGGATCCTTGTCCGCGGAAGCCAGGGCGTGATTCTCAAGGCCCCGGATGTTCCCGAAATTTCGGCTGCCGTGGACCGGCTTGCCCAGGCCGGCATCCCCGTGGTCACCCTCGTGACGGACCTGCCGGCAAGCCGCCGGACCGCCTACGTCGGCATGGACAACCGTGCCGCGGGCGCGACTGCCGCCTATCTGATCAGCCAGTGGCTGGGGGGATCGCCGGGGTCAGTGGCTGTTACGGTCAGCAACGATTTCTTCCGCGGTGAGGAGGAGCGCGAAATGGGATTCCGGGGAGCCATGCGGTCCATGGCCGTGGCCCGGCGGGTGGAGTACCTGCCGGGGAGTGACGGTCTTGATGCGACCGTACGGGATCTGCTGGGGACGCTGCTCGACACAGACCCTTCGCTGTCCGCGGTCTACTCGATCGGCGGCGGAAACAAAGGGATTGTGGCGGCCTTCCATGCCGCAGGGAGAGCGCCGGCAGTGTTCATCGGCCATGATCTTTACCCGGACAATATTGAGCTGCTGAGGGCCGGGCGGCTCAATGCCGTGCTGCACCATGATTTCCGGTACGACGTCCGGAAATGCTGCCGGATTATCATGCAGGCCCACGGGGCATTGGCCGGGCACGATGGCACGGAGGTGTCCAAGATCGACGTCGTAACTCGCTTTAACATCCCCGTCGGGTACTGATGCCGGGCACTGATGCAGCGGCACTGATGCCGGGCCTTGGCAACGCGCCTAGACTGTGGCGTGCAGCTTCGGAAGTGCGGCCACCAGCGGCGCGAGTTCCGGGACATCCTGCGCTTCGCCGAGGGCCCGTTCCAGCGTCGAGTCGTGGATGGGGCGGACCTCTTCCAGCAGCTTGACGCCGGCTGCAGTCAGTTCCGTGTAGATGCCACGGCGATCGTCGGCACAGAGAATCCGGGTGAGGAGCGCCCGGTCTTCGAGCCGGTTCACCAAGCGGGTGGTCGCGCTTGGGCTCAGCGCGGTGGCGCGGGCCAGCTGCTGCATACGCATATGCCAGCCGTCCTGCCGGCTGAGCGCATCCAGCACGGTGTACTCCACCACGGACAGCTGCGCTCCAGCCTGCAGCGATCTTTCCAGCTCCCCTTCGATCAGGCCATGCAGCGACGCGAGCGTCCGCCAGCCTTGTGCCCGCACTTCAACGGCGTCGTCCTTGATGCCCATAACCTGTTTCCTCCTCCAGCGTGCCCGGCAGCCGTGACAACCACTATGAAACGGGACACATCCAATATTTAGTTGCTTGCGCGCTGTAACTGCTTGTGCAACAATAAATAACGCGTCTGCAACTACTAGCTTACGCGTCATACATCATTTCGTATAGTTTTGACGGAGCGTTCCATGCCTATTGGTCTGATAGCCCTCGCCCTCGCCCTCGGCGGCTTCGGCATCGGACTCACAGAGTTCGTCATCATGGGCCTCCTGCCCGAAGTGACCGCGGACTTCCAAGTCAGCGAGGCCACGGCCGGCTGGCTGATCTCCGGATACGCACTCGCCGTTGTGGTGGGCGCACTGGTGCTCACCGCGGCGGTGACGCGGCTCGAGCGCAAGCCCGTACTGGCTGTGCTCCTGGTGTTGTTCATTGCCGGCAACCTCATCTCGGCCCTGGCTCCGGATTACTGGATGATGATGATCGGCCGGATCGTCGCCGCCCTGGCCCACGGTGCGTTCTTCGGCATCGGTGCGGTGGTGGCTGCTGACATGGTGGCCCCCACCAAGAAGGCCGGTGCCATCGCCATCATGTTCACCAGGCTGACCGCTGCGGCGGCAATCGATGGCCTCGGGCGGGACGGACGTACCGGCCCGCACCCGGGTGGATTCAACGGCTAGGAAGACTACCGCTCAGGCGAAGGCCAAGCGGACTAGTGCTTCTCCCGTTGTCTCAGCAGACCACTAGATGTAGCGTCAGGGCACGGTCCGCCATGGCTTCCCGAAGACGCTCCGCGAGTTCCGGCTCACCTTCACGGACGATGACGCCTGCGCGCGCTACCTCGCCGTCTGCCGCTGGCCGGACGGGTTCCGCTGCCCGAAGTGCGGGCACGGCCGGGCCTAGTACCGATGGCGGCCGGGCTCTGGCAGTGCGCCGCGCCGTCGTGCCGCCGTGAAGGACTTGACCGAATACGCTCCCTAACATTAAGACTAAGGTCGTTCGCATCAGATCGCGCAGAAAGGAACCTGCAATGAAAGACACCCAAACTTCCGCCAAGAGCACCACCGCTAGCGATAAGAAGATCGAGGGATTCACGGACGAGGAACGAGGCGCGATGAAGGAGCGCGCCAAAGAGCTGAAGGCGGCTGCGCGCCGCGGCCCGCGCGCGGACAAGGCGGACGGGGAAAGCGCCGTGCTCGCGAAGATCGCCGAGATGCCGGAACCGGATCGCGCCATGGGCGAGCGGCTCCATGCTGTCATCAAAGCCAGCGCGCCAGCCCTCTCGCCGAGACTCTGGTACGGGATGCCCGCGTACGCCAAGGACGGCAAGGTAGTCTGCTTCTTCCAAAGCGCGCAGAAGTTCAAAACCAGGTACGCGACACTCGGCTTCAGCGACTCGGCGAACCTCGACGAGGGCGCCATGTGGCCGACCGCCTTCGCTCTGACGGAGTTGACGGCCGCCGCCGAGGCAAGGATCGGCGCGCTCGTGAAGAAGGCGGCGAGCTGAGGACTGATCGCACCATTGGCCCCCGACCCAGATGACCGAGTCCGACCGCGTGGGAGATGTTAATTGAAGACGGAGGGTGCTAAACCGCGTGTGTGAAAACCGACCGCACCACCCTCCTGACCCCACTTTACGTCTATCTCGATGAACATGTCCTGCCCGTACTGGGCTGGTCGTGTGCCCGGATCCAGGGACGGAAACCGGCCCTGAGCGACGCCGAGCTGCTGTGCCTGGCCTCAGCTTCCGGCACTACCTGATCAGCACCCTCGACGGCATGCCCCGAGGGGTGTCGGCGACCCATGGTTCAGATCCGTCTCGGTCAAGCGACACGAGATTCCTGAACGTGCACCACCAGCGGGGGTCCGCGTCGGGGTCGTAGAGGACTATCAGGTGACCTCCGGTCACGCAGGCAGCCAGAGCCGACCAGCGGACTAGCCGAAGGGCAGGCGGGGATCCAGGTCCTGGCCTTCCCAAGTCTGGCGGACCCAGCCATGGTGGGGGTCGTCACTGATGAGCCAGTCACGAACGCGGCCGGGCCCGGCCATGACATTGAGGTAGTACATGTCGTAGCCGGGCGCCGCCATGGCGGGTCCGTGCCAGCCATAAGGGACGAGCACCACGTCGCCGGTGCGGACCTCGGCGGAAACATCGATGGGCCGCTCGTCCGAGGCGTAGACCCGCTGGTATCCGATCGCGTCGGCATCCGCGGCGGGGCCTGCTGAGCCGGGCACGGCGGCTACCTGCGTTTCGAAGTAGTAGATCTCCTCGAGATGCGTTTCGCCCTCTTTTTCCTCATCATGCTTGTGTGGGGGATACGAGGACCAGTTGCCGGCCGGGGTGATGACTTCACACACGATGAAGCGGTCGGCTTCAAGGGCAGCCGGGGTGCCGAAGTTGTGGACCTGGCGTGAGCAGTTGCCGGCGCCCCGCAGTTCCACGGGTGTTTCAGCGGACGTGATGAGCCGGGTGGGGTACGAGGCCCGGGCCGGAGCAGTAGCGATAGCTACCCTCCCGCCGTCGGGCGAGCTGACAGTGACGGCCTTGCCGATACCCGAATACAGCACATCACTGGGGCCGCTGAAGACGCCGGCACGGCCGGCAAGCTGATATTCCTCGCCGTCAACGGTGACGGTGAAGGCACCGCTGAGCGGGATCACGATCCGCTCCTCGCCGGCAGCGGGAAGTTCGACGGCGGCACCGGCGGCCAGCGTGGCCACCTTCAGCCCGGTGTATGCCCAGCCGTCCATCTGGAGGGCAGAGTCTGCAGTTCCGAGCGAAACGTCCCAGCTGCCTTCGGCAGCGGATCCCAGCGGGTATACCCAATCGGCCATGAATTTTTCTCTTTCGGTCAGTGTCTGCGTAGGCATCTGCGTTCGCTACGTCTTCATGCGGGCGTCCGGCAATCAGCGCTGGACCAGCGTCATTTCAAAACTGTAGGAATCCGCGCGATAGACATGGTGACCCGTCTCCACATTGCGGCCGGTGTCATCCACGGCGGTCCGCTCCATGGTGACCAGCGCCGAACCCACTTCGGTCTCAAGCAAGGGGGCCTGGTAATCGTTGGCCACCATGGCGCCGATCCGCTGCGAGGCCAGCCGGAAGTTGACACCGCCCTTGCGAAGAATCCCGTAGAGCCCCTGGGCCCCCAGGAGCGCTTCGTCAATGGTGGTGATGTCGTCCCGGACCCAGTTCTCCATGAGGGCCAGCGGCTTGCCGGCTACTTTCCGCAGCCTGGTGAAGTGGTAGACCTTGGACCCCGGAGCCAGGTGAAGCGCCTCCAGAGTGGCTGCATCGGCCTCAATGTGGGAGAAGCTCAGCACGTCAGTGGTGGGCTTGCTGCCGTTGTTGCTGAGGTCGTCGTAGAGGCTGGAGAGTTCAAGCGGGCGCCGGACCTGGCTGGACACAACCTGGGTGCCCACGCCGCGTTTCCGGACCAGTAGCCCGGACCTGACCAGTTCATCCATGGCCTTTCGCATGGTGGGGCGTGACAGGTTCAGCTGCGCAGCAAGGTCGATTTCGTTGTCCAGCCGGCTGCCAGGCGTGAGAGCTCCGGTATGTATTGCGGCCTCGATGCCCTGGACCACCTGGTGGTAAAGGGGCACAGGTGAGGAGCGATCGATACTGAGATTGAGTTGATTCGCCAATGAGCTCTCCCTTGCTCCAAAGGAAGCCCGCAGTATGTGGGCTACCAGCAGATGTCCGGCATATGTTCGCTTGATAGGACATACTGCCTTTTTGTTGATGATAGCAGGACGGAATCTTTCGGCAAAGGGTGACGGGTTGTGCTTTTGTAAGCCGGGGACTGCCGTGTCCTGAACCCTCCGTGGGCAGCGCTAGGTGAAAACATCCTAATGTCAGGACAAACTATTGACAATTGTGAGCCGAGTCACCATGATCTCTATAGGAGGCTTAAGGAATGCAGCGATGTGGCTGCAACCAAGGCCCGAAATCAAAGGAGATTTATCGTGACGAAGTTCTCTTGGCGGAAAGCGGCGCTGGTGGCTGCCGTTGTTCCAATGCTGGCATTGAGTGCGTGTTCCAGCACCGGCGGCAAGCCGGCCGACTCGGGCAACGCCGGCGGAGGCGGACAGGCCGCCAGCACCCCCCGGATCAAGATCGCCATGGTCACCCACGCCGGGCCCGGGGACACCTTCTGGGATATTGTCCGCCGGGGCGCCGAAGAGGCCGCGGCGAAGGACAACGTGGAGTTGCTCTACACCTCGGATCCGGAAGGCGGCCGCCAGGCCCAGCTGATCCAGCAGGCCATCGACCAGAAAGTTGACGGCATCGCCGTTACCCTCGCGAAGCCGGACGCTCTCAAGGACGTGCTGAAGAAGGCCACGGATGCCGGAATTCCGGTGGTCAGCCTCAACGCCGGCGAATCCGTCTCCGCGCAGCTGGGTGCCTTCACCCACTTCGGGTCCAACGAAAAGGTCGCCGGAGCAGCTGTCGGTTCCCAGCTTAATACTCTCGGACTTAAGCATCCCATCTGCGTCATCCACGAGCAGGGGAACGTGTCGCTGGAAGCCCGCTGCGCCGGTGTCAAGGAGAAAGTCCCCGGAACCGAGATCCTCTACGTTCCGGGAACGGACATGACCCAGGTGTCCTCCACCGTGACCGCCAAGCTGCAGAGCGCTGCGGGGGTCGACGCGGTCATCGGCCTGGGCGCTCCGTTCACCCTGACCATGGTCAAGGCCGTGGAATCCCTGAACCTGAAAGACAAAATCAAGGTGGTGTCCTTCGACCTGAACAGTGAACTGAACCAGGCCATCATTGACGGCAAGGTCGTCTTCACCGTGGACCAGCAGCCATGGCTGCAGGGGTATGGGGCCATTGATGCCCTCTGGCAGAACAAGCGCGGCGGCTTCAAGATCGGCGGCGGCCAGCCCGTTCTGACCGGCCCCGCGATCGTCGATAAATCAAACGCGGCCGATGTCCTCAAATTCGCCAAGGAAGGCATCCGCTAACAGCCCGCTGGCCGGGCCGGCTAACGCCGGCCCGGCAGCAAGGAGAATTATCATGACCATCACCCAGACAAAGACAAAGACAAAGTCATCGGCGCCCGATGAACGCGTCGGAACGCGCAACCCGCTCCAAAAGCTGCTTGGCCGTCCTGAGGTTGGGGCGCTCGTTGGAGCCATCGTCCTGTTTATCTTTTTCGCGGCCGTCTCGCAGACTTTCATCCAGCCCAACGCCATCGCAACCGTCCTCTATGGCAGCTCAACCATCGGCATCATGGCCGTGGGAGTATCGCTGCTGATGATCGGCGGTGAGTTCGACCTCTCCACCGGTGTGGCCGTCATCAGCTCCGCCCTCACGGCGTCCATGTTCAGCTGGTACTTCAGCACCAATGTGTGGGTCGGCGTCGCACTGGCGCTCGTTGTCTCGCTGTCCATCGGCTTCATCAACGGCTGGATCCTGATCAAGACCAAGCTGCCCAGCTTCATCGTCACCCTGGCCAGCTTCCTGATGCTGACCGGAATGAACCTGGGACTGACCCGCCTGATCGGCGGTTCGGTATCCTCCCCGTCGATTTCCACGATGGACGGGTACAAGTCTGCCCAGGCCGTTTTTGCTTCCTCGGTGACCATCGGGGGCGTCGACGTCAAGAACACCGTCTTTGTCTGGATCGCGCTCGTAGCTGTGGCCTCGTGGGTGCTGCTGCGCACCCGGGTGGGTAACTGGATCTTCGCCGTCGGCGGTGACTCCAACGCGGCCCGCGCCGTGGGTGTGCCGGTGACCAAGACCAAGATCGGCCTGTTCATGGGCGTGGGTTTCTGCGGCTGGATCCTGGGCATGCACAACCTGTTCGCCTTCGACTCCGTACAGTCCGGTGAAGGCGTTGGCAACGAATTCCTTTACATCATCGCCGCAGTGATCGGCGGCTGCCTGCTGACGGGCGGCTACGGCTCGGCCGTGGGAGGGGCGATCGGTGCCTTCATCTTCGGCATGGCCAACAAGGGCATCGTCTACGCCCAGTGGAACCCGGACTGGTTCAAGTTCTTCCTGGGCCTGATGCTGCTGCTGGCCACCATCGTCAACCTGATCGTCAAGCGCCGCGCGGAACTCAAGTAAAGGGGCTGAACTCATGAACGCCAAACAAATCGACCAGCAAACGCTGCTCAAGGACGAAAAAGACCCGCTGACCCACACGCCGGTGCACCTGCTGTCCCTCGACGGAGTCGGCAAGCACTACGGCAACATCATCGCGCTGAGTGATGTGACCCTGGCGGTGGACAACGGCCGGGTGACCTGCGTCCTGGGTGACAACGGTGCCGGGAAGTCCACCCTGATCAAGATCATCGCCGGCCTGCACCAGCATGACGCCGGAACCTTCAAGATCCTGGGCGAGGAACGGAAACTCAACAGCCCCCGCGAGGCGCTGGATGCCGGCATCGCCACCGTCTACCAGGACCTGGCCGTGGTCCCCCTGATGCCGATCTGGCGGAACTTCTTCCTCGGCTCCGAGCTGATCAGCGGCTTCGGCCCGTTCAAGAGCATGGATGTCCAAAAGATGAAGGACATCACCAAGAAGGAACTGGCCGAGATGGGCATCGACCTCCGCGACGTGGAGCAGCCCATCGGCCAGCTCTCCGGCGGTGAGCGCCAGTGCGTGGCGATCGCCCGGGCCGTGTACTTCGGTGCGAAGGTCCTCATCCTGGACGAGCCCACCGCCGCCCTGGGCGTGAAGCAGTCCGGTGTGGTGCTGCGGTACATCCTGCAGGCCCGCGACCGCGGGCTCGGCGTCGTCTTCATCACGCACAACCCGCACCATGCCTTCCCCGTGGGCGACCGGTTCCTGTTGCTCAAGCGCGGCAAGTCGATCGGCTACTACGAGAAGAAAGACATCACCCTGGACGAGCTGACCGCGCAGATGGCGGGCGGCGCCGAACTGGCAGAGCTCGCCCACGAGCTCGCGGAGCTGGGTGGCCACGGCGAGGTGGTCGAGGAAGTACAGGCCGAGCTGGCCGGAACCACCGGCAAACAGCCCGGGTAACATGGGTCCCGGCTGTTTCCGTGACGATCTACTGCTGGGGTCCGGGCGCCCCGGTGCTGCCCCGCACTTCCAAAGCGGGCGGCAGCAGCACGTCGGCCCGCGTTAGTGATTCCGGGTGTGCAGATCCCGGTGTCAAGCGGGCCACCAGCAGTTCAGCTGCCCGCTCGCCGGCAGCGAAACTTGCGGTGTCCACGCTGGTGAGGCTGATCCGGCGCAGCCTCGCCAGCGGAGTGTTGTCGTATCCGGCCACGGAGAGATCCGCCGGCACAGACAGGCCACGCTCCTCGGCGGCTGACATTACGCCGAGGGCCGCGACGTCGTTCACCGCAAACACGGCGGTGGGCCGGTCCGGCCCGGACAAAAGCTTCAGGCCCGCCCGGTAGCCGGCTTCCTCGGTGAGCTCACCCGGTTCTGTCCGGATGAAGCAGGCCAGGCCTGCGGCGACCATCTCCAGTTGGTAGCCCCGGCTGCGGGCAGCCCCCACCGCGGTGTTGGCGGCACCCACATGGGCGATCTTTCGGTGGCCCAGCGAGATCAGGTGGGCAGTCACCAGACGGGCGCCGGCGACGTCGTCGTTGCTTACGACCGTCACGTTGCCGCCCGGAAAAGCCGGAGCCCCCAGAAGTATGGTGGGAACCTGCGTGGTGGCAGCCGTCAGCCCGGTACTGTCCGGCATGGTCCCAACAAGGACCAGGCCGTCGATGTTCATTCCCAACAGTTTCTGAAGCAGTGATTCCCCGCCCCGGCTGTCCAAGCGGTAATCGCCCATGAGCATCTGCATTCCGTGGATGTTCAGTCGCGCATTGAGTCCCTCCACCGCACTGACGAACCACGGATTCCGCATGTCATTAAGCACAACGCCGACGGTCCGGCTGCGGGATTCGCTGAGTGCACGGGCGGCCGCATTGGGGCGGTAGGCGAGTTCCCGCACGGCCTGTTGCACGGCTATCCGCTTGGCCTCACTGACATAGCCGGTGCCCCGCAGCACAAGAGACACCACGGATTTGGAAACGCCCGCCAGAGCAGCGACGTCAAAGATCGTGGCAGCCCGCCTGCGCTCTGAAATGGTCACGGGTCCTCACTTTCCAAGCATTTGTCAGGACAAAGTATTGACGTCAGACAAGACATTCACCTACTCTAGCAAGTGAATGTTGGAACGCTCCAACATGGTGTCCCGCCGGTCCGGATGCCCTCTTCGCACGCACTCTTCGCACGCACTAAGGAGCAACATGAAGGACGTAACTCTCGGCTTGGTCGGGGTAGGACGCATCGGCGTGATGCACGCCAACAACATCGCGGCACTGAATGGCACCCTCAACGCACAAGGGATCAACGTCCGGCTCAAACTGACCGACGTGGCGGCGGAGCACGCGCGCGGCGTGGCGGCCGGGCTCGGTGCCGAGTTCCTGCCCTCCGTCGGTGAATTGATCAGCTCCGGCATAGACGGGCTGGTCATAGCCACAGGTACCGGCACCCATCCGGATCTGATCCGGGTGGGTGTCGATGCAGGAATTCCGGTCTTCTGTGAGAAACCCGTGGCCATGAATGTGGCTGACTCCGTGCCCGTACTGGACTACATCAGGAAAAACGGTGGAACGGTGCAGATCGGCCACCAACGGCGTTTTGATGCCGGGTATCTTGAGGCCAAGCGGTCCTTTGAAGCCGGCGAACTGGGCTGGATCCATTCATTGCGGGCAGTCACCTGCGACATGACGCCCCCGCCGGTGGAGTTCCTGGCGACGTCCGGTGGGTTGTTCCGGGACTGCTCCGTCCACGACTTCGATATTCTGCGATGGCTGACCGGGCGCGAAATTGTGGAGGTATACGCCAAGGGCTCCAACAACGGCGATCCGGCGATCGGTGAGGTGGGCGATGTGGACACCGCACTGGCGCTCGTGACCTTCGACGACGGCACCGTGGGTACGGTGTCGGCCACCCGCTACAACGGGGCAGGCCACGATGTCCGGCTCGAGATCCAGGGATCCCGGACATCAGTCATGGTGGGACTGGATGAGAAGACGGCCCTGGCCTCAGCCGAAGCAGGCATCACCTTCCCGTCCGGCGAACCGCACAAGACGTTCGCCGAACGCTTCGACCAGGCCTACCGCTCCGAAATGGCTGCGTTCGTGGAACTCATACAGGGCCAGCGTGAAAACCCCTGTACCCCGGACGACGCAGTGGCCGCTTCCCGGGTGGCCGACGCCGCCCAGCAGTCACTGGAAACCGGAGTCCCGGTCCGGGTGATTGGCTAGCCCGCTGGAAGCCGGATCCGGGTGGCCCAGCACTGCAGGCCCCGGCTGCATCGTCGCCTCAGCCGGCTGATTGGGTGCCGGCTGATTGGGTGCCGGCTGGTTGGGTGCCGGCCGACTGGAGTCGGCCCGTGTACGGCAGACCTCAACAAAAGCACTGAAGGGCGCCAGCCGTTCCTCCGCGGACAGCTCGATCGCTTCCGGGTGCCATTGGACCGAAGCCACCCAGCGGTCCGGATCCTCCAGCGCCTCTGCCGTGCCGTCCTCTGCAACGGCCGTCACCACCAGGCCCGCGGCCACGACGGCAACGGCCTGGTGGTGCCCGGAGGCGATCTTGACGGTGGCAGGGCGGGAGCCCGATCCGTAAAGTCCGGCCACCTTGGATCCTGCAGCGATGTCCACGGTGTGCCAGGCCCAGCCCGCAGTGCCGTTACCGGCTGCGGTCTCGCTATGGACCACCGTCCCTGGTGCCATGTCCTGGATCAAGGTGCCGCCGTAGATCACGTTGAGAAGCTGGTGCCCGCGGCAGATCCCCAGCAGCGGCAGCCCGGCGTCGATGCTCTGGCGTGCCACGGCAATATCCAGCTCGTCCTGGGCGCCGTTGACGTCGTAGCAGGCTTCGCCTGGCTCCTCGCCGTAGAGCCTCGGGTCCAGGTCCCCGCCGCCCGGAAGAACGACGCCGTCGAGCGCCTTGAGTTCTGCTGCCAGCCGGCCGCTGTGGGCACCGCTGTCACTACCGTTGTCAGCGGTGAGAAGCACCGGTTCGCCGCCGCCGTCGCAGACCAGTTCCACAATGTAGTCGAACAGATCATTGGCCGCGCCCACCCTGGGATCGGGATCAGCGTTGCTGCTGAGCCGGACGGGAATGCCGATCCGGGGCCTGCGGGTAACGGGGAAGGAAGAAATCTGCATGCTCAATTCTGCACCAGCTTGGAACGGCTAGGCTGGCCGGATGAATAACCGATACCTGGTGTCCCGCGAACGCTTCATCGCCGCATCTCCTCAGGAGATTTTCGAGGTGCTGGCCACGCCGGCCCTGCACAGCGTGATCGATGGCTCCGAGACCGTCAAGGAGGCGCAGCCACGGGGGCCGGAGCGGCTGCAGCTCGGCTCAAAGTTCGGCATGGAAATGAACATGAAAATGGACTACAAGATCCTCAACACCGTGTCCGAGTTCGAGGAAGGGCGCCGGATCGGCTGGCATCATTTCTACGGCCACGTGTGGCGGTACCTGCTGGTAGCAACAACGGACGACGCCGGTACTCCCGGAACACTGGTCACTGAGCAGTGGGACGCACGGCAGGTACGGGGAAAGTTCTTCCTGCGGCTTGCAGGGTACCTTCGCCGGCACCCTGCAAGCATCGAAAAGACGCTTGCCAAGCTGGATTGGCACCTGACCGGAACCGGGACAGGCGCTGGTCCCGGCACTGACCCTGACCCTGGCACTGAGGCCGGCCCGGGCACGGTGGTTGGCCCTGGCACTGAGGCTGGCCCGGGCACGGTGGCTGGTTAGGTTGTCGGCGTGAACCCCTCCGGCAGCCTGAACCCCAGCCCGCGGACCCTCGAAGTGCAGAGCGTGGCCAGCTTTGACCGGCTGGTCAGCGCCGGAGCGGAATCGATGCATGGCTGGCACGCCCAGTCGTTGGACCTGCGCGGCAGAACCCGGGCGCTGGATGCCATGGAGGCGCAGGGGGCGATCTTCCTCGGGTGCACGTTCGATCCCGGCGTGGAGGAATCGCTCCGCGGCCGGGGCGCACTCATTTTCCCCAGGCTGGACGGTATCCCCTTTGATCCCTACCGCGGGCAGCTCTACACTCCGCAGGAGCTCTATGCCGGGATTGACGGAGCGTCCTATGAGGACCTTCCCGACGCCCGCACGTATCAGTGGAGCATCCGTCCCGGCCAGCGGCACCGCCTCGATGCGACTCTGGCCGCAGCCCTCCACGACCACTCGATCGGCGATGCGCTTGAGGAATTGACGCAGTCCGCGCTCTGTGCGGAACGCACCATGGTGGGTGTAATGGGGGGTCATGCGGCGCAGCGTGGCTCAGCGGAATTCGCGCAGGCAGCGACTCTGGGCAGGCTCTTAGCCCAAAGCGGCCGGATGGTGGCCACTGGCGGCGGACCGGGGGCCATGGAAGCCGCCAACATGGGCGCCTACCTCAGTGCAGCCGGCGATGACGACTTCCGGCAAGCACTGGCCGGACTGGCGGCCGTCCCGGGGTTCCGCCCCTCGGTGTCCGCGTGGGCGCGGGCCGCTGCCGCCGTCGTCGGGCGTTATCCCGGTGGAACACCGTCCCTGGGGATCCCCACCTGGTTCTACGGTCATGAGCCGCCCAACTACTTTGCCACGCACATTGCCAAGTACTTCGCCAACGCCGTTCGCGAGGCCATTCTGCTGGAGCTCTGCAACGGCGGCATCATTTTCCTGCCCGGAGCCGCAGGAACGGTTCAGGAAATCTTCCAGGACGCCTGCGAAAATTACTACAGCACGCCGGAAACCATAAGGCCCATGGTGCTGGTGGGCCGGGCCCACTGGGAACACACCTACCCAGCATGGCCCATGCTGAAAAGCCTGGCGACAGGTAAAGCCATGGCGGGCCGGATCTTCCTGGTGGATACCGTAGAGGAAGCAGCGGACATCCTCGCCGGTTAGCTGCGGCGATCCTTGACTGTTACCGGATGCCGGCGTCGCGTGCAAGGGTGATGGCCTCGGCGCGGGACGAGACCCCCATTTTCCTGAAGACGTTCCTGACGTGGAATTTCACCGTGTTTTCCGTGATGCCCAGACCGATGGATATGGTCCTGTTCCGTTTGCCTTCGGTCAGTAGCTGAAGAACCTCCAGCTCCCTCCGGGCCAAGTGCCAGGTATTCGCGTCGGTGACGGGCCGGGACGGAGGGTCAAGCGGCATGACCACTGAGACGTCCGATCCCCATCCGGGCATGGCGCTGACTGCCATTCTCCCGCCAAGGGCGGCAACACGTTGGTTTACCCGCTGGAAACCGGCTGCCCCGCCGGACAGCTGGCCGGCACCGTCGTCCCGGACGTTGATCAGAAGGTTTTCGCCGTCGCAGTCCCACTGCACCCGAACCCTTTCAATCCGCGGCTGTTCAACCATGGCGAGGGTCAGTCCTCTGACCACGGCACGGGCCGCGTGGGCTATCTCGCCAGGAAGGGCCCTGCCGCCGGCGGGGGGTTCGACAAACTGGACGTCGATGCCGCTGAACCGGACCAGTGGGCGGAGGTCATCCTTCAGCCGTTCGAATGCGCTGGCAACCGGCTCCTCAATCATCGATATGGTCCTGTCGCTCGCCGTCCGCAGCTGGACGAGTGCAGCGGCTGCCAGATCGGTCACGGCCCTGCGTGCCGCTGCATCATCCAGCGTTGCCGATCTCAGCGCGGCGAGCAGCGTCTCCAAAGTTGTTGAATGCTGATCCGTCAGTTCTGCGGTGATCCGGGCCCGTTCGGCCGAAGCTGCCCTGGATTCAACGAGATAGGCCGGCGGGGCCTCGGACACCTTCTCCCTGATCCGCAAGGCCGTCAGGCGCCACAGCTGCCCAAGCAGACCAACGCCTGCCTCACGGCTGGCCACCGAGGCCGACGGGAATGCCGGCTCCGTCAGTACCAGCATGGCGTTGGTTTCAGACAAGGAGGCAAACACCGTCCGCAATTCCCCGGCGATCAGCGCCTCGCCCTCAAACGGTTCCGGATACACCAGCATCGAACGAAGGCTGTCCAGCTCCCCGATGGTTACGCGGGCAATGACTGACTCATCGCCGGCTTTCTTCTGCGGCCGGCCGGTGCATTCTTCGGTGAAGATCACTAACGCGCTGTGTCCGACGTAGGGTTGCGCGGCCCGATGGAGCCGCTCAGCCATGTCCATCAGGGGTGATGCCATCAATGCGCTCACGGCCTCAAACCATGGTTCGGAATATCGCAGCAATTCATCAAGCGGTGCGTCCAGCGGGCTGGGCTTAGTGGGGGTCATGGCAGGAAGTCTAAAGGACGGGTGAGGGCGAAACTACCCAAACGGGTAGGAGAGACCGTCAGGTTTGGGGGTTACCACCACCCTTTCGATCGACAAGGCTTGTTTCTGACGAGAACACACCATGACGGAAGGAGTTGGCCATGACGGAGCCAGCTGTATTGGAGCACACGGACCTGGCCGGAAACCTCGCGCTCATCACGAGCGAAATTGCCGACATCATTGACCGTCTCGATATCGGACAGGCCGCACCGCTGGTCCGCCTGATCCAGCAAGCGGACCGCATCTTCGTGGTCGGTGCCGGCCGCAGCGGCCTGGTGCTGAAAATGGCGGCGATGCGCCTGATGCATCTTGGACTGACCGTCCATGTCGTGGGCGAGTCCACTACGCCCGCCATCGGCCCGGGAGATCTGTTGATCGCAGCATCCGGATCAGGCACCACGTCCAGTGTTGTCCACGCAGCGGCCACGGCGGCACGCGTCGGGGCAAAGGTAGCGTCATACACCACAACGGCGGACGCGGCCCTCGCCGGCCTCTCCGACCGGGTCTTCATCATCCCCGCGGCCCAAAAAACAGATCACCGCGGCACACTCTCGCGCCAGTATTCGGGAAGCCTCTTCGAGCAGGCCTTGCTGATCGCCACGGAAGCGGTGTTTCACACCGTGTGGGATCTCGACGGCGTCCCGGCGGATGAACTCTGGCCCCGCCACGCCAATCTCGAATAGAACCAATCACACAGACCCAACCATCAACACGAAGGAACAGTATGAAACTGCAGGTAGCTATGGACGTTCTGACCACCGAGGATGCCCTCGCCCTGGCCGGCAAAGTCGCGCCATTTGTCGACATTCTGGAGCTCGGGACGCCGCTGATCAAGAACGCGGGCTTGTCGGCTGTGACAGCCATCAAAACGGCCTTTCCCGACAAGATCGTCTTCGCCGACATGAAGACCATGGATGCCGGCGAGCTCGAGGCCGGGATTGCCTTCAGCGCCGGCGCCGATCTTGTCACCGTCCTCGGTTCGGCCGACGATTCCACCATCGCCGGTGCAGTCAAGGCCGCCACCGCTCACAAGAAGGGCATAGTCGTTGATCTGATTGGAGTCCCGGACAAGGTGACCAGGGCCAAAGAGGTCAGGGCTCTCGGCGCCAAGTTCGTTGAATTCCACGCAGGCCTGGACGAACAGGCCAAGCCGGGATATGACCTGGGTGTCCTTCTGACCGCCGGAGAAGAAGCCCGGGTGCCCTTCTCCGTCGCTGGGGGAGTCACCATCGACACCATCGACAAGGTGCAGGCGGCGGGTGCCGAGGTCGCAGTCGCCGGAGGCGCAATCTACGGCGCAGCAGATCCCGCCGCCGCAGCGAAGGCGCTCAGGGCCGCGATCAAGTAGCGCTCCGGATACGGAGGGGAGGGCAGCTTCTCCTCCGTATCCACGTCCTCCAGCACACGTGTCATTACCTGCCCGAAAGTTCGCTGATGATCGAAAGTGATGTACTCCGAGGTCCGGACGCACCGTCCGTCCGGAGCGACAGGCGGCTCAACAGGCTCGCGGAACCATCCGCGCTGGTGATCTTTGGTGCCACCGGGGATCTTGCCCGAAAGAAACTCATTCCGGCCGTGTACGACCTCATGAGCCGCGGCCTGCTTCCCCCGAACTTCGCCCTGGTCGGTTTCGGCAGGGGTAGCTCGGGGAACGAAATATTCGCCAAGGAAGCAAGAGAGTCAATCCAGGATTATTCACGCTCACCCTTTGATGAGGATGTGTGGTTGCAGCTGGCGGCGGGTATCCGGTTCGTGCCAGGCGAATTCGACGACGACGACGCGTTCGTCCGGTTGAAAGCGGTCCTTGAAGACCTGGACGCGCACCATGGCACCCAAGGCAACCACGCCTTCTATTTATCCATCCCGCCCATGACGTTCCCTTTGGTCTGCCAGCAGTTGTCCGCTCACGGACTCGCGCAGGCTCCTCGGAATGCCTGGCGAAGGGTGGTGGTTGAGAAGCCGTTTGGGCATGATGTGGACTCGGCCCGGGAGCTGAACGCCATCGTCGAGGAAGTTTTTCCTGCCGACTCGGTGTTCCGTATCGATCACTATCTTGGGAAGGAGACCGTCCAGAACATCCTTGCCCTGCGGTTCGCCAACCAGATGTTCGAACCGCTGTGGAATGCCAACTACGTCGACCATGTGCAGATCACCACGGCAGAGGACATCGGAATCGGCGGCCGTGCAGGATACTACGACGGCGTTGGAGCCGCTCGCGATGTCATTCAGAACCACCTCCTGCAGTTGATGGCATTGACGGCCATGGAGGAGCCGATTTCCTTTAACGCAGATGATCTCCGGTCCGAGAAAGAGAAAGTCCTGGCCGCCGTCCGGCTTCCTCACGACCTGTCCCTCCACAGCGCCCGGGGGCAATACACCGGAGGCTGGCAGGGCGGCGAAAGGGTCAACGGGCTGAGCGCTGAGGCCGGATTCGATCCGGACTCCCGGACAGAGACGTTTGCTGCCCTGCGCCTGGACATCAGCAACCGGCGTTGGGCCGGCGCCCCGTTCTACCTGCGCGCCGGCAAGCGTCTGGGCCGGCGGGTCAGTGAAATCGCGGTGGTCTTCAAGAAGGTGCCCACGCTGTTGTTCACTGATGCCGGAAACGGGTTCAGCCAAAACGTCGTTGTCATCCGTGTGCAGCCGGATGAGGGTGTGACCATCCGCTTCGCGTCCAAGGTGCCTGGTACACAAATGGAAGTCCGCGACGTGACCATGGATTTTGGGTACGGGCACTCGTTCACGGAAAGCAGCCCCGAAGCCTACGAACGGCTAATCCTCGACGTCCTGCTCGGAGATCTCACGTTGTTTCCCCACCACGAGGAAGTTGAATTGTCGTGGAAAATCATCGATCCATTCGAAGCGTTCTGGGCCGCGGAGGGGACTAAACCTGAACCGTACGCCCCGGGCAGTTGGGGTCCCCGGTCGGCGGAGGAACTACTTGAACGTGACGGAAGGACGTGGAGAAGGCCGTGATCGTCGAGCTCCGTACAACCACAACAGAACAGATCGCCAAGACGATCCGCCGGCACCGCGCCCACAACGGCGTGGGCGCCCTGAGCAGGGCGCTAACCCTCATCGTCTTGACTCGGGACGGCCTCGAACAGGAAGCCATTGCGGCAGCCAGCGTGGCCGGGTGGAAATATCCGTGCCGAATTATTGCCTTCGTAGCAGGGCCAGCCGCCGCACCTGACAACCTGGATGCCCACATAACACCAGGGGGAGAATGCGGAGCCTCAGAAATTATCGTGCTCCGGGCTGCCGGGGAACTGGCACATCAGGCGGAGTCACTGGTTGTGCCCTTTTTGCTTCCCGATTCACCGATCGTCGCATGGTGGCCCCAGGGTTGTGAACCGCCCATGGCCACCACTCCAATCGGCAGGATTGCCCAGCGGCGCATTTCGGACTGTGCCGCCCTTGCCAGCCCAGGAACTGCCCTGGAGCAGCTCAGAAACGGCTACACCGCCGGCGACTCCGATTTCGCGTGGACACGCATAACATTCTGGCGGAACCAGCTGGCTGCAGCCATCAACGGACTCAGCGGCACGCCAATCCTGGACGTTACCGTCAACACAGGAGAAGGCGCTCCGGGCGGCATCCTGCTCGCAGCGTGGTTGCGGTGGGCGTTTCACGTTCCAGTGACCTTGATCAACAGCCAGTACGGATCCCAGGTGGGGAGCGTACAAATACGAACCGCAGACGGTGACATCGAATTCCGTCGCCGGAGCGACGGCAAGACCACGCTCCGGCGGGACGGCTACGCCGACCAGCAGCTGGTGATCCCTGTTCGTAGCCTGGCGGATTGTCTGGCAGAAGAGCTCCGGCTGCTGCAGCCCGACCATGTGTTTGGCGAGGTGGTCTGCAGTGGGCTGTTGATGAATACCGGGTCCGTTGAAGGGGATGTTTTGTTGCTGGAGAGCACCTTCAACCTGGTCCCCACCGGCTAGGGCGTGTCTCGCAAAGTTTGACGGTGGTGGTTGGGACAGTTGGAGCGTGTCGCGGTGAGATCCTCTCCGGCCGGGAGAACCTGGTCATGATCGCCAAGCTGCGGCAGGTGGAGAACCCCCGCCTGGTCGCAGACGACCTGCTCGAACGATTCGGCCTTACCGATGCGGCATCGCGAAAGGTGTCCACGTATTCAGGAGGCATGCGCCGTCGCCTGGACATCGCCATGAGCCTGATCGGGCAGCCGAAGGTGATCTTCCTCGATGAGCCGACCACAGGGCTGATCGCGATCGCGTCGGGTATCGCGTACAACGCCGTTCGGTTGTTCACCGATATGAAGAGCGGCATCTTCGAGCGATTCCATTCCATGCCGATCGCACGATCGTCCGTGCTGTGGGCACATGTTCTGACCTCGCCGGTTGCCAACGGGCTCTCGGTCGTGATCATCGTGCTGGTAGGCCTCGTCATGGGATTCCGCACATCGGCAAGCCCACTGGCACTGCTTCGATCGTCAACACGATCCAGGATCTGTTTGCACAACGATCGGTCGGCAGCGACACTTGGATCGCTCTCGCATGGTGCCTCGGCGTCCTCGTTCTCGCCTACGTCTTCGCCATGGCCGCCTACCGGCGCAAGATCACCTAAGGGCGTATCGGACAATCTCTCTTCCACCGGTCTCCCGGTGAGACGGAGGGGAGCATTGCCCTCAGCAGCGTGACCATGACTCGTCAGATCGGATCGTGCCCGTGTCAGCAGAATACGCGGGCGCAGCAAGCAGCCCTCTCAGGCCGGACCGTCGCTCGGCACTCACGAGCGTCATCGAGTCGTTGTTCTCCCTGCTCAGCAGGTCGTCCAGAGTTCGATCCAGCCCCCTGTGTGGCGAGTGGCGTTCGTGGCCTGCTGACGCGCACGCGCGACGGTGGAGTCGACACCGACCAGTCGATCAGGCCCTCCTCGTCGGCCTGCGCCGTCAACGCCTCAAGCACCCGGTTCCAGGTGCCGTCGGCGGCGAGGATGCGATGCCACCGCGACATGGTCTGCCACGGCCCGGACACGGCAGGCAGGTCACGCCACGGTGACCAGTTCGTCCGGGTTGGTGCCGGTGACGTCCTGCTGCGGGAGTTCGGTGGGGAGGTCGCTCTTTGCACCGCAGTTGCGGATCAGGCCGTGCTCGACGCGGGAGTCCACGCCGGCGGCCTTGAGCTTGTGGGCGACACGCTGGCCGTCGGCCTGGCTGGACAAGGCCGGGGCCGGTGCATCCGGGTCCGTCGAGGCGGAGGGGATGGCGACTTCGTCCGTCCAGAAGAGTGAGCTGTCGGTACCGCCGCGGCTGATCTTCGTCAGCGTGACGCCCGGTGCGAAGGTGCTCACAGTCCGCTTTTCGGAAAGGTCCGTCGCCCCCAGATTGAGGCGGGCGGACTGCCCGGTTTCAATGTCGTGGTTGGTGTCACTGGCAGTGGAGGGGCCGGCCGGCCCAAGCAGGGCGGCCGTCACAGCCAGGACCAGGCCGGCCGTCACGATGTTGGCGGATCTAAGGGAGCAGTGCGTTGAAGCCGACCAACCTCGCCCCAGGAGGAGAGGTTGGTCATCGGCGCCGTCGCCCGACTCGAGGAGCCAGCTGGCCAGCCATAAACGTAAGGTGTGGTCAGGAGGTGTTTAGATTTGTCTTCACAAACAGGGTCTAACACCCGTCGCAGGACGCAGTCGCCCAGTGGGCTGCCGCAGAAAAGGGCTCCTCCGCAGCCTGCCCAATGGCCGCGGAGGAACCCTTCGGGAAGGCGAGGCTACTTAAGCCAGGAATCTACCACCTGGGGATGGGCGTCCACCCATTTTTTAGCTGCCGCTTCAGGCTTCATGCCGGCCTGAATGTCCGTAGCCACGGAGTTCTGGTCTTCGTTGGTCCACTTGAATGCCTTGGCCAGCTTCGCGGCCGGTGAGCCGCTGTCCGATAGTTTCTTCGAAATGATTTTGTTCAGCGTGTACACCGGGTAGTCGCACGCAACTTTCTCCGGGTCCGAGTCGCAGCCTTCGCTCCACTTCGGAAGGTTGACCTTGGCCAGCGCAACCTCGGAAAGGAACCACTGCGGTTCGTAGAAGTAGCCCAGCAGCGGCGTCTTGTTCTTTTCAGCGGAACGGAACGACTGGATCAGTGCTGCTTCCGAACCGGAGAACACCACCTTGTAGTTGAGGTCGAGATTCTTGACCAGGGCCTCGTCGTTGGTGACGAAGGCCGGGTCGCCGTCGAGCACCTGTCCCTTGCCTCCGGACTCGGACGTTTTCAGCAGTTCCGCATACTTGTTCAGGTTCTTGCCGTCCGTGATGTCGGGGTATTTTGCTGCCATCCACGGTGCCACGTACCAGCCAATGTGGCCTTCGTTGCCGGTGGGACCGGCATCGACGGCCACCGCCTGGTCCGTAATGTACTGCTTCGCCAGGTCGTCGTGGCCCCAGTTTTCGATGATGACGTCCACTTCGCCGGACCCGAAACCCTGCCAGGAGATCTGTTCCGACAGGTCCTTCTGGACCACGGTGCAGCCGAGTTTGTCCTGCGCCACATAGCTGTACACGGCAGCGTTGGCGGTATAGCCCACCCAGGCGTTCAGCGCCACGTTAACGGTCCCGCACGCCGCGCCCGCGGAACCTGCCGCTGCCACCTGATTGACCGACGCGCCGCCGCAGCCGCCAAGTACCAGGGTGGCGGCGACGGCTGCTGCGGCCGTGGGGATAGTACGTTTGAGCAACAGTGCAGATTTTGACATTGTTCGATCTCCTTGTTGTGGGACGGGTGTTCCTGCGGACCGGTACGGTGATCCGTCAGGGCTATTAAGTTGACGCCGGTATTCCGGCAGGCGGTTTCCTGACAGGCGTGGCGGCGGCCGCCTGGGTCATGCGGTCCAGCAAGATACCCAGAAAGACGATGGCCAGGCCGGCCGCAAGGCCTTTGCCGAAGAGTGAGCTTTGAACAAATCCTGCGACGACGTCGTAGCCAAGTCCCCCTGCGCCTACCAGCGCTCCGACTACCACCATGGCGAGGACGTAAATCAGGCCCTGGTTGGCAGCCAGAGCAAGCGATTGCCGGGCCATGGGGAGCTGGACCTTGGTGATGACCTGCCACGGGGTTGAACCGCTGGACACGGCTGCCTCCACCACTGTCGGGGAAATTCCGGCAATGCCGTCGGCCGTGATCTTAATAGCCACAGGGGCTGCATAGATGATGCCCGCGACGATGGCAGTGAAGCGCGTCGCTCCAAACAGCCCGAGAAAGGGAACCAAATAAACAAAAGCAGGCATTGTCTGGGCGGCATCAAGCATTGGCCGCATGGCCTGGTCCACCCTGTTGGATCTGCCCATCGCCACGCCGAAGACAACGCCCAGAAGAATCACGACGACGGCGGCCACCAAAGTGCCCGCCAAGGTGACCATGGCGTCGCTCCACAAACCCAGGTAAATGATCAGAGCCAGGCAAGAAGTGGTCAGTGCGGCCAGTTTCCAGCTGCCGATCGCATACGCAGTGATCGCTACGACGGCAACCAGGATGAAGAACGGCGTTTCGGTGAGCAGCGATTGGAAAGGGTTGAGAATTCCGACAGTGACGGCCTCGCGGAATGACACGGTGAAGAAGAACAGATGGGTCTGCAGCCACTCGCTGGCAGAGGTTACTCCGTCGACAATGGCTGGGCCGATGTTGAGGTTTTTCGGAAAAGCCGCCGCCCAGAGTACCGTCCGGGAAAATTGAACCAGCACGGCCGTCAGAACCAGCGTGACAGCAAGAACTATCAGCCGGGTCCTGTGGGACATCCTGCTTCGCTGGCGCGCCCCGGGTTCTGCCCGACGGCTGGCGGCCGTGGTGACGCGGTCCAGCACAATGGCCAGCAGCACTATGGACAGCCCGGCGTTCACTGCCGTGCCGACGTCCAGTGACTGCAGGGCGCGAATGACTATCTGGCCCAGTCCCGGCGCTGCGATCAGCGCTGCGATTGTCACCATGGACAGCGCTGCCATGGTGCTCTGGTTGATACCCATTACTATGGTGCGCCGGGCCAATGGCAGCTGCAGCGTGTACAGCCGCTGCCAGCCGGTAGTTCCCATCGAGTCCGAGGCCTCACGGGTGTCCGCCGGGATGCTCCTGATGCCGTGCGCCGTCAGCCGGATCACCGGAGGCGCCGCGTAGATGACGGTGGCGATGACGGCAGACGCCGGGCCGATGAGGAAGATCAGCGCCAGCGGAGCCAGGTAGACAAAGGTGGGCAGCGTCTGCATGAAGTCCAGGACGGGAGTGATCACCCGTGCGACCCGTTTGCTGATTCCGGCCAGCACGCCCAGGGGAATGCCGATCATCAGCGTCAACAGGACAGCCGTGATGACGAGGGCGAAAGTGTACGCGGCTTCAACGAACAGGCCCTGCAGTCCGAAGAAAATGAACACGGCCGCAGTCAGCAGGGCCACGCGGACATTGCCGACGGCGAAGGCGACCCAGCTCAGCAGCGCAACGGTTCCCAGCCAACCTACTTCCGGCAGCCGAAGACCCGTGGGGCTGGCGGCAAAAATGATGACAAAGAAGTTGGCCACGGCATCGACGGCCGCCCGGAGGGGCGTGAGCACGTAGAGGAAGACGGGGTTGTCGCTGCGGTTTGCTGCGACCCAGGCGTTGAACTGATTGAGGCTGCGGTGGAGTTCCGTCAGCTCAGAGGCTGGCAGCGCCAACGTGCCGGTGCCGCGGAGGAACAGAAAGCCCAGCAGCCAGAGAACGGCCGCGCCCAACAGCAGCCAGGTGCGCCGGCTCAGTCGGCGGCGGGGCTCCGGAGCGGTGACGGTTTCTGTCCGTAGCACGGATCTGTCGCGAACGATGGTGGACATCAGGCCGCAACTTCCCGGCTGCGGAGGACTGACAGGATGCTGTCGCGGTCGATCTGGCCCAGGATCCTTCCGGAGTCGTCCGCTACCATCACCGCACACGAGGAATGCATCACTGTCGGAATGGCGTCGCGGATGATCATCGTGGAAGAAAGGACGGGAGCATCTGCGGGGGCTGCTGGCGCCACCGGTCCGGTAATCCATTTCAGTGTCAGGACATCGGCGCGCGGGACTTCGGATACGAAATCCGCAATGTAGTCGTCTGCCGGTGAGCCCACCAGGTCGTCGCCCGTGCCACATTGGACCGTCTCGCCGTTGCGCATGATCAGGATGCGGTCGCCCAGTTTGAGCGCCTCGGACAGGTCGTGGGTGACAAAGATCATGGTCTTCCCCATCTCCTTGTGCAGCCGGATGACTTCTGCCTGCATATCGCGGCGGATCAACGGATCCAAGGCGGAGAACGGTTCGTCAAACAGGATGGTGTCCGGGTCTCCGGCGAGGGCCCGGCCCAGGCCGACGCGCTGCTGCATGCCGCCCGAAAGCTGGTCAGGGAAATGCCGTTCGTAACCCGTGAGCCCCACCAGGTCGATGATTTCGCGTGATCTGGCGTAACGCTCGTTCTTGGCCGCCCCCCGGATCTGCAGGCCGTAGGAAACGTTGTCCAGAACGGTGCGGTGCGGGAGGAGACCGAAATGCTGAAACACCATGGACATCTTGCGCCGGCGCAGCTCGCGCAGTTCGGCGGTGCCTGCCTGCAGGACGTCCTTGCCGTCCACCAGGACCTGACCCGACGTCGGTTCAATCAGACGGGTCAGACACCGGACCAGAGTCGACTTCCCGGAACCGGACAGTCCCATAACGACGAACACTTCGCCCTTGGCGACGTCGAAATTCATATTCCTGACCGCGGCCACGCAGCCGGTACGTTCCAGCAGCTCGGCCGAGTTCAAACCGGAAAGTTCGGGATCATTCGGTATCTTTTCACCGCCGGGCCCAAAGACCTTCCAGAGATTCCGCACTGATATTTCGGGCTTGTTCATGGCTGCTCTCCTGCCGCTGAAGGCTCGAACCAGTGGCTGGGCCCGGGGTTGATGTTCTGCCAGATATGTTTGGTCTCGCGGTATTCCGCAAGGCCCTGTAGTCCCAGTTCCCGGCCGTTGCCGGACTGGCCGAAGCCGCCCCACTCCGCCTGCGGAACATAGGGGTGGTAGTCGTTGATCCACACAGTTCCGTGGCGCAGTGCCTGCGCCACCCGCTGGGCACGCGACGCGTCGCCTGTCCACACAGCCCCTGCCAGGCCATAAATCGTGTCATTGGCCAGCCGTATGGCCTCCTGTTCCGTAGTGAAAGTCTCCACGGTCAGTACCGGCCCGAAGGACTCTTCCTGCACCACGCCCATCGCGCTGTGGCAGCCGTCGAGGATGGTGGGAGGGTAGTAGCTGCCCTCGGCCAAAGGCGCGGCGTCCGGAATGAACCCGCCGCACAGCAACCGTGCTCCTTCGGCAATACCCGCCTGAACGTAAGCGTGCACCTTGCTGCGGTGGGCGGACGAAATCAGGGGACCTGTCTGCGCCCGGTCATCAAACGGGCCACCGAGGCGGATTTTCTGTGCGCGACGGGCGAGCTCCGTAACAAACTCATCATGAATCGACTCTTCTACGATGAGCCGCGTACCAGCCGAGCAGACCTGGCCGGAATGCAGGAAGACAGCTGTCAGGGCGTTGTCAATGGCGGCTTCCCGGTCGGAGTCGGCAAACACAATGTTCGGGTTCTTGCCTCCGAGCTCGAGCGCAACGCGTTTCACCGTGGAGGCCGCGGTTTCCATGATGCGTTTGCCCGTTGCCAGCCCTCCGGTGAAGGACACCAGATCCACCCGTGGGTCAGAGCTCAGGACGGCACCGACTTCCGGGCCGGAACCGGTCGCAAGATTGGCGACGCCGGCCGGAACCCCTGCCTCGCGCAGCGTGTCCATCAGCAGGATGGAAGTCGACGGCGTCAGCTCACTGGGCTTGAGGACAAAGGTGTTCCCCGCCAGCAGGGCCGGCGCAACCTTCCACGAGGCCTGAAGGAGCGGGTAGTTCCACGGCGTGATCAGGCCGCAGACGCCGACCGGGACGTGAACGATCCGGCTGATTGCCCCGGGGACCCCCGTATCGATGACCCGTCCGGCATCCGTTCCGGCAACGCCGCCGTAGTACCGGAAGCAGGCTACGACGTCGTCGATGTCGTATTCCGCTTCGATGTACCGCTTCCCCGTATCCAGGGCCTCAGCCTTCGCATAGACTGCTTTGTCGCGTTCCAGCAGGTCGGCAGTGCGCAGCAGAATCCGTCCCCGCTCTTTTTCGCTGCTTGCCGGCCAGCCGCCGTCATCGAATGCCCGGCGTGCGCTGTCGACCGCTGCTTCGGCGTCGGCTGCGATGCATTCGGCAATGTCAGCTACGTGAGTCCCGTCCGCCGGGCACGTGATGACCCGGATGTTTCCGCCCACCGACTGCGCCCACCCGCCGTCCACGTAAGCGCCGCGGACCAGCCCGACCCGGCTTTCGGCAAGTTGCACGCTGTTCATGATTCTCTCCGGTTCCGTGGTGTTGATTGCGCCTGCAGCGTTTCCTGATGCATGACGGTTTCCTGATTCATGGCCCCGGTCAGCTGGCTTGTGCCGTGCCGATAGAAATCCGCAGCCACAGGAGCGAGCGGGTCCTGGCCCAGAATCAGGTCTGCTGCCTTCTCTGCAAGCATCATGACCGGGGCATAGATGTTGCCGTTGGTCACATATGGCATGGCCGAGGCGTCGGCCACCCGCAGCCCGGAGGTGCCGTGCACCTTCATGGTGAGCGGGTCAACCACCGCCATCGGATCCGATGTCGGCCCCATTTTCGCTGTGCAGGATGGGTGGAGGGCGGTTTCGGCGTCCCGTGCCACCCATTCCAGAATCTCGGCGTCGGTCTGGACGGCGCGGCCCGGGGAAAGTTCCCCGCCGTTGAACGGGGCCATGGCGGATTGCTCCAGGATGTCGCGCGTAATGCGGATCGCTTCGACCCACTCACGCTTGTCCTGGTCAGTGGACAGGTAGTTGAACAGCATCGACGGGTGCACTGCCGGATCCGTCGAGGTGATTTTGATGCTTCCCCTGGCGTCTGAATACATGGGACCGATATGGACCTGGTAGCCGTGCTTTGCCGCGGCCTTTTGCCCGTCATACCGGACTGCCACGGGAAGGAAGTGGAACATCAGATTCGGGTACTCAACGTCCTCATTGGAGCGGACAAACCCTCCTCCTTCAAAATGGTTGGTAGCCGCAGGGCCGGTGCGGCCCAGCAGCCACTGCAACCCGATCAGGGGATAGCGCCAGAGGCTCAGGTTCGGCTGCATGGAGACCGGCTGCGTGCAGGCGTGCTGCACATAGACCTCCAGATGATCCTGGAGGTTTTCACCGACGCCGGGCAGATCAACAACAGGCTGGATGCCCAGGGATTTCAGGTGCGACGGGTTGCCCACGCCTGACAGCTGCAGAAGCTGTGGGGTGTTGATGGCGCCGCCGCAGAGAACCACCTCTTTGGCGTCCACGGTCCGGAGCCGGCCGTTTCTGCGGTAGCTGACCCCCGTGGCCACGGTACCGTGGAAGTTGATTCGAGTGACATGCGCGCGGGTGCGGACAGTGAGGTTGCTGCGGTCCCGGTGCGGCCTGAGGTAGGCGCGTGAAGCCGAGAGACGCTGCCCCTTGTGGACATTGCGGTCAAAGGGGCCAAAGCCCTCCTGCCGGTATCCGTTGACGTCGTCGGTCCGGGCGTACCCGGCCTCTGTGGCTGCCCGGAAAAACGCCTGGAACAGGGGATTGCGCGCCGGTCCGCGCTCCAGCACCAACGGGCCGTCATGTCCGCGCAGCTCATCGGCAGGATCGGCGGCCAGGGCGTTTTCCATGCGGTTGAAATACGGGAGGCAATGGGCGAAGTCCCATGTTTCCATGCCTGCGTCCGCTCCCCAGCGCTCATAATCCAGGGGGTTGCCCCGCTGGAAGATCATTCCATTGATGGAACTGGACCCGCCGAGCACCTTGCCACGGGCATGGGCGATCCTCCGGCCCTCCATGTGGGGTTCCGGATCTGAGCGGTACTGCCAGTCGTAGAACCTGTTGCCGCTGGGGAAAGTGAGGGCCGCCGGCATCTGAATGAACAGATCCCAGGGGTAGTCGCTGCGGCCCGCTTCAAGGACCAGCACGGTGTGGGTGCCGTCGGCACTCAGGCGGTCGGCCAGGACCGATCCGGCGCTGCCCCCACCTACAATCACGTAGTCGTAGCTTTCGTTCGTCATGGTTCAAGGTCTCCTTGGACGTGGTCTTGAAATGTCACAGTGTGATTCACACGGATGGTGGTCAGCCGCGGAGGCGTTCCATCCCCGGATCCACCAGGGGTTCCGCGGCCACGGTGGCCGCGATGCGGGTTCCGAAATACTCGATTTCGACGGCGTTACCCACCGCGGCGTCGGCGGGCAGCCACGCGTAGGCGATCGGGCGGCGGACGGTGTAACCGTACGCGGCGCTCGTGACGTAGCCGGCAGGTTCCCCGTTGAAGTACACGGGTTCCTTGCCCAGCACCACCGAGGTGCCGTCGTCGACCGTCAGGCAGCGCAGCTGCCGGGCCGCTGGCTGCTCGCGTCGCACGGCGAGAGCCTCGGAGCCCACAAACGACTCTTTGTTCTTGCCGATCGAGAAGCCCAGGCCTGCCTGGTACGGCTCATGTTCGGGCGTAACGTCGGTGCCCCACAGCCGGTAGCCCTTTTCCAGGCGCAGGCTGTTGAAGGCTCCGCGGCCGGCCGCGATGATGCCCTGTTCTTGCCCGGCCGCAAAGAGAACGTCCCAGAGCTTCAGCCCGTTCTCAGCGGTGGTGTAAAGTTCCCAGCCCAGTTCGCCAACATAGGACAGCCGCATGGCCGTCACGGGGATGCCGCCAATGTGAACCGGTTTGGTGCGGAAATAGCGCAGCCCGTCATTGCTGAAATCATCGGTGCTGACCTTGGCGATGACCTCGCGGGCCAGCGGCCCCCACAGCCCGATGCAGCAGGTGGAACCCGTAATGTCCCGGATCTGCACCCACTGGTTGACGTCTGCGGCGGTCTGTCTCCGGGCCTCGGTGGTGAAGTAGTCGAAGTCGATGTTGCCGTTGGCGCCCACCTGGAACGTGGTCTCATCCAGCCGGGCAATCGTGATGTCGCTGCGGACGCCGCCGTCGTCGTTGAGGAGCAGGCAGTAGGTGACAGCGCCGGGCTTCTTGTCGATCTGGCCGGCGCTCAGGCGCTGCAGGAGCGCCAGCGCTCCCGGTCCGGAAACTTCCAGCCGTTTAAGCGCGGTCATGTCATAAAGCGCGACGGCGGTGCGGGTCTTCCACGCCTCGGCGGCGGAAATGGGGGAGTGGAACATGCCGGCCCAAGGCTCGCGTTCCGGCGCCTGCCATTCGGCGGGCAGCTCGGCCAGCAGGGGGCGGTTGGCCTCAAACCAGTGCGGGCGCTCCCAGCCGCCGGCCTCCAGGAAGGAGGCACCCAGTTCCTTCTGCCTGCAGTTGAAGGGGCTGACCCGCAGCTCGCGCGGGAACCGGCGCGGCTGCAACGGGTGCAGCACATCATAGATTTCCACAAAATTCTGCTGCGAGGTTTCGCTGACATAGCTTTCGGCCGTCTGCACTGCCTCGAAGCGGGAGACTTCGCATTCGTGCAGCGGAATACGGGACTGACCCTCGATCAGCAGCTCGGCCACTGCCCGGGCGACGCCGGCCGAATGGGTAACCCAGACAGCTTCGGCCACGTAGAAACCCTCAACGTCCGGAGACTGGCCCACCAGCGGGCCGCCGTCGGGGGTGAAGGAGAAGATGCCGTTGAAGCCGTCCGCAACCCGTGCGCCGTTCAGGGCCGGCAGCAGTTCCTTGCTGTCCTCCCAGCAGGGCAGGAAATCCGCCTCGGTGAAGTCAAGCCGGGATGGCATCCGGTGTTCGGACATCTGCGCGGCCGCGACCTCCGGCAGCTCACGGAGATCCACCGGCATGGGGCGGTGGGCATAGGATCCGATGCCGATCCGGTCCCCGTGCTCACGGAAGTAGAGGTCCTTGTCCTGATGCCGCAGGATCGGCATCCGGGCACCGTTCGCCGGATCGAGAGGGCTGGCCAGGTCATTCTTGCCGAGCAGTTCAGGCACCGCCGACGTCTTCACGTACTGGTGTGCCAGCGGCAGCAGCGGCACGGCCATGCCCACCATGGCGCCGATCTTCGGACCCCAGAAACCGGCGCAGGAGACCACGACGTCCGCCGGGATCACGCCGTCGGGCGTCTGGACGCCGGTGACCCGGCCGCCGGATTGTTCGATGCCGGTCACCGGCGTCGAGCCCCGGAAGGTCACGCCGGCCGCCGTTGCCTTGCGCATCAGCAGCCGGACTGCACGGGCCGCGGAGGCCAGGCCGTCCGAAGGCACGTAGAGGCCGCCAAGCACCATGTCCTGGTTCAGCAGCGGGTAGTGCTTTGAGCATTCGTCCGGATCGATCAGCCGCCCCTCGATGCCCCACGATGTGGCGTATCCCAGCTTGCGCTTGAGATCCTGCAGGCGTTCCTGCGTGGTGGCCAGCTCCAGCCCGCCCACCTGGCTGAAACAGGAGACCCCGTCCTCGCTCAGGGCGAGGAGCTTGTCCACGGTGTAGGCGGCGAACTCGGTCATGGTCTTGGACGGATTCGTCTGGAACACCAGGCCGGGCGCGTGGGACGTCGAGCCGCCGGCCAGATCCAGCGGTCCCTGTTCGACGACGGTGATGTTGGTCCATCCGCGGGTGGACAGTTCATCGGCCAGATTTGCGCCGACGATGCCGGCGCCGATGATAACGACACGGGGAGTTGTGGTCATGCGGGAGCTCCTGTATTTAACGTGTGGCGAGGGGTGTTGGGTAGCCTGTGTGGGTAAGCCGCGGCTCTAGCGGAAGACGACGGTGCGGGAGTTGTTGAGCAGGACCCGGTGCTGGCAATGCCACTTCACCGCGCGGGAGAGTGCAATGGCCTCGGCGTCGCGGCCAGCCGTGACCAGCGATTCGGGATCCACGCCGTGGTCCACGCGAAATACCTCCTGCTCGATGATGGGACCTTCGTCCAGTTCCGCCGTGACATAATGCGCGGTGGCACCCACCAGCTTGACGCCGCGCTCGTACGCCTGGTGATACGGTTTGGCGCCCTTGAACCCCGGCAGGAAGGAGTGGTGGATGTTGATGGCACGGCCGCGCAAGGCGCCACACAGTTCGTCCGAGAGCACCTGCATGTAGCGTGCCAGGACCACCAGATCCGCCTGGTATTCATCGACGAGCTCCAGCATCCGGCGCTCGGCCTCCGGCTTGCCCTGTGCAGTGACAGGCACATGGATGAACGGCAGACCGGCGGCTTCCGCCATGGGCCGCAGGTCCTCATGGTTGGAGACGACGGCGACGATGTCCGCTCCCAGGCTGCCGGCGCGCCAGCGGAAGATCAGATCGTTGAGACAGTGCCCGAACTTGGACACCATCACGAGGATGCGCTGCGGCCTGCTGTCATGGAAACGAAACGACATCCCGAACTCGCCGGCCACGGCGGCGAAGTCCGCAGCGAGGGAATCCGCCGAGCTGGATGTCACGGGGCTGTTAACGGCTGTGGCGGAGTCTGCGCTGACGCCACCGGCCCCGGTGAAGGCGGTGCGGAGAAAGAGGGTGCCGCTGACGTGGTCATCGAATTGCTGGTGCTCTGAGATATCAAAGCCGCGTTCGGCCAGGAAGCTGGACACAGCGTGGACAATCCCAGGGCGTTCGGGGCAGGCCACCGTCAGGACAAACGGCGACGTGGTCCGTACGGGTGCTGCCACGGCTGGCGCGGACGCCTCAGGAGAACCTGAAACTGCCTGGAGCTCATTGCTCAGTTGAATGGTCAAGATCTTCACCTCGCTGCTTGGAATGACGTGTTGCGTGGAAGGATGCAGGCCTAGACATGGCCGTTAACGGTCAGGCCCGGCGGCAGGTTGGGAGCCAGATCGGACTCCTTGACCATGATTTGACCGTCTATGACGACGACTTCATGGACACGGACTGGCAGCTTGGCCGGCAGCGCGTCTGCTGCCCCTGTGCGCAGATTGAACTTTGAGGCATGCAGCGGGCATTCGACTTCACAGCCTTCAACCCAGCCGTCTGCCAGCGAGGCGTCCTGGTGCGTGCAGGTGTCGTCGAGGGCGAACAACTCGCCATCTTCGGTATGGAAAACAGCAATCGGCGGGGACGTTTCGAGTCGCAAGGCGTCCCCCGGGGCCAATGCGCTGAGCGGGCATGCGATATGCATTCGATAGACCTCTTTCACCGGTGACGAGCAACGCCTGCGGATGGGTTGAGCCATGATCAACTCTGATCACAATACGCAACAGCGTGATCCACCTCACTCTGACTTGTCAAGGGTTCAATCTTAATCCGCCGTTTGCTTGACATGGGCCTGTGAGTTCGGTCACGCTGTTTCGCATAGAGATGAATGTTGCGTAATGCGCAATTCATGTACGACAGAACTGGGAGGTGGCCATGCAGACATTGGCGATTGTGGGGGCATCACTTGCCGGCATTTCCGCCGCTCGGGCCGCGCGTGCCCAGGGGTTCCAGGGCAGGCTGGTAATCATCGGTGACGAGCTGCATCGGCCCTATGACAGGCCGCCGCTGTCAAAGGATTTCCTGGCAGGGAAAATCAGTGTGAACGATTTGTCCCTGGAAACCGGAGACCAGGACTCCGGGACCGAGCCGTTGCAGGCCGAATGGCTGCTCGGCACCCGTGCGCACAGCTTCGACGCCGCCTCCCGGACCATCACACTCGGCGACGGAAGAACCGTGGAGGCGGACGGCGTCGTGATTGCCACCGGCGCCTCCGCCCGCACACTGCCTGAACTGGCCGGACTGTCCAATGTCTTTACCCTGCGAACGCTGCAGGATGCCCAGGACCTCGCCCCGGAGCTCGTTCCGGGCGGCAGGCTGGTGATTGTCGGCGCCGGGTTCATCGGAGCGGAAGTAGCATCCACCGCCCGTGCGCTGGGTATGGACGTCAGCATCATCTGCGCCGGCCCGGTACCGCTCAGCGGCCCTCTTGGCACCGAGATGGGCGCCGTCATGGCCCGGCTCCACGAAATCAATGGCGTGGAACTGATCTGCGATACCGGCATCGATTGCTTCTACAGCGGCGAAGGGAACGTCACCGGTGTCCGTCTGGACGGCGGCCGGTACCTGTCCGCCGACGTCGTGCTGGTGGGCATCGGTGCCGTACCCAATGTCGGGTGGCTGGCCAGTTCCGGGCTGGGCATCGGGGACGGTGTACTCTGCGACTCGATGGGCCGGACCAATGTCCCCGGTGTGGTTGCCGTCGGTGACTGCGCTGCGTGGTTCGATCACCGGGCGGGCCGGCATCACCGGGTTGAACACTGGAGCGGGGCGTTGGAGCGTCCGGCCCTCGCGGTAGCTGCCGTGCTGGATCCCGGCGCCGCCCAGCAGCCGATGAACCTGCCGTATTTCTGGTCCGATCAATACGGTGTGAAACTGCAGTTCGCCGGCCACGCCCGCGATGCAGAGCGGGTGGCGATTGAAGCCGGTGACCCGGAGCAGCACAGCTTTCTGGCCGTGTACTACCGGGGCGCGGACCCTGTTGCTGTGCTGGGCGTGAACCAGCCCCGGCTTTTCACCAGGTGGCGCCGCCAGCTCAATGCCGCCAGCGCAAGCCTTCAGCCAAGCCTCGTCCCGTCCTGAAACTTCCCGCTCACTTCACGAGCAACGACTTCACAAACCCAGCTTTCGTCATCGCAGAGGAGTAAGAATGACCACCGAAGTAGTTTCGCCCAGCCTGATCCCGACCCTGCCAGGCCACACCTACGTGAGCGAAGAGATCTTCCGGGCCGAACAGGAACGCATCTTTGAGCAAATGTGGTTCTGTGCCGTGCGGACCGCTGATCTGGAGAAGCCTGGCTCCTTCAAGACGGTGCAGATCGGCCGCGAGAGTGTGCTGATCAACCGGACCAGGAAAGGCGAGATCAGGGCCTTCTTTAACATCTGCCGCCACCGTGGCGTGAAGCTTTGCATGGAGGAATCGGGTGAGGCCAACCGTGCGTTCCAGTGCCCGTATCACGCCTGGACCTATGACTTTGAAGGCAAACTCATCGCCGCCCCCAACCTGACGAAGATGCCGGATATTGACCGCAACGAGTACGGTCTGGTCAAGGTCCACGTGCGCGAGTACTTGGGCTACGTCTGGGTGTGTCTGGCCGACGAGCCGCCGTCCTTCGAAAAGGACGTCATGGGGGCCATCGAGGAACGGCTCGGGGACCTGCGGGCCGTTGAGGACTACGACATCGCCAACCTGAGCCTGGGACGTCGGATCAAGTACGATGTCAAGGCCAACTGGAAGCTCATTATCGAAAACTTCATGGAGTGCTACCACTGCGCCACCATTCACCCGGAACTTACTGAAGTGTTGCCCGAATTTGCTGACGGGCTGGCCGCCCAGTACTTCGTTGGCCACGGTGCTGAATTTGGTGATGACATCAAGGGCTTCACCATTGACGGTTCCGAGGGCCTGGACCGGATTCCCGGAGTGGGGGAGGATCAGGACCGGCGCTACTACGCCATCACCATTAAGCCGACGGTTTTCGTGAATCTGGTCCCGGACCACGTGATCATCCACCGGATGTTCCCGATGGCTGCCGACCGGACCATTGTTGAATGCGACTGGCTCTACCTGCCCAGCGTCGTGGAAAGCGGCAAGGACGTCACAGCGTCCGTTGAACTGTTCCACCGCGTGAACGAGCAGGATTTCGATGCCTGCGAACGCTGCCAGCCGGCCATGGGGTCACGGGTCTATGCCAATGGTGGCGTGCTGGTACCCAGCGAGCACCACATCGAAGCGTTCCACAGCTGGGTCACCAGCAGGATCGGCGATGTGCAGTCGGCACACTGAACCGCGCCCGCGGCTTTGCGTGGCCGCCGCGTCAGTCGGCGGTGTAACCCATCTTTGCGCTGATCGATTGCCCGGCCTGCTTGAGCTCATCCAACAGGCCGGGTATCTGTTCCGGATCAAACCGGAACGCCGGTCCCGAGATGCTCACCGATCCGATGACCTCGCCGCGGTGATTGTGGACGGGAACGGCGACGGCATTCAGCCCGGGTTCCAGTTCAGCGTAAACACTGGCGTAGCCGGCCTTGGCAATGCCGAGGAGCTGCTGTTCCAGATCTTCCCGGGAGGTGATGGTCTGCGCCGTAAACGCCGGCTGCCCGGTTTCGGCCAAGATGCGGTTCCGTGCCTCGACGGACAGCGCAGCAAGCATGACCTTGCCGCTGGATGTCGCGTGAAGTGGTGTCAGTCCGCCGATCCAGTCCTGGGTGGCCAGCGTGGACGGTCCCATGGCCTGGTCCACATTTACTGCATAGTTGGAGCGCAGCACGGCCAGATTCACCGTCTCGGCAAATTTCGCCACCAGGGCCTCAAGGTCTGCGCGGGCTTCCCTGACCACACTGAGCCGGGCCGGAATGGCGCTGGCCAGACGGAGAATGTTGAAGCCGAGCTGGTATTTTCCGCGCTCGCTGTTCTGCTGGACCATGCCCCTGGCATCGAGTGCGCTGAGCAACCTGGATGCCGTGGACTTATGGACGCCCATTTCCTCAGCGATTTCACTGACGCCGGCGTCGCCGTCGCGGGCCAGGATTTCAAGTACGGTGATGGCCCGGTCTACGGACTGCACACCTCCATGTTGCGCGGCATCGGGGTCAAGGTGAGGGGAATTGTCGGCAACCATAATGATCATCGTCTCAAACGCGGTCAAGGGGGAGAGGCCTCCGCCGTCCGTGTCGCGGTCCCGCATCGGTGGGCAGGACTCTCCATCCTGCTCCCGTCCTCCAGCGTGGGGTGCAGCCTAAAGGATGTTGCGGATTGTCTGCTCGAAGCCGGTGACATGGTGAAGTGCGAGCTCGGCTGCCTTCTCGCCGTCGCCGTCGGCAATGGCGTTCAGCAGTTCGACGTGTTCGGTGATGTGGCCCGTCACCGACGGCATTTTGTCAAGCACCAGGCACCAGATGCGCGTGGCCAGGTTGTCGTAGCGGATCAGTACGTCCTCGAGATGGGGGTTCGCAGCCGCGCGGTAGATCAGCCTGTGCACGGTGATGTCGTAGCGCATCAGCGCCCGCTGGTCCGCACGCTCCGCTTCCAGCTCCCCGATTTCCCGGGCCACGTCACGGATCTCCCTGCGCAGCTCGTCATTGGCCATCCTGGCGGCCCGCCGGGCGGCCAGGGGCTCCAGCAACTCCCTGATTTCAGATACGTCCGCCAGCTCGGTGATGTCCACGCCGGTGGCGAAGGTGCCCCGTCGAGGGTAGGAGACCAGCAGATGGTCTCCCTCCAGCCGCTTGATCGCTTCGCGTACAGGGGTGCGGCCGATACCAAGTTCCGCTGCGATCTGACCGTCGTTGATCGGGTCACCCGGCCGGATTTCCAACATGATCAGTTTGTCGCGCAATTGCCTGTAAGCCAGCTCGGCCAACGAGGTGCCGGGTGTCTGCGTGCCGGCGCCAGGGCCATCCAATACCATGCTCATTTTCGCTCCCGTTGGCAGTTTTCCAGTTTCGGTTGCCGGTCACGCGGCCCACGCCTGTTGACGCCTTGTGATCTACAACATATTATTGCACCAGTTCTAATATATCAGTTGAACAACACAGGTATTTCAAGCGATACGAGTGCTTCAACAGCGTAGGGATTTCAAAGGAGAGACCATGAACGAGCAGCTGAACCACACCCTCGCCGACGCCGACGCCGAAGTCGCGCAGGCCATCGCGCAGGAACTCATCCGCCAGCAGTCAACACTGGAGATGATCGCTTCCGAGAACTTCGCGCCGGCTTCGGTGATGGAGGCACAGGGCTCGGTGCTGACCAACAAGTACGCCGAGGGCTACCCGGGCAAGCGCTACTACGGCGGCTGCGAGCACGTCGACGTGATCGAGCAGCTGGCAATTGACCGGGTCAAAGTGCTGTTCGGGGCCGAAGCGGCCAACGTGCAGCCGCACTCCGGAGCCCAGGCCAACGCCGCCGCCATGTTCGCGCTGCTGGAACCCGGCGACACCATCATGGGACTGGACCTGGCCCACGGCGGCCACCTCACGCATGGGATGCGCCTCAACTTCTCCGGCAAGCTCTACAACGTGGTCCCGTACCACGTGAGCAAAGACGATCATCTGGTGGATATGGCCGAAGTGGAGGCGCTGGCACTCCAGCACCGGCCCAGAATGATCGTGGCCGGCTGGTCCGCGTACTCCCGGCAGCTGGATTTCGCGGAATTCCGCCGGATCGCCGATCTGGTGGGCGCGTACCTGATGGTGGACATGGCTCACTTCGCCGGACTCGTGGCCGCAGGGTTGCACCCCAACCCGGTGCCCTTTGCGGACATTGTCACCACTACCACCCACAAGACCCTCGGCGGCCCGCGCGGCGGCGTCATCCTGAGTAAGGAAAAATACGCCCGCAAGATCAACAGCGCAGTGTTCCCTGGGCAGCAGGGCGGACCGCTTGAGCACGTGATCGCTGCCAAGGCCGTTGCCTTCAAGATCGCCGCCTCCGAAGAGTTCAAGGAGCGTCAGCAGCGCACGCTGGAAGGCGCCGGCATCCTGGCCGCCAGGCTGTTGAAGGACGACGTCGGCGCCGCCGGCATTTCGGTGGTCAACGGCGGGACTGATGTGCACCTGGTCCTCGTGGACCTGCGGAATTCCGAACTTGACGGGCAGCAGGCCGAAGACCGGCTGCACCGGATCGGCATCACCGTCAACCGCAACGCCGTGCCTTTTGATCCCCGCCCGCCCATGGTGTCCTCCGGTCTCCGGATCGGCACCCCGGCGCTGGCCACCCGCGGCTTTGGAGCCGCAGAGTTCGCTGAGGTCGCGGACATCATAGCGGAAGCCCTCATGGGTTCAAGGGGAGACGGAGCAACGGGAGCCGGGCAACTCAGTGAGGAATCCGCCGTCGGCCTCCGCCGCAGGGTCAGCATGCTGGCCACGGACTTCCCGCTTTACCCGCACCTGACTCTTGACGGCAATCGTGCCGGCGCACTGTCGACAGAAGAAGCGTCGACAGAAGCACTGGCAACAGAACCTGAGGCAGAAATGATTGGAGCAGCACAGTGAGCACGCATCAGCTTCCGGAACACCCTGAGTTCCTCTGGCGCAACCCGGAGCCCAAATCCTCCTATGATGCAGTCATCGTGGGCGGCGGCGGGCATGGCCTGGCCACCGCCTACTTCCTGGCGAAGAACCATGGCATGACCAATATCGCGGTCCTGGAAAAAGGCTGGCTGGCTGGCGGCAACATGGCCCGGAACACCACCATCATCCGCTCCAACTACCTCTGGGACGAGAGCGCTGCCATCTACGAGCACTCCCTCAAGCTGTGGGAAATCCTGCCCGAGGAGCTCGAGTATGACTTCCTGTTCAGCCAGCGCGGTGTGATGAACCTGGCGCACACACTGGGCGACGTCCGCGAAAGCATCCGCCGCGTGGGCGCCAACAAGCTCAACGGCGTGGACGCCGAGTGGCTGGACCCGCAGCAGGTCAAGGAACTCTGCCCCATCCTGAACATCAACGACAACATCCGCTACCCGGTCATGGGCGCCACCTACCAGCCCCGGGCCGGCATCGCCAAGCACGATCACGTGGCCTGGGCTTTCGCCCGTAAATGCAACGAGCTGGGCGTGGACATCATCCAGAACTGCGAAGTCACCGGCTTCCTGAAGGACGGCAACCGGGTGGTGGGAGTCAAGACCAACCGGGGCACCATCAACACCGAAAAAGTGGGACTGTGCGCGGCCGGCCACAGCAGCGTCCTTGCCGAGATGGCAGGGTTCCGGCTGCCCATCCAGTCCCACCCCCTTCAGGCACTCGTGTCCGAGCTGCACGAACCCGTCCACCCCACCGTGGTGATGTCCAACCACGTGCACGTCTACGTTTCCCAGGCCCACAAGGGCGAGCTGGTCATGGGCGCCGGCGTGGACTCCTACAACGGCTACGGCCAGCGCGGCTCCTTCCACGTGATCGAGCAGCAGATGGCGGCAGCCGTCGAACTCTTCCCGACCTTCGCCCGGGCCCACGTGTTGCGGACCTGGGGCGGGATTGTGGACACCACCCTGGATGCCTCCCCGATCGTGGGCACCACTCCGGTGGAAAACATGTTCGTCAACTGCGGCTGGGGAACCGGCGGCTTCAAGGGCACTCCCGCGGCTGGCCTGACGTTTGCACACACGATCGCCACCGGCACCCCGCACAAGCTGAACAAACCTTTCGCACTGGAACGCTTCGAAACCGGTGCCCTGATCGACGAACACGGCGCCGCTGCCGTGGCCCACTAGAAGGAGGAGATCGCAGATGCTGCTGATCGAATGCCCCAATTGCGGGACGCGCGATGAAACCGAATTCCACTACGGCGGCCAGGCTCACGTGGCCTACCCGGAAAGCCCGGATGCCCTGACGGACCGCGAATGGGCCGAGTACCTCTTCTACCGGGACAACACCAGGGGTGTCTTCGCCGAGCGCTGGGTCCACAGCACCGGCTGCCGGCAATGGTTCAACACCCTCCGGGACACCGTGAGCTATGACATCAGTGCGGTCTACCGGATGGGGGAGCGCCCCGGCGGGCTGGACCCGGTGTACACCGTAATTGACGGGGGCGTAGCGGCTCCAGACTCAGGCACAGACTCACTCACAGATTCACGTACAGATTCACGTACCACCCAGCAGGAAGGATGACGGCCATGACGTCCCCCCAGAATCAGCCCAACCGGCTCGCCAGTGGCGGCCGCATTGACCGCAGCATCACCTGGCGGTTCACCGTGGACGGGCAGGAGTTCACCGGACACCCGGGAGACACCATCGCCTCCGCCCTTCTCGCCAACGGCCACGTCAACGCCGGAAACTCCCTGTACGAGGACCGTCCCCGGGGCATCATGGCTGCCGGTGTTGAAGAACCCAATGCCCTGGTGAAGGTGGCTCCCCGGTTCCCCGGCCACGTTGCCGAATCCATGCTGCCGGCCACGGCTGTGACGCTGGTGGACGGGCTCAGCGCCGAACTTCTCAATGGCCTCGGCAAACTGGACCCGGACGAGGACCAGGCTGAATACGATAAGAAGTACGTGCACACCGACGTCCTGGTGGTCGGCGGCGGACCCGCCGGTCTGGCCGCTGCACGCGAGGCCGTACGCACCGGCGCCCGCGTTATTCTGATCGATGACCAGCCCGAACTCGGCGGCAGCCTGCTCTCTGCCTCCACCGCGCCGGAACGGGCCGAGCCGATCGAAGGCACGCCTGCCCTGGACTGGGTGGCTGACGTTGAGGCGGAACTCATCTCCGCAGCCGACTGCACCGTGCTGAACCGCACCACCGCCTTCGGCTCCTACGATTCCAACTACTTCATCGCGGCCCAGAACCGCACCGACCACCTTTCCAGCCCCGCCGCCTCCGGTGTTTCACGGCAGCGGATCTGGCACGTCCGGGCGCGGCAGGTGGTGCTTGCACCCGGCGCGCACGAGCGTCCGCTGGTGTTCGAAAACAATGACCGCCCCGGCATCATGCTGGCCTCCGCCGTCCGCAGCTACCTCAACCGCTACGCCGTGGCTGCCGGTTCGCGCGTTGTCATCAGCACCACGAACGATTCCGCCTACGCGCTCCTGGCGGATCTGCAGGCAGCCGGCGTCAAGGTTGCCGCCGTTGTTGACGCCCGTCCGAAACTGAGCGGGCAGGCCGCTGCCGCCGTCGAATCCGGCGTCCGGGTCCTGATCGGCAGCGCCGTGGCCAACACCTCCAGCGCTGATGCTTCCGCCGCTGGCACCTTCAACACGGGCCGGTTGACCGGCGTCACCGTCCGCAGCATCAACGACGACGGCGAACTCACCTCCGGCGTCGAGCAGCTTGCCTGCGATCTGCTCGCCGTCTCCGGTGGCTGGAGCCCCGTGGTCCACCTCCACAGCCAGCGCCAGGGCAAGCTGCGCTGGGATGAAGAGCTGGCAGCCTTTGTGCCCAGCGCTGCAGTGCCGAACCAGCTGGTAGCCGGCTCGGGACGCGGCAGCTTTGAACTGGCTGACTGCCTGTCCGAAGGTATTTCGGCGGGTGCCGCGGCGGCCATCGCAGCCGGCTTCAGCTCCGCCGTCGTGCCGTCCACGCCGGTGGCGCCGCTTCCCTCCGCGCCGATCCGCCAGCTGTGGCTGGTGCCCGGTCAGGAGGGCGGCCCGGAGGATTGGCACCACCACTTCGTGGACTTCCAGCGCGACCAGTCCGTGGCGGATGTCCTCCGTTCCACCGGTGCAGGCCTGCGTTCGGTGGAGCACATCAAGCGCTACACCTCCATCAGCACGGCCAACGACCAGGGCAAGACCTCCGGCGTCAACGCAATCGGCGTGATTGCCGCAGCGCTCAAACACGGCGGCGCGGACTCCGCCGAGGGCACACGCGGCATCGGCGAAATCGGCACCACGGCATACCGCGCACCGTTCACCCCGGTGGCGTTCGCTGCCTTGGCCGGACGCCAGCGCGGGGAGCTGTTCGACCCCGCCCGCGTCACCTCCATCCACCCCTGGCATGTGGCGCAGGGCGCACTGTTCGAGGACGTGGGACAGTGGAAGCGGCCCTGGTACTACCCCCGGCCGGGCGAGGACATGGACGCCGCAGTGCTCCGCGAGTGCGGTGCCGTGCGTGATTCCGTGGGCATTATGGACGCCACCACGCTCGGCAAGATCGAGATCCGCGGCAAGGACGCCGGCGAATTCCTGAACCGCATCTACACCAACGCGTTCAAGAAACTGGCTCCAGGCTCGGCCCGCTACGGCGTGATGTGCACCCCGGACGGCATGATTTTCGACGACGGCGTGACGTTGCGTCTGGATGATGACCGCTTCTTCATGACCACCACCACCGGTGGCGCCGCGAAGGTGCTGGACTGGCTGGAGGAATGGCTGCAGACCGAGTGGCCTGAACTGGACGTGCACTGCACCTCGGTGACGGAGCAATGGAGCACCATCGCGGTGGTGGGGCCAAAGTCCCGGGCCGTGCTCGCCAAAGTCGCGCCGCAGCTCGCCGTAGACGGCGGGCTGGAAGCCGATGCTTTCCCTTTCATGACGTTCCGCGAGACCACGCTGGCCTCCGGAGTGCAGGCCCGGATCTGCAGGATTTCGTTCTCCGGCGAGCTGGCCTACGAAATCAACATCCCGTCCTGGTACGGGCTGAACACCTGGGAAGCCGTGGCCGCCGCAGGGGCGGAATTCAACATCACCCCCTACGGCACCGAGACCATGCACGTGCTCCGTGCCGAGAAGGGCTACCCGATCGTGGGCCAGGACACTGACGGCACAGTCACGCCGCAGGACGCCGGGATGGAATGGGTGGTCTCCAAAGCCAAGGACTTCATTGGCAAGCGCTCCTACAACCGCAAGGAAGCGGTGCGCGCGGACCGGAAACACCTGGTCAGTGTGCTCCCGGTGGATGGTTCAATCCGTCTCCCGGAAGGTTCCCAACTGGTTGAAAAGGGCATCACTGTCAACCCGGCCTACGGCCCCGTGCCCATGCAGGGCTTCGTGACATCCAGCTACCACAGCGCCGCGTTGGGCAGGTCCTTCGCGCTGGCCCTGATCAAAAACGGCCGCAACCGGATCGGTGAGACCCTCGTGGCCGCGGCCGGAGACCGGCTGGTGGATGTTGTCGTGGCGGAAACTGTACTTTTCGACTCTGAAGGGACCCGTAAAGATGGCTGAAACAGCAGCACTTGCACATGTCAATGGACTCCGCGGAGTCCGCCGCAGCCCGGCCTCACACCTGGCCCCGGCATTCGACAACGGCTCCGTGCCCGGCATCGTTGAACTCCACGAGATTCCGTTCCAGACCATGGTGGGGATCCGGGTTGACCCCGCCTCCGAGGGAGGAAAGAGGGTAGCCGCCGTGACCGGTGGGCTGCCCGCGCGGTGTGGCGAGGTGGGTAGTGGCGACGTGGGTAGTGGCGACGTGGGTGGCGGCAGCTCCCGTAACAGTGCCTCCCGTAACGGGGCCTCCCGTAACGGGGCCTCCCGTAACGGGGCGGTGGCCGGCTCTGACTCCCGCATGGGGGGAGGCGTCACGGTGCTCTGGCTGAGCCCCTTTGAATTCCTTGTGGTGGCGCCCGAAGGCGCACACGACTCCCTGGGCGGCGACCTCGTCCGGGCGCTGACTGAGGCCCTGGCTGATGGCGAGGGCCAGGTGGTGGACCTTTCCGCAAACCGCACTGTGTTTGAACTCAGTGGCAGCAGGGCCCAGGCAGTACTGGAGAAGGGCTGTGCACTGGATCTTCATCCGCGCAGCTTTGCAGCAGGCACCGCCCTTGCCACGGAGATCGGCCACATCCCCACCATGCTGCTGAAGACGGGGGAGGAGACCTTCCGGGTTTTCCCCCGCGCGTCCCTTGCGGATTACCTTGGCCGGTGGATTCTGGACGGCATGCGGGAGTTCGCTTCGCCAGAGGTCCCCTGATGGCGCTCAGCGTTCTTGATCTGTTTTCCGTCGGGATCGGGCCGTCCTCCTCCCACACGGTCGGCCCGATGCGGGCGGCAAAGCTTTTCGCCGATGCGCTTAAAGGGGACGGGAAGCTGGACTCCACAGCGCGTGTGCAGGCCGAGCTGTTCGGTTCATTGGGCGCCACCGGCCGGGGCCACGGTTCTGACAAGGCGGTGGTGCTTGGTCTCCAGGGGCAGGCACCGGAAACAGTGGATACGGCCACCGCGGACGATCAGGTGGCGGCCGCAGCATTGGACGCCGAACTGCGGATAGGCGGCCACCACCGGGTTGACTTCAACTGGGATGAGGATGTGGTGCTGCACCGGCGCAAGTCGTTGCCGGCCCATCCCAACGGAATGACTTTCCGGGCACTGGACCACAACGGCGAGGTGGTCTCCGAGCGTAGCTACTACTCGATCGGCGGCGGTTTTGTGGTAGACGGTGACGCCGATGGCGCCGACCGTGTGGTGGCCGATGAAACCGTGCTGCCCTACCCGTTCACCACGGCGGACGAGCTGCTCGCGATCTGCCAGCGGGAGGGTTTATCCATCTCCGGCGTGATGCTCGCCAACGAATTGGTCTGGCGCAGCGAAGCCGAGCTCCGCGAAAAGCTCCTGGCCCTCTGGGCCGTGATGCGCACCTGCGTGGACAACGGCTGCGCCGCGGAAGGTGTCCTCCCCGGCGGGCTCAACGTGAAGCGGCGGGCGCCGTCGCTATTCAAAACCCTCACCGCCACCGATGCCGGTCTGCAGGGCGCAGGCTCGGCCGATCCGTTGCTGGCCATGGAGTGGGTGAACCTGTTTGCGCTTGCCGTCAATGAGGAAAACGCGGCCGGCGGCCGGATTGTCACGGCGCCTACCAACGGCGCCGCCGGGATCGTCCCGGCCGTGCTGCATTACTACACGAAGTTTGTGCCGGGAGCCAACGACGACGGTGTGGTGCGCTTCCTCCTGGCAGCGGCCGCCGTCGGCATCCTGTTCAAGATCAACGCGTCGATTTCGGGCGCCGAGGTGGGCTGCCAGGGCGAAGTCGGCTCGGCCTGTTCTATGGCGGCGGCCGGGCTCTGCGAGGTCCTCGGCGGCATGCCCGGCCAGGTGGAAAACGCTGCCGAGGTGGGGATTGAGCACAACCTGGGCCTGACCTGCGATCCCGTGGGCGGGCTGGTGCAGATTCCCTGCATCGAACGCAATGCGATTGCAAGCGTCAAAGCCATCAACGCTGCGCGGCTCGCCCTGCACGGAGACGGCAGCCACAAGGTTTCACTGGACAACGCCATCAAAACGATGCGCGAGACAGGAGCGGATATGAAAACCAAGTACAAGGAGACCTCCCGTGGAGGCCTCGCCGTCAACGTGATTGAGTGCTGAGCCATGACTGCCATCCAGACTGAAACCCCGGCAACGTTGCCGGCCACCACGGTTGAACACGTCCTCACACTCGACTGCCCGGAACAGCCGGGCATTGTGCACGCCGTCTCCGGCTTCCTGCTGGAGCACGGCTGCGACATCGTCGACAACCAGCAGTACGGCGAACGGTCCGAGGGGCACTTCTTTATGCGCGTGCACTTCGCATCCGCCGGCGATGCCTCCACGGCGGCATCGCTGAGGATCGCTTTTGCGCCGTTGGCCCGGGACTACGGCATGAGCTGGAAACTTGTGGAACGCGGGTCAAAACGCAAGATCATGATCATGGTGTCCAAATTCGGGCATTGCCTCAACGACCTGCTGTTCCGGGCCCGGATCGGTGAACTCCCGGTGGAAGTGGTGGCTGTGGTCTCCAACCACACCGATCACCAGACGCTCGTGGATTGGCACGGCATACCGTTCTTCCACGTCCCCGTCACCGCGGCTACCAAGCCGGCGGCAGAGAACCGGCTGCTTGAGCTCATTGACGAGTTCGATGTGGAGCTGGTTGTCCTGGCGCGCTACATGCAGGTCCTCAGCGATAGCCTGACCCGAAAGCTGGACGGCCGCGCCATCAACATCCATCACTCGTTCCTGCCCAGCTTCAAGGGCGCTAAGCCCTACCACCAGGCCTACGCCCGGGGCGTGAAGACAGTCGGCGCCACAGCCCACTACGTCAACGGCGAACTGGATGAGGGGCCCATCATTTCCCAGCAGGTAGTGGAAGTGGACCACACCTATGGACCCGCTGACCTCGTGGCCGCCGGCAGGGACACCGAGTGTAAGGCGCTCAGCAACGCGGTCCGCTGGCATTGCGAGGGCCGCGTGATCCTGCAGGGCAACAGGACAGTGGTGCTGCGCTAGCACCCGCCGTGTTCGTGTCCGGTCCCGGCACCGGATTTCCCCGTCCGTCCAACGATCCGCGGACCGGCTTGGCCGTGGCCAGTTCCAGTGCCCGCCTTGCTTCCACGACTGTCTACAGATCCTTCCGGCACTGGGCTTTGCCGAGCTCATGCAGGCCATTGAGGTCGCCGGCGGCCAGTCCGTCCGGTGCCCCGATCTCCGGGTACATCAGCTGTACGGGGTCATCAACGTGTTCCAGCCCCATCACATGTCCGAGTTCGTGCAGGATCACGGCCATGGCGTAGCGGGCGCCGTCCGGATGCTTGAGTTCCTCGCCGATCTGCGGGGCGTCCAGCTCCAGGCTGCCGGTGACAAAACTCTTGGGGCCCTCATCGAAACTGAAGTGCGTGCTGCCGCCGGTGCCGATCACCTGGCCCTTGAGCTTGGGTGCTACCTCAGGCGTGGTCCACGCGATGAGCAGGGGCGCCCACCGTTCTCCGTAGGCTTGGGGCTGGTAGGGGAGCCGCTGCTCTGAAGGCTTCTCGGTCGTGGAGCCGTCGTCGATGAACCTGATGCCTGTTGCCAGCGACACCGTCTGGATGGCTTGGTGGACCAGCTGTTCCGATCCATCAGGCGCGAGCTTGGCGTTTATCACAAAGTGCAACGGCCGGCACGGCGAATACCCAACGGGTGTGCCGTCGTCGTTCGTTGCCAGGAACTTATACGAATCACTGGCCGACGGCGGTTCCTGGGGTTTTCCGAGCGGAGCGTCAGCCTCCTCGAATCCAGGCGGTGGGGCCTCCGTGTTCCGTTCCGCGGCGGGCCGTTGACCGTCCGGTTGCCCTGCCTGGCCTGCGTGGCCTGCTTGGCCGCTGCCGGCGCCGATCCGGAACTCCAAAAGGCCCACAAACCTTGGATCTCCGTAGACCAAGCCGGCCACCAGAAACGCTGCCGCAGCAATGGCCGTGATCACCAGCAGATTCCGGATGAACAGGCCGGCTGCTGCGCCGCGGCTCGAATGACGCGGACGGTGCCCGTCCACTAGCCCACCACGGCGCCGAATGCCATACCCAGCAGGTAGGTCGCCCCGGCAGCGCCCAGTCCGATGGCCAGTTGCCTGAGTCCGCGTGTGAGCGGGGACGTTCCGGAAAGGAGGCCGACGACGCCGCCGGTCGCCAGGAGTGCGATGCCCACCAGGACGCCGGCTACGAGCAGAGCCGCCACTCCGGTCATGCCGAAGATGAACGGAAGGATGGGGACGATCGCCCCGGAAGCAAAAAAGCAGAAGCTGGAGAGGGAGGCACCCCAGGCGGTGCCGACCGCCTCATGCTGATCCCCGGTCTCGGGGACCTCCGGCTGCAGCGACAGGCTGGGATCACAGTCGCAGGCCAACAGGCCCATCCGCTCCGCCACGCGGTGCTCGGCAGCCTGCCGTGACATCCCGCGGGCCAGATACACCAGCAGAAGTTCATTGTGTTCGATGTCCAGTTGCGGCGCGGCGGCCAGCGTGACTTGGGTGGGACGGGTGGCGGCCAGCAACTCCCGTTGCGAGCGCACGGACACATACTCGCCGGCGCCCATGGAGAGCGCGCCGGCGAGGAGACCGGCCACGCCGCTGAGCAGCACCACGGAACTGGCCACGCCCGAGGCGGCCATGCCCATCACCAGGGAGAGGTTGCTGACCAGGCCGTCATTGGCGCCGAAGACAGCAGCCCGGAATGTTCCCGCGAGGCGGTTCCGGCCGCGTGTCGCCAGGCCTCGAACCACTTCCTCGTGAATCTGTTCGTCGGCAACCATGGCCGGCGTGGCGGAAGGATCCTTGGCATAGGGCGAGCGGCCCTCGGCACGCTGGGCCAGTGCCAGCACGAAAACGGAGCCAAAATGCCTCGCCAGGAAGCCCAGCAGCTGGCTACGGAGGGAGGCTGGCCGGGACTTTTCAGCGTGGCCGCCCAGCAGCCGGAGCCAGTGGGCTTCATGGCGGCCTTCGGCCTCGGCCAGGGCAAGCAGGATGGAGCGCTCTTCGCCACTGCGGCTCTGCGCCAGATCCCGGTATACCGAGGCCTCGGCACGTTCATCGGCCAGGTACTGACGCCAGCGCCGGATGTCGGTGGGGCTGGGCCGGCTGCCGGCAGCATGAACGGCGGATTCAGCAGCGGTATCAGCGGCAGGGGCTGGAAAAGGCGCCGGGGAGCCGGAGCTGACGGGCGGCTCGGGATGCTGTTCAGATTTTGCGTGCTGAGACACAGGGGACTCCTGGGCTTGATGGGGCATGGTTCGGCCCCATTGCAATGCCCAGCTTACCCGGGAAGTCCGAGGAATACCGGCCGGTATTCCTCATGGAAGGGTTTAGGGAACCCTCAATATATGCACGTCATAAGGCCGTCCCCAGCCGGCCGTGATGCCTCTTGACCGCCGGACAGGACGGTGCTCTGATGAAAGTGTGCCCCGCGAACCGGGGGCATCCGAGTCCCATCACACGGAGGTTTCCGCCATGAATACCACCGGACCTATTCCCGGCCATTCCGGCCACCCTGGCCGGGACACCGTTGAATCGGACCCCGCCTACGACTTCGCCGAAGACGTCCCGGTTGACGAGGACTGGGACGCCCAGGACGAATTCCTTGACGCCGAGGAAGCGGTAATACCGCCGGCAGAGTTCATCGACGCCGAAGAACGGGTTGTGCCTGTTGATTCGGACGAATTCCGCGAGCCGGAAGACTAGCCAGGGCTGACAGCAGCAGGGAATTCAGAACGGCAGGCCCCGCACGGCAGGAGCGAAGCTGAAGTGTTTCTCCACGCCCGCACGGTGGCCGGCTGCGGCCACCGTCAGGGTCAGGATCTGCGCTTCGGGGCACCAGCGTGCCGGCCGGACCGCCTGGGCCAGGGCGCGGGCAATGAGGCGTGGCTCATGGAACCAATGCCGTTCCAACAGGTCATTGACCACAAATGTCACAGTGCCCAGGGTGATGTCCACGCCAGGGATGACCCTGACGTGGTGTAGCTGGGTGGACGGCGCGGCAACGTGGGCCGGTGGCGCGGCAAGCGGTGCGGTGGTGGGGTGTGCGGCAGCAGGATGGGCCATTGCGGGCTCCTTGTGGGAGTGCTCTTGCCCGGGCGGTTGTCTCTGGTCCGCTGCGGGCCGCTTCCTCATCCGAACCACCCGCGAACATGGGGTTGGTGCGTGGCAAGTCGGAGCTTGGCGCCACATCTCTTGAAGCTGGTCTTACTGTACAACAGCGCGGCGGCGGTGCCTCCGGAGAGGAGGCGCCGCCGTCGGGCGTAACGCTCCGGAACTACCGGGAAACTGCCACGACCGGCTCTTCTTCGGAGGCCTGGCCAGCGACGCGGCGGCGCCAGTTGTTCAAGACGCCGCGGCAGCAACGCCCGTGCCGCGCTTCCACACCAGGCCGCCGAGAATGGCAACCAGCAGCCCGCCCACCAGGATGTCGTAGGCGATGGTCAGCGCGGCCACCACGTCCTTGGTGATGATTGCAATGACAATCGCGACGACGCCGAGACCAAGGGCCCACATGCGGTTCGCCCTGACGTCGTGCTCCGGGTTGGCGGTGTCCTGTGTGTTGATGTCGCGGCCGAACCAGCTGGCAACGAACGGAAGGACGTCGGCGCGGGCAACGGTGGCGGCAGCGATCAGCGCACCGGAAGCAGTGGACATCATGGCGGCAACGGCCGCGGCGAGCACCAGTCCGCCGATGCCGATCGGCAGGATGCTCTGCGCCACTTCCGCGTACACGACGTCCTTGCCGTGCGCGGCGACGTCAATCTCAGGAAGGGCCACCCTGGCAGCCAGGCCGATCAGGGCACCCGCAACACCGTAGAGGATGCAGTACACACCGGCTGTGGCGCCGCCCCAGCGGGCAACCGTGGGAGTCTTGGCCGTGAACACACGCTGCCAGATATCCTGGCCGATCAGCAGGCCAGAGCATCAGGGTGTAGGCCAGCATCACAATGCCGGAGGTCTGCGTGGCGCGGCTGCCATAGCGGAGCGTCAGCATCTGGGACACCGTGTAGATCCTCAGCTTCTGGATGGTGGCTGCGAAGAGCAGGCTCAGCAGGAGGACGCCCGCGCCAATTGCCACCACCAGCCACATGCCGGAGATTCCGAACTTGTAGCCCAGGCCCACGCTTCCCACTGTGGATGCGCCGCCCAGCACCACAGCCGCCATGGTGCCGGTGCCGGTGTAGAGAAACGGGCCAAGCCTGCGGCCGGCCACCAGGAAGTCACTGTTGTTCTTGGTGCGCGACTTGCCCCACCAGCCAAAGGCCAGCATGGCAATCAGCTACACCACCACGATGGCTATATTGACGAATTTGGCGTCCATTTTTGGGGCTCCTTGGAGCTGATCGGCAGCGTTCGCGATGTCCGGACGATGCAACGTCGTTGCTCCGGATTCAGCTGCTCATTAATGGTCAGTGCAACGGGGTTGCGCGTAGATTGTCTAATAGACAACATTTGTTGCATCGGTCTGTAGACTGTGATCCGGGTAACAGTCAAGACGCATTGTGCCCAGGGCCCGCATTCGGGCGTCATGCCGGGAGTATGCCGTTAGTATGGCTCCAAAGATGGGGCCGGTCAGCCGGCTGTGAAAGGTTCCTAAATGAAGGCACTACCAGTTGAACCGAGCAATGTTCCGGTTGCCATCGGTTCCAGAATCCGTGCCGCCCGGCAATCCCAGCGGCTCACCATTGAGCAGGTGGCGGATGCAACAGGTCTCACCAAAGGTTTTCTGAGCAGAGTTGAGCGGGACCTGACATCGCCGTCTGTTGCCTCGCTGGTCACGCTGTGCCAGGTGTTGTCCATTTCCATCGGCGATCTCTTCGCAGCGCCGGAGACACATCTGACTAAACGTGACGATGGCCCCCGTATTTCGCTCGGTGGCGAAGGCATCGTGGAGCGGTTGCTGACGGCGCGCTCCGAACGCCGGATCCAGATGATCCAGGCCGTGATTGAGCCCCGCGGCCGCGGCGAATCGGAACTCTACGCCGTGGATTGCGATGTGGATGTACTGCACGTGGTTAAGGGCAGTATCAGGTTGATCCTCACCAACGAGGAATACGAGCTCAATGCCGGGGACACCGTGACCTTTCCCGGCCGTGAACCGCATACCTGGGTCAACCCCACGGACGAATCCGTTGAGGTGCTGTGGATACTCATCCCGGCGGCGAGCCGCTAGCCAATTTGTAAACAACTGATGCACATTAGGCAACTCTGAGTGTATGATGACAATCACACCCGTCCATCAAACCTCGAAGGAGAGGCCTTCTCTTGGAAGAGCTGCGCATCGAGGCCAACGGTAACCTTGGCCCCATCGATTCATCCCGCATCCCGCGTTATGCCGGGGCTGCCACCTACGCCCGCCTGCCGCGGCTGGACCAAGTCGCAAAGGCCGACATCACCGTCGTTGGCGTGCCTTTCGACTCCGGTGTTTCCTACCGGCCCGGCGCCCGCTTCGGAGCCAACCACGTGCGTGAGGCGAGCCGCCTGCTCCGCCCGTATAACCCGGCCTGGGACGTCAGCCCCTTCGAAAACGTCCAGGTGGCCGACGCCGGCGACATGGCCGTCAACCCGTTCAACATCAACGAGGCCATCGAAACCATCCAGCAGAACGCGCTGGACCTGACCGCCGGCGGCAGCAGCCTCCTGACCATCGGCGGGGACCACACCATCGCACTGCCGCTCCTCCGCGCGGCCGCCGAGCGCGCAGGCGGCCCCATCGCGATGCTGCACTTCGACGCCCACCTGGATACCTGGGACACCTATTTCGGTGCCGAATACACCCACGGGACTCCGTTCCGCCGGGCCGTCGAAGAAGGCATTCTGGATACCGAAGCCATCAGCCACATCGGCACACGCGGCCCGCTGTACGGCAAGAAGGACCTCGACGACGACCACCGCTTCGGGTTCGGCATCGTCACCTCCGCGGACGTCTACTACCAGGGCGTCCTGGAAACCGTGGCGAAGGTCCGCAACCGGATCGGCAAGCGTCCCCTTTACATCTCCGTGGACATCGACGTCCTGGATCCCGCGCACGCCCCCGGCACCGGCACCCCGGAGGCCGGCGGCATCACCAGCCGCGAACTGCTCGAAATCATCCGCGGGTTCCGCGGCATGAACCTGGTCGGAGCCGACGTCGTCGAGGTCGCCCCCGCTTACGACCACGCCGAGATCACCGGCGTAGCCGCCAGCCATGTGGCCTACGAACTTGTCACGCTGATGGCCGACAACGCCGTCGAGGGTGACAGGTTCGGTGCCGCCACCGGTTACGCCGCCCAGGCCCTGGGCCAGGAATCCCGCCGCCCGGTAGGCTTCGCCGCGCCGGCGGCCCCCGCAGCAGAACGCATCCAGATTGCCGAACCCGCGGAGGCCGCCAAATGATCGATTTCGATCCCGGCACGGCTGCTGCCCCCGCAAAGGCAAACGCCGGGACCAACATCCGTAACGGCGGGGACCTCGTCGTCGAGACCCTTGAAGCGCTCGGCGCGAAGACGGTCTTCGGCATTCCCGGGCAGCACGCCCTGGGCCTCTTTGACGCCATGGGCCGCGGCAAGCTGCACTTCGTCTCCTCCCGGGTGGAGAACAACTCGGCGTTCGCAGCTGATGGCTATTCGCGCGCCACCGGGGAGGTGGGCGTGCTGTTCCTGTCCACCGGGCCCGGCGCACTGACGTCACTGGCGGGGCTGCAGGAAGCCTACGCCACGGGCGTTCCCATGGTGGTCATTGCCAGCCAGATCCCACTCGAAGGCCTGGGTGCCCGCCGCAAGGGAATGCTGCACCAGCTCGATGACCAGAAGGCTTCGGCCGCCAATGTCACCAAGAGCCAGCGCCTCATCCAGCACGCCTCGGGCATTCCCTCGGGCATCCAGGACGCCTGGACGGAAGCCATCTCCTCGCCGCAGGGCCCCGTCTGGCTTGAGATTCCGCAGAATGTCCTGCTGGATCCCATCATGGTCCCGCCGGTCGAGGATGCGCTGGCCGAAGCGGCAGACAATCCGCCACGGGTCGAGCTGGTCCGCGAAGCGGTGAAATGGCTTTCGACGGCGGAACGTCCCGCCATCATCGCTGGCGGGGGTACACGCCGTGGCCGGGCCGGGAAGTCCTTGCTCTCCATTGCGGAAAAGCTCCGGGCTCCGGTCATCTGCACCCCCGGCGGCAACGGCGCGTTCCCCTGGAACCATGACCTCTCGCTCCAGTCCTGGATCGAGGACCGCTATATGACGGACCTGCTAGAGGATGCGGACGTTCTCATTGTGGTCGGCTCTTCACTGGGTGAGGTCACGTCCAACTACTTCACCTTCGAACCGCGCGGCCGTATCATCCAGATCGACGCCGAACCCCGGGTCCTCGAGTCCAACCGGCCGGGGCTGGGCATCCGTGCGGATGCAGGCCAGGCGCTGGCAGCTCTCGATGAAGCGCTGACTGAGCCCCACGGCGAGCGGGCCGACTGGCACGGCACCTCGCCCGAGAACCTGGTCAAGGAGTCACTAGCCAAGGTCAGGGCCAGACTTGAATCCCAGGATCTGGGCAAGGAACTGAGGTTCATGGCCGATATCCGCGAGGCGGTGCCGGCGGACATGCAGACCTTTTGGGACATGACCATCTCTGCGTACTGGGGCTGGAGCTGCTGGGACGCCCGCGAGGGACAGTTCCACTCCGCCCAGGGCGCCGGCGGGCTGGGTTACGGATTCCCCGCGGCGATCGGCGGTGCAGTGGGCCTGGCAACAACAGGCCAATCCGGGGCCAACGCCCGGGTGCTCGCTGTGTCAGGCGACGGCTCCTCCATGTATTCAATCTCCGAGCTGGCCACGGCCAAGCAGCACAACGTTCCTGTCACGTGGCTGATTGTGGACGACGGCGGTTACGGCATCCTGCGCGAATACATGGTGGGAGCCTTCGGCAAGGCAACAGCTACGGAGCTGGCGCGGCCCGACTTCGTCAAGCTGGCAGAATCGTTCGGTGTGCCGGCCACCCGGGTGGCCCCGGAGGATGTGGGGGAAGCACTCAAGGCGGGCTTCGCAGCGGACGGCCCGAACGTCGTCGTCGTCGAAACGCTGCTGAAGATGTTCGGCCCCACACATCTGGACAGCTGAACGGGTCCATCACCACACCGCACCACATAGCGCGAACGAACACTTGAGGCCCCATTTCCGGCGGATTTGGGGCCTCAAGTGTTCGTTCGCGCTCGGTGTTTAACAGCACCCCAGACCGTTAGTTTCCCAAAGCAACCATTATTGGTATATAGTTGCCTAAGGCAAACAAGGCAGGAGAGTGTCCATCATGGCAGTTGCGCCAAGCACGGCAGCCGAACTCGTTTACCAGATTTTTGATCTGCAGCGCGCGGTCCGGTGCGTCGCCGTCGCGAACCTCCGCGGGCGGGACACCGGGGTGGCGCTGCAGGGCGTCCTCCGTTTTGTTGGCGACGGCGAGTCACGGGCCACGAGTCTCGCGGAGCGGCTGGGCGTCAGCGCCCCTGTTCTCAGCCGGCACATTGCCGAACTGGAGGAGCAGGGGTATGTGACCCGAAGGCCGGATCCCGTGGACGGGCGTGCCCAGCTGGTGGCACTGTCCGGCGCAGGGAAAGCGAAGCTCCACAGCATCGAAGAGGAGCGCACCGCCACACTGCAAGGGTATTTGCAGGACTGGAGCCAGGCAGATGCCGAGGAAACAGCAAAAACACTGAGGAAACTTGCTGAGTCGCTCCGTGACTCGGCCCGGGCAAAGACGGCCGCACACACACCCACCACCCACCCCGTTTAGGAGCAGATACATGGCAAGTCACGCTGCCGCCCCCGTACTATCGGCGGCCGAGCCGCCGGCCCCAACGCCGCAGGCGCCGCCCATCGAAATGACCCACCGGCAGATCATGGAGGCCCTTACCGGACTCCTGGCTGCCTTCTTTACCGCGATCCTCAGCAGCACCATCGTGGCCAACGCGCTGCCCACGATCATGTCCGAACTCAAGGGCACCCAGACCGACTTTGCCTGGGTGATCACCGCAGCGCTGCTCGCCAACGCCGCCACCACCCCCATCTGGGGCAAACTTGCGGACCTCTTCGACAAGAAGGTCCTGGTCCAGCTGAGCATCGTCATTTTCGTGGCCGGTTCAGTGATGGCAGGGCTGTCCGAGACCATCCCGCTGCTGCTCGGGGCGCGCGTCATCCAGGGCGTTGCCATGGGCGGGCTGACCGCGCTGGCACAGGCAATCATCGGCTCCATGATCCCTCCCCGGGACCGCGGCAAGTACTCCGGCTATATGGGTGCCGTCATGGCCGTAGGTACCGCAGGCGGTCCGCTATTGGGCGGGTTTATCGTTGACAGTCCGCTCGGCTGGCGCTGGACGTTCTTCGTCTGCGTACCGCTCGCCGTCGTCGCTCTCATCCTGCTGCAGATCACCCTGAAAATTCCGCACATCAAGCGCCCGGCCAGGATCGACTGGCTCGGCTCCATCCTGCTGACCTCCGGCGTGAGCCTGCTCCTGATCTGGGTGTCCTTCGCCGGTAACCCCGACTACTACGACTGGTGGTCCTGGCAGTCAGCCGCGATGGTGGGCGGCGGCATTGTTCTCCTGGCCCTGCTGGTGCTGGTTGAGTCCAAGGTGGCGCAGCCCATCATCCCGCTCAAAATCATCTCCGAGCGCACCACCGCCCTTGCCATCCTGGCTTCTGTGGCAGTTGGTGTGGCCATGTTCGGTTCCTCCACGTTCCTGGGCCAGTATTTCCAGGTCGCCCGGGGCGCATCACCCACCGAGGCCGGACTCCTGACGCTTCCCATGATTGCCGGCAACCTGGTGGGTTCGGTGGCATCCGGACTCCTGATCAGCCGCACCGGAAAATGGAAGAGATACCTCATTGGCGGTTCCGTTCTGCTGATTGGCGGACTCGGACTTGCGGGCACTATGGACCACACCACGGAACTGTGGCAGGCCGGAATCTTCACTGCGGTGCTGGGCCTGGGGCTCGGAATGCTGATGCAGAACCTCGTTCTTGCCGTGCAGAATACGGTCCACGCCGGCGATATCGGCACCGCGAGCGCCTCTGTGGCATTCTTCCGGTCTGTCGGCGGGGCAATCGGGGTTTCGGTCCTCGGCGCAATCCTTGGCAACCGGGTGAAGGAACTTGCCCGGCAAGGCTTCGCAGCAGCAAACATACCGGTGGCTGGCGGTTCGTCCGGGGCCAGCATGGATCTGACGCATATGCCGGCGCCAGTCCGCGAAATCATGCGCGCCGCCTACGGTGACGCCACGGCGGAGATCTTCCTGATCGCCGGAGTCATCAGCGTGGTGGCCCTCATTGCCGTTCTCTTCATCAAAGAGAAGCCGTTGCGCCGCACCGTGGACATCCAGCCGGCAGACGGCTCAGCTGCAGCGGGAGGCAGCAGCGCTGAGGACAGCGGGAGCCCAGCCGCCAGCGTGACGGCCAGCAGCGGCGTCGGCAGGGCAGAGGACGACTTGAACAATCGCCCGACGGCCGAAACCGCCGCTGCCGCCGACGTCGACGATCTGGACCGTGAGTTCGTTGAGGTGCTGAACCGGCAACGCGCCAGTGAACGGCGCAACCCGGGGAATGCGACCGGGCCAGACGCCCACACTTCGGGGGACCAGCCGCCTGCCAGGGCCCGGACCATGCTTGCGGAGCTCCGGTCCCGGCCGGAAGACATCCTGCCCATGATCCAGCACACGCAGCAGTTGTTGGCAGAACAACAGGTCCAACTGGCCAGGGCGCTCAGTGCCGTCCACCAGCAGGCCGAGGCCCAGCGTGCCGCAGCAGCAGAGCAGGCCCGGCTGGCGGCCGAGCTGAAAGCAGTGAGCAAGGAGCTTGCCAAGGAACGGAAGCTGCAGCGGATCGCCGCCCAGTACATCGCCTCGCAGGGCAAGCACAGCAGCGGCTAGCCCCAGTGCGGAAGTACTCACTTTGGATGATATTTTCCGTTGTTGTTTCGCTGGGGCAACAGATTTCGTAGAGTGGGAAGGCTAAGACTGTCAGCCCCGGCTGCTACTACTTATCCAACACACTTCTCGCTCTCTTCCTAAGGATCCGTGGGCATGCTTGTCACACTCATACGGCGGTATTCCCGGCCGTATATGCCGTACATTCTGGCCGTCATCATTTTGCAACTTGCATCCACCATTGCCGCGCTTTACCTGCCCAGCCTCAACGCCCAGATCATCGACGAAGGCGTGTCCAAAGGGGATACGGACTTCATCTGGCGGACCGGTGGGGTCATGCTCCTCGTGGCATTCGTCCAGGTGGGCGCGGCTATCGCCGGCGTCTGGTTCGGCTCCAAGACGGCCATGGCAGTGGGCCGGGACCTGCGGCGCGGTGTTTTCCGCAAGGTGACGAGTTTTTCCGCGAAGGACGTCAGCACTTTTGGCGCGCCGACGCTCATCACGCGGGGCACCAATGATGTCCAGCAGGTGCAGATGCTCGTGCTGATGGGGCTGAACTTCATGGTTTCGACGCCTATCATGTGCGTCGGCGGCATCATCATGGCGCTGCGGGAAGACCTCAGCCTGTCTTGGCTGGTGTGGGTTTCGGTTCCCGTCCTGATTGCCGTGGTGGGCTATCTGGTTGTCCGCCTGATGCCGCTGTTCCGTTCAATGCAGAAGAAGATCGACCGCATCAATGAGGTCCTGCGGGAACAGATTATCGGCATCCGTGTGGTGCGCGCCTTTGTCCGCGAACCGTATGAGACCGGGCGTTTCGGTGAAGCCAACAAGGACCTCACAGACGTCTCACTGAAAATCGGTGCACTTTTTGTCCTGATGTTCCCGGCCATCGGCATGATCCTTCATCTTTCCACAGCCGCCGTGCTGTGGTTCGGCGGGCAGCGCGTGGACTCCGGAGACATGCAGGTGGGGTCCCTGACGGCCTTCCTGCAATACCTGCTGCAGATCCTGATGGCTGTCATGATGGGCACGTTCATGGCCATGATGATCCCTCGCGCGTCGGTCTGCGCCGACCGCATCGGTGAGGTGCTCGACGTCGAACCTTCCATCCATGACCCGCAGCAGCCGGTGACTCCGGCCACGCTGGCCGGTGTGGTGGAATACCGGAACGTCACTTTCGCTTATCCCGGTGCGGAGTCCCCGGTGCTGAGTAACATCAGTTTCACGGCCCGGCCGGGTGAAACGGTGGCTATCATCGGATCCACGGGCGCTGGCAAGACCTCGCTCCTCTCACTGCTGCCGCGACTCTACGACGTCGCCGAGGGCGAGGTTCTGCTGGACGGGGTTCCGGTCAGCCAGCTGGACCGTGCGGAAATCACCAAGCGTGTGGCCCTGGTTCCCCAGAGGCCTTACCTTTTCTCCGGCACCATCGAGCACAATCTCCGCTTCGGCAAAACCGAGGCGACGGATGAGGAACTCTGGGAGGCGCTCAACGTGGCGCAGGGCGAGGATTTTGTCAGGGAAAAGAAGAACGGCCTTGCAGCCCGGATTTCCCAAGGCGGTACCAACGTTTCCGGCGGCCAGCGGCAGCGGCTGTGTATTGCCCGGGCTCTGGTGACCAAACCAAAGGTCTACCTGTTCGATGACTCATTCTCCGCCCTGGACGTTGCCACGGACGCGCGGCTTCGCGGGGCGTTGAAGGGGACCACCTCGGATGCCACGGTGATCATTGTGGCCCAACGTATTTCCACGATCACCCAGGCCGACCAGATCCTGGTCCTGGACAACGGCCGGATTGTGGACCGGGGAACACACGAGGAACTGCTGGAAACCTCGCCCACCTACCAGGAAATTGTTGAATCCCAGGTGAGCGTGGAGGAAATGGCATGAGCGCAGACAAAAAAGCCTCAAACGCAAAAAATGCGTCTACCGCGGACGAAACCGCAGGCGATCCCTCAGCTCTCCTGCAGGACGATGACTTCTTCGAAGAGGAATTCAAGCCCTCCGAGGCAGACGGGGACATGTTCGGCGGAAGGCCCGCCAAGAAGGCCGAGCACTTCTGGCCGTCCGCCAAACGCCTGATGGGGCTGCTGAAGCCAGAGGCACTGGGCATCTACGTTGTGGTGGGCCTCGTGATTGTCTCGGTGGTCCTCAACGTCATGGCGCCCAAGGTGCTGGGCCAGGCAATGGACGTGATCTTCGGCGGCGTGGTGGGCAAACAGCTTCCTGCCGGTGTCTCCAAAGACCAGTTCGTTGACGGACTCCGGCAGCAGGGCCAGGACAACTTCGCGGACATGGTCATGAAAATGGAGCTGGTGCCGGGCACCGGCATCGACTTCCAGAAGCTGACCGTGCTCATTTCCCTGGTCCTGGTGATGTACTTCGTCGCCAACATCTTCCTCTGGCTGCAGGGGTATGTGCTGAACCGGATCGTGATGAAAGTGATCCGGAACCTCCGTGATGACACGGAGAAGAAGCTGAACCGGCTCCCGCTGAACTACTTCGACACCCGCCAGCGCGGGGATGTCCTCTCCCGTGTCACGAACGACGTCGACAACGTCCAGCAGGCGCTCCAGCAGGCCTTCGCCCAGCTCATCAGCTCAGTCCTGACCGTGATCGGCATCGCGATCATGATGTTCATCGTGTCCTGGCAGTTGGCCCTGATCGCACTGATTGCCCTGCCCCTGTCCGGCGTGGCAGCCGGCCTGATCGGCTCGCGCAGCCAGAAACTGTTCGCCGCCCAGTGGAAAAACACGGGCGAGCTCAACGGGCAGATCGAAGAGTCCTTCTCCGGCCATGATCTGGTCCGCGTCTTCGGCCGCGATGCTGACATGATCGAGCGTTTCGATGAGCGCAATGAGGCCCTGTACAAGGCCAGCTTCGGTGCGCAGTTTGTGTCCGGCATGATCTTCCCGGTCATGCAGTTCGTCTCGTACCTGAGCTACGTGGGCATTGCCGTGGTGGGCGGGCTGCGCGTTGCCTCCGGTTCCATGTCGCTGGGCGATGCCACCGCGTTCATCCAGTACTCACGCGAGTTCAGCCAGCCGCTGGGTCAGATGGCCGGCATGGCCAACATGCTGCAGTCCGGAGTGGCCTCATCCGAGCGTGTGTTTGAGTTCCTGGATGCCGACGAACAGGACGCAGAGACGGCAACAGAACATCTGCCGGCCAAGACCGACGGCCATGTGGAGTTCCGGGAAGTCAGCTTCAGCTATACCCAGGACAAGCCGTTGATCGAGAACCTGTCCTTCACCGCGGAGCCGGGGCACACCGTAGCCATTGTGGGGCCCACCGGCGCCGGTAAAACCACCCTGGTGAACCTGGTAATGCGTTTCTACGAGCTCAACTCCGGGTCCATCACCCTGGACGGTGTGGACGTGACACATCTGAGCCGCTCCGAGCTCCGGTCCAAGGTGGGCATGGTTCTCCAGGACGCATGGTTGTTCGGCGGATCCATCTACGACAACATCAGGTACGGCAAGCTGGACGCCACTGAGGACCAGGTCATGGCGGCAGCCAAGGCCACGTTTGTGGACCGCTTTGTACGCGCGCTTCCGGACGGCTATGACACCGTCATTGATGAGGAAGGCAACAACGTCAGCGCCGGCGAAAAGCAGCTCATAACCATAGCACGTGCGTTTGTGGCCAACCCCTCGCTGCTGATCCTGGACGAGGCCACCAGCTCAGTGGACACCCGTACGGAAGTGCTGGTCCAAAAGGCCATGGCGGCGCTCCGGACGGACCGCACCAGCTTTGTCATCGCACACCGCCTCTCCACCATCCGCGATGCCGACACCATCCTGGTGATGGAAAACGGCAGGATCGTGGAGCAGGGTAACCACAAGGCGCTGCTGGCTGCAGAGGGTGCGTACTACCGGCTGTACATGTCGCAGTTTGCGGGCCCCGACGTTGAAGAGTCCGTGGTGGATGACTCGACGGCGGTACACAGCTGACCACGCGTGGTGCTTTAAGCAGCGGGGAACCCCAACGCATCGACGTGCTTGTGCCGATGCGTTGGGGCGACATGGACGCGTACGGGCACATCAACAACGTGCAGATTGTCCGGATCCTCGAAGAAGCGCGCATCGCGGCGTTCGGGCCGCCACGCGGTGCCGGGCTGCCTGGTGTGCAGCCACAGGTATCCCTCTTCAACGATGTTCCTGACGGGACCATGGCGCTCGTGGTGGAACATAAGATCCGTTACATGAAGACGCTTGAGTACCGCAACGTGCCCGCCATGGTCCAGCTGTGGATCGGTGCGGTCAAGGGCGCCAGCTTCGACATCCATTACCTTGTGCAGGATCCCGTAACCCGCGAGGATTGCGTCAAGGCCACCAGCCACCTCGCGTTTGTGGATGAAGCCACGGGCAGGGTGCAGCGGCTGACAACGGAACAGAAGGAACGCCTCGCGCCGTTTGTGGTGTAGTTCTGACTCCTGTTCTGACACCGGGACGGCCACCGCTTGAACAACCATTGCCAGCCAGGAGAGACCCATGAAACTTGAAATTGCAGTGGTCGGCGCTGACGGAGCGGGCATTGCCGCCGCAGAAGGCGCCGACCGGATCGAGTTGTGCAGCAGCCTGGAGCTGGGTGGCATCACTCCCACTCAGGGCCTGATGGAGGCCGCGGTGGAACGCGTGGATGGCCGGCTGGAAATCCACCCGCTCATCAGATGCCGCCCCGGAGACTTTGTGTATTCGGCGGCCGAGCTGGACACCATGGCTCGCGAATCCCGGCACTTGCTGGCGCAGGGTGCCAGCGGCGTGGTGATGGGTGCGCTTGGAGTCGACGGCGGTGTGGACTTTCTGGCCACGCGGTTCCTTGCGGAGGCGGCCAGGAACGCGAACCCGGAGGCCCAGCTGACCTTCCACCGGGCCATCGACCAGAGCCCGGACGCGCTTGCGGCCGTCGACATGCTGATCGAGCTGGGATTTAGCCGGGTGCTGAGTTCCGGGCATGCAGCGACGGCCGGTGCCGGCCTGGGGACACTGGAGCGGATGGTTCAGCTGGCTGCCGGCAGGCTCCAGATCATGGCCGGCGGCGGCCTGACGCTGCGGGACATTCCAGCCATGAAACGCTCCGGCCTGGATGCTGTTCACCTGTCCGCGAAAAAGACAGTTTCCACCCTGAAGACGGGTGCGATTTCCCTGGGCGTCGCGGACGGTGCGGATCCCACCGCGTACCAGGTCACAGACGCCGAGGCAGTGCGGGCAGCACGGGTGGCGTGCGGCTGAGGTCCGTCCCGAACAAAGGCGGGCCCTATGGCAGCGGCGGCGGCACGGACGGCAGGGTGGGCCCCGGAAGAAGAACCACATAGCGGTAGCAAAACCATCTAGGGCAAGGAGCAACGATCGTGGCAAACAAGAAAAAATGGAAAGATCTCCCTCCGGCGGTACGGATAGGCACAGTCATTGTCGGTGTTGCGCAGCTGGTGTTCCTAGCGGCTGCCCAGCGCGACATTTCACAACGCCCCTCCGATCAGATCCGGGGATCCAAAGGAATATGGCGGGTAGTGACACTGCTCAACTTTGTTGGCCCGGCCAGCTATTTCGTCTTCGGACGTAAGAAGGCCACGAGCAAGATCGCCACGGCCAGGTAGCCATACACCGGCGGGTGGCCAACATCCACGGTAAATCAGGACGTGATGGTTGTGATTGCAGATTGCAATGATGCTTTACAACTCCATGGGCCCAGCCGATGATTGAAGGATTCACCAGTTCAGGAATCCACGAGTCGACAGCTACCTTCAGGAGTCACTGCGATGCTGCAGCGCCCCGCCTTTCACCCCGCTCACGAGCCGGCATCGCCTACCGATCAGGCAGCCCACCAGCCGGATTCCGTCGCGAGGGATTCGCTCCGGCCGTCCCAACCGGCGCCCGGCCACCCGGAGCTGTCCTGCGGTACCGGCAGTTGGGACAAATTTCTCTATGGCAACCACCGGATTGTCGTTAAAGCCCTGATGCCACTGCCGCCGATGCCACTGGTGGCCGGTGCAGCCGCGCAAGCGGTTAATGCCAACCGGGTACACCTCCCGTGGCGGCGCCAGGATGCGCAGCCGGACGCCGTGGACACCATAGTTGTGTCTGCCGCCAGCGGTACGCGGGTCCGAAACGTTGTAGTGACCAGGGCGAATGCCGAATCCGGGGAGCTCATTTTTGAACCGGTGGACGGCCCCGGCAGCTACTGGATCTATTACCTTCCGTATGCGATGCTCGGCAAGGCCCACTACCCCCAGGCCGTGTACCTGCCGTACCGGCCGACGGCGGAGCCTGACTGGTCTGCGGCGGTGACCCCTTCTGTTTGGAGCAAGGTGCCGGAGCTTGCACAGGCCAAGGCGATCCGCTACGAAGCTGTCAGCCCGAGGGACTCCTTCGCTCCGATGAACTTCACGGCCACCGCTTCGGAGCTTCAGTCCTTGCACGATTCCAACCCGGGCACGGCATTCCTGGTTTTTCCTGAAAATCGCCTGCATCCGGTCTCGATGCGCAATTCCGTGCCGGCGCACTGGGCAATCAACGGCCCATCCGACGTGTTCCGCGATGCTGCCCAGCCCGGTGAGGACTATGTGGTGCAGTTGGGGCTGTACGCGCTGGCCGACCTGGACGGGGTTACCGTTGACGTGCAGGCACCATCCGGCGGCAGGTGCCTGAACACGGGCGGAACGGACCGGCTTGGGCAGCCATTCAACAGGAGTCTGAACATTCCGAGCGGCAGCGTGCAGGCGCTCTACTGCGTGATCCCCGTTCCGCGCGACGCAGCCGGCACCAGCATAAAGGCCGGCATCCGTATCTCTTCGACCGGCGGGGAGCCCCGTACAGTCTCGGTCACACTGGACATTGAAGGGACAGACAGCTCGGATCCGGACATTCTGGCCGGCGGCTTCGGCGACCCGCGGTACCTGCGGCGGCTCGCATGGCTGGACTCCACGCTGGCCCAGGACCGCGGGCTGGTAGCCCCGTTCACTGCAGTCACCCTCAACGCATCGGAGCGGGAGCTGGGCATCCTGGGACGGAAGGTGAGGTTGGCGGCTTCGGGCCTTCCGGCACAGCTCAGCTCGACCTTCAATTCCAACGTCACGGCAACCGATGCACCGGAAACTGAGATGCTGGCTGCCCCGTTGGGGCTGGCGGTTACCTCGGCGGGGCCGGCCATTACCCCGGTGGATCTGGCTGCAGGGCTGATCGAAGAGGCCGCCGGGCCGGACTGGAGTTACTCGCCGCTGGACTTTGCGGTGGACGGGCCGGGACAGGTGAGCTGGACGTGCCGGTGGACGTCCGGTGGCGGGGGCGCAGGGAAGTTAAGCCTGCAGCTCCGCGGAATACTGGAGGCCGACGGCGCCCTCAGCTATGCCCTTCGGCTGACAGCCGGCAGCGAGGCTGAGCTCCATGACATCGCACTGACGCTCAGCATGCACGCGAAGGCAGTGCCACTGGCCATGGGACTCGGTGTTCCGGGTGGCCGACGGCCGGAATCCCTGGACTGGGCCTGGGACGTGTCCAACCGGAACCAGGACGCGCTCTGGCTGGGCTCCGTAAACGCAGGGCTGCAGCTGTCGTTGCGCGACGGCCAGTACGAGCGCCCGCTCAACACGAACTTCTACCGCCAGAAGCCGCTGGTTGAGCCCGTCTCGTGGGCCAACCGGCAGGCCGGTGGCCAGGGCAGCACCGGCCAGAGCAGCACCGTCAATGGTGGCGTACGCATGCGCAGCACCGGGGATACTGTGGGGCTGGCGGCCTTCAGCGGCGCCCGGACCATGGCAGCCGGAGAGGCCCTGGACTTTGACTTCCGGCTTCTCCTGACACCGTTCAAACCGATCGATCCGCAGCGCCATTTCGCCCGCCGCTACTTCCATGCACCAGCGGATCCCGCAGACATTACGGCGACCGGGGCCACCGTGGTCAACGTTCATCATGCCACCGGCCCGGCGCCGTATATCAATGATCCGCTGCTCGAGGCTGACCGGCTGGCTGAGTACACCGCGGCGGCCAAGGAACACGGCCTCAAGGTCAAGGTGTACAACACAGTGCGCGAGCTGACCTTTCACAGCCCTGAACTCCTGCCGATGCTATCGCTCCAGCACGAGATCTTCAGCGACGGCCCCGGCCATGGCCATATCTGGCTGCAGGAACACGCGGGGGACGGCTACGTGTCCGCCTGGTTCGCCCCCGACGTCGACGATATTGCGGTGGTGACCACGGGCGGTTCGCGGCTGGAGAACAGTTACGTCAGAGGCATCCAGGAGCTGGTCCTGCGAACCGGGGTGGAGGGCATCTACCTCGATGACATCGCCTACGACCGGCACGCCATGCTGCGTGTCCGCAAGGTCCTGGACCGCAATTGCGTCGACCCGGAAATCGACCTGCATTCGGCTAACCAGTTCACGGCCCATGACGGCTTCGCATCCTCGGCCAATCTGTACATGGAACAGCTGCCGTACGTGGACCGCCTGTGGCTGGGGGAGTATTTCGACTATGACGGCACCGCGCCGGACTACTGGCTGGTGGAGATTTCCGGCATCCCGTTCGGGCTGATGGGCGAAATGCTGGAAGGCGGCGGGAACCCGTGGCGGGGCATGGTTTTCGGCATGACTGGCCGGGCACCCAGGGTCGATAACAGGCCACTCTGGAAATTCTGGGCGGATTCCGGTCTGGAAGGAGCCACCATGATCGGCCACTGGGCAGCACATCCTCCGGTCCGGAGCAGCCACCCGGAGGTGCTGGCAACCACCTGGTTCACGGACCACGGCGCCGTGGTGGCGTTGGCGTCGTGGGCAAACGGCCCCGTGGACGTCCTTCTGGAGTTCGATGTCGCCGAGTGCGGCGCCTTCGGAACCAGACTCGGGGACAGCCCGTTTGCCGCACCGGAAATCGAGGGCTTCCAGCATGCAAAAAAGTACGACGCCGGCGCAGCCATCACCGTCGAACCAGGACGTGGCGTCCTGCTCACCCTAGGAGAAAAAGAATGACCGAGACCGGGCCCGGCACCTTTTGGTTCGAGACCATCAGGCTGGACATGGCCGAGCTCGGTCCGGACAGCCCGCTCCCCGGCGTGGCCGCCGCGGAGCAGCAGCCGTACACGGTCGGTGAAGGAGTCCCCGAGGCCTTGCAGACGGCCAGCAGATACGGCGGCGTGCCTAACATCTATCCGTACCAGCAACAGAACGGCTACACCCGGGAACGCCGGCAGCAAGAGCTCCCGGCCGTTGTGCTCGAGAACAGCAGGCTCCGGGCAGTCTTCCTGCCAGGACTGGGCGGCCGGTTGTGGGAATTGCTGGACAAACTCACCGGCAAGCAGTTGCTCCACACTTCGCACACCCTGCAGTTCGCGAATCTTGCGCTGCGCAACGCGTGGTTCGCTGGCGGGATCGAATGGAACATCGGCACGCGCGGCCATTCGCCCACCACCTGCAGCCCGCTCCACACGGCCAGGGTGCGCACTCCGGACGGCCAGGACGTTCTGCGCATGTGGGAGTTCTGCAGGCTCCGGGAGGTGGTGTTCCAGGTGGATGCCTGGCTGCCGGAGGACTCGCCGGTGCTGTTCACCTCGGTCCGGATCCGGAACCCCAATGAGCACGGGGTTCCGATGTACTGGTGGAGTAACGCGGCCGTTCCGGAGACAACGGAAACCCGGGTCATCGCCCCGGCGGAAGAGGCCTTCGCCAGCGGCTACGGGACTGACATTTCCTCCGTTCGGCCTGCCAGTCACGCCGGGATCGATGCCACCTGGCCGGCCAGGAACCCGCACGCCGCGGACTTCTTTTTTGATCTGTCACAGGACCAGCGCCGCTGGATCGCTGCCGTGGATCACGACGGCGACGGGCTGGTCATGCTGTCCAGCCGGCGGTTGCAGGGCAGGAAGCTGTTCGTCTGGGGCCAGGGTCAGGGCGGGCACCGCTGGCAGGAGTGGCTGAGCCCAGGCGGCGCGGACCCGCGCGGCACCGGACCGGGCGGCAGCACCAGCCATGCCTACGCGGAAATCCAGGCCGGGCTGGCGCAGACCCAGTTTGAACACCTCGCCATGCCCGCAGGTGCGGAATGGACGTGGTTGGAGGCATATGGGAACGCTTCCCTTGATCCCGATCCCTCGCACAGCAGCGATTATCCGTCCGCCGTGGGGCACGCCCAGTCCGCGTTGGAGACACTCCTGCCGGAAGCCGCAGTTGATGCTGCCCTGCTGAGGGCTGAGCGCAATGCAGATATTCCACCTGTGGAACCTCTCGTGACCGGCAGCGGCTGGGGCGCCCTTGAAGCGGCACGCCGCCTGCATGCCGGCCGTCCATGGGTGAATGAAACCGGGACTCCTTTCCCGGAACAGAGCATCACCGGTACGGAGCGGCCGTGGCTTGAACTCCTTGAGGGTGGGGCGTTCTCGGGCTCGGAATCCTTTGTTGCCGGTGAGGATTTCGAACAGCTCCTGGCCGCACAAGGCCACGGGGCGGCGTCGTTCCACCTGGCCACCATAAAACATGCGCGGCAGGACATCGCCGGTGCGATTGTTGCCTATACACAGGCGCTCGCCAGCGCTGACCTGGCCACGGACGCCCTGGCCACGGAAGCCGTGGCCACGGAAGCCCTGACCCGCCGTGGCCTCGGCCTGGCGTTCATTGCCGCTGGTCAGCCCGGGCGCGGCCTGGCGGAGCTGGCCCGGTCCAGCACGCTGGAGCCCGCCAATGTGCCGCTGCTCACCGAAGCCATGGTGCTTCACCTGGAACACGGAGATCCTGCCGGTGCGTTAGCGCTGGCGGGCCAATCGCCGCAGGAGATCGCCGCCGTCGGACGCGTCCTGTTCCTGAAGGCATTGGCGCTGGCGGGCTCGGGGCAGCCGGAAAGGGCTGCGGCGATTCTCCGCGCGGGGGTGGAAGTTCCGGACCTGCGTGAGGGTGAGAACTCCATCTCCGCACTATGGCTGGAGGTATGCCCGGGGGAGCCGGTACCGCCGCAGTACCAGTTCGGAATGCAATAGCAGCGGCGCAATCGGCGACCGCCCAAGGCAGCGCAGTCCATCCTGAGCCAAGAAATCATACGTCATCCCAAACTAGCTACGTGCGGGTAACCCGAGGCGCCGCGTGGTGCTGGCACCCAGCTTAAGCCTGTAAATTTTAGGGTATGACCCCTGCCACAAAGCCTGCCATGACCCGCGCCCTCGGTATCTCCAAAGAGATCGAAGATGCGGCCTGGTATGTGCTCGGCGCCGGGCTGCAGGGCAAGCCGTCGGCGCTGGACCGCCGCACGCCGACGTGGACATCGGACGCCGCCGCCGAGCTGCTGGAGCGGCTGGAGCGGGGCGTGCCGGATGCCAAGGCGCCCATGATGACCAACCTTCGGCAGAACCTGCAGGATGCCTCGCGCGCAGCCAAGCAACTGGCCGTTGAACTGCTGTTTCTGCAGTCCCTTCCGCTGGCGCACGAGGTCAAATCCCTCAAGGTCAAGCGGGCCCGCGTGGCCGAGGCCGCATCGTGGCTGGAGCCTCCGCTGGAGCTCCCGGGCGAGCTGTACCAGGGCATGACGGACCACGGCGTCATTCGGGACCGTACCGCCGAATTCAACTGGACCATCTGGGACCACCTGCGGTGGCTGTGCCGTTTTGTGCAGCACGTGGACCAACAGGCCACCTCGGCCATCAACAAGGCGCTCAAAGACCCGCTGGCTTTCCATCAGCTGGCCGCTGGCACGCCGGAGGACCAGCCGGCCATTCGCCGCAGCATTGAATACCTGGCCTGGCCAAGCTACTTCGAGCCGGTGGTGGCCGATGTGGAGCGGCAGGAGATCAGGGACGCATTCGCATCGCTGGTGGGCGGCGCCAAGGGCGACAGCGATGAAGACATCACCGCGGACATCCACCGGATCCGCGTGCATCTCGACCAGCAGGCCGGGCAGCGCATCGACTGGTACGCCCGCCAGCTGGTGAGCCAGTGGCGCAAGGTGGGCGATCCCGGCCGACGCGCGTGGCTCCTGCGCACCCACCAGGACAACACCGAGCTGCTCGCTGCCTGGCAGGGCGAAGAAAAGGTGACTCTCGACGTCGAACATCTCCGCCTGCTGGACCCCGGCGTTACTGCGGGGCTGGTACAGCATGCGGTGGACGAGGACTACAAGCACCTGGGCTATGTGGAGCGCGAGGACACCAAAACTGCGGTCTTCGCATTCCTGACCGTGATGAAGCCGGGGGACCTGGTGCTGCACCAGCATGCCGGCGGAGTCAGGGTGGGCGTTGTTCTGGGGGAGCCCGTACACAACGGGGACAACCGTCGACTGCGCCGGAAGGTCCGCTGGTTTGATGAAAACCACACCATGACCGACCTTCCCCGCCACGTCCAGCGTCAGTTGGCCACGCCTGGAATCATTGTTGATGTGACCCGGGTCATCCAGGCGCTGCAGGCGCTGCTCCCGGCCGAAGCCGAACCGGAGGACGAGGACGCCACCGAGCCGGACGCCGTCGTTGTGCCCGTTCCGGAAGGCTTCCGCCCGCTGACAAGCGAGTTTGCGGACTCTTTACACATGGACCTCGCGCCCCTCCAGGAAATTGCCGAGCTGTTGGAGGAAAACCGGCAAATCGTGCTGTTCGGCCCGCCCGGAACGGGCAAGACCTACCTCGCCAAACACCTTGCAGCGCAGCTGGCTGATGACAGCACTGACGAGCGGGTGAAGCTGGTGCAGTTCCACCCGTCGTACGCCTATGAGGACTTCTTCGAGGGCTACCGGCCGGACAAAACAGACGAGGGCCAGGTGTCCTTCAAACTCGTGGCCGGGCCGTTGCGCCGGCTGGCGGAGGAAGCTGCGAAGCCCGGAAACGAATCCAAGCCGTATTTCCTGATCATCGATGAGATGAACCGTGCCAACCTCGCCAAGGTCTTCGGTGAGCTTTACTTCCTGCTGGAGTACCGCGACGACAGGATTTATCTCCAGTACAGCCCCAACGAGCCGTTCACGCTCCCGGACAACCTGTATATCATCGGCACCATGAATACGGCGGACCGTTCCATCGCCATGATGGATGCCGCCATCCGTCGCCGTTTTGCGTTCATCGAACTGCATCCGCAGACGGAGCCCGTGAAGGGTTCTCTGCTGCGGTTCCTGCAGGCCCGTAACCTGGACACCACACCGGCGCTGTTGCTGGATGCGCTCAATGCCGCGATTGATGAGTGGGACAGGGATCTGATGATCGGTCCGTCCTACTTTATGAAGCAGGCCGCGCAGACGCCGGCGGGTCTGCGCCGGATCTGGAAATACGAGCTGATGCCGCTGTTGCAGGAGCACTATCACGGACAGCTGAACCGCGCCCAGCTGGAGGAGCGGTTCGGGCTGGACCAGTTGTTGGGACGCCTTGGGTCCCGCTAAGCCGATACCCCAGCGGCCGGTGCGTGCCCCAGCCACGGGGAGCGCACGTGGCGGGGTGCAGCCGGTCCGTCACCTCGTTCTGGACGAGCTGTCCGCCGGGATAGTGGACAAATTTGACGCCGCCAGTGCCGCGCTGGTGAACTCCAGCGGCCTGGCCAAGGCATCGCCCATGGGGATGGGCCTGTACCGGATCGAGCCCGTGGGCATGGTGGGCTCCGTGCGTACACCCACGGTGCAGCTGGATGTCCGGCCCAAAGACCGGCTTGGCCTCAGCCGCCTGCTGTTCCTGCTTGGCTACGCCGGGAAACAGGGCTTCCGTGAGGACACCGTAGCGGCGGTAGAGGACCGCGATCTGTGGAGTGCGCTGGCTGAATCACTGGCGCAGCTCGCCGAACGCGCCCTGAACCGCGGCGTGCTGCAGGGGTACCTTACCGTGGACGAATCCCTCCGCACAGTCAAGGGCAGGATCCGGATCTCGGACCAGATCTCGCGCCGGCCCGGCATGCTGGTGCCGCTGGAGGTTTCCTATGACGAGTTCACCGAGGACATTGCCGAGAACCGCATCCTCCGCGCTGCCCTGGAACGCATGGGCCAGGTTCCGCGCGTCCGGCCCGAGGTGCTCAGCCGCCTGCGGCAGCTGAAGGGAAAGCTCGACGCCGTCACCCGGGTCCAGTCCGGCGCGCCACTGCCGCCGTGGCGGGCCAGCCGGATGAACGTCCGATATCACCCGGTGTTGCGCCTGGCCGAGCTGATCCTGCGGAACGCATCAGCTGAAGCGGGGGAGGGCAAACAACAGGCGGCATCGTTTGTGGTGGATATGGCCAAGGTGTTCGAGGACTTTGTGGGCACGGCGCTGCGCGAAGCGATGGCAGCCCATCCGGGGGAGATGCGGCTGCAGTACAACGTGATGCTGAACGAGGCCGTGCGGGATTCTGACCGGATCACCGTACGCCCTGATGCCGTGCATCTGCTGGGCGGACGCCCCGTGGTGGTCTACGACGCCAAGTACCAGGCCAGCTCGGATCAGGACGCATCGCTGTCCGCGGACCACTTCCAGATGCTCGCCTACTGCACCGCCCTCCGGGTTCCCACGGCCTGGCTTGTCTACGCCGGCCCCGGTGAGATGAAGCTGCGGCGGATCCTTAATACAGACATAGACGTGGTGGAGTTTCCACTGGACCTGTCCCGGCCGCCGTCGGAAATTCTTGCCTCCATTGCGGACCTGGCGCAACAGTCCTGGGGCGAAGTGGTGCGGCAAGCCGGCCAGTGAGCCTGACCCCCCGGTGGTTGAGCCTGACGAAAGCTAGACCGGAACACGGAAAGTGAACGTGGTTCCCCGCCCCACGGCGCTCTGCAGCTCAAAACTCCCGCCGTGTGCCTCCACAATCGCCTTGCTGATAGGCAGCCCCAATCCCACGCCGGGGATCGCCGTATTCCGTACGCTTCCGGACCGGAAGAACTTGGTGAAGGCCTCCGCCTGGTCCTTGTCACTCATGCCCATACCGGTATCGCTGACCTTGCACACCATGTAACCGTCTTCAGGACTCAGCGAAACCACCACGTCTCCGCCGTCGGGAGAGTACTTGATGGCATTGGAGACCAGATTGTCCAGCACCTGCGAAATCCGGGCAGGGTCCACATGAGCGTCCAGCCGCTGGGGGGCATCGGCGCGTAGCCGGACGCCCGAGCCGCCAGCTTTGGGCAACGCCGCTGAAACGCTGGCGCGGACCAACTCCGCCACATCCACGGCCTGCGGGCTTACAATCAGCTGGCCGCTCCTGCTGGACAACAGATCGGAAACCAGGGTGAGGAGCCGCTCGGAGTTCCGCTTGATAATCTTCAGCGGTCCGATCTGAGATTCGGGAAGTTCATCTCCGTCGTCGAGCATCAGCTCCACGTACCCCAGGATCGAGGTCAACGGCGTCCGGAATTCGTGGGAGACGTTGGATACGAAGTCGTCCTTGGCAGCAAGGGCGTTCACCAGATCCGTGACGTCGCTGAACACAATGACGGAGCCTGTGAAGTTTCCGTCCGCGTCCTTCATGGCCCGCGCACTGGTGGTGAAGGCGCGCTGTTCGCTGCCGCCACCAAGCCAGGCAAGGTAATCGGTGAAGGTCTCGCCGAGCACCGCGCGCCGGACGGGGCGAAGCTCCGCTGGCATCGGCGTGATGCGGTCTGCCTCGAAAACCAGCAACTGCGTCTCGTTTGGATCCGCGACATTGTGCGGAGTCGCCAGCCGATGGTTGGCCCGTTGTTTGCGGTTCATGAGGATATCGTTTCCGTGGGCGTCCACGGCAAGAACGCCCAAATGGACAGTGTCCAGCACCGTGTTGAGCAGTTCTTCGTGGCGTCGGCTCTTACGGAGGCTGCCCTGCAGCTGGGCGTCCTTTTCCTCGAGGTTATTTTGTTGCCGGACCATGCTCATGGTCATGACGCTCACAGAGACGCCAATCCCCAGCATCATCACCGGCAGGAGCATGGAGTGGCCCAGATCCTGGCCGGTAACGTCGCCGCGGATGAACAACGGCACCCAGATGATGCCGAGCGGGGCGAAGAATGAGAGGACAATGGACGGCCGCGAGTACAACCCTGAGGCGCAGAGCCACATGACCGGGAACACCGCCATAAGACCGATTCCCATCAGGCTGTCCTGGCCGCCCTCCCTGCCCAGGGTGATGGAGACGAAGTCCAGGAGCGGAATCGCCAGGAAGGTTGAGAACGGCAGGCGGTGCCACGGGATGGCGTAGCACAGCACCAGAATCAGGGCCTGCGAGACCAGGAAACTTACGAACAGGGGGTTGGCTAGCGTTTGGGGGAAAAACCCGGTGATCAGGACCGCAGTGAACCCGGCAGTGACGGATAGCGGCATCTGGCTCAGCGTTACGCGTCCCCGCAACGAGTACTCATGGAACGGGCGCCGGAAGAACATCATCCGGCCCGAGGAGATGCCCCAGGCTGCGTTGTCGGTCATGGACGGGTGGCCGGAAGTGTGGGACGCATACCAGCAGGATAGCCGGAGCCAGCTATACTGCTGACGGTATGGAGCAGGCTGAGGGGGCTGTGTTGAGTGATTCACGTGTGGGTCTGGTCATTGAGGATGACCACGACATCCGCGAGCTGGTGCGCGTAGTGCTGACGCAGGCAGGGTTCGACGTCACAGTCGCCGCCACCGGTGCTGAGGGGGTGTTGGCCGCCAAAGAACTGAATCCCGCCGTCATAACCCTGGATCTCGGGCTGCCGGACATCGATGGCTTTGAAGTGTCCCGGCAGATCCGCCAGTTCTCTGACGCGTACATTGTGATGCTCACCGCCCGGGCAGAGGAGCTGGACACACTGATCGGCCTGGAATCCGGTGCTGACGATTACCTCACCAAGCCCTTCCGTCCCCGGGAACTGCGCGCCAGAGTCGCCGCCATGATGCGGCGCCCGCGTTCGACGTCGGACTCCTCCACCGGGAACACCTCCAGTTCCGGCGAGGATCGCGGGAGCTTCACCCACAACGGGCTGGACCTCAGTTACGACTCCAGAACGGTGGCCGTGGACGGCCAGGAACTGAGCCTGACGCGAACGGAATTCGATCTCCTGCACGCGCTGCTCGAGGCGGGCCGGATGGTCCGTACCAAATCGGATCTGGTGCGCCGGCTGCGGGACGAACCGTACGACGTCGGCAGTTACATCAGTGAGGCTGACGAGCGCTCCATTGAGGTCCATATGGGAAATCTCCGCAAGAAGCTGGGTGACTCACCGCAGAATCCGCGCTGGTTGCAGACCGTTCGCGGCGTTGGTTACAGACTCGCGCCGGCCAACAGCTGATGCTTCCGGCGTCCCTGTTCAGGCAGCGTTTGCTGCCGTGAGACAGGTGACGGTCCCGCCGCTGCATTGATCAATACGGCGCAGAAAGGTACTGCCCAACCTCGACAGTGTGGTTGAGGCGGGGTTGGCGCTGTCAGGGAATTTCTTCAGGGCGCTCTCAAGTTCGTCGGCAATGCCACCCAGACAGCACGCCCCCACCATCTGGCTGGAGGTCTTGAGGCTGAGAACAGCATCCATGGCGGCTTCCAGATCTCCGGACCGGAGCGCCCACCGAAGCCGGCTGATTCTGCTGGGGAGCTGCTCCATGTAGTTGCGCACGAAAATCCGGCAATAGTCTTCGTCAGGGTCCAACTCGGCGCGGAGGCGGCGGAGCACGGTGGGGTCCACGAGTGGCTGCAGAAAATCGCATTGCGGTTCCACTGCGGTTCCTTCCCACTGGGTTGGTGCCGACGAATAGAAAGCCATGTACTTGCCTTTGGTTAAGATTAGGGCCGCCCGGTCTTCCGGCAGCTGTTTTTGAAAAGATTTGATCGAATCTTGAGACGGAGGCTATTCACCCCTAAGATCAGGTTCAGTGCTGTCTGCATGAACTGACCTTGTGGCTTCAGCCACCTGCCGATTGTGGGGCGATCGTTTTGTTCCGGACTTTGAAAACTCTATTAATGTCATTTGCGGTGGGGATTGGACTGATACTTACCGTTGTCCAGCCCGTCAACGCCGCGGTAACCCAGATCTCGCTGAGTCCGACGTCCGGACTTGCCGGTTCCGCGGTCACCGTCAGCGGGACGGGGTTCAAGGCGTCCACGACCGGTACCGTCATAGCTGGTTCTACCACTTTCTCATTCCGGACTGCAGCCTCCGGTGCTTTCAGTACGGGCATCACCATTCCGGCAGCAGCCCCCGGAAACCTGACAATCACGGCCAAGACATCCACTGTCAAGGCTTCCGCGGTGTTCACGGTAACGGCTCCCACCCCGCAGCTGCCCCCGGTCAGCTTGAAGCCACTGCGTTTCGGTGTGGTCACAGAAAATGGCCCGCTGGCCAGTGCGGAACTGGATGATGTTTCGCGGCTGGCGGGTGAGAGCCCATCGATAGTGATGTTCTACAAAGACTTCCTGCAGCCTGCTCCTGTGGCTGAATTGGATGCCGTCCGCGCCCGCGGAGCCGTTTCGCTGGTTACTTGGGAGCCCTGGGCCTGGGGCGGCGGGCTGGTACAGCCTGCGTACTCGCTGGACCGGATCACTGCCGGAGATTTTGATGCCAAAATTCTTCAGTGGGGCCAAGCACTCGCGTCCTGGGGCCAGCCTGTCATGCTGCGCTTTGGCCACGAAATGAACGGCAACTGGTACCCGTGGGCTGAAGGCGTCAACGGAAACGGACCCGGAGACTACGTGCAGGCCTGGCGTCACGTCCACGATGTTGTGGCCTCCACCGGGGCAACTAACGTGGCCTGGGTTTGGGCCCCCAACGTCCCCTACTGGGGCTCCACGGACCTCGCCGGTCTTTACCCCGGCGCGGGGTACGTGGACGTGGTTGCGCTCGATGGTTATAACTGGGGGACTTCTGCGTCCTGGAGCAGCTGGGTTTCGCCCCAGGACTTGTTCGGCCCCGGGATTGCCCAGCTCCGGAGCCTCGCGCCCGGTAAGCCCATCATCATTGCCGAAACCGCGTCCAGCGAGGCCGGCGGATCCAAGGCTGCGTGGAACACGGATCTGGTGTCCTATCTTGCAGCCCAGCCGGATGTCACAGGATTTGTGTGGTTCCACATCCAGAAGGAAACCGATTGGCGGATTAACAGCAGCGCCTCGTCGGCATCCGCGTTCAAATCTGCGCTGCTGGCCCGGATGAGCTGACCCCACCGGGCTGACCGCATGGGGCGGACTGCCGCGAGGCTGACTGCTACGGGCGGACCTTGCTGCCACGGCGGGCAAGAGCCATCAGTGCTACCCCGATAAGCAGCACACCGAGGGCGGTGAGCAGCCCCGCGCCTACATTCAGTCCTGTGTAGGCCAGGGCCGCTCCGGATGCGGGGATGGTTGCGTTCATTCCGTACATGATTAGTTGATTTCCTCTGCTGTGTACTGTGCTTCCCAGCGGTCTACTCGACGCCGGGTGATCTTAGTTGCGAGTACGGCCCACCAGGAGGCCATGATCCACCCTGACCGCAGCCACATAAAAACTTCCTGGGGAAAAAAGGATGCTGCCAGCACAATGTCTTTCCAGTCGTAGTGCGGGATCCTCAAGGCCCTCTTGATGTCAAGTGCCACGAACAGGATGGGCACTAGCCACCAGAACAGGACGAACTGGAATACTCCGAGCACCAGGGACGCAATAATGACGGCCATCCACAGGAGCTTCAGGAAGACGCTCAGCAGGCCCATCAGCTGCTGCCCCCAGTCGCGCAGCGTGAGCCGGTTGATGCCCAGTTGTAGGAGATCCTCCACCGTGCCCACCTGCCACTTCATCCGCTGGCCCCACAACGCCTTGATGGTTTTCATGGAATCCGTATAGGCGCGTACTTCGGGGGACACCTGGCAGACGTAGCCGAGTTCACGGATGCGGTAGGTGAGTTCAAAGTCTTCGACCTGGGAGGTATAGACCCAAGGCCCAACGCGGTCGTCCCGGGCTGCGATCTGGCGGAGGACGCCGTTGTTGATGGCGCATCCGGTTCCGGCGAGGACGCTGGTACTGCCGCGGCGCAGTGCCACGTCGGTCCAGGTGGCGAATTCCGCTTTCTGCAGCCGGCTGAGGAACCCTGGATCCTGCATGGTGAATTTCGACGACGAGCCGCCCAGCAGTGCGCCTTCTTCCGTGCTGAATTCCTTCGCCCAGGCCTCTATGGCATTGGGGGGAAGTACGGTGTCGGCGTCGAGGCAGATCACCACATCGGCATTGTCGGCGAATTCTGACCACGCTGTGTTCAGGGCCTCTGACTTGCGGTGTTCCAGCCGTGGAAGCTCCATGACGGTGACCGGGTACTTGCGGGCTTCCCGGGCAGTTCCGTCGGTGCACCCGTTGGGGATAACCACGATCCGGTCTGCGGGGCGGGTCTGCAGCATCAGTCCGTCCAGGGTGGCGCCTATGGAGCTTTCCTCGTTATAGGCCGGGACCAGCACAACCACGTTCAGGAGCAGGGCCGGATCCGTGGCCGGAGCGGCCGCATGGGTGCCGGCTGTCGCGGATGTTGCCAGCACGGGAGTCTCCTGAACTTGGGGCCGCCGGCCCTCTGAGCGGGACCAACTGGATCCATCCTCTGATCACGCGCTCAATATCAACCCGCGCAAAGACCAAAGATTGACTCAAGTTCCGCCGGGGTTCAGCCATGTTTCAGTTCCGTGCGAGGAAGTCTTCCAGTTGATGCTCTAACGCTGAGCGGTCCTTGAGTCCGCATTCCCAGACGGTGAGCACCTCCCATCCCTCACGTTCGAGCTGAAGCCGCTGATCGGCGTCCCGGTTTCTGGTGCGCGTCCGTTTGGACTCCCAGAACTCGGCGTTGGCCTTGGGCGCATGCTGGCCCGCTTTGCAGTCGTGGAAATGCCAGAAGCAGCCGTTGACAAAAATCACCTTGTGCCTGCCCGCGAAGACCAGGTCCGGGCTGCCGGGCAGTTTACCGCCGCGGACGCTGCCATGAAGCCGGTAGCGGTAGCCCTTGGCATGGACGAGCCTGCGCACGAGGAGCTCCGGCTTGGTGTTCTTGCCCCTGATCCGCGACATGTTCCAGCTGCGCTGCTCAGGTGTCAGCCTGTCCGCCATAGTTCCAGTCTAGGCGGCGTTAGATGTCCCGTTCGGGCTGCTCACCGAGCTCGAAATGCCGTCCACTCACTGACGTGGGCACGACTTCCACGTAAAAATCCTTGAGCGTGGGGACCCAGGACTTGAGTCCCAGGGACTCTGCGTCGGCGATTTCGGCAGAGGTGTTCAGGACGCGGGCCTCACCGCGGAGAACCACTGACCACGCCTCATCGGAGAGTATGCCGTCGGTTTCGAACAACACTTTGGAATTGATGGTGAGCTCTGCGAGTTTGTTTCCGGGTGCTGTGCGTAGATAGAGCTTGCGGCTGCTCGTGACGTAGTTGACCGGGAAGATATCTGGTTCGCCGGCCACGGTGACCACCAGCCGCCCGTGCCGGGTGTTCTCCAGCAGCGTCCAGGACTGCTCAACAGAGAGGTTCAGGATAGGGCTGCCGTCTGCATGGTTGAACATCATGGCTCCATTGTTCTACGTCATGTAGAAAAATGCCAGAGATTGGGACGAAAACAATCAAACGGCTTCCCTCGCCATCAGGATCCTTAAAATGTCGCAGCCTCTCCGTAGCCTGATCCTGTTCGGGTTTCATCGAATCCTGTGGTCAGCCTCTCCGGGTGCTTGTGCCACTGGTACGGGTGACCCTGCGTGTCTATTGGGGGCATCAGGGACTGGACACTCGCAACAGCCGGGCATCGGCCTGGCCTACGTAAATGGGGTAATAATGTCTACTTTCCACTCGCAGGACGCTGCACCCGCAGCGTATCCGGCACCGGTCCAGCCAGAGTCCAGTCAGCCCGTCCGTGGCAACGGATTCGGCATCACGGCACTGGTCCTGGGCATCGTGGCAATTGTGTTTTCCTTCATTCCTGTCATGGGAGTTGTGGCGTTCGTGCTTGGGCCGCTGGCGGTGCTTTTCGGCGTCCTCGGCGCCACCCGCAAGGTCGCCAGGAAGGGTGCGGCTGTGGCAGGGCTGGTGCTGGGAATCCTCAGCATCGTCATTGCGGCCATCTGGCTGGCGGTGCTTTCCGCAGCCGTCAGTTCGGCAGATCAGGCGCTCAACTCAGAGCACAAGGTGGAGTATGTGATCACCACCAATGGCAAGGCATCTGTGAGCTACTGGACCGCCGGCGGCACATCCAACGAAGACGTCACCGCCGGGTGGAAGAAGGAACAGACGGTCAAGAACTCTGAGTTCCTGCACCTCTCGGTGATAGGCGACTTCGCCAATGCAGACGCCGCTGTGGGCTGCGAAATCCTGCTCGACGGCAAGTCCATCGCCAAGAACACCGGTACCGGCCAGGGTGCCATGGCTACCTGCAGTGGGTCCGGCCTGGGTTCAGATAAGAAGTAGCCTCCGCCAACTGCCGTGACCGGAAGTCGGCGGGGGCTCAGCTTGTGGTCATGCCATGGCGGGAGCACCCTGCGACCATCCCAGGGGAGTCACCTGGACTTTCATCCGGCGCCGGCACCGCGGGCAATGACGGGGTGGTTCCAGCCGCAGCAGTTCGCCGCAGCGGCGGTGGGAGTCCGAGGTCGGCATCCCGCCGCCGCCGGTGCACGCCTATGAGCCGGTGCACCGGTTCCTGGGCGTGTACCAGGAGATGATGCCCGCATGGCTTGGCATGACGTTGGCGGTGGTGTGCTGGTGGTTATTTCGCAGCTAAAGATCAATGTGACGAGTGTGTATTCGGGATCGCTGGCCTGGACTAATAGCTTCACGCGCGTCACCAAAAAACCTACCCGGGCCGCATGGTTTGTGATGGTCAATCTGCTGATCGCACTGGTCCTGGTGGAAGCGAACACGTTCGAATTCCTGAACACCATCCTCGGCTTCTCTGCGAACTGTGCCATGGCCTGGATTGTCACGGTGGCCTCGGACATTGCCATCAACAAATACCGCTGAAGATATCGCCCAAGGTTCCGGAGTTCCGCCGCGGCATGCTCTACGGGATCAACCCCGTGGGCTTCGTATCCACGCTGGCTTCGGCTGGCATCTCGATTGCCGTGTTCTTCTCGGCGTTCGGTGCCGGCCTCCAACAGTACTCGCCGATCTTTGTTCGACGGACAAGACATGGGATTTGCTTCTGCCGGCAGGTCCTGCTGGTTGAGCCTGCCGAAACTATGCGGCGTCGTGTGACTTTTTCCGGGACGCCGCTGGTGGTACAACCAAGAAGGGCCTAGCGGCCTGTGGATAACTTTGGCCGCTGGATTTTGGCCTCGGTTACCCTTAGACCATTGTTCGGACTCAGACGTCTTGAAAACCTATCGGGGGATTAGCCGCCCATGACATCTCGCTTACTCACTTCCGCGCGATTGCGCTCGCTCAGGATCGGTGGGGAGAAAAAACTCGGACCAGCCACGCATACACAGCAACTGGGGATTTCCAAGTTCGACTGACGACGTATTTCCAAGGGACCTATTCGGTCAATGGCGGTCCCTCGCTGCCCGTTCCGGGTCAGGGGCAATTCAGTGCGGCGCCTCAGACCATCAGTGTCTGGCGTTCCATCACCCGTCAATATGCCGACGATTGCAACGTGAATCCCCAAGGCGAAGGTTGCCCTGGCGTCACCCCGGTCACGCCCTGATCACTGCCAGCGCTGCGTTTCCAAAGCCGTGTGCCCACGGTGACCCCTGTCTCATCCGGAATAGTTGCAGGCGCACCTCAGTTACAGCCAGTGAACCCAATCCGCTGTGAAAGGAACTGCGCATGCTGTTTTCCCCGTTGGCCCTCGGTGAGCTCGAACTTCCCAACCGCCTGGTCATGGCACCTTTGACTCGCGTCCGCGCGGGCCAGGAGGGTGTGCCCGGCCCCTTGATGGTGGAGCACTACCGCCAGCGTGCATCGCTGGGTCTTATCATCAGCGAGGGAACTTATCCCAGCCCTGCTGGCCGGTCCTACCCGGGACAGCCCGGGATCGTCACGCCGGAGCAGGTTGCAGGCTGGGCCAAAGTTACCGACGCGGTACATTCCGAAGGTGGCCGGATTTTCGCCCAGATCATGCACGGTGGCCGCGTCTCGCATGAGGACATCACCGGCGGTCATGAGATCGTCGCCCCCAGCGCAATCGCCATCGACGGCGCAACCCGCACTCACAGCGGCAAGCAGCCGTACCCGGTACCTCGCGCCCTCACAACGGATGAGCTCCCCGTAGTCATTCAGGAAATCGTCGCTGCCTCGCGGAACGCGATTGACGCAGGGTTCGACGGCGTTGAGCTGCACTCTGCCAACGGTTACCTCCTGCACGAGTTCCTTGCGCCCAACTCCAACGTCCGAACGGACGGTTATGGCGGATCGCCTGAAAACCGGGCGCGCTTCGTCATCGAGACTGTGCACGCTGTTGTTGCAGCGCTGGGTGCCAACCGTGTGGGGATTCGTATCTCACCGGAACACAACGTCCAGGGCATCGCCGAAACAGATGCCGGGGATGTCCGTGCCAGCTACGAAGTCCTCGTTGACACCATCGCCCCGCTCAACCTGGCGTACCTCAGCGTCCTCCACCACGTTCCCAGCGGAGAACTTGTCCAGAATCTGCGTTCACGGTTCAAGGGCACGTTCCTGGTCAACTCCGGTTTCGGCGAAATCACAACCCGTGACGAGGCTTCGTCGCTGGTTTCAGACGGCCACGCCGATGCCGTGGTGGTGGGGCGCCCGGCCATCGCCAACCCGGATCTTGTCCGCCGCTGGCGCGAAGGACTGCCACTGAACGAGCCGGATCCGTCCACGTTCTACGGTGAAGGCGCAGCAGGTTACACAGATTACCCGGCGTACCAGAACTAAGAATGCTCAGCCTTCCGTGAGCCCCGTGGACATGGAAGGCATGTGCTCCGCAGTCCCGTGTGGGGAAACGCACTAGGGGAGCAGCAGTTCTATAGGATCTGAACATGCAACCAGCTTCCAATGGCAGCCGCCCAGCGGGCCGGGCCGTCAGCCGCCAGGTTCTGGCAGACCGCGTGTACGAGGAACTGTTGGCGTCATGATGGACGGCCGGCTGGAGCCTGGGAGCACAGTCAGCATCGACGGAACGGCGCGCGAGCTTGATGTTTCGCCAACCCCCGTCCGTGAAGCACTGGCCGAGCTGGAACAAGCCGTTGAAGATCTGAAGTCGGCGCCCCGTGGCCCTTCTTTTTCAGAGTTCAAAGACTATCTGGAAGCTGATGAGCGCTTCCACAGACTGATCGCTGAGCAGACCGGAAACCAGTTTATGGTGGCTGCATACGCCGCCCTGGGCGGTCACGTGCAGCGTTTCCGGCTGTTTGGCGCGTGGGGTTTACTGGCGGAATACGCTATTTCCGAGCACCAGTCCGTCTTCAATGCGCTCTCCACCGGGGACCTGGAACTGGCTGCTGCCGCCATGGCTGATCATGTTCAAAAGGTCCGCGGCCGCGCGATTGCTGACGCACCCGCTGAGTAACGGGTCCGTGCCCTAATCTGGCGCCCGAACCCGGCGCGTAATTTGGCCCTCCAACTGGACCCTTCTCCGGTGCTGTAGCCCGGTCTACGCGAATGCGGCCGATCAAGCGTTTGCCCCACTCCAGCCAGGCCGGAAACCGGCAACGCCGTCTACGTCGGTGTCAGCACCAAGATGTACCCCGGGGTACCGGTCCAGCCTGGTTTTCGGCTGGACCGGCTGCGGCAGCAAGTGAACGCCTGTCCGGCCCTCGCGGCCGTGCGGGTGGTCCCGTTTGTTATCCGTCCTCCCGCCGCTGCCGACATTCTGGCCGGCTCGCCGCTGCTGCTGGGCGCGCAGAACTGCGGCTGGGCGGACGGTCCGTGGACCGGTGAAGTCGCACCAAGCATGCTGGCGGAGCTGGGGGTGGGCCTGGTGGAGATCGGCCACGCCGAGCGCCGCCGGCATTTCGGTGAAGCCGACGCCATGGTGGCGCTGAAGGTCAAAGCCGCCGACGACGCCGGAATCACCCCGCTGCTGTGCATCGGCGAAGCGACGGAGGGGCCGGAACCGGAAGCGGCCGCGGGATTCGTTACGGCCAGATCGAAGCAGCCGTCCGGGGCGACTGGAGCCTGGCATCCAGGCTGATCATTGCGTATGAACCCGTCTGGGCCATCGGCGCAACTGAGCCGGCCGGGGCGCCGTACGTGTCCGCCGTCGTCAGTCAGCTCCGCGTCTTGCTGGCCGGACACTCGCCGGACGGTCACGGGCTGGCCGGCCGCGGGCTGGCCGGCCGCGGGCTGGGCCGGTTGCCGGTGATCTGCGGCGGGTCCGCCAAGCCGGGGCTGCTGCCGGCACTGGACGGTGTTTCCGGGCTTTTCCTGGGCCGTTTCGCCCATGATGCCGCGAACTTCGGCAAGGTGCTGAACGGGGCGCTCACGCTAGGCTGGGCGCATGACTGACCACACTTTTGATGCGGCATTTGAAGCGGCATTCCAGGCCGCGCAAAAGAGCCTCAGCGAAGGCGGCATCCCCATCGGCGCGGCCCTGGCACGCGACGGGGAGGTCATCGCCGCCGGCCACAATGAACGCGTGCAGCACGGCGATCCGATCGCCCACGGTGAAATGTCCGCGCTCCGGGCCGCCGGACGCCAGCGCAGCTACCGGGACACCATCCTGTACACCACGCTCGCACCGTGTGCCATGTGCACCGGGACCATCATCCAGTTCAAGATCCCCAAGGTGGTGGTGGGCGAGGCCCGGACCTTCGACGGTGAATTCGAGCTCCTGCGCTCCCGCGGCGTGGAGGTGGTGGTCCTGGATGACCTGCGCTGCGTGGACATGATGCAAAGCTTCCAACGGGACCACGCGGAACTCTGGGCCGAAGACATCGCCGAGTAACTGGCCGGTTCAACACTGCTGAACGCACGAGCGGTGGCACCCGGTGGGGTGCCGCCGCCCGACTGCTGCCGGGTGTGCTGTCCCGGCAGCAACAAGGCCATCAAGCCATCCGACGGCTATTTGGCGGGTTTCTTCGGAGCGGCGCGCCGGGCCCGCGGCGCGCGGGCGGCCCGGGCGGGCGCAGCCGGAATCAGTTCGCGGACCTGGGATAGTACGGAAGCGTTGGCACCGCGCAGGTCCAGATCCTTGGCGAGGGTCTCCACCTCGGACTTGGCCGCACCCGCCTCACCGGTTTGGGCATAAAACGCTGTGCGCAGCTCCACCAGCCCCCGGTAAGCCAGGTTCGCTGACGGAGCCGAGGACTGCTGGTAGGCCTCCAACCCAGGTGCGGTCAGCGAGAGGGCACGGTCCGGATCAGCAGAGTGATGCTTCACCATTTTGTCCTCCTTGCGGCGGTAGAAATCGTCGCCCACACTTTGCGCCACAGCCGTCGCGGCCTTCACCCCCAGCGGTTCGGCAGCAAACCTGGCCGCAGCCTCCGTGAGGGTATCCAGGCCCGTGGCCAGGTGCGGGGACATGGAGCCCTCGAACGCCAGGGTGAGGCCCACTTCCCGGGTGAAGAAGTCCGGCGCGAACCGGTCCTCCGCCTTACTCACCGGGTAACCGACGCGCAGCCGCAGGGTATTGGATGTCTGCAGTACCCCGGCCGTGTGATAGACCGCACGGATCAGATACTGGCCGGGTGCGTCGAACGCGAAACCGGCCACGCCGAACGTCAGCGGCACCAGTTCGCTGTGCCGGTCATCGCCCTGTGCGGCGGCGGCCGCAGCGCCTGCGGCCGTGTCCGCCGCGGGCGCCAGCACCTTGAGCTCGGGCAGCCCGTAGAAACACACCACCGAATCAAACAGCACGGTGGAGCCGTTTGGCTTGCGGATGTACACCACGGTGTTGCCGTATTTGGGGTCCATCCGGGTATCAATCTCCACCGGCAGCCGGCTGGTGTTCCGCAACCGGAACTCCACACTCACCGGTTCCATGAAGTCGAAGTGGTCCTTGGCGGAGATGGAAAGCTCGACGTCGCCGCCCGGCTCCGTTTCGATCACGGCACCTGCGGGGGACTCCAGATGGCCGCCCGAAGCCCACGGATCTCCGCCCATAATGACGGAAGCGCGGTCGCCGTGGCGCATATGGATGAGTTCGTCGTCGTCGAACCTGAACCGGAACCCGGCCCAGAACGAATCCGCGCCGTTGCGCTGATCGTACTTCCAGTCGTAGTTCATCCAGGACAGTGAATCCGGGCGGGACTTGTCCCAGGCGTGCAGGAAGTTGAACGCGTGCCCGGCCTCGTGCACCCAGGTGTAGAGAAAGTGGCGCATGGCCCATGCCTGGTCCTGGTTGGCCGGAGTGCCGGAGGTCAGGTTGGTGAACCAGCTGTGATTGCGGAACACGGCAAAGCCCTGCCGGTCCGGGCCCCGGCCTGCCCCGCCAAAGCCGGCAGCGGCGTCGAACATAATGCCGCCTACTCCGGCGCTGTCGAAGGTGCCGGCCTGGAGCCCCCAGAGATTCCAGGCCGGCCAGGCCTGGGTGTAGCGGCTGAAGGAGGATTCCATGGCGTCGTGAAGTTCGCCCACGGACCAGGTGGCGAAGCCCGCCGCACTGTCGTCGAGGGAGGTGTGCGTGGGATCCACGGTGACGCTGACGCCGGCTTCCCGGTACGCGGACTCGATGTTGAGGGTGCGGTCCGGGGTGTCGCCTGGCCTGTTGTTGTGCCAGTGCGAACCGTACACCGGGACTTTGGGCTCGATGTCCACCGATGCCGCGTAGTCGAGTTCCAGGTTGACGTCCCGGAAGCAGCCTGACCGGTAGGTGCAGGAAAACGGGAGTTCGTCGGTGCCGCCGACATTGAACGTGACGGTGGCTGTGCCGATGCTGCCGTGCTCCCACGGAACCTGGACAGTGACGGTGGTGGCCGGATGGGTGCCCTGCCAGTACCGCACTGCCCCCGTGATGGTCACGCTGCAGCGGGACCAGCTCACGGCGGGCGTGTCCACGATCCAGGATTCCAGATACGTCTTCACCAGCTTGAACCGGCCGCCCACCAGCACAAACTGGGTGGAGTAGAGATCACCGCTGATGCGGTTCATGACCGGCGACTCTACGTTGTTGCGCTTGTCGATGTCCAGGCGCAGGTCCAGTGAGCGGGTGATGAAACGGCTGCCCGCCTGGTTGCCTTCGTATCTGCCGCTGATGGCTGTGCGCCGCCAGCACTTCCACCAGTCGTCCGGAGGCCAGGGGAGGGGGCCCGGCTGCGGCCAGGGAACCGGTTGGGGCATCGGAAACGGGGTGGGATCGGGGAGCGGATTCGGGAAGGGGATGGGGGTGGGACCGTCCGGAATGGGGGTGAATCCGGCGCCCTGCTGGCTGGTTGGGGTGTCCATTTCAGGAACTTTCTCGCTCAGGCAAGTAATTTGTGTGCGATCGCCGCTGGAGCGGCGTTAAGACGGTTCGGGGCGAGGCGGTGACGCTACGTTGTAATACCCGGAAATGTCAGAAAGTGGCCTGTACCCAGAAGCCGTAAACAACCCAAAATGGAGAATATCCCATCGAATGGATTATATCTAGGGGTTTCCGCTTGCGCTGATCGCGGAACGGGAAGGAGCGTCACTTTTGTAGATCCAGGTTGGTGCCGGCGCCGGTGTTGCTGAGGTCCCGGCGGACTGTTCCGGGGCCGCGGCGCACTTCTCCGGGGCCGCCGGATACGGCCGCGTGCGCGAGCGAAGACGCTGGTTCCTCATCGGGATTCTCCCCCTGAACCTTGAAGCAGCTGCTCCAATTGTCCCACCCGCCGCCCGTTTTGACCCTGAAAAGTGTGCCCCTGGTCAGGCCAACTGCCCGGGCGTAGGCTGACGATATCGGCGTCGGTGCCGGGGGCCCGCGTCGGTATTCCAATCGATGAAGGAGGACCCATGAGTGTCGTACGAGAATTCATGACGACGAATGCCCAATGCATCGCCGAGGACAAGACTCTCCAAGAAGCCGCTGTGCTGATGAAGGAGCTGGACTGCGGTTCACTGCCGATCTGTGGTTCGGACGGTAAACTCAAAGGGCTGATCACCGACCGCGACATCGTGGTCAAATGCGTCGCCGAAGGCCGGGATGCCCGCGACGTCAAGGCATCCGAACTCGCACAGGGCCGGCCACACTGGATCGACGCAGACGCCAGCATCGACGCCGCCATCGACCTGATGGAGAAGTTTCAGGTCCGGCGACTGCCCGTGCTGACGGATCACAAGCTGGTTGGCATCATCAGCCAGGGAGATATTGCCCGGAATTACTCCGAGGAGCGCGTGGGCGAATTGGTGGAGCAGATTTCGGCCAAGTCGCCGAGGGGCCATATGGCGTAGCGGGTGGGGCCTAGAGGAATGCTTCCCGGCCGGTTCCTTCCCGGATCACCAGCTTGCCGTCCTCCACCGAGACCAGCAGGCTCTTGGGTTTGCCGTGCAGCTTTATCCCGGCTGAGAGGCCCCGGTTGGTGATCTCCACGCCCACTGTGGCGCCCTTCGCTGGCAGCTCGACGGACACTTCGGCGGCCATTCCCAGCAGCATTTTCGTGGACACTCCGGTGTCCCGCCGGGCCTGCTTGCCGTTGATGGTGACGGTGACGTTGTCCTCGTCAAAACCGTCCTGGAGGATGATGAGCAGTTCCTGCATGATGGGCCGCCTAGGTTGTGGACTTGGATGCTGTCCTGCCTGCTCTCACTACATCACTTAAGGCCCACGGTGGGTAGTCCCGGTGGAACATCCGGGCGGGTAGGGCAAAATGTCAGGGTGACCCAACTCCCGCAGCACCTGTCCCCGGCATCTGCCGACTCCGCCATCCACGCCCAGATCGCCGCCGAGCTCGGCGTGCAGGCCTGGCAGGTGAAAGCGGCCGTGGATCTGCTCGACGGCGGATCCACCGTCCCGTTCGTTGCCCGGTACCGCAAGGAAGCCACCGGGACCCTCGATGACACGCAGCTCCGTGACCTCGACGAACGCCTGCGGTACCTCCGCGAACTGGAGGACCGCCGTCGGACTGTCCTGGAGGCGATCGCCGCGCAGGGTCAGCTGACCCCGGAACTGCAGGCCGCAGTCATCGCCGCTGATACGAAGTCGCGGCTGGAGGACATCTACCTGCCGTTCAAGACCAAGCGGCGGACCAAGGCGCAGATCGCGCGTGAGGCGGGGCTGGAGCCGCTGGCCGAGGCCCTCGTGGCCCGTCCGGAGCTGAACCCGGAGCGCGAGGGCGCCAAGTACCTGAACGCCGAACACTCGATCGACGATGCCGCAGCAGCGCTCGCCGGTGCCCGGGCCATCCTGGTGGAACGGGCGGCCCAGGACCCTGACCTCGCGGCCACGCTGCGGGAGCGGCTGTGGACGCAGGGCCGGATGGTGTCACGCGTGAAGAAGGGCAAGGAGACGGACGGGCAGAAGTTTGCCGACTACTTTGAGTTTTCGCAGGTGCCCTCCGGAATGCCGTCGCACCGGGTGCTTGCGCTGCTGCGCGGCGAGAAGGACGGTGTGCTGGAGCTTGACCTCTCCGAGGCAAACCCGGACGACGACGCCGCCCTCACCGCCGCGCGTTCGCGGTACGAATCCGCCGTGGCCAGGTGCCTCGGGGTTGCGGACCGCGGCCGGCCCGCCGATGCCTGGCTGCTGCAGACCGCGCAGCTGGCGTGGCGTTCCCGGGTAATGGCACGGCTGACGGCCGACTTGCGCAGCCGGATGTTTGCCGCTGCCGAAGACGAGGCGGTTCGTGTTTTTGCCGCCAATCTGCGCGACGTGCTGCTGGCTGCGCCGGCCGGAAACCGCTCCACCCTGGGCCTGGATCCGGGGCTGCGGACCGGTGTGAAGGTGGCCGTTGTTGACGGTACCGGCAAGGTGGTGGCCACAGACACGATCTACCCGCACGCCCCGGCGCGGAAGTGGGACGACGCCCTGGTGACGCTGACGCGGCTGGCGAGGCAGCACGCCGTCGAGCTCGTGGCGATCGGCAACGGAACCGCCTCCCGGGAGACGGACAAACTGGCGGCTGAACTGATCAAGCTGCTGGGCACCCCGGAAGGGGCTGCAGGGCAGAAACCCCAGAAGCTGGTGGTTTCCGAGGCCGGCGCATCGGTGTATTCGGCCTCGGCGCTGGCCGCGGCGGAGCTGCCCGGCATGGATGTGTCCCTGCGCGGGGCGGTGTCGATTGCCCGCCGGTTGCAGGATCCGCTGGCAGAGCTGGTGAAGATCGATCCGAAGTCGATCGGCGTGGGGCAGTACCAGCACGATGTTACGGCCGCGAAGCTTGACCGCAGCCTGGATGCCGTGGTGGAGGACTGCGTGAACGCGGTGGGTGTTGACGTGAACACGGCCTCGCCCGCGCTGCTGAGCCGGGTGGCCGGGGTAGGGCCGCTGCTGAGCGAGAACATCGTGGCGTACCGGAATGAGAACGGCCCGTTTGCCAAGCGCAGCGAACTGAAGAAGGTGCCGCGTCTGGGCGCCAAGGCGTTTGAGCAGTGCGCCGGCTTCCTGCGGATCACCGGGGGAGCGGAGCCGCTGGATGCGTCCAGCGTGCACCCGGAGGCGTATCCCGTGGCGCGGAAGATCAGGGCGGCGGCTTCTGCCGGAAGGGCCTCCGGCGGCGTGGCGGTGCTGAACCCGCAGGACTTCGTAGATGGCACCTTTGGACTACCCACAGTGCAGGACATCATTGCCGAGTTGGAGAAACCAGGGCGCGATCCACGCCCGGCTTTTGCCGCGGCAACATTTGCGGAGGGCGTCGAGAAGATCTCCGACCTCAGGCCCGGCATGATTCTCGAGGGAACGGTCACCAATGTTGCGGCGTTCGGCGCATTTGTTGACGTAGGCGTGCACCAGGACGGGCTGGTCCACGTATCCGCCCTGGCAAACCGATTTGTGTCCGATCCCCGCGAGGTGGTGAAGTCCGGTCAGGTGGTGCGGGTGAAGGTGTTGGAGGCAGATCCAGAGCGCAAGCGGATCTCGCTGACGTTGAGGCTCGACGACGAACCGGCACCTTCCGGTGGGCGGCCAGTGAATGCATCCGGAGGCGGAGCCGGGAGGATCGAGCGAGACGATACCCAGCGCTTGAGTGGCCAACGTTCGGGAGGTCAGCCCTCCAAGGCTCCCGCACCCAAGCCTGCCCCGGCCAACACGGCGATGGCCGAGGCCCTGCGGAAAGCGGGCCTCGGAAAGTAGCTCAGGTAGCACCGGGTTCCGCTTGTCCGCCGCTCTTGCACCGGTGTGCTGCAGGCTGCCGCAAATCCGCGGGGAATGCAGGGTCCGCAATTGGGTGCTGACCTTCCCGACAACCTGTAGTTCGGCTCTGGATTTGTTGAGGATGCCCGACTAATCGGCGGGGTTACCGGACCGCGGCCTCTTTTTCCGTCCGAATGCACGCGTCGATTGCTCCCGCGCCTGGGCTCGCGGATGAGCTGCCGCGGAGTTCTCGGACAGTGGGCCCTCTTAAAATGGGGGTCTACTGAAAGTAGAGATCAGCATGACTGCAGCACGCCGGCGTTTCACCCAGGAGTTCAAAGACGAGTTGTGCCGTGAGGTGATCAACACGTCCAAGCCCATCAAGGACGTTGCCACCACATACGGTGTCGGCCCCGAGACTCTGCGCAATTGGCTGAACAAATACCGCGAGGCCAACGGCGGCACTGAGACGGACCTGACGGTCTCGGAGCGGGCCCGCCTGAAGGAGCTCGAGAGGGAAAATCAGGAGCTGCGCGCGGAGACTCTGTTCCTGAAAAAAGCAGCCGCTTACTTCGCGCGGGAGCAGCGGTAGTGAGCAAGTACGAATACATCGACTCCCAAAAGACTGAGCCCGCCAACCTGAATTCGGTCGTGAAAATGTGCCGCTGGTTGGGAGTCTCAACGTCCGGTTTCTACCACTGGCTGACGCGCCCGCAATCGGCGACTGCCACCCGGCGCAAGGCACTGATAGCGCGGATCCAGCACTATTTTGAGGAGTCCGAAGGAACGTACGGGTATCGCCGAATCCATGCCGACCTCGCGGCGGAACAGATTGAATGTTCGCCCGAGCTTGTGCGGCAGGTCATGCGCCAGGAGGGCCTCCTGGCCTGCCAGCCGCGGCCATTCCGGGCGACCACCGAGGCCGACGCGTTGGCCGCGGCCAACATGCCTGACCTCGTCAAGCGTGACTTCACCGCCACACGTCCCGGGGTGAAGTTCGTCGGCGACATCACTTACATCCACACCTGGCAGGGGTTCATTTACCTGGCCACCGTCATTGACTGCTACTCGAAGAAGGTCGTCGGCTGGTCGATCGCCGATCACATGCGCACTGAACTCGTGGCGGACGCCCTCAACAACGCCGCCGCAACGACCCTGATCGAGCCTGACGCGATCTGGCACTCGGACCGCGGCAGCGTGTATACCTCGGCCGGGTTTCGGGCCTTGGTGACCAGTCTGGGGATGCGCTCATCGATGGGCCGCACGGGCGTGTGTTGGGATAACAGTATGGCGGAATCTTTCTTCTCGATGCTCAAGAACGAGCGTGTTTACCGGACCGTTTACGCCACGAAATCACAAGCACGCAGTGACGTTATCCGCTACATCGAGGGATTTTACAATAGTCGGCGCCGACACTCAGCGCTCGGTTACCGACGGCCTAACGAAGTCCACTATGGTTATCAACAGCCAGCCCTGGCAGCGTAGAAGAATTCACTAATTCCGCTGTCCGAAATCCTCGCGGCAGCTCACGGACTCATTCCCTGAAGTATCCGTTTCTTTGTGGTTTTTGGCGGGGGTCGATGTGGGGTGGGGGATGAACCATGGTGTGCCGTTGCGGGTTTGGATGGTCCATTGTTCTTTGTGGATGAGGTGGTGGCTGCTGCATAGCAGGGTGCGGGCATGGTGCAGTTGGGGAAGGTGCAGCCTTGGGTCCCTGGCTGGTTTGGTGTTCGAGGCGGGTGAGGAGCTCCTGGAAGCTGATGGCGACCATGACTTGGGGCGGAGGCCTCCGTTGGTGGGCAGGGTCGCGGTGGTGAGGGCTGTTTTGCAGGCGCCGATGCAAGGCGGTCTGACATTTTAGCCACCCCCTTAAGGAGCCCTGAAACTGCAGTAACTATGCGCCCGGTTTCGCCCGGGGCACTCCGCTGCCCGGGAGGGAGGCGCCGTTCACGGAGACAGCGGGGTCCTTCTGCCACGGCCAGCGCCCCGTGATTTCCAGCTCCAGCGAGAAGCTCAGGAACGTTCGGATGAGCACAATGATGGCCAGCACGCCCACGCTCTCAAATGTGGGCGTCACGGCGACGGTGCGGATGATGTCCGCCGCCACCAGCAATTCGAGCCCCAGCAGGATAGAGCGGCCCAGCAGCTGCCGGTAGGACCTGTAAACGGAGAGCGGCTCGGCGCCCGAAGGCAGACGCCGGGGCTGGTAACCGCGCAGCGCCATGGGGATGGAAACGAGGGCGCCGATCACCATCACAGCCACGCCGGCGAAGTCCATAAACCGTCCGACCGTTTCAATAATGTGCTGAAAGTCCATGGTTTCTCCTCATCGACCGGCAACTTTCACTGATGAGTCAGCTTACGGGTGCCGCACGCCGGTACCCGCCAGAATCGCCCGGTATCCTTCGCGGAAGCTTGGGAAGGCGAACTCGAAGCCGGTGCCGCGCAGTAATGCATTACTGCACCGCTTGTTCCCGCCGCGCGCTTCGCCGGCTCCCTTCACGGCAGTAACGCCCGACGGCGGTGTCCCCAGTCCCACAGCCCCCGGCCCCACAGCCTCCAGTCCCGGCGCGGCCACGCCCACCTCGGTGGCCAGGAATCGCAGCACCTCGGCAAGCTCGGCAGGGTCATTGTCCACACCGATGTACACGGAAGCGGGCTGTGCCGCCATGGTGCACAGCCGGACGATCGCGGCGGCGGCATCGTCCCGGTGGATGCGGTTGGTGTAACGCGGTTCGGCAGGAATCACGGCAGAACCACCCCGCACCTGATCGATCAGCCGGGTCCGCCCGGGTCCGTAGATCCCGCCCAAGCGCAGCACCACGGGCACCGCAGAAGTCCCGCTCAGCCGCTGGAAAAGCAGTTCCTCTGCCTCACGCAAGATGCGGCCAGAGAATCCGCCCGGTGCCGCCGTTGTGCTTTCATCAACCCAGCCCCCGCCCGCGTCCCCGTACACTGCGGTGGAGGAGACAAAAAGCACCCGCCGCGGCATAACGCCGTCGCGCTCCAACGCATCCAAAACGTGCGCGAGACCGTCCACATACGCCGCCCGGTAGGTGGCCTCGGTCGGGGAATCGGCAGCGACGGCGACGACGACGACGCTAGTGTCCGCCGGGATGGGCGGCAGTTCCGCTGAGCTCAGGTCAGCCGTGACGCCTTCAACCCACGCCGGCAGTTTCTCCGGTGAGCGCCGCCAGCCGACAACGCGTTGGCCGGCCGCGGCGAAGCGCAGCCCGGCTTCGGACCCAATATCGCCGCAACCGGCAAGCAGTATGGTCATTTTTGCTTAGAGTGCGGGGACGGGGAAGAAAACGCGCGGGTCCTGCAGGAGCGCCGGGTAGTCGAAGGCCGAGCGGTCCAGGATCTCGCTGACCTCGAAGTTGCGGGCGAAGCGGCCGTCTTCGGTGATGGGGCGGCCCTGGACCTTGCCCAGGGCGAAGTGGCTGCCGCCGTCGAGCGGGATGGCCACTGCCGTGTTGCCGGGGAGCGTGGAGAATGCGTCTTCCTGTTTTTGCCGCTTCCGGGTGGGCTTCTTGACGAGCTGCTTGGGCGGCAGCTTGCGCTGCTTGGCGGGGCGGCGCGCGCCGGACTCGGCATAGACGAACTGGTACTCGTCCTCGTCAGCGTTCGTGTTTGCTGCACCCGGGCGCCGGACGGGAGGCATGCTGACGGTGCTGATCTGCTCGGGATCGGCATCGCCCACTGCGGCGCGGAGGATCCAGAGCCTGTCGCCCTCGGGATCTTGCGGCAGGATTTCAAGCCGGGGCTCGGGCCAGACGTATTCCAGGTCCGGATCGGTGCCGGGGAATTTGGGCGTGTAGAAGCGAGGTTCCTTCTGAAGCAGCCTGGAGCGGTGGCTGAGGTGGAAATCGGGTTCGCCGAGCCATTTGGGCATGGCGATTTTGGCGGCGTAGTCCGGGTGGGCGGCCTGCGGGGCGAACTCAGTGATATTTGCCCGAGTGTGGTCCAGGTTGCCGCGTGCCGTCCATTCATCCACCATGGCCAGGCCGTACAGGGTCAGGGCGGGGACGTGGCCCATCCACATGCGGACGGCGGGGTGGGACTGCCAGCCGTACTCCGGAATCACCAGCGCGCGGAGGATCTGAAGTGCTTCGACGCGCTGTTTGCCGAGCCTGGCGGGGTCCAGGGCGGCGGCGCTCTGCTTAAAGTCGGGGTACGGAAGGAAAGTCTGCATCCCTTTAGTCTGGGGCCACGAAGCGGATGTGCCAATTGGAGTGCGCCCCGCCACATCGCCATATCACACAATGGTGTTCACATGGTGGACCTCTGCATACAGCGTGTCGCGCCAACCACTAAGATTGCTGGACTCCGCCCAGCGTCCTGAAAGCCCTCTCATGACAACTAAGACCCCCGCAACAACCGTTCCCGCAACCGGCGGACCGCAGCCGTCAACACCGCAGCCGTTAACCCCGCAGGCGCCAATGCGTCAGACGCCAGCGCCGCGCTTTGGCCTGATGGTTGGCCCGGAAGCGAACGGCATTCTGGTGCTGGATGAATTTACGCTGGATCCGGCTGCGGCGCTCACGGAACAGCACGGGTTCCGGGCCGCGATGGAGACGATGGCGCTGAGTATCAGGCGGCTCATTGCACTGAGGGTGGTCATTGCCCTGGTGGCCATCGCCAACCTCCCGCTTTTCCTGCTGACTACCGGCTGGTGGATCTATGCGGTATCGCTCACGCTGGTGGTGGGCGTGCACGCCGCGGTGACCTGGCTGAATAAGCACGAGCCCCTTCTGAAAAAGCGCTGGATGCTGGAGCTTCACATGCACCGTGAGCGCAGCGCCAACTACCGCAAAGTGCGCGACGCCGTGAAGTTCGTCATCGACGCCCCGGCCCGCATGAATGAACAGCTTTACCTGGAGCTGCTGGCCGCTAAACGGGTTGCGCTGCATCTCGCTCATGGCACGGTGGCGTTGCTGGACACCTCCGACGACGCCGCATGGAAAGTGCGGATCGTCCGGGAACTGCCGGTCGCTGCCTGAGCCAGCCCCGCAGCAGCGAGCCCCGCACAGTTCTGTTCCGCGGTAGCCAGCCCCGCCCAAGACGTTAAAACACGACGCCGGAGCGCCCCAACGAAGGGGCACTCCGGCGTCGTCCGTTCAGCGCAAGGCTCCTGGAACGCTGAACAGCTGCGGTTCTGCCTATCAGGATCCTGCGCCAAGCGGGTGGTGTTATCAAAAATGGAGAATTTTCGGCGTGTCCCGTCCATGTCCCACGTGGTGGACCTAACGGGGAAGCCGGCCGGGGGCCTATTGTTGCCACATGAAAACGTATGACGACGACGACGCCGCGGTGCCGCTTGCAGGCCAGGATCCGGAGGGGTCGGCCCAGCCGGAGCAACCGGCGCCGGTGAGGCTTCCGGTGGCTGAGCTGCATCTGCACATTGAAGGGACACTGGAACCGGAGCTGATTTTCGCGCTCGCGGAACGCAACGGGATCACGTTGCCGTATGCGGGGCTGGACGAGCTGCGGGCCCTCTACGAGTTCAGCGATCTGCAGTCTTTCCTGGACTTGTACTACTCCAATATGGCCGTGCTGCAGACGGAGCAGGACTTTGCCGACATGACCCGGGCCTATCTGGCCCGGGCGGCACTCGCCGGGGTGCGGCATGCCGAGATCATGATGGATCCCCAGGCGCACCTGTCCCGCGGTGTGTCGCTGGAGACCTGCATCAATGGCGTGGCCTCGGTGCTCGCAACCTCGCTGGAGGACTTTGGTGTGTCAACCTTGCTGATCGCGGCGTTCCTGCGGGACCAGTCTGAGGAATCCGCGCTGGAAGTCCTGGAACAGTTGATGGCCATGGACGCTCCGATCACCGGAATCGGGCTGGATTCGGCCGAGCTGGGCAACGCGCCGGCAAAGTTCGAGCGGCTGTTTGCCCGCGCGCGCGACGCCGGATTGCGGAGGATCGCCCACGCCGGCGAGGAGGGCCCGCCGTCGTATATTTCCGAGGCGCTGGACGTGCTGGGTGCGGAGCGGATCGACCACGGCATCCGGTGCATGGAAGATCCCGTACTGGTGGAACGGCTTGTGGCCGAGTTGGTGCCGCTGACCGTGTGCCCGCTGTCCAATGTGCGGCTGCGCGCCGTGGAGACCCTGGCTGACCATCCCTTGCCCGCCATGCTGGCGGCCGGGCTGAACGTCAGTGTGAACTCCGACGATCCCGCATATTTCGGCGGATACGTGGATGACAACTTTGAACAGCTGGAGGCCGTGCTGGGCCTGTCTGAATTCGACCGGGTCCGCCTGGCCGCGAACTCCATCCGGTCCTCGTTCGCCAGCGAGGAACGGAAAACCGAGCTGTTGGCGGAGCTGGGCGGGGCCCCTGGCTGAACCCAGTGGTTGAGATTGTTGGGGGTTGAGTCGGCCGAAAACTTGTCCTGATCCAGATCGTCCGACGGCGACCCGTCCCCAAGAGCGCCATATTACGATTAGCTCATGGTGGTGGCCGTGCGTGGTGTTCTGCGTTCAGGCCGTGACCTTGGGCTCCTTGTCCAGACAATCCGGGTTCAGGCAGGCCTCACCCAGGCCCAGATGGTGGAGCGCCTCGATGTCAGCCAAAGGTACCTTTCGGAATTGGAAACCGGCAGGCCCAAAGCGCTGAACAAAAAACTGTTCGAGATCATTGACATGCTGGGTATCGAGATCTCATTCACGACAGACAACCATGACTGACGCGCTGGAGGTCCGCCTTTACGACACTGTGATTGGCAGCATCAATCCGGCATCCGGTGACCGCCTGCGGTTCCAGCCAATCAGCCCGTTGTCATCGCGAACTGCCGCCGTACCAGTACGGCGCCGGTTACCGTGCTGGCTCAATGGCGGGGCGGTGCCATCTTCAATTTGGAGGCCAGCTTCACCTTTGACGGAGCAGCGTTTGTCACCGTCAGCGGGTTCGCTATTTGCCAGTCCACCACCTTCGAGATTCCGGCAAACAATCACCACATTCGCCTGACGCGGAATGATTTCCAGCTGGCCGATATTGCAGGCATGCACAGTGTCACGGTCCGGGCGGATGACACGAAGATTGACCGGAACCATTTCATGGCAAATCAACGCTGGGCGTGTATCTGGGCATCGAAGGAGCCGGCACCACGGAGATGGCCCAGCGTGTCCACGTCTACCGGAACTATTTCTCTGATCAGAGCTTTTCCGGTGCCAACGCGGGAGAGCCCATTCGGCTGGGCGTCAGTCCACGGGCTTTGAGCAGCGCCCATGCCGTGGTGGAGTTCAACCTCTTCGAGCGTGCCAACGGCGATCCCGAGGCGATTTCCGTGAAGAGTTCTGACAACACCATCCGTTACAACACTATCCGCAATAGCCTGGCGGAATTGTGTTGCGCCATGGCAACCGAAATCGGATCGATGGTAATTACATTCTCGATGGGCCAAACGGTATCCGTATTTACGGCAATGACCATGCGCTGGTGGACAACTATGTAGCCGGTGTTTCGGGCGGTGCCATATTGATCGGCAAGGGCACCGAGCGCCTTGTGTTGACTCATTGTCAGCTCCGTAGTCGCAGGCCTAACGCCGCCGGGGAACCGGAGCGGTCAGGCACACCGCTACGCGCGCATTCTCAAATGATTCCTCGATACCTGCTACGCGCGCATTTTCTATGAGTCAACGCGGTGTATTGACACGCCATTGTGGCTCCCGTATACCTGAAGTCATCGTCGTCTGTGGGAGCGGCAACTGGGGATTCCGCCAACGTTCTGCCCATTTTGCGAATTCGAAAGATACGGTCTCCAGAAGGATGTGTTGGCCGTGTTTTTCCTGCCCTTGAAGCGTCACTATGCGCCGCAAATGCCGATGCCAGACGATGACAGGCCTGGCGACCTTGTGCCCAGGAAATGGATTCACCGCATCCAAGTTGCGCCAATTCTCTTTAGGGTCCCGCTGACCCTCCCAGGCATATCCCTTGCCGTGAGCCCTCGACAGCCATGCCCCGGCCACAATGCGGCGTGAATTGGCCATGTGCTACTCAGGGAATGCCTCGATGGCGATGGGAGGTCCGGTTGCTTACAAAGGGAGTAATTGCACCTGAACGCGCTCTGCTCCTGGCCGTTGTCAATTCTTGAAGAAAGAGATGAACCATGAAAAAGCTGATCGCCCTCCTCACCGCCATGGGCACGGTATTCTGCATCCTGATTTTCTCTGCCCCTGCGGCCGATGCCACTGTCATAGGTCCGTGCACTGCCCAAGGCGTTACGTCAACAAACGACCAATACGGCACCTGTGCCGTGACGGAGCCGGCCCACGCCTCGGCAACCTTCAGCAGTGACGGTTCCGCCGTCACCCTGAAGAAGGTTGACTCGGGGCAGGTAGCTTCATTCTGGAGCAGCAACGGGGCACAGGGCGGAACCCCCGGTTGGGTGTGCATCGTCGTTACGGTCAATGTCAGCGGACGGGCTGGCGGGCAGCAGCAGTTGGAAGTGACAGCCAACGGCGTGATTAGCCACCAGACTTTCCCGCTTTCGAGCGGGACGCAGTGGTACTGCATTAATCTGGGTTCCTCTGCACCCAGTTATTGGTGGTCACTGGTCACCTACCTCGGCGACAAGCCTTTGGGCAGGGGGACGGTCACTGAAACTCTCATTGGTGACACCACCAGGTAGTCCCTGCACCCCCAAAGGGTCCGCGTTCCCGGAAAGTGGGCCCTTTGGGTGCCTACTTTTCCTTGTCCGGCAGGATTTCCTCGGCCTTGGTCTTGATGTCTTCTTTGATGATGCCCCAGGTGCTGCTGTCGCCTTTGGCGAGGGCCTTGGCGGTGTTGAGTGCCTGCTCGAGCGCCGTGTGGGGAGGGACTGGTGATACTTTCCAGTCCGAGGTTTGAGGCGAAGGCGGCGTAGTCGACGTCGGGAAGTGACTGGGATTCGGTAAAGGTGGGAGCGCCGCCCATTGCCCGCAGTTCCCAGATGACGTGGTTCAGGTCGTTGTTGTGCAAAAAGGCGACGACGAGCCTGGGATCGGCCCATTCCTGCCCGTAGCGCTGGATGGTGATCAGCTCGGCCAGGCCGTTCATCTGCATCGCCCCGTCGCCGGCGAAGGCGACGACCGGCCGGTCCGGTAGGCAAATTTCGCGCCAATCGCGTACGGTACTGCGCATCCCCTGGTGGCCAGCCCGAGGAATCATGTCAAGATGCGTGCATAGTTTTCATCGTGGAATCATTTGAAAGTGCGCGCATGGACGGCCTGGCTTTAGGTCCTTGTTTGCTGGTGGTCAGCGTGAGCAGTTCGGCGGTGAGAGCCTGGACCTGTCGCTGGATCGCAGCCGGGTTCAGAGGTTTGTTTTCCCGCGTGAGTCTGGTCTTGACCGCTTTCCGGACGGTGCCTTCGTCGGCGAGGATCCGTTGGAACGGTGTTCGCGGGGCATCATATTTCTTGGTGATCTTCGCGCCGTTGCGTTCCTTGGAAATGAGCTTCTGCTGGGGCGCGAAATGGTTCGTCAGGATTCGCTGCAGCTCCCAGATCCAGTTCAACAGGTCAAGCTCGCCAGGAGTGTCGTAGCGGTGGTACCCGACGGTCTGCCGGACGATGTGCGAGTTCTTCTGCTCTACACGCGCACCGTCGTTTTTGTTCCCCGACCGGGACCTGGTGAACGTGAGGTTTTCCTGTTCGCACCAGCGGAACAGCTCCCAATGGATGAACTCTGAACCGTTGTCCGAGTCGATGCCCAGGACCGGGAACGGGAACTTCGCGGTGGCTTCCTTGATTGCGGCAAACACCCATTTCTGCGCCTTGTTCCTCACCGAAACGGCCTCTGTCCGGCCGGTCGCGATGTCAGTGATGTCAAGGGTGAAACAGAACTCGCCCTGCGAATTGCCGCCCTCGTGGCCCACCAGGTCGATCTCCACGAACCCGGGCCGGCGTCGTCCCATTCGGCCCAGGTCGGCCTTCGGTCTGCGGTCGATGGTGGCAGGGGCGATCTTCAGCAGCAGGCCTGCGCATTCATCATCGATCTCCAGCTCTTTGAGTCGGCGCAGCCGTAGCACCAGGTCCGGCAGCGCAGCCGCGAGCAGCCGACCGCACGGGGTGCCCTGCACCGCCCACAGGAGCCGCAGCGCCTTCATCACCGGCTCCCCGTAGAGCGGTGGTTTCGGTGGTCGGGGTTTGACCGCACTAATGGTCAATGCCTGTGTGAGAGCTTTACGGGCATGGTTGTGGTGCCACCCGTTGAGCACGCAAACCTGGTCAAGGATCAGGCCCTTCCCGGCTTTGGAGGCCCGGCGGTATTCCAATGCCAGCTTCTTCGTCACAGCCTTGCGTTGATTCATTGTCAGCTCCGTAGTCGCAGGCCTACCGCCGCCGGGGAACCGGAGCGGTCAGGCACACCGCTACGCGCGCATTTTCTATGAGTCAACGCGAGGGGTGTTCAAGCGAAGCGGGGAATGCAATGCTGGACCGGTGTCGGAGATCTCGTGATCGATCCTTCGCCGGCGCACAGCGATTGGCTCAGTTCGTGCTGTCCCGGTTGGGGGATCCTTCACCGGGTTACCGGCGGGTACCCGAGACTTCAAACTCACTTCGGAAGTAACTTGCGTCATAGTCGGTCGCGACACACGGAATTAACCATTCCAGTCGCTCGATTTAACACTTTTTTGGCACACTTCAGATGGAACAATTGCTTCTAAAGGAGACCCATGGGCACGAACACTGCAGAGAACACCAACCTTCGACTGAAGGCTGTGCTGGATATTCTGGCAGAGGGGGTGTTGCAGGGGGAGAACTTGAACGCCGGCTTTGTGCTTGCAGAAGCAACCGGGCGTGTGCCGTTCAACGATCATGAGAGCGAGCTGCTCAGCGGCGGAATTCCGCGCGGCCACAAAACCCTCACCACGGCAACGGCGAAACTCGCCAAAGCAGGATGGCTGGTCAAGGGCCGCTCCGGCTGGACCATCCCCGAGGACGGACTGCGCGCCACGGTTGCCTTCCCTGATGCGGTCACGTTTGCCGCAGCGCTCGACGCCGGTACTCCCGTCCCGGCCGGGACACCGCTTCCGGTTGCCGCACCGGAGAAGCCCGCACCGAAGCAGCCTGCCGCGAAGGCGCCGGCCGCCAAGTCCCCGGCCGCGGAAAAGACCGCTGCGAAGGCTCCCGCAGCCAAGGCCGCTGCGTCCAAGGCTCCTGCCGCAAAAAAGCCCACCACCCGCAAAACAGCAGCAACCAAGACCGGGTCTCCGGCTGCTGCGGCTGAACTCATCGAACAGCCCGCCGCCGTCGCCGTCGCCGGAGACTTCAGCACCATCATCGGTGCAGCTGAGGACTGGGCGCCGGAGTTTGAGGAAGTCCAGCTGGACTTGGACGCCGCGGAGCAGCTGTGGAAGCTGACCGCTGAGCTGCCGGCGGGTTTCTATACATACAAAATCGCCCTGAACCGGTCCTGGGATGAGAACTACGGCGCCTTCGGTGTGCGCGACGGTGCCAACCATGAGCTGCACCACGACGGCGGATCGGTCACCTTCGTTTACGACCACCGCACGCGGGACATCGCTACCGTCTGACTGACGGGTCAGGACGTCCGGCGGCCGCTGCACGTTGCACGCGTTCGAGGAGGGCGGCGACGTCACACCGTTCTACCGTGGTCTGCCTGAGGATCTGTGCCAGAGCCCCCACTGGGGATACGTGATCCGTGGCAGACTCATTCTGCACCGGCCAGATGGCGACGAGGTCGTGGAGGTCGGTGAGGCCTATTACACGGCCCCGGGCCACACGGGTGAGGTTGGGCCCGGGACCGAGCTGGTGGAGTTCAGCCCATCCGACGAGTACGCCCGGACCATGGCGGTCGTGTCACAGAACCTCGATGCCGGCGTCCAGGGTGGTTGAGCCTGCGCCCGGTGGTGGAGCCTGTCAGGACCCGGGAACGGCCGCTACATTGGATCCATGAGCGACTCCGGGATCTCCGCCGCAGACGTCCGCCTCAGCGCGCGCGTCCGCGGCGTGGTCCAGGGCGTCGGCTTCCGCTACTGGACAGCGCGCAAGGCCGAAGAACTGGGGCTGAGCGGGACGGTGAGGAATTGCGACGACGGTGCTGTCGCCGTCGTCGTTGAGGGACCGCCGCTGGCAGTCATTGAATTCCGGCGCTGGCTCCGGTCCCCGGAAGCACCCGGCCGTGTGGCGGAGGTGGAGGAATCGCTGGCTCCCGCCGACGGGAGCTACGCAGAATTCCGCATTGTGGGCTGACAGGCCGCCAGACTCACTGAAGGCTCTCTTTGGGCCCGGGCGGATAGGCATGCTTCCTGCCCGCCAGCGTGATGACCAGGGCCGCCACCACCGGGACCGCCGCCGCCACCGGAACCAGCAGCGGACCGGCGGTGACCAATGCAGCAGCGCCGTAAACCGCGCCGATGGTGATGCCGATCTGGATGGTCAGCACGGTGAGGCCGTTGGCGGCGTCTTTGTAGTCCCGGCCGGCACGCAGAATAGCGGACTGGTTGTAGATGCCGATCGCTCCCAGCCCCGCACCCCACACAGCCATCAGCACCATGGCGCCAAAGACGGTGGACCCAAAGACGGGGAGCAGGAGCATCGACCCAGCAACGGCCGCGGTGGTGATCAACAACGAGCGGCGGGGACGCGAATCCACGGTGATGCCCGCTATCCAGATGCCCACCAGCCCGGCGACGCCCAGGACGGTGAGTGAGAGCGTGATGCTGTAGTCCGGCAGGCCGGCCGCCCGGATGAACGGCGCGATGTAGGTGAACAGGGCGAAGTGGGCCATCAGCAGCAACGGCCAGGCAACGGCGACCGCTTTGACGCCCGGCTGGGCGATCGCGAGGCGCAGGGAAGGCCGTTTGGCATCCGGGATCCGCCGGACGGCAGGCAGCAGCCACACCGCCAGCAGGCCCAGGAGGATACCCGAGGCGGCCAGGCCCAGGAACGATGCACGCCAGCCGAGCAGCCCACCGAGCGCTGTTCCCACAGGAGCGCCGATGGCCAGGCCCAGGCTGTTGCCGCTGAAGACGATGGCCAGCGCCTTGCCGACCTTGTGCGGCGGGACGATCCTGGCGATGAACGGGGCCATGGTAGACCACAGCAGTCCGTGGGCGATTCCACCCACCACCCGTGCAGCCATGGCTGAGCCGAAATCGGACACCAGGCCCACCAGGGCGTTGCTGATGGCGAAGGTGAGGACCAAGGAGATCAGCAGCGCGTTCCTGGGCACCCTGGCCAGCAGAATGGTGGCGGGAATGACGGTGACCACAATGATGGCCGCGTAACCGGCGGTGAGGTAGCCGGCCACCGGTTCCGAGATGTTCAGGCCCGCACTGATCTGCGGCAGCAGGCCGGAGGGCAGGAGTTCTGTGGTGATGGCCGTGAAGCCGATGGCGGCCAGGACCAGCAGTGCGCCGAGCGGCAAACGGTCCGGGATGGGCGCGGGAAAAGCGGAGGACATGGGGAGGGGTCCATTCAACGGGGCGGATATGGGTGCCGGCGCTCGCGTACCGCTGCCCACCTGATGAATTTACCTGATTTATTCGCCGGGATTCGGTTTGCTGAGTCCTATGAAGGCGCCGAGTTCTTCCAATCCGGCGGGCTTGGTGGGCATGTAGTTGCTCAGCCCGGGGGAGCGGATGATCACTGCCCGCCACTGGCCCCGGGACACGGCTACGTTGATCCGGTTGCGGTTCAGCAGGAACTCCGCACCGCGTGGTGCCTCGGCAATGGCGGAACATGCCATGGACACCAGGACCACGGGAGCTTCCTGGCCCTGGAACTTGTCCACCGTTCCTGCCCTGACCTCGTTGAGGCCTGCGCCGTCCAAAGCAGCGCGGATCAGTTGGACCTGGGCGTTGTAGGCGGCGACCACCAGTACGTCCTTCTGTTCCAGCGGCCGGACAGCCTGGTCACCGCCCGGAGTCCATTTCAGCCCGATGTGACGCTCAGCCTGCCGGACCACTTCAGCGGCCTCCTCATCCGAGGCGGTGGCGTTTCCGGTGTGCTCCACGAATACTGTGTCCACTCCGGCGGGCACTTCGTCCAGCTTGCGCAGCAGGGCGGCCGGGGCGGATTCCAATTTTCCGTCGTAGCTCAGCACGGAAACGGCGCGGCACAGCTCAGGGTGCATCCGCCACGAGTCGGCCAGGAAATAGCCCAGCTCCGCTGGCAGCGTGGCATGACCGGCAGACAGCCAGCCCAGGGCGGATTCGTCCACGGGTTCCGGGTGCTTGCCCTGGGTGACCTGGGGCAGCTGCTGCGGGTCGCCGAGCAGCAGCAGCCGTTTCGCTGCGCGGGAAACAGCCAGGGTGTTGGCCAGCGAATACTGGCCGGCTTCGTCGATCACCAGCAGGTCCAGGGACCCTGCCGGGACGAACTTTCCAGTCAGGGTCCAGGCGGTCCCGCCGATCAGGCAGCCGCCGGCGCTCGCGAACAGACGGGCAAAGTCATCTTCAGCGGTATGGGTCCACGGGACGTGGTGAGGAGCAGCCAGTTTTTTGGCCACCACTGTGGGGTCCACTCCGGCTTTTTCGACGGCGGTGCGGAGCATGTTCTCCACCACGGCGTGGGACTGTCCCACAACGCCAACCTTCCAGCCGCGCTTCACCAGCTCGGCGATGACGTGTGAGCCCACATGCGTCTTTCCGGTGCCCGGGGGGCCTTGGACCGCCAGATAGGAATGGTCCAGGTTTTCGACCGCCTCAGTGATCGCCGTGACGTAATCGGCCTGGCCCTGATGATCGTGCTGAACGGCGGGCAGCGTTGCCCGAGTGCGTAAGCGCGGACTCCTCTTGCGCAGAATATCCAGCCCGGGGTTGTTGGGCAGGGAAGGGACGGTCCTGCCCACTTCCCGGGCAATCTCCCTCAGCGCTGCTTCGATGCTGGCAGTCGGGATGGGCTTGTCTGCCGTAAGCGCCATGGGGAACTGCGGGTACGGGGGGACTTTCCCGCTTGCCTTTTCGGCGATGGTGATGAGGGTGAGGCGAGGGTCAAGGGTGTCCGCAACAACGTCGTGTATGACGGTGGCGAAGATTCCGCCCCAGGCCAGGGGATCGCCGTCGAGGTTTTCCACCCCTTCGGGCACCGGTGCATCAAACATCCGGAACCATTTGGAGCCCGGCCGGAAATCGGAGCCGGCGGTCATGGTTCCGCGCAGTCGGGTTGTTCGCGTCAGCATGCGTTCCGTGGGTTTGGCCTTGGACCAGTCCTGCAGGACTTCGGCACACTCAACCATGAACACGTTTCGGGCTTCCGACAGCTTGTCCGGATCGGATCCAAGCCGGTCGTAGTGTTCCCACCAGAATTGTTTGTCTTCGCGCCGGTGGTAGCCGGTGGCAGCGGCCACCATGGCAATGGCCTGTTCGTCGGCGGTCCACGCGCGGTTGTCCGGAAGGGAGGCCAGATACGCCTGAAGTGCCAGTTCCTCCGGCTCGGGTTCAAAGGCATCGACGGCGGCCGCATCCAGGACTGTGCGCGCGGCAGCTGGCTGTGTGGCCGCTGCAGCCCCGGACCGTGTGCCATGCCGAAGCTGGAGCAGCCAGTCGCGGAGGCGGAGCGTGGAGAGGCAGTCGTACTCGTTGTAATCGGAGATGGACGCGAGCACTCTAGCTGCCTCCGCCTGGTGCCCGGCATCCCGTTCCGCGCAGTACGCGGCGTAAGCCACCACAGAAGCACCGGCATCCTTGACGTCGCCGGAGCGCAGGTTGTTGCCCATGTAGAGGGGCTCGAGCTTTTTGATGGAATACGAGGCTTCCGAGATCCGCAATGACTGGCGCACCGCGGCGTAGAGGTCCACCAGGACGCCCTCCTTCAGCCACGCGTCCACGATGTCTTCGCCCGCTCCGTGAGTGACCGAAAGGTTCCGCAGCGCCGACTTTTCGTAGGGCGCGTAATGGTAGACATGCATTTCCGGGTGGATTGCCCGGCGCTGTTCCACATAGGCCAGGAAATCCAGGAATGCCTTCCGCTCGCCGCCGCGCGAGTGCGCCCAGAAGGGCCGGAACGCGGGCCCGGCGTCAGGTGACGTGCCGGGTCCCGGCGCTTCAATGACGCCGAACAGGTACTCGAGCCCCCACCTGCCAGCGGAATCCTGCCAGAGCGGATCGCCTTCGAAATCGAAGAAGATATCGCCCGGGCTGGGCGCGGGAATGCCTCCCAAGGAGTTCACGCCGAGCACCTTATAGGTGACGGCGTGCTCTTCGCCGTCCTTGATGAAGGTCCGGGAACCGTCAAAGGCGTCGCGGCCGGTCTGCATGCGCGCCTGGTCGCGGAGCCGCACCAGGGAGCCCTTCGCATCGCTTTGGGGCATTTCGGCCAGGGCATCAATGGTGGACACCTTGTGATCGTTGATCAGTTTCTTGCGCTGAACGGACGTCATGCCTGAGACCATCAGCAGGTCGCGGTGGTTTGCCACCTGCTCCGCGCAGTAGTTGCAGCGGCCGCAGTGGGTGATGCCTGTCTGCTGCCACTGGACTGGCATATCGGAAGAGCGATGCGCCGCAGTGATTGCGCGGAAGCGGTCACGGCGCTCGCGGAATACCGGCAGCAGGTCGGTGAGGGAGTGGATGCTCCGTGCCCGTTGCCGTTCACCAGGGTGTTCGCCGTCAACAAAATGTCCCAGGACCAGGGTGACTTTCGGAGCTGGTTCGAAGCCGTCCCGGATGAGCTGATCACCATACGCGGCGAGCTGCAGGAGTGCCCCGACCTTCGCATGACGGGCGAGCTTGGTGTCCCAGACGGCGTAGCGTCCGGTCCCGCCATTGGCCGCCGGCTGATCCGCGCCTTCCTTGACGAGGAAATCCGCGTAGCCAAGGAATTCACCGTCAAAGAATGTTGCCTGGAATACGACGTCGGCGCTGGCCGTCAGCGCTTCGACGGTTTCCTGGTGTTTTGCGGCCAGCTCAGCGCGGGTGTTGCTGCCGCGCTCAATCCGGTAAACGCCGGTCGCCTGCGAAGGGTCCCATTCGCCATACCGCGTGGTCAGTTCGCCCAGCACATTGAGTTCGTGGATGTCGCCCAACTTCCCGGCGCGCTGCTGCATTTCGTCTGCGGGGAAGTCTGCTTTGGCGGAGCGGCCCAGCTTCTCGTCCAGAACGCGGAGCGTGCGGTATTCGCACTCGCTGGCGGACACCAGATCGCTGGCCGAAAACACCAGGTCTTCGGGTCCCCCGTCAGTCAGCGGTTCGAGCAGAAACATGGGGCCTCCCCATTGGCAGCCTCGCCAAAGGAATTCTCCCGTGGCGCTGATTCGAATCTAGCAACACCCGCCGACATTCTGGGCGGTTCCCTTCGGGCGGCTCGCGGGTACGGTTGCAGCATGCAGAAAATATCGATCGTCGCCCTGGCTTCCCAGCAACTCGAGGCTGCGTCCGTGGCCAGCAGCGGGCGGGCTGCCGACACGGTGTATGGGGGGCACGAGAAGGTTCTTCGCCAGACAGTCATCGCCTTAAAGGCGGGTAGAAGCCTGAGAGAACACCAGAACCCGGGGGAGGCCACAATCTTTGTTCTCCGTGGATGTGTTCGCCTGCATTCCGGGGAAAAGTCATGGCAGGGGAAAGCCGGAGATCTTTTGATCATGCCTGAGGGGCTCCACAGCCTGGATGCGGAAGAGGACTCCGCGATCCTGCTGACAGTTGCGAAGATCGGCTGACCTCGGTTCACGGCCCTCCGCCCATAGACCCCGACGGATCTGCTCCTCTAGACTGACCAGACCCTCCAACAGCCAAACTCGGCCAAACGCCCTCAAGGCTGCCGGGCAGATGCCTGCCCCCGGAGAGTGCATCAGAACGCTTCATGAATCAGAGCCGGCCCTTCAACGAGGAGAGTCTGTGAGACCAGGAGGAAGAGATGACAGGCAACAAAGCCGTTGCATTTAAGGGGCCGGGCAAGGTCGAACTCATCGACATTGATTACCCCAGCTTCGAACTTAAGGACGGGCCGGGCGTTAATCCGGCCAATGTGGGGCGGGCGGTGCCCCACGGCGTAATCCTGAAAACCGTTGCAACCAACATCTGCGGGTCCGATCAGCACATGGTCCGCGGCCGGACCACAGCTCCGCCCAATCTGGTGCTTGGCCACGAAATCACCGGCGAGGTGGTGGAAGTTGGACCGGGCGTCGAATTCATCAAAGTGGGTGACATCTGCTCCGTCCCGTTCAACATCTCGTGTGGCCGGTGCAGGAACTGCAAGGAACGCAAAACCGGTATCTGCCTGAACGTCAATCCGGATCGGCCCGGCAGCGCCTACGGTTACGTGGATATGGGCGGCTGGGTGGGTGGCCAGGCCAACTACGTCCTGGTGCCGTACGCGGACTGGAACCTGCTGAAGTTCCCGGACAGGGACCAGGCCCTTGAAAAGATGCTGGACCTCACCATGCTCTCTGACATCTTTCCCACGGGATTCCACGGTGCGGTGACCGCCGGTGTGGGCGTCGGTTCCACTGTCTACATTGCCGGTGCCGGTCCAGTGGGCCTGGCTGCGGCGACCAGTGCGCAGCTGCTGGGTGCCGCCGTCGTGATTGTGGGTGACATGAACGAGGAGCGGCTGGCACAGGCGCGCAGTTTCGGGTGCGAAACCGTCGACCTGACCAAGGGCGGGCCGGCAGAACAGATCGAGCAGATCCTGGGCATCCCGGAAGTCGACTGCGGTGTGGATGCTGTGGGGTTCGAAGCCAAGGGCCACGGCTCCGGCGCCAAGGAAGCTCCGGCCACCGTGCTGAACTCCCTCATGGAGCTCACTGCGGCGGGCGGTGCCCTGGGCATTCCCGGACTGTATGTGACGGGCGATCCGGGCGGCGTGGACGAGGCTGCGAAAAAGGGGTCCTTGTCCTTGAGCCTTGGCACCGGCTGGGCCAAGTCGATGAGTTTCACCACAGGTCAGTGTCCGGTCATGAAGTACAACCGGGGCCTGATGATGGCGATCCTGCACGACAGGGTAAGCATCGCGAAGAACGTCAATGCCAAGGCGATCCCTCTGGAGGCGGCGCCGCAGGGCTACGCCGAATTCGACTCCGGTGCTGCGACAAAGTACGTGCTGAACCCGAACGGCTACCTCAGCTGACCCGGCTACCTCAACTGATCCTGGGGATTCGCTGAAGTGCGCTGCCTGTTCGCCGCTTCCAATCAGTGAACAGGCAGGGCACAGCAGTCCGGGACGCGCCGTTGCTAGGCCTTCGGCAGCTTCAGGCCGCGCTCCTCCATGAGTGTCCGAAGACGGGTGGGGTAGTCGGTGATGATGCCGTCCACACCGAGATCCATCATGCGCTCCATGTCCGCCTTGGCGTTGACGGTCCAGGGGATGACGGGCAGGCCCAGCCCGTGGGCCTCGGTGATCATCGCAGGTGTGACGGAGCTGAAGGCGGGGGAAATGACGTCGTAGCCTTGGGCTGCCGCGGCCTTGGCGAGTGAGCCGTCGTAGTCGTCGATGTCGATTCCGCCGAGATCGGGGCTGGCGCCGGGCTGGCCGACCTGGAGCCAGGCGTCACCGCTCGAAAGGGCCACCAGGGGAAGCCCCGGGGCGATCTTCTTGGTCAGGTTCAGCGAGGACCAGTCAAAGGACTGCACGGTGGTGCGGCCCGCCATGTCGGAAGCCTGGATCTCCGCCACGACGGCCCGGGTCAGCGCCACCATGGCTTCGCCGCCGGACTTGCCGTCCTCCACCTTGGTCTCCACGTTAAAGCGGACCTTCTTGGCGTCGTAGTCGCGGGCCAGCTGGTAGACGTCCTTGAGCTCGGCGATCCGGTTGCCGTCCACCACGTCCTGCTCCGGGAACCCGGGCAGCTGCGTGAAGCCGCAGTTGAGGGTCTTGACCTGTGCCAGGGACAGCTCCGCGACGCGGCGGCCCACGTAAGGGAACTCGGGGTCTCCCGCAGCGGCCGGTGCGGTGTCGATGCACTTGTTCGCCTGGATGGTGTCGTCATGCCAGACGATGATCTTGCCGTCGTCGGTCAGATGGGTGTCCAGCTCGAGGGTGGATACGCCCAGCTTCAGGGAGTTGGCGAAGGCGGCCAGGGACTCCTCGGTCCATTCGCCGCGGCCTCCGCGGTGGGACTGCAGGTCAAGGGAGCCGTTGCGTTCGTTGGTCTTGATTTCTCGCGCTACGGTGCCGGCGGTGTCCGACGACGGCGCGGGGCCGGCCGCGGCGTTTGGGGCGGCGACGGCGGGGCTCGCCAGGGAAGCGATGAGCGCGGCGGCGGCCGCGGCGGTCAAGACTGTGCGCATGGGGGTGGTTCCTCCTGGATAACGGTTGCTGGCGCTGCGCCGGCAACCGTCCACGGTAGGCGGGCCGGATGGCCTGCCGTGTGCCGGGAGATGGACCGCAGGTTAACAAGGCGCGGCTTCTCCGGGGCGGCGTGCGCGGCTAAGAGAAGCAGGATCGAAAGCCGATTCCGATAGTTTCCAAAATTTACCTGAAACAACTGTGTCAACCCATGAATTTCCGAGGTCCTGTTAGGTCGACTTTGACCCGGATCCGACCCTCAAACCTTGATTCCCCGGGGAAAATGCCCTCCGGGAAACATTCGTGTTCTCCAGAAAACTCCTTGTCCTTGCGTAAACTTCACAATAGTTTCTAGATGTGATGCAGGTCGCAGGACGGCAAGTACTACGTGCTGCCGGGCCTTCACGAGGAACTGTGGCCGGATTACACCCCGGCGGTCCGCACGGACATCTTGCAGAAGTACAACATTGCCATCCCCAAAACCTGGGACGAGTTCCGGGATCTGAGCTGCCGCGAGGATTTCGGACAGCGGAATTAGTGAATTCTTCTACGCTGCCAGGGCTGGCTGTTGATAACCATAGTGGACTTCGTTAGGCCGTCGGTAACCGAGCGCTGAGTGTCGGCGCCGACTATTGTAAAATCCCTCGATGTAGCGGATAACGTCACTGCGTGCTTGTGATTTCGTGGCGTAAACGGTCCGGTAAACACGCTCGTTCTTGAGCATCGAGAAGAAAGATTCCGCCATACTGTTATCCCAACACACGCCCGTGCGGCCCATCGATGAGCGCATCCCCAGACTGGTCACCAAGGCCCGAAACCCGGCCGAGGTATACACGCTGCCGCGGTCCGAGTGCCAGATCGCGTCAGGCTCGATCAGGGTCGTTGCGGCGGCGTTGTTGAGGGCGTCCGCCACGAGTTCAGTGCGCATGTGATCGGCGATCGACCAGCCGACGACCTTCTTCGAGTAGCAGTCAATGACGGTGGCCAGGTAAATGAACCCCTGCCAGGTGTGGATGTAAGTGATGTCGCCGACGAACTTCACCCCGGGACGTGTGGCGGTGAAGTCACGCTTGACGAGGTCAGGCATGTTGGCCGCGGCCAACGCGTCGGCCTCGGTGGTCGCCCGGAATGGCCGCGGCTGGCAGGCCAGGAGGCCCTCCTGGCGCATGACCTGCCGCACAAGCTCGGGCGAACATTCAATCTGTTCCGCCGCGAGGTCGGCATGGATTCGGCGATACCCGTACGTTCCTTCGGACTCCTCAAAATAGTGCTGGATCCGCGCTATCAGTGCCTTGCGCCGGGTGGCAGTCGCCGATTGCGGGCGCGTCAGCCAGTGGTAGAAACCGGACGTTGAGACTCCCAACCAGCGGCACATTTTCACGACCGAATTCAGGTTGGCGGGCTCAGTCTTTTGGGAGTCGATGTATTCGTACTTGCTCACTACCGCTGCTCCCGCGCGAAGTAAGCGGCTGCTTTTTTCAGGAACAGAGTCTCCGCGCGCAGCTCCTGATTTTCCCTCTCGAGCTCCTTCAGGCGGGCCCGCTCCGAGACCGTCAGGTCCGTCTCAGTGCCGCCGTTGGCCTCGCGGTATTTGTTCAGCCAATTGCGCAGAGTCTCGGGGCCGACACCGTATGTGGTGGCAACGTCCTTGATGGGCTTGGACGTGTTGATCACCTCACGGCACAACTCGTCTTTGAACTCCTGGGTGAAACGCCGGCGTGCTGCAGTCATGCTGATCTCTACTTTCAGTAGACCCCCATTTTAAGAGGGCCCACTGTCCGAGAACTCCGCGGCAGCTCAATCCCCTGCGGGCCCTCAAGAAGGCCTACCCGGGCGTCACACCGTTCTCGGACCGCTTCAACGGCAACGCCGGGCTGAACGTCGCCGGCACTGCCTTCGGGACGGTGAGCGGCTGGGGTCTGGCGGACGGCCTGCTGCTCGACGAAAACGTCAGGCGGTGCGCGTTCGCCCCGTCGTCGGATCAGCTCAAGACACTGGTCACCTACTTCAACTCGCTGGTGTCCGAGGGGCTGATGGATCCGGAGAGCTTCATCCAGACGGACGATTCGGCCATCCAGAAGTTCGTCTCGGGCAAGTCCTTTGTGATCAGCACCAACTGGCAGAACATCGTCACCTACCGGACCTCCAGGGAGCAGTCACTGGGCAAGGGCAACCTCGCCATTTCCAAGATCACCGTTCCGGGCGGGCCTGCCGGTGACCTGATCGGCGGTTCGCGCCTGGAGAACGGCATCATGCTGAACGCCTCCGTGGCCAAGAAGGATAACTTCGTGGCACTCATCCAGTTCATCGACTGGCTGTTCTACAGCGACGCCGGCCAGGAGTTCTCCGCGTTGACTTTGCCTTCTCCGGCGGCAACTTCGCCTACGGCGGCTCCACCGACCTGCTGCAGTCCACCATGAGCGAGGAGGAGCTGGAGTTCCAGAAGGACATGAAAAGCAAGACGCCGCTGAACGACCACGTCAAGCAGAACACCCTCAGGTTCATCACCGGACAGCGGCCCCTGAGCGAGTTCGGGCCTACGTTAAGGAACTGGACGGCAAGGGCCGGTCCAAGTACGTAGATCTGGCGAACAAGGCCTACAAGGCATACGCCGACAAGAAGTAGCTGGAGTATATGGCCCGGCGCGGCCCCGCGGGTGTCCACCTGTGGGGCCGCGCTGTTGTTTGGGATGATTCAGTTGTAGGAAAGTACGACGGCGGCAGCCGCCTACGCCTTCAACAGGTTCCTGGCCGGCGAGGAGACGGGCGTGTTCCGCCACTTTATCCGGGGCCACCGCAGCAATTTCCGGCAGGCGCTCGCGGTCTGGCTGCCCTTTCTGGTGGCGCTGGCCTTGATTGTCTTCAACCTCAATTACCTGCCCGGATCCATTGACCCCGGCAACCCCGAGCAGGCGGCTGCGCGGATTGGCCTGCTGGGGCTGGGCCTCATGGTGAGCACCGCAGCCGTGACAGGCCTGCTGCTGCTCTCCCGGTTCACCTTCCGGGTGCGGGACATCTACCGGCTCTCGCTGTACTGATTGGGTGCGCAGAAGCGGGTGTCGCTGGCCCCGTGGTGTACCTGATCTGCCTGAACTCCAGGCCGTTGCTGAAGTTCTTCGAGCAGAAGTTCGCGGTGCCAGCGGGGTGACCGCGGAGTTTCCCGGACAGCGGAATTCTCCGGAGAGGATCTCACCCTGCGACGCGACCAGCGGTGATCATTTCTTCTCTCGCTTCCGCCGTCCCGACGGCATCCTTTGCGGCGGAGCGGATGTTCGAAGGGCCGGGTCTTAGCATTGGGTGTATGAAGGTTGGTAACTTCCAGGGACGCTCAGGGCGGAAACAGCAATGACCGGTGACAGGGATCGCGATGCTTCAAGACGCCCGCGGCAGGCCCGGCCACGTGACAATCTCGGGCGGCCGCTGCCGTACGGAAGCCCTGGCGTCGAGCCGGTCTCGGAGGAGCCGCTGCCGCCGGCGCAGACGTTGGCCTCGGCCCGGAGTCTGGTGGAAGCTGGCCGGGCCTTCGCCGCCCACGAGGTACTTGAGGCCCGCTGGAAAGCCGGGCCGGCCGAAGAACGCAACCTTTGGCAAGGTCTCGCCCAGATCTGCGTCGGGCTCACCCACGCCGCCCGGGGGAACAGCGTTGGCGCGCTCCGGCTCTTCGAGCGCGGTGCGGCCCGACTCGAGGAGTACGCTTCCGGCGAAGGGCCCACCTACGGGCTCGACTTGTCCGCCGTTGTGAGTTGCGCACGTGATCGGATGCGCACCGGCCACTGAGCTGGCGACCAGCATCCTCCCGGCAGGCGGCGGAGGCACTATTTCCGCGGGACTGCCGAGAGTTTTGCTTGACCATTAACTTGCCCCATAAGGGGAAGGCGAACCGGCAATGGGCCTGTGGGGCTGGCGGCCGGATCATCGGGCTGGCCGGGGTCAGGTTTCGTCCAGCCAAGTCGGGGATACTTGGACAAGGCGCAGGACTGGTGCCTGCAATCACATTCATGTCAACAGGCAAGGGTCGGTTTTTGCCTTGATTCAGCGGATGTTGGATATGGGCTGAAAGAGGCTCCGGAGGTTATGTGACGTTGCTAGTTGGTGGAACGGTCGCGACGGCCGCCCAGCAAACTTCAGTGCGCCCAAGGCTGGACGGCCTGGACGTTCTTCGTGGCGCTGCCGTTGGTGCCGTTCTGTTGGGACATTCTTGGCCCGGGATATTTCAAGGTGCCGGCATTGTCGGTGTCATTGTCTTCTTTGTGTTGAGCGGTTACCTGATCACAGGCGTACTACTCAGGGATGTCGAACGGCATCGCAAAATTCGTTACGGCCGTTTTTATGCGCATCGGGCCTTCCGCCTGTTGCCGGCCCTCATCTCCTTCCTTGGCGTGTACGCCATCGTTGAATTGACGGCCGACGTCCTCGGGGATCGATCCAAGGGAATCATCGGTTATACCCTCCTCGCCGGTTTCGGCTACCTCAAAGACATGCCGCTGCCTTTCGATGTCAGCTTGGCCATCGGTCCGCTCTGGACGCTGGCGGTGGAAGAACAGTTCTACTTGATCTGGCCGCCACTGCTGGTGTTCGCCCTGCGGAGTAACCGTCAGGGACGGCTGATTGGCTGGTCTGCCGCCGTCGTCCTTTGCCTCATGACGGCGAGTGTGCTGGCGATGCTGATCCTGGCTCCGCAACTTCACTCCCTGGTCTACGCGCTGCCGACGACGTGGGGTCTTGGGCTGATCGTCGGTTCGGCGCTGCGCCTATATAGGGTCCGTGTGTTCAGCTGGTTCTCCGGCCACCGGCGCAGACTGGCGGCCCTGCTCGGCTCGATCCTTGTCCTGGCCGCGCTGATCTTCTTCCCCAAGGCCAACGAAACGCCAGCCTTCTTCTTCGTTGGAGGCCCGCTGGCCATGGCTGCCGCGGCCGTCCTGGTGGTACTGGCCGCCTCCCGTACCCGCGTGATGCCGAAGTGGACGCGCGCGTTGCAGTGGCTGGGCACAGTTTCTTACGCCGTGTACCTCTGGAACTATGTCGTAATTCTCTGGCTCAATGGCGGATCGACAGCCGATCTGCCGCCGCTGGTGGCTGTGTCGGCAATCCTGCTGACCCTGCTACTGGCAGTCATCAGCTGGCACACAGCCGAACGGCTGGGACGCATCGCGCGCGATCGCTTCGACAAGTACTATCCGGACCAGCGGGGGGGCTGCCAGCGGCGTTGTTTCCCAGCCCAGGCCTGGCTGGAAAACACCTGCGGACTAAGGGATCCATGATCAGTACGGGAATCCTCGAGCTCATAGGACGCGCCTGGGATCACGGAGGACCGTGGCCCGGCCACGGTCGGCTCCCTCGGCGTAAGCCGGTCCCCCATCGGACAAACCGGGCGCTGATCTGCGCTTGTTGTGACTGTAAGTTCAGAATGGCGGTTTTTTCACAGCTCGGTTTGGCGGGTTAGCTGATTCCAATGACGAGGGTTGAGCGTGCAGCCTCAATGACGTCGTCGGTGATGGTGTTGAGTTCCGTGATTTTCATGACGCGTCCGACTTGGGCGAAGAGCCGGTCGATGAGGCGGAAGTTTCCTCGGGTGATCCGTGCGACGGCGGCGATGGCCTGGGCATCCGTGAAGTCGTCCTCGTTCAGGGACTGTCCGAGTTTGTGCCCCCGGCGTTCGAGGACGAAATGCCGTTCTTCCTGGGCGAGCGGACGGTATTCGTGTGCGAAGCCGACCCTGCTGTAGAGCTGGAGATAGCGGCTGTACCATTTTCCGAACCGGGGCTGCCGATGCGGATCAGGTCGGCGGTTCAGGACCTCGGCCGCAGGCTGTCGAGCGTAAGTTGGACGAGCCGATTCACGGCTGCCCTCGACGGCGACTCTGCGGCCGCTGTGAGGGCGTGGAGACAGTAGCTTGCGAGTTCCTCTGGTGCCATGTCCTCGCGGATAGCCCCGGATTCGGCGGCGCGACGCAGCACGTCCTGAATGAATATATCTTGTCGTTGCCGGACACCGTCGTGGTGCATGATCGCGGCCATGGCCGAATCGTGGTGCTCGTAGGTCATCACGGCGTGAATGTGGAGCACTGCCTCCAGCTGGTGGCCCGCATCGCCTCCCGCCTCCGTGACCGCGGCGAGGTGTTCGAGGTGGCCGGCAACCTGGCGGTCGTGCCGGGCGAGAAGTATTGCTTCGACATTCGGGAAGTACTTGTAGAGGGTCGCGCGCCCGATACCGGCCTCCTGGGCGACCTGCGACATGCTCACCGACAGCAGCCCAAGCTCAGACACCAGGACCGCGGCGGCGTCCAGGATCGCCTCCCGCACCGCACCGCGGTGCGCCTCGATTGTCTCGTTCCACAGCTTCGGCACCACCCCAGTATACGAGACGGCGACGGCGTGACACTCTGTCTTGATTAAGACAGAGTGTCACGATAACGTAGTGCCAGTGCAGTAAAGACCACGCATGGCAGAAGAGGATACCTCCATGGCTGACTTGCCCCCTGACCGCGACACCAAGGATAGCCCCCACCCCGACACCGGAGCGAGGCGCCGTCGCGGACCGCTCGCCGGCGCACCACGCTGGGTGAAAGTGTTTGGAATCATCGCCGTCGTCCTGGTTCTATTGTTTGTCATCAGTCACCTGGCCGGCGGCGGCATGGGCGGCCACGCGCCGTGAGGAACATGACACCCCGCCTCCGCAAGGTCGCGCTCACCGCACATGTCCTTTCCTCAGTCGGCTGGTTCGGCGGGGTCGCTGCCTTCCTGGCTCTCGCCGTCGCCGGTCTGGCCAGCCCGGATGCTCAGGTGGTGCGGGCCGCCTATCTCGCGATGGGGTTGATAGGCTGGTTTGTCCTTGTCCCGTTGGCTCTCGCATCGTTGTTCACCGGGGTTGTCTCATCGCTGGGCACCACCTGGGGCTTGTTCCGGTACTACTGGGTCCTGATTAAACTCCTGATAACCGTCCTGGCCACCGTCGTTTTGCTGGTGCACATGGGCCCGATTAGCGGTGTTGCAGACGCTGCGGCAGGAACGACATTGTCCGGTGCCAATCTCCGCGGGCTGAGAATCCAGGTCGCTGTCCAGGCCGGTGCCGCACTGCTGGTTTTGCTCGTGGCCACGGCGCTGTCGATCTACAAACCGCGGGGCATGACCCGGTACGGGCAACGAAAGCAGCGCAGAGTGCTCCAGCTCGCAACCGATGCTGACCAGGCAATGCAGAAGCACCACAACCCCAAAGGGAGAATCCAATGACCCTCAACAGCAATCCAGGCGAAACCGCCACCCAAGTTGCCGGCATGATCGCCGTCCTTTCCCACATCGACAGCGCTGGCTTCCATGGCATCGACACGGCGCTCCGGGGAGAATCGCCCATCATCGACGAGTTTTGGTCCAGCCGCGCACGGGCTGCCCAGATCGCGGCCGCCTCCATTTCCTGGCCAGACGAACTCCAACCGCAGGCGAAATCGTTCAGTGACGCCGCCGGGCGGCTGGCCGCGGCGCTCAGTGCGGGCGACGCCAAAGCTGCTGCCCACCCCGCAAGGGAAGCCCACGCTGCCTGGCACACCCTGAACACCCCGGCCTGGAACTACCTCGCGAAGACCGCCGGACTTCAGGAGGCAGGCGACGCGAACCAACACCAGCATCGGGCGCCGTAAGTGATCGAACCGTTCCCCACGCGTCCTTTGTAAGGCTGGTCCAGCCGGCTGAAATTTCATCTTCTCGGACCCAAAACGGTCGGTATATTTAGTCCGTCTCATTTAGTGCCTTGAAGGCGCGGCGCATCCGATGTGGAAAGTGTCCACGACGTATCTGCGACCGCACTGCCTCCCAAGACCAGACCGAGAAGCGTGATGCACTCGAGATGCTTCCGGTTGCGCTGCCTCTGGTCGTAAATGGCTGCATCCTTCAGGTCCGAGGCGGCAAGCAGCAGCGGAGCAGCGACTTCAAGTGAGCCGTAAGCTTTCGCCATGAGCGAACCGCAGGATTCCGCTGAACCTCTACAAAACCTGCCGCCAGGGTTGCCCCCGGATGAGGCCCGCTCCTCCTTGGTTCCGCCAACCAATGTTGGGGGATATGACGAGCTGCTCGCCTATTGCGACACAAGAGGGCTTAGGTTGCCACGCTCGGATGAAGGCCTCGCCGCGGTGGTTTTTCTTCCGGGTGAAAACCGTTATCCGTTTTCACACTAAGACCGGCCCGATAGTGGTCGCCGCGCTCGATCCTCAGCGCGATGCCTCGCTATCGAGGTAGCCGAGGGTCGAGCGCGGTGGGTGGGTCGGATTTGGGCAGGTCGAACCAGAGCACGTCGGTTGGCACACCGAGCCCAAACCGGTAGACTTTCCGGCGAACGTGGCACGATTCGAGGAGGTGAGCCCGATGCACACACTGTCCACTCTGGGCGCTCCTTTGAGTTCACGATCGCGCGACTGACGTAGCCGTCGCGGGGAGCGCTGCACGCACTCCCAGAAAGCTACGACTATGAATCATTCACTTCAGCACAACTCGGAGACGACCTCTCACGACGTCTCCGAACACCCCTCCGGTACAGCGTTGGTCCTTGGCGGTGGCGGATCGGCAGGCAATGCATGGCTGATCGGCGTCATCGCCGGTCTATTTGAGGCCGGGTTGAATGTGACCGAGGCCGATCTGACCATCGGGACGTCGGCCGGATCGACGGCCGCGGCCCAAATAACTAGCGCGACCCCGGCCGAACTGCTTGCCGACATCCTCGCCGCTGCATCCCAGCCACGGACTGGACCGGCCGGATCCGACCGTGGACCTGTCACGATTAGACCGGCGACGAACCACATGGAGACAACGAGCGCAATCATCGCTGCCGCTGAGGATGCGGCCGACATGCGCCGCAGAATGGGTGCGTGGGCGCTCGAGACGGGTGCGGCGTCGCACAGGTCTGCGCAAACGCAGTGGCGCGCTACCGTCGCCGCTCGGCTTCCCAGTCAGCTCTGGCCGCAGCGGCGGATGCTCATCACGGCGGTCGATGCCCATACCGGTGAGCCGGTCGTGTTCGACCGCCACAGCGGGGTCGACCTGGTGGACGCCGTGGCCGCCAGCTGTGCCGGCGGCTTCGCCTACAGTATCGGAGGCAGTCGATACATCGACGGCGGCTACCGATCCAACGCCGACAATGCCGATCTGGCAGCCGGATACGCACGGGTGCTGGTGCTGTCACCATTCGGTGGCAGATCACGGACGCCGGTGGACTGGGGCATGCATCTCGCAACGCAGGTCGACGAACTACACGCACGCGGCAGCAGAGTCGAAACGATCTTCCCAGATAGCAACTCGCGCACCGCATTCGGCGCCAATGTGATGGATCTGTCGACGCGTCCGCCCGCCGCCCGAGCCGGATACGACCAAGGCAGAGCCCTCGCCGAGCAGCTCACCGAATTCTGGCGCTGACGCCTACGAAACCAGCCGACTCGGTAGGCGTCAGCGCCAGCATTCGGCTCACCTTTTCGTGCAACTGCGGCGTAGCGGGGGAAACGGCTTCTGCCAGGAAAAACGCCTGATGGATCGGCGGAAGTGGCCTCTGGGGGAAGTGGTAGCCGTTTCATCATTGGTTTCCTAAATCGAAGCCAATGAATAGTCTTGTCGTAATCACCCGTTATCCGTCTGCACCAGACGCTGAAGTATCTCGTAACTCTTGTGCCTCGTATCCCATACGTGGCGAATTCAAGTGGTGCCTGCAACACCGGATTTATTTATTGGGTTCGAGACTAGCTCGGCGAGGACTTCCGCGGACGGCGTCTCGCCGAATTCCTTGAGCCGTGCTGGCGGGTGGTCGTCCGCTTGCGGGGTGCCCGTAGGCGGAACCCTGAGCGGTACGATTTTGGCCCCGGCAAGGTCAGGAGGCCGCAGGCTCCGCGGCCAAGCTCGGTGGAGAGCCGATGCTTGCCAGGGATGTTTAGGGCAGACTGGTGGTGTGAGCGGAATCCGGTGGGTGCTGCACATCGATCTCGACCAGTTCATCGCGGCGGTCGAAGTGCTCCGGCGGCCTGAGCTTGCGGGCAAGCCGATCATTGTCGGCGGTCGGGGCGACCCCACGGAACGAGCTGTGGTGTCGACCGCATCCTACGAAGCCAGAGCGTTCGGCGTGGGTTCCGGAATGCCCTTACGCATTGCGGCCCGGAAAGCGCCCGACGCGGTGATCCTGCCCGTCGATCAGGAGGCTTACCTCGCGGCGTCTGAAACGGTGATGGCTACCCTGCGCGCGCAGCCCGGCGCCACCGTGCAGGTGCTGGGTTGGGATGAAGCCTTTGTAGGCACTGAGACAGAGAATCCGGAAGCCTACGCCCGGCAGGTGCAGGCCGCAGTCCTGGAGCGAACGCAGCTGCATTGCAGCGTGGGCATCGGCGACACCCTGGTCCGAGCCAAGGTCGCCACCGGTTTCGGCAAGCCGGCCGGCGTCTTCCGTCTCACTTCCGGGAACTGGCTCGACGTCATGGGCAGTCGGCCCACCAAGGACCTGTGGGGCGTCGGAACCAAAGTGTCGGGCCGGCTGGCCAAACTCGGCATCAACACAGTCGCCGAGCTCGCCGCGTCCGACCCCCGAGACCTGGTCCCGGAGTTCGGCCCCAAGATGGGTCCTTGGTACGCGGAGCTCGGACGCGGGGACGGCACCAGCGTTGTGGACGACACCCCGTGGATTGCCCGCGGGCATAGCCGGGAGACCACCTTCCAGCGCGACCTGACCGAGCCTGCCCAGGTGGACGACGCCGTGAGGGAGCTGACAGCGCGTGTCCTTGAGGATGTTATGGCCGAAGGACGGCCCGTGGTTGGGCTGACTCTCAAGGTTCGGTACGCGCCGTTCTTCACCAAGACCCACGCGAGGAAGATTCCCGAGACATTCGACCGGAACGAAATCCTCGCGCGGGCCTTGGACCTCGCAGCCGGAATCGAAGCGGGCCGTCCGATCCGACTCCTAGGCCTGCGGGCCGAAATGGCAATGCCCGACGATGCCCGAAAGGGACATACGCCGACGCGCGGCGGTTGGTGACGGCGTCGCTGCCTTCCTTACCAGCGCGGATGAATCGCTTCGCTGAAACGGTCGTAGATGTCCAGTGCGCCGGTGGCAAGCCCGGTGCCAACGTCGTACATCGCTCCCGCCGCAGCGTTTGCCCTAGCCTGCGCCGCGGAACGGCACCGGGGATAACCGTGATGACGCCGTCGGGCACCAGGCCGCTGAACTCCTGGGCGCCGGGAGCCCCCGGACAACTGCATCGCCGCATACGCGCGGCGGCTGGTCGAAAATCTAAATGAAGCCGAAGGCAGCACTGCCGAAACCATGGAGCCAGAGCCGCTCTTCGAGGTCGAGGACATCCGCGACGAACCGGGCGGGTACGACTTCGCGATCGATCTGGGCGACGAGAACGCCCGGAGCGGTCAGCCAACGCTCACCGGGCCGCCACCATCCATGCTTCTGCTCGATAGCGGAGCTTGGCTATTATCCTTCGATAGTGTTCCATGGTGACACTCGGGCGAGGTTTCTGGACACTCTGGGCAGGCAACGCCTCAGCGAACTTAGCTGACGGGGTCGCGTTCATCTCGATCCCGCTGCTCGCTGCCGGGTTGACGTCGGATGCAATTCTGATCGCGGGGCTCGCGGCCGTCTAGTCGGCTGTTCGATTGCTCGTTGTCGTACCGGTGGGGGTATACGTCGACCGCTTTGATCGACGCACCATCCTGTGGGCCACAAATCTTGTTCGCGGGGTTGTCCTGGCTCAGCTGGACCGGGCAAAAGGCGGGATCTCCGCGGCGCGGCTGGTCGCGGATGTATTCATCGGCCCGCCGGTGGGTGGCTTCTTGTTCGCGCTTGCAGCGGCCCTGCCACTCATCGCAACAGGCGGGTTGTACGCAGCTGCGTGTGTGTTCTTCCTGGCCCTACCTCGGCACGGTCGGTCATCTTCATCGGACCCAAGGATGGTTCGCCGTTCGGTTTTCCGCGAGGCGGTTGATGGGGCAGCCTGGCTCCGCGGACACCGCCTCCTGAGCGGCATAGCCGTCGTGGGCGGATTCGCAATTGTGGCCTACATGATGCCCTTTTCGATCCTGGTGCTGTATGCGCAGCAGACCTTGGGACTCGACTCCCCTGGGCTACGGGGTGCTCTTGGCGATCTCGGCGCTAGGTGGTCTCTCGGGTTCATTCCTCGCAGCCCCGCTTCGGTCACTGGTCGGCTACGCCTGGACAATCATGGGGAGTCTGGCGCTGGGATGCAGCACACTGATCGGATTGTCGTTCACGCAAGTCCCTTGGGCGGCAGCCTTTCTCCTGGCCGCCTACGTATTACACGCTGAGGTGTGGGGAATCTGCGTGAGCTCCATTCGGCAGCGGCTAGTCCCGGAGCACCTGCGCGGGCGAGTCAACGCGTCGTCCAAGGTGCTCGGCCTGATCGGGCTCACACTCGGCGCCATGCTCGGCGGGGTCCTGGCAGGCAGGTTTGGCCTACCTGCACCGTTTCTGGCAGGAGGACTCATCCTCGGTGTCTGCGTTGTCATTGCCGGGAGAATCTTCAGGCGCTCAGCTCTTGAAGTTGAGCGCATCGCCGATGGGGCGTCCGCAAGGCAACCCTCAGCGGGACGCTCTGAGGACGCCGGCGGGACTTGTGCAGAGGAGTTCGGTCATCCGTGAAGACGACTTCTCTTGGGATTGGAGGACCCTGAACACTATGCGCCGAAGGCAGTCCGTCGTCGCGTGCTCGGCCCCACCACCCGTTAGAGAGTCGTCGCGAGTACTGCCGCTCTCGGCAAACCCCGTCCTACAATGGCTGGAGTTCGTCGAGACCCCCGATTCACCTGAGAGGACTCCCGTGGCCGACTTGGAACGCAACAAGAACGTGGTCGTCGACTACTGCCAAACAGCCTTTGGAGGTGGTGATCCCGAGAGAGCCGTGAGCGAGCACTTCGGTGATCGTTACGTTCAGCACAACCCGGACGCTGAAGACGGACCCGCTGCCTTTGTGAGCTACGTCAATTGGTTGCGCGGTACTTACCCTCAACTTCAATTAGAGATCAAGCGGGTGATGGCCGAGGGCGATATAGTCGCGACCCACCCCCACCTAATATTGAATCCGGGGGAACGAGGAAAGGCGATCGCGGACTTCTTTCGCCTAGAAAATGGGAAAGTAGTCGAACACTGGGACGTCATCCAAGACATCCCTGAGAAAGCCGCAAATTCGAACGGCATGTTTTAGAGAACGGTGCGCAGCACCGGGTCTTCCTCCGGACAGCACCGGATAACTCAAAACGCGGGAGACGTACGCTCAGGCACTTGCAGCAGTTTCTCCAGCTCAAGGGCATGCTCGCCGGTCACCGCCCCCGCCAGGGCGGCGTACAGCCTGGTCTCCGCCTTCTTACGGACGCTGGCCACCTCGTCCTGTAACGTCGTGACCCGCGGCAGCAGTTCAAGCCGCTGTGGCCGGCGTGTGTTCGGCGTCGAGGGAGCCGCCGATGTGGACGACCTCCTGGTTGCGGAAGTGTCCGGCCATGGTGAACACAACCCCGGCGAGGGTCCATCCGGCCAGGACCAGCCACGGGAACAGCGCGTTGGCGTCAGGAAAATAGGATAGGTCCCGCAGCAGAGTGGTCGAGGCGCCCGGGACGAACCATTGGCCGATGGCGCCCCAGGGCTCGGGCAGGAACTGCATGGGTGAGGTGGCGGCAGAGATCGGGTTCGCGATCAGCATGGTCGTCACGGCTCCGATCGGGATGCCGGCCGTGCCGATCAGGGCGTTGAGGCCGACGATGAACGAACTGGTCCCCAGCAGCGCCAGTCCGGCGCCCAACCCGTTGAGGACGACGTTGCCCTGCAGTACGCCGTAGAGCCCCTGCATCACCAGCACGATGAGGCCGCCCGCCAGGATCGAGTAGAGCGCCAGGGCGCCCAGCCGGCGCAGGTTACCCACCACCACCAGTGAGACGAGGATGCCGCCGATCATGCCGCCAAAGGCCAGCGGGAAGGCCGCCAGCGCCAGGCCGGTGCCCTTCGCATCTGACGCAGCCAACGGGACGACGTCGGTCAAGGTGACCTTCGGGGCAACCGGTGCCGCGTGCCCGGCGGCGGCCGCCGGCCCGGCGGCGGCCGCCGCGGCCTGGTTGGTCTGGAGCTGAAGCTGCTGGGCGACGCCGGCGAGGATCTGGCTCACCGCGGCGCCGTTCGCGGAGGCGGTGAGCACCTCGGGGGCCTGTCCCAGCACCACCGCGCCGTAGGCGTCCCGGGAGCGGATGAGGGCCGTGGCCGCGTCCCTGCTGTCCACCGTGGTGATCGTGAAGGTTCCGCCGGCCTTGTCCTCCAACGCCTTTTCCATTGCCTGGACCTGCGCGGGAGGACCGGTGACGGCCAGGGGGATGTTCTTCGCCGAGGACGTGATGCCCGCCCAGGTGAAGGCCAGCAGCACCACCCCGACAATGGACGCGGCCGCTATGGCGATGAGGACGACGCGCGACCATTTGGTGTGCGGCACGGCCGCGGGAACGATCGACATGAGTGTCTCCCGGCTAGTAAAACGAATGATTGTTCTTTATAGTGGGTGGCTGAAGGGGATCCTGTCAAGAACAACCATTCTTTTTGAGGTGGACGCATGCCGAGAGTGACCGACGCTTACCGCCTGGCGCGCCGTCTGGAGATCGCCGCGGCGGCACGGCGGTGCTTTGGCCGGAAGGGGTTCCAGGCGACCTCGATGGCGGACATCATTGCCGAGTCCGGGCTGTCGGCCGGTGCCATCTACGGTCACTTCAAGAGCAAGGACGAACTCATCGAGGCGTCTGTCCGTGAAATCCTGGACCGCCTTCTGGGCGAGATCGACGCGGTCCGCTCCTCCGATCCGTTGCCGGAACCCCACGAGGTGCTGAGGACATTCCTGCGGGGCATCCGTGAAGACATCGTCGACCTCGGTCTTCTCATCCAGGTCTGGGCCGAGGCGATGACCGATCCCGGCCTGGGCCGTTTAACGGCCGGAACGGTCACCGGGCTCAAGAAATTCTTCGCCGGCTACCTCACCACCTGGTACACGCAGTCCCGGGGGCTCACGCCTTCGGAGGCTTCGGCCCGGGCGGGCAAGTACGCTGCGGTCATGCTGGGGGCTTGCCAGGGCTTCATCGTCCAATCCGCGCTAATACCGGGCTTCGACGCCGAGGAATACCTCGCCGGGCTCGACGTCATCGCACCGGTCTGACCCCCAGGACGCCCCCATCCGTCAGCGGCCATCGCGCGCGCCTTGATCCGATGCCGGTTCGCGGTCTGGGCGTTGGCTCTGCTAATGACGGTGTATCCGGGGCGCCAGCCTCACGACCCCAGTTCGATCTAGCACTCGACGCGCTGATCGACGGAGACACCCTCGTCATCACGACGCTGGATCGGCTCGGGCGATCCACCCAGAACATGCTCGCCTTCGCTGACGAACTCCGCGGTCGAGGCGCGGGCCTGCGCGTCTTGAACCTCGACGGTGGCGACGTCGACACCGCAACACCCATGGGGTCGATGCTGTTCACGATCATGGCCGCTCTCGCGCAAATGGAACACGAGATCAAACGCGAACGCGTCACCGACTCCATCAGCAAACGCAGAGAAGCCGGACAGGACCTTGGCGGCCGACCCCGCCGGATCACCGACAGTCAGATTCGAAGCGCTGTCCGCCTGGTCGAAGGCGGCGAACCCGCTGCGCAGGTTGCCCGCGATCTCGGAATGTCCCGAGCAACGTTTTATAGACGGTCGCGAGCACTCAAGGACTAGCCGCGTCGCATCCTCCCTGAAGGCGACACCAAGCGATCACAGAACGCAGCCAAAGAGCGATCAAATCCACACTCGTTAGGGCAGAACGATCGTGCAGTAGCGAATACGAACGATTCCCGTACATCAGGGTTGTGGTGGTGGAACTCCGGATAGCGACTTTCCGGATTCCAGCGCACGCTTGAGGTTCTGGACAAAAACCTTATTTCGGCGCGGAACCATGAACGCCATCATCGGCGTCATGAGCATCTTGAGCCCGCTGGGTCGCATCTCGACCCCTCGCGTGAACCGCGCGCCCTCCCCGGCCGGCTCGACCGTGTAAGTGATCCGTGGCTGCAGTCCGGCGAAGTCGGCTCGATACTCCACGCGCGCGCCGGGCTCGACCTTAAGTGCCGTGAACGTGCCGTCGGTCTTGCCCAAGAAGGGCTTGAATTTGAGGGCGTACGTCTTACCGACGACCGGAACCGGATCGGTCTCAGGAGGCACCGTGGCTATGTCAACATGCCAGTTCGGTTCGTTGCGGAGGTCAGCGACATATTGGAAGACCTCGGCTGCCGTGCGGGCGATGACGACGCTCTCAGCAGATTTGACCATGACTCCTCCTCCGACAGGCGTCGTACTCGGCGCCGGACGAGACCCTGTCTCCGGGTTGATGTGACTCCATCGTACGGCTTAAGAGCACGCTGGAGGATGGGTATGGAATAGCGCTTTCGAGGCTGGCTAGGGCAGCTGTCCAGATGCTGATCCCGACCGCAAAGGCACGGAATGTTTGTACGTAACGAGAAAGTCCTGGGACAAGCTGTCCGGCGGGAGTTATGGCCAGTCGGAACGTCGGAACCGGTGGGCCGCCGCCTCCGAACTGCCAATGCTGCGACTTAACCGCCAATCCTGGCTAACAGTCTCACCGAGATGACTTTCAATCCTCGGGTTGCGAGACAGTCGGGCGATTGATTCGAACGAAGAGGGGTTCGATATTGTCGGCGATGTTTAGCCGTCAGCGGTTTGCCGGGACCATCGGCGGAAGTCCATGGCCAGGTAGAGGGCCATGGCTGCTGCGTTGCTGCTGTCCAGGGTGACGGCGACAGTATCGCGGCCCTTGGCGTGCAGGTTGTGCATGGCTGTTCGCAGGAGGTTTTCGGCGAGGCCTTGTCTGCGGTGTTCTGGGTGGGTGAAGAGTTCCGCGATGAACGCGGTGCGGTGCCCGCCGGCGCCGAACGCGCGTTCGGTGACCACGATCGCGGCCGTGATACGGCCCTGTGCATCGGTTGCCAGTAGCGTGGCGTCGCGTATGAGCGTGCCGTGGCCGCCGGTGAAGTGGGCGGAGAGCCGGTTGGCGGGATCCGCTGTGCCCGGATGCGCCGTGCCGGTGGTGTCGGCGTGGAGAATCAGCCGTGTGAGTTCCGGTAGGTCCGTCGCGGCGATGGGCCGGGGGAGAGCTGCCGATCCGGGCTCGTGTGGTCCGGTGGAGGCTGCCAGGGTGACGAAGGGGCTCATGTGGGCCTGCTTCCTGCGGGGGTGATGCGGACCTTCAGTTGATGGTTCATTCTACGCCGCGGTCCTAAGAACGAAGCCCTCCTGGTGACGTCGTTGATGTAGTTCAAAGGGGTTTGAGCCTCCGGTTGCTTCGTTGTGGATGCAGCGGCGTCTTCCGTCCAAGAGGCAGCTGACGGGAGGCGCCACGAAAAACCGAGGGACGGTGGAGGTGGAAGGTTCTAAAGGGGTCCTGGCCGGTCGCCGATCCAAGCCCAAACGGCGATGATCGCCACAACCATGACGACCAGCAGCACTGCTGCCATCGGGACTCCACGAGGTTTCATGCCGAAAGTGTAGTCCGAGCCGCTGTGATGATCGCGGTTACCGGCGCGGGCAGCGAAGCGACCCCGGGCCAGGACGAACGGATCGCACAAGCCGAATGGTATATGGGCAATCAGCAGCCTGATGGGAACCACCAATTCACTATCGGACCAGAACAGACGCGCCCTGCCATCATGTCGTTGAACGAGCGGGACTAAAGATATCGACCGTATATGGGACACCGCTACACATGTCTGAACTGCACCCTGCGCAGCGCGCGGTCAATCAGTTCTTCGGGCACTTTGCCGTCGCGGACCCGCTGGAGCAGGGCCTCACCGAAACAGTTCACGGTGGGAAGTTCGACGTCGCCCCCGCCTCGAGTGCCAGCGCTGCGGCATCGCCGGCGTCGGCAGCCACCCCGTGGGTGAGCTGCAGGAAGGAGACGCCGAAGTAGTCCGCCACCATGGTGCCTGCGAAACCCCATTCGTCCCTGAGCAGGGTGGTGAGGAGGGCGCGGTTGGCGGCGGCGGGAACGCCGTCGGTGTAGGCGTGCATGACGGAACGGGCGCCGCCGTGCTTGATTGCCATCTCGAACGGGGGAAGCATCACGTCCGCGAGCTCCCGCGGTCCCCTGGACACCGGCGCGTGGTTGCCGCCCGCGCGGGAGGCCGAGTAGCCCACAAAGTGCTTGAGCGTGGCCGACGGCGGCGCCCGGCTTGGTGGGGCGGTTTCCGTCAGGTGTACATCAGCGAGCCCGGCGTGGTGAGTTTCTCGCCGGTCTCCAGCCAGGTCTTCAGGCCGGAGAGGATCATGGGCCAGCCGCCGAAGAGCTGGTCGTTGGCGCCTTCGCGGAGCTGGTCGTGCGTGACGGTCAGGTGGCAGGAGTCGCCCACGGGTTCGATTTCCCAGGTGATGCGCGAGGTGCCTTCGGCCTTGACATCGTCGTCCCAGAGGGCGCGCATGGTCTGGACCAGCTTCCGGGGCGGATCGACTTCCAGGTTCTCGCCCTCGCCCAGAACGGCACCGGCTTTCGGGTTGCTCATTTCGAAATGCCCGCCCGGGACCCAGTCGGAGCTCATGGTGTTCCCGAACTGGTATTTGCTGCGGATCTCACTGTCCGTGATGGCTTCCCAGAGCCGTTCGGGGGTGGTCTTGATATAGATTTCGAAGATCTTTTCCATGGGACTTTCCAATCTGGTTTTGAGGTCGCTGAGTCCAGCGGCCCATGGTTCTGCGTATTTGCTCACCCAGCGGTCGTGGACGAGCCGGATGGGGACAGGGTTCAGGAAGTGGAGCTTTTCACGCCCCCGACGGCGGGTCACCACCAGGCCTGCTTCTTCCAGCAGCTTGAGGTGCTTCATGACCCCGAACCGGGTCATGCTGAACCGCGTTTGGAGCGCGGTCAGGGTCTGCCCGTCTTCTGTGAAGAGTTCATCCAGCAGTTCCCTGCGGGTGGGGTCTGCCAGCGCTTTGAACACGGTGTCCATACTGGCGATAATAGGTGACCATTTGGTCACATGTCAATGGCCTGCACCAAAGAATGGCAGCCAGTCCTTGACTTCCAGCACGGGCTGAATGAGTGTGGAGACGGACCGGTTTAACCGGATTTTCGTCCACTTAGGAGATGTGAAATGGTTCTTCCCTCAGGCCTGACCCCTGGCGTCTGGACGCTCGATATGTCCCACAGCGAGATCGGTTTCACGGTGCGCCATGCCGGCATCAGCAAGGTCCGCGGGCGCTTCACGGACGCCGCCGCTGAAGCCCGCGTGCGCGAATCCCTGGCCGACGCGTCCCTGCACGCCACAGTGAAGACCGCCAGCTTCGACTCCGGCGATGCCAACCGGGATGCCCATGTCCGCGGGGCGGACTTCTTCGACGTCGAACGGTTCCCGGAGATGACCTTCAAGGCCACTGCCGTGGAGGGCGACGGCGAGGACTACACCCTCACGGGCGATCTCACCATCCGCGGCATCACCAAGCCGGTTGAATTGGAAGTGGAATTCACCGGCGTGGCGGTGGATCCCTTCGGCGCCACCCGGGCCGGGTTCTCGGCCGAAACGGACATCAGCCGCAAGGAATTCGGCCTGACCTGGAACGCGGCGCTGGAGGCCGGGGGACTGCTCGTCAGCGACAAGGTCAAGATCAACCTCGAGGCGGCGCTTGTGAAGAAGGCCGCGGCGGAGGCGAGCTGAGCCACCCGGACCATTCCGGATATCGGTAGCGGCCCTGAGTCGAGGAGAGTGCAGCATGACGCGCAAGAATCCGCCGGTGGAAGAAGCTGACGAAAACAACATTGAAGTGGGGAAACCCAAGGACTGGGCTGCCGGAATTCCGGGTGTCTATCACTCCATGCAGCCTGCACTCAAGCACATGGGCGTTGGCCGGGCCGGGAAGACGCTGCTGGGACTGAACCAGAAAGACGGCTTCGACTGCATGAGCTGCGCGTGGCCGGACCCCGGCCACCGCAAGACCTTCGAATTCTGCGAACAGGGCGCCAAGGCCGTCACCTGGGAGGCCACACCGGTGGTGGTCGCGTCGGAGTTCTGGGCCGAGCACAGCGTCAGCGAACTGCGCGGGATGTCCGAGTACTGGCTGGGGTTGCAGGGGCGCCTCACCGAACCGGTGTACAAGCCGGCCGGCGAGGACCACTACCGGCCCGTCAGCTGGGACGAGGCATTCTCGATCCTGGCACGCAAGCTAAAGAACCTGGCCGGCCCGGATGAGGCAGCCTTCTACACGAGCGGGCGCACGTCCAACGAGGCCGCATTCCTGTACCAGCTGTTCGTACGTGCCTATGGGACCAACAACCTGCCGGACTGTTCCAACATGTGCCACGAGTCCTCCGGCTGGGGCATGGGCCAGACCATCGGCGTCGGCAAGGCCACCATCTCCTATGATGACTTCGCCAAAGCGGAGCTGATCATCATCATGGGCCAGAACCCCGGCAGCAACCACCCCCGCATGCTTACGGCGCTGGAAGAAGCCAAGGAGGCGGGATGCCAGATCGTCGCCGTCAATCCGCTGCCGGAAGCCGGGCTGATGCGCTACAAGAACCCGCAGAAGGTCAAGGGAATCATCGGGCGCGGGACGGAGCTCGCAGACCAGTACCTGCAGATCCGGATCGGCGGAGACATGGCTCTCCTTCAGGCGGTCTCGAATCGGGTGCTCGAGGCCGAGGCGCGGAACCCCGGAAACGTGCTGGACCATGACTTCCTCCAGGAGCACTGCGAAGGCCTGGCGGAGCTCAAGGCGCACCTCGGGATATTGGACGAAGAAGCGGTGCTTCAGGCCACCGGACTGCGCCGCGAAGAGATCGACCAGCTGGCCGCCCGCTATCTGAAGGCCGGGAAGGTCATCATCACCTGGGCCATGGGAATCACGCAGCAGAAAAAAGGCGTCGCCACCATCAAGGAGATCATCAACCTACTGCTGCTGCGTGGCAATATCGGCAAGCCCGGGGCCGGCGCCTCGCCAATCCGCGGGCACAGCAACGTGCAGGGGGACCGCACCATGGGCATCTGGGAGCAGATGCCGCCCGCGTTCTTGGACTCCCTTGGCAAGGAATTCGGTTTCGACCCGCCACGCGATCACGGCGCCGACGCCGTGGAAACTATTCGGAGAATGCGCGACGGCGGGATCAAGGTTTTCGTGGCGCTGGGAGGCAACCTTGTGGCCGCCATTTCGGACACCCATGTTGCGGAATCAGCGATGGAGAACACCGAGCTGACGGTCCAGATTTCCACCAAGCTCAACCGCTCGCACACGGTGACAGGCAAAGAGGCGCTGATCCTGCCCACCATGGGACGCACCGAGATCGACATGCAGGAGTCCGGCCCGCAGTTCGTGTCGGTGGAGGACACCGTCTGCGCGGTTCACGCATCACACGGGAAGGTGGAACCCGTTGCGCCGGGCCTGCTTTCGGAGGTTGCCATCGTCAGCAGGCTGGCCTCCGCAGTGGTGGGTGGCCGGATCCGGGCCGACTGGGCCGGCTTCGAGAGGAACTATGACCTCATCCGGGACCACATCTCCCAGGTGGTGGCGGGCTGCGAAGACTACAACGCGCGGATCCGTCAGGAGGGCGGCTTTGTCCTCGCCAACGGACCGAGGGATTCGCGGACGTTCCCCACGCCCACCGGCAAGGCCATGCTGACAGTCAACCGGCTGGAGCACATCGAGCGGCCGGCACGGACCCTGATCCTGCAAAGCATGCGCTCACATGACCAGTACAACACCACCATCTACGGACACAACGACCGCTACCGGGGGATCAAGAAAGGCCGCAATGTGGTGTTCGTGAGTCCCGAGGACCTTGCCGAACTCGGTCTCAGCGATGGCCAGTTCGTGGATGTCCACGGCGTGTACCAGGACAACGCGGAGCGGGTGCTGAGGAAACTCCGGGTGGTTTCCTATCCCACGGCCCGCGGCTGCGCAGCGGCCTACTACCCGGAAGCAAACGTGCTGGTTCCGCTGGAGAGTGTGGCGGAGGGAAGCCACACTCCGGCGTCAAAGGCCGTGATCGTGCGGCTGGTGCCGAGCCCGGCCGGCTGAGCAGGACGGCCACAATGCAGACCCTGTTATTCAGCAGACCCGAGACGTATCCTGATCTCGCCATCCGTTTCTGCGGAACCGAGCTACCACTGCAAGGGGGCACCATGACTATTCCACCGCAACGCGAACCCGATTCGTTTCCGCCGGAGCCGGGCCCCACCCCCGGCTCTCCGGATCCAACCAGCCCGTTTCCGCCTGGCCCTGCCCCGGATCCGAACCCGGCACCAGGGCCATTGCCCATTCCGGATCCGGGGCCGGTGCCGCCACATCCGGATCCCACCCGGCGATCGACGAGTTCAGATCACGCCCGGACTTCACTGCGATGATCGCGCGCCTGAAGGAGCATCTGGACGACATGCAGATCTCCACGCTGGGGCTGGTCATCGGCGAGGGCATGGATTGACGCGAAATTGTCATGGCAGCCGGCAGCTTCGCGCGACGGTGCCTGCCGGGCGGAAGCCCATGAGGGGTGTGCTGGTAGCCATCCCGAACATCCTGCCGTTGGCCGAAGCCGCCAGGATGGACGCCTGCCCAATGCCGATGACCGGAACATCGAGTTCGTAGTTCAGTTCATGAGCTAAGTGAAAAGATCACGGACCGGTTCTTTCACTTCGCAAGCGGGCCAAACTCGCCGGATGCTTACCGCGTCGCTGTTCCCGCAGCGCAGCCCTGTGCGCCCGAAGGCCGCTTTGAAGCCGAGGGCATGCCCATAGAACCCGGCCGCGTTGGCCGCGCTGACGATTGCTCCTTCGGCGAGCCGTATCTTTTCGGATTCGTGGCGACGGCTCGCTGAGGGTAAGCCGTGTTCCCGAGATATTCGCGTATGAATAGAGGCGTAGCTTGACGCGCACCCAGGAGCATTTGCGGTGCCGGACCTTCAGCTTCAACCAAACTAAGGATCCAATGCGCAACAGATACGTACTTCCAGCCCTCACTGCCGCAACGGCACTCCTGCTTTCAGGATGCGTTGACAATACTGCTCCTGCAGCCGCGGATAAAACGTCTGCTTCCGCGGAAGTCTCCGTGCAAAAGAATGAATCGATTGCGGCTCTGCTGCCGGAAAAGATCAAGTCGGCAGGCGTCCTGAATGTCGGAATGGCCAACAATTACCCACCCAACGAATTCAAGAATTCCGACGGCGCCCCGGCCGGCTGGTCAGTGGATCTCACCAAGGCGCTCGGTCAGGTGCTCGGGCTGAAGGTCAACTTTGACGTTGGCACGTTCGACAACATCCTGCCCGCCGTCAAGGCCGGAAAAGACGACATGGGGATGTCTTCGTTCACGGACACCCTGGAACGTGAAAAGCAGGTGGACTTCATCAACTATTTCTCGGCAGGCATTCAGTGGGCATCGCCCAAGGGCAAAACCGTGGACCCGGACAATGCCTGCGGGCTCAAGGTTGCCGTCCAGGCCACCACGTACGAGGACACCCATGAGGTGCCGGCCAAGTCCAAGGCCTGTACGGATGCGGGCAAGCCCGCCATCACCGTCTTCAAGTACGACGCCCAGGACCAGGCCACCAACGCGGTTGTGGTTGGGCAGGTTGACGCGATGAGTGCGGACTCGCCGGTCACGCTGTATGCGATCTCCCAGACGAAGGACAAGCTGCAGACTGCCGGGGACGCCTTTGAAGTGGCGCCGTACGGCATTCCGGTGGACAAGGGCAGCGCGTTCACCCCGGTGCTGCAAAAGGCCCTGCAGGCATTGATCGACGACGGAACCTACCACAAGATCCTGTCCAAGTGGGGCGTGGAAAGCGGCGGCATCAAGACGGCGGCGCTCAACGTGGCGTCGTCGAAAGGCTAGCCGCCAGTGACTGTTCCCAACCCCGCCGCGGTGCAGCGGGCGGACTCCGCGTCAGACGGAGCTGAAACGCAGGGGGAAGCCATCACGGCGGTTCCCCTGCGTCACCCGTGGCGGATGGCGATCGCCGTCGTGCTGGTGCTTCTGCTGGCGCTTTTCATCGTGGACGCCTCGCAGCGCCCGGACTACGGCTGGGCGGAGGTGGGCAAGTACATCTTCGACCGCCGGATCAGCCAGGCGGCATGGGTGACGTTGACGCTGACCGTCTACTCCATGATCGCCGCCATCATCCTGGGGCTGCTCCTGGCCATCATGCGGCTGTCGCCGAATCCGGTGGTCAAGAGTGTGGCGTGGCTGTATCTGTGGATCTTCCGGGGGACACCGGTGTACGTCCAGCTGGTGTTCTGGGGCATCGTGTCGCTCATTTACCCCGTGTTCACGGTGGGGCTGCCGTTCATGACGCCGTGGATCACCGTTCCGAACGGCGTTTTCACAAACCTCTTCGTCACCGCGGTGATCGGGCTGGCGCTGAATGAGGCCGCCTACATGTCGGAGATCGTCCGTGCGGGGCTGCTGTCCGTGGATGAGGGCCAGGAGGAGGCTTCGACGGCGCTCGCGATGTCTTGGGGGCAGACCATGCGTTATGTGGTGGTGCCGCAGGCCATGAAGATCATCATTCCGCCCACCGGCAACGAGGTGATTTCGATGCTCAAGACGACGTCGCTGGTGGCCGCGATCCCCCTCAGCGTGGACCTCTACGGGGTGTCCCGCGGCATCTCGGCCGTCACGTTCACACCGGTGCCGCTGCTGATTGTTGCCTCGATCTGGTACTTGCTTTTTACCTCGGTCCTGATGGTTGGACAGCACTTTATTGAGAAGCGTTTTTCCCGCGGCACGGGGCGGCGTAAGGCAGGGCCGACGTCGGGAACTAACCCTGTGGTGACCGCAGTTACCGGCGCGCCGCTGGGCAATGAGCTGGGAGGCAAGGGATGAGCACCACACCGATGGTTCGTGCGGACCGGGTGTCCAAGAGCTTCGGCTTCAACAGGGTGTTGCGCAGCATCAGCCTGGAAGTCCAGGCCGGGGAGGTGCTGTGTGTGGTGGGCCCCAGCGGCTCCGGCAAGTCCACCTTCCTTCGCTGCATCAACCACCTTGAAAGAATCGACGCCGGCCGCCTCTTCGTGGAAGGCCAGCTGGTGGGGTACCGGCAAAAAGGCGACAAGCTCCACGAGCTCAAACCCAAGGAAGCAGCGCTCCAGCGCCGGGACATCGGGATGGTGTTCCAGCGCTTCAACCTGTTTCCGCATATGACGGCCCTGGAAAACATCAGCCAGGCACCCATGCGGGTCAAAGGCATTCCGAAGGCGAAGGCCACCCAGCGTGCCATGGAGCTCATGGAGCGTGTGGGACTCGGAGACAAGGCGGACCATTATCCGGCGCACCTGTCCGGGGGGCAGCAGCAGCGTGTGGCCATTGCACGCGCGCTTGCCATGGACCCCAAGCTGATGCTCTTCGATGAACCGACCAGTGCCCTGGACCCGGAGCTGGTGGGTGAGGTGCTGGATGTGATGAAGGAACTGGCAACGAGCGGGATGACCATGATTGTGGTGACTCATGAGATGGGGTTTGCCAGGGAAGTGGCGAATTCCATCGCCTTCATGGACGGCGGCGTGGTGGTTGAGTCTGGCCCGCCCCGCGAATTGCTTGGCAACCCCCGGCATGAGCGGACGAAGGCGTTTCTTTCCAAGGTTCTGTAGCTTCGGCTGCCCGGCACCAGTATCTGGCACCTTGCGGGCCCGTCCGAGCTGGAGGTCCGCGAAGTGTGTTATCGCCGGAGTCCTTCTCCGAACTTACCTGGCTTATTCGGCGTGAGGCAGGCGAACAGCCCGTGAGCGGTGATCGCGATCATGGTGCAGGTGTGCCTGCCGCCCGCGGAGTTTGAAGCGGCCGTTGTCAGTGGGCGGAAGAGAGCCTACGCTGTGCGCACGGCCCCACTCCGGGGACCGCTCCAGGACCCTCCGCCACGTGTGTCAGGCACACCCTCGGGTGCCCGCGTCCTGGACATCACGGAACGGGAAAGACCATGACCAAGTATTTGTTTGAAGCGAATTACGTGGGCGAGGGAATCAAGGGACTCATGCGCGAAGGCGGCACGAAGCGGCGTGCCGCGTTGGTCGACGCCCTCAATTCCGTGGGCGGATCGCTTGAAAGCTTCTATTACGCCTTCGGGGACACCGACGTCGTGGGCGTCTTTGATGTCCCGGACCAGTCGGGCGCCGCAGCCCTTTCTCTGATGATCAATTCGACGGGCAACGTGAACGTGCGTCTGAAGCCGCTTATGACGCCGGAAGACATCGACGAAGCAGCCAAAAAGACGCCGTCATACCGGGCCCCCGGGCAGTAGTGCGGTGAGGCGCCTTTGATCTTGCGCCAGCCGCTCATTGAGGAATGCCTCGAACTGGACGCGGGCCGGCTGATTGACAACGTCCCCGGCGAAGGTGGCAGGGACGGGAGCCATGTGTGAAGTATCGCAACGCCGTCGGCCCGGGGCAACGACCGGGTTCCGGTGGCGTAGCTTCCGTGCGAGCATGGGCTCACCGAAAATGCACAGTGAGGAGACTCGATGAAATCCAACGAACTGCTGCTGGACTCCTTCGGCCGGATCCGCGAGACCGTGGCCGCCACCCTTCAAGGGGTGGACGACGAGGTTCTGGTCCGCCGGCCCGCCGGCACCGGAAACTCGATTGCGTGGTTGATCTGGCACCTTGGCCGGGTGGAGGACGCTCAGGTCGCCTCCGCCGCCGGCCTAAAACAGGTCTGGACCTCTCAGGGGTTTGTGGGCCGCTTCGACCTGCCGCTTCCCGAGCGTGACACCGGGTACGGTCATTCGAGCGACAAAGTCGATTCGGTGAAGGCCCCACCGGCGCTGCTGCTCGAATACTACGACGCCGTTCACCGGCAGACCGTGGACTTTCTGCAGACGCTCGGCGACGAGGACTTGGACCGCATCGTCGACACCCGGTGGGACCCGCCCGTCACCCTCGGCGTGCGGCTCGTCAGCACCATCGCCGACTGCCTCCAGCACGTGGGGCAGGCCGCGTACGCCAAGGGCTTGAACCCCTGACAGCTACTGTCGCGCTGCCGATGTGAGATCCGCCGTCGTGGCCAGACAGAATCGGCGAGATGAAGGCATGGTGAAGATGTTGAACATTCCCCGATAACTATCAAATGTTCATGATCTTCACCATTTGGCTGGATATCTTGATATGGTGAAGATATGGAACACCCGGTTGAGACTCCGTTTTTTCGGGCCGTGGACGCAAAGTCGTTCGGGGCCTCCGTCCGGGTGGCACGGCAAGAACGCGGATTGACGCAGAGCGGCTTGGCCGAACTCATCAATGCCAGCCGCCATACAATTGTGCGGCTGGAACAGGGTGAGAACGTGTCGCTCGAAACCGCGATGGCGGCTGTGCGTGCCCTCGATCGGGACGTTGCCCTCATCCCAAGGTTCTCCCGCCTGGATGTAAAGCGGTGACGCGCACCGGACGGCTCGCTGTCTGGCTTCACGGGCGGCCGGTTGCCTGGCTCACAGGGACCTCGTTGCGTCCCCGGCTCGAATACCTGCCGGATGTCGTCGCTGAATATGGTGCCGGGGCTGCTCTCCTGTCGCTGTCCCTGCCGCTGCAGGTGAAACCCATCACTGGCCCGGCGGTCCTGAACTTCTTCGACGGACTGCTGCCGGAGGGTCAGGTGCGGGCGCATCTGGCTGATCTGCACAAGGTTGCCTCCACGGACATCAAGGCTCTCCTTGCGGCCGTCGGTGCGGACTGCGCCGGAGCGGTGCAGGTTCTTCCTGAAGGCGTGGATCCTGCTGGGTCCGGGGAATTGCTGCCTATGTCGGAGGCGGAAGTCGTAGCTGCCGTTGAGTCCCTGCCCACGTGGGATCTGCCGGAGAACTTCGCCATCACCACGTCCCTGGGTGGTGTTCAATCCAAGATCCTGCTGTCCCGCGAGGCCGGCCGCTGGTACTTGCCGGCCCGGGGCGCGGCATCCACGCACATCATCAAGCCTGACCCTCCTGATTCGCCCATTCCCCACCTTCTGGCCGCTGAGCATTGGGCGCTGGAACTTGCCCGGGCCGCAGGCCTTTCCGCGGCCAAAACGCGGATGGACCGGTTTGGCGAGAGGGACGCCTTGGTGGTTGAGCGGTACGACCGCACTGAAGAACACGTCAGAATTCACCAGGAGGATTTCACGCAGGTCCTCGGGCTCGCTTCCGCGGCGAAGTATGACCAGTCGACGGCGGTACCGTCCCGCCTTGCGCAGGTGGCCGCAGCCGCTTCGCCGCACACACGAACCCCGGCGTCCTTCAAGGCTGATCTTCTGAAGGCTGTGGCCTTCAACGTCCTGATCGGCAATGGTGACGCCCATTCCAAAAACTATTCGGTGCTGATCCGCGAGACAGGAGAGGTTCTGCTGGCGCCTCTCTACGATGCCGCGCCCACGCTGCTCCTGTATGCGCGGAGCTCCAACGCCGGGCATTCTGTTGCGGGCCAGGGCCGGTTGAACTACATCACCCTCGACCACTTGGTTCGCGAGGGCGTCACCTGGGGGATGGACCCCGGAGCGGCCCGCACGGCCGTGGGTGAGGTCCTCATGGCTGCCGCCAATGCGCATGTGGCGGTATCCGAGGGGCTGGAGCATTTGCCGGCTCTTGTCGTCGACAGGGCTTCCGATTTGCTCGCCGGGCGCACTGCCCGGCGTCAGCAGGCACCGGACGGCTCGACGGCGTGACCAACCGTTCCGGCACAGCACTTTAGTCCCGTAGCACGGCGATACGCACCGCCCGCCGCCTCGACGGCACATGGGTTTCGGTGAGGTCTGGACCTCGAAGGAATATGTGGGCCGACTTGTCCTGCCGCTTCCGGCGCGTGGGGCAGGCCGCGTACGCCAATGGATTGAACCCCGAGCAGGGGTAGGGCGCGGCGATTGCGCACACCCCAGAAAGGCGATAGAAATCCCCTATTTCCTTAGGCACAAATCGGTTCCATAATGGCCACATAGGCTTCGGGGATCCTCGCGCCGATGATGACTGGCGGGGGCGTTGCAGAGTCCCAGGTGACCGCCCGGCAGGTCGGCGGAACGGGCGGTCACGCGGCCCCGGGACAAAAGACGTTCCGGAACCGCTAGCGGGGGAGAGCATCGCCATCAGCGAGAGAACAATGCACAAAGGAAATCATCATGTTCAAGGATTTAGAAATCATGGCTGTCCTTCCCGCGAAGGACATCAACCGGGCGAAGGATTTCTATCGGGACAAGCTGGGGCTGGAACCTTCCGAGTCCGTGGAGGAGGGCAGCCTGATGTACCGCGCCGGCAAGGGAACGGGCTTCCTCGTTTACCAGACAGAGAATGCAGGGTCAGCCAAGAACACCCAGATGGGCTGGGCAACGGACAACCTCGAACGCGAGATGGAGGACCTGCGGGGCCGCGGCGTTGTCTTTGAAGACTACGATTTTCCCGGCCTGAAGACGGAGAACGGCATTGCCACTGCGGACTGGGGGAAGTCCGCCTGGTTCCTGGACAGTGAAGGCAACATTCTCAACATCGCCCAGCGCCCGTAACAACCAACGCCCCAGCGGAGCAACGCGGCGAGCACCACAAGAAGCTGCGGCGCGGCGTTCATGTTGAAAGAGAACGACGTCGGCGCTCGCCGCTGCGCTCCCCTCACAGTTGTACCGGCCGCCCTGAATGGCTAGTGCGCCTGGTATCCGCGGCATACGACGACAACGGAAAGGACGATCGAAGGAGACTGATCAGAGCGATGCGCCGCGGGGCCGCGGCACGAGTTCTGGACTCCTTAGGGGGATGATGCCGGGGCGCTCTCAATACCGAAATGCCACAGGGCAGCGTCCAGGTTCTCAGCGCGCCACCCTCGTGAGTCTGCAGCAGCGAGGATCACGGCCGACATGTTGGCGTAAGAGGTGTCCTCGATGCCGGCGGCCTCGGCCACTCTGCGTATCCGCACATCAACAGCAACCCCCGTTGAGAGTCCGCTGAGAACGTCGATGTAATCCAGCGTCTTGGGGCTCACATGACGTACAGCTGCGAGGGCACGACGAAGCACCGGCCTTCTTGCAGGGTCAGTGAGTGTGGCTCGGAGTTCCTCTACAGTTTCGATGCCCTGATCCTCAAGCACGCACGTTAGGTCGTCTATCTGAGCAAGGCGGCCCGGCGATGGCCAATCTATGACTTCCGAGAGGGTTCCCGTACCCAGACGTTTCCGGAACCCACTCGTGGTCCTTGCATCTGGCCATGCGACAACCAGAGCGTCAACGCGCGGCTTCACTGTTGACTCGTAGTTTTGGCGTCGCTGCAGGGAGGCATCGACAATAATCGCGCCGATGGAAACCCAGCCGCGACTAGCTTCAGTCGAGGCGTCGATACCGTGGGAGTCCATGAAGGCCAGGAGTTTGGCGGTGTCGCCATCGATAGTCATAAGTGAATACTTTCACGCAAACGAGGCGGTGTCGGCGCGCTGCCGCCATCCAGACGATCGAACACGGGGCTGCGCTGGTGGTGTGGCATCAGGCAGGGGCGTCGCCGGCTCCGTCCTCAGTCAGGCCCATGAACATCGTCCTGTGAAGCACGTCCACGTGCCTGCGGGAGACCTCCACGGCGGCCTGGGCGTCGCCGGCCCGCAGTTCCTGTAGCGGCGCAATGCGTGTTGCCGCGGCTTTAGCTCCGAATGCAGTCTCCGCATGGAGCGCCACCCCCTGCCGGGTGAGACGCTGCTGGGCAATTCCATCACACTGCTGCCCGGCGGGAAGGGAGCCAACCAGGCCCTTGCTGCGGCTCGATTAGGAGCAACCGTGTGCCTGATCGGCGCGGTTGGAAGCGATTCAACCGCGGCGCTGGCCACGGAACACCTGGAAGCCTCGGAGGTAGACATCAGCGCCGTCCGGGCTGTTCACGGACCCACAGGATTGGCCCTCATTTACATAGCGGGCGACGACGAAAACACCATCGTCGTCATCCCGGGTGCCAACTCTGCGGTGGATGCCATCTGCAGACGTCCGCAAAGACCCGTTTCCAGGCCCGCCAACAAAGGCCGCTTTATCAACTACCAGCCTGGCGTAATCAGCCCGCCACAGCCGCCTTCGCAGCCCGCGTGGCGTTCATCCACTCGCTCAGCCACGGGGCCCGGACGCTCGAGGTGATCCGGCAGTCGGCCACGAAGGTTCCCTTGGCGCCGGCGTCGATCCAGTCCTGAAGGGCAGCAAGGTCTGCAAGCGAGCGGATGATCGCCGACTCGGCACCGAGCGCGCGGGCAATGCCGCTGAAGTCCACCTCGGGGATCAGCATCGGTTTTTCCGTCAGGCCCTGGGAGCCGTACTGATGGATTTCGGCTCCGTAGGCGGCATCGTTGTAGATCACCACAATGGCGCTGCTCGCCGCACCGACGAGCGATTCGAGGTCGGACAGGCCCATCAGGAAACCGCCGTCGCCGGAGGCCAGCACCAGGGTGTGGCCGTCCTCCACTGCACGGGCTGCCCCGACGGCGCTGGCAAGGCCCAGCCCGATGGCCTGGTAGGCGGTGCCCACCATCACCAGGTCCTGCGGGCGCGGGATGTGCCAATACATGGGTGCCCAGCCGATGAAGTGCCCGCCGTCCTGGACCACCGAGCGGCGCTCCGGCAGCACTGCATCCAGGGCAGTGGCAAGGGAGCGCGGGTCCAGCCGGCCGTCCGGGGTCTCCGGGGAGCCTGCATCGTGGCCCGGTCCCTCGGCCAGACGCCTGCGGGCCTCCGCCCGCCAGGCTTCCGCCGAAGCCTCACCATCCAGCATCCGGAGGAGGCGTCCGGCGGCGGACTTTGCGTCCGCACTGACGAACAGATCCACCCGGGGGTGCGTGGGCTGCAGGGCGGTGTCGATCTGGATGACCGTGCTGTCCGGGCCGAGCAGGTGCCCGAACCGCATGGTGAAGGGGCTCAGGCTCGCCCCGGCCACCAGGACCACATCGGCCTCGCCCATGAGCCCGGCCGCGGTGTCCGTGCCGAAGCCGCCGGCGACGCCGAGGTACCCGTCGCCTTGGAGGAGGTTGAGCGCCAGAGCGGTTCCGGCAGTCAGCGCGCCCAGGCGGTCGGCGAGCTCCCTGAGCTCCGGACCGGCTCCGGCGAGATGCGCACCCCGGCCGGCCAGGATCAGCGGCCGCTTGGCCCCGGCGAGCAGGCGGGCTGCCTGCCCAAGGCCGCCGTCGACGTCGTCCGTCACCTTCGGTGCGTGCGGCGCCGGAAGTTCCTCTTCCGCAGCCTCGAGCGCGGCGAGGTCGTAGGGAATGGCGAGGACGACGGCGGTGCGCCTGGTAAGTGCGTACTCCACCGCCTGCTGGGTGATGGAGCCCGCGGCGTCGCGGGTGATGGTGAAGGTGGCCGCGCCGAGGCCGGCGGCGATGGCCGTCTGGTCCACGTCCTGCGGCCGGGCGCCGCTGCTCGGAGCGTCCCCGGTGACCAGCACTACGGGGATCTGCGCCTGGACCGCCTCGGCAAGGGCGGTGAGCGCGTTGGTGTAGCCGGGGCCGTAGGTGGTGGTGCCCGCCGCGAGACGTCCCGAGGCCCGGTAGTAGGCGTCAGCCGCGGCGATGGCGGCGCCTTCATGCCGGACGGGGGAGAAGCGGAGGCCCTGCTTCTCTGCGGCGTCCAGGAAGTAGACGTTCCCGTTGCCCATGACGCCGAACACATCGCTGACATAGCTGCTGAGAACCTGCGCCACACGGCCGGAGACGGTAAGTGAAGTCATGCAGGAATCTTGTGGCGTAGTTCACGGATAGACAAGAGAGCCGAGTTTGGTTGGGATATTTGGCAGGGGACTGCCCGTAGAAGTGAAAATTTGCCCACTTGTGGTGTGCATCACTCGTAGTTAGTTGGAACGGCGGGATTCCTGCTCGGAGAGCCGCGCCAGGAGGCCGTCGTAGCGGGGCGGCATGAGTTCCAGCACGGAAATGGCCGTGCTGGTCCGCTGGATCCCCTCGATTTCCAGGATCTGGTTGGTGATGCGGTAAAGATCGGCCGTACTGCGGGCCACCACCTTGGCCATGAGGTCCGCGTCCCCGGTGGTGGCGTGCACCTCGATGACCTCCGGGATCGCGGCGAGCCCGTCTTCCACGGCACCTGTCCGGGTCTGGCTGATCGAAAGGGAGAGGAAGGCCATCAGTTCATATCCGAGCGCGGCGGGGTCCAGTCTCCGGCTGAAGGAGCGGAGGGCGCCGCTGCGCTCCAGCCGCGCCAACCGGGCATGGACCGTGTTCCGTGCGACGCCGAGCGTCCGCGAAAGTGCCAGGGCGCTGGCCTCGGGATCCTTGTCGAGGGCCATGATGATCCTGCCGTCGAGGGAATCGAGGGTGCGAGAGTTCGCGATGGTCATATTTTCACCACACACAGTAGAAGTTGAGCAGAAGTCCCAAGCATCAGAGCCTATCTTGCAATGTGGGCCGGGTCACAATCATGATCGGTCCTTATGACCCGTGATCAGCTTCTGACCGCACCCGAAACCGCGCTACCCACCCTTCGTGCCGCTGTGGCCGGACTTCCGTCCTATGTCCCGGGCCGGCGCAGCGCCGGAACGGACATCGCCGCCCTTGCCAGCAACGAAAGCCATTACGACCCACTGCCCGCAGCCACCGCTGCGGTGGTCGAAGCGGCCGGCAGGATGAACCGCTACCCGGACATGGCCGCCGTCGAACTCCGCGAACGGATCGCCCGGCACCTGGGCGTAACCGCCGGGGAGATCGCGATGGGACCCGGCAGCGTGGGGGTCCTCCAGCAGATCATCACCGGACTGTGCGACGCCGGGGATGAGGTGATCTTCGCGTGGCGCTCCTTCGAGGCCTACCCCATCCTGATTGAGCTGGCCGGCGCCCGGCCGGTCCGCATCCCGCTGGACGACGCCGAGGGTCACGACCTCGATGCCATGGCCACTGCAGTCACCGGGCGCACCAGGGTCATCCTGCTCTGCACTCCCAACAATCCGACGGGCGTGCCGATCAGCCACGAACGCATCGAGGCGTTCCTGCGCTCCGTCCGCCCGGACATCCTCGTGGTGATCGACGAGGCCTACGTGGAATACGCCGAAGCGGGCAGCGGCCCCGATTCCCTGACGCTTTACCGCCAGTACCCGAACGTCTGCATCCTGCGCACCTTCTCCAAGGCCTACGGGCTCGCCGGCCTCCGCGTGGGATACGCCGTGGCGGCGCCGGCGATCGCTGAGGGACTGCGCCGGACCGCCCTTCCCTTCTCCGTGAGCGCGCTGGCCCAGAAGGCGGCCATCGCATCGCTGGACGCGGGGGAGGAGATGGAAGCGCGGGTGGCCGCCGTCAAACAGGAGCGCGCCCGGATGGCGGTCCAGCTGGAAGCCCAAGGCTGGAAACTGCAGGCGAGCCAGGGCAATTTCCTGTGGATCCGTACGGATGAGAGCCTCCTGGCGAGGCTGGTGGACGCGTTCGACGGCGCGGGCATCCTGGTGCGGGCGTACCAGGGGGACGGCGTGCGGATCACCGTTGCCGACCCCGCCTCCAACGACCGCGTGCTCCGGCTTCTCGAAGCCCACGCAGCCTGAAACCGACAGACCTTAAACCCCAACCCGTTCCACCAACAACCAGAGGAATCCCCATGGAACAACAGACAAAGACGTCTGCCCGCCCACTCGGCGCCGCCCTCAAACCACGCCAGCTCACCATGATGGGCCTCGGAAGCGCCATCGGCGCGGGCCTCTTCATCGGCTCCGGCGCGGGCATCCAAGCGGCCGGTCCGGCCGTTCTGATCTCCTACCTCGTCGCCGGCACCCTCATCATCCTGGTGATGTGGGCCCTCGGCGAGATGGCCGCCGCCAACCCGGACAGCGGCGCCTTCTCCGTCTACACCGCCAAGGCCTACGGGCCGGTGGCCGGTGCCACGGTGGGCTGGCTCTGGTGGCTGCAGCTCGTGGTGGTCATTGCCGCGGAAGCACTCGGTGCGGCTGGGCTGCTTGCCACCATCTTCCCCGCCCTGCCGGTGTGGCTGATGGCCTTCGTGTTCATCGTGGTGCTCACCGCCGTGAACCTGACCAGCGTGAAGAACTTCGGCGAGTTCGAGTTCTGGTTCGCCCTGCTCAAGGTGGCGGCAATCGTCGTGTTCCTCCTAGTGGGCGCCGCCCTGCTCTTCGGCTGGCTGCCGGGCGTCCAGTCGCCGGGCCTGTCCAACTTCACCGGTGCCGGATTCGCACCCAGCGGTTTCGCCGGTATTGCCACGGCACTCTTCGTGGTGGCGTTCGCATTCGGCGGCACCGAGATCGTCTCGGTTGCGGCAGCTGAAACCGCAGAGCCGGCCCGCAGTGTGAAGAAGGCAGTCCGGACGGTGCTGTGGCGCATCCTGGTCTTCTACATCGGTGCGATCTTCGTTATCGCGGCCGTGGTTCCCGTGGGTTCGGCGGGGCTGAAGAGCCCGTTCGCCGCGGTGCTGGATGCGGCCGGCATGCCCGGTGCGGCCACTGCCATCACCCTGGTAGCCGTAGCTGCACTGCTCTCCGCCCTCAACGCCAACCTCTACGGTGCGTCACGGATGGCGTTCTCCCTGGCTGAGCGCGGTGAGGCGCCGCGCCTGCTTGCCTCCGTGTCCAAGGCCCGCGTCCCGGTTGTCGCGGTCCTGGCCAGCGTTGCCTTCGGTGTGGTCACGGTTGTGCTGGAACTGGCCTTCCCCGAAAAGGTCCTTCCCGTCCTGCTCAACATCGTGGGCTCGACCTGCCTGCTGGTGTGGACGTCCGCGCTCCTGGCCCAGCTCGCGCTGCGCCTCCGCGCCGACCGCGAGGGAACGGTCCTTCCCCTGCGGATGCCCGGATTCCCGTGGCTCACGTGCTTTGGCCTGCTCATCCTCGCGGCGATCTTCACGGTGGGCTTCATCGGCGAGGATTCACGTCCCCAGCTCCTGAGCACCTTCGCGCTCGTTGCGCTCCTGGCGGTGGCGAACTGGCTCCACCACCGGCCCGGGAAGGTTGCGCCCGTGGTCGAATCCTCGGATGGTGCCAAGCAGCCGGTGCTCATCGACTGAATCAAATCGCCATGAACCCTTTCGTAGGGTTGATGCACAGGTAGGGCGCGTCCGGCTCGGCCGGGCGCGCCCTTGGTAACTCATGCCAGGCTGAGCATGCTGACTGTTTTGAACTGGGGCCTGCCGGAATTTACCGACCCACCAGTTGGGGGTTGAGCGGAGGGAAGGCCGGGTTGCGTTTTAGATTAGTTTGGCCTTCCGCGTATGCGGGCTGGCCAAATACCAGACAGGAACTTTCCCAAGGTCCAATGCCGCGGCCCTAGTTTCATTCAGATGTGAGGGGGCCCTTAAAGTAGTCGTAGATCTCCGGCAAGACCGGAACTTCAAATTTCAAGTCCATCTGCACCACGCTCAACTTCGGGTCATTTGGCATGGTCGCTTCAACCGCATCCTGGGACCGCGCCCTACCGAGATAGAAGAAATCGGCGCCGTCGTTGTCATCTTTCTTGATGAACACGTGGAGTGCGACGTTGTTGTCAACGATAGGAATTACTTCGCCACTCGTCAGACGGCGTCGGCTACGGGTGAACCATCGCATTGTGGAATGGTCTAGGAGTTCATCGCCGTAATCGATGCTCGCCGTGACGCCCTCCGACTTGTGGTAAGTGACGAAGATCGGGCAGCTCATCGTGGGACGATCCACTTTGTATCCGTAGATCGTGGACATAACGTTCTTCTGCCAGCAGAGAAGGCGGCTTGCATCCTTTCGGGAATACTGTTTCCCCACCATGAAGGGATCCCCGTCCGCATACCTGTCAGATATGAGCGCGTACGCGGTGTCGAGGACGTCATCCACGCTCGCTGAAAAAAACTGCGAGGAGCTGTAGCTGTCGTCGAGCTCAGGTGTTAGTCCGACAGTTTCGTCATCAAGCCATTTCACGGCCGCAAGGTACTTGCTCCGCTCACTGTCGGTATTAAAGTCCAACGTGAGCGACCGGACCGTGCTCCGCACATGTGCGAGATCTGCTGCTATCCCATGCCGGGTAAATATGCTTGCCATTTCTGCAATCGTGAGTTGTCCTGCCTTCAGGAGTTCTCTCAGCAGGACAGTCTCATGTAGCCGTTTCGCAGGCAGAACCTCGTAGGACAGGAGTGCCAGCAAGCAGTTCTGGGCCGGGGTGATACCACTTGAGGTTTTCGTTAAGCGGGACACGAGAGCCGGATAGTTGTCGTCCCTGGTTGCCAGGAGGACCGGATCCACAGACTCAAATCTGTAAAAGTCCATGAGCTGAGGATTACCACCAAGACGATTCTTCAGCGCTTCAAAAGCAGCTTTAATGTTCTGCAACTTGTCGAGCGTGGTGTCCACGATGGATTGCAGAACACGTTCTTGAGAAATACGATCAAATCGCACGCTCGAGAGCCCCGGAAGAACCCCACTTTCCTCGGCGGCGATGAGGTTCTGTCGCAATGACTCCTTGTTCAGGGATTCGTCTCCAAATAATGCGATGGGAATCAGATAATTATTGGCATAGTTTCCGATGAAGTCGATTACCACCACATATTCCTTGTCGGGGTGCTTTCGTAGCCCGCGGCCAAGCTGTTGGACGAAGACAATCGCAGACTGAGTCTGCCGCAGCATTATTACCTGGTTAATGGACGGAATGTCGACGCCTTCATTGAAGATGTCGACTGTCAGGATGTAGTCGAGTTCGCCACGTTCGAGACGAACAACCTGTTCTTCGCGTCGCGCGATAGAGTCCTCACCCGTTAACGCAACGGTCCTCAGCGGCCGTCCACGCAGACTTCGTTGGTTGAGCTGTTCGGAAAGTCTTGCAGCTTCATCCTTTCGACTGCAGAAAATCAATCCCCGAGGTGCCACTCCGGCCTGTCCGTACAGTGCGATCGCCTCCAGAACGTGACTGACGCGGTCATCACTCGTTAGCCTGGCAAGGCAGTGCGGCTCCGATGGGGCCGTCCCATTGCTAAATTCAACGTCCGCAATCCCGTAGTAATGGAAGGGGCTCAGCATGTCTTCCTCTAGGGCATGGTTGAGGCGGATTTCGTACGGCACATTGAAATCGAATATCTCATAGATGTTTATCCCATCGGATCTTTCCGGCGTGGCCGTGACACCTAGAAGGAACTTTGGTTTGAAATGATCCAGTATCCGGCGATAGCTCTCCGCTCCTGCTCTATGGACTTCATCCACCAAGATGTAGTCAAAGGCATCCGGTGCTAGTTCTTTCATGACTTCGGGCTGAGAGAGAGTCTGGACTGTGGCGAAAACGTACTTCGTGTGCAGGTTCCTTGATCTACCTGCCAGTTTGCCGAAGTCCGCGGCATTGGCTCCGAGCACTAGCTGGAATTCCTGGATGGCCCTGTCCAGAATCTGCTCTCGATGCACAACGAACAACATTCGTTGAGGGTCCACGTGGCGTACATCCAGTGCGGATAGGATTGTCTTGCCTGTTCCCGTGGCGGAGATTACGAGGGCTTTGTCTTTTCCATCCAATCTCATGGTTTGGATGGCCGCCAATGCGGCCTGCTGCATCGAGTTTGGAACAACGGTCTTTAAGAGGGGTAGGTCCTTATCGATCGGTAATGATGTCGGTTCGACTTCGGCCCCATCGGCCGACGGGGCAGCGGGGCGGCGGAGGCCTCTTCGACTTCCCATACGGAGGTCCATCCGAGGGGACTGATACACCTCGCGATATTGTTCGATCCATTCGGCCGTGAGGACATCTGAATTCTGGACTTCGCTACTCAGAAGTTCGTGGAGTTGGCCCGCGAGGTCGCTACGATGGGCGGCGGCAACTTTGAGATTCCATTCGTGATTTTTGACAAGAGCATTCTCAGTCAAATTTGAACTTCCGAGGATCGCAGTGACGTTGTCCGAATGATGGAAGACGTATCCCTTGGGGTGGAAGTCGCTGCGATGGTGCAGTCGGACGTCGATGGAGGCCCGGAAAAGCTTGTTTGGCCGCGACAAATTGAGCAGCTCGGAGAAGGCATCGGGTGAATTGAAGCCCAGATAGTCAGAAGTAATGATGCGGCCTGTGCCGCTGAACTCGGCAAGTTCTTGTTTGAGAAGAGCGATGGCGCGGGGGGACACAAAAGCCACCGAGAATGTAAAAGAGGTGCATTTCCTGAGATTCTGACGCAGGACTCTCAGCATCGTGTTGCCCTTGGTGTTGAATATAATCTCGGGGCTGAATTGCCTCGGCGAAGAAACCGAGCGATTCAGGTATCCAAACCGGACATCTTGTTCAAGGACGAGCGGCGCGGAGTCCCAAATGAAATCAGCCATTCCTGGCAAAAGCACCTTTGATAATGTCTACGGCAGGAATGTCGGCTGGGGCCCATGTCAGGCTGTCCAGTTCTTCCGGCTTAAGCCAAACCACGTCCGCATGCTCGGTAAGGCGCGGCTCTCCGGCTACGAGCTCACAGTAGAAGGTCGTGAGACTCACGATGCCGAAGTCGTACTTATGGACAGTAGTGGTAACTTCGGTGCCCACCTCTACTTGACAGTGAAGCTCTTCCACGATTTCGCGCTCAAGGGCTTCGCGGGGCGTCTCAGCAGCTTCAATCTTTCCGCCAGGGAACTCCCACATGCCGCCGAGAGCACTGGCCTCGCCGCGCTGGGCACAGAGAACCAGACCGTCTCTAAGAATTACGGCGCCAACCACGTTGATTTGCTTTGCCACAACTACCTCGCTTCGTCGGTTCTAGTCTAGGGGGCTCGGTGCCGGAGATAGCTTCAAGTGGGCGTGGGTCGGGCGGAAGCTCAGCAAGCAGTTGGGGCTTTCGCGGAAGATTGAGTCTGTGCATCCCTAGTGGTTGAGCTCGTCGAAACCCGAGGTTTCAACAAGCTGAACCCTTGCTTTGTCTAAGGAAGCGGCTGCCGTTCGCCGACTCTGACCGAACCGTCGGGCGCAACGTAATCCCGCCGTCGTCGTTCTATCCGCTCCTGTTGGCCTGGGGAAGGAATCCTGGCGCCCTTTGCCCGGTTGCACCTGGCGCAGGCGGCGACGAAGTTCTGCAGGCTGGTGGATCCGCCCTTGGACCAGGGGTAGAAATGGTCGCCGTGCTCGGCGGGCCGGGAGCAACGGCGCCGGAATCCTGCCTCCATTTCACACAGGCCGGCAGCTCGTCCCATGCCTTCGCGACGTTGCTGGCGGCTGAAACGTCTTACCGGGTCCCGGCGTCGGACGTCTTGGCCGTGAATAACGGCAGCAACGATGACCAGGACCACAAGAAATGCGCCGGGCAGTGCAGACACAGCCAGAACGCTTTCGAGCATTCCGCGCAGAGCCTCGGTCACCGAGGAAATCCCCGTCCCGGAAACTACTGTCGGCTTTGGCATGAGGGCCAGGAAGACTGAGATTCCGAGCCACATCATTGCGGCCACATATGCCAAGCGCAAAGCCTTTCGGCTCCAGTAGACGCGTTTCAGTTCCATCATCGAGTGTCCCCAACCTCGCTGGTTACCTTTCGCAACCGACACCGTCTCGATCGTTGTCGAGACCATAGATGTCAGATCCAACGACGGTGACAGGTCCCCTCACATACGCAGGACCGTTGCCGCTCCCTCCGGCGCAATCGACGTCAGATGCAATGGGCACACACGCTCCCGCGTAGTTCGAGTCGCATCCGGACGGCGCTGCGGGGGCGGCAGGCCGCACGGGAGCCGGGACTTTTGCGGCTGCCGCGGCTTGCTGCTGGCGGGCGGCTTCTGCGGCAGCAGCTTCCTGACGGGCCGTCTCCGCAGCGGCCTGCTCTGCGGCGGCCTTGGCAGCGGCGTCTTGCGCTGCTTTGTCTGCGGCCGCCTTCTCTGCCGCGACCTTCGCCGCCGCTGCCGCACGCGTGTCCGTTACCCGTTTCGATTCCGACTGCTCCAACCACAGCAGTTTTCCGGCGTCGGTCTTGGTGCAGATGAAGATCTTCGGCAGGTACTTTTCGGTCGCATTCTCGGTGAGGCATGCGGAAGAAGCCGGGGCGGTTGGAGTGGGTGTCGGCGTTGCCGTCGCGGATGCGGACTCGCTGGCAAGGGAAGTACTGCTAGAGGCCGCGGATTGACCTCCGCAGGCCGTGGCTGAAATGACCATGGCGACCGCGAGAGCTCCACCGGCCACTTGCCGTCGGGAAATGCGTGACCGCGGCGAAGTCCGGACCACGTGGCCAACTTCATTGTTGGCAGGCTTCGGCGCTTCATTGCGAAAAATTGTATTCATTTATTGCCCCCATATTGATGATGCGAAATTGCTCGCCGAGCGTAACCCCGTGGCTTGAAGCAAAAAGGCACGGCGATGGTGGCAATTCTGACCGCGCTGCGTCAAGGTCTCCGCAAGTTCTTCCCAGCTTTGGCGCAAGTTCGACTCCACGGCATCGCCCAGCATCGACCGGACCCGGAACATCTCCGTGCGGATGGCCTGCGGCGTGCCCGCGTCCCCGTACAGCTCATAGGCCAGCTCGTCGGCGGTCCAGCCCTGGGCACGCGAATCCAGCAGCGCCAGGATTTCCGCCCGGGGCCAGCGTCAGCGGCACCCGGCTCCCATCAGCAAACACCGCGGCGGGCCTGTCCCCAAGAAGCTCCACTGATTCAACGGCCGCAACCGGCTGGCGGGCCGCCTGCCGGGACGCACGGACGGGAGAAAAGCCACCCGGCGACGTCCCGCCGTCGGGCCTTCCCAACAGCGACTCCGCCACCCGGACCGCGCACCGCACCATCCGTAGCGTGTCCGCGCTGATGGTGTCCAGCGGTCCGGAGACGTCGAGCACGCCCAGTAGCCGTCCCGTGGCCGGGTCCGTGATGGGCGCCGCCGTGCAGGCCCACTCATGGTGGGTGCGGACCAGGTGCTCGGCGGAGAACAGCTGTACCGGCCGGCCGGTGACCAGCGCCTCGCTGATCGCGTTGGTGCCGATGCCGGCCTCGGACCAGTCCGCCCCTTCGGAGAACTCCAGCCGGTCCGCCCGCCGCAGCACCTCCGGGCTGCCCACCCTCCACAGGATTTCGCCGCGGGCGTCGGTGAGCACCAGCAGGTGCCGGCCGGAACTGGAATCGTCGGCCAGAAGGTCGTTGAGCGCCGGCATGACCTGCTGCATCCGGTGCTCCCGCCGCAGCTCCAGCACGTCGGCGACGTCATGCAGGTGCCGCGGGCGGTGCTGGTCCGGGCTGATGCCAGCTTGCCAGGCCGAGAAAGACGGCGAGCGATTGCTCAACTGCCACCATTGTCTTGGAATCGATTCGGCCTATCCGCTGCCCCAGGTTGGCGCGACGCACTGTTGTGAGCCTGTCCACCATGATCTGGCTGACCCGGCCAAGACCCGTGAGCTGTCCGGGGTCGACCGTCAGCCTCAGCAATGGGGCGTCCGTGAGGTGGGATGTCACAGGCAGAAGGGTGATCGACTCTGACGCCGCAAACAGATCATCCTGGATGATGAGCGCTGGCCTGGGTTTTTGCGCATATGTTCCACCCGACACCGTCCACAGCTCGCCACGATTCACTCGGGCCAGTCTTCCGATATCTGTTCTATGAAGTCCTGGTCGCCGCCGGACCGGTCGGAGGCGGCAACAGCCAACGATTGGCGCTGGGCCTCACGCCTGAACTCTTCCGTGCGCGCATCAGGTACCCACATCTGAACCGCCCGCTCCCAGTGCTCGCGCAGCAACCCAGCCAGCCGTTCTGGCTCGATCCGGTGCGGGGGATCGAAGTGGTGGCGGTCCGGGAACACCTCAAGGCGGAAGTCCGGGAAGACCGCGGCCAGCCTGTCGGCCACCTCGCCGTAATCGTCCGGGTTGCTAAGGCCGCCGAGGACGAACAGCACCGGCTTATCGAATGCGGCGAGCCGTGCCCGGCTCAGGTCGTAACTTTTGAACGTCTCCAGAAACGCCTTAATGCCGGCAGGTCGCTTGGCCATCCACGGCGGCGGGGACCGGGCGGCGGTGGCGGGAGGACGATGTTGGGCTTCACTCCCAGCCTCATGAAGGCGGGCATGAACTGCTCGGGCGGCAGTGCTTCCAGCTGTTCGTACTGCTTCCAGAGTTCGCCGTGGGCAGGGCTCCAGTCCCAGTTCCCGGCCCACGCAGCTTCCAGCAGGGTTAGGCTGAGTAGGCGCCCGGGGTGTTTGGCGGCGAAGGCCAGCGCCGCGGCGCCGCCGCCCGAGTATCCCACCAGGTGGAACGTCTCCCAGCCGCGTTCGCGGGCTTCGCGGAGGACGCCGTCGATCTCGGTGTCCAGGCTCCAGCCCGGCGGGGGATCGTCGCCCGCATAGAGTTCCAGGTCCTTGGCGACGGCGTGGACGTCCGGTCCCAATGCCTCAATCAGAGCACCGTAGGCGGGCTGGGCGGGGAGCACGCTCCCGGGAAGAAGGATGACCCGAATTGGTTCCATGGCTGGATGCTACGCCGGGGCGGCGCAATCGGGAACAGCAATGGCCCCGGCAGCAGCAGAAGCTGCGGCCGGGGCCATTTGTCATGCTTGGTGAGCGGGTTACCGCCGGGGAAATGCCTTAGGCGCGTGCCTTGTGGCCCTTGGTCAGGATCAGGGCCAGGGCCACCATGCCGACGCCGAGCAGCAGGTTCAGGACGTTGTCGAAGCCGTTCAGCGGCACGAAGTTGCCAACCGAATCCTGGGGGATGACCAGGCCGTAGACGAACAGGACCAGGTAGATGATGCCGCCGTAGAGGAGGAAGGAGCGGGCGCCGGTGGCGGTCTTAGCCAGGGCAATTCCTGCTGCGCCGAAGAGCAGGTGGACAATGTTGTGCAGGACCGACACCTGGAAGAGGCCCAGCAGCACGGCCTCGGATTCGTGGCCGGCGAAGTGCAGCTGGTCGAAGTTGCCCGTGATGCCCGGAGTCTTTTGCAATTCATAAGGTGAGAGCCGCGCCAATGGCGCGTGCCGCCGTCGTGCCCTTATAGCTCCAGCCGGAAAACCCACAGCAGCACGTCCTCGCCCGGCACGTACCAGTCCCGCTCGGGTGCGCGCCGGAAGCCCAGCGACTCGTAGAGGCCATGGGCGCGTTCCATGAACGTGGCGCTCGTGATGCTGATCGCCTCGATGCCGGGCAGATCGCGGGCATGCTCCACGATCTCACGCACCACCGCGCGGCCCACGCCGCCGCCCTGGTGCGACGGGTCCACGGCCAGCATCCGGAATTCCAGCTCCCCGTCCCGCGCGATCTCGCTGTATGGCTGGCCGGCGAACGTCAGCGTCACGGCCGCCACCACCTTTCCTACCGCCTCCGCCACCCACACTTCCGCATGGTCGGCGCGGTGCTCCACGTCCACCAGTACGCTCATGTACGGATGGTCGGCCGCGAAGTGCCGGGCCCGGAGATACGCATCGCGCGTGATCCGCCGGACCTCCGGAAAGTCCGACGGCGTCGCTCGCCTGAGCGCGACGCTCACCGTGCGCTGTCCGCGGCAGCTTCGGTCCGCTCGAGGTAGTGGCGCAGCTGTGCCAAATCCGGCTGGGACGAGGGATCGCCCACCGCGTCTGCTCCGACTGCGTTGGCCACTGCCAGGGCGCGGGGGTAGTCGAGCCCGTGCCGCAGGGCCAGGACCAGCGCCGCGCAGAACGCGTCGCCAGCGCCGACGGTGTTCGCCACGGTCACGGCCGACGCCGGGGCCTCGGCCACCATCGTGCCGTGCTCGAACATCGCCGCGCCGTCCTTCCCATAGGTCACCGCGACCAGCTTTGCCTGAGCCAGAGCCGGTATCAGGGCGTACTCCGTTTCGTTGACGATCACCAGGTCGCACCGCTCGAGCAGCTCCGCGGGCAGGTCCATGGCCGGGGCGGCGTTCAGGACGAAGTACCCGGAGGAGCGCCTGGCGGCCTCCAGCACGACGGGCAGGCCGACCTCAAGCTGGCAGAGCACCGTCTCGTTCGCGCCGAATTCAACGGCGTCCAGGGAAAAGTTTTCGTTCGCGCCCGGGCACACGACGATCTGGTTTTCGCCCTCGCGGTCGACGACGATCAGCGCCGTTCCCGTCGCATCGTCGACGACGGCCACATCGGCGGTGTCGACGCCGGCACTTGCCATTGCCTCCAGCAGCAGGCGGCCCTGGGCGTCGTCACCCACGGCTCCGATCATCCTCGAGCTCCCTCCCAGCCGCGCGGCGGCAACAGCCTGGTTGGCTCCCTTGCCTCCCGACTGCTGGTGCAGACTGCCGCCGCCGATGGTCTCCCCGGCGGCCGGGAGCCTGTCCGCGGTGGCGATGATGTCGAGGTTGATGCTGCCGACGACGGTGACTGCAGGAAATTCGCGCTTGCTCATGGGAAGTCCTATCGGGGTGAGCCTCATTGGGCCGCTGGATTAGGAAACAGTGTACTCATGGTTGTACTTGTTCGTCATACATGGTTGTATAACAACTCACATCCCAAATGCAGGGCCGACGCCTGCAGAAACAAAGGAGTTTGATGTGAACACCCAAGGATCAGTTGCCACTTCGCCACCACAGGTGACCGGGGAGCAGGCCAAATTCGGCGGCCGCCGCGCCGCCCTGCTGATTTCCACCCTCATGCTCGGAGTGCTGTCCTTCCAGCTCAACGCCAGCATGGTTACGCCGGCGCTGCCCCAGATCGCAGCGCACTTCGGTCAGACCGCTGACGGCGCGGCACCGGTGCAATCAATGTTCTTCCTCGCCGGCGCAATTGCCGGCCCGGTAATCGGACGGTGGAGCGACTTCATCGGGCGCCGCGCTGCACTCCTGCTGGTGCTGGCCGTCATGGCCGCCGGAACCGTTCTCTGCATTGCCGCCCCCACGCTGCCCCTGCTCATCGCGGGCAGGTTCCTCCAAGGCGTTTCCAGTGCGGTGTTCGCCCTCGCCTACATCGTCCTCAGCGAGAACCTGCCGGCCCGCGTCTTCGGAACTTCCGTGGGGATCATCGCCGCCATCAACGGAGGAATCGGCGGCGTCGACGGCTATGTGGGTGGCCTTATGGCCGAAACCCTCGGATTCCAGTCCATCTTCGTCGTCGTGCTGGTGCTCACCGCCATCGCGGCCGCGTGCATCATCAAAGTCGTCCCGAAGGGACGGCCTGAGGGAGTCCGGGGTGCCATGGACTGGTGGGGAGCGGGATCGCTGTCGCTGTTCCTGGTCTTCGTTACGTATTTCGTTTCCGGCGGTTCGGCAGCCGGTTGGACATCCCCGGCCACCCTGGCCCTGCTGGCGGGCACCGCTGCTTCCTTCGCCGCCTTCTGGATCATTGAGAAGAAGCGCAGCCACCCCCTTATCGCCGTTCACCATTTGCGTTCCCGCCAGGTCTGGCCCGTCATCGCCACCACCGTCCTGACGCTGGCCGGCATCTTCGCCGTCATCAACTTCACGGTGGTCCTGCTGAGCCAGGACGCCGGCCACGGGTTCGGGCTCAGCGCGTCCCTCTCGGCCCTGCTGTTCCTGACCCCCGCCGCGCTCATCGGTGTCTTCGCGGCACCGCTCGCCGGCTGGCTGGCCGACCGGCGGGGCTGGATCAAGACGCTCCGCGCCGGCACCGGGCTGAGCCTGGCCTGCGCCATCGCCGCAGCCGTTTTCGCTGACAACCAGGTGGCGGTGATGATCGCCGTCGCATCCCTGGGCATTTTCTACAACGGCTTCTTCCTCACCGCCATCAACGGTCTCTCCGTCCTGCTCTCTCCCAAGGAAGCCCCGGCCGCCCTGCCCGGCATCAACGGAGCCTCCTTTGGCATCGGCGCGAGCCTCGGCGTCGTCCTCGTCGCACCGTTTGCCGCCCAGGCCACCTCCGCCGGCTACTCGACCGCCCTGTGGATTTCGGTGGGAATCACGGCAGCCGCCTTCATCGTCAGCCTCTTTGTCGCAGCGCCAAAAGGCGAATCGCTCTGAAACCCGCACCAGCAACAACGAAATGAGAAACACCGGAATGACCATGCCCATCAGCCACCCGTTCTACCTTGACTGTGACACCGGGATCGACGACGCCCTCGCCCTGGCCTACCTGCTCGCCTCCCCGCATGCGGACGTGCGGGGCATCGGCACCGTCAGCGGCAACGTCAGTGCCGCCGTCGGCGCCCGGAACACCCTGGACCTGCTCCAGCTCGCCGGGCACGCGGACATTCCCGTGGCCGTCGGCAACCACGATCCCCAGACGGGTACGTTCCATGGCGGGGCGCCGCACGTCCACGGGCACAACGGCATCGGCGGCGTCGAACTGGACGCAGCCGCCGCCGAACTGGTGCCCGGAACCGCGGCGGAAATGCTGGTGCGGCTCGCTCATGAACATCCGGGCAGGCTGCGCGTGCTGGCGATCGGTCCGCTCACCAATATCGCCGAAGCGCTGCGGCTGGAACCCGAGCTTCCCCGGCTGGTGGAAGAAATCACCATCATGGGCGGCGCCGCGTTTGCCCCCGGAAACATCACGCCCGTCGCAGAGGCCAACATCGCCAACGACCCCGAGGCCGCCGCTGAAGTCCTCGCCGCCGATTGGAACGTCACCCTGGTTCCGCTGGATGTGACCATGTCCAACGTGCTGGAGGAAAGCCACCGGCAGGAACTGCTCGACGCCGGCCACCCGGTTCCGCAGGCCTTGGGCGAAATGCTGGGCTACTATTTCCGGTTCTACGAAAGCCAGTTCGGCCGGGCCTGCTCCGCGATGCATGACCCCCTGGCGGCGGCAGTGGCGGTGGGCGGCATCAGCGCCGCCGTGGCGCCGGCGGTCCATGTCGACGTCGATACAACCGACGGCCCCGGACGCGGCCAGACGATTTGCGACCTGCGCGGACGGTACATGGACTACCCCGAGCAGGCCGGCGCGCGTTGCCGGGTAGTGCTGGAGCTCGACGGCGAATTTGCCCCACACCTGGTGGAAACGCTGCAGGCGTTCGGTGCCGCAGCGCCGTCGCTCAGTGATGCGGTGCCGGCCGTAGCCTGAGCCAAGCCGGTCAGGACTGGACGGACTGCATGACAGACAGGTGGCCGGCCCTCGCCGCGATCAGGCACTTTGCCAGGTAGAAGGGCCGGTTCGCGTGGCGGACATATTGAGTCAGGACCAGCACCGGATCTGAGGGCCGTAGATCGAGCAGCTTGGCGCGGCTCGGTCCCACCTGGCTCAGGCTGATTTGGCATTCGCCGGGGCCCAGCATCCGTCCTGACAGGTTGTTCAGGGCGGCAAGCAGTGTTGTGCCGCCGCCGTCGTCAAGCTCCAGGGGCTCGGCGGCGGCGGAACTGCTGCCGAACCGTACGGGCAGGGCGGAAATGTTTTCCTGCAGATGGGCGATGGCTTCGCCGTCCCTGATCAGGACGGACTCCCAGAGCCAGCAGTCTTCGCCGGGATCGATGCCCACGCCGGGTGCCGCGAATTCGGAGGCCGGCTGGCGCACCACCTGGACCCGCTTGATTTCCACCTGCTGCCCGGGGCCGCCGAGGACTTCCTCGAAGGGCCGGATGCGCTCAATCCCGATGCGGGGCTGCGTATCGGAGACAAACCGCCCCACTCCGCGCCGTGCCCTGATGAGGCCGTCTTCCTCAAGCAGCATCAGGGCCTCGCGGACCACGGTGCGGCTGACCAGCATGCCCGTGCCAAGTTCGGTCTCCGCGGGGAGCATCGACCCGGGCTGCAGGAGATTGTTGCGGATTGCCTCCGCGATCCGTGAGTACACGGCAACCCGGAGCGGAGAGCCGGACTGGGCCGCAATCGGCTGGGACAAGAACAGGACGGCGTCCTCGTGCACGTTATGCCTCGCTTAGTGGTCTTCGGGAAACCCAGCCTACTTCAGGTCTAACACGTTTGTCGGACAAGTGCGGCTTGCCCGACGGCGGTGCGCCGCCCTTAGGGGAGCGGCTGCTGTTCGCCAACGCCGTTGCAACGAACACATGGGAGTTCACCGCAAGCCTGACACCATTGCAAGGATGGCCGGCCGGGGCCAGAAATACTTGACACAACCAGTGGTGAACCGTCAAACATCGGAGCAGTCACCGCGGCATTTCTCGTTCAGTACAGATCCGCCCGGGGTGTTTACGTGTGGGCGTCAGGCGCCAGCGTTTGGACCGGGGATCCCTTCGGCACGTGCCCAGTGATCCAGCAGCATCGCGGCGAGCCGCTCGGGCTCGATCCGGTGCGGCGGGTCGAAATGGTGGCGGTCCGCGAAGACCTCAAGCCGGAAGTCGGGGAAGACCTTGGAGAGCCGCCCGGCCACCTCGCCGTACTCATCCGGATTGCTCAGCCCGCCGAGCACGAAGAACACCGGCCGGTGGAAATCGGCCAGCCGCCCGCGGTCCAGTCCGTAGTCCTTGAACGTCCGCAGGAAGGCCCTGATCCCGGGCGGCCGCTTGGCCATCCACGGCGGAGGCGAGCCCGGCTCGGGCGGCGGAAGGACGACGTCGGGCTTGACTCCCAGCCTCATGAACGCCGGCATGAACTGCTCAGGCGGCAGCCCCTCCAGCCGGTCGTAGTCCTCCCAGAGCCTGGTGTGGGCCGGGCTCCAGTCCCAGCTTCCGGCCCAGGCAGGTTCGAGCAGCGCCAGGCTGAGCAGCCGTTCCGGATGTTTGGCAGCGAACGCCAGCGCCGCGGCACCGCCTCCGGAATAGCCAAGAAGGTGGAATGTGTCCCAGCCGCGGACGCCGGCTTCCCGAAGGACACCGTCAATCTCTGTGTCGAGGCTCCAGCCTTCCGGCGGACTGTCTCCGGCGTAGAGTTCGAGGTCCTGGGCGACGGCGTCCACGGCCGGCCCGAGGGCAGCAATCAGAGCGCCGTAAGCCAGCCCGGCGGGAAGCACGCTCCCTGGAAGCAGGATGGCACGGAACGGTCCCATGAAAAAACTCTACGCCCGTTCGGGCGGTTTTCGGCCCGGATCTTCAAGTGCCCGGTGCGCACTTTCACGCCGGACGCAACGACGGCGGGACTCATCAGATGGTGAGTCCCGCCGTCGAGGTTTAGCCTGTGTTTTCCCCATGGGGGGAATGGTTAAGCGTGTGCCTTGGCGTGCGTGGAACGGCCGCGGGTGAGGATGAGCGCAAGGGCGATCATGCCTACGCCGAGCAGCAGGTGGAGTCCGTTGTCGAATCCGTTCAGCGGCACGAAGTTCGCGGCCGATTCCTGGTCGAACACCAGACCGTAGACGAAGAGGACCAGGTAGACGGCTCCGCCGTAGAGCAGGAAGGAACGGGCGCCGGTGGCGCTGCGGGCGAGCAGCAGGCCGACTGCGCCGAAGAGCAGGTGGACGATGTTGTGCAGGGCCGAGACCTGGAAGAGGCCCAGCAGCATGGCCTCGGAGTGGTGGCCGGCGAACTGCAGCTGGTCATAGTTGCTGGTGATGCCTGGGACGAAGCCGAGGACACCGACCAGGAGGAACACTGCGCCGACGGCGAGTGCTGCATTCTGGACGTTGGTGCGGGCCGCTGTGCTGGAAGTGTGAAGGGTTGTCATTTTGGTCTCCTAATTCGTGCCGAATGAGTATGGTCGGCAGAAGTCGTGGCTTCTGCGGCTTCCAATGACTATTCGGAGCAGCCAAGGGAACAGATGGGCCCGCGATGGCATTTTCCGCTGTCAGCGGGAAATTCCCGGTGACAGCTCCGTCAGTCCTGCTTCCGTCGCTGCGGTGACCAGTTCGCCGTCGTAAGCAATCAGGGCGTCCGTCTGGAGCCGGATGGCGGCTGCCAGGTGAATAGCGTCGGCGCTCCGCAGCCTGTCTGGTGGTGCGGCGGCGTACAGAAGATCCGAGCGCGCCAGATCCGCCGGCCTGCCCCGCGCCGACCGCCGGTGTCTACCTCACAGGGGAGGAGATCCGAGGTCTTATGAACGCGAGCCTGTATCGGTTCCGGGTGGAGGATTAGTGCTGAACGGTGTGTTCGCCCCGGGCTTTGCGTTCCGTCTGATGATGGGATTCGTGTGTTCCCTCCTCATGCACCACCACCACAGGACAGTCGGCATGCGATACGCAGGCGGAGCTCACTGACCCCAGATGCAGGCCCCTGAAGCCGCCGCGGCCGCGCCGTCCCACCACGATCATCTGGGCCGTGGAGCCCTCTTCAACGAGCTTTTCCGCAGCGGGCCCCCGCACCAGTTTGGTAGCGACATCAGGGGCCGTTTCGGTCCCGAATGCCTTCGTCACGACCTCAGAAAGTCTCCGGGCCGCGGCGGCCTCGTAGGCGGCGAAATCCGGTGGGACATAACCTGCGTAGATTTGGGGGAAATCCCAGCAGAGCACTGCGTGCACCTGTGCGTCGAGCGCCGGTGCCAGCCGAGCCGCCAGGCGCAACGCGGCGACTGAGGACTCGGATCCGTCAACCCCTACAACGATCCGGCTTGCTTCGGTATCCATCATTGTTCTCCTTTACTCCTGCAGCGCCGCCTGCTGGCGCTGACGATTCATGGTGGAATGGGTGCCCGGACCGGCGGTGGAGATGCGTGTGCAGTGCGCGGATCGGGACCCCGGCGGGCGGGTCTCTGTCCGGATTTCTGGGTATTCCGTTGATCTTCTTTGCTCTAAGAATGGCAGAGCGGGACCGGTAATAACAGGGATCAAAAGGGGGCCGAGTGGCGTCCCCCGGGCCCGCCCTCGACATGGCTCTCCCGTACGATATGCCGCCGTCGAAAGGGCGGTGATCGCGTGGTGGGAACGGGCGGTGGGAATCTCGTGTACAGTAGAGACCGTTGTTGTGTTTGAGTATTTGGTAGTTCAGAGCATTACGCGCGGTTGCAAGACCGCGTTCTTCTGAAGTAGCGGTGAAAAACACCCCACACCGGAGGACTCGACAGTCGGGACTTCTTCTCCACCTTCACGAAGGACAAAAATAATGGCTACAGGTACCGTCAAATGGTTCAACGCTGAAAAGGGCTTCGGCTTCATTTCCCCCGATGACTCCTCACAGGACGTCTTCGCACACTACTCCGCGATCGCCTCTTCCGGCTTCCGCTCACTCGAAGAGAACCAGAAGGTCTCCTTCGAAACCGAGCAGGGCCCCAAGGGTCCTCAGGCCGTAAACATCCAGGCTCTCTAAGACTTAGTTTCTAACTAACTCTTCTGAGTCCGGAACCGCAAGGTTTCTAGCAGGGCCGGTCATTGACCGGCCCTGCTTTTGCGTTAAGCGGTGTAGCTCAATTATTGTCTGGTCTCCTGCGGGCCTGTGGATAACTTGACTGACCGTTGGTGGGGTTCGGGTATCCTTGCCGGAGCAACCTTCTCCATTGTCTAGATAAATGTCTGGGGACATCTATGACCACCCGACTTGCTTCCACACGCTTCCGCCTGGCCGGCGTTGCCGCACTGGCGGCCTGCGCCCTTACGTTGTCGGCTTGCCAAGGCGGTGGTACTCCTGGGAACACCGGAACGACGACGGCGTCGGTCACGCCGAGCGCGACTCCCACACCTACCCCGACCCCCATCGCTGTGTACAAGCCAGCGGATGCGAAGGGGAAGGCGCAGAACGTCCCCGTGCCGGTGAAGCCGGCGTTGGCGGACGAGAACTCGAAGGCCGGGCTGGAGGCGTTCACTAAGTACTGGTTCGCGCTGCTGAACTACGGCTTCGAGACAGGTGACTCTTCGGCGTGGGAGAAGTTGATTCAGCCGGGGTGCCTCTTCTGCGAAAACTTGAAGTCGACCATTGAGACCGGCTACAAGTTGGACCGCTGGCAAGCCGGTGGCCGAATCTCGGCTCCCATCATTGACGCAACTGTGGCAGAGGGTGCTCCGACCCAGCAGGTCATGGTGCAGGTGATTCAGGAGACCACTGATTTCTATAAAGCTGACGGAAGTATTGGGCGCGCTCCGGAGCCTGCATCAAACACCGCCTCGGTTGTAATCGCGTCCTACAAGGACGGTGCCTGGATCGTTTCTGACATGCACCTGGTCCAGTAGGCCATGAAAATGGCCTCGAGACGGCTGATTATCACGCTGATCGCTCTCATGCTGGTTATGGCTCAGCAGAATCTTGCAGGAGCCACGACTTCGGACAGCGGCGACTATGGGGGTCACGGAGGTTTCAAGGGGTCAGGGCTCGAGGCGGGCGTGTGGGTGGTCGATCCGGCCAGCGGAGAAAAAGTTCCTGCACCACCCGGATTCGTAAGCAACGATCCGAATCAGTACTCGTACGATCTTCAGTGCCAGGTGGACGCAGACACGCTGGCCATCGCCTGCCTGCCGGGGCAGCTTCAATGCCCTCCGCGTGCGGAGGACGGCAAAGCCGGGGTCCCGGTGATCTGGAAGGTCGCGCCAAGGTCGATTACGAACCCGACGTGGGCCGAGTGGAAGCCCAATGGCAACGGGCCCGCCTGCCTTTACGATGAGAAGCCGGAAGATCTGCTGCCTCGGATCGCGGCCCGGATCGAGCAGGATTTCAAGAATCTGCCGATCACCCCCGCGTCGGTCACTGCCCAGCCGAGCCCACACACGCTCAGGGGCGCCGAAACGAACATTTTTGCGGACGCCACCGAGCAGCAGTTTGACGTGACCATCCTGGGCCAGCGGGTGCACCTGGTGGCCACGCCGGTCGAGTACACCTATAGCTACGGTGACGGTACAACGTTCGGCCCGACGCCGATGGCCGGTGGTCCGCTTCCGCAGGAGGAATGGGGCCAGAAAACGAGGACGAGCCACGTCTATGGCCAGACCGGTGACTTTCCCGTGGCCGTGACCACGTCATTCCGCGGAACTTATTCTGTCAACGGCGGACCGGCGCTGCCGGTCCCGGGAACGGGCCGGTTCGCATCTCCGGCGCAGACGCTGCAAGTCTGGCGGTCCGTCACCCGGCACTATGCCGACGACTGCAACGTGAATCCGGCCGGAGAAGGATGCCCCGGCTGGGTGCCACCGCCAGGGGAGAAGTGACAGCCATGTTCCGCCACCGGCGCTCACCAGACCCAACTGTCCGGTGCCTGTGACATGGGACGGGCCGTGTGACAAACCGGCGCCCGCGGTTGTGCCTGGACTTGCCCGGGTGATGATTCTTCGAGGTTTGCGGGGTGACGGTGTTCGACGTCAGAGTGCCGGTAATACTGCCGGCGCGGTATTGATACTGGCAGTGACGTCTGCGCTGGCAGGGTGCGCCCCGGCGAAGCCGGTACCGACCGTAGTGGATACCCCCAAGCTCGTCTGGCTCGGCGAACCACCCAGCGGCGGGCTGGAGGACAACGAGCACGTCAAGGCTGCCAGGGCGTTCCAGGTTGGCCGATCTGTGGCCTTCAACTCGGGTGACTTTTCAATGACCCAACTGCGGGATAACTCGACCGGATCATATGCGGATACCCTCTGGCGTTCGAGGAAATCGATCGTGGACGGGCGCAACCCACCTTACGCGTTCCCCGGACCTGTTCGGTTTGTTCCCGTCGGTCTGACAACCTCCCCGGATCCGGACATTGGTACCACAGTGGTGGCAGACCACGCCGTCGTCGAACTTAACTGTTCGTCCAGCGCTTCAAAGAGGCGGCCCTGGCTCCGCAAAGCAATGTTGTTGACGGTGAATTTTTCCCCCGTGCCCTCATCGTGCCAGTCCCGCAGCGCACCCGGCAGCCGGAAACGGGCACCTGTGGATATCTCCGGAACAGCAGGTGCCCGGGCTTCGTTGTACCAGCTGGGCCGCTACAGGCTCGACCACCGCTTCTGCTCAACCCGCTTCGGCCCGACCCGCTTCTTCTCAAAGGATCACCATGACTGCACGGACCATCGTCATCACCGGAGCGAGCGACGGCATCGGCGCGTCAGCCGCGCGGACCTTCGCGAAGGCAGGGGAGCGGGTGGTTGTGGTCGGGCGTTCGCCGGAAAAGACCCGGGCGGTGGCGAAGGAAATCGACGCCGACTACTTCATCAGCGATTTCGCCGATCTCTCGCAGGTGCGCACTCTTGCCACGGCATTGAAGGAAAAGTACCCGCGGATCGACGTCCTGGCGAACAACGCCGGCGGCATCATGGGCAAGCGCGAACTCACCGTTGACGGGCACGAGAAGACGTTCCAAGTCAACCACCTGGCCCCGTTCCTGCTCACCACAGAGCTCATGGACGTGCTCGCCGCCAGCCAGGCGTCCGTCATCAACACCTCCAGCGCCGCCAACGGTTTCGGCAAACTGGACATTAACGACCTCGACGCCACCGGCGGCCACTCCACCAACCGCGCCTATGGCAACGCCAAACTCGCCAACATCCTCTTCACCAGCGAACTCCACCACCGCTATAACAGCGCGGGAATCACGACGGCGGCCTTCCACCCGGGCGGGGTTGCCACCAACTTCGCGGCGACCTCCACCAGCGCCATGCGGTTCATCTACAAAAGCGTCCTCAACCGCTTCCTGCTCACGCCGGAAGAGGGCGCCGATACGCTGCTGTGGCTCGCCAACGGCCAGGCCGGAACCGACTGGATCTCCGGCGCCTACTACGCCAAGCGGGCCCTGGCCAAGGCCAGCAGCCAGGCATACGACGCCGGGTTGGCGCGTGAGCTATGGGACCGCAGCGAAGAAATGGTGAGCGCCTGATCTCGAAGCTCGATCACCGGGGACAGGCTCGATCACCGGCCCAGGCCCAGGCCCTGCAGCGCGTCTATCGCGTCAGCCGAGCGCAGCAATGCCATCTCGAGCCCGGACTCCGGCTCCGCATGGGAAAACAGGTAGCCCTGCAGCGAATCGCAGTCCAGATCCGTCAGGTAGGCAGCCTGGGCGGAGGTTTCGATGCCTTCGGCCGTGACGGTCAAACCAAGGCTATGGGCCATGTTGATCATGGAGCTGAGGATGGGCATCTTTTCCGCGCCGGTGCGGACCATGGACACAAAGGAGCGGTCGATTTTCACGGCGTCCACGGGCAGGTCCTGCAGCCGGCCCAGCGATGAATAGCCCGTCCCGAAGTCGTCCAGGGCGACGCTCGCGCCTGCTTCACGCAGGCTGCCCAGCTGGCGAATGACGTGGCAGTCGGGGTCGAGGAACACGCTTTCGGTCACTTCCAGCACCAGCTGACGAGGATCCATCCCGGAGGACTCAGCCAGGCGCAGTACACCGTCGGCAAAATCACGCTCCTTCAGCTGAACCCCGGAGACATTCACGGCCAGGGACCTCGCAGAGTCCTCGGCAAGCCAAGGCCGCAGCTGCGCAAAGGCGTGTGTCATCACGTGGTTGCCGATCTCTGAGATCAGTCCGCTGCGCTCCGCCGTCGGAATGAACTGCGCCGGAGGGACCCATTCACCGTCCCGCTCCCAACGCGCGAGCGCCTCGAACCGCACCACTTCGCCCAGTCGGGGCGAGATGATGGGCTGGTAGTGGACGGTGACTTGCCCGCGGTCAACAGCCAGCCGCAGCCCGGCCTCCATGTCCGTGCGCTGCACCAGGGCATTCATCATCTCCGGCTGGAAACGCATGTAGCGGTTCTTGCCGGCAGCCTTGGCCGCATACATCGACACATCGGCCCTGCGGAGCAGTTCGGAGGCATCAATGGCGTCCCCGACAATTGAGGCAAGTCCCAGGCTCAGGCTGGGCCGCAGCATTGTGCTGTCAATCCACATCGGCACGTTCAGCGATTCCACTATGGACTCCGCAACGGCGTCCGGATCAGGGGATTCCGTCAGTAGCACCACAAATTCATCGCCACCTAGCCGGGCCACGGTGTCGTTGGGGCGCACACATGTCCGCAGCCGGCGGGCCACCTCGATCAGCATCTGGTCGCCAGCATGGTGGCCCAGAATGTCGTTGACTTCCTTAAAGTCGTCCAGATCCAGGAGGAGAACGTCGACGGCGGTGCAGGCCTCCCCGCGAAGCGCCTCCGCCAGCTGGTCGTTGAACAGCTTGCGGTTGGCCAGCCCGGTCAAGGGATCCTGGAAGGCAAGCGACTTCAGCTGTGCTGCCTGCTCCGCCAGATCAGTCATGGCTCGTTTGGCCTGCTCCTGCGCAATGCGCCGAGGGGTGACGTCGCGAAAGCTCCACACGCGGCCCACCACCTGGTCTCCCACTTTCTGGGGACGTGAATACCTCTCAAAGGTGCGGCCATCGACGAAATCCAGCACGTCGTTGCTTTCCGCCAAGGGGTTGGCGTACAGCTCGTGGACTTTGTCCAGAAACCGGGATCGATCCGTGAGCTGACCAAGGACGAAGCTCATGACTGCTTCATCGTCATGCGTGGCCAGCAGCCCGCGCGGAATGCCCCACATCGAGACGAACTGGTCATTGACCCCGGCGATCTGCCCGTCGGTGCTGACCACAAGGATCCCGTCCGCAGTGGATTCCAGCGTGGCGCTCAGCAGTGACATCGCCTCGCGCAGCCCGGCATCCGCTTCCTCGCGGTGCGAGGTGCTGCGGACGGAAACGGTCATAGAGATGCCGGCGTCCGAATGCAGCAGAGAGCAGGCCACTTCTCCCCGGAATTCCGTGCCGTCGCGGTGCAGGCCATCGGCCTCAAACGGCGGGCGGTGGGCAGCACCGGCGTCGCTGCGCAGGCGGTTGAACAGCCGGTGGAAACCTTCACGGAAACCCTCAGCCAGAATAATGCGGTGGTCTTGACCCACCAGCTGCTCCCGCGTGTACCCGAACATCCGCTCGGCAGCGGCATTGATCAGGCTGATGGTGCCGTCCTCAGTGACCACCAACAAGGCATCGGGCATCGAGTCGAACACGGCCTGGTGGCTCGGGGCGGAACCGGAACCCGCACCCGAATCGGAACCCGATCCGGGTGCCGGCAACGGCAGCGTCACGTCGCCGGCAGAGACATGTGAGACCACAGATGTTCCATTGAGAGTCCTCCCCTTAGGTGATCATAGAGGCCTCACGGGCGCGTTGATAGTGCGCGCGCACTCTCACGCGGGGTCAGGGGAATTGTTCAGCGCTTAGTCCCCAGTGTTTCAATTGGCTGTGCAGCCAAGACTCCGGTACGCCTTACCACCGCTTGGGCGGGCTTGATCACTCGGGTCTCGACAGACTGAGCCACCGGAGCAGGCGCCTCCACCGGGGCAGGCTCAACCACGGAGTTCGTCCCCAGCCCTCGTACCGTCCAGCCTTCCGCTTGCCAGGCCGCAGCGTCCAGCACGTTCCGCGCGTCCAGCACCGTCCGCCGTCGTACTAGACCTCCCGCAACCGCCGGCGAAAGCGAGCGGTATTCGTCCCACTCGGTGAGCAGCAGCACCAGCTCGGCACCTTCCAGCGCACGGCGGGTGGAAGGCTCGAAGCGCAGCTGCGGGTAGCTCATCCAGGCGTTGTTGATGGCCTTCGGGTCCGTCACCGTCACGTGCGCGCCGGCCGCGGCCAGCTGCAGGGCAACGTCCAGGGCGGGGGAGTCGCGGATGTCGTCCGTGTCCGGCTTGAACGCCGCGCCCAGCACCGTCACCGTCCGGCCGCTCAGGAACCCGCGGCAGAGCTCCCGCGCGATCTCCACCGTCCGCAACCGCTGGCCCAGATTGATGGAATCCACCACGCCCATCCAGTCGTCCACCGAGCTGACATCCAGGGCAGCCGCCTGCGCCCGGAAACTCCGGACGTCCTTGGGCAGGCAGCCGCCGCCGAAGCCCAGCCCGGCGTGCAGGTACCTGTTGCCGATCCGCGGATCCATGCCCATTGCCTCGCTCAACTCGGTCACGTCTGCCCCGGACGCGTCGCACAGCTCAGCCATCGCGTTGATGAAGCTCACCTTGGTGGCCAGGAACGCGTTCGACGCCGACTTGATCAGTTCCGCCGTGGCGAAGTTGCACACCAGCCGCGGAATCCCGGCGCCCAGCAGCGGCCCATACACCGCATTCAGCGCAGCCGTCACGCCCGCGCCCTCAGCAGACTCCTTGCCCCCCGGCACCCCGTAGACCAGCCGGTCCGGCACCAGCGAATCCTTCACCGCGGTGCCCTGGCGCAGGAACTCCGGGTTCCAGCCCAGCAGCACATCCGGCCGCCGGGACAGGATTTTTCCGAGCATGTCCACCGTGCCCACGGGCACCGTTGATTTACCCACGACGACGGCGCCCCGGCTCAGGTGCGGGAGGAGCGCCCTCGTGGCGGAGACCAGATAGCTGAGGTCGGCGCCGTCGGACGTTTTGGACTGCGGGGTGCCCAAGCACAGGAAATGAACCTGGGCGCCGTCGGCATCCGCGAAGTCCGCGGAGAACGTGAGCCGGCCGGTGGCGCGGCCATCCTGCAGCAGCTCATCCAGGCCAGGCTCGTAGAAGGGTGCAAATCCGCGGCCCAGATGGTCCACCTTGTTGGCATCGACGTCGATGCCCACCACGGTGTGGCCCATGGACGCGAGCGTCGCAGCATGCACGGCACCGAGGTAGCCGCAACCGATCACTGAAATCTTCACAGGGTAACTCCTTTGTTGGTTTTGACCACTCGGGTTTCGGCAGGCTCAACCACCGCCTTGTAGTGATTCACCAGCTCCGCACTCAGCGCCGGCCACGTCCGCCCCTGGACCGAAGCGTGCGCCGCCGCGGCGAACGCGCGGCGCTTGGCGTCGTCGCCCATCAGGTCCATCACGTGCCTCCGCAGCCCGGCCAGATCGCCCGGTTCGTAGAGCCAGCCGGTGCGGGAATTCTCCACCAGGTCCAGCGGGCCGCCGCGCCCGGTGGCCACCACCGGAACGCCGGAAGCCATGGCCTCCTGGATGGTCTGGCAAAAGGTCTCGAACTCGCCCGGATGCACAAAGAGATCGAAGGACGCCACCGCCCGGGCCAGCTCCTCGCCGCCCAGGAAACCCACAAAGACGGCGGACGGAAGCGCCGCCTCCAGGACCGCGCGCTGCGGACCATCGCCCACGATCACCAGCCTGGTGCCCGGGACGTCTGCCAGCACGGCCAGATCCTCCACCTGCTTTTCAACGGCGAGCCGGCCAACATAGCCGATGATCCGCTCGCCGCCGGGGGCCACGGAAGCCCGCCAACCGTCGTCGCGCTTTTCCGGGGTGAACCGCGCGGTGTCCACACCGCGGCGCCACATGTCCAGCCGGGGAATCCCGCGCCCGCGCAGCTGGTTCAGCGCGAAGGTGGACGGAACCAGCGTCCGTGACGCCAGCAGATGGATGTTCTCCACCCGGTTCCAGGCCCAGTTCGCAAGGAACGGCGCCCCGTAACGGGCGGCATAGCTGGGGATCTCGGTCTGATAAATGGCTATGGTGGGGATCCCCAATTGGTGTGCGGCCTGAACGGCCCGCCAGCCGAGCACAAACGGCGACGCCAGGTGGACCACATCGGGCGCGTAATCGGCAAGGATTCTCTTGACCCGATTCACCCCGCCCAGGGCCACCCGCACGTTCGTGTATCCGGCCAGCGGTACTGACGGGAGCCGGTAAACAAACGCACCATGGACCACATCCGGAACATCTGTGTCCGATGTGGACGGCGCGATCACCAACACCTCATCGCCCCGGTTCTGCAGATGCTCCAGCACCCGCAGGATGGAGTGTGTAACCCCGTTCATCAGCGGCAGGAACGATTCAGCAACAATTGCGATCCTCACACCTCAACGGTGCGCGTGGCGGCTGACTTCGCGGGGGAATGGGTGTGACGGGGAGGGGAAGGTTTGGTTAACAGCGGGCCGGGCGGCGCTTCATTGTGACAGGTCCCACCGGAGCCATTGTTCCGTCGAGGATACGGGAGGACAATAACCGCTGTGGCGGACCGGCCACGGAAGATCAACTGTCGATGAGTCCGGGATCGGCCAGGATGGAGTGAACCATGGGCAGCTATGTGGACATTGACGGGCACCCGACGTGGGTCGACGACCGCGGCGGTCGCGGCGCACCGCTCCTGCTGTTGCACGGCGGACTGAGCAACAGTGACGCGCTGCTCAATAGCATTGGGCCAGGTCTCGCCGAGCGTTACCGCGTAGTGGCGTTCGATCGCCGTGGCCATGGCTATACCGCGGACACCGCTGCAGAGTTCCACTATGCGGACATGGCGACCGAAACCGTTCGGGTGCTCCAGCAGGTGGTTGGCGGCCCGGCCCATCTCGTGGGGTGGAGCGACGGTGGGATCATTGCGCTCCTCGTCGCGCTCAAACGACCCGATCTCGTACACAAGCTTGTTGTTATTGGTACGAACTACCACTACGACGGCGTCGTGCCCGCGGAGATGGACCCGGAGTCGCCGCTTGCACAGGAGCTGGGCAACGCCTACACAGAACGATCGCCTGACGGAGCCGAGCACCTGGAGACCGTCTTCAGCAAGAGTTTCACGATGTTCGGTTCGGAGCCGACGCTCACCACCGCCGACATCGGGCACATCACCCGACCGGCACTGGTCGTAGTTGGTGACGACGACGTGGTCGCATTCCCCCATACCTTCTCGCTGTACGACGCTCTGCCCGAAGGTCAGCTCGCCGTCGTCCCCGGAGCTTCTCACACGGTCCCACTTGAACAACCGGACATCCTCACGGGTCTCATCCTCAATTTCCTGGATGCAGCCGAGCCGCCCCGCACGCTCATGCCCATACGCCGCGCACGGCCTGCCAGCGCATAACGTGCCAATCGCGGGGCGGTCCCTCGCTACGTGGTCCTCGCTACGTGGTCCCCGGGAGGCGGTCCTGGGTCGGGCCGACAGCGGACCTGGCTGAGATTAACCTGGACAGGCGAGGCTACTGCTGTCCCAGAATCCGCTGAGCGTCGCGCTGGGCGTCCAGTTGCCCGGGCTTCAGCGTTTCTCCGCTCAGGAACCCGGCACCGGCGATGATCCGCCGCAGTTCCGCCACGGTGCGCGGTGTGCTCACGCCCTGGTGCGCCATCGCATGGCAGTTGGCGCAGAGCGGAACCAGGTCTGTGATTGGATCCAGCTGATAGTCGCTGCCGAGCTGTGAGACGGGGACGACATGGTGGACATGGATGAAGTCTTTGCCGATCTCGCCGTACACAATTTCGAAGGAAAACCCGCACGCGTCACAGCTGGTTCCGCGGTGTGCGATACATGCCCGCCTTGCCTCCGGACTGCGTTCGTAGCGGTTCACCTCGACCCTGCTCATGGACTCTTCGGGGAAGGTGCCGGGCACAGGCTGCGTGGAATCTGATACCGGCGCCGGGCCGAACTCGCGCCAGACGTCACGGACCTTCGCCTCGTTGGACGGGCCGATGGTCAGCCCGGAGCCGTAGACCCCATCCCAGGGTTCCGCAGGCAAGGAATCTTTGGGGATCCCGAGAGGGAGCTGTTCGCCCAAGGGAAGGAGAGCGTCGAACGCCACGCCGACATACATGGAGGACTTCCCAGGCTCCGCGAAGTGCGGCGCGGCGTAAGGCTGCTCCGAGATAATGACGCCGTGGCCCAGCAGCCCATTCCCTGTGCGGCCCTCCACAACGAGCCAGGCGTCTGCGCCGGAGGGTATGTCCTGATGGCCGCCCACATTCCAGCTGGCTATGAACTGACCGGTTTCGGCTACCTGCTCTACCACAGCGGCATAGTTCCAGCGGTTCCAGCGGTCAGGGTCCCACCCCAGGATGATGGCTGTCATGGGCCCATTCTCGCAGGTTCCGCTGCGGCTCCCGCAGCGTTTCACTCCCGTCTCAGAAGCCGCTGGATGGCGGGCGCCGTCGTCGGGCTCTCAGCAGGACTGAAAAGTACGACGGCATCTACCTTCTCGGTTTGAGCACCTCCGGCAGTTCATCAACATAAACGGTCTGCGGCGGATCAAAGTAGATCACCAGCACGTTCTCGCCCACCGGGAAAACGCTGGTCTTATCAAAGGGATGGGCGTGGAAGGCGCTGGTACCGCCGTGGAACGGAAGCATCACTTCGCCAATGGTGCCCGGCGCGATCAGTCCGGTAACCCTGCCGATCTTGCCCGTAAGGCTCCGGTCAACGTCCCTATGCAAGGTTGTTCCTATGCACCGAAGTTCCTAGGCATCGGGGGCTTTCGGCGGCCGATTTGGTGTACCGCGTCCGTTCTTAAGAGCGGAAGCGAGGGCTGGGAGGTAATCGCCCACCTGAGACAGGATTCCGCCGATCACACGGTTGACGCCTTCGCCACCGTTCAGAACGGTGAACTGCCCCACATGGGCAAACGGCTCGGCTGCCGCCGCGATGATCGCTGGCATGTTCTCCGCCAACTGTTGTGAAATGACAGCATCCTGATTGGTGCCCAGCGCTTCGGCGCGTGCCTTGATGCCCTCTGCCTCGGCCAGCGCCTTGGCCTGGACAGCGGAAGCGGCGGCATCGCCGCGTGCCTTGGTGGCTGCTGCCTCCGCTTCGCCGGTAACACGGGTAGCTCCGGCGGCGGCTGCGGCGGCCGTGGCGTTTGCCTGAGCCTCGATTTCCGTGCGTTTGGCGTTTGCCTGGGCTTCAAGTTCCGTGCGCCGGGCCCGTGCTTCCGCGGCACTGATGTCCGCGGATTTCTGGCCTTCCGCCTCAGTACGCTGAGCATAGGCTTTGGCATCCGCGGGCTTGCGGATGGTGGTCTGGAGCTTCTGCTCCTCACGATCTGCCTCAAGCTTGGCCACTTCAGTCTCCTGTACCACAACCTGCTGGCGGGCCGTCGCATCGGCAAGGGGCCCGGCCTGGGCGGCATTGGCCTTGGCCCTTTCGGCGTTGGCCTGCGCCACGGATTGCCTGATCGCCGAAAGGCTTTGCGCATCCGCAATCAGTGCCGCCGCCTCGGCTTCTTTTTCCGCCGCTTCGCGGTTCCGTGTGGCCTCCGCGATGCGGGCCTCCATCTTGACCTGGGCAATATGCGGCTTGGCAATATTCTGGATGTAGCCGGTGGGATCCTGAAGGTCCTTGATCTGCAGCGAATCGACCACAAGGCCGAGCTTTTCCATTTCAACGCCGCTGGCGCTGCGGACCTGCGAGGCAAGTTTGTCGCGCTCACGGATGATTTCCTCCACCGTCATGCTGCCGATGATCGAGCGCAGGTGTCCTTCAAAAACGTTGTAGACCTGACTCTCCATTTTGGGCTGCTGGCCCAGGAACCTTCGTGCCGCATTGGCGATGAAAGGTGCGGCGTCGCCGATTTTGTAAATGACCACGCCGTCCACAATCACCTGGATGCCCTGGGACGTCACGCAGGAGACCTTGAGTTCGGTTTCGTTCAGGGTCAGCGCGAGGGTCCTCACGGTCTGGAGCCCCGGAATCACCAGGGCACCCTTGCCGGTGACGATCTTGAAGTCCATGCCGTCCCGGGTGTCCTGGCTTCCCCGGGTCAGGCCGGAAATGATGAGCGCTTCGTTTGGTTCAGCCACCTTCCACATCAGTTTTATGGCCAGCCGGATGACGCCAATGATGACGGCAGCCCCGATTATGGTGGCAATAAGCGGGAAGAAAGCTGAATAATCCGGCATAAGCATGTCCTTTCAATGGTGGAACAGGCGTTGCGGCAGAGGCCCAAACGAAGCAGCTACGGGAACACCGCCGGAGTGAGTGCAGGAGGTGCACCACAACCCGGCTGTTGTAGACAGTCTTATTGGCTCCCTGTATGTAAGTCCAGCAATTAGGCAGACTTCTCCAAAGGAAGCGCGGGAACCGGCATTGATGTTGGATTGATTAAAAGCTGATGCAGCTGCCTGCGAGTCCGCATACAGCAACTGCACCAACCGATTAGGACGAATATTCAGACTGCTATGAATCATCACTCATTCGCGGCTCCTAAATTCCCGGCGTTAATTTTCCGGGCTATTTCCCGTCCTCGGCCAGATGCCTGGAAAACATCCAGCCGCCGGCAATCATCAGCACACCTAAAATCATGTGGGTCCAGTTATCCATAGTGTTCAGCGACAGGAAGTTGGCCGCCGAACCCACTCCGACGCTGAGCCCGAAGATGCTGAGGATGATGTACAACGCACCGAATGCCATCAGGAAATTGCGCGCACCCATTCCGCTGCGGGACATTGCCCAGCCGGCCGCCCCGATGGCCAGCTGCACAACGTTGAGCAGCATGGACACCTGGAACAAGCCAAGGAACATGGCGTGCGAATCAGGCCCCAGGAACATCAATTCGCTGTACCTAGCGGTGACGCCCGGGATGAACCCGAGAACACCCACCACCATCAAGACGATACCCAGACCCATGCCGACGTTCTGGACATCTGTACGACCAAAGTGGACGCCGTGCGCATGTGGAGATGCGGTAGTCATGTCTGCCTCCAACCACTGATTGCGGACATACCAATTTTACGTCCGGCCTGTGGAAAAAGCACCGGGAAGGCCCGGCATGGGGACTTCTGCCCAGCGAGAGATCAGGTACTTTCTGCTGGACTGAAACGACCATGCGCCACGTTCCAGCAGTATCGCGGATCCTCCTCGCCGCCGTCGTGCTGCTCGTCGCCACCGGATGCAGCGTCGCCATCCCGAAAGGGCAGGTACCGCTGCCTGTGCGGCGCGGGCAAATCGCCGACCATGGTCTGCGCCCACCTTCGCACCGGCCACGGCTTCCTGATCAGCACGGACAACTACGAACTCTGGCGACCGGGTCCCGGCAGGCAACGTCTCAAGGCGGGTGGTCTCGACCTCAGGGCAGGCGACTGGGCCCGTATCCGGTGATTGCGCCTGTCGAAATCAGGGGAGGCGCCCCGCACATGGCACCATGGAACACGATGAAACTGCGCGCTGATCAGACCGGAGACCGTGGCCTGCCTATGCCCTTGTGGATGCAGGGGGCGCTCGAATCAGCGCAGGCCGCCATCATTTCGGCGCTGGTGGTTATGGCCCCCATCGTCGCGGTATGGGCCACGGCAGGATTCCAGAACATCCGCGTGGACTCCCTGGCGCGCCTCGCCGGCCAGGCCTGGCTGATGATCCACGGTGTTCCACTGGAGCTGCACGCCGCGGGAACCGGGGCTGGCGGGCAGTCCGGGTCCGGCACCCTCTTGCTGATTCCGCTGGGCTTCACGCTCATCCCGTTCCTCCTCGCCTGGCGTGCCGGCAGACGCCTTGCCCGCGCCTCCTACACCGATCAGCTGTGGCAGGCCCTGCTTGGTTCCTGGGCGGTCTATTCGGCATTCGGGGCGGCCACCGGGTTCGTCTGCCGCACCTCCGACGTTGTGGTCAATCTTTGGTTTGCCATGCTGATGCCGCTGGTTCCGTTTGCCCTGGGCATGGTGATCGGCGCTCGTCGCGAGGCAGGTTCATGGAGCAGGCTGATCGGCGTCGACGCCGTCACATGGCTCGCCCGCACCAGCCAGCATTCACGCTGGGCCGGCTCCTATCTGGGCTCCGCCGCCAAGGCAGGCCTTGTTGCGCTGATGGCTGCGCTGACGCTGTCCTCCGTGCTGCTTGCCGTGGACCTGTTCATCCACTGGGACCTGGTGATTGCCGTCTATGAAGGGCTCGACGCCGGTGCCATGGGAGGCGGCGCGCTCACCATCGCGCAGCTCGGCTTCCTGCCCAACCTGGCTGTCTTTGCGCTCGCCTGGACGTCCGGCGCCGGCTTCGCCCTGGGCATCGGCTCGCAGGTCGGTCCGCTGGGCACGGCCGTTGGGCCGCTGCCCTCCATCCCGGTGTTCGCCGCTATTCCGTCCGGCCCACTGGATTTCGGATTTGTAGCCCTTGCTGCGCCCGTCATCGCGGGGCTGCTGGCTGGCTGGTGGTTCCTGCGCGAGGGGGAAAACCACTTCGATGAGTGGCTGAGCATCAAGATCCATGCCCGATGGTTCACGGCCACGGCTTCCACCCTGGTCCTGGGCGTCATTGTTGGCCTGGCCGCGGGCATGCTCGCCGCCGCCCTGACCTGGGTTGCGCGCGGTTCGGCCGGGATCGGCCGGCTGACGGACATCGGCCCCGACCCGTTCTGGACGGCAGTCTGGGTAGCAGCGGAAGTGGGCATCGGCGTCGTCGTCGGTTACGCAGCGGGTCCCTGGCTGGAACGCCAGCAGGAGTTGCAGGACGCGGAGCTGGAGAACGTCTAGGGCGTAGTCAGCTCGCGCAGCCAGCTCGAGCTGTCAGCTCATGTGGTCAGCGGAGCTGGCCCGGGAGCGAGTCCTGCAGCTGGCTACGGCAATCAGACATCGCCTGGTCTGTGAGGGCATGCCGGGAACACTGTTGGAAGTCGTGGACCTGATTGAAGAGAGCGGCTGTCACTGAAATGAGCAGAACCATCACCAGCGAGACCACCAGCCCTGAGATGGTCCCGAACAGGACCAGCCTGGACTCCTTGAGCCGGATGGCACGCAAGAGCACCATGATGCCCAGTGCAATTCCGGCGGCAGTGAACAGGGCCGCCAGCCACACGTATGTCACATCCAGCTGGTACACAAAAAACGATCCCAGCACGGCCACAATAAACATGCGGAACAGGTTCTGGGTTTTCAGCAGTGAGCTCTTGGCTGCCTCGCTGAGCAGGGACTTGCTCCGCTTGGGCCCAGCCGGGTCCGGTGTGGTCTTCATGTTTTCCAGCCTACGCGAGCCTGCCCATAAGCTAGAGCCATGCGCATAGTTGTCCTCGTTTCCGGTACCGGCTCCAATCTTCAGGCGGTCATCGACGCCGTGAAGGCGGGCGGGTTGGACGTGGAGATCGCGGCGGTCGGCGCCGACCGGCCCGGAACATACGGTGTGGAACGCTCTGCCGCCGCCGGGATCCCCACCTTTGTGGTGGACTTCAAGTCCTATGCAGACCGCGCCTCGTGGAATGCGGCTCTGACCTCAGCCGTTGAGGGCTACACTCCGGACGTTGTGGTCTCCTCCGGGTTCATGCGGATTGTGAGCCCGGCGTTCATCGAGGCGTTCGACGGCAAATACCTCAACACCCACCCCGCGCTGCTGCCGGCATTCCCAGGCGCCCACGGTGTCCGCGATGCCATGGCCTACGGCGTGAAGGTGACCGGCTGCACGGTGCACTGGGCCGACGCCGGGGTGGATACCGGCCCCATCATCGCCCAGGAAGCCGTGGTGATCGCCCCGGAGGACACCGAGGACACCCTGCACGAACGCATCAAGATCGTGGAGCGCCGCCTCCTTGTCGCCACACTGGCAGCCCTCGCCGCCGGCCAACCCAACGCCGGCCACCCCAACTAACTCGCAGTAGTGGTCGTATTGGGGCCCCAAATCGACCCCTATTGCTAGCCACTTGATATTGGGGCACTCAGAGCTGTGGATAACCCTCAAAGTGCTACTGGGATTTGCAACGATGGGGTGATGAGGACCCCGCAACCCCTGCCGGAGCCGCTGGGTTCCGTCCCGTTCACGTTCAGGGAAGCGGCCGACGCCGGAGTCAGCCGAGGCCGGCTGAGGCACCGCGCGCTGTCCGCCCCAAGCCGTGGCATCAGGCAATCCGCTGTGCTGGCCGGGCCGGAACAGGCAAACGACACGTCACTGCAGATCGCTGTCCGCCCGTTCACCGTGGTCACGGAATTTTCAGCGGCGTCGCACGCAACCGCCTTCAGGCTCTGGCTATTTCCTGGCTTCCTGCCCGGTTGCAACGCTCCAGGCATACATATTTCGCGCCCGGATACTACGGCGATTCCGCGCCGTACGGGAGTGGTGGGCCACACGGGCCAATTCTTCGACGACGAAATCACCAGCATGGGCGGCCTGCTGGTCACGAGCCGGATCCGCACCTGGCTGGACTGCGCCCGGAAGATGAGTGTGGACGAAATCACCGTTGTTGCGGACCACCTTCTGCGAACTCCCCGTCCGGAGTTCGAGGCAAGAACTGGGCCGCATGCGACTCCCGAGCAACTGGCAGAGATGCTGGACCGGCACAAGGGAACGCCCGGAATCCGGAAAGCCCGGCTGGCTCTCGAACAGGCACGCGTCGGTGCGGACTCAGCCCCTGAAACCCGGCTCCGGCTGGCTCTGGAAAGGGCCGGGCTGCCCGAACCGCAGCTGAACCTGCGCACCCAACTGAATGACGGCGTCGTACGTCAACCGGATCTGGCGTACGCCGAACACCGCGTCGCGGTGGAATACGACGGCGAAGGGCACTCGGAGGCTGCGCAGATCGTCCGCGACATCGCGCGTGAAGAGGACTTCGGCCGCGCCGGCTGGCTGTTGGTCCGGGTCTCGAAGCGGCACATGGAGAACGACGCGCGGTCGGCCGTCGCGAAGGTCCGCACCGCGGTGCTCAGCCGCGGCTGGTCGCCCAAGTAGCTGGCAGTAGGTGTCGTTATGAGGCCTCAAAACGACACCTACTGCGAGTCAGTTGGGGCACAAAAAGTGTTATTCGAGGCGGCGCAGCTTCGTCTCGGGGGAGAAGAACGCCATCCACGCCACGGCCAGCAGCACCAGGCCCCCGGCCAGCGCGAAGGATGTAGCCAGGCCGAACTCGGGCCAGAAGTAGTTGGCGAAGATCAGTGGCCCGAATCCGGCACCCAGCCGCGAGAACGTGGACGCCCAGCCGAAGCCGGTACCGCGGAGCTCTGTGGGGTAGAGCTCGGAAACATAGGCGTACAGCACCGGTATGGCAATCTGCACCACGAAGCCGAACATCAGCAGCCAGAACACCGCCGCCGTCGGGATATCCACCACGAACGCCACGATCACCAGCGTCAGCGCGGAGAGGGGGCCGGTGATGGCCAGGATCCACTTGCGGCCCACACGTTCCACCAGCAGCGCGGCCACCACCACGCCAAGAAGTCCGACGGCGGCCATGGACGCGGTGGTCACGAACGCCTTGTACTCCTCGAAGCCGGCGCCGATCAGGATCCGGGGCATCCACGTCAGCGCCAGATAGTACACCAGCAGGATGCTGAAAAACAGGGCCCAGGCCGCCGTCGTGATTTTCCAGTTGAACTGCCAGACGAGACGCAGCTGCTGCCACGCACTTCCGGCGGAGAGGCGCGGGGTGTCCTTCGGATCGGGAAGGCTGTAGGCGCGGGGTTCGGCGCCGGTGGCGCTCACGAGGGCGTCGATCACCTTGGCGGCTTCATCCCGGCGGCCCTTGCGGATGAGGAACAGCGGGGATTCGGGTACGCTCCGGCGCACCCAGAAAACGAGCAGCGCCGGCAGCACCATCACCAGCATGGTCAGGCGCCAGTCGGCGAACGCCGCCACGAGCCCGGCGGACACGAAGCCGCACAATGCCGCTCCCACGGGCCACCAGCCGTCCATGGCCGTGAGGACCTTGCCGCGCTGCTTCCTCGGCGTGAACTCACCAACCAGGGCGTAGTCCACCGGAATGCAACCGCCGAGGCCGAATCCGGCCATAAAGCGGAACACGCAGAACCAGATGATGTCGGGGGACAAGGCACCCAGCACCGTGAAGAGGGAGAAGATCAGCAGGGTTGCCGTGAAGGCCTTCTTGCGGCCGATGGTGTCCGCAATGGTGCCCCAGACAAATGCGCCGAGCGCCATGCCGATCAGGTTGGAGGCGCCCACCCAGGCCACGTCGCCGGCGGCCAGCTGCCAGTGCTTGGACAGTAGCGGGATGAGGATGCCGTTAAGGGTGACATCCCAGGCGTCGAACATAAAGCCCAGGCCGCCGATCAGAAAAATCCTGCCCTGCACCTTCCATCGCCAGGGCAGCTCCTGGACTACCTGTTCGCCGCTGGGCACAGGGGTGTAAGTTTTCATGTCGGCCTCCTGCTAAAACTCTAGCGTCGCGGGACCGGCCCGGCGGCCCTGAATCGGCTTCGACGGCGCAGCGCGGGCCTGGCTAAGCGCGGTTCCTGATGGCCTGCCGCAGAAAGCCGCCGGCCCGCTCCAGTTCCTCGGCGGCGTGGCCAGGATCAACGTCGGTGAGAAGCACCAGGATGGCCGCCTTCACAGAACCGCCCACCGATTCCAAAGCCCCAGCGGCCGCCGCCGGATCCGCTCCCGTTGCCTGCTGCACCGTGCGTTGGGACCGCGCCCGCAGCTTCGCGTTCGTGGCCTGCAGATCCACCATCAGGTTCCCGTAGGTTTTGCCCAGCTTAACCATGGAGAGCGTGCTGATCATGTTCAGCACCAGCTTCTGCGCCGTACCCGACTTCAGCCGCGTGGACCCGGCAACGAACTCCGGCCCCACATTGACCTCGATGGCGACCTTCGCCTCATGCCCGATTGCGGACCCCGGATTGCACGCCAGTCCGGCCGTAAACGCGCCCCGGGTGTTCGCCTGTTTCAGTGCCCCGATCACATAGGGAGTCCGCCCGGACGCGGAAATACCGACGACGGCGTCTCCCGCCGTCACGCCGGCATCGCGCATGTCCCGCGCGCCGGCGTCGGAATCATCCTCCGCGTTCTCCACTGCCTGCTCAACGGCTTTCCTTCCGCCGGCGATGATTCCCACCACCATTTCCGGCCGGGTGCCGAACGTGGGAGGGCATTCGCTGGCATCCAGCACACCCATCCGGCCGGCCGTTCCCGCGCCCACATAGATCAGGCGGCCACCCGCGGCGAGCTTGGCCGCGACGGCGTCCACGGTGCGGATGATGTTGGCACCGGCCAGTCCCACCGCCGCGGCCACCCCGGCGTCCTGTGCATTCATGGCCACTACCAGTTCGGCGGTGCTCATGGTGTCCAGCAGTGCGAGCTCCGGGTTGGAGGCCTCGGTGAGCAGCCCGGCAAGTTCGGAGCGCAGGCCCGCGAGCTCGTCCCGGGCAGGGGCGATGGGCCCAGACGATTGAGGCTCAGAATTTTCCGTCACGGTGGATGTACCTTTCCTGGAGGAGTTCGCGGCCTGTGGCGGCGAGCGAGGCGCCGGTCAGTCCGTCGCCCTCCGCTGGCATGACCTGGATCCCGGCCGAGGTGATTGATTGGGTCAGCTGATCGGCGAAGAACGCCGACTGCACCACGCCGCCGAGCAGAGCTACCCGGGGGAGTTCGCTGCCGAGGACCGCGCCGAGCGCACGGGCCACCGTCACGGTGAGGATCCGGCAGGCTTCGTCAACGATCCCGCGTGCGACGGCGTCACCCGCCTCCGCTTCGGCCAGCACCGCGGGCGCGAAACTGGCCATGGCCCGCGACGGGTTGGGGTGAGTGGCCAGCCAGGCCGGGAGCTGCGCGGGCGAAACCGTTCCCGCTGGTGACTCAACCAGCTCGGGCGAAGTCACCAGGGCGGCAGCGTGGGCACTGAGCGAGGTGGCCGGACCGCCGTCGAACGCTTCAAGAACTGTCTGCAGACCCTGCTGGCCGATCCACCGGCCGCTGCCGCGGTCGCCCAACAGGGGTCCCCAGCCGTCGGCCCGGTGCAGTGTGCCGGTCGTGTCAAAACTGAACGCCACCGCGCCGGTGCCGACAATCAGCACTGTTCCGGGTTTGCGGTGGAGCGCGCCGAGATGGGCTGCGGTGGCATCGGACAGCACAGCTGCGGGGACGCCGAAGTACCCGGCAAGCAGCCGGGCGAGCTCTTGTGACTGCTCGGTCGAGGCTTCCACCCCGGCCACGGCGGCGCCCACTCCGGTGAGCGGGCTGAAATGGGGTTGCGGGCCGTCTCGCGGGATCCTGCCCGGAACGAGGCCGGGAGGCGCCGGCGGCTGGAGCCGGGCAGCTGTTTCCCTGATCAGCAGGAACGCTTCCGCGGCGCCATTGTGCATGCCCAGCCCCGGGAAACCGGCGGAATCGGCGGCGGCCAGGACTTCAGAACGCCAGGTGCCGGCGGCCGGCTCCACCCCACCTTCGCGCAGCTCAACCCGGCAGCGGCTCTTGCCGATATCGGCCACCAGCACCACGGAGTTGCTTTCCATGCACCCACCCTAGCGTTGCCGGCACGCTCTGCGCCCTTCACACTGCCGTTGGCACACAGAGCGGGCCCAGCAACGCGATAAACTGGCCATATCCCCACCAACCGCGGCGCGAACCGCGAGATAAGACGGAGACTTTTGTGAGCTTTACGCAGCTTGACCGTGTATCCATTGACCGTGTTCCCATCCGCCGGGCCCTGATCTCGGTCTACGACAAAACCGGTCTGGAGGAGCTCGCGAAGGGCCTGCACGCAGCGGGCGTAAAGATCGTTTCCACCGGCTCCACTGCCAAGAGGATCGCCGCCGCCGGCATTCCCGTGCAGGAAGTCGAAGAAGTCACCGGCTCCCCGGAAATGCTCGACGGCCGCGTCAAGACCCTGCACCCGCGCGTGCACGGTGGCATCCTGGCCGACCGCCGCGTCCCGGCCCACATGGAAACCCTCGCCGGCCTGGAGATCGAAACCTTCGACCTCGTCGTCGTGAATCTCTACCCGTTCGTGGAGACGGTCAAGTCCGGTGCCGCACAGGACGACGTCGTGGAGCAGATCGACATCGGCGGCCCCGCCATGGTGCGCTCCGCAGCGAAGAACCACGCCGCCGTCGCTATTGTTGTTGACCCTGGATTCTACGGAGAGGTTGTGAGCGCCGCAGCCGAGGGCGGCTTCGATCTGAAGACCCGCCGCCGCCTGGCCGCGAAGGCCTTCGCCCACACCGCCACTTATGACAACGCCGTGGCAACCTGGACCGCCAGCCAGTTCCTGGATGAAGACGGCGACGGCATCATCGACTGGCCCGCCTACGCCGGCCTCGCGTTGGAACGCTCCGAAGTGCTGCGCTACGGCGAAAACCCGCACCAGCAGGCCGCTCTCTACGTAGACAAGGCCGCACCGGCCGGCATCGCACAAGCAGACCAGCTGCACGGCAAGGCCATGAGCTACAACAACTTCGTTGACGCCGATGCTGCCCTCCGCGCCGCATTCGACTTCTCCGAGCCCGCCGTGGCAATCATCAAGCACGCCAACCCGTGCGGTGTGGCCGTCGGCTCCGCTTCCGCTGAGGACCCGATAGCGGACGCCCACGCCAAGGCCCACGCCTGCGACCCCGTCTCCGCCTTCGGTGGCGTCATCGCTGCCAACCGCACCGTCACCGCCGGCATGGCCCGCACCGTGGCGGAGATCTTCACCGAGGTGGTCATCGCGCCCGGCTTCGAGCCGGAAGCCGTGGAGATCCTCTCCAAAAAGAAGAACATCCGCCTGCTCACCCTGCCCGAGGGCTACGGCCGCTACCCGGCCGAAATCCGCCAGGTTTCCGGTGGCGTTCTGGTGCAGATCGCGGACAACGTGGATGCCGACGGCGATACCCCCGCCAACTGGACCCTCGCCGCCGGCAAAGCCGCAGACGAGGCAACCCTCGCGGACCTCGCCTTCGCTTGGACCGCCTGCCGCGCAGCCAAGTCCAACGCCATCCTGCTCGCCGTTGACGGAGCTGCCGTGGGTGTGGGCATGGGCCAGGTCAACCGCCTGGATTCCTGCAAGCTGGCCGTGGAACGCGCCAACTCCCTTGCGGGCGAAGAGAACGAGCGCGCCCGCGGCGCCGTAGCGGCATCCGACGCGTTCTTCCCGTTCGCCGACGGCCTGCAGATCCTGCTCGACGCCGGCGTCCGCGCTGTGGTGCAGCCGGGCGGTTCCGTCCGCGACGAGGAAGTCATCGCCGCGGCCAACGCCGCCGGCATCACCATGTACTTCACGGGTGCGCGCCACTTCTTCCACTAAGCAACGCATAAACGACGGCGGCTGCCCCTGAGGGGACAGCCGCCGTCGTTGTTGTTCAGTTATTTTCCCTCAGACCCTTGCCCGGTTTCCTTGCTGTTGCTTTCCTTGTACGGAATCCGAATCTCACGGGGCCTGGCTTTTTCCATCCGCTCCGGCGTCCAGTACTCGAGGATCTCCTCGGGGCTCTGGTTCACCGCACCGTGGCTGACGGACTCATCCGCCGCTGCGGTGTCCTTAGGATGCGGACGATGCATTCGAGTACGCCTGCTGGATGACTGAGCCCCAGTACGGGCCATACATTACAGTAGAGCGGCTGCCGTAACCGTAGCTGTTAATGGAGTTCTGGTAGCCGTTGGCGTTGGTACCAATGAACCAGGGGCCGCCTGAGGAGCCGCCGGTCATGTCGCAGCTGATGCCCTGGGAGTTGAACTGCGGATTGAGGGAGTCATTGCTGGCCACACCTGTACAGCTCTTCAGCGACTGGCCATCAAACGGGGATGCGGCCGGGTAGCCGTACGCCTTGTAGCTGAGACCGCGGGCTGCGTTGAACTGCACACCTGAGGCGCCCACGACGTCGGCCAGGCTCTGTCCGTTCAGCGGTGAGACCACGGCGAAGCCGGTGTCGTACTGCATATCGCCGGCGGAGCTCCACTGGGTAGGTGAGTACAGCGCCTTGGCTGCCCACTTGCCGTAGGGCGCCGCACCGTTCAGGTAGGCCGGGACAAAGACGAAGTTGGTGGCGAACGCGCCCGGCCCCTCGTTCACGCAGTGGCCCGCGGTGGAGACGGTGCTCTTATTGGCGGAGGCCACCGAGTTGCCGGAGCAGACATAGTTGCTGCCGCCCATGGAGAAGAAGACTTTTCCGATGTGGGAGACCGGGGCCTCATCGGCATGCAGGGTGGGCTTGCCCTGCCCTGCCTTGCCGGCGATCCTGGTGCTGGAACCTTTTTCGACGGTGCTCGCCTTTGATCTGGTGCCGCGGTCCAGGGCCTTGGTGGCGAGTACATCGCCGGGGATTGCCGCGCGCATGCGGTCGGCCGTCCAGTAGTCGGCGGCACCCGGGCTCTGGAGGGTGGTGCTGGCAACCAGGGGTGCTTCGTTATCCTGCGACGCTGCAGGCGATGCAGTTGCGCCGCCCGCGCCGCAAAGCGCCAGGAGAGCTGCTGCGGAAAGGCTCAATAGGCTGGTGGCCAGAGTCTTGGTGCTTGTCATTGTGGTCCTACCTCATCGGATGGGGGCGGGCCGTGATGGTGCCCGCCGAGTGACGAAATTGAAGCTACCCGGATATGACAAGTTTGTAAATAGGAATGTCATATCATGCATTGCATCCGTGTGCGGTCAGGAACCATGTCCTGCTGGCGCCGGGGCCCACTTCGGAGTACTTTTCTCTCATCAGCAAACGACAGTCTGACTGGGCTCCGGACAACAAGCGATGCGGGGATATCGTTATGTTTTCATTCGGGAAGTCCGGGAAATCCGGCAAGTCAACCCTCCTGCCGCTTGGCCGGCACATGGGCCGTGAGGTAAAACGCGGACGCGGTACCGGGTCAGGCGCGGCGGAAGGTACCGGTGCGTTTCTGGCCGATGCCCTGCAGCTGCGGGACATGGATCCCGTGCCCTCCAACACCGCCACCGAGCAGCTGCGCCGGGAAGACGCCAGGTACGTCAAAGTCTGGCCCAGCGACCTGCCGCACAAGCCGCGCTGACGCACGTCTGCAGGCGGCAGCCGGGACCGCGCCAACGCCCGACGTCGGCAACCCCGTCCGGGCCATCGCCGCCGGGCGCGTTTATCGGGTCATTGGACGTCCTTCAGCGCCCCCGGTAGGGCTCAATCCGGTGTCCTCGGGTAAGTTAGACGTGGTGAAATAAGACCGGATTCACCTCCAAAGCAGACCTCCAGGGAGACGCCCAAGCATGTCCAAGATTATCTATACCCACACTGACGAAGCGCCGATGCTGGCTACATATTCGTTCTTGCCGATTGTTGAAGCCTTCGCTTCGACTGCAGGTGTGGAGGTGGAGACGCGGGACATCTCGCTTGCCGGCCGCATCATCGCCGTTTTCGGGGACTACCTCACAGAAGAACAGCAGCTCCGCGACGCACTCGCGGAACTGGGCGAGCTGGCCAAGAGCCCGGACGCCAACATCATCAAACTGCCCAATATCAGTGCGTCAGTGCCCCAGCTGAAAGCCGCAATTGCAGAGCTTCAGTCGCAGGGCTACAAACTTCCGGACTACCCGGACAACCCTTCCTCGGATGAAGAGACCGGCGTCCGGTCCCGCTACGACAAGATCAAGGGCTCGGCCGTCAACCCGGTCCTTCGCGAAGGCAACTCGGACCGCCGGGCGCCGCTCTCGGTCAAGAACTACGCACGCCAGAACCCGCACTCGATGGGCGCCTGGTCCGCGGACTCCAAAACCAACGTCGTCACCATGGGCGCGGACGACTTCCGTTCCAACGAGAAGTCCGTGGTGATCGCCGCCGATGACACCATCAGCATCCAGCTGGTCCGCGAAGACGGCACGGTCAAGGTCCTCAAGAAGTCCTTCCCGGTTCTTGCCGGCGAGGTTGTAGACGGTACCGTGCTACGTGCCGCTGCCCTGGACGAATTCCTGGCCGCGCAGGTCGCCCGCGCCAAGGCAGAGGGTGTGCTCTTCTCGGCGCATCTGAAGGCCACCATGATGAAGGTCTCGGACCCCATCATCTTCGGCCACGTGGTCAAGGCGTACTTCTCCGAGCTGTTCGATACCTACGGCAAGCAACTCGCCGCGGCCGGCCTGAGCGCCAACAACGGCCTCGCGTCCATCCTGAACGGTCTCGAGGATCTCCCGGAGGACATCCGCGAAGGCGTCCTGGCGGCCATCACCAAGGGACTGGAGGACGGCCCGGCACTGGCCATGGTGGATTCAGACAAGGGCATCACCAGCCTGAACGTCCCCAGCGACATAATCGTCGACGCCTCCATGCCCGCCATGATCCGCACCTCCGGAAAAATGTGGGGCCCGGATGGCAAAGAGGCAGACACCCTCGCCGTCATCCCGGACAGCTGCTACGCCGGCGTCTACCAGACCGTGATTGACGACTGCCGCGCACACGGCGCCTTTGATCCCACCACCATGGGCACCGTCCCCAACGTTGGCCTGATGGCGCAGGCTGCCGAAGAATACGGCAGCCATGACAAAACCTTTGAAATCCGGTCCGCCGGCACCGTCCAGCTTGTGGACAGCTCCGGCACCGTGCTGATCGAACACCAGGTTGCCCCCGGTGACATCTGGCGGGCCTGCCAGACCAAGGATCTGCCCATCCGCGACTGGGTCAAGCTTGCCGTGGCCCGCGCCCGTGCCTCACAGATGCCGGCCGTTTTCTGGCTGGACGCAGGCCGCGCCCATGATGCACAGCTGATCGCCAAGGTCACGGATTACCTGAAGGACCACGACACCGAGGGCCTGCAGATCGAGATCATGACCCCTGAGGACGCCACGTCGTTCACACTGGAGCGCATCCGCAAGGGTGAGGACACTATCTCCGTGTCCGGAAACGTGCTTCGCGATTACCTCACGGATTTGTTCCCGATCCTGGAGCTGGGCACCAGCGCCAAGATGCTTTCCGTGGTTCCGCTGATGAACGGTGGCGGGCTCTTCGAGACCGGTGCGGGCGGATCCGCCCCGAAGCATATCCAGCAGCTGCTCAAGGAAAACCACCTGCGCTGGGACAGCCTTGGCGAGTTCCTAGCCCTGGCCGTCAGCTTTGAGCACCTGGCTACCAGCACAGGAAACGCCCGGGCACAGGTCCTTGCGGATACCCTGGACCGTGCCACGGGAACATTCCTCCTCGAGAACAAGTCTCCGCGCCGCAAGGTCGGCGAGCTGGACAACCGCGGCAGCCACTTCCACCTGGCCAAGTTCTGGGCCCAGGAACTGGCGAAGCAGACTGAGGATGCCGAGCTCGCTGCCGGCTTCGCCGCCGTCGCCGAGGCCCTGAGGTCCAACGAAGAGAGAATCATTGCGGAGCTGGCTGCTGTGCAGGGCGCCCCCGCGGACATCGGCGGCTACTTCCGGCCGGACTCGGGCAAGGTCACGGCCATCATGCGTCCGTCGGTCAAGCTCAACGAGGTCCTGGCAACCTTGAGCCAGCCTCCGGTGAGCTGACAAGCTGATAAACAACGGGCGCACCGGGAACTCCCCGTGCGCCCGTTGTTTATCAGCAGTTTCCCGGGACGTGGCTGACCCGCTGCTCCACCGGCTGGGTTGGAAGGTGGCCGGGACCAGAGGTACTGCAGACGACCACGGCGGCGGTCTCCTTGACGCCGTCGTATGTTCCGATGAGGTGGGGGCTGGCCGCCCGGCTCGGCACATGGTCCACCGTGCCATGGAGCTGACGGGGGTCCTGGACTTCCGCGAGGTACGGGCCGCCGGTGATACCGTGAACGATTTACTGGCGGCCACGCGGGCCGGGGTCACGGCTGTGGGCGTGCTGACGGGGATGCTGGACCGTAAAACCCCGGGCCAGCATCCCCACCGCCACATCCTGGACGGTGTGAAGGACATTCCTTCGCTGCTGATTAGGCTCGCGGCCTTCGTCGCAGGCACACCGACGGCCCGGCCGTGAAGCCCCCCAGCACGCTTCGCGGTCGAACCGCCGGTGTAACAGGACATGCGCTGGCTGTTCCGCCAGAGCGGGAAGGAATACCTCCTTTCGCTACTTTTGTGTGCGGTGCCGGAGACCGGTGCCGGCTTGAGGCTGTTTCTCGGCCTCAAGCCGGCAATTTCAACATGCGTCCCCGGTGATTGTGGTCGGAGCTGACTTAGGCTTTCTTCCTTCGCAGGAGTATCAGCATGCCTGCGGCGAGGAGAGCCATGGCCACCGGAAACATGCCGGCATTTGCACCCGTGTTGGCAAGATTTGCCCTTGTGTTGGCAAGCGCGCGAGTTCCACTGGCTGATGCATTCACTGCCGACTTAGGCGTGATTCCGGAGGCGGCCGCGGCTGCCCGGGCTGGTGAACCACGATTTGGCGAGCCTGAACCTGCAGGAACCACGACGGCGGATTTGCCGCCGGTGCCCGAAGACACGGTGCCGCCTGTGTAGCCTGCCAGGGCCGGCGAACCACCGCTGGGTGAGCCTGGACCTGAAGGAACCACGACGGCGGATTTGCCACCGGTGGTGGTTGCAGCGGGTGCTGCGGCTGGCGCCTTGGTTGCGGTTGCCTTGGCTCCGGTGGTGCCGCCGGTGTTGGTTGCCGTTGAGTCGCCGAGCAGGCCCAACGACGTGGCGCCCAGGGTGATGGGGGCCGTTACCGGTGCCATTGCCTGGTTTCCGGAGAGGATGCCGTCCTCGCCGGAGGTGGTTTCCTTGGTTACCGGTGCTGTTGCAGGGGTTCCCCGGGTGGTGCCGCCGGTGTTGGTTGCCGTTGAGTCGCCGAGCAGGCCCAACGACGTGGCGCCCAGGGTGATGGGGGCCGTTACCGGTGCCATTGCCTGGTTTCCGGAGAGGATGCCGTCCTCGCCGGAGGTGGTTTCCTTGGTTACCGGTGCTGTTGCAGGGGTTCCCCGGGTGGTGCCGCCGGTGTTGGTTGCCGTTGAGTCGCCGAGCAGGCCCAACGACGTGGCGCCCAGGGTGATGGGTGCCGTGATGGGTGCCACTACCTGGTTTCCGGAGAGGATGCCGTCCTCGCCGGAGGTGGTTGCCTTGGTTACCGGTGCTGTTGCAGGGGTTCCCCGGGTGGTGCCGCCGGTGTTGGTTGCCGTTGAGTCACCGAGCAGGCCCAGTGACGTGGCGCCCAGGGTGATGGGTGCCGTGATGGGTGCCACTACCTGGTTTCCGGAGAGGATGCCGTCCTCGCCGGAGGTGGTTGCCTTGGTTACCGGTGCTGTTGCAGGGGTTCCCCGGGTGGTGCCGCCGGTGTTGGTTGCCATTGAGTCACCGAGCAGGCCCAGTGACGTGGCGCCCAGGGTGATGGGTGCCGTTACCGGTGCCACTACCTGGTTTCCGGACAGGATGCCGTCCTCGCCGGAGGTGGTTGCAGCGAGAACTGCGGGTGCCGGGGCGGGAGCCGGGGCTCCGGTGGTGCCGCCGGTGGTGGTTGCCGTGGAGTCACCGAGCAGGCCCAGTGACGTGGCGCCCAGGGTGATGGGTGCCGTGATGGGTGCCACTACCTGGTTTCCGGAGGCGGTGCCGTCTGCTCCGGTGGTGGTATCCGCTGCCGTTGCAGCGGTGGCGCCGAGGGCAAGTAGCCCACCGGCAAAGAGGGTGCCAAGCAGCCCCTTGCGAATAAGTGCTTTCATTGTGATCTCTCCTGAGAAGTTGTTGTTGGGCGCTCAAGGCAGCCCGAGTGGCCGTATTTCTGCGCTATGGCGCAGAAGGGGCCCAACTAGTCAGGAGATGAGCCGGGGTCGAAAGACACCGGCGAAGGGGCATGCTGAAGTGGTCCGCTGACCGGGACGGCACCCGGTACGGGAACAGCTAAAAAGTTCCTGGACACCCAGGCTGCGGATCCCGACGGCCCTGGGAGCGGCTGGCCGTTTCCGGATCCTGATCCCGGTTCAGCGGGAAGAAGCACATTGGGCAGAGTATTGCGGTCTGGCGATCCGGGCGGATCAATGCCACCTGCGAGCGCTCCAACGGATGTCACGGCGCCGGTTGCGAGGAGAGCGAGTACGCTTCCGTTTCCTGGATCTTCCGCGAGTACACGGCCCGTCCCAATACCTGCGGCCAGCGGGTCCGTTGGATTCGGTGGCGCAACGGCAAGCGGCGGAAGGACAACACCTAAGACTGGCGCTACTACCGGATCGGTTCCCGGCAATGGAAGCTGAAGCAGCTCGTTGCCTGTCACCAGATCCGTGACGGGCTGCAGAACGGGGTCGAGGACCGGAGCCACATCACCGACGGCGGGAACCACGGTCGCCACCAGTTCCCCGGTGGCCTGGTCGGTCAACGACACAACAGGCGGGGTCACTGCGGTTACTGTGCTCGCCGGAACCACCTGATTCACCACTGGAACTTCTGCAATCAGCTGGTCCGCGGTGCCGGTCGGTCCGTCAAGCACCGGTTGTAGGAGTCCGGAAGCTGCAGGATCGGATGAGGCGGTGACGGGAACTGGTGCGGAGTCCGCGGCCGGTCCGAGGGAACCCAGGGTGCCGCTCACTGCCGTGGTCACTGAAGAAGGGGTCGCTGAAGAAACCGAAGAGGTATTTCCGCCGAGAAGAGATCCGGGGTCCGAGGTATCTGCGGTGGCGGCCGGGGCGGAAAACGCCAGCCAAGCCATCGCCGCAGCGCCGGCCAGAAGAACTGGCCTGAGGGGGCGGAGCGCCTGCCATAAGAATCCAGAGCCGGACACAAGCAACACCCCCTTTACCGAATATCGACCATTTTGTCCAGCGTAGGCCGATCCGGAAGGCAGGGTCCATAGAAGGGCTGAATAAACCCATCGATTTGACGGACACTGTCACGATCGGCGCCTCAACTCGCCAGAGTTGTTACCGGATCACACTATTTCGGTTGATGCAATGACTTTTCTGTCATTGCATCAATTCAGCGGGCGTCGTTCGGGTAGCTGACGCCAAGCTGCGCACGTACTCCGTCGAATAGCCGCATCGTGTTCAGCGAGTCGTCAAGGGGCATCACGGGGCTCTCAGAGAGACCCTGCTGGATGCACCGTGTCACTTCGCGGAGCTCGTAGGTATAGCCGATTCCGACAGTGGTGAACTGCTCGGTCCGGGGATCGTCCCGGCCGATCCCTACCAACAATTCATGCGGATTGTTGACGGAGCCGATGGCCTGCAGGTAGCCCAGGCTGCCCGCAACCGTCGCGGTACGCGGGCCATGCGCCAGCAGCGACGAGGTCAATTGGGCCTGGGCCCCGTGGCGGTAGCCAAGTGTCAGTGCATTCTGGGCGTCAACGCCGTCGTCGTTCACGTGCCCGGTGGCGCTGACCGTCTGCGGGAATCCTAAGGTGCCCAGCGCCCAAAGCAGCGGGTACACCGTCAGGTCAAGCAGGGCGCCGCCACCATCCTTAAGGGCCCAGATCCTCGCGGTAGGGGAGTAGAGGGCCGGGAAGCCCAGATCCGCTGTGATCCACTGGACTTCGCCGAGTTCCCCGGATGCGGCGATCTCGAAAGCACGCTGCATGCTCGGCAGGAAGCGGCTCCACACGGCTTCCATCAGGAAAAGTTTCTTCTGCCGGGCTGCGGCAATGAGCTCACCTGCCTCGCGGGCGTTGATGGTGAGGGCCTTTTCGCACAGCACATGCTTGCCGGCGTTGAGTGCGGCCAGGACGATTTCGAAGTGCTGTGCGTGCGGTGTGGCTACGTACACCACGTCCACTGCATCGTCGGTGAGGAGTCTCTGGTAGCCGCGGGCTCCGCCGTCGTCCCCGTATGCCTTGGCGAATCCGTACGTGGCGGCGAACGACTCGGCAGTCGCCTGACTGCGGGAGCTGACGGCGTACAGTTCGGCGTCGGCGAGTAGCGCCAGGTCCTTGGATACGGCCTGGGCAATTCCGCCGGTGGCAATGACGCCCCAGCGCAGCGGGGCGCCGGTGGCGGACCGGGGGTCCTGATCGGGCTGGCTGAAGAGCCATGGCTTGGCAATAGGCGGAGTCATGCCTGCATCTTCTCATTGACGCACGGGCAGGACGGAAATGATCCGACACATTCATCACCTCTATACCGACTATGTAGATACTAGGTATGGTCAGGGCATGCACCCTTCGCAGTAAGGGTCTGTCAGGTCCAGTTGCAGGTGGTCGACCCCGGTTACGGTGTGATTCACCGCCTGGATGTCAGCCACGGCGCATGGTTCGCGGCCGACGACGAACAACGCATGGCTCCCGCCGTCGTTGTCTCCGAGGGCTTCTACAATTCGGCCCGCCGGCCGAATCTGGCCACTCATCCGCAGGTGACTCTGCTCGGCGCCCAGCAAACAACAGCCGTGATGATCGGGGTGGTTCCGGACATGTACCCGGAGTCGCCGCCATCGGCCTTTATGCTGACCGGGGCCGCCGAACGGGCAGGCGTTCCCGGCTCGCAGCGCTCACAGTTCAAGCTCTGGGTCCAGGACGGACAGGCGGACGCACTCAAGGCAGCCATCACTTCGGACCTTCAGCTGCAATTCCCGGGGATGCAGGCCCAGGCCAACCGCATGGACGATGCCAGCCAGGGTGATCCTTTCGCGATAGTCCAGCTGATGGTGGGCGGAGTGGCCGGACTGGTGCTGATCCTCGGCGCCGTGGGCATGCTTAACATCTCCATGGTCACGGTGCGCTACCGGGTGCGGGAGATCGGCATCCGCCGCGGTTCCGGAGCCACCTCCCGCCGGATCTTCCTTGGAGTCATGATGGAGTCCGTGGTGGCCACGGCAGTGGCCGGAGTGGCCGGGGCCATGCTGGGGTTGGGTGCGGCGATCTTCGTGGGGGTGCTGGCGGGCGCGATTCCTGCGCTCGTGGCCGTCCGGGTCAAGGTAATCGACGCCATCCGGTTCTAAGCGCCGGCTCCCAACGCGACACGGTTGCGCGCAGGCTCCTCCGTCAGACGGCCCTGCTGCAGCCTGAAACGACGCTCGGTCTTGTTGGCCAGTGAGCGGTCGTGCGTGACCACCAGGATGGTGGTGTTGTGGTCGCGGCTCAACGAGCTGAGGAGCTCGATGATGTGCTCGCCGGTCTGCTCATCCAGGTTGCCGGTGGGCTCGTCGGCCAGGATCAGCTTGGGCTCGTTGGCCAGCGCACGCGCAATCGCAACGCGCTGCTGCTCGCCGCCGGACAGCCGGTTGATGCGCCGCACGTGCTTCTCCGGATCCAGCTGCACCTGCTCCAGCAGCTCCTTGGCTCGCTGGCGGCGGGCGCCCTTGCGCATCCCGGCGAACTCCATGGGCAGCATCACATTGTCCAGCGCAGTCAGGTTCGGAATCAGGTTGAACTGCTGGAACACAAAGCCGATGTCCCGGCGCCTGTACTCGGTGAGCTTGCCGTCCGGCATACTCGCCAGGCTGACTCCGTTGACGACGACGTCGCCGCTGCTCGGCTTGTCCAGCGCACCGAGCAGGGACAGCAGGGTGCTCTTGCCGCTGCCGCTCTTGCCGACGATCGAGGCCAGGGTGCCCTGCTCGAGTTCAAAGCTGACGTCGTTGACGGGTTTGATGGTGCGGTCGCCCGACTTGAAGGTGCGGACGAGGTTCTTGACTTCAATCATGGCTATTCTCCTCGGAGGACTTCGATGGGGCGGATGCGGGCGGTGAGCAGGGCCGGGACGAGTGCCCCGATGATGGCGACGCCGAACACTGCTGCGATGCCGGCCGCGATCACCCCGGGCGAGGCGCTGGCCGTGACAGAGGTCAGCAGCTGCGACGCGCCGCCGAAGGGGCTCCCGCCGGGAAGCCCAGCGCCGCCGCCGGCAGCCCCCGCGAGACCGGGCCCGCGCTGGGCGGCGGTACCCGCCGCCGTCGAGCTTGTGCTGCTGGAACTTATCAGAGCGGACGCGATGCTTCCACTGGCGAAGGACGCGACGGCGGCACCCACCACACTGCCCATGGCCACCAGCACCAGCGCCTCCAGGACAAACTGAAGACCGATGGTCCGGTTGGGAGCGCCGATGGCCTTCAGCACACCGATCTCCCGACGGCGCTCGCGGACCAGCATGACCATGATCAGGAGAATGATGAGTCCGGCCGTTCCAAGTGCCGCGACGAAGGCGATGAACGAGATGTTCTTGACGCTGCCCAATGAGCTGACTGCCGTCTCCAGGTTGCGCTGGCCCTGGGTGACATCAGCCTTGTCCGTGCCCAGCGCGGCCTGGAGCGCCGTTTTGCTCGAGTCCACGTTTTCCATGCTGTTCACCGTGACGATCATGGTGGACAGCTCATCCGGCAGTGCTGCCAGCGTCTGGGCGGCGGGAAGCGTCAGGTACAGGGCGTTGTTGCCGAAGGCCGTGCCGGCGTCGAAGAGACCGGCAACCGTGAACGTCTGGTCTTTGATGATGAAGGTTGAGCCGACTGTGAGGCTGTTCTTTTCCGCGAGCGTGGTGCCCAGCAGGGCGTTCGTGGACGCGGCGTTGTAGTCGCCCAGGCCCGTGCCCTTAGTCAGTTCCAGCGCCTTGCCGGTGCTGTCCACCTCGGCGCCGATACCCGTCGCCGTGATGGGGACGGAAAAGGTAAGCGCCGGCCGGGTGGTGGTTCCTGTGGCGCCTGTTCCGGTGTCGCTCTGGTTGCGGTTGCCCAGTGTCCCGGCGTCAACTGCGGCGGTGAGGCTGGTGGTCAGGGTGGTGGCAGACTGCCCGCCCGAACCGCCTTGTCCGCCCCGACCCTGCGCACCAGTCTGGCCGGCCGCCGTCTGCGCCGCCGCTTCGGTGGCGTTGCGCAGGCGCAGCGCCTTGGTACCGACGACGCCGGACACGTTGGGTACGGCCGCCGCCGTCGCCGCCTGCACGGAGGTCAGCGGTTCGCCGCCGCCTTCGAATCCCTGGCCGCCGGCCGGGTTCACGGTCAGGACGGTACCCACCGACGCGTTCAGCTCCTGGACCTTGGCGGCCACTGCCTGGTTGGCCACCAGCATGGCGAGTGCCAGTCCGATTGCGACAGCCAACACCGCCACCACTGCGGCGGTTCTGACCTTGTTTCGGAAGGCATTGCCTACACTTCGGGCGAGGACGCTCACTGTACTCCTAGGGATCCGGCGCCGGACGGGTGGCCGGCTGCTGATCCCACCTTGCTGCCCGGTGCTGTGCAGGGAACTGGCCGAAGCTATGTTTGCGCTGTGAAGCGGCGGAGGCGTCAGGAAGCGGCAGGCACGGAAAAGCCCCGGCCCACCCTTGCGGGGAGCCGGGGCTTGTCCTGCGCTACACGAAGACTATTTGGTGATCGGTCCGAGTACCGGATCGTCCACGTAGGCCGTCTTCACGTTTTCCTTGGTCACGATGACCGGCGGCAGAAGGTAAGCCGGTACGGTCTTGACCGTGTTGTTGTAGGACTTGTCATCGTTGATCTCCGGCGTCTTGCCTGCCTGGATGTCCTTGACCATGGTGATGGCGTGCTCAACGAGCTTGCGGGTGTCCTTGTTGATGGTGGAGTATTGCTCGCCGGCGAGGATGGACTTCACGGATTCAACCTCGGAGTCCTGCCCGGTGACCACCGGAAGCGGCTTGCCTGCAGCCTTGACGGATGTCAGGACTGCGCGGGCAAGGGTGTCGTTCGGGGACAGCACACCATCCAGCGATGCGGAGGAGTAGCTGCCGGTCAGCAGGGTGTCGGCGCGGCGCTGGGCGTTCTCAGCCTTCCAGCCCTGGGTTACGGCCTGTTCGAACGACTTCTGGCCGGAGAGGACCTTGAGTGTGCCGTCATCGATCTTCGGCTTGAGCACCTTCATGGCGCCGTCGAAGAAGACCTTCGCGTTGGCGTCGTCGGGAGATCCGGCGAACAGCTCCACGTTGTAGGGGCCGGACGGCTTTTTGGCCTTGAGCCCGTCAAGCAGCGCCTGGCCCTGCAGTTCGCCCACCTTGAAGTTGTCGTAGGCAACGTAATAGTCCACGTTCGCGGTGTTCAGCAGGAGACGGTCATACGCGATGATGGTCGCGCCGGATTCCTTGGCCTGCTTGAGCTGGGTACCCAGCTGGGCACCGTCGATTGCGCCCACAACGATGACCTTTGCACCCTTGGTTATCATGGCGCTGATCTGGTTCTGCTGCTCCGACACACCGCCGTTGGCGAACTGGACATCGGCCTTGAAGCCGGCGCCCTTTAGCCCGTCGTTGAAGAGCTTTTCGGCCAGAACCCAGTTTTCACTGGTCTTCTGCGGAAGGGCGACGCCGATCGAGGAGTCTTTCGGGAATGCCTCGCCGCCGCTGCTGGAACCACCGGTGGTTCCGGTATCCGAACGGCCGCAGGCTGTCAGCGCCAGTGCCGCAATAGCAGCGATTGCTGCTGCCTTTCCTGCTATACCAATCATTCGCATTGCTTGGTTCACTTTCTTTAGATGGATTGTGGAAGTTCGGGAAGCCCGTCAGACTTCCTTGGAGATGACGTCCCTGGTGGGGGTGGTTTCATCAGGCTTTATTTCGTTGGACCGGCTGAAGTTCTTCATCATCATGCCGATGATCGACTTTTTTCCTTGGGTCTTGTTGTAGACATCGAAGGCCACCGCGATGAGCAGTACCAGGCCCTTGATGATCTGGGTAAGGTCGGCGCCCACGCCGAGCAGCTGCAGCCCGTTGTTCAGGACGGCCATGACCAGGCCACCGACGATCGAGCCGATCACGGTGCCCACGCCGCCGGTTACCGCGGCGCCACCGATAAACACAGCCGCGATGGCATCGAGTTCCCAGCCCACGCCGTCGAACGGTCCTGATGCCGTGGAGCGGCCCACGAAGATCATGCCGGCCAGGCCGGCCAGGATGGCCATGTTCATCATGACCAGGAAGTTGACCTTCTTGGACTGGACACCCGACAGTTCGGCTGCGTGGCGGTTGCCACCTACGGCGTAGATGTGGCGGCCCACAACGGTCTTAGAGGAGATGAAGCCGTAGATCAGGACCAGAACGGCCAGGATCAGGCCGGGGATCGGAAACGAGGTTCCCGGGCGGCCGGTGGCGAACAGATAGGTGGCGTACAGGATGGCACCGCAGATCAGCACCAGCTTTGTGATGGTCACCCAGGCTTCCGGCACCTCCGCGCCCAGGGCCTTGGCAGTGGAGCGTGAGCGGAGTTCGCTGATGATGACGAATGCGACGGCGGCCAGGCCCAGGAGCAGTGTGAGGTTGTTGAATCCGGTGCTCGGACCGACTTCCGGGAGGTAGCCGGAGCCGAGGTACTGGAAATCAGCGGGGACCGGGATGGTGTTGGACTTGCCCACGAACTGGTTGAAGCCGCGGAAGAGGAGCATGCCGGCGAGCGTCACGATAAATGCAGGGATGCCCACGTAGGCCGTCCAGAATCCTTGCCACGCGCCGATCACCGCTCCGAGTGCCAGTCCCAGCAGCACACCGAGGTACCAGGGGATACCCCAGTCGCGGATGGCCAGTGCCACCGTGACGCCCACGAAGGCTGCAATGGAGCCCACGGAGAGGTCAATGTGGCCGGCAATAATCACCAGAACCATCCCGATAGCTAGGATCAGGATGTAGGAGTTGCCGTTGAAGAGGTTGATCACGTTCCCCGGGGTGAGCGTGCGGCCCTCGGTGAAGATCTGGAAGAAGACGATCAGTGCAACCAGGGCGAAGATCATGCCGAATTGGCGGGTGTTGCCGCCAAAAAGCTTCTTGAGCGCGTTCATTGTTTCGGTCCTTGTGTCTGGAAGGATCTGGAGGGTTCCAGAAGGGTCAGGCGGAATTTCGGGCGGAAGTCATGAGTCTCATCAGGTTCTCCTGGCTGGCGTCGTCCTTGTTGACCACACCAGTGATGGCACCTTCAAAAATGGTGTAGATCCGGTCCGAGAGTCCCAGCAGTTCGGGGAGTTCGGAGGAGATGACAATGACGCCCTTTCCCTGGTTGGCGAGCTGCTGGATGATTCCATAGATCTCGTACTTGGCGCCCACGTCAATCCCGCGGGTGGGCTCGTCCAGGATCAGCAGATCCGGATCCGTGAACATCCACTTGGCCAGCACCACCTTCTGCTGGTTGCCGCCGGAGAGCTTGGACACTCCCTCTTCCACAGACGGGGTCTTGGTCCGCAGCGACTTCCGGTACTGCTCTGCGACGGCGAACTCCTTATTGGTGTCCACCACGCTGTACTTGCTGATCTTTTTCAGGTTCGCCGAGACGGTTGTGGTCTTGATGTCATCGAGCAGGTTCAGGCCCAGTGACTTGCGGTCCTCCGTGACATAGCCGAGGCCGGCGTCGATGGCCTGGCGGACGCTTTTGAGTGTGATCTCCTTGCCGTCCTTGTAGATGTGTCCGGAGATGAACCGTCCGTAAGAGCGGCCGAACACGGAGCGCGCCAGTTCGGTGCGCCCGGCTCCCATGAGGCCGGCGAAGCCAACGATCTCGCCGCGGCGGACGTGGAAGTTCGAGTTCTTGCAGACGAGCCGGTCCTGGATCTGCGGGTGTCCCACGTTCCAGTCCTTGACCTCGAAGAGCACTTCGCCGATCTGGGGCTCGTGATCCGGGAACCGGGATTCCAGGGTGCGTCCCACCATGCCCTTGATGATGCGGTCCTCGTCCACGCCGTCGGCCTTGACGTCCAGCGTTTCAATCGCCTTGCCGTCACGGATGATGGTGATGGAATCGGCGATCTGCTCGATCTCATTCAGCTTGTGGGAAATGATGATGGACGTGATGCCCTTGCCCTTCAGGCCCAGGATCAGGTCCAGCAGGTGCTGGGAATCGGACTCGTTCAGGGCTGCGGTGGGCTCGTCCAGGATGAGGAGCTTCACTGACTTATTCAGGGACTTGGCGATCTCAACAAGCTGCTGCTTGCCCACGCCGATTTCCTTGATGGGGGTGTCCGGATCTTCGCGCAGTCCAACCCGGGCCAGCAGCTCGGTGGAACGCGTCCGGGCCTGGGCCCAGTCGATAATCCCGCGTTTGGTGGGTTCGTTGCCCAGGAAGATGTTCTCCATGATGGACAGCTCCGGAATCAGGGCCAGCTCCTGGTGGATGATCACGATCCCGGCCTGCTCGCTGGCCCGGATGTCCTTGAACTCCTGGACTTCGTTCTGGTAGACGATGTCCCCGGTGTAGCTGCCGAACGGGTAAACGCCGGACAGTACCTTCATGAGAGTGGACTTGCCGGCGCCGTTTTCACCACAGATTGCGTGGATTTCGCCGGCCTTTACCCGGAGGCTGACCTCGGCCAGGGCTTTAACGCCGGGGAATTCCTTGGTGATGGAGCGCATCTCGAGGATGACCGGATCGCCGTGCGGGTTGAGGGATGACATTTACCCTTACGCCTCCAATGCGTGACTTCGTTGTCTGCCCGGCAAATCGCGGGGCCGTCTGATGAAAAAGTAAACTGGATCACATGCCTTGTCGTCAAGTCTTTAACGCAACGGCCAGGTAACGAAATACTCAGTTGCGCCGGATTCCGGCATGCTGGAACACCAAAGCTGCTGCGCCCAGGGCCTCTGCGCGGTCCCCGAGCGAGGACATAGTCAGCGTGGTGGTCTCGCCGACGACGGGCACCGCGTGGCGCACCAGGCCCCGCCGCACCGGGTCCAGCAGAAGGTCTCCCAGCCCGGCCAGCGGGCCGCCCACCACGATGACCTCGGGGTTGATCAGATTGGCCACATTTCCCAGCGCACGCCCCACAGCGAGGCCGGCGTCGTCCACCACCCGCAGGGTGGCTGAATCACGTTCCAATGCTTTCCGAACGATGTCTTCGGGTGTCAGCGGCTTCTCCTTGCCGCGGCTCAAGAGCTCGATCATGGTGGTGGTGGACGCGATGGTTTCCAAACACCCTCTGTTGCCGCAGCGGCAAATGAGGCCGTGCTCGTGGATGGTGGCATGGCCGATTTCGCCCGTCACGCCCACATTGCCGTAGTAGGGGGCTCCGTTCAGGATCAGGCCGGCGCCGATACCCGAGCCGATCTTCAGGAACATCAGGTTGCTGACGCCATGGTGCGGCCCCCACGTGACCTCGGACAGCGCTCCCAGATTGGCGTCGTTGTCAACAAAGACGGGGAATTTCAGGGTCTCCTCGAGATGCTGGAGGATGTTGATACCCACCCATTCGGGGAGGATGGCGCCCTGCACCACGGTTCCGGTACGGCGGTCTATCGGGCCCGGGATGCCGACGCCGGCTCCCACCACAGCGCTGCGTTCCACCCCGCTTTCGCTGAGGAGTTCGGCCAGCAGTGCGACTGCGGCCTGGATGCCTTCTTCCGCGTGGTGCCCCAGGGGCAGCGGCACGGAACCCTCTGCGATGATGTGATAGCTCAGTGAAGCAAGCACCACGCGCAGGTGCCTTCGGCCGAAGTCGATTCCCACGGCCACGGCGCCGTTGCTGTTGAGCCGGACATTCAGCGCACGCCGGCCGGAGCTGGTGATGGGCTCCGTGGATGCCAAGCCTGCGTCCTGCATGATTTTGACGATATTGGACACAGTAGCGGTGGAGAGGCCGGTCTGCCGGGCCAGTTCGGCCTGGGTTGCGGGCCCGCCCAGAAGGCATTCGATGATCCGCTGTTGGTTGAGGTGCCGCAGTGCGGACTGCGATCCGGGGTTACGCGGCTTGCTCCTCGTCGAGCGTGATGTTGCAGGCATGCAATGAAGCGTGCACCATGTTCTACCTTGTAGTCAAGAAGTTAACGCATGAGGCATTTGGTGCGCGTTAATCGTTCAAGCGGGCCGCGGCCGTCCATGCCGGGGTGATCTGCCCCGGATGGCGTTCCCGCGGGTCCAAACATCCTGCCGCTCCCGGAACTCTGCTGGCTACCCTTGAAGTGAAGACAATCCAGGGGTGCCGGCAACGGAGCCCCCGAGTATTGAGGTGGTAATGATGCTGCTTGCCCTCATGCAGGCCAATGCCGTGGTGCTGGACGTCGAGGCCAATATGCGCACGATCGATGCGCATGCCAAGCGGGCGGCCTCAGCCGGTGCCGGGCTACTGCTGACGCCGGAGCTGTTTCCGGTCGGTTACGCCCCCGGGAGAGTACGGTCAGGACTCGATCCTGCCCGGTTGCCTGCAATCAGGGACGCCCTCGCCGGCATTGCCCGCCACCATGGTGTGGGGCTCGTGTACAGCTTGCCTGCCGTGACCGGCGACGGCGGTTGGCAGATCACAGCGACGCTGCTCGATTCCCAGGGTGCTGAAGTCCTGAATTACGCGAAGGTGCATCTCTTCGGAGGAGAGGAACGTGAGGCCTTCGGGGCCGCGCAGGCCGCACCCGAGGTAGTGCACTTCGCCGGAGTGAAGACGTCCCTGCTCATCTGCTACGACGTCGAGTTCCCCGAGGCGGTCCGTGCAGCGGCCCGTCGCGGAGCTGAACTCGTGCTGGTTCCCACGGCGCTCTCCCGCGGGTTTGACGCCGTACCGCAGGTTTTGATCCGGGCCAGGGCATTGGAGAGTCAACTGCATGTGGCGTACGCCAACCACTGCGGCAGCGAAGACGCCTACGACTTCCTGGGCGGCAGCGTCATTGCCGCCCCCGACGGGACCCTGCTGGCCGCGGCCGGTGACTCGGCGGAAATGCTGTTCGCGGAAATCAGCCTCGAAGCCGTACGCGAGGCCAGGGAAGCCGTGCCGTACCTGCGCGAACGCCGCCCGGAAACCTACCGCTCCTGGGGGGACTGAACTAGCTCATCGGTGTACTGCAGGGCAATCCACAGTTCCGCGCGGACCTGTGCCTGGTTCAGATCGGCGTCCAGGAGCTCCGCCAGAATGCCGATCTGACGGCGGACGCTGTTGCGGTGCAGTCCGGTGAGTTTGGCCGAACCGTCCCAGCTGCCGTTTTCGCTGAGCCAGGCGCGGAGAACTGCCAGCAGGGGGTCGCGGCGCTCCGGCTCAAGCGCCAGGACCGGTTCAAGCATTCTTGCCGCGAGCATGGTTCCTGCCTCGCGCCCCAACAGGCCGGTGACGGACCACGTGACCTCCCCGACCCTTGTGCTCTTGCCGGTGCTCTGCACACGTCCCCGCAATGACGCGGCACGCTGGTATGCCGCAGGCAGCCCTGCCGGCTCCGTCGGATCGCCGATCACCAACCGCCAGCCCAGCTTTTCGACGTCGGCGAGGAGTGCGTCGTCGACCTTGAGCCGGGTAATGGCGGTGAACCCGTAATCGGTGATCTCCACCAGCTTGGTGTCAAAAAGCCTGCGCCATTGCAGCAGCTCCCGGACAGGGCCCTCGCCGGCTTGCCCCCCTGGCGAGTCCACGTTGATCCCCTGGACGATGCGCATGGGCGCGGACCGGGTTGAGCCGAGGCTTTGGGCCAGCAGGTCCTTGAAGGCGTTAACCTGCCGTGTCCCCCCTGTGGCCACACTGTCCGGATGGAGCAGCAGTGCGGTGGCCAGTTGGCTCGGTGCCAGGGAACCGCTGGTCCGTTGCCGGACCAGCAGTTCCAGCAGGCCGACTGCCGAGGACACCACGTTGTTCTGTGCCGGTGTCAGCGCCTGATCGGCTCCCAGGATCAAGGCCCCGAGGTTCGCGTCTTTTGTGCTGCGGAGTGGGTGGCCAAACACGAGCGCTGATCCGGGAGCAGGAAAGCTCTCCATTTCCACGCGGGGACCGCGGCCGGAGAGCAGCCGCTCCAGGAGAGGGTCAAGGGCGGAAAGTTCGACGCCGCTACTGCCGCCGCGCGCGCGGACCTTTCCGTCCGCCCCCACCAGCAGGGCCCAGACCGGAACCTGCTGGACCAGTGCGGCCAGCAGTTCATGCTCCGGTCGGGGGGACAGCACCGCACGCATGAGCTGGCGGTTAGTCTCCGCCAATTGCCGGACTACCCGGGCATTTCCGGACTCCAGTAGCTGGGAAAACTCGAGCCCGATGGCGGCAAACGGCACGGTGGAGGGGATCTCCACCAGCGTCAGATTGTAGCGTCGGCACGCCTCGAGAAGTGTCTTCGGGACGGAATCGTAATACGGCTGAAGGCCAAAGCCGAGAGCTCCGACCTTGGCCCCCACCAGCCGCTGCACGTAGGCATCAACTTTGCTGCCGGTCCCGCCGTCCCCGGTAAACGGCAGCCCGGCAGTGAGCAGGAACTCTCCGTCCAGGAGATAGGGGGTGGGATCCTCCAGCTCGCTGGGCTCCACCCAGCGCAGCAGCCCGCCTCCGCTGCCGCCGTCGTGCAGTATTTTAAGCTCCGGAGGCAGCTGGGCAAGAAATTGCTCCAGCGTGACGAAACTGAGCCGTTCTGCCGCAGCCTCAGACGTCATCGCTGCCTCCGGTTTCCAGGGCCTGGTAGTCCGGGCGTTCGTAGGCCCGTGGAAGGCGCGGCGCGATCCGGTTGGTTATTTCATCGCCGTGGCTGCCGATTGCTGCGCCCCGCTCATCCGCGCTCGCAGCCCCGAAGCCCGGATCACCAAACAACACGGCAGTGTCGCCAACGGATACGTCCCCGATGTCCGGGCCGAGGTCCACCATGAACTGGTCCATGCCCACTTTCCCGATCACCGGGACCTTGCGGCCGCCCACCTGCACCACGCTTCTGCCGCTGATTCCTAGGGGGATCCCGTCCGCGTAGCCCAGTGGAATGAGCCCCAGGAAACGTGGTTCATAGGTGATGGCCTGATGCTCGTAACTGACGCCAGTGCCCGCCGGAACTTTCTTGATCATCACCAGCGGTGCCGTGACGGAGAGGGCAGGCCGTAGGCCGAAGTCGGCCGGCTCCAGGTGGTCAGCCGGTGCAAGCCCGTAAATGGCCAGCCCTGCACGCACCATGTCGGCTCCGGCCAGTCTTCGGCGCGCGCGCCGCCACGGCTGAGGCCGCTGTCCAGCTCCAGATGAACATATGCGGGGCGTCCCAGGCCACTGGATATTTCAGCCATAACGTCCAGCTGCTCCAGGCTGCCGAGGGATACGTCGATGTCCAGTTCCAAGGCTTCCCGGATGGCATTGCTTGTCTGGGATGCCAGATATAACCACGAAAGCAGGCGTGATGTGATGCCGGCTCGGCGTAGGGCGATCGCCTCGGTGAGCTGCGCGGTTCCAAGCCAGTCCGCCCCTGAATCCAGCGCGGTCCGGGCCACGTCCAGGAGACCGTGGCCGTGGGCGCTACCCTTCACCACGGCCATGAAATGCGATGCGGCCGTGCGTTTCCTCAGTGCTGTGACATTGTCTGAAATTGCAGAAAGATCCACGTTGACCTGCCCTGAAAGCACGCTCTGGGCCGTGCTTGGCTGTTGTGCATAACGTCTCATGGTTGAACATCATAGGACACTTTGCACAAACCTGAGAGCCCCATCACATGCCTAAGCTTGTCCAGGGGAAACCGAAAACTACTCACGAATGGACGTCGACGATGACTGTGCCTACCTTCACCGGCCAACGGCCCGCCGGTACCGGCACCAGGCCGGGCCTGGCCTCCCAACTCCTGCGCCGCAAGCCGATCGGCCAAATGGTCAGTGAGGCCGAAGGAGGCAATGACGGCCCCCGGCTCGTCCGCAGCTTCGGCGTCCTGCAACTGACCATGATCAGCGTCGGCGCCACCTTGGGTACGGGTATTCTGGTGATTCTGGGGGAGTCTGTGCCGCTTGCGGGACCTGCCATCTGGATCTCTTTTGTCATTGCAGGCCTTGCCGCGCTGTTCTCCGCCGTGTCCTACGCCGAGATGGCCGGACTGGTTCCTGTTGCGGGCTCGAGCTATTCCTACACCTACGCCACGATGGGGGAGGGCATGGCCTGGATCTGCGGCTGGTGCCTGGTGCTGGAATACGCCGTGTCCGTCGCCGCCGTGGCAGTCGGCGCCGGCCAATACGTCAACGAGACGCTGGCCGCCTTCGGACAGCTACTGCCGGACGCCATCTCCCAGCCACCCGGCGACGGCGGACTGGTGAATGTGCCGGCGATGGTCATCGTTGTGCTGGCCATGGCCCTCCTGGTCCGCGGCGCCCAGGAAAGTGCCTGGATCAACACGGTGATCGTGGTCATTAAGGTGGGCATCCTGCTTTTCTTCTGCGCTGTTGCCTTCACCGCCTTCGACGCCGGAAATTTTGAGCCGCTGATGCCTATGGGGGCAGCCGGTGTCTCAGCGGCAGCCTCCAGGGTGTTTTTCTCCTTCATCGGCTTTGATGCCGCCTCGACGGCCGGCGAAGAAGCCCGCAACCCCAAACGTGATCTGCCCCGCGCCATCATGCTCTCCATGCTGATCGTCACCACCATCTACGTCCTGGTGTCCGTCGCCGCGATCGGTGCGCGGCCCTGGGGCTGGTTTGAAGGCACCGAGGCTGCCCTGGTCCAGATCCTGAACGAGACCACGCACCAGCCCTGGATCGCCCTGGCGTTCTCTATCGGCGCAGTCCTGGCTATTGCCAGCATCGTGCTGACCGTGCTGTACGGCCAGACCCGTATCCTGCTGTCCATGTCCCGGGATGGGCTGGTCCCGAAGATCTTCGGCCGTGTCTCCCGCCGGACCGGAACACCTGTTGCCGGAACGCTTATAGTGGGCACCGTCGTCGCACTCACCGCCGGGCTCGTCCCGCTGGGGGCGCTGGCGGACGCCACCAGCATCGGTACCCTCTTTGCCTTTGCGCTGGTGAACGTGGCTGTCATCTACCTGCGGCGCAACCGTCCGGACATGAAACGCAGTTTCCGTGTTCCGCTGTACCCGCTGACACCCATCCTCGGCACCCTGATGTGTGCCTACCTGATGATCAACCTCGGCGCTGACACCTGGCTGGTTTTCGGCGTCTGGATGCTGGTGGGGCTTGCTGCCTACTTCGGATACGGACGCCGCAACTCACGGGTGGCCGCCCTGAGCGAGGAGGACTATCGTGAATTATCCAGCAGGCCCGCCAGCCCGGAACACGTGAAGGCAGAACTTCCATGACAATCGCCACCGAATTGCCCGCAGAGTTTCCCGCCGGGGATGCGGCAAGCACCGCGGCAGCAACCGCCGCTGCTTCCGGGGCTCCGTCTGCCGCGCCCGTCACCATGCTGAACCCCGATTTTCCCTTCAGCTATGACCACTACCTGGCGCATCCTGCCGGACTGGGATCGGTTCCGCCGGAGCTGTACGGCACCGAAGTTGCTGTGGTCGGTGCGGGGCTCTCCGGGCTGGTCACTGCCTACGAGCTGATGAAAATGGGCCTCCGCCCCGTGGTCTACGAGGCCGATCAGATCGGTGGGCGGCTGCGGACTGCCAGTTTCCCCTCGGCGCCGGAGGTCACTGCAGATCTGGGCGGGATGCGGTTCCCGGTTTCAGGCAAGGCCTTCTACCACTATGTAAACGTGCTGGGACTGCAGACGCAGGAATTCCCCAACCCTCTGGCGCCCTCCACATCCAGCACAGTCATTGAGCTTGCGGGGAAGCGACACTACGCCACCACACCGTCAGAGCTCCCGGACTTTTACCGTGAAGTCGCCGAAGCCTGGAAGGCAGCCGTGAACGACGGCGCCAGCTTCAGCGAGATGCAGGAAGCCATCCGGGCGCGGGACACCGGCAGGATCAAGGAACTCTGGAACGAGTTGTTGCCGCTGCTGGATGAGCAGACGTTCTATGGCTTCATCGCGGCCAGTACGTCATTCAGGAAAGCCGGCTTCGCCCACCGGGAGGCCTTCGGGCAGGTGGGGTTCGGGACGGGCGGCTGGGACACGGATTTCCCCAACTCGATCCTGGAGATTCTGCGCGTCGTGTACACGGACGCGGACGACCAGCACCGGCTGATTACCGGCGGAGCGCAGCGGCTGCCCGAGGAACTGTGGCGGCAGGCGCCGTCGGGCATGGTCCACTGGCCGGAAGGCACCTCACTGGCCTCGCTGCATTCCGGTTCCCCGCGGGGAGCCGTGGACCGGATCTGCCGCGCAGACAACGGCGATCTGCTGGTGCGCGAGCGCTGGGGCCGCGAGTCTGCCTACCCGGCCGTGGTGACCACCTGCCAGTCATGGCTGCTGTCCACCCGCATCCACACGGAAGAATCGCTGTTCCCGTCCGAGCTGTGGACTGCGATCGAGCGGTCCCACTACATGCAGTCGTCCAAGACGTTTGTGATGGTCGACCGGCCGTTCTGGAAGGACATCGATCCGGAAACCGGCCGCGAGGTCATGTCCATGACGCTCACCGACCGGCTAAACCGGGCCACGTACCTGCTCGACAACGGTCCGGACAAGCCCGCCGTGATCCTGCTTTCCTACACCTGGAATGACGACGCACTGAAGTGGCTGGCACTGACCGCTGACGAGCGCGTGGAGCTGATGCTGCATTCGCTCAAGCAGATCTACCCCGGCGTTGATATCGCCAGCCACATCATCGGCCAGCCCATTACGGTCTCGTGGGAAGCGGAGCCCAACTTCATGGGGGCGTTCAAAGCCAATCTGCCTGGCCACTACCGGTACCAGCAGCGGCTCTTTACGCACTTCAAACAGGACAAGCTACCGGAGGGCCAGCGCGGCATTTTCCTCGCCGGCGACGATGTCTCCTTCACGGCCGGCTGGGCAGAAGGTGCCGTGACGACGGGGCTCAATGCCGTGTGGGGTGTGCTCAACCATCTGGGCGGCAGCTCGGCATCCGGAAACCCCGGCCCCGGCGAGTTGCTGGATGAGCTGGGGCCAATCAGCCTGGACTGATGCTGCCTGGACTGTTCAGGAGGAATGCAGTTCCCGGTGGGCCGCAGCGAGTTCCCGGTAGTGCGCGGCATTGTGCAACACGCCCTCATATTCCTCGTCGGTGAGTTCGCGCCGGACCTTTGCCGGGACACCGGCAACCAGTGAACGTGGCGGAATCACGGCGCCTTCAAGAACTACGGCCCCGGCGGCTATGAGGGACCCGGCGCCGATCACCGCGCCGTTGAGGATGGTGGCGCTCATCCCGATCAGGCAGTCGTCCTCCACGGTACATCCGTGGACGACGGCGCTGTGGCCCACGCTGACGCGGGCCCCCACGGTGCAGGGAAAACCAGGATCCGCGTGCAGCACCACGTTGTCCTGCAGATTGGTACCTTCCCCCACGGTGATGGCGGCGGTATCGGCGCGGACCGAAACTCCGTAGAAGGCACTGGAGTCCTCGGCAAGGACCGCTTTGCCGATGATCGATGCCGTGGGTGCCACGAAGGCCGAGGGATGGACAGCCGGGGTATCGCCGGCGAAAGAATAGACAGGAGCCATGGCCCAAGCCTAGAACACCCGACCGCCCAACTGACTCGCAAATGAGGTCGCTTACAGCCCGTTTGGCGACACCTATTGCCAGCTACTTGGGTGGGGGTCAGGGGGAGGGCGTGCGAAGAACCAGAAACTGGTAGTGCTGGGTCCAGCTTCCTGCTCCGGGTCCGGCTTCCTCGCCGGCTCCTTCGGGCCAGGTCACAAACGATTCAACGTTGCCGTGCCGTTCGAAGATCCGTCTGGCGGTTTCGTCGCTCCGCCTGCTGAAGAAGCGACGGGGTTCGATGTCGTCTTCCGGGTTGAGAACCTCTTCATCGTCTCCGGACCAGAGGCCGACGGCGATCGGCGCGCCGGGAGCGGCTACCCGCACAAGTTCGCTGATGACCCCGTCGATGTCGGCATTAGGGATGTGCAGCAATGTGCTCATGGTCCACACTGCGTCGAACGAGGCCCGGGCGAACGGCAGATTCCGGCCGCTGGCCACCGAGGTCTCCAGGCCTTTCGCCGTCGCCAGCCGTATGTGCTCCTCCGAAAGATCGACACCCGTGTAGTGGATTCCTGACTGGACAAACTGGAGCCCTTCAATGCCTGGGCCGCAACCGAGTTCGAATACGGAGCGCCGGTGTTCGGTCTTCAGCATTGCAATGAATGCGTCGTGCTGTGCCACACGCTGCGGAGTCATGGGCCTGGAATCCCGCAATGAGGCCTGCCTGTCATAGAACGCCGCAAGATGTGCCTCGCTTCTGTCTCTGGCTTCCGGTGCCATCATGTCCCTGCTGGCTTTCTGATCAAGTTAACCGTGGTCAGTTAAAAACTACGGTCCGGTTGCCATCCAGGAGAACGCGGTGCTCTGCATGCCACTGCACGGCCTGGGCAAGGGTGCGGCCTTCCACGTCGCGGCCCATCTGGACAAACTGCTCCGGAGTCCGGGCGTGGTCCACGCGGATCACTTCCTGCTCGATGATGGGGCCCTCGTCCAGGGCTGCCGTGACGTAGTGTGCTGTGGCCCCGATGAGCTTCACACCGCGGGCGTGCGCCTGGTGATATGGCTTGGCACCCTTGAAAGACGGAAGGAAGGAATGGTGGATGTTGATGGCCTTGCCGCTCAGCTCGGTGCACAGCTCATTGGAAATGATCTGCATGTAGCGGGCAAGAACGGTCAACTCAATGTCGTGCTCAGCCATGATGGCGCGGAGCGCGTCCTCGGCGTCAGCCTTGGTCCCGTGTGTGACGGGAATGTGATGAAACGGGATGCCATAGAACTCCGCCAAACCGGCCAGATCCTGATGGTTGGACACAATGGCCGGGATCTCGATGGGTAACGTTCCGGAACGCTGCTGGAAGAGGAGATCGTTGAGGCAATGTGCGGATTTGCTGGCCATCAGCAGTGTCCGCACCTTCTGTCCCACAGCGCTGAGGTTCCACTGCATGCCGAATGCCTGCGCCACGGGTTCAATGGCGGCCTGCAGCTCCAGCCGTGAGGCCGCCGTGGTGGCCTCCACCCGCATAAAGAAGGTGCCCGTTGCCTGGCTGCCGTACTGCTGGGAATCCGTAATATTGCAGCCGGCCACCAGCAGCGCTCCGGCCACGGCGTACACGATTCCAGGGCGGTCCGGGCACGAAAGGGTTACTACGTACGCTTCGCTCAGCTGCTGTTCAGTCACGAAGAACAGCCTACCCGCGCCGCGGCGTCCGCTTTGGTAGTCTGGTGAGGTCGCAACTGGCGTCGGGTGGTCAACCACCAGGGAGCGGCAATCACGAAGACCACGGATCGTCCGCCTGGGCCGAGGGTCATGTCTTACCGGAGTCCGCGGTGCGCAGACAGGTGCGTGCCATGGCCTGGTGCTGTTCAGCCGCCGTCATCAAGGGGCGGTCTAGCGTGCCAGCCGGTAACCTGACCAATAGCCGTGCCCGTTCCCTAGCCAGGAGTTTTTCGTGACTACTACCGCCACCACGTCAGCCGCAGTCAGCAATCAGTCGCTGGCTGAACTCGATCCCGAGATCGCCGCAGTACTGGACCAGGAGCTTGGCCGCCAGCGCGGCACCCTGGAAATGATCGCTTCAGAGAACTTCGCCCCGCGTGCAGTGATGGAAGCCCAGGGCTCTGTCCTGACCAACAAATACGCTGAGGGCTACCCGGGCCGCCGCTACTACGGTGGCTGCGAATATGTGGACATTGCCGAGCAGCTGGCAATCGACCGCGTCAAGGACCTGTTCGGCGCCGAATACGCCAACGTCCAGCCTCACTCCGGTGCCCAGGCCAACGCCGCAGCCCTCTCCGCCATGATCACTCCCGGCGACAAGATCCTGGGTCTGTCCCTGGCCCACGGCGGCCACCTGACCCACGGCATGAAGCTCAACTTCTCCGGCAAGCTCTACAAGGTGGCCGCCTACCAGGTGGAGCAGGACAACTTCCGCGTGGACATGGACAAGCTGCGCCAGCAGGCCATCGCCGAAAAGCCCCAAGTCATCATCGCCGGCTGGTCCGCCTACCCGCGCCATCTCGACTTCGCCGCCTTCCGCTCCATCGCGGATGAAGTTGGCGCGCTGCTGTGGACCGACATGGCACACTTCGCCGGCCTGGTTGCCGCAGGACTTCACCCGAGCCCGGTGCCGCACTCCGACGTCGTCACCTCCACTGTGCACAAGACCCTCGCCGGTCCCCGTTCCGGCGTGATCCTGGCCAAGCAGGAATGGGCCAAGAAGATCAATTCGAACGTGTTCCCCGGCCAGCAGGGTGGGCCGCTGATGCACGTCATCGCCGCCAAGGCAGTTGCCTTCAAGATCGCCGGCACCGAGGAGTTCAGGGAACGCCAGGAGCGCGTCCTGGAAGGTGCCAAGATCATCGCCGAGCGCCTCAACCAGGCGGATGTCGCCGAGGCCGGCGTCTCCGTCCTCACCGGCGGCACCGATGTCCACCTGGTCCTGGTTGACCTGCGGCATTCACAGCTGGACGGGCAGCAGGCCGAGGATCTCCTGCACTCCGTGGGCATCACCGTGAACCGCAATGCCGTGCCGTTTGACCCCCGCCCGCCGATGGTCACCTCCGGCCTGCGGATCGGTACCCCGGCCCTGGCCACCCGCGGCTTCGGCGCCGAGGAATTCACCGAGGTTGCGGACATCATTGCCACCGCCCTGAAATCCGGTCCGGCCACGGACATCGAGGCCCTCCAGTCCCGCGTGGACAAGTTGGCCGCGGACTTCCCGCTGTACCCGCAGCACGAGAAGTGGTAGCCGCATGACCGCCGCAAGCACTGCAAAAACGGCTCAGGTTCTTGATGGAAAGGCCACCGCCGCCGCCATCAAAGCCGAATTGACCGAACGCGTGGCTGCGCTGAAGGCCAAGGGCGTCGTCCCCGGACTGGGCACCATCCTGGTGGGATCCGATCCTGGAAGCACCTGGTACGTCGGAGGTAAGCACAAGGACTGCGCCGAGGTGGGCATCAGGTCCATCCGCCGCGACCTGCCCGAGGACAGCAGCCAGGACGAAGTCCTGGCCGTGGTCCGTGAGCTCAACGACAACCCGGAATGCACCGGCTACATCGTCCAGCTGCCGCTGCCCAAGCACATCGACCAGGACGTCATCCTGGAGGCCATGGATCCCGAGAAGGACGCCGACGGCCTGCACCCGATGAACCTGGGCCGGCTTGTGGCCAACGTCAGCGGACCCATGAAGTCCCCGCTGCCCTGCACGCCCAAGGGCTGCGTGGAACTCCTGACCCGGCACGGGATCAGCCTCAACGGCAAGCGCGTCCTGGTGGTGGGCCGTGGTGTCACCATCGGCCGTCCGGTGGGGCTCCTGCTCACCCGCAAGGACGTCAACGCCACGGTCATCCTGGCCCACACCGGCACGGTGGACCTGCCCGCCGAACTCCGGCAGGCCGACGTCGTGATCGCGGCAGCCGGCCAGCCGCACATGATCAAGGCGGAAGACCTCAAGCCGGGTGCCATCGTGCTCGACGTCGGCGTCAGCCGCGTGGACGACGGCAACGGAAAGGCGGTGGTCACCGGAGACGTGGACCCCGCTGCTGCCGATGTCGCCGCGTGGCTGTCCCCGAACCCCGGTGGGGTGGGCCCGATGACCCGCGCCATGCTGCTGGCCAACGTGGTGGAAACCGCAGAACGCCAGGCAGGCATCGCCTAGATCCGGGATCTTGACAGGCTCAGTCACCAGTCTCCGCTGGTCGAGCCTGTGGAGAGCGGGAACGGTGTAGGGCTCCTACTCCCGCGGGAGTAGGAGCCCTACACCGTTAAGCAGACGACGCCGGAGCGCCCGGCCGCTAGGCTCTGACTATGCACCGCCGATTCCGGGGACCTCCCACAGCCTTCATCGTGATCGCGGTGGCTGCGATCCAGGTGGTGGGCACGGTGTTCGCAGCAGCCCGGCAGCCGGACCACCGGCCGCTGGATCTCCTGGCTGCAGCCTTGTTGCTCATGGGCCCGGCCGCTTTGGCCCTGCGACGGCGCGCTCCGTTGGTGATGCTGCCGGTGGCTGTCGCGGCAACTGGTACCTATCTGGCGCTGGGCTATGCCTGGGGCCCGGTATTCCTCTCACTGGCACTGGCCATCGTGTTCGCGGCGGCGGCGGGAAAACGATGGCAGACGTGGCTGGCGGTGGGCGTCTGTGCGGGCGCGCTGCTGCTCGCATCGCTGCGCAGCGGTGACGAACCTTCCTTCATCCGTGCCTTTGCCGGCACCTCGTGGCTGGTGATCCTGGTGTTGATCGGCGAAGGCGCACGGCTGCGGCACGAACGGGTGGCCGTGCGCCGCCGGCAGCACGAGGCCCGCGAACAGGCGGCGAGGGACGAATACCGGCTCACGCTGGCCCGGGACATCCATGATGTTGTGGCGCATTCGCTTTCCATGATCAATGTCCAGGCCGCTGTGGCATTGCATCTGGGCAGCAGCGATCCTGAGAAATACCGCCCGGCCCTGGAGACCATCAAAGTCGCGAGCAAGGAGTCTCTTGACGAAATCCGGCAGCTCCTCGGTGTGCTCCGGGACGACGCCCCCTTGACCCCGGCGGCCGGACCCGGGCTGGCGCGCCTGCCGGAACTCGCGGAGAACGCGCGGCGTGCCGGACTCGAGGTCCAGCTGGATGTGAACGTCTCGGTGCAACTGCCGGAAAACGTGCAGCAGGCGGTCTTCCGGATTGTGCAGGAGGCGCTGACCAATGTGGTGCGGCACGCCGGAGCACAGCGGGCCGCCGTCGTGATTGAAAGCGTTGGTACGCCGGGGACCGGAAGCAGGGGCGGAAGTAGCCCCGGAAGTGGGGAGGGCGCGGCGACCCTCTCCGTGACCATTGACGACGACGGCGCCGGCGCTGCCGGGGCGCCCGAAGGCAACGGCGTGACCGGCATGCGCGAACGTGCGGCAGGTCTGGGCGGCACACTGGAGCTGGTGCCGCTGCTGCAAGGCTGGCGCGTCCGGGCAGTGGTGCCGGTGACCGGTCGGGGCGCTTCGCCCGCACCTGCAGGGGAGCAGTCCCGATGATCAGGATACTGCTGGCGGACGACCAGACCCTGATCCGTGCCGGATTCCGGGCCCTTCTCACGGCCGAACCGGACATGGAGGTAATAGCCGAGTGCGGAAGCGGGCATGAGGCCGTGCGGCTGGCGCGGCGAGACAAACCGGATGTTGTCCTGATGGATATCCGGATGCCCGACGGCGACGGCCTTGCCGCAACCAGGCAGATCATGGCTGCCCCCGAACTTGCCGGCACCCGGGTGATTATCCTGACCACGTTTGAACTGGACGATTACATCGCGGAGGCGGTCCGGGCTGGCGCTGCCGGATTCCTGGTCAAGGACACCGAACCGGAGGAACTGCTCCGCGCAGTGAGGGTAGTGCACGACGGCGATGCACTGCTCTCGCCCTCGGTCACCCGCCGCATCATGGCGCAGCTTGCCGTGCAGAGCATGGCGGCACAGTCACGGGCGGCCGGCCAGCAGGCGATGCTTGGCCAGATCACCGGGCGCGAACGTGAGGTCCTCCAGCTGGTGGGCGAAGGGCTCAACAATGCCGAAATCGCGGAGCGGCTGTTCATCACACCGTTGACTGCCAAGACCCACGTTTCGCGGATCATGACCAAGTTGCTGATCCGGGACAGGGTGCAGCTGGTGGTGCTCGCCTACGAATCCGGACTGGTGCGGCCCGGCTGGTCGGGCTAGCGCCGTACCGTCCGGTCACCCGCGGGAGTAGCAGCCAAGCAGAAAGTGACTCCCGACGGCAGACGCACCGGCACGCGCCAGCGGCAAGACTCGATGCAGGGCCGAAAGACGGCCGCCGTCGAGAGTCTGGATAACTGACATGTTCACGTCATTGGTAACAACCTTCGGAAATGCTGCGTTCGGCGAGTCCGCTGCGCAACTGCCGGCCGCCGTCGTGGCCCACGGGCCTTGGGGCGGTGGTGGATTTTCACCGCTGTTCCTGCTGATCCCGCTGTTCTGGATTCTGATCATCGGGCTCTTCATCTTCCTCGGCCGCCGGACCTGGCGCCGTAACCATCGCTGGGCAGCCACCCAGGGTGGAGAAAGCGTGCTGCGGGAGCGCTATGCCCGCGGCGAGATCGACGAGACCGAGTACCGCCAGCGTCTTGGTGTGCTGCGGGGTGGCGAGAAGTAGCACGCTCTTCGACAGGCCCGAAACGGTGTTTCCCACGAAGACCCCGTTGACAAAATCTTCCGGGTGAGAGCCTTTCCTCTCTGGTTGACGTTCAAGATCCGCGGATGCACGCCGGTCGTGACCGTCGGTCATAGGGCTCTAGACCGCCCGTTGTCCGGGTCCTACAATCAGTGTGGACGCAACCGGCCAAGGCACCCCGGACACGCCCGGGGGACCAGGCCATGTTCCCGTGATGCCGGCGAAGGATGCTCAAAATGACGGATATTCAGGGGCTCATCAGTTCACTGCAGCCAGCAGACCTGGCCGTGCTGCAAGAGCGCGGTCCGGACCAGCTCCTGGACCGGGGCATTCTCGACGCCATCGACCGCGCCGCCGGCGGACCGGGTGAGGGGCGCGGTTATTACGTCGTCCGCGGCAGCCTGGAACCGTTGGAACGTCGAAACTACTGCCTCCGCGAGGACGTCGCCGCCGCCGTGTTCGCTCGTGCGATGCTGGAAGGCGCATCCGGGGCGGATGCCTAGCTGCCATGGCCGCTTCAGAGGAAGTCGAAACCGAACGAAAATACGACATCGACACCTCGACCCCGCTGCCGGCGCTGCTCGACATCCCCGGCGTGGAACGGGTCGCGGAACCGGTCGAGGACCGGCTCGAGGCCGTCTACTTCGACACCGCGAGCCTGGCCCTCGCCAGCCGGCGGATCACTCTGCGGCGCCGCACCGGCGGAACTGACTACGGATGGCACCTGAAGATCCCTTCCGGCCCGGACCAGAGGCATGAAATCCATGCGCCGCTGGGGCAACCCGAGGCCGTTCCGGAGGAGCTGGTCGGCCATCTGCTGGTGCACACCCGAGGCGAAGACATCCTGCCCATCGCCCGGTTGGCCACCCAGCGCATTACGCACCGGCTGTACGGGCCCGGCGGAGAGCATCTGGCGGACTTTGCCGACGACCACGTCCACGCCGAAGCCCTGGATCACTCCCGGCCCGGCATGGACTGGCGCGAATGGGAGATCGAACTCGTCCACGGGACCGGGCACCTCTTCGCAGCAGCCGCGGAAACCCTGGCCCGGGCAGGTGCCCGGCCCGCGCAGAATGATTCCAAACTGGCGCGGGCACTCGGCGACTCCTGGCCGCCCGAACGTGTCGCCGGCACAGGAAGACCGCGAAAGAAAGGACCGGCGGTCGACGTCGTGACCGCCTACCTGGGCGAGCAGATCCACGAACTTCTCACGCACGACCCCGGCGTACGGCTGGGGGAAACGGACGCCGTCCACGCGATGAGATCAGCAACCCGCCGGGCCCGGTCCGCCCTGGCGACCTACCGCAAACTCTTCAACAAGGCCGCGGGCAAGAAGATCGAGGAAGATCTCAAATGGCTCGCCTTGATCCTGGGCCGGGCGCGCGACGCCGAGGTCATGCGTGAACGGCTCCGCCAACACATCCACGACCTGGACGCAGCGGACCGATCCGGGCCCGTTATCGAGCCGCTCGAACACGAGCTCGGCACCGCATACAACGCTGGCTACAAAAAGATCCTGAAAACCCTCGGGACCAGCCGCTACTTCCGGCTCCTGGAAGACCTCGAAACCTTCCGCGACGATCCGCCCGCCACATCCCTCGCCTCCGAACGTGCCCGCCCGACGACGGCCCGACTGGTCGATAAGGCAGCCAAACGCCTGGACCGCGCACACAAGGCCGCCAAGCACTCAGAAGACGGCGCCGCCCATGACGCCGCGCTCCACCGCGTCCGCAAAGACGCCAAACGCCTCCGGCACGCCGCCGAATCCGTCGCCGAAATCCACGGAAAACGCGCCCGAAAGCTGGCGAAAGCCGCCCAGCGGATACAGAGAATCCTCGGCGACCACCAGGACAGTGTCATGGCCCGCGCACTCCTACGCCGCCTGCGCAAGGTCCCCGACCTGCCCGAACGTACCGCCCTGGCCTACAGCAGGCTTCACGTACGCGAAGAACGCATCGCCCACGACACCGAAGCCAGATACCGCAAAGCCCACAAGAAGACACGCGGCATCCGGCTAAGCCGCTGAGTTGTACAAGGCCTCGCGTTGGGGTTTTCCGGTCAGCACCCCTGTCTTTTCCATTGCCCGCTGGATCATGCATGGAGCACGGCGGCCAGCGGTGGCCCGGGAGGTAGTGATAACGGCGTCCACCGTGTGTTCGGCTGTCGGACCCACGGTCCAGGGCAGGGATTCCCGCAGCGGGCCGGCAATGTCTTAGGAAAATCCCGCAGTCAGGGCCACTCTCATCCCGCGCTGGCGCGCTGGGACAAGGCGTTGGACCGTACCGATGGTGGGCGTCCAAGCTCTCCCGGATACCCGCAGAAATTCGGTGTCGGAACTCATCACTGAGACGCAGGAGAAGAGGCAGTGCAACGTCGGCTACTACCTGGTGATGATTATGCTTGGTCCTCTGCTCGCTACCGGGCGGCTGCGCAAACTGTTTCTGAAATAGCCTGTTCGCCGTCCGTGGAAGCGTCCCTTTGGGCGCGTAGACCTTTGAGAGAATAGTGCCATGCAATCTGTGGGCAACTCCAAGTCTTCATCCTCTTCGTCCAGGCAGTCAAAGGGCGGATTTTCCATGTTCCGCATCAGCGGACTGGGTATGGCCGTATTCATCACCGCGTTCCTGGTTGCGGTCATCTTTGCTGCCAACAAGAACGATGTGGTGGGCTGGATCGTGGCCATCATCGCCTTGTTCTGGCTGCTTCTCGCGTCGTTTGTGGTGTTCAGCATCCAGAAGGCCGCGAAGAAAGCCGGCGCTAAACTCACCGAGGCGCAGAATGCCTTCAACTCCGCAGCCGGCCGGGCCCCGTCGTCGGGCTCCGCTGACCATGGCGGAACCCGGCTGGTACGCGAACGCGGTGAGGCGGAGGAAATCCGTGACCTCAAGCTGGATCACTCGCTCAAGATCGTGCAGGTGCAGGTCCGTGTGGTTGAAAAGGAACGAGCCAAGGGCGACTCAGCGGACCAGGACACCATCCACCGTGCCCTGGAGACCATCGAGATTACGGCCACCAACGCACGCGACATGATCAAGTCCTCCGGCGGTGCAGACGAGCCCGTCAGCGGAACCATCGTCGACTAGAGTGGAGCGGGTGAGCTCGGCATTGAAGAAGGACAACCTTCGCATCGCATCTGTAAACGTCAACGGCCTTCGTGCTGCCTACCGGAACGGCATGGCAGCATGGCTTGAGCCCCGCGAGGTGGACATTCTCTGCCTCCAGGAGGTCCGGGCGCCGGACGCGATTGTCCATGAACTTCTCGGTGAAGGGTGGTACGTCCTTCACGCCGAGGCTGAAGCCAGGGGGCGCGCAGGAGTGGCCATTGCCTCCCGCGAGAAACCCCTGGCAACCCGCAACGGCATCGGCGATGATTACTTCGCCACGGCGGGCCGCTGGGTTGAAGCGGATTTTGCCGTCAAGGACTCGGCAGGCCATAACGGCCGGCTGACGGTGGTGAGTGCCTATGTCCATTCGGGGGAAGCGGGCACCCCCAAGCAGGTGGACAAATACCGCTTCCTGGATGTCATGACCAAGAGGCTTCCGGAGCTGGCGAAGGACAGCGACCATGCTTTGGTGGTGGGTGACCTCAACGTGGGCCACACGGAGCTGGATATCAAGAACTGGAAGGGCAACGTCAAACGTGCCGGCTTCCTTCCGGAAGAGCGCGCCTACTTCGACCGCTTCTTCGGCGAGGAGATCGACTGGAGGGATGTCCACAGGGGCCTGGCGGGAAACGTCGACGGCCCTTACACCTGGTGGTCCCAGCGCGGTAAGGCCTTTGACACTGACACTGGCTGGCGCATTGACTACCACATGGCCACCCCGGCGCTTGCGGCTGCCGCCGTTTCGGCAACCGTGGACCGGGCAGCCTCATGGGACACACGTTTCTCTGACCATGCACCGCTGGTAGTGGACTACCGGCTCTAGGCTCCTAAGGTTTTCTCGAATGACAATCCCCACCGCAACTGAAACCGACGCGTCCGCCGTGCCGACAACGTCCACCAAGCTCGCTGCCGGAGCCAAGCACCGCGTGCTCTCCGGCATGCAGCCCTCGGCTGACTCCCTCCACCTCGGCAACTATCTGGGAGCGCTGGTCAACTGGGTCCGTATGCAGGACGAGTACGACGCCATTTTCTTCATCCCCGATCTGCACGCCATCACGGTGCCGCAGGATCCTGCGGAACTGGCCCGCCGTACCCGCATCACGGCCGCGCAGTACATCGCTGGCGGCGTGGACGTCAACAAATGCACATTGTTCGTCCAGTCCCAGGTTCCCGAGCACGCCCAGCTGGCCTGGGTCCTGAACTGCATCACCGGCATGGGCGAAGCGTCCCGCATGACCCAATTCAAGGACAAGGCGCAGAAGCAGGGATCGGACCACGCCAGCGTCGGACTATTCACCTACCCGATCCTGCAGGCAGCTGACATCCTGCTGTACCAGCCGCACGGCGTGCCGGTGGGTGAAGACCAGCGCCAGCACGTTGAACTCAGCCGCGATCTGGCCAACCGCTTCAACAGCCGTTTTGGTGATACTTTCCAGATCCCGCAGCCCTTCATCCAGAAGGAATCTGCCAAGATCTACGATCTGCAGAATCCCACTGCCAAGATGTCCAAGTCGGCGGAGTCCTCTGCCGGCCTGATCAACCTGCTGGACGACCCCAAGATCACTGCCAAACGGATCAAATCTGCCGTCACCGACGCAGGGACCGAGATCCGTTTCGACCGTGAAACCAAGCCGGGCGTCTCCAACCTGCTGAGTATCTACTCGGCCATCAGCGGCCAGCCAGTGGCCAGGATCGTGGCCGACTACGAAGGCAAGATGTACGGCCATCTGAAGGTGGACCTGGCCGAACTCATGGCGGGACACCTGTCTCCGATTCGCGACCGCGCCAACGAACTGCTTGCCGATCCGGCTGAGCTCGACCGCCTGCTGGCCCACGGCGCCGAAAAGGCACGCGCGATCGCCTCGGCCACGCTCGCCGATGTCTATGCCAAGGTGGGCTTCCTGCCCTACGGCGGAGCCCGGGGAGTCCGCTAGTTCCATGCCGGAAACCAGCAGCGATAGTGAAGGAATGAGCGTTGGCGTCATTCTGGGCTTCCCGGCTGCCGTTGCCGAGGAACTGCAACGTTGGCGCGCATCCTTCGGCGACCCCATGGCCAGCGTGATTCCAGCCCACATCACGCTGATCACCACCACGCCCACCCAGGACTGGGAGGCTACGCGCAGCCACGTCCGCGAGGTGGCCCGCCGGCAGGAACCGTTCATGGTCACCATAGCGGGAACCGGCACCTTCAGACCCGTTTCGCCGGTGGTTTTCATCAATGTCGAAGACGGCTTCGGGGCCTGCGTCAGCTTGCACGAACAATTGCAGACCGGACCGCTTGAACGCGATCTGCCATTTGCGTTCCACCCGCACGTCACCATTGCCCACGATGTTGCGCCGAAAAGCCTCGATAAGGCCGAAACGGTGCTGCAGGACTACAGGGCAACGTTTCCTGTGGCTAGCATGGGACTTTACGAGCACGACAACGACGGCATTTGGCAGCTACGGGAAGAGCTGGACTTTGGGACCGAAACAGACAGCGAACTCAGCACGCCCCGGACTACCGACTCAGACGGAGCCACCGCTTCCCACTGAGCGGGCCCGGCTGAAACTGGAAGTCATCCGGAAAAGGGTGGAGTGGGGCACAGCACGGCGCTCCGGCAATGGCCCGTTGGCGGGCCCGGCCGCCATGTTCCAGTGGCTACTGGCAAGGCTCAACGCATTCCGGCCCATGCGGGCGTGGCAGCACTATAATCTCCGGCATGGCCCGCTGATGAGTTCAGGCATTGGGTTCAACATGTTCTTCTCCGTCACGGGCCTGCTGACCACCGGCTTCTCCCTTGCCGGCCTGGCGCTCCGCGGGCAGCCGGTCCTGCTGGACCGGATTATTGCCAGCGTTGCAGACAGTGCGCCCGGACTCCTGAAGGTGGACGGCGGCGAGGGCCTGGTGGACCCCCGGGATTTGCTGAACCCCGATGGCCTGGGCTGGACGGCGGTTATTGCGGGGCTGGTAACTGTCATCACCTCGCTGGGCTGGATCGCAGGGCTCCGCGACGGGCTCCGCGGGATCATGGATCTGGGTCCGCTCAAGATCAACCCTTTAGTCCTGAAATTGCACGACGCCGGTACTTTGCTGCTTCTCGGCATGGCGCTTGTGGTGAGTTCGGGAGCCTCCCTGATCTTCGGTACGGCTGCAGGCTGGGTGAGCGAGATCCTGCACCTGGATCAGGCCGCCGCCGGCCCAATATCCGCCGTGATCAAAATCGCTGTGCCCTTGTTGCTGGGGTGGGCAACAGCGGTCATCATGTTCCGCCTGGCCGGCGGACTGAAGCTCGCCCGGCGCGCACTCCTGGAAGGGACCATCCTGGCCGCCGTCGGCACTACCGTGCTTCAGGTCTTCAGCACGGAACTGTTGGCAGGCGCCGGACGCAACCCCATCCTGGCGCCTTTCGCCATCATCATCGGGCTGCTGATCTGGTTCAACCTGGTCAGCCGGGTCTACCTCGTGGCAGCAGCGTGGTCGACCATCCGTGAAGAGGACCTTCGGAACATCCCGGCCGGCCAGCATCCGGTGTGGGGATCACGTCAGATCCAGCCAGGAAAGACCCCCGTGGATCAGCATGGCGCCGTGGAGCGGCAGCGTCCGCCGTCTACCGCGCGGCGTCGAGGTACTGGTCGGCCCACGCGGAAATAATCCTGGCTGCACGGGCAGCCTGGCCCTTGCCCGTCAGAAGGTGGTCGCTGCCTTCCAGCGAGACCAAGGGTAAAGCCGTGCGAGAACACTCCCCAGCCTTTCACCGGCCCTCAGGGACGTCGACGATGCCGGACAGCCGCTCGCCAGTGGATCCTTCGAATGAAACTTTTTCGGAGCGGGACACTGCGTCCCCTTTCGCTTGATGTCGGTAGTCAATTGCACTTAAACGGCGACGGCGCCCCTCACCGGAAAGGTGAGCGACGCCGTCGTCCGTCACATCGTTGCTAAAACGCGTATTAGATCTTGCGGGAAAGAATTGCCTGCTTGACCTCAGCAATGGCCTGGGTCACCTGGATGCCGCGCGGGCACGCTTCGGTGCAGTTGAAGGTGGTGCGGCAACGCCACACACCTTCCTTGTCGTTGAGGATCTCAAGGCGCATGTCGCCGGCATCATCGCGGGAATCGAAGATGAAGCGATGCGCGTTGACGATGGCCGCCGGGCCGAAGTACTGGCCATCGGTCCAGAACACGGGGCAGGATGACGTGCACGCGGCGCACAGGATGCATTTGGTGGTGTCGTCAAAGCGTTCGCGTTCCTCAGCAGACTGCAGGCGCTCCTTGGTGGGCTCGTGGCCCCTGTTGATGAGGAACGGCATGACCTCACGGAAGGACTGGAAGAACGGTTCCATGTCCACAATCAGGTCCTTCTCCACCGGGAGGCCCTTGATGGGTTCAACCGTGATGGGCTTGGACGTGTCCAGGTCCTTCAGGAGGGTCTTGCAGGCGAGGCGGTTACGGCCGTTGATGCGCATGGCATCGGAACCGCAGACGCCGTGCGCGCACGAACGCCGGAAGGAGACGGAACCGTCAATTTCCCACTTGATCTTATGCAGGGCATCCAGAACGCGGTCAGTGCCGTACATGGTGACCTTGAATTCATCCCAGGTGGACTCCTCGGAGACTTCAGGGTTATAGCGGCGGACCCGCAGCGTGACGTCGAAGGACGGGATTTCCCCGCCGCCACCAATATGCGCGGGCAGCTCAATCTTGGAGGCTGGCTCAGCAAGTTCAGCGGTCATTTTAGTACTTCCTCACCATCGGCTCGTAGCGGGTAAAGACAACAGGCTTGGTGCCAAGCCGGATCCCGGCAGTTGTTGTGGCGGTCGCCGCAGTCCCGTCCGCCGGTGCATGCTCGTCCTTATACGCCATGGAGTGCTTCATGAATTTTTCATCGTCGCGGTCCGGGAAGTCCTCACGGAAGTGGCCGCCACGTGATTCCTCGCGGTGCAGGGCTGCCACCGTCATGACCTTTGCCAGTTCCAGCAGGAAGCCGAGTTCAACAGCCTCCAGCAGGTCCAGGTTGAATCGCTTGCCCTTGTCCTGGACGCTGATGCGCTGGTACCGCTCCTCGAAGGAGGCAATGTCGGTCAGCACCTGGTTCAGCGTGTCTGCCGTGCGGAACACCTGCATGTTGGCATCCATCGTGTCCTGCAGTTCCTTTCGGATTGCAGCAACCTTCTCGCTGCCGTCCGAAGTGCGGACGTGATCCAGCAGGTTCAGGGTGTAGCCTTCCGGATCCTCCGGCAGATCCACGAATTCAGCAGTCTTGGAGTACTCGGCAGCCGCGATCCCGGCGCGCTTGCCGAAGACATTGATGTCCAACAGGGAGTTGGTGCCCAGACGGTTGGATCCGTGCACGGACACGCAGGCAACTTCACCGGCGGCGTACAGGCCGGGGATGACGGTGTCGTTGTCCTGCAGCACCTCGGCTTTGATGGTGGTGGGGATGCCGCCCATGGCGTAGTGGGCAGTAGGGAAGACGGGCACGGGCTCCGTGTACGGCTCCACACCCAGGTAGGTGCGGGCGAACTCGGTGATGTCCGGCAGCTTGGCATCGATGTGTGCCGGCTCCAGGTGGGTCAGGTCAAGGAGGACATAATCCTTGTTCGGGCCACAGCCGCGGCCCTCACGGACCTCGTTGGCCATGGAGCGGGCCACGATGTCACGGGGAGCGAGGTCCTTGATGGTGGGGGCATAGCGCTCCATAAAGCGCTCGCCTTCGGAGTTGCGCAGAATGGCGCCTTCGCCGCGCGCTGCCTCGGAGAGCAGGATGCCCAGGCCGGCCAGGCCTGTCGGATGGAACTGGAAGAACTCCATGTCCTCCAGCGGGATGCCGCGGCGGAACGCGATGCCCATGCCGTCGCCGGTCAGGGTGTGTGCGTTGGACGTGGTCTTGAAGACCTTGCCCGCACCGCCCGAGGCAAAAACGACCGACTTTGCCTGGAAAACGTGCAGTTCTCCGGAAGCGAGGTCGTAGGACACGACGCCGGCAACGCGCTTTTGCTTGTACGCTGTGCCGTCTTCACGGACTGCGTCTTCCTCAACGGTGAGGAGATCCAGGACGTAGTACTCGTTGTAGAACTCAACGTTGTGCTTGACGCAGTTCTGATAGAGCGTCTGCAGGATCATGTGGCCGGTGCGGTCCGCGGCATAACACGCGCGGCGGACTGGTGCCTTGCCGTGGTCACGGGTGTGGCCGCCGAAACGGCGCTGGTCGATCCGGCCCTCGGGTGTCCGGTTGAACGGCAGGCCCATCTTCTCAAGATCCAGCACGGCATCGATGGCTTCTTTGGCCATGATTTCCGCCGCGTCCTGGTCAACCAGGTAATCGCCGCCCTTGATGGTGTCGAAGGTGTGCCATTCCCAGTTGTCTTCCTCGACATTGGCAAGAGCCGCACACATTCCACCCTGCGCCGCACCCGTGTGCGAGCGGGTGGGGTAGAGCTTGGTCAGTACTGCTGTTCGTGCGCGCTGACCGGATTCGATCGCTGCGCGCATGCCAGCGCCACCGGCACCGACGATGACGACGTCGTACTTATGGACCTGCATACCAGACGCTCTTTCTCTCAAAATTCGCTATAAAACAACGGGCCGGCGAAGCCTGCTCCGCAAAAATCTGCCTGCAAAGCGCTGCAGACAGGAACAGCTGCTACGTTGCCGGGCAGAAACCGCCGGGCAGCGGGACGCCGTTAACCATGGGGCAGGGGTTGAATGTGAAGATCACCAGGGTGCCCAGGACGATGATGACGGTGGTGGCGGCGTAGAGGACAATCTTGAGCCACAGCCGGGTGGAGTCCTTTTCGGCGTAGTCATTAATGATGGTGCGCACACCGTTGGTGCCGTGCAGCATGGCGAGCCACAGCATGGCAAGGTCCCAGAGCTGCCAGAACGGGTCCGCCCACTTGCCGGCAACAAAGCCGAAGTCAATGGCATGGATACCCTCGCCCACCATGAGGTTCACAAAGAGGTGGCCGAAGATGAGGACTATCAACACCACGCCCGAAAGGCGCATGAACAGCCAGGCCAGCATTTCGAAGTTGCCCCGTGAGCTCCCGTGGCGGCGGTACTTGGGTTCGATTCTGCCGCTGCTGTTTCCGCCACCGCCGTTGCTTCCGCTGCGCGGGTTCTGGATCTGCGTTGCAGTCATGACTTAGTGACCTCCGAAGGCGATGGACAGGTGACGGATAGCGAAGGCCACCATGGTGACAATCCAGAGAGCCAGGACCGTCCACAGCATCTGGCGCTGGTACTTGGCGCCCTTTTTCCAGAAGTCAACGGCGATGATCCGCAGGCCATTGAAGGCGTGGAAGACAATCGCCGCAACAAGGCCCGTTTCACCCAGGGCCATCAGGGGGTTCTGGTATGTGCCGATCACCGCGGTGTAGGCATCAGGGGACACCCGCACCAGGGATGTGTCAAGCACATGGACCAACAAGAAGAAAAAGATCACAACGCCCGTAATACGGTGTCCTACCCAGGACCACATGCCTTCACGGCCGCGATACAAGGTGCCAGCTGGTTTTGTCGGCACTGAATAAACCTCCCTGCAACACAGCGGCGCTGGCATGGGATCCACGCGGGGAAACGCCTGCTGCGAGAGCACTCATGGCTCAGGCCTAAATCTAGGCTTCGCTCACAGCTTATTCAATTTAGGAGTTCCTTGGTGACAGGGCCCGACGCGGTTTTTGCCTTTTTTTGAGACCAACGCCACACCCGGCGCCACACCCAACGCCACGCCCGCGTGTTCCCGACGGGTGTTCGATACGTCAGGCCGCAACGGTCAGCTAAAGTAACCGTGATGACTACAGACAATGAGACACGCCAGGATTTGCCGCTGGACCGCTTCATCGCGGTCATTCCGGCGGGCGGTGTGGGGACCCGCCTCTGGCCTCTGTCACGTGCAGCAGCTCCCAAGTTCCTTCATGACCTCACGGGTTCCGGCAGCACTTTGCTCCGCGCAACCTACGACCGGCTGGAGCCCCTTGCGGGCAACCGTGTCCTGGTGGTTACCGGCACGGCACACCGCGCCGCCGTCTGCCGCCAACTGCCTGAGGTTCAGGACTCGGACCTTGTGCTGGAAAGCGAACCGAAGGATTCCGGCGCGGCCATTGGCCTCGCAGCAGCCATCCTTCACCAGCGGGACCCGGACACCATCATGGGATCCTTCGCCGCAGACCAGGTCATCAGCCCGGACAACCTGTTCCAGGAGGCAGTCCGCGAGGCCATTCACACGGCCGCCGCAGGCAAGATCGTGACCATCGGAATCAAGCCCACCCACCCCTCCACCGGATTCGGCTATATCCGTTCCGGCGAAAAGCTGAATATTCCGGGAGCGCCCAGCGCGCAGGCCGTGGTGGAATTCGTGGAGAAGCCGGATGAAGAGGTGGCCCAGCAGTACGTCGACAGCGGCGAGTACGTCTGGAACGCCGGAATGTTCGTCGCTCCGGTATCCCTGATGCTCAAGCACCTGGAAGCGAACCAGCCCGAACTCTTCACGGGCCTGCAGGAGATCGCAGAGGCCTGGGACACTCCGGAACGCGATGAGGTCACTGCCCGCATCTGGCCCACACTGCCCAAGATCGCCATTGACTACGCAGTGGCGGAGCCGGCAGCGGCGGCCGGGGACGTCGCCGTCGTGCCTGGTACTTTCCGTTGGGACGACGTCGGGGACTTCGCCTCGGTGGGCCGGCTCAACAGTGCCAGGGAAGTGGATGACGTCACAGTTCTCGGCGAAGGCGCCCGCGTCTTCACCGAAAATGCCAGTGGCGTGGTGGTGTCCGATACCAAGCGCGTTATTGCCCTGATCGGAATCAAGGACGTCGTCATCGTGGATACCCCGGACGCGCTGCTTGTCACCACCAAAGAACACGCGCAGCGGGTCAAGGGCGCGGTTGACAGGCTCAAGGCCAGCGGCGATACCGACGTCCTCTAGTGTTCCGTGTTAATGGTTTGTTTGCGTTTCATCTTGCCCAGGAGATAGTCCGCTGATTTGGTCCAGGTGAATGGTTTGGCGTCCTGGTTGTAGTTCTCGATGTAGCGTTCCATGGTTTGTTCCAGCTCTTTCACCGAGCTGAACGCACCGCGTTTGAGGCACTGGCGGGTGATGATCCCGAAGAAGATCTCCACCATGTTCAGCCAGGAACAGCTGGTTGGGGTGAAGTGCAGGCGCACGCGCGGGTTTTTGGCCAGCCAGTCCTTCACGTTCTGATGCTTATGCGTCGCGTAATTGTCGCAGATGACATGCAGTTCAACCCCGGGGTGGGCGTCGGCGACCCGGCCCAGGAAATCGACGAACTCGATGTTGGTGTGCTTTGGGTAGAAGGCGTTCGCGCTGAGTTTGCCGGTGAGGACCTCCAGGGCGGCGAACAAGGTGGTGGTGCCGTTGCGTTTGTAGTCGTGGGTCTGCTGCAGCGGGTGCGTCGAGGACAACGGCTGATCCGGGCCGGTGCGGGACAGCGCCTGGATTTGGGTTTTCTCATCGATGCTCACGACCACCGCGTTTTCCGGCGGGGACATGTACAGGCCCACCACGTCCCGGAGCTTGAACTCCAGGGCGGGATCAGTGGAGAACTTGAACGTCTCGATCCGGTGAGGCTGGATTTTCCAACGGCGCCAGATGCGGGCCACCGACGAAAAGGAGACTCCGTGGCGTTCGGCCATGATGCGGGCGGACCAGTGCGAGATCCCAAGCCCGGCCGGCGGCTTCCCATCGTTGGTCAGGGTGTCCGCGATCAGGGCAAGCTCGTCGATCTCCCGCTCCCGTCCCGGGCGCTGGACATCGGACAGGGCCTCGATCCCGCCCTCGGCATAGCGGTTGCGCCACTTCAAAACCGTGGGTGCCGAAAACCCGGTGATCTTCTCGATCTGGATATTCGGCATCCCGTCGGCAGCCAACAAAACCGTGCGCGCCCGCAACGCCAATGTCGCGGAGGAAGAATTCCCACGAGTCAACGCCTCCAAGAACCCCCGGTCCCCGTCACGCAATTCCAAAGCCCTTGCCAGATAAACCATGGATCAAGTCTGACAAAAAACCATACCCAAAGGAATCAACGACACGCTACACTAGCTCCGCAGTGCCCGGGCGGGTGTTCCATTCCGGAATGTCCGGAATCCGTAACGCGCCGTCAGCGATGCCGGTATTCTTTGTACGCTCGATAGAGTTATTCCGTGCGCAATTACACTACTGAAACCGATCCCACCGCACTGGTGGGTCCGTGGCTCGAGCCCCTGCTGCCGGAACTGATCGAGTTCCGCCGGGATCTTCACGCGCACCCGGAGCTATCGTTCAAGGAGTTCCGCACCACGGACAAACTGGTTGAACGCCTCGAGGCAGCCGGGCTCAAGCCTCGTCGGCTCGAAGGTACCGGACTGACCGTGGACATTGGCGCCGGCCCCATCGCCACAGCCCTCCGCGGCGACATTGACGCGCTTCCCATCATTGAAGACAGCGGCTTGGACTTCGCTTCGAAGAACCATGGCGTCACCCATGCCTGCGGTCACGACATCCACACCACCACCATGTTGGGCATCGCCCTGGTGCTGCAGGAAATGCATCAGGAGTCACCCCTGCGCGGAACAGTGCGGATCATTTTCCAGCCCGCCGAGGAAACAATGCCCGGCGGCGCGCTTTCCTGTATTGAGCAGGGCGTCCTGGACGGTGTTCCGCGCATCCTGGCACTGCACTGTGACCCGAGGATCGACGTCGGACGCATCGGTACCCGCATCGGTGCCATCACGTCCGCTTCGGACACCATCAAGATTGAACTGAGCGGCCGCGGCGGGCACACCTCCCGGCCCCATCTGACGGAGGATCTGGTCTTCGCCCTCGCGCAGATCGCGGTTAATGTTCCGGCAGTTCTCTCCCGCCGGGTGGATGTCCGCAGCGGCGTCTCCGTGGTCTGGGGACAGATCAACGCGGGGTCCGCTCCCAACGCCATCCCTGGCACCGGCTATATGGCCGGGACCATGCGCTGCCTGGACCGCGATGCCTGGCACAGCGCCGGTGAGCTGCTTGATGAAGTGGTGCAGCAGGTTGCCGCACCGTACGGCGTGGACGTCCATCTGGAGCACACCCGCGGGGTGCCGCCCGTGGTCAACTCCGAACATGAGACCGCGCTCATTGAAGCTGCAGCCCGCGCCGAAATCGGTGAGGGTGCCGTGGTGCTGACGCCGCAATCCATGGGCGGCGAGGATTTTGCCTGGTTCCTGGCCGAACTTCCAGGTGCCATGATGCGTCTCGGCACAAAAACTCCGGGGGGCGAGGAATACGACCTCCACCGTGGTGACTACATCGTGGACGAACGCGCGCTGGGCCTCGGCATCCAGGTGCTCACGGCCGCCGCACTCCGTACTCTCCGCGACCTCTAAAGCCAGACCCTTAGAACTCCTTAGAAACCCTTAGCCGCGGGCCGGCAGCTAACACCCGCAAATCCGCGATTTCACGTCGTTACCCGCCAGCTGGCGTTTGCTTTTCAGTAAGTAAGTTGTGCACAATTCAATTGTGAGCTAGAGTTATAGGTATGATCGATGCCCCCAGACTCGACCGCCAGGTGTGCTTTGCCCTGTACTCCGCTTCACGGGCAGCCACTGCCGTGTACCGGCCAATCCTGGAGCAATTGGGCCTCACCTACCCCCAGTACCTGGTGATGTTGGTGCTGTGGGAAGAGGCGCCCCGCGGGGTCAAGGAGTTGGGCGAGGAACTCGGGCTGGATTCCGGCACCCTCTCGCCGCTTCTCAAGAGGCTCGAGGGGCTTGGGCTCGTGGATCGCCGTCGGTCGGCCGAGGACGAGCGCAGAGTCGCTGTCCACCTGAGCGATGCTGGCCAGGCCCTGAGCGGCAAAGCAGCAGGAATCCCTCAGCACCTTGCGGCCGCAGCCGGTCTCACTGCTGCAGAAATCGACCAGCTGCGGGAAACCCTGGGCCGGCTCACTGCCGCCCTCCATAGTTCGCACGCACCCCACGAGGGTGCGGATGAAGTGCACTTCCAATCCAACAGAACGGGAAGCAATTGAAAACGCTTTACACAGCCGAGGCACTGGCCTCAGGCGAAGGCCGCGACGGCAACGCACGCACCAGGGACGGCAAACTCGACGTCACGCTCGCCAGCCCGATGGAACTGGGCGGCAGCGGCGAAGGTACCAACCCCGAGCAGCTGTTCGCGGCGGGCTATGCAGCCTGCTTCCATTCCGCACTCCGGCTCGTGGGACGGAAGGAGCGAGCGGATCTCAGGGATTCTGCGGTGGCCGCGAAGATCCATTTCGGCGCCCTTGACGGCGGTGAAGGCTACGGCCTTGCCGCCGAGCTCGAGATCGCGCTGCCCGCACTCGACAAGGAAACAGCGGAAGCCCTGATGGACAAGGCACACCGTATCTGCCCCTACTCCAATGCAACGCGCGGAAACATGGATGTTGCCATCACCCTGGTGGAGTTCGCAGCATGAGCATTGTCCGGGCAACCGCGCTGCCGGAATCGTCGCGCGAAATCCAGCTGGCCTCCCGTCCCCATGGCCGCCCGGCGCCGGAGAACTTCCGGCTGGCAGAGACGCCGCTTCCTGAACTGGCGGCGGGACAGGTCCTGGTCCGCAACCTCTTCATCTCCGTTGATCCGTACATGCGCGGCCGGATGAACGACGTGAAGTCCTACTCAGCGCCGTTTGCGCTGGATGCAGCGCTCGACGGCGGTGCCGTCGGTGAGGTGATCGCGTCCCGGGCCGATGGGCGGAAGGTGGGGGACGCCGTCGTGCATCAGCTCGGCTGGCGGGAATACGCGGTGGTGGATGCGGCAGCAACCACGGTGGCCCGCACCGATCTGGCACCGGCATCGGCGTTCCTCGGGGCGCTCGGCATGACAGGCCTCACGGCCTATGCCGGACTGCTCAAAGTGGCAGAGTTCAAGGCCGGCGACGCCGTCTTTGTATCGGGTGCGGCCGGGGCGGTGGGCTCACTGGTGGGCCAGATCGCCAAGGCCATGGGTGCCTCCCGGGTGATCGGCAGCGCTGGCACGCCTGAGAAGGTGGCCCGACTGCTGGAGCTCGGCTTTGATGCCGCCTTCAACTACCGCGACGGCCCGGTCCACCTGCAGCTCAAGGACGCTGCCGGGGACCACGGGATTGATGTCTACTTCGACAATGTGGGCGGTGAACACCTCGAAGCTGCGCTGTCCGTGCTCAACGTGGGCGGACGTGTGGCGATGTGCGGCGCAATATCGCAGTACAACTCCACGGAGCCGCCGGCCGCTCCGCGAAACCTGGCGGCAGCCATCGGAAAGCAGCTGACGCTCCGCGGTTTCCTGGTGGGTGGCCAGCGGCAGCACGCTGCGGAGTTTGCTGAGCGGATGGCCGGATGGCTGGCCGACGGCACCGTCCGCTACGACGAGACCGTGGTTGATGGATTGGAGAACGCTCCGCAGGCATTTATGGATCTGCTCGATGGCGCCAACACCGGCAAAATGCTGGTGCGTGTATAGGGCACCCACCCCCATCCGGGAGAGTAGCGGGTGCCGCATGACCTGCGGCGCCTGCTACTGATTGGTAACAAGTTCTCAACAATCTTCGGATTCCCGCTCCAGTGTGTTATTCGGAAGTGTTTCAGGCCACTAAAGTAACTTCCATCAGTGCGCCTCGGCGCAGTGCTGCGAAACCGTCAGTGAAAACAGAATTTCAGTGTAGAAACGGACACTCATTGAACTCCCGTAGCGCCAATCTCATTCTTCCTGGAGGAAAATTGAAGGACTCACTGCGTGCTAATTTCAAGCGCGGTTCAATGGCCGGCGTGGCCTCGGTCGGTGCAGCGGCGTTGTTGCTCACCGGTTGCGGTGCCGCCCCGGACGCAGGCAGCTCAGCCACCAAGACGGCCACCCATTACACCGGCTGCATCGTCTCCGACTCCGGCGGATTCGATGACCAGTCCTTCAACCAGTCCTCCTACGACGGCCTGAAAAAGTCCGAAAAAGATCTGGGCATTACCGTCAAGTCGGCCGAGTCCAAAGCCAACAGCGACTTCGAGACCAACCTCAACGGGATGATGTCTGCCGGTTGCGACCTGACGGTGACCGTCGGCTTCCTCCTCGGTGACGCCACAAAGGCGGCTGCCGAGAAGAACCCGGACAAGCACTTTGCGATCATCGACTTCGGCTATAGCCCGGCTATCGCCAACGTCAAGCCCGTTATCTACGACACCGCCCAGGCCGCGTACCTGGCCGGCTACGCAGCGGCGGCCACCACCAAGACCGGCAAGGTGGGCACCTTCGGCGGCATCAAGATTCCCACGGTCACCATTTTTATGGACGGTTTCTACGACGGTGTTCAGGCGTACAACAAGGCCAAGAGCAAGACCGTGCAGGTTATCGGCTGGGACAAAACAACCCAGGATGGTTCCTTCACCGGTGACTTCGAAAAGCAGGACACCGGAAAGCAGGTGACCAAAAACCTGCTGGACCAGGGCGCGGACATCGTGATGCCCGTGGCCGGTCCGGTTGGCAAGGGCGCGGGTGCGGCCCTGAACGAGGCCAAGGCCGCAGGCAAGGACGTCAAGCTCATCTGGGTTGACTCCGATGGATTCCTCACCGCCCCGGAATATAAGGGCATCATGCTCACCTCGGTCATCAAGAAAATGGACGAAGCGGTTCAGGTTGTTGTCAAGGATGATTCCGAAGGCAAGTTCTCCAACGAGGCTTATGTAGGCACGCTGAAGAACGACGGCGTCGCGCTGGCACCGTTCCATGACCTGGACTCCGCCGTGTCGGCTGAGACGAAGTCCGAACTGGATGTTCTCAAAGCAGACATCATGTCCGGCAAACTCGTAGTCAAGTCCGAGGCGAGCCCGAAGTAGCAGCAGCATTCCCCGACGCGTCGCCAGTACCTGAGCCGGTGCTGGCGACGTGTTTGTGCCCTGACTAGGCTGTAGGCAGCAAACCATGCAGGTCGCGGGGAGCTTCGCCTGCCCAGCCGTTCCTTCGGACCAACAGAATGGTGGGAGTTGTGAAACTCGAGTTGAAAGGGATCTCGAAAGCATTCGGGACCTTTTACGCCAACCAAGACATAGACCTCGTGGTGGAATCCGGCCAGATCCATTGCCTTCTGGGCGAAAACGGCGCCGGAAAATCAACGCTGATGAACGTCCTGTACGGCCTGTACGAGCCAACAGCCGGGGAAATCCTGGTGGATGGCAAGACTGCCGTATTCCGTGGACCCGGCGATGCGATGGCAGCAGGGATCGGCATGGTGCACCAGCACTTTATGCTTGTCCCCGTTTTCACTGTGGCCGAAAACGTGGCTTTGGGGGCGGAACCCACAACATTCGGCGGCGTTCTGAGCATCGAAGAGACCCGCCGGCGTATCCGGGAAATTTCAGACAAGTACGGATTCGATGTCGATCCGGACGCCGTCGTCGAAGAACTTCCTGTCGGAGTCCAGCAGCGGGTGGAGATCATTAAGGCCCTGGTGCGCGAGGCGAAGGTCCTCATTCTGGATGAGCCCACAGCTGTGCTCACACCACAGGAGACGGACGAACTGCTGGACATCATGCGCCAGCTCAAAGCCAGCGGCACCTCTATCGTTTTCATTTCGCACAAACTGCGCGAAGTCAAAGCGGTCGCGGACGTCATCACGGTCATCCGCCGCGGCAAGGTGGTAGGTGACGCTCCGCCGTCGGCTTCTCCCGCCGAGCTGGCCTCCATGATGGTGGGCAGGGCGGTCAGCCTGACTCTGGACAAGGCCGCAGCGAAGCCGGGTGAAAAGAGCTTCGTTGTCACCGGACTGACCGTCCGTGCTGCCAATGGCACGAATGCCGTGGACGGCGTCAGTTTTGATATTGCGAAAGGCGAGATTCTGGCTGTTGCCGGAGTGCAGGGGAACGGCCAGACCGAACTCACGGAAGCCATCCTTGGCGTCCAGGAGCATGTGACAGGTTCAGTCACGTTGGACGGTACGGAACTCCTGGGCCGTTCCGTGAAGGACATTCTGGGTGCGGGGATCGGATTTGTACCGGAAGACCGTACTGTGGACGGCCTCGTGGGGCCGTTCTCGGTCGCGGAGAATCTGGTGCTGGACGTCTACGACAAAGCCCCGTTCGCCAAAGGCATCGTCATGTCGCCCAGGATCATTGCCGAGAATGCCAGCGCAAAGATCCAGGAATTCGACATCCGTACCCCGTCTGCCGCTGCCGCTGCCGGGACGCTATCCGGAGGGAACCAGCAGAAGGTGGTGATGGCCCGGGAGCTCTCGCGGCCATTGCGGCTCTTCATCGCCTCGCAGCCCACCCGCGGTGTGGACGTAGGATCCATCGAGTTCCTGCACCGCCGCATCGTGGAAGAGCGCGACGCCGGCACACCGGTCATGATCGTTTCCACCGAATTGGATGAGGTGGTTGAACTCGCAGACCGGATCGCCGTGCTCTACAAGGGAAAACTTGTGGGCATTGTCCCGGCCGGAACACCGCGCGACACCCTGGGCCTGATGATGGCGGGCGTCGGCCCTGAAGGAGCCTCCGATGAAAAATGAAGTCCCATCCGGCAGCCACCGGAAGCTACAGGAATCCCCTTCCGAGGTTCAGTCCGCGGACGTGGCTCTGGACACCGCGGGCGGCGCCCTGGCACCTTCCCTGGTGCCGGTTTCTGCGCAAAGCGGCGACACAGGGCACCAGCAGGACAGTGTGTTCCGTCGGATCGTCATGGGCAATGGCCTGGTTTCTGTCCTCGCCGTCCTGGTAGCCCTGATCCTGGGCGGCGTGTTGATCGCCAGCACTGATGCCAGGGTGGCGACCACCTCGGGGTATTTCTTCAGCCGTCCTTCTGATTTTCTGACCGCACTGTGGAACGCCATGACCACAAGCTACGTCGCGTTGTTCCAGGGTGCTGTGTTCAACCCCAGGCAGGGCTTCCTGCCCTTACTGGAAACCATGACAGTGGCCACGCCACTGATTTGTGCGGCCTTGGGTGTGGCACTCGCTTTCCGGGCAGGGCTCTTCAACATCGGTGCCCAGGGCCAGATCATCATCAGTTCAACCCTGGCTGCCTATGCTGGATTTGCGTGGCATCTTCCAGTCGGTATCCACCTGCTGCTGGTCATCGTGATGGGCGTCCTGGGAGGCGCGGCGTGGGGAGGAATTGCAGGCCTGCTCAAAGCACGGACGGGCGCCCACGAGGTCATTGTGACCATCATGCTGAACTACGTTGCCCTGTACCTGCTGGACTTCCTGCTCAATACTCCTGCATTCAGGCGTCCCGGTTCCAACAGCCCGATCTCACCGCGCCTGGACGAATCCGCCATCTACCCTATCATTCTCCCTGTTTCCGGAGTCCGGCTTCACCTGGGCTTCCTGGTGGCCGTGCTCCTTACCGCAGGCGTGTGGTGGCTGCTGAACCGCTCCACCATCGGGTTCGAGTTCCGGGCCATCGGAGCGAATCCGGCTGCGGCACGCACGGCCGGCATCAAGGTGGCGCGGTCCACCGTCCTGGTGATGGCACTCGCCGGCGCGCTGGCGGGCTTTGCCGGTGCCGCGCAGGTAGCCGGTACGGAACAGGTGCTGACCGGAGGGGTCGCCGCCCAGATTGGCTTTGACGCAATCACGGTTGCCCTGCTCGGCAGAAGCACGCCTTGGGGGACGTTCTTTGCCGGTCTGCTGTTCGGTGCATTCCGCGCTGGGGCCGTGCAGATGCAGATCCAGACAGGTACCCCCATCGATATTGTCCTGGTGGTGCAGTCGCTGATAGTTCTTTTCATCGCAGCGCCCCCGTTGGTCCGATCCCTGTTCGGACTGAACCCCCGCAAGCTGAAAACTCAGCCGGCAGCCATTGACACAAGGGCGGCTGCAACGACCGGAGGCGCCAAATGAACACCACCACCAGCACCGCTGCTGCCGCCCGGTACAAAGCCGGCGGCGGGGCCCCCCTTGTCTCGCTGAAGGCCCCCGTGACGCTCAGCGTCCTGGCCTTGGTTGCACTGACCTTCTTCGGCTTCCTGGGCCCGGCGAAGACGGCGGAGCTGAAGATCAGCAACGACGGCGACGCCATCCGGCTGCCTGCACTCCTGATCCAGGGCGGAACCGGCGGCGTAGTCTTCGGAATTGTGCTGCTGGGCCTGGCCGCCTACTCTGTTTGGCTGTGGAAGGACGGCAGGAAATCGCCGTCCTGGGTCCCCATCTCTTTCGCCGTCATCTTCGTGTTCGCGGCTCTGGTGTGGATCGTCGCAGGTGCCCGGGACTCCTCCATCTCGCTTGCCGGATTGTTTGCAGGATCCGTGACCTTGGCGGTTCCGCTGGTTTTCGGCGCACTCTCCGGTGTGCTGTGCGAGCGCGTCGGCGTGGTTAACATTGCCATCGAGGGCCAGCTGCTCGGCGGCGCTTTTACGGCAGCCCTGGTGTCCACGGTGACGCAGAATGCCTTTGCCGGTCTGATTGCCGCCGCAGTGGCAGGCGCGGCGGTGTCCATGGTGCTGGCTGTTTTCAGCATCAAATACCTGGTCAACCAAATCATCGTCGGCGTGGTGCTCAACGTTCTGGTATCAGGGGTGACCGGATTCCTCTACGGAACACTGATGGTCCCCAACAAGGAGCTGTTCAACACTCCGTTGCACTTGGATGTGCTTCCGGTCCCGCTCCTGGCGGACATCCCGTTCTTCGGCCCCATTCTCTTTCAGCAGTCCGTCATCGGATACCTGATGTACGTCGCTGTGGGGGTCATCTGGTTCGGGCTCTTCAAAACCAAATGGGGGCTCCGCATCCGGGCAGTGGGGGAGCATCCCCAAGCTGCGGACACCATGGGCATCAACGTCAACAGGACCAGGTTCTGGAACGTGACTCTCGGCGGCGCTGTGGCAGGCATTGGAGGCTCCTTCTTTACGCTGGTGGCAATTGATACCTTCACCAAGGAAATCTCCGGTGGGCGGGGGTTCATCGCCCTGGCCGCCATGATCTTTGGCCGGTGGAACCCCATTGGGGCCTTCCTGGCCTCGCTGCTGTTCGGATTCGCCTATAACCTGCAATCAATCCTCACCATCATCGGCACCCCGGTGCCGAGCCAGTTCATGGCAATGCTTCCGTATGTGGTGACCATCTTTGCCGTCGCGGGCCTGGTTGGCCGCTCGCGGCCGCCGGCTGCCAGCGGCATACCGTACGTCAAGGGTTGATGGCGGTGCCGGAAGACATGGTACCGGCGGGTACGGCCACCGGCAGCGTTGACTGGCAAGCGCTGGAGTCCGCGGCCCGGGAAGCCCTGAAAAATGCGTATGCCCCGTACTCAAAGTTTGCGGTGGGGGCAGCTGCCCTCACCGCAGACGGCCGTATTGTCAGTGGCTGCAACGTGGAAAACGCCAGTTACGGGCTGACGCTCTGCGCCGAGTGCACCATGGTGGGTAATCTGCAGATGACCGGGGGCGGTTCGCTGCGAGCGTTCTACTGTGTGGACGCAGGAGGCCAGGTGCTGATGCCGTGCGGGCGTTGCCGGCAGCTGCTTTACGAATTCCGCGCCCCGGACATGCAACTCATGACCACCCAGGGAATCAAGACAATGGACCAGGTGCTCCCCGACGCCTTTGGTCCCCAACATTTGGAGGAAACCCGGTGACACGCACCACACATGAAACGGAGGCATTCGACGCCGTCGACATCATCCGCGTCAAGCGGGACAAGGGTGTCCTCAGCCCGGAACAGATCGACTGGACCATCGACGCGTACACCCGCGGCGTCATTGCGGACGAGCAGATGGCCGCCCTGAACATGGCCATCCTGCTCAATGGCATGGACCGCATAGAGATATCACGCTGGACGGCGGCCATGATCGCCTCCGGAGAGAGGATGGACTTCTCCAGCCTCCGGCGGCCCGACGGCGGCGTGAAGGCTACCAGCGACAAACACTCCACCGGTGGCGTCGGAGACAAAATCACGCTCCCGCTGGCACCGCTGGTGGCGGTGTTCGGGGTGGCTGTGCCGCAATTGTCCGGCCGCGGACTGGGGCACACCGGCGGCACGCTGGACAAGCTGGAATCCATTCCGGGCTGGCGCGCTGAACTGAGCAATCAGGAAATGCTGGCCCAGCTCCAGAACGTAGGCGCGGTGATCTGCGCAGCCGGTGCAGGACTGGCCCCGGCAGACAAGAAGCTCTACGCTCTGCGCGACGTCACGGGGACGGTGGAGGCCATCCCTCTGATCGCATCCTCCATCATGAGCAAGAAGATCGCTGAAGGAACCGGTTCACTGGTCCTGGACGTCAAAGTGGGCAGTGGCGCCTTTATGAAGGATGAGGCACGTGCCCGGGAGCTGGCGGAGACCATGGTGGCCCTGGGCAAGGACGCCGGGGTTATCACCGTGGCACTGCTCACCAACATGAACACGCCCCTTGGTCTCACGGCAGGAAACGCGATCGAGGTGGAGGAATCCGTTGAAGTGCTGGCCGGAGGCGGACCGGAGGACGTTGTGGAGCTGACGGTCCGGCTGGCGGAAGAGATGCTGGCCTGTGCCGGCGTGCGCAACGCGGACCCGCGGGCCGCGCTCAAGGACGGCCGCGCCATGGATGTGTGGAACCGTATGATCGAGGCGCAGGGCGGAGACCCCCGGGCGAAGCTGCCGGTTGCGAAGGAGTCCCAGACGCTCTATGCCCCGGCTGACGGTGTCCTGGTGGAGCTCGATGCACTGGCGGTCGGTGTGGCTGCCTGGCGCCTCGGCGCGGGCCGGGCACGTAAGGAAGACCAGGTGCAGGCCGGTGCCGGCGTCCGGCTGCACGCCAAGCCCGGAGCGACCGTCCGGGCCGGCGAGCCGCTCATGACCCTGCTCACCGATACCCCGGAGAAATTCGGCCGTGCCAAAGATGCACTGGAACACGCCGTGGTGATCGCGCCGGAAGGATCCCGGCCGGCACAGCAGCTCATCATCGACCGCATATCCTGAGTTAATGCAGGCCGTCAATGATTTCATCCTGGCCGCCGCCGGTCAGCCCTGGGTACTCTTCCTTGTCCTGGCGTGTTGCATCATCGATGGTTTTTTCCCTCCGATCCCCAGCGAATCCGTGGTGGTGGGGCTGGCGGCTGTCGCTGCCACCGCGGGTGTCCCCAACCCGTGGCTGCTCATTGTGGTCGCTGCGCTGGGGGCTTTCAGCGGCGACAACATTGCGTACCTCATCGGCCGGAGGGTCGGTACCCGACGGTGGCGGTGGATGCGCGGCCAGCGCATGCAGGGCGCCTTCCATTGGGCCGGCCGTGAACTCAGAAAGCGTCCGGCGTCGTTGATCCTGGTGGCGCGCTTCATCCCCATTGGCAGGGTTGCCGTCAACCTGACAGCCGGAGCCACGCACTACCCGAGGCCCAGGTTTGCTGCCCTCACTGTCCTGTCGGCCGTCCTCTGGTCGGGGTACTCGGTGGCCATCGGCATGTTTTTCGGCCAATGGTTTGAGAGCAACCATCTGCTCGGTGCCGCCGTCGCCATTGTGTGTGCGGTTGTCCTCGGAATCATCGTGGACGTGGTGATCAGCAAGCTGCGGGGTACCGTGGCGGATCCGGCCGGGGACGAATTCGCCGGGCCCAGGACCTGACCGCATCTCAGCCCTGGGGTGGAGCCCCGGGCGGCCGGTTATCAGCCCGCAGGAGGACGCCGGATGAGGACCCTGGCGGCTAATCTGGAAGTGGTGTTCCCGGGGCCGGGGCGTAGCGAACGACGCCTTGGCCGTGGGACACTGGAGAGCGATCTACATCACTTCCGTCTGCGTCATTTTCGTCTGCATCATATTCGTCTAGGAGCAATGCCCGCGTGGAGTTTATTAATGAGGCTGTACTCCATGCTGCAGGCCAGTGGTGGATCTACCCGCTGCTCCTGATGTTCTTCTTTGTGGACGGCTTCGCCATGATCCTTCCGAGTGAAACACTCATCGTGGCGCTTGCCGCGTTTTCCCGTCAGAGCGGGGAGCCAAATCTCTGGATTCTTGGGCTGACCGCCCTTGTCGGTGCCATGGCCGGGGACAACATGGCGTTCCTGCTTGGCCGGAGAATCGGCCTGGAGCGGTGGAAATGGATGCGACGGCCAAAGGTGCAGAAAGTTTTCGGCTGGGCACGCTATGAACTGGAGAAGCGCGGGGCCGTGCTGATTTTCACGGCCCGGTACATCCCGTGGGGGCGCGTGGCAGTCAACTACGTCGCCGGCACCACGGGCTTTCCGCACCGGAGGTTTTTCCTGTTGGACGCCTTCGCCTGCGCCACCTGGGTGGTCTATTCCATCGGCATCGGCCTCCTGGCAAGCTCCTTCACATGGCTGCACGACAACCCGCTGCTGAGCGCAGGCATTGCGGTGGTGTTCGCCATCGTGCTCGGTATCGTGATCGATCATGCCCTGCGTTTGTGGCACAAGCGGCTCGGCCGCAATGACGCCGAAGCCGTGGACGTTTGGCTCGATGGCGGGTCAAGGAATGCCTCGGCGGCAGCTCCTGCATCCCCGGCCATGCTGGCCTCCTCCGGCGGCGAGGCCGAACCGCGGGAAAACTAAGCGGCTGGCGTTGCCCGCCGTACGACCCTAAGGTTGGAACGTGACTGAGCCTATTCTAGATGCTGCCCCTGACCTCGACTTTGACCTGAAGAGCCTTCCCAAGGTGTCCCTTCACGACCACTTGGACGGGGGATTGCGTCCGGCCACCATCATTGAGCTTGCCAGTGCTGTGGGACACACATTGCCGTCCACTGACCCGGTTGCCCTGGGGGAATGGTTTCGGGAATCGGCCGATTCCGGTTCCCTGGTCCGCTACCTCGAAACCTTCGACCACACCATTGCGGTCATGCAGACCAAAGATGGACTGTTAAGGGTCGCCAAGGAATTTGTCGAGGACCTCGCGGACGACGGCGTGGTGTACGGCGAGGTGCGTTGGGCGCCTGAGCAGCATCTCCAGAAGGGCCTGACCCTGGATGAGGTTGTGGAGGCGGTACAGGAAGGCCTGGATGCCGGCGTGGACGCCGTCGTCGAAAGCGGCCGTGAGATTCAGGTGGGCCAGCTCATTACGGCCATGCGCCATGCCGACCGCGGGCAGGAGATTGCCGAGCTCGCCGTCCGCCACCGCAACAGGGGTGCCGTGGGCTTTGACATTGCCGGTGCCGAGGACGGCTTCCTGCCGGCCCGGTTCAAGGAGGCCTTCACCTACCTGGCCGAGAACAACTTTCCGGTGACCGTCCACGCGGGCGAGGCCGCCGGCCTGGAGAGCATCCAGTCCGCGCTGGTGGACGGACGGGCGCTTCGCCTGGGCCACGGCGTACGCATCGCCGAGGACATCATGGTGGAGTTCGGCGAGGATGAGGACAGCGACCCTGAGAACCCGGACGAGGACAACATCGGCCTGGTAACCCTCGGCGATCTGGCCAGCTGGGTGCGTGACCGGGGAATTGCGCTGGAAATCTGCCCCTCTTCGAACCTTCAGACCGGTGCGATCGCCGCTTTCGGCGAAGGTATTGAGAGCCACCCGCTGGACATGCTTTACCAGCTCGGTTTCAACGTCACCATCAACACAGACAACCGCCTGATGGGCGGAGTTACCCTCACTGACGAGTTCGATCTGCTGGTGGAAACGTTCGACTACGATCTCGACGACCTGCTGGAGCTGACCCTCAACGCTGCGGAAGCGTCCTTCCTGCCGCTGGAGGAGAAGGAAGCCCTGGTGGAGTACATCAATGACGCCTACGCGGACCTTGGCTAAAGGGAGTCTTCCGGCAGCACTGCCTGCGCTGGCTGAATCGGCTGCCGTGAGGGAGCTGGTTGCGGCCATAGCGGCCCTGCGGGAGCACTGTCCTTGGGTGGCAGCCCTCACTCATGCGTCCCTCGTGGAGTATCTCCTCGAGGAGGCCTATGAGGTGGCGGAAACCATTGAGACCGGTGCGGACGACTCTGAGCTTCAAGGCGAACTGGGCGATGTACTCCTGCAGATCGTGCTGCATGCCCGGCTCGCCGAAGAGCGCGGTGCGTTCGCTTTCGACGACGTCGCGCGCGGGCTCACCGACAAGATGATCCGTCGCAATCCGCACGTCTTCAGACCGGACGGCTCACTTCAGGATGCCTTCCCCGCCACCGTGGCGGAGATCGTGCAGAAGTGGGACGCGGTCAAGAGGGCGGAGAAAACCGATCGGAGTGATCCTTTCGAGGGCATACCCGAGGAGCTGCCCGCACTGGCCCGGGCCCAGAAATCGCTGGACCGGGCTGCGCGTGCCGGACAGGCGCATCCGGTGGGTGCGCCTGCCGGAACCCCGGATACGGAAGAGGACCTCGGAGAGCTGCTGTTCGCCGTCGTCCGCTCTGCCAGGGGCAAAGGGCTCGACGCCGAACGTGCCCTGCGCGGGGCCGTGCGGCGGTATCAGGAGAACTACCACCGCGGTTGATTAGTCCGGGTGCTGGATGGGTTTCCGTAACCCGCAGTACTCTCGACTACTCTAGGCAGAGACGATGACCAGAGCTTTCCACTAGTTTCCCAGCTGTCAGTTTCCTAGTAGACCGCTTCACCATAAGGAGCATATTCATGGCGCTTATCGATGCCATCCACGCCCGCGAGATCCTCGATTCCCGCGGCAACCCGACCGTAGAAGTTGAAGTTCTGCTTTCCGATGGCCAGATTGGCCGCGCAGCAGTTCCCTCCGGTGCTTCAACCGGTGAGCACGAGGCCGTTGAACTCCGCGACGGAGACAAAGGACGTTACCTCGGCAAGGGTGTCCAGAAGGCCGTTGACGCCGTCATCGACCAGATCGCCCCCGCACTGATCGGCTTCGATGCCACAGATCAGCGCAGCATCGACCAGGCCATGATCGATCTGGACGGCACGCCCAACAAGAGCAAACTGGGCGCGAACGCCATCCTGGGCGTGTCCCTCGCGGTCGCCAACGCGGCGGCTGCTTCGGCCGACCTGCCGCTGTATAAGTACCTCGGCGGCCCGAACGCCCATGTTCTTCCCGTACCCCTGATGAACATCCTCAACGGTGGATCCCACGCGGACTCCGACGTCGACATCCAGGAATTCATGATCGTTCCGCTGGGTGCTGAGACCTTCTCCGAGGGCCTCCGTTGGGGCGTCGAGGTTTACCACGCGCTCAAGGCAGTGCTGCAGGAGAAGGGCCTGGCCACGGGCCTGGGCGACGAAGGCGGCTTCGCACCGAACCTGCCGTCGAACCGTGCAGCCCTGGACCTCATCCAGGAAGCCATCCGGAACGCCGGCTACACCCCGGGCACGGACATCGCTCTTGCCTTGGACGTCGCGTCCTCGGAGTTCTTCACTGACGGCGCCTACCAGTTCGAAGGCAAGGCATTGACCTCCGCCGAGATGAGCGCCTACTACGCTGAACTGGTGGCCGATTACCCGCTGGTTTCCATCGAGGACCCGCTGGATGAAAACGACTGGGACGGTTGGAAGACCCTCACCGACGCCATCGGAGACAAGGTCCAGATCGTCGGTGACGACCTGTTCGTCACCAACCCGGTCCGTCTGCAGAGCGGCATCGACACGAAGACGGCCAACTCGCTGCTGGTCAAGGTCAACCAGATCGGTTCCCTGACCGAAACCCTGGATGCCGTTTCCCTGGCCCAGCGTGCCGGGTACACCACCATCACCTCGCACCGGTCAGGCGAAACCGAGGACACCACCATTGCTGACATCGCGGTTGCCACTAACGCCGGCCAGATCAAGACCGGTGCCCCGGCGCGCTCCGAGCGTGTTGCCAAGTACAACCAGCTGCTGCGCATCGAAGAGGAACTCGACGACGCCGCGCGCTACGCCGGCCGCAGCGCATTCCCGCGTTTCAAGGGCTAATACCCGGGAAAACAACTGACCGGTGGCTATGGTGGAAAGACCATAGCCACCGGTTTTGTTTTTCGCGCCAGCGGTTATATGGCCAGCAACAACGCCGTACATATCAGGAGTGTCATGGCTACCCGCCGTCCCAAAGTCCCGAGGGTTGCCCCAGCGGCCCAGCCTGCCACGGACGTCTCCGACGGCGCAGACGTGATCAGCGCCGATTTCGCCAGCCGTAAGTCTGGTTCCCGGCATCCGGATCCAGAGCACCCGGATCCGAAGCAGCCTGAGGCGAAGCAGTCAAAAGCCCGGCAGCCGGTTGCGCCGGTGAAGACGGGAACGCCCGGCCGGGCCACTACTCCGCCGGCACGGAGCAAGGCTGGCGCAGCAGGCAAACCGGGCCATTCGGTCAGAGCCGGTGTCACAGCCGGCAGGGTGGCAGCCAGGGGCAAGGGGCGCCGGACGGTTCACCGTCAGGAAGAAGACCTTGATCCGATACCGGCCAAGGCATTCTCCGGGCGGATGCTGGCACTTGCCGTCGTTATGATAGCCATCACCATCATGCTGGCGCCCACAGTCAAGATCTTCATCGACAAACGTGCCGAAATAGCTGCTCTGGAGGCGGATATCGCTGCCAGCAGGTCGCACCAGGGTGGCCTCAGGCAGCAGGTCTCGCGCTGGCAGGATCCCAACTACGTGAAACAACAGGCCCGCGACCGCATTAACATGGTTATGCCGGGTGAGACCGGTTACTGGGTCTACGGCAGCGATGTGCCGGCGGGCACCGCCAGTAGCCCGACCGGTGCAGTAGCTACACAAGACCCCGCAGATCTGCCGTGGGTGGATTCCCTGTGGGAGTCCATCAGGCGTTCGGCCACAGACTAGGAGCGGCGCCCGCCGCCGGACTGACCTCCAGTAAACCAAGGTCGGCCATTCCCGGGCAGGAAGGATGGCCTCGCCAGTGGAAGAGAACACGGCAACCGCGCCGGAGGAATCCCGTCAGCCCTCAGCAAAGGATCTCGAGGTCCTCAGTCGTCAGCTCGGACGGCCGGTCCGCGACGTCGTAGAGATCCCGGCCCGCTGCATCTGCGGCAATCCGCTGGTGGCCGCCACCGCACCGCGGTTGAGTAACGGGACCCCGTTCCCCACGACGTTCTACCTGACGCATCCGGTCATCACTGCGGCGGTCTCACGGCTGGAGGCAGCCGGAGTCATGAACGAGATGAATGTCCGGCTCGAAGCCGATGAACCGCTTGCCGACGGCTACCGTGCCGCGCACCGGAACTACCTCGCTGCCCGTGCCGCCATCAGTGAACGTTCCGGAATCGGCGCGGTCCCCGAGATCGATGGCATTTCAGCCGGCGGCATGCCCACCCGCGTTAAGTGCCTCCATGTGCTGGTGGGTCACGCCCTGGCAGCAGGACCTGGCGTCAATCCGCTGGGCGATGACGCGCTTGCAGCCATCAGCGAGTGGTGGACAAAAGACCGCTGCTACTGTGACGGTGCCTGGGACACGTCCGGTGAAGCGCCGTCCCGGGATCTGAGCCGCCACGGACCCCAGGGACTGCCGGATATCGTCGGCCGGCCGGCTCCGGTCCGCAAATCCGCCGCCGACGGCGGGGCAGGCCAATGACGCGCGTTGCAGCGATCGACTGCGGCACCAATTCGATCCGTCTCCTGATCGCAGACATCAACCGCAGCAACGGGGGAGTCAAGCTCACGGACATCTGGCGTGAGATGCGCGTGGTCCGCCTCGGCCAGGGCGTGGACGCAACGGGGGAACTTGCTCCGGAGGCGCTGGATCGCACATTTGCGGCCACCGCGGACTATGCCGGGCTGATCAGGGAACACCAGGCGGAAAAAATCCGGTTCGTGGCAACGTCTGCCAGCAGGGATGCGCGGAACCGCCAGGTCTTCGTGGACGGCATTCGTGAGCTGCTGGGTGTGGAACCGGAAGTGATATCCGGAGACGAGGAAGCAGCCCTGTCCTTTTCCGGCGCAAGCAGCGTTCTGCCTATGGCCGAACTCCACGAGGTGCTGGTGATTGATCTGGGCGGTGGAAGCACGGAATTCGTCCTTGGTGAGGCCAGCGGTGTCACGGCGGCCAAATCGGTTGATGTCGGCTGTGTACGGCTCACGGAACGCCACCTGCTCAGCGACCCGCCTACTGCCGCGCAGATCGCGGCAGCCGAGGCCGACGTCGACGCCGCCATTAGCCGTGCGGGGCTGGACGTTCCGCTGGAACGCACCACCGCCGTCGTCGGCGTTGCGGGCTCCATCACCACCATTACAGCCCATGCCCTGAGATTGCCGGAGTACTCTCCGGCGGCGATCCACGGGGCGGAACTGTCCACCGCAATCATCGATGCTGCGGCTACGGAGCTGCTGGAAATGTCCAGGGAGCAGCGCGCGGCCCTGCCGTATATGCACCCGGGCAGGGTGGATGTGATCGGTGCAGGTGCGCTCGTGTGGCGGCGGATCCTGGCACGGCTGGGTGAGATCACTGACGGCAGGATCATTACGGCCACGTCCAGCGAACACGATATTCTTGACGGAATTGCCTTGAGCATTATGTAACTGAGCATTACGTGACCGGACCCTTCAACGCACAGAGTATTGGACCCCAAATGACCAGAGCAACAGCACGGTTCCGCCGAACCGCGTCCGCTCTTGTGGCCATGGCCCTCGCGGGCGGAAGCCTGGCCGTGGCGCTCGTGGCAGCACCTGCCGCGCAGGCTGATTCGTGGCGGGACAAGCAGTATTGGCTGGCTGAATCCGGCATCACCAAAGCGTGGGAAGTTTCAAAGGGCGCCAACGTCAAGATTGCCGTGATCGACAGCGGCATCGACGGCCAGCATCCGGACCTTAAAGGCGTGCTGTCGGGTGGCTACGACGCTTCCGGCTCCGGCAAGCCGGACGGGCAGAAGAGCATTGGCGCGAAGCCTGAGCACGGGACGCTGGTAGCCACCATGCTGGCTGGGCGGGGGCATCAGCCTCCGGACTCGACTGCCACGCCAAGCCCTGATGCCGCCAAGACCGGCCCGGACGGCATCATCGGTGTTGCACCAGAGGCCCAGATTCTTTCAGCCTCCACCTGGCTCGGCTCGGCGAATCCGGGTGGCAAGAGTGATCAGCAACAGATTCCGGAGGCCGTCCGCTGGGCGGTGGATAACGGCGCCAAGGTCATCAACATTTCGCTGGGCAGCACCTCGCCCCAGTGGCCACAAAGCTGGGATGCGGCGTTCCTGTACGCCGAGCAAAAAGACGTGGTTATTGTTGCAGCTGCTGGCAACCGGGTGGGCGGCAACGTCCAGGTTGGTGCCCCCGCAACCATCCCCGGCGTGCTGACAGTAGCTGGGCTGGACCGTGCCGGCGTGGCCAGCGTTGACTCTTCCTCGCAGGGCATCAGCATTGGCGTGGCGGCTCCGGCGGAGAACCTGATCGGCGGTATGCCTGGCGGCGGCTATGCGGAATGGGCCGGCACCTCGGGTGCGACTCCCATCGTGGCCGGTGTGGCCGCGCTGATACGTTCCAAATGGCCGGAGATGAGTGCCGCCCAGGTGATCAACCGGATCGTCTCCACGGCAAAGGATGCCGGGGTGCCGGGCAAGGACCCCCTATACGGTTTCGGTGTGCTCAATGCTGAGGCAGCGCTGAAGTCCGATGTTCCCGCAACCACAGTCAATCCGCTGGGCTCGGTTTCGGAATGGATCCGGGTTCACCGCCGTGGCAACCTTGCCACACCGGCCCCTGTGCCTGCTGCCAACGCTCCGAGTGCTCTACCCACCCTTCCGGAGGCCACGGTTCCCGTGGCGGAGCCGCCGTCAGAACTCGACAGCGCGCTTCCTGCCGCGGTGGTGATCGGCTTTGGCATACTCTTCCCGGTGATCATTGCGGCTGCTGTGTTCCAGATCCTGCGGGCCTACCGGAGGCCCCGGACGGTACCCGATGAACCGGAGACCGGGGTGCTTGATGTCATGGACTCCGGGGCAGGAAGGAGTTAGTGAAGATTTTCACAAACTACTGTATTCTGGAATCATGGCAACCACCCCAGAGCTCCAGGACCGTCCCAGGGTACTCGTCGTCGGCGGCGGATACGTCGGCCTGTACGTAGCACTCAAACTGCAGAAGAAGATCGCAAATGCCGGTGGCATCGTCACCCTTGTCGATCCGCTGCCCTACATGACCTACCAGCCTTTCCTGCCGGAGGTTGCAGGCGGCAATATTGAGGCCCGCCACGCCGTGGTTTCGCACCGGCAGCACCTCAAGCAGACCGAACTCATCCAGGGCCGCGTCACGTCGATCGACCACGCGAACCGCACTGCTGTTGTGGCTCCGGCAGACGGCGGGGAAATTTTCGAGATCCCGTACTTCGACGTCGTTGTTGCAGCCGGCGCCATCACCCGCACGTTCCCCATCAAGGGGCTTGCGGACAAGGGCATCGGCCTGAAGACCATTGAAGAGGCCGTTGCGCTGCGCAACAAGGTCCTTGAGCGTATCGAGGCCGGTTCACTGATGACCGTTCCCGCAGAGCGTGCCCGGGCCCTGACGTTCGTGGTTGTGGGCGGCGGCTTTGCGGGCATCGAATGCATCACCGAAATGGAAGACCTCGCCCGCGCCGCGGTCAAGAACAACCCGCGCGTCAAGCAGGAGGAAGTCCGCTTCGTCCTGGTTGAAGCCATGGGCCGCATCATGCCGGAGGTCACGGAGAAGCAGGCCGAATGGGTTGTGGAGCACCTCCGCGGCCGCGGTGTTGAGGTGCTGCTGAATACCTCGCTGGACAACGCCGAGGGTTCCTTGAAGCTGATCAACCTGCCGGACAAGTCGTTGGCACAGGACTTCGAAGCAGACACCCTCGTGTGGACTGCCGGTGTGCAGGCCAACCCGATGGTCCGTTCCACTGACTTCCCACTGGATGAACGCGGCCGCGTCCGCGCGCTGCCTGACCTGCGCATCGCCGGGGACGAGGGCATTGTTGAGAACGCCTGGGTCGCCGGTGACGTTGCCGCTGTTCCGGATCTCTCCGGTGGCGGGGTGGGCGGTTTCTGCGTTCCGAACGCACAGCATGCTCTCCGTCAGGCCAAGCTCCTGGCTAACAACCTCTGGGCTTCCCGCTGGGACAAGCCCCTCAAGGACTACAAGCACAAGAACCTTGGTGCCGTTGCCGGTTTCGGTGAGTGGAAGGGTGTTGCCAACATCATGGGCATCAAGCTCAAGGGTGCCCTCGCCTGGATGGCACACCGTGGCTACCATGGCCTGGCGATGCCCACCGTTGAGCGCAAGGTCCGCGTCATTTTCGGCTGGATACTGAGCCTGATCATGGGCCGCGACACCACGCAGCTCATTGACCTGGACAACCCGCGCGGAGCATTTGTCACAGCAGCGTCGCCGGTACCCAAGCCTGCTGCGGCCCCTGCTGCTCCGGCCACCGCTGCTCCAGTCACCGCTAAGGCAGTCGAGACGGACTCTGCAGCGAAAATTGAGTCCAAGGAAGCTGTTTCGGCTGACGCCAAGTAGCCAGCACTAACATACGACGGCGGTTGTCCCCATCGGGGGACAGCCGCCGTTGGGCGTTGACCCCCGTTTAGACTGTCTCCATGACCGGTGAAAAGAAGCTTCAGACGCTACTGGCCTCCATGCATCCCGTGCTCCGCGAAGGCGAATACGTCTACGTCTTGTGGCCTCATGGGAAACCGCTGGTGGCCGGCATTGAGGCGGCCGTCCGTGAGGCGGAGGGGCTGACTGTCGTCCTGCCACGCGCCGAGGCAGACAGCCTTGGAATGCGCTATGACTTCGTGGCCGCCTGGATTACTCTGCAGATTCACTCCGCTCTGGAGGCCGTGGGCCTGACAGCAGCGGTCGGTTCCGCGCTGACCGACGGGCACATCAGCTGCAATGTGCTGGCTGGTTTCCATCACGACCACCTGTTGGTACCGGTTTCGGATTCCGCACGCGCTTTGGAAATTCTGGCTGGGCTGGCAGCGGAAAGCGCAGAAATGCCGCCGCCGGATCTGGTTCTTCGGGACGAGACAGCGGCCGACCGCGATGCAATTCTGGTTCTCATAGCCGAGGCCTTCGCGGTCTCCCCGGCCACGGGGACGCGCGTCGAGGGCGAACCGGTGGAAGTGGAAGTGCTGCGTCAGCTCTTTGAGTGTGAAGAATATCTGTCCCGGTTCAGCGTGGTGGCCGAACTCGAGGGCGAGATCGTGGGCCATGTGATCAGCACGAGGGGCTGGGCTGACGGCCTGGAGCTGCTGGGGCTCGGTCCAATGGGGGTGACCCCCAGGCTGCAGCGCCACGGCATCGGTTCGGCCCTGATGAACGAGACGGTGGCCCGGGCTAACGCCGCAGGGGAGAGAGGGATCGCTTTGCTGGGAAGTACTGAATATTATCCGCGCTTCGGTTTTGTCGCCTCCACATCGCTGGGCATCGAGCCGCCCGAGAAGGCATGGGGCGAGCGTTTCCAGTTACTTCCGCTTGCTGTGTGGCCGGGCGGCGTCCATGGAACATTCCGGTATGCCGGACCACTCGCCGGGATGTAACGGGATACCATTGACCGGGCGCCCCAGTAGCCCAATTGGCAGAGGCAGCGGACTTAAAATCCGCGTGTTGCGAGTTCGAGTCTCGCCTGGGGCACTAGTCAACGCCTCTTGTGTTCCCTAGTCTTATGCGAATCACCAAGCTTGGCAGCAGGTCCCACTTTGAAAGTACTGCTTGAGCGCGCCGGCATCACGTTGGCAGCATTGATGTCACTGTGGCGATCAGCCCGATCGCGGTCAGGCTCGCCGCTACCGCTGCCAGCAGCCGGGCGCCCTCACGCACCAGGTCCCGTTCTTCGTCTTCGAACGGGCGCAGCTTGCGCGGATCATACAAGTCATAGCCCACATCCCGCAGAGTCCCGAGGATCTGCTCCGGGGCGATACCCCCCCCCGGGTCGTACTCGACCAAGGCCTGCTCGTGGGTCAGGTTCACCGACACCTGTCCGACCCCGTCCATCCGGCCCAGGGCCTTCTCGATCGTGCCCGTGCACAGCGAGCAGTGCAGCCCCGCGATCCGGCCCCTGATCCGCTGATGCCCGGTTAGGGGCCCAGGGCTGCGGGCGCTCCTCAGTTGTCGTGTTCATTGCGTCCCTTCCGTCACGACCACATAGCCGGCCGCAGTGATCCACTGGGTAATCACGCCCCGGTCAGCCAGCTCCGGGCCGATCCGCACCTCGACCCTGCCGGTGGTGTGGTTGGCTGATACGTCCCGTACGCCGTCAACCCGGCGCAGCGCCGTGCCGATCCGATGCTCGCACCCGGTGCATGACATGCCATTCACCCGCAATACCAACGTGTCCATCCGCACAGCATCCTTCAGTTTCTGACCTGGTTTATCCGGCTCTGAATACACCCCAATACCTTGCCGTTGGGGTAAGGTCAAGAGGGGAGTGTGGGGAGGAAGGAAGTGGCTATGCAGATGACTGTCGGGAGTGCGGCGGAAGCCGCAGGAGTGAGCGCGAAGGCGGTACGGCTCTGGGAATCCAAGGGGCTGCTGCCCCCCGCCGGGCGCACGGAGGCCGGCTACCGGATATTCACCGACCGCGACGTCGAAGTGCTGCGGTTCATTCGCCAGGCCAAAGCGCTGGACCTCACCCTGGTTGAGATCAAAGACATTCTTGACCTGCAACGCCGCGGGACGGCGCCCTGCGGCCAAGTCATCGGCCTCCTTGACACCCACATCGCCCAGATCGCCCGCACCATCACCGAACTGCGGCAGCTCCGCCGCTCACTGGACCGGGTCCGGCGCGCCGCCCGCGACGGCCAACGGCGCGGCGAGGAAGCGGTAGTGTGCCGGATCATCGAGAGCGGGCCACCGACGGTGTAGACCTGGGTGCCTGGCCATAGACCGGGCAGCCCGAAAAATGAACGTCGTGGCACCTGCTCTGGCGCCAACCACGCGGCCACGGGACTAAGATCGCTAGTTGCGCATTTAGCCCCACCACAATTGCTGACAGCGAGGGGCCGGGGACCAATGCTCAGGTAACTGGCGCTCAGGGTGTTTGGGAGTATCGCGAACGATCGTTACCGGACACTCTCAACAGCCTTGGCGCCAGCTTCCCGCGTCTTGGTCCGTGTCCTCCGGTCGATCCGGTCCCCCGTAGGGCCATATGCACCGGGGGCTCTGACGGCCGGACGTAGTGGAGACCGTTCGGGAATTGTAATGACTTTGATGTTGCGCGTCGCCGGCCGCGGGTCCTTAATGAGAGCCATGGGAAAGGAGCCGGTCATGGCTGCTATAACAGCCGCCCCGGTTGAGGCGGGCGGGGACTCCCGGCTGGCCCGCGGGGGTGTCGCCGCGTTGCGGATCGGCGTAGCGCTGCTGTGGATCCAGAACGTCGCCTGGAAGGTTCCCCGGATTTCGGTGAGCACGGGAATACCGGATTGTACTTTTTCACCCGTTTCGCGGTCGACCGCCCGGTGTTCCCCCCTTATGCGTGGTTCGTTGAACACGTGGTGCTGACCAATTTCCCCTTTTTCGGGTGGATGACGCTGCTCATCGAGGCCGGCCTCGGCGCGTTCCTGCTGATCGGGCTTGCCACCCGGTTCTGGGCGGCGGTCGGGTTGGCCCAGTCGCTCGCGATCATGCTGTCCGTCCTGAACGCACCCAACGAATGGCACTGGTCCTACTACCTGATGATCCTCGCGCACGTCGCGGTGTTCGCCACCGCCGCGGGGCGCAGCTTCGGGGTCGACGGTGTCCTGCGCCCCGGCTGGCAGAAATCCACCGGACGCCTCGGCTCCCTGCTGGCCAGGCTCTCATGAGCGGGCGGCGGTTCGATCGTCCCGTGCTGGTCCTGGGTGTGGCCGCCCTGCTGGGCTCCCTGTTCGCCTTCTCGACCGGCGGACCGGCGCCGGCGGACCTCATCCATGTCCGCGGTGCGGGCCTGATCGTGATCGTGGCGTTGGGGGTCCTCGCGGTGCTCGGCGGGGTGCTGCGACGGCGTGTTCTGGTGATCGTGGCCGGTGCGGCTTTCGTGGCGGCCGCGGTGATTCAGCTGCTGCAGGCCGGCCAGGCGGTCAATTGGCTCGGCGGGGATGGCTCCACCCTGGCGCTGATGGGCGGTCTGGGGCTCGGGCTGCTCGCCGTCGGACTGACACCGAGTCCCCTCTCCATGGCCACAGACAGGAAGACGCACGATGAATCTGAACGCACGGCTTGATCCGGTCCTGGCCATTGCCGGCGAGCATGCCCGCGACGTCGACGCCGGCGCCCGCTTCCCCGAGGAAGCCGTCGCAGCCCTGCGGGAGTCCGGGTTGCTCGGGCTGACGCTGCCGGTGGAGGCGGGTGGTCTCGGTGGCGGCCCGCACGAACTGGTCGAGGTCCTGGGTTCCCTGGCCGGGGTTTGCGGGTCGACCGCGATGATCTATCTGATGCATGTCAGTGCCGCGATGCCGGTGGCGGCCGCACCACCGCCTGGGCTGCGATCTGGTGGCCGATCTGGCCGGCGGCAGGGCCCTGGGCTCGCTGGCGTTCTCGGAGGCCGGATCCAGGTCGCATTTCTGGGCGCCCGTGTCCCGGGCACGGCTCAACGGTGCGGGGGTGCGGCTGAACGCCGCCAAGAGCTGGGTGACCTCGGCCGGTCATGCCGACGTCTATATCGTCTCGACGCTGACGGCGGATGCCGACACCGTTGATTTGTTCGCGGTCCCGGCGGTCACACCCGGCGTCGAGGTGGCCGGGAGATGGCGCGGCATGGGGCTGCGCGGCAACGCCTCGACCCCGATGACCTTCGACGCCGAGGTGCCCGGCAGCTACCGTCTCGGTGCGGCCGGCGGCGGGTTGGACCTGATGCTCCAGACGGTGTTGCCGTGGTTTAACCTGGGCAACGCGGCCGTGTCGGTCGGGTTGTCCCGGGCCGCGGTGGACGCCGCCGTCCGGCATACCAGCGCCGCCCGGCTGGAGCATCTGGACGAAAGCCTCTCGGCGCTGCCGACCATCCGTGCCCGGCTGGCGCGGATGTCAATCGAGCTGGCCTCCACCGCGGCCTATCTCACCCAGGCCGCCGGCCGGATTGCCGAGCCGCGCGAGGACACCATGCTGCACGTGCTCGGGGTCAAGGCCGCGGCCAACGACGCGGCCCTGCGCATCACCGACTCCGCGATGCGCGTCTGCGGCGGTGCGGCGTTCTCGGAACACCTGCAGATCGACCGGTACTTCCGCGACGCCCGGGCCGGCCACGTCATGGCCCCTACCGCCGACGTGCTCTATGACTTCTACGGCAGGGCCATCACCGGACAGCCGCTGTTCGACAGCCAGCCGTCCGCACCGGCGCAGGTCCCGGCGTGAGCGCCCCGCTGATCGTGGGCTCGGTCGCCTACACCCCTAACGTCGTCACCATCTGGGAGGGTATCCGCGACTACTTCGCCGGCACCCCCGCCGAGATGGATTTCGTGCTCTTCTCCAACTACGGGCGGCAGGTGGATTCGCTGCTTCAGGGCACGATCGACCTGGCCTGGAACACCAACCTGGCCTGGGTACGCACCGTCGCGCAGACCAATGGCGCCTGCCGGGCGCTGGCCATGCGGGACACCGACACCATGTTCCGGACAATGTTCGTGGCCCGTGCCGGAACCGGGCTGGGCGGCCTGGCAGACCTGAAGGGCCGCCGGCTGGCGCTGGGGTCCAGGGATTCGGCGCAGGCCGCGATCCTGCCGGTCCACTTCCTGACCCGGGCCGGGATCACCACAGCCGAAGTGGACCTGCTGCGCCTGGACAGCGACGTCGGCAAACACGGGGACACCGGCCGCAGCGAACTCGATGCGCTGCGCGCGGTCCTCGATGACAGGGCCGATGCCGCCGCGATCGGCGTCAACACCTGGGAGGCAATCGGGCGTGAGGAGCTGATGCCCGGGGCGCTGGAGGTGTTCTGGGAATCCCCGGTGTACAGCCACTGCAACTTCACCGCCCTGCCCGCCCTCTCCGAGGAGCGCTCCGCACCCTGGGTCGAGCACCTGCTCGCGATGGACTGGGACAACCCGGCGCACCGGCCCATCCTGGAAATGGAAGGCCTGCGCCGCTGGGTGGCCCCCCGGCTGGAAGGATACGCGTCACTGTTCGAGGCCGTACACGAACAAGGCATCGGGCCCCGATGGTAAACCACGGCATCGTCCTGGATCTGGTGGAACGCATCGCCGCCGCGGCCGACGGCGCCACCGTGGCCGTGCCGCTGGGACCCGGCGAGCAGGGCCCCCTGACGCAGACTGTGGCCGCATGGTGTGCCCGGACAGGCAACGAACTCCTCGAAGTCCGGGACGGGGCCGCCGTCATCCGCCGCGGCCACGCCCCCGACCCGCTCGCCGGGCTCGCGTCCGGACAGATACCCGGAACCCGGCTCTGGATGTACACCAACTTTGACTGCAACCTGGCCTGCGACTACTGCTGCGCCCGGTCCTCACCGCAGACCGCCCGCCGGGCCCTGGGCATCGACCGGGTGCGCCGGCTGGCCGGCGAGGCCGTTCAGGCCGGGGTCAGCGAGCTACTGCTCACCGGCGGGGAACCGTTCCTGCTGCCGGACCTCGATGACCTCGTGGCGGCATGCACGGACGCGCTGCCGACCACCCTGCTGACCAACGGGATGCTCTTCCGCGGGAACCGGCTCGAACGCCTGCGCCGGATGGACCGTGACCGGCTCGTGCTGCAGATCAGCCTCGACTCCGCCACCCCGGACACCCACGACAGCCACCGCGGAACCGGATCGTGGGCCCGGGCCGTGGCCGGCATCCGGATAGCGCAGGAGGAAGGATTCCGGGTCCGGGTCGCCGCGACCCTGCCCGCCGGACAGAGCCACGAACTCCAGCCGTTCCACACCTTCCTCGACTCGCTCGGCATCGCACCCGAGGACCAGGTCATCCGCGCCCTCGCCCACCGCGGCAACGCCGACACCGGCCTGGAACTGACCATCGAATCGCTCATCCCCGAAGTGACCGTCACCGCCGACGGCGTCTACTGGCACCCCGTCAGCGCCGACGACACCGACCAGCTCATCACCGCCGAGATCTTCCCCCTGGCCGAGGCCATCGCCGAGGTCCGCCGCCGATTCAGCGACTACCGCGCCCGCGCCAACGCCGCCGCCCAATGGTTTCCCTGCGCCTGAGCACCCCGGCCGCGCGCCGGGCCACCCGGCGCCCGCCTCCCCGGGCCGGGAACGCCGCAAGCACCGCGCCCCAGCAGCGCCCTCCAGTGATGCGAGGTCCTCTCGGCCCTGAGTCTTGCCGTCCATGCGCGGATTCGGGTCAGCATGCTGAGGTGGATCATCTACGCGTGAATCAGGCAGGGTGTACCGATGACCAGTGAGCCCATCGCCAGCTACGCCATGCTCTCTGATTGCCGCTCTGCCGCGCTCGTGAGCGCCGGGGGTTCCGTGGACTGGTTGTGTTTCCCCCGTTTTGACAGTCCCTCGGTGTTCGGTCGGATCCTGGGCGAGGACGCGGGATTCTGGTCGATCCGGCCTGCGGCCCCACACTCCTCAACCCGGCGGTACCTCGGCCCGACGATGGTCCTCGAGACGGTCCACACCGCGGCCGGCGGGACCGTGACAGTCACCGATGCCCTGGTCCTGGGAGACGGGAACCGGGGCCACGAACTCGGTGCCGGGGCTCCCGGAACGTTGCTGCGGCAGGTTGCCTGCATCGACGGCGAAGTCGAGATGGAGGTGACGTTCGCGCCCCGGCCGGAGTACGGCCTGGTCCGGCCCCTCCTGCAGGAGGCGGGGGGCGGCATTTCCGTCCAGGGCGGGGCCGGCGGGCTGGCCTTCTCCACCCCGGTCCCCTTCGAACTGGATGGTGGTGAAGCGCGTGCGAAGCCGGTCCTTAGGGCAGGAGACGCCCTAGGATTCGCGCTTCACCACCAGAACGCCGGGCCGGTATCGCCGGCGTTCTGGAGCCAGGAGGACATCGCCCGCCGGATTGAGGACACGCTGGAGGGCTGGGACAGCTGGTCGCAGATGCATCAGAGCTACTACGGACCCTGGCAGGACCTGGTCGCTTCCAGCGGCAGGGTCCTGCAGGCACTGACGTTCTATCCGACCGGTGCGATCGTCGCCGCTCCGACGACCTCCCTGCCCGAGGTCGCCGGCGGCACCCGGAACTGGGACTACCGCTACACCTGGATCCGGGACGCCAGCATGACCCTGCAGGCGCTGTGGGTGGCCGCCTGTCCGGACGAGGCCGGGAAGTTTTTCCAGTTCCTCGCGACGGCAGCCGCCAGCCGCCTGAGTAGCGGTGCCGAGCTGCAGATCATGTACGGCATCGGCGGGGAACGGGACCTGACCGAACGCGAACTGGCCCACCTTCCGGGCTGGCGAGACAGCGCCCCGGTGCGGGTGGGCAACGGCGCCTGGGACCAGCGCCAGCTCGACGTCTACGGCGAGCTCCTCGACGCAGCCGCCACCCTCCCGGAGTACCTGAACGATCTGGAGCCCGGGACGCGGCAGTTCCTTGCAGATGCGGCCGACGCTGCAGCATCGCGCTGGCAGTCCACGGATCAGGGCATCTGGGAGGTCCGCGGCGCTCCCCGGCACTACCTTCATTCAAAGCTGATGTGCTGGGTGGCCGTGGACCGGGCCATCAGCCTCGCAGAGGTCCTGAACGCGGAAGAGCGGGTTCCGCACTGGATGCAGACCCGGGCCCTGCTCGCCGACTCGATCCGCGTGAACGGCTGGAACGAGACAGCCAACGCCTACACCCAGGCCTACGGCTCCGAGGACCTGGACGCGTCGTCGCTGATGCTCTCCATCGTGGGGTTCGTGCCCGCCGATGATCCCAGGATGCTCGCAACGATCGATGCCATCGAAGAACGGCTCACCGACAGCCGGGGGCTGGTGTACCGGTATCAGGCCGACGACGGGCTCTCCGGAGAGGAGGGAACGTTCCTGTTGTGCACGTTCTGGCTGGCCCATGCCCTGGCCCTGGCGGGACAGACCCGGCGCGCCCGGGCCGTCTTCGAACGGGCCGCGGGGTTCGCCACGGATCTGGGCCTGCTGGCCGAGGAGGTTGCCCCGGACAGCAGCGAGCTGCTCGGAAATTTCCCGCAGGCTTTCAGCCATATCGGCCTCGTGAACGCAGCCTGGGCCATCCACACGGCCGAGGACGAAGACCGGCTCCATGCCCCCGGCGACGGGGAAGCCCCGTGACAGGGTCCCGTTCCGGGCAGACGGCGCCGGGCGGTGATTCGGCTCGGAATACTGGTGGTTCTCGTGGCTGCCGCAGCCGTCGCGGCGCTGGTGGTTCCGCTTCCGCCGGTCGAGGAGCTCAGGAACTATTTCGCCAGCACGGGATGGTGGGGCCGGCGGCCTTCATCCTCGCGTATGCCGCGCTGATGCTGGCGCCGGTGCCCAGCGTCGGTGGCGCTTGGTGCAGGCGACTTCGAACGTTTCGGTGTCAGGAGTCGCCTGCACTGCCCCCGCCATCCCGCAGGACCCAGTGTAGGCGACTTCGGAATGACACCCGGGCTCTATTCTTGGCGTAGTCGCGGCGAGTACTCTGACAGTTTTCATGGCCGGTCAGGCCGTGGCGACGAGGGTGTCGCAGCGCTCGGGTGCGCTAAAGGAGTAAGTCCTGCCCCCGCCATTTCATTTGAATGGCAGGAGAACCGAATGTTCGACCAGAAATACATTACATATCGTCAGTCGTGCGGCTGAGCGAGGGTGGCTCAGTCCTCGTCCGTGTGGACGGCGTCGGCTGGGCATATTGGATGTGCCCGTCATCGGTCTCGGCTCGATGATCGGTCCAGAGCGTGATCGCGGTCTTGACCCTGCCAGCGGCAGGGTCAGGTCTGCTGGTCGGGCCTGATCGTTGCGGCCCTGATCGCAGCCTTCCACCGCTGTCCGCGACGCTCGACGTCCTCATGTTCGCAACAGTAACCATCCAGCGCCTGGCCAGGCTAAGAAAATCTTAATCCGGCCTGGGGCCAGATACGGCCGTCCTAACGGAACCAAAAGTAGGTGACAGACTCCAATCACCTACCACCCCCGTCTTGGTGATCACGACGAAGCTCACCATCAAGGTCGGGAAGAACCACGGAGCCGCTCGGTGCCAGCTGCGGATGGCCGTGTATAGGTGAGAGAGCAACGATTCGTGCGCAAGACATCCTCATGGCTTGAGTGGCCGTTTCTGGAGGAATCTTGCGCTAGCGTTGGCAGGTTCAAGCGGTCATCGCAACACCTTGATGATTGAAGGACGTTGATGACTGATCGTGCCGTTTCATATTTCACTTTTTCACAAGCCGCCCCTACTTCGACTCCGGGGCTTGGGTATCAGATCCGATTCGAAACAAGTATCTCTCCGTGGGAGGCGTCGACGCGCTGGGGACAGCCGTCGGTGCACAGCAGATTGGGCTGCGTTACGGCGGGAACTGCAGGAGTACCAGCGGGGAACCATCATCTGGTCCCCGGCTTCGGGGCCAAAGTTGGCGCAGGACGGTTTTTTGGGCTACCCCACATCGGATGAAGCAGCCACCGCCGCAGGATCACATCAGAATTTCCAGGGCCGGATCGCTTGGACGCCCAGCAAAGGACCTGTTTACCTCCGTGGCGGGATATCTGTCGCGTGGGCCCAAAACGGCGGGCCTACCAGCCCCGTGCGGTATCCGGTGACGAATGAGGCACCCGTCCTAGGTGGTGTTATACAGGACTTCCAGGCAGGACAGTTCTACTGGTCCCCGGACGGTGGTTCCCGGTTCGTCACCGGGGGCATCAAATCCAAAGGGGAGGGCGCCGGCGCCTACACCGGTCTTCTGGGTTTCCCCACCAGTAATGAGCTCTACGGTTTTCGTGCCGGCGGCGTCCGGCAGACATTCCAGGGTGGGGCCATCACCTGGTCGCCATTTGCCGGTTCGCACATCACCTTTGGAAGCATTAACTGGCTCTGGACCCAGCTCGGCAGAGAGTCCGGACCATGGGGCTATCCATTGGCCGACGAGTACCCCGTTCAGGGCGGAAGTTCGCAGAATTTCGAAAACGGTGTTGTCACCTGGACTCCTCAGGCAACAACCGTCAGCTACAGCTAGCGCCCACGGCACTTGCGGTCTGCTCGCAGATTTCCCATATGCAACGAGTGTTATAAGGATGTGACCTCAGTCACTTATGTTCCGGGCGGATTTGCATTAGCTTGAAGTTAAATCAGGAACACCTGATCATTCGCATCAAAGGCCGTTCGCACCTTTCGATCGAGGAGACTCTAAATGATTGAATTCCCCCAGGCGGCGCCCCGCATCGCTAAGCTCACAGCGCTTAGTATCGGCGTCGCCCTTCTGGCTACGGCTTGTGGTGGCACCTCCACCCCGAGTTCGACGGGAACCACGTCGGCCGCCGCAGGCATCGCTTGCCCGGCGCCCGGCGCGGGTGCCGGAGCTACCAATACCCAGGCAGCCGGCAGTACCGGTCCAGTCCCGGCTTCAACAACCACTACGGCAACTGCCCTGAAGATTGGATCGCTCCTGCCGACAACGGGGTCGCTGGCGTTCCTAGGCCCGCCCGAAATCGCAGGCGTCAACCTTGGCATCAAGGAAATCAATGACGCAGGTGGCGTCCTGGGCAAGCCGGTGGAGGTCATCCACCGCGACTCCGGCGACACCAAGACAGACATCGCAACCCAGTCCACCACGGCATTGCTTGGCCAGGGTGTCAGCGCGATCGTCGGTGCAGCATCCTCGGGTGTTTCCAAGACCGTAATCAACCAAATCACCGGAGCCGGTGTGGTGCACTTCTCACCTGCCAACACCTCCCCGGACTTCACCACCTGGGATGACAAGGGCCTCTACTGGCGCACGGCCCCGTCAGACGTTCTCCAGGGCAAGGTTCTTGGCAACTACATGGCCACCTGTGGAGCCCAGACTGTGGGAATGATCGTGCTGAACGATGCTTACGGTACGGGCCTTGCGAAGAACGTGAAGGCAGCCTTCGAAGCCGCCGGCGGCAAGGTTGTGGCAGAGGAACTCTTCAATGAGGGCGACTCCCAGTTCAGCAGCCAGGTGGACAAGGTGATTGCGGCCAAGCCGGATGCCATCGCCCTGATCACGTTCGACCAGGCAAAGAGCATTGTGCCGCTGATCACGGGCAAGGGCGTCAAGCCGACTCAGATGTTCCTCGTAGATGGCAACACCTCGGATTACAGCAAGGACTTCAAGGCAGGGACCTTGAAAGGCGCCCAAGGAACCATCCCGGGCACTTTCGCCAAGGACACCTTCAAGAAGTTGCTGCTCGCCATTGATCCCGCGCTGAAGGACTACAGCTACGCAGGTGAGTCCTACGACGCCGTGAACCTGATCGCGCTGGCCGCTGAGGCTGCCAAGAGCACCAAGGGCACGGATATCGCGGCCAAGCTGAAGGATGTGTCGCAGGGGGGCGAGAAGTGCAGCACCTTCCCGTCCTGCGTCACGTTGCTTCGCAACGGCAAGGACATCGATTATGACGGTCAGTCAGGTCCAGTGACGTTCTCCGACGCAGGCGACCCGACAGAAGCGTACATCGGCATCTACGAGTACCAGGATGACAACACGTACAAGCCCCTCAAGGAAGAGTTCGGCAAGCTGTAACACCGCTTCCGCCGATAGGCGGAAGGCCCCCGTCCGGAGCACTGCGGACGGGGGCCTTCTGTGTGCGGGGGAGCCACCGGATGTTCGCGCTGTTGATGCGTCACGCCGTCGTGGACGCTGGGGGTGCCCGTGGCACATGCAGCAGGGCCGCCACCTGACGGTGACGGCCCTGCTGGGGATAGCCGGCTTCTAGGTTTCGTCGGCGAGCGTTCCCAGGTACAGCTGGATGACCTTCGGATCCTTCATGAGTTCCCTGCCGGTGCCGGTATACGCATCCGTGCCCTGGTCCAGGACGTAGCCGCGGTCACAGATCTGCAGGCAACGCCTTGCGTTCTGCTCCACCATGATCACGGACACACCGGCCCGGTTGATCTCATGGACCCTCAGGAAGGTCTCGTCCTGTTTGACGGGGGACAGGCCAGCCGACGGCTCGTCGAGCAGCAGCACGGCAGGATCCATCATAAGAGCCCGGCCCATGGCCACCATCTGGCGTTCGCCACCGGACAGCGAACCTGCCCGTTGGGCCCGACGCTTGCCAAGCTCCGGGAACAGGCTGGTGACGAAGTCGAACCGCTCAGCGAACGCCTTGGGCCGTTGGAACATGCCCATCTGCATGTTTTCCTCGATGGTCAGGGTGGAGAAAACGTTGTTGTTCTGTGGCACGAAACCCACACCCTGCGTGACCAGCTTGTTGGCTTTGAGACCGGTAATATCTTCGCCGCGGACCACTACCGATCCCGAATGGACCTTGACCAGCCCGAACATGGCCTTCAAAAGCGTGGACTTCCCCGCTCCATTGGGGCCGATGATCCCGATCAGCTCGCCCTTTCGGGCTTCAATGCTGCAGCCGTTGAGAATGTTCACTCCGGGGAGGTACCCGGCCACCAGATTGGTGACCTTGACGACGGAGTCTTCCGCGGGGGCTGTTTTTGCGGCCGGTGCCGCGCTGGTGGCACTCATTCTGTGTCCTTCTCGTAGAGGCGGGGCCGTTTGAGCTCCGGAGCGACGGAGTCGACGGCGATGATGCCGGCGTCCTCGGTGCCGACAATCGATTCCTCATCGGCCTCCAGCTCCGCTTCGAGAGCCTTGATGCCTTCGGCATCGCCGAGATCGACGTCGTGGTGGGCGCCAAGGTAGGCGTCAATCACAGCCGGGTTCTTCATGACCTCGCGTGGCGGCCCCTCAGCCACAATCTTGCCTTCAGCCATAACCACCACCCAGTCTGCGATATGGCGGACCATGTTCATGTCGTGTTCGACGAACAGCACGGTCATGCCCTCGGCCTTGAGGTTCTTGATGTGGTCCAGAAGGGATTGGGTCAGCGCCGGGTTGACGCCGGCCATCGGTTCATCCAGCATGACAAGCTTTGGCCGGACCATCAGTGAGCGGGCCATTTCCAGGAGCTTGCGCTGGCCGCCGGACAACGATGCCGCGTAGTCGTCCTTTTTGGTGTCCAGCTTGAATTTCTCGAGCAGGACGTTGGCCTCAGCCGTGACTTCCTTTTCGCGACCGCCCCACATGCCCTTGAACAGGGCTTTGGAAAGTCGCTCGCCAGGCTGGTTCGACGCGCCCAGACGCATGTTCTCCATAACCGTCAGTTTGCCCATGACCTTGGTCAGCTGGAAAGTCCGGACCATGCCCATCCGGGCTACCTTGTAGGAGGAAACACCGGCAATGCTCTGGCCCTCAAACTGCCATTTGCCCGAGTTCGGGGTGTCGAATCCGGTGAGCAGGTTGAAGAGGGTGGTCTTGCCGGCACCATTGGGACCGATGAGTGCCGTGATCTTGTGTCGCGGGATCTCAAGATAGTCGACATCGACGGCGTTGATGCCGCCGAAGCTGCGGGTGACATTCTCGGCAACGACGATAGGATCCCGCTTCTTGCAGCCCGGGGTGTTCTCGCCTACGGCAATCGCCCTGTTGTCCGTCATGTAGTCGATGTTTTCTTCTGTTGAATCAGCGCTGTGGCTCATGCGAACGCCAGCTCCTTCTTGTTGCCGAAGACGCCTTGGGGACGGAAAACCATCAGCAGCATCAGCGCGATGCCTACGAAGATAAATCGCAGCTGCCCTGCCTGAACGGTGGTCAGCCAGGTCACCGTCCCCGATTCGATGAGGCCGAAGAGAAGGCTCTGGGTGAGCGACAAAACCACCCAGAAGATCATGGCGCCGATTACTGGCCCGAGGACTGTCGCCAGGCCGCCGAGCAAAAGGCAGGTGTACAGGAAGAACGTCAGCTCTGTGCCGTAGTTGGCAGGCTGGACGGCGCCTCGGGGAAGGGTGAAGATCATGCCTGCAAGGGCGCCGAGGACACCACCAATGATGAGTGCCTGCATCTTGTAGGAGTACACGTTCTTGCCGAGGGAACGGACAGCGTTCTCGTCCTCGCGGATGCCCTTGAGGACACGGCCCCACGGGCTGCGCATCAGCAGCCACACCAGAACGCAGCAGACGGCTACCAGCCCCCACCCCGCAATCCGGATAAAGAAATCACGGTTGTTCATGCCCATATATGAGCCTTCAGGGAAAGGGTTCATTGAATAGAATCCGCCCTCAAAGGCCGCAAGACCATTGGCCGAACCGGTCACGGCCGTGAGCTGGTTGGTAGTGACGATGTAGCGGACAATTTCAGCCGCCGCAATGGTCACAATGGCCAGGTAGTCTGCCCGCAAGCGAAGCGTGGGAATACCCAGGAGAAGGGCGAAGACCGCCGAACAGGCCACCGAGATCAGCAATGCCACGAAGAACGGGACATGAAAAGTCAGTGTAGAGACGGCGAAGCCGTAGGCTCCCACCGCCATAAAGCCGGCCTGGCCGAAGTTCAGCAGGCCGGAGTAGCCGAAGTGAACTGCAAGGCCCAACGCTGCAAGCGCGTAGGCCGCCGTCGTCGGGCTGAACAGTTCTCCGGCAGCGCTGGAAAGAATGAATCCGAAGTCCATGGCTGTCTCCTAACCCACACGCTCGCGACGGCCCAAGATTCCTTGAGGACGGAACAAGAGGACAACAATCATGATGAACAGCGCTCCCACATATTTGAGGTCGGCGGCGAGGCCGAACACGGTGGTCAGCTCTACGAAGACGCCGACGATAATTGAGCCAATCAGGGCGCCAAAGACTGTGCCCAGGCCGCCCAGGGTCACTCCGGCAAAAATCAGCAGGAGGATCTGCGAGCCCATGTCGAACGTGACGCCGGGGCGGTAGTAAGCCCAGAGGATGCCGCCGAGCGAAGCGAGGACGCCACCGACGATCCATACGAGCCGGATGACAGCATCAACGTCGATGCCGGAGGCCGCCGCCAGGGCCGGGTTGTCGGCCACCGCGCGGGTCGCTTTGCCCAGCCGGGTCTTCAGCAGCACCACACCGATCAGCGCGATCACCACGGCGCTGATGACGAGAGACCAGAGATTGTTCGGCGAGATGGAGATCGGGCCGATCTGGATTTCCGCACTCTGGGCGAAGGGCAGTTGCTGGGTAGCACCGCCGAAGTAGAACTGGATGATGTAGCGGATAGCCAGGGCAAGGCCGATGCTGACGATCATCATTGGCACCAGGCCGGTTCCGCGGCGGCGCAGCGGCTTCCACAGCCCCGCGTCCTGGGCGTAGCCGAACAGGCCGCCGCCCACCAATGCCAGGATGATGGCCAGCCAGAACGGCAGGTTCATGGCGTTGAAGGCAAAAACAAGCACTGCGCCCAGCGTTACCATCTCGCCGTGCGCGAAGTTGGTCAGGCCGGTTGTTCCGAAAATCAGTGAGAGCCCGACTGATGCCAGAGCCAGGAGCAGGCCGAAACTCAGCCCGGCCACCAGCCGGTTAATGAGGTTCTGGCCGAAGTCCTGCTGTTGGATCACAATGCCTTTGCCAAACGCGAAGATCACCGACAGGTTCGAGGTCTGGCTGAAGGTGACGCTGCGGGGATTCTCCTGACCGTCGGCCAACTTGATCCCCTCCGGAAGCGTGGATTCATCAAGGTCAACCCGGTAAGTGCCCTGGACGGGCACTCCGATGGTCCAGGAGCCGTTGGCGCCCGACTTGGTGGTTCCCGTGAAGTCTCCGCTTTTGGCGGTGACGGTCACACCTGCGAGGGGTGCCCGCGTGTCATCGCGGAGGAAGCCGCTGATGCTGTTTTGGAACGACTGGTTCGACGGGGATGGTGTCGGAGACGGGGTAGTGGCCTGCGATGCCGGGGCAACGACGAGCAGAATTGCCGCCACGAAGGCAAAAACTGCCCCCATGGCTTTCAGCAATCCGCCGAGCCGTGGCTTCGGCAGGCCTCTCGGTGTGCTTCTCAAATTGAAAACCTCCACATGGGGATGGTCTGGGCTGCGCCATTGCAGCCGCTGCGAACGGAGCGGGGACGAATGATGGTGCTGTTACTGTGATGCGAAAACGGTAGAGCTTGTGATATTCGTCACCCTGCTTGGCCTATGTTACAGCCCGTGACGCACAAAGAATGCCGGTCGAAGCTGCTACAAGATCGCGATCGGATAACAACTGTGAAGCTCTCACATGCAGTTTCTTCAGTATTGCTAAAGTCAACTTCTGTTGAGTCCCAGTGTTCCTACACAGTGGTTCCGGAACTGCAGCGCCCGAATCTCTTGCCAGCCTGGAGTTTCATGTCACAGTCCCATGACAGGCCACTCTCTGCCGGAACTTTCGATGCCGCTGAAGCGTGGAAATTGGTACCGTGAACTATACGGATCACCACTCACCCCCTTTATTTGGAGGACACCCGCAATGGCACTTGGCGGAAACCCGATCTTCAACGGAAAGAACTTCCGTGGAGCCACCCAGGCACCGCCTGTCCCGCAGGCCCAGTATGGCCAGAACCAGTACGGCCAGCGCCAGTTCGGCCAGGCGCCCGGCCGGGCACCCGGGCAGGTCATTGATGCGCAGAGCGGCTGGATGTCCCAGCAGCAGAACATGTCGCATGAGCAGCTGCAGCAGATGTACAACCAGCCTGCAGCAGGCCCCGCCGATACCGGCAGGATGACCTTTGACGACGTCATCGTCAAGACGGCAGCCTGCCTCGGCGTGCTGATGGCAGGTGCGGCCGTCACTTTGTTCGTCAGCCTTTCGCTTGCATCCGTACTGATGATCGTCGGAGCACTCGGCGGATTTGTGCTTGCACTGGTCAACACGTTCAAGAAGCAGCCGTCTGCGGCCTTGATCCTTGCCTACGCCGGACTGGAAGGTCTGTTCCTCGGTGGCCTGACCCGCATCCTCGATGGTATGTACCCCGGCGTAGGGCTTCAGGCTGTCATCGGCACACTGTCCGTTTTTGCCGTCACGCTGTTGCTCTTCAAGAGCGGCAAGGTGCGTGCCACCCCGAAGGCCATGCGGTTCTTTATGATCGCCACCATCGGCTATGCGGTCTTTGCGCTGATCAACATGGTGATGATGTGGACCGGTGCCGTTGACTCCCCGTTCGGGCTTCGCACCAGTGTTGAGATCTTCGGCATCCCGCTGGGCGTCTTTATCGGCCTGCTGGCCATTGGCCTCGCAGCGTTCTCGCTGATCATGGACTTCACCAGCATCGAAGCGGGCGTCAGGAGCGGAGCACCACAACGCTTCTCCTGGACCGCGGCCTTCGGCCTCACCGTCACGCTCGTCTGGCTCTATGTGGAAATCATCCGACTGCTGGCCATCCTGCGCGGCGACGACTAGAAACTTCGGCCGCTGCCGCCGTCGTCGTTAACGAAAGGAAGAGGGTTCCGCCACCTGGCGGGACCCTCTTCCTTGTGTCAAGCCCTCCCTGGCAGGAATCAGCTGAGCCGTTCCAGGACCACTGCCATGCCCTGACCGCCGCCCACGCAAAGCGTGGCCAGCCCCAACGTTCCGTCCCGTTCACGGAGCCCGTTCAGCAGTGTGGTGCTCATCCGGGCGCCTGTCATTCCGAACGGATGGCCTAGCGCGATGGCGCCACCGTGGACGTTCAGTTTCGATTGATCGATCCCGAGTTCCCGTGCACTCGCCACCACCTGGACGGCGAAGGCCTCATTGAGCTCCACGAGGTCGATCTCCCCGACGCGCAGACCTGCCAGGGCCAGAGCCCGCCTGGTGGCCTCCACAGGTCCCATCCCCATCAGCTCGGGGGAGAGGGCGCTGACGCCGGTGGACACGATCCTGGCCAACGGCTCCAGTCCAAGTTCCCGTGCCCGGGAATCACTCATGATGACCACGGCCGCAGCGCCGTCGTTCAGGGGGCAGGCGTTTCCTGCCGTGACGGTTCCTTCACGGCGGAAGACCGGTTGAAGGGCGCTGACGGCTTCGAGGGTGACGCCGGCGCGCGGCGAATCATCCCGGTCCACAACTGTGCCGTCCCGCCGCACATAGGGCGTGATCTCGCGGTGGAAGAAACCCGAAGCGATGGCGGCCTCCGCACGGTTCTGGCTCAGCACCGCCCACGAATCCTGCTCAGCGCGGCTGATGCCGTACGTGGTGGCCACGTTTTCAGCGGTCTGCCCCATGGAAGCATAAATGTCCGGCATCCGGCCGCCCAGCCGTGGATCGGTCCAAGGGGTGTTGGACTCCGCCCGGGCCGCGGTGCGCCGGGCAGCGGACCCGAAGACTGGGTTGTGGTTGCCGGCATCGGTTTCCCCCGCGCCGGCCCAGTGCTGGTACCGCGATACCGCCTCGACGCCGCCGGCCACAAATGCGTGTCCTTCGCCCGCCTTGATGGCATGGAACGCCATGCGGATGGTCTGCAGGCTCGATGCGCAGAAGCGGTTGATCGTGGCGCCCGGAACATGGTCCAGCCCGGCGAGTATGGTCACCACCCGTGCCATGTTGGAGCCGGCTTCCCCGCTTGGTTCGGCGCATCCCAAGTAGAGATCGTCAAGCCCCGGCCCGTCGTCGCCGCGGGGATCGAAGGCGGGCACCTTCGCCAGTGCGGCCGTGACCATGGCCGCGGCGAGATCGTCCGGCCGCTCGTCCTTAAGTGAGCCCTTGAAGGCCCGCCCGATGGGGCTTCTTGCGGTGGAAACAATAACAGCTTCAGGCATGCACCCAGCCTACGCCGGAGCTATGCGAGCCGCATCGCCCCGGCAGCCGGGGTGACGGTGAAGATGTCCGGAGCCTTGTATCCAGCCTCGGAAAAAGCGCGTACGACGGCGGTGCGCACCTGCTGCTCTGCAGCCACCGGGGTCAGAGCGATAGCTGCTCCGCCGAATCCACCGCCCGTCATGCGCGATCCGATGGCACCGCTGGCCCTGGAGGCATCTACGGCGAGATCCAGTTCGGGGCAGGAGATCTCGAAGTCATCCCGCATGGAGACATGGCTGGCATCGAGCAGCGCGCCGATGGATCCTGGACCTTCGCTGGAGAGCAGTTCCACCGTCTGCAGCACGCGGTCGTTTTCGGTTACCACGTGCTTCACACGCCGGAATGTCAGCTCGTCCAGGAGGCCGCTGGCCTCCTCAAGATCGCCAATGGAAAGGTCGCGCAGCGCTTTGACACCCAATATTTCAGCACCGAGTTCGCAGGATGCACGGCGGGAGGCATAACCGCCGTCGGCATGCGAGTGTGAGACCTTCGTGTCAATGACCAGCATGACCAGGCCGGCTGGCTCAGCCTCGAAGGGCACCAGACGCACACTCTGGTCCCGGCAGTCCAGAAATACAGCGTTTCCTTTGGACCCGCGGAGTGAGGCGGACTGATCCATGATGCCGGTGGGGGCGCCCACAAAGTCGTTCTCTGCCAGTTGTGTGGCAAGAACCATTTCTTCAGGTCCGAGTCCGGCGCCGGTCAGCTCGTTCAGGGCTGAAACAACAGCACATTCGATCGCGTGGGAAGAAGACAGGCCTGCACCCAGAGGGACATCCGAATCCAGCAGGAGGTCAATTCCCGGGACTGCGATGCCGCGCTGCTGGAGAGCCCAGATGACACCAAGGGGATATTTGGTCCAGCCCTTTGCAGCGGCACGGTCCAGGGAGGTGGTGTGCGCCGTCGTCATGCCGTGGTCACCGTAGGTGGACAGCAGCCGTACGGTGGAATCGGCGCGTACTCCGATGGCAACGCGGGCCGTCTTGTCGATGGCGAAGGGCAGCACAAATCCTTCGTTGTAGTCCGTGTGCTCGCCAATAAGGTTGACGCGGCCGGGAGCCTGCCAGACACCATCCGGGGCATGGTCAAAGGCGCTGGTGAAGTGTTCCTCGAGCTGCGCCGTGCTCAGTGGCGGGGCGTTTCGCGTGGCGCTCACGCCGGGGCTCCTTCGATGACAGTTGTAGCGGCGGAGGGGGCTGACGCAGGCACGGTCACGGCGCGAAGGCGTTCGGCCACGAGTTCGGGCGTGGTGTCGTTGATAAAGGCGCCCATCGCTGCCTCGGAACCGGCGAGGAACTTGAGTTTGTCGGCTGCCCGGCGAGGCGACGTCAGCTGGAGGTGGAGGTAGCTGGCGGGGCGCAGGACGGCATCCAGCGGCGCCTGGTGCCAGGCCGAAATATAGGGCGTGGGTGTGGGGTACAAGGCATCGAGCCGTTTGAGCAGATCCAGATACACGTGGGCCAGCTCGTCCTTTTCTTCTCCGCTCAAGGCAGCAAGGTCCGGCACGTGCCGGTGCGGGACCAGATGGATTTCCAGAGGCCAGCGTGCGGCGAACGGTACGTACGCGCTGAAGTTCTCACCCTCCATCACCATCCTGCTCCCGTCCTCCCGTTCAGCGCGCAGCAGTGAGCCCGTAAGCGTTTGCCGGCCGTCGGCGTCGTCGTAGAATTTCCGTGCTGCCGCGCCCAGAACGCCGGCCCGCGGGGTGACAAACGGATAGGCATAGATCTGGCCGTGCGGGTGGTGCAGCGTAACGCCGATGTCCGCCCCGCGGTTCTCGAAGGGAAAGACGTGTTTGATGCCGGGCAAGGCGCTCAGCGCGGCGGTCCGGTTGGCCCACGCTTCCATGACGGTGCGCGCACGGACCTCGCTCAGGCCGCTGAATGATCCGGTGTGTTCCGGCGTAAACGCCACCACTTCGCAGCGGCCAAAGGCTGGTCCGGTGGTTCCCCACCGGGGATTCTCGGGTACCGGACCAAGCGCCGGGCCCAGCGACGGGAAGCGGTTTTCAAACACAACGACGTCGTAGTCCGGGGCCGGGATTTCCGAGGGGTTGCCGGCCGTAGTGGGGCAGATGGGGCACTGGTCCGCGGGCGGCAGATGGGTGCGGCTCTGGCGGTGTGCAGCAACCGCCACCCATTCACGGGTGAGGGCATCGAACCGGACTTCTCCGGGCTCACCGCGCGGTGGCAGATCCCGGCGGTCTGTGGTTGATTCCGCCGGACGGGGCGTGGCGCTTGCGGCGTCATCAAAATAGATCAGCTCGCGGCCGTCGGCCAGATTGGTGCTTGTCATCCGGGTCATGCGTGTGATCCTTTCGGAGCGGTGGCCGGGAGTATGTGGCCATCGGTGAGGTGCGTGGAAGCCAGGGTGGCTGAGCGGCTGGCGCACGGCAGGCGGGCTATCCGCAGCTCCAGGACACTGCGACGCAGTTCCTGGGCAGCTGATTCGCAGGTGACCGTCCAGTCGCTTGTTCCTCCGGCGGGGGTCGTATTGATCCTGTCGTCCGTGATCAGGGTATTGACGGCGGTGAGGGGTGCGATCCCGGCCAGGGCAACAAGTCCGTACTTGCTGGCGTCGGCGAGCACCACAAGATGTTCGGCCGAGCGAATCATGGCGGTATTCACCTCGGCTTCGAGCAGGTTAGGGGACGTGATGCCGGACAGCGGGTCCAGTCCGTGTACTCCCATGAAACACAGATCCGCCCGCAGCCGGCGTATGGCGTGAGTCGTCACGGGGCCAACCATGGCTTCGGAAGGAGTCCGTTCTCCGCCGAGAATCAGTGTGCGGATCGGATGACCAGAATCCTGCATATCTACGCCCGTGGCAAGGATATTGGCCACCATGATGGAATTCGTGGCCACCGTGAGATCCAGGGTGCGGGGGAGGAGCCGGGCAAGTTCAAAGGTAGTGGTGCCGCCGGAGAGAAGGAGGGTCATCCCGGGCCGGAGAAGTCTGAGTGCTTCCTTGGCGATGGCCGTTTTTGCCGCAAGTTCCTGGGTCGATTTGATCTGGAACCCGGGTTCAAGAGCGCTGTAGCTGCCGGTCCGGGCAGCGCCGCCGTGGACCCGTTGCAGCCGGCCCCCGGAATCCAGCGCATCAACATCCCGGCGGACCGTCATTTCCGAGACGCCAAGAAGACTGGCCATGGCGGCCACGCGAACCGTACCGGCGGAGCCGAGCTCCTGGAGGATCCGGTGTTGCCTTTGAGGTGCCAGCACCCGCTGCCTCCCGTCCGTTATCTGTTGCCGAAGTGATGCCCTTATTGTTGCATGAATCGATCAAAAACAAATAGTTTCTAACAATAGTTAACATAGCGATTCTTGCTCGGCAACGACCGGACGCAGGGCTCCGGTCTTCGGCGCGATGTACCGTGGTGCTCATGGATTCCCGTACTTCCCCGGTTAACACACAAAACGGCACAGGGCCGGTCGGCCCGCCGCGACGCTACGCGTCCGGGCGGCAGTTCGAACTGCGGCGCCGTGACGCCCTGGCGGTGGTCACTGAACTCGCCGCAGGCCTCCGTCTCTTCAGCCGCGGCGGCGTGGCGTTGACGGAAACGTACGGCGACGAGGACATTCCGCCCGGCGCCACCGGAATCACCCTGGCACCATGGGCCAACCGGGTGGAAGACGGCGTCTGGTACCTCAACGGGAAAAAGCAACAGCTGGACGTCACTGAAGTTGCGCACAACAACGCCAGCCACGGGCTGCTGCGCAATGCCCCGTACTCACTCGTTGACGAGTCTGAGTTTTCCGTGACCCTCGAAGCTCCGATTTTCCCGCAGCACGGGTACCCGTTTATGGTCCGGCACCGGGTCCGGTATTCGCTCACCGAAAACCTGGGCCTGATGGCGGAGCAGACGCTTACCAATGACTCCAAGGAGCAGGCCCCGTTTGTCCTGGGCTCGCATCCGTACCTGCAACTGGGCGACACTCCCACCGAGGACCTGGAGCTGACGGTCAAGGCAGCCACCCGGCTGGTGGCAGACCGCCGCCTTATTCCGCGTAGCTCCGAGCCCGTGGCTGGTGCCACGGACCTGAACCATGGTAAGCGGGTGAGCGGCCTTGGACTCGACGTCGCGTTCACTGATCTGGCGTTCGACGGCGGCGTGGCCCGCCACACGCTGCTGGCTCCGGACGGGCGCAGCGTGAGTCTGTGGCAGGACGATACATGCCAGTATGTGCATGTATTTGTCACGGATACCTTTCCTGGAAAGCAGAAGGCCGTGGCGATCGAGCCCATGACGGGCCCGGCGAACGCATTCAACTCAGGCGACGGTCTGCGCTGGCTGGCGCCGGGAGAATCGTTCACCATGATGTGGGGCATTGATGCGTCGCTGGACCGTAGCTAGCGCTTGCTGATATTGCGGCACACATAGCCCGGAGAGCCAGTTCCCCAGCCGGGGTCCCCTTCGTTTCCCATCGGCGCGTAGCTGGGGAAGTATTGGAGGTATGACGCCAGCTGAGGACGCCACATCATCGATTCATCCCCCCACCCCGTTGCCCGGGGACGGGCCGGCCGCACCACCGAATGCCGGTGGGATTGCACGGACGCGATCTGACCGGGATCTGGACCAGGACATTCCTTACGGGGTCCGCATTGCGGCCTCGTGGTCATGGCGGCTGGGACTGATCCTGCTGGTCGGCGCAGGGCTGGTCTGGCTGATGAGCCGTGTCAGCTTCCTGATCATTCCCGTAATGGTGGCAGCCCTGCTGGCTGGACTCCTGAGTCCCGTAGTGAAACTGCTGACGAATGCGCGGCTGCCTCTCGGTGCTGCCGTTGCCATCACGGTGCTCGGATTCCTGGGCGTCATCGCCGGTTCGCTAGCCCTGGTCGGCCGCCAGCTCGCCTCGGGCTTCGGCGAGCTGTGGACCCAGGCGCTGACCGGTGTGCAGCAGGTCCAGGACTGGCTGGCGGACGGGCCGCTGCACCTGACGGCGGACCAGATCGACAAATACCTGCAGGACGCCACAGCCGCGCTGCAGGACAACAGCAGCAGCATCCTCAGTGGCGCTCTTTCCTTCGGAAGCACGGCAGGCCACTTTGCCGCAGGCCTGGTGCTGGCCCTGTTCATCCTCGTTTTCTTCCTGCTGGAAGGCACCAGGATCTGGGGCTTCCTGGTGGGCCTCCTGCCTAAGAAAGCGCGGGCTGCGACGTACGGAGCCGGCAGGCGCGGCTGGACCTCCATGGTCAGTTACGTCAGGATCCAGATGTTCGTGGCTTTTGTGGATGCCGTGGGGATAGGGGCCGGTGCGGCCATCATCGGTGTGCCGCTCGCGTTGCCCCTGGGCGTCCTGGTGTTCATTGGTTCGTTCATCCCGGTAGTCGGCGCCCTGGTGACCGGTGCCGTCGCCGTGCTGCTGGCGTTGGTGGCTAACGGCCCGGTCAATGCCCTGATCATGCTCGCCATTGTTCTGGCGGTACAGCAGCTGGAGAGCCACATCCTCCAACCATTGGTGATGGGCAAGGCAGTGGCCCTCCATCCGGTGGCTGTCATCCTGTCGGTGGCTGCCGGATCCTATCTGGCCGGCATCCCCGGAGCGCTTTTCTCGGTTCCGATTCTCGCCGTCTCAAACTCGGCGGTTCGCTACATTGCTGCCAGAACGTGGGAACATGATCAGGTGCTGGCGCCAGCCGGGAGCAGCAATGCTGATTCCGGCGAGGACACCACTTTCAGGGACGTGCACCTGCGGGGTGCCGCGTCCACCCCAGAGAAGGGCGCCGCACACAATACGGGTGTCCGTGGCAACAGTGCCGCACCGGATGCCGGAGCCGAATCCGCCAAAGGAGAATAGTTCGTGAATACCCCCGAGAGCCTGCCCGTCACGCTGGACGATGTCCTGGAGGCGCAGAAACTGCTTGAGGGAATTATCATGCGGACACCCGTTGAGTCCTCACGTGCCCTGGGCGCCATGGTTGGTGGAGAAGTCTACTTTAAGTGCGAGAACCTCCAGCGGGCAGGATCCTTCAAGGTCCGCGGCGCTTATGTTCGGATGGCACGCCTCTCGGAAGAGGAAAAGAAGCGCGGAGTGGTGGCTGCATCTGCCGGCAACCACGCGCAAGGTGTAGCAGTGGCTGCCAAGAGCCTCGGCATTTCCGCACGGATCTATATGCCGCTTGGCGTGGCGCTGCCCAAACTCGCCGCCACCCGCAGCCACGGCGCCGAGGTTGTATTGCACGGCCATAACGTTGACGAGGCACTCGCCGAGGCCCAGCGCTACGCCAATGAAACGGGTGCAGTTTTTGTGCACCCCTTCGACAACGTGGACGTGGTGGCAGGCCAAGGCACCGTGGGACTTGAGATCCTCGAACAGATTCCGCACGTTGACACAGTGCTGATGGGTGTTGGCGGCGGTGGCCTGCTGGCCGGTGTTGCAGTGGCGATCAAGGCCCGCGCCAAGGAAATGGGAAGGGAAATCCGGATCATCGGAGTCCAGGCGGAGAACGCTGCCGCCTACCCGCCGTCGCTCGCTGCTGACGCGCTGGTACCGCTGAAGAAAGTCTCCACAATGGCAGACGGCATAGCTGTGGGGCGTCCGGGGCAGCTGCCCTTCAGCATCATCCGTGAACTGGTTGACGACGTCGTCACGGTCAGCGAAGACTCTCTGGCCAGGGCCCTGATCTTCCTGCTGGAGCGCGCCAAGATGGTGGTGGAACCTGCAGGTGCAGTGGGGGTCGCAGCGCTTATGGACGGCAAGATCGAGAACCCCGGCACCACGGCCGTCATCCTTTCCGGAGGGAACATCGATCCCATGCTGATGCTCAAGGTCATCCAGCGGGGTCTTTCCGCCGCCGGACGGTACATGACCGTTCGCATGATGCTGGACGACCGGCCCGGCTCGCTGGCCACCATTGCCCGGATCATCGCCGAAAACGACGCCAACGTGACGGGCCTGGACCACACTAGGGTGGGCGGCTCCATCAGCATGGGAGATGTCTCCATCACCGTGAATCTGGAAACCAAAGGCCATGAGCACTGCGAACAGGTCCTCGGTGCACTCCGTGCCGAAGGATTCCAGCCGATTGTGGTGCATTAGGAGCAACCATGCTCGACGCATCAGGGGGTAAGGGGCCTGCGGGCAGGGATACGCCAGCCGCACGCGCTAAGGGTGGTCTCCTGGTGGTGGGCTCATTTGTGGCACTGTTGTTTGTGATCGAGCTGATCAACATGCTCACCCTGCACGCGCTCAACCGGACCTTCGGGTTACGCTCCCGCAGCCTGGACGGGATCCTGGACATCCTGACGTTCCCTTTGCTGCACGCCAATCTCAGCCATCTGTTGTCCAACACGCTGCCGCTGATCATCTTCGGCTTCCTCGTGTTCCTGTCTGGCCTGCGTGTGTTTCTGACCGCTTTGGCATTCAGCTGGCTGGGTTCCGGGCTAGTGGTCTGGCTGATCGGCGGCGGCGGAATAACAGTGGGTGCTTCCGGACTGGTCTTCGGGCTGTTTGCCTTCCTGCTGGTCCGTGGATTCTTCAACCGCAACTGGTGGCAGATCCTCCTTTCAATCGTTCTGTTTATTGCCTATGGCAGCATCCTCTTCGGTGTGCTGCCCACCGTGGCGAGTTTCGTTTCCTGGCAGGCCCACCTCGGCGGTGCCGTGGGCGGTGTCCTCGCCGCAGTGCTCTTGCGGCCCGGACGCACCGCCGCCGGCAACTTAACCAAGGTAAATAAGACACCAAGGACACAGTAAAACGCCGGCCGCCCCATGAAGGGGGCGGCCGGCGTCGAACACTAAATAGGCTGTGGTTGCCTAGGCGGCGTAGGGCTTGGCGGAGAGGATCTCCACCGTGATTTCCTTGCCGTTCGGGGCGGTGTAGCTGAGCTGATCGCCTTCCTTGTGGCCGACGATTGCTGCGCCCAGGGGTGACTTCTCGCTGAAGACGTCCAGATCGGAATCGCCGGCAATCTCTCGGGAACCAAGCAGGAAGGTTTCTTTATCGCCGGCGATCTTGGCCACTACGATCATTCCCGCTTCCACGATGCCGTCATCGGCCGGAGCGGCACCCACGTGGGCGTCGAGAAGCAGCGCGGTGAGCTGGCGGATGCGGGCTTCGATCTTGCCCTGCTCCTCCTTGGCGGCATGGTAGCCGCCGTTCTCCTTGAGGTCGCCCTCCTGGCGCGCAGCTTCGATTTTCTGAACGATTTCCGCCCGGCCCGGGCCGGAAAGGTGGTCCAGTTCTGCCTTCAGGCGGTCAAAAGCTTCCTGGGTAAGCCAGGCTGCTGGCGCGCTGTTGGTGGTAGACACGGACATCTCCTCTTGTGGGTCAACAAACTGGTCAAACAAATAAAGACCCCGCCACGGTGGCCACTTGTGGAGCTCAGTAACCAACTCAGCGGGGTAAAGGTATTGATCCATTGTAGTCAATCCTGTGGATAAACCCAACAGGAGAGCGGCGTGGATCACATCGGCCTATTTAGCGGCGTCAGGAATCCAGCAGTTGTCCACCACTCCGGAGACGGAGAGCGATTCCGTGCGGACCACTTCGCGCCTGGCCGTGGTGCGGCCGCCGTCAGCATACTGCTCCGCCGGCCCGGGAGGTATGTCCACCACTTTCCAGCCCACGACGGCGAACTTGGAATCCAGTGCCTTGATTGCGCACTTCACGGCCGTACCCGGTTCCCGCGTGACCTGGAAGTCCACCTCGGCCTGGGTGGCATCCGTGGTGCTGTAGCCGATGTCTTTGAAGCTGACGGAGGCTGTGGAAGCGGACGTGGAAACCCAGGCCATAAAGCCGATTCCGGCGGCAAGTGCAACGATTCCGACGGTGCGCTTGGTTTTGCCTTGCAGCGCACGCTTTTGGCCACCATAGCGATTGGCTAGGCTGGTGTCTGCAGGCATGGATGCGGCCGGCTGATCCTGGGAAGTCACCTGTCCAGTTTAGTGTGGTTCGGGACGGGCAAATTCCGGGCGCCGGAATACCCTGTACCGATAGTCGAATACCCTGTACCAACAGGCGTCCGCACGTGCCGTATCCCCATCAGCGCCACCGGTGAAGCCGGAAGCGCAAAGAACAGCAGAAAGAGGAGCAGTCCCAGATGACAGCGTCCACCAGCCCGTCAATGCCGCTTCGCCTGCTGGCCGTCCACGCCCATCCGGATGATGAATCGAGCAAGGGCGCGGCCACCATGGCCATGTACGCCGCAGCCGGCGTGGAAGTCATGGTTGCCACGTGCACCGATGGTTCCCGCGGCGATATCCAGAACCCTGCGGTCGAAGGGGAGCCGCACCCCAAGCGGGACATGGCCGGCGCCCGGCGGCTTGAAATGAAAAAGGCAGCGGACGTCCTGGGCGTCGGGCAGCGGTGGCTGGGATTTGTTGACTCCGGCCTGCCCGAAGGAGATCCGCTGCCGCCGCTACCGGCGGGCTCCTTCGCCATGCAGCCGCTGGAGCGGGCAACGGCACCCCTGGTGAGGCTGGTCCGCGACTTCAGGCCGCAGGTGATTGTGAGCTACGACGAAAACGGCGGCTATCCGCACCCGGACCACATCATGGCGCACAAAGTCGCCGTGGAGGCCTTCGAGGCCGCCGGAGATCCGCAACGGTACCCGGGCACGGGTGAGGCTTGGGAACCAAGCAAGCTGTACTACGACCGCGCGTTCAACCCGGACAGGTTCCGTGCACTTCACTTCGCCTTGGAGGAAGCGGGACTGCAGTCACCGTATGCCGAACGGCTCGCGGCGTGGCTCGAAACAGACGCCGAAGGACACACCCCGCCTCTGGCCATGCACCAGACCACTACCCAGGTGGACTGCGGCGATTATTTTGAGGCCCGCGACGACGCCCTCCGCGCGCACCGCACACAGGTGGACCCGCTGGGATTCTTCTTTGCCGTTTCACCCGAGATGCAGCAGCGCGCCTGGCCGTGGGAGGACTACACACTGATCCATTCCCGGGTGCCCGCGGAGCTGCCGGAAAGGGACCTTTTCGCCGGGCTAAGATAGAGACAGCAGACTATTTCTATGCAGCGTAGAAATTAGGCGCCGTAGAAATTAGGCGCTGTAGAAATATGCAGCGTAGATAATGCGCGCTGTAAAAATTTGAGCCACCAGTTCCCATAGAAGGTTTGAACCGTGCATCACTTGCTCCTCGCCCTGGCGGTCTCGCCGTCGCCGTCGCCGTCGCCGTCGCCTGCGTCTTCGCTGCGCCCCGGACTGGCTGAGGATCAGGTGACGCCCGGCCTGTGGGGCTTCCTGTTGACCGCATTTATCGTGGTCCTTACTACGCTGCTGATCGTGGACATGGTGCGCCGCATCCGCCGGGTCCGCTACCGCGGGCAGGTAGAGGAAGAGCGGATGGCCGCTGCCGAAGCCGCGGATATCGCCGCCGAAGACGCCGCCGGCGGAGCCCTCGAAGCCGACCTTGATCTGCACACGGAATCCGACGGCGATGCAGGCCGAACAGACCGCTGACACAGGTTCTGAAGGGAACGGGCCCGGCGCTGGAAACGCGCTGGGCCAGGAGTCGTCCGCGTACCTGCGCCAACATGCGCACAATCCTGTGCACTGGCGTCCGTTCGGCGATGAAGCCTTTGCCTTTGCCTCAGCCCGCGATGTACCTGTCTTCCTCTCGGTTGGCTACGCTGCGTGTCACTGGTGCCACGTTATGGCCCACGAGTCCTTCGAGGACCCGGGCACCGCTGACTACTTGAACGCGCATTTTGTGGCGGTCAAGGTGGATCGCGAAGAGCGCCCCGATGTGGACTCCGTGTATATGGCCGCCACCCAGGCGATCAGCGGTCAAGGTGGCTGGCCCATGTCGGTGTTCCTGACACCTGACGGGCTGGCCTTCCATGCGGGGACGTATTTTCCGCCGGAGCCCATGCCGGGCCGGCCTTCTTTCCGCCAGGTTCTCGAGGCCGTCCGCGAGGCCTGGCTGGAACGCCGGGACGCCGTCGAACAGAACGCGCGGTCCCTGGCCCGGGGGATGGCCGAGTCGCAGCTTTCTGCCGCGGTCATGCTGTCCGGACCGCCGCCGCTGATCGAGGCGGGGCTGCTGCCGGAGGCAGTGCAGTCCCTGGCGCGCTCGGAGGACGACGACGGCGGCTTCGGCACCGCCCCGAAGTTCCCGCCGTCGGCGGTGCTTGAGTTCCTGATCCGCCATGCGGCCGTTCCATCGGACACGGCTGATGCGGCCCGGGACATGGCGGGCCGTACGCTTGCCGCAATGGCCCGCTCAGCGCTTCTAGACCAGCTGGATGGCGGCTTTGCCCGCTATTCCGTGGCGCGCGACTGGTCAGTTCCCCACTTTGAAAAGATGCTCTACGACAACGCACAGCTTCTGCGTGTGTACGTCCACTGGGTTCGGCTCGGCGGCAATGCGGTCTACCCGGCTGCCGAGGCCGCGGGAGTGGCCGCCCGCACCGCTGACTGGATGCTGGAATCGTTGGGCCTGCCGCCTTCAGAGGGGCCGGGCCATGACGGCGCCGTGGCACTGGCGTCGTCGCTCGACGCTGATTCGGTGATGGATGGGGAACACCACGAGGGGGCAACGTATCTCTGGACCGTGGCCGAACTCGAAGAGCTGCTGGGCAGTGAACGCGGCGGAACCATCGCGCGCCTGATGAATGTGGGGGCCGACGGGACGGTTTCCCGGTTCGGCTCGCCGCTGCATCCTGCCAAGGCGTTCAGCACTGATGAATCCACGCTGTGGGCTGAGGCTCGGCCACTGCTGATGCGGGTGCGTTCGGCCAGGCCGCAGCCGGAACGCGACAACAAGGTGGTGGCGGGCTGGAACGGACTGGCTGTGGCCGCCCTGGCCGAGGCCGGTGCTGTCCTGGACCGGCCGGAACTGGTGTCGGCCGCGGAGCGCATCGCCGGGTACCTCGAAGCTGTCCACTGGCACCACGCCGGGGGAGAGGGCTCGGCAGGGCAGGATTCAGCTGGACGAGGTTCGGCTGGGCACGGTTCGGATGGGCGGGGACCCGGCAAGCTGGTGCGTGTCTCGCACGCTGGAGTGGCGCGGGGCATCGAGGGTTTGTTGGAGGACTATGCCTTCTGCGCTGAAGGATTTTTTTCGCTGTATGCGGTCTCCGGAAAAACCCGTTGGTACCACTTCGCACAGGCAGTGGTGCAGGGCGCGTGCCGGAAATTCGTGGTGGACGGCAGGCTCGTGGATTCCGCCGGTGAATCGGCGCAGGTGTTCAACGCCCAGGGGCAGCGGCCCGGACTGGACCCGTTCGACAACGCCACGCCCAGCGGCGCGTCCGCTTTCGCCGGGGTTCTGCTGAGCTATGCGGCCCTGTCCGGTTCCACCGAACACCGGGCCATGGCCGCGAATATCCTCTCGCTGCTGCCGGCTGTGGCTGAACGGGCGCCCCGGGTGGGCGGCTGGCTGCTGGCCACGGCGGAAGCCGCGCTGGCCGGGCCGGTGGAGGCCGCCGTCGTCGGTCATGACAGTCCTGCAAGGGCTGCCCTCCACCGTGCCCTGCTGGCTTCCGGCAGTCCGGGGCTGGTTGTCGCTGTAGCGGACGACGGCGGCGTCCCGGTTCCGTCGTCGCCGGTACCGCTGCTGCGGGGCAGGCAGGCCGCGGCTGACGGTTCGCCACTGGTGTACCTGTGCCACGGGATGGTGTGTGAACGTCCGGTGGGGACAGTGACGGAACTCGAGGCACGGCTGTCCGGAATGGCAACCTGAAACCTGTGTCTGCAGGCAATTCCGCCGGGGAATTGCCTCCGCCTTTTGGGCTGGTCATCTTTGACTGCGACGGTGTCCTGGTGGACTCTGAGGCGATCTCCGTCAGGATTGACCCGGTGGTCCGCAGTGACCGGGCATGCGCACCGGCGCCGGTTCAGCCCAGCACGGCGATGGCAATGGCGATGAAATGGGCAGTGAAGGCCAGCACCGTGAATGCGTGGAACAGTTCGTGGAAGCCGAAGTGCTCATAGCTGAAATTCGGCCTCTTGAGTGCATAGAACACGGCGCCGGCAATATACAACGCGCCGCCAAAGCAGATCAGGATCCCGGCAGGAACACTGGCGTCGAAAAAGTCCGGGAGATAGAACAGGGAACCGCAGCCCAAGGCAATGTAGATGGGCACATACAGCCATCGGGGGGCACTGGTCCAGAGCAGCCGGAAAAGTACTCCCAGAATCGCGCCGGACCAGATGAGCCAGAGCAGCAGGATGGCCTTGGGCCGTTCCAGCAGGGACCAGGCCAAGGGCGTGTAGCTTCCGGCAATCACCAGCATGATGTTCGTGTGGTCGAGTCGTTTGAGCACAATCCTGACGCCCGGGGACCAGTTTCCGCGGTGATAGACGGCGCTTACGCCAAAGAGCAGGACGCCGGTAAAAGCGTAGATTGCGGAGGTGATCTTGCGGTCCGGTGTGGGTGCCAGAATAACCAGCAGCACACCGGCGGCAAGGGCCAGCGGGGCGGTGACCGTGTGGATCCAGCCGCGCCATTTTGGTTTGATCATCAGTAACTCGGCTATCCGCACCGCGGCGTCGTCCACTGGGCTCCGCCCTGGGTCTGATGAAGCCCCGGCCTGGCTTCCAGGCGTGTTGCTGTTCATGGTTCAAGAATAACCTACGCTTCAGTAAGTTACCCGTGGGTAATATGATTGACGCCGGCTGAATACGCTTAAGATGAACATCCTGTCGCGCTCCGGACGGTAGCCTAGGAATTCCACTGCCGTTAAACCTCAAGAAAGCCAGGTGAACCTCCGGATGGAAATGCCCGGGATCCTCTACGGCTTCTACGAGCGCAAGCTGCTCCGATCCCTGAGGGCGGACCGCATCCCCCGGCACATCGGCGTTATGGTGGACGGAAACCGCCGGTGGGCCCGGCAGTTCAATGCGCCCACCAGCCAGGGTCACCAGGCCGGCGCTGATAAGATCCACGAGTTTCTTGGCTGGTGTCAGGAGCTTGGCGTCAAGGTTGTCACCCTCTACATGCTTTCCACGGATAACATGAGCCGTTCAGGCGAAGAGCTTGACCTGCTGATGGGTATCATCGCCAACACCCTGGACCGTCTGGACGAGGACGCCAATATTTCGGTGCATGCCATGGGCGCACCGGAACTCCTGCCGGACTACCTCGCGGAGCGGCTCAACAAACTGACGGCCCGCACGCCTGTGCAGGAGAAAATCCACGTCAACGTTGCCGTGGGCTATGGCGGACGCCGCGAAATCGTGGACGCCGTACGCGAACTGCTCCATGACGCAGTTGCCAGGGGGGCAGACATCGGCGAACTGGCAGACGGGCTCAGCGTGGACGACATCTCGCGGTTCCTTTATACCCGCGGCCAGCCTGATCCTGACCTCGTCATCAGGACATCCGGCGAACAGCGGCTCTCCGGATTCCTGATGTGGCAGAGCGCCTACAGCGAGTTCTATTTCTGCGAAGCACTGTGGCCGGCCTTCCGCAAGGTGGACTTTCTGCGCGCCCTCCGCGACTACGCCGGCCGGCAGCGGCGCTTCGGCTCGTAGCCGGTTTCGTGTCCCGTCGGGTTCCACATACTCTCAGGTTCCACATGCTGTCGGGTTCCGTATCGTGGCAGGCTCACCGGTGAACCGCGGTTCATCTGCAATTCACATCACAGCAACAAGAATCGCCGACGAATGAAACCGGAAATTATGGCCGGCGGATTTACGTTATACCCATCAGCAGGCAAACCGCCCGCTGATCGGGGAGGCCACTACATGGAGCGGATTTTCGCACCGGTTGTAGGGGAGGCCGCGTCCGGCCTCCAGGCCGAGCCGCCTCACCAATAACAATTCCGGGCATAAGCCCCGGGGCTGGAGTCGATGTGGCTATTTCTGAACAACTGCCCGACGTCATTTCCGACCAGGGAGAGAAAGCTACCTCTCGCGCCAAGCGAGCCGCCTCAAGGACCGGTACAGCGAAGCAAAACGCTGTGACCGGTCTTGCTGTTTCCGGCGCCGCACCACGGCCTGGTACCGCAGTCCGCAGCTACGTCATTGACACCTCGGTGCTGCTCTCGGATCCGCACGCGCTGCTGCGCTTTGCTGAACACGAGGTCATTGTTCCGATCGTGGTCATCACTGAGCTCGAGGGCAAGCGGCACGACCCCGAACTGGGCTATTTCGCACGCAAAGCACTGCGGCTGATGGATGATCTGCGCATCAAACACGGCGGACTCAACCGTCCCATTCCCATCGGGAACGACGGCGGCACCCTGCTGGTGGAGATGAACCATATCTCCGCAGAGGTGCTTCCGGCCGGATTCCGGGGCGGCGACAACGACAGCCGCATACTGGCCGTTGCCAAGAACCTCTCCAACGAGGGCCGCGACGTGACGGTGGTGTCCAAGGACCTGCCCATGCGCGTCAAAGCCTCTGCCATGGGGCTGCTGGCGGACGAGTACCGTAACGAACTTGTCAAGGACTCGGGCTGGACGGGCATCGCCGAAGTGGAGGCCAGCGAGGAGGAAATTTCCACGCTTTACGGCCACGAGCCCGTGTATATCCCGGCTGCGGCCGAGATGCCGGTCAATACGGGCCTGGTGCTGCTCTCCAACCGGGGGTCGGCGCTGGGACGCGTGGGTGCGGACAAGCAGGTCAGGCTGGTCAAGGGGGACCGCGACGTCTTCGGACTGCACGGCCGGTCCGCGGAGCAGAGGCTGGCAATCGACATGCTGATGGACCCGGCTGTCGGCATTGTGTCGATCGGCGGACGGGCCGGTACAGGCAAGTCCGCGCTGGCACTATGCGCGGGCCTGGAAGCCGTGCTGGAGCGCCGCGAGCACCGCAAGGTGATTGTGTTCCGGCCCCTCTACGCCGTGGGCGGCCAGGAGCTCGGCTACCTCCCCGGTTCCGAGTCGGAGAAAATGAATCCCTGGGCACAGGCAGTTTTCGACACCCTCGGCGCACTGGTCAGCCAGGAAGTCGTGGAAGAGGTCATGGACCGCGGCATGCTGGAAGTCATGCCGCTGACCCACATCCGCGGCCGCTCGCTCCATGACGCGTTCGTGATTGTCGACGAGGCACAATCGCTGGAGAAGAACGTCCTCCTCACAGTGATGAGCCGGATCGGACAGAATTCGAAGATCGTCCTCACCCACGACATCGCCCAGCGCGACAACCTCCGCGTGGGCCGTCACGACGGCGTCGCCGCCGTCGTCGAAACCCTCAAAGGCCACCCGCTCTTCGGCCACATCACCCTGACCCGCTCCGAGCGCTCGCCGATCGCGGCCCTCGTGACGGAACTGCTTGAAGGGGCAGAGATCTAGGTAGCTCGGCATTGCCGGCGAAAGCCGGCCGTCCACGCGTGCTCGCTCATTCTTCGCTTAGACGCACGCTTCCGGACGGCCGGCTTTCGCCGTGTTTAATTTCTTGTGATCTCAGCCCTTCAGAGCCCTAGGTATGTGGCGGCGGGCTCGTGGCCTTCCACCTTCAGGGTCCAGTCCGGACGCTTGAATGTCTCCGGGGTCAGCCGGACCTTTTGGACGTTCTGGCGTTTGCCGCCCCAGGCGGTGCGCGTCCGGCCGTTGAGCTCGTAGCCGAGGGAACGGGAGACGCCGAGGGAAGCGTCGTTCCATGCTGCCGCTTCGGATTCGGCAACTTCAGCGTTGAGCCAGTCAAAGGCATAACCAACGACGGCGGCGCGCATCTCCTTGCCGAGCCCGCGGCCCTGGACGGACTGCTTGAGCCACGAGCCGGTGGTGACGGTTTTCAGCGTGGCGAAATCCTTGGCCTCGACGTCCTGGCAACCAACGAACTCGCCGTCGTACCAGATGCCAAATAGCAGGGTCCAGGATTCCGGCGACATGCCTCCCCTGCACCGCCAATACCAGTGCGCCATGTTGGGGCCAAGGCTCTCGGCAGGAAGCTCCGTCCAAGGATTGCTGAACGGACTCCTGCCGGGTTCGTGGATGCCGCTCATGGCGGCTTCGGCTGCTGCCGGGATGTCTTCGTCGGTGATGGGCCGCAGGACCAGCCGGGGTGTGAACAGCCTGAGGCCGAAGATGGGCCAGATGGTGGATAGTTCGTTCATCCCGGAAGCCTAGCGGACGGTCTGAGGTCCGGCGTGTCACGCCCCCGATCAGGCCGGAATGTCCCAGCTGATGTGCCGGCGCACATCAGTGAGGTTCATCGATTCGGCGAGGAACAGGTCATCGAGCATGTACTCGTCAACCGCCATGATGCGCAGCCAATGACCGTAGGATGCTGTTGCCTTTTCCAGGGAGTGGCTGGCAACACACACACCGGTGCCTGCGTCGATCCGCACCAGCGTGCGTCCCGGCAGGCAGATCGGCATCCCCGGATCCGACGGGCTGTACGCCGGGTTGGGGGTCAGTACGGTTTCGAGGGCTGGACGGCCCTCATGATCCACCTCCCGTACCGCTCCCACTCCCACCGCGTTGGAGCTCGGGAACTCGATGGGCACCGGGGCGTTGCCGGCAAGCTCAACGGGGTCCAGGGCCGCGGCAAAGCGGCCGTTCCCGAATCCGGGCTCGCCATAGGCGGCCTCCGGACGGCGCCGTACCAGTCCGCCGTCGTCGTATACGGGCGTGACCAGTTGCGGTGGCAACAGCCAGGACTTTCTGGTGGCGCTGACGTAGAAGCCGTCGCGTGAGTCATTGATGCCGGTTGTGCTGTGGAGGACAAGTCCCCCCGCGGATTCCAGCCGCAGCGCGCCCGGGCGGCGGAGCCATGCCTTGACCATGGCCGGTTCCGCCGCTGCGTCCATGCGTGGTTCGTCCGCATACTCAAACCGGAGTGTCTGCCACTTCCAGGGGGAGGAGCGGCACAGGCTCCGGAACATCCTGGGCATATCTGCGGGCGTGATTCCGCTGCTGTGGTCCGGCCGGCGTTTGGTGTCCCAGGTACCCATGTCCACAGTTTACGCGCGGGTCCAGCGGCGGAGCGGGTAATCCAGTAGCATCCGAGAGTGATCCGACGACTTGGCGAACTTTGGGGCGCCACCCCGCTGGCGTTCTGGCTGGTGCTGGCTGCGTGTCTGTATTTTCTGGTGATGGCCGTGCGGCTGACCGTCATTGACGTGCAGCACCACCTGCTGCCCAACCGGATCGTCTTTCCGTCCTACGCAGTGGCCGGAGTGCTCCTGCTGGGGGCCGTTACCACCGTTTCAGTGTCCACTCGGGTGCTGGATGACGTGCCCGACGGCGGCGCAGGGCTTTGGGGGGTCCCTGGACTCAGGGTGGTGGCCGGGGCAGCGGTCCTGTGGCTCTTTTACTTTGCGCTGCGGCTGGTGTATCCGCCGGGGATGGGCTTCGGCGATGTGAAGCTCGCCGGGGTCCTGGGAATGTACCTGGGTTATCTGGGGTGGACCCATGTTTTTGCCGGCACGTTCGCTGCCTTCCTGCTGGGCGGTTTATGGAGCCTTGGACTCCTCGCGGCCAGACAAGGAACCCTGAAATCGTCCATACCGTTCGGCCCGTTCATGCTTGCGGGCACGGCAGCGGCATTGGTCCTGCTGCCGGCCTGACAGGAGGCCGGTGCTGCCGGGCCGTGGATGTCCGGCGGCCTTGGACCTGACGCCGAACCGTAACCGGATTGGCTTTCGTGATGTGCCGTACCGGGGGCAGACTGGGCGTAACGTACCCGGCGATTCATCGCCATACTCCGTTCGGGGGGGGCATCTGTGACGTATCGTAGCCGGCTCTTGATGGCCTTGGCCGTGCCGCTTTTGGTGGCTTTCCTGGGAGGCTGTGGCGGTCTGCCGGGCGCACCGGCGCCCAAAGGGACGCCCCTGGAGCTCCCTTCCCCCGGGAGCTCCAGCCTCCCCGCTCGGCCTGACGCCCCGCCGGATTCGCCGACGGTACTTCCCACCACCCCGGTCATGCCTACCCCCACATGCGAGGGCGGGCCGTTCGGGTGCCAGGCATATACCTCCGTGAGCGGCAGGGATTCAAGCGGGGAACTGGCCTGGCTGAAGGACCAGCCGCTGGTGGTTTCCTCTGTATTTGTCAACGGAACCTGGACCGTGGGCGTCAAGACCCCGTGCAATGGCCTGGGCGTGGAAGTGGATGTCCGAGGGGACCAGCTGATTCCAGGCTCGATCGTATCCAGCGCCATGGCCTGCCCAGGGCCGGAGAGTGGCTATGAAAACTGGACCCATGGGCTTTTCAAGAAGGCCGTGACCTGGACGCTGGACGGCCAGTCACTGGTCCTGCAGAACAGCTACGGCACAGTGGTGTTAGTGGATTCCGGGCCCAACCCGAATCTGTGAATCGAAGAATGAACGCACTTCGAACCCTGACGAAGCGGCGCGGACTTAACGAAGCAGGGGCGCCGCAACCCCCAAAGTTACGGCGCCCCTACAGGCTCAAATGTTGCCGACCCGGGACGGGGCCAACGACGGCCGGCGCCTTTCGTTCGAAAGGTACCGGCCGCCGTCGGGGGCTGGTGCGTCAGGCCTTGTGTGGCGGGCGCGTCATGGACATAACGTCCAGGGCCGTGTCCAGCTGCTCTACGGTCAGCTCGCCGCGCTCAAGGAAGCCCATGGCAACCACCGTTTCGCGGATGGTGAGGCCCTCGGCCACGGCCTTCTTGGCGATCTTGGCGGCGTTTTCGTAGCCGATGAACTTGTTCAGCGGGGTCACGATGGAGGGCGAGGCCTCGGCCAGGAAGCGGGCGCGCTCCACATTGGCGGTGATGCCGTCGATCATCTTGTCCGCCATGACGCGGCTCGTGTTGGCCAGCAGGCGTACGGACTCGAGCAGGTTGGCGGCCATCACGGGAATGCCGACGTTCAGTTCGAAGGCGCCGTTGGTGCCGGACCAAGCGATGGCCGTGTCGTTGCCGATGACCTGGGCACACACCATGATCGAGGCCTCGCAAATGACAGGGTTGACCTTGCCGGGCATGATCGAGGAGCCCGGCTGCAGGTCCGGGATGGAGATTTCGCCGAGGCCCGTGTTAGGACCGGAGCCCATCCAGCGGAGGTCGTTGTTGATCTTCATGAAGGAGATCGCGATGTTTCGCAGCTGGCTGGACGCTTCGATCAGGCCGTCGCGGTTGGCCTGAGCCTCGAAGTGGTCGCGGGCCTCGGTCAGCGGGAGCCCGGTGTCGGCGGCGAGGAGTTCGATGACGCGCTCCGGGAAGCCGGCCGGGGTGTTGATGCCCGTGCCCACGGCCGTGCCGCCCAGGGGCACTTCGGCCACGCGTGGGAGGGAAGCGTTGATGCGCTCCACGCCGTAGCGTACCTGCGCGGCGTAGCCACCGAATTCCTGGCCCAGGGTCACGGGCGTGGCGTCCATGAGGTGCGTGCGGCCGGACTTCACGACGTCCTTGAATTCAAGGGCCTTGCGTTCCAACGACTCCGCCAGATAGCCGAGTGCCGGGATGAGGTCATTGATCAGCGCTGAGGTGGCGGCGACGTGAACGGAAGTGGGGAACACATCGTTGGAGGACTGTGAGGCGTTGACGTGGTCGTTCGGGTGGACAACTTTGTCGCTCCCGGCGGCCTTGAGGGCGCGCGTTGCCAGTTCAGCTAGGACCTCGTTGGTGTTCATGTTTGAGGACGTGCCGGAACCCGTCTGGAAGACATCGATGGGGAAATCGCCGTCGTACTTTCCGGCGGCCACCTCATCGGCAGCGTCAGCGATTGCCTGGGCCAGCTCACCGTCGAGCACACCCAAATCTGCGTTGGCCTGGGCAGCAGCCTTCTTGACCCGCGCGAGGGCTTCGATGTGTGCCCGTTCCAGGGTCTTGCCGGAGATCGGGAAGTTCTCGACCGCTCGCTGCGTCTGGGCGCGGTACAGGGCGTTCACGGGGACGCGGACTTCGCCCATGGTGTCTTGTTCAATGCGGAACTCTTCAGTGTGCAAATCTTCTGTGGAAGTCATGGGGCTAGCTTATTGCGACGGGCGGCTGCACCGAAAACCGTGAACGGAGTGCTGCACCCGCTGGCATGGGCCCCAGACAGCCCGCCTAGAGCTCGCCGATTCCGGAAACGATGTCGGCCCGGCCATCTGCCAGGCTGTAGGACAACCCAATCACTGCCGCACGCCCGTTTTCGATTGCGGCGGAAATCACACGGGAGCTGTCTACCAGGCGTTGGGAGGTCTGCTTGACGTGCTCCACCACCATGTCGTTGACCTCATGCTGGCCGTTGCGAAGCGAAGTGAGGACTGACGGGGTGATCCGTTCCACGAGGTCGCGCATAAAGCCGACGGGCATCAGCCCCGTTTCGACGGCGATCTTGGTGGCGCTGACGGCGCCGCAGCTGTCATGCCCCAGGACAACGATCAGGGGCACCCCCAGCTCGCTGATGCTGTACTCAAGGGAGCCCAGCACGGCGTCGTCGATCACCTCGCCTGCTGTGCGCACCACAAAAGCGTCTCCGAGACCGAGGTCGAAAATGATCTCGGCAGCAAGTCTTGAGTCCGAGCAACCGAAGATGACCGCAAAGGGGTGCTGGTCTTCCAGGAGGGAGGATCGACGTGAGGCGTCCTGGTTGGGGTGCGAGGATTCGCCATTGATGAAGCGTTCGTTGCCCTCGCGCATGCGCCGCCAGGCCAGTGCGGGAGTCAGATAGGTTGCCACGCCTCTACCTTACGGCGTGGGGCTGGCTGAAGGGGCAATGATTACTTCCGGGTTGCCGTCCAAGGAATGCACGACGGCGGTCGCGAGAACCGTGAACTCGTCCAGCTGCGCCGTACCGGACAGGACAACGGTGGTTCCGCGGTACGCCAGAATCATGCTTTTCTCGCCCTTGCCGGTGTCGCGCAGTTCCCAGTCCTTGTCGCCGGCGCTTCGTGCGCCGGTGATCTGGGCGTTTTTTGTCTGCTGCAGCAGCCAGGTGGGATTGGCCTGCCGTGTCTGGACCAGGCCGATAAAGGATTCCTTGGGCGTCAGGTACCCCACCTCCCACGTGGGCACCCCGTTGGCGGTACCGGACTCCCAGCGGGCGTAGTTCGGGCGGAATGTGTCGCCGGTTTCGGGGGCAACAGGTGTGAATCCCGCCACATCCGTGGCGTTCTTTGCGATGGCGCTGACATTGATGTCGGGATGGAAGCCGTCCGTCTTCGGAGCCGGGTTCATCAGGACGATAGGCAGGAACGCCGCGATGCTCACAACCAGGGCAATGATCATGCCGGGCACCGATGCGTTGGCCCGCTTTGCCGCAGCGGCGGGGATTACCGGCCTGATGGCTGCCTGCCCGGAGGTTTCGCCGGTGGAGGCCTGTCCGGGCGCACTGCGGTTCTGGGCGGTCGTTTCCTGCTTTTCACTCACCTTTCTATAGTCGCCTATGTGAGGCCCGAACTCACATTCGCGGCACTCGCCAGATGCCATTCCACTCCGTGGTCATCCCATGACCTCCGGGGTACCCCGCGACTATGATCAATATCAGAGGAATCACCGTCACCGCCTTAAGTCACCGCCTTAAACGGGGGCGCACGGGTTCAATGATCGCCACTCAACGAAGAGGTTCACGTGTCACCAGCACCTATGACCCAGCAATATTCCACGATTTCCCCGTCCCTGGCGGTCGGGATCGACGAGCCGGACCGCAACCTTGCTCTTGAACTTGTCCGTGTCACCGAAGCCGCGGCTATTGCCGGTGGCCACTGGGTTGGTTTCGGAGACAAGAACAAGGCTGACGGCGCCGCCGTCGACGCCATGCGCTCTTTCCTTCAGACCGTTCATTTCAATGGCGTTGTGGTTATCGGCGAAGGCGAAAAAGACGAAGCCCCCATGCTCTTCAACGGTGAGCATGTCGGTGACGGAACGGGCCCCGAATGCGACGTCGCCGTGGATCCCATCGACGGTACCCGCCTGACGGCCCTGGGCATCAATAACGCCCTGGCCGTCCTGGCCGTGGCCGAGCGCGGCTCCATGTTTGATCCCTCTGCCGTGTTCTACATGGAGAAGCTGGTCACCGGTCCGGAAGCTGCGGACATGGTGGATCTGCGTTTGCCGGTCAAGCAGAACCTGCACCTGATCGCCAAGGCCAAGGGGGTCAAGGTCAACCAGCTCAACGTCATGATCCTGGACCGCGACCGGCACCGCCCCCTCGTGGAGGAGATCCGCGAGGCAGGCGCCCGCACCAAGTTCATCATGGACGGCGACGTCGCCGGCGCCATCGCTGCTGCCCGCTCCGGTACCGGCGTTGACGCGCTCATGGGTATCGGCGGAACGCCCGAAGGCATCGTTGCTGCCTGCGCCATCAAGTCCCTCGGAGGCGTCATCCAGGGCCGACTGTGGCCCACCAGCGATGACGAGAAGCAGAAGGCCATCGACGCCGGCCACGATCTGGACCGGGTTCTGTCCACCAACGATCTGGTCTCCAGCGACAACTGCTACTTCGCTGCTACCGGTATCACCGACGGCGACCTCCTCAAGGGCGTGCGCTACTCCAAGGACAAGGTCCTGACCCAGTCGATCGTTATGCGGTCCAAGTCCGGCACCATCAGGTTCGTGGACGGCGAGCACCAGGCCAGCAAGTGGGAAGGCTACGCCCGCCGCTAGCCCTTCATTTTAGCGCGAACGAACACTTGAGGCCCCGGATCCTGCCGATTCGGGGCCTCAAGTGTTCGTTCGGCCTGGTGTCAGGCGCGGGATTCGGTAGGCAGCGGAGCCGTGCTTGGCCTTCGCACGCGGATGGCTGCGCGGACTTTTTCGACAATAAACGGCTTGTCGCCGTCGTGCACCACCATTTCGCCGGGCTGGAACATCATACGGTGCCCAACAACATCACGGCGTCCGGGCTTACTGCCCTCTCGTTCCCTTGCGACGTGGATTCTCCAGTCTTCCCCGTAGCCTTTTGCCGGACACCCCGCGACTGACGGGGGATGCGGGGTTCAGCGGAGTTTGTCGCGGAGCCTGCGGGCGAGCTGGTACGTGCGGTAACGCAGCTTTTTTACGGGGAGATCCCAGGTTCCGGGGTAGGCGATTTCGCGGCCCCCGAAGGACTTCTTGAATGCCGTGAATCCGGCCCACTTATGATCGGGCCGGTCATCCGGGGCCACGCCCCACAGATCCACGTGCTTGAGACCCTTGTCCTTGGCATCGGCCATCAGCGTAACGAGCAAGGGGATGCCGGCGCTGAGCTTCCGGTGGGAGTCGTCCAGCGCTGCGTGCGCGTAGGTGCGGGTGTCCGCGGAGTCGTAGGCCAGGGCTGCCGCGATGGGGCCGCCGTGCAGCTCCGCAATGAACAGAGTCGCGGCACCGGACGGCATCAGCGACCGGGCCACCTGGCTTAGGTAGTCGTCGCTTTGCGGCTTGAAACCGTTGCGCCGGGCGGTCATGTGCAGGAAGTTCAGGAGTATCCGGATGTCCTCCGGATCCTGCGACTTCCGGAACGTCACGCCCTTTTTATGAATATTGCGGTAAAGGTTGCGGTTGACCGGCTTCATCCGGGCCAGAACCTCTTTGAAGTCCGGCTCCAGGTCAACAATCGAGCTCAGCTCGGGCTGTTGGCTGGCCGGGGCCGGTTGCAGGCCGCGGCCGCGAAGCAACTCAGCGGCACCAGCCGTCCCGAGGCCCACCGGCTCGATCCGCACGAAGACAGCACCGCATGACCGGGCAGCGTCCGTGAGAGCGGCCAGGGCGGCATCGAACGCTTCCGCTGAAGACGCGACGGGACCGTACGGGGCATACACGACTTTCCCGGCAGGATTTTTCTCCTCAACTGCAAGGAAGCTCCAGCCCTGGCCGGACCGCTGGTGCACCCTCCGGCCCAGCGATTCCTGAAAATCCGCCCAGGCCTGGGTCTGAAGGAAGTACTCCACCGGATCAGGCCTTCATCGACGTGGTCACGGCGAACGCAATGGCGGTCTCCACGGCTCCGGACACCGGGTGGACGTTGACAGGAGCTTCCGACGCCGGCAGGAAGGCACTGCAGCCGTGGCCCAGCTGAAGATCGCTCTTGGGCGAATCGAGGTACACGGCGCCCGAAACCACAATGATCACCGCCGCACCAGACTGCGCCAGCGGTACCGGTGAGCCGCCGGGCTCCACTTCGACCCGCTGCAGCTGGAATTCACGGAACGGCGGCTGGTACAGCTCCTGGCCCAGGCCGGAGATCTCCGGGACCAGCATGGGTACTCCCACGGCCTCGAAGGCGATGGTCCTCAAAAGCTCCGGGATGTCTACGAATTTGGGTGTCAGCCCGCCGCGCAGCACATTATCCGAAGAGGCCATGACTTCAACACCCAGCCCCTGCAGATAGGCATGGGCGTTGCCTGCCGGGAGATACACAGCCTCGCCGGGAGCCAGCGAAATCCTGTTCAAGAGCAGGGAAATGAGCACCCCTGGATCGCCGGGGTACTGGTTGTTGAGGCTCACCACGGTGGAAAGTTCGGTCTGGTATGGGGCCATGGGCGCCCCGGATATCAAGGCCGCCGTGACCATGGCCGTCGCGTCCGCTACGTTCTCGCCGCCGGCAATGATCCGTTCGAAGGCCGCTCTCAGAGCTTCGCCCTCGTCTGGCAGTGCGAGGTCATCCAGGACCTGGCTCAGCAGCGGTGGAACGACTTTGCCGGTTAGGTCAAAGCACTCGGCGAGGTGGAGGAAAATATCACGCGACTTCGCTGCTGACCGGAAGCCGCACAAGGCCTCAAAGGTGGTGAGCGCGAAGATCATCTCTGGCTTGTGGTTGTCATCCCGGTAGCTCCGGTTAGGCGCGTCAGCGGCAAGGCCTTCGGAATTTTCACGGGTAAAGCCGGCCTTCGCCTGCTCAAGACTGGGATGCACCTGCAGCGACAGCGGCTGTGCAGCAGCCAGAATCTTGGTCAGGAACGGCAGCCGTGGTCCGAACTCGGCCACTGTGGACTCGCCCAGAAAATGCACCGGATCCTCGGCGATCAGTGCGTCGAGGGGCACAAGAGTGCCGTCCGGCCGTCTTGCAACGGACGGGGAGTCCGGGTGCGCTCCGATCCACAGTTCCGCCTCCGGCCCCCCTGACTCCGGCCGTCCCAACAGCCCGGCGATCGCCGTCGTGGATCCCCAGGGGTAGGGGCGGAGAACGTTGTCAATTTCGTACACGGCCGGGGGTCCTTGTCTCTGGCTCAGGGGATTCTTGCACGGATTCGGGTAACTCAGGCGCTGGAGTTACAGGGGCGCGCACTGGCCGTTGGTGGACACCAGATCACGGATCGCCTGTTCATTTCCCTGGCTCTTGAACGCGTTCAACATCTTTTCGGTGATTGGCTCACCGCCCGGCGTGGTGGTCGTCGGGGTGAAGTCCGACGACGACGGCGGCGTGGTTTTCGCGGGCGTCGCCGCGGGCGTCAGGCCGGCTGCCATCAGGTGTCCGGTGCCGGCGGACGGCTCGCGGAGGACGTCCCCGGCAGCGCCGGCTGAGGGGGAGGACTGTGCCGCAAGCAGCTGGCTGACGCGCTGGTGGATGAGATCAAAATCCGGCACGGTGGAGAACGACGCGTCGAAGTCCGGGGGGCCGATGGTCAGCCGGCTGACGTCTCTACCCTTGGCCTTCATGGCGAGGTCAACAAAGCTTCCGAGCTGGCCCGATGAGATATTGGATTCGACCACCTTGGTACCGGCGTTTGCGATGTCCTCGAACTTGGACAGCAGCGTGGCAGGGTCGAGCTGTTTCAGCATGGCCTGCTGGACGCACTGCTGTCGCTGGATGCGGGCGTAGTCGTCGACGAATTCACGGGAGCGGCCGTACCAGAGGGCGTGGTAGCCATCCAGTTTCTGATCGCCGGCGGGGATCCAACCTAGAGGCATGCCATGTATTCCGTTGGCTTCATCCACCATGTCGCCACTGATGGGCACCCAGCCACCTGCCTTGATCCGGATGCCGCCCATGGCATCAATGAGCTTGGCAAAGCCGTCCATGTCCACCAGGACATATGCCTGGACCTTTATTCCGAGTGTGCCTGATACAGCTTCCAAAGTGGCCTGGGCACCGGGATCTGCGACTCCGGGATACAGATCCTTGTGCTCATTGGTGACCTCGGTATTGAGGGCGTTGATGAGGCATTCGTCGCCGCAGTTGTAGCCATCCGGATAGATCTTGCGCATGGGGGAGCCTTCGCTGAACTGGGCGTTCTGCAGGTTCCGCGGCACTGAAATAATGGCAGTCTGCCCCGTCTTGGCGTCCACGCTCAGGACCGAAAGGCTGTCCGGGCGGCGCCCGGTGCGGTCTGCCCCGGCATCTCCCCCCATCATCAGGAAGTTGTAGCGGCCGTCCACAGGATCGATGGCGGGTCCGTTGGCGTTGAAGATGCTGCCTATGGCGTTCCTGCCGACATTGAGCAGATAGGCCGCATAGCCCAGAGAACCGCTGCTGAGCACCATGGCCAAAATCAGTGCTCCGCCGACTATCGGCCGCATGCCCGGGGCCAGCAGAACGGGACGGATCAGCCTGAGTGTGTTGATGAACAGGGCGGCCCAGCCGATTGCCAGGGCGATGAGGAAGATGACGATCAGGAGTGAGGCAAACGGGTTGGTGATGATGTTGATGAGCAGCGAACGGTCGGCGACCAGCAGCACCAACGCCAGAATTACCAGCACCCAGACTGTGAGCGTGACCCGCAGGGCAGCCCTGCCGAGTTTCCGGTCGCCAGCAACGATCTGGGCGCTTCCGGGCATGAACAGCGTCATAAGCACCAGCAGAAACGCCCGTTTGGTCCTGACCGGGGCAGGCGCACTCGCCGGGTGGCGGACCGGATCCGTCAGGGCAGTCTGTGGGGCCGGCTGGCGTGATTGCGGAGTGGACATGACCCGGTTCCTAACGGCTGCCCCGGAGAACGACGTTTCCGTCGGAGAAGACTTCACTGACCTTCTGACGGAGGTTGGCTCCCTTTCGGGTGGCGACGTCGTTGAGCTCCTGGGCGAATTCAAGCAGATCGGCACGCAGCCCGGCGGCGAGATCATCGGTCCCGGAGGCCAGAATCCGCACCGCGAGCAAGCCTGCATTCCGGGCTCCGGCAATGGACACGGTGGCCACCGGTACACCGGCCGGCATCTGAACGATTGACAGCAGGGAGTCCATACCGTCGAGCGTCTTCAGCGGCACGGGAACGCCGATGACAGGAAGCGGAGTGACCGAGGCGAGCATTCCTGGCAGGTGAGCTGCACCGCCGGCACCGGCGATGATGACACGCAGCCCGCGCTGGTGGGCCGTCTGGCCGTAGCTGATCATTTCCGTGGGCATACGGTGCGCGGACACGACGTCCGCTTCAAACGGGATGCCGAACTCCGCAAGGGCGTCGGCGGCGGCTTCCATGACCGGCCAGTCGGAGTCGGACCCCATCACCAGTCCGACGATCGGGCGGGCAGCGGCCCCGGTGGTGCCTGTGGTTGTTTCGGGGCTCATGCGTTCTCCTCGGAAGTCCCTGGGGGTGTTTCGGCCGGAATCCGGCCGTCCCTGATGATGTTGGCAACCCTGGTGGCGCGGTGCCGGAGTGAAGCCGCATCTGCCGCCGATGTACCCACCAGATTGACGTGGCCGATTTTCCTGCCCGGCCGGACTTCCTTGCCATAGCAGTGGATCTTCGCCGCGGGCTCGCTGGCTAGGGCCGTGGGATAAGCGGAGAAAAGGTCCTGGTTGTCTCCTCCCAGGAAGTTTTTCATGACCACGATCGGGCCAAGCACATCCGTGGCGCCGAGCGGCAGGTTCAGTACGGCCCGCAGGTGCTGCTCAAACTGGCTGGTGACCGAGCCGTCCTGGGTCCAGTGTCCGGTGTTGTGAGGACGCATGGCGAGTTCATTGATCAGGAACCCGGCACCCACACCGGGTGTTTCAAAGAGTTCCACGGCCATAACGCCTGTGACTCCGAGCTCGTTGGCGATCCGCAGGGCGGCGTCCTCGGCCGCTGCTGCAACTTCCACCGGAATGTCCTGCGCCGGAGCGATGACTTCATCGCAGACCCCGTCCACCTGGATGGTGTGTACAACGGGCCAGGCGCGTGATTCGCCGTCGGGTGTGCGGGCCACGAGGGCCGAGAGTTCCCGGCTGAACGCAATCTTGGCCTCTGCCAGCAGCGGGCTCATGGCGTCGAACCAGTCACTGGTCTCAGCCGCTTCCGCAGCGGAGTCCACCATCCGCACGCCTTTGCCGTCATAGCCGCCCCGCGGCATTTTGAGCACCACCGGCCAGCCGGTCGAGTCCCCAAAGCTGACCAGTGCGGCCACGTCAGCTACGGGGGCCCAGACAGGGTTGGGCAGTTCCAGCCGGTCGATTGCGGCACGCATCACCAGTTTGTCCTGGGCATTCACCAGCGCATCGGGGCCGGGCTGAACATTGACCCCCGCCGCCTGCAACGCGCGGAGATGACCGGTGGGCACGTGCTCGTGGTCAAAGGTCATGACGTCGAGCCCTTCGGCGAAGCGGAGCAGGGCGTCCAGATCCCGGTAGTCACCCACCGGCGCCGTGGGCACGGCAGAAACAGCGGAGACGTCCTCACCTTCAGCGAGGACGCGGAGTTCAAAGCCAAGGGCAGTAGCGGCTGGGGCCATCATGCGCGCAAGCTGGCCGCCGCCAACCACACCGATTACAGGAAAAGTCACATGTGCCAGACTACAGAAAAGGTGGCTGGTTACCGGCTTTCGCGCCGCCTCAGGCCTTATTTCGCGTCAATTCCGCTGCCGATCAGCCTCATCCGGGCCGTATTGGGCGAGCTCCCGGGAATCGGGGCTAAAATAAGTCCTTGGCCCAGTGGCCCTAAGTTCAGTCGGCCATGGAGGGTCATGTTTAATACAATCGCAGAGCGTATCCGGGGGCTTGCCTCGCTTTTCTGGCGTGAGGTGGCAAAGTTCGGTGCGGTGGGCGGTGTCGCGTTTGTCATAGACAACGGACTGACCTATTACCTGATGCACGGTCCTATGACCGACAGCGAGGCCAAGGCCCGTTTCGTAGGCGCAACGGTCGCCACAATATTTTCATGGATCGCGAACCGGTTGTGGACCTTCCGCCACCGCCGCCAGGACAACGTGCTGCGCGAGCTCATGATGTTCATCCTCATCAACGGAATCGGAATAGGCATTTCAACGGGCTTCACGGCCCTGGCCAAGTACTCCTTCGGAGTCACTGACAAGAACATGCTCTTCGCCGCCGGTATCGCCGGCATCCTCGTGGCCACCGTAGTCAGATTCTTCGCCTACAGGTTCCTGGTCTTCAACAAGGAACTGGACGAAGAGCCTGAGTTCTCCCATGACCATGAGCTCATCGAGGTGCACCACGCCGCCAGGGTTGCGGCCGATCCTGAGACGGCAGCCCAGGACACCGAGCTGCCTCGCCAGCCCTAGCTGCGGCGACACCAAAACCGGAACGCCCGACGGCGGACCGCCCCTTCCGCACGCGCACAGAGTTATGTGCGGGGTTCTAGCTCCCCTGGATTCTTTCGGCCGCGAGCAGTTTGTCCGTCAGCTCCACGTCCGGATGGACCAGCACCACTGAACCGCCGTTGTGCCATGCGCCGAGGGCATTGGCCAGGGCCCCTTCGAGGCCATCGGATGCACGGACCAGCAGCCGTGCGCCGGTCTCGTGGCTTGCGGCGAAGCCTTCCAGCAGCACGCTGTGTTCGTGGACTGAACCGTCCCCGGTCCGGACCGCATGGGCAGAGTCGTCGGGAATTCCGTGGGCCATAAAAACGTCACCGTGCGAGCGGACTTCAGAGGCGTAGTCGAGCACGCCGCGGGGAAGCTCACCCGGCCACCGCATGGCAAGGGCCGGCAGCGGAACCGCAATAACGGCGTCGAACCCTCCACCGGAACTTGCTGGCTCGCTCGTCACCAACAGATCGGCTTCGCCGCCGTCGAGCACGAGTTCCAGGCCGAGCTGCCAAGCAGCCAATGCCCAGATCAACGATTTCCAGTGGGCTGGAAGATCGAGCCGCAGGCTCATTCCAGGTTCGGCGTCGAGCTCGTCCTGTAGCAGATTGCTGGTCTTTGCCACCCAGTTGTCCAGTACCCGGCCGGAGAGTTCCACCCGCTCGGCGTCTGGTCCGTACCAGGTCAGGCGCGGGGATGTGGAATTGCCGGAACGCAGGGCTGCCATCAGTTCGCTTGCCGGGATGCTCATGGCTCCATCCTGCCACGCGGCCACGCAGCGTTCCGCGGCCCGTCAATGTGTGATTTGTGACACAGATGGTATGTAACTTCACTTGCGTTAATATCCCTTGGGATGTATTTTCCCCGCCATTCCAATGAATCGGCTTGAAAAAAGGCGAGTCGGCTGCCAGCGCGGCGGAACGCGGCATGCTGCCCGGAAAATTATTCCGGGCGTGGCGTGGCCGGGGATAATCGATCCGATTGATTATTATCGCGTCCGCGGCTTGACTCACCACTACTTACACGCGTGTAATTAGTTATCGAACGCCATTGCGCAGATAAAGGCACACAACCGAGTGCCAACGTATCCAGGCAAGGGCAGCAACATCAGGAGGGACGCCATGGGGCAAGTTGCGCGTATCCATGAAGATGAAGTCGTCGCCGCTCAGGCAACGGCGAAATACCGCTCACGCGGGGTGCCGGGTGACTGGTACGTCGATCCGGCAGATCCGGGTGCTGCAGAGCTCTACAACCAGAACACCAAAGATTCCCTGCAGGACCAGGCCACCGCATTCCTGGCGGCCCATGAAGCACTCCTGGCGGGCCAGCCCGATCAGGACGACGAGCTCCATGATCCACCCATGGAGCTCCAGACGCTCACCGCCGGGACCACGTCCCAGCCGGTGTGGATCGGGCTGCCTTTCGAGCGGGACTTCGATGATGAAGGCGAACTCGGCTGGCAGACGGATGCGCTGTGTGCGCAGACCGACCCGGAAGCCTTCTTCCCTGAGAAGGGCGGCTCCACCCGGGATGCCAAAAAGGTCTGTGGCGCCTGCAACGTACGTTCGCAGTGCCTGGAATACGCCCTGGCGAACGACGAACGATTTGGAATTTGGGGAGGCCTCTCCGAGCGTGAGCGCCGTCGGCTGAGGAAGCGAGCGATCTAATTCTTCAGGAAGTACACGTTACCGCCGTTGTGGTTTCCCATAACGGCGGTAACTATCTCCCCAGGGCCCTTGCTGCGTTGGCGGATCAGACGCGGCCGGCGGATGCCCATATCGGGGTGGATACCGGCTCGCGTGATAATTCCGCAGCCCTCCTCGAAAGGGCATTCGGCGCAGCCAATGTCACCGCTTTCAGCCACCCCAGGACCGGCATGGGCGGAGCCATCAAGGCGGCCCTTGCTGCCCTTGCACCTTGGCAACCCGAATCAGGCAGCGCCGCCACAGAGTGGATCTGGTTGCTGCACGATGACGCGGCCCCCGCACCTGATGCGCTGGCCGAACTGCTTTATGCAGTCGAACGGGCCCCATCCGTTACCGTCGCCGGATGCAAGCAGCTCGACTGGGATGCAAAGCGGCGCCTGATCGACGTCGGCCTTTCCACCAGTCGCTGGGCCGAACGCCTCACACTGATCGACGCAGACGAACTCGATCAGGGCCAATATGATGGCCGCAGCGACACCTTCGCGGTCAACTCCGCCGGAATGCTGGTCCGTCGTGACCTATGGGAGTCGCTGAAGGGCTTTGACCCTGCCCTCAGCGGCACCGGGGATGACGTGGACTTCTGCTGGCGCAACCGCTTGGCAGGGCACCGGGTTGTGGTGGTTCCCGACGCCCGGATGTTCCACGTGGCCCACCGGCCGAACGGTCTTGCCAATGCATCCGCCGCACGGAAGGCCCAAGTCTATCTTCGGCTCAAGCATGCCCCGCTCTGGAAAGTCCCCGTGCACGCTGTGGGCGCCTTCCTGGGCAGCATCTTTAAGCTCATTCTCAGCATTGCGGTCAAGGATCCGGGGCATGGGGTCTCGCAGCTACTGGCCACCCTGGTGGCCCTCGGACGTCCGGCTGCTGTGGTCCGCGGACGGCGTACGGCCGCCAGAAGCCGCAGGATCCGCCGTTCAGTGATCAAAGGGTTGCAGACACCCCGCCGTGAAGTCTGGCACCATCGGCGTTCCCTCATTGAGGCGCTCGGAGCGGACAGCTCCGGAGACACCCGCGGAACTGATCCCCTTGCCGAGCAGCCAACAGGTGATTCGAGCGACGATTTTGCCGCGCTGACCACCAACGAACGTGGTTGGGTGGGCAACGGGGCACTGGCGGCCGTCATTGTCGCTGCTGCGGCATCCCTGATCGGGCTGTTCAGCCTGTTCCGGGCTGATGCCGTCACCGGGGGAGCACTGCTGCCCGTTTCAACTGCCCTGGATGACATCTGGCACCACGCCTCCAGTTGGTGGATCAGCCTGGGTGCTGGACTGCCCGGCCGTGGAGATCCTTTCGGCTACGTACTGTGGGTGCTCGGGCTGCTGGGAGGCGGGGATGCCAACGGCGCCATGGCCTGGCTGCTGCTGCTGGCCATGCCAATGTCCGGGATCGGTGCCTGGTTTGCTGCTGGCGCGCTGACATCGCGGCGCAGGTTCAGAATGGTTGCCGCCCTTGTCTGGGCCGCCGCTCCTGCCCTGCAGATCGCCTTGAACCAGGGACGCGTCGGGGCACTGCTGGTGCACATCATGATGCCGCTCCTGGTCCTTGCGCTGCTCCGGGCCACCGGCACGGCAATCGGGCAGGGCCGGTTCGCCCCGCTGGCCCCGGGTGAGAGACGATTCACCGAAAAGCCACCGGCCAAGCCTGGCGTCAATGGGATGCCGTCGTGGACTGCCGCTGCCGCTGCCGGACTCGCACTGGCGATTGTCACGGCCGCGGCGCCCTCGCTGCTGGTGCCGTCCGTGATCGTCATCGTCCTCTCCGGCCTGCTGCTGGGGCGGAGGGGCCGGACGGTGTGGTGGGCACTGTTTCCCACCGCCGCGCTTTTTGTTCCCTTTGGGCTCTCCACCCTGGAACGGCCGCGGGCACTCCTTGCGGATCCCGGAGTGCCTTTGGGTTTTGAGGCTTCCCCTTTGTGGCAGCAGATCTTGGGCCAGCCGCTGCTCTTTGATGCCGGCGGAGGCCTGGCCGGATTGCCGGCGTTCAGCGGTCCGGGTGTTCCCTGGGCACTGATGCTGGCATTGCTGCTGGGCGCGCCGGTGCTGCTGCTGGCTGCGGCTGCACTTTTTGTTCCCGGGAAGCGGACGGGTGTGTCCCGGGCGCTTTGGATAGCTGCGTTGATCATGTTGGCTGGTAGCTGGGTGTCCGGTCACATCGCCACAGGGGTCAACGGCACAACGTTGGTGACACCGTTCACGGGACCGTCCGTTTCGGCTGCCGCGTTCGCTCTTCTCGGCGCTGCCATGATCGGTGCCGAACGCCTGCTGGCGCCCGTCAACAGGTCGACGGCGATGCCGGGGCGGACCATGGTTTTCCGCTCGGCTTCGATTCTCGTTGTGGTGCTGCTGCTCGCCGGACCGCTTGCCGGATTGAGTACTTGGGCCGCAGGCAACCTGCGTCAGCCCAATGCTGTTCCGCCGGCCGAGGCTGGTGGCGGGCACGCGCTGGGAACGCCAAGGCTGATCCAAGCCGCTCACCCGCGCACGCTGCCGGCCACAGCCATCGACCGCGGCGAGGGGCCCGAACAGACACGCACGCTGCTGATTAATACGAGCGAAAACGGAACTTTCGAGGCATCCCTGATGCGCGGTGCCGGGACGACACTGGACGGTCTCTCAGCCATCGCTGCCGCCCGGAATATCATCGGTCAGTCCGGCAACGAGTCCGTCCGGGACGACGACGACGTCACGGCGGCTCTGCGTAGCGTCGTAGCCACAGTTGTGGCTGGACAGGGCGTGGATCCGCGGCCTGAGCTGGAGCGACTCGGCGCCGGATTCATTGTCCTCAGGGCCTCCGACACTGCCGCGCAGTTGACAGCCAGCCGGATGGACGCTGTGCCCGGGCTTGTGGCTGTGGGGCAGACGGACGTCGGCTGGTTGTGGCGGATTACGCCTCTGAACCAGCCTGTTCTGAAGGCAGCGGACGTTGCCCACCGTGCCAGGATAGTGGACGGTGAAGGCGCCACGATTACTCTCCTGCCGTCCGGCAAAGACAATGCGGACACGTCCGTGCCCCGGGGGCCGGAAGGCCGCCTGGTGGTTTTGGCCGAGCGGGCCGACGCCGGCTGGAACGCATGGCTTGACGGGCGGAAGCTGACGTCCACAACCTCGGGCTGGGCCCAGGCCTTCACCTTGCCTGCGGGGTCTGGGCAGCTCACCATCCGGTACGAAAACCCCTGGGCGATCTGGACCGGAATTGCCCAGATTGCCGTTATCGGACTCACCGTGCTGCTTGCTATTCCCATGCCCGCCCGCCGGCCGAATACCGGCCTGTCCAGGGACGAAGGCTCGCTGCGTAAGGAACACCAGAATGCATAAGGATAAGCACGACGGCGTGACAGCAGCGCCGGCGGCAAAATCACCGGAGGCCACATCACTTGGGGCCAAATCACCAGAGCGGACCACAACCGTGGTGTCCGGGGCTGGCGGATCCGGGGCCATGGAACAAGTCCCCGAGGTGCCGGATATCCATAGCGCCGCCGCCGGAGGCAGTTCCCCCGCCGTTCGAAAAGCATCCCGTGGCGGGGTCTTGGCCGGCGTGATTTCGGCTGTCCTGATTCTTTCCGCCGGGGGAGGAGTGGTGGCGGCAGCTTCGCTCGCACCGCAGTCTGCCGGGAGCCGTCACCTTGATACGCCTCTTGCAGACGTTCCAGCCGGCCGAAGTCTGGGCGTGTGCCCCGGGCCCGCGAGGCTGCTTGAGGGATCCCCGGTAGGGACGGACCCACAGTTCAGCCCGGAGTCGGCAACGGCAAAATCAGCCGTGAGCGCCGCAGTCATCAGCGCCGCCGGCGGTGTGCTTCCCGGTAGCCGGCTGGCCGCGCTCGACGGTACCACCGCCGTCGAAATTGCCAAGAGTCCCGGCGGATCCGTCCCCGCGGCGGGGGCCACCGGGTTGTTGGCGGGCATCGTTTCGCAGCGGGCCGTGGACGCTGTGAGCGTTCTGGGTGCGGATGCCCTGGGCAATCGGGAGGCTTCAGCTGCTGCGGTGATGAGCTATTCGGCCACGGACGGGGACCTCCAAGGGTCTGCCGCCGCCGCTTGCCAGCAGCCGTCCAATGATCTCTGGCTGGTGGGGGCCAACACGGCACTCGGCCGGACATCTGTTCTCAGCCTGATCAACTCCTCCAGCACCCCCGCTACTGTCAGCCTGGAACTCTATGGCCGCAAGGGGCAGATCCACGCGCCGGGCAGCCGAGGGTTGCTGGTTGCGCCCGGTACCACCCGATCGATCGTCCTGGCTGGTCTGGCCCCCGGCGAGGACCAGCTGAGTGTCCATGCACGCAGTGCCGGCGGGCCGGTGGCCGCTGTCATCCAGCAAAGCGTTCTCCGTGGCCTCACGCCGGGTGGGGTTGATTTCATCGCCCCAGGGGTTGCTCCGGCAAGCCGACAGGTGATGACGGGCATTGATATTCAGGACGCTGCCGCCATCAAGACGGCCACAGCCAAGCGGGGCTACGCGGATGCCGGGCCGGCCCTCCAGATCACAGTTCCGGGGCAATCGGACGCCGTTGTGGAAATCAGGCTCTTTGGCAGGGACGGGCAGAAGGCACTGCCGGACGGCGGGGTTGTGACGGCCAAAGCAGGCACTGTGACTGAAGTCCCGCTGGGTGGTGTGCCGGCAGGCCATTACACCGTCTCGGCCAGCTCGGATGTGTCCTTCGTGGCGGCTACCCGCGTCACCCGCGGACTGGCCGACGGCAAAAGCTCAGATCTCGCATGGGCGCGGTCCAGCACCCGGCTGGGCAGCCAGCACGTGGTCCCCGTGCCACAGGGCGGTGAACGGATTTTGATGTTCGGCGCCTTGGACAACCGCGCGACCATCACCTACACAGCCATTACCGCGGACGGACAAATCCGCAAGGCAGCTACCGCCGACATCGCTGGTGGCACCACATCGTCCATCAAAGTCCCGGAGAAAATCGATGATTCCGTGGTCGTGGCCTATCTGGTCTCCGCAGCAGGTGACGCCGCTTACGGTGCACTGTTGCTGGAGCAGGACGGCCGCGAAGACGTCTCGACCCTTGCCATGGCACCTGGCGCCGCCGGACAGGAAAAGGTTGCCGTCACCCTGGGCTACTGATAACGGGCCTGGTCAAGCGCCGCGCTAGTATCGGGTTCAGTGGCGGCGCCGGGTTCAGTAGCGGCGCCGGTACACCGGGTCAAGGGTCTCCGGGGCCACACCGAGCATTTCGGCCGTATGCTCAACCACGACGTCATGCACCAGATCCTGGAGTTCCTCCCGGCTTCCGCAGACCTGTTCCACCACCCTGCGGTACAGCGTGATCACCGGGCCTTCATCCGCGGTTGCCGGAGCGTACTGTCCCATGGGCGCGGTGGTGGCCTCTGCCACAAGCTGCTCCAGCCGAGGGGGGATCTCCTCTACGGCAAACCGGACGCCATCCAGGGTCTTGCCCCAGATATCGTGCAGGCGTTGGGCGGAGTCCAGCACCATGTCATCAAAACGTTCCGCGCGGGTCCGGTAAGCCGGCAGGGTGGGGAGCATCAGTTCTCCACGAAGGCCCCGGCCATGCCTGTTCCGCCGGCGGCGTGCGAAGCTCTTCCCTGCTGGTGCTGAGCCGGCGTCGTCAGCCCGGACGCCGGTGCCAGCCAAGCGGACCGTAAAACCCGGATCATGGTGCGGTGACTGCATATATCGACTCTAAACCCGCCAAAAGGATTGCGCGACAAAATGCGCGCTTCCATCCGCCCCGTGGCGCGACCGGGTCCAATGTCGGGAAGTACTGCAGACTGGGAGTAGTCTGTGATGTCGTGGGTGCAATACGTCAATGTTCGAGATCAGCCTGCCGCGAGTCAGCGGTGGCCACTTTGACGTACGTGTATGCAGACTCCACAGCCGTGCTTGGTCCGCTGGCCACCTATGCCGAGCCACATTGTTACGATTTATGCGCACAGCACGCCGGATCGCTGACAGTTCCCCGTGGCTGGGAAGTACTGCGTTTGGCGATGCCTGCGCATCCGCCGCAGCCGGGCCCGGATGATCTGCTGGCGCTGGCAGACGCGGTCCGCGAAGCCGCGTCGCGGCCTCCTGCAGGGGGCGCATCCCAAGCACCTCGGAGCGTGCGTGCTGCGCTTGAGGCGCCTGCTGTCGCGGAGGGTGCACGCCGAGGCCATCTCAGGGTTCTGCGAGAGCCCTCCTGACCATGTAACTGGCGGTAGGCTGGAAGCTGCAAATCTGTCAGCCACCGGCGCCTGCGCGCCCGTCAGGGAGCTTTCACCATGCCAAAGATCAGTCCTGCACTGTTGTCCGTCCTGCGGTGCCCTGTCACCGGATCAACTCTTGTCCAGGAGGGCGATGAGCTCGTCTCCACGTCGGCAGGGGCAAGCGGTGAAAAGCTGCGCTACGCCATCGAAGACGGCATACCCCTTCTGCTGCCCCCTGAACTTCTGCCGGCGGCCAATGCTGCGGGTTCGGACCAGCACGATTCGCCGGCCCACCCCGCCCCAGCTGAATCGGCCTGAGCGGCTTCCGCCGCCACACCACCCGCAGACCCTCCACACCGGATTAATGCAAAGGATTCACATGACTCTCGACTACAAGGTTGCCGACATCTCCCTGGCTGAAGCAGGCCGCCACCAGATCCGCCTGGCCGAACACGAGATGCCGGGGCTGATGTCCCTCCGGGCGGAGTTTGGTGCAAGCCAGCCGCTGAAGGGTGCCCGTATTGCCGGGTCACTGCACATGACAGTCCAGACCGCAGTACTGATCGAGACGCTCACGGCTCTGGGCGCAGAGGTTCGCTGGGCCTCCTGCAACATTTTCTCCACACAGGACGAGGCCGCGGCCGCCGTTGTTGTGGGAACGGGCACCGTCGAGAACCCCCAGGGAGTTCCGGTGTTCGCCTGGAAGGGCGAAACCCTCGAGGAATACTGGTGGACCGCGGAGCAGACCCTGACCTGGCCGGGCGCCGATGCCAACCCTGAGCTGGGCCCCAATATGATCCTCGACGACGGCGGAGACGCCACCATGCTGGTCCATAGAGGTGTGGAATTCGAAGCTGCCGGCGCGGTGCCATCCGCCGCCCCGGATGAATCCGAGGAAGGGTTGGTCTTCCTCGATGTTGTGGAGGCGTCCCTGGCTGCAGATCCGCAGAAGTGGACCCGCATTTCCTCCCGGATCCTGGGGGTGACCGAGGAAACCACCACCGGTGTGCACCGCCTGTACCAGCTTGCGGAACAGGGAAAACTTCTGTTCCCGGCCATCAACGTGAACGACTCCGTCACCAAGAGCAAGTTCGACAACAAATACGGCATCAGGCACTCCTTGCCCGACGGCATCAACCGTGCCACCGACGTCCTGATGGGCGGAAAAGTGGCTGTTGTCTGCGGCTACGGTGACGTCGGCAAGGGTGCGGCCGAGGCACTACGCGGGCAGGGTTCGCGTGTCGTAGTTACCGAGATCGATCCTATCTGCGCCCTGCAGGCGGCCATGGACGGGTACCGGGTAGCCAAGCTGGACTCCGTGCTCAGCGAGGGCCACATCTTCATCACCACCACCGGCAATAAGGACGTCATCATGGCGGAACATATGGCAGGTATGCGGGACAAGGCGATCGTGGGCAATATCGGGCACTTCGACAACGAAATCGACATGGCCGGCCTCGCCAGGATCCCTGGCATCAGCAAAGTGGAGATCAAGCCCCAGGTACACGAGTGGGTCTTCGACGAAGGCACCGCGGAACAGCGCTCCATCATTGTGCTCTCCGAAGGGCGGCTGCTGAACCTGGGCAATGCCACGGGCCACCCGTCGTTTGTTATGAGCAACTCCTTTGCAAACCAGACCATCGCGCAGATCGAGCTGTTCACGAAGAAGGATCAGCCCGAGGGACAGCGGGAGTACAACAAGCAGGTCTACGTGCTGCCGAAGATCCTTGACGAAAAAGTGGCACGCCTGCACCTTGATGCCCTGGATATTGAACTGACAGAGCTGTCGAAAGACCAGGCCGAGTACCTGGACATTGAGGTCGCGGGACCGTACAAGCCGGAACACTACCGCTACTAGCCGGCCCGAAGCCGTCGGGAGGGGTGCGGCCTTCCGGCGACTTCACCCGGGATGACCTAGAATTAGCCCATGAAGTCTGGGGTTGGGCCGCGCGGCCGGGGTAATGGCACGAAAATGGCGCTTCTGGCTGCGGTGTGTCTGCTGGCGGCTGGCGGTGGCGTTTTTGCCGCCGTTTCGCCGGGGGCCGCCCATGCTTCCCTGGATTCGGAGGCAGGCTCTGCCCTGCGTTCGACCGCAGGACTTGCCGAAGCGGTAGTGGCCCCTGTCCAGCTTGAGGTCTCACCGGCCGACGGCGTCAGACAGGTTAATCCCGCCGCTCCGGTCACGCTCAAAGCGGTCAACGGAACGATCGAGCGGGTGGCACTCACGAGCGCCACCGGTGACGCCGTGGAAGGCACGCTGGGGGCAAACGGGGCAAGCTGGTCCGCCACCGGCCCATTGAAGTTCAATACGGAGTACAAGTACAGTTACGTGACTTCTGATGCGGCCGGCCGTGAGACTACCACCACCCATTCATTCAGCACCGTTTCCGCGTCCAACGAGGCGGACGCGGCCGTGTATCCCCTGGACGGAATGAAAGTCGGGGTGGCTCAGCCGCTCCAGGTAATCTTCAGTGAACCGGTACTGAACCGGGATGCCGTGGAAAAAGCCATCGTGGTCACCTCCACCTCCGGACAGACTGGTGCGTTCCACTGGTTCAGTGACACGATGGTCCGCTACCGGCCGGAGAATTTCTGGACAGCCAACTCCACGGTCACTATGGACATGCAACTGTTCGGCGTGGATCTGGGCAAAGGCCAGATCGGCAATTTCAACAAGAAAATTTCAGTTCACTTCGGCGACAAGAAAGTAGCCGTCGCAGATGCAACTGCGCACACCTTCACCGTAGCCATCAACGACCAGCCCGCAGGCAGTTGGCCGGCGACTATGGGCGATACACGCTTCCCCTCTGCACGCGGCTACCTGGTGTTTATGGAGAAGTACCGGGTGGAACACATGTCGGCTGCATCCATTGGCCTGAAACCCGGGGACCCTGCGTACTACGGTGAGCTCGACGTCAACTTCGCCACCCGGCTAACACCCAGCGGCGAATTCATCCACCAGGCCACTGACTCTGCGATGCCTTACCTGGGAACCCTGAACCTCTCCCACGGGTGTATCGGCATGGGACCGGCCGGGGCGCAATGGGTGTTCGACAACATGACCACCGGCGATGTTGTGCAGGTGGTTAACACTGAGGGGGACTTCGCCAATCACGACGACGGTTATGGCGACTGGAACATCCCGTGGGCACAATACGCCAATTGACGGAGATTACGTAGGCTAAAATTGACCGGTCAGCGGTCGATGCTGAGCACTGCACGGGCCCGCAACGGGCTGTCGGGGGACATGGAGAATCAGTTATGACTGACGTCAATAACCGGAAAACGAGCAAAATCCTTGCCATTGTGGCGATTTGTGCTGCAGTGGCAGCAGGCGGAATCGGTGTTGCAACAGCCCCGGTCTGGGCCAACGCCGCACCACAGTCCGAATCCTCCACGCCCGCGCGCAATGTCTCCGGCCTCGCGGCTCCCGTGGTCAAGGCAGTTGAACTCGGGGTGACACCAACCGACGGCTCAAAGGACGTCAACCCTGCCGTTGCACCGTCGGTCAAGGCTGTCAACGGCGTGCTGAAGGACGTCGTGCTGGCACCGGCGGCAGGAGGCGCCCCGGTCAGCGGTACCATCACCGCCGATGGCTCCACTTGGAGCACCATGGATCCCCTGGAATTCAATACGGAGTACAACTACAGCTTCACGATCGTGGACAAGGCCGGGCGGGAGAACAAAAAATCGCAGACCTTCACTACCGTGGACAAAGCCAACGAAGCCGATGCAGCCGTCTTTCCGAAGGATGGAACCACCGTTGGCTCAGGTCAGCCGATCGAGATTGTCTTCAGTGAGCCGGTCCTGAACAAGGAGGCCATTGAGAAAGCCGTCACAGTTACCGCTTCTTCAGGTCAGCCGGTGGCCTGGCGCTGGTACTCAGATCAGCGTGTGCGGATCCGCCCTGAGACATTCTGGGCGTCCGGCAGCCAGATTACCGTCCATCTCAAGCTGTTCGGACTGGACTTCGGCAAGGGCATGATCGGCAACTTCGATTCAAAGACCACCTTCAAGGCGGGACCGCAACGCGTGGCAGTGGTGGATGACATCACCAAGACCATGAACGTCTACTTTGACGGTCAGCTGGTCAGGACAGCGCCTGTGACGCTGGGCGATGCCGAATGGCTCTCACCCACGGGCTACGCCGTGATCATGGAGCAGGAGCGGCATTCCAGGTTCAACGCAGGCAGCATCGGTCTGAAGCCCGGCGACAAGGGCTACTACCCGCCCCTCACCGTTGAATACGCCAACAGACTGACGTCCTCGGGAGTGTATGTCCATCAGGCACTGGAATCTGCGTGGGGCGCCGTGGGCAGGGTCAATGTTTCGCATGGCTGCGTCGGCCTGCTGCCTGAGGATGCTGCGTGGTTCTTCAACAATATGAAGTCCGGGGACCTCGTCCAGACGCTTAACACGGGTGCGCCAGCCGTTGAAGCGCTTGAGGGATACGGCGACTGGAACATTCCCTGGGCCCAGTACGCAAAGCGCTGACGCTCCCGGCTCGCACCCTGTACCGATGACGGATGCAGTTTTTGTGCAGGCCGCTATGGGCTGAAGGGCAGCCTGTGCAATCGCTCGGCAACAGCGCTGCTTTGCACCCCGGCGCGGACAAGCCGGTCCAGCTCCCGGTTGCGGCGTTCGGCCATGACCGCTGCCAGATAGTCGTCCGGTGTGGTAACCGGAGGCGGAGGCGGGGCAACGTGCCCGGCAACCTCGGTGGCCAGCGCCGCTGCCATCCCGTTACGGGACAGTGCTGACATCCGACCGGCCTGCCTGATGAACTGCGTGGCTCGGCGGGCCGTGGCGTCAGGGATCCGGCCGATGTCCGCGGCCTCCACCCATGTCAGCAGGCAGGGCGGGACAAAGGCGGGGGATGCCCGTTCCACCGGGACCCTGGTGCGCAGGGCATAGGTGCCGGCCATTACGTCGCCCAGACGTCTGGACTTTTCGTTGAAGAGCGCAACGGCAATGGCCAGCCCGCCGAAAGTCAGGTAGATCTCCAAAAAGCCGGTCAGCCCGCGGATGACGGCGTGGCGGAAGCGGATGGCGCCGCCGTCGTCGCGCACTATCCGCAGTCCGGTGGCGAGCTTTCCCAATGAGAGGCCACGTGTAAGGGTCTCCACCGCCACCGGGACGATGACGAAGCAGAAGACCACGCTCAACAGGACCAGCGTCCGGGAGGCAGCTTCGTCAAGTTCCTCGCCTGCAGCTGCTACGGCGAGCAGGAGCAGCGCCAGCAGGACAGCATTCAGCACAACGTCCAGCAGCAGCCCCAAGGCGCGTGCACCGAAGGACGCCGGGCGCAGCTCCAGAACAACTGCCTCGCCTGTGATGATCGAATTCAAGCCGGCCCCCGGTCCCTGGCATGCAACTTTTCGGACGCTCACAGTCTAGTCTCGCCTGACCCGAAAGTTTGGGGGCCGGGGACTAGGCTGGTGCCGTGGACATGGATGCCTTCGCCGACGTCAACAGGGACAAGTGGTCCCGGTTACACGCTTTGGCGCATCAGCGGCGCCTCACCGGCGTAGAAGCCGACGAACTCCTTCGGCTGTACCAGAGCACCTCGGCGCACCTGTCGCTCCTCCGGTCCGTTGCACCTGAAAGCGGGCTGTCAGCCTCGTTGTCAGCCACGCTGGCTCAAGCCCGGACGCGCTTCACCGGCGCGAGGTCGAATGTCATGGATGATCTGGCCAGATTCTTTGTCATTGCCCTCCCCGCGGCTTTATACCGGTTGCGTTGGTTGACCGTAGCGTGCGGGATCGTATTTTGCCTCGTTGGAGGCGCCTATGCGATGTGGATCGGCACCTCGCCGGAAGCCCTGCGGTCCCTTGGATCCGATGCCACCATAAAACGGTATGTGGAGCGGGACTTCATCGACTACTACTCGGAAAATCCGGCCGCATCGTTCGCCGGCGCCGTCTGGACCAACAATGCCTGGATCAGCGCGCAGGCGGTGGCGTTCGGTATTACGGGGATCTGGGTTCCGATGATCCTGTTCAGCAACGCCCAGGGGGTGGGGATCGCCGCCGGCGTCTTCGCCGCGGCGGGCAAATCGGACGTGTTCTACAGCTACATCCTGCCGCATGGACTGATGGAGCTGACGGCCGTGTTCATCGCTTGTGCCGCCGGCCTGCGGATCTTCTGGGCCATGGTTTCGCCGGGTCCCCGGACGAGGGGGAGCGCTGTGGCGGCGGAGGGAAGATCATTGATCACTGTCGCACTTGGGCTGGTACCGGTCCTTTTTGTCTCCGGGCTGGTAGAAGGCTTCGTCACGCCGGGACCGCTGCCGGTGTGGGCCAAAATCAGTATCGGGGCTGCCGTCCTTACAGGCTATTGGGTGTACGTTCTCGTGTGGGGCAGGCGTGCGTACATCGCTGGCCACCGTGGTGACCTTGGTGGACAGGATGCCGGCTACAGTCAAATTGCGGCCTGAATCCGAGCCATATCGGGGTGGCACGTCGCGGTGCCGGAGCGCCGGACGGTAGGCTCATCGGGAGATATGTTGCGTTGCCTGTCCAGGCTGGGGAACGCAGGAAACCTACGGAAGCGAAGCTGCAGTGAACGACAATACTCCGACCCCTTCGAAACGCCCGGAGCCGCAGCTGGACCCGGCCGCGGAATCCGCAACGGAATCCGATGAAGCTGCGTTTGACTGGATGAAGCCAACACGGGCAGGCCGCAAAGGCGCCCCGGAAGACGGACACGCCACATCCCGGCCGGAGGAGGCTGTGGCGGGCGGCGCTCCATCCCAGGTCCCGGGGTCCCGGCGCCCGGTGTCCCAGTCCCCGGCACCGCAGTCCGAATCTGCGCGACAGCCGGAAACGGTGCGCCAGCCGGAAAAGGTGCGGCAGTCAGGCAGCCGGGCAGACCGCAAAGCTGCGGAAGCCGCCGTCGAACCTTCCACCGTGCCCAATGAATCACTTTTCAGTGAACCGCTGCCCACTTCCGCCCTGCAGATCCGGCCGCCGCAGGAGGATGTGGAACGCAGGAACGCGGAACGCGAGAGCGCAGCAAACGCCAAGCCTGCTGGGCCCCGAGTCATGCAGGTTCTCCTGGCCCTCTTCTACCCGGTGATACTCCTGGTCCTTGCTGTCCGCGCCATCACAAGCCCACTGTTCATGTGGGTGGAGTACAACCGGCCGGGTTTCCCGGGCGACGGTTACGGTTTCAGCACTGATGACCGCATGACCTACGGCTCGTATGCCGTGGACTACCTCAGCAACTGGTCTGGCCCAAGGTATCTGGCCGAACTCGTCAACCACAGCGGCGAGAAGCTGTTCAAGGATGGCGAGGTCAGCCACATGGCGGACGTCAAGCTGGTCATTCTGTCCTCCTTCGCCGCGGGCGCACTGATGATCCTGCTCAGCATCGTCGCCATCATCTATCTGCGCCGCCGAAGCAACGGAGGAGTCCGCAGGGGACTCTTCGCGGGCTCGATTGTGACGCTGGTGATCATCTTGGGTCTTGGTGCTTTGGCGGTACTGGGCTGGGAGCAGTTCTTCACCGAATTCCACCGGATCTTCTTCGCCAACGGCACATGGACGTTCACCCTTGAGGACACGCTTATCAGGCTGTTCCCCGGCCAGTTCTGGATTGACGCAGGGATTGGCATCGGGGCATTGGTCATTGTTGCCGCGCTCCTGACGCTGATCCTGACCTGGCCCACGCGCAGGCGTCGCGGTCGGGTCAAGGCAGCGACAGACACCGGCGCCGAAAGCAGCAGTTCTGAAGGCAGCGACTCCGACGCAGCCGCGCCGTAGGGCCTAGATCCAGGAGGGCATCCACATTCTTAAGTGCCAGTCCTGGTACGGGATGATGTCTGCAGTCCAGACCGGGTAGAAGAAGGCCGACAGCAGCACTGCGCTCGCCACAAACAGCGCCACGAAGTACAGGCCGGAGCGGCGGCGCCACAGGGGGTGCTCTTTCCTGCCCAGCACCAACCCCAGGCAATATACGAGGGCCAGCACAAGGAACGGCTCGAAGGAGACTGCGTAGAAGAAGAAAGTGGTCCGCTCCGGATACATGAACCATGGCAGATAGCCCGAGCCCACTGCTGCCAGGACGGCGCCGGCGCGCCAGTCGCGGCGTCCGGCCCACCAGAACAGCAGGATCAACAAAGAGACTGCAGCGCTCCACCAGATCAGCGGGTTCCCCACCGACAGGATGGCAGAGGTGCAGCTGGAGATGTCGCAGCCGGGTGTGCCCGTTTTGGGTGATTCATAGAAGAAGGACGTGGGGCGGCCCATGACCAGCCAGCTCCACGCGCTTGCTTCATAGGGGTGATCGGCGCTGAGGCCCTGATGGAACTTGTAGGCCTCCAGATGATAGTGCACCAGGGACCGCAGCACGTTCGGCAGCCAGCCCCATTCCGCCGAGGGATTGGTGTCGGCCCAGTGCCGGAAGTAGGCGTCCTTCGAGCGGAACCACCCTGTCCACGTCGCGGCATAGACCACGGCGGCAACGGGAACAATACTCAGGAACGCCAACAGCCCGTCTTTGATGATGCCGCCACTGATCCAGCCCCGGATCCCGGCGATCCGGCGGGCGCTGAGATCCCAGAAAACAGTCATCAGCCCGAACCCGGCGAGGAAAAACAGTGCCGACCATTTGGTGCCGACCGCCAGGCCCAGGCACACGCCGGCTGCGATCCGCCACCACCTGATACCAAGCCATGGTCCGGCGAGCAGCTGGCCTGCCGACGGCCGGCCGCTCAGTGACGCGGATGCCAGTGCGCTGAGCCGCAGCGCCAGCCGGCGGCGGCCGTCGTCCCGGTCCATCAGCAGGGCACCGAAGGCAGCCAGGATCCAGAACATCAGGAAGATGTCCAGCAGCGATGTCCGGGACATCACCAGATGGTGTCCGTCCACAGCCAGCAGCAGGCCGGCTGCGGCGCCCAGGGTCAGGGAGCGGAAGAGCTTTTGTGCAATCAGGGCGATCAGCAGGATGGACAGTGTTCCCGTCAGCGCGGCAGCGAACCGCCACCCGAAGGGGTTGTCGGCTCCGAACAGCCACATTCCACCCGCAATCATCCACTTGCCCACGGGAGGATGAACCACATATTCGGGGGCGTCCAGCAGCACGCCCGGGTTTCCGGCGTTGAATGAATCGTTCGCTTTGTCAGGCCAGTTCCGCTCGTATCCGCTCGTCAGGAAGGAATAGCCGTCCTTGACGTAATAGGTCTCGTCGAACACCAGGCTGTGCGGTGCGTCGAGGCGGACGAATCGGAGGATGCCGCCGATGGCGGCAGTAAGGACGGGGATCAGCCAGAACCACAACCGCAGTGTGGGCGGATAGTCCCGCCAGCTGCGGACGGATCCGATCAGCCGGTCTTTAAGCGCATCAGCTGTGAACGCCGCCTCGGGGCGGCTGATCCAGCCGCGGCCCGTCAGATGGCGCCCCGCGCCGGTGGAGGCCGGGGAAGTGGCTGATCCGGCCTCGACGGGCCGCACGGAGGTCTGCGTCACGTGCCCATGGTACCTTTTGCTGCTGCGACAGCCTGCCAGCGTAGTCTGGTGCTGTGGACCACGAACCAAGCACCTCCCCGATCAGCAGCCCAGAAAATGAGACTAGGAACGTGGTGGCAGCTCTCTCAGCGCCCGTGGCCGGCGGCCCGGGCAGGATTGTGCTGGCGGCCACTCCCATCGGAAACGCCGGAGATGCATCGGCGCGGCTCATTGAGCTGCTGACTACTGCGGACATCGTTGCCGCCGAGGACACCCGGCGGTTGCACCGCCTGGTACAGAACCTGGGTGTGACCGTGGCCGGCCGGGTGATCAGCTACCACGAGCACAACGAGGCCACCAAAACCGCGGAACTGCTGGACCACGTCCGTGCCGGGAAAACCATAGTGATGGTGACCGACGCGGGGATGCCGGCGGTTTCAGACCCCGGCTTCCGCCTCGTGGAAGGAGCAGTTGCGGCGGGGCTCACCGTCACAGCAGCGCCCGGGCCATCCGCTGTCCTGACCGCGCTGGCCCTTTCCGGGCTGCCGACGGACCGGTTCTGCTTCGAGGGGTTCCTGCCCAGGAAGGCAGGGGAACGCTCGTCGCGGCTGGCGGACCTGGATTCCGAGCGCCGGACCATGGTGTTCTTCGAAGCGCCGCACCGCCTGGAATCCATGCTGCGGGCGGTCCGGGAACGGTTCGGCCCGGACCGGCGGGCTGCCGTATGCCGCGAGCTGACCAAGACGTATGAGGAAGTCATCCGCGGTTCACTGAGCGAGCTGCTTGTATGGGCGGAGGCAAACGAGATCCGGGGTGAAATCGCAGTGGTGGTGGGCGGTGCGCCGGAACAGGCCCCCGGAACACCGGAGGACCATGTGGCGGCCGTCAACGAGCTGCTGGGGCAGGGGATCAGGCTAAAGGAAGCGGTGGCGGCCGTGGCTGAGGAAGCCCGTGTCAGTAAGAGGGAGCTGTATTCGGCGGTGCTCGCGGCGAGGTGAACGCCAAGCGGGACTCCCGGCTAGCGGCATGGTCACAGTCGCGCGTCAGCGGCGGCCAACGCTGTTGTGATGCTGTGCACCTGCACAGCATCACGGGCAAGGCATAGTGCGCATCTTCGTAGACACCTGCGAGATCCGGGCAGTACCGTGGCACTGAAGCAGCCAAGCCAAAAATCCGGCCCGTGAATCGGCGGACCGCCCGTACTTGCTGCACAAACCTGAAACCAACCCTGAAACCGAATTGCTGACGAGGGAGTCATCGTGTCCGTAACCGCACAGACCACTTTTACCGCAGAGCGCGAAAGCGAGCTGCTGGCCTCTGTTCCCACAGGGCTGCTCATCAATGGTGAGTGGCGCCCTTCAGCGTCGGGCAAGACTTTCGACGTCGAAGACCCGTCCACCGGCAAGGTGCTGTTGAGCATCGCGGACGCGTCCGCCGTGGACGGGGCGGCAGCTTTGGACGCCGCTGTGGCGGCACAGGATTCCTGGGCGAAGGTCCCGGCCCGTGAGCGCGGGGAGATCCTGCGCCGCGCCTTTGAGCTGGTCACGGAGCGGGCCGAGGACTTCGCGCTGCTGATGACAATGGAGATGGGCAAGCCGCTGGCCGAGGCCCGGGGCGAAGTGGCCTACGGCGCGGAGTTCCTGCGCTGGTTCTCCGAAGAGGCCGTTCGCGCCTTCGGCCGCTACTCGGTGTCCCCGGACGGCAAGTCCCGGCTGCTGGTGACCAAGAAGCCGGTGGGTCCTTGCCTGCTCATCACCCCGTGGAACTTCCCGCTCGCCATGGCCACCCGCAAGATCGCCCCGGCCGTCGCGGCCGGCTGCACCATGGTGCTCAAGTCAGCGAACCTGACTCCTCTGACGTCCCAGCTTTTCGCCTCGGTCATGCAGGAAGCCGGGCTGCCGGCCGGAGTCCTGAACGTCATCCCTACCTCAACCGCCGGCGTAACCACCGGGCCGCTGATCAAAGATGCGCGGCTGCGCAAGCTCTCGTTCACCGGTTCCACCGAAGTCGGACGACGGCTGCTTTCGGACGCCTCCGACGTGGTGCTGCGGACCTCCATGGAACTCGGTGGGAACGCTCCGTTCGTGGTGTTCGAGGACGCTGACGTCGACGCAGCCGTGGCCGGTGCCATGCTGGCGAAAATGAGGAATATGGGCGAGGCCTGCACTGCCGCGAACCGTTTTATCGTGCACGAGTCCGTGGCGGCGGAGTTCGCCGCAAAGTTCGCCGCAAAGATGGCTGAGATGACCACGGCCCGTGGTACCGAAGCGCATTCCAAGGTGGGCCCGCTGATCGATGCGAAGAGCCGGGACAAGGTCCACGAACTGGTCACGGATGCGGTAGCCGCGGGTGCGGTAGTGGTGGTGGGCGGCGCTCCAGTGGATGGTCCGGGCTACTTCTACCAGCCCACTCTCCTGACGGGCGTGCGCGAAGGGACCCGGATCCTGTCCGAAGAGATCTTCGGCCCCGTGGCCCCGATCATCACGTTCGGGACCGAGGACGAGGCCGTGCGGCTGGCAAACAACACCGAATACGGTCTGGTGGCATATGTGTTCACCAAGGACCTGAACCGCGGCATCCGGATGGGGGAGCGCCTAGAGACCGGCATGCTGGGCCTGAACGCCGGTGTCGTCTCCAACGCCGCGGCTCCGTTCGGAGGCGTCAAGCAATCCGGCCTGGGACGCGAAGGCGGCCTCGAGGGCATCGAGGAATACCTGTACACCCAGTACATCGGCATCGCTGACCCCTACGCCGGGTAGTCGCCAGCCGGCGCCGGCAGCCGGTACTGCTAGCCTTCGCGCAGGCGCCGGAGGCCGTCGCGGGCCCGTTCCCAGGAGCGCGCGGCGGCACCGGCGGTGCGCACCATGGTACGGGCCGCTGCTCTGAACGGCGACGCCACCATTCTGCGCCAGCGGGTCATGACGGACGGCGGTAGCCAGTCGGCACGGAGCCGATCCATGAAGCGCGAGTTGCCCCGTAGCGACTGGTTCACCATGGCCATCCGCACCGCAGCAGGCTGGCCGTTTCCCGGTGCGGCTGGGCGATTATCCCCGGTTGGCCGGCCATACTGCTGCCGTTCATAGTCACCCGTGAGGGATATGACGGCCTGGTGGCCGGCATCGTCCGCTCCTCCTGGCTCGCCGAGCGCGGCCGAGCTACGCAGCCGCGCCGAGAAACCGCGAGGAGTCTCGCTTGGCCCCGGGGGCACGCCGTAGTCCGTCGCGAGATCGCCCAGCTCGGCCCAGGCGAGGGGGGCCGCGTCCGTTGCAGCCTCCATTTTCTCCGGGTCCCTTAGCCGGCGGGCACTGGTGCTGCTGCGCACCAGCCGCGGGGACAGCGCCAGCAGTATGAGGAGAATAACGCCGCCCGCACCGTACAGCCAGGCCGCCAGGAGGGTTCCGGGATCGCCAGTTCCGCCCATTCCCGGCAGCGGCACCGGGGCCGTGCTGGGCGACGGTGTTGTTGTGGAGGCGGGGGTGGGGATGAGTCCGTCATTGTTTTCGTTGGTGCTGGCGCCACCGGGTCCCACCGGTTCAGTGGCATAGGCAGGAACCACGCCACGTGACGGTGTTGGTTCGAACCGCACCCAGCCGAGCCCCTGGAAGTAGAGCTCCGGCCACGCGTGGGCATCACGTGAATCCACCTCGTATTCCGGCAGGGCACCCTGGCCTGCCACCGACACCACCGATCCCGTGAGCCGTCCGGGCGCATATCCCACGGCAATCCTGCTGGGGATACCTTCAACGCGTGCCATCACCGCCATGGCAGAGGCATAGTGGATGCAATAGCCGCTTTTCTGGGCCAGGAAGTCCGCGAGCACCGAAAGGCCGTTGCCGTCGTATCCTCCCTGGACAGGGGCCTGCAGCGAGTACGTGAACTCGGGGGATCGAAGATACGTCTGGATGGCCATGGCTTTTGCGTAGGAAGTCCGGCTTTGGGCCGTGACGGAATCAGTCGTGGTCCGGACGATTTCCGGAACATTGGCGGGCGGTCTGATGAATTCGTCCGAAATTCCGCGGATGGGAGCGGACGACTGTGCCAGCAGCTCGGCGGTCAGCTTCGGCACAGCGGAGAAGACCAGATACTGCTGATCCTGGCTGTTGGTGTCAATGCCCTTGATGCTCAGCGTGGCGGGATCCCAGCTCCAGCGGCCGCTGAGGCCGTTGACGGCGGCGGGCGCGTACGGTGCCGGGAGATAGGGGCTGGTGAAGTTGCCGGTGTTCACGGCTGTGACCTGCTGGGTCAGTTCGTCCGCCAGGATCTCATAGCCCGGTTCCATCCGGCCCGGCCCGCTCTGCCGGGTAGCATCGCGGTCGTCCGGTGACCACGAATCCCCGTCGAAGCGGTCCACCGTCACTGACCTGAGGTACAGGGGATTGACTGCGTTGGTGGCGTAGGTGATCCTGCCGTCGCCGGTGTGTGAGCGCAGGCTGTTTCCCAGGCTGATCATCGGGTTGAGGCCATTCGAGGAACCCCACGGATTCAGCCGGGAACCCTGGGGGAAGGTGCCCTGGTCAAAGCCGGGTATGACAAGGGGCAGGAGCAGCGTGACCACGAGTGCCGCACTTCCCGTCAGCGCGGCCCTTTTCGCGTGACCCGGATTCCCGGCAGTGTCCGCAGGCGTTCGGGAATCAGGCGCGAACCACTGGCAGCACGCAAGGATCAGCAGGTAGCCGGTGACAGTCCCGAGGAAGCCGCCGATTCCCACGCTCTGGGGCTTGACCGTGGCGGGCACGACCAGCACAGCGAGGAGGCCCAGACCGCTGGTGGCCGGCATTCCCAGCGGGAGCGCCAGGGCGTCCACAAGGATGGCCACCAGACCCAGCACTGCGCACGTGACCAGGACAATACCTGCGTTCGGTGCCACCGGTGCGCTTTCGGACAACACCGTTTCGCTGGCCCGGCGGATGTATTGTCCCAGTGCTGCCAGGGTCTCGCCGTTGGGAACCAACCCGGCGAAACTGTCTCGGCGGAAGAACGTGAACGTCAGAATCAACACCAATGAGGCGAAGCCACCAAGGGTGACCAGCAACGGCTGCGCCCTGAGACCACGGAGCCCTGCCAGGACCAGACACACGACAAACACGGTGGTGAGGGCTGGGAAATACCAGGCCCAGCCCCGAAGGACCCCGTTGAGGGACAGCGCAGAACCGCAGACGGCGACTGCCACTGCTGCCGATACTGCCCACGGATAGAGGCCCTTGCGTCCTGCCCTGCCAGTTCGGCCCGTTTCAGGCTTAAGCGCCACGGGTTCCCCCGCGGGTGCATGACGTGCCGTCGCTGCGGTCACCGTGCCACTCCTGCACCCCGCCGGACATCCGCCGCGGCTGTTGCCACGGCAGCGTCGCCTTCATCAAAGTAGCTCCAGGCCGCACGCAGCGACGCGGTGGCATCGACGGCCACGGCCCGCCAGCCGCCGCTCCGCAGTGCTTCGAGAACATCGTGACATTCACCAGGCTTGTCGGCTACCACCATGGCAAACGCATTGGCACCGAATCCGGCGGCCGGGGCGAGGGCCCTGGCCTCTGCCAGCGAAATTCTTCCCAGCACGGCAAGGACCGGGCCACGAAGCCTGTGCGCCGAAAGCTTATCCATCAGCTGGTCATCAAATGGTTTGGGTCCGGAATCCTGGGCCGCTGCATGGTCGCGGTGGCTGGCATCGTGGTCCCGGCGGGCGTGATGGGGCCCGGACAGGTGAATGGCAGCCAGGCTCTCGGCGATGGACTGAAGTCCGCCGGCGCCGTTGTATTCCTCAGCTTCGGGAGCGGGCGCCGAGGGCGAATGGAGGAACGCAGGATCTCCGCCGGCATCCAGGAACCGAAGTGAATAGTTACGCTCCGCGAGGTGGGCGCTGATGGACATGGCGGCAACCACAGCCCACTCAAACGTCTCGCTGCTGGCCAGTTCGTGGCCGTCATCTCCGGGGCTGAACACCGAACCGAAGCCGCTGGAAAATGCCACAAAACGCTGATCCAGAATGATGGTTGCTTCTGGCGTCGTGACGGATTCCTCCTGCCTTACCATCAGTGCTCCGTGCCGGGCAGTGGCCGGCCAATGGACCCGGCGCATCGGGTCTCCGTGCCGGTATTCACGGGTCATGACGTCGTCATCGCTCGGATTCGCACGGATCCTGGTAGCCGTGATGCCGTCGTTTCCGCGGGCACCCGCCAGTCCCGTAACGGGAAGTTCGACGGCGGCCGGCGTCACGGTGAGGGTGTCGCCGTCGTCGATGGAGTGCCGGTGCAGCGAAAGCCCGAACGGATCCGTGAACTCTGCTGTTACCGGGCCGATGACGAACTGTCCGCGTTTGCCCGAGCGCAGATGGTACTCATAGCGGCTGGTACCGCCAGCGGCGGACTTCGCCGGGAACCGGAATGCCGGTGATTCACCGAATCTGGGCGGCAGCCGTTCCTCCATGATGACCCGCCCTGCGCCGATGCCGCTCCGGGCGACGGCCAGGCGCACTGTGGTGGTGGAGGAGGTCTCAACCGACGAGGGGTTGAACTCCCGGTAGATCTGGAATTTCGGTTTAAGTACCCTGATGCCGGCCAGTGAAATCAGCGGAAGAACAATAAGCAGCACCCCCAGTGTGAGGAGATCACGCCTCCCCATGATCTGCGCGCACAGGAGCGAGATGATGCCTGCGGACAGCAGCCCCCAGCCCCGCGTGCTGAAAAGGTGTCCCGGGAGTTTATCCAGCAGCGCCACGGCAGATCCCTTGTCTAAAGTTCACAACGTCTAAAGTTCACGACATCTAAGGCCACTACGTCTAACGGCCGCGACGCAGCTCGTGGGCCGGCGTCTGGCCCTGCCCGGACCCACGGACCGAGGAGTTGGACATTTCCTGGCTGACCGGAAGTTTGGCGAGTATGCCGCGGATGACACTTTGCGGTGTTTCGCCCGTGCTGGCGGCCTTCCGGTCAAGGATGATGCGGTGTGCCAGCACTGACTCGGCAACGCCAACGACGTCGTCCGGCAGCACGAAGTCACGGCCTTCCAGAGCTGCGGTGGCCTTCGCGGCCCGGAGCAGCTGGAGCATGGAGCGGGGGCTTGCTCCGAGCCGGAGCATGGCACTTGCACGTGTTGCCCGGCCTACGGACACGGTGTATTCCTTGACGGCCTGGGACACGTAAACATCCTGGACCGTGGCGATCATTGCGGCCACATCGGCGGAAGTGACAACGGCCGAGACTTTCGTCAGGGGCGACGTTGCCTGATGCGTCTCCAGCATTTCAATCTCGGAGTCCTTGTCCGGATAGCCCATGGAGATCCTGGCCATAAAGCGGTCCCGTTGTGCTTCAGGCAGCGGGTAAGTGCCTTCCATCTCGATCGGATTCTGCGTGGCCACCACCATAAACGGCTCATCCAGTTTGTAGGAGTCGCCATCCACTGTGACCTGGTGTTCTTCCATGCACTCCAGCAGGGCCGACTGCGTTTTGGCGGAGGCCCGGTTGATTTCATCGCCGATAACGATATTGGCGAACACCGCACCCGGACGGAATTCAAAGAGCCGCGACGACTGGTTGTAGATGGAGACCCCTGTGACATCCGAGGGCAGGAGATCCGGGGTGAACTGGATACGGCTGACTGAGCAGTCAATGGTGCGGGCGAGGGTCTTGGCCAGCAGGGTCTTGCCGACGCCGGGAACGTCCTCCAGCAGTAGATGGCCCTGGGCCAGCAGCACCGTCAGCGCCAGCTTGGCTGCGTCGGCCTTTCCGTCGATGACCGTGTTGATTGCCTTGAGGATGCGCTCGCTGGCGGAGTGGAAGGAGCCGGCATCCATGGCAGCCTGTCTGTGGCCGTTGAACTGGCCGGCCCCGGTTGTCCCACTGCCCGTGAAGGTTTGCCCGGCGGGGAGTACTGCCGCATCCACGGTGGTGCGTCGGTGGGAGTCCATCGGCAACCTTTCAGCCCTGGTGATGCCTGGGACGGGACAGTTACGACTGCCTGCGCCCGTCGTTGGGCGTTCGCATGTGTTCATACCAGACTACTAACACAACTGCCGTTGCTGACAGAGAGTTCCGGTAATTCTCCGCAGCCCTGCCGCGGTTAGGCTGGTCGAATGTGTAATTCTCCGACTCCCGTCCCCTACAGAGACGCCGGCAGTGATGGAACGGGTAGGAACGTCTACCCGCCGGCCCCTGAGCCGTTGCCGGTGCCTGTGATGGATAACCACACGCACTTGGATTTCGCCTCCCTGGATCCGGAACGCGCTCAGCAACAGGTGGACGTGGGTTTGGCTCTTGATGCTGCGGCGGACGTCGGGGTGCAGGGTGCGGTGCAGGTGGGCTGCGATCTCGAATCGTCCCGGTTCACCGTCCGTGCCGTGGATCTGGACTCCCGCCTCCTTGGCGCGGTTGCCATCCACCCCAATGACGCGCCGGACTACGCCCTGCGCGGCGAGCTGGACAATGCCTTGGCAGAGATCGAGGAACTGGCCTCACATCCGAGAATCCGTGCCATTGGCGAGACCGGACTGGATTTTTTCCGGACCGAAGGGCCGGGACTGGCGCACCAGCGCTATTCCTTCCGGCGCCACATTGATATTGCCAAGCGCCTGGGCCTGACGCTTCAGATCCATGACCGCGACGCCCACGATGACGTGGTGAAAGTGCTCCGCGAAGAAGGAGCGCCGGAGCGTGTGGTTTTCCACTGCTTCTCCGGCGATGCGGAGCTCGCGAGGATCTGTAACAGCGAGGGCTGGTACATGTCTTTTGCCGGCACCCTGACCTTCAAGAATGCGGCCGGTTTGCGTTCCGCGCTCGCCGTCGCCGAGCCGGACCTGGTTCTGGTGGAAACAGACGCTCCGTTCCTCACCCCGCATCCCTACCGGGGGCGTCCGAATGCGAGCTACATGGTTCCCTACACCGTCCGCGCCATGGCCGAATTGACAGCGTCCGACCTTGCCGGGCTGTGCACTCAGATCTCCGAAAATACCGTGCGGGCGTACGGATCCTGGGATTAGGCTCCGCTCCAAGCCGGCCAAAAGTTTGATACCGGGTATGTAAATTTCTTGGCCGCTTTATAACGCTTCGGTTACAGTGGAAAACTATTAGCCGGGGTCGGGGAAGGCCAACGGACAATTTCACTCCGATTGCAGCAGGCACATCCCGCGTGCCCTGCATCGCGGGTGTGGCGGCGCACATGTCTCCAGCAAACCTCCGGGCATGCCCGGAGCCGACCTCCGGGTGTTTGCATCAGGTGGTCTTGTGCGCTTTTCCCCGTGCCCGGATGGTCCTAGAGTTACGGGCAATCGTGGTCAAGTTCTTCACATCGGACGGCAAATTCAGTTTCCTGAAAGTCGGCGCACAGCTGATGGTGCTTTCTGCGCTTGTGCTGGGGCTCGTGGCCTTTGTCGGCAACAACAAAACAATCACCCTGAATGTCGACGGCAAAGTCAGCTCCGTGCAGACGTTCGGCGGAACTGTCGGCCAGGTGGTCAAGAGCGCCAAGGTGGAACTGCAGCCCGCTGACCGGGTTTCGCCGTCGATGGACGCCAGCGTTGAAAACGGCTCGGTCATCAACGTCAACATGGCCAAAGCCGTAAAAGTCAGCCTGGACGGTTCTGAGAAGACGGTGAACACCACCGCACAGGATGTGGCCGGACTGGTCACCGAGCTTGGAGTGGCAAGTGCCTCTGCGGTGTCCGTCCCGAAGGAAGCCCAGCTGGCCGTGGCCGGATCCTTTGTAGCCATCTCGACGCCGAAAACAGTCAGCATCCTTGCCGATGGCAAAGCTTCCAAGACCACCACGACGGCGGCCAGCGTCGCCCAGGTGCTCAAGGACGCCGGCGTCGCCCTTGAGGCCAGCGACCGAACCTCGCAGCCCGGGAACGCAAATGTCGTCAACAACATGGTGATCAAGGTGTCCCGCGTTGATACCGGCAAGACAGAGGCAACCACAGAAAGCGTTCCGTTCGAAACTCTCACCGATGAAAGCGCGGAGCTGCTCAAGGGTGAGAAGAAAGTCACCCAGGCGGGTGTGACGGGCAAGGTGGACAAGAGCTTCAAGCTGGTTCTGGTGGATGGCCGTGAAGCCTCCCGAACCCTGGTTTCAGAGACCGTATCGCTGCATCCTGTGACCGAAAAGGTCACGGTGGGCACCAAGGAAAAGCCCCAGGCCCAGGCCGCGGTCAACACCGGGGCAGCTGCTCCGGCCATGATGAACGAAGCGATGTGGGACAAGATCGCCCAGTGTGAATCCGGCGGCAACTGGTCCATCAATTCGGGCAACGGCTACTATGGCGGCCTGCAGTTTGATATTTCCTCGTGGTTGGCCAACGGTGGCGGCGCATACGCCCCGAACGCCAGCCTGGCCACCAAAGCCCAGCAGATCGCCGTCGCCAACACCTACTACGCCAAAGCCGGTCTCCGCCCCTGGGGCTGCGGCTGGGCGGCTTCGAGCTAGTCACCTCGAGCCGGCTAAGACTCATCCGCGCGTTCCGCAGCAGCTGACCACAGCTGCGGAAGAATTTGAAGGCCGGGTCCGGATTCTCCGGACCCGGCCTTTGACATGGCTGCGAAGTCCGGCCGGGGCTGTGGCTGGCTGTATTAACCCGGGAGGTTAGGATACCTAGGTGACTGAACCGACTCCCGCCGCGCCCGGTACCGCGCCCGCACCGCTTTTTGGCGCCTCTGATATCCGCAGGCTCGCCGAGGAGATCGGCGTCCGTCCCACCAAAACGCTCGGCCAGAACTTTGTCATTGACGGCAACACCATCCGTCGGATCGTTTCCGTGGCCGGAATCGGCCCGGCCGAGACGGTGCTGGAAATCGGGCCGGGCCTTGGCTCCCTGACACTGGGACTGCTGGACGCAGCGAAGGCCGTTGTCGCCGTCGAAATTGATCCGGTATTGGCAGCCAAGCTGCCGGAAACCATCCGTGAATGGCGTCCTGACGCCGTCGGGGATTTCCATCTGGTGCTGGCCGACGCCATGAAGGTCACGGAGCTTCCCGTTGAACCGACGGCAATCGTTGCGAATCTGCCCTACAACGTCGCAGTCCCGGTTGTTCTCCATCTCCTTCAGCATTTCCCGAGCCTCCAGCATGGATTGGTGATGGTGCAGGACGAGGTCGCAGACCGACTCGCGGCCGGGCCGGGCTCAAAAACGTACGGTGTGCCCTCGGTCAAGGCCGCCTGGTACAGCAGCATGCGCAAAGCCGGTGTGATCGGAATGAACGTGTTCTGGCCGGCGCCCAAGATCAACTCCGGGCTGGTGGCCTTCACCCGGCGCGAACCACCGGTCACCACGGCCACCCGTGAACAGGTTTTCGCCGTGATCGATGCTGCCTTCGCCCAGCGCAGAAAAACGCTCCGTGCCGCGCTGGCCGGCTGGGCTGGAAGCGCCGCCGAAGCAGAGCGGTGCCTGCTGGTGGCCGGAATTGATCCCACGGCCAGGGGCGAAGTGATTGATATTGCGGCCTTCGCCAGGATCGCCGAAGCGCGCGAGGCAGGATAGCTTGTACTCATGAGCGCAGTGAGAGGGCGATTTGCCGCGAGGACTGTCCGGGTGAAGGCGCCGGGTAAGGTCAATGTCGCGCTTGACGTGGGCCCGCTGCGTCCGGATGGCTACCATTCCGTGGCCAGCGTTTACCTGGCTGTTTCCCTCTATGAGGAAGTGGCGGCCACAAGTACCGAAGCGGCCGGCATCACCATCAGCATCAGTCCGGCCAGCACCCTGGACCTGGATGAGATGGACATTCCGCTGGATGAAAACAACCTGGCCTATAAGGCAGCCGCGATCATGGCCGACGTCTCCGAGCACTCCACGGGGGTGCACCTGGAAATTACCAAGCGGGTACCGGTGGCCGGCGGGATGGGTGGAGGTTCGGCGGACGCCGCCGCCACGCTGCTTGCCTGCGATGCATTGTGGAACAGCGGGCTGTCCCGTGACGAGCTGGCGCACCTGGCCGCGGAACTCGGTGCCGACGTGCCTTTCTCCCTGCTGGGTGGAACAGCCGTGGGACTGGGGGTGGGTGATGAGCTTTCGCCGGCCCTGGCCAAGGCCCAGACGGACTGGGTGCTGGTGGCTGCTGACTTCGGACTGCCCACACCTGTTGTGTTCCGCACCCTGGACCGTCTGCGTGACGCCGAGGGAGTGGACGTTCCGGAGCCCTCGGCAGTTGACCCGAAGATCCTTCAGGCGCTGCGGAGCGGAGATGCAGATGCCCTGAGCCGGGTACTGGTCAACGACCTCCAGCGGGCATCCATCGAACTGGCACCCAGCCTTCGCGACACTCTCGGCATGGGTGAGTCACGCGGGGCGATCGCCGGCATCATTTCGGGATCCGGCCCCACTGTGGCGCTTCTGACGCGCAGTCCGGCGGCGGCCGAAGGACTAGCGGAAGAGCTGCGGCATCATGGCCTCAACGCCACGGCGGTGCACGGCCCGGTTCATGGTGCACGCATCATCTCCGATACCCTCCTTTAAGAGCTTTACACCGTATTTCAGACGAAAGCAGTTCCCTTGGCACACCTTCTTGGCGGCGAGAACCTTGTGGTCTCGTACGCAACCCGTACCGTTCTCGACGGCGTCACCCTCGGCCTCGAGGAAGGCGACCGGATCGGCATGGTGGGCCGGAACGGCGACGGCAAGTCCACTCTGATGCGTCTGCTGTCGTTGCGCGCCACCCCCGACTCAGGCCGCGTCACCAAACGCAGTGAAGTCAATATCGGCTACCTGGACCAGAGCGACGTGCTCGACGGCGATCTCACCGTGGGTGCCGCAATTGTGGGTGAGCAGGCCGACTACGAATGGGCCCGCAACCCGCAGATCCGCGAAGTCATGGGCGGGCTTGTGTCCGACGTCGACTGGCATGCGAATGTGCATGCCCTCTCCGGCGGCCAGAAGCGGCGCGTGGCCCTGGCCAAGCTGCTGATCGAGGACCACGACGTCATTATGCTCGACGAGCCCACCAACCACCTCGACGTCGAAGGCGTGGCGTGGCTGTCCCGGCACCTGAAGACCCGCTGGCGGGCCAACCAGGGGGCCTTCCTGGTGGTCACCCACGACCGCTGGTTCCTTGACGAGGTCTGCACCAAGACCTGGGAAGTCCACGATGGCATTGTGGACCCGTTCGACGGCGGCTACGCGGCCTATGTGCTGGCCCGCGCCGAGCGCGACCGCTCGGCATCAGTGGTGGAAAGCAAGCGCCAGCAACTCGTGAAGAAGGAGCTCGCCTGGCTGCGCCGCGGCGCCCCCGCCCGCACAGCGAAGCCGAAATTCCGGATCGAGGCGGCCAACGAACTGATCGCTGACGTCCCCGAACCCCGCGACTCGATGGCGCTGAGCAAGATGGCCACTGCACGGCTCGGGAAGGATGTGCTGGACCTTGAAAACGTCTCGCTTGACTTCCTGGGCGGCGACCCCGGGCAGAAACTCTTCGACAACATCACCTTGCGCCTTGCCCCGGGTGAACGCCTCGGACTGGTGGGTGTCAACGGCGCCGGCAAGACCACCCTGCTGAAGCTCCTCAACGGGGAGATACAGCCCTCCTCCGGCAAGGTCAAGCGCGGCAAGACGGTGGTTACCGCCGTGTTGACGCAGGAAGTCAAGGAACTCGACGACGTCGCGGACCTTCGGGTGATCGAGGTCATCGAGCGTGAAAAGCGCTCTTTCAACGTGGGCGGCAAGGAGTTCACCGCGGGCCAGCTGGTGGAGCAGCTCGGATTCACCAACCAGAAGCAATGGACGCCCGTCAAGGACCTCTCGGGTGGCGAACGCAGGCGCCTGCAACTCCTTCGGCTGCTGGTGGGGGAGCCGAACGTCCTGATGCTCGATGAGCCCACCAATGATCTTGACACCGATACCCTCGCGGCGGTGGAGGATGTCCTGGACGGTTGGCCCGGTACCCTCGTTGTGGTCAGCCACGACCGCTACCTGCTGGAGCGGGTCACGGACCACCAGATGGCGCTGCTCGGCGATGGCAAGATCCGCGGATTGCCCGGCGGCGTGGATCAGTACCTTGAGCTGCGTGAGGCAACCATGGCCGGATCCACCATCACCGGCGGCGGAAACCCTGTCACAGCCTCAAGCCCAGGGTCGGCCGCGGCAACGTCGGGCGCCTCGGAAGCGGAGAAGCGGGACGCCCGCAAGGCCAAAAACAGGATCGAGCGCCAGCTGGGCAAACTGACGCAGCAAGAAGAAAAGATCCACGCGCAGATGACCGCCGGAGCCGGAGACGCCTCCGCGGTCAAGCAGCTCGCGGAGCTCAACACGAAACTAAAGGAGCTCGCCGGAGAGCGCGATGCCCTGGAACTCGAATGGCTGGGTGCGCTGGAGGTCCTGGGGGAGTAAACAGGGGGAGTAAATATACGAAGCGAGCGGAACAGTTGTCCGGCAGCGTGCGTCAAAGCGAGGTACGAGCCAGCACGCAGAGGATGGCTGTTTTCCTCGCGCTAGCCAGCTAGTCCTCGCCGCGCAGCTCGGGTTCCTTTTTCAGCCCCGTCAGCCCGTTCCACGCCAGGTTCACGAGGTGCGCGGCCACGGCGCGTTTGTCGGGTTGCCGGCTGTCCTGCCACCATTGGCCGGTCATGGCCACCATGCCTACCAGCATCTGGGCATACATGGCACCGTCTGCCGCGCTGAGTCCCCGGCGGCCGAATTCGTCAGAGAGCATGTGTTCAACCCGGGCCGTGACATGGGACAGGAGGGTGGAAAAAGCGCCCTCGGGCTGTGATGGCGGTGCATCACGCATCAGGATCCGGAAGCCGTCGGACCGGTCCTCGATGTACGTCAGCAGGGCAAGGGCAGCCCTTTCCACCAGGACCCGGGGTTTGGCTTCTTCCGCCAGCGCGGCATTGATGGAGGCCAGGAGGATCCTGAACTCGAATTCGACCACTTGCGTATACAGGCCCTCTTTGGAACCGAAGTGCTCGTAGATTACGGGTTTCGAGACCCCTGCGGCTGCGGCGATTTCCTCGATCGTGGTGCCGTCAAGGCCCCGCAGGGCAAAGAGTCCGCGTCCCACTTCGATGAGTTGTGAGCGCCGCTGCGATCCGGTCATCCGTGACCGGGGAACATGGCCCGGTTCCCGGACCGGACTACCGTTCCGGCTGCCCGCTCCGTCGGATATCCCTGCATTCTTGCTCACCGTTACATCATGCCTCATGACTGCCCCTCATCTGGCAGTCTTCGACCGGACGTAAGCTGGTGCAGCGCTGCGATGTAGCCCTCGATTCCGGCAGTGTCGCATCCGGCCTCCAATACATGGCAAAATATATACTCGTGCCTCCGCTTCAGTGCAAGGCATGGTCCGCCCTGGTGTAATGGCAGCACCCCGGCCTTTGGAGCCGTGGAGTATAGGTTCGAATCCTATGGGCGGAACTGCCGCGTCTGACGTGTCCAGTAGGATGAAGGCGATGCCGATTCCGGGCCTCTGGCCCCGGACTGCATCGTGCATAGTGCCCCAAGCAAGGAGAGCCCGTACGTGAGCCCCGAGAATACCGGCCCCGCCGCCGTTATCGTCCTAGCTGCAGGCGCCGGTACCCGGATGAAATCCCGTATCCCCAAGATCCTTCACGAAATCGGCGGACGCTCCATGGTGGGGCATGCTCTGATTGCTGCGCGAAGCATCAACCCCCGCAAGCTGGCCCTGGTGGTCAGGTATGAGCGGGATCTCGTTGCCGCCCATCTCACCCAGCTTGATCCAGAGGCGCTGATTGTTGACCAGGATGAGATTCCCGGCACCGGTCGCGCGGTGGAAGTGGCGCTGCGTGACTTGGACGCCCGCGGGCCGCTCACCGGCACGGTTGTTGTGACTTACGGTGATGTGCCGTTGCTCACCGGCGGGATGCTGGCCGAACTGGTTGCAACCCATGAGTCCGACGGCAATGCCGTGACGGTTCTGACTGCCGTTCTGGACGACGCCACGGGCTACGGCCGCATACTCCGCGCCGACGACGGCACCGTGACGGGGATCCGTGAGCACAAGGATGCCTCAGATCCGGAACGCGAAATCCGTGAGATCAACTCAGGCATCTACGCCTTCGACGCCGCCATCTTGCGTGATGCGCTGCTCCACGTCACCACTGACAACTCGCAGGGTGAAAAGTACCTCACCGACGTTCTTGGCCTGGCACGGAAGGCCGGCGGCCGGGTGGCCGCCGTTGTCACCGCAGACCGCTGGCAGGTGGAAGGCGCCAACGACCGCGTCCAGCTGTCCGCCCTGGGCGCCGAACACAACCGCCGCATCGTCGAGGCCTGGATGCGGGCCGGGGTCACCGTGGTGGATCCCGCAACCACCTGGATCGATTCCACCGTCACCCTGGAGGAAGACGTCCGTATCCTTCCCAACACCCAGCTGCACGGCAACACGATGGTGGCGCGGGACGCCGTCGTCGGCCCTGACACCACTCTGACCGATGTCAGCATTGGCGAGGGCGCCAAGGTGACCCGGACGCACGGATCAGGGGCCACAATCGGCGCCCACGCGAGTGTCGGCCCTTTCACCTATCTTCGCCCCGGCACGGTACTCGGCGAGACCGGAAAGATCGGCGCATTCTACGAAACCAAAAACGTCACTATCGGCCGCGGTTCCAAACTCTCCCACCTCGGCTATGCAGGTGACGCCGAAATCGGTGAGGACACCAACATCGGCTGCGGAAATGTCACAGCCAACTACGACGGCGAGAAAAAGCACCGCACGGTGATCGGCTCGGGCGTCCGCACAGGTTCCAACACGGTCTTCGTTGCGCCGGTCACGGTGGGGGACGGCGCCTACAGCGGCGCCGGCGCCGTGATCCGCAAGGACGTGCCGGCAGGTGCCCTGGCAGTGTCGCTGGCAGCCCAGCGCAACGCTGAAGGCTGGGTTGTTGCGAACCGACCCGGCACAGAGTCGGCCAGACTGGCGGAGGCCGCCACCAAAGATTCCTCAAGTACCCCGGCAACTACAGAAGAGGTCAATTAACAATGGCTGAAATTACGGCGCGCGGCGAAAAGAAGCTGGTGCTCGCCGCTGGGCGTGCACACCCCGAGCTTGCCCGGGAGATCGCCAAAGAGCTGGGCACTGAGTTGCTGCCGGTGGACGCCTACGATTTCGCCAACGGTGAGATCTACGTCCGCGCAGGCGAAAGCGTCCGCGGAACGGATTGCTTCGTTATCCAGGCGCACCCGGCACCGCTGAACAACTGGCTGATGGAGCAGCTGATCATGATCGATTCGCTGAAGCGGGCCTCTGCCAAGCGGATCACCGTGGTTTCGCCGTTCTACCCGTACGCCCGCCAGGACAAAAAGGGCCGCGGCCGCGAGCCTATCTCGGCCCGTCTCGTGGCTGACCTTTACAAGACCGCCGGCGCCGACCGCATCATGAGCGTTGACCTGCACACTTCGCAGATCCAGGGCTTCTTCGACGGCCCCGTGGACCACCTCATGGCCATCCCCCTGCTGGCGGACTATATCCGGACCAGGGTGGAAGCCGAAAACATCACGGTGGTGTCCCCGGACACCGGCCGCGTCCGCGTTGCCGAGCAGTGGGCCGAGCGCCTTGGCGGTGCGCCGCTGGCGTTCGTTCACAAGAGCCGCGACCTCACCGTGCCCAACCAGGCCATTTCCAAGACCGTGGTGGGCCAGGTCGAAGGACGCACCTGCGTCCTCATCGACGACATGATCGACACCGGCGGAACCATCTCCGGCGCCGTCCAGGTCCTGAAGAACGCCGGTGCCAAGGACGTCATCATTGCGGCCACCCACGCAGTCTTCTCGGACCCTGCCGGCAAGCGGCTGTCCGAGTCCGGTGCCCGCGAAGTGGTGGTCACCAACACCCTGCCCATCCCGGCGGACAAGCGCTTTCCGCAACTGACGGTGCTGTCCATCGCACCGCTGATTGCGCGGGCCATCCGTGAAGTGTTCGACGACGGTTCCGTCACCAGCCTGTTCGACGGCAACGCCTGACCAGCTCACCCGGCAGCGTTGGGCCCGTTTCAGTAAACGGGCCCAACGCTGCTAAACTTTTTGACGATACCTTGGCGAGGGAGAGCATCTCCGGGAAACCGGACTGCATGTCTCCGTTATCGACTGGGTCTGAATCTCCTTCTGGAAGGGCCGTCATCTGGCCGCCCGGCGTTGAAGGTCGTAAACAGACCTCCGCCCTTGCTGAACAACACTTAGTACTCAAGGAGAAACACATGGCTGAGCAGAAGTTTGCCGCAGAACTGCGCACCGAATTCGGCAAGGGCTATGCCCGCCGCGCCCGCATGAACGGCCAGATCCCGGCTGTCATCTACGGCCACGGAGCAGAGCCTATCCACGTTGCCCTTCCGGCCCGTTCCATCACCCTGGCCGTCCGCGCTGCGAACGCACTGCTGACCCTGGACATCGACGGCGAAGAGCACCTTGCCTTGGTCAAGGACATCCAGCGCGATCCGATCAAGCAGATCATCGAGCACATGGATCTCCTCACCGTCATCAAGGGCGAGAAGGTTACCGTGGACGTCCCCGTACACGTCGTGGGCGAACTTGCTCCCGGAAACGTATTCAACCAGGAACTCACGGTGATCTCGCTCGAGGCAGAGGCCACTCACCTGCCCAACGCCATCGAGATCAACATCGAAGGCCGCACCGCCGGCCAGCACATCCATGCTTCGGATCTTGTGCTGCCCAAGGGCTCAGTCCTGCTTGCCGACGCTGACTCCCTGGTGGTTCACATCTCCGAGGCCAACGAGTCCGCTGACGAAGAAGGCGAAGCTTCCACCGCTGCGGCTGCCGAGTAACACACCGGGCAATCAAGCCGGTGTGAGCGGCTCACCGCTTAGTCTCCTGCTTTCCTGTGGCCGGGTCCCCTTTGGGTCCCGGCTACAGGCTTTTCAGCACTAAAGTACCCCGTGTCGATGTGGGAACGTCGACGGCGGGATGCCCACCTTAGGATTGATCCATGACTGAAACCTGGCTGATCGTAGGCCTCGGCAACCCCGGGGCCGAATACAGCCGCAACCGGCACAATGTCGGCCAGATGGTGCTGGACGGACTGGCGGCGCGAATGGGCGGGGGTTTCAAGGCACACAAGTCCCGGGCACGAGTCCTCGAAGGCAGGCTCGGAATTGGCGGACCCCGGGTCATTCTGGCGAAGCCCATGTGCTACATGAACCTCTCCGGGGGGCCGGTTTCGGCCCTGGCGAAGTTCTACGACATCGATCCCGCGCACGTGGTTGCTGTGCATGACGAGATCGACATCCCGTTCAACACAGTCAAGCTGAAGATCGGCGGCGGCGAAGGCGGCCACAACGGTCTCCGTGATATGTCCAAAGCACTCGCCACCAAGGACTACCTGCGGGTCAGGGTGGGAGTAGGCCGGCCGCCCGGCAGGATGGACACCGCCGACTATGTCCTCCGGGATTTCGGGGCGGCCGAAAAGAAGGAACTTCCCTTCCTGCTCGACGACGCTGCCGATGCCGTCGAACTGCTTGTCAAGGACGGGTTGCTCTCCGCACAACAGAAATTCCACCCAGCCAAAGTCTGAGATCCCGCCGTGCACGGCACATATCGACATTGCCGGATGTTCCTGGCGGGGCTTGACCAAACTGCCTTTCCACAAGGCTCTGGAAATGTGAAACGTTACGCCCTGTTTTAGTGTCGGTGGCAGGGGGTAGTCTTCTCCTAAGCGGGGGAGGCGGAGACGCCTACATCCCGCCGACGGGGATGTAAGGAAAGTTCATGTCAACTGAGCCACTCAGCTGGGGACGTGGGTCAACGGGAAGTACGCTGGCAGCGCCGGCGGATTCTTCCGTTAACGCAGGGCATCACCAGTGGACGCTGCCGGCCCGCAGCGCAGACGTTGAAACTATTCGTGCTGCCCTGACCGAACCCGAATCCCTGGGCGTTGTGGTTACCGGAGCGCGGGGCGTCGGTAAATCGTCGCTGGCGCGCACCGTTGTTGACGAACTTGGCCCGCGTGTATTCGGCCTGCAGCTCCGCAACACCATGACCGGTTCGAAGACTCCGTACGGTTGCCTGGCTTTCTTGCTGGCACGGCTCCCACAATCGGCCATGGGATCGCCCACAGCCATTCTGCACGGAATCACGTCGCTGATCCGCAGCGATGCCGCGGGCCGTGAGTGCGTCATTACGCTGGACAGCAACGGTGCGCTGGATGACATGAGCGCGGGCGTACTGCTTAACATCCTCCTGACCCGGACTGCGCGGATCATAGCCATAGCGCCGGGAACCAGTGATCTTCCTGCTGACTTCCATTGGCTGATCACTGAGCGCCGGCTCACGGAAGTCCGGGTGGAGAATCTCAACGAACTACAGACCCGTCAGCTGCTCCTGACCATGCTGGGCCACCGGGTATCGTCGGCGCTCGTCAGTACGTATCACTCGATCGTAGGGGGCAACCCCATGCTGCTCCGGGCACTCGTCGCCGAGCAGCAGCAATCGGGAAATCTTGTCCTGTCCAACTCGGTCTGGACGCTGCGCGACAAAGTAGTTCTCGACGGGGCCGCCGGGCTCGATGACATCGTCCGGTCCCGCTGGTCAAGAGAGACACCGGAGACCCGCGAGGTCATCGAAATGCTGTCCTGCGCGCGGAACGTTTCGCTGGCGAGGCTCACTGCAATATACGGGACAGACACCGTGGCCGACATGGAGGACGCGGGGCTGCTGGCCGTGGGAACCGCGGAGTCCCGCTGGGTATCCCTCCGCGAACCGTATCTGGGGGAAGTGGTTAGGTCCTGGCTCAGCATCGCCCGGCGGCGTGAACTGCGTCATCTGCTGTTGGACGGCCACGAGCCTGAGGTTTCCGGCCTGACTGTGGAGGAGCTGCTTGGATTTGCGGCCTGGACCCGCGAGTGCCAGGCGGAACTCAGCCCGGCCGTCGCGTTAGCAGCCGCGGCGGCCGCCGTCCAGCTTTTTGACCCGCAGTTTGCCTTGAGTTTCGCTGCAAGCCTGAAGAGGACAGATGCGGAGTGGGTTGCCGGGCAGCGTCAGAAGGCTGCCGCATACCTCCTGCTGGATTTGCCGCTTCAGGCCATGGCTGCGCTGGAGGACATTTCCCAGCCGCAGACAGAGCAACTTGGTGCCCTGGACTACGCGGAGGTGGTGGCGGCCAAATGCGATGTTATGGTCTGGCTCCCGGAGCTCAGCGGAAAGGTCCCCGCATTGCTGGCCAGCGCGCGCTCCCGGCTTGGCATAGAACCCGGCATGGCCAGCCCATGGCCCCATCCACTCGCGGCTGCGGCAAACCGGATTTCCCTGAGCGAATTCCAGTACCGGGCTTTCGCGGGCGATTTCGTTTCCATGCTGCCAGCATTGGAGCAGGCAGCCGACCCCCGGCAGAACAATGATCTGTGGTTCCGGATGCATGCTTCCTTCATCCTGATGGAAGCACTGTCAACGGTCGGCAGGGAAATGGACGCGCTGCAGCTTATGAGGCTTCTGGGCGGACAGCTCTCAGACGCCGGCGAGATCGTGGGGCTTCGGGAAACGTTCGGCATGCGTGCCTACACCGTGCTGCTGCAAGCCGGTCGCTGGCGTCAGTGCATCGATCTCATCAGCCCGCCGAAAGGACAATTCACACAAAGGTCGGCGTTCCGGAGCGCTTCGACGGATCTGTCCATCGGTCTCGCCTATGTATATTCGGGCAGGGGTGCCGTGGCCCTGGATTCGTTGCTTTCAGCAGTTGCGCAACTTGAACTCAGGCCGGCAATGAATACCCTGCAGGCAGCCTACGCCGCGACGGCATTTGCCTATGCGCAGATCGGCAACGCAGGGCAAGCCCGCAAGTACCTGGACCTTCATCGTCATTCCAAAGGCCCGGGAACTTTCGAAACCCGGACTTCGACTGAGTTCTGTGCGGACATGGCCGGAAGATGGCTTGGGGAGCCCGACGCCGCCAGACGGCTGATGGCAGCAGCCCGCCGGCACATGGCCGAAGGCCGCTACACCTTGGCCGGCATCAGCCTGCTGGGTGCCACAGTGAACGGAACCGACGAGGACTTCAGGCTCCTCGAGGAGGTTGCCGGGCACCGCCAAGGCCCGCTCGCGGAAACATCCGGGCTCATTGCCCGGGGTACCCGGACCAAAGACGCCAAGATCCTCCTGGCTGGCGCCGAACTCGCGGCCTCACTGGAACTCGACGCCGTTGAAGCACGCTGCGTAGCGTTGGCCGTGGATTTCGCCCGGCAAGCAGGTGACTCTGCATCTGCCAGGGTGGCCCAGTCCCGGCTGGATAACCTCACCTCCACTGTCCTGACGCTTCCGATCGTGCCCAGCAGTGGCAGCCCGCTGCTCACTGCACGGGAACGTCAGATCGCCCGACTGGCCGGACGTGGTACGACCAACCGGGACATCGCACTGGATGTCGGGGTTTCCGTCCGGACGGTTGAAGGACACCTATACCAGGTCTTCACAAAGCTTGGCGTGACTTCCCGGGGTGATCTGCCTGGACTCGTCTAACGGCCATTTTCCGAGGCCGGTGCAGGTTCACAGCCAACTCACGGGACGCCGTGAATCGTTGGATCGTATCTGCACAATCATCAGGAGCCGGACCAGCCCGGCGGTGTTCCTGATGGCAGCGCCCGGTATAGGCAAATCTACGGTCATTGATGCGCTGACCAGGCGGCTCTCAACAGAAATGACTGTCCTGCGTATCCATGGCAGCTCATCCCTGGCCCACGTTCCTTACGGCGTGCTGGCACCGTACACGTCGGGTTTGTCGGCCGAGGAATCCGTGTCGCCGATTGCCGTCCTGAGATCCGTCTGGACGTATTTTCAGCAGCTGAAGTCAGCCAAAGACGCTCCGATGCTCCTTGTGGTCGATGACGCCCATCACCTGGATGAAGCAACCGCAAGCATCATAGTGGACATGATTTCGGCAAGATGGGCCAGTGTGCTGGCGGCGGGCCGTCCGCGGCCCGGCCTTCCGCAGGCATTAAACCAGCTGTGGTACGACGGCCTTGCCGAGCGGATCGATCTGCAGCCATTGAACCGGGATCAGGTCACCGAAGTGATGGCCCACTCCCTGGACGGGTCGGTGCCTGAAGACACAGTCAACAGCTTCTGGTCCGCGTCGGGTGGGAACCCCTTGCTGCTGGAATGCCTGCTGCATGACGCAATGGACCAGGGAGTCCTGGTGAAACGCAATGGCATCTGGCTGTTGCTTGCTCCGCTGCACGGTGACGGCCCCGGATTGGCCGCCGTCGCATCCAAGGCCCTGCTTTGCAGATCTGCCGAGGAGCAAGAGGCCTTGAAGCTCATTGCTCTGGCCGAACCTGTGCGGCGCAGCCTGATCGAGGAAATATGCGGAGCCGGCGTCGTGCGCTCTCTTCTGGACCATCAGGCCATAGCCCCCGGCAACTCCTCGGAGCTTCGGCTGTACCCTGCAGTGTTCGGCCAGGCACTCCGGGGACAGATTTCGATATCACGGAGCCTGCAGCTGCGAGGGAAACTCTGGAGCCACCTGGGCGCTCAGGCAGAAGGTTCCGAGGGCCGGCTTCGAGCCGTGGAATGGTCGTTGGAATGTGGCCTCGACGTCCCGGCGGCGGATCTGTTGGAGGCCGCCGCACGTGCCTTGGATATGTCCAGGAATACCAGTGCCCATCGCCTTGCCTCCCGGGTCAGTGATCCGCGGCTGGTTCCCCGCGCGCAGGCAATCATGGCCCGGGCTCTCTTCAACGGGGGAAATTACGCAGATGCAGCGGACCTGCTGGATGATTGCTGGCTTCCGATGGCGTCAGATCCCGAAGCTGCACACATTCTAATGTTGCGCGCAGCGGCGCATCTGGCTCTGGGAAAGTCTGCCCTTCAGCTCCGGGCGGAGTCGCGAGAGCAGCTATCTGCAGATGGCAGCGACCCCGTTCAAAGCTGGCAGGACACCATCCACGCATTCCTGGAGCTCGCCGCATCAGGTGACCATGTGGGTCTCCAATCCATTGTTGAGTCGCTTGAGGACAACAAGCCCGACGCCAACAAGCCCGGCACCAATAGCCCCGGCGCAGCTGCGGTGGCCGCAATCAAGACTGTGGGTCTCGCACTGCTTGCCCAGACGGTGATTGGGGCTGGGCGCCCGGAACAGGGAATTTCCGCAGCCCGCCAGGCAGCTGCCGGACTGGCGTCGCTGCAGCACGGGCTCTACTTTTTCAATGAGTTTGTCCTCAGCAGGCTCGTAGAGGGGTACCTGGCAGCAGGAGAGTGGGAGTCAGCGCAGCGTGAACTGGCCAGCTACAGCGCCGGACACGCGCCGGGCCCCACCTCGTTCAGCGGCGGTGTACAGCTGCTTCGTGGTCTGGCCTGTTTGCGCCAGGGCAGGATCGAGCGTGCCTATCAGCTGCTGCTGCCTGCACTTGAAACACTGCGTGTCAATGATCCGCTGCAGCAGTTCCGGCTGGGTTCTGCCCTCGGATTCTACGCAGCAGCAAGGCTGGGGGACGCCGCGCAGGCGAGGCGTCTGGAACTCGACTACAAAGGAGCCACGCACGCCTCCAGCGCCGCAAGCGACCTCGCCGCGGCAGGCTACGTGGCGGCAGCGTCGGAGTATCTTGCCGGGGACGGCAAAGGCCTGGCCGCGTTGCACACTCTGACAACAACTCTCCAGGCCGCTGAGATGCCGGGGGTCCTTCTGGAGTGCCTTGCCCTGTGTTCCGAATTGGGAGATCACTCCGTGATGCCACTGATCGGCACCGTGGCCGAGGGGATTGAAGGCCGCTGGGCGTCGGGGTTACTGTCCTTGTCCGGGGCTTGGGTGTCAGATGATGCTGATTCCCTGATGACTGTGGCATCAGACCTGGAACAGTCAGGACTGGCCAACCTGGCCCGCGAGGCCTACTCCAAGGCCAGTGCCATTCTTGAAAAAGCGGGGGAGCACCGGCGGTCCAGACAAGCGGTGGCTCTGCGCGAGAAATGCGACCATGAACTGGGCGAACGTTTCCGGACAGGCTCGTTTATTGCTTCTGTTCCGACCTTCCACCTGACACGGCGGGAACGCGACATCATCGAGCTCGCCATCAACGGCCTCACCGACCGCGAGATTGCGCAGAAGCTGATGGTCTCGGTGCGTACCGTAGAGGGCCATCTGTACCGAAGCTACGTCAAGCTGGGCGTGCGGCGGCGTGATGAACTCACGCAGGCACTGCCCAAGGGTTAGTCTTCCATCAGCCCGCCCGGCCAGTCCGCCTTGCGGTTGGTCATTTCGGGCACCAGACGCAAAGCCCTGCAAGTGGTGTTTTCCGGAATTCGGGTATCGCGTGCCCGTACCCCGTAGTCGGATGTGCCAAAAACGAGTACACGCTACTCGTGCCGTAGCGGTCTCCGCACGATTAACTGAGAGTGGAAACAAAAGGGGTCGAAATTAGGCCCCGTCGTTCCATTACTTCACATCAGGCCCCCGAGACACACCTTCAACTTCCGGACAGTATGGTTCGGATCCAGACGGGGCCGGCGACGTCAGAGTCTTCTGAGACCGAGGCTCTCCCCCCAGCCGTCGCCGGCCCTCTAACTGTGCCGGGATTCTCCGGACAGGATGCGGCGGCTCCCCTCGTGGGCGGGCCGCTGCATCCGTGGGACAATTGAATGTCTTCCACTGGCATTTCCAAGGAGTTCCCATTGGCCGTAGTTTCAACGCCAACCACGCTGGCGCCTTCCTTGCCGGCCCTGGATAACACCGAAGTGGGGCGTATCCGGAACGACTTCCCGGTGCTCGACCAGCTGGTCAACGGCCGGCGCCTCGTGTATCTGGACTCCGGCGCCACCTCACAGAATCCGCTGAGCGTGATCGAAGCCGAGCAGGAGTTCTACGAGCAGCGTAACGCCGCCGTGCATCGCGGTGCCCACCACCTTGCGGTTGAAGCCACCGAGGTTTTTGAGGACGCCCGCCAGACGGTGGCGGACTTCATCGGCGCCGGCTATGAGGAAACGGTGTGGACGTCCAACGCCACCGAAGGCCTGAACCTGATCAGCTACGCACTGTCCAACGCCGCGCTTTGGGCGGCCCAGGGCCGGGGGGACAAACGGCTGAAGGACCTCGCCGTCGGACCCGGAGACGAAATTGTGGTCACCGAAATGGAGCACCACGCAAATCTCATTCCTTGGCAGGAGCTGGCGTTCAGGACCGGCGCCACCTTGCGGTACGTTCCGATTGACGATTCCGGCGCGTTGCAGCTGGAGCAGGCCCAAGGCATTGTGGGTGACCGCACCAAGGTGCTCGCGTTCACCCATGCCTCGAATGTCCTGGGCGTTATCAACCCCGTGCAGGAACTCGTGGCGCTGGCGCGTCGTGCCGGTGCGCTCGTGGTGTTGGACGCGTGCCAGTCTGCTCCGCATATGGCTCTGGACGTCAGGGCCCTGGATGTCGACTTCGCTGTGTTCTCCGGACATAAGATGCTGGCTCCGACAGGCATCGGTGTGCTGTATGGCAAGCAGGAACTGCTGGATGTGCTTCCGCCGTTCCTGACCGGCGGGTCCATGATCACTACGGTGACCATGGACCGGGCGGAGTACCTGCCGGCCCCGCAGCGGTTTGAAGCCGGAACGCAGCGGATCTCCCAGGCTGTCGCATTGGCTGCTGCGGTCAACTACCTCACGGAAACGGGCATGGACCGTATCCACCGCTGGGAATCGGAACTAGGCCAGCGGATGGTCAGCGGGCTGGAGCGCATCGACGGCATCCGCGTCCTGGGCCCGGCGTCCGGCCAGGAGCGGATCGGCCTCGCGGCCTTTGATGTCACCGGAGTGCACGCGCACGACGTCGGACAGTTCCTGGATTCGCGCGGCATCGCCGTCCGTGTGGGCCACCACTGCGCCCAGCCGCTGCACCGCAGACTGGGCCTGACGGCCACCACCCGTGCCAGTGCGTATCTGTACAACACCACCGACGACGTCGACGACTTTCTGGACGCCGTCTCCGGAGTCCGAGCCTATTTCCAGGCCTAGAGCCCGGACACAAGAAACAGGTGCCAAGCATGAGTCTCGACCAGCTTTACCAGCAGATCATACTGGATCATTCCAAGACCCGGCACGGCAGCGGACTGTCCGGGACAGCGGCCCCGGAGGGCGCCGCCACAGGCCAATCGCACCAGCTGAATCCGGTCTGCGGCGACGAAGTCACACTCCGGGTAGCGGTGGACGACGGTAAGGTGGCGCAGATTTCCTGGGACGGGGCAGGGTGCTCCATCTCCATGGCCTCCGCCTCCGTGTTGAGCGAGATGGCCGAGGGCATGTCCGTGGGCGAACTCCGCGGGGTGATCGGGAACTTCAGGGAAGTCCTCCGGTCCCGCGGGAAGGTCCATGCGGATCCCGAGATACTGGGCGACGCTGCTGCGTTTGAAGGCGTTGCCCGCTACGCCGCCCGGGTCAAGTGCGCCATGATCTCCTGGGTGGCGGCAGAGGACGCACTGAACCAGGCATCGTAGGCACCCTGGTGCTGGCTGGTTGTTTCTACACCTAGTGAAGCAGGGCTGCAGCGCCGATTGCCGCCGTCGTCGCCCCCAGCACCATGGAGATGCTGACCAGCACCACGTGCACGGTGAGGAACTTCGTGGCCCTGCCGGCTGAGTCCCGGGCGCGGGGATCGTTGATGACCCGCCGCAGGAACTGCGGCCAGACGATCAATGACCAGATTCCGGCAATGATCAGAACCCAGGACAGTGCCGTGTTGAGCTGCACAGCCTCAGTGGCTTTCCAGCCAGGCCTGCGCCTGTTGCGACTGGATGTTCAGTGCTTTGCCCACCATGGGCTCGGCTGCCTGCGCGATTTTGCTGCCGAGGAAGGGCACGGAAGAGGTCACAGTGCCGGCGAGTTCCATGCGGGTGCTGCTTCCCTCGGCCACAAGACGCTGTTCGGCGGCGACGTCGATCGGCGCGCCGGCGATGGTGAGGGAGATCTTGCTTTGGCGGGAACCGTCTGCAGCAGGGGCGTCCCAGTTTTCGACCTGTGTCACCGTGAGGCTTTCACCCACGAACTTGCGGGCGATCTCGGGCAGGCGTGTAGTGGGCAGGGTTCGCACCGAGGTGGTGCTGAAGGCACCGGCGACGTCGCCGGTCACGGCGAAGGACTCGAGGGTTCCGCCTACGACTTCGCTCGTGTGGCGCTGGAAGTCCTCATTGATGAGGACAGCTGCGACGCTCTCGACGCTGTGGGGCAGGGTTGTGGATGCACTGAGTGCCATGGATCCTCCATTGTGGGGGCGGAAAGGCTTTTTGCTCCCCACATCCTACGGTGTTGAGGTGGTTTGGTTGGCACCGGGCAGGTTTTGGAGGCGGCGCCATTCCCGCTGCCGGCAGGCTCAGCCAACGAGTATGACGACGGTCATCACGGAGCGGGGGTAGGCTGGGAGCACCCGGGATTCTCGCGAATTTCGGGCTTTCGTGTTGCCTGCTTCCGCCTGAATACCACAGGAGCTTCTGCCATGAGCCTCAACGGCCCGTCCCATAACGGCCCCTCACTTGACGGGCTGCGCCGCGTCCTGGCAGCGGACAAGACCTTCGCCCGGGTGCGGGCCGAGGCGGCCCGGGGATTCGCCATCCGCAGCGAGGACTACCAGATCAGCGCCCCGACGGGGCTGCGTGCCGTCCTGCTGGCCGAGATGGCGGACGGGCTGTCGGCCTTCGCCACAGGAGAAAGCGGAAAAGGAACGGCCGACGGCGGCGCTCCGGCTGTTATGGCGCCGGCAGTGGTGCTTGCCGTCACCGCAACAGGCCGCGAGGCCGAGGACCTGACAGCCGCGCTGCGCGCCTACCTCCCGGCGGACTGCGTAGCTGAGTTCCCCAGCTGGGAAACCCTTCCCCACGAGCGGCTCTCGCCGCGCTCGGACACCGTGGGCAGACGGCTGTCCGTCCTCCGGCGGCTGGCGCACCCGGAGTCCTCAGCGGGAGTGCCGCTGCGTGTGATCGTGGCCCCGGTCCGTGCCGTGGTCCAGCCCATTGTGGCCGGCCTCGGCGAGCTGGCGCCGGTGACACTGAAAATTGGCCAGGAAATCCCCTTCACTGAAGTGGTGCGGAGCCTCGCCGACGCTGCCTACGCGCGGGTGGACATGGTGACCCACCGGGGTGAGTTCGCCGTCCGCGGCGGTATCCTTGATGTCTTCCCGCCCACCGAGGACCACCCCATCAGGGTTGAGTTCTTCGGCGATGAGGTGGACCAGATGCGCTGGTTCGCCGTTGCCGACCAGCGCTCGCTGGCGTCGACAGGTTCCGCCACCGGAGGCGTGAAGCACCCCACCGAGCTGCATGCCCCGCCCTGCCGCGAAATCCTGATCACGCCGTCCGTGATGTCCCGGGCCGCAACCCTCAAGTCCCAGTTGCCCGCAGCTGCAGACATGCTGGAAAAGATCGCCGGCGGCATCGCCGTCGAAGGGATGGAATCCTTGGCGCCGGTACTGGTGGACGCCATGGTCCCCTTTCTGGGGCAGCTGCCTGCGGGTTCCATTTCCGTGGTGATCGAACCTGAGAAGGTCCGGGCCCGTGCCCATGACCTTGCCGCCACGAACGAGGAATTCCTGGAAGCTGCCTGGTCAACAGCGTCGGACGGTGGCACCGCGCCCCTTGATCTGCTCTCCCAGGCCTCGGCGGATCTGCACTCTGCCAGCTTCCGTTCCCTGACGGACACCCGTTCCGCAGCGCTCGGACACGGTGTGTCCTGGTGGTCCATCACCTCCCTTGCCACCGATGAGGAACTGTTGCCGGACGTCGATGTCCTGAACCTCCATGCCCGGGAGCCCCGAGGCTACCAGGGCGACGTTGCGGAAATGCTGGAGTTCATCGGCTCCCATGTACGGGACCAGTGGCGGATCGTGGTGGTCACCGAAGGCCCCGGCCCGGCCCAGCGGCTGGCCGAACTCTTCCACGATGCCGATATCCCTTGCGCCAGGGTGGACTCCCTGGACGATGATCCCCAGGCAGGCATCATCGAGGTGACCACAGCCGCCGTCGGACGCGGTTTTGTTCTGGACGGACTCAAGGTAGGGCTCCTCACGGAAGCGGATCTCCTGGGCCGCACGTCCGCCGGTTCCACAAAGGACATGCGTCGGATGCCGTCCAAGCGGCGGAACGCCGTAGACCCGCTGCAGCTGCTCGCCGGAGACCATGTGGTCCACGAGCAGCACGGAATCGGCCGGTTTGTGGAGCTGATCCAGCGCAAGGTTGCCGGCGGCGGTGATGGTGTCCGCGAGTACCTCGTGCTGGAATACGCCCCGTCCAAGCGTGGCGCTCCGGGCGACCGGCTGTTCGTGCCGACGGACCAGCTTGACCAGGTGACGCGGTACGCGGGAGGGGATGCCCCCGCGCTCAGCAAGATGGGCGGCTCGGACTGGTCCAGCACCAAGTCCAAGGCGCGCAAAGCCGTCAAGGAGATCGCCGGCGAGCTGATCCGGCTGTATTCGGCCCGGATGGCTTCCAGAGGCTATGCCTTCGGCCCGGATACCCCGTGGCAGCGCGAGCTGGAGGAAGCCTTCCCCTATGTGGAAACCCCTGACCAGCTGACCACCATCAATGAGGTCAAGGCGGACATGGAACGCGAAATTCCCATGGACCGGCTGGTGTCCGGTGATGTGGGCTACGGCAAGACCGAAATTGCCGTCCGCGCAGCCTTCAAGGCCGTCCAGGACGGCAAGCAGGTGGCGGTGCTGGTGCCCACCACCCTGCTGGCCCAGCAGCACTACGAGACCTTCACTGAGCGGTTTTCCGGCTTTCCGCTGCAGGTCAAGCCGCTGTCGCGTTTCCAGAACGCCAAGGAGACCAAGGAGACCGTGGAAGGAGTCAAGAACGGTTCCGTGGACGTGGTGATCGGCACCCACCGCCTGTTGTCGAAGGACTTTGCCTTCAAGGACCTCGGCCTGGTGATCGTGGACGAGGAACAGCGCTTCGGAGTTGAACACAAGGAAGCGCTGAAAAAGATGCGCACCAATGTGGACGTGCTGGCCATGAGCGCCACCCCGATTCCCCGCACCCTGGAGATGTCGCTGACGGGCATCCGCGAAACGTCCACGTTGGCCACGCCGCCGGAAGAACGGCACCCGGTCCTTACCTACGTTGGCCCCTATACGGACAAACAGACCTCGGCCGCCATCCGCCGCGAGTTGATGCGTGAGGGCCAGGTGTTCTTCGTCCACAACAGGGTCTCCTCCATTGACCGGACCGCGGCCAAAATCCGTGAGCTGGTCCCTGAGGCGCGGGTGGAGGTGGCACACGGCCAGATGTCCGAGAGCCGGCTGGAACAGGTCATCGTCGACTTCTGGGAGAAGCGCTTCGACGTCCTGGTGTGCACCACCATCATCGAAACCGGCCTGGACATTTCCAACGCCAACACCCTCATTGTGGACGGTGCGGACAAATACGGGCTTTCGCAGCTGCACCAGCTGAGAGGCCGGGTGGGGCGTGGCCGGGAGCGCGCGTACGCGTATTTCCTGTACCCGTCGGAGAAGCCGCTGGGCGAGGTGGCGCTGGAACGGCTCAAGGCGGTCGCCGCCCACAACGAGCTCGGCGCGGGTTTGCAGCTGGCCATGAAGGACCTGGAAATCCGTGGCGCCGGCAACCTGCTGGGCGGAGAGCAGTCCGGCCACATCCAGGGTGTGGGCTTCGATCTGTATATCCGGCTGGTGGGCGAGGCCGTGGCCGACTTCCGCGGCGAAGCCGAGGAGAAGGCAGCCGAGATGAAGATCGAGCTGCCCGTCAACGCGCACCTTCCGCACGACTACGTACCCGGTGAACGGCTGCGCCTGGAGGCGTACCGCAAACTCGCAGCGGCGATCACCCACGAGGCCATTGATGAGGTCCTGGCCGAACTGGTGGACCGCTACGGCGAACCTCCGCTGCCGGCAAAAAACCTGATCTCGGTGGCGCGTTTCCGGGTGGGCGCACGCGAGGCCGGGCTCTCCGATGTGGCGCTGCAGGGCAACTTCATTAAGTTCTCACCCGCGCAGCTGCCCGAGTCCAAACTCATGCGCCTCACCAGGATGTACCCCGGCTCACAATCAAAGCCTGCGCTGGACGCGGTACTCATCCCCAAACCCAAAACGGCACGGATTGGCGGCCGGGACCTGCAGGACGCCGAGATCCTGGAGTGGGCCAACGGGGTCATCGCCGCTGTCTTCTCGCCTTCGCCGGCGGCGCCACTGACAGTTGCCTAAGCCATGATGGGAGGACATCACGCCGCTTCGGGAGCCGCGGCGTGGGTGGCCGTTGCCTCGGCGGGACCATACGCCCTGGGCTGGTATCCGCTGGACGCAACAGGCATTCTGATCGGCGGCATGGCGACGGCGGGTACGGCGCTGGTGTGCGACTGGGACCACCGTGCCAGTACGGTGGCGCACTCCCTTCCACCGCTGTCCAACGTCATTGCTGTGGGCATCGAAAATATCAGCGGCGGTCACCGCCAGGGGACGCATTCGCTGCTGGGGGCGGCAGGTTTTGTGCTGCTCGCCACGATGGTTGCCCAGTTCCAGGTCAGTACGCCGTGGGGGTTGCTGTCCGTCGGCGCCGGGCTGCTGTGTATGTTCATGATCAATATTGCCGCCAAAGCCCTGAAGCTATTTCCGAAGTCGGGCTGGATCAGCAACTGGATCTTCGGTCTCATCATGGCTGGCCTTGTGACATGGTTCGCGCCGCACCAGTGGACCTGGCTGCCCATGTCCATGCTGATCGGTGTGGTGGTCCACATAATCGGGGACCTCGTTACCACCGGGGGAGTGCCGCTGCTGTGGCCGGTGGTGATAAAGCCGCCGAAATTCCTGCGGAAACTGCCGCTGTTGCAGGACATCTGGAAAGCCAATGGAGCACTCTCCATCCCCCTCCTTGGACGCGCCGGGTCCAGGCGCGAATGGCTGGTCCTGATCCCCGTCAGCGCGTACGCCATGGTGGGCATGGGGATGGCCGGCTGGTCACTTGCGAGGGAGCAGTGGACCTGGATGGCGTCTGCCCTTCAGTCGTTATGACCCTGGACGAACTCCAATCCAAGTCCAAAAAATGCAGCGGCGGCCCCGGACGGAATGTCCGGGGCCGCTGCTGTGATGGAGCTGAGGAGTTTAGTTTTCGCCGGCGGAGTCCGAGCGGCCAAGCACTGTCTGCGGGATCCAGAATGCCAAGGCGAACAGGCCCAGGCAGGCGGCCATCGGCCAGGGGTTGCCCAGGCTCAGGAAGGACAGCGAGTAGATCGAGCCGAGGAAAAGGACCATCATAACGACGAACAGCGCAACGCTGGTGCCGAGCTTGTTCTCATTCTCGGGGGTCTGGATCGTGGAAGTCTGGACATCGGTGTTTTTGGACATGCTTTTCTCCTCCGCCCCGCGGGGCTCAAACTGTGGCGGCTGCCGGAGCGGATCAGTACGCGGATGAACCCTGTTCGCCTTTGACGATTGCAATTCCGGAGCTGGCACCAATACGTGTTGCACCTGCAGCAATCATAGCCTGAGCGTCAGCCAGCGACCGCACACCGCCCGAGGCCTTGACACCCAGATCAGGGCCGACCGTGGCGCGCATCAGCGCGATATCACCGGCCGTTGCACCGCCGCCGTTGAACCCGGTGGACGTCTTGACGAAGTCGGCGCCGGCTTCTACCGAAGCTTGGCAGGCCAGGACCTTCTGGCTGTCGCTCAGGAGAGAGGTTTCGATGATGACCTTCAGGATGGCACCACCGGCATGGACGGCCTCAGCCACCGCGGCGATGTCATCCACCAGCGCGCCCTTGTCCTCCGCGCGGGCTGCGGCAATGTTGATGACCATATCGATCTCATCCGCTCCATCCAGGACTGCACCGCGTGCCTCGAACGCCTTGACGTCGCTTGGTGTGGCACCCAGGGGGAAGCCGATCACCGAACACGCCAGGACGCCAGAGCCCTTGAGAGCCGTCTTGACCGTCTTGATCCACACCGGGTTAACACAGACTGACTTGAACCGGTACTCCACCGCCTCGGCACAGACCTTGAGGATTTCCGCCTCACTGGCCTCCGGCTTAAGGAGCGTGTGGTCAATGAATGAGGCGATGTTGCCGGCTGCGGGTGCCGCGCCGGAAATGGCTTCGGTGCTCATGGATGGTCCTTTCCGGTAGGCCTTGTGGGCCTGGCGACGCCGCGTTGTCCGTGGCTCTCAGATGACCATCTTGCCACAATGGACTAGCCGTAACGCGGAGAACAGCCGCCTGCCGTCAGGCGGCCGACCGCGCCGTGACGGCGGATGCCATCATGAGCTGCGCGGCGCAGGCTCCTGCTGCTGGACCGGACGCCACCAGCAGTCCCAGCCGCATGCCGTCGAAGGCTGCCGCATCCCCAATGGCCCAGATGCCAGGCACCGAGGTGCGGAAGTCCTGGCTGACGGCAACGCCGCCTTGGGGGGCTGTGTCCACACCGGCGCTCGCGGCCAGGCCGTCCCGGGCGATGCGTTCTTCCGCCAGGACCACCAGATCGCCGTTCATGCTGCTGCCGTCCTCAAACACAATGCCGGCAGCAGAAATTGTGGAGCCCGCGGGGCCGGGAATAACCGCAGCCGGGCGCACCGTGGTCCGGACGGGCCGGACACCTCGTGCCCGCAGTACCGCCTCCGCCTGCCCGGCGGCCGCGCCGGTACCGACCAGGATCCCGAGCGGACGTCTCCCCAGCAACCGGGTGACTTCCTTGACAGCGGCACCGATCCTGGCGGCGTCGTCAATGGTGGAGTAGCTCAGGCATCCGTGGGCACCGGCAACCGGGGAATCCGCGGCGGCGGAGCCGGTGGCGATCACCAGCTGGTCGTAACTGAATTCCATGCCGTCAGCGGTGGCGACGCAGCGGCTGGCTGCATCGACAAAGCTGGCAGCCTGGCCGAACCGGACGGACACCTGCGGGAGGGCTGCGAGTTCCAACAGTTCGGACGGTGCGTCGTCACGGTTGCTGAGGACAGTGATGCTGCCGGAGAACTGCGCACGGACCAGCTGCTTCACCAGGGCCTGTGACGCCGGCCCGGCACCGGCGATCACAATGCGGTGTGTGGAATTCGTTCCGGTGGAAGGAGACGATGACGGGGACAGTGCCGGAGCGGACATGCGCGGGCCCTTTCGGTTGCGGCGCGGGACAGGCCATCTGCAGGGCCCGGAGTTGCCGGATGAACCCAGCGTAGGCGTCCGGTTTTTCTACCGTGTTTCCCGGTTGTTGCCGGTTCTGGCCGCCCCGAATCCCAGTGTTTACCAGCCGGTAATAACGTGCGTCACACGGCGTTGCCGGCAGCGGCCCGGTGACGATCCGCACACCGGGCTAACAGCGCCGCACCCCGGGGCAGTGGTGCACGGGTCAGTAGCGCCGCAGCAGCTCCCGCAGGCCGTTGGCGGCAAAGGCACCCACGGCCGCGGCCCGGTCCGCGAAGCCATGGGATCCGACGGGTTCCACGGATGCGATGAGTCCGGCGGCGTCGGCCAAGGTCATCCTGACATCTGCTTCCGGCCGGGCGCCTACCTGCAACCTGGCGCGGCGGGAATCGGACCAGGCATCGGGTCCGGGGTCATCGTGGAAGGTCCGGGTAACAGTCAGATCCTGCCATCCGCCGTCGAGCTTCACCCGGGCGCGGTAACTGAGGTCCTCGCCAAGGACATCCAGCCTCCCGTCGGCGAGGAACATCCGCGGCCCGAAGGGTGCGTGGTCCACATAGCCCGTCAGCTGCGGCGGCACCGCTCCGGGCAGCGAGGGCAGAACCACCGTGGCCTTGAACGCGATCGGTTCACCGTCAAACTCTCCCCTCAGGGTGTCAGTGAAGCGCACTCCGGCCGGCGGCTCTGCCATAGCCGTGCAGGAGGCATCCTTGGACACACCGCCGGCCGGTAGTGAGCTCAGGTAGCGGCGGGCATCGCGGTATCCCATACCGATCAGGGTGCCGGCGTCGATCCGGTTGAGGTAGAACTCCGGATCCAGCGGCAATGGATTCTCCGGCCGGATCACGTGCAGTACAAAACCGCGTCCGGCTGCCTTGATGGCCTCGAAGTCCGCAAGCAGGGCCCCCATGGCGCTCATTTCGATCATATGGACGTACTGCTCCAGCGGTCCATCGCCCCAATATCCGGTATTGCCGATGCACCACACCAGCCAGACCTCCTCCGCACCGCGCCGCACCGCCTCCTGCACATTGGCGTCCCGGATCCACACGGCATCCGTCCAGATTTTCCCTTCCCGCCGCAGCGGCGTCAGGAAAATGGGCAGCGACATTCCGGCCGCCATGAGCTCCGGATCAATCTCCCGGGCATCAATCGCGTGGCAGCGTTTTTCGGTGAATTCCACTACGTTGAACGTGCCTTCGACGGCGCCGGGCAGCCCTGCCCGGCGGCGGATCTCGCCGGCGTCGATGCCCAGCGCCGGGAAGACCTTGCCGAGCAGGCCGTCGGCATCGCCGATGGCCGGCAGCGCCCACGGCCCTTTCAGGTAGTCGGCCGCGGGGAGTGCGGAGCCGAAATCCTTGACATCCACGCCGGACCAGTTCCGGCACATGTCCGGAGCGGACACCCCGGAGAGCATCATGCCGGCTGTGAGGATCCCGCCTGACGTGCCGTCCACGTGGTCGAACTCCAGGCCCTCTTCGGCCAGTGCGCGCACTACCCCTGCCTGCCACGCCACGCGCATGCCGCCGCCGGCCAGGACCAGGGAGCGCTTCACGTCTCTTTCCTCACAGGTCCCGGCACCGGTGAGGGATCCAGCCTGCGCCAGTACAGCAACAGCAGCACCGCCGTCGCCAGGTCAAAGAAGGCGACGGCGAGCGCCACGGGCGCGAAAATACCGTTCAGGACGGCAATCCCGACGGCGGCAAACGCCCCGGCTTTCTGGATTCCGCACCACAGGACTGCTTCACGCGCCGGCCGCGGCAACAGCAGTGTGTGCAGGAGCAGGCCGCCCACCACCACCATGAACATGCCCACCGTGGCGAAAAGCTGTGTGGCCGCCGGCGTCGGCCCGGCTCCGAGCAGCGTCAGGATGCCGGCGCCGAACGGAATCTGTGCACTCCCGGATACAACGGTGACGACGGCGATCGCCGCCAGTACGGCACGAAACGGGTCCGCCGTGATCCAGGCGCCCGCACCACCGGACGGTGCCGCCGGGCGGGCTGTTGCCCCGCTCACGCGAACGCCTCCCACAGCCGGCCCTTGTCCACGAGCAGCCAGACGATGGCCAGCCAGGTGAGCGTGGAAACGTAGAAGCGGATGTCATTGAGCATCATCCAGCGGTGCAGGAGGGAGCGCAGTTCGGCGTCGTCCGCGAAGTCCCCTCCCCGGATACGGATGTTGATGGGGATGATGATGCCCTGTCCCACCACGGTGAGCACAACGATCCCGATCAGGCAGATGGCTGCCGGGATGACCCGGATGCTGCCCCACTCCACCCACACCATGATGATCGCTGAGATGAACATCAGCGGCACCACGGCGGTGAAGAACTTCGTGGCCTGCCGGGTGGGGATGCCGAAGTGCATGTCCACGTTGCTGCGTTCCAGGGAGCGCCAGGTGGGGTAGAGGAACAGCTTCAGGACCCACATGGTGCCCACGTACATGGTGGCGCCGAAGAGGAAGTACAGGGCATTCAGCAGCAGGAGCCAGTTCATGGCTGCCTGCCGCCGGTTGCCGTGCGGTCCGGAGGGCTCAGCCACTCCTGTGACTGGCCAAGGCCCGTCACCGAGTCAACGCCGTCGCCGCCAGGTATCCGTGAGGCATCGGCTTCGGAACCGGCCGTCAGAAACCACGACTCAAAGTGGTCATCCAGCACACCGTGGGCCTCTGGCAGGTAGGCCGTGAACACGGGCCTGTCACCTACCTTCAGCGTCTTCAGGGCGGCGACGCCCGGCGCGTCCCCCAGAACCAGCTTTGCCTTGGCAGCCCCGCCGAGGGCGATGTCCCCGCTGGCTTCGAAGTAGATGTCCGATTTCATCAGCATGCCGCGGAAGGCGCAATAGTTGGAGGCGGCCAGTTTCAGCGGGATACCGGCCGGCTCAGGCCGTTCGATCTCGATGTAGCAGCCCAGCTGCCCGGCTTTATCGTACTGGGCGGAGACCGTGGTGTCCGTGACCACGAAATCCAGGTTGGCCTGGTGTTTTGGCATGCCCCAGATGCCCTTGCCGCCTTTGACCGAGACCTCAGTGCTGACCCGCAGGTCCACCACGTACTGGCCCAGTTTGAAGGTTTTTTGGAAAATCAGCGGCAGGATGGGCGGGGCCGGACGGCTGCCATGGGTGACCGCAATGGCCAGCGAATACTCGATGTATTTGCCGATGTCCGTTGATTTGTAGTTCACCACCGTCACCACCAGAAGGCCCTTGCCGCCCAGGCTGAATGGCCGCAGCTCGGTGCCCGGCAGCATGGCGGCAGCAGCCCGTTTATTGATGGGAAAAGCGGCCATCAGCACAGGGGAATCATCGGAATTGACGGGCATGACGTACCTGATGCCGTCCACTTGGGCGTGCTGTCCGCGGAGCTGCTCCTGGCGGCGGGGGACTGGAGAAGGCATCAGCCGGAGCAGCGGGGCAACCAGGCCCATAAGATCTTTCATGTGTTCAGCTCCTTGACGATGATGGGGTAGGTGTCCTGCCAGGCGTTGGCTCCGAAGAAAACGTCCAGGTGGCCATAACCCGGGATGAGATGGAGGGAGTCCTTACCGGGGCGGTGCCCGTTGAAGAAGCCGTAGCTCCGTTCCTGGCTCTCCGGCAGGAAACACAGATTGTCCAGTCCGGCCAGGAATGCGAAGCGGGCATCTGTCTGCGGCGCCTCGGCAAGGAAATTTGCGGGCAATTCCGGATGGTTGCCGGCGGCCACAATCCGCCGGGCCAGGACGCTCCGGCCCATTTCCTCGAGGAAGGTGAACGGTACTTCGGCGAATTCCCCGCTGATCCAGTCGTGGGTGGCCTGGTCCAGGTTCTGGTGCGACCACAGGGCCGGCTTTCCGCTGCCGTAGGTGAAACTGACCATCCGGCAGACAAGGTTGTCGCATTCCCGGTGGCTGGTTTTCACCATAAAACGCAGGAGCCGTGACAGGTAGCCGTTGGATTTATAGCCCCATGCCGGTGAGAGGTAGGGCGTAAAAGGCTTGAGTAGCTGCGTGAGGTAGGTGATCTTCACTACCGACCACAGCGGAATCACGGGGTGAAGCGACACCGCGTTGGACACCACGGTAGTCACCTGAGGAAGCAGCCCCGCCACTGCCGACATGGTGAAGGACACCGAGCCCTGGCAGTGGATGACGGCCTTCAGGGTTTCGGCGCCGGTGGCCCTGAGGATGTGTTCGACGGCGGCCGGGTGGTCGTAGACCGCGGCGTCCGCCAGTGTCCAGGACAGTGGCTCCAGATCGATTGACGCCCGCCAGTTCAGCAGCCAGACGTCCCAGCCGTCCTCCAGCAACACATCCACCAGGGTCCGGGGCAGCGGCGGACGGAACAGCTCCGCGCGGACCCCGGAGCCGTGGACCAGCACCACCGGCCCCTTGTCCGGAGTCCCCGGCACAGCTGGGACGGCCGAGGTGATGTGGAGCAGGGTCAGGGGAGTGCCGTCCCTGGCAGGAAAAGGGATCACCTCGGTGAGGTGGTCTGCCCGGGTTACCCGCCCAGCCCCCGGATGCGTAGCTGTCATGGCCGGAATCCTTCGCGCGAGATGATGATGGGCGGTTCAAATAGCCGCAACGCGGGAAGTCCGCCCTGCGGCGCCGGCCGCATCCCGCCGTCGTCGGTCTGTTCAAGATCCCAGTCGTGGCAGACATGATCCACTGCCACAGAGTGAACCGTGAGGGTGCCATCCGGCGCCAGCCTGATGCGCAGGAAACCCTTGTGCTCCTCGATGGCCTGACCGGACATCCTCCAGGAAGCCACCTCGCCGCCCGGCGTGGCCAGGATATACACCGCAAATGCCTCGCTGCCGGCAGTGAACCCCGCGGCGAATACCAGGGCCAGCGCCAGCACCGCGGTCAGGAAATGCGGCCAGCCGGCCGGCCAAGGGATAAGAAGGACGACGGCGGTCCCCACTGCTAGTGCCGCTAGCTGGTACAGGACGCCGCGTACTGCGACGACGCTGCCGCGGCCGGCGGCCAGCGGAGAGTCACGGAACCATGCCGAAAGGAGTGCCAGCAGGGCGAGCAGCAGCACCGGGATGGCGATGATCAGCACGGCGAGCAGCACAGTGCTCCCATGAGTGAGGCTGCGGAGGCTGTCCACGAAGGACAGTCCGCGCAGGGCGCTGAAGAGAGTCCAGAGTGTCAGCATCAGCCCCACATGGGCGAGTCCCAAGGCCGTGCCGAAGCCGGGATTGCGCCGGGGCAACCAGTACCCGGAGAACGGATTTGCCAGCCGCGCGCCCAAACGCCTGGATTCGGCAGCATCCGGGTAAGTCCCGGGCATCCGGACGTACCGGACGCCCGGACCGCCAGACTGGATGGACGGCAGGCTGCCTGTGACCGCCGGCGGCAATGTCAATTCAGCCGGCAGTCCCTGGGCATCGGACAGGTACGCGCCGCCCATGCCGCAGGTGATGAGCTGGCTGGCCCTGGGATCCTGGCCGGCCGGCGCCGAAGCGGCCGGCGCCGGCACCGGTTGTTCCGCGAACCGCGAGTAGTGGTGCTGATCCCCGGTGAGCCAGAGCCGGACCCGGGCGCCGGTGTCCTCAAAGGCCCCCGCTTCGCGGTTGTACCGCCGCCGCAGGTAGTCCTGTTCGAAGAAGTGCATCTGTTTGAAGGCCGCGGTGTTTTCGGCGGTCTTCACCCAGTAAGGGGAGGCAACGCACAGGATGATGGCGTCGCCGGGGATCAGCTGGCTGGTGATGTTGTTGTAGAAGTAGTCCAGCTGGGGTTCGTCGATGTATTGCCCCAGCTGGCTGTCCAGCCCCACCAGCCACCACCCCGGGCTGCCTGGGCCGCCGGAAAGCCGCACGGCAAAATAACTGCGGGTCTGGATGGTCCGCCACCCACCGATGTTCCGCTGGCGGGTAAAAAGCCGGATGAACGAGGTGAGGCCGTCGTACCAGTCATGATTGCCGGGCAGGGCCAGCATCACGGCGGTGTGTCCTCCTCCGGGCGGGCCGGGCAGTGCCTTCCGGTACGGGCCCGCCATCCGGTCCTCGTACCCGGCCGGCGAAGCCACCGGGTAGACCTCGTCACCTCCGAGGACCAGCAGGGTGCCGCGCGGCAGCGTATGCCCGTCGACACCGAGGGATGCTTCGGCGAGCAGCAGGGCAACGGTGTAGCTGGGGTCGAAGCCGTCCCCGAGGTCCGCGGTGAAGTCCAGCCACAGCTCCTTGCCGGCACCCTTGCGGGCAGCAGGGCCGTCATCAGCACCGTCAGGGCCCGGCGGTCCAAGATCCCGTGCCACAGGCTGCGCTGGCTGCCCCGGATCCGTCAGCCTGTCCAGATCAAGTGCGTGGCCAGGGAAGCTTCCTTCCAGCTCGCGTTTGTCCCCGAAGTCGGCAAAGATCGTGGCCAGCAGTACCTTCACGGCCGTCCGGGCCAACTGGGCGGGAGCCAGCCACCGCACCGCGTCCTGGGGCGTGAATCCGAGTTCGGCGTTGTGCCTGGCCAGCTCGCTCCGCTTCATGGCCGCGGGCGCAGCGGGAAAGGGACGGGGCTGATGGAACGGCCGTAGACCTGCCACAGCTCGCCCAGGAACAACTTTCCGAACGCCGCCAGCGCGCTCGCTGGTGCCGGTCCGGTCGCACGGAAGGTGGTCAGTTGCCGGGCGAAGTCCCACGGCCGGATGAACAGGATGCCTGCCCCGGCAACGTCCGGACCGGGCGCGTCGCGGCCCTGCGTGCCTTCGCCGCTGCGCTGCCCGTCGCCGTCGCCGCCGTCGGGCGGGATGTGCCCCGCCAGGACAGTGACAAATAAGGTGGTGGTGTCTGTCCAGATGTCAAAGCCGGCTTCGTTGCGGATGTCCTTGTGCCCCACGAAGGTGAGAGGTGTGCCGCCGGGATCCCTGAGCCACAGCCGGTAGAGCATTTTCCGGGCCGGTCCTGTTCCCGGCGCCCCGTCCTCGGCAGCTGTGCCGCGGACAAACAGGTTGAACCAGCCACGCTCAACCGGGAGCCGCCCGCCGAACTGGTCTGCCACAACATAGCCGGTGGCCGTGGCTGGGTGAAGAGGATCACTGACAAACGCCTCGATGTCCGGTGCGGTGATGGTGAGCTCAAACATCATCCTGCAGCTGCGGTCCCTGCCTAGGCTCCGGCCGGCCTCAGGATCTGTTACTCCGGCGCTGAACCAGCCGTGCATCTGTTCGGTAAAGCTGACGGAACCCGTGGCTGTTTCCCCGGCAGCAGACGAAGGGGAGGCAGCCGACCCGGGGATTCTCAGCGTGCGGGTGCCTGCCGCGGCCACGGGCGCGGCGGCGGTCTCGGATTCCGGCGCCCGTGTCCCCTTAGTGGCATCCGGGACCAGCGCACGCGTGGGCCCGGTTGCGGGGTCGGCGCCGCGCAGTTGAATGTCCCTTGGCCGGGTTTCCTGGCCGGCAATGATCCGGGCGCAGGCACGCTCCGCGAAGGCCGCGATGGTCAGCGAGGGGTTGGCGCCAACCGGGCCGGGCATGGCGGATCCGTCCAGCACGTACAGACCCGGGTAGCCGAACACTTCGCCGTAGGAATCGCAGACGCCGTCGTAGCGGTTCCTTCCTGCGGGCGCACCGCCCAGCGGGTGGACAGTGATCACGCGTTTGGTCCACCAGAGGGGGTTTTGCCGGAACGATCCGCCCAGCTCCCCGGCGATTGCCTGCATGGTGGCCTGCATCCGGCCGAAGTAACCCGCAGAGGTGGCCAGCGTCCAGTTGATGGCCAGCCGGCCGCCCTGAAGGGACATCACGCCGTCGGGTACGTCCCGGCCCATTCCCAGCAACGGAACCGACGACGCCGACAGCCTGCCGTCGCCCAGGGCGGCGGCAAGATCGGCGGAGATATTGGAACGCCGGGCCTGGAACAACCGGTCCTTGAGCAGCTGGACCGCAACCCTGCCCAGCCGTCCGAGTGCCTGGCGCAGTTGGCCGGTTTCCAGCAGCCAGTTCATAAAGGCCGGGTAGCCTGCATCTTCAATGTAGTAGCCCCGGCCATCACCGCCGTCAGCGGAATCCGGCGTGCGGATGGCGGTCGTGATCACCGGGCCCCGGCTGCCCACTAAGGGGCGGACGGCGCCGTCGGGGGTCTTGGCGTCCATCACAAATCCCAGCAGGTCCCCGTTGCCGCTGAAGCGTGTGCCAAGGACGGGGCTCAGCGCCGGAAGGGAGGCACGGTTTCGGAGGAGCAGGAAGGTGCTGCCGAACGTGCCGGCGCCCAGGACCAGCCGTTGGCAGTGGATCAGGCGCTCTGTCAGGAGGCCGGGCCGCGGGTCGGCGGGATCGTGGATCACATAGCGGACTTCGTAGCCGCCATCAGGGAGCGGGCGGATGCCGCGCACATCGTGGAAGGTGCGGATGTCAGCGCCCGCCGTTTTGGCCGCGGAGAGGTAATTGTGGTCCAGGGTGTTCTTTGCGCCGGTGTTGCAGCCGATGTCGCATTCCCCGGACAGCGTGCACGTGGTGCGTACGGTGCCTACGCCATGGACGCTTCCATAGTCCGCGGCAGGCAACAGCTGGTTCATCCCGGGGGTGGCGCCTGGCCGCTGGGAAAATGTCACCGCAATGGGCGGCCTGGAGATGCTGAGATCCAGAGCCTTGGCGCTGGCCTCCATGGCCATGGTTTTGGGGGTGTCCTGATACGGGTAAGGAACCGGCAGCAGCATGGCTTCGGCGGTGTCATAGTACGGTTCGAGGTCCTTGAGGGTGAACGGCCAGGATTCGTAGCCGCCGCCGGGAACCGGAGACTCGTTGACGAACCAGTGCTCATCCTTGCGGAGCAGCACATTGGCGTAGATCAGGGAGCCTCCGCCCAGGCCGCTGGAGACAATTCCCTCCAGACCGCGGAAAGTCCAGGCATCGAACAATCCATACAGGCCACTGTCCGGGTCCCAGAAATTCCGGCCCATTTCCGCCGGTGTCCGGGCGAAACTGCCGGGCGGGTAGGCGCGGCCACGTTCCATCAGGACCACCGTCTGTCCCGCGGCCGCCAGCCGGTACGCCGCCACTGAACCGCCAAAACCGGAACCGACCACCACGGCGTCCACGGACTGAACGGGAGCAGGACGAGGATCATCAGCCGGCGGTATCTGCCCCGGCCCCCTGCTGCCTTGCCGCCGCACCGGTTCCACGCTGTTCCTCTCGGAAAAGCTGACTCGGGAACGCCCCGCAACCCACAACCCGGTGATGGACCGGGAAAGGCATCGGGCTGGTCAATCGCAAACTATAGCGTCATGTTCCCACCGCGGACAGAGTCTGTCCAGACCGTGGAGTAACTGCTGTGAGGGCAGCGTCACACCCGGATGCGGTAGCCGCGCTTGACCACGGTTTCCACCAGCCGGCCGTCCGGGAGGGCAGAACGCAGCCGGCTCACGGTCATGTCCAGTGCATGGACTGACCCGCGCAGTTCCAGCAGCTCGGAAAGGGACTCACGGGACAGTACGGCACCGCCTGCGCCGAGCAGTGCGCGCAGCAGCAACAGCGGTGCAGGGGCCAGCTCCACGGCCTGCCCGTTGATCCGCAGGCAGCGTCCCCTGAGCTCCACGTTGCCGGAGCGTGTGTCCAGACGGCGGACGTGATTGAGCGCCAGATGTTCGCTGACCAGCCTGATGAGGGCGCCCATCCGGAACCGTTCCGGGATCAACGGCGACAGGCCGGCGTCGATGAGCGGCTGGGCCGTGACGGGGCCCACAACGGCGGTGGTGACGTTGGTCCGCAGGGCATCCACCAGCTGCCTGTACATGCCCATCTCGTGGGCGGTGCTCCACATGGCGTCCACGGCCGGTGCGCTGGTGAACGTCAGCACATCGAGGTTGCCGCTGCAGGCGGCCTCGATCAGCCGTGGGAGCAGGTCTTCACCGTCGGGCTTGACCCAGCGGTACGGCGTGACGGTAAGCACTGTTGCGCCGGACATCCTGAGCCGTTCGAGCTGGCGGACGTCGGTGTAGCCGTGCAGTTGCACAGCGACCGTTTTTCCGCGCACGCCTTCGGCGAGCAGCATGTCCACGAGGGTGGCGGTGGTTTCGTCGCTGCTGATTCCGACGTCGGCAAGACCGGCCGCCCGCACGGCACCCCTGGCCTTGGGTCCCCGGACGAACATCCGGCAGTTGGCGAGGGTTTCGAGCAGATCCTCGCCGATGCCGAAGGAATCCGCGGCTTCGCACCACCGGCGCATGCCGTAGGCAGTGGTGGCAATGCAGAGGTCGGGCCGGGCCGCGATGATGGCCTTGGTGTCCTCGATGAGGCTGATGTCTTCCTGGACCGGGGCGATCTTCAGGGCCGGCGCGTGCAGGACCTCGGCACCGCGGCGCTCCAGTGCTTCGATCAGGTCCTTGGATCGCCGGTGCGAGGTCACCCCGATCCGGAATCCTTCCAGCGGTGATTCGGTGGTTTCCGGGGCAGCCTCGGGATCCGTACCCGCACGGGTTTCGGCCGGGGCAAGTGCGTTCATGACGCTCATGGTCTCTTTCACGCGCCCAGCAGCGAGGCAGCCAGCCGATCAAGATCGGCCGCCGCCTCGGCATGCCCACGGTTGGCCTCAGCCACCCGCACCACCTCACCGATGACCAGCACCGCCGGGTTGGTGCACCCCGCCGCCGCTGTGACGATGGTGCCCAGCTCGGATATCGTGGTGCGCTGGCCGGGCCGGTAGCCGCGTTCAACCACAGCCATGGGCATATCGGCCCGCATTCCTGCCTTACGCAGTCCCGCGGCGAGCTGGTGCAGCGTTCCGATTCCCATAAGGACCACGATAGTGCCGCCCAAGCCGGCAAGGTGGGTGTGCTCCTTCTCGGTCAGCGGCGCGTGGCCGGAGACCACGGTGAACATGTGGCTGACGTCGCGGTGCGTCACCGGAATGCCCGCGGCTGCCGGCACGGAAATGGCGCTCGTGACCCCGGAGATCACACGGACCGGAACCTTGGCCGCCACGCAGGCGGCCACTTCCTCGCCGCCGCGGCCAAAGACGTAGGGGTCCCCGCCTTTCAGGCGGACCACGTTGTTGCCGGCAAGGGCACTTTGGACCATGAGCTTTTGGATATCGCCCTGGCTGACGGGGTGATGGCCCGGGCGCTTGCCGACGTCCACCAGTTCCGCCGAGCTCAGTGACGGCAGCTCCTGGTAGGGAGCCAGGCGGTCGTAATATACGACGTCGGCATCCCGCAGCGCCTTGACGGCGGCCACAGTCAGCAGCTCGGTGGTGCCGGGGCCTCCGCCTACCAGGGTGACCTGTCCCGCCGGACCCGCGGAGGGCTCGGCGACCACCGGAATACCGGCGGTGCGGCAACGGTCCAGCAGGGTCTCCCAGCCCGGCTGGCCGTCATCGACAGCCGCAACCAGGAAGGGGTGCTCGGGCAATGGGCCATCGTGCGCGGCGCCTTGCGGCGTGCTGAGCCGGTAGACCACCGCGCCGGCGGCACCGTAGCGGCGGACCGCCTGGCGGGCGGCATGGTCCGAGCCCGTGACCAGGACATCGCGGCCGGTGAGATCAATGCTGAGCTGCATGGCTATACCTCGTTCTCATCGCGGGTTCCGGAGTCTGCCGGCCGGACCGGGATGGAGGCCCCGATCAGTACTGGCCTGCCGTTGGCACTGGCCTTTTCCTCAGCCGTGGCCGGCCGGATCTGGCCACGTTCCGGGACGAAGGAGATGGAGTCGTCCTTCTGGTCCGGTGCGTTGACGAAGGAGCGGAACCGGCGCAGGCGCTCCGGGTCCTTGAGAGTGGCGGCCCATTCGTCCTCATAGTTGTCCACGTGCTTGTCCATGGAGGCTTCGAGTTCCGCCGCGATGCCCAGGGAATCCTTCACCACCACGTCCTCGACGTGCTTCAGGCCGCCGTCGAGCTCTTCCTGCCAACGCGCGGTGCGCTGCAGCCGGTCCGCCGTGCGGATGTAGTACATCAGGTAGCGGTCGATGTACCTCAGCAGCGTTTCATCGTCCAGGTCCTGGGCCAGCAGCTGGGCATGTGCCGGCTGGAAGCCGCCGTTGCCGCCCACGTACAGGTTCCAGCCCTTGTCCGTGGCGATGACGCCGACGTCCTTGCCGCGGGCCTCCGCACATTCGCGGGCGCAGCCGGAGACACCCATCTTGATTTTGTGCGGGCTCCGCAGGCCACGGTACCGGAGCTCCAGGTTGATGGCCATGGCCACCGCGTCCTGGACGCCGAAGCGGCACCAGGTGGAACCGACACAGGACTTCACGGTGCGCAGGCTCTTGCCGTAAGCCTGGCCGGATTCGAAGCCTTCCTCCACTAGTTCCTTCCAGATGTCCGGCAGCTGCTCGAGCCGGGCCCCGAACATGTCGATCCGCTGGCCGCCGGTGATCTTGGTGTAAAGACCGTATTTTTCGGCGACGGCGGCAATCACGCCCAGCTTCTTCGGCGTGATCTCACCGCCGGCGATCCTCGGGACCACCGAGTAGGTGCCGTCCTTCTGCATATTAGCGAGGGCGCGGTCGTTGGTATCCTGCAGGGTGCCGCGGCCGGCGTCCAGGACGTAGGCACTGTTCTGGCTGGCAAGGATGGAGGCGATGGTGGGCTTGCAGATGTCACAGCCGGCTCCGGTCCCGTACTTGGCCATGATTTCCTCAAAGGAGGTCAGGCCCAGGACGCGAATGGCGTCGAAGAGTTCCTGGCGGGAGTGGCTGATGTGCTCGCAGAGTGCCTTGGAAACTTCAATGCCGGACTTGGTCAGCTCGCCTTCCAGAAGCTTCTTGAGCATGGGGACACAGGAGCCGCACTGGGTTCCGGCACGGGTACAGCCCTTGAGCTCGCCGAGTTCCCGGACCGGGGCGTTGCCTTCGCAGGCGCCGCAGCCGTTGATGGCGTCGCGGATGCTGCCGGCGGCCACGTTGTTGCAGGAGCACAGAATGGCGTCGTCCGGCAGCTCGGTCTCAGGAGCTTCACCGCCGCCGGCCGCGGTGAGGTACGCGCCAGGTTCAGCGGAGAGCTCGCGGCCAAGCAGGGGGCGCAGGCTCATGTACGGTGAGGCGTCGCCTACGAAGATGCCGCCCAGCAGGGTTTTGGCATCGTCAGTGGTGACGATCTTCTGGTAGACGCCCCGGGCGGGGTCGGCGTAGACAATTTCCAGGGAGTGCTCGGTTTTGGCGAAGGCGTCGCCGAAGCTGGCAACATCCACGCCGGACAGCTTGAGCTTGGTGGCCGTGTCAAAGCCCGGGAACGTGGCCTCGCCGCCGTGCAGCCGGTCTGCCACGATCTCGGCCATGGTGTTGGCCGGGGCCACAAGGCCCAGGCACATGCCGCCAAAGTTGGCCACTTCACCGATGGCCCAGATGCCGGGAACCTGCGTCTCGCAGGCCTCGGAAATGACCACACCGCCGCGGGGGCCGAGGTCAAAGAGTGCTTCCTCACCTTCGGCGGCGCGGAAGAGTTCGTCGCGGGGCTTGACGCCGATTGCAACGATGACAAGGTCAGCGGGGATGATCCGGCCGTCAGCCATCAGGACCCCGGTGACCTGGCCGTCGTCGTCGGACAGCACCTCGGACGGGAACACCCCGCCATGGACCTCAAAGCCCTTGGCTTCGATCAGGCGTCCGAGGGACTGGCCGGCGCCCTCGTCCAGCTGGGTGTTCATCAGCCACGGCGAGCCGTTAATGACGATGGGCGTCGCGCCCAGCTGTTCGGTGCCGGCAGCGGACTCGAGTCCCAGCAGGCCCCCGCCGATCGTGACAGCGTTGACCTTGCGGCCCAGCTTTGCGGTCAGCTCGGCGATCGCCGTGCTGATGGCCCAGACGTCCTCGAGGGTCCGGTACACGTGTGTAAGCTCGGCGCCAGGGATGGGGAGCCGGGCTGCATCAGAGCCGGTGGCCACCACCAGGTGGTCGTAGTCGTAGCTGTTGCCGGCCGCGGTTTCCACAGTCTTGGCGGCCGCATTGATCGTGACCACGCGCTCGCCGGTCTTCAGGGTGAGGGAATCGTGGTCCCACATGCTGGCCTTGCCGAGTGTGAGATCAACGTCGCTGTCAGTGAGTGCCTTGCTGAGCGCCACGCGGTCATAGGGAAGGTGTGCTTCCTCCGTCAGGACCGTGACCTGCCAGCCGTCGAGGCCGCGGGTGTGCATGGCGTCAGCGAAGCGGTGGGCTGCCGGGCCGCCTCCGGCGACGACGATGCGGCGCTGGTTCTCTGTGCTTGAAGACTGTGAGGTCACGGTGGGCCTTTCGCATGGGCCGCAGACGGTGCTCTGCAGCTTGTCCATTCAGACTAGGCAACGGCAGTTTCGCTTCAGTTTCCCTTATGTTTCGTGGACTTAACTTCTGCATCACAAACGCATTTCCGGATTGGTGAGGTCTCTTTTACCAGCCGGACACACTGACTGCATTCCGTTGAAACACGCGGGCCCTAGCTTGGTTCTATGGCCACACAGGTGGCCCAAGCAGGCGCAGGGAGAGGAGCCGACATGACGGCAACACTGGAACTTGAGGAACTGGCCACCGGATTCGGCACGGGCTGGCACCGCGTTTGCTCCGTCGACGAGCTGGAGCTCGCCTGGGGCGAAGCGGCACTGATTGCCGGCCGCCAGGTGGCACTTTTCCGCACCGCACCCGGTGAGGTTTTCGCCGTGGCCCAGGAGGACCCGGCTACGGGGGCCCACGTGATGGCCCGTGGCATCATCGGCTCACGCGGCACCCGCCCCACCATCGCATCGCCCCTGCATAAAGAGGTCTACGACCTCGAAACAGGGCAGTGCTTTGGAACGCCGGAACTCACGCTCGCTACGTTCAGCACCAGGGTTGCAGCCGGTTACGTGGAAGTCGAGCTCTAAGCAGCGACAAAAAGCTCATTGCCGTTTGAGTCCCGGCCGTTAAAGTCCCAGGGCCTCGCGGACGTCGCCCAGCACCAGATCAAGGGCGGCGCGTGCGGCCTGCCGGGCCTCGGGCAGTTCAGCGGCGGATCCTACGCTGCGGATGACCTCGAGGTAGCACTTGAGCTTGGGTTCGGTGCCGCTGGGGCGGATAATCACGCGGGTGAGATCGCGGGTCAGGTACAGCAGGCCGTCGGTCGGCGGCAGCTGCTCGCTGCCTTCTGCCAGATCAATGAAAGTTTCGACGGCGGATCCGCCGAACGCGTCCGGCGGACTGACGCGCAGGCGGTTCATCATGGCATCCAGCAGGCCCAGGTCCGCGACCCGGATGCTGAGCTGGTCGCTCGCGTGCAGGCCATGGATCAGATAGAGCTCGTCCAGGGTGTCGAAGATGGTTTTGCCCTCCGCCTTGGCAGCTGCAGCGAGTTCCGCAATCAGCACGGCTGCGGAGATGCCGTCCTTGTCCCGGACCAGTCCGGGGGCCACGCAGTATCCCAGTGCTTCCTCGTAGCCGTAGAGCAGTCCGGGGACCCGGGAAATCCACTTGAATCCGGTCAGGGTCTCCTCGTGCGCCAGCCCGGCGGCAGCTGCGATGCGCGAGAGCAGCCGTGAGGACACAATCGAATTGGCGAACACGCCGTCGGGTGTTTGCTCCGTGGTCTCCTGAGCGGTCGCCTCTTGAGCGGTGGCCTCCTGAGCGGTGGCCGCAAGCCGGGCCACGATATGGGCGCCGAGCAGCGCCCCCACCTCATCGCCCCGGAGCATCCGCCACGCACCAGTGTCCGGATCCTTCGCGGCCACAGCGGCGCGGTCGGCGTCGGGATCATTGGCCAGCACAAGGTCCGCGTCCACGCGGGCAGCCGTTTCCAGTGCCAGGTCAAGCGCACCGGGCTCTTCCGGGTTGGGGAAATTCACGGTGGGGAAGTCCGGATCCGGTGCTGCCTGCTCGGCCACGAGCGTGACATCGGTGAAGCCCGCAGCATTCAGCACGGATACCGCAGTTTCACCGCCCACACCGTGCAAGGGTGTCAGCACGATCTTGAGGTCGCGGGCAGGAAAATGGGCCGGAAGCGCAAGGGCCGCCGTCGCGGTTTCATAATCGGTGGCTATGCCCGGTTCCAGTACCGTCCAGCCCTCGGTGGCCAGCACGATCGAATCCAGGGCAGCCACTTCATCAATTTGGGCCGCGATCCCGGCATCGTAGGGCGCCACGATCTGCGCGCCGCGCCCGCTCTCCTCCACGGCGTGCCGGCCGAGGTAGACCTTATAGCCGTTGTCCTGGGGCGGGTTGTGACTGGCCGTGACCATCACGCCGCCGTCGCAGTCCAGAGCCCTGACCGCATACGCCAGCAGCGGCGTGGGCAGCGCCTGAGGCATCAGAAACGTCTCGATGCCGGCTGCGGTGAAAATCGCCGCTGTCTCTTCGGCGAAGATATCCGAATTGTAGCGGGCGTCATAGCCGACGACGGCGCGGGGCCGGGTTCCTGGGGCTTGTGCGGCTACCGCTCCGGCCAGGAAAGCGGCCAGGCCGGCGGCGGCGCGGCGCACCACCACGCGGTTCATCCGGTTGGGCCCCGGGCCGAGAGCAGCCCGGAGGCCCGCGGTGCCGAACTGCAGGGTGCCGCTGAAGCTGTCGCCAAGGTCCTGGCGGGCGGAGGCCACGCCGCTCTCGGAGAGCCGGATCAGCTCGGTCAGTTCAGCAGCGGTGGCGGGATCCGGATCCTGGGCAGCCCACTGGCGGGCGGCGTGGAACAGCTGGGAATCGGCATCGGTGGACGTCATGGTGTCCAAACTATCCGCAAAGCTGCCCGATCAGACATGGGACAGGCAGGCGATCCGGTCACAGTTCGATTTCCAGTTCCTGCGCCGTGGACCGGGTACCTGCTGTTCGGGGAGTAGGGCAGGATCCTTGACAATATTTTTTCTGGACAAGTACTGTCGCGAATATGAAAATGGGCGAGGGGGTCGAATGGGCGCTGCATAGTTGCGTCAACATGTCGTGGGCGCCCGTCGGGGAGGCGGTCAGTAGCGCGCGCCTGGCGGAGTTCTACAAATTGCCCGCCTCCTATCTGAATAAGCAGCTTCAGGCGCTGGTCCGTGCGGGCATCCTGTCCTCCGTATCCGGGCCCGGTGGAGGTTTCCAGTTGGCCCGCAAAGCGGAGAAAATCTCCGTTCTGGACGTCGTGCTGGCCATTGAAGGGACCAAGGTGGCGTTCCGCTGCGAGGGCATCCTGAAAAACGGCCCCGGTGGAAACATGGACGAGGACTACGCCCGGACCTGCCTCATTTCGCAGACCATGAGGCACGCCGAACTGGCCTGGCGGACGGAACTCTCGCAGCAGTCAGTGGCGGGGATTGCGAGGTCCATTGAACGCCGGTTCCCGGAAGCCAAAGGCAACACGGTGAACCAGCTGATGGGTTCCCGGCGCTGATTTCCAGCTACGGGCAACGCGGGGTCACTTACGGCCCGTCCCGGGCATCTTAATGGGCCGTAAGTGACCCCGCGTTGGACTAAAGTTTGGCGATGATCCCCGCGAGCAGTTTGGAAATGCGCGGTCCGGCGGCCTGTCCGGATTCGATGACTTCCTGGTGACTCAGCGGCACAGGGCTGATGCCGGCAGCCAGGTTGGTCACCAACGAAATTCCGAACACCTCCATGCCTGCGTGGCGTCCCGCGATCGCTTCGAGCGCCGTGGACATACCCACCAGATCGGCGCCGATCCGCTTGGCGTACTGCACCTCCGCCGGGGTTTCGTAGTGCGGCCCGGTGAACTGGGCGTACACCCCTTCGTCCAGGGAAGGGTCCACTTCGCGGGCCAGGGCGCGGATCCGTGAGGAATACAGGTCGGTCAGGTCAACGAACGTCGCGCCTTCGAGCGGGGAAGCCGCGGTGAGGTTGATGTGATCGCTGATCAGGACGGGGGTACCGGGTGTCCAGTCCTCGTTGAGGCCGCCGCAACCGTTGGTCACCACCAGGGTCTTGCAGCCTGCCGCTGCTGCGGTGCGCACGCCGTGGACTACCGCGCGGACCCCTTTGCCTTCGTAGTAGTGGGTGCGTGCGCCAAGGACGAGTGCGCGCCTGCCTTCTTTGGTCAGCACCGAACGGATGGTGCCGACGTGGCCCTCCACTGCCGGGGCATGGAAGCCCGGGACCTCGGAGGCTGTCAGGATGGCCGTGGTCTCGCCGATCAGCTCGGCGGCCTCGCCCCAGCCTGAGCCGAGTATCAGCGCAACGTCGTGGGATTCGACGCCGGTCTCGGCTGCGATGAAGTCTGCGGCTGCTCGGGCGGCATCAAGGGGATCAGTGTTCAACAGCTCTGTATTACTCACTGGTACAAGTTATCGTGCCGGGACCGCCGTGAACAGCCGGAAGTGAGTGCAAAGTCATGCCGGAATCCGCGGAAATCCGGGGCCGCCGTATTGGTGGTGCGGCTGCCGATAAGCGAGAATGGTTGATTGTGACTACGCATCCTGATTTCAGCTCACCCCGTATCGCGATCCTCGGCGGAGGGCCAGGCGGCTATGAAGCCGCTATGGTTGCCGCCTCCCTGGGGGCGCAGGTCACCATCATCGAGCGCGCCGGACTCGGCGGCTCCGCGGTGCTCACCGACGTCGTACCTTCCAAGACCCTGATCGCGACGGCGGATCTGATGACCCGCGTCGGTGAGGCGGGGGAGCTGGGAGTCAAGTTCGACGTCGACGGCGGAGACTTCGTCCCGGTGATGCACGCGGATCTCAAGCACATCAATGACCGCCTCCTGAATCTGGCCCGTGAACAGTCGGCTGATATCCACGCAGGGCTCGATCACCAGGGTGTCCGGATCCTGATCGGGTCCGGCAAGATGCTGGACAACCACTCCATCGAGGTCCTCACCGTTGACGGCACCGAAATCGTGGAGGCGGACGCCATTCTGCTGGCTGTGGGCGCGCATCCCCGCGAGCTGCCCACCGCCAAGCCCGACGGCGAACGGATCCTGAACTGGGCCCAGATCTACAATCTCGATGAACTGCCCAAGGAGCTCATTGTGGTGGGCTCAGGCGTTACCGGCGCCGAGTTTGCGTCGGCCTACAACGGCCTGGGCTCCAAGGTCACCCTGATTTCCAGCCGTGACCGCGTGCTGCCGGGTTCTGATACTGACGCTGCCGAGGTGCTCGAAGAGGTGTTTGAACGCCGGGGCCTGAAGGTGCTTTCCCGGTCGCGTGCCGAGACCGTGGAGCGCACGGACGACGGCGTGGTGGTCACGCTGGGTGATGGCTCCAAGGTCACCGGCAGCCATTGCCTGGTCTGTGTGGGTTCCATCCCCAACACGGCCGGAATCGGGCTCGCGGAAGCAGGCGTGGCAGTCTCCGAAAGTGGCCACATCAAGGTGGACGGCGTTTCGCGCACCACTGCCCCCAACATTTACGCGGCCGGTGACTGCACCGGGGTTCTGGCGCTGGCCTCCGTTGCCGCCATGCAGGGCCGCATCGCCATTGCGCACTTCCTGGGTGACGGCGTGGCTCCGCTCAAGCTCCACCAGGTGGCGTCCAATATCTTCACCTCACCGGAGATCGCCACCGTGGGTGTTTCCGTCGCTGAGGTGGAATCCGGAAAGTACCAGGGCGATGTGGTCAAGCTTTCGCTCAAGAGCAACGCCCGCGCCAAGATGCGCAACACCAAGGACGGCTTCGTCAAGATCATCGCCCGCAAGGGCTCCGGGACCGTAATCGGCGGGGTGGTGGTGGGCCCGAACGCCTCCGAGCTGATTTTCCCGATCGCCATTGCCGTCACCCAGAAACTGCACGTCGATGACGTCGCCAGCACCTTTACGGTGTACCCGTCACTGACCGGATCCATCTCCGAAGCGGCACGGCGCCTGCACGTCCACATGTAGGGCCTTCTGGTCCCTCGATGGCATTGCTCATCCCGGGCGCTTTCGTTCCGCCTGGATGTCTCCGATTGCTTGGACTTCGAGTGCCTTGGCAGCGGTTTCGTTGACTCGCATTTTCAGGACCAATTTCAGCGGACTTTGGCTTGACCCCGGTTTTGCGGGTCGTCGGCATTGCGGGGACCCCGATCCGGGTCAGCTGGGGGAACGCTTTGGCCCTGTCCGGGGTCCACCGACGTTGGCGGGTCGGTAGCTTGTGTCGGCGGCTGGCTCCACAGCGGGTTGGTTGGTCGGTGCCAGACCGGTGCCAGGCCGGTTCCGGAGTGCGGTATCGGGGCGACCGGGCCTACGCTGGGGCGGCTGAACGGGAGGGAAGCGTCGGCAGGGGCGCTGATGGTCGCAGCACCTGAAGCGCCGGGTGCCGGTGTGGACGCGGCGCTCACACCCTCGGAAATCAGCGGCTGAGCGGCCAGACCCAAGCTGAGCAGAATTCCGGCGGAAGCAGCGGCGGCGGTGACAACGATAGCTTTCTGGCTGCCGGACCGGCTGACAAATGATGTGCCCGGCAAATGCCTGAAGTCAGGCCGTTGGGGAACGGGGGCTTCCCGGCGGCGGCCATGCTGCGTGGCAGGCCGTTCAACGGGGGCTTCCCGGCGGCGGCCACGCTGCGGCCGGTTTGACATAGACGACATGCAAGAACCTCTCTTTGTCTCTCTCCATGCCTGCGAGGTTAACTGTCGGGTTCGGGGTGAGAGACACCCGGCCGCCGTGCCGGACCTGGTCCGGTACCTGCAGGCTTAGCTCCGAGGGGTTGTCATGAAATCCCGCATTTGGTTCCCCCGCCTCTGCTGAGGTGAATGGAACCGGGGCGTGCAGAGTTCGGCATGACGCCCCAGCGTGCCTGTCAACTGACGAGGGCACGACTACGACAAACTACCGTAAGGGACGGGGGGAAGTCACATTTTGATAACGACGAAAGGTCTGTTCCGCCGCAATATCAGGACAGATCCGAGAGCGGAGGCCGGGAGCGGACAGGATGTCTTGTGCCCCGCGATGTCCGCCGGAAAGCGACTGTAATACTGCGCTCGCTGTTCCGTGCCGGTGCCATTGGAATCCGTCGACCGCGGTCCCGATTCTCCCAGCATCACCACTCAGGCGGCGGCAGCAGCCTGAAAGTGCTTCTCGATAATCCCCTGGATGTCCTCGTGGCAGCCGCCGCAGCCGGTGCCGGCACGCGTGGCCTTGGAGACGTCAGCCACTGTGGAGCAGCCGCCAGCAACGGCGTCGGAAATCTTGGTGCCAGTGACTCCGGCGCAGCGGCACACTGTGCTCTCGGGATCCTGTGCGCCAGCAGGAGCTGCCAACTGGTCCGGACCGTCCAGCCTCAGCAGCAGGGAACGGTCCGCGGGCAGCTCGGCGCCTCGTTCGAACAGCTGCACGAGTTCAGCCGCGGTGCGTGGCATTCCCACGCTGACCAGGCCTTCGAGCACGCCGCCCCGCGTGGTCATTTTCACGTAGCGGCCGTGCTCCGGATCAGCCCACTGTGCGATCTGCAGCCGCGGACGGCCGTTAGACGCGCCGGCGGTCAGAGCTTCCTCGTCCCAAGGGTCTGCGGAATTGTCTCCCGCCGCGGCCACGTTCATCCCACGGGCCTTGAGCACAATCACGCCTGGTTTTTCCTGCGGCAGTGCGGGCAGCGAGTCGGCCGTCTCCTGGGATCCGCCGTCGGTCCCTTCGGCCAGAAGCGTGAGGTATTCGGCGAGCCACTCGGCCTGGCGCCACCCCGGTCCCACCAGCCCGGACGGACCGCGCGCCGAGCGGCACTCGACGCAGGCGGGATCGGGGCAGCGGACCTCGGCGCAATCGCCGATCGCAAAGATGTGGGGTTCGTGGTGCGCCCTCAGCCGGTGGTCCACCAGGATGCCCGTGGCGGTGGAAAGCCCGCAGCCCTCGGCGAGTTCTGTCCGCGGCCGGACGCCACAGGAAAGCACCAGGAGGTCGCCGTCGATCGCCGAACCGTCGTCCAGGAGCAGTGCCGAGAAACCGCCGTCGGGCGCGTTGTGTTCCACACCGGTGGAATGGGCGTTGCCGGCCACGTGCACGCCGCAGTTGCGCAGTTGCGCCGCGAGCACGGCGCCGCCGCCGCGGTCGATGTTCCGGCCCAGCGGATGCGGACCGTTGTGCACCACGGTCACAGCGGCGCCTTCCTCAGCCGCGGCCAGCGCCGTCTCGAGTCCCAGGACACCGCCGCCGAGCACCACCACGCGCTTTCCGCCGGCAACAGCCGCACGGAGGACGGAGGCATCGCGGAGGTCCCGGAGGGGGGTGACACCGGCGGGAAGAACAGGAGCTGACGGGTCCGGGTTCAGGCCCGTGAGGTTGGGGATGACCGGCCGGGAACCGGTGGCGAAAACCAGCCGGTCGTAGGCTGCCGGGTCTCCGGAGGTGAGGACCACCTGCTGCCGGGCGCGGTCCACCCGGCGGACCCGGACGCCCAGGCGGACGTCCACGCCGTCGGCAATCAGTGCCGCGGCATCGGACAACGCCAAGGCTCCGGCGGTGGTGCGGCCGACGCCGAGGTCCGCCACCAGCACGCGGTTATAGGCCGGGTCGGCCTCCTCGCCCACAACGGTCAGGTGGACCAGTCCGCTGCGCACAGCCGGAAGCAACTCGTCGATCAATCTCGCGGCAACCGGCCCGAAGCCCACAACAACAATCCGCTCACTCATGATGCCTCCTGGGTTTGACGAGCGCTGGTCTTGCGAGCTCCGGCTTGAAGAACTTTTTCCTCCGCTGCTGTGGCCGCCAGCTGAACCCATACACGGCTGTTCTTGAACTCGGGCATCCCGGAAATGGGGTCCGTGGCAGCCTCCGTCAGGCGGTTGGCGCTTTCGAGTTCCGGGAAGTGGAACGGCAGAAAGACCGTCTCCGGGCGGATCGCGGTGCTGACCTCCGCCCGGCATTCAACCGTGCCACGCTCGTTGGACACGGACACCAAAGCACCGTCGGTGATTCCCTGAGCTGTGGCTGCGGCCGGGTGGATCTGCAGCCTGGCCTCGGGCTGCGAAGACATGAGTTCGGAAACACGGCGTGTCTGCGCCCCGGACTGGTAGTGCTCCATCAGCCGGCCGGTGATCAGTGTCATCGGCTTTGCCGACGCGCCTCCTGCAAAGCTGGAAGACGTACGACGACGGCGGGGCGCCACCGCCGTAAAGGCGGCCCTTCCATCGGAATGGGCAAAGCTGTCCAGGAACAGCCGCGGCGTGCCCGTGCTGCCTGCCGGATAGGGCCAGTAGGCGGCTTCGCCGCGGTCCAGCATGGCGTAGTCGATGCCCGAGTAGTCCGCCAGGCCGCCGGAAGACGCCAGCCGGAGCTCCTCGAACACCGTCTCCGGGTCCTCGCTGAAGGTGGACGGCGCATCCAGGGCCTCGGCCAGCCGGGTCATGATCCACAGCTCGGTCCGCACCCCGGGAGGGGGAGCCAGTGCCCGGCGGCGCCGGAGGACCCGGCCTTCGAGGTTGGTCAGCGTGCCCTCCTCTTCGGCCCACTGGGTGACCGGCAGGACCAGATCGGCCTCGGCCGCGGTTTCGGACATAAAGAAATCACAGACCACCAGGAAGTCCAGGCTCCGCAGGCCCTCAATCACGGCGCCCGCATCGGGGGCGGACACCGCCACATTGGCACCATGCACGAAGAGGCAGCGGACGCCGTCGGGCTGTCCCATGGATTTCAGCAGTTCGACGGCGGGGATTCCGGGGCCGGGAATGAGTGATTCCGGCACGCCCCACACCTTGGCCATGTGCGCCCGGGCGGCAGGTTCTGTGATCTTCCGGTAGCCGGGGAGCTGATCGGCCTTCTGGCCGTGCTCGCGGCCGCCCTGGCCGTTGCCCTGGCCGGTGAGAGTGCCGTAGCCGCTGCGGACGGAGCCCGGCAGGCCGAGCAGCAGGCCCAGGTTGATGGCGGCGGTGGCCGTGTCCGTTCCGTCCACATGCTGTTCCACGCCGCGGCCAGTGAGGATGTAGGTTCCGCCCTTGGTGGCGCCGTCGGCCAGCCTGTGGGCCGTCTCGCGGATCAGCTCGGCGGGAACACCGGTCAGGGACTGGACGCGTTCGGGCCAGAAGGCGTTGACGCTGCGGGCCACGGACTCGAAGCCGCTGGTGCGCGCCTGGACGAAGCCCGTGTCCGCGAGGCCCTCGTGGATCACCACGTGGGACAGGCCCAGGAGGAGCGTGAGGTCGGTGCCCGGCAGGGGCTGCAGGTGGATGCCGCCGCCGTCGGAGGTGAAGGCCGCCGTGGCGGAACGGCGGGGATCCACCACAATCAGCCCGCCGGCGTTGCGCGCGCCCTGCAGGTGCTGCATGAAGGGCGGCATGGTCTCGGCGACGTTGGAGCCGAGCATCATGATGGTGCTGGCACCGTCGAGGTCCTCGAGCGGGAACGGCAGCCCGCGGTCCAGGCCGAACGCGCGCATGCCGGCGGCGGCCGCGGAGGACATGCAGAACCGGCCGTTGTAGTCGATCCGTGAGGTGCCTAGGGCCAGGCGGGCGAACTTGCCGAGCTGATAGGCCTTCTCGTTGGTCAGGCCGCCGCCGCCGAACACTCCGACGGCGTCCGCACCGTGGCGGGCGCGGGTTTCCTTGACTGCTGCCGTGATGAGCTTCAGGGCGTCATCCCAGCTGACGGGGCGGTGGACGCCGTCGGGCCCCTTGAGCAGGGGCTCGGTGACGCGTCCGGGATGACTCAGCAGCGAAGCGGACGTCCAGCCCTTGCGGCACAGCCCGCCCCGGTTGGTGGGGAAGTCCCGGCCGCTGACTTCGAGAAGCGGAGCGGGGGGGACCGGGCCAGTCACGGGCTCTGGCCCCGGCTGTGCAGCCGGGACCAGAGTCTGTGGAGCAGGCGCCGCAGCGGCTGCTGCCGCAGTTGCATCAGCAGGAGTGGTGAGCGTCATGGCGCACTGAAGAGCGCAGTACGGGCAGTGCGTTGCGGCGCCGATGGTCATGTTTAGACGTGTCCCATCACTTTGCGGTTGGCCGGACGGAGGTAGCAGGCCCAGCAGACCAGCAGCATTACCACGTAGGCTCCGACGAAGCCGTAGAACGCCGGGGTGTAGGAGCCGCTGGCGGTGTTGGAGGCATTGAGGACCTGCGGGATAACAAAACCGCCATAGGCGCCGATTGCCGAGATGAGTCCGAGGGCGGAGGAGGCGAGGCGCTGGGTGCTGACCACGCTGGCTCCGGAGAGTGCGGCCCGGCTGGAGGTGGCGAAGATGACAGGGATCATCCGGTAGGTGGCGCCGTTACCGAAGCCGCTGGCGGTGAAGAGGAGCAGGAACAGGGTCAGGAAGAGCCAGAAGTTCTTCAGCGGCAGGGTCCAGACCATGGTCAGCGTGATGATCGCCATGGCGGCGAAGGCGGTGACGGTCATGCGTGCTCCGCCCATCCGGTCCGCCATGCGTCCGCCGTAGGGGCGGGCCAGAGACCCAACGAGCGGTCCGAGGAAGGCCAGGGACAGGGCCACCGTGCCCACTCCGATGGAGGAGAAAGCCGGGAAGTAGTCCTTGATGAGCTTGGGGAACACACCGGCGAATCCGATGAACGAACCGAAGGTGCCAATGTATAGCAGCGCCATGATCCACAGGTGCGGTTCCTTGAGCGCGGCGAGGGAACCCGCCACGTCGCCCTTGGCGCTGGTGAGGTTGTCCATGTACTTGTAGGCACCGAAGGCGGCGAGCAGGATGAGCGGGATCCACATGAGGCCTGCCATGGGCAGGTTCACGGCGCCGGCAGCCAGCAGCGTGATGGCGATGGGAACTGCAAGCTGTGCGACGGCGGCACCGAGGTTTCCGCCGGCGGCGTTCAGGCCCAGGGCCCAGCCCTTTTCGCGGGCAGGGTAGAAGAACGTGATGTTGGACATGGAGCTGGCGAAGTTGCCGCCGCCGAAGCCGGCCAGGGCTGCCACGAGCAGCATAACGCCGAAGGGAGTCCCCGGGTTGGAGACGCACATCGCCAGGCCCACGGAGGGGATGAGGAGAAGCAGCGCTGAAACAATGGTCCAGTTGCGGCCGCCGAAGCGGGGGACCATAAACGTGTAGGGGATCCGGAGGGTGGCACCCACGAGGCTGGGCATGGAGATCAGCCAGAAGATGTCAGAGGTGCTGAACTTGAATCCTGCTGAGGGCAGCTGGACCACCACGATGGACCACAGCTGCCAGACGACGAAGCCAAGGAATTCGGCAAAGATTGACCAGTACAGGTTGCGCTTGGCAATGGCGCGGCCTTGCGACTCCCACTGCTCCTTGTTCTCGGCATCCCAGTTGGCGATCCATCGGCCGGGGCGGACTTCAAGGGCGGGGGCGTCAGTGGTGCGGGTGGAACCGGGGTGCGCGCTGAGGGCAGCGGGGACACTTCCGTGCCACGGCTCGGTGGCCGGATCTCCGGCGGCAAGATCGAGGGAATTGCCGGTGCCGGCATCTGCGGTGCGGTCAACAGTCACGGTGTACCTCCTTTGGGGGATGTTGTCCTTCCACGGTAGAGACGGCGCGTTTCGTGGACTGTCGCGCTTTGTTAACGTGCTGTGAAGTTTGCCTATCGGCGCCGTGGGGGTGGCGTTAGGCTGTGCGGAGGCATCCGTCCGTGGGATTTCCGGATCTGTCCGCATAGTGGACATTTTGTCCAATGATTGGACAGGCGGAACTAATATCGAACTCTACGTACTTCCAAGCCGGGCCATTTACACCAGTGCCCGTCCGGTCCCAGTGAAAGCGCCACTACATGTCATCCATTTCAACCTCGACGGAGCATGGGTCAGCCAAGCCGATGAACTCCAAGGGCAAAGTGATCTTTGCCAGCCTTATCGGCACCACCATCGAGTTCTACGACTTTTACGTCTACGCCACCGCGTCGGTTCTGGTCTTCCCCAAGGTGTTCTTTCCGCAGGCAACAGATATCAACGCACTGTTGAGCTCTTTCGCCATTTTCGGCGTGGCGTTCGTCGCAAGGCCCATCGGTTCGGTGCTGTTCGGCCACTTCGGCGACAAGGTGGGCCGCAAGGGCACCCTGGTGGCATCCCTCCTGACCATGGGAGTTGCCACGTTCTTCATCGGGCTGCTGCCCACGGCATCCGTTCCGGGCTGGGCGATCTTCGCGCCCCTCTTGCTGGTGGTCTTCCGTTTCGCGCAGGGCCTGGCTCTGGGCGGAGAATGGTCCGGCGCAGCCCTGCTGGCCACTGAAAATGCCCCCGAGGGTAAGCGGGCCATCTACGGAACGTTCCCCCAACTGGGCGCTCCGATCGGCTTCATCCTGGCCAACCTGCTGTTCATCTGGCTCAACGTCGCACTGACACCGGAAGATTTCCTTGCCTGGGGCTGGCGTGTGCCGTTCCTGCTCAGTGCCATCCTGGTGATCGTCGGACTGTACGTACGGCTGAAGCTTGTGGAAAGCCTGTCTTTCCAGAAGGTGCTCACAGAAGACAAAGTGGCCAAGATGCCGTTTGCGGCTACCTTCAAGAACCACTGGCGCCCGGTGGTGGCCGGAACGTTCATCATGCTGGCCACCTACGTCCTGTTCTATGTCATGACCTCCTTCACCCTGACCTACGGCACCAAGCCCGCCAGCCTGGGAGCAGCCCAGGCCGCTGCCGCCAAAGCGGGCAAAACCATGTCAGCGGCCGAGATCGCCGACTTCGTTCCCGGGCTGGGCATCGCCCGTGGTGACTTCCTCTGGATGTTGATCATCGGCGTTGTGTTCTTCGGCATCTTCACTCTTGTGTCGGGTCCGCTGGCGGAGAAGTGGGGACGCAGGAAGTTCCTGCTCGGCGTCACGGCCGGGATCTTTGTCTTCGGGCTGCTGTGGTTCACCATGTTCGGTCCCGGCCAGGTTGCCGCAGTGATCGGACTGATCGTGGGCTTCACACTGATGGGCCTCACCTTTGGGCCCATGGCAGCCATCCTGCCGGAGCTGTTCCCGGCCAACGTCCGGTACACCGGTTCAGCCGTGGCCTACAACATGTCCAGCGTGATCGGAGCCGCCCCGGCGTCGTTCATCGCCATCGCCCTCTGGCAGGCCGGCAACGGCAGTACCTGGCTGGTGGGCGTTTACATGGCCGCAGCCGCTGTGCTGACGTTCATCGCACTGTGGGTCACGCGCGAAACCAAGGACACTGACTACGAGAACAACGTGGCCTGACGCTGCCGCCCGCCTGCTGAATCCGCGAGGTGAGACTTCGCGCCCATACTTCCCGGGAACATGGGCGCGAAGTCTCACCTCAACGTTTTTCCTAGGTAGGAGGCCAGGTGGGGAGCCCCTGGTGGGCGTACAGCTCCACGAAGTTCCGCAGGATTTTCATCGGCTCCGTCGCGGTGAACTGCCGGGCGTTCTCCATCAGCTGCTCGGCCGATTCCGGCGGAAAATACCCGGCGTTGCGGTAGATGTCGATCCTGGTGACCAGCCCGTCCGCATCGAGCTCCGGATGGAACTGGGTGGCGTACAGGTTTGTCTTGATCCGGAACATTTGCACCGGGCACGCGGCGGAGCTCGCCAGCAGAACCGCGTGGCCAGGAAGAACGGTGCAGGCTTCCTTGTGGCCCGCGAAGGCCGTGAAGTGCTCCGGCAGTCCGCGAAGAAGGGGATCCTTCAGGCCGTCTTCCGTCAGGTCGATGCTGACCCCGCCCAGCCCTTCGCCGAAGGTCCGGTCAATGACGGCACCCTGGTGCAGACCGAGCGTTCCAACGCCGTAGCAGGCGCCGAGAAAGGGAAAATCCCATGCCACGATCCGGTCCAGGAGATCGGACAGCTCCCGTTCAACTCTGTTCTGGGTCCCGCTCTTGTGCTCCGTGGCGTCGCTGGAGGTGAACGGGCTGCCGCCCACAATTACCCCGGAGTAGTCCCTGAGTTCGAGCACCGGCAGCGGGCCGGCTTCCATTCGGATACGGTGGAGCTGGTGCGGAGCCAGCCCGCCGTAGCGCAGATAGGCCGCGTATTCGTCGTCGGCAGCGGCATCCTCAGCCCGTGAGGCGAGCAGCAGAAATGGCTTCACACGCTAAGTGTGCCTGCCTGCCAGGGGCCGGCGCCAGTGCTTTGCCATCACCCGGCAGGGCTCGTGTTCCGTGAATCAGGAAGAGCTGACCGCGTGCCGGGCCTGGGGTTGCGCGGCGGTATCGGCGTGACGGTGCACCAGCTTCCAGAGCCCGTCTTCGCGGCGGAATATGCTGGTGACCCGCAGGGCGAATTCATCCGGAGTGTCGCGGTCATCCACCTTGGCCCGGAAGTGTTCTGTCTCCACCAGGTACGCGGTGTCCCTCGCTGCATAGGACACCACCGTTTCGAAGCCGAGCATTTCGCCATCACTGTAGTGCGACGCTGCCTGCTCGAGCCTGGACTCAATCTGCGCCCACCCACGGGCCACGCCGCCGAACGGGTTCGCCAGAGTGGCGTCTTCCAGCCGCGAGTAAAGCTCCTTCACGGGCTCAGGGTTTCCCCGGGTGATCTCAGGCACGGCACGGTGGTACCGCTCAACTTCGTCCTCGAAGCTCGGTGCAATCATGGCAAAACCTCCGGCAGCTAGTCTTCGATGGTGGCAATAACCGCGCCGGCGGCAACGGTGGCGCCGGCCTTGGCGGTGAGCCCGGTGATGGTGCCGGCACGGTGCGCTGTCAGCGGCTGCTCCATTTTCATCGCTTCAAGCACGACGACGAGATCACCTTCCGCCACCACGTCACCATCCGCCACCGCCACCTTCACGATGGTGCCCTGCATGGGGGAGGTGAGGGCGTTTCCGCTGGCAGCCGCCGCGGCGCCGCCGGAGCGGGAGCGCTTTTTGGATTTGGCCGGCTTTGCGCCGCCGTTGGCCGAAGCCGCGCGGAGTGAACCGAGGGATGCGGGAAGAACCACCTCGAGCCGCTTGCCCCCCACCTCCACCACCACGCGCTGGCGTTCGCCGGCGCCGTCGTCCTCAGCGGCGGAGCCATTGGGCGTCCATGCCGGAAGATTGTTCACAAATTCGGTTTCGATCCAGCGTGTGTGCACGCTGAAGGGGCCCTCTGCGGGGGCGAAGGCGGGGTCGGTCACTACGGCGAGGTCGAACGGGATAACGGTGGGGAGGCCTTCCACCACCATTTCCTCGAGCGCACGGCGGGCGCGCTGGAGCGCCTGCTGACGGCTGGCACCGGTGACGATCAGCTTGGAGAGCATGGAATCGAAGTTGCCGCTGATCACATCGCCCTGCTCAACCCCGGAATCAATCCGTATCCCGGGGCCGCTCGGGTTTTTCAACGCGGTGATGGTGCCCGGCGCCGGCATAAAGTTCCGGCCCGGGTCCTCGCCCGTGATGCGGAATTCGAAGGAGTGGCCGCGGACCTCGGGATCGCCGTAACCCAGTTCCTCGCCGCGGGCCAGCCGGAACTGCTCGCGGACCAGATCGATGCCGGTGACCTCCTCGGACACACAGTGCTCCACCTGAAGGCGCGTGTTGACCTCGAGGAAGGAGATGGTGCCGTCCTGTCCCACCAGGAATTCGCAGGTTCCGGCACCAACGTACCTGGCTTCCTTCAGGATGGCCTTGGAGGACTCATACAGGCGACGGTTCTGGTCCTCGGTGAGGAACGGTGCAGGGGCTTCCTCCACGAGTTTCTGGTTGCGCCGCTGCAAGGAGCAGTCGCGTGTGGAGATCACCACCACGTTGCCATGGGCGTCGGCCAGGCATTGGGTTTCCACGTGCCGTGGCGCATCCAGGAAGCGCTCAATGAAACATTCGCCGCGGCCAAACGCTGCGGTGGCTTCGCGGACAGCGGACTCGAAGAGCTCAGGGATTTCCTCGCGATTGCGGGCGACTTTGATGCCGCGGCCGCCGCCGCCGAAAGCAGCCTTGATGGCCACGGGAAGGCCGAATTTGTCCACGAAGTCGAGGATTTCCTCCGCGGATTCAACAGGGTCAGCAGTGCCCGGGACCAGCGGTGCACCGACTTTCTCGGCGATGTGGCGGGCCTGGACTTTGTCCCCCAACGCGGAGATGGCTGCCGGAGACGGGCCGATCCAGATAATGCCGGCCTCGATCACCTTGGCCGCGAACTGTGCGTTTTCAGCCAGGAAGCCGTAACCGGGGTGGATGGCGTCGGCGCCGGACTGGCGGGCCACTTCGATCAGCTTGTCCATGACCAGATAGGACTCGGCCGCTGTATTGCCGCCCAACGCATAGGCCTCGTCGGCAAGCCGGACGTGAAGGGCATCGCGGTCAGGATCGGCGTAGACAGCCACGGAGGCGATGCCTTCATCACGTGCTGCACGGATGATTCGCACGGCGATTTCGCCGCGGTTGGCGATCAGCACCTTCGTGAGGTTTGACTGCAGTGGACGTGCGGACTGCTCCGAATTAGCTGACAAGGCGACTCCTTCTTTCCTTCAGGGAGCCTAGCGCGATATTGAGGGTTCCGCCCATATTACTTGCGGATTCCGCGTGTAAAGCGCCCATCCTTTGTAGGGATGCTACAAGCCGCGTTGAAAACGGCCGCTTTACGGCCGGGACCACAGTTCAGTGATGCCTACGTTCGCCTTGGCCAGCAAGGTCCGCAGCGTGGAGACGGAAAGCCCGACGACGGCATGCGGATCGCCATCCACCTTGCGGATGAAGGCCCCGCCTAGGCCATCAATCGTGAAGGATCCGGCGCAGTGCAGCGGCTCGCCCGTAGCGATGTAGGCGTCGATTTCGGCCGGGTCCATGTCCATGAAGTGGACTTCGGCAGAGGCGACCGCCCCCAGTGTTGCGCCGGAACCGGCGGCGACTGATCCGCCGTCCGGTGCGCCGCCGTCGGCTGCCGTAGCGCGGCAGTCAACCAGCCAGTGGCCCGTGTGCAGCACACCGCTGCTGCCGCTCATCCGCAGCATCCGTTCCCGTGCGACGCTGGCCGTGTACGGTTTGCCGTGCGCCTCGCCGTCGAACTCAAACACTGAATCGCAGCCGATCACCAGGGTGCCCTCCGCCTCCGGCAGGGAGGCGACAGCCTCAGCCTTGGCCCGGGCCAGCAGCAACGCGGTGTCATGCGGATCGGTGACCCCGTAGCGGGCCTGGACGGCGTCCTCGTCCACATCGGAGACGAGGACTTCATGCCGGATTCCGGCGTCGGTAAGGAGCTTGGTGCGGGCGGGGGACTGGGAGGCGAGAATCAGGCGGGTCACCTGATCAGCCTAGTGGACCAGATGAGAGGCAACAGGTGCTGCCGGAGCCTGGTCGGTCCGGAGCTTGGCGCCCTCAACATCAACGTCCGGGAGGAGCCGGTCCAGCCACTTCGGCAGCCACCAGGCCTTGCTGCCCAGCAGGTACATCACGGCCGGTACGATGGTCATGCGGACCACAAACGCATCCACCAGTACACCGAAAGCCATGGCAAAGCCGAGCGGACGGACCATGGTGAGGTGGCTGAAGATGAAGCCGGCAAACACGCTGACCATGATGATCGCGGCGGCTGTGACAACGGCGGAGGCGTGGCTGAATCCGGTACGGACGGCATGTTTGGCTGATTCGCCATGCATATAGGACTCGCGCATGCCGGAGGTCATGAACACCTGGTAGTCCATTGCCAGCCCGAACAGCACCCCGATCAGGATGATGGGCAGGAAGCTCAGGACGGCGCCCGGGTTGGGAACATCAAAGACCGCGCCCAGCCAACCCCACTGGTAGACAGCAACCACAGCGCCGAAAGCGGCGGCGAGAGAGAGCAGGAATCCGCCCGTGGCCAGCAGCGGCACCACAATTGAACGGAACACAAGCAGCAGCAGGAGCAGGGAAAGCCCGACGACGATTGCCAGATACGGCGGCAGCGCATCACCCAGTTTGGCGGAGACGTCCACGTTGCCGGCAGTCTGGCCGGTCAAGCCGATGGTCACACCGGTGGCGTCCCGGATTTCCGTGTTCTTGCCACGCAGCTCGGAAACCACCTTGACTGTGCTGGCACTGGCCGGTCCCTCCTTCGGGATGACCTGGAAAACGGCCGTGCGGCGGTCATCGCTGAGCGCAACGGGCACAGCGGCGGTGACGTTGTCCACGCCGCGGAGAATGTCCGCGACGTCGAACTGCCTGGCCTGTGCGTCAGCCTCACTGAGGCGCGCGGGTAATTCACCCACCACGATGATGGGTCCGGTCATGCCTTCGCCGAAGCTCCGCCCGGTCACGTCATAGGCCTTGTAGGCCTGCGACTCCACGGGTTCGGAGCCGCCGTCGGGCAGGGCCAGCCGCAGCTGGCTGGCGGGCAGCGCGAGTATGCCCAGCACTACCACGCCAGCCAACAGGGCAATCAGGGGATGACGGGTCACCAGCCCGCCCCAGCCGTGGCTGCTGCGGCGCTCATCCTTCACCTGGTCTGCCGCTTCGTGGCCGGGCGCCGCGTTGTGCGCTTCGGCTTTGGCCCATGCCCGCTTGGAGATCAGTTTCCGGCCCACCAGTGACAACACGGCGGGGGTCAGCGTCAGGGCGACGACGACGGCGACCGCCACTGTTGCGGCTGCCGAAAGTCCCAGCACGGCCAGGAAAGGCAACCCGGGCACCACGAGGGCTGCGAGGGCGATGATGACGGTGAGCCCGGCGAACAGCACGGCATTTCCTGAGGTGCCGGTAGCCATGGCCACGGATTCCTCGGCGTCCATTCCGGCGAGCAGCTGGCCGCGGTGCCGGTTGACGATGAACAGGGAGTAGTCGATTCCCACGGCAAGGCCCAGCATCAGCGCGAGCATGGGGGAGATGGAGCTCATGTCGATCACGCCGGTCAGCGCGAACGTTCCGCCCACGCCGGCCGCAACGCCCACCAGCGCCATCAGCAGCGGCAGACCGGCGGCGATCAATGTCCCCAGCATCAGGATCAGAACCAGGGCAGCCACGGCAATACCCACGATCTCGGACACACCGAACAGATCCGAGACATCTTCGGTGATTTCCTTGCTTGCCAACGCGGTGACGTCAGCAGCCGTGACTTCCTGGGCGATCTCCTGGACCTTTTTGCGGACCTCCGGGGTCAGTCCGTTGATGGAGGTCTTGAACTGGACCTGGGCCATGGCGGCTTTGCCGTTCTCAGAGACAAAGCGCATCCCATCGGAGGCGGCGAGCTGGCGTTTGCCGAGCTCCAGCTGTGCGGCGCCTTCCGCGGCGGCCTTCGTGCCGGCGTCGAACTTCTCCTGGCCCGCGGCCAGCGCGGCCTTTTGCTGGCCCAACTGTGCTTCTATGCCTGCTGCCGGCATCCCGGCGGCCGCAAGCTGCTGTTCGGCGCCGGCAAGCTGTACCAGGCCGGCCGTCAGCTCGGCCTGTGCCTTGTCCAGCTCAGCTTTCCCCGCGGCAGCCTTATTCTCACCGTCGGTGATATCCGTGGCCGCTTTGTCCAGCTGCGCCTGCGTTTCGAAAGGATCGACCGTACCCTGGACGTCGGGCAGGGTCTCCAGTTTGGCGAGTGCGGCAGACACAGCGTCCTTGCCGGCCTTGCTGAAGATGCCGCCGTTGGCCTCGAACACGATGCCCGCGGAGCCGCCGGAGGACGCCGGGAGCTCTTTCTTGAGCTTGTCCAGCATCTGCTGGGTCTCGGTGCCCGGAATCTGGAAATTGTTGGACATGGTGCCGTGGAAGGCGGCCGCGGAGCCGCCCACGGCCACCAGCGCGGCCAGCCATGCGGCGATGACCAGCCAGCGGTGCCGGTAGGAAAACTTGCCAAGCCTGTACAGCAGCGTTGCCATGTCAGTGCCGATCTGTGATGAGTGGGGCGGAGGCGACGGTGGGTGCCGGCGAGCTTGGCGCGGCGGCCGTTGACGGCGTTGCCGGACTGGCCGGGCCTGCCGGGCCGGCGAATCCGGAGCCCAGCAGGCCCATGGAATCGATCAGCAACTGGCGCAGGACGGCGAGGGACTTTTCGGACAGGTCAGCACCGCATCTGGCGAACCAGACATCCATGGCGGCCTTTCCGCAGGAGATGACGGAGCCGGCCAGCGCGCGCAGATACAGTTCATTGATCACGACGCCGGGGGTTCGGGCGGCGCGTTCGCGTGCGGCATCGATGATCTGCTCCGTGCAGTGGTCCCAGGCTTCCAGTTCGGAGCGGGACAGCTGGGGGTTTGCCTGCGTCAGGCTGAAGAGTTCGCCCATGGGCGCCATGGTCATGGGGTCCGCGAGTTCAACCAGCGCGGCGCGGGCCGATTCGAGGATGGGCTCGTTTGCGGGCCGTAGCCTGAACTGGACGAGGGCATTGTCCAGGAACCCGTGCGTGACGGAAGCGATGGCCGCTTCGGTGCTGCTGAAGTAGTTGAAAAACGTGCGGCGGCAAATTCCGGCGGTGTCCGCGATATCCTCCACCGTGAAATTTCCGGGCCCCTTGCCGCGGAGCAGCTCCAAGGCGGCGTCGGTGATGGCCTGTCGGGTTGCGGCCTTGTTCAGTTCCCGGCGCGAGGGCGTTGCAGAAGGTGGACCGTCAGGGAGGAAAGCGGGAGTATGCACACAGTTACACTACGTGCAACTTTGCACTGTGCGCAAGTTCTGGGCGCAAGTTCTACGCGGGTGGCTGCGGGTCTTTTGCGAGATGCACCGACTGCCCGGCGGCGCCTGCTTCGCCTTCTCCCAGCGGAATGGCAAAAACCGCGGTGCCGTGCGCGCAGACCCCTGTCCGGTGGGTGCCCATCTCGGAGGTGTCGAAGCGCAGCCAGGCCCATGACCTCACCCAACACGGCGTCAATCCTGTGACCCGGAATATCGTTTGATGTGACGATCAGCATGGGTCGGGCCTACCCGGTGCGGATCCCGGAAGGCGGGAAACATTCACAGGAAGATGAAAGGTTTCCGACAGGTCCTGCAGAACCCGCCGCCGGACACTTGGAGTATCTCGAGAGAGACACGTAACCATGAGCAGCCGTCAGCGCACGGCAGATCCAGGAGACAAAAGATGTCACGCACAAAGAGAATCGCCCTTGGCCTTTCGGCCACGGCCCTGGCCCTTGGTGCCGGGTTCGGAGTTGCCGGCATGGCCTCCGCGACCACCACGCCCACCCCGAGCGCGAGCTCGAGTGCAAGCCCCGGCACCTCGACAGGAGGCACCGCGCCCGAAGCAGTCAAGGGCATGCGTGGTGGCCACAGCCACGGAGGCTTCGGCGGCGTGGATGCAGCAGAACTGGCCACCAAGCTGGGGGTCGACCAGACCAAGGTGACGGATGCACTCAAGGCATTCCGCGATGCCAATAAGCCCACCACGCCGCCGGCGGAAGGAACCCGCCCGGATCCGGCAACGTTGCAGGCCGACCTCGCCAAGTCGCTCGCATCGTCGCTCGGCATTGACGAGGCCAAGGTCACTGCGGCGCTCGATGAACTGCGCTCGGCTGAACAGGCGGAGCACGCTGCAGCGCTGAAGACCAAGCTGGACAAGGCCGTCACGGATGGCAAGCTGACCCAGGCTGAAGCGGATGCCGTGACAAAGGCGGTCCAGAGCGGTGTGATCGGCGGCGGTGGCCGCTAGATAGAAGGAAGGCTCAACAAGAAGTCCCCGGGGAGTCCCCGGGGACTTCTTTTGTCAGGTTTCCGAGCGGTGGCTTAAGGCTTCGCGTCGGCAAGTTCGCGGACCGTTGCGGTGGGACTGGCTCCCGCAGAAGTCCCGACGGCGGAGGGATCAGCGGTGGCGAAATCGACGTCGTCGTCCTTGAAAGGCGTTCCGTTGCGCGGGGCGTTGTACAGCGATTCGTCCAGGATTCCCTGGCGTTTGGCCACAATGGCTGGTACCAGAGCCTGCCCTGCCACATTGACAGCTGTTCGGCCCATGTCCAGGATCGGATCGATCGCGAGCAGGAGCCCGACGCCGGCCAGCGGCAGTCCCAGCGTGGATAGAGTCAGCGTGAGCATGACGACGGCGCCGGTGGTTCCCGCAGTCGCTGCGGAACCGAGGACGGATACCAGTGCGATGAGTACGTACTGGCTGAGGTCCAGCTGGATGCCGAAGAACTGGGCCACAAAGATTGCCGAGATGGCAGGGTAGATGGCTGCGCAGCCATCCATTTTGGTGGTGGCACCCAGCGGCACGGCGAAGGAGGCGTAGGCCCGGGGGACGCCGAGGTTCCGTTCGGTCACACGCTGGGTCAGCGGCAAGGTACCGATCGAGGAGCGGGAGACAAAGGCCAGCTGCACAGCGGGCCAAACCCCGGAGAAGTACTGCTTGACGGAGAGTCCGTGGCTCCGGACCAGGGCGGGGTAGACGCCGAAGAGCACAAGTGCCAGGCCGGAGTAGATGGCCACGGTGAATTTTCCGAGGGAACCGATGGTGTCCCAGCCGTAGATGGCCACGGCATTGCCGATCAGGCCCACGGTTCCCAGCGGTGCGATGCGGATGATCCACCACAGCACCTTTTGGATGACTGCCAGGGCCGAGGCGTTGAGGTTAAGGAAGGGTTCGGCGGCTTTGCCTGCTTTCAGCGCGGCAACACCGACGGCGATCGCGATCACCAGGATCTGGAGCACATTGAAGCTCACGGAGGTGGTGACGACCCCTGACTCGGCAACGGTGGAGTTCGCACCAAGCCCAAGGAAGTTCTTGGGGAACAGACCTGTGAGGAATGCCCACCAGTCACCGGACTTGCCGGTGTACTTTGCTTCCTGCGAGATCCCGGTGTTGGCGCCCGGCTGAAGCAGGACACCCAGGCCGATGCCGATCAGCACCGCAATGAGCGAGGTAATGGCGAACCACAGGAGGGTGTTCCATGCCAGTTTGGCGGCGTTGGAAACCTGGCGGAGGTTGGAGATGGAGCTGACAACGGCAGTGAAAATCAGCGGGACCACTGCGGTCTGCAGCAGCGAAACGTAGCTCGATCCGATGGTCTGCAGCGTGGCGCCAAGGCCGTTGGGGCTGGTCTTGGTACTGCCGGTGTATTTGGCAAGAAGGCCAAGCGCCAGGCCAACAAAAAGGGCGGCGATGATCTGGAAACCAAAGGAGCCGGCCCATTTGGGCAGCGGGAAACCGGATTTTTCCGGCGAGGTTGGGGTGCTTGTCTGAGTGCTCACCAGAACACGCTAGGCCCGGCCCACATATCACCACGTACGGACATTGAGAAATGTTACGCAGCACGATTCCGGCACCAACCCCAGTTTCCCTAGAACCGCCCCCGTTAGGCCATTTCGTGAGCTTATTCCCAAGGTAGCTGTGGCAAACGTCTCGTCAAGGGGCCAAAGAGGGCAGTCATCCGGCAGCGTGCGTCCAAGAGAGGAACGACCGAGCACGCAGAGGATGTCTGCCCTCCTTGGGCAGCATACGAACCTAAGCCAACAGCGCGCGCTTGAGGGTATCGAGCCCAACCGAGCCAATGTTCAGTGCTTTGGTGTGGAATGCCTTGAGGTCGAAGTCCGGCCGGCTTTGAAGTTCGGCGCGGATCTGCTCCCATAGGCGCTGGCCCACTTTGTAAGAAGGGGCCTGCCCGGGCCAGCCGAGGTAGCGGGTGAACTCGAATTTGAGCTGCCCATCACTGATGGCAAGGTGCTGCCTGAGGAAGTCGAAGCCCTTCTCAGGTGTCCAGGTGCCGGTGCCCCAGCGTTCGGGTAGGTCGAGCTCAAGGTGGACTCCGATGTCGAACACTACGCGGGCGGCACGCATGCGCTGCTTGTCCAGCATGCCCATATGGTCGCCCGGATCCGACAGATATCCCAGTTCCTGCATGAGTTTCTCGGCATATAACGCCCAGCCTTCACCGTGGCCCGAGGTCCAGCACACGTTGCGGCGCCAGTTGTTCAGGAGTTCCCTGCGACACGTTGCGGTAGCAACTTGCAGATGGTGGCCGGGCACACCCTCGTGGAAAACCGTGGTGGTTTCCGCCCAGGTGGTGAAGGTGTCCTCGCCTGCAGGGACGGACCACCACATGCGGCCGGGCCGGGAAAAGTCGTCCGAGGGGCCCGTGTAGTAGATGCCGCCCTCGTCCGTGGGTGCGATGCGGCATTCGAGCGTCTTCATGATGTCCGGAACGTCGAAGTGGACGTCGGCAAGCTCGGACACCGCACGGTCGGACAATTCCTGCATCCAGGCCTTGAGGGAATCGGTGCCCTTGATCTGCCGCGCAGGATCGTTGTTGAGGATGTCCTTGGCTTCCTCAACCGATGCCCCTGGCCTGATCTCTTCGGCCACCCTCTCCTGCTCGGAGATCAGCCGTTCAAGTTCCTGGACGCCCCATGCGTAGGTTTCTTCGAGGTCCACCGCGGCACCGAGGAATGACCGGGATGCGAGGGCATAGCGCGCCCTGCCCACCGCGTCCTTTTCCGGTGCTGCCGGGAGCAGTTCGGATTCCAGGAAAGCAGCCAGTTCGGTGTAAGCGGTGCGCGCAGCTTCGGCGCCGGCGTCGAGCCTCTTCTGAAGCTCCGCGGAAAGCGGGCCGTCGGCGGTTTTGGCTCCGGACGCGAGCCGCGCGAAGAAACCGTCCCCAGCCGCGTACTTGGTGGTCTGTTCGATCACTATGGAAACCTGCCGCGCCGCGGAGACCTTCCCGGCGTCTTTGGCGGACTGAAGCGACTCCATGTAGCCCCGGAGGGCGCCGGTAACGTTGTGCGCCCTGCCGGCGATGTGCCCCCACCGCTCTTCGGTATCGGTGGGCATGAGATCGAAGATGGCACGGATCTCCTGGGCGGGGGAGGCAATGTTGTTCAGCTCCGCCGCGTCCCACCCCGATTCGCGGATTTCCAGCTGCAGTCCCAGCCGCTCGCGCATGGCGTCCAGGGTGACGGCGTCCACATCATCGGCAGGCTGCAGCCCGTCGAGGGCAGCCAAGGCATCCCGGGCTGCAGAGGCAAATTCGGCGAGACCGGCTGGAGAGAAGTCGGGGTACTCGGTCTCGTGGCCGGGCAGGCCCAGATTGGTGGCGAAGCTTGGATTGAGCCGGGTAAGGGTGTCTGTGTAGGCATCGGCGACGGCGTCGATGGCGGTCCGGGGGCGCACGGAGGCAGAGGTTTCGATAGTCACCCCACGAGACTAACCGGGGCGGGCCGGTTATGAAAGACTTGCTGAACATTCCTCGGCACTAAAGCCTCCGTGCAGACCGGCCCCATGCGGAGCAGTGGCCACCGGCCGTGCGGCTAGCCGCGGCTGCGCTTCCATGCTCCCGGCCCGGGCTGGGGGGCCAGCTGCAACTGTTGACGCCGGACCCAGTGGCGGACGCTGGGCTTCGCGGGTTCTGCCGTTTCGGCACTCCCCATGGAAAGTACGACAGCGGCCAGCGCCGCGAGCTCTTCCGGAGCCGGGTTCCCTTTGACAACAGTGAACAGCACCGGGGGCGCGGTTTCGACCGGCTCAACGTCGGGGCGGGCGGGGATCATAGCGGGATGTTTCCGTGCTTCTTGGCAGGCAGGCTGGCTCGCTTATCCCGCAGTGCACGGAGCCCTTTGATGATCTGGAGCCGGGTGTCGGACGGCGCAATGACGGCGTCCACATAGCCGAGTTCGGCTGCCTGATAGGGGTTGAGCAGCTCTTCTTCATACTGCCGGATGACCTCTGACCGCCGGGCTTCGACGTCTCCGCCGGCTTCCGCTACAGCGGCCAGCTCGCGGCGGTACAGGATGTTCACGGCGCCCTGGGCACCCATCACGCCGATCTGTGCTGTGGGCCAGGCGAGGTTCAGGTCGGCGCCTAGCTTCTTGGAGCCCATCACGATGTACGCCCCGCCGTACGCCTTGCGCGTGATGACGGTCAGCTTGGGAACGGTCGCTTCGGCGTAGGCGTACAGCAGTTTGGCGCCGCGGCGGATGATGCCCTGGAACTCCTGGTCCTTGCCGGGCAGGAACCCGGGGACATCCACCAACGTGATGATCGGGATGTTGAAGGCATCGCAGTTGCGGACAAAGCGTGCGGCTTTTTCCGAGGCGGAGATGTCCAGCGTGCCGGCAAACTGGGTGGGCTGATTCGCCACGATTCCAACCGTGTGACCTTCCACCCTGCCGTAGCCGATCATCACGTTGGGTGCATAGAGGGACTGCATTTCCAGGAAATGGGCGTCATCGACGATCTGCTCAATGACTTTGCGCATGTCGTACGGCTGGTTTGCAGAGTCCGGGATGAGGGTGTCCAGGGCGAGGTCGTCGTCGTCGAGCTCCAGTTCCTGCTGGTGCTCCAGCACCGGTGCCTCGGAGAGGTTGTTCGAAGGCAGGAAGTCCAGGAGCTCCCGGACGAATTCAATGGCGTCCGCTTCATCAGACGCCAGATACGTGGAGGTGCCGGTGGTGGCGTTGTGCTGCCGCGCGCCACCCAGCGTTTCCATGTCCACGTCCTCGCCGGTGACAGTCTTGATGACGTCCGGGCCGGTGATGAACATGTGGGAGGTCTTGTCCACCATGACCACGTAGTCCGTCAGGGCGGGGGAGTACGCGGCGCCGCCGGCGCACGGGCCCATGATGAGTGAAATCTGGGGGACCACCCCTGAAGAGTGGACGTTGTTGCGGAAGATATCAGCGAACATGGCCAGTGATGCGACACCCTCCTGAATGCGGGCGCCGCCGCCATCGTTGATGCCCACCATGGGGCAGCCATTGCGGAGCGCGAATTCCTGGACCTTGACGATCTTCTCGCCGTTGACCTGGCTCAGGGAACCGCCGTAGACGCTGAAATCCTGGCTGTAGACGGCCACAAGACGGCCGTCCATTGTGCCGTAACCGGACACCACACCGTCGCCCAGGGGTTTTTTCTTCTCCATGCCAAACGCCGTGGAACGGTGCACGGCCAGTGCATCAAACTCAACAAACGAATTCTCGTCCACCAGCAGATCGATGCGTTCGCGGGCGGTGTTCTTGCCTCGGGCGTGCTGCTTTTCGATCGCTTCGGGTCCGGAGGGTTGCTCGGCACCGGCCTGGCGGTCGCGGAAATCGGCAATCTTCCCCGCTGTCGTTGTCAGATCGTGGCTCATCAAGTATCTCCGGCTCTGTAGCTGATTGGTGCTCTAGCTGATTACGCTGGGCCGCCGTTCGTGCGCGCTTAAGTAGCTTCCGCACAAAAACCGGGCCCCGATGGCTAGTCTAGCGACGCCACAGACGCGAACCGCTGTAGAAAACCTACAATTTTCACGAACAGCAACAGCGCCGGCCTTATGTTACTCGTCAGTAACATAAGTCGGCTAGAGTGTCCTTATGACTTCCAGCAACGATGCTTCCGTTACCGCTGTCCCCACTGGCGAAAGGCCGTACCAGGCCGCCGGGACGCTCCAGGGCCGCACTATTCTGATGTCCGGCGGCAGCCGGGGGATCGGTCTGGCCATTGCCACCCGCGCAGCGCGCGATGGAGCCAATATTGTGCTGATGGCCAAGACCGGCCAGCCGCACGCCAAACTCGAAGGCACTGTCTACAGCGCCGCAGAACAGCTGGAAGCCGCAGGCGGGCAGGCGTTGCCGATTGTGGGTGATGTGCGCAATGACAACGATGTCGCCGGGGCAGTAGCCGCCGCCGTCGAACGCTTCGGCGGGATAGACATTGTGATCAACAATGCCTCGGCGATCGATCTCTCGCCCACGGACGCCGTGGATATGAAGCGCTACGACCTGATGCAGGACATCAATGTGCGCGGCACGTTCCTGATGTCCAAACTAGCCCTCCCCGCACTGCGGAAATCCGCCAATGGCCACATCCTTACGCTCTCCCCGCCACTGAACCTGGACCCGAAATGGGCCGGCATTCACCTTGCCTACACCATGGCCAAGTACGGCATGAGCCTCACCACTCTGGGACTGGCCGAAGAACTCAAAGGCACGGGCATCAGTGTCAACTCGCTGTGGCCGTGCACCCTGATCGACACCGCGGCGATCCGGAACATGCCTGGCGGGGCAGCGATCGTACGGGCCGCGCGTGGCCCTGAAATCATGGCTGATGCCGCCCATGCCGTGCTCACCGGAAGCAACTTGGTGCACGGGTCCGGAGCAAAGACGGGAAACTTCTACACAGACGAGCAGGTGCTGTCCGCTGCAGGAGTCAGCGGGTTCCGCCAGTACAGCCTCGGCGCCGCCGAGGACCAGCTGGTGCCGGACATATTCCTCTGAGCAGATGCTCCACCGTGCAAGGGGTCCCATGCCGCGCTGGAGGGCCGGTAACTCGATAGGATTCAACTATGGATGCCGCCCAGACCCCGGACAGTGACGCCCCCGACCGCCAAGCACTCGACCGCCAAGCACTCGCGAGCGAGGAATTCCTGACGGCGAACGGGATCTCCCGGCTTGAGGTTGTTGACTCCACCGGGTCCACGAATGCTGATTTGCTGCGCGCAGTCACTGTGGAACCGGCTGCCTGGGGGGACCTGGCGGTTCTCACGGCGGAGCACCAGACTGCCGCCCGCGGACGCCTGGACCGCCAGTGGGAAGCGCCGGAGCGCAGCTCTGTGTCGGTCTCCATTGTGCTCCGTCCGGTCAATGCCGAAGGCCGGCCCCTGCGCACGCAGAGCTACTCGTGGCTGTCGCTGCTGGCCGCGCTGGCACTGCGTGAAACACTGCTGGAAACGGCTGGAATCCCCGCTGAGATCAAATGGCCCAATGACGTCCTGGTCCGCGGCAGGAAAATTGCGGGTATTCTCGCCCAGCTGGGGCCAATGGGGGACGGTGCCGCGCCTCCCGTAGTCGTTGGTACCGGCCTTAACGTCACGCTGACTGCTAAGGAACTGCCCGTTCCCACAGCCACCTCCGTGCGGCTGGAAGAGGCGCTCACAGTGGACCGCACGCTGCTGCTCAAGAGCTACCTTTCGCGTTTCACTGCGCTGTACCGGAGTTTCTGCAATGCCGACGGCGATCCCGCAGCCGGAATGGCAGGCGGGCCGTCGCTGCACAAGCGGGTGGAGGCCGTTATGGTGACGCTCGGCAAGCAGGTGCGTGCCCAGCTGCCGGGGGATCACGAAATTATCGGCCATGCCTCGCGGCTCGATGACTACGGATCTTTGCTGGTGGTGGACGCCGCGGCGAGGGAACACGTGGTTACCGCCGGCGACGTTCTCCATTTGCGGCCGTGGTCGCCGCCCATCCAGGGATCGGTGCCAGGCCAAGGTCCTGAAAGCGGTTATGCGTAAAGGCCTCCAGTCGGGGGAGCAGGTCATTGTGATGACCCGCCCCCAGCCCAGGAGACTGATCCTGCCGGCAGTGGTCTTTGTTCTTGCCCCGGCGGCGGCGGCGTTTGCAGCTGCCTGGATTATCCGGGGTGAGCCCACCCGGCTGTTGCCGCTGGTATCCCGCGAGTGGACGTTGTGGCTGGTCACGGCGTGCGTCCTGGCGGCTGCTTGGGTACTGTGTGGATATTGCCTGCCGCGATTGCTGAGCTGGCAAGGGACCCGCTACACACTGACCAGCCGCAGGATAGTTGCCCGCTATGGCATGTTGCGACGCACCGACCGGCAGGTTTCACTGGCCGCAGTGCGCCACGTGACGGTCAGCCAGTCCGTGCTTCAGCGTATATTGCGTTCGGGGAATATATCCTTGGAAACCAGGCATGAAGGCAACACTGTGATTGCCGACGTCCCGGAGATTGCACGATTCCGTGACTTCGTACTTGACGCACTGGATGATCTCCCGGACGGTGAGATTTTTGAGACGGACGATTTGTCCGGTTATACCGATGAAGTACTGCCAGGGGAATTGAGGGAAGGTGGGAGCGATGAGCGCTGAAGAGCCGCAGCCGGAGCAAGAGAGCCCGGCTTCGCGCACGCCCGATACCGCTCCCCGCGAGGCTGCCATCGCCGTCGGTCCTCCGCCCACGGGAACCCTGTCCACAGAAAGGCTGGCGGCTAAAGCCCTGGAAACGCGGCTGCTCGGAGGTGAGCGCAAGCTGCGTCGTCGTGAAGTAGCCGCCGGGGCCGGGCTTTCCCTTCTTTCCGCCCGGAAACTCTGGCGCGCACTGGGCTTCCCGAACCTCGGCGATGAAGACGTAGCCTTCACTGAACGGGACCAGGCAGCGCTGTCAACGGTGGTTGATCTGGTTCGCACGGGACAGCTCACCGAGGAGGCAGCCATTTCGGTGACCCGCTCCATCGGCCAGATGACTGACCGCATGGTGGTCTGGCAGATTGAGGCCCTGGTGGAGGACATGGTCCAGGAACAGGGTGTCACTGATGCCGTGGCCCGTAAGCGACTCGTCAACGACCTCCCGGCGCTGGTGGATGCACTTGAAGAAATGCTCGTCTATTCCTGGCGCCGGCAGCTCAACGCCGGTGTCCAACGGCTGGCTGTCCGCGCCGAGGCAGGTCTGCAGGCCAGCGAAGAGGGACGCGAGGGCGATGAGGACGATGCCCCACTGCCGTTGGCGCGCGCCGTAGGGTTCGCTGACCTGGTTTCCTACACCAGCCTGTCCCGGCGCATGAATGAAAAGACCCTTGCCAGGCTGGTCCAGCGCTTCGAAAACAAGTGTGCCGAAATCATTTCCGTGGGCGGCGGACGGCTGGTGAAGACCGTCGGCGATGAAGTCCTCTACATCGCTGAAACCCCGGCGGCCGGTGCCGAGATCTCACTCGCGCTGGCGCAGGCTTTCACCGAGGACGAGATCCTGCCCGAGGCCCGCGTGGCCATGGTGTGGGGCCGGATCCTTTCCCGGCTTGGCGATATCTACGGCCCAACCGTCAATCTCGCCGCGCGGCTGACAACGCTGGCTGATCCGGGAAGTGTTCTGGTGGACTCCATGACTGCAGCAGCGCTGGACCAGGATGAGAGGTTCGTGCTCATTCCGCAACAGGCTGAGAATGTCCGTGGCTTTGGCGAAATTCATCCCGTGGTGCTCGCCAGGGGGCGCGGCAAGGGGCTCGTGCTCGACTAGGACGCCGGTGAACACTGGCTATTCTGTTTGGAGGAACTGGCCGTTTTGCTTGGCCGGTTTGTCCCATCAATTCATCTATAGGGGATGCACATGAAGCAGCTTTCCGGAGCCGCAGAGCAGGCCCAGCGAGCGCGCGGTGGGCACTCTTCGCGCAACTTGACCAACGGCGATGACGCAGCAGGAGCTTTTTTCCTCGCCAGGTCCTGGGCGGCGCCCGTCACTGTTGGCATGCTGGCATTTGTTGTCGCCTTCACGGGGTCTTGGATTCCATCTTTCTGGAATGATGAAATTGCGACGATCTCAGCCGCGAACCGGACTCCAGCGGAGTTGTTTAATTTGCTGCAGTCCGTTGACGCCGTTCACGGAACTTACTACTTTTTCATGCACGTGTGGACATCGGTCTTCGGATTTTCGGAGGTAGCACTCAGAAGCCCTTCGGCATTGGCCGTTGGATTGGCTTGCGCGGGCACGGTGGTCATTGGGCGCAAACTTGGTTCGGACTTTATCGGGATCACTGCCGGCCTGGTCCTGTCCGTCCTCCCCCGAATGGTGTGGGCCGGAACGGAAGCCCGGCAGTCTGCCTTCACAGCACTGTTTGCCGTTGCACTTACCCTGTTGCTGATCAGGGCGTGGAAATCGAACCGCGCCCTGGACTGGGTTCTCTATTCTGCATGTGCAGTCTTGGGCATCTTCGTTTTTATGTTTTTTGTGTTGGTGATTGTTTCGCATGCGCTTGCCGCCGTTGTCCTTCGACGCCGGGTCCTGGCCACGTTGGCTTCCTCTCTCGCGATTGCCGTGGCCTCCGGGCCCTTCCTGCTCTTCGCACTGACACAAAACGGGCAGGTTGCCTGGATCGAAAACCGCTCGTTACTCCAAAACCTTTCGGCGGTTGCGGTCAAGCAGTTCTTTTACGGCGACGACAGGCCCACGGGCAACCTGCCGCCAACGTGGGTATTGGCGTTTGTGATCCTGCTGGGGATTTTTCAGCTGGCTCTCGTGGCCTTTGGTATTGTCCGTGCCGCGAAGGTCAAAGAGCTGTGGACGCTCCTCGTTTTGGGACTGGTCAGTGTCGTGGCCCCGATGATTGCGCTGTTATCTATCAGCGTGCTCGTGCAGCCGGTCTACGTCGCCAGGTATCTGACTTTTACGGCACCAGCCTTCGCGCTGCTCGTTGCACTCGGTCTTGACTGGCTGCGGGAGCGCCGACGCAGCTTGCTTCCCATCGCTGCCGCGATGGTCCTCGTCTGCAGTCTGGTGCCGCAGCTGACGTTGAAGAGCATGATCAATGAGCCGATGGACACTGAGCGTGACGTCGCGGCGATGGCGGCCCGGGAAGCGCACGGACCGGCCAGTATTGTTTATGAAACACCAGAGGCCCGGGATCCGTCGCTTGCCTATGCCGCGGCGTTCACTTCCCTTACAGATCTCTCCCTGGCCTCGCTGCCGAGCGATTCAAGCACCCTGTGGGGCAAAAACAAGCCTGTCAGCAGGGGGGATCTCGCCGGTCGCGGACGGGTACTCTTCGTGGGCACTGGCGCAAACTCCACACCGGATCTCAGCGCTTTTTCCGCCGCTGGCTGTGCGCTGGACCAGAAAATCACCATGGAACGCGTGCGGTTGCTTTCCTTCAACTGCCCCTAACCGTTGCTTCTTGAGCCAAGGAACTCGCCCGTTCGACTTCCCTGGAAATTCGCTAATCGATTGACTAACCAGTTACGCTAGTGCGCGTTCATGTCTCAACGGTCCCGAACTCGTTCCGGCCGCAAACAATTGGGGGATCCTCATGCCTGCGCCTGACGAATTCGGCAAGGTCCGGGGCAAGAATCGTCGAACCAAGTTTGTTTCGGGGGCGGCCTTTGCTGTGGTGGGGGCTGTGCTGGTGGCTGGTGCCGTCATCTATCCGGGGTTTAAGACCACTGAGGTGGAGTTGAATGATGGTGGTGTGTGGGTTGTCAGTAAGTCGAGGAATGCTGTTGGGCGGCTGAATTATCCCTCGCGTGTCCTTGATGGTGCGGTGACGCCGGCGAGTTCGACGTTCGATATTCTCCAGGATGCGGGGAATGTTTTTGTTGATGATGAGTCCGGGTCGACGCTGAATCAGGTGTCTGCGCCGAATATGCGTCTGGGCGGGGATAAGAAGCTGCCGGGTTCGGCTGTGGTGAGTTTCGGGTCGCAGGTCATTTCGGTGGCGGATGCGGTCAAGGGCCGGGTGTGGGCGTTGTCGCCGTCGACGGTTAATGGTTTTGATGAGGAGTCCAGTGAGCCGGTGCTGACGGGTTCGCCGGGTCTGGTGTCGGTGGTGGGAACTGACGACCGGATTTATTCGGCTGATCCGAAGTCCGGGCAGGTCACGGTGACAACTGTCGATGCCGGCGGCGAGGTGACGGGGACGGAGTCCGGTACCTGGGATGGGCTGAAGGGTGCGGGGGATCTGCAGCTTGCCGTGGTGGGGGACAAGCCGGTGGTCCTCGATGCGGCCCGGGGCAAGTTGTTCCTGCCGGGCGGGCGGGAGCTGGTGTTGGAGAATGCGCGGGAGGCGAAGCTGCAGCAGTCCGGCCCGGCCGCTGACGCGGTGGCTGTGGCCACGCCGAAGGCGTTGTTGAAGCAGCCGTTGGATGGTTCGACGGCGAAGACGGTGACGTTTGGTGGTGAGGGTGTTCCGGCGGTGCCGGTGCAGCTTGGGGGGTGTGTGCATGCGGCGTGGTCGGGGGCGAACAGGTATGTCCGTGATTGTGCGAACGATGGCGATGACAAGAACGTGGATGTGCCCAAGGCCAGCGCCTCCCCGAGCTACGTCTTCCGGGTCAACCGGGATCTGGTGGTCCTCAATGATGTGAACTCGGGCAATGTGTGGCTGGTGAACCAGAACATGCAGCTGGTCAACAACTGGGACGACGTCATTCCTCCGCAGCAGACCTCGGATGATGCGGAAAAGGACTCTGCCGACGAGGTCCAGCAGACCGTGCTCCCGGACCGGACGAAACCCAACAGCGCACCGACGGCCAAGCCGGACACCTTCGGCGTCAGGGCTGGCAAAACCACGATTCTTCCTGTACTGGACAACGACACCGACCCCGACGGCGACGTCCTCACCGTCCGTTCCCCGGACCCGATCAAGTCCGGACTCCTGGCCCCAATCTATGGCTCCACCGGCTTCCAGGTGTCTGTTCCAGAAGATAAGACCGGCTCGGAGACCTTCAAATACACGGTCGACGACGGCCGCGGCCTCTCGGCCTCCGCCGACGTTACCCTCACCGTCGTCCCGGCAGGGGAGAACTCCGCCCCGCGGCCGAAACCGAACCGGAACACCGCCCTGGTGGTCCAGTCCGGCAAGCTCGTCAGCCAAAACATCCTCACCGACTGGATCGATCCGGACGGGGACGACCTCTACGTTGTCAGCGCCACCAGCAGCGACCCCCGCGATCAGGTCAAGGCCCGTCCCGACGGCCTGCTCAGCTTCCAGGACGCCGGGTCGGAGCCTGGCCGCAAGACCGTGACCGTGACGGTCTCCGACGGCCGGTCCAGCACCGAGGGCAAAATCACCGTCGACGTCCGCGCACCCGGAGTGCTTCCACCGATCGCCAACGCGGACCACGTCCTCGCCGTCGCCGGAGTGGACACCGTGATCGCCCCGCTCAAGAACGACACCGACCCGCAGGGCGGGGCGCTCCGCCTTGCGCAGGTCACACCGGACGGCAACTCCTCCGCTACCGTGGGCGCGGACCAGCAGACCTTTACCTTCAATTCCACGGCCCTCAACGCCCACTACGTCTCCTACCTCGTGACAAATGGCCCCGCAAGCGCTCAGCAGCTGGTCCGCGTGGACGTCGTGCCCGGAAACGGCGACGGCGCCCCGGTGGCCGTGCGCGACACTGCCCTGCTGCCCAGCGGCGGCAGCGCCCTTGTGGACGTACTGGGCAACGACTCCGATCCCTCCGGCGGCGTCCTGGTGGTCCAATCCGTGACCGCGGCGGACGGCCAGCCTGTCAGCGTCTCCGTGCTGGACCACTCTGTCGTCCGGATCACCGACATCCGTGCGCAGGGCCAGCTCAGCGTCAAATACACGATCTCCAACGGCAAGTCCTCAGTCAGCGGTGAAATCGCCGTCCTCGTGGTCCCGGCGCCGGCCAAGCTCCAGGCTCCCCAGGCCAAACCGGACGAGGCCACGGTGCGGGCCGGCGACGTCGTCACCATCCCGGTGCTGGAGAACGACACCGACCCCAACGGCGGCAAACTCACGCTGGTGCCGGAACTGGCCCAGCAGCCCGACGACGCCGACGGCCGCATCTTCCCGTCCGGCGGCGCACTGCGCTTCATCGCCGGAGGGGTTCCCAAGACCGTCTACGCGATCTACAAGGTCACCAACGAGTCCGGGCAGACCGACTCCCAGCAGGTCACCATCCGCATCCGCGCCCGCGACGACGAACGGAACTCCCGCCCCGAACCCAGGAACCTGACCGCACGCGTGGTCGCCGGCATGGCGGTGCGCATTCCCGTGCCGCTGGACGGCATTGATTCCGACGGTGACTCCGTGCAACTGATTGGAGTGGACAAGGCCCCGGCGATGGGAACCGCTGTGGTTAAGGACGGATACCTCGAATTCACCGCCGCCGGGAACGCCGCCGGCACTGACACCTTCAGCTACCGCCTACGGGACCGGATCGGCGCCGAAAACACCGGAACCGTGATCGTCGGTATCGCCCCGCCGGAAGCCAACAACCAGAAACCCATCGCGGTGGACGACGCCGTCGATGTCCGCCCCGGCCGCAAGATCGCCGTCGATGCCCTGACTAACGACTCGGATCCGGACGGGGACCCGATCAGCCTGTTGTCGAACGGCTTCGAAGCCCGGCCTGAGCTCCGCGTTGAGGCGGCGGACCGCGGCAGGGTGCTCCTCACCGCCCCGGGCGCAGCCGGCAACGAGAGCGTCAGCTACACGATCCAGGACGACAAGAAGGCCCAGGGCAGCGCAGTGATCCGCCTCCGGGTCAGCCCGGAGGCGACGCTCAAGCTGCCGGTTGCCACGGACGACGTCGTTACCCCCGCGGAGACGCTCGGCAAATCCACCGTCGACGTCCCGGTCCTGAAGAACGACTCGGACCCCGACGGCGTCGCCGCCGAGCTCAAAATTAGCCTCCCGGACGGAAACCCGAACGCACGCGTCGGCGGCGATGGCAATGTCGTTGTGACCCTCGTCCCCACAGACCAGCTGGTCCCGTACACGGTCACCGATGTCGACGGACAGAGCGCGACTGCGGTCATCTGGGTTCCAGGGCAGGGCGAGCAGCACCCCAGCCTGGCGCGTACCGACGTCGTGGAAGTGATGGCGGGCAAGGAAATCAGCCTGGATTTGAAGGAATATGTCCGGGTCAGGCAAGGCCGCACGCCGCGGATCACCCAGGTGGACAAGGTCCGTGTGCAGGGCGCGGACAGCCAGAATGTCGTCGCCGGAATTGGCGACGCGCTGCGTTATGCCGCCCTGAAGGATTACGTGGGCCCGGGCTCCCTCACCTTCGAGGTCACCGACGGTTCCGGCCCTGACGATCCCCAGGGCCTGAAGGCCACGCTCACCATCATCACGCGGGTCATCCCGGATCCGAACGCGAACCATTCGCCCACCTTCAGCGGAACCGACCTTGAGGTACCGAAGGCTGAATCCGTCAGCCTGGAGCTGGGGAACCTTGCCAAGGACGTCGATTCCGGAGACCAGAACAAGCTCAAGTTCGAGCTCGACGGCACGCTGCCCGAAGGCTTCAAGGCCTCGATCGAGGGCCAGACCCTGAAGGTCAGCGCCGAGTCCGCGATGACCACCGGGCGGAAGGGCAGCATCCCGCTGAAGGTCACGGACGGCCGCTCGGAGCCAGTCAGGGCCGCTGTGGCCGCCACGGTCGTGGCCTCCGGCCGGCCACTGCCGGCGGCCAATGAGGACGCCATCGAGAAGGCAAACGCCGGCAAGACCGAAACCATCAACGTCCTCGCCAACGATTTCAACCCCTTCAGCGACACTCCGCTTAAAGTCGTCTCGGCCGTCGTGGAAACCGGCTCGGCTTCAGGCCAGCCCACCATCGCCGGGGACTCCGTCACGGTCACGCCCGCCAACGGCTTCAAGGGCGTTATGGTGATCCGTTACACGGTGATGGACAAGACAGAGGAGGCATCCCGGCAGGCCAGCGGCCGCATCCGCCTTACCGTCCGGGACAAGCCGGACTCACCCTCGGCCCCGTCCGCCACTGATGTCCGCAGCCGCACTGCCGTGCTCAAGTGGGCCCCGTCCTCCGACAACGGCTCGCCCATCACCGGATACACCGTCCGTTCCACCGGCTTCAGCCAGGAGTGTGCCACCACCACCTGCACGCTCAGCGGCCTGACCAACGACGTCAAATACGTCTTCACGGTCACCGCCACCAACGAAGTGGGGGAGTCCGCCCCTTCGGCGGCCTCCAACGAGATCCGCCCGGATGAGAAACCGTCCCCGCCGGAAGCTCCCACGGTCAAGGCCGGGGACAAGAACATGGTGATCAACTGGCCAGTGGCCAAGACCGAGGGCTCGGCCGTTAAGAGCTATAATCTGGAGATTTCCCCGCCGCCCGGCAGCGGGATCGCGGTGAAGAACGGCGTGACCGGACTGAACTACACCTGGCCCGGGCTCACCAACGGCGTGAAGTACAAGGTGCGGGCACAAGCGGTGAACGAGCTTGGACCCTCGGACTGGGGCGAGTACTCCCCCGAGGACAACCCGGCAGGCGTCCCTGCCGCACCGGCCGCCCCCACCTCGGCCGTGGCGGCCTCCGTCGGAACGCAGAACCAGCTGAAAGTTAACTGGACTGAGCCGAACACCAACGGTGATCCGATCAGGAACTACTACGTGACCATGAGCGGCGGCGGAATGGCCCCCCAGACCCAGACCACTCCAGGCACCGTCCGGACGGCCAATTTCACCGCTGCGAACTCGGAAACCGCCTACACCTTCACGGTGCAGGCGGAAAACAAGGCGGGTAGGGGTGAAGTCAGCGGTCAGTCTGCTCCCAGGCGTGCGACAGGGAAGCTGGGCCAGGTGACGGGTGTCTCCGTCACTGAGGCAAACACCGGCGGAGCGGGCCGGCAAGTAACCATCAACTTCAACCCGCTCACCGCCCAGCAACGGAACGGCTCCACGGCCAACGAAGTCAGCTATACCTTCAACGCCTCCACCGGACAGGCCGGAAGTATTACTCCGGGACAGAAAGTTGACGGTTTCACCAACGGGACCCAGACCAGCATCACGGTAACGGCCAATTCCACCGTTGCACCCAGCTCGGATGCCAGCAGTCCGGACGCTGCCACACCCTACGGTTCGCCCGGCACCCCGTCCGCCTCCGGCACCAATGGCGGCATGAACCAGAAATCCCTGACATTGACCTGGAATTCACCCTCCACTTCAACCAACGACGTCGCAGCCACCCGGATCAGCATTGACGGCAATCCCAACTGGGAAACCGTGGCCCCGTCAGGGAGCCGCGTCATCAACACCGGCGGTTACGAAGAAAACCACAGCATCAGGGTCCAGACCTTCAACTCGCTGGGCCAGGGCGGTCCCATCGCGGAAGCCAGTGCAAGGTCCGGACAACGCGGCGAATGGACCACCACGCTCAGCTCCGCCGACCCGAACTTTGTCCGGTCATGCACCTACACGCTCGGGGGCGCGAACTACAGGCCCGCGCCCTATTACGACTGCGACGGCGTCAACGCCCACAGGGAACCCTGGTCCTACGTGGCAGACGCAGACCGTATGGTCGTGCGGTGCTACATCGTTCAGAGCGACCACTGGACGCCCAACCCCATCCGGACCTGGTATCGCATGGAAGCCGGCTCCAGCCGCAACGTCGGACGCTATGTGGTGGCCGGGTCCACTACGCTCGGTGAGCCCGGAAACGCGGGCGTACCACCGTGCTGATCCGGATGACGAAAGGATCCGCAGTTCAGGCGGATGGGGAGGGCTCCCCATCGCGGTACCGGGAATGGTTGGGTAGGCTGTCGCGGGTAAGGGAGAGCCAAGTACACGGTGTACGGCGCGGGCTACCGGCAGGACTGCCCCGCGAATTCGTGCACGCTCACCGGTCTGACGAACAACACCAAATACCACTTCCAGGTCACAGCGAGCAGCGAATTCGGTGAATCCGAGAAGTCCCCGGCATCTGCCGAAGTCCGCCCGGATGTAAGGCCGGATACACCGCTGGCACCCGCATTGAAGTTCGGAGACAAGCAGCTCTCAGTGACCTGGGTGGCTCCGGCCAGCAAGGGCTCACCCGTCAAGAGCTACGATCTGGAGATATCACCTGCGCCTGCGGGCTAGAACGCCCAGATCCAGAACCTGACGGCGGTGAGTTATGTCTGGAAGGCCTGCAGAACGGCGTGGCCTATAAAGTACGTGTGCTGTGCTGGCCCGGAACGATGCCAAAGATCCTTCCGAATGGAGCGCCTACTCCGCCGCGGAAGTACCTGCAGGCGTTCCCGTGACGCCGGCCGCACCATCTGTTGCCGGAGCGGGATCCGTTGGTGATCAGAGCCAGCGCAAGGTCAGCTGGACGGCGCCGAACAATAACGGTGACGCCATTTCTTCGTACACGCTGACAACCCGGCGCGGCGGAGCAGTCGTCGCCAGTCAGCCGGTTGCGTCCGGAACATCGCAAAACGTGACGGTGAACAATTCGGAAACTGATTACACCTTTACTGTCTCGGCGAGCAACAAGGCAGGCACCAGCGGCGACAGTTCGCCGTCGGCTCCTATCCGGGCGGCCGGTAAACCAGGGACTGTCAACAGCGGCAACGTGGCAGCGAACGGCATATCCGGACAGCTGGAGGTGACGTTTACCCCCTGACAGCGGCACAGCGGAACGGATCCCAACCCGACGAGATCCGGTACAGCTACAACGCTGCCGGCAAAAGCGGAAGCATTAATGCCCATGGAGGGACCATCACGGGAATGCCGAACGGCACCGATGTCACCGTCAACATCATCGCCACCTCCATCAAGAACTACGTGTCCGGCGACGCCAAGGCGATCGGAACCGCCTACCCCTATGGGCCGCCGAATGCGCCAAACGTTGACGGCAGAAAGTCGGCGACCGGTGACGGCGAGGTTCACTGGACGTGGAGTGATCCGGCAACAAACGGCCGCGCCCTGGACCACTACGAGGTGAGTCTCGACGGCGGCGGGCGGACGGGGGTTGGTAAAGCCAACTCGTTTGATGCGTCGGGAGGCGGCTGGGACAAGGCCCACACGCTGAGGGTCCGGGCGTTCACCGTTGTTTTCGGCGCCGCGGGAAGTGCATCGTCCACCTCGGGGAACGATCCGACGCCGCCTCCCCCGGCGTCAGAGATAAGGGCGCACAACAGCACTTGCCCCGGTAGGCCCGGGTCAGCCGGATAGCTACAATCCAAGCGGGCCGTCGTGTGGCGTGGGTTGGGTGGAAAACTCCTGGGGCTGGTTGAACATCAACTGCACCAAGGACATCTACGGTAACGGAACAGGCTGGTACCGGCTGGCTGAGACAGCAAAATCAGGTTGGTAAGTAAAATCCGCCACGGTGGACCTCTACGGTTCGAAACCCGGCGGTTGCTGATCCATATCGATCAATTAGACTAACCGCTGGATGAAGCCTTAATCCTGCAGGCCGGCCGGCAACAAACACCAGGCTGACGCACCCAACACTGAAGAGGATCCACCCCATGACAATGACAACTGAGCAGGCCGCCTGGTTTGCAGGCACGTTCGAGAAGCTCGTTGCCAACGTCGGCCAGGCTGTGCTCGGCAAGGCCCACGTCATCCGGCTGACCTTCACCGCCATGCTGGCTGAAGGCCATGTGCTGTTCGAGGATGCCCCGGGCACCGGCAAAACGTCGCTGGCCCGTGCGATGGCAGCCACTGTCCAGGGCTCCAACAACCGCATCCAGTTCACTCCGGACCTCCTCCCGTCAGACGTCACCGGCGTGACCATCTACGACCAGAAGACGCAGCAATTCGAGTTCCACAAGGGGCCCATCTTCAACAACATCGTTCTGGCGGACGAAATCAACCGTGCCTCGCCCAAGACGCAGTCCGCTCTCCTGGAGGTCATGGAGGAATCACGGGTAACGGTGGACGGCGTCACCTACGAAGCGGGACGTCCGTTTATGGTCATGGCAACCCAGAACCCCATCGAACAGGCCGGCACCTACCGGCTTCCGGAAGCCCAGCTGGACCGATTCCTGATCAAAACCTCCATCGGCTACCCGGACCACGCCTCCACTGTGAAGCTGCTGGGCGGCGCCAACATCAAAGACCGCTCCAAGGAGCTGCAGCCCGTGATCACCACGCAGGCCGTGGCCGATATGGCGGATCTCGCCGCCACCACCCATGTCGACACCGCCGTGCTGGAGTACATTTCCCGCCTGTGCGAGGAGACCCGCAGCGCCCCGGAAACCAGGGTGGGCGTTTCGGTGCGAGGAGCCCTGGCCATGGTCAGGGCCACCAAGGTCTGGGCAGCGAGCCAGGGGCGCAATTTTGTCCTGCCGGACGACGTCAAGGAACTCGCCAGCGTCGTCTGGATCCACCGCTTTGTGATGGACCCCGAAGCAGAATTCTCCGGTGCAACAGCCGAAGCCGTGCTCACGCGGGTCCTCGGGGATGTAGCCGCCCCGCAGCAGCGCGCCGCAGTCTGACCGGCCACCCGCCGGCAGCCCCGACTGGCCGGATCCGCCCTCCGGCAACCATTTTCCCAGCACGAACAAAGGCCCACATATGTCCAGCAGCACTCCGTTGAACCGGCTTGCTGAACGCCTGCGCAGGCAGTTCCTGCAGTACCATGGCAGGCCCGCCCGCGTCCACCCCTCAAAAGTCTGGGCCGAGGCCAGCGATACCGCAGGAATGGCACTGGCGCCCGCCTGGCGAACCGTCCGCGGGTTCTGGTTCCGTTACGTGTGGCCGGTGCTGTCGGTGGTCAGTGTCCTGGGCTGGTCCGTCCTTGCCGCCTCCATGCTGCTGTGGACGGTGGGACAGGCCTTTGGCTGGCAGGAGGCCAAGGTCGCCGCCATCGCCGCTTCTGTGCTTTTGGTCATCGCCGTGGGTTTTGTCCTGGGCCGGTCATCGTACGGTGTGCTCCTTGACCTGGCCAGAACCCGGGTGGCTGTAGGTGACAGCGCCGTGGGCAGCATCGCGGTGTCAAACACCTCAGCCCGGCCTCTGTTGCCGGCAGCACTGGAGCTTCCCGTCGGCGCAGCCACAGCCGTTTTCCACCTGCCCCGCATGAAGCCGCAACAGGTGCACGAAGACCTTTTTACCATTCCCACCGCCCGGCGGGCAGTGATTGTGGTCGGGCCTGTGCGCTCAGTCCGCGCAGATCCGCTCCACCTGCTGCGTCGCCAGGTGCTGTGGACAGAACCGGAGGACCTGTACGTCCACCCCAAAACCGTGGCCCTCGTGGGATCCGCCGCGGGCTTCATCCGCGACCTTGAGGGCATGCCAACCACGGATCTGTCCAGTGCAGATATTTCCTTCCACGCCCTGCGGGACTATGTTCCCGGTGATGACCGCCGGCACATCCACTGGAAGACCACCGCCAGAACCAACAAACTCATGGTGCGCCAGTTCGAGGAGACCCGGCGTGCGCACCTGGCCATCTCGCTCTCCATCAACACCGACGAGTACGCGTCCGAGACCGAGTTTGAAATGGCGATTTCGGCCGCTGCCTCCATCGGACGCCAGGCCATCCGTGAACAGCGTGAACTGGATGTCCTCACCCAAAAGGGTCCGCTGAGGTGCGAAACCGGCCGGAACATGCTGGACGACATGACCAGGATCGTCGGAGCGCCACTGCGCAGGACCGCCGTCGACCTTGCCCGGACGCTGGCAGACACTGTTCCCAACGCGTCCGTTGTTTTCTTTGTGGTGGGCAGCAACGTCACCCCCGCCCAGCTCCGTTCGGCCTCGGCCTCGGTACCTCCAGGCGTCCGGAGTCTTGCCGTACGTCTGCAGGCAGGCGCCGCCCCGGCACGGGCAAATATCGCAGACCTGACAGTGCTCACCCTGGGCGATCTCGCTGATCTGGCCATTGTCCTGAGAAAGGCGGCCGCATGAGGTCTGCAACCGGCCTCCGTCCCCGCATGCAGCAGCCGCACAACGGCGAGTCCGCTTTCGCGGACGGCCGGCCGGCCTGGCATTTCGCGCTCGACGCCGGCGCCCTTGCGGTGCTGCTGGGGCTGGGAGTCCTCGGATTCAGCCTCAGCTTTGGTGGCGACCCTTATTACCTGATCGCTGGCTTCGGCGGCATTGTGCTCGGCCTTGCGATAGCCGCCTCCAACGCGCACTTCCGGCTCGGGATGCTCATCACCAGCGCCATGGCCCTGGGCGCCTACCTCGTCTTCGGCACCGCACTGGCCGTTCCGGATGCCGCCATTGCAGGTTTTATCCCCAGCCTTGATTCATTGCGCACTCTTCTGCTGGGCGTGGTCTTCGCCTGGAAGGACATGCTGACAGTGGGCGTGCCGGTGGGCACCGCCGGCGGAATGCTCATTGTTCCGTTCCTCAGCTCCCTCATCACGTCGCTTGCTGCAGGCCTGCTGACCTGGCGGGTCAAGAGCCCCTACTGGCCGCTTGTTCCGGTGCTGGTGCTGTTTGTCACGGGCATCGCGTTCAGCACCAACGCCGGGTTCCTCACCGTGGAGCGCGGTATTGCCCTGACCGTGGTGGCCATTGCCTGGGCCACGTTCCGACGCGACGCCCTGCGCCGCAGCGATTCCCGGAAAGTTTCCGTGAACCGGCCCCAGGATGATGCCGCCACTGCCAAGCGGGCGAAAATTCGCCGCCTTGCCACTGCAGCGGCCGTCATCGCAGCCAGCGTGGGCATCACGGCCATCGCGTCGCCGCTGGTCACCGCCGGCGACGACCGCAAAGTCCTGCGCAACGCCATTGTGCCGCCGTTCGACCCCAAGGACTTCATCACCCCGCTGGCGAGTTTCCGCAACTTCGTCAAGGACAAAAAAGACGACAACCTCTTTGTGGTCAAGGGGTTGCCCAAGGACGGACGGGTCCGGCTGGCTGCGCTGGACTCCTTCAACGGCACCAACTACAACATGGACCCCAATGGATCCGGCAACTTCAGCAAGGTGGGCGACGCCAAGTCAATCAACACCCTGGCCGACTCGTCGGGGATTGTGCCCACCAACGACTACACCATCAACGTCAGCATCGAGGATTATCAGGGTTACTTCGTACCTGGCGGCCGGAAAACCACTGGCATCAGCTTTACCCAGAGTGCTTCCGGTGCGGCCAGCGGGCTCTACTTCAACTCGGGGACAGACACCGCAGTCACAACCAAGGGACTGTCCAAGGGCGATTCCTACAGCGTCCAGGTCTCTGATCCCGCAAAACTCGAACATGGCCAGCTGACGCAGTACGACTTCGCCAAACTGACCTTGCCTGATACGGCGGAGGTTCCGCCTGTGGTGGGATCGCAGGCGAACGACCTTTCCGCCGATGCGCCCACAGCCATTGACCGCGTCCGCCAGATCGAGGCGCATTTCCAGAAGAAGGGCGCCTTCAGCAACGGACTGGTCACTGAAGGCCAGCTGCCGAGCGTCTCCGGGCACGGTTCGGCCCGGATCCGGAATCTCCTGACTGCCAAGCAGATGTTGGGTGACGATGAGCAGTACGCCGTGGCCATGTCCCTCATGCTGCGGCACCTGGGCATTCCTTCGCGGGTGGTTATGGGGTTCTATCCGGATCCCACCAGCCCCGAAAACGGCGCCGGAGAAGTGAAGATCACAGGTAAAGACGTCCATGCCTGGGTGGAAGCGGCGTTCGACCGTGCGGGCTGGGTTTCTTTTGATCCCACGCCGCCAAAGGACAACATCCCTATCCCGCCGGACCCCGAAAACAAATCCAAGCCCAAGCCGCAGGTTCTGCAGCCACCGCCCCCGCCGCAGGAACCGGCCGACCTCCCGCCGGATTCTTCACCGGATGCCCTGGATGCCGACCAGAAGAAAGACAATTCCTGGCTGTTCTGGGGCCCGCTGCTTGGCGCGATCGGAATGGCACTGATTCCTATCGGGATTCTGGCACTGCCGCTCCTGCTGATTGCCCTGCTCAAATCGCGGCGCCGGAAGGCACGCTTTGTGGAAGGGCATCCCGCCCAACGTGTGGGCGGTGGCTGGAATGAAGTGCTCAGCCTTGCCACGGACATGGGCGCCGGTGTGGACAGCCGCGCTACCCGGCGAGAGTCCGCCGTCGTGGTCGCCGATGCCTTCCCCGGCACACAGGCCACCACCACCATGCTGGCCAACAGGGCCGATGCCTCCATCTTCGGCGCCGGCCAGCCGAGCGAGGAGGAGGTCCAGGAGTACTGGACTATCGTGGACACCTCACTCAAGGAAATGACCGGAACGGTTGGATTCTGGCGTCGTCAGCAGGCGCGGTTCTCGCCACGGTCCCTGCTATCTGACGGACGGAACGCCCTCAAACTGCGCGCCGGCAGGTCTGAGGCACCGCAGAGTGGAGCCCCCGGCAAGGGCAGGCGCGATGCCGGTACAGTGGATTCCGGCCCGGAAGACGTGTCCACCGTGCTCAAGGGCACCGTCAGGAAGAACCTCACCGAACAATGAGCCATAACGCCGAGCGCTGCCAGCGCTGCCAGCAGGTGATTCGCCCGGGGGCAACATACTGCACCGCCTGTGGGGCGCCACTGACCAACCGGGCGGCGCGCAACCTGCGAAATGTTGACCAGGCGCAGAAGGCCCTGATGGACCGGGCTGCGGCGCACAACGGCCAGATTCCCGGTACTATCCCGGTAATACAGGCAGGGCACAGTCGAGGGGGAGGAACCGGAATGGCAGTCAATCTTGAGTTGGTACCGGCCGTGGCGGGCAAACGCCTCGGCGCTGCAGTGCTGGACTGGCTGGCACCGGCGGTGGTGCTGGTGGTGGCGTTTACGATCGGATTTTCCAGTGTGACCCGGACACAAAGTGGCGGCTTCATTGTATACGACACCGGCACACTGGTGGTTTTCGGCAGCATCGGCATTGCCCTGGTGCTCATCTACATGGTTGTCCTGATGACCTGGGAAGGGCGGTCGGGCAACTCGATCGGAAACCGCCTGATGGGGATCCGCAGTGCTGACAGCGATGGTTTTGCACCGGGCGCCGCAGGTGTTTTTGTGCGCGGCGTCGTCACCGGCGCGGGTATGCTGTTCGCCGCTATTGCAGCGATCATGGTACTCGCCTTCCAGTGGTTCGGCTTGGCGCTGTGGATCCTGGGGCCGCTTGCACTGCTGGGCGCAGTCTGGGCGGTTGCCGTGGTTGTCTCCAACTCCTGGGACAACAACGGCAAACTCCGCGGCTGGCACGATTCCGCAGCCAAGACCATCGTCTTTGATGTCACGGCCGGCCGGAATCCCGTGACTACGGGCGGTATTCAGGGACCCTACAGCTTCGCACCACTGGACCTCCCACCGGTTCAGCGGGTGTCCTCGCCGGTGGCCGGTGCCAACACCACCCCGCAGGTCATCAACGCACAGGCATCGCTGAATCCGAACATGTGGCAGGCTCCCGGGACTCTTCAGCCGGCCGCTGCGCAGCACCCGGCGGGGGCGCAGCCGTCGGCCCCGGTGGTTCCCCAGCCGGCATCAGCCTTTTCCCAGCACCAACCGGCGACCATTGCCCCGCAGGCTCCGGCCTCTGCAGAGCAGATGCCCGAACCGCAGCATCAATTCCACCCGGACGATGACCATGACCGCACGCAGATGCGTGGCGGTGCCCAGCAGCCACCCGCTCCCGTTGCCGTGCTTCGCATACGGCTCGACGACGGCCGCGACTTCCAGCTGGACCGCTCCGTTCTGATCGGCAGAAATCCGGCAGCCCAGACAGGGGAGCAGCACGCCCTGCTTCTGGCAGTGCATGATCCGGGACGTTCCATCTCCAAGACACACCTTCATGTACTCACCGATGGTGCGGGTATCTGGGTGACCGACCGTAACTCCACAAACGGCAGCGCGGTCAGCACACCGGACGGTATCCGGACCTCTCTCCAGGCCGGCGTCCCGGTCTTCGTCAGCCCAGGATCCGCCGTCCATTTCGGTGACCGCACCTTCCACCTAGGACAGGCATGAATTCACAGCCGGCCGCTGTTTCCCACACAACCGGCGGCGCAGCCGGCCTCAGCCTCAGCCTCAGCTACGGCTATGGGACGGACCGTGGCCTGCGGCGTGAACTCAACGAAGACTCGTTCATTGCCTCCGACCCCGTCTTCGCCGTAGCCGACGGCATGGGCGGTCACGAAGCGGGAGAGATCGCAAGCGGAATGTGTGTCCGCGCCCTGGCAGGGATGCCGCAGCTGGCCACCGGCGAGCGAAGTGCAACGGCAGCCCTCCTTCAGCAGTACCTGATCCGGGCGGATAGCAGCATCCGGGAGGCTACCGGCGCGCGGGCAGGAACCACCCTGACCGGCGTGGTGGTTGTGGAGCAGATGGGAATGCCCTACTGGTTGGTGATGAACATTGGTGATTCCCGGACTTACCGCCTGAGCCAAGGCGGCTTTGGCCAGGTAACCGTGGACCATTCCGAGGTCCAGGAGTTGGTGGATGCGGGCGACATCACCCCTGAACAGGCGACGGTCCATCCGCGCCGGCACGTTGTGACCCGGGCGCTGGGCACGGGGGACGAGACCGAAGCAGATTACTGGCTGCTGCCAGTCGAGGAGGGCGACCGGATCCTGGTGTGCTCCGACGGGCTCAATGCCGAGCTGACCGACGAGCACATGTTCCGCATCCTCAGCACGGTGGGCCAGCCCCAGGATGCCGTGGATGCACTGATTCAGGCCGCGCTTCGCAACGGTGGCCGAGACAATGTCACAGCCATAGTGGTGGACGCCAAAAATGTACTGAACGACGCCGGCCTGGCCACCACCGCGCCACGCATTTCGTCTTCCGCGGAAGATGAGGACACCCTGCCCCGCGCCGAAATCGTGCCTTTGCGCACCGGAACCGGCGACGGCGACGGCGCCGACGATGCAGCTGACGTTGAGCCTGCCACGCAGGATGGCGCAGAAAGTGAGGACCCCGGACATGCTGGCCAGTAGCTATGTTCCCGGCACCTGGTTGGGAGTAGTCCGTTCGCGGACCGCCGTGATACTCCGCCCGGACGCTCCTCAGGAACTGGTGCACTCGCTGTGGGAGCTGCTGGGCACCGGACCCGAGATCCATGAAGTGCTCCATGCCGTGACCCGCGGATTTGGACTCTCGCTGACTCAGATCCCGTGGTTTGGAATCGTGGATTTCCAGGACTCGCTTCGTGTTTTCCTGCGCGGGGACATTGACCTGACCGTACAGCTGCCAACCGGTCCGGTGGAGCTCAACGGCCGCGACGTCACCACCTGGACGGAACGGTGGCTCGCAGTTCCCGAGTGGTACAGCCTCTCCGTGCCCGGCGAAGCAGCAGGAAATTCCAAACTTCCGCTGGGCGAAGGCGTGGTGCTGCTCCAAGGGTTGAAGGTGGCCGTGACTGCCTCGACCTCCGCAGCCGGGACCCGGGCCGCCCCGGAAGTCACCCCAGCTGCCGGCGCCAACGCCGCATCGGCACACGGTAGCTCGGCACACGGTAGCTCAGAACACGGTGTCTCGGAACACGGTGCTTCGGCTGACACCATGATGAGCATCGGAGATGAGGAACAAGTGCCGGCTGAACAGCGCGACGCGACGGAAGCCCCCGCTGTGCGGGAGCAGGCCGCCGTCCCTGAGCAGGCAGCACCGTTGGAGCCGTCAGCGGTTCCCCGCAGCGAGCTCACCGGAAGCTACGACCACCTGTGGGAAAAGACGGTGGTCCGCACGATCGAGGACGCCGCAGTGCGCGAGCCAGAAGAGGACCCTGGCCACGAATCCGCGGAGCAGGATCCTCTTCCTGTGGATGCCGGTGATTCGCCTTCTGGAGATTCGCCAGCCGGTAAAGCAGCGCCCGGAGGAACAGACCCCGGGAATATGGGCGGGGCTGATGAACTGGTGTCCGCCGACTCGCCTGAGCCCCAAAACGATGCAGGAACAACCAGCGGTCTGATCGATTCAGTGCCGTGGCACAGCACCGGAGGCGACTCGCCGAGGCAGTGGACGCCGTCGACGTCGGCCTCTCCACCGGCGGCCGGCCAGACAGCCGCCACACTGTCACTCGCACCTACGGAGCTCTGGCAGGCCACCCCAGCCCAGCACTCTGATGGCGACGGAGACCACGACGGCCAGACCATCATGAAGGGTGACCTCGGCGGCATGGTTGCCCACCCCGCACCGGTCAGGCCCGCTGAAACTGATCCGGCAGGTCCGCTGGTCCTGGCCCGCGTTTGCGCGCACGGCCACGCTAATCCGCCCACCAACTCGAAATGCGTCAGCTGCGGCCTGGCACTAGCCTCGGACGCAGTACAGGTGCCGCGCCCCAGGCTCGGGCGCATGCGCGTGTCCACTGGCCACATCATCGATCTTGATCAGTCTTTGGTGATCGGCCGGCAACCCTCGGTGTCCAGGGTCCAGGGCGGGGTGATGCCCAGACTGGTCCAGGTGGCAAGCCCCAGCGGCGACATCTCACGGTCCCATGTTGAAGTGCGCCTCGAGGGATGGCACGTGATGCTGTGCGATCTGAAAGCGACCAACGGCACGGTGCTGGTTCGGGAAGGACAGCAGCCGCGACGCCTGGCGCAGAACGAAATGGCTATCCTCCTCGACGGTGATATCGCTGAACTTGGTGACGACATTTCGCTGCGGTTTGAGGAGATTCTGTGAGTACCAGGCGGCCAGTTGCACCGCCGCCTATCCCTGGATTCACGTACATCAGTCTGCTGGGCTCCGGCGGATTTTCCGATGTGTACCTTTATGAGCAGGACCGTCCACGCCGCAAAGTTGCTGTCAAGGTCCTGCTCTCGGATCTGAAAACCGAGGGTGCCCGGCGCCGTTTCGAGTCCGAAGCGAACCTGATGGCGCAATTGTCCTCGCACCCCTACATCGTGACCATTTTTGAGGCTGAGGTCACCGAGGGTGGCCACTCATACCTCGCTATGGAGTACTGCTCGCGGCCCAGCCTCGACGTCCGCTACCGGAGGCAGCGCTTCAGCGTTGATGAGGTCCTTGCGGTGGGGATCCAGGTAGCGTCCGCCGTTGAAACTGCCCACCGGGCGGGCATTGCGCACCGCGACATCAAACCGGCGAATATCCTGGTCACTGACTACAACCGCCCGGCCCTGACGGACTTCGGCATCTCCGGAACCCTGGGAAGCGACGCCGACGAAGACGCCGGAATGTCCATCCCGTGGTCGCCGCCCGAGCAGTTCCGGGACGGACCCGTGGACGGCATCATGGTGGACATCTGGGCGTTGGCTGCCACGCTTTACACCCTGCTTGCCGGACGGTCCCCGTTCGTGATGCCCGGTGCGGACAACTCACAGCGGGAGCTGATTTCCCGCATCACAGCCATGCCGGTGCCGCGGCTGGGACGCGCTGACGTTCCGGAGTCCCTGGAGCTGGCATTATCGACGGCCATGGCCAAGTCCGCGGCCTCCAGATATTCCTCCGCCCATGCCTTTGCCCTGGCGCTGCAGCGGATCCAGGCTGAGCTGAATCTTTCGGTGACTCCGTTTGAGGTGCTCGAGGAGCCGCATCATGACGGGAGCCACCCTGACGACGGTTTCGAAGAAACCCGGGTCCGGAATATCGCGTCCATCGATCCGGAAAAGACCGGCAGTGCCCCCACCTTTCCGGCCCGGACCCGCCCGCAGAATCCGCGCCCAGGCGCCACCGGGTCCGGGGTTCCTGCTTTCCCTGCGCCGATCCGGTCCCTTCATGAATCACCTGCCCCCTCTGCGGCAGTGCCGTCACCTAGCCCTCCACATCCGTTGTCCTCGCGCCAGATGGCCGAACCGCCGCTATTCGCCGGCCAGGGCGCGGAGGCGGTCGTCGGAAATGCCTTGACTGGGGATGACTGGGACCAGGCCACGATGCTTCGTGGCGGCACGGGCACTGGTACTGGCACTTCAGGGCGGGCTACGGAGACCCAGGACGCCACCATCCAGCGAGCCGGCATCATGCCGTCCGCACTGCGGGACCCATCGCATGAGCCTGCGGTTTCCGGTTCTCCGGCTGCGCCGCTGCACGGTTCTCCGGCTGCGCCGCTGCACGGTTCTCCGGCTGCGCCGCCGCAGGGGAGACCCGGCCCTGGCGGAAACCGCGAGGATCAGGAACTGGACGCCACGGTCAACCGCCCGGCGCTGGCGGGGGAAGTCGGCCAGGACGCCACCTCGGACCACGGAAAACGAAATCTGTGGCTGTCCGTCTGCGGCGCCGCCGTGCTGCTGCTGGCCGTGGTGGTGGGAATCATTGTGGCCACAGCGGCACCGGAACCCAAAGTCCAGCCTAGAGACCCGATCAGCAAGGCGCCCGCGGATGCACTGGACAACGGCACCGTCCCCGACGTCTCAAATCTGGCCGGTGCCGTGGGCCCGTCCGGGAAGGTGATGTTCAGCTGGACCAACCCTAAGCCGGAGGCCGGGGATGTGTACAAATGGCGGATCAAGACCGTCAAGGACAGCGGAAACTACGTCAACACAACGCTGACCAAGGTGGATGTGGTCGGCAACCCGGGCGAGCCCACCTGCATCCAGGTGATCGTCGTCAGGAGCGACGGTTCGGCGTCCCCGGAAGGCGGGGAATCAATTGCCTGCGTGGATACGAAATGACAGATCCGGGCCGGATTGAACGCTGACGCCGCGGGTAGGACCTACAGCATTGAACAGCAGTGTTGCTCGACTAGGAGGCACGGAAAATGGGGGATCTAGCAATAGATTTCTGTGGTGAGTGGTACGACCCCTCAGACGAGGACGTCTTCAGCATCGGACGTGAAGGCGACCTGGAGGTCGACGACAACCCGTATCTGCACCGGCGGTTCCTGCAGATCGCGCGCTATGACGGCATCTGGTGGCTCAGCAATGTGGGCAGCATGCTCTCCGCCACCGTGGCCGACGGCTCCGGCGGCATGCAGGCCTGGCTTTCGCCTGGCGCAAGGATCCCGCTGGTATTCAGCCACACCAACATTATCTTTACGGCCGGGCCCACCACTTACGAGTTCGCGGTCCACCTGAAGACGCCGTCCTTCCGCCAGGAAGCCCGCGACGACGACAGCAACGGCGAGACCACCATTGGCCCCGTAGTGTTCACCGAGTCCCAGCGGGCGCTGATTGTTGCACTTGCCGAGCCCATGCTCCGCCGCGATGGTACCGGCTTCAGCGCCATTCCGAATTCTGCGGCAGCAGCCATGACGCTGGGCTGGGCGCTCACCCGGTTCAACCGCAAGCTGGACAATGTCTGCGACAAGCTGGACAGGGTGGGCGTAGCGGGCCTGCGGGGCGGTGGCGGGAAGCTCGCCACGAACCGCCGGGCCAGGCTCGTTGAGCATGCCGTCACATCGCATCTGGTAACCGCCGATGACCTGTACCTGCTCGAAAAGATGAGAGGCGTCGACGAAGGGTGAGAATACGACTGACTCTGCGTCGGGAACCGGCCGAAGCCAAAGATCTCGCCGTCACCGTTGACGGTCTGGCCACAGTGGCTGACATCGCCGCACAGCTCTGGGTCGCTGACCCGGAACGGCGGGGCACACCGGCGCCGGGCAACCTCTCGCTCACCATTGACGAGGCCTTTGTTGCCGGGGGCATGCGTGGCAACGTATTGACCCGCACGGACAATCTGCTGGAATCAGGGCTGCGGCCGGGTTCCGTTGTGTCACTGACCCAGGTCAGCGAGCACTTTTCCACGCCCGGAGCCAGCCGGGGGCCCGTCGCGGCCACGCTTCGGATTCTGTCCGGGCCCGACGTCGGCCAGGAGTTTTCGCTGCCGTCCGGTACCAGCTACATCGGCCGCGACCGGGACGTGGATATCAGGCTCTCCGATCCCATGACCTCCAAGCGCCACGCCCGGATCACGGTGGGCGAAGCTGTGGAGATTGTGGATACCAACTCGGCCAACGGCCTCCTGATGGACGGGCTGCCCGTTTCACGCGCCACCCTGGACTCCTCTGACACAGTGACGTTGGGCGACACGACCCTCACTGTGGTGCCGCTGCCACGAAACCAGGCGGCAGCACCGACGTCGCCCCTGGTTGATTTCAACCGTTCTCCGCGGGTGGTTCCCCGTTTTAATACACTCAAGCGGATTTTACCTGCCGGGCCGAAACGCCAGGATCACCACCCGTTTCCGTACATCATGCTGCTTGCCCCGCTCCTGATGGGCGGCCTCATGTTCGCCTTTACCCGGAACCTGCTCTCTGTTGTGTTCATGATGATGATGCCGCTGTTTATCATCGGCCACTACATGGACCACAAGATGCAGGGCAAACGTGAGCTCAAGGATCAGGTGAAGCAGTTCCGGGAAGCCATCGCCGCCTTCCGGCAAGACATCACTGAGCTGCAGCACATCGAGCGGTCCGTCCGGCTCCAGGAAGCGCCATCGGTCAGCGATACCGTGGATTCGATCTACAAGCTCGGTCCGTTGCTGTGGACTCACCGGCCGGAACACCAAGGCTTCCTGGGCCTCCGCTTCGGCCTGGGGACGGCGCCGTCGCGCATGATCTTTGAAGAGTCGAACAGCAACGACACCGAAGTGGAATACATGCGCGAGATCCAGGACTGCCTCAAGCAGTTCCAGGAGATCGAGGGCGTGCCTGTTGTCTCGCAGCTTCGCACGGCCGGCGCCTTCGGCCTGGCCGGTTCCCGTGGCCTGGTGGACGATGTCGCCCGCGGCATGGTGCTCCAGCTGGTGGGTCTCCACTCACCGGCGGAGGTCATCGTCACCGCCATCACCTCCGCTCAGTCCAAGGAACGCTGGAACTGGCTGCAATGGCTTCCCCACGTCGGTTCCGGACACAGCCCGCTCAGCGGTGACCATCTCGCAGCCGGCTCAGCGGCCGGTTCAAGGCTCCTGGCCCGGCTGGAGGACCTGCTGGACACCCGGGAAGCCGCGGCCAAGACGGCACGGCCTACCCACCGCGCGGGAGTCGAATCGGAGGCTGCGGAGGTCCCCGGGCCGGTGCTGCCCGCTGTGCTGGTCATCGTTGAGGACGATGCGCCGGTGGACCGGGGACGCCTGACCCGCCTCGTGGAACGGGGCCCGGATTCTGGGGTGCACGTTATGTGGGTGGCCACCAGTATGCAGGCGCTGCCGGCCGCGTGCCGCGATTTTATGGCGGTCGACGGCGATCACGGCACCACCACCGGTCAGGTCCGGCTGGGACGCCACACCTACCCGGTGAGCTGTGAGAGCCTCGACGCCGAGCTCGCCGCACAGCTGGCGCGGATGCTCTCGCCCGTCGTAGATGTGGGAAAGCCGGTTGACGATGACTCCGATCTTCCGCGTTCGGTGTCCTACGCCACGCTTATCGGCAAGGACTTCATGGACAATCCGCAGGCTGTTGCGGACCGCTGGAAGGAAAACAATTCCGTCCACTCCACGGCCGTGGCCAACCGCAAGGATAACGGCACGCTCCGGGCCCTGGTGGGTTCCAAGGGTGTCGAACCGCTGTACCTGGACCTGAAAAACGAGGGCCCCCACGCACTCGTGGGCGGCACCACCGGTGCCGGCAAATCAGAGTTCCTGCAATCCTGGGTGATGGGCATGGCCGCGGCCTATAGCCCGGACCGGGTCAGCTTCCTCTTTGTCGACTACAAGGGCGGTGCCGCCTTTGCCGACTGCCTGCAACTGCCTCACACGGTGGGCCTGGTGACTGACCTTTCCCAGCACCTGGTGCGGCGCGCCCTGACGTCCCTCCGTGCAGAACTCCATTTCCGGGAGCACCTGCTTAACAGGAAGAAAGCCAAGGATCTGCTGGCCCTGCAACGGGAAGCGGATCCAGAGGCACCGCCCTACCTGATCATCATTGTGGACGAGTTCGCGGCCCTTGCTACCGAAGTGCCGGAATTCGTGGACGGCGTGGTGGATGTGGCCGCCCGCGGCCGCTCGCTGGGGCTCCACCTCATCCTGGCGACGCAGCGGCCGGCCGGCGTGATCAAGGACAGCCTCCGCGCAAACACAAACCTGAGGGTTGCCCTGCGTATGGCAGATGAGGACGACGCCACCGACATCCTTGGCGTGCCAACAGCCGCCTATTTCGATCCGTCGATCCCCGGCCGTGGTGCTGCCAAGACCGGCCCCGGCCGGATCCAGGGCTTCCAGACCGGCTACGCCGGTGGGTGGACCACGGAGAAGCCACAGCGGCCACAGATAGACATCGTGGAAATGGCATTCGGCTCGGGCCCCAGCTGGGAGGCTCCGGCCCCCGAAATTGCGGTTAAGGAAGAGCCGGCCGGCCCCAATGACATCGCCCGGATGACGGCCAATATCGTCAAGGCTGCCGAGGTCCTGTCCATTCGGCCGCCCCGGAAGCCGTGGCTGAATGAACTGGCCACCACCTATGACTTCTCCAAATTGCCCAATCCCCGCACGGATGAACGCCTGCTGCTGGGTGTCGCCGACGACCCCGTACACCAGGACCAGCCCACGGTGTTCTACGAACCGGACAAAGACGGCAACATGGCCATCTACGGCACCGGTGGTTCCGGGAAGTCTGCGGCGCTGCGTGGCGTTGCCATCGCCGCAGCCGTGACGCCACGCGGGGGCCCCGTGCACGTCTACGGCATCGACTGCGGTTCTTCGGGCCTGAAAATGCTGGATGAACTGCCGCACGTCGGAGAGATCATCAACGGAGACGACGTCGAGCGCGTGGGGCGGCTGCTCCGCTGGCTGCGCGAGCTGGCCGATGACCGTTCCGCCCGCTTTTCCGAGGTCCGGGCCTCCACGATCGTGGAGTACCGGATGCTGGCGAACAGGCCGGCGGAGAAGCGGATCTTCGTGCTGGTGGACGGCATGTCCGCATTTCGTGAGGCGTATGAGTACAGCAGGCTTTCTGCCCTCTGGGACATTTTCCTGCAGCTGGCCACCGACGGGCGTCCGCTGGGCATCCATCTGGTGGTCACCGGCGACCGGCCCAACTCCGTGCCGACGTCGTTGCTGGCCTCCATCCAGCGGAGGCTGGTGCTCAGGCTCTCGTCCGAGGACGACTACATGTCCATGGATGTCCCCAAGGATGTCCTGAGCCAGAGCTCGCCTCCCGGCCGCGGTCTGCTTGGCAGCCTTGAAGTACAGCTGGCTGTCCTGGGCGGCAACTCCAACCTTGCCCTGCAGGCCCGCGAAGTGCACAAACTCAGTGAAGCCATGCTGCGCCAAGGCGTGGGAAAAGCCCCGCAGATCGAACGGCTGCCGGAACGGGTGGACCTGGACATCCTGCCGGCGGGCAGTGTGGACCTCCCGGTCATCGGTGTGGATGACGAAACTCTCCAGCCGGCCGAGATCATGGCCAAGGGTCCGCTGCTGCTGGCAGGTCCGCCCGGGGCCGGCCGTACCGTCGCCCTGGTCACCATCGCCTATGCCCTGCGCCGTTCCAACCCGGATACCGAGCTGATCTACATCGGTTCACGCAGATCCGCCGTGGCATCACTGCCCATCTGGAACCGTTCCCTGATGGGTGCGGATGACGTGGAGGAAGCGATCGACGAGCTGGTTGACCACTCCTCTGGGAACCCGGGCAAGCTGGCAATCTTCATCGAGGGCCTGACCGAATTTACGGATACCGGCGCGGAGTCCGGAATTGAGCGTCTGGTGACCACTTCCATCAAGGCAGACCAATGGGTGATCGGGGAGTCGGAGACCTCAACCTGGTCGTCGGCCTGGTCCCTTTCGCAGCCGTTCAAGTCGGGCCGCCGTGGCCTGCTGATCAACCCTGGCGATATTGAAGGCGACAGCCTGCTGAACACGTCGTTGGGCAGGATCAGCACCGATTTCATCCCCGGGCGCGGTTACATCGTTGGGCGTGGAAAGGTCCGGAAGCTGCAGATCGCTTTGCCTCCCGAGAACCGGAACTGAAGATCCCCTACTCTTCTCCCGCGGACCTTGTCAGGGCTTATACGTGGTCCGCGGGAGTTCCACCGGATTTGCCACCGTGCGGCGTGTTGTAGGAAGATACGCGGGAGATGAATTCGCTGCAGAGGGGGGCTGCGCACTGTTGCAAAGGTAACCATGCCCCGACCATTTTGCTTGCGGACCGCAGTTCTTCCTGCGTTGACAGCATTGGGGTTGGCGCTCTCGGTGGCTATCTCGACAGCCGGTGCCGTTAATGCCGCGCCTGCGCTCTGCCCACCGGGTAAATCCTGCGAAATCACGATCCCACCGGTTGGCCCCACAGAAACACCGACGCCGACTTCCCAGCCGACAGGGACCACTGGGCCCGCCCTCCCGGCGCCAGTCCAGCCTCCCGCGCTCCCTGCGCCGGCACCAACGGTTCCGGAGCCTTCGCCCACGCAGGCCTCGGAAGTCACCGAGACTGCGGCCTCAGCATCCGTCTCGGCGTCCACCACCCCTGGCCCGTCAAGCGCAGGCCCCACTGCTGCCGCCCCCTCAACAGAGTCCAATTGGAACAAACCAATCCGGAAGTCGGAGAAACCGAGTCAGGCCGCAGCCATTTCTGCAGGCGAAAACGGTCCGGGCCCGGGAACGCTTGGAGTCTTCGGCATCATGGGTGGCGTGCTGCTGGTTGGTTTCGGCGGGATGGCCTTCGCACTGTGGAGCCGGAACCGCCTCGCCTCACACTGACGCCGTTCCCCATGACGGCCGTGGCTAGTGCTGCATGCGAATGGTCCGGGGGCAGCAATGCGCCCGGACCCTGCGTTTTTAATCAGCTGTGAAGGAGCCACTGTCGGTAGACCTTCGGGAAGGCAGCGTCATTTCGTCCGCACATTGTCGGAGGTGTAGGGCAAGATGGTTCTGTGAGTACAGCACCCGGCCCCGCAGAAATAAACGCAGAAATAAACGCAGAAATAAACGCAGAAATAAACGCAGAAGAATCAGCCACCGGGACTGCTCCGGAGGTGGTTCCTTCCGAATCCGTCCGTACGGAGTACCTGGACCTGGCGGATCGCGTCCGCACATACCGCTTCGCCTACTACCAGGAAGACTCCCCGGTTGTTTCGGACGCCGAATTTGACGAGCTGTTCCGGAGGCTGGAGGAACTGGAGGCCCTGCATCCGGAACTCGTGTCAAACGATTCGCCCACTCAGGAAGTAGGAGGCGAAGTCTCAGCGGCGTTTGCCGCCGTCGACCATCTGCAGCGCATGTACAGCCTGGAGGACGTCTTTTCCCTCGGGGAGCTGCAGGCGTGGATTGCCAAGGCAGAGGCCGGCGTGGCAAAAATCGGTGGAAGCAATCCGCCACCTGCCTGGCTGACGGAGCTGAAGATCGATGGCCTCGCCGTCAACCTGCTCTACAGGGACGGGAAACTCATCCGCGCAGCCACCCGCGGTGACGGCACCACCGGCGAAGACATCACGCATAACGTACTGACGATCAAGGAGATCCCGCAGTTGCTCACCGGCACCGGTTTTCCGGCCGAGATGGAAATCCGGGGCGAGGTGTTTATTCCTTCCCAGGCATTCGCGGAATTTAACGAGGCACTGGTCGACGCCGGAAAGGCCCCGCTCGCCAACCCGCGCAACGCTGCAGCCGGCTCACTGCGCCAGAAGGATCCTGCCGAAACAGCCAAACGTCCTCTCCGGATGTTTGTTCACGGGATCGGCGCCCGCGAGGGGCTGGAGACCGCCAGCCAGTCGGAAAGCTATGCGCTCCTCAAGGAGTGGGGGCTGCCTATCAGCCCGTACTTTCAAGTCCTCGCCACCCCGGAACAGGTCATCGAATTTATCTCGAACCATGGGGACAAGAGGCACAGTCTTTTGCACGAGATCGACGGCATTGTGGTCAAAATTGATGATTTTGCCACGCAGCGTGCCCTTGGTTACACATCCCGGGTACCCCGTTGGGCTGTGGCTTACAAGTACCCGCCGGAGGAAGTCCACACCAAACTGCTGGAGATCGCGGTCAATGTGGGCAGGACCGGACGTGTCACACCCTACGGGATCATGGAGCCCGTCAAGGTCGCCGGATCCACGGTGGAAATGGCCACGCTGCACAACCAGGATGTGGTCAAAGCCAAAGGCGTGATGATCGGCGATATCGTGATTCTTCGCAAAGCCGGGGACGTGATTCCGGAAATCGTCGGGCCCGTGCTGGCCCTGCGGGAACTGCAGCATCCCGCGGTCCGTGCCTTTGTAATGCCCACTCAGTGTCCGTCGTGCGGGACCCCCCTGGCGCCGGCAAAGGATGGTGACATTGATATCCGGTGCCCTAATTCGAGGTCGTGCCCGGCGCAGCTCAGCCAACGTGTGGCGCACCTTGCCGGCCGGGGTGCCTTTGACATTGAAGCTCTGGGTGACGAGGCAGCGTTTGCGCTGACGCAGCCTGCCGAACCGGAGATCCCGCCGCTGACCACGGAGGCGCTGCTTTTTGATCTGGTTCCTGAGGACCTTGAAGCGGTGCGTATCCGGCGCGAAAAACGGTCCAAGGGTGTGGGTACCGGCGAGTTCGAACTGGTGCCCTATTTTTTCAGCAAAGCAACGGCGAAGGCCCCGTCCAAACCGACGTCAAATACAGACAAGCTCTTCAAGGAACTGGAAAAGGCCAAATCACAGCCGCTCTGGCGCGTACTGGTGGCGCTGTCCATCCGGCACGTGGGCCCCAGGGCATCACGCGCCATGGCCACGGCATTCGGCACAATGGACGCCATCCGGCAGGCCTCCGAGGAACAGCTCGCCGGAGTGGACGGGGTTGGTCCGACCATCGCTGCTGCCCTGACGGAATGGTTTACGGAAGACTGGCACAGGGACATCGTTGACAGCTGGGCCGCTGCAGGAGTGCGGATGGCCGATGAGCAGGACGCGTCAGCCCCAAGAACACTGGAAGGACTGACCATAGTGGTCACCGGAAGCCTGCCCAACTTCAGCCGTGACGAGGCCAAGGAAGCAATTCTGATCCGCGGCGGCAAAGCAGCAGGCTCGGTATCGAAAAACACCAGCTACGTGGTGGCCGGGGAAAGTGCCGGAACCAAACTGGACAAGGCAGAACAGCTCGGCATCCCGGTCCTTGATGAAGATGGATTCCGTGAGTTGCTGGTGGCTGGTCCTGCTGGTCCGGCTGGCCATGCAGAACCGTCGGACACGGACGGAGATTCCGAATGACCCCGGATCCCGCCCGGCTGCCGGCCCCGCCGCTGGAGTCTGTCCAGTTGCTTGAGCTGGCCAAGGAAGCAGCAGCCGCCGGTGCCGCGATTCTGTCCAAACGGAACGGTGCCGTCCTTGGCGTCAGCAACAAGGGTGAGGCAGGGGACTGGGTGACTGCCTTTGACCTTGCGGCCGAGAACGCCGTACGTGGCGTCATCACTTCGGCCCGGCCGCGGGATGTCATCACGGGCGAGGAACATGGAACCACCCGGCCGGATTCCCCCAGCGGCTACCGTTGGTCCATCGATCCCCTCGACGGCACCACCAACTTCATCCGAAATATCGTCTATTACGCAACCTCCGTAGCGGTGGCAGATGCCGAAGGCGCCTGGCTGGCCGGCGTCGTCAACGCCCCGGCGCTGGGACGCGTCTACTACGCGGCCCGCGGCTACGGCGCATGGCTTGAAGAACAGGGCCAACGGACCGAGCTGACCGGCCCGGTGCCCGGACGGGTCGGCCGGATTCTTGCCTCCGGCTTTAGCTACGATCCCGGCGTCCGGGCAGAGCAGTCCGCCCTTCTGGGCGGGCTGATGAGCGGCTTCGCTGACCTCCGGCGTCTCGGTTCGGCTGCCCTGGACCTGTGTCTCGTGGCCGACGGAACCCACGATGCCTACGGCGAACGGGGCCTCAACGAACACGATTTCGCCGCAGGCGCCCTCATCGCCGAGGAAGCCGGCTGTTGGGTCCGGCGGCCCAATCTGACCAGTCCGCTTCAGGGCGGCCCCTCCGACGATGAACGGTTGGCTGCCTGGACCTGCGCGGGCACGCTCGAACTGTCCGGCAGGTTTCCGCTCTAGCCGTTGAGCCGCCGAGCCCAGAGCTTCAAGTTACCGCGGGGCAATGTACGTCATAGCAAGGCTCACCCTGCCTGGATCCGGGACTGATTTGCGCCCTCGATGGAGTCCTCGTCCGGCAAATCAGCCGGCAGCTGGCGGTCCAGGGGCAGATGGTCATGGATTCCGCCCGTTTGGCCGAGTGATAGTTCAATCACGGAAAGAGCTATTTCGCGCCGGAGGCAGCCCTGCCGCTACTACCATGGATGAGTGCAACCCCAGATACTTATCCGTCCCGCCGTCGAGGCAGACTACGACGCCGTAGCCCGGATCACCCGGGATGCCTACCTTGCGGCTGGCTACTTTGACAATGCCGATCATCCCTACATCAGGCAGATCCAGCAGGTGGCGGAGCGGGCCGGCAAGGCGATCATCTGGGTGGCTGAACGTGAGGGCCAGGTTGTGGGCTCCGTGACTCTGGCCGTTGCCGGCGAGCCGTACGCAGACATTGCCCTGGACGATGAACTTGAATTCCGTATGCTGGTGGTGGATCCGGCGGTGCAGCGCAGCGGTGCCGGAAGGGCGCTGGTGGAGGCGATCATTGAGCATGCCAGATCCAGCGAAGGCATCAACGCCGTAGCCCTCACCACGGGGATGACGTGGGAGAGCGCGCACGGCCTGTACACGAAGACCGGGTTCCAGCGCGTCCCCGACCGCGATTGGTTCGTCCCTGACACTGACATAAAGCTGCAGGTTTACCGGCTGGACGTCCAGCAGCTCTAAAGTGGTGCCGACCCGCAGCAGCGAAAGGCCCAGCATGCGCAAGACCTTCGGCACCGGCTCCGTCTGGGAGCAGACCCTCGGCTATTCCCGTGCGGTCCAGGTGGAGAATACGCTCTACATTTCCGCTACCGCCGCCAGCGGTGAGAACGGAATCGTTGGCAATGACTTCTACACCCAGACGCAGTACATCCTGGCGAAACTCGGAACAGTACTGGCAGATGCCGGGTTCAGTTTTTCTGACGTAGTGCAGTCCAAGCTGTATCTGACGGACATCAGCAAGTGGGAAGACGCCGGCCGTGCCCATGGCGAAGTCTTCGGCGACATCCGCCCCACCCTGTCCCTGGTCCATGTCCTGCCGTTCCTTGACCCGGACATGCTGGTGGAGATTGAACTCGTGGCGCAGCGGAGCCCGGACTAGGAGAGCAAATCCAGCCCGCTTCGACGGTGGTCCGGTGCAAGTGACTCGGATGTTCAGGGGAGCGCCGGGAGTCGGTAGCGGTGTTCCGGACGGCCTGTGGTCCCGTAGCGTAACTGGATGTCGACGGCGCCGTCATCGGCTAGCGAGGACAGGTACCGCTGGGCGGTGGCCCGGGAAACCCCAACCCGTCCGGCAACATCCGCCGCCGAATACTGTTCCCCGGGAAGCAACGATTCCAGCACGGCGGCCTCGGTTGCGGAACGTGGTTTGGCGGACGGGGCGACGTCACCAGGGATGAGAGCCCGTTTGGCACGTTCCACCGTTTCCTGACCTACTGTGCCTGGCTGGGCCAGGATGCGCCGGTACCGTGCGTAGGAACGAAGCTGTTGGGACAAGGACTCGGCGGTAAAAGGCTTCAACAGGTATCCGAGGGCGCCCCGGCGGAAGGCCAGCCGCAAGGACGTGCTGTCCGAGGCGGCACTCAGCATCATGGTGTCCACGTCCAGCTGGTGCAGCAGGTCAAGTCCGGAGGCATCCGGGAGATACACGTCCAGGAGAACCAGATCCGGTCGCAGGCTGTGGACGGCCTGCATGGCCAGCGACGCCGAGCCCACAGGCGTCAGCGCCAGGAAGCCCGCCACGGAGTCCACATAGGTGGCGTGCAGTTTCGCGACGTGGAAGTCGTCGTCAACGATCAGCACCCTGAAGTCCTCAGACATCGTTGTCCTTTCCTGATGGAGTCGCATCCTTCAATGCTGTTGCCGGTAGCCCTGAAGTGGTCCGGGGGAGAGTCGCCATAAAGACGGCGCCCGGACCGCCTTTTGTGCCGGGTTCCAGGACCGTAACGTCGCCACCCCTGCGCCGGGCAAGCTGCCGGGCCAGAGCAAGCCCCAAGCCGTGCCCGGAAACGGCAATGCCGGCGACCCCACGGCCGGGACGGCCAGTGCTTGCCGACGTCGTGAATCCTTCAGCAAATACCGCCTCCGGCGTAACAGCGCCGGACAATCCATCGCCGGACGGCCCAGCGCCGGACAGTCCATCCCCGGAATCGGCGACAACGATGTGCAGTGTGCCTGCCCCGTCGCCAGGTTCGTCCAGCAGTTCCAGCTCCACCCAGCGTTCGGCTGACGAGCCGGCCACGGCCGCGTTGACCGCGTTGTCGATCAAATTGCCGAGAACGGTGGTGACGTCCTGCGGTTCGGTGACGTGGCCGCGGACCAAGGTTTCCGGGCCGATCCGCAGAGTCACGCCGCGTTCATCGGCTTCTACGCCTTTGGCTCCAACAAAGGCCTGCAGGTACGGATCCTGGAGGAGCTCGGCCTGATCAACGGGAAACTTCAGCGGGCCGGTGGCAGCCAGACGCGCCAGGTAATCACGTGCCTGCTGATGCTCGCCGATGCTGATGAAACCGGCGATGGTGTGCAGTTGGTTGGCGAACTCGTGCCGCTGGGCCCGGAGCGCTGTGGACATGGTGCCCACGGCGTCCAGCTGCCGGGTGAGGTGCTGCAGTTCGGTGCGGTCGCGGAGCATGATCACCCAACCCAGGTCCTCGCTCCGGTGCAGCGCCTTCCGGGCGCTCGCCACCAGCACCTGACCGCCTACCACGAGCTCGAGCGCATCCGCTTCGCCTGCGTCCGCCCGGGTCAGGGACTTGAGCTGCCCGGGAACCGGCGAGGGCATCCAGGGCGTTCCGGCGAGGTCCGGCTGGCCCAGCAGCCGTTGGGCGGCAGCGTTAAAGACGCTGATCCGGCCGTCGGCAGCAACGCCGATCACGCCGTCGTGCACGCCCTGGAGCACTGCTATCTGGTCATGGGCCAGGGTGCTGATCTCCTCGGGTTCCAGGCCGAGCGTCAGCCGTTGCAGCCGCTGCCGCAGCAGGAAGCTGGCCAACACCCCCACCAGCAAGGCTCCGGCGGCGGTCAGGGCGATCGGGCCGAGGTCCCTGACAAGGCTCTGTCCGATGGATTCCATGGAATAGCCCACGCTGACTTCACCCACCACGGTCAGCGAGTCTGGAGCATGGACGGGGACCTTGGCTCCCGCGGAGGGCCCCAGCGTTCCGGTGTTCCGGGTGATGACTTCCTGGCCGGCCAGGGCATCGGAGGGGTCGGTGCTGACTTTTTCGCCGAGCCGGTCCGCATCCGGATGGGCCAGTCTCAGCCCGGTTTCATCGGTGATCACCACAAAGAGGGCGCCCGTCCGGTTCCGGGCCCCTTCCGCCGCGGCCATCAGCGGTCCATTCAGCAGTTCGGCGGGCGGGGGAGTCCCCGCCTGCTTGCTGATGGCGCTCACGTTCTGCCTGACAGCAGGCTCCGAGGCGACGGTCCTGGCCAGGGTGAGTGCCTGGTTCTCGGCATCGCGTCCCAGCCTGTCGTAGCTCAGCCACACGTGGACGGCGCCGCTTAGCAAGACCACCAGCAGCACCACGCCCAGTTGCAGGAGCAGGGTCTGCGTGGAAAACCGCAGTCTGGCGGCGGGGTGCTTCATGATTCTCCTTAACTGCCGTCAGCGTTGGCTGTCCCGGGAGCCTGTGAGCAAAACGAGCAGAATGCTCCCAACTAGCAGTATGCCAATCAAATCAAGCAAAGGCACTGCCGTGACGGGCGCCACCATAGCGTCTGTAGCGCGCATCACATTGCCGTGATGCCGTTCACAAAGAAGGAGCCGGCCGTGCTGGTATTACTTGGATTCGCCATGATTGCGGTATTCATGGTGCTGATCATGACGAAGAAGTTGACGCCGGTGCTGGCGCTGATCATCGTTCCAACCGTGTTCGGGCTGTTCGCCGGCGCCGGACTGGGCATCGGAGGCATGGTTCTGGATTCCATGAAGTCCATGACGTCCACTGCGGCGCTCCTGATGTTCGCCATCATCTACTTCGGAGTGATGATCGACGTCGGACTGTTTGATCCGCTGGTGCGTTTCATCCTCCGCAAGCTCGGGAACGACCCCGCCAAGGTGGTGCTCGGCACCGCAATCCTGGCCGCCGCGGTTTCCCTGGACGGCGACGGCTCCACCACCTTCATCCTCACCACCGCCGCCATGCTCCCGGTCTACCTGCGCCTGAAAATGAGCCCGGTTGTCCTGACCTGCGTTGCGGGCCTGGCCAACGGGACCATGAACATCCTGCCGTGGGGCGGCCCCACAGCCCGCGCCGCCTCCGCGCTCAAGATCAGCGTGTCCGAGGTCTTCGTCCCCATGATCCCGTCGCTCATTGCCGGCCTGGCGGTTGTTTTTGTCTTCGCTTGGCTGCTGGGACTGCAGGAACGTAACCGTCTCCGCGCCGTTGCCCCCGAAATCTGGGGCACTGCGTCAGATTCCGCAGACGCGTTCGACGGCGGAGCCTCCGACGGCGGCACCGGAACCAGCCGTGCCGGCCGCGGCAGCTTCCTCAGCGGCGGCCTCCGCAACTCCTCCCGTCCCGGCTCCTCCGGCTCCGGCACCGCCGTCGGACGTTCCTCGGTAGCGGTAGTGGACCGCCCCGAGGTTCTCGTCGACGGGCGGGACACAGCCATGGCTGACACTGCCCTGGACCCCGACCGCAGCACCCTCCGGCCCAAGTTGCTCTGGTTCAACTTGGGCCTGACAGTGGCACTGATGGTCATGCTGGTGGCCGATCTGGTACCCCTGCCGTTTGTGTTTATGGTGGGCTCGGCCATCGCACTCCTGGTGAACTTCCCCAATCTCAAGGAACAGGGCGCCCAGCTCGTGGCGCACGCGCAGTCGATCGTGGCCGTCGTCAGCATGGTCATGGCAGCCGCCGTACTGACCGGAGTCCTTAACGGCACCGGGATGGTCAAGGACATGTCCACGTGGCTGGTGTCCATCATTCCTGCAGACATGGGCCCGTCCATGGCCGTCATCACCGGCATCCTGAGCATTCCCATGACCTTCTTCATGAGCAACGACGCCTTCTACTTCGGCGTCCTTCCGGTCCTGAGCGAGACGGCCGGGCACTACGGCATCAGCGGCGCGGAGATGGCGCGGGCATCCATCACCGGCCAGCCCTTCCACCTGCAGAGCCCTCTGGTGCCCGCCATTCTGTTGCTGGTTTCGCTGGCCAAAGTTGATCTGGGGGACCACCACAAGAGAGTTCTGTGGCGCACCGCTGTGGTGTCCCTGATGATGCTCGGCGTGGGAATGCTGACGGGAGCCATCGGTATCGGCTAGTCTAAAGCTGCCTGCGGCCGGGTCTTTGGCCTGGTTAGGGCACCGAGGTGCCCGTCTGACGCCCGCTGGGGGTCGTCAGGCGGGCACTGACGTTTGCCCATTAGACTGGTTCGGAAAACAATTCAAAACTTGCAGGGGAGATCCATGGCTGCGATCAACCGTGACGACGTCGCGCATCTCGCGCGGCTCGCTCACATTGAGATGAGTGCCGAAGAGCTGGACAGGATGGCCGGCGAACTCGCCGTCATCGTTGATTCAGTCAAATCCGTCAGTGAAGCCGCCGGAGACGACGTCCCGGCCACGTCCCACCCCATCCCGCTGAGCAATGTGTTCCGCGAAGACGTGGTGGGTCACACGCTGTCGGCCGAGCAGGCCCTGTCCGGCGCTCCGGATTCCGATGAGAACCGTTTCAAGGTCCCGGCAATCCTGGATGAGGGCTAGAACATGACTGAACTGAACTCCACTGATTCACACGGCACCGCTTCCGATAAGAACCAGCTGATCCGGCGTTCCGCCGCCCAGCTGGCCACTATGCTCGCCGCGGGCGAGGTCTCTGCAGTTGAGGTCACACGGGCACACCTGGACCGGATTGCCGCCGTTGACGGTGGCGACCGCGGGATCCACGCGTTCCTGCACGTCAATACGGACGAAGCGCTGGCCGTCGCCGCAGGGGTTGACTCCCTCCGTGCCGCCGGCGGCGCCGCCGCGGAGGAGCTGCATGCGCTCGCAGGTGTGCCCATCGCCGTCAAAGATCTCATCGTCACCATCGGCCAGCCCACCACGGCTGGCTCGAGAATCCTCGAGGGCTGGCACAGCCCGTACGATGCCACCGTGGTCAAGCGGCTCCGCGCCGCGAAGATGCCGATCCTGGGCAAGACCAACCTGGACGAGTTCGCCATGGGTTCCTCCACGGAGCACTCGGCCTACGGCCCCACCCGCAACCCCTGGGATCTGGACCGGATCCCCGGCGGTTCCGGCGGCGGCTCTGCGGCTGCCGTTGCCGCTTTCGAAGCCCCGCTGGCCCTCGGCACGGACACGGGCGGTTCCATCCGCCAGCCCGGCGCCGTCACCGGAACGGTGGGTGTCAAGCCCACGTACGGCGGCGTGTCCCGCTACGGGGCCATTGCCATGGCTTCCTCGCTCGACCAGATCGGCCCCGTATCACGGACGGTCCTGGACTCGGCCCTTCTGCACCAAGTCATCGGCGGACATGATCCCTTCGACTCCACATCCCTGACGGACCCGCTGGCGGACCTCGTTGCCGCCGCGAGCCTGGGCAACGTGGACGGCATGAAGATCGGCATCATCAAGGAGCTCCACGGCGAGGGCTATCAGGCCGGCGTCGAAAACCGCTTTAACGAGTCGTTGGAACTACTCAAGCAGGCCGGTGCCGAAATCGTTGAGGTTTCCTGCCCCAACTTTAAGTATGCGCTGGGCGCTTACTACCTGATCATGCCCTCCGAGGCTTCCTCGAACCTGGCAAAGTTCGACGGCGTGCGGTACGGCCTTCGCGTTCTGCCGGAAGACGCACCATTGACGATCGAACGCGTGATGGCAGCCACGCGTGCCGCCGGCTTCGGAGACGAAGTCAAGCGCCGCATCATCCTGGGCACCTACGCGCTGAGCGCCGGTTACTACGACGCCTACTATGGCTCCGCGCAGAAGGTCCGCACTCTGATCCAGCGCGATTTTGAAGCCGCTTTTGCCAAGGCAGATGTCCTGATCTCCCCAACTGCGCCCACCACGGCCTTCAAGCTGGGGGAGAAGCTGGACGATCCGCTGGCCATGTACCTCAACGATGTCGCCACCATCCCGGCGAACATGGCCGGTGTGCCCGGGCTTTCCCTGCCGGGCGGGCTGGCTGACGAGGACGGTTTGCCGGTGGGCATCCAGCTCCTTGCCCCGGCACGTGAGGACGCCCGGCTGTACCGTGTGGGCGCCGTTCTTGAATCGCTGCTGGAGGCGAAGTGGGGCGGTCCCATCCTGGACAGGGCCCCCGTGTTGTCCGAGGCCCCGTTGGCCGGGCTTGTCGAGACGGCCGAATCCCTGGAGGCAAGTAAATGAGCGCTGATGCAACCCTGAGCTTCGAAGAGGCGATGGAGAAGTACGATCCCGTTTTGGGGTTTGAGGTCCACGTTGAGCTCAACACCAAAACCAAGATGTTCTCCTCCGCACCCAATGTCTTCGGTGACGAGCCCAACACCAACGTCAATGAGGTGGATCTCGGCATGCCGGGCGTCCTGCCCGTGGTGAACAAGAAGGCCATCGAGTCTTCCATCAAGATCGGCCTGGCGCTGAACTGCACGATCGCCGAATCCTGTACCTTTGCCCGGAAGCAGTACTTTTACCCGGACACCCCCAAGAACTTCCAGACCTCCCAGTACGAGGACCCGATTGCGTACGACGGGTACCTGGACATCGAGCTCGCTGATGGCACTGTGTTCCGTGTCGAAATCGAGCGCGCGCATATGGAAGAAGACGCCGGGAAACTGACGCACATGGGCGGCTCCTCAGGCCGGATCCAGGGCGCGGACTTCTCGCTGGTGGACTACAACCGTTCGGGCGTTCCGCTCGTGGAAATCGTCACCAAGCCCATCGAGGGCGCCGGTTGGCGGGCGCCCGAGCTCGCCAAAGCGTACGTTGCGGCCGTCCGGGAGATCGTCAAGAACCTGGGTGTGTCCGACGCCAAAATGGAACGAGGCAATGTGCGCTGCGACGCCAACGTTTCGCTGCGCCCGCACGGCCGCGAACGTTTCGGCATCCGTTCGGAAACCAAAAACGTTAACTCGCTTCGCGCCGTCGAGCATGCTGTGCGTTATGAAATCCAGCGGCACGCTGCCGTCCTGGATTCGGGCCAGCCCATTGTTCAGGAAACCCGGCATTGGCACGAGGACACACGCACCACCACCTCCGGACGTCCAAAGTCCGACGCCGATGACTACCGCTACTTTCCTGAGCCGGACTTGGTGCCGATTGTGGCGTCCCGCGAATGGGTGGAGGAGCTGCGTGCCACGTTGCCCGAGCCCCCCGCCGAACGCCGCAAGCGGCTGCAGAGCGACTGGGGCTACTCGGACCTGGAATTCCGAGACGTCGTCAACGCCGGTGTAATGGATGAGATCGAGGAAACCATAGCTGCCGGGGCCACCGCTTCGGTCGCCCGCAAATGGTGGATGGGCGAGATCGTGGGCCGCGCCAAGAACGCGGACGTGGATCCCGGCCAGCTCGGTGTTGCACCGCACACCATTGTTGAGCTGAACAAGATGGTGGAAGACGGCAAGATCAACAACAAAATGGCCACCGAGGTATTGGATGGCGTTCTGGCGGGCGACGGCACACCGGCGGAGATCGTGGAGAAGCGTGGACTGGCGGTGGTTTCGGACGACGGCCCGCTCCTGGAAGCCATCGATGCCGCTCTCGCAGCGCAGCCAGACGTTGCCGAAAAGATCCGCGGCGGCAAGAGGCAGGCCATCGGCGCCATCGTGGGCGCCGTGATGAAAGCTACCCGCGGCCAGGCTGATGCCGGCCGCGTGCAGGAGCTGATCCTGGCGAAGCTCGGCGTCGAAGGCTGACGCTTTCATCTTTCACCCAACTGGGTCGCAGCAGATGTCGTTTTGAGCGCTCAAAACGACATCTACGGCGACCCAGTTGGGCCTTAATCGGTGGCCACGTTCCCATGTTTACTTTCGGCTCCGCGCCGTAGACTGGTGATTCAGGGTGCCGGTGCCCGGGCCGGTTTCATGAGAGGAACGCCATGTCGCTTCGTGAGCCGCTGAAAATCCGCAAGGCACTCCTTGCCGGCACAGTTGCCGTAGCGTTGACGGGCGCTGGGGCCGCTGTCGTCTGGGCGGCCGGCGATACCCCAACCCCGTCGCCGTCGTCCGCCGGTCCGTCCGCTGACAGCGGGCAGGCGAAAGTACGCCCGGACAAGAGCCAGCATTCCCAGGAACTGCACAGCGAACGTGTGGTCAAAAAACCCGACGGAACGTTTGAGACCCAACTGAGGCAGAAGGGCACCGTGGAATCTGTCAGCGATTCTGCCATCACTGTCAAAAGCGAAGACGGTTTCAGCCAGAACTACACCATCACTGCGGATACAAAAATCGTCAAGATCCCCGCGCCGGCTGCCGACGGTACTCCAGCCAAGGGCGACGACGGAAAGCGGCTACTGCCATCCCAAGCCACCGCGGCTGACCTGCATTCCGGTGACTCCGTGAGGATAGCCGGAAACAGGAATGGCTCCGATGTGACGGCGCTTCACATTCTGGCTGGTGCCGTGGACGGTCCTGGCATGGGGCTTGGCCTCGGACGGGGCATGGGACACAGCCAGGGCCTCGGCCTGGGGCACGGCAAGGCCAAGGATTCCAAAGAGCAGTAATTGCAGGGCCACTCACACCCAACTGGGTCGCAGTTAATGTCGTTTTGAGCGCTCAAAACGACATTAACTGCGACCCAGTTGGGCTTTAAGCGCGCGCTGCGCCCTGAGGATAAACGGTCGCAAGTGACGAAACATGATGTTTATGTCGGATTTCAATCAACTTCTTGCAAATGAGATGCCGATCACTTACGCTTTGTTAAACGGTTAACGAACGTGGCATACATCACACAACCAGAAGAACACTGTTTTGGACTGTGACCGCATTTAACGAGGAGAGAGCATGAACTCGACGACGGAGGAGGTGCCGGCGGTGCCGGCACAGGACCGCGTCCAGGCATTGGAGGCAAACGGCAGCACGCCGACGCCCAAGCCTGGAAGGTCTCGGACGTCCGGCAGGAAGCGCAGTTCCCTGCAGCCCAGTTCGTTGAGCCAGCCTGTTCATAAGAAGAGCCTGAAAAGCCGGCTTCGCCGTGACAAGCAGATGCTGCTGATGATGGTGCCGGGAGTCCTGTTCCTGCTGCTTTTCTTCTACGTCCCTATCATCGGGAACGTCATCGCGTTCCAGGACTACCAGCCGTATCTGGGCATCGGGGACAGCCTGTGGGTGGGCTGGCAGAATTTCTCGGACCTGTTCGTCAATCCGGACTTCGTCAAAGCGTTCTGGAACACGCTCTATCTGGCTGCCTGGCAGCTTGTGTTCCTCTTCCCGGTGCCGCTGGTCCTCGCTCTGATCGTGGATTCACTGATGAGTTCCAAGGTCCGCAAGATCTTCCAGAGCATCGCGTACCTTCCGCACTTCCTTTCCTGGGTGCTGGTCATCGCGTTCTTCCAGCAGATGCTCGGCGGAGCGGGATTCATCAACAACTCGCTGCGTCACCTGGGCATGGACGCCATTCCGTTTATGACCAACCCGGATTCCTTCCCGGTCCTGGTGGTGGTCCAGATGATCTGGAAAGACGCCGGCTGGGCCATGATCATCTTCCTCGCGGCCCTCGCCAGTATCGACGCTTCCCTCTACGAAGCTGCTGCCGCCGACGGCGCCGGTCGCTGGCGCAGAGTCTGGCACATCACTCTTCCCGGTCTGCGTCCGGTGATCGTCCTGCTGCTCATCCTGCGGATCGGCGACATCCTGTCTGTCGGATTTGAACAGTTCATCCTGCAGCGCGATGCCGTAGGCGCCGGCGCCGCCGAAGTCCTTGACACATTCACCTACTACACCGGCATTGTGGGCGGCGGGTGGAGCTCAGGTGCCGCCGCCGGCCTGGCCAAGGGTGTGGTGAGCTTGCTGCTGATCTGGGGTGCCAATAAGTTGGCCCACAAGTTCGGTGAAGACGGAATTTTTGCGAAGAAGGTCGGCTAGCCGTAACCGGCGCCGCACAAGGAGACTCACATGGCTACGACATTGTTTACAAAAAAGGCTTCCGGGCTGAGCAAAGATTCCATCCGGCCTGTCTGGAAAGAAAAGCCGTCAGCGCTTTACCAGACCATCAAGGCTGTGGTGTTGGTGCTCTTCAGCATCTCCATCCTGGCCCCTATCCTGCTGGTCGTATCAACCTCGCTCGCTGATAACGAGCAGCTGGTGGCTGCCGGCGGCTTCGTGATGTGGCCGGAAAGGCCGACGCTCGAGGCCTACCAGGTCATTTTCCGCGGACCGATGGTCATCCAGTCCCTCGGTGTCAGCCTCTTCATTACCGTGGTGGGTACCCTCCTGGCACTGTTCGTGACCATCACCATGGCCTACGCCACCAGCCGTTCGGTCCTGTTCGGCCGCCCGGTCATCCTGGCCATCCTGTTCACCCTGCTGTTTGCGCCGGGACTCATCCCGTCGTTCCTGATGATCCGTGAGCTCGGCTTACTGGATTCACTGTGGTCCCTGATCCTGCCCGGCATTTTCGGTGCCTTCAACTTTGTGGTGATGAGGTCGTTCTTTATGAACATCCCCGGTGAGCTGATCGAAAGTGCGCGGATTGACGGGGCCAGCGATTGGAAGATCCTTTGGAAGATCGTTTTGCCTCTGTCCAAAGCCGTGGTGGCCGTCGTGGGACTGTTCTACGCCGTGGGCTTCTGGAACTCGTTCTTCAACGCCCTGCTCTACATCAACGACCACAGCAAATGGCCCATCCAATTGCTGCTGCGTAACTTCGTGGTCCAGGGCAGCGGCGCAGCGGACCAGCTGGGCATCACCACCACCCCGCCTCCGCAGTCCATCCAGATGGCCGTGGTGGTGGTGGCTCTTGTCCCCATCCTCATGGTGTATCCGTTCCTGCAGAAGCACTTCACCAAGGGCGTTATCACCGGCGCAGTCAAGGGTTAGCCCCGCACTCTTCCCCCCAATGAATTTCAGCACCAACACACTGAAAAAAAGACTAGAAAGGTCTATGCCATGACGAGCACTACATCCGGACGGGCTGGATTCAGCCGACGCGGTTTTCTGGGCCTCGCGGGACTTGCGGTCACCACAGCCGGCCTGGCCGCCTGTGGCACCGGCGGCGCAGGCGGTTCCGGTTCCGGAGGCGCCGCTGCCTCCTCTTCCGTGAAGCTGCCCACCTACAAGGAATTCACCGGCTTCACGGCAGATATTCCGGGAAATGAAAAGGGACTGCAGTCAGCGTTCTTCAAGCTGCCCGACGCTGTCCAGTCCGTCAAGAGCGCGCCCCTCAAAGGCAAGGTCACCGGACTCACCGAAACCTTCGACACCATGAGCCCCGCCATGAAGGACAACCCTTTCTGGCAGCGGCTCAACGCGAAGCTGGGCGGTGAACTGGAACTCCAGATCGCCGAGGACATCGGTGACGGCTACCCGGCCAAGTTCGCTACCGTCCTTGCCAGCAACGACCTCCCGGACATGATGTGGGTTCCGCCGAACCAGGGCATCCCGAACATCGGGCCCATGCTGGAAGCCAAGTTCCAGGACCTCACCAAGTACCTTTCCGGCGACGCCGTCCTGGAGTACCCCAATCTGGCCGCACTGAAGCCGGCTTCCTGGAAGACCGCCGTCGTCAACGGCAAGATCTGGGGAGCTCCTATTCCCAGTACGCCGTTCGGCCAGGTGTACGTCGGCAACCACGACGTCTGGGATAAGGTTGGCGGCTTCGGCGCTGCCAACGCAGATGAATTCCTTGCAAAGACCAAGGAGCTCACCCGTCCGGCTGAGCAGAAGTACGCATTGGAACCCGCGTACATCAATGCCCTGCACATGGTCGGCGAATGGTTCGGTACCCCCAACGGCTGGGGCGTCAACAAGGACCGCACACTGGTCAGCCGCTATGAGACAGACGAATACACGGCCGCTCTCGAGTTCACGGCAAAACTCTTCGCCGCCGGTGTGTTCTACCCGGACACCAAGGCAACGGACATCCGCAACCGCGTTGCCAACGGCAGCGTGGCCGCCCAAGTATCCGTCGGACCTACCGGCGTCGCGAGCTATCGCGCCATGAACAAGACCACGAAGTTTGAGATCCTGGTTCCGTTCAGCGCCGACGGCAAGGTCAAACCTGTCTATGACATGGGCTACGGCACCGTTGGCTTCACCCCGTTCAAGAAGGCGGAGGAAGGCAAGATCCGTGAACTCCTGGCCTTGATCAACTACCTGTCGGCGCCCTTTGGCACCACTGAATATGTGCAGAAGAACTACGGCGAGCCGGGCCAGGACTACACGCTGGATGGAGGCGGCAACCCGCAGCTGAGCGAGTCCGGCGCCATCAATGTCCCGGGACTGGCCTCGGCACTGAACATCATGTCCAGCCCGGAAAGCGTCATCTTCAACCCCGGCTTCGACGACGACACGAAGTATGTCCATTCCCAGGAGCAGAAGCTGCTCGAGTTGGCGTGGCGTAACCCGACCAACGGCACGTATTCGGACACGAACGCCAAGGTGGGAGCGAAGATCAACAAGCAGATCAACGACAAGGTCATCGACATCATCACCGGGCGGGCCAAGATCGACGAACTCAAGGACGCCGTCAAGCGCTGGAAGTCCGAGGGCGGGGACAAGATCCGCGACGAATATCAGGCGGCACTTCCGGCCGACGTGCCGGTTTTCTACTCATAGAATGACGGGTGTGGCGGCGGGGCCGATGCGCCGCCGCCGCACCCGGACATACAGCAGCAAATGGTCGCAGTCGAAGGACTGCAGCCGGTCCACACAGGGGGAATCATGAAGGTGAGCAACCGGGTGGCCTTGCGGCCGACCATAAGGATGGTCGCCGCGGAAGCCGGAGTGTCTACGGCGACGGTCTCCTATGTGCTTTCCGGGCGGCGGGGGGACTCCGGCCCAGGGGTCTCGGACGCAACGGTGAGCCGGGTCAGGAACGCGGCGGATCGGTTGGGCTATCAACCCAACCAGGCCGCCAGGGCTATGCGGACGGGGCGCACCAACACCGTCATCCTGTCCCTGACCATGCTGTCTGACCCCTGGGCGCTGGCCGTCATCGAGGCGGTACAGCGTGCTGCGGCCCCGCTGGGGATCACTCCCATGATCCTTGCCGACGCCGACTGGGCCACCGTGCTCCAGACCCACAGTGCCGACGCGGTGTTTGTGGATGCTGTCCAGAGCGATGACAAAAAAGCACTCCTTCAGCTGGCTGAACGGGGCACCAAGTTGCTGGTGTTCCACGAGTCCATGGAACCTGCGGGCTTCGATGTCATCCGGTCCATTGCCGGACCCGGCTGCGAACTGGCTGTTGGCCATTTGTTGAGAAGCAACCGGAAAGTCGCCTGCCTTACGGTGGCCGGCGCAATGGCGGGTCCGCGGTTCACGGCGTACACCGAAGCGATAAGAAGCGCCGGTCTGCCGTTCCGGGAGGAGTACGTGGGCGACTTTGACGGGACATCTGCAGGAGCGTACGCCACCACCATCCGGCTGCTTTCGCTGGCCGATCCGCCCACAGCCATTTACGCCACTACCGACTATGCGGCTGTGAGCGCCATTAATGCCGCACAGCGGTTGGGGCTGAAGGTGGGCACGGACATCGACATCATCGGAGTAGGCAACACGGTGGAGGGCGAACGGATGACGCCGTCCCTGAGCACCGTGGGTCCGGTGGACTTCTTCGACCGGCTGGCAGGGCTGCTGCTGGACCGTGCGCTGGGGGCCGATGAGGACCCCGGGGTATTGGACTTCCCGTGGCAGCTGTTCGCCCGCGAATCCGCTCCGTTGAAGAGCATCACACCATAGTTTTGAGAATTTATACGCCCCGCTGTGCCCGCTGGCCGGGTGCAGTCGGGGCTGCATGTCGGCCCGAGGGCCGCAATCAAGCAGGAGGAAGCGTTTAGTAATGGGAACTGTTGACATGAAGGTAGGCCTGGTCGGATTCGGCCTGCGGGCAAGTCTGTGGAAGCACGTCCACAAGCCAGGCCAGGGGTCAGCGGTCACCATCGTCTGCGACACGAGCGAACGCGGCCGGGCAGATGCGGCGGAGAAGATCCCCACCGCCACTGTGACGGCGGACCTCAATGAACTGTTGGCGAGCGGTATCGATGCCGTACTGGTCCTGACGCCGGACAACAAGCACGCGTTGGTGGCGGTGGAAACCCTCAAGGCCGGAATACCCACCTTCTGCGAGAAACCGCTGGATATCACCCAGGAGGCCGCGGACCTGATCCTGCAGACAGCGTATGAAACGGGCACCCGGCTGTACGTGGGGCATAACATGCGCCACATGCCGGTGGTGGTCCAGATGCGCGAGCTGATCGAAGCGGGAACCATCGGCGAGGTCAAGGCCATCTGGTGCCGGCACTTCGTGGGCAACGGCGGCGACTACTACTTCAAGGACTGGCACTCCGAGCGCAAGAACGTCACGTCGCTGCTGCTCCAGAAGGGCGCCCACGACATCGACGTCATCCACTGGCTCGCGAACGGCTACACCAAGCGTGTGTCCGCCGTCGGCGATCTTGCCGTCTACGGTGACGTGAAGGACCGCCGGGACAACACCGGCCGGCGCATGGGCGACTGGTTCTCGCTGGACAACTGGCCACCCACGGAACAGACCGAGCTCAGCCCGGTGATCGATGTGGAGGACATCTCCATGATGCAGATGGTGCTGGACAACGGCGTGCTGGCCTCCTACCAGCAATGCCACTTCACCCCGGATTACTGGCGGAACTACACCGTGATCGGCACCAAGGGCCGGATCGAGAACTTCGGTGACGGCCCCGGTGAGAAGATCAACGTCTGGACCACCCGGACCTCGTCGGGGTTCGTGAAGCCGGACCAGGTCATTGAGATCCTCGACGGAGACGGCGGCCACGGCGGCGCGGATCCCCGGCTGATCGCTGAGTTCCTGGAGTTCGCGGCCCTCGGCGGACAGACCCAGACCAGTCCCATCGCTGCCCGCCAGTCTGTGGCCGCTGGCGTGCTGGCCGCGGAATCCCTGCGCAGTGACGGTTCGGCCCGCGAAGTCCCCGAGTTGCCGCAGGACCTCGTGGAGTACTTCAACGCCGGCCAGCCGGCCCGGAGCGCACAAGCGGTCTGAATGGTTCAGCCGGGTGGCTGAGCCTGACTGGCCAGGTCACCGGTCACCAGCCACCAACCCGGTCATGATGGTCTGCAGCGCATCGCAGACCATCATGACCGACGTCCGTTTCAGGTTCTCCGGCCGCGCCAGAATGTCGATCCGCCGGCGCGTGCTGATGCCCTGCAGCGGCCGCAGCACAATGCCGGGGTTCAGCACCGGCCTGGCGGTGTGCCTCGGCAGCAGCCCGATCACGCCGCCGGCGGCCACGAGCGCTGCCACCGTGGAGTAGTCGTTGATACGGTGCACAATGTTCAGTTCCTTGCTGGAAACGGCAGCGACAGCGGACAACACGTCAGCGGGGGAGTATCCGGTGTGGCTGGTCACCCATGGTTCCCCGACGACGTCGTCCGCTGTCAGCGTTCGCTGGCCGGCCAGCCGGTGCCCGGCAGGCAGCGCCACATCCAGGGGCTCATGGGCCAGCGGGATCACAGCCACCCTCTCCCCGGGCCAGCGCGGGTTGTGATCCATCCGGTGCGCCAGCACCAGGTCGTAGCGGGCGGTGAGTGCCGGGAAATCGTGCTGCGCCACATCCTCATCGGACAGCAGCACCTTCGGCTGTCCCGGGGCATCCAGAAGCCGGGCCAACGGCGCAAACAATGCCTGGCCGGCACTGTGGAAACCGCTGACGGTCACGGGCGCCGCGGACGTGCCGTGATAGGCACCGATTGCCATTCTGGCGTCCGCCATGGCGCTGACGACGGCGGCGCCTGCGTCTGCGAGCACCTGGCCGGCTCCGGTCAGCACCAGATTCCGGCCCTCCTTGCGGGTCAGCGGAACCTCCACGTTTTTTTGCAGCGCGGCCAGTTGCTGGGACACCGCGGACGGGGTCACCTGCAGTGTTTCCGCTACGGCTTTGACGCTGCCCAGTGCGCCGAGTTCGCGGAGCATCTCCAGCTGATGGATTTCCATGCCTCAGATTCTATACCTAAGCAAGATCTAAATCGTCGATTGAGAAAATTACGGTTGTGCTAATGCTTTTTTGTCGCTCTAATGAAGTGAGTTGACCCACAGGACGGCGGCACAAGCTGCCCCGGCAACAAGAGTTAGGAAGCCCATGAAGGCTCTGTACAAGGCCGGCGCGCACGCCGGGTTTGAGTTGGTTGACCGCCCTGAGCCTGAAACCGGTCCCGGCGACGTCAAAATCCGTGTGATGACCACCGGTATCTGTGGCACTGACCTGCACATCCAGTCCTGGGACGCCTGGGCGCAGGGCATCATCGAGGCACCACTGATTGCGGGCCATGAGTTCTACGGCGAAGTGGTAGAGACCGGCGAGGACGTGATGGACGTCAAGGTGGGCCACCGCGTTTCCGGTGAAGGCCACATCGTCTGCGGGATCTGCCGCAACTGCCGCGCCGGACGCAAGCAGATGTGCATCAACACCGTCAGCGTCGGCGTCCAGCGCGACGGCGCGTTCGCTGAGTTCGTTGTCATTCCCGAGACCAACGTGTGGGTCCACCAGGATCCCACCGTGACGCCCGAACTCGGCGCCATTTTCGATCCCTTCGGCAACGCCGTCCACACCGCCCTGAGCTTCCCGCTCGTAGGCGAGGATGTGCTGATCACCGGTGCAGGTCCCATCGGACTGATGGCAATCGCCGTCGCCCGTCATGCCGGCGCCCGGAAGATCGCCATCACTGATGTTTCGGCTCCCCGGCTGGAACTGGCCCGGCAACTGGGTGTGGACCTGGCAATCGACGTCTCAAAGATGAGGGTCAAGGATGCCCAGCGCGAGCTCGGCATGCGTGAAGGCTTCGACATCGGCATGGAGATGTCCGGCCACCCCACTGCCCTGCCGGAAATGATCGAGAACATGAACCACGGTGGCCGGATCGCCATGCTGGGCCTGCCCAGCCAGGCAATCGACATCGACTGGGGCAAGGTGGTCACACATATGCTGACCATGAAGGGCATCTACGGCCGCGAGATGTTCGAGACCTGGTACGCCATGAGTGCCATGCTGTCCTCCAACCCGGTACTGCATGCCGGCATCTCGGCTGTGGTCACGGATACGCTCCCGGCCACCGAATGGGAAAAAGGCTTTGACATTGCCCGCGCCGGCATCGGCGGCAAAGTTGTCCTCGACTGGACCGAACTCTAAAAGCGCAAGGAGCCTGAACAATGTACTCAGCACTTAAGGACCAGCTGCAGGTCGAGCTGGACGAAATCCGCAGCGCCGGACTCTACAAGACCGAGCGCAGCATCAACTCGGCACAGTCCAGCCACATCAACGCCGGCCAGATCGGCGAGGCCGGCGCCAATGTCCTGAACTTCTGCGCCAACAACTACCTTGGCCTGGCCGATCACCCGGAGATCATCGCCGCTGCAAAGTCCGCCATGGACGAGCGCGGCTTCGGCATGGCCAGCGTGCGCTTTATCTGCGGCACCCAGGACCTGCACCTGGAACTCGAAGCCCGCGTGTCCAGGTTCCTGGGTACCGAGGACACCATCCTGTTCTCCAGCTGCTTCGATGCTAACGGTGGGGTTTTCGAATCGCTCTTCGGCCCTGAAGACGCCATCATCTCGGACGCGCTGAACCATGCTTCAATCATCGACGGCATCCGGCTCTGTAAGGCGCAGCGCTTCCGCTATGCCAACCAGGACATGGCGGACCTCGAGGCAAAGCTGATGGCGGCCACGGCGCAGGAAAAGCCCGCCCGCCGCAAGATCATTGTCACGGACGGTGTGTTTTCGATGGATGGCTTCCTGGCTCCGCTCGAAGCCATCTGCGATCTCGCCGAAAAATACGATGCCCTGGTGATGGTGGATGACTCCCATGCCGTCGGCTTTATGGGTTCCACCGGTGCAGGCACCCCGGAACACGCCGGTGTCAGCCAGCGTGTGGACATTTATACCGGGACGTTCGGCAAGGCCCTGGGCGGCGCGTCCGGCGGCTACGTTTCAGGCCGCAGCGAAGTGGTGGCCATGCTCCGCCAGAAGGCCCGCCCCTACCTGTTCTCCAACTCGCTGGCTCCGGCCATCGTGGCAGCAACACTCAAGGCGCTGGATCTCGTGGAGAAGTCCGGCGAGCTGCGCAGCCGGCTCTTCGAGAACGCGGCGCTCTTCCGCCACCGCATGACGGAGGAGGGCTTCGAACTGCTCGACGGTGAGCATGCCATTGTTCCGGTGATGTTCGGCGACGCAGTCATGGCAGCCAAGATGGCTGATGAAATGCTCCACAACGGCGTCTTCGTCACGGCGTTCAGCTTCCCGGTGGTGCCGCGTGGTGCCGCGCGCATCAGGGTGCAGCTATCCGCGGCCCACAGCACGGACGACGTCGAGGCCTGCGTCCAGGCTTTCGTGCGCAGCCGCGCCGCGGTAGCCGCCTGACGGCTGTTGCCCGGGCGGGCTTCCGGCGCATCTGCAAGGATGTACGCATGGCAGCAAATTTTGATGTGGTGATTGTGGGTGGCGGCATTGCCGGGCTGTCCCTGGCGTCCGCGCTTGCCGGAAAATGTACGGTCGCGCTGGTCGAGGCTGAGCAGGAGCTGGCGTACCACACCTCTTCGCGCTCGGCCCGCCAGCTGATTCCCAGCTATGGACCGGCGGTGGTGCAGGAGCTCACGGTCCGCACACTTGAGTTAATTGCGGCCAGAGATGCGGAGCTCGCGGAACCCGTCCTCTCTGCCCGGAGTTTTATGCTGATCGGCAACGAGGAGACAGTCCGCGCGGAGGCCAGCGGCCACATGCGGAGGATCACTCCGGCCGAGGCACTGGAGCTCTGCCCTGTGCTGGCCCCCGGTTCATTCAGTGCGGCCGGACTGGACACCGGCTCGTTCGGCTGCAATGCGCCCGTCCTGCTGGAGGACCACCGGCAAAGGGCAGCGGATGCGGGCGTGGAGATCATCACCGGCGCGCGCGTTCACTCGGCCCAGCGGCTTGGGAGCGGCTGGCAGCTCGGCGCCGGGCAGGAGGGATTCCAGACAGGTGTCCTGGTCAACGCGGCCGGCGCCTGGGCAGACGAGCTGGCGGTGATCAGCGGCGTGGAGAAGCTCGGCCTGCAGCCGTACCGCCGCACGGCGGCGATTGTCGACGTCGGGCGTTCCCTGCCTGAAAACTGTCCCATGGTGGCCGCCGCGGACGATTCCTTCTACTTCCGCAGGGAGGGCAGCCAGGTGCTGATTTCACCGTCGGAGTCCGTTCCCAGCGGCGCCGAGGACGCGCAGCCGTTCCCCGGCGATGTTGACCGTCTGGTTCAAATGCTCAACGGACTGACCACGCTGGACCTCCGCGGCATCCGCAAGGCGTGGACGGGTTTGCGCACAGAAGCGGCCGACGGCGTCCCTGTTGTGGGGTTCGATGCCGAGGCTCCCGGCTTCTTCTGGCTCGCCGGCCAGGGCGGCTATGGTTTCCAGACCTCCTCCGGAATCGCCGAGCTGGCAGCCGGGCAGATCCTCGCAGGGGCAGGCAGTCCGGCATCCCGGACAGCGGAGGCGATGGCTGCCACCCGCTGGTCCATCCGGCGCTGAAGAATGGTCTTATGAGCACCCTGATAACCAACATCGGCGAACTGATGACCCAGGACCTCGAACACCGTGTCCTCCGGAATGCGGCAGTGGTGATTGAAGGCGAACGGATTTCCTGGATCGGTGCAGCAGCTGACGCGCCGGCTGCGGACGACGCCGTTGATGCCGGCGGGCGTGCCATGCTGCCCGGTTGGGTGGATTCCCACACGCACCTTGTCTTCGCCGGTGACCGGACCGCCGAGTTTGAGGCCAGAATGGCGGGGGAGAGCTACAGTACAGGCGGCATTGCGGTGACCACGGGCGCCACCCGGAGCACCCCGGACTATGACCTCACCCGGCTGGCCATGGGCAGGGTGGCCGAGGCCGTCTCGCAGGGCACCACATATCTGGAAACCAAGACCGGCTACGGCCTGGACGTGGAGAACGAGGCCCGCAGCGCACGGATTGCCTCCACCGTGGTGGATGAGGTCACCTACCTGGGTGCCCATCTGGTCCCGGCTGGCGCGGACCCTGACCGCTACACTGAGCTGGTTTGCGGTCCCATGCTGGAGGCCGTCCGCCCCTACGTGAGCTGGGCGGACGTATTCTGCGAACGGGGTGCCTTCACCGCGGAGCAGTCCCGGCGGGTGCTGAAGGCCTGCAAGGACGCAGGGCTGGGCCTGCGGGTGCATGGCAACCAGCTGGGTGAGGGGCCCGGCGTGCAACTGGCAGTGGAGTTCGGTGCCGCCAGCGTGGACCACGTCAACTACCTGTCCGCCGCGGACGTTGACGCTCTGGCTGCAAGCTGGACTTCCTGGGATCCGGCGTCCGGCACAGGTGTGCGGGGAACGGTGGCCACGTGCCTTCCGGCCTGCGACCTCTCCACGCGCCAGCCCCTGGCCCCCGGCCGCGAACTGCTCGACGCCGGCATCCAGCTGGCGCTCGCCTCAAACTGCAACCCGGGTACCTCGTACACAAGCTCCATGGCCTTCTGCGTCACCACCGCCGTCCTTCAGATGCGGCTCAGCGTCCACGAGGCCGTCCGTGCGGCCACCTACGGCGGCGCGCTGGCGCTGCACCGTGAGTCAGGGAACGACGCCGACGGCGAACGCGCGGTGGGCTCGCTCGCCGTCGGGCACCGCGCGGACCTGCACATGCTCAGCGCACCTTCCGCCACGCACCTCGCCTACCGGCCCGGCATTGCGCTGACACATGCGGTCTGGCGGGCCGGCATTCCACAGCAGCTCCGGTAATCCGCAAAAAGGAGGCGGAGCTCCGTCACCGAAACACCGCCTCCTTTTCAGTTGTCCAGGTTTTTCAGTTTTCTAGGGGTTGCAGACAAACTTCGCGTCCGCCCAGTCACCCCAGTCGTCGCCCGCATCATCGCCGTTCCTGTCGGCGACGAGTTCGACTTTCTGCTTTCCGGTGATGTTCACCTTCGCCGGAAGCGCTGCGGAGTCGGCGCTGAGCACCGGGCTGCGGAACAGTTCAACGCCGTCACCCTTGACAATGAACACCACCGAGCCATGCAGGCCCTTGGTGAGCTTGACGTCGTCGACGCCCACTATTGCCTGGAAGGACTGGCACTTCGCTTCCGCGCCGATAGCCACGTTCGAATCAGCGTGGACGCCAATGCCTTTGGTGTAGGGCACGCCGTCCAGCTTCAGGGCCGGGCCGTCGCCGGAGTTCTGCTCGCCGTTGGCCAGATCCCGCTCTGCCGGACCCCAGCCGTTCGTGGAGCTAAGCCACGGCAGGTCGGAGGCGAAAACGGTACCGGACAGGGTGGTGCCAGACGGGGCAGCGCGGGTGCTCGAGCAGGTGAACTTGGCGTCTGCCCAGTCCGAATGATCGTTGGAGTTGTTCGCGCCGCCGTCGGCAAACAGATCCACGTACTGTGCTCCCGTGACATCGGCATCAATCTGGAAGGTGGGGGTGGTCGCCCCCATCACGGGGCTCTGACGGACGATCCGGTTGTCCGCCTTCACCACAAACGCTACGGAGCTGTTGCGGCTCGTCTGCTCATCGTCGATGCCCACGGAGGCCGTGAACTTGGTGCAGTAGCCGCCCATGAAATAGCGGACGGCTGACGGGGCATGTGTCCCAAGTCCCTTGGCGTAGACAACACCGTTCAGTGTGAGCGGCCTGCCGTCACCGGCGCCTTGCTCACCGTTGGAGAGATCCTTTTCCACCGGTCCCCAGCCGTTTGTGGCGCTGACCCATGGGTGGTCGCTGGCGAATACTGCGGCCTGCGGCGGCCGGGGCAGCGTGCGGATCTGGGTTACAGCGGACACCGCGCGGGGGCCTACGGGAGCCACAGTGGTGTTGTACGTTCCGGTCATGGCTATGTCATAACCGCCGTCCGCAGTGGCCGGAGCAGTCACTTTCCACGTGGTCGTCAGCGAGCCGCCAGCAGGAAGCGTGGCTGCTCCGGAGGCGTTGTTTGGTGTGGCCGTCCACCCTTCCGGAAGAGCCAGCTTGACCTCTACACTGCTGATTGCGGCCGGTTCCGTGGACTTCAGCACTGTGGTGAAATCAGTAGCCTGGTCCTGCTGGATGACCGGTGCGGCCAACGTTCCGGTCAGCGTGGCGCAGGCCGGGATTTCAGTGGATTCGCCGAGGTCTTCAACCAGCAGATTGTCCAGCGTGAAGTCCGAGCCGTCAATGGAACCGGTCCGCTGCAGGCCGACGTAGTAATCGCCGCAGTATCCGGCGGTGAACTGCTGCGCAAAGCGGGCTGTTTCGGTCTGCTTGCCGAGGGCCGCTGACTGGGCAGTCGTGGGTCCCGAAGCGGTGTCGTAGCCACTGACCCAGCCGTACTGCTCGGCCTGGGAGTTCTGGTAATCGAAAGAGACCTTGTACTTGTGGCCGGCCGCGAACGGCACCGTGGCATCTGTGGTGCGGTAGACGAGTCCGGGGCCGCCGTCGGGTGCAAGATTTTCGTCATGCGCGATCAGGGACCAGGTTCCGCCCGGTACCTCATCGATGACGTTGGTGTTCCAGCCTTTCTGGGTGAAGGGTTCATTGCGTTCGGTGAGGTGTGTCCGGGGATCCGTGGAGCCGCCGGCGTTGCCCTTGACGAACGGACCCCAGCCCTGGTCCACGTTCTCGAAGTCCTCGCTGAGCACACCGCTGGTGGGCACCCGCTTGGTCTCAACGGCGCGGAAGTCATCCACGCGGACCTTGGCGGTACCCTCACCGGCGGTCAGGGTGACCTTGGGCTTGGTGCCGTTCTTGGCAACATCGATCAGGACCCGGATGCGCTGGAAATTGGTACCGGTCTTTTCGTCGGCGGCCACATAGTTCGTGGCTGCCGAGCTGTCGATGGTCTTGGACTGAGTTGTGCCGCCGGGCATTTCCACCTTCAGGGTCGCGGGGCGGGTCTGCCCGGGCTCAACCTCAACAAAGGCGCTGACCGAGTAGGTGCCTGCCTTGAAGGGCAGCAGATCCTGGGAGATGGCGGAGGTTCCGGCACCGAGTTCGGCATAGCGCCGGCCCAGGCTGTCACGGACTATTGCTGCGTTGCCGGACGGGTTCCACTTCAACAGGTCTGGGGCGTTGAATCCGGGGTCCTTGATTCGGGTGCCCTCGCCGAAGGATGCATCAGCCGGAATGCTGACGGTTGCCGCATTGGCCACCAGGACGTACGGCTGAGCGGGATCGGCGGCCAGGGTTACTGCACCGTTGACCACCGGGACATCGGCTACCTTGACGCGGCCGTTATCCGTGAGCTTGAACTGCTGCACGCTCGTGGCAGCCGCGAATGCGTCAGTGAGCTTCCATGTGGTGCTGCCGCCGGCCGGGTTGTAGTGGTAGAGCTTGTCCTGTGCGCCGCCTTCGGTGGAGGCCCAGGGAAGCAGGTACTCCTCACCCTTGAGCACCGAGGCGCCGTTCACCGTGATGTCGCGGGCCGCCGCAGCGTTGCCGGTGACTGCCACGCCGTCTTCAAGGTCGATCCGGTCGGCAGTCCACTTGGTTATTTCGTGGTGCTGCAGGTACTTGGCCGGCAGGTTGGAGGTCCAGACGTTCTTGGAGAACGCATTGAAGTCGTTCTGGCCGGTCCAACCTTCGAATTCCACCACGTGGCTGACGCCGAGCTTGGGATCCGGGTTCCAGACGTCGGACTGGGTGTTGTTGATGAACCGGAGGATCTGCGAGTTCACGCCCTTGTTGGCGCTTCCGCCGTAGCTTTCATCGTTGGCCCAGTGCGACCAGGTGTTGTTGCGGCTGAGGTGGTCTGCCCATTCGGAGCCCACGCGGAAGCCGTTCTTCACCAGTTCGTCCTGGATGGTCTCGGCCAGCCATCCGTATTCGTAGTACACATCAACGTAGGCGAAGTCCAGGTTGTCGTCCGTGGCATCTGCCAGTTCCTTGATGCGCTGGGCGAGCTTGCCTGAGTTGATGTCGTTGTACTGGTTGATCTTGTAGGACTGGTCCAGCCAATTCCAGCCGAGCGCCTTGTCTGCGGTGAGCAGGTCATCGGCGAAGGACTTGGCCTCAGGGTAGATTTCCGTAGCATTGATGTGGACGCCAAACCTGGCGTTCCATTCCTTACCGGCGGAGACGAGTTTGTTCAGGTCCTCCAGTCCGCCGGCCCGGGTGTTGAAGTTGTTGCCGTAGTCCGTGTTGGCGGAGTCGTGGCCTTCCGAGGTGTAGCCCTTGAGCATGGCAACCTGCCCCAGGCCGTCAGTGGCCCGGGAGATTCGTTTGACGTCGTCCAGCGTGCGAAGGAACGGGTGGGTGGCCTGTGAAGCGAAGTTGAAGGGAATGTGTGTAATGACGTTGTCCGGGGTCTGCTCGCCCTTGTTGGCCTTGACCTCAATTGAGCGCATGGCGATCGCCGCGTCCTGCCAGTCCACCACGGCGTCGGCGTTGGCATCCGGAGTGATGGCCACGCGGGTCCAGGGAAGTTCCTCGGTTTTGCTGGAACCCTTGGCCCGGTAGAGCCACTGGCCGCTGGCGACGCCCATCTTGACACCGCCCGCTGGATTGCCGACCGCTTGGCGCCAGAAACGCCCCTGATCCTTGTAGCCGGGTCCTGAGGAGGTGTCGTAGAGAGCGTTGGATTCAAACGCGGCTCCAAGCGTGGCGGTGTTGGCAAGCGCATAGGCGGAACTCTTCGCAGCAGCATCAACGGGTGTTGTGGCGGTGATCGGGGTAAAAGTGTCCCCCGTGACGGCGCGGTCCACGGAGAGGTTGGCCGTGGACACCTGTGCACCGGGCTCGGTCGAGGACACTGTGGCCAGGTTCAGCCGCGGAAGCTGGAGGTTGTTCACCAGGTTCCCCGGATTGTCGTTGATCTTGGTGATGTTGAAGTTGACCACGCTGTTTTCCACCGAAAGACGGGCTTTCAACGTGATCCCTCCCATGGCTGGCACAGTAAGGACATAATCGACGGCGGCGTCGCCGGACTTGCTGGACGTCACGGTGACGGGTTGTTCGGTCCCGTTGATGGTTACGGTTGTGAGTTGCTCGGCGGTGCCGGAGAGGCCGGACCGGGTGGCGAGGTCCGTGTAGCTGATGACCTGGGGGAAGGACTTCGAGACCAGGACGGAGATTTTGCCCGAGGAGATGGTCTCTGTTCCTGCCAGCGGTTCGAGGTCAGCGTGCGCCGGGCTTGTTGCCATCAGTGCAAGTGATGAGGTTGTCAGGACACAGGCCAGGCTCAGGCCGGTGAGGCGCCCTGATAGGGGAGTGCGGGGCATCGATGCTCCTTGCTGATTGTTTCTGTTCTGATTCGAGCATATTCTTGCGGTTCAGTAACAAGAGTTACCCATCTCACCACGATCTGACAAGACCTGAGCGAATAAAGCCTGAAACTCACAAAACAGCACATTGGCGCTGCTCAACCCGGCCCGCGTGCCGTTCCGTGTTTGTGTCTAAAAAACCAGGACTGATTCTTGTGCGATTGATATTGCTCGTTTAGTCTTAGTAATAGTCAAAAAACGTCACCGGTCGTGTTGGAAATGCGCGATGCGGCAGGAAACGCACCGTTTCATCGCTTAAGGAGCACAAAACAATGACTGACCGCAATCTCGGAGCGTTCATGGATGAGGAACTGACGTCCCAGCCCGAGGTCTGGACCCGCGCCATCGCCCAAGCCAAGGCCGAAGACCTTCTGCCTGCCGACGGCCAGCGCGTCGCCGTGATCGGCTGCGGTACCTCATGGTTCATGGCACAGAGTTACGCCGCTGCCCGTGAGACTGCCGGCAAGGGGCTGACGGATCCGTTCGCGGCCTCCGAGGCGTTTCTGAACAGCAACAGCGACGCCCGCGACTACGACGTTGTGGTTGCCATTACGCGTTCAGGGACCACCACCGAGGTACTGGAACTGCTGGCCGGGCTCAAGGGCAAGGTGCGTACGGTGGCGCTGATCGGAGACGCCGAGTCACCGATCGTTGGCCTGGCGGACACCATCATCGCCTTGCCGTATGCCGATGAGAAATCAGTCGTGCAGACACGCTTCGCCACCTCCGCACTGGCCTACCTCCTGACCAGCCTGGACATCGACCTCAGCCAGGCCATTGAGGATGCCCGGACCGCAGTGACCGCCACCGTCTCACAGGAACTGCTGGACGCCGAGCAATTCACCTTCCTGGGCCGCGGCTGGACCATCGGTCTGGCGCACGAGGCCGGGCTGAAGATGCGCGAAGCAGTGCAGGGCTGGACCGAGTCCTACCCGGCCATGGAATACCGGCACGGTCCGATCTCCATTGCTGCTCCCGGCCGGGTCACCTGGCTTTTCGGCGAGCAGCCAGAGGGACTCGACGCCGACATGGCACAGACCGGAGCGCTGTACATCCACACAAACAAGCACCCCTTGGCTGAGCTTGCCCGCGTCCACAAGGTCACCCTGGAACGTGCCCGGGTCCGCGGACTGGACCCTGACCTTCCCCGCAACCTCACCCGTTCCGTCATCCTCGACGCCTCCGCGGTATAGGCTCCGCCAAATGTCCAACGTCCCCAAGCCACAGGAACCTGTGGCCATCGGCCCCGCCTCGGCAGCGGTGCTGGCCTTCGACGTCGGCGGTACTGACGTAAAAGCCGGGATCGTTGACGCCTCCGGGGCCATCAGGGGCCTGAGGCGGGTCGCCACACCCCTGGCCGGGGCAGGCACGGCTGAAGCTGTACTCGACCGTGTGGCGCGGATTGCCGCCGACTTTGCCTCCGAATATCCGGAACTCAGGGTGGGCTCGGCCGGCCTGATCGTTCCGGGCCTTGTTGACTCGGGCGCAGGGATCGGCATTTTCTCAGCGAACCTCGGCTGGCGGGACTTTCCCTTCAGGCTCGTGGCGGAGAAGCTGCTGGGCGTGCCGGTTTCTTTCGGGCACGACGTCGGTTCGGCCGGCAGTGCCGAACTCCGGCTGGGTGCCGCGCAGGGATTCGGCGATGTGGTGGTCCTGATTCTGGGCACCGGAATCGCCGGTGCCGTGTTCGCCGGCGGCCAGCCTGTCGACGCCGGCGGCTACGCCGGGGAACTGGGGCACGCGTTGGTCCCGGATCCGTCAGGGGTGGGCACCGCAATTTTGGAGTCCGTGGGTTCAGCCGGAGCCATTGCCCAAAGGTTCACAAACTTGACCGGTACTGCAGTGGACGGTGCAAGAGGGGTGCTGAAGCTGTCCCGGGCAGGTGACGCCACGGCAGTCCGGGTCTGGGCGGACGCCATTGATGCCCTGGCTTTCAGCATTGCCCAATGTGTCAATATCATCGGCACCGAGGCCGTGGTGATCGGCGGCGGACTTTCTGAGGCCGGGGAGGAACTCCTGGATCCTTTGCGCCGGCGAGTTGATGCTCTTCTGACCTTCCAGCGGCGTCCGCAGATCCTGCGCGCGCAGCTGGGACAGAACGCAGGCCTGATCGGTGCGGCCCTGAACGCCCGGAGACTGATAGCACCCGGGCAGGTGCCAGCATGAGGCGTGTCATTACCGTCACGCCGAATCCGGCCATCGATGTCACGTACCACGTGTACGGCATCACACCGGGAGGAAGCCACCGGGTGCAGGTGCCGCTGAGCCGCGCCGGCGGCAAGGGCCTGAACGTGGCACGAGTGGCCCATCAGCTGGGCCAGCCGGTGCTGGCAATCGCGCCCGCCGGCGGTGCGGCCGGGGAGGCTTTCACTGCTGAACTTCGCTCAAGCGGAGTGCCCCACCGCCTTATCCGCACTGAGGCAGAAACGCGCCGCAGCATCACGCTGGTGGATACCTTGAGTGGCGATACCTCGATCTTCAATGAGTGCGGACTTCCCTTGAAAGCTGCCGAATGGCAGGCATTGGCAGCCGCCGTCGTCGAAAGCCTCAGCGGCGACGACGGGCAGCTGGCCGGTGTACTGGTTGGCTCCGGCAGTCTTCCGGCCGGGGCGCCGAGCGATTTCTATCCCACCCTGGTGAAACTGGCCCACGACGCCGGAGTGCCGGCCGTCATTGATACTTCCGGTCCGGGGATGATCGCCGCTGCGAAAGCCGGTGCGGATCTGCTCAAACCCAACAACCACGAACTGATTGAGGCGATGGGGGAGCAGGACCTGGTGTCCGCAGCCCTGAAGCTGGTCTCCTTCGGGGCCCGGCTGGTATTGGTCAGTGCCGGTGCTGACGGCATGATGGCATTTGATGCCGCCCAGCCGGGCCGCTACTGGCAGGCCCGCCTGCCGGACGCCCTCAACGGCAACCCCACAGGCGCCGGAGATGCCGCAGTCTCGGCCGCCGCGGTGGCCCTTGCCAACGGCGTTACTGATCCCGAACAGATCCTGCGGGCCGCCACGTCCTGGTCTGCCGCCGCCGTGCTGATGCCCTGTGCCGGAGAGATCTCACCCCGTTGCACAGAACTGGCCGGTCAGCTGATCGTCACCCAGAAGGAGATTTAATGACCCTGGTCACTACCCGCGAGCTCATGGACGGTGCTGCCGGGCGCGGCGTCGGGCAAGGCGCGTTCAACGTCATCCACCTGGAAACGGTGGAAGGACTGGTTGCCGGTGCGGAGGCAGCCGGGTTGCCTCTGATCCTGCAGATCTCCGAGAATTGCGCCAACTTCCATGGCGGACTCGAACCGCTGACTTTGGCCTCACTGGCCATTGCGAGCCAGTCTTCGGCAGCCGTTTCCCTGCACCTGGACCATGCAGAGTCCGAGGAACTGGCCAGGCGGGCTGTTGACCTTGGCTTTGGTTCAGTGATGTTCGACGGCGCCCATCTGGAGTACGCACAGAATGTTGCCGCCACCCGGCGGGTGACGGAATACGCTCACGGCAGGGGCGTCTATGTTGAGGCCGAGCTCGGCAAGGTGGGCGGGAAGGACGGTGCGCACGCGCCGGGGGTCCGCACAGACCCCGAGGAAGCGGCAGCTTTTGTGGCGGCCACAGGCATCGACGCGCTCGCCGTCGCGGTGGGATCCTCCCATGCCATGACGGAACGCAGCGCTGCACTGGACCTCGAACTCATAGCCCGGCTGAAATCGGCGCTGGGCGTCCCGCTCGTGTTGCACGGCTCATCCGGCGTCTCGGATGAGACGATTGTGGCTGCCATCGGCGCCGGGATGACTAAGATCAATGTATCCACGCATCTGAACGGGTTCTTCACGCGCGCCATCCGGGACTACCTGGACACCAACCCCGCCGTGGTGGATTCCAGGAAGTATCTTGGAGCGGGCCGTGCAGCACTTGTCCCTGAGGTATCACGGCTGCTCACGCTGTTCGCGAAGACAAAGTAATTCGACTCTTGAGAGGCTGGCGATGACCCGCACCGATCGACTCACTGCGATCCTGGATCTGCTCGCGGAATCCGGTCAAGTTGACGTGGAGGACATCGTCACCCAATTGGGAGTATCGCCCGCCACCGCGCGCAGGGATCTGGACAGCCTCGCCAAGCAGCGGCTGCTCAGCAGGACCAGGGGCGGCGCCACCACCGGTTCGGTCGCCTACGATCTTCCCGGCCGCTACAACCGGGACGACCACGCAGAGGCCAAGCAGCAGATTGCGCTGGCGGCTTCTGCCCTCATCAGCCCTGGTGCGGTGATCGGCCTGAGCGGCGGCACCACCAGCACCGCTCTGGCCCAGGTCCTGTCCACCAGGGCAGACCTCAATACGCATTCCAACCGGGCGACGCTGACTGTGGTCACCAACGCCATCAACATTGCGTCCCAGCTTGCAGTGCGGCCAAACATCAAGATCATGGTCACCGGCGGCATTCTCAATCCCCGCTCGTACGAGCTGGTGGGCCCGTACACGGACATCATCATGCAGAAAGTGGCATTGGACATCGCATTCATCGGTGTCAACGGCATTGATCCGGCGTTCGGTCCCACCATCACGGACGAAGGCGAGGCCTCCGTTAACGCACTGATGGCCCGCCGGGCAGCTGTTTCCTATGTGCTCGCGGACTCCTCCAAGGTGGGACGCCGTGCATTCGCCACCATGGCGGGCTACCAGTTCGCGAGGCTGATCACCGATTCCGGTATTTCGGCCAAGGACAAAGCCGCGTTCGAAGCCAATGGTACCGAGGTCACGGTGGCGCCGCCCGCCCAGGAATCCTGACTCCCCTGAGTGCCCGAATCCTCACCAGGGCATCGGCGGGGCATCCAGCACTGACTCGTTGACGCTGCGCTCCACCCACTGGCTGAAAGGCTTGTCCAGCTCATATTTGCCGTGGTCCGTGCGCAGCAGTGTGCGGATCTCTGAATTGCCCGGGTTGTTCAAGGACTCGAAGTACTCCACGGACCAATGGAACCAGCGCATGCAGAACAGCCGCATGGTGAGCCCGTGGGTTACCAGCAGTGCGTTGGGCGCGTAGCTGGGCCTGGACCAGTGCCGGTACAGCGTCTCCATAAATGACGAAATCCGGTCATATACGTCGGACCCGGACTCGCCTTCGCGGAAGCGGTAGAAGAAGTGACCGTAGGCATTCCGGAGTTCCTTCTGGTCCTCGATTTCCCCGGCAATTTGAAAATTCGCCCAGTCCTGTTCGCGGAGCCGGGGCTCTTCAATCACCCGGTCTATAAGCGGCCCCAGATTCAGGGCCTCGAGGGTCTGGTATGCCCGCAAGTACGGCGAGACATAAACGCACACCTGGCGGCCATCGAGCTCCCGGCGGATGGTTTCTCCGGCGGCTTTGGCCTGCTCGATTCCCTGCGGAGTCAGTGGTATCCGGTAATCCGGAACCCGGTTGTAGATCGACGTGTCGGCGTTGGCGGCGGACTGGCCGTGCCGGATCATGATAATTTTCCCGGGCGCACTCATAACCCCCAAGCATAGGGCCGGGACCGCAAGAAGCCGGGTAACAGGAAAGAAGCAGCTACTACAGGCAAGATAGGACCATGTTGGTTCCCTCCCGCCGTCGTCTGCGGATAGAAGTCTGGATTGTGCTGGGACTGTCCCTGGGGCAGTCAGCCGTGTATTCCGTGGTGCAACTGCTGGACAAGATGTCCCGGGCGCCGCTGGCCCAAGGCACCTCCACACTGAACCGTCCGCAGAGTACACGCGAGTATTTCGACCTCACCTACCAACTGCTGGACATCGTCTTCGCACTGGTGCCGGTGCTGCTGGTGATCTACTTCCTGACAGACCAGCGTCAGCCGGCCTCGGGCGGAAAGGAGAGCCACTCGGCATTCCGCAAACTGGGCTTCAATTTCGCCCGGCCCGGCGTGGACCTGCTGCAGGGCCTGGGACTGGCTGCGCTGATCGGCATTCCGTCACTGGGCCTCTACGCGGCCGGACGTGCGCTGGGAATCACCACGGCCATCATCCCCAGTGCCCTGGACTCCTACTGGTGGACCGTTCCTGTGCTGATCCTCTCGGCGGTGCGGCATGCCGTGGTTGAGGAAGTCATAGTGGTGGGCTATCTGCTGAACCGGTTCGGAAAACTGGGCTGGAGTGTTCCGCTGGCGGTCTTTGCCAGCTCCATGCTGCGTGGCAGCTACCACCTGTACCAAGGCTTCGGTCCGTTCATCGGCAACGCGGTGATGGGGGTGGTGTTCGCCCTGATCTACACCAGGACGCGCCGAGTGATGCCGCTGGTGATTGCCCACGCGGTACTGGACATGGTCGCATTTGTCGGCTTCAGCCTCTTCGGCAAGGCGATCGGCCTGGGCTGATTTGGGCCGGGGGTTGATACGCCCGGATTAAATAGATTCGGCCGCCATCGGTGGGTGACGTCATTGGCACCCGCTGATGGCGGCCGAAGTTTTTCGCTCCCGGAGCCGGTGGGCCAAAGGAGGTTTGAAGCAGATCAGATGGTGACTGCTCCGGATGCTGTCTCGAAGGTCACGGACAGTATGCCCGGCGTGCCGTGCGGAGCCAGCCAGTTTACGGCCACATCCTCCAGCGGCTTCTCGACAGGTTCACCCAGCCACTCGGTGACCCGCGCAGCTGAACCGGCGATGGTGAGGCTGGACATCTTGACGTTGCTTTCGTAGGCCCTGGACGGATGAAGCTCCGGATCGCCTTCCCACTTGAGCATGTAGGGGACCTGGGGGTCGGCAATGAGCCCAAGGATGCCGATCTGCTTCCAGACCAGTTCGCGGCCGTCGGGGAACTTGCGGTTGCCATTGACAGCGGCGCGTCCCAGGCGTTCTTCGAACGGGGCGAGGTCGTCAACTTCAACGCACCATCCCATCCAGCCGCCGCCGGCAGCCGAGCGTGCCCGGACCGCCTGGCCGAAGGGTGCTTTATCAGAAGCCGGGTGGTCCAGGACCTCCACAACTTCCAGATATTTGTGTCCGGCGAGGGGGATAATCATGTTTCTGGTACCAAACCGGGGATGGACACCACCCTTGACGGCTTCGACGCCGAGGGCGGTCGAAATACGTTCGGTGGTGGCAGCCAGGCCATCGTGTTCACAGGCGTAAGAGACGTGATCCATGCGCATGCCCCCATCTTGACACTTTGTGATGGGGCTCTCAGCTAAGGCCAACCTAACCGTCATGGGATCTTAGCTAAGTGTTCCCGTACGGGTTGCCTGTTACCCCGCAACAGGACGGCCGCTGACGAAGTTCGTCACAAAGCTATTCACGGCCCGCGCCGATTTCCTACACTGAAGCCAGGTCATGAGTGCCAGCAGAATGCCCCGGCTTGCTGGCCGGCAACCCTCCTTCCGCGGCGGGGTGCCCCGGGTGAAGACCTGGCCGCCCGGCACCGGCCGGACAGCAAGCGCGGCCCGTGCAGCTGTCCGTTGACAGCCGGGCCCATCTCGACAAGGAGCCCTCACATGTCCAACGGATGGTCATTTGAAACCCGCCAGATCCATGCCGGCCAGACGCCTGACAGCGCTCCGGCGCCCGCTCGCTGCCGATCTACCAGACGACGTCGTTCGTTTTCCCCAGCGCGGAAAGTGCAGCCAACCGCTTCGCCTTGGCCGAGCTGGCCCCTATTTATACGCGGATCGGCAACCCCACGCAGGATGCCGTGGAACAGAGAGTGGCGAGTCTGGAAGGCGGACTGGCAGCGTTGCTGCTCAGCTCCGGACAGGCAGCCGAGACGCTCGCCATCCTGAATGTGGCTGAGGCGGGAGATCACGTTGTGGCCAGCCCGAGCCTGTACGGCGGCACGTACAATCTGCTGGCCCACACGCTGAAGAAGTTCGGTATCACCGTCACGTTTGTGGAAGATCCGGACAACCTTGAGCAGTGGCGGGATGCCGTCCGGCCCAACACCAAACTGTTCTTCGCCGAGGTGGTCTCCAATCCACGGCAGGATGTCCTGGACATCGAAGGGGTTTCGCGCGCAGCCCATGACGCCGGTGTACCGCTCATCGTGGACAACACGCTCTCCACCCCGTACCTGATCTGGCCGATCGAATGGGGCGCCGACATTGTGGTGCACTCAGCCACTAAATACCTGGGCGGCCATGGTGCGGCCATTGCGGGTGCCATTGTGGATTCCGGGAATTTCGACTTCGGCAAGGACCCGGAACGGTTCCCCGGCTTCAATACACCGGACCCCTCGTACAACGGACTGGTTTATGCCCGGGATCTTGGAAAGGGCGGTGCCCTGGGCGCCAATCTGTCTTACATCCTGAAGGCACGGGTGCAGCTGCTCCGCGACCTGGGCTCAGCGGTGTCGCCGTTCAACGCATTCCTCATTGCGCAGGGACTGGAAACCCTTAGCCTCCGCATTGAACGGCACGTCGCGAATGCAGTGGCGGTGGCGGAATGGCTGGAAGCCCGGGACGACGTGGAATCCGTGGCGTATGCGGGCCTGCCCTCGAGCCCCTGGTATCAGCGCGGCCGCAAGTACGGGCCCAAGGGGACCGGCGCCGTCGTGGCTTTCAACCTTGCCGGCGGCGCCGAAGCCGGCAAGCGTTTTGTGGACGGTCTGGAGCTGCACTCCCACGTCGCCAACATCGGGGACGTGCGCTCGCTGGTGATCCACCCGGCGTCCACCACCCACAGCCAGCTGACGCCCGAACAGCAGCTCATTGCCGGAGTGACGCCGGGATTGGTGCGGCTCTCCGTCGGACTGGAACATATCGATGACATTCTTGCTGATCTGGAGGCCGGATTCCGCGCAGCCAAGGCGGCCTGATCCTGGTCTGCCCGGTTGGCGAACGTCCGCCGGAACCTCTTCAGGAACGGCAGCCGTTCAGCGACCAGGCGGCCTGGAGTCATAAACATGTCACAATCTTCGCCATAGTGGCGCACGGTTTCGTAGACTCGTGGCAGGTCATGAGTGCCAGCGACAGCCCCGGCTTGCTGGCCGGCAACCCTCCTTTCGCGGCGGGGTGCCCCGGGTGAAGACCTGGCCTGCCGGTCAGCTGACGGCGGGCAAGCGCGTAGAAAAGGTCCTCACATGACGATTGACGTCTCCTGCACAGCCGTACCCGAAACCCGCACAGTTGTCCCCGAAATCGGAACCAAGAACGGGAACCGGACCATGCACAATCGTTGCGCCCGGGCTGCTGAGAACCCCATGGCGGATGGAACCGTCCAGTACCTGGACATCGGCCGCCTTGAACTTGAGGCCGGCGGTTTCCTGCCGGACGTCACGCTGGCTTATGAAACCTGGGGCAGGCTCAATGCTGACGGCTCCAATGCGGTTCTTATCCAGCATGCCCTGACCGGCAGCACCCACGTGACGCAGGGGGCATCGGATGAAGCCGGCTGGTGGGAGCAGCTCGCCGGCCCAGGCGCCCCGGTGGATACGGACAGGTTTTTTGTTGTCTCCGTCAATATCGTTGGGGGCTGCTACGGATCCACCGGGCCATCCTCAGCTGCTCCGGATGGGAAGCCCTGGGGCTCGCGTTTCCCGCTGATTACGCTCCGCGACACCACAGTGGCGGAGGGCCGGCTGGCCGATCAGCTGGGCATCAGCAGCTGGTATGCCGTGATGGGCGGTTCCATGGGTGGTGCCCGCGCACTCGAATGGGCGGTGATGTACCCGGACCGGGTGCAGCGCTGCGCCGTGATCTCAGTGGGTGCCAGCAGCACAGCCGAGCAGATCGCTTTCGCCCAGGCCCAGACCCTCGCCATCCGCCAGGATGCCAACTTCAGGGGAGGCGACTACTACGCTGGCCCGTTTCCGGAGGAGGGGCTGGCGCTCGCGCGCAGGATCGCCCACATCACCTACCGTTCGGCGCAGGAACTGGATTTCAGGTTTGGCCGGACTGCCCAGGACGCCGAATCCCCACTGCAGGCCGCCGCGCTCGGCGGGCGCGGCCGCTACCAGGTGGAAAGCTACCTGGACCATCAGGGACGCAAACTCGTGCAACGGTTTGACGCCAACAGCTACATTGCCATCACGGAGGCCCTCATGAGTCACGATGTCTGCCGTGGGCGCGGCCCGTTGAAGGAAACCCTGGCGCGGGCAACCGCGGAGTTTTTTGTGGCCGCCGTGGACACAGACCGGTTGTACTTCCCGGCCCAGTCCCGGGAGCTTGCGGATGCGCTGCCCGGCCGCGTCGAAGTCCATGTGATTGACGCACCCATCGGCCACGATGGATTTCTCACGGAAATCGGCCAGCTCAGCGGACAGTTGCGGAACAGTTTTCTTGCCTGAACCCGGTGCCTAAACCTGTGATCTAGCCCTTCATGATCTCCGCGCGCATGGCCATGTAGTCTTCCATGGCCAGCTCGCCGTTGCTGTACTTTGTGTCCAGCTCGGCCAATTTACGCGCGCGGAATCCTTGCGGTTCTGACGGCGGCGGAGGAGTCGCCGGGGCGGCCGCCTGCTGCGGTTGTTCCGGTTGTTCCGGTTGCGGACGCTGATTCGGGTCAAAGTCCTGATACGGCTGGAAGTCCTGATTCGGCTGGTTCAGCGGCGGCAGCGGCTGTCGGCCGCCGATCTGGCGGAAGCCGCCGCCAAAGTAGTCCTGCTGCGTGTAGCCGTCGCGGGGCTGCTTGCTCTGGGGGCCGGAGGGTCCACCCGGGAACTGGTCCGGGTACCGGCCGGAATAACTCTGGTCCTGGTTCCGGCGCTGGACGGATTTCCGGTACATACGCATCCCCATCGGAATCAGGAATGACAGAACGATGATCCAGAAAAACAGGTTGTTCACGGGTACCGCGCCTCTCAGAAGTGTCCTTCCAGCTTAACCCCAATGGTCACAGCCGTACGGCCTGCTTTCCCAGGAAAGTGCCGTAGCGCTCAACTGCTTTCTCCACGGCCTACCCAAAGGTTGGTCCCAGCGAGCCGGCCAGGCGCAGGCCCGCTTCGCAGCGTTGTTGGCAGTGTCGGCAGGGCCCGCCGCTAGCGCGCTGGATCCCCGCCGTCGGGAGGGAAGTAAAACGCGACGCCGTCAATCACCGCTGTCTCCAGCTGGCCGAATTCCCCTCCATCGCAACGTGCAGCCCGTGACGTACGTCTGCCATGGTCAGGCCGGACCAGTCCGCACAGTCCTTGACGGTGGCGGGGCCACAGCTGGTGAAGGCGGGGCGCAGCTTCGGCCAGACCCTGCCGTTACGGCCGGACAGGATCCGTGGATCCCAGTGGGCCCTCGCCCGAACCCAGCGGCGTGCCGGGGCCGAACACGGGTCCCGGCGTCGGCCGTTTGGCAGTAATGCCGTCGCCGGAGGAACGGTGACGCACGCGGCGGACAACCCAGGGCACAAAGTATTCACGGGCCCATACGAGGTCGCCGGAGCGGGCTTCGCGCCAGCTGCGTGGCGGCAGCGGCTTCGGCACCAGCGGTTCCAGAGTGTGGTGGACGTTCAGGGAATCCAGAACCATGGCCGCGATGGTGTGGTGGCCCAATGGCGAGAAGTGCAGGCGGTCCTCATCCCACATCTGGGGGTCTTTCAGCTGGCGCAGGGACCACATGTCGGCGATGACGGCGTCATGGCGGGCGGCAACGGTGCGAAGGTTCTCGTTGTAGATGGCCACCTTGCTTCGGATCCGGCCGAGCACCGAGGAACCGGTATCCGGGCCGTTGAAAAGCACCACGGTGGCCCCGCCCATGGCAAGGATCTGGACCACGGAGTCGAGCTTTTCGGCCAAGGCATCAGGGTCTCCGCCGGGGCGGATCAGATCGTTTCCGCCAGCGGAGAGAGTGACCAGATCCGGTTTCAGTGCCAGGCACGGGGCAAGCTGTTGGTCAACAATCTGGTGCAGGAGCCGGCCGCGGACAGCCAGGTTGGCGTAGGCGAAATCGTTGTGGCCGCGGCTGAGTTCTTCGGCCACGCGGTCGGCCCAGCCGCGGTGGCCACCCGGGCTGTGGGGCTCGGGGTCGCCGATTCCCTCGGTGAAGGAATCCCCCATGGCGACGTAGCGGCCCCATGGGTGGCCACCGATGGTATCCTGCGGATTCTGCACGGCTCTGGTATCACTCACGTCTATATCCTGCCTCGTTCCTCTCAAGCTACACCGTAGGTTGTTACCGGTGGGTAACTGTAAGAATAGAACCATGACTGAAGCCGAGATATTTCCTGCCCCCGTCGTTTTGTGGTCGCGGCCAGAGGGAGACCGCGCCGGCAAGCCACTGCTGGTGATGCTCCACGGCTATGGTGCCAACGAGCAGGATCTCCTGGGACTTGCTGACATGCTGCCGGCGGACTTCGCGGTGGCGTCCGTCCGGGCACCCATCGCCATGGGTCCCGGCTTCACCTGGTTCCCGCTGACCGGCTCCATCGAATATTCGCTCGACGCCGTCAAGACCGCCTCCGCCTACTTGCTGGACTGGCTGGACACCGTCAAGGCCAACCACGCATCTGTTACGCTGCTGGGCTTCTCCATGGGGATGGCCATGGCCACCACACTGCTGCGGCAGCGCCCCGCTGACTTTGCCGCCGTCGTCGGGCTTTCCGGATTTGCGGTCGACGCCGGTGCTGACGACGGCTTTCGCGACAGCGAGCTGGACGGCACAGTCCCGTTGTTCTGGGGACGCGACCAGCAGGATCCGGTCATCACTCCGGACAAGATCGAATTCACGATGGGCTGGGTACGCGGGCATGTAAAGCTGAGCAAGGTTCTTTACACGGGTATGTGGCACGGTATCAACGCGCAGGAGATCGGCCATGTATCCGAATTCCTCACACATGAGGTGCTGAACAAATAAGCCAGCGGCGTCTCAGCCCTTGAGCGGGTGGACGTCAGGGGGCTGCGGGCGCGCTGATCCGCACCGTGCGTCCGTTCACCGTGACGGTGTCACCGTTGTGAAGCTGGCGGCCGCGGCGGTCGTCGATCTCGCCGTTGACCTTGACCAGGCCGCCCTTGATCAGTTCTGCCGCCTCCACACCGTCTTCGACCAGGCTGGCAAGCTTCAGGAGCTGACCCAGCCGGATCATGTCGTCGCGGAGGGTGATTTCTTCAATTTCCTGGTTGCTCATACAAGTAATAATGCCTGACGTAAGGTGGATCCAATGACGCCCGCACCCCGCCTTCCGCTGTTTGCCGGTCTGCCGATGGCTATCGGTGCCGGGCTGGCTATTCCGGTCCAGGGACGGATCAACGGGGCGCTGGGCGTGCGGCTGGATGATGGAATCGCTGCCGCAGTGGTGAGCTTCAGCATCGGACTGGTCCTTATGACCGCCGTCTCCCTGGCGCTTCCCACCGGACGCGCCGGACTCGCCAGGATTCTCCCGGCGCTCCGTGAGCGCCGTTTTCCGCCGGTCTACGTGCTGGCGGGAGGCATCGGCGCCTTCTTCGTATTTGCCCAGTCCTTCACAGTCGGCATACTGGGCGTCGCACTCTTCACCGTGGCCACGGTCACCGGGCAGACCGTCAGCGGACTCCTGGTGGACCGGCTGGGCATCGGGCCGGCCGGCAAAAAGGCAGTCACCGGCATCCGCGTGATCGGCTGCGTCCTGACGATTGCCGCCGTGGCCTGGGCGGTTTCGCCGCGTTTCGGGCCGGGCAGAGGCCCGGACGACGGCGGCCCGGCCGGGTTGTTTCTGCCCCTCCTGCTTCCCGTTCTGGCCGGGTTCCTGATGAGCTTCCAGCAGGCCATGAACGGCACCGCCACCGTCCACTACGGCACACCGATAGCGGCCACGCTGGTGAACTTCATTGCGGGCACCGCCGTCTTGTGGACTGCGTGGCTGATCAAACTGGCGGTGGCAGGGCCGGGCAACGGGTTGCCGGGGGAGTGGTGGTACTACCTCGGCGGTCCCATGGGCTGCGTCTTCATTGCACTGGGCGCGCTGCTGGTGCGGAGTCTGGGAGTGCTCATCACGGGGCTGGGGATGATTGCCGGCCAGCTTCTTGGATCCCTTGGACTGGACCTGCTGTTTCCTGCCCCGGGGAGCGTTGTGGCGCTGGCCACCGTTCTGGGTACGCTGCTCACGCTTGGCGCGATTGTGCTGGCCACGCTGCCGTGGCCGCGGGGAGCCTTCAGGCGTTAGGGGCCGGTAGGCTAGGACACGCAGCTTCCTGCACAGATTCCCCTCGCACACCCCCGCCCGGCAACCAGCCGGGGACCCGGGGCCACAAACCGCGGACCGCACCCAGCGGCCCTGTAGAAAATTGGAGTTCCCATGGCAGTAAAATCCGTTCTTGACCAGGTCATTTCCCTCTCGAAGAGGAGGGGTTTCGTTTTCCAGGCCGGTGAGATCTATGGTGGCTCCCGGTCTGCGTGGGACTACGGGCCGCTGGGTGCCGAGCTGAAGGAAAACATCAAGCGCCAGTGGTGGCAGTCCGTGGTCCGCGGACGCGACGATGTGGTGGGGCTGGACTCCTCGGTCATTCTGCCCCGCCAGGTCTGGGAGGCCTCCGGCCACGTCGACGTTTTCTCCGATCCGCTGGTCGAGTGCCTCTCATGCCACAAGCGCTACCGTGCCGACCACCTCGAGGAAGAATACGAGGAAAAGAAGGGCCGCCCCGCAGAGAACGGTCTCAAGGACATCGCGTGCGCCAACTGCGGCACCCGCGGCGAATGGACGGAGCCCCAGCAATTCTCCGGTCTGCTCAAGACCTTTCTGGGTCCGGTGGCGAGTGAAGAGGGCATGCACTACCTGCGCCCGGAAACTGCCCAGGGCATTTTTGTGAATTTCAACAACGTGCTCACCACGTCCCGGAAGAAGCCGCCGTTCGGTATCGGCCAGATCGGCAAGTCCTTCCGGAACGAGATCACACCCGGAAACTTCATTTTCCGCACCCGGGAGTTCGAGCAGATGGAGATGGAATTCTTCGTTGAGCCCGGCACTGACGAGCAGTGGCACGAATATTGGATGAAGGAACGCATGGACTGGTACACCGGCCTGGGCATCCAGGCTGAGAACCTGCGCTTCTTTGAGCACCCGCTGGAGAAGCTCAGCCACTATTCCAAGGGCACCACGGACATCGAGTACCGCTTCGGCTTCCAGGGCTCCGAATGGGGCGAGCTGGAAGGCATCGCCAACCGCACCGACTTCGATCTTTCCACCCATGCTAAGGCCTCCGGAACGGACCTGAGCTACTTCAACCAGGCCACCAACGAGCGCTACACACCGTACGTGATTGAGCCCGCCGCCGGCCTGACCCGTTCGTTTATGGCTTTTATGATCGATGCCTACACTGAGGACGAGGCCCCCAACGCCAAGGGTGGCGTAGACGTCCGCACCGTGCTGAAACTGGATCCACGGCTGGCCCCGGTCAAGGCGGCCGTGCTTCCGCTGAGCCGCAACGAGGACCTGTCCCCGAAGGCAAAGGACCTGGGCGCCCAGCTGCGGAAGAACTGGAACATCGACTTCGACGACGCCGGCGCTATTGGCCGGCGCTACCGCCGCCAGGACGAGATCGGCACCCCGTTCTGTATCACCGTGGACTTCGAAACCCTTGACGACCAGGCCGTCACCATCCGCGAACGCGACACCATGAACCAGGAACGCGTCTCCCTGGACAAGGTGGAGGGTTACCTGGCGGCCCGCCTGATCGGGGCCTAGCCGTGGCCATCGAATACCGCGAATGGCGCGAAGGAGATGATCTCGCGCTGCTGGAGATCTGGGGTGACCCGGAAACGTTCCAGGCCAGTCAGTTCCGCAGCGCATTAGCACTGTCTGCTTCCGGCGATAACGGAACGCCCTGGCGCCGGTGCATCGTCGCCGAGGATGTGGTAGGCGGGATCGGCATTCCGGTGGCTGCCGGCGTGGTGTATGAGGCGTCCCTGCATCCGGAACGGCTCTGGGCCTATATCGAAGTGGACCGGGACCACCGACGCTCCGGGATAGGTGCGACGCTCCTGACCATGCTGCGCCGCGAAGCGGAACAGTCGCCGTCGGGAGTCAGCAAGCTGCGTGCGAAAGTTCAGCCCGGAACCCCGGGTGCTGCGTTCGCGGAAGCCTTTGGCCTGAAACCCATCCAGAGTTCCCGCCTGATCGTAGTTGAGCCGGGAGCGCTGCGTCTGCCCGTCTTCCCGTCAGGCAACGATGGCGGACGGCCAGCGAACGATGAGGACGCCGGTTCTGACGTGGTGATGGATCTGGCCACCGGTTCGGTTGAACTCACGGATGTGGTGGGACGGTACTACGCTGCGATCCACGAGTGGGATTCTCCCGGCATCCTGTCCGTGGGGCAGGTGCAGAAGCTGTTCCTGGACGAACTCACGGGCGCGCACGGTGCGATTGTGCTGCGGGCCGAGCCTGCGTCGGCATTTGGATCGGGTGTGGCTCCCAGCAAGAAGGGCCGTATCCGTGCCTTCGCGGTGAGCTATGCCGATCCGGCACAGGGAGCAACTGACCAGGCCGTGGCTGCGGGCGCCACCGACGTATTTCTGGGCCACGAGCCTGCTCTGGACGCCGATAACGCGACGGAAGCGGTTCGTGACCTGCTGTCGCTGATCGCGTATCAGCACCCGGTCGTGCTGGAACTGGACGATTCGATGTCAGCGCTGCGCGCCGCCGTCGAACCTCTGCTGGAAAACGGTCAGGCCCGGAAAGCAAGCCCGGAGACTCTGATCGTTTCCGACTGACCGCCGGCCGCGACTGACTCGCAGAAAGTGCCGTTTTGAGCGGGCGTGCTCTAAGGGACACCGGCTGCGAGTCAGATGGGCGGCAAGCGTGACAGCGCCGGTGGACGCTAGTTGGGCGTATCCGCCTGTTTGGGACCCCGACGGCGCCCGTTGGCGGCGTCGTCTGCGTCCAGCTTCCGGCGTTCCTCCTCGGACGGGGCGCCGCCGCCCAGATCGGCCGGCATCCACCACTCGCCGGGTTGGGCGGGAACCGGGAAGTCTGCAATTCCGGCATCGATGCAGAGCTGCAGTTCTGCCCGGAGACGGGACGTCGCAGCATCCGTGCCACTCTCCGGAGGGAACCGCAATGCCTCGCCGATATGAACACGGACCGGTGCTTTCCACGCACGGCGTGCCGAGAAGCCATGGTCACGGGTCATGAGCCGGTGCGAGCCCCAGACGGAGACAGGGATGATGGGCACTCCGGCCTCCGCAGCCATTCGGGCAGCGCCGGTCTTGCACTCGCGGCCCTTGAAACTCCGGCTGACGCCTGCTTCCGGGAGAATAGCGAGATATTCGCCGGCCCGGAGTTTGGCGACAGCGAAATCATAGGCCCCGGGTCCTTGAGCTGTAACCCACCACAATATGGCCGGTAGCGCTGATGGCGGGGCCGGCAAACCAGTGGTCCGCCCTACCCTGATGGATCATAAAGCGCATTTGCGCACGAGCGTGCTTCCACAGGACCAGCTCTTCAAGGCAAAGTCCAGGTAGCCGAAATGTGTGATGGCGATGATGGCGCCCTGGCCCGGCGCAACCTGCCGGGATGCGCCGTGACGGTACCCCGGCGCCGCCAGATACTCATCGCCTGAGACGATGACGGGCATCTGGAAGAGCCAGCGCAGCAGCAACCCTGAGCGGACGATGATCCGGTAGAAACGGTCGTTGGGCTGGGGCCGCCAAGTCATGATGCGGACTCCTCTGCCTGTAGTGGCGGGCAACTGGTGCCGTGAGCGCCGGGAGCAGTAGCAACCAAGGCCGGGGAAACGGACTCACAGCACCACCGGTATGGAGCTTGCCGAAGAGGGAATCAGCCGGCCGAGCACCGGATCATCGGGAACCGGAAACCCGGTTTTCTCGCTGAAGGCCCTTAGCACGAAGCCCGTGGTCAGGGCGTTCCAGACCGCCAGCCGGCGGAACATAAAATGCCCGGCACCTTTGAGCGAAACGTACTGCAGCGATTCGGTTTCGGGCGCTGCACGGCGGGCGAACTTCAACGATTCCGCCGGGCTAGTCAAGCGGTCCTCTGTGCCGTGAACAATCAGCACCTTCCGGCCGGCGACTCTGGCGGCGGGTGTCTCCCCGCTGAGCCATGGGGCGAGGGCCACTACCCCGTCAACCTGCGGGTCATCGGCGGCGCAGACGGCCGTCAGGCCACCCATGGAATGGCCAACGAGGTAGACGGGCACGCCCGGGTGCTCCTGGCGGATCCTGCCCAGCGCCCAGCGTGCGTCCTGCAGCGGGGACATGTCTTCACCATTCCAGCCCCGCACGCTGTTCCGGAGCGACCACACGGCAAGTCCATGCCGTCCGCCTGCCCGTTGCAGGTGACGGGCCACCGGGACCATCCTGGCCGGGCTGAGGTTTCCGGCCCGGACGCGATTGTAGCTGCGCGAACGTCCGCCGTGCAGCAACAGCACCACACCTTTTGTCTGACCGGAGGCCGCCCGCACCGTGAGCGCCGGTTCGGGGACGCTGCCGGCGTTGCGGCGTGGTGCCCCTGGTACGGCGTCGCCGCGTTCATCTGTCCTGCGGTTGGCCATGGGTGCTTCCTCCAGACTCATTGGTGGTCCATTTACCAACCTTATGGTGCCGGACGTAGAGTTCAAGGCATGAGGTCAAACTGCTGATGGGCGCCGGACACTCCCACGGTCATACCGGTCATTCGGAGCCGACCGCCCAGGCGGTTGCTGCCAGGAAGCGGGCCAACTGGATTCTGGCGGCGGTGCTGGTCCCGCTCACTTTGTTGACCATCGCAGCCATGGCTGCCATGTGGCCCTCCGGCAGCAAAGAGGGGCTCACGTTGGCCAGCCCGTACGCGGCGGCCCCTGGTGTCACATTCGACACCGGTAAGATCCAGCGCGTAGTGGAGGAGAGCTGCACCCAGGGGAGCACCGCCGCCGGGATTGCCCCAGCGCAGGGTGGGCAGGAAACGCCGAAGGGCTCGGATTGCACTTTCGCCTTCACCGAGCCGGACAAGGGCGGGAGTCCCGTCAAGGTGGTAATTAATCCGGACGTGGCCAAGTCCCATGGCGTCAAGGCGGGGGACAACATCCGCTACCTGAACCTCTCCAATGCCCAAGGTGCTTCGGCAGGGCAGGGCGCACCGGCCTATGTCTTTGTGGATTTTGTCCGCACGCTGCCCATTGTCCTGCTGGCCCTCCTGTATGCGGTGGTGGTGATCGCAGTGGCACGCTGGCGTGGACTCCGGGCACTGATCGGATTGATCGGCGCATACTTTGTGCTGGTGGGTTTTATCCTGCCGGGGCTGGTGGAAGGGAAGCCGCCGTTGCTGCTGGCGCTGGTGGGCTCCACAGTCATCATGATCGGGGTCCTGTACTTTGCCCACGGTTTCTCGGCCCGGACGTCCACTGCTTTGCTCGGAACCATGTTCGGGCTTGGCATCACCGCGCTCCTTGCCTCCTGGGCCACGGATGCAGCGAATCTGGCCGGTGTGGGCAGCCACGATGCCTCCACCCTGATGAACATTTCAGACCATATCTCCATCTCCGGCATCATTCTGTGCGGACTCATCATTTCCGGACTGGGTGTCCTGAACGACGTCACCATCACACAATCCTCCGCCGTGTGGGAGCTCTATGAGCTGGCACCCAACACGAATGCCCGGAAGCTCTTCACCTCGGCCATGCGGATCGGCCGCGATCACATCGCTTCGACCGTGTACACGATCGCCTTCGCCTATGCCGGTGCGGCGCTTCCTATCCTGATCATCGTTATGCTCTATGACCGGCCGTTGGGTGAGGCACTCACCAGCGCCGAGCTTTCAGAGGAAGTGATCCGGACCCTGGTCGGTTCAATCGGCCTGGTCCTTGCGATCCCCGTGACAACGCTGATTGCGGTTCTGGTGGTCAAGGCGACCGGTATCCGGGTAGCGCAAGGGGCGGAAGGACGGGCGGTCCAGGACCGCGTCACTGTTGATCCGGACGACGTCGGTGACACAGGTGCGCTCGCAGCGGCAGCTGCCGTGGCTTCGGGGACAGAGCTGATCCAAGAGGCGCCCGCGTTGGGGCCGGATTCCCGCCGAGGACGCCGGGCAGACCGCCGCTGACCCGGCGCCCGCCCCGATTTGCCCGGATTTGAGACAATGGACTGGTGACTGTCGTAGCAACCCCTCCCGCCCCCAAGCTGGAACTTCCCCCTCTTAAACTCGGCCCCATCACGGTGGATACCCCCGTGGTCCTGGCGCCGATGGCCGGCATCACCAACTCTGCCTTCCGCCGGCTATGCCGTGAATACGGCGGCGGACTGTACGTGGCAGAGATGGTCACCTCCCGTGCACTGGTTGAACGCACGCCGGAGTCGCTGCGCATTATTTCCCACGACGACGACGAAAAAGTCCGCTCCGTCCAGCTCTACGGCGTGGATCCGGTCACCGTCGGCCAGGCTGTCCGCATGCTGGTGGAGGAGGACAGGGCAGACCACATCGACCTCAACTTCGGCTGCCCGGTACCCAAAGTCACCCGCCGCGGCGGGGGAGCAGCCCTACCCTGGAAAATCGATTTGTTCACCTCCATTGTCCAGACGGCCGTTCGCGAAGCGTCCAGGGGAAACGTGCCGCTGACCATCAAAATGCGCAAAGGCATCGATGAGGACCACCTGACGTACCTCGAGGCTGGCCGGATCGCCCGCGATTCAGGTGTTGCCGCCGTCGCGCTTCACGGCCGCACTGCCGCGCAGTTCTATTCGGGCCAGGCGGACTGGTCCGCCATCGCACGGCTCCGTGACGCGCTGCCGGACATCCCGGTTTTGGGCAACGGGGACATCTGGTCCGCTGAAGACGCCGTCCGGATGGTCCGCGAGACCGGTGTGGACGGCGTGGTGGTGGGCCGTGGCTGCCAGGGCCGGCCGTGGCTCTTCGGTGATCTGATGGCTGCCTTCGAGGGCAGCGAGGAACGGCACAAACCCGCATTGCGCCAGGTAGCTGAGGGCGTCTACCGGCACGCACAGCTGATGATTGAAACATTTGGCGATGAAAACAAAGCACTCCGCGAAATCCGCAAGCACATGGCCTGGTACTTCAAGGGCTATGTGGTGGGCAGCGACCTGCGCACCAGGCTGGCAATGGTGACCACGCTGGAAGTGCTGCGCGAGACGCTGGACCAGCTGGATCTCGAGTCCCCGTACCCGGGTGTCGACGCGGAGGGGCCGCGCGGGCGGGCAGGCTCGCCCAAACAGCCGGCGCTGCCCAAGGACTGGCTGCTTGACCGCACCATGGACGCGGACCAGTCCCGCGACATCTCGGCAGCAGAGCTGGACGTTTCAGGTGGCTGACGCCAGGACTGCCGCTCCGGTGCTGCCCGGCTACGATGCGCGTGACTCTGCCCGCTGGGTGGAAGAACCGGCAAAGAACAACTACCGATCAGACTTCGAACGTGACCGGGCGCGGGTGCTGCATTCCTCGGCACTGCGCCGGCTGGGTGCCAAAACCCAGGTGGTGGCGCCGGATACGGACGACTTCGTGCGGACGCGGCTCACCCACAGCCTCGAGGTGGCACAGGTGGGGCGGGAACTCGGACGCGCGCTCGGCTGCGACCCCGATGTGGTTGATACGGCCTGCCTCAGCCATGATCTTGGCCACCCGCCGTTCGGGCACAACGGTGAATCGGCTCTTAACGAAGTGGCGCACGGGATCGGTGGCTTCGAGGGAAACGCCCAGACGCTCCGGCTGCTGACACGGCTGGAGCCCAAAGTGCTGGACTCCGCAGGGAATCCGGCGGGACTCAATCTGACCCGGGCCAGCCTCGACGCCGCAGCCAAGTATCCGTGGTCTGCCCTGGACGCGCCTGTGATCCACGGGCAGCGCACCAGCAAATTCGGCGCCTATGAGGACGATCTGCCCATCTTCAACTGGATCCGGGAAGATGCGCCCGTCCGCCGTTCCTGCCTGGAAGCGCAGGTCATGGACCTCGCCGATGACATTTCCTACTCAGTGCACGACGTCGAGGATGCCATTGTGGCCGGCCATTTCCAGCTGCGCTGGATGGATAACCCGGACCACCGCGCAAGGGTGGTGGGCTACGCCAAGCAGTGGTACCTGCCGCACAATGACCCGGCGGCGATTGACGCCGCGCTTGCCCGGCTCGAGGCGACGGATGTCTGGGTCCGCGAGGCCGACGGCAGCCGCAAATCAATGGCCGCGCTCAAGGACATGACCAGCCAGTTCATTGGCCGGTTCTGCCAGAGCGCGCTGGAAACCACCCGCGCCGTCTACGGGCCGGAAAACCTGACCCGCTACAACGCCGAGCTGATGGTTCCGGACGAGACCGTGATGGAAATCGCGGTGATGAAAGGCCTGGCCACCACGTTTGTCATGACCACCGATCACCGGCAGCCCATATACGAGCGCCAGCGGGAAGTCCTGCACGCCTTGGTCACTGCGCTCAGCGCCACAGGGGACCGGAACCTGGAGCCCATGTTTGCCGCTGACTGGAGGGATGCGGCCGACGACGGTGCGCGGCTCCGCGTGGTGGTGGACCAGGTGGCATCGCTGACGGACGGCTCTGCCCTGGCCATGTATGAACGGCTGGTCGGCAGCCTGCCGTCGCTTTGGTGACGTTGACCGCAGACGGTGTGCCGCCGTCGTACGCTCTGTTCCTTTCACAGCCGGGCACTAGGATGGCACTGTGGCTGGGCTGATCAAACGTGAAGATATCGACGAAGTACGCCAGCGCACGGACATCAAGGAAGTAGTCGACGGTTACGTCACCCTCAAGGGCGCCGGGCTGGGAACGTTCAAGGGCCTGTGCCCCTTCCACGACGAGCGCTCGCCGTCGTTCACTGTCCGTCCTCAGGTGGGAAGGTATCACTGCTTCGGCTGCGGCGAGGACGGCGACGTCATTGCCTTTGTGCAGAAGCTGGACCACACCTCCTTCCACGAAGCGGTGGAAAAGCTCGCCGCCCGGATCGGCTTCGAGCTGCGCTACGAGGACGGCGGCACCGGGCCCAGCCGGGAGGAAGTCGGCAAGCGCCAGCGGCTTCTGGATGCCCACAAAATTGCTGACGAATTCTTCCGTGCCCAGCTGCTGACGCCCGGTGCCGCAGAGGGCAGGGCCTTCCTGCAGGGCCGCGGTTTCGACCGGGCGGCGGCCGACCAGTTCGGTGTGGGCTATGCCCCGCAGGGCTGGGATGCGCTGCTCAAGCACCTCCGCGGCAAGGGATTCACAGATCCCGAACTCAAGCTGACGGGCATGTTTTCAGAAGGCAACCGGGGAATCTACGACCGATTCCGGGGCCGCCTGATCTGGCCTATCCGGGATATCGCAGGGGACACCATCGGCTTCGGCGCCCGCAAGCTTTACGAGGATGATCAAGGACCCAAGTACCTCAACACTCCCGAAACCACGCTCTACAAAAAATCCCAGGTGCTTTACGGGATTGACCTCGCCAAGCGCAACATCGCCAAGGACCGCCAGCTGGTGGTGGTGGAGGGCTACACGGATGTGATGGCCTGCCACCTCGCGGGAGTCCCGACGGCGGTGGCCACCTGCGGTACGGCCTTCGGCACCGAGCACATCAAGATCGCCCGCCGGTTGCTGTCCGACGACGGCACCGGGGGAGAAGTCATCTTCACTTTCGACGGCGACGCAGCCGGGCAGAAGGCGGCCCTGCGGGCCTTCGAAGAGGATCAGCGCTTTGTGGCCCAGACATATGTTGCCGTTGAACCGGGAGGAGCGGACCCCTGCGAACTGAGGCAGGCCAAGGGCGATGACGCCGTACACGCCCTGGTGAAGTCACGCCGTCCGCTGTTTGAGTTCGCCATCCGCACCACGCTCAAACAGTTCGACCTTGACACCGTGGAAGGCCGGGTGCGGGGCCTGAACGCCTCCGCGCCGGTGGTGGCAGCTATCCGCGACGTGTCAACCAGAACCGGCTACTGCCAGGCCCTGACCGGTTGGTTGGGAATGGCAGATCCCAACGAGGTCCTGCGCGTCGTTAATGCCGCGGCAAAACGTGCGGCCCAGGGGGCGCCCCGCGGTGCTTCACCGGCCGCCGCTGCTAACGCGGGGAGCCCTACGAACGGTGGGGCGCCCGGGGTTGCCGCCCTGCCGTCGTCGGGTGTTGTGCCGTCGTATAATCGCCCGGATCCTCGGGATCCGGTGGCTTCGATGGAACGGCAGGCGCTGGAAGTCGCGCTCCAGGAGCCTGGCATGCTTGAGGGCGAAACCTGGCAACGCTTCACCGACGCGCGGTTCCTGACACCGGCCTACCAGGCCGTCCACGATGCCATCAGGGCGACGGGCCTGGATCATGCCGGGGATCCTGTGCGGTGGGTTGAGCAGCTCCGCCAGGAGGTCCCGGAGCCGCTCCGGGCGCTGGTTTCCGAGCTTGCCGTGGTGCCGCTGCCGGCCAACACCGCCGAAGGCGTGCAGAAATACTGCAAGGACATTCTGGCCCGCCTGTTTGAACTGCAGATCACCAGGGTCAAGGCGGACAAGATGGGGCAGCTGCAGCGGCTCCACTCCTCGGCGGATCCCGAGGACTTCCAGCGGCTGAACCGCGAGCTGATGCTGCTCGAGATGGAGCGGCGTTCACTGCGTTCTGACTCCTGAACAGGGCTGACCGCTGCGGCCGGGCAGTCAATTTCGTTTCCCGGCCAGGTGTTTGCTAGGCTTATATCCGCTTCATTCCTCCTTAGCTCAATTGGCAGAGCATTCGACTGTTAATCGAAGGGTTGCTGGTTCAAGTCCAGCAGGAGGAGCGCGCAGTCCCCGTTCCGGGTCGCCGGGACGGGGACTTTTTTATACCCGCAGGGGTATTTGCCTTGCGTCACAGAGCCGATTTCCATAGCGGCGAAACCTTTGCTAATGTCATAGCTGCTTCATTCCTCCTTAGCTCAATTGGCAGAGCATTCGACTGTTAATCGAAGGGTTGCTGGTTCAAGTCCAGCAGGAGGAGCTTAGCTCCGGAATCCCCGTCCTCCACGTGAGGGCGGGGATTTTTCGCATTCAAGACACCGGAGTGTCTGCACTGAATGAAGGCTCGATCATCCGGATGGCTGCGTCCATGGAATGCCCGGAGTGTGGGAAATTACGGGATATCCGCCCCGGCAACGCATTACCTGAGGAAGGGCAGATGGAGATGATCTGTGAAGACTGCGATCACGTAGTCGACGTTGCGGCCATCGTTAGAACCAGGCGTAGCGACGCAACCGATACCTTCCCTGATCAGTAGTCGGCCCGACGAATGCTATCCATTTTCGAAGGCTTGCGCCGCTCATGGTGGCAACTCGGGCACCAGCAGCGGATAACCCTGCGTCAGGGAAACCGGAACTTCCTGCTCACCATTCCCCGAAATATCGACGCAAGGTATGTCCAGGGCCGGCTTCGCGTGATTCCCGAGTTGAAAGGCACAAGATCAGGCGTGTTCGGCACCGGAGACAGCCGGGCCTATCTGGATTTCTGCATCATGCTCAATCGGCAGGGGAAGTTTCAGGGTATCGGCGTTCCCGACGAATACCACCGCCAGGGATGGGCGAGCGACATAGTACGGGCGATCCTAAGCCACTACCCGGACATCGGCTTCCGGAACAGCTCCCTCAACGAAATGTCCGGGCCTTGTTCATGAAACTCCACGCCGAGATGCCCCAACAATCGCCCCGGTCAAACCCCACGCCGACGGGGGCTACGAAGTCCTCCGGGCCACGGCTCCCTGCCGTGATGAGTAATTACTCAAACGCATGAGCAGGCCGAGGCTCTGCGTGCTGCGCGCCGAGCAGTCGCCACCGCGAAAGAAGCCTCGACCGGGCCGCCAAGTAACGACGTTTCCCGGCCATTGCGCTGCTCGGCAGCCGTGTCGCCAATCCCCTTGGCAGCTGCTTGATCATTCAGCACCCAGGGCGGCAAGTTCGGCCTCGTCGAACAGGAAACTCACCGGGACATTCCGGCGTGCAACCAGCATATCCAGGGCGACGAAGTGTTGCCGGCGAGCTCGATCACCAACTCGGCTACGCCGTCGGGGCCGTTGCGTTCGAGCGGATCCAGGACCAGAGTGCGCATCCGTCCGGACAAAGGTCCGGGGCCTTCGGATTCATCGGCGGCTATGCGCGTCACCGTCACCGCTGCGAGGCCCGCGTGATCATAGATCATGGCCCAACGCTACGCCCGCACTCCCTGAATCGCGCCTCCAGCGGCCGCATGCAGGCTATTCGCCGTCCGTGATGCTGACCAGTAGCCAGGCGGGGGAGCGAGGATCCCGCCGCAGGTGAAAGGTCCGCAGCTGCGCCCGTGAACTAAGGCGCATTATCTCCCCCTCAAACAGCGTTAACGCAGGTCAGCGCCGAAGGACATTGCAAGGCACGTTGGCCGCGTCCGGATCGGGTGTGAACGAGTCACCGAAGCGGTCAGGCGGCCAGCCGCGGAGATGTCGCCGCCCACCAGCCCCAGCGGCTGAACCAGTGGGAGGATTCGGTGTCAGGGTCAACGGCCCGGGGTGTCTAGGACTCGACGAGCGTCAGGATTGTTTCCGGGCGGACGCCGTCGAATTTCATCGCATCGGCCGCAGCTTCGGACTCCATCATTCGCTGGAACGTATCCATGTCGGGGACTTGGACGATTAGGCCTACACGGTGGGTCTTCGCCGGGTCGATGAACGTTCGAACCGTGATGCCCAGAGGGCCGAAGATTTCTTCCCGTTTTGGTGAGCTGAGCCAGTGCTCAACGTCGTCGACCTCGTGGAAGATCATTATTGTTGGCATCGTTGCCTCTGCTTTCTGAAGTTGCGTCAGGAGCCGGATTGGAGAGAAACCGCGTTAGGACATCGTGATCACGCTGAACGTACCATGGCCTCGATTGCAGCGATAGGGAAGAGAAACGACGGTGCGGCCCCTCACAAGCCGGCCAGCCCAGAAGATAGTGAAGGTACCGGCTGGCTGCGGAATGCAGATCGAAGCTGTCAGCATCGACGACGGTCCAGGAGGGTCCGTCGGTTCTGTGCGAAACACCGAACGGGATCCACCGTGAAGCGTCGTGTGGGGTCAGCGGGGTCAGGTATTGCGCTTTACGAACGAAGCTCGAAGGGGTAGATAATTCGTGGTGCCCGGGGGTAGCCGTTGGTCGCAGTTGGAAATATGGCGCAAGGCGGGGAAGAACACAACCGGGCGCGGCATGGTCATGGCGCTGAACCGGGTCTCGGAGATCGCTGGGCTGCGCCTGGGCGAGCTGGATGTTGCCGCGGTGCCCAAGCGGCGGCTGATCGCTCTGGCGACGGAGGGCAGGAACGAGACGGGGACCAAGCTTGACCGGTTGCCGTATGAAAAAAGATCGCCACACTGCTGGCCACGGTGCGGTGGCTGGAGGTGTCCGCCACCGACGTCAGTCCTCCCCTCAAACACCACCCGTACTCGCTGCAGAGGCGGCGGCCTTGAAGCCCTGAATTCCGGACCACAACGGCGTATTCCCTTGATCGATTCCGAATACGCCTACGACTCTCGAGCCTGACCAGCAACGGCGACACGATCACGGACCCGGATCTGAGCTGCCGCGAGGATTTCGGACAGCGGAATTAGTGAATTCTTCTACGCTGCCAGGGCTGGCTGTTGATAACCATAGTGGACTTCGTTAGGCCGTCGGTAACCGAGCGCTGAGTGTCGGCGCCGACTATTGTAAAATCCCTCGATGTAGCGGATAACGTCACTGCGTGCTTGTGATTTCGTGGCGTAAACGGTCCGGTAAACACGCTCGTTCTTGAGCATCGAGAAGAAAGATTCCGCCATACTGTTATCCCAACACACGCCCGTGCGGCCCATCGATGAGCGCATCCCCAGACTGGTCACCAAGGCCCGAAACCCGGCCGAGGTATACACGCTGCCGCGGTCCGAGTGCCAGATCGCGTCAGGCTCGATCAGGGTCGTTGCGGCGGCGTTGTTGAGGGCGTCCGCCACGAGTTCAGTGCGCATGTGATCGGCGATCGACCAGCCGACGACCTTCTTCGAGTAGCAGTCAATGACGGTGGCCAGGTAAATGAACCCCTGCCAGGTGTGGATGTAAGTGATGTCGCCGACGAACTTCACCCCGGGACGTGTGGCGGTGAAGTCACGCTTGACGAGGTCAGGCATGTTGGCCGCGGCCAACGCGTCGGCCTCGGTGGTCGCCCGGAATGGCCGCGGCTGGCAGGCCAGGAGGCCCTCCTGGCGCATGACCTGCCGCACAAGCTCGGGCGAACATTCAATCTGTTCCGCCGCGAGGTCGGCATGGATTCGGCGATACCCGTACGTTCCTTCGGACTCCTCAAAATAGTGCTGGATCCGCGCTATCAGTGCCTTGCTCCGGGTGGCAGTCGCCGATTGCGGGCGCGTCAGCCAGTGGTAGAAACCGGACGTTGAGACTCCCAACCAGCGGCACATTTTCACGACCGAATTCAGGTTGGCGGGCTCAGTCTTTTGGGAGTCGATGTATTCGTACTTGCTCACTACCGCTGCTCCCGCGCGAAGTAAGCGGCTGCTTTTTTCAGGAACAGAGTCTCCGCGCGCAGCTCCTGATTTTCCCTCTCGAGCTCCTTCAGGCGGGCCCGCTCCGAGACCGTCAGGTCCGTCTCAGTGCCGCCGTTGGCCTCGCGGTATTTGTTCAGCCAATTGCGCAGAGTCTCGGGGCCGACACCGTATGTGGTGGCAACGTCCTTGATGGGCTTGGACGTGTTGATCACCTCACGGCACAACTCGTCTTTGAACTCCTGGGTGAAACGCCGGCGTGCTGCAGTCATGCTGATCTGAGCTGCCGCGAGGATTTCGGACAGCGGAATTAGTGAATTCTTCTACGCTGCCAGGGCTGGCTGTTGATAACCATAGTGGACTTCGTTAGGCCGTCGGTAACCGAGCGCTGAGTGTCGGCGCCGACTATTGTAAAATCCCTCGATGTAGCGGATAACGTCACTGCGTGCTTGTGATTTCGTGGCGTAAACGGTCCGGTAAACACGCTCGTTCTTGAGCATCGAGAAGAAAGATTCCGCCATACTGTTATCCCAACACACGCCCGTGCGGCCCATCGATGAGCGCATCCCCAGACTGGTCACCAAGGCCCGAAACCCGGCCGAGGTATACACGCTGCCGCGGTCCGAGTGCCAGATCGCGTCAGGCTCGATCAGGGTCGTTGCGGCGGCGTTGTTGAGGGCGTCCGCCACGAGTTCAGTGCGCATGTGATCGGCGATCGACCAGCCGACGACCTTCTTCGAGTAGCAGTCAATGACGGTGGCCAGGTAAATGAACCCCTGCCAGGTGTGGATGTAAGTGATGTCGCCGACGAACTTCACCCCGGGACGTGTGGCGGTGAAGTCACGCTTGACGAGGTCAGGCATGTTGGCCGCGGCCAACGCGTCGGCCTCGGTGGTCGCCCGGAATGGCCGCGGCTGGCAGGCCAGGAGGCCCTCCTGGCGCATGACCTGCCGCACAAGCTCGGGCGAACATTCAATCTGTTCCGCCGCGAGGTCGGCATGGATTCGGCGATACCCGTACGTTCCTTCGGACTCCTCAAAATAGTGCTGGATCCGCGCTATCAGTGCCTTGCGCCGGGTGGCAGTCGCCGATTGCGGGCGCGTCAGCCAGTGGTAGAAACCGGACGTTGAGACTCCCAACCAGCGGCACATTTTCACGACCGAATTCAGGTTGGCGGGCTCAGTCTTTTGGGAGTCGATGTATTCGTACTTGCTCACTACCGCTGCTCCCGCGCGAAGTAAGCGGCTGCTTTTTTCAGGAACAGAGTCTCCGCGCGCAGCTCCTGATTTTCCCTCTCGAGCTCCTTCAGGCGGGCCCGCTCCGAGACCGTCAGGTCCGTCTCAGTGCCGCCGTTGGCCTCGCGGTATTTGTTCAGCCAATTGCGCAGAGTCTCGGGGCCGACACCGTATGTGGTGGCAACGTCCTTGATGGGCTTGGACGTGTTGATCACCTCACGGCACAACTCGTCTTTGAACTCCTGGGTGAAACGCCGGCGTGCTGCAGTCATGCTGATCTCTACTTTCAGTAGACCCCCATTTTAAGAGGGCCCACTGTCCGAGAACTCCGCGGCAGCTCAGATCTCTACTTTCAGTAGACCCCCATTTTAAGAGGGCCCACTGTCCGAGAACTCCGCGGCAGCTCACTAGTGTTCCGTGTTAATGGTTTGTTTGCGTTTCATCTTGCCCAGGAGATAGTCCGCTGATTTGGTCCAGGTGAATGGTTTGGCGTCCTGGTTGTAGTTCTCGATGTAGCGTTCCATGGTTTGTTCCAGCTCTTTCACCGAGCTGAACGCACCGCGTTTGAGGCACTGGCGGGTGATGATCCCGAAGAAGATCTCCACCATGTTCAGCCAGGAACAGCTGGTTGGGGTGAAGTGCAGGCGCACGCGCGGGTTTTTGGCCAGCCAGTCCTTCACGTTCTGATGCTTATGCGTCGCGTAATTGTCGCAGATGACATGCAGTTCAACCCCGGGGTGGGCGTCGGCGACCCGGCCCAGGAAATCGACGAACTCGATGTTGGTGTGCTTTGGGTAGAAGGCGTTCGCGCTGAGTTTGCCGGTGAGGACCTCCAGGGCGGCGAACAAGGTGGTGGTGCTGTTGCGTTTGTAGTCGTGGGTCTGCTGCAGCGGGTGCGTCGAGGACAACGGCTGATCCGGGCCGGTGCGGGACAGCGCCTGGATTTGGGTTTTCTCATCGATGCTCACGACCACCGCGTTTTCCGGCGGGGACATGTACAGGCCCACCACGTCCCGGAGCTTGAACTCCAGGGCGGGATCAGTGGAGAACTTGAACGTCTCGATCCGGTGAGGCTGGATTTTCCAACGGCGCCAGATGCGGGCCACCGACGAAAAGGAGACTCCGTGGCGTTCGGCCATGATGCGGGCGGACCAGTGCGAGATCCCAAGCCCGGCCGGCGGCTTCCCATCGTTGGTCAGGGTGTCCGCGATCAGGGCAAGCTCGTCGATCTCCCGCTCCCGTCCCGGGCGCTGGACATCGGACAGGGCCTCGATCCCGCCCTCGGCATAGCGGTTGCGCCACTTCAAAACCGTGGGTGCCGAAAACCCGGTGATCTTCTCGATCTGGATATTCGGCATCCCGTCGGCAGCCAACAAAACCGTGCGCGCCCGCAACGCCAATGTCGCGGAGGAAGAATTCCCACGAGTCAACGCCTCCAAGAACCCCCGGTCCCCGTCACGCAATTCCAAAGCCCTTGCCAGATAAACCATGGATCAAGTCTGACAAAAAACCATACCCAAAGGAATCAACGACACGCTACACTAGGTGGGGATGATGCCGAACAGGAACCGTTTGCGGACCATGACCCACAGCAGGGCGATGATGGCAGCGTTCGCCGCCGTGTTCAGCCAGATGTGTCCCTCCTGCAGAAGCGGGATGTTGGCCACCACTGCGATCAGCAGGACGTGGATGATGAACACGTACAGGGTCGCCTGCCCAAGCGGAATAAGCAGCCATCCGACGGCCTTGTCCACCGGTTTCCAGTAGGCCGTGAGCAGCGCGTACGCCGTCACCAGGAGGGTGAGTACGTTCAGGAGGCGGCCCGGGCCCAGGTAGGTCCGCCCGAAGAAATGATCGTACATTGAGCGGTAACCGGCATCAGGCAAGAGCTGGAGCCGGACGTCGAACTCGTTGGCCACGTGGGGATTGGCCCACGACATGAACGCGAAACCGGCCGTCAGTAGGGTGCAGCCAGCGATCAGCCAAGGGTGCGCCGATAGCCAGGCCACGATCGGGCGCCGATAGTACCCGCCCACGAGCCCGAGCACAAACAGCACCTGCCACACGAGCAGCGGGAACGAGTCCTCGAACTGGGACGGCAGGAGACGGAAACGGAAGACGGACCCCGCCGCATACAGGCTGACGGAACCGGCCAGGATCCATACGGCCTTGCCCCGCGTGAGCCCAGCCAGGATGAGCGGGCTGATGAGCAGCATGACCACGTACAGACCCATGACGTTGAACTGCCAGGGCCCGAACTGCAGCAGCAGGATAGCCGGAATGACGCCGGCAGGCACCGGGAACTGCAGCAGCGCCTGCATCCCGGCATACAGGTCGTAGGTCCTTCCCGCGCCGGAACGGCCGGCGCCTCCGGTGCCCTGATCGGTGAACGTAGTGAGGGCATCGGCGTTGACGCCAGGCAACAGGCTGATTACGAACACGACCGCGACCACGGTCAGGGCCGTGACGTAAAGCTTGCCCGCGCGCCTGGAGGTGCGGGACGCCACCTCGCCGAACCCGTCCCGCGCCTTGGGTCCGTAGACCATGCCCAGTACCAGCCCGGACAGCAGAACGAACAGTTCGGCGCCGGAGACAAAGCCAATGGCTTCCTGTGTGAAGAGCTGGAAGAGCGAGGTCATACCGACGTGGTTCACCACCACCAGGATGATGGCCAGTCCGCGCAGCATGTCCACGCGGGAGTCCCGGGAAAAGCTGTCCCGATAAGTCCACTCCCAAGGCGGGCGGGACCGCAGTGGCACCAGCCAGAGAGCTCCCGCCACCAGGAACAGGGCGACGGCGGCAACCCACACCGCGGTTCCGGCCAGGACGCTGCCAGCCGAGTCGTCGCTGAGGCCCTGGACAGTCCCGGTGACCGGTCCCGTCACCAGTGATGATTGCCTGACCGCGGCGCCGGCCGCCGCGCTGAGGTCCGCCCGGCCCGTAAGCCGCCAGTCGATGGTCAGGTCGCCGGTGTCGCGGGCGTTCGTCTTCTCGTCCCAGACCACGGCACCGGTCCGGTAAAAACGGGCGGAGGCCGCCTCGGCCAGCACCTGCTTCCACCACGCCGATTTGATCTCGACTTCGGCCGGGCCGCCTGCCGCGGGACTGTAATAGGCCGCCGTCTGCAACAGGAGCGGTTTACCCCGCGCGGCACTGTAGGCGCCGTAAAAGTCCGCGCCGGTCAGCATAGCGGCCAGTTCACCCGCCGCGGGCAGGGTATTCACGGCAGCTCCGCCGCCAGTGTCATCGTGATAGGCGGACAGCCCCACCCAGTCCACCGCGGCATCACCCGGGTAGTACGGTGCGTAAGGATCGTCCGCGCCGTTCCATACGCCGTCGGAATTCGTGTCCAGGGAGGCGAAGCCTGCGGTTCCTGGGGCGGGAGCGCTCCTGTTTTTGCCGAAAGGATAGTCCCGGCCAAGGAAGGGCTGCCAGAGCATCAAGGCGTTGTCGCGGGATTCGAACGCCTGGGCCACGGCACGGAACGCCGTTACGTACGTGTCCGGCTGCTGCCCCCACGCCGTCCAGCCGGCGTTCATGTCCGGCGCGAAACGGATCAACAGTTTGCCGGGAAATCCGCTGGCCAGCGATTCCAGCTCATGGGCGAACTCCCTGGCTTTAGCGGCGTCCACGGCCGCCAGGGGAACTGTCGGATTCACGGTCAGCAGTGCGTGCGCCCCCGTGGCTGCGCTCTGGGACAGGAACTCCCGGACGTAGCCCCTGTCGCTCTCCTTGATGGGCAAGGAAATCTCGTGTCCAAGGACGGCCGGAGTGGCTTTCAGTCGTTCGGAGAAGCCTGTGCATCGTCTGCACCCCACTCCAGGACGCCGCCCAGGAGCGGCTTGCCCGCGCTGGACCCCAGGCTGTCGGCTCCGGCGCTGCCGCCATCAGCCGCTCGGGCTCCGGCTGCGGGACCCAGCAGCATCAGCATGACAAGGAATGCCAGCATGACTGACCTCATGTTGGAGCCCGCCACGCGGGATTCCCTTGCGGCTTGGGTTCCGCGAGCGTAAAGCACGGCCCCGGCCATCTACCGCTCCGGATGCTGGCGGGCCCAAGGGAACTTGACGTCAGCGGTGGTGCCGCCGCCGGGGGTTTCATCCAGCGTCAGGTCTCCGCCGTGGGACCGTGCAATACGCAGGCAGGTGGCCAGGCCCAGCCCGGACCCGGGCGGGTCACCGGGCCGGTGAAGGCGGACCAGCGGTTCCAGGACGCGCTTGCGGTCTTCAGCGCCGATGCCTTTCCCGTTGTCAGCCAAGCGGACGGTAACGCCCAGTTCATCCGCCGAACCGGAGATACGAATGGCGAGGGGGCGCCCGTCGTCCCTGTAATTCAGCGCGTTGCCCAGCAAGTTCTGCAGCAGAATCCGCAGCTGGGCGGCATCGGCGTAGAGCTCCACCTCGTCACAGACCACGGTGGCGCCGACGGCGAAAGCGTCACCCAGGTCGTTGCCTGCCTCCTCCACAATGGCGCGGAGTGAAACCTGCTTCGGCCTGATGGCACCGCCGATCCTGGAGTAGCTGAGGACGTTTTCCAGCATGGCCAGCATCCGCCGTCCGCTGGCCCCGATCCGCTGCAGGTATTCTGCCGCACGCTCTTGGTCCCGCACGCCCGGATCATCCTCACTCAATTCCACGTAACCGAGGATGGTGGTCAGCGGAGCGCGCAGGTCGTGGCTGACTCGGCCAGCGAATTCTCCGAGCTTCTTATTGCTCCTGCGGAGCTCTTCCGTGGCTTGGTTGAGCTGCCGGGACCGGTGCTGGAGTTCCAGCACCTCCACCACCTGCGCCGCAAGTGCCTCCAACATAGCGATCTGCTCGGCGGATGGCACGGCCGTCTTGTAGGACAAAACGCAGAGCGATCCCAGGACATGGCCGGATGCGGTCTGGAGGGGCACGGACGCATAGAAGCGGACGCTGGCGATTTCACCGGTCACAAACGGGTTCGACGCAACCCGGGGGTCCAGCCGCGCATCTGGAACCACAGTGGTGGAACCGTTCAGAAAAACCTGCGCACACATCGAATCCCGACGTGCACAGACACGCGGCTCCAGCCCCGACGCAGCAATCTGTCGCTGCTGGTCCGCGGTGATGATGTTGACCACGCCGTAGGGCACGCCGCACAGTGCGGCGGCGAGGCGCACAAGGTTGTCTAGGGCGCGTCTGTCGCCTGCATCCGGGACCGCTTCAGGGTGTGCCTTATCGCCGGACAGCCCGTACTCTGCCAGGACATACTGCCGGTCCAACTCGTCGTCCGCGGTAGTCCGTGTGCTGACGTCCGCCATTTGGTACCTCCCCCGAGACTGCATGACCCCGGCTGTCCGCTCAGGTCCCCCAAAAGTATCCTAGCTGAGCCCTGTCTGGTCCGATTCCATGCCTGGACAGCCAAGACAGGCGCCACGGCTGCTTCCTAGGCCCGGGTCCCGACCACAATCGCGGCGGAGGAGCCGAGCCTCAGGGTGCCGTTGTGCTGGTGGTTCCGGGCCAGTTGCAGGACCGCTGTCCTGATCCTCTCCCGGGACACATCGTCCCCCTTTGCCAGGCAGCCACCACCGGTACAGCAGTGTCAGTCATGAACTCCAGATTCGCCTCCGGGGACCCGGAGGCCGCACTGGGCAAGACGTGGAGCGCACAAGGCCAGGCGCGGGGCACCCATGGCTGGCCCCGCCGCCGCCGTCGTAATGGCGCAGGAAGCAGAACACGATGTGACAAGCGGTGTAAATACGGTAGGAATAGTCCTATGACTTCCAGCCCCGGACCCCGCCGTGCCGTCGTCATCGAGGATGACGACGATATCTGCGGCCTCCTGGCAAGAATCCTGACGAAGCAGGGATTCGACGTCACCGAGGCACCCAACGGGTACGACGGCGTCGAGGCCGTCAGGGCAGCGCCGACTGACCTGGTCACGCTGGACGTGAACCTGCCCGATATCGACGGTCTCGAAGTCTGCCGGCTCCTGCGGGAGTTTTCCGACGCCTACATCATCATGCTCACGGCCCGCACCGAGGAGATCGACCGGCTGACCGGCCTGGAGAACGGCGCCGACGACTACATCGACAAGCCGTTCAGCCCCCGCGAAATCCAGGCCCGCATCAATGCCCTCTTCCGGCGGACGCGCACCGCCCTCGCAGACACTGGTGCCCGGGACGAGCTGATACGGGCCGCGGAAGTCCAGCAGAGCCTGCTCACGCAAGAAGCCGTGCGGCTTGAGGGCTAGGACGTGGCCGGCCGCTTCCGCCCGTCCCGCAACTTGGGCGGTGACTTCTACGACCGGCTCCAGATGGCCGACGGCCTGCAGCTCACCTTCGCCGATGCCATGGGCAAGAGCATGGGCGCTGCCCTAATCGCCGCCACCGTCCGGGCCGTCATGCGCTCCGTGGGCCGGAACCCGGACATCGGCAGCGCCTTCGATTCCGCCAGCCGCACCATCGCCGCGGACCTGGACCAGTCAGCGTCGTTCGTCACGCTGTTCCCCGCCCGGCTTGAGGCGGACTCCGGCAAGGTCAAGTACGTCGACGCCGGCACGGCGTCGCCCTGCACATCCGCGCCGACGGGACGGCCCAACGGCTGCTTCCGGCCGGTCCGCCCGTGGGGGCCTGGACGGACTCCACCTGGGAGCACGCCGACCTGGAACTGGCCCCGGGCGATTCGCTCGCGGTGGTCAGCGACGGGGTGCTGGACGTGTTTGGGTCGCTGGAAGAGTTCACCCAGTAGGTCCTGGAGGCTGTCCACGGAGACGACAGTGCCGGCGCGGCCTGCGATGCCGTCCTGCGGCTGGCTCCGGCCGGGACCGCCGACGACGACGTCACCGCAGTCGTCGTCCGTCGCACGGCCCGGCGGGCTGCTGAAGCGCCGGCCGGAGTTCCGGCGCCGTGACCCGTTTCTGGACGCGTATTGTTGTTGTCCTGACCCTCATCCTGGGGCTGAATTACGTGGCCTGGCGCTGGGCCTTCTCACTGAATTGGGGCGCCTGGTGGATCGCCGTGCCGCTCTTGGCCGCCGAGACCTACAGTCTCGTCGACGTTATGCTCTTCGGCCTGACCGTCTGGCGGCTCAAGCTCCGAGGAGCCGCGCCGGAGGCCCCGGCTGATGCCACCGTGGATGTCTTCATCACCACCTACAACTAGCCCCTGGACCTGGTGATGACCACGGCCCCGCCGCGCAGCGGATCCGGCACCCACACACACCACCTGGATACTGGACGACGGCGCCCGGCCGGAACTGAGCGGCCTCGCTGCCCGGCACGGGATGGGCTACGTGACCCGGAGCCAGGAGGCGAGTTTGACTTGCGATCCTGCGCTGCGCACGGCGGCGACGACCGCGACGCCCTGCAGCAGGAGTTCGCGCACGAGCCAGCGGCCAATGAAGCCGCTCGCTCCGAAGACGAGGGCGGTCCGTGACGCGGTCATTGTTCCGCCCCCTGCTTGAGGAAGGCGCCGAGGAGGCCCTTGAGTGTAGGTGAAGCCGACACGAGCGGCTCCGTTGTCTTTTGTGCGCGACAAATTAGCCGGCGAGGGGAAACTGTACCTGTGTGCGGTCAAGGACGTGTTCTCCAACAGGATTGTGGGCTACTCCATCGATTCACGGATGAAAGCCTCGCTAGCCGTGAACGCGTTAGCTGCTGCGATCAGTCAACGCGCACCGCAAGGAACCCTCATACATTCCGACAGAGGCTCACAATTCCGGTCAAAGAAATACACCCGCCTGATAGGCACAGCGGGCTTGCAGGGCTCCATGGGACGGGTCGGGGCATGCGCAGACAACGCCGCCATGGAAAGTTTCTTCTCCCTGCTGCAAAAGAACGTGCTGAACCAAAAACGCTGGGAAACCCGGGAGGAACTACGCCTGGCCATCGTGGTCTGGATCGAGAAAACCTACCACCGCCGACGCCGCCAACGACGACTCGGCAAGCTAACACCGATCGAGTTTGAGACAATAAACAAGACCTCCCAACCGGTCGCCCAAATACCAGCCCAAACTGTCAACTAAACCTTGGGCAGACCCGGTGCAAGAAATTGCTGCAGCTCAGCCTCATTCTGGTGGGTGCCTCGACATTCGTTATGGGGTGCTGCCAGGTTTTGCACAGGCCGGCTACTGGGCCAGCTGGCCGCAATCCGCAGTCCCGATGGGTAACCTGCTGACAACCGGCGTACTCATGCGAATACTTCGCGGATTCTGCTGGTGGGACATGCAACTCACTTCGCGGTGGTTCCGCTGCTGGGCAGGCTCTCGGACCGGCTGGGCGCAAACCCGTCTATTTTGCCGGCGGGCTTACGGGTGGAACCTGGGGTTTCTTTGCCTTTCCCATGATGGATACCGGCAATGATCTGATGATCTTGGCGGCGATCACCATTGGCCTGCTTTTTCATGCGCTGATGTATGCGGGACGGCCTGCCATCATGGCGGAAAGGTTACCCACCCGGATGCGGTATTCAGGCGTGTCTTCGGGGTACCCAGTGACATCCATTGTGGGCGGATCGTTGGCTTCGATTATTGCCACGGGGCCGCTGGAACGTTTCGGCTCATCGGTGCCTGTTGCCGTTTACCTGATGGGTGCCGGTGCAGTCACTGCGGTCGCCGTGCTGCTGCTGAAGGAGACGAAGGGGATTTCACTCCAGGAGGTTGACGACGCAGACGCGGCCAGCGATGCGGGCCCGCCTTCACATGGCCTGCGCCGCGCGCCGCTACCGCTCGATCGCCCGGTATGTTTATTGAGTCCCCGACCCGACATTCCATACGCGGTTCGCACTGGTGGAGAATGCGTTAATGACCAATGATGATCCTCGCCCGGTCTACTTCCTCTCGGACAGTACGGGCATCACCGCAGAAACGCTCGGCAACACCTTGCTGACGCAGTTCCCTGCCAGCAATTTTGACCGCACGACGATCCCCTTCATCACGACTGTCCAACAGGCGCAGGCTGTCGTGAACATCATCGATGATCTGGCCGCCCACGGCCTGGCGCCAATCGTCTTTTCAACCGCGGTTGGCAGCGACATCCGCAATACCCTGGCCACGTGCAAGGCAACCATCGTGGATCTTATCGGGACGCATGTCGGACAGCTGGAGCGTGCCCTTGGCGCCCAGGCCAGCGGGGAACCGGGCAGGGCCCATGGCCTGGGCAACGCGGTGCGCTATCAATCCCGGATGGCCGCCGTCGAATATGCCATGGAACATGATGACGGGCAAAGCCTGCGCGCGCTGGAAAAGGCCCAGCTCATCCTGGTGGCCCCATCCCGCTGCGGCAAAACGCCCACCACCATGTATCTGGCGCTGCAGCATGGCATCTTCGCCGCGAACTTCCCGCTGGTGGACGAGGACTTTGAAAGGGAGGGGCTCCCCAAGCCGCTGAGGCCGTTCGTTGGGAAGTGCTTTGGCCTCACCTCTAACCCCCTCCGCCTGAGCCAGGTCCGCACCGAGCGCCGTCGCGGCTCGCCGTACGCGTCGCTGCGGCAGTGCGGTTTTGAGCTGCGCAGCGCGGAGCGTTTGTATGTGTCCCATGGGATTCCCTACCTGAATTCAGCCAGTGTGTCCGTGGAGGAAATGGCTGCCACCATCCTGCAGCGGATGAAGCTCAAGCATTAGGGAAAAGTTTCACAAATGCCATGTGGCGTACGTCATGTGGAAAGACCGGCGGATACCTGTCACTGTGGACAGGGCCTCCGTCCTAGCGGTGATCGCCGCGCGCGGGGGCAGCGCCCCGCATGCCGCCATTTGCAAAGGAGCAGTGACTATGACGACAGACATCCTGTGGTTCTCAGAACTCGGACTCAAGGACCTTGATCGGGTCGGCGGTAAGAACGCCTCCCTCGGTGAGATGGTGGCGAACCTGACCTCCGCCGGTGTCCGGGTACCGGACGGGTTCGCCACGACAGCAGACGCCTATCGCAGGTTCCTGGCGGATTCCGGCCTGGATCAGAAGATAGCCGACAGGCTGGTGGGCCTGGACACCGATGATGTCACCGCCCTGGCCGCAGCGGGCCAGGAGATCCGGAGCCTGATGCGCGAGACGCCCTTCCTGCCGGACTTTGAGGCGCAGGTCCGGGCCTCCTACCAGGAGCTGGTGGACAAGCACGGAGGCTCCGCCGACCTCTCCTGGGCTGTCCGCTCCAGCGCGACGGCGGAAGATCTTCCGGATGCTTCCTTCGCCGGGCAGCAGGAAACCTTCCTGAACGTCCGGGGCATCGAGAACATCCTGGTGGCCATCAAGGATGTGTTCGCGTCCCTCTACAATGACCGCGCCATCGCCTACCGGGTGCACCACAAATTCGAGCACGCAGAGGTGGCGCTGTCGGCAGGGATCCAGCGGATGGTGCGTTCCGACGTCGGGGCTTCCGGCGTTATGTTCACCATGGACACCGAATCCGGGTTCCAGGACGCTGTCTTCGTCACGTCCTCCTACGGTCTCGGCGAGGCCGTAGTCCAGGGCGCCGTCAACCCGGATGAGTTCTACGTGTACAAGCCGGCTCTGCAGGCGGGCCGCCCCGCCATCCTCAAGCGCGGACTGGGGGAGAAAGCGCTCCAGATGACGTACACGGCCAGCCGTGAAATCGGCCGCACCATTGACTTTGTGCCGGTAGAGGCTTCACTCCGGAACCGCTTCAGCATCACGGACGACGACGTCGAGCAGCTCGCCCGCCACGCCGTCGCCATCGAGACCCATTACGGGCGCCCCATGGACATCGAATGGGGCAAGGACGGGATCGACGGCGGCCTCTACATTCTGCAGGCGCGCCCGGAAACCGTGCAGTCCCGCAGGCCCGCCGGCCAGCTGAGCCGTTTCCGCCTGAACGGGACCGGCCGGGTGCTGTCCGAGGGCCGCGCCATCGGCCAGCGCATCGGCGCCGGCCGCGTCCGTATCCTCACCGCCATTGACCAGATGGCCGCATTCGAAACCGGCGACGTCCTCGTCGCTGACATGACCGACCCGGACTGGGAACCGATCATGAAGCGTGCGTCGGCCATCGTGACCAACCGGGGCGGACGCACCTGCCATGCGGCGATCATCGCCCGGGAACTGGGGATTCCCGCCGTCGTCGGTACCGGGGACGTCACGGACATCCTGTCCGACGGCACCGAGGTGACGGTCTCCTGCGCCGAAGGCGAGACCGGTCTGATCTACGAAGGACTTCTGGACTTCAGTGTCGAGGAAACCGAGATCACCCAGCTGCCCGAGGCACCCGTCAAGGTCATGATGAATGTCGGTACCCCGGAGCAGGCGTTCACTTTCGCGCAGCTGCCCAACCACGGTGTGGGCCTGGCACGGCTGGAGTTCATCATCAACCGCCAGATCGGCATCCACCCGAAGGCGCTGCTGAATCCGGAGGACCAGCCGGCGGACGTGGCCGCGGAAATCCGGGAGCGGATCGCCGCCTACGACAGCCCGCGCGACTACTACATCAAGCGCCTGGCCGAAGGGGTGGCAACCATCGCCGCGGCGTTCGCACCCGAGCCGGTGATTGTCCGCATGTCCGACTTCAAGTCCAACGAGTATGCGAACCTGCTCGGCGGGCCCGCCTACGAGCCGCACGAAGAGAACCCGATGCTCGGCTTCCGCGGCGCCTCCCGTTACCTGGAGCCCTCCTTCCGGGACTGCTTCGACCTCGAGTGCGAGGCCCTCTCCTTTGTCCGCAATGAGATGGGGCTGACCAACGTCAAACTGATGATCCCCTTTGTGCGCACCCTCGACGAGGCCCGCGGCGTCATCGATCTGCTCGCGGAGAACGGACTGCGCCGCGGCGAGAACGGCCTTGAGGTCATCATGATGTGCGAGCTGCCGTCCAACGCGCTGCTGGCCGACGAATTCCTGGACCACTTCGACGGGTTCTCCATCGGCTCCAATGACATGACGCAGCTGACCCTCGGCCTGGACCGGGACTCCGCCATCGTCGCCGGCAGCTTCGACGAACGCGACCCCGCGGTCAAGAAGCTGCTGAGCATGGCCATCAAGGCCTGCAAGGCCCGCGGCAAATACGTGGGGATCTGCGGCCAGGGCCCCAGCGACCATCCGGACTTCGCAGAGTGGCTGGTGGGCGAAGGCATCGATTCCGTCTCACTGAACCCCGACACCGTGGTGGACACCTGGCTCCGCCTCGCCGGTGCATCAGCCGGCAATGGGATGAAGGGAATGCATACCCCTGGGGTCACGACTTAGGGCCGAAGCCCGGCCCGCTTCTGCCGCTGTGCCGCCGCCAGCCCCGTTTCCCGAGGTTGACTTGATGTCTGTGCATCACTACATAACTCATACCGCCGACGTCCATGGCGGATCCGGATATGCTTTCGCCGGCTGAATCGGGGGAGGAGTTGGGGGTCGTCTCGTCGTCCTCCAGATGGGCCCCGGCAACGGCGATCACGGCGTAAGCAAGGGCATAGGAGCAGAACAAAACGGACCAGCAATCGTAGGGTTGCTGGTTCGGGTCCAGCAGGAGGAGCTTGCAGGTCCCGTGGCCGGTGAATAACCGGCTGCGGGACCTTTTTTATGTGCTGCTTCCGTAGGGCCGCGGCCACCTGCAGGAAGCGCTCAGACGAAGTCCATCTCCACTTGCAGGAAGCGCTCCGCTTCGGCCACGGCGGCCAGGAAGGCCTCCTGTTCGGTGGGAGACTGCCTGGGCTCGCGCGGGTGCCATTCATGCGGGGCGGAATGCACCCGGGTGAAGCCGGTGTCCGGCGGCGCGTAGAAGATGCCGAAGCGTTGTACGGGCCACTCTGCGGAAGTTTCCGGAGCAACCAGCAGGGCGGCATTGAACGCGGGATTAAACCATTGCGCTATGGGGCGCCGGCGGTCCTCGGTGAAGAGCCCCGCTGCGTAAAGGGCGGCGGATTGGGTACTGGTCTGCGAGCACAGCCGTTCCCACCACAGAGGCAAAATGCCGGCGTCGCGCCGCTGCCACGTGGCCGGAAGAGGCTGATGATTCTGCCTGCTGGGCACGGATTAACTTTAGCGCGCAGCTGGCCGCCTCGAACAGGTGCCGGTCATGGCCGCTTTCAGTTCCGCTTCCACGGCCCGGGATTTACCCGGTACAGGAGCGCCGAGCCGGCCAGCATGCCCAGGATGATACCGGCGCCCGGGTTTCCGATGGCGCGGCCAGCAAAATAGCCGGCAATGGCACCAAGCATCGCGCCAAGGAATAGTCCCCTGCGGTTCCGGTGCGGCTTTCCCGTCATGCGTCAAGCCCCGTCATCTGTCCAGCCTGGTCATCTATCCGGCCTAGTCATGCGGCCGGACTAGTGGATGGAGGGGACGGACTTTGGCCGCACTACCAGCCACAAAGCCAGAACCGCCAGCAGGATGCAGACTGCCTGGACTGCGCCCATGGGCGTGGGGGAACCCACTCCCAGCCAGCCCACCACGGGGGAGACGAGGCCCGCCATCATAAAGGTGGCCGCGCCCAGCAGCGAGGCAGCAGTGCCTGCCTGGGCGCCGTGATTTGCCAATGCCAGCACCTGGACACAGGGGAACGTGAAACCGGCGCCAAGGATGTAGAACCAGAGCGGCACCATCACACCCCACAGCCCGAACCCCAGCTGGTCACAGACAACGATCAGCACAGCCATCAGGAACATCCAGGCCGTTGAGCAGGCAAGAATCCATTGCGGGGGTACGCGTTTGATAAGCCGGGAGCTCGTCTGCACCCCGGCCACGATGCCCAGCGAATTGATGCCGAACAGCAGGCCGTACTGCTGGGGTGAGAATCCGTAAACATTCTGGAACAGGAACGGTGATGCGGACAGGTAGGTGAACAGCCCTGCGAAATTCATCCCGCCCAACATCAGCAGGCCTACGAAGATCCGGTCCGAGAAGAGCAGCTTGTAGCGCTGACCCGCCGTCAGGCCGGACTTCCCCCGCTGGTCGCGGGGGAGCGTTTCCCGGACCAGGAACATCGCGGCGATGATCACGGCGGTGCCGTAGGCGGCCAGGAAAACGAAGATCCCGGGCCACGGCATAACCAGCAGGAGCTGGGAGCCGATGACCGGGGCCAGGATGGGCGCAAGCCCGTTTACCAGTGCCATCCGGGAGAACATCCGCACCATGGCGTAGCCGCTGAAGAGGTCACGCACCATCGCCATTGCAACCACACCGCCACCGGCCGCGCCTGCACCCATCAGTAAGCGGAAGAGGCCCAACGAGGCAATGTCCGTGGAAAGCGCAGCCCCGATTGATGCTGCGATGTGTACCGCGGTGGCCAGAATCAGCGGGAGGCGCCGTCCGAACTTGTCACTGAACGGACCCACCACCAGCTGGCCCAGAGCAAATCCGATGGTGGTTCCGGTCAGGGTCAACTGCACGGCTGCCTCTGACACGCCCAGGCTTTCTTCCAATGCGGGGAACGCAGGGAGGTATAGATCAACCGTAAAGGGGCCCAGCGCCGTCAGGGCGCCAAGCAGGAGAATGTAAAGAAGCTTCTGGCGGCGGCTCAGGGAATCGCCCGGATTGATGGGAATGCTCACGGAGATCAATCCTATGGCCGGAAGATCGTATTTTTACAGCGTTGGAGGGCTCGCCACGCGCTTTCGCCAGAAGCACGTCCTAAGCCTGAATGATAGTTTTGTCAGCGGGGGCTGTGCACACTCGCACACGCCACATGATCCGGAAGCCGAATCGACCATGGAACCAGTTAGGCGGAACCGATGAGCGGACGTCACAGCGGGCGGACAATCCCCGGGCCGCGCATTTCTGCGCTACCCAAAACGCTGAAGCTTGTATTCCGGCTGTTGCCCCGTCAACTCAATGACGAAATCGCGCTGGCCAAGGTCGAAATCAAGCGCAAGGGCATTCAGCTGGGGGTCGCGGCAGCGTTTTTCGCCGTCGCGCTTGTTTTCATTGCGTTCCTCGTTATCGGGCTGATTGTTGCAGCCATCATGGGACTTGCCACCATCATGCCTGCGTGGTTGGCTGCGCTCTCAGTGTGCGGCTTGTTCCTGCTGATTGCGCTCCTGGGCGCCCTCATTGGCCTGCGCAAGTTCAAGAAGTCCCTGCCGCTGATTCCCGAGGATTCCCTTCGCGGACTCAAGCACGACCTGGGCATCGCAAAAGAGGGGTCGGCCTACAACCCCGCACTCCTGGATCCCAGTACCCCGGAAGCCAAGGCCGCCAAGGCAGCTAAGGCCGAGGCCGAGGCACAGGTAAAAGCCGAGAAGGCTGCCAAAGCAAAGAAAACCACGGACATCCCGGCCCCCACTGAGGCGGAACTGCGCAGCAGGCTGAAACAGCGGCGGCAGCACCTGACCGGTGTAAGGGACGATCTTGGCCGGGAACTTGACGTCAGAACGCAGGGACAGGCCTTTCTTGGGATGGCCAAGGACCGCCTGGACGATGGAAGGGAACTCCTGAAAGAAAGCAGCGGACGGGCAGCGGAAAAGCTCCGGCCCTTCGTGGGCCCCTCCCGTTCAGGCAGCGATACGTCAAGCGACGGCGGTGCAGGTTCCTTGGACGGGAGGTGGAAGCCACTCATCGTCTTGGCCGCGTCTTCCGCGGTCCTTGTGGTCCTGCTGAGAAGACTCTTCAAGAATTAGAATATCCCGGAATCCAATCTGGATTCAAGGAACGTGGCAGCTGAGCCCAGGCGACTCGAGATTGCCGGCAATGGAAAGGGGACCGGATGAGGTTCATCGGCGCCGGTTCCCGCCCCGGCCAACCGCAGATCGATCACGACCTGATCGTCACCGTCCCCAATCTGATTACCGTGCTCCGGTTTATGGGCGTACCCCTGTTCGTCTGGCTGGTACTGGCGCAGAAGGAATACGGTTTTGCCGTGCTGGTGCTCGCGATCATGGGCGGCACGGATTGGGTGGACGGCTATGTTGCCCGCCGCTTCAACCAGACCTCAAAACTTGGACGTGTTATGGACCCCATCGCCGACAGGCTTGCACTGTTGGCTGTGGCCGTCACCCTGGTGATTGCCGGCGTTGTGCAATGGTGGTATCTGGCTGCGCTGGTTGTCCCGGACACCATACTCCTGGTGATGACCCTTTTCTACTTCCGCAGCCACCCGGACTTGCCCGTGAGCCGGATCGGCAAGACCCGTACCGGCCTCTTGTTGCTGGGCACTCCGCTTCTGGTGCTGTCCAGGATGTCCATCCCGCTGAGTGAGGTGTACTTTGTCACGGCGTGGATCGTTCTTGGCCTGGGGTTGCTGGGGCATTGGATCGCCGCCTACAACTACTTCTGGGCCATCCTTCGGAAGGGCAGAATGCAGACAGCCGACGACGGCGGTCCCTCCTGATGGTCTGGGTGGCGGTTTTTCTTGCAGTGCTTGGGGCTTTTTTCCTGGCTTTTGGTGCCCAGCGCCAAGGAAGTGCGGTCAAGGCTGACACCGGCGGGCTGGCGCTGAGTACGAAGGGTTTTCTGCGCCTGCTGCGGAATCCGCGCTGGGTACTTGGCCTGCTGCTGCTGTGCGTCGGGATGGTGATGAATGCGATTGCGCTGGTCTCCGCACCGCTGACTGTGGTGCAGCCGATTGGCGCCATTGCGCTGGTCATTACCACCGTGGTCAACTCCAAGGACCAGGGCCTGAGCATCAACCGGGCCACGATTGTGGCCATCACGGCCTGTGTATCCGGCTCGGCGCTGTTCGTCCTGCTCGCCGTAAACGTCACGCAGGAGAACCACCACGTCAGTCAAAGCGACGAACTGACAATCGTTCTGCTGCTTGCGCTGGCCGTGGGAGTTTTCGGGACGCTGGCGGTGATGTTCAAGCACCGGATGAGCGCTTTTGTCTACATTCTGGGTGCAGGCGTGCTGTTCGGCTTCGTCGCAGTGCTCACCCGGATCATCGGCAAGCACCTGGTTGATCCCAATGGACTCGCCCTCCTGAACGTTCAGTGGTACTCAGTGTTGGCAATCGTGGCTGCCGGCGGCCTGGGTACCTGGTTTGTTCAAAGTGCATACTCCGGCGGACCGCCGGACCTCGTCATTGCCGGGCTGACAGTGATTGATCCGATCGTGGGAATTGCCATCGGCATCATGATTCTGGGGGAGCTCCGTCCCGATGTCCACGCCGTGATGGCGATTGGCATGGCCACAGCGGCATCCCTTGCTATCGTGGGGGTGATCGCCCTATCCAGGCACCATCCCGAGGTCACCAAGCGCAAGAAGGAAGCGCGGAAGGCCGCGGGCAGGGCGTCCCACTAGCCGATTTTCACCTTGCGGCCCGGCGCAACATGCCAGCGGCCACCCGGTACCGGCAGCAGAAGCTGCCAGTGCCGTGACCACCAGGAGCACTCCACGTGACCACGCCCGCTGACCAGCCACTCACCGTCCTGATTGCCGCGGACACTTACCCGCCCCACGTCAACGGAGCTGCCCAGTTCGGCTACCGCTTAGCCAAAGGGATGACCGGCCGCGGGCATAACGTCCACGTGCTGGCGTGCCGTGCGGACAACGGGAAGGCCTTTTCGGAGTTCCGTTCCGAGGCCACCGTGCACCGCCTCCGTTCGCACGGCGTGTTCACGCACGAATATTTCCGGATCTGCTTCCCTTGGGAAATCAAGAAGGACATCAGCTTGCTGTTCGACCGCATCAAGCCGGACGTTGTGCATATCCAGAGCCACTACATGATCGGCGAGCACGTCCTGTACGAGGCCGTCAAACGTGGCATCCGGGTGGTGGCCACCAACCACTTCATGCCGGAAAACCTGAATCCGTTCCTGCCCTTCCCGCAGTGGTTCAAGGACATCGTGGGCCGCATTTCCTGGAAGGACATGGGCAAGGTCATGAGCCAGGCGGATGTTGTGACCACACCCACGCCGCTGGCCGCCAAAGCCATGCATCAGCACGCTTTCCTGCCGAAGGTACTGCCGCTTTCCAACGGCATTGATGCTTCCGCGTACGAGCTCCAGCCAGGGGAGGTTGTAGAGCGCCATGCCTATCCAACGGTGGTATTCGCAGGCCGGCTGGCTGAGGAGAAACATGTGGACGTGCTGATCGACGCCGTGGCCAAGACCCCGGCGGGACTGAACATCCATCTGGAAATTGTGGGCGGCGGGGAGGTGCGGGCTGCCCTTGAAACCCAGGTGGAAAGGCTTGGTCTTCAGAACAGGGTCAGGTTTTTGGGCATCGCCAGCGACGAGGACCTTCGCGAGGCGTACATCAAGGCGGACCTGTTCTGCATGCCAGGCACAGCCGAGCTGCAGTCCCTCGTCACACTGGAAGCGATGTCCGCTTCCACTCCGGTGCTGCTTGCTGACGCCATGGCTCTGCCGCATCTGGTGCGGGACGGCGAAAACGGCTACCTTTTCAGGCCGAACGACAGCGACGATCTTGCGGAAAAAATGACCCGCATTGTGCGGCTTCCGGCCGCGGAGCATGCAGCCATGGGCGCGGCGAGCCGCAGAATGGTAGAGCCACACAGTATTGAAGGAACGCTTCAGACGTTCGAAGATCTGTACCGTGGCGCCAACTACGACGACATGGTGGTTTGATCGGCGTGCATACACGCACCGCTCTGGCGATTACTATTGCTAGAGTGTTTTTGCCCCGGACAGGATCAGGCTCCGCAACGAGCCTGCTGCGCTCGGGTATATGGGGCTATAGCTCAGCTGGTTAGAGCGCGGGACTCATAATCCTAAGGTCCTCGGTTCAAGTCCGAGTAGCCCTACTTTTTACCTGGTTCGAAGGGAGCCGTGGCCTGCGTCTTAGCGCAGGCCACGGCTCCCTTCTCGTGTCGGCCGGTAGTCTCTGGTTGCCCGGATGTTGCGTCTACTCCGCAGTTTGCGGTAAGTTACTCATGAGTAACTTACCGCTGGCGCCCCGCCCGGGACCTTTTGGTCACTGCTGATCACATGCGAAGGAACACCATGTCCAAAGCCGCTATCGACATCAACAACCTGCCGTACGCTGACGGCGACTTCTTCGCTTTCGAGCAGCTGCTCAGCCAGAAGGAACAGGACCGGCTGGTTGAAATCCGCTCGTTCCTCGTACGCGAGGTGAAGCCGATCGCCGTCGATTGCTGGAATCGCGGCGAGTTCCCCATGGAGCTCATTCCCAAACTCGCGGAAATCGATCTGGTCAGCCCCGTCAAGCGACAGGGTTACTCCAATCTGTTCGCCGGCCTGGTCCATGCGGAGGTCACCCGCGCCGATACCTCGATCGCCACTTTTATGGGTGTCCACGACGGTCTGTTTACCGGATCCATCGAAGCCCTCGCGTCCCAGGAGCAGCAGGACGCCTGGCTGCCGGATATCTACGCCCTGAAGAAAATCGGCGCCTTCGGCCTGACTGAACCGTTGGGAGGCTCCGACGTCGCCGGCGGAACACGCACCACCGCGCAGCGCGACGGCGACAACTGGATCCTCAACGGAGCCAAGCGCTGGATCGGCAACGCCACCTTCTCGGATTGGGTAGTCATCTATGCCCGGGACCTGGCAGACAATCAGGTGAAGGGTTTCCTGGTGGATACCGCTCTCCCCGGCTTCAGCGCCTCGAAAATCGAAAACAAGATCTCCCTGCGAACCGTGCAGAACGCGGATATCACCCTTGAGAACGTGGTGGTTCCGGACTTCTTCAAGCTTGCCAAGTCAAACAGCTTCCGGGACACCAACAAGGTCCTGAAAGTCACGCGGCTGGCCGTTGCATGGCAGGCCGTGGGGCAGCAGCTGGCTGCCTTTGATGTGGCGCGCCGCTACGCCGTGGAACGCCACCAGTTCGGACGCCCGCTGGCGTCTTTCCAGCTGGTCCAAAGCCAGCTGGTTCAGATTCTGGGCAACGCTGTCAGCTCAATGGGCATGATGGTCCGTTTGTCCCAGCTCGAGGACGCGGGCGAGGCCAAGGATGAGCAGTCCGCGCTGGCCAAGGCCTTCACCACTGCACGCATGCGGGAAAGTGTGGCAATGGGCCGCAGTCTCCTGGGCGGCAACGGAATCGTCACTGACTTCGAAATGGCCAAAATCTTCTCGGATGCTGAAGCCATCTACTCCTATGAGGGCACCCACGAGGTCAACACTCTGGTCACCGGCCGCGCCATCACCGGTATTTCAGCAATCGTCTAGCCGCCGTCTTCCGCACCCCTGTGCAGGGGAAGAAGGATGGAAGACCGGAGATCCATCACGAACTCCAGCGGGTTGAGGTAATCCTCACCGAGCCGGACACCCCAGTGGATGCATGGCGTTGTGGCGCAGTGGCCTGTCAGTTGAGTGCCAAGTTCGTCCCCTTTTGCTACCGTCGCCCCGGCGGCAAGGCTACTGTGCACAGGTTCGAAACTGCTTCTCAGACCGTTGCCGTGGTCGATCGTAATGACCGGCCGGTCCACCACCACTCCGACGAAGCTCACCGTGCCGGACTCCGGTGCGGTGACCGGCGCGCCGTCGTGCGTTGCCCGCAGATCCACACCCCGGTGGCCGCTCAGCCAGGGCTTGGCCGGCGGATCGAATGCACGGAGTACATCCGGTCTGGGGGTGAGCGGCCAGCTCCACGAGCCCCTGGGGGCAGCGTCAGCCGTTTCCGCAGTGGAGGTGTCCCGGCCGGATCGGACACCGGCAGCATGCGCGGGTTGGATGGAAACGGTGGCAGCCACCAGCAGGAGTGCGGCCAGCAGTCTTTGAGCTTTCATTTCCCAAGCTTCACCTTGCGCCGTGGGCTGCGGAAGACGCTGGCGCGGCCATGTGGAAAACGCGCTGGGCAGCCTCGATACGGTCTCCTGCGGCGGGGGTGCTGTAGTACACTTGGTGGAGCAGTTTGCTGTGCCCTCAACGTCTTGTCTGGAATTGGTCTTTCCTGTGATTGGTCTCCACTTCCGGGCGGCGTCGGCATGTCTCATTCAGAGATGCGGGGGAGCAGCAGCTGACTACGCGTATCCAGCCCTCCGAGTCAGAAGCCACCCGGCTTCCTGCCGAGGAGGATTGTGCCTCCTGCGGTCCGGACCGGAAACAGTCCTGATGGGAAGTGCAATGGATGCCAGGAGCCGGGCCCGTTTGGGCCGGGCTATTAAACCGTCAACTATTGGCAGGGTAAGAGAACCCATGGGTTTTCTCATGAATGACCTGCCGGAAGGAGCGCCGGCATGCCCGTCGTAACTATGCGCCAGCTGCTTGACAGCGGCGTCCACTTTGGACACCAGACCCGTCGTTGGAACCCGAAGATGAAGCGATTCATCTTTACGGAGCGCAACGGCATTTACATCATTGACCTTCAGCAGTCACTGTCCTACATCGACCGCGCCTACGAGTTCGTCAAGGCCACCGTTGCACACGGCGGCACCGTACTCTTCGTCGGCACCAAGAAGCAGGCACAGGAATCCATCGCTGAGCAGGCCACCCGCGTTGGCCAGCCGTACGTCAACCAGCGCTGGCTCGGCGGTATGCTGACCAACTTCCAGACGGTCTCCAAGCGTATCCAGCGCATGAAGGAACTCGAAGAGATCGACTTCGATGACGTCGCCGGCTCCGCGTACACCAAGAAGGAACTGCTGCTCCTTCGCCGTGAACTCACCAAGCTGGAAACCAACCTCGGCGGTATCCGCAACCTGACCAAGGCACCGTCCGTGCTCTGGATCGTGGACACCAAGAAGGAACACCTTGCTGTTGACGAAGCCAAGAAGCTGAACATCCCGGTTGTTGCCATCCTGGACACCAACTGCGACCCCGACGAAGTCGATTTCCCGATCCCGGGCAACGACGACGCCATCCGCTCCGTGAACCTGCTGACCCGCGTTGTTGCCGACGCCGTAGCAGAGGGCCTGATCGCCCGCAACCAGCGTGCAACGGGCACCACGGAAGCTCCGGAAGAGCCGCTGGCCGAGTGGGAGCGCGAGCTTCTCGAGGCCAACAAGTCTGAAGAAGCTCCGGCCGCAGAAGCTGCTCCGGCGGCTGTAGAGGCTCCGGTTGTGGAAGAAGCACCGGCCGCTGAGGCTGCTCCGGTTGTAGAGGAAGCACCGGCTGCTGCCGAGGCCCCCGCTGCAGACGCAGAGAAGTAAAGACGCAGACAAGTAATCCGGACTCCCCGCCCACTGTCCGCAGTGAAGGGGTTACTGACAGGATGGCGGCTCACCAGGTGGGCTGCCGTCCTGTCAGTCCGTACACCACATACATTTCTAGACAGAGGGGTTCACATGGCGAACTACACTGCCGCTGATATCAAGGCTCTGCGCGAGCGCACCGGCGCCGGCATGATGGATGTCAAGAAGGCTCTTGACGAAGCCAACGGTGACGCCGAAAAGGCGATCGAGATCATCCGCATCAAGGGTCTGAAGGGCGCTACCAAGCGTGAAGGCCGCTCCACCGCTGAAGGCTTGGTTGCTGCCAAGGTCAACGCCGGTGTTGGCGTGATGATCGAAGTCAACTGCGAAACCGACTTCGTCGCCAAGGCTGACAAGTTCATCCAGCTTGCCGACAAAGTCCTGGCTGTCGCCGTCGAGTCCGGCGCAGCCGATCTCGAGACCCTGCTGGCTACCGAGGTCGACGGCAAGCCGTTGTCCGAGGTTGTTATCGAAGAGGGCGCTGTCCTCGGCGAAAAGGTTGTTGTCCGCCGTATCTCCCGCATCGAGGGCGGCACCGTTGACGCCTACCTGCACAAGACCTCCAAGGATCTCCCGGCCCAGGTTGGCGTGCTGTTCGCTGTTGACGGCGACGGCGAAGCCGCGGCCACCGCAGCCCACGACGTGGCAGTCCACGTCGCAGCGATGGCCCCGAATTACCTGACCCGCGAAGACGTTCCGGCTGAGCTGGTTGCGTCCGAGCGCCGCATCGCTGAAGAGACCGCCAAGGCTGAAGGCAAGCCTGAGGGTGCCATGACCAAGATCGTTGAAGGCCGTGTTACTGGGTTCTTCAAGGGTGAGGTCCTGATCGATCAGGCATTTGCCAAGGATGCCAAGAAGTCCGTGGCGCAGGTGCTCACAGAGGCCGGCGTCAAGGCAACCGCATTCACGCGTTTCCGCGTCGGTTCCTAGTCACACACGCAAAGGGGTGGTCACTTCGGTGGCCGCCCCTTTTGCATGCACTGTTGCATGCAAAAGGCCGGAGCATGAATGAGAACTTTGGCCGCAGAGCACGATAACCTAGCTCAGAGTTCACCAACGGGAAGGCACCATGGAAACCGTCAACACTTCAGCCCAGCCACAGAAAAGCAGGCGCCGTGTTCTCCTGAAGCTGTCCGGTGAGGTCTTCGGCGGCGGGAAGCTGGGCGTTGACCCGGATACCGTTCGCGGCGTGGCCAAGCAGATCGCGGCTGCTGTTCCCGACGTTGAGGTGGCAATCGTCGTCGGTGGCGGTAATTTCTTCCGTGGCGCCGAACTGTCGCAAAGCGGCATGGACCGCTCACGGGCCGATTACATGGGCATGCTCGGCACCGTGATGAACTGCCTGGCGCTGCAGGATTTCCTGGAGCAAGCCGGCGTCGGGACCCGGGTCCAGAGTGCCATCACCATGGGCCAGGTCGCGGAGGCATACATTCCCCGCCGGGCCATCCGGCACATGGAAAAGGGCCGCGTGGTGATCTTCGGCGCTGGCGCCGGGCTGCCCTACTTCTCCACCGACACCGTTGCCGCCCAGCGTGCGCTGGAAGTCCACGCCGACGTCGTACTGATGGCGAAGAGCGGGGTTGACGGCGTGTACACAGCGGATCCCAAGAAGGATCCCACGGCCGAAAAACTGGAAACGCTGAGCTATGACGACGCACTGCGCCGGGACATCCGGGTGATGGACCAGACGGCCATGACCATGTGCAAGGACAACGACCTCTCCATGGTGGTCTTCGGCATGGAAGGCGAAGGGAACGTCACCCGCGCAATTCTCGGCGAAAAGCTGGGCACCCTGGTCACTCCCTAGCAACGGCTAGGATGTTTTTAGAACAGTTCCTGCCCAGGCCGGACTCATCTGGACGGAATAAAGAGTGTGCAATGCCGGGACTACCGGCTGCACCGATTTTTGAGGAGAGATCGTGATCGAAGAAACCTTGCTCGAAGCCGGAGACAAGATGGACAAGGCGGTTGAGGTAGCCAAGGAAGACTTCGCGTCGATCCGTACGGGCCGCGCTACGCCAGGCCTGTACAACAAGGTCACCGTTGAGTACTACGGCACGCCCACCCCGCTGCAGCAGCTGGCCTCGTTTACCGTTCCGGATGCCCGTACCATCCTCGTCACCCCCTATGATAAGACTGCCTTGCGGGACATCGAGCGCGCCCTGAGCGACTCGGAGGTGGGCGCCAACCCGTCAAACGACGGCAACGTCATCCGGATCACCATCCCGGACCTGACCCAGGAACGGCGTAAGGAATACGTCAAGATTGTCAAGACCAAGGGCGAAGACGCCAAGATCGCCATCCGCAACATACGGCGTAAGGCCAAGGAAACCCTGGACAAGTTGGTGAAAGACGGCGACGCCGGAGAAGACGAAGGCAGCCGCGGTGAAAAGGAACTTGACGCCATGACCAAGCAGCATGTCGACGGCATTGACGAGCTGCTCAAGCGCAAGGAAGCAGAGCTGCTCGAGGTCTGATGAGCCAGCCACAGCGGCCCGCCGGTCCGCGGGTTCGGCTGCGGGGCAGACAGCCACGGAGCAACCCGACGCCCCAAGCGGGAAGAAACCTCCCGGCGGCCATCGCCGTCGGCCTTGCAATGCTCTTTGCAGTGCTGGGCGGGCTGCTTTTTCTGCCGCTCGGTTTCGCAGCGGTCACCACGGCATTTGCCGTCTTCGGCGTCTGGGAGATTTTCCGGGCGCTGGAAGCCAACGGCACGCGGCTGCCCATCGTTCCTGTTATGACCGGCACCGTGGCCATGCCGTTAGCGGCATACTTCGGCGGGCTGGAAAGCCTGCTGTTCGCCGTCCTTCTGAGCAGTGTCGCCGTTTTGCTCTGGCGTTCCATCGAGGGCGCCGCAGGTTCGGCCCGCAGCATCTTCGCCGGTGTCTTCACGCTGGTATGGGTCCCTTTCCTGATCAGCTTCGCGGTATTGCCACTTCATGCCGCCGGCGGCCCGACTCCTGTGGGCACCTGGCCCGGCGGAACAGTACCGGAAGGCGCGTGGCAGGTAGTGGTGATGCTGCTGCTTGTAGTCTCCAACGACACTTTCGGTTATTTGATCGGCGCCTCCCTCGGGAAACATCCAATGGCCCCGAAGATCAGCCCGAAGAAATCGTGGGAGGGCTTTGGCGGATCGATTGCCGGCGCCATGGTGATCGGTGTCCCGGCGAGCATCTTCCTGCTGGGCAAACCCTGGTGGGTGGGCGTCGTCCTGGCCGTGGGCATGGTGGCCGCCTCAACAGCGGGTGACCTGGCGGAGTCGATGGTTAAGCGGGAACTCGGCGTCAAGGACATGAGCAGCATCCTGCCCGGACACGGAGGAGTCATGGACCGGCTGGATTCGATCGTTTTTGCCTCGCCAGTCGCCTTTGTACTTTACGTGCTGGTCGCAGGAGCCTGACACACCGCCTCGCCTGACCCCGGTCCGCATCATAGAATGGTGCGGAACAGACCCTAGCTGAAGAGGATTAAAGGAAACGTAGTGACAGTGGACATTCAACGGCAGATCCCCGCGTCCTTTGAGCGCGTGCAGCGGAACCAATACGGCTATAACGCCAAGCAGGTGGACCAGTTCCTGCAGCGCGCCCGCGTGTCGCTTGAAACACCAAAGGCTGCCATCCACGTGATCAGGAGCGCCGATGTGAGGGCTGTGTCTTTTGATCCTGTCAAGCAGGGATACTCCGCTGCCGTGGTGGACGCGGCCCTGGACCGGCTTGAAGATGCCTTTGCCCGCCGGGAACGGGACGAACTCATCGCCGAGAGCGGCGAGGAAGCCTGGCTGCGCGAGGTCGGTAAGCTCTCCGGAATTCTGCGCGGCAGGCTGCACAGGCCCGACGGCGAACGCTTCCGCCGGCCGGCAAAGGGCAAGGCCAGCAGTTACAACACCCTCGACGTCGACAACCTTTGCCTGGACCTGATCGGATACCTGGAGCAAGACAAACCGCTGAGCGTGGACAATGTCCGCAGGGCAGTCTTCCGCCCGGCCATGGGTAGGAACGGCTACGAGGAAACCCAGGTCGATGCTTTCCTGGACCGGGTAGTCGAACTGATGGCGGCCATCGACTGACGTGTGACGGTAAGACGCGTGCCGGTAATATGGCGGCCAGTTGTCTGTGCGCGCGGCCAGCTCGTCCTGACTCAGCGTTCCGTTGTCAGCGGCCGTTCCGGAGTATGGAGCCTGGTCATGACCCTCGTGATGGTCCGCGGCACCCGGCTTCTTGTTGACCACGACACCAGGACCATCACGGCGAAGGCGGCCGGAACCGTCCAGGCCGCCGGCTGGGCGAGCCAGAACGGCGTGGCTGCCGCCCCAAGAACAGCCCCGGCCACCATGGCACCACCGCAGAGCACGCCGCCCGTGACCATTCCGCTGATGGCACCCCTGTCTGTGAGTCCCCGCCACCAGATCCCCAGCAAGAGCACGGGACAGATGGTGGATGCCGTGAACGCGAAAACCAGCCCAACGCTTCCGGCGAGGGCCATGGAATCAGTCATAAACGCGAAGCCCAGCGGGACTAACGCCGCGATGACGGCGGCGAGCCGGAAACCACGGACGCTGCCCCCCAGAACGTCCTGGCTGATCACGCCTGCCAGCGACACCACCAGTCCTGATGTGGTGGACAGGAACGCCGCGAACGCTCCGGCCACCACCAGTGCCGACAGCAGATCTCCGGCAGTTCCTCCGATCAGGCGGCCCGGGAGCAGTAGCACCACAGCATCGGGCTGACCGTTGCGGGCCAGTTCCGGTGCAAACATCCGTGCAGCCATTGCGCAGGCAGTGGGGAGCAGATAGAAGACAGAGAGCAGGCCCAGGACAATGAGCGTGGTGCGCCGCGCTGACTGGCCGTCGGGATTGGTATAGAAGCGCACCAGGACGTGGGGGAGACCCAGCGTTCCGAACAGCAGCGCCACCAGAAGCGAGATGTTCTGATACGGGCCGGCCGGCGGGAGCCCCGTGGGGTTGACGGCAGCCTGTGACACCGCGGTGGGCCCGTTGCCGGAGAGCACAAACACCATAAACAGCACCGGCACCGCCAGCGCCGTGAGCTTAAGCCAGTACTGGAAAGCCTGGACAAACGTAATGGAGCGCATGCCGCCGGCCACGACAGTCAGACAGACCACTACCACCACCGCCACGGACCCCACCCAGGAAGGCAACCCGGTAGTGATTCCGATTGTCAGGGCGGCACCGTGAAGCTGCGGGACAATGTACAGCCAGCCAACCACAACAACTACCAGGCTGGTGACCCGCCGTACAGCTTTGGAATCAAGCCTGGCCTCGGTGAAATCCGGGATGGTGTAAGCGCCGGAGCGGCGCAACGGGGCAGCCACAAACAGCAGCAGCATAAGAAAGCCCGCTGTGTAGCCGACCGGAAACCACAGCGCGTCCGTGCCGGACAGCAGAATCAGCCCGGCCACACCGAGGAAGCTCGCGGCCGACAGATACTCCCCTCCGATTGCGGAGGCGTTCCACCAAGGCCTGACAGTTCGTGACGCCACGTAGAAGTCACCGGTTGTCCGTGAAATGCGCAGCCCATAAAAACCGATCACAGCCGTGGCAAGCGATACGCCGACAAAAGCCGTAATGCCCACCGCAGGGTTCACGTGAACATCATTGCTCCTCCGCCAGATCCCGGTACCGGGCCTCGTTGCGGGCGGCGGTGCGAATGTACAGCCATGCGCTGAGCCCGATCACAGGGTAGACACCGGCGCCGAGCAGCAGCCAATCGAAGCGGATGCCGGCAATGCGTGAATCAGCGAGGCCAGGCACTGCTGAAAGTACCAGGGGGAAGGCACCGAGGACCACCAGGAAACCCGCGGCTACAACAATGGCCAGGCGCAGCTGGGAGAGGATCAGGGAGCGGACGAACACCTGGCCGGCCTCGGATTCCTCGGCCGCTTCCCGCGACTCTGTGGCCGGTCTGGGCACGGACCGCGGCGCCGTCACGCGGACCCGGGTCATGCCTGCGGCCGGATCCGGGTGGCTTCGAGCTTTTCACGGATGGACGGAAGGTGGCGGCGACTGATGGGAAGCACCGCCCCGGCCACGGTGACACTGGGACGGGCGGCCGCGAGTTTCATATGGCTGAGATGCTTCAGTGCGATGAGATAGGACCGGTGGATCCGGATGAATCCGGCCTCGGCCCACTGCTGTTCGAGGTCAGCGAGCGGGATCCTGATGAGGTAGCTTGCGTCCGCGCTGTGGATTCTCGCGTAGTCTCCTTGCGCCTGGACATACGTGATGTCGTCCCGCCTGATCATTCGGGTGGTACCGCCCTGATCCACGGTAATCATCTCCGGCCCCACACCGCCGTCCTTGATGAGGTCACTTATACGGCCCACGGAACGCGCCAGCCGCTCCGCCCTCACGGGCTTCAGGAGGTAGTCCACTGCCGCAAGCTCGAACGCCTCAAGGGCGCAGTCCTCGTCCGCCGTCACGAAGACCACAGCGGGTGGATTGCTGCTGTGCGCAATGGCCCTGGCAATGTCCAGCCCGGACACTGCCGGCATATGGATGTCCAGGAACACGGCGTCCACGGACTCCGCTTCCAGCGCCCGGAGCGCTTCCGCGCCGGAAGAGGCCCGGTGGATTTTGCCGATCCTGTCGTCCTTGCCAAGGAGGAAAGCGAGTTCTTCAACGGCAGGGAGCTCGTCGTCGGCGACGAGGACGTTAATCATAGTTCCAGATTAGCGTCCGTAGCCAGCGGGCGGACTCTCAGGCATCATGGCCTGGCTGGGACTTCGGAACGCGCATGGTGATCAGTGTGCCCTCCCCTGGGGCCGTTTCGATCACCAGACCGTTGTCATCGCCATAAACCTGGCGAAGCCGGGAGTCAACATTGCGAAGCCCCACATGATCACCGTCGCTGTGCCCGGCCAGCATTGACCGCAGATGTTCCGGATCCATCCCCACGCCGTCGTCCTCTATTGTGACTTCGGCAAAAGCGCCGGAATCGTTGGCAGTGATGGTGATGTGACCGGGACCCTCCTTGGCTTCCAGCCCGTGCCTGACAGCATTCTCCACCAGCGGCTGAAGGCTCAGGAACGGGATCACGGTGCTCAGCACCTCGGGCGCGATCCGCAGGCTCACCTGCACACGTTCGCCAAACCGGGCCCGCTCCAGCAGCAGATACCGGTCGATGCAGCGCAGTTCCTCTGCCAAGGTGGTGAAGTCGCCGTGGCGCCTGAACGAATACCTGGTGAAGTCGGCGAACTCCACCACCAGTTCACGGGCACGCTCCGGGTCCGTGTTGATGAAGGAAGCGATCGCATTGAGCGAGTTGTAGATGAAATGGGGGCTGATCTGGGCGCGCAGGGCACGCACTTCGGCCTCCATCAGCAAAGTCCGGGAAGCATCGAGTTCGGCCAGCTCCACTTGGGTTGCAACCCAATCGGCCACTTCGCCGGTGGCGCGGACCAGGCCGGCGCTGGCTGCCGGGGCGAAAACCGCAACCACACCCGCCACCCTGGTCCCCGCCCTGATGGGTGCAATGACGGCGGCCACGGGGGTAGCCGGACCGCCGGTTTTTCCGTGTGGTGCCCTCAGGTCCCCGGCGTGGATCACCGTGGTCCGGCCTCCGGCCAGGGCTTCGGACGCGAGACCCATCAGCAATGGTTTGAGTTCCTCCGAGGGGCCGTCCCACGCGAGGACACCGGATGTGTCCGTGATGGCCAGGGCGTCGCAGCCCAGCAGGTTGCGCAGCTGACGGCTGGCTTTGGCCGCTCCTGCCGGATTCAAACCTGTCCTCAGGTGCTGGCCCGCCTTCGACGCTGCATGAAGAGTGTTGTATATGGCGCGCTCGGCGTCGGTGCCCAGCTCACGGAAGGAACGGAGCACTTTGAGCCCAACGCCGACGACGACGGCAATCGCCAGGGCGATCACGGCAACCGCTGCTGCGGTAAAGAGCGGGGAGTCCGGCATGGTGCCCAGCGTAGCCGCGTGTGCCGTTGGGCGCAGCATCGCAGCCGTTGAGCGACCGGCCCTGGGCGTAGTCTGGAATGTAGCCCCCGTCACGGGTCACAGTGATGGTAGTCACATTGGCCGGGGGCTGGCAGCCGGTGTGGACGAGGCAACACTCAATGAGGAGGAATGATGGGTAACGATGCCCAGACACAGGACGCAGCGGCGTCCGTGGACTTCGAGGAAGTCCAATCGACGGAGCGGTTCCAGGAACTGCGCAAACGTCACCGCAGCTTTGTCTTTCCCATGGCCATAGCGTTTCTGCTCTGGTATTTCGCATATGTGCTGCTGGCCGACTACGCCGTGGAATTCATGTCCACGAAAGTGTGGGGCAACATCAACGTCGGGCTGATCCTGGGCTTGCTGCAGTTTGTTTCCACTTTTGCCATCACCGGCTGGTACGTCAGTTACTCCAACCGCAAGCTGGACCCCATCGCCGCGGAAATCCGCAACGAAATCGAAGGCCACGAATTTGATAAACACGGCAACTCAGTGAGCGGGCCAGCAAAATGAGAACAATGGTCCCTGCGGTGAATGTTGCCGATCTCAAAGATACAACCCTGCTGAACATGGGCATTTTTGCCCTGTTTGTGGTGATCACCATGGTGATCGTCTTGCGCGCCAGCCGGAACAACAAGACAGCGGCGGACTACTACGCTGCAGGGCGTTCGTTCACCGGCTCCCAGAACGGCACAGCCATAGCGGGCGACTACCTGTCCGCCGCGTCCTTCCTGGGCATCACGGGTGCAATTGCTATCAACGGCTATGACGGCTTTATGTACTCCATCGGCTTCCTTGTTGCCTGGCTCGTGGCACTTCTGCTGGTTGCCGAACTGCTCCGCAACACGGGTAAGTTCACCATGGCCGATGTCCTCTCCTTCCGCCTGAAGCAGCGGCCGGTCCGGATAGCCGCAGCCATCTCCACCCTTGCTGTCTGCTTCTTCTACCTGCTTGCCCAGATGGCCGGGGCGGGCAGCCTCATTTCGTTGCTCCTGGGCATCAGCGACTGGGGCGGACAGTCTCTTGTCATCATTGTGGTGGGCGCGCTGATGATCATGTACGTGCTTATTGGCGGGATGAAGGGCACCACCTGGGTGCAGATCATCAAGGCGATCCTGCTCATTGCAGGAGCGGCCGTGATGACTTTCTGGGTTCTCTCCATTTATGGTTTCAATGTATCCAACCTCCTGGGCGCGGCCGTTGACACCGCCAAGAATCCCAATGTCCTGAACCCGGGTCTGCAATACGGCAAGTCCGAAACGTCCAAGCTGGACTTCATGTCCCTGGGCCTGGCGTTGGTGCTTGGCACTGCTGCGCTGCCCCACGTCCTGATGCGCTTCTACACGGTCCCGACCGCCAAGGAAGCGCGTAAGTCCGTGGTGTGGTCCATCTGGCTGATCGGGATTTTCTACCTGTTCACGCTGGTCCTGGGATATGGCGCTGCAGCGTTGGTCGGTGCGGAAACCATCAAGTCTGCTCCGGGCGGCGTTAATTCCGCAGCACCGTTGCTGGCCTTCCATCTGGGCGGCCCGCTGCTTCTTGGGTTCATCTCGGCGGTTGCTTTCGCCACCATCCTTGCGGTGGTTGCGGGCCTCACCATTACGGCTGCGGCCTCCTTCGCCCACGACATCTACGCCAGCGTCATCTCCAAGGGCAAGGCCGACGCCGAGACTGAGGTGAAGGTGGCCCGCCGCACCGTGGTGGTCATCGGCATCATGGCCATCCTGGGCGGCATTTTTGCCAACGGCCAGAACGTGGCGTTCCTGGTGGCCCTGGCCTTCGCCGTGGCAGCCTCGGCAAACCTGCCCACCATCGTCTACTCGCTCTTCTGGAAGAGGTTCACCACACAGGGGGCGGTGTGGAGCATGTACGGCGGGCTTGGTTCGGCGATCATCCTGATTGCGCTCTCGCCCGTGGTTTCAGGGGCCAAAACGTCCATGATTCCGGGGGCCAACTTCGCCGTCTTCCCGCTGAGCAACCCGGGCATTGTGTCGATTCCGCTGGCGTTCTTGCTCGGCTGGCTGGGCACGGTTCTGGACAAGAAGAAGGAAGACAGGGCCAAGCAGGCCGAGATGGAGGTCCGTTCGCTGACCGGAGTCGGCGCCGAGAAAGCCGTCGAGCACTGATCGCTTTGCACAGCACCGGGTCCCGGTGACGGCTGTACTGTGAACGACAGGAGCCCCTGCACACGTGCGGGGGCTCCTGTCGTTGGACTTGGTTGCCGCCCGGGGCTAACCAGGTTCGACGGCGGCGATCCTGTCATGCGTCAGTTCCGGTCACGCGTCAGGGGTGGTGCTGCGCCAGATCCGGAGCATGACTGTCATGTTGGCCGTGCGGTACCGCGTACTCGCCTGCCGTCGAGGCTGCCAGCCCCGGCGTGGCAACGCCGGCGACCGCCACAGCGCCGGCGAATGCCGCCAGCAGAAGCCGGCCGGGCCGCGGCGAAGCGGTGGCGGGCAGGACGCCGTCGTAATTCCCGGATTGCTGCTGGCGCTTCAGCCAGCCCGAAGATGCCAGGATCATCAGCGTGAGAAGGATCGCGGCGAGGTGGCTGGCGTTGAGGCCGGAAGCCACCTCGCCGCGGATCGCTGCAATGGACACAAGATGAACGGCTGCGGCTAAAAGCAACAGGACCGTGGCAGTGCGGGGCACTGAATCCCTGCCGTTCCGCAGGGCCAGTACTGTCCAGATGATCAGTGCCACGCCCCATAGAGCGGGTAAAAGAGCCATGGGAATCAGCCAGTGGATGGCTCGGCCGGCAGCTTCCGCCGCTCCAGCCAGTCCCGCCAGAAGGCTGGATGCGATCGCCAGGTTTACGGATCCTGCCCCGAACCCTGCGAAGCCAGCGAACAGCCGGACGGCCGCCGCGGCCGTGCCGTCCACCTGGCCCCCGTCACGTGTCTGAGCGTTACGTGTCTGGCCGTCACGTGTCCGTCCTTCACATGCAGGGCCGCCGATTGACAGGCTGCCCAGGGGCAGGCTTGGCACGGTTGCTCAGGCCCGGGCAGCAGCGGGGGACTTATCCAAGGACAGTCCGACGCCGAGAAGCAGCACAGCACTGGCCAGGTGCAGAACGTTGTCGGCTCCGTTGAGGGCGATGATGTTCAGGGGAGAGGTGAGCAGGAAAAGGCCAACAATTCCCACCAGCAGGTATACCCCACCCACACTTGCGTTGACGGTCCGTGCCAGCTGCGTACCGTTCAGGCCGGCGTAGAGCAAAGCTGCGCCGATGGCGAGGTGGATGATGTTGTGCAGCGGGTTGACTTCAAAAATGATCAGGCTCCGGCCTTCGGTGGCGAAGAATCCGATCCCCGAGGTGACTGCGAACCCGAGGAGGCCCACGAGGAGATATACGGCTCCGAAAACGGTAGCGATGAGGCGGTTCGGTGAATTGCGCATGGCCCGAATCCTTCCAATGGGGTCGGGGATGACGTTTCCCCGCCGGCCTGCGGAGCCCCGGTCGGGACTCTCAGGAAGCAATTCGGATCACGCGCGCTCCCGGATGGGCGCCTAGGTGTATTGACCACGGACGTTAGGAACGCTCGGCGTGGTTAGGTGACAAAAAGAAGACCTCCGGGTGGAGTGGGGCTTGTCGAGAGTCCGATCCACAAGGAGGTCTTCAATGTCCCATGCTAATGCGCTCCTCACGCCTAAGGGCAGGCTCCGGCTGGCCCAGTGCGTCGTGGAGGACGGGTGGCCGCTGCGGCGGGCGGCTGAGCGGTTCCAGGTCTCGGTGACGACCGCGGCGCGGTGGGCTGGCCGCTACCGGGAGCGCGGCGAGCACGGGATGGAGGACCGGTCGAGCCGGCCCGTCAGCTCCCCGGGCCGGACGTCCGTGCGGCGGGAGCGGCGGATCGTCGCGCTCAGAGTGAACCGCCGGTGGGGCCCTGCCCGGATCGGTTACCTGCTGGGTATCCACCCCTCCACGGTGCACCGGGTCCTCTCCAGGTTCGGACTGGCAAGGCTGTCGTGGCTGGACCGGGCCACGGGGAGGGTAATCCGCCGCTACGAGCACCAGAACCCCGGAGACCTTGTCCACGTGGACATCAAGAAACTCGGACGTATCCCGGACGGCGGCGGACACCGCACGGTGGGCAGGGCATCCGGCAACCGGAACAAGACCGGCACGGCGGCGAACCGGAGACCGGGCTACGCCTTCCTGCACAACGCGGTCGATGATCATTCCCGGCTGGCCTACACCGAGATCCTCGCCGATGAGAAAAAGGACACCGCGGCCGGGTTCTGGGAACGCGCCAACGCCTACTTCGAATCCTGCGGAATCGTGGTCAAACGGGTCCTGACGGACAACGGCTCCTGCTACCGCTCCTACGCATTCAAAGACGCCCTGGGCCCGGCTATCAAGCACAAGCGCACCCGGCCCTACAGGCCCCAGACCAACGGCAAAGTCGAGCGCTACAACCGCACCATGCTCGATGAGTGGGCTTACGCAAAACCCTATGGATCAGAGGCCGAGCGTGTTGATTCTTTCGCCGACTGGCTCCATCACTACAATCATCACCGAGGCCACACCTCACTCAAAGGTCAGCCACCGGTCACCCGCGTCACTAACCTCTCAGGTCAATACACCTAGGCCTTGGGTTTGAGCTTGATGTTGATCATCTTGAGCTCGTCCGTTCCCTCGAAGCGGTAGGCAAGCTCAACCTTCTTGCCGTCGCAGGTAATAACGCCGGCCACATCGGCTGCGTTGGTGCCGTTCTCGGAACTGACTTTGAGGTCGTCATAGGCAGGTTTGCAGGTATCGTCCATTTCGAGGCTCTTGACGCCGGCGGCGAAGTCGTCCCGGGACAGCTGTTCCTGCAGCTTCGGGTCCAGGAAGTCGTCATAGGCTTTGCCGGTCTCGCCGGAAATGAGCAGCTTGGTGAAGTTCTCTGCAAGTCCCTTAGCCTGGTTGGTGGCGCCACCCACCACTTTCAGCAGGACAACAACGCCAACAATGACCAGCAGCAGGACGCCGCCTACGATGCCCAGAATGATCCAGAGACCCTTGCGGCTCTTGGCTGGAGGCTGCTGGCCCGGCAGGCCGAATGGCGACGGGTATTGACCGGCCGGCTGCTGCCCCGGCGACGGGTACGGAGCGGGAGCCGGGTTCTGGCCCGGCGCCGGGTACTCGCCGGGCGCACCATACTGTTCCGGGGGCCCTGGCTCGCCGGGCGCCCTGGACGGGGGCACTGGCGGCTGCTGCCACTGCGGAGGCTGGCCGGGCGCGCTGGGTTCCTGAGGATTGCTCAAGCTGGAGCCTCTCCGGCAGCCGGGACAGCACTGCCTGAATTCTGGGGACCACGGTCCGGCACCCCATCGGTTTAACTGGGAACAGCCTATAACCCAGTGCCTGTCCCGGGGTCATCGTGAGTGGACACCGCCGCCGGACGCGGCCAACGGGTTTCAGGCCGGTGCCGGGCCGCGGTCCAGCAGCGGCTGGATGCGGAACGGAATGAGTTCGCCCATGGCCAATGCAGTATCCGTCCGGTCCACACCATCGCAGGCCAGTATTTTTCCGTTGATCCGGAATAGGTCTTCGGCATCGAGTGCCACCACGCGCAACAGGAGATCCGCTGAACCGGTCAGCCCGTACCCTTCCAGGATCTCCGGGACCCCGGCGAGTTCCTCCGCCAGCGGGCCAAGCTTCTGCTGCTGAACGTGCACGGAGATAAACGCCATCAGCGGGTAGCCCAGGGACGCCGGATTGATCCGGCGTTCGAAGGAGAGAAAGACGTGCCTCTTCTCCAGCTGCGCCATCCGCGCCTGCACGGTGTTCCTTGACAGCCCGAGCTTCTGTGCCAGCGCCACAACGGTTCGGCGGGGGTCGCGGGCCAGCGCCGAAAGGAGCCGGGTGTCTGTGCCATCCAAAGCTTGCATAATGCGCAAGGCTAGCACGGTGCGTGCTCCGGAAACAGTGCATATTGATCAGTTTCCGCTGCGGTGGTTGTACCCATTGGGCATTGTGAGTAGGGTCACAAATATCCGGGGCAACGGCGCCCGGGTGGCCGGAACGAGGCGGGATCACGAGTCCTTCCCGGGCTGGTCCAACGACACAAGAAGGTTGCGGGCAATCGTGTTTACAGACGAGTTGGGCCAAGGCGGAACAACCGCCGGCGGGCCGGGCAACGGTGCAGGACATCATGGCGGGACAGGCCACAGCCTGGTCCAGCTGATCACCCCCGCAGGGGAGCGCGTCAGTCATCCGGAATATGACCTCTGGATCCAGGACGTCTCGGACGAACAGCTGTGTTCCCTCTATGAGGACATGGTGGTTATCAGGCGGATTGACACTGAGGCCACGGCACTCCAGCGGCAGGGCGAGCTTGCGCTCTGGCCACCACTGCTGGGTCAGGAGGCATCCCAGATCGGCTCCGGCAGGGCACTCCGCGAGGATGACTTCGTTTTCTCCAGCTACCGCGAAAACGGTGTGGCCTACTGCCGCGGAGTGGACCTGACGGACATCGTTCGGGTCTGGCGCGGAAACGCCTCCTCGGGCTGGGACCCGTACACCATCAACATGGCGACGCCGCAGATCATCATCGGTGCCCAGACGCTGCATGCCACGGGTTACGCCATGGGCATCCAGAACGACGGCGCCGATTCGGTGGCCGTGACGTATTTCGGCGACGGGGCAACGAGCGAGGGCGACGTCAACGAGGCCCTGGTGTTCGCGGCCAGCTTCCAGGCGCCGGTGGTTTTCTTCTGCCAGAACAACCAGTGGGCCATCTCGGAACCGGTGCGACTCCAGTCGCACATCCAGCTCGCCGACAGAGCAGCTGGTTTCGGCATTCCCAGCATGCGCGTGGACGGAAACGACGTCCTGGCCGTGCTGGCAGCCACCCGCATCGCACTGGACAGGGCGCGCCACGGCGGGGGCCCCACCTTTATCGAAGCCGTTACGTACCGCATGGGGCCCCACACCACGGCCGATGACCCTACGCGGTATCGGGACGCCAACGAGCTCGAAGACTGGGCTGCAAAGGACCCCATTGACCGGGTCAAAGCGCTGCTGGAGCGCAAGGGTCTGCTGAGCCAGGATTTCGAGGCCCGCATACAGGCCAAAGCCGACACCGTCGCGCGCGAAATGCGTGCCGGCTGTATCAACTTGCCGGAGCCGGAACCGCTGGACATCTTCAAGCACGTGTACAGCACACCCAACTCCTGGCTTGAACGCCAGCAGGACCACTACTCCCGTTACCTGGCTTCCTTCGGCGATCCCGCAGAAGCCACTTCAGAAGAAGGTGCACGCTGATGACTCAGATGACCTTTGCCCGTGCCATCAATTCCGGTCTGCGCAAATCACTGGAAAACGATCCCAAGGTGATTCTCATGGGAGAGGACATTGGAACTCTCGGTGGTGTCTTCCGAGTTACGGACGGACTGCAGAAAGACTTCGGCAAGCACCGTGTGGTGGACACACCTCTTGCGGAGGCCGCCATCATGGGCACCGCCGTGGGGCTGGCCTACCGCGGCTACCGGCCGGTGGTGGAGGTCCAATTCGACGGCTTCATTTACCCGGCCTTTGACCAGATTGTGTGCCAGGTGGCCAAGCTCCACTACCGGACGCAGGGTGCCGTGAAGATGCCCATCACCATCCGGGTTCCCTTTGGCGGGGGCATCGGTTCACCGGAACACCACTCGGAATCCCCGGAAGCGTATTTCACGCACACCTCGGGCCTGCGTGTCATCAGCGTCTCCAACCCGCAGGATGCCCACACCATGATCCAGCAGGCCATCGCCTCCGATGATCCCGTGCTCTACTTCGAACCCAAGCGCCGTTATCATGACAAAGGCGAGGTGGATGAGTCCCTGGACTTCACCGCCGCGCTTTCCATGGAAAAGGCCCGCATAGTCACCGGGGGAACCGATGTCACACTCGTGGCATATGGACCCCTGGTCAAGACCGCACGGGACGCCGCGATGGCCGCGGCAGATGAAGGCATTTCCGTGGAGGTGATTGACCTGCGCTCGCTGGCGCCGTTGGACTTCGCCACCGTGGAGGCTTCCGTGCGCAAGACAGGGAGGCTCGTTATCACCCACGAGGCCGGCCAATCGGGCGGACTTGGCGCCGAAATCGCTGCCAGCATCACCGAGCGCTGCTTTTACCACCTCGAAGCCGCCCCCGTTCGCGTGACCGGCTTCGACATCCCGTACCCATACTCAAAGCTTGAGATGCACCACCTGCCTGGCCTGGACAGGATCCTGGACGGCGTGGACCGGGCCCTCGGAAGGCCGAACTCACTCAGCGGGCTGGAAGGATGAGCGCCACCATGATCAAGGAATTCAGGCTTCCAGACCTCGGCGAAGGCCTCACCGAATCCGAAATCCTCAGCTGGAAGGTCGGAGTGGGGGACACAGTTGCCCTCAACCAGATCATTGCTGAAGTGGAAACAGCCAAAGCCGTGGTGGAACTGCCCTCGCCGTTTGCCGGCATCATCACCGCTCTCCACGAGCAGCCCGGCACCATAGTGGAGGTGGGCAAGCCGATTGTCTCGTTTGAGATAGCGGACGACGGCGGCGGGTCACCCGCCGCCGGAGGCCCGGCTGAACCGGCCATCGCCAAGCGTGAACCCAACCTGGTGGGGTATGGCGCCGTCGTCGAAGGTTCCGGACGTCCGGCCCGCCGCAACCGCAGCTTCGCCGCACCGATGGTCCCGGCGGTCGAGGCTGTCGAAACCGCCACGCCCGTAGCGGCCACCCCGGTAGCCTCCATCCGGGTAGTGGCGGGGGCCGGGCCGGTCGAGATCACGCCTGCCCCGGTAGTTGAGCCCGCCGAATCCCGGCCCGCCGAACGTCCGCGGTCCACACCGCCGGTGCGCAAGTTGGCCAAGGACCTCGGCGTCGACCTCGAAGCAGTGGCCGGCACCGGAGAGCGCGGGCTGATCACCCGCGACGACGTGCGGAATTTCGTCGGCGGGGGAGACCTGCCGGCGGCGGCCCAGGAACTGGCGGGCGGCGTCGCAGCGGGGTCGAAGGCGGCCGGGCACCAGCCGGAACGCGAGATCCGTACCCCCATCAAGGGCATCCGGAAGTTTACGGCTGCTGCCATGGTTGCCAGTGCCTTCACCGCACCGCATGCCACGGAATTCCTGACCATCGACGTCACGCCCACCATGGAGCTGCTGGCCAAGCTCAAGGCCAGCCGCGCCTTCGCCGGCTACAAGCTGACTCCGCTGACCCTGGTATCCAAGGCCGTGTTGATCGCCCTGCGCAACCACCCGACGCTCAATACCCGCTGGGACGAGGCGAACCAGGAGATCGTCCAGTTCAACTACGTGAATCTGGGTATTGCGGCCGCTACACCGCGCGGCCTGACGGTGCCGAACATCAAGGACGCGGAAAACCTGTCCCTGATGGAGCTGTCGACGGCTCTGACGGCGCTGACGGAAACCGCCCGGGCGGGCAAGACCAGTCCCGGAGACCTTGGCGGCGGCACCATATCCATCACCAACATCGGAGTATTCGGGATCGATGCGGGGACGCCAATCCTGAACACCGGGGAGGCCGCCATCCTGGCTCTGGGCGCCGTCCGGAAAACGCCGTGGGAGTACCAGGACCAGGTGGCACTGCGCCAGGTCATGACCCTGAGCCTGTCCTTCGACCACCGCCTGGTGGACGGCGAGCAGGGGTCCCGGTTCCTCGCGGACCTCGGTGCCATTCTGGCCGACCCCGGCATGGCGCTGGCAATGATCTGACAGTTCGGCAACACAGGAGCGGCCCCCGACCCCACAACCGTTGCCAGGCAGCAACGGTCATGTGGGCGGGGGCCGATCTTAGCTAGGCTACCGTTCGTCCGGTTCGTCCATGTCAGGCCTGGACGGAACCGACAGGGCGGCCAGTGCCATATTCTCAAGCAGCGGCCTGGCGGACTTGATGCCCATGCGCCGCCCATGGCTCCGCACCGAGTGTGGGGTGGAGTTAATGAGGCCGAAGGTCGCGTGAGCCCGCATCCGCAGGCCAGCGGAGTCCGCATCCGGGTGCAGCAACGCCAGCACGTCAACCCACAGTTCCACGTAGCTGCGCTGGAGCGTCCGGACTGCTGCCTGGTCTTCTTCGGTCAGATTGCTGAAGTCGCGGTCCTGCACCCGGATCACATCCTGGTTGCTCAACGCAAAGTCCACATGGAATTGGACCAAGCGTCCCAGGGCTGCGGCCGGATCAGCGGCGTCGGCGGCCACCTGCGTGCCACCGTCGAGCAGATCCTGGCTGACAGTCAGCAGCAGCGCTCCGAGTACAGCCTGCTTGCCAGGGAAATGCCGGTACACCGCGGGTCCGCTGACGCCTGCCGCGGCGCCCAGGTCCTCAAGCGAAACGCTGTTAAAACCGTTAACGGCGAAGAGGGCGGCAGCCGCGGACAGCAGGGCCTGGCGGCGGCTTTCTTTGGCCTGGCTGCGCTGGGTTGTCTGGCTGCGCGGCTCGGTTGCCTGGACACGCGGGGTGGTGGGCATTCTTCCTCCTTGAAACTGCACATTCTAGCAGCGCGCGTCCTGTGTTGGACATCACAGTTAATAGAGACTAACCTAAATCTCAGTTAGACGGTACTAACCGAAGTGACATGAGCAGCGGCCCACTCAAGCAGCGCATAGTGCTGTGGAGCCGGCCAGGGAATGGAAGCAGTCAATGGAGACAATCACCAGCCAGGTGGACACCAGCAGTGATGTCTTTGCCACCAACAGCCAGGCGCAGCAGGCTCTGGCGGGTGAACTGCGCAAGCGCCTGGCAACGGCAGCCCTGGGCGGACCCGAGAAGTCCCGCGAACGCCACATGTCGCGGGGCAAACTCCTGCCCCGCGAACGGATCGATCAGCTGCTTGACGCCGGAAGCCCGTTTCTGGAGATCGCTCCACTTGCCGCCAACGGAATGGACAACGACGATTCCCCGGGCGCAGGCGTCATCGCAGGCATCGGTCTGGTGCACGGCCGACACGTCCTGGTCATTTCCAACGACGCCACAGTCAAGGGCGGCACCTATTACCCCATGACGGTGAAGAAGCATCTTCGCGCCCAGGAAATCGCGCTGGAAAACAGGCTGCCCTGCATCTACCTCGTGGACTCCGGCGGGGCCTTCCTTCCCAAGCAGGATGAGGTCTTCCCGGACAAGGAGCACTTCGGCCGGATCTTCTTCAACCAGGCCAGGATGTCTGCGGCCGGGATCCCGCAGATCGCCTCCGTCATGGGGTCCTGCACCGCCGGCGGCGCCTACGTGCCCGCCATGAGCGACGAGACCGTGATTGTCCGCAACCAGGGCACCATCTTCCTCGGCGGCCCGCCGCTGGTGAAGGCCGCCATCGGCGAGATCGTCACCGCGGAGGAGCTGGGTGGCGGCGACGTGCACTCGAGGATTTCAGGCGTCACCGACCATCTGGCCGAGAACGATGAACACGCCCTCCAGATTGTCCGCGATATCGTCTCCACCCTGCCCAGACCGGCGGCGCCCGTCTGGGACGTGGACACCGCCGTCGAACCTGTTGCAGAGCAAAGTGAGCTGTACGGCGCTGTGCCCACCGACGTCAACGCCCAGTACGACGTCCGTGAGGTTATCGCGCGGCTGGTGGACGGCAGCAGGTTCCACGAGTTCAAGAAGAACTACGGCACCACCCTGGTCACCGGGTTCGCGAAGCTGAACGGGCATCACGTGGGCATCGTGGCCAACAACGGGGTGCTGTTCAGCGAGTCCTCGCTCAAGGGGGCGCACTTCATCGAGCTGTGCGATCAGCGCGGGATTCCGCTGATCTTCCTGCAGAACCTCTCCGGCTTTATGGTGGGCAAGGACTACGAGCAGGGCGGCATCGCCAAGAACGGCGCCAAGATGGTCACCGCCGTCGCCACCGCGCGCGTTCCCAAGCTGACCGTGGTGATCGGCGGATCGTTCGGGGCCGGCAACTACTCCATGTGCGGGCGGGCCTATTCCCCGCGCTTCCTCTGGATGTGGCCGGCCAGCCGGATCTCCGTGATGGGCGGCAACCAGGCCTCCAGCGTGCTCGCCACGGTCAAGCGGGACCAGTACGAGGCCCGCGGCGAGGAATGGTCCGCCGAGGACGAGGAAGCCTTCAAGGCCCCGATCAAGCAGCAGTACGAGGACCAGGGGAGCCCGTACTACTCCACCGCGCGCCTCTGGGACGACGGCGTCATCGATCCGGCGGATACCCGCACCGTTCTGGGGCTGGCGCTCGACGTCGTCTCCCGCACCCCTCTGCCGGAGACCTCCTTCGGCCTTTTCCGGATGTGAGCCAGAGATGACCACTCAGAATTCTGACAGCCACCCGCGGACGTTCGGCACCGTACTGGTGGCCAACCGCGGCGAGATCGCCTGCCGCGTCATCCGCACCCTGCGCGCCATGGGCATCCGTTCCGTGGCGGTCTACAGCGACGCCGACGCCGGGGCCCGCCACGTGCGGGAAGCGGACATCGCCGTGCGGATCGGCCCGGCGGCCGCCGCCGAAAGTTACCTCAAAATCGAAGCGATCATCCAGGCGTGCAAGGACACCGGCGCCGAAGCCGTGCATCCCGGTTACGGCTTCCTGAGCGAAAACGCGGATTTTGCCCGCGCCCTGGAGACGGCCGGCATCACGTTTATTGGCCCTGGCGTGGACTCGCTGAACGTCATGGGCGACAAGATCCGTTCCAAGAACCATGTGACGGGCTACGGCGTTCCGGTGGTTCCGGGCATCGCCAAACCCGGCCTGACTGACGCCCAGCTGATCGAGGCGGCGGCCGGCGTCGGGTTTCCGCTCCTGATCAAGCCGTCGGCGGGCGGCGGCGGCAAGGGTATGCACGTGGTGGAACGGGCGGAGGACATGGAAGCCACCCTGGTCATCGCCCGGCGCGTGGCCGCGAGCGCATTCGGCGACGACACGCTGTTCCTCGAGCGACTGGTCCTGACCCCCCGCCACATCGAGGTGCAGGTACTGGCAGACAACCACGGCAACGTCATCCACCTGGGCGAGCGCGAGTGTTCACTCCAGCGCCGGCACCAGAAGGTCATCGAGGAGGCGCCGTCGTCGCTCCTTGATTCACTCAACGACGGCGGGGCCACCCGGGCGCGCATCGGCGAAGCGGCCTGCCAGGCCGCCCGCAGCGTCAGCTACAGCGGCGCCGGCACGGTGGAGTTCCTGGTCTCGGACAACGCTCCCGACGAGTTCTTCTTTATGGAGATGAACACCCGCCTCCAGGTGGAACACCCTGTCACCGAAATGGTCACCGGGGTGGACCTGGTGGAATGGCAGGTGCGGATCGCCGCCGGCGAGGAACTCACCGTGAGTCAGTCCGACGTCGTACTCAACGGACATTCCGTGGAGGCGCGGGTCTATGCGGAGATCCCGGAACGGAACTTCCTGCCGTCCACCGGAACGGTGCTGCTGCTGGACGAACTGCCTGCCGGAAACGCAGACGGCAGAGTGCGGGTGGACTCGGCGCTGGTGGAGGGGCTGGAGATTTCGTCCAGCTATGACCCTATGATTTCCAAGGTCATCGCCTGGGGAGAGGACCGCAAAGCGGCTTTGGATACGCTCGATGAGGCGCTGGCCGGATACACCGTGCTGGGTGTGGACACGAATGTTGAATACCTGCGGCTGCTCATCAATGACGGCGACGTCCGCGCCGGCCGCCTGGACACCACCATGATCGAACGCAAGATGCCGGACTTCACGTTCCGGCACATTGACGATGCCGAGCTCATCGCTGCCGCCATGTTCGTGCGGGAGCTGGAAAGGGAGGCTGACGGAGGCACGCTGGCTGCGGTCGCGAGCCCGGCTGTGCGGGGACCCTGGCACCGGAAGGATGGGTGGCGGCTGGGTCTGCGGGCACCGTGGCGCATCAGCCTGGGGACTTCCCCCGGCGAGTTCGCCACCGTGGGCGTGACGGCGTCCGGGGCATTCGGCCAGGCGCTGGTCCGGGTGGGCGATGGCCCCCAGCGTGAAGCCTCCCTGGAGATCTTCAGCGAGGACTACGTGGTCCTGACGCTCGACGGCGAGGCCTGCGGCTACTCCGTGGCATCGGACTGGACCGGCTCATCAAGCGAATCGATGGGCTTTCCATCGGAGCTGTTCCTTGGCAACGACGGCTGGTCCTGCCGTCTGGAAGTGCTCACCCGCGAATCCCGGCTGGTCCGCGTGCTGTCAGCCATCCAGCGCGAGGAAGGCGCCGCCGATCCGGAAGTCCGTTCGCCCATGCCGGGAACCGTCGTCTCCGTTTCCGTCCACAATGGCGACACCGTGGAGGCCGGCCAGCTGCTCCTCGCCGTGGAGGCCATGAAGATGGAACACCAGCTGGTGGCTGAGGTCGCGGGCACCGTGCACATCACGGTCAAATCCGGGGATCTGGTGAAGGCCGACCAGGTTCTGGCAACTATTCACTCCAACGTGAGAACAATCGAAGACCCCGCTGCAGGAGTCTCCGTCAACCAAGAAAAGGGAGCCTAGGAATGGCTGATTTTGAGCTCGGTGAGGAATACCAGGACCTGAGTGACACTGTCCGCGAATTCGCCGACAAGGTAGTGGCTCCGGTGTCCGCCAGGCACGACGAAGAACACAGCTTCCCTTATGAAGTGGTGTCCCAGATGGCTGAGATGGGTCTTTTTGGGCTGCCGTTCCCGGAAGAATTCGGCGGAATGGGCGGAGACTACTTCGCCCTGGCACTTGCGCTTGAACAGCTGGGCCGCGTGGACCAGTCCGTGGCCATTACCTTGGAAGCCGGCGTTTCCCTCGGTGCCATGCCCGTCCACCGGTTCGGTACCGAGGAGCAGAAGCAGGAATGGCTGCCGCTGCTGGCCTCCGGCAAGGCGCTCGCAGGCTTCGGACTGACGGAGCCGGAGGCCGGCTCCGATGCCGGCGGCACCAAAACCAGCGGCAAACGCGTGGGTGGTGAGTGGATCATCAACGGCAACAAGGAGTTCATCACCAACTCCGGAACGGATATCACGCGCCTGGTGACGGTCACCGCGGTCACCGGTCAGCACGAGCGCAAAGACGGCAGCATCAAGAAGGAAATCTCCACCATCCTGGTGCCCACCAACACGCCCGGCTTCAAGGCAGAGAAGGCCTATAACAAGGTGGGCTGGAATGCTTCAGACACCCACCCCCTAACGCTCAAGGATGTCCACGTACCGGAGGCCAACCTGCTGGGCAAAGAGGGACGCGGCTACGCCAACTTCCTCTCCATCCTGGATGAAGGGCGGATCGCCATAGCTGCCCTGGCCACCGGGGCGGCCCAGGGCTGCGTGGATCTGTCCGTGAAATATGCCAAGGAACGCAGTGCTTTTGGCCACCACATCGGGAAATACCAGGCCATCTCGTTCAAGATCGCCCGGATGCAGACGCGGGCGCACACGGCCCGGCTGGCCTACTACGACGCCGCCGCGCGCATGCTGGCCGGCAAGCCATTCAAGACGCAGGCGGCCATGGCTAAGATGGTCGCAGGTGAGGCGGCCATGGACAACGCGCGGGATGCCACCCAGGTGTTCGGCGGCTATGGCTTCATCAACGAATTCACCGTGGCGCGCCACTACCGCGACTCCAAGATCCTTGAAGTCGGGGAAGGCACCACGGAAGTCCAGCTGATGCTGATCGCGCGTGAATTGGGACTTTAGCCGCCAGGGAAGGATCAACGATGATTGACAAGGTTGTTGCCAGCGCGGCAGAGGCGGTCGCGGACATCCATGACGGCGCGTCGCTCGCCGTCGGAGGTTTCGGGCTCTGCGGCATTCCCGTGGCCCTCATCGACGCACTCCACCGGCACGGCACCAAGGGGCTGGAAACCGTCAGCAACAACTGCGGTGTTGACGACTGGGGCCTTGGCATCCTGCTCAGGGACGGCCGGATCCGGCGCACCATCAGCTCCTATGTGGGTGAGAACAAGGAGTTCGCCCGGCAGTACCTGGCCGGCGAACTCGAGGTTGTGCTCACGCCGCAGGGCACGCTGGCGGAAAAGCTCCGCGCCGGCGGCGCCGGGATCCCGGCGTTCTATACGACGGCGGGTGTTGGCACCCAGGTATCCGACGGCGGCCTGCCGCAGAAGTACGACGCCGACGGCACCATCGCGATTGCGTCCGAGCCCAAAGAAGTGCGCACCTTCAACGGCGCGGACTATGTCCTGGAAGAATCGCTGACGCCCGATTTCGGGCTTGTGCACGCCTGGAAGGGCGACCGTCACGGGAACCTGGTTTTCCATGCCACTGCAATGAACTTCAACCCCCTGTGCGCCATGGCGGGAAAGATCACCATCGCTGAGGTCGAGGTATTGGTGGAGCCGGGGGAACTGGACCCGGAGCACGTCCACATTCCGGGAATTTTTGTCCAGCGGGTGGTCCACGTGCCGGCCGGGTCGGAGCACAGCGAGAAACGCATCGAAAAGCGCACCGTATCGCTTTCTGCTGCGTCCGCGCCCGGCAGTACCGAACAGGCAGGAGCTTAGCCATGGATCCGAGCAGCCCGCAGGAGGCGCCCCGTCCTGAAGCAGTCCGCCCCGAATACCGCCGTGCCGTGGGCTCGGACGGGGGCACCAAAGGCTGGACGCGCAATGAACTCGCCGCACGGGTGGCGCGGGAACTCAAGAACGGGCAGTACGTCAATCTGGGCATCGGGATGCCCACGCTGATCCCCAACTACATTCCGGCCGGCGTGGAAGTGGTGCTGCATTCCGAGAACGGCATCCTGGGAGTCGGGCCTTACCCTGGCGAGGACGCGGTGGATCCTGACCTGATCAATGCCGGCAAGGAGACTGTCACCGTGAACAAGGGCGCGGCGTTCTTCGACTCCTCCATGTCCTTCGGCATGATCCGTGGCGGGCACGTGGATGTGGCCGTGCTGGGCGCCATGGAGGTGGCCGCCAACGGTGACCTCGCCAACTGGATGGTCCCCGGCAAGATGGTCAAGGGCATGGGCGGTGCCATGGACCTGGTGTTCGGAGCCAAGAAGGTCATTGTGATGATGGAACACGTGGACCGCAACGGCAGGCCCAAGATCGTGGACCGCTGCACGCTGCCATTGACGGGCAAGGCGTGCGTGGACCGGATCATCACCGACCTCGCAGTGATCGATGTAGTCACCGGAGGCGGGCAGGCCAGGCTGGTGCTGCGTGAGCTGGCACCCAACGTGACGCTTGAGGACGTCGCCGCGGCCACCGGCGTCGAGCTTTTCGAGGAAGACCAGGAACTGACGGTATGACGGCGGACTCTGCCCGGCAGCGGGTTATCGAACAGCGCGGCCTGTACTTCGACGAGCTTGAGCAAGGCGTGGTCTACGCGCACCGGCCCGGCCGCACCGTCACCGAAACGGACAACGTGCTGTTCACCACCATGACCATGAACACCCAGTCGCTGCACCTCGACGCCGCGTGGAGCGCCACGCAGCCGTTCGGGCAGCGGCTGATGAACTCGATGTTCACGCTGGCCACGGTGGTGGGGCAGTCGGTGGCCCAGCTGACCCAGGGGACCATCATTGCCCAGCTGGGCATGACCGACATTTCCTTTCCGCGCCCGCTCTATCACGGCGATACTCTCTACACCGAGACGGTCATCGCGGACAAGCGGCTCTCGGCGTCCCGTCCCGGGCAGGGAATCGTGACAATGCGGCACACGGGCAGGAACCAGGACGGCGTGGTGGTGGCGCTGGCCACCAGGAGCTGCCTGATGTGGACGCGGGCTGCGCATGCCGAAGCCCAAGGGGGGACAATTAAAGCATGAGTTTCCTGATGGGGCCCGCCCTGCTGTTTTGCCCCGCAGACCGACCCGAGCGCTTCCAGAAAGCAGCCCAGCGGGCTGACGCCGTCATCCTGGACCTGGAGGACGCCGTCGCCCCTGCTGACAAACAGCGGGCGCGCGGGGCCATCCTCGCCCAGCTCGGTGCCACGGAAGGGGACCCAGAACTTGATCCAAGCCGCACCATCGTCAGGATCAACCCCGTGGGCACCGACGAGTTCGAGAAAGATCTCCACTGCCTGGCGCACACCCCGTACCGGACCGTGATGCTGGCCAAAGCGGAGAACGCCGGCCAGCTCGCAGCCCTTGACGGCTACAACGTGGTGGCGCTCTGCGAGACCGCGGCCGGGATCGTCAACGCGGCGGCCATCGCCGCCGAACCGAACGTGGTCGCGCTGATGTGGGGGGCCGAAGATCTGCTCGCCTCGCTCGGCGGCACCTCCAGCAGGAAGCCCGACGGCGGATACCGTGCCGTGGCGCTGCATGCCCGTTCCGCGGTGCTGCTGGCCGCCGGGGCAGCCGGCAAGCAGGCCATCGATTCGGTCTACGTCGACATCCCCGACCTGGATGGCCTGGCCGCGGAGACCGCCGATGCCGTCGCCTCCGGGTTCGGGTCCAAGGCCTGCATCCACCCGAAGCAGGTGGCCGTGGTGCGGGGCGCCTACGCGCCGTCGGAGACGGACGTGCTGGCTGCCCGGGAGCTCCTGGCGGCTGCGGCCTCCGCGGGCACTGGCGTGTTCCAGCTCAACGGAAAGATGATCGACGGCCCCATCCTCAAGCACGCCGAAGCGACCCTGCGCAGGGCCGGCGTCTGAGCTTTTCCGATGGGCGTAGCGGGCCCGATGATCCGGGGCCGGGGCCGGGGCCGGGGGCATCACGTCTGACGGCTCCGGTGGACTGACAGGGCCGGAATGGCCTCATAAAGGGGCGTCCGGATCCAGCGCTGTCCGGTGTCGCGGAACTCGGCCCGGGTGGCGAATCGGTACAGGTAGCCGCGGGCGCGCACCCAGCGCGGGCGGCCGCCGTCGAACGGGTCATCGCGGAGCAGCCGCAGCGTGGGGCGGTCGGCCTCGAGCAGTTTGCCGAGGAACGCATAGAACCACTCCTCGTGCACGGTCCGCAACGGCAGGAACCACATGAGCCAGTCCAGCCGCAGGTGGTATGGCGCCCACTGCTGCGGAAGCCGGTGTACCTCGCCGGGCTTGCCTTTGAAGCCGTACTCGCGCCAGTCGGCGTCGTCGTCGGGCTCCGTGTCCACCGTCCCTTCCACCACGATCTCGATCCGGAGCCTGGTGACGCTGCCGAAGGCTCCATAGCTGTTGACGAGCTGCCAGCGGTTGAAGCTGGCGTTCATCAGTTGCCGGGAGGAGAACAGGTTGCGCACCGGCCAGTAGCTGAGCACCAGGAGCAGCACCGTCACGGCGAGCACAACGGCGAGCCACCACAGCGGCATCCGCCACGCCGCGCCTCCCGCCGCCGGATGCCAGTCCAGCGGGACGAAAGTCAGCACCGTGTGGGCCACGGGATCACTGACGGCCGAGAAGGCCAGCACGATCGCAGCCCAGTTCAGCCAGGCGAAGTTTCCGCTGGCCACCAGCCAGAGCTGGGTGAAGATGACGATCCCGGCCGCGGCACTGGCGACGGGCTGCGGGGTGAACAGGGCGAACGGCGCCACGAGCTGCGCGAAATGGTTGCCGAGGACCTCCATGCGGTGCAGCGGTTTCGGGAGCAGATGCGCGTGGCGGCTGAGCGGGCCGGGCATGGGCTGGGTCTCATGGTGGTAGTACAAGGCGGTCAGGTCCCGCCATTCACTGCCGCCGCGGATCTTGATCATCCCCGCGCCGAACTCCAGGCGGAACAGCAGCCAGGCCAGGAGCAGGAGTACCGGCCTGGGCGGGGGAGTCTGGTCGGAACCGAGGAACGCCACGGTGAAGCCTGCCTCGAGCAGCAGCATTTCCCAGCCGAAGCCGTAGAAGGTCTGCCCGACGTTGGTGATGGACATGTACAGCAGCCAGAGGGCCAGGAAGGCAAGCAGCGGAAGCCAGGGCGGGCCCAGCTGGGGCAGCCCCGCCACGAGGGTTCCCGCGACGGCCAGGCCGGTGCAGCACACGCCCCTCAGAAGCCGGTCCGAGTAGCGCCAGCGGAAGAGGCTGGGCCGGCGCAACCGGCTGCGGCCCTCCAGATAGTCCGGGACAGGGAGCAGGCCGCGCTCGCCGAGGAGCGCCGGGAACTGATTCAGGGAGGACAGGAACGCAATGAAGTAAAGCACGGCGAAACCGCGCTGCAGCACCTGCCGGGCGAATTCGTACTCCGGCGCGTCAAACCAGGACGCCCAGTCCACACTGTCCACGGTACGCCTGCCGTGCACTTACAGATCCCCGAAACCGGCTCGGAGTTGATGTCGTTTTCAGTGCTCGGAACGACCCCTGCCGCCAGTTACTTGGGCGGGGGCGGGGAGAAGGGGGCCTCGAGGCCGAACTGCTCTCGCAGTGCCAGCCGGGCGGCGAACCAGCCGTTCATTCCGTGCACCGCCGGGCCGGGCGGAGTGGCCGCCGAGCAAAGGTAGACGCCGTCAAGCGGCGTGCGCCACGGCGACGGCGAGAGCACCGGCCGCTTGGCCAGCTGCCACAGGCTCAGGGCGCCGCCGTAGATGTCCCCGCCCACGCAGTTGGGGTTGTAGGCGGCCAGCCCGGCGGCCGACCGGGACGCTGAAGCCAGCACGAGGCCGCGGAACCCCGGCGCGTACCGCTCGATCTCGGCCGTAACCAGCTCCGTCGGATCAAGGTCCGAGCCCGCAGGCACATGGATATAGGCCCAGAGCACATGGTGTCCGGCGGGGGCCCTGGCGGGGTCCAGCACGCTCGGTTGCGTGATGAGCACGTACGGATGCCGGGGGACAGTGCCGCGGGCAACGGCATTCTCTCCCGCCGCAATCTCGGCCCGGCTACCGCCCACGTGGACTGTGACGGCCTTGCGCACGTCCGCGTTCATCCATGGCACCGGGCCTGAGAGCGCAAAATCCACTTTAGCCACGCCTGCCCCGTACCGGTAGCTGCGGAGGGATCTCGCGTAGCGGGCGGGAAGGCCGGCGGTGAGCAGCAGATCCGGAGAAGTGTCCAGTAACGTCACCCGGCTGGGTGCCAAACCGGCCAGCGAGGCCACCCGCGTGCCTGTCTCCACCGTCCCGCCGTTCGCCTGGAGGTCTGCGAGCAGGACATCGGCGATGGCTTGGGAGCCGCCGGCCGGGAATCCCCAGCCGCCGGCATGTCCGTGCGCGGCGAGGAGCAGCCCGGCTCCGGCGGAGGCCAGCGACGGCAGCCGGCCGGCCGCATGGGCCGCGGAACCGCTGAGCAGCGCAGGGGCCGTCCGCTCCCGGAAACGCGCATTCCACAGCGGCGTGCCCTGCTCGAGGCAGGCCAGGGCGAAGCGGACGGCGGCCACGGGATCCTTTGGCACGCGCAGGAGGGCCGAGCCCGTGAAGTCCACCACGCCGTCGAGCCTGTCCACTAGAGGTTCCAGGAGCGACCGCCAGGCCATGCCGTCGCGTCCCAGCCCGTCCGCCGTCCGGTCCATGCTCCGCCAGGCCACCCCGGCCGTTCCGTCCAGGAACGGATGGGCGTAGGAAATCTCGGGCGTGATCCACTCGATGCGGTCCAGCAGGCCGAAGGCGCGGAAAAAAGGCGATGCGACGGCGGCCGGGTGCACCGCTGAGCACACGTCGTGCCGGTAGCCGGGCAGCGTGAGCTCGTCGGTGCGCAGTCCTCCGCCGATGCCTGTCGCGGCTTCGAGGACCCGGACGCTGAGCCCTGCCCTGGCGGCGGTTACCGCTGCGGCCAGGCCGTTGGGCCCGGTGCCCACCACCGTGACATCGATCATCGGGTGCCGTGATGACGGGTGCTTTCCATGGCCTCAATTCTGCCCCGGCACCCGGGCCCGCGCCACCAGTGACCACCACCGACGTCCGGAAGGCGTACGCGGCACCCGCCGGGCCGCGGGCACTAGGATCGGAACATGTTTGCTCTGGTGCTCATCGCGGTGGTTGCGGGGGCAATGGCGCAACGGCTCGCCGGCCTGGGCTTCGGGCTGCTGGTGTCTCCGGTCCTGGTGGTGCTGCTGGGGCCTTTCGACGGCGTGATGATCATCAACCTCTGCGGTGCCGCCTCATCCCTGCTCATCCTGTCGCGGGTGTGGCGGAACGTGGACTGGCGCCGCTATGCAGGGCTCGCGCTCGCGGCCCTGACCGGAGTGGTGCCCGGCGCCTGGCTGGCCAGCCATGTCCCGGCGGCGCCCCTGGAAATCTGCATCGGCGCGCTGCTCATCGTCGCCCTGCTGGCCTCCCAGCGACTCACCCGCAGCAACTGGCGTGCCTCAGGCAAGATTCCGATGGTTTCCCTCGGGTTCTCCAGCGGACTGATGAATGCGGCCGCGGGCGTGGGCGGCCCGGCCATCACCGCCTATGCCATCGTCACCCGCTGGGAGCAGAAGCACTTCGGTGCCACCCTGCAGCCCTACTTCATCACCACGGGCCTGTCGTCGCTGGTCAGTAAGTACCTGTTTTCCGGTGGACACCTTCCGGCGCTGGAGGTCTGGCAGTGGCTGGGCATCCTTGCCGCCATGGTGCTCGGGATCGTCGCGGGCGACCTGCTGTCGGGCCGGATCAGGCCGGGCGCCGTACGCGGGATCGTCGTCGTGATCGCCTACATCGGCGCGGTGTCCACGGTGGCCAAGGGATTCCTGGAACTGCTGTCCGTCTGAGGCCCGGCCCGTCTCCGGGGATCCCGCATTGCGGGATACTTAAGCAATGCAGCCACGCAGAATCGTTCTCCTCGGATCCACCGGTTCCATCGGCACCCAGGCGATTGACGTCGTCGACGGCGCCCCTCATCTTTTCGAGGTCGTGGCGCTGAGCGCAGGCGGCGGCAATCTGGACCTCATCGCCCGGCAGGCCGTGCATACAAGGGCCAAGGCCGTAGGTATCGCCAAGGGTGATCCGCGCAAGCTGGAGGAACTGATTGTAGAGGCCACGCGTGCGGCGGGCCTGGAGAACTACCGCCCGGAAATCATCTCAGGCCCGGATGCATCCACCCGGATCGCCGGAATTGATGCGGATGTGGTGCTCAACGGCATCACAGGCTCCATTGGGCTGGCCCCGACGCTGGCGGCCCTGAAATCCGGAGCCACGCTTGCACTGGCCAACAAGGAATCACTCATTGTTGGCGGTGCGCTGGTCAAGGCCGCCGCCAGGGACGGACAGATCGTCCCGGTGGATTCCGAGCACTCGGCCATCGCCCAGTGCCTGCGATCCGGGACGGCAGATGAAGTGGACCGGCTTATTCTTACTGCCTCGGGCGGGCCCTTCCGTGGCCGGACGCGGGAGCAGCTCCACAACGTTTCCCCGCAGGAAGCACTGGCGCACCCCACCTGGGACATGGGGCTGATGGTCACCACCAACTCCGCCAGCCTGGTCAACAAAGGGCTGGAAGTGATTGAGGCGCACCTGCTGTTCGATATTCCGCTGGACCGGATCGACGTGGTGGTTCATCCTCAGTCCGTCGTCCACTCCATGGTGCAGTTTGTGGACGGTTCGATCATCGCCCAGGCGTCGCCTCCCGATATGCGCCTGCCCATTGCCCTGGGCCTCGGCTGGCCGGACCGTGTCCCAAAGGCTGCCACACCCTGCGACTGGAGCCGGGCCACGAGCTGGACGTTCGAGCCGCTGGATGTCAAGGCATTTCCCGCTGTGGACCTGGCCAAGGATGCGGCCAAGCAAGGAAGTACCTTTCCCGCGGTGTTCAACGCTGCAAACGAGGAGGCCGTGGTGGCTTTCCACGAGGGCCGCATCCGGTTCACAGACATTGTGGATACCATCGAAGCCGTACTCGGCGAACATGCAGGATCCTCCGGGCTGACAGTTGAGTCGGTGCTGGATGCTGAGAGGTGGGCACGCAAGCGCACCCACGAACGTTTAGCAGTGAGCAGTCTCTAGGAAGCAGCAGATCAAAGCATGAGTCCCATCATCCTCTTTATCCTCGGTGTCGTTTTTGTGGCGATCGGCATCGCTGCCTCCATTGCGCTGCATGAAGTGGGGCATCTGCTCCCGGCCAAGCTTTTCAAGGTCCGGGTCTCCAAGTACATGATCGGCTTTGGCCCAACAGTCTGGTCCACGAGAAAGGGCGAAACCGAGTACGGATTCAAGGCCATTCCGCTGGGTGGCTACGTCTCAATGATCGGCATGTATCCGCCCAACAAGGCCGACGGCACCGTCCGTCCCTCCAGTACCGGAATGTTCCAGACCCTCGCCACCGAGGCGAGGTCCCTGGCGCATGAGGATGTGGGTCCCGGGGATGAGCACCGGGTCTTCTACCGGCTTCCAGTGTGGAAGAAGATCGTCATCATGCTCGGCGGACCGGCCATGAACCTGCTCATCGGCGTTGCGCTGACGGCGGTGCTCCTGATGGGGTTCGGCATTTCAACGCCGACGACGACCATCGCCGATGTCTCCAAATGTCAGGTGTCGGCCGGGCAGACTGTTGATCCTGATTCGCCTGATTGCCAACTGACTCCTGCGGCTGCCGCTGAGCTGAAGCCGAACGACGTCATCACGTCCTTTGATGGCAAGGCCGTCACCGACTGGGATGAACTGACCGGCTGGATCCGGTCGTCGGCAGGGAAGCAGGTCGCTATCACTGTGGAACGCGAGGGCAAGCCCGTGGCCACCACGGTCACTCCTGTGCTGTCCGCGCGGCCTGTCATCGGCGTCGACGGCCGGCAGGCCAAGGACGACGCCGGCAATCTCAAGTACCAGGATGTCGGCTTTTTGGGCATCGGTGCGCAGACAGCGCTCGTGGCCCGGCCGGCGTCGTCCGTGCTTCCCATGGCGGGCGAAAACATCAAGCAGATTACCGGCGTCGTGCTTAACCTTCCGGCCCGCGTGGCGGGTGTGGCGCAGGCAGCGTTCAGCGAGGAGCCGCGGGACCCGAATGGCCCAATCAGCGTGGTGGGCGTGGGCCGGGTTGCCGGCGAGGTCGCCGCCATGGAGGAAATCCCCGTTCAGTCCAGGCTGGCTGCGCTGGTGGGCCTGCTGGCCGGCCTGAATTTCGCCCTCGCGGTTTTCAACCTGATCCCACTGTTGCCTCTCGACGGCGGCCATGTGGCCGGTGCCCTGTATGAAGGTGTCCGACGCCGGGTGGCGAAGCTGTTCGGCAGGCCGGATCCTGGTGCCTTTGACATGGCCAAGCTGCTGCCGCTCACCTATGCGGTGGCAGTGCTGCTGATCGGGATGGGTGCCCTGCTGATCTACGCGGACATCGTCAAACCGGTGAACCTCTTTGGTTAAGCAGCCGTATTCGGCTGATATCTGAAAGTCAGCTTATTTCAGCTTATTTTTAATAATCAGCTGAAAATGATTGATTGTTGATTCTTAGTCGATTACGGTTGAGGCATGTACGTGATGACCATCGACCAGCGGGGCAGTAGCGCAGATATGGACCGGGTGCCGGCCATTCTGGATGAGCTGCGCGGGCTCACTGCCTCCCGGTTTGAGCGCTCGGTAGGTGACGAAGTCCAGGGTGTGGTGCCGGACGCTGCCGAGGTAGTGGACATTGCTTTGCATGCACTGCGCAGCGGCCGCTGGTATGTGGGTATCGGTGCCGGCGCGGTGGACACACCGCTGACGGGCAGCCCCCGCGAAGGATCAGGGGCCGCTTTTGTGGCCGCCCGGCAAGCGGTGGATCAGGCAAAATCCTCCGCTGGCCACGTTCCCGTGTCAGTGGTGTCAGGAGCGTCCGTTAGGGGAATCAGCGAATCGGTTCTTGCTGCGGAAGCCACCAGGGCCTGCGCCAACGCCGAGGCCGTTATGCGGCTGATCGGGAGGCTCATCCAAGGCCGCACGGCCGCCCAATGGAAGGTTGTTGATGCGCTCCGCGGTGTGCAGGAGGGAAAAGCCGGGCAACAGGGCAAAACCGGAAGGCACGGATCGCAGAAACTGGCCGCACGGGAACTCGGAATCACGGAACAGTCGGTGAGCCGTGCCGTCCTCCGGTCCGGTTGGCAGGAAGAATGGGCGGCGAGGCCAGCTGCCGAGATGCTGCTGGCCACCGCCCACGGGCTGATCCTCCGTTCAGCCGAACCGGGCGCACACCATCAAGGAGACAGGTGAACGCTCTCTGGATCGCACTGGCCCTGCTCACTGCGGGATTCGCCGGCTGGCCCGTCACTGCCCTGGTGTTCAGGCTGGCCCGGAGCATCGATGACAAAGCCGATGCCGTCGGGCCGGAATCTGGCACGGCGGACGATCCCTCTGCGGATGTCACCGTGGATAGTGATGTCACCGCTAACGAAAGCACCGTGGACGGCGAAATAAAGGCGGCACCTGACCCGTCGGCTCCCGCTGCTACACAGCGGATCCTGCGCGGCGGGGCGATCATCGGCGTCCTGGAGCGTCTTGCGGTGTGTGTGGCCATTCTCACGGGCCAGCCCGTGGCCATCGCGTACGTGGTGGCCATCAAAGGACTTGGCCGCTTTGCCGAGTTGAAAGAGACCCCCGTCGCCGCCGAGCGGTTCATCATCGGCACGCTCACCTCCATGCTGTGGGCTGCAGGCGTTGCCGCCGTGGTGAAGGTTGTCTTCCTGAGCTGAGCCGGGGTGGCAAGGTACCAGACGGGCCACGGATGCATGCAGGGGCCCGCATGGCGATAGGCTATCGGTATGACTGTTTTTGCTGTTGAGTACGTGTACGACGCCGAATCCGAGGACGCGCGAAACGCCCACCGCCCGGCCCACCGGGAATGGCTGGCGGGGTTGGCCGACGAGGGCGTGCTGCTGTCCAGCGGGCCGTATGGCGACGGCGCCGGTGCCCTGCTGATCTTCAAGGCAACGGATGAATTCGCCCTGGGCCATGTACTGCAGCAGGACCCCTTCGCCGCGGCACAAGGGATTGCCGGAATCCGCATCACCGAATGGAACCCGGTCATCGGCTTGCTGGCCGGGCACGCCGCCTAGCCCCACCCGAACAACAGTTCTACAACTCAAGGAGTCCACGTGACCTCGGTCAGCCTGGGAATGCCGTCAGCACCGCCGCCCGTACTTGCCCCCCGACGCAAAACCCGCCAGATCAAGGTGGGTTCCGTGGGTGTGGGTTCCGATTCGCCCATCAGTGTGCAGTCCATGACCACCACGCCCACCACGGATATCAATGCCACCTTGCAGCAGATTGCCGAGCTGACAGCCTCCGGCTGCGATATCGTGCGCGTGGCTTGCCCATCAGCAGACGATGCCGAGGCGCTGCCCATCATCGCCAGGAAGTCCCAGATTCCGGTCATCGCGGACATCCACTTCCAGCCGAAGTACGTTTTCGCCGCCATCGAAGCAGGCTGTGCTGCGGTGCGGGTGAACCCTGGCAACATCCGCAAGTTCGATGACCAGATCAAGGAAATTGCCAAGGCCGCCAAGGACCACGGCACCTCCATCCGCATCGGCGTGAACGCGGGCTCCCTCGAACCGGGCATTATGAAGAAATACGGCAAGGCCACGCCCGAAGCGCTGGTGGAGTCCGCCGTCTGGGAAGCCTCCCTGTTTGAGGAGCACGGCTTCCATGACTTCAAGATTTCGGTCAAGCACAACGACCCCGTCATCATGGTTGCCGCGTACGAGATGCTCGCGGAAAAAGGCGACTGGCCGCTGCACCTCGGCGTGACCGAGGCCGGACCGGCATTCCAGGGCACCATCAAGTCGGCAACTGCGTTTGGCGCGCTGCTGGCCAAGGGCATCGGTGACACCATCCGCGTCTCACTTTCCGCTCCGCCGGTGGAGGAGATCAAGGTGGGCAACCAGATTCTGCAGTCGCTGAACCTGCGCCCCCGCAAGCTGGAAATTGTCTCGTGCCCGTCCTGCGGACGCGCCCAGGTAGACGTCTACACGCTGGCCGAACAGGTTACGGCGGGCCTTGAAGGTATGGAGATCCCGCTGCGGGTGGCTGTTATGGGTTGTGTGGTGAATGGGCCAGGGGAAGCCCGGGAAGCAGATCTGGGCGTTGCCTCCGGCAACGGCAAGGGCCAGATTTTTGTGCGGGGGGAAGTCATCAAGACTGTGCCTGAAGACCAGATTGTTGAGACACTGATCGAAGAAGCCATGCGTATCGCGGAAGAGATGGGGGAGGCCGATGGCAAAGATGCTGTCAAGGGTAGCCCCGTGGTTAGCGTCTCATAAGGACAATGCTGCTCCCGCCGGCATCTGCGTCAGGGCGCTCGGAGGCTCGGATACCGCTGCCCTCCGGGAGCTGGCAGCTCAGGATCCCGTAGCCAACGTTTTTATCCTGGCGCACCTTCAGACCGCGGGCTCAGCTGCGCCGACCACCGGCGGTGCCATGGTGCTGGGAATATTCGACGACGGTGCCCTGGTGGGTGCCTGCTGGGCGGGAGCGAATCTGGTGCCCGTGCAGCTGGATCCCGGGTTCGCGGGATTGATTGCGGCGGCAGCGCACCGGTCCGGCCGCCGTTACGCGTCAATCTTCGGCCCGGCGGAGGCCGTACTGGGCCTGCACGGCCAGCTTGAGGAGCTGGGGCACTCCGCTCACGAGGTCCGGCCCGATCAGCCCCTGATGACTGTTTCCGGCCCGCCGGCGATCGAGCCCAACAGGGAACTCGGATTGGGTCAATCTGCTGACTTCGACCGGATCCTGCCCGCCTGTGCCGCTATGTTCGAAGAGGAAGTCGGCTATTCGCCTTTCCTCGGCGGCAAGGAGTTCTACAGCCGGCGGGTGGCCGGGCTGATCAGGCAAGGGCACTCACTGGTGCATCTGAATGCCGACGACGAAGTGGTGTTCAAAGCAGAGCTGGGTGCGGTGACCCCGCAGGTGACCCAGGTGCAGGGTGTCTGGATGAACCCGGCGTACCGTGGCCTCGGGCTCAGTGCGGGCTACATGGCCGCCGTGGTGGAGCTGGCCCAGAAGATTGCTCCGGTGACCAGCTTGTATGTGAACGACTACAACTCCCGGGCACGCGCAGCCTACGAGCGCGTAGGGTTCCGTGAGGTCGGCACCTTCGCGACTGTCCTTTTTTAGTACTATTCGCTGGCGTTTTCCGCCGGCTGCAACTCACCGGTGAGGTAGTGCTGGATGGTTGGTGCAATCAGCCTGACCACGTCGTCGTGGGTGGCTGAGGCGAGAGGCTCAAGACGGATGACGTAGCGCACCAGCATCAGACCCACCATCTGGCTGGCCACGAGGTTGCTGCGCATTGAGATCTCAGCAGCCGGGCCCGAAATTCCGGTCATGATCCGGGACAGGATTGTCCTCGTGACCATTTCACGCAGCAGTGCGGTTTTGGCCTTGGATCCGATGGTTCCGCGGATAAACGCAACCAGGCCGTGCTGGGCCGGGCTTTCCCATAACCGCATCACTGCACGGATTATCGCTTCGGCCCGGTGCTGGGGGTCCTGGGCATCGACACCTGCAAGAACCTCGGCCGGGTCCGCAGGGAGTTCCACACTGAGGGCGAACAGGTCATCCTTCCCCTCGAAAAAGTGGTGGATCATGGCCGGGTCAACCCCGGTTTCGCGGGCAATCTGCCGGAGGCTGGTGCCTTCAAATCCGTGCTCGGCGAACAGCCTGCGCGCGGTGTCGAGGATCTGCTCCCGCGAACCGGTGGTTCCGGTCCGGCGTCCACGGCGGCCGGAGGGCAGCCCTGCGCTCATGCTGTCCGCCTGCGCAGTGTCAGGGAGGCCAGTACCAGCACGCCCAGGACAATGGCTGCCATGATGCCGGCGTCCATCCATAACGTTTCCGTGGCTTCGCTGTTTCTGGCGATCTCCTGCAGAGCATCAACCGAAAAAGTCAGGGGCAGCACGTTGGAGATGGCTTCGAGGACATCGTTCATCCTGTCCCGGGCAACAAACAGCCCGCACAAGAGGATCTGCGGCACCACCACAACCGGCATGAATTGAACGGCCTGGAATTCGGTCCGGGCGAAGGCGGAGCAGAGCAGGCCCAGGGCCACGCCCAGCACGGCATTGATGACGGCAATCATGACAACCAGCCCCGGGCTTCCCTGGATGTCCAGGCCGAATATCCAGTAAGCCACAGCCGTGGCAACAAGGGATTGCAGGGTGGCCATTATCGAAAAGGCCAGGCCATATCCGAACAAGAGATCGGCCTTGTGGATAGGGGTGGTCAGCAACCGTTCCAGCGTGCCAGAGGTGCGCTCACGGAGCATGGTGATTGATGTGACAAGGAACATGACCACAAACGGGAAGATTGCCAGCATCATCAGGCCTACGCGGTCAAAGGTCCGCGGCACACCGGGCGGCAGCGTTTCATTCTCATAGAGGAAGTAGACGGCTGTCAGCAGCAGGGCGGGAACCACCAGAATGAGGGCAATGCTGCGGTGATCATGGCGTAGCTGGTCCAGCACGCGGCCGGTGGTAGCGAGCATCATTCGTGGATTCATCACGCCACCTGGCCTTCGGGGGCCACTGCCGGGGATTCGTTCTGGATGATGTGCAGGAAGGCTTTCTCCAGGTCTTCGCTTCCGCCGCGCCGGCTGAGTTCCTCCGGGGAAAGTTGCGCCAGGAGCCGGCCGTTCCTCAGGAGTAGAAGCTCGGCGCAGTGGCTCGCTTCCTCCATCACGTGACTGGAGACCAAAAGCGTTGTCCCGGAGGCGGCCATCGTCTGGAAGCGGGCCCAAAGGTCGGCGCGGAGCACAGGGTCCAGCCCCACTGTCGGCTCATCCAGGATGAGGAGCCCGGGATGGGAAACCAAGGCGCAGGCGAGGGAAACGCGGCTGAACTCTCCGCCGGACAGATCTGCGGTTTTCTGCCGTGCAAGGTTTTCGAGTCCGACGGCGGCGATAGCTTCCGCAGCGTCGCTGCGGTTTTTGCCGTGCATGGCACCGAAATACCTGACGTTCGATTCCACGCTGAGGTCGGTGTAGACGCTGGGTGCCTGGGTGACATAACCGACGTCGTGCCTGAGCGTTGGATGGCCTGCCGGGCGCCCCAGTACCTGGATGCTGCCGGAAGTGAGGCGCTGGACGCCTACGATCGCACGCATCAGGGTGGTCTTTCCGCTTCCTGATGGCCCCAGAAGACCAGTGATCTGCCCTGCTGGAATGGTGAAATCGAGGCCCTGCAGGATGCGGGTCTTCCCCCTGGTGATGCTTAGTTTCCTGACATCCACGGCAGAGCCGGTGGGCTGCGGCTCGCGGGCCGTGCTTGCTGCGTGGGACATGGGTCCTCCGTCAATGGCCGGGCTGACGATTTAATTCATCAACTGATGAATTAAAGCTAGACCCGCGACGCTGCAGCGTCAATGGCATGCGCATGCCCGCGACCTCTTGTAAAGGTGGTGGCTATCCAATAAGTTCGTTCTAGCCGCGTCGTTGGGGCGTGAGCGGACTCAGAGAGGAATCACCCATGGCTGTAAGTGTTGATCTCGCCAAGGCACTGGATAAGGCGTACGAGGACAAGTCCCTCAGTGAAATCCTGAACGCATCCCCGTCTGCATTGGCAGGGGTTACCGATGCGACAGCGAAGGCACTTAAGGATGTGCTTGGAATCGATACCGTCCGTGAACTCGGCAGCAACAAATTCTTTGCAGTTGCGGGAGTCTTGGTGGCCCTGGAGGGCAAGGCCAAATAGCAGGCCCCAACGGAATACCGGTAGTAAAACGCCGGTAGCAGAATAATTGGCCCGAATGGCCACGGAGCCACGCCCAGACAGGATGACCAGCCGGAAACGGCCAGGGGCTTCCTTCAGTTAAGGCGTGGCTCTTCTGCGTCCTCGTTCTGCGCCCGTGTTCTGCGTCCGCATGCTGTGCCGCGCGGCGCTTCAGTGTGTGGCGCGGCCGGGGCGATTCCGCTGTCCGCGTGGCGGTAGATTAGTACGCAGACGATTTTGCCCGGTTGTGCATCACAACCAGTTCTACCCAGAAACGGAAATCCGCCCGTGGTCCTTAGACTTTCCAAGCTGTTCCTGCGCACCCTGCGCGAAGATCCCGCCGATGCCGAGGTCGCAAGTCACCGGCTGCTGGTACGGGCGGGCTACATCCGCCGGGCGGCACCGGGAATCTACACCTGGCTGCCCCTTGGCCTGAGCGTACTTCGCAAGGTGGAAGGGATCATCCGGGAGGAGATGGCGGCAATCGGAGCCCAGGAAGTCCACTTCCCGGCGCTTCTGCCCAAGGAGCCCTACGAGGCCACCGGCCGGTGGACTGAGTACGGTGAGGGTATCTTCCGTCTCAAGGACCGCAAGGGCGGGGACTACCTGCTGGCTCCGACGCACGAGGAGATGTTCACGCTGCTGGTCAAGGACCTGTACTCCTCGTATAAGGACCTGCCACTGAGCATCTACCAGATCCAGAACAAGTACCGGGATGAGGCGCGGCCGCGTGCAGGGCTGCTGCGTGGCCGCGAATTCATCATGAAGGACTCCTATTCCTTCGATGTGGACGAAGCCGGCCTGGACGCGAGCTACGCCGCGCACCGCGGCGCCTACGTGAAGATCTTCGAACGGCTCGGTCTGGATGTGGTTCCGGTGGCAGCGACTGCCGGGGCCATGGGAGGTTCCAGGAGCGAGGAATTCCTCCACCCCAGTGAGATCGGCGAGGATACCTTCGTCCGTTCAGCCGGTGGTTATGCGGCCAATGTCGAGGCCGTTACAACGGTGGTTCCTGCGGACATCGACTTCACGGATGCCCCGGCTGCAGAGATCCGCGATACACCGGACACTCCCACCATCGAAACATTGGTGGACGCAGCCAACCAGCTGGTTCCACGAACCGAGGCAGACGGCGGAGCCTGGACGGCCGCCGACACTCTGAAGAACGTGGTTCTCGCCGTTACCTTGCCCACCGGGGAACGGCAGCTGGTGGTCATCGGGCTTCCCGGCGACCGCGGTGTGGACCTCAAGCGGGTGGAAGCCAATATCGCTTCGTTCCTGCCGATCGGTGGCGAAATCGGCCTCGAGGCGGCCAATGCAGAGGACCTCAAAAAGACACCGTTGATCGTCAAGGGCTATCTGGGGCCGGGGCTCTCCCTGGATGCGCCGCTTCTGGGCACCGAAGCTGCCGCCAAACTCCTGTACCTCGTGGATCCCCGCGTGGTAAGCGGCACCGCCTGGGTCACGGGCGCCAACGAATCCGGCAAGCATGTGTTCGGGCTCGTGGCCGGCCGTGACTTCGGCTGGGACGGCGTGATCGAATGCACTGAGGTCCGTGCCGGCGATGAGGCTCCTGATGGTTCAGGCCCGCTGGAAACCGCCCGCGGCATCGAGATGGCCCATATCTTCCAGCTCGGCCGCAAATACGCCGAGGCACTGGAACTGAAGGTGCTGGACCAGAACGGCAAGCAGGTCGTAGTCACCATGGGATCCTACGGGGTGGGTGTAACCCGTGCGGTCGCCGCCCTGGCCGAGTCCAATCACGATGACAAGGGCCTGGTCTGGCCCCGCTCTGTTGCCCCTGCGGATGTCCATGTGGTGGCTGTTGGCCGCGGCGAGGAAATATCCGCGGCTGCCGAGAAACTGTCCCTGGAACTCGAAGCCGCGGGCCTCGAAGTCATCTACGATGACCGGCCAAGGGTTTCCCCCGGCGTGAAGTTCGGCGACGCCGAACTCGTCGGTGTGCCCACCATCCTGGCGGTGGGCCGCGGGCTGGTGGACGGCGTTGTGGAAATCAAGGACCGGCGCAGCGGCGAGGCGGAGAATGTGGCCGTGGACAAGGCCGTTGACTACGTGCTGACCGCCGTGCGCCGCAGCTGACGAGCAGTAGCCGGCAGGTGTGATCTCAGGTTTCGAGTCGATCCAGCTGACCACACTCATTCTGGTTGTGGTGGCCGGATTTGCCGCCGGCTGGGTGGATGCGGTGGTAGGCGGCGGAGGGCTCATCCAGCTTCCCGTGCTGCTTCTGGTGCCCGGGATTTCGCCGGTGCAGGCGCTGGCTACCAACAAGATGGGCTCCATTTTCGGAACCACCACCAGCGCCGTCACCTACTACGGCCGCGTCAGGCCCGATCTGCGGACGGCCATACCAATGGCTGTGATTGCCTTGGCCGGAAGTTTCGGCGGCGCCAGCCTGGCCGCCGGCCTGCCCGCCAACGTCTTCAAGCCGATCATTGTGGTGGCACTGATCACCGTGGCTCTATTCACCGCCTTTAAGCCTGACGTCGGCGGTCTCACCGTACTGCGGCATGACGGGCGTACCCACTATGCGGTGGCCTGCATGATCGGGGCAGTGATCGGTTTCTACGATGGCCTGATCGGGCCAGGTACCGGCTCGTTCCTTATCATCGCCCTGGTGGCTGCCATGGGATACGCGTTCCTGGAGGCCAGCGCGAAAGCGAAAATCGTCAACATGGCCACCAACGCCGGAGCCTTGTTGTTTTTCCTGCCGCATGGTTCTCTGCTGTGGGGAGTGGGCCTGGTACTGGGGCTGGCCAACATGGCAGGCGGCTACCTGGGGGCGCGCGCGGCTGTTAAACAGGGGAGCCGGTTTATCAGGCTGGTGTTCCTGGCGGTGGTGGGCGCGTTGATTATCAAACTGGGCTATGACGTCTGGAATGAGAACTTCGCCTAGATGCAGCTGTCGCCGGGCGGTGGGATCAACCTGCCGCGGGTTCTGGCTAGCTTCATAGGGCCGCGGCCAGATCCAGGCGCCCTCGTAGTCCCGGTCCGCCAGGCGTAGCATGCTGCTATGTCAGCAGGCGCAGATCCTTACGAAGATGCGTTGGCCGCTGCGGTACGCCACGCCACGGAGTGGCTGGCGAGCCTGCCCACCCGCCAAGTTGGCCCCCAGCAGACCGCGCGCGGGCTCGCTGCAGATTTCGGCGGTCCGCTTCCGCCAGAGGGCATGGCAGCAGCCGAGGTGGTGGAGTATCTGGCGCATAACGCCGAACCGGGGCTGATGGCCATGCCCTCCGGACGCTTCTTCGGCTGGGTCATCGGCGGCACCCTGCCTGCGGCACTGGCCGCGGACTGGCTGGTCAGCGCCTGGGACCAAAATTCCGGGCTCCGTTATGCGACGCCTGCCACGGCGGCCATCGAGGACGCCGCCGGCCAGTGGCTGCTGCAACTTCTTGGCCTGCCGGAGGAGTCCGACGTCGGCTTTGTCACCGGTGCGACCATGGCCAACTTCACCGGCATGGCTGCCGCACGCTGGCGGCTCCTGGCGGACGGAGCCTGGGACCTGGACCGCGACGGACTCTTCGGTGCCCCGCGGATCCGCTGCTTTGTGGGGCAGGAGCGCCACGACACCATCGATTTGGGAATGCGGTACCTGGGCCTGGGCCGGCCAACGGTGGTGCCGGCGGACCGCCAGGGCCGGCTCATTCCGGCCGCGCTGGAGACATTGCTGGCCGGTGGTTCAGGTCCGGCCTTGGTGTGTCTGCAGGCCGGCAACCTGCATTCCGGTGCCTTTGACCCGTTCACCGAGGCTGTCCGGATTGCCCGGAAGCATGGTGCCTGGGTTCATGTGGACGGAGCGTTCGGCCTGTGGGCTGCGGCCACTCCGGAACTGGCGGCGCTGACGAGCGGCATGGAACTGGCCGATTCCTGGGGGACAGATGCGCACAAGACGCTCAATGTTCCCTACGACTGCGGCATCGCCGTAGTGAAGGACAGCGCGGCCCTTCGCAGTGCCATGGGGATCAGCACCAGCTACCTCATCCATGACGCCGACGGGCCCGGCGACCCGTTCCAGAAGGTGCCTGAACTGTCCCGTCGGGCCAGGGGAGTACCGGTGTGGGCAGCCCTGAAATCACTGGGCCGGGACGGTGTTGCCGCGCAGGTCCGTCAGCTGGCTCGCTGTGCGGCCGGGATCGCGGAGCGGTTGGCCGAGGTCGACGGGATTGAGGTCCTCAACGACGTCAGCTATACGCAGATTTCCTTGGCCTTCGGTGATGATGCCACCACCCGCGCGGTGACGGCAAAGATCATCGAAGAAGGGCGGGTATGGATGTCAGGCTCCCGCTGGCTGGGCCGGGACGTGCTGCGGATATCGGTCAGCAACTGGAGCACCGACACCGACGACGTCGACACAGCGGTAGAGGCTGTCACCTCGGCGTTCGCCGGAGTACGGGGCTAGCTGCCGGCCTGGCCAGGTTCCGGCAAATCGTGCGGGGCGGGGAGCCCCTCCAGCGTCCTGCCCGCGAGTGTGCTGGCCACCCACAGTGAGCGCGCCAGATCGCCTTCGTGCCGGGACTTTGACGCGTACCGGAGGGCATTATCCACTTCGCGGGCAATACTCCACTGACGGGCGATTTCTGCATCCAGACCAGCAGCCGCACTGAAATCGCGGCACCGTTCGAGCAGCCCGGCCCCAGGATCCCGGCGGGACAGCTCGGAGACCCTGTTCCACAGCACAGGAGCCACCCCGAATTCCGCCTCACCGATCATGGGCTGCGGGTCGATTGCCGCATAGCCGTCCGGGCCCGGAACTTCCGTGGCATCGGTCCTTGCCAGAATGTTGAGGTAGTGGAAGTCGGTGTTAACAAGCACATCGTGCCCCGTGCGGCGGCTGACGGCGCCACGGGTCTGGCAGACTTCCAGCGCGGCTTCCAGCAGCCAGCGGGGAAACGGGCGGCCAAGCTGCTCCCAGTCTGCCGGGAGATCGTCACTCCACTGCTCGGCCCGGGCCGCAACATGATCAAACTCCTGCCATTGAGGCCGCTGATCAGGAACCAGGCAGAGCTGGCTCATCAGGGATCCCCATACCTCCACGGCCGTATCCATAGGCGCGCTCTGCAGAGACCGTCCGGCGTCAAGGCGGGCCAGCAGCATGGCGCACGTTCCGGCGTCGGACTGCATCAGACGGACGGCGCCGCGGCCATTCCAGAGCGCCAGCGCATGCCGCTCCACGCGCGCTCCATCATGCGGAAACGCGACCTTCAGGGCTGCGGCCGTGCCGGCACAACGGACCGGAACCACAATGCCTCCGTGGCCGCTCCAGGGCAACGTGCCGTCAGCAAGATCTACGTCCAGTTCCCAATGGTCCACGCGGCCCCGTATCAGTTCCGGCAAGGAGGCCAGCCATGCACGCCCTGCGCTGCTGCCGCCGTAGCGGCGGGTGAGGTCAGGCGGAATCGGAACATCGCTTAGGCGGCTCATCGGTTCCACAGTAGTTCAACCATGACATGCCGGGTTGCTTGATCCGGCAGAGGAGCCTTGGTCAGACGATCCCGCTGGCGCCCAGCAGGTTGCCGATGGTAAACGTTGCCGCCAATGCGAGCGCGCCGCCCACCACCACACGCACTGCGGCCCGCAGCCGGGAGCCGCCGCCAATCCAGGCCCCCAGGGCCCCGGTCAGGGCCAGTGCAATGAGAACAGCTCCGAACGTCAGCGGCACCCGGATGGAGGCCGGCGGCAGCAGGATGGCAAGCAGCGGCAGCACCGCACCCACGGTGAATGCCATAGCCGAGGCGAATGCCGCGTGCCACGGACTGACAATGTCCGTTTCGTCAATGTTCAATTCGGCCGACAGATGAGCAGCCAGGGCGTCGTGGGCCGTGAGCTCTTCCGCCACAGTCTGGGCCGTTTCCATGCTGAGCCCTTTGTCTCGGTAGATTGCTGCGAGCTCTGCCAGCTCCTCGTCGGGCTCCTCTGCCAGCTCGCGGCGTTCCTTTTCGATCAGAGCCTTCTGACTGTCGCTCTGGCTGCTCACCGAGACGTATTCACCCAGCGCCATGGAGACGGCGCCGCCCACCAGTCCCGCAGCACCTGCAGTGAGGATGGTGCCTGGATCGGATGTGGCGCCGGCAACGCCCACCACAATGGCGGCAACGGAGACGATTCCGTCATTCGCCCCCAGAACGCCGGCGCGCAGCCAGTTGAGGCGCTGTGCGACGTCGTTGCCATGCGGTTCGTCTGCATGCATTCCGTCGGGCAGGAACCGGTTGCGGTTCGTTGAATCGTCCGAAAAGTCCATGCTTTCAGGAAACCACCACTTTCCGCTGCCTGCCAGTAACGCGCGGCTAACGTGCTGTGTGTGGCTGTTCCTGGACGGTGGGCGGGCTGCTGCCCTGCTGAAGTTCCGGAAGCTCCGCGGTGTCCAGGACCAAGCCCGGGAACGGGCCAATGTCCGCTCCCCAGAGATGCGATCGCCGCGCCGCGTTGAGGAGGTTGGAAATGGCCCACAGCCGGGTGTCCCCGCTGCTGAGAGCCACGAGATCGCCATACACGGGCAACGTGCCGGACTCCAGGCTGCCCAGGCCCTTGGCCGGGGACTCAAGGAACAGAGGGGCCAGTGTGTATCCGGCTTCGCGCGGCGGAATCGCCACGCAATGCAGGCGGCTGTGGGATTCGGCTTCGCCCACCGCGGTTTCGTGCCTGGCCAGGAGCCGGGCAGCCGAGGCCGCGGCAGATCCGCTGAGGCGGGTGAGCGCCACCTGATAGCCGTAGACGGTTTCAACTTCCGTTTTTACCGCCACGGACAACGCCGTTGCCAGGGACGGACCTGGGGGAGCTGGCGTGGATGGCGGGCACGAGGGTGATGGCGGCGTCTGCGCCGGCAGGGCCGCTGGAGGAGCCGTTGGTTCGGCGGGTGCCGGCAGGCCTGCAACCGAGGCGAGCAGCTCCGCCTGAAGCAGCTGTGCCGTACCGATGCTGACCAACAGACGTGCCACCCCGCCGTCGGACGTTTGGGAATCAGCGATCCGCTGGCTGCCGCTGGCTGACAATCCGGCAACCAGACCGGCCGCTGACACAGGCAGCGGCGGGACGGTGCCGGTGGCGGCCGAGGCTGTTGGCGTGGATTTATTGGGTCCGGCAGCCGGTGGTTCGTCGGGAACGAGAAGTGCCCGGGCCTGGGTTGTCAGCAAAGTCACAGTCTGCGAATAGTGCTGCCGTTCGGCTCCGGAGACAGAGTCCGCAAGCTGCAGTCCGGCCGCCCGCAACCGCATCGTTTCCGTCAAGGCTGCGGCGCGGGCCCGTTCGGAAAAGGGCGGTTCGGCGGGGGCTGGGGCCTCCCGGGGGATGAGTGCCACTCCCAGAGTTGCCACCAGGAAGGCAATTACAGCAAGGATGGCGTACCGGAAGAGGTGGCCCGGCCTGCGGTTTTCCCTGTTGTCCTTATTCACAACAGACCATGTTGCCACGGCGGGTGCAAAGTCAGTGCACCACGGCGGCTGGAAAATCGCTACGCTAGTACACATAACATCATCTAGCGGGAGGCGGCCGGCATCGTGAGTAATGCAGAAGCCACGACTTCATCAGACCGGACCGGAACGGGAAAGGCTGACGCCGCGCCCGTGCATAATCCTGAGGCCGAGCGTCTCCGGGCATTGCTTGAGCCCTCGGTACAGGCCAACCGCCTGTACCTCGAGGAAGTCAGCATCAACGTTGCAGGCTCCCACCGGGTTGTCCACGTGGTGGTGGACCTGCCGCAGGAGGAAACCGGTGGCGTGAACCTTGACGTCATTGCGCAGATCTCCAGGGAGCTTTCGGAGGTCCTTGACAACGATCCGGGTGACGACGGGCGTCCGTATGACCTCGAGGTGTCCTCGCCCGGTGTCGGACGGCCCATGACCGAGATCCGGCACTGGCACCGCGCCCGTGGCCGGATGGTCAAGGTAAGCGTCATCCAGGGCGAGAACGTTACCGGCCGAATCCAGTCTGTGGACGCGGACGGCGTCACACTGGTCCCGGAAATCACCGTGAAAAAAGGCATGAAGCCCAAGCAGGGTGAGCCGGTGAAAATTCCTTTCGACAGGATCCGCACTGGAAAAGTCGAGATAGAGTTCAGCCACCTCGACGAGGCCGGTCTGGAAATTGAACACAATGGACCTTCCGAGGAGGCCTAATGGATATTGACATGAGCGCACTGAGACTCCTGGAGCGCGAGCGCGAAATCCCGCTGGATCTCCTGATTCCCACCATCGAGCAGGCTCTGCTGGTGGCCTACCACAAGTCGCCCGGCGCCTTTGAAAAGGCCCGTGCTGAGCTGGACCGCAAGAGCGGTCACGTGACCATCTGGGCAGTCGAAATCGACGACGACGGCGAGCCTATCGGCGAGTTCGAGGACACCCCGGCTGGCTTCGGCCGCATCGCGGCCAGTACTGCCCGCCAGATCATTCTTCAGCGCCTGCGGGACGTCGAAGACGACAACGTTCTGGGTGAGTTCAAGGGCCGTGAAGGCGAGCTCGTTGCCGGCCAGATCCAGCAGGGGAACAATCCGCACATGATCCAGGTCAACCTGGGTACGGTCGAGGCGCTGCTGCCGCCGCCCGAGCAGGTTCCGGGTGAGAAATATACCCACGGCAACCGGCTCCGCGCCTTTGTGATCGATGTGCACCGGGGCACTAAGGGCCCGTCCATCACCCTCTCCCGGTCGCACCCCGGGCTCGTCAGGAAACTCTTCGAGCTGGAGGTCCCCGAGATCGCGGACCGTTCCGTGGAGATTGTTGCCCTGGCCCGCGAAGCCGGTCACCGCACCAAGATGGCTGTCAAGGCCAACATCCCCGGCATCAATGCCAAGGGCGCCTGCATCGGCGAGATGGGCTCCCGCGTCCGGGCCGTCATGACTGAACTGAACGACGAAAAGATCGACATCGTCGACTTCAGCGAGGACCCGGCCACTTTCATTGCCAGCGCCCTGTCTCCCTCGCGTGTGAATTCGGTCACCATCACGGACGAATCCACCCGCTCCGCTCGTGTGGTGGTTCCGGATTACCAGCTGTCCCTGGCCATCGGCAAGGAAGGCCAGAACGCTCGTCTGGCTGCCAAGCTGACAGGATGGCGGATCGACATCGTCTCGGACGCCGCCGAACAGCGCCAAGACTAGACCGCGCCAGCGGGGTGCCGGGCTGGTTTCCACCCCGGCGAGCTGGCCCTCGGTTACCGGTCTCAGGCGGCTGAGCGCTAGAATAGACATGACCGCGCCTAACGGCCGGTATTCGTGCGCCCTGAGCGTGCCCAGGCGTTGCCATGCGGCGCAGGGCAGTGCAGGGCCGGCAGATATGTACTGGCAGGAAGATACTCACAGTGGCACAAGTGCTTCACAGCGAGAATCGGCCGCAGCGTACCTGCATCGGATGCCGGAAAAAGGGTCCGCGGTCTGAGTTACTCCGGCTCGTCGCCGAAGGCAGCGGTTCATCCGCTGTCCTGGTGGATGAACGACGCCGGATGGCTGGCAGGGGTGCATGGCTGCACCCCCGCGAATCGTGCCTGACACTGGCGGTCAAGCGTCGAGCTTTCGGAAGGGCCCTCACCGGCGCAACCGGAACTGCCGACGTCGAACGCCGGATAACGGCAGGCACGAACGCTGCGGGCACCACGGTGGCTGCAGCACCAACCGTCCAACCTGAAAGCGGGTCAGAAATCTGATGGAAACCCGATGAGTTCCCAGCGATGAGTGCGCAACGATGACAACTTTGTTGCGCTTTGCAATGGGCCTTTCAGCTGCATCCGCGGCGAGGGCCCGCATTAAGAAGTAGACGGTTCGTGCCTGGCTCGGTGCGGACCGAGACAGGAGAAATGTGGCCAAGGTCCGCGTACATGAGCTTGCAAAAGAGCTCGGTATTACTTCCAAAGATGCAGTAACCAAACTGCAGGAACTGGGCGAATTCGTTCGCTCCGCCTCTTCCACCATTGAGGCCCCCGTTGTGAGGAAACTCCGCAACGCTTACCCAAACGCTGCCGCCTCGACGCCCGCAGCGGCGCCGGTACAGCCCACGGAGTCACGTCCCGCTCCGGCACCGGCACCGGGCCCGGCAGCGCCGGCAGCGCCGAAAGAACAGGCTCCCAAGGCCGCAGCACCGACAGCACCCGCTGTTGCTGCGGCTCCGTCGGCACCCGCTGTCGCCGCAGCCCCGGCGGCACCGTCCACCGGTGCGAAGCCCGGCGCTCGGCCTGCTCCGAAAGCCGAAGCTCCCGCCGCCCCGGCACGCCAGGGCAGCTCAGCACCACGTCCGGGCGGCCCCCGCCCCGGCAACAATCCCTTCGCCACTTCGCAGGGCATGCCCCGCGGACGCGGCGGTGACGGAGAACGTCCTCCGCGTCCGGGCAACAACCCGTTCGCGCCTTCGCAGGGCATGCCCCGTGCCGGAGGAAGCCGTCCCGACGGCGAACGTCCCGGCGGTCCCCGCCCGGCAGCAGGTGCAGGTGGCCCCCGTCCAGGTGCCCCCCGCACAACTGGCGCTCCGGGAAGTGCCCGTCCGGGTGCTCCGCGTACCGGCGGCGCTCCAGGCGGCCCAGGCCGTCCGGCAGGTGCCGGTGGAAACCGTCCAACTCCGGGCATGATGCCTAACCGCACCGAGCGTCCCGCACCGGCTGGTGCCGGTGGACGTCCGGGTGGCGGCGGTCGCGGTGCCGGCGGTCCAGGCCGTCCGGGTGGCGCACCTGGAACCGGCGCTCCCGGTGCCGGTGGCGGCGGCGCTCCGGCCGGAGGCGGTTTCGGCAAGGGTGGCCGCGGACGGGGTGGAACTCAGGGCGCCTTCGGTAAGGGCGGCGCAGGCCGAGGCAAGCAGCGCAAGTCGAAGCGAGCCAAGCGCCAGGAACTCGAGCAGATGAGTGCCCCGTCGCTGGGTGGCGTGAGCGTGCCCCGTGGCGACGGCAACACCGTAGTCCGGCTTCGCCGTGGCTCGTCCATCACGGACTTCGCCGACAAGATTGAGGCGAACCCCGCCGCGCTGGTTACCGTTCTGTTCCACCTCGGTGAAATGGCAACGGCCACCCAGTCTCTGGACGAAGAGACCTTCGCCTTGCTTGGCGAGGAACTTGGCTACAAGCTTCAGGTTGTATCGCCGGAGGACGAGGAGCGCGAGCTGCTCAGCACCTTCGACATCGACTTTGACGCCGAGCTTGAGGCTGAAGGCGACGACGACCTCGAGGCACGTCCTCCAGTAGTCACCGTTATGGGTCACGTTGACCACGGTAAGACCCGGCTGTTGGATGCCATCCGTAACTCCGATGTTATGGCTGACGAGCACGGTGGCATCACGCAGCACATCGGTGCGTACCAGATTGTTCACGAACATGAAGGTACCGAACGCCGGATCACCTTCATTGACACCCCCGGCCACGAGGCGTTCACCGCCATGCGTGCCCGAGGTGCCAAGGTCACCGACATCGCCATCCTGGTGGTCGCAGCGGACGACGGCGTTATGCCGCAGACCGTTGAAGCCCTCAACCACGCGCAGGCAGCAAACGTGCCGATCGTTGTGGCTGTGAACAAGATCGATAAGGAAGGGGCCAACCCTGAGAAGGTGCGTGGCCAGCTGACCGAGTACGGACTGGTTCCGGAGGAATACGGTGGCGACACCATGTTCGTTGAGGTGTCTGCCCGCCAGAACCTGAACATCGACGAGCTGCTTGAGGCTGTCCTGCTCACCGCAGATGCTGCCCTGGACATGCGCGCTAACCCGAACAAGGACGCCCGCGGTATTGCGATCGAAGCCAACCTGGATAAGGGCCGCGGTTCCGTGGCCACCGTTCTGGTGCAGTCGGGTACCTTGAAGGTCGGCGACACCATCGTGGCAGGCACGGCCCACGGCCGCGTCCGTGCGATGTTCGACGATGACGGCAGTGCCCTGACCGAGGCCGGCCCGTCCCGCCCCGTGCAGGTACTGGGTCTGTCCAACGTTCCGCGCGCCGGTGACACCTTCTTCGTGACCGCTGACGAGCGTACCGCCCGCCAGATCGCCGAGAAGCGTGAAACTGCGGATCGCAACGCCGCCCTGGCCAAGCGCCGCAAGCGCATCAGCCTGGAAGACTTCGACCAGGCCGTCGCCGAAGGCAAGATCGACACCCTCAACCTCATCCTCAAGGGTGACGTGTCCGGTGCCGTGGAAGCCCTCGAGGACGCGCTGCTCAAGATCGATGTCGGCGAAGGCGTCCAGCTCCGCATCATCCACCGCGGTGTCGGTGCGATCACGCAGAACGACGTCAACCTGGCTACGGTGGACAGCGCCGTTATCATCGGCTTCAACGTCAAGCCCGCCGAGCGTGTTGCCGATCTGGCAGACCGCGAAGGCGTGGACATGCGCTTCTACTCCGTCATCTACGCAGCAATTGATGACATCGAGCTGGCCCTCAAGGGAATGCTCAAGCCGGAGTACGAAGAAGTCCAGCTTGGCACTGCCGAGGTCCGCGAAGTCTTCCGCTCCTCCAAGTTCGGAAACATCGCGGGTTCCATCGTCCGCTCGGGTGTCATCCGACGCAACACGAAGGCCCGCGTCACCCGCGACGGCAAGACCATCGGTGAGAACCTCACCGTTGAGACGCTCAAGCGCTTCAAGGACGACGCCACTGAAGTCCGCACGGACTTCGAGTGTGGTATCGGTCTTGGCTCGTTCAACGACATCACCGAAGGCGACATCATTGAGACCTTCGAGATGCGTGAAAAGCCGCGCGTCTAGGTTGTTCTAGCGTTAGAGGTGCGGGGCCGTTGGATTTTTTCCGGCGGCCCCGCCCCTTCGCCGGACGGTTTTCGATCTACGACCGTAAACCGCCCGGCTCCGACAGGCCCGATGCCACTCCCTGGCCGCCGGAAAAAACCCAACGCGAGTCCGTCGTAGACTCGCCTCAGAGCGTGGCTAAGTTTTCTATATTTCAGGAGGATGTCATGGCTGATCCCGCACGGGCTGCCAAGTTGGCGCAGCGGATCAAGGTTGTTGTTGCGGAGGCACTGGGCCGGAAGGTCAAGGATCCGCGGCTTGAGGGCATTACCGTTACTGATGCCCGCGTCACTAACGATCTGCAGCACGCCACCATTTATTACACGGTGTTCGGCGACCAGCTGGTCCAGGACGAGGCTGCCAAAGGTCTTGAGAAGGCAAAGGGCGTGCTTCGGCAGGAAGTGGGGCGGAACGTCACCGTTCGCCTGACCCCCACTCTTGAATTTGTAGCTGACCAGATTCCGGTGGTTGCCTCAAACCTGGAGGAACTGCTCCGGGCCGCCAAGAAGCGCGACGCTGAAGTGACGGCCCTGGCCCAGGGCGCCAAACACGCCGGCGACGCCGATCCGTACAAGAGCGACGTCCCTGACGATGTGGAAATCGACGAGGACGACTTCGACGAAGAGGATGTTGACCTCAAAGCCGACGCCGGCTTCGACGAAGACAGTAACAAATAGTGGTTCCCTGAAACTCGTGGAAGGGCCGGATCCGGAAACGGGACCGGCCCTTCTGCTGTTTCCGCGGCCAAGCATCGCTAGGATCAGAGCATGACGGTATCAGCTGCATCGACAGGCCCTGAAGGCTATCTTGAGCAAGCCGTGCAGCTGGCGCTAAGGAACGTCGCCCACGGCGGCGGACCTTTCGGCGCCATCGTGGTCACAGCCGACGGCACAGTCCATGAAGGAGTCAACCGGGTCACGCGTGACAACGACCCCACCGCACATGCGGAAGTGGTAGCCATCCGGACGGCAGCCAGGGAATCGCGAAACTTCGATCTAAGCGGTGCCGTCCTCTACACAAGCTGCGAACCGTGCCCGCTGTGTCTCGCCGCGGCGCTCTGGGCGCGAATAGACGTCGTCCACTTTGCCGCTGACCGCCACACGGCTGCCGCGGCAGGCTTTGACGACGCCGTCTTTTATGAATATTTTGACGGCACCCGTCCGGAACTGCTGCCTGCCAGGCGAACTGCCATTCCGACGTCGGACGCTCCTTTTGAGGCGTGGCGGGACAACGTGGGGCGCACGGACTACTGAACCGGTTACTCCGTGCCGGGCAGGATACTAAAACCGCTCGGGCAGCCGGCCCAGTCCGTCGAGCAGCTCTGTCTTCCCGCCGCACAAGGCGATCCGGATCCAGCCCTCTCCGATGGAACCGAACGCTGTGCCGGGTGCGAACGAAACACCCGAGTCCGCCAGGAACCGGCGCACCCAGTTCCGTACATCCCCGCCGCTTACGTGGGAGACATCCGCCCAGAGGTAGAAAGCTCCCTGCGCGTTGAGGTACGGAATGCCCTTGGACGTGAGCAGGGACGAGGCCGCGTCCCGGTTGGCACGGTAGTGCGCGTGGGCGTGGGCTACGTAGTCCTGCGGGCCAGTCAGAGCGGCCAGGGCCGAATACTGCGACGGCGACGCAACACAGGAGACAATCGCCTCCATCACGTTGTTCATCTGCTGTTCCAGGCCGGGCGGACAGATCAGTGCGCCAATCCGCAGCCCGGTGAGGCCGTACGTCTTGGAGAGCGTCAGGGAGGTGAACACCCGGGCGTCACCGGGAACCTGGCTGTCGAAGTGTGCCGGGCTCACGTGCGGAACATCGTAGGTGAACGCCTCGTAGCATTCATCCGAGATGATCCATAGATCGTGGCGGCGGGCCAGCTCCACCAGTTCGCCGGTCAGCTCAGCGCCGAGCACGGCCCCGAGCGGATTGGACGGCGAATTGAGGATCAAGACCCGGGTCCGGGCAGTGATGAGTGTCTCGACATCCGCGATCCGAGGCTGGAAATCGTGCTCGGGAAGTAGCGGATACTCCACCGGAACGGCATGCAGGAGCCGGCTGGTCATGGCAAATGTTGGATAGCCCGGGTTGGGGATCAGCACTTCGTCGCCGGGAGAAAGCAGCAGGCTCATGGCAAAATGCAGGCCCTGCTGGGCGCCGTCCACAACATAGACCCGGTCGGCCCCTATGTCAGTGCCGTTGTGCTCGCGGAACCGCGCAGCGAACGCCTCCCTGAGAGCGGGGATTCCGGCATTTGGAGTGTAGTTGGTTTCATCCCGGTCAAGGCACGCCATCCCGGCCTCAAGGACATGCCGGGGGAGCGCGAAGCCGGGCTCGCCGATGCTCAGGACGATGGCCCCGGGCGTACCCCAGGCAGCCTCGGTGATCTCGCGGATCTGGTTGGCGGGGACGTCGCGGACATGTGCGGCAAGCTCGGGCATGACAGCCATCCTAGCCGCCGCCCTTTGTACTTCTCACGGCGGGTTGCTCACGGCGGGCGGCGGGGGCACGGGCCAGGGCGGGAGACGCGGGGTATGGCGGATATACTGGAAAGCGTGCTTTCTGGACTGGTAATAGTGGACAAACCGCAAGGATGGACCAGCCACGATGTGGTTGGACGGATGCGGCGGCTCGCCGGTACCCGGAAAGTGGGGCATGCCGGGACACTGGATCCCATGGCCACCGGAGTGCTGGTGGTGGGCATCAATAAGGCCACCCGGCTGCTGACCTATATTGTCGGCACGTCAAAGACCTATACGGCAACCATCCGGCTGGGTGAGTCCACAGTCACTGACGACGCCGAAGGCGACGTCACCAGCCGCTCCAGCACCGCCGCCGTCACCGACGAGGCCATTCATGCCGGCGTCGGCGTCCTGACAGGTGAAATCCAGCAGGTCCCCAGCAGCGTCAGCGCCATCAAGGTCAACGGCGAACGCGCCTACGCCCGCGTCCGATCGGGCGAAGACGTCAAGCTCGCCGCGCGTCCGGTCACCATCCACCGCTTCGAAGTCCACGGGATCCGCCGCGAAAGCGACGCCGAGGTCCTGGACATTGATGTCACGGTGGAGTGCTCTTCCGGCACGTACATCCGTGCACTCGCACGTGACCTGGGGGATTCCCTCGGCGTTGGCGGACACCTGACGGCGCTGCGCCGCACCCAGGTGGGTCCTTACACGCTGCAACAGGCCAGGACCCTCGATCAGCTGGCTGAAGAGCTGGACGTCCTTGAAATGTCCCAGGCAGCCCGCGCGCTTATGACTAACCGGGAACTCAGCGAAGAGGAGACCACGGAGCTGTCCTTCGGCCGCAGGATCGCCGCCGGGGCCGCCGCAGGCACCCCGGAGGCTGCCACGGCGGACAGGCCGGCGGCCGCGTTTGCTCCGGACGGCAGCCTGGTGGCGTTGCTCGCGGACTCCGGCAGTTTTGCCAAACCGGTCCTGGTGTTCGCACCTGACAACGAGAAACGCCAGGACGCATAGCCTTGGACGCATTCTTCTATATGATTCTGGCCGTCGGGCTCCTGTCCACACTCATCTGCCTGGTGGCGGGGACCCTGAAAAAAGTTCCCAACGACGTCACCATTCTGTCCGTGGCCGCCGTCGAACTGGCATTGCTGGCATATCTGGTGGGTTCCATCGTCAGGGTCATCGCAGGCGAACCCATCGCCGGCGAAGCCTGGGAATTTTGGGGATACCAGGCCACGGCGCTGATGCTGCCTGTCGCCGCCGTCTACTGGTCCATCCTGGAACGGACCCGCTGGAGCAACTTTGTCCTGGCCGCCGTCGGAGTGACCGCCGTGGTAATGGCCGCCCGAATGAACCAGATCTGGTACTGACATGGAAGAAGGACACAACGTGACAGCGTCGCCCGCCGAAGAGGCCCCCGGGAAAAGCCCCGATACCCGCAATACCGGCCCCGGACGCCTGCTGATCGCCGTCTACGCGGTGTTCGCGATTTCCGCCACGGCCCGCGCGGGGTTCCAGATCATCAGCAAGTTCTCCGAAGCCCCGCTGGCGTATATTCTGTCCGCCTTCGCCGCCGTGGTATATGTGATAGCCACCGTGTCGCTGGCGAAGCCCGGCAGGACCTGGTTCAAGGTATCTTTGACAGCGGTGCTGGTTGAGCTCATCGGCGTCCTGGTGGTGGGCGCGCTGAGCGTTGTGGACCCCGTCCAGTTCCCGCACGAGACCGTGTGGTCGCTGTTCGGCCGCGGCTACGCCTTCATCCCGCTGCTGCTGCCTGTTCTGGGGTTGATGTGGCTGTATCGCCGGCGTCCGGCGAAACGCGGGTCATAAAATACACCGCCGAACAGCTGCCCTCGCATCGCAGTCCCGCACTCCGGCGCGCGGAAGACCGGCTTCCGCCGGCGTCGACGGGCCGTCCATGGCCTCCGGCGATTGCGGGTAATCTTAGAGAGTTCCGGCGCCCGGCACGGCGTCCGGAGCAGTCAATGGCAGGCAGTAAAAGGCGAGGTTGATGGTCAACATCTGGAACGATCCGTCCGAGGTCCCGGCGGACTTTGGTCCTTCGGTTGTCACTTTCGGCAACTTCGACGGCGTCCACCGCGGACATCAGCAGGTGCTGTCACAGCTCATCAGGACCGCCCGCCAGAACAGGGCCAAGGCCGTGGCCGTAACCTTCGATCCGCATCCCGCGCAGGTTCACCGGCCGGAGTCCGCGCCCGAGCTGATCATGGGACTGCAGGACAAACTGGATGCGCTGGGGGAGCTCGGCCTGGATGCTGTGCTGGTCATGAAGTACTCGCTGAATCTGGCCAGCCTGACACCGGAGGAATTCGTGGGACGGGTTCTTGTGGACGCCCTGCACGCCAGCCACGTGGTCATTGGCCATGACGCCCGTTTCGGCCGCGGCAACAGCGGCGATCTCGCCACCATGCAGGAGCTGGGCAGGCAATTCGGCTTCGAAGTGCAGATCATCAGCGAGTTCGGTTCAGAAGGATTCCCCCTCCACAACGACGGCGGTACGGACCGCCGCTGTTCGTCCACCTGGGTCCGGGAGGCGTTGAAGGAGGGCGACGTCGCCACGGCCGCCGCCGTACTTGGCCGCCCGCACCGGATGCGTGGGCAGGTAGTGCATGGGGCGGCCCGCGGACGGGTCCTGGGTTTTCCTACGGCCAACCTGGCGCACAACGCCAGCGGACTCATCCCGGCAGACGGCATCTACGCCGGATGGCTCGTGGACCAGGCGGGAACCCGCTGGCCGGCCGCCATCTCCGTCGGTTCAAACCCCACGTTCGATGGCGTTAGCCGTCACGTTGAGGCCCACGTCATCGACCGTCCGGCCGAGGCCGTGGAGGACTTTGATCTGTACGACCAGACAGTAGTGGTGGAGTTTGTGGTCCGGTTGCGCGGCATGGTGGCGTACCGTGGGCCCGAGGCACTGGTGGATCAGATGCGACTGGATGTTATCCAGGCCCACGGCATACTGGCCCGTCGCTGAGCTGAGCACTCACCTGGCTACCCACCTGCCTACGCAAAGTCCCAGCAGCACCCGGTTCACCAGCACACAGTCATTGGCAAGGAAGGCAACTCTGTGACCGTAGAGAAGAACACCAGAAAGCTGGACAAGGGAATCGTGCGCGATTTCACTTCCCGGATGAGCTACGCCTCCTATCTTCAGCTGCCCACGCTGCTGAGCGCCCAGCAGCCGGTCAGCGAACCCGAGCACCATGATGAACTGCTGTTCATCATCCAGCACCAGACCACCGAACTGTGGCTCAAGCTGGTGCTTCACGAACTCCGGCGTGCGGCGATCAAACTGCGTGAGGACGATCTCGGCTCGGCTCTCAAAGCCATAGCCAGGGTCAAGCACATCCAGAAAACACTCACGGAGCAGTGGTCGGTCCTCGCCACCCTGACCCCCACCGAATATTCGCAGTTCCGGGGATTCCTTGGAAATTCCTCCGGTTTCCAGTCCAGCCAATACCGCGCCGTGGAATTCATTCTCGGCAACAAGAACCGCAAAATGCTGCCGGTCTTTGAGTCCGATCCCGAAGCCCACGCACTGCTCCTGCAACTGCTGGAAGCACCCAGTATCTATGACGAATTCCTGGCCTACCTCAAGCGCCAGGGCTTCGACGTGCCGGCCTCGGTGCTGGACCGTGACGTGACCCGGGCGCACCAGTTTTCGCCTGAACTTGTGCCGCTCTTCAAGCACATCTATGAGAACGCTGCCCATAACTGGGGCGCCTACGAAGCCTGCGAAGAACTGGTGGATCTGGAGGATAACTTCCAGCTGTGGCGCTTCCGCCACCTCCGGACGGTGCAACGCACCATCGGCATGAAAACAGGAACCGGCGGATCCAGCGGCGCAGCCTTCCTTCAAAAAGCGCTTGAACTGACGTTCTTCCCCGAGCTGTTTGCTGTCCGGACGGAGATCGGCCAGTGACCGCGGAAACGTTCGACGATGTCACCCTCTTCCAGCGCGCAGTGCAGCTGGACGCCGAGGACCCGTTGGCCCGGTACCGGGAGCTTTTCATCGGCACGGAAACTGAGCTGTCCTATCTGGACGGCAACTCACTGGGCCGCCCGCTGAAGCGGACCGTAGACGATGTAAGCCGCTTCATCCAGGAAAGCTGGGGCGGCCGCCTGATCCGCGGCTGGGATGAGGAATGGCTGGACATGCCGCAGGTTATCGGCGACCAGCTTGGACGTGCCGTCCTCGGGGCCGCGGCGGGGCAGAGCATCATCGCCGATTCAACCACGGTGGTGCTCTACAAAATGATCCGGGCAGCCCTGGCGGCCGTTGCTGATCCCGCCCGGACTGAAATTGTGGCGGATACCGACAACTTCCCCACGGACCGTTACCTCGTGGAGGGGATCGCCCGCGAGGAAGGGCTCACACTGCGCTGGATCGACGCTGACCCCGCCGCCGGGGTGACTGCAGACCAGGTGCGGGCGGCCACAGGACCGGCCACCGCCGTCGTGGTTCTCAGCCACGTGGCGTACCGCTCCGGCTTCCTGGCAGATCTGCCGGCCATCACCTCCGCCGTCCACGACGCCGGCGGGCTGGTGGTCTGGGACCTGTGCCATTCCGCCGGTTCTGTGGAGCTCCAGCTGGACGCCTGGGATGTTGATTTTGCAGCCGGCTGCACCTACAAATACCTTAACGGCGGGCCGGGTTCACCGGCGTTCGCTTACGTCAACAGGCGGCACCTGCCGGCACTACGGCAACCCGTATGGGGCTGGATGGGGCGCAAGGAAGCCTTTGAGATGGCGCCCGGTTACGAACCGGCGCCCGGAATCCGCGGATTTCTGAGTGGAACCCCGGCGATCTTCGGGATGGTCGCGATGCGCGGAACCCTGGACCTGCTGGAGGAAGCCGGCATGTCAGCGGTCCGGGAGAAATCCCGGAAGCTCACCGGTTATGCCATCGAACTGTACGACGCCTGGCTGGCTCCCCATGGAGTGAAACTCGCGACGCCGCGCAACCCTGAACTGCGGGGAAGCCACATAACGCTGGACCATCCCGGCTTCCGCGGCGTGACTGCAGCGCTGTGGGAGCAGGACGTGATCCCGGATTTCCGCGCCCCGCAGGGCATCAGGATCGGCCTCTCACCGCTGAGCACCGGCTTTGTGGAACTCCGCCGCGGCGTGGCTGCGATCCGGGCCCAGCTCCAGGCATAAAAGCAGCCGCACAGACCGTGTTTCGACAAGATTGCAGCAAGACCGGTAAACTAAACGTTGGATCCGGCTGCAGTCCGTGGCGGCTGGCTCTTGTTGTGCGGTGGAATTCCTGGATTTTTCCGGGCTGACCGCCTCCGGCATACCCGGCAGTGAGTTACTGACTCGGGCCTCACGGCACATCTCTAGGAGTTATTGTGGCACTTGACGCCGCTGTAAAGCAGTCCATCATCAAGGATTTCGCAACGTCCGAGGCCGACACCGGTTCACCGGAGGTCCAGGTTGCAGTCCTGACTCAGCGGATCAAGGATCTGACTGAGCACATGAAGGTACACAAGCACGATTACCACACCCAGCGCGGTCTGCTGGCTATGGTCGGCCGTCGCAAGCGTATGCTCACCTATCTCAAGAACACTGACATTGCACGCTACCGTGCGCTCATCGAGCGCCTCGGCCTGCGCCGCTAGTCAGGCATCAGGGGCGGTCCGTTCCATTCCGGGCCGGACCGCCCTGTTCAGAATAACTAAACAGGAGGATCAACCGCATCGCGCATTCGCGGTCCTCGGTAGTGATCCCCGGGAGCGGCTTCAACGAGTGAAGCGCGGCCCGTGGGTCTCGATCGATGACCGGGTGTCGTACAGGCCAGCCAAACAGATGCTGGACTGGGTTGATGCGGCTGGACTTCCGTAAATCAAGAAACGGAGGTGACTCTCTTGGAGGGTCCCGAAATCCAGTTCTCAGAAGCCGTCATTGACAATGGCCGCTTTGGCAAGCGTGTAATCCGCTTCGAAACAGGCCGCCTCGCCAAGCAGGCAGCCGGCGCAGCCATGGTGTACATCGACGAAGACACCGCGCTGCTCTCCGCAACCACAGCCGGCAAGCACCCTCGCGAAGGCTTCGACTTCTTCCCGCTGACCGTCGACGTCGAAGAGCGTATGTACGCCGCGGGCCGCATCCCGGGCAGCTTCTTCCGCCGCGAAGGCCGTCCGTCCACGGAAGCCATCCTGGCCTGCCGCCTGATGGACCGCCCGCTGCGTCCGGCCTTCGTCAAGGGCCTGCGCAACGAGGTCCAGATCGTCGTCACCGTCCTGGCGATCAACCCGGACGAGCTCTACGACGTGGTTGCCATCAACGCTTCCTCGATGTCCACCCAGCTTTCCGGCCTTCCGTTCTCCGGCCCGATCGGCGGCGTCCGCGTTGCACTGATCGCCGACGAGCACGGCTCGCAGTGGGTTGCGTTCCCGAAGCACTCGCAGCTTGAGAACGCCGTGTTCAACATGGTGGTTGCCGGCCGTGTTGCCGGTGACGATGTTGCCATCATGATGGTTGAGGCCGAAGCTACGGACAACTCCTGGAACCTCATCAAGGAACAGGGCGCCCCCGCCCCCACAGAAGAGGTTGTTTCCGAAGGCCTCGAGGCTGCCAAGCCGTTCATCAAGGCTCTGTGCGAAGCACAGGCTGACCTGGCTGCACGCGCCGCCAAGCCCACCGTTGAATTCCCGGTCTTCCTTGATTACCAGGACGACGTCTTCGCTGCTGTTGAGGCCGCCGCTGCCGACAAGCTGGCTGCTGTCTTCCAGATCGCTGACAAGCAGGAACGCGACGTCGCTTCCGACGAACTCAAGGACGAAGTCACCTCTTCGCTGGCTGGCCAGTTCGAAGGCCGCGAGAAGGAGCTGTCCGCAGCATTCCGCTCGGTCACCAAGCAGGTTGTGCGCCAGCGCATCCTGAAGGACCAGATCCGCATCGACGGCCGCGGCCTGACGGACATCCGCCAGCTCACCGCCGAGGTTGAGGTTCTGCCCCGCGTTCACGGTTCGGCCATCTTCGAGCGCGGCGAAACCCAGATCATGGGTGTCACCACGCTGAACATGCTCAAGATGGAACAGCAGATCGACTCGCTGTCTCCGGTAACGCGCAAGCGCTACATGCACAACTACAACTTCCCGCCGTACTCCACAGGCGAGACCGGACGCGTCGGTTCCCCGAAGCGCCGCGAAATCGGCCATGGTGCCCTCGCAGAGCGCGCCATCATGCCCGTGCTGCCTTCCCGCGAGGAATTCCCCTACGCCATCCGCCAGGTGTCTGAGGCTCTCAGCTCCAACGGTTCGACGTCGATGGGTTCCGTCTGCGCCTCCACGCTGTCCCTGCTCAATGCAGGTGTGCCGCTGAAGGCCGCCGTCGCAGGTATCGCCATGGGCCTGGTTTCCGACCAGGTCGACGGCCAGACCCGCTACGCAGCCCTCACGGACATCCTTGGCGCCGAAGATGCCTTCGGCGACATGGACTTCAAGGTTGCCGGTACCTCCGAGTTCGTCACGGCCATCCAGCTGGACACCAAGCTCGACGGCATCCCGGCCTCCGTTCTGGCGGCAGCGCTGAAGCAGGCCCGCGAAGCCCGTCTTCACATCCTTGACGTCCTCAACTCCGCGATCGACACCCCGGACGAGCTCTCGGAGTTCGCGCCGCGCGTCATCGCGGTCAAGATCCCGGTTGACAAGATCGGCGAGGTCATTGGGCCGAAGGGCAAAATGATCAACCAGATCCAGGAAGACACCGGCGCGGACATCTCCATTGAAGATGACGGCACTGTCTACATCGGCGCCACCAACGGACCGTCTGCAGACGCAGCACGCTCCGCGATCAACGCCATCGCCAACCCGCAGATTCCGGAGATCGGCGAGCGCTACCTGGGCACGGTTGTCAAGACCACCACCTTCGGTGCGTTCATCTCCCTGACCCCGGGCAAGGACGGCCTGCTACACATCTCCGAGCTGCGCAAGCTGGCCCAGGGCAAGCGCGTGGACAACGTTGATGACGTGGTCTCCGTGGGCCAGAAGATCCAGGTTGAGATCACCAAGATCGACGACCGTGGAAAGCTGTCCCTGTCTCCTGTGGTGGCTGAAGAGGAAGGTGCCGGCGACGAGACCGAGCACGTTCACGCTTCGGCTCCTGCCGAGGGCGCTGACATCTCCTAGTAACCGGAGAAACCAGCACTAAAGCAAGAAAGCGGCGGGGCCGGTGGATGATCCACCGGCCCCGCCGCTGTTACGATTACAGCCAGATCCGGCACCCGCACACCCTGAAAGGCCTTGATGACTGTTGTACCCCTGCCGCTTGAGCAGAACCAGCCCGGAGACACGCTGATCCATGGAGCCGACGGAGGATCCGTGGTCCGGCGGTCGGTGCTTCCCGGCGGAGTACGGGTGCTGACCGAGGCGATGCCGGGCCAGCGCTCAGCAACCATCGGTTTCTGGGTGGGGGTCGGATCCCGGGATGAGGCTGCAGGTCAGCATGGTTCAACGCACTTCCTTGAGCATCTTCTCTTCAAAGGCACCAAGCGGCGCACGGCTTTGGAGATTGCCTCCGCTTTTGACGAGGTGGGCGGAGAATCAAACGCGGCCACGGCAAAGGAGAGCACCTGCTACTTTGCCAGGGTCCTGGACACGGACCTGCCCATGGCCATTGACGTCATCGCTGACATGATCACCGGCGCCGTGCTGGATCCGGCGGAGATGGAGCAGGAACGCGACGTCATTCTTGAGGAAATCGCCATGGACAGCGATGACCCCACCGACGTTGCCCACGAGAACTTTGTCGCAGCAGTGTTGGGAACACATCCGCTGGGCCGCCCCATCGGTGGCACTCCGGACGCCATCAGGGCGGTGGCCCGTGATTCCGTGTGGGAGCACTACCGCCGCTACTACCGTCCGGACGAACTGGTCATCACAGCGGCAGGCGGGCTGGAGCACGACGTCGTGTGCGGCCTCGTGGTTGACGCCTTGCACGCTGCCGGCTGGGCGCTCGAGCCCGAAGCGGCTCCAGTGGACCGTCGGTCCACGGTGCGTGCGGACATCACGGGCACGGCCGGGCTGCACGTCGTCAAGCGTCCGGTGGAGCAGGCCAACATCATCATGGGTTGCCCCACGATCGTGGCCACGGATGAGCGCCGCTTTGTCATGAGCGTGCTCAACGCAGTGCTTGGCGGCGGAATGTCTTCCCGTCTCTTCCAGGAAGTCCGGGAAAAGCGCGGACTCGTCTACTCCACATATTCTTTCGCGTCCTCGTACGCCGATGCCGGGTACTTCGGCATGTATGCCGGCTGCACGCCGTCCAAGGTCAGGCAGGTGCTGGATCTGCTCGGCGCGGAACTGGACAAGCTGGCGGAAGGCGGTATCTCCGACGACGAACTCCGCAAGGCGGTTGGCCAGCTCTGCGGCGGCATCGTGCTGGCGCTGGAGGACACCGGCTCCCGGATGTCCCGGCTGGGGCGTGCCGAGCTGGTGTCCGGCGAGTACCAGGACATCGACGAGACCCTTCGCCTGATCAAGGCCGTGACGGCCGCCCAAGTCCAGGATCTTGCCCGCGAACTCGCCGCCGCGCCGAGGACTGTCACCGTTGTAGGCCCTTTCGAAGAGACCGAAACCTTCGGGCTCTGAGGGCGGCTATCCACTGGACATGGGCGGCCTGCGGCAAGATGATGAAATCAGGGCCACTCTGGAGGAACCATGGACAGTGCGCAACCAGGCAGCGCTCATGAGGCGCTGGGGGGATTCATCGGCCAATGGCACGGGACCACGGAGCTGGCAGCGTCTGTGCGGGGTCCGGCCCGGACAGCCGCCGCGGACGTGACCTACACCCGTGCCGCCGGGGGATTTGCCCTGGTGCAAAGCTACCGGCACACGGAAGCTGACGGCACCCACTTCGAGGGTCACGGGGTGTTCACCGTGGATCCCGATCATCAGGAAGTCCTCTGGTATTACGTGGACAGCCTGGGGCTGCCGCCTGAGGCACCAGCCCGCGGAACCTGGCGCGACGGAATGCTCACGGTGGAGCGCCGGAGCAACCGCGTCACCGCCCGCCACACCTTCCGGGTGGACGACGGCGTGCTGACGCACCGTGCCGAACTCCGCCTGGGGGACGCGCCGGATTTCAGCCCCTTCATGACGTCCGTCTGCACCCGGGTGTAGACCACCCACCGTTGCTCTATCACTTTTGGTCTCCAAATGCGGCTAATGGCAACCATAAGTGATAGAGCAACGGCCGGGTTTGACTTTAGTAGGCGGACTGGACAATCCGGGTTTGCGGCGCTCCGACCAGGGCCGGGGAGCTGGCCGGAGACTTCCAGACCCGCTCCTGCAGATTGGCCAGCAACGCGGCCGCCTGAGCTTGAGTTTCGAAATCCAGTTCGATGTAGAGGTACGGGGAACCGTCGAGCGGCCGGCTGATCCGGTGCGCCACAACTCCCGAAGCGGCCCGGCCTACCGGGTCCCGGTCAAAGGCTGACTTCCACATTCCGAAGTCCTTGATGCCGTGTTCAATTTGAAGGGTGAACATGATGGTGCCTTTCTGCGCGTCTGTGTCCCCAGAGTAGGTCGTCCAGGCCGCCCGATGTATCCCAGATTTCTGGGGTACTCCAGTCAGCCGGGGCCCTGGCGGAAATGCGCCGGACTCTGGGCTTCAGCGCCTATGCCTGGCCGCTGTCGGATCCGGAGACGGCGACGGGCGTCTCCCCGATGGCCCAGATCCCGGAGGGCGTGGCCGCACGGCTGCCGCAACTGATCAAAGCCAAGTACACGAGTCCGGTGAACAGATGGACCGCGCTATCCGCGGCTCCGTCACCAGTGGCGACGCTGGCCGGTGCCACTGGTGGGCCCTCGTCGCGGAGCGGCCCGTTGGAGGGCATGTTGCGCAGCTATGGCGTGGGCGACATCGTTTCCGTGGTGTACGCGGACCAGTACGGGATCTGGTCATGGCTGGACCTGTGGCGGGGAAGTGACGATCCACCGTTCAGCGAAGCCGAGACCGGGTTTCTTGCCGCGCTGGCACCCGCCATCACCACAGGGTTCCGGCGCAGCCGCGCCGCCCAGTTCCGCTCCTATGACGATGAACGGCACACGCCTCCGCCCCCGCCGCAGGCCGTGCTGGTGATGGACGAAGACATGCACGTCCTGGGGCAGACGACCTCTGCCGGGCAATGGTTGGGACTGCTTCAGCGTTCGCCCGGTCCCAACTCGGCGATACCCGCCGAGGTGTACAACGTGGTGGGCCAGCTGCTTGCCAAGGAATACCGGGTGGATGTGCATGCCGCCGCGGCGCGGGTGCACATCGGCGGTGGCCAGTGGGCGGCGCTGCGGGCTGCCCGGATGGACTCACCGGACAGCTCGGGCACGCCGGTGGCCTCGCCGCCCGTGGCCGTCACCATCCAGGAATGCCTTCCGGCTGCCCGGCTGGGCGTTTTCGTTCGCTCGTACGGGCTCACAGCAAGAGAGCGCCAGGCACTTGCATTGCTTGCCGCGGGACTGGAGAACGAGCCGCTTGCACGACGCATGGGGATTGCCGGTTACACGGCTCAGGATCATTTCAAGTCAATCTTCGTCAAAACCGGGGTCCACAGCCGTTCTGGTGTGTTGGCCCTGGCATTAGGCGGAAATGCACGGGACGACGCCGCGTTCCTGCCATGATCCACTCTCCGTTGCTCTCTCACTATTGGTCCCCAAACACGGCAAATAGCGACCAAAGGTGAGAGAGCCACGGGCTTGCGGGATGGCTTCGGCGGCCTTATCCGCCTGCGAACGGAGGCAGCACGTCCATCACATCGTCGGCCTCCGGCATCGTGGAACGGTCGCGCACGGCAACCTCGTTGAGCAGGAAGCTGCTCCGCGACAGGATGCGGGCCAGTGGCGGTGTCCCGGCCGGCGGTTCCGGACGTTCGACGGCAAGCACTGCCGCGAGCAGCGCTTCAACGGTGGCCCCGGCAGGAAGAACGAAGCGCTCCTCGTCCACCCCTGCCGCAGCGCGTGCGGCAGCGAAGTAACGTACGATCAACGGTTCAGCCTCCGATAGCGCTCATGCTGCGGTCTGGCTGGACGAAGTCAGCGGCACCGAGTCCGACATGATCCATTCCATGGGCCTTGGGCTTGACCCACATGGCATCCTGCCACCGACCGGCAAGCTGTTCATCGCTGGCCCCGTCGCGGAGCATACCCAGCAGATCGAACTCCTCGCGGGAGAAAAGGCAACTCATGATCTTACCCTCGGCTGTGATCCGGGTCCGGCGGCAATCCGAACAGAACGGCTCGGTCACCGAGGCGATGATGCCCACGGTACCAAGCACAGGACCGGACGCATCAGCGGAACCAGCCACCCGGCGTCGTACTTCAAAACGCTCTGCGGGGGCTCCGTCCCGGGCGCGCGAATCGGGGCTGAGAACATAGTCGGCCGACAGCAGTTCACGGATTTCCGCTGCCGTGATCATGTTCTGCCGGGTCCAGCCGTGATCGGCATCCAGCGGCATCTGTTCAATGAAGCGGAGCTCGTAGCGGCGGTCCAGGGCCCACGCCAGCAGCGCGGGGGACTCTGCGTCGTTAATCCCGCGCATCAGTACGGCGTTGAGCTTGACCGGGCCCAGGCCGGCAGCCCAGGCAGCGTCAACCCCGGCGAGCACCCTGTCCAGGAACGGGCGGCGGGTCAGTTGTGCGAACGTTTCCTCGTGCAGGGAGTCCAGCGATACGTTGATGCGCGAAAGACCGGCGGTTTTGAGAGCGGCAGCTTTCTTATCCAGGCCCACGCCGTTGGTGGTCATGGATATCGGCAGCTCGGGGTGTGCCTGGCGGAGAGCGGCAATGATGTCGATGAGGTCGGCGCGGACCAACGGTTCCCCGCCCGTCAGCCGCAGCTCCCGGACGCCCAGCAGATCAACTCCGATCCGCACGATCCGGACGATTTCCTCGGCAGTCATCACCGCCTGTTTGGCCAGCCACTCCAGTCCCTCGGCCGGCATACAGTACGTGCAGCGCAGATTGCATTTGTCCGTCAGCGAAAGGCGCATGTCCGTGGCGCGGCGCCCATACCGGTCAAACAGGCCAGCCGGCATAGCGGAAGGACGCGCAGGATCCGCTGACGGCGGGACCTGAACTGCCGAACCGGAACCGCCGGCCTCACGGGGCTGGGGCATGCCAAGCGGAACACTCATGAACTCAGGCTACGCCACCTTGACGCAACGTTCACGCCCGTGACTCCCAAGGTCCTTACGGAATACGTACGGATCATTCAGAGGTGCCCGTAACCCGTGCCAGGTCCCGGCTGCGAACCTATGCTGGAGAGGTGAACACCACTCAGCCGCAGCAGGCCCACACGGAGATCGGCAACCGGCGGATTCTGCTCGTGGAAGATGAGCAGACCATCGCAGACGTCGTCCGGGACTATCTGCTGGAGGCGGGCTTCCAGGTGGACCTCGCCCAGGACGGGTTCACGGCGCTCCACCTGGCTTCCACAAGGCAGCCGGACCTGATCGTCCTGGACCGGATGCTGCCCGGCCTCGACGGCGTGGAGGTCTGCCGCCGGCTCCGGGAGACCATGAGCGTGCCGGTCATCATGCTCACGGCCCTGGGCACCGAGGACGACCGGATCCTGGGCCTGGAAGTCGGGGCGGATGACTACATCACCAAACCGTTCTCGCCACGGGAGCTGGTGCTTCGGGTGAAGTCCGTGCTGCGCCGGAGCGTCCAGGAGTTCGCCCCGGAGCCGGCAGTGGAGCTTGCCGGCTTCAGCCTCAACCCGGCAGCACGCACGGTGACCCATCACGGCCGGCCATTGTCCCTGACGGTCCGTGAATTCGATCTGCTGGCCTTCCTGCTCCGCAGGCCCAACCAGGCGTTCAGTCGCGAGGACCTGATCAGGGCGGTGTGGGGCTGGGACTTCGGTGACCTGTCCACCGTGACCGTCCACGTCCGTCGGCTGCGTGAAAAGATCGAGGAGGACGCCACCAGGCCTCTGCTGCTGAAGACCGTCTGGGGCGTGGGATACCGCCTGGACGCACCGCCGGAAATTGCCGGGACCGCCCCGGTTGGCGAGGCCACAGATGCAGATGTCTGAGCTGTTCACCATCGTCGGCTGGGCCCTGTTGTGGGCAGTGCTGATCGGCGCGGTGTCACTGCTGGTCCTGCGGTTACTGCGCCGGACCTCCTTTGCCGTGCAGATCTGCGTGGTTGTGCTGGCGACAGTTGCCGTGCTGACGGCAGGCATGGTCAGTGCCTTCAACGCGATGTTCATTTCTGCCCGGGATCTGGAAGCCATGTGGTATATCCTGGCGGTCGCCTCGGCCGTTGCGGTGGGTATCTCCCTGGTGCTGGGGGCGCGTGTCTCCCGTAATGCCCAGGCGTTGTCAGTGGCAGCCCGCAGCATCGGCCGCGGAGAAAGCCCCGGTCTTCCGGTACCGGTGATGGGTTCGGAACTTACGGCGCTGGCGGGTGAACTGGAACTGAGCAGCCGCAAACTCGAGGAGTCGCGGCAGCGGGAGGCCGCCGTCGAAAAGTCACGCAGGGAACTCGTCTCATGGATTTCCCACGATCTCCGCACCCCGCTGGCCAGTATGCGTGCCATGGCCGAGGCGCTCGAGGACGGCATGGCCAGTGACGTATCCGGCTACCACCGCAAAATCATCACCCAGACCGACCAGATGGCAGTGATGGTCAACGACCTGCTGGAGCTGTCAAAAATCCAGGCCGGCACCCTGCGCCTCACCTCGGAGCCGTTGGACCTCTATGACCTTGCCAGTGATGCCATTGCGGACCTCGCGCCGCTGGCGGCCCGGCGGCGGATCACCCTCGACGGCGGCGGTGACCGTGAGTGCCTGGCCCTCGCCGACGGTCCGTCCATGGGCCGGGCCGTCCGAAACGTGCTGCTGAACGCCATTCTCTACAGCCACCCGGGATCCAGCGTCAACGTGGAGGTGGGACGCGACGGCGCCCACGCATTGGTGGCAGTGACGGACGGCTGCGGTGGAATCGCGAGCGAAGACCTCCCCCACGTTTTCGAGACAGGCTGGCAAAAGAATCCTTCACGCAGCCGGAGCCGGTCAATGGAAGGAACGGAACCCGATTCCGCGCGATACAGCGGCGCCGGCGTCGGACTGAGCATGGTGGCCGGGATTGTCCGCGCCCACGGCGGCAACGTCACAGTGGAAAACGTCGACGGCGGCTGCCGCTTTGCGCTGCGGCTTCCGGGAGACGTGGACGCCCCGGTCGCCGGCGTGAACAGAGCCAGGACGGGCCGGGATCCGAACATCCGGAACAGCAACAGCAGTTTGGGAGCAGACCATGACGCATGATCAGGAGATCCTGCCGGTTTCCGATGCCGGCGGGGAGAGCCACGGGGGCCGTAACGGGACAATCCCGACAGCCCGGTGGTCCGCCGCGGCCGGCATTGTCGCCGTCGGCATGGCTGTTGTTCTCGGTGAACTGGCGGCAGGACTGGTGAGTCCGTCGGTCTCACCCCTGACCGCCGTGGGCGGGGCGGTCATCGACGCTGTCCCGGGCGTTGTTAAGGAGTGGGCCATCTCGCTGTTCGGAACGGGCGACAAGGCGGCCCTGCTGGCTGGCATGGTGCTGGTCATCGCAGTCCTGGCCGCGCTGGCCGGCGTCCTTGAATCGCGGCGGCGCTTGGCCGGCGTTGCGGTGGTTGCCGTGTTCGGATGCGTGGGTCTGGTGGCCGTACTCACCAGGGCACAGGTGACGCCCAATGCCGTAGCCGTTCCGCTGGTGGCTGCCGTGGCGGGAATAGCCATGCTGCGGTGGCTGATCACCAGGCTGGATGCCTGGCGGGTGGCGGGGGACTCGTCGTTGACTGCCCGCCGCAGTTTTCTGCAGTTGTTGGCAGGAGGCGCCGTAGTCGCCGCCGTGGCGGGCCTGGCGGCATCGGCGCTGCGCGGTGCGGCCGCCGGCATTAGCGAGGTCAGAGGTAAGCTTCGGCTGCCGGCAGGGCAGACGCCGGCGCAAGCCGTTCCGGCCGGGGCAGAAAATGGCCTGTCCGGCATGGAACCGTTGGTCACACCGAATCCCGGGTTCTACCGGATCGACACCGCACTGTCCGTCCCGCTGATAGACCCGCAGAACTGGGTCCTCAAGGTGACCGGCATGGTGAACCGGGAGATTGAGCTCGACTTCGCCGCGTTGCTTGCCAAACCCATGACTGAGCGTCACGTGACCATCGCGTGTGTTTCGAATGAAGTGGGCGGTGACCTGATAGGCAACGCGCTGTGGCTTGGCTGGCCGGTCCGTGAGCTGCTGGCAATGGCCGGACCGAGGCCCGGCGCGGACATGGTGTTGTCCAGGAGCTCCGATGGCTGGACCGCGAGCACACCGCTGGAGGTTCTCACGGACAGCCGTGACGCGCTGCTGGCGGTGGGCATGAACGGCGAACCGCTGCCGCTGGAACATGGTTTCCCGGTCAGGATGATCGTTCCGGGGCTGTACGGTTACGTCTCTGCCACGAAATGGCTCACGGAACTCAAGGTCACCCGGTTCGCGGACGACGTCGCCTACTGGACGCCACGCGGCTGGACTGATCACGGACCCATCAAAACGTCATCGCGCATTGACGTGCCACGGGCGGGGCACAGCGTGCCCGCCGGAACCGTGATGTTCGGCGGCGTGGCCTGGGCACAGCACACCGGTGTGGCGAAGGTGGAGCTGCGGGTCAACCGCGGCGCCTGGCAGGAAGCCGTCCTGGCCGCCGGAATATCCCGGGACACCTGGTACCAGTGGAAACTGGGAATGGAGCTCACGGCCGGGCAGCACGAGATCCAGGTCCGTGCCACGGATGACACGGGGAAGCCACAGCTCGAGGAGAGGAAGCCGGTGGCCCCGGACGGTGCTACCGGCTTTCACACCATTAGAGTGGACGTGAAGTCCTAGCCGCCCAGCAGAAAGTGAACCCATGCACCGAACCGTCGCAACGCACCGTGAGGCGGTCCGGCAGCTGCTGGCACCGCTCGGAAATGGCGGGCGCACCGAGCGTCTGGCATTGCTTGATGCCCTGGGCCGGGGCCTGGCGCAGGGCATCACCGCGCCGCTGAGCCTGCCGCCGTTCAGCAACTCCCAAATGGACGGCTTTGCCATCCGCAGTGCTGACGTGCCGGAATCGGGCGCGGAGCTCAGGGTCGTCGCCCCGGTTCCGGCGGGAGCCATTCCGGCGGCGCTGGAACCCGGCACCGCTGCCCCCATCATGACGGGAGCCATGATGCCCTCCGGTGCGGACGCCGTCGTGCCCATAGAACGCGCCGTGCCGGACTCTTTTCCGGTCCCCGGCGGGCAGGCGATGGTCCGGCTTCCTCCTGCGGCCGCCGGCACATTTGTCCGGAATGCAGGCAGCGATGTCGCTGCGGGGCAGCCCGCCCTGGCGGCCGGAACGTTCCTCGGCCCCGGACAATTGGGGCTGCTGGCCGCTTTGGGGATCTGCGAGGTCAACGTTTATCGGCCGCCCGCCGTCCTGCTGGTAACTACCGGTGACGAGGTGGTGGAGCCCGGCCAGCCGCTGCCCGCGGGCAAGATCTACGATTCCAACGGGACGCTCCTGGAAGCTGCCATGCGTCAGGCCGGCGTCTGCGTCATCCGCGCAGGAATCTCCACGGACAGCCCGGAGCAGCTCCGCGCTGTGCTACGACACCACTCAACAGCCGCTGACCTGATTGTCACCACCGGCGGTGTCAGCAAAGGTGCGTATGAGGTTGTCCGGCAGGCCATGGACGGACAGGACGTCGAATTCCTGCATGTTGCCATGCAGCCTGGCGGACCGCAGGGGATCGGTACCTTCGACGGCGTACCGTTCCTTGGGTTCCCGGGCAACCCGGTCAGTTGCCTCGTCTCGTTTGAGATGTTCCTCCGCCCGGTCCTGGCCGGGCTGTTCGGCGCACCGGCCCCCAGGCCTGTGGTCAGGGCGCGGCTGGCAGCGTCGCTGGTGTCCCCGGAAGGCAAGCACCAGGTCCGGCGCGGCACGCTCCTGCCCGGCGGACTGGTCCGGCTGGAAGGCGGCGACAGTTCCCATCTGGTCCATGCCCTCGCCAGCTCCAATGCCCTGGTCCATGTGCCGGAAGGAGTTTCGGAACTCGCTGAGGGCTCGGAGGTGGAAGTATGGATGCTGTGAATTCAGAACAGAACCCGGCAGCGCTGACCCATCTGCGCCGCGACGGCACCGCACAGATGGTAGACGTTTCCGCCAAGTCCGAAACCACCCGCGAGGCTACAGCCACCGCTACTGTCCGCAGCACGGCAGAAGTGCTGCGGCTGCTGGGATCCGGCGGGTTGCCCAAGGGCGATGCGCTGGCAGTGGCCCGCGTGGCCGGCATCATGGCCGCCAAGAAAACTCCCGAGCTCATCCCGCTATGCCACCCGCTGCCACTGTCCAAGGTGACGGTGGACTTCGAACTGGCCGCGGATTCGGTCTCCATCCTTGCCACCGTCAAGACCCGGGGCGTCACGGGCGTGGAGATGGAAGCACTGACGGCGGTTTCCGTGGCAGCGCTGAGCGTTTACGACATGATCAAGGCCGTGGACAAACACGCCGTCCTGACAGACATCAAAGTGCTGGCCAAAAGCGGCGGCAAGAGCGGGGACTGGACACTATGAGCAACCCATCAGGCAACGCAGAGCCACACCGCCACGGAGAAGCCCAGGGGCGGAAGGCCGGGGTTGTCATAGCGTCCACCCGTGCCGCCGCGGGCTTGTACCGGGACGAGACCGGGCCCGTCATCATGGACTGGCTCACGGAACACGGCTTCGAACCGTTTCCGGCCATGGTGGTGCCGGACGGCGAGCCCGTGGGCGCCGCTCTCCGGGCGCTGCTGACCCAGCATCCCGCCGTCGTGATTACCAGTGGCGGCACCGGGCTGAGCCCGGATGACCGGACTCCCGAGATGACGCTGCCCCTGCTTGACCGGGAAATCCCGGGCATCATGGAGGGCATCAGGGCGGCCGGAACCGCGAAGACACCCCTGGCCATGTTGAGCCGCGGTCATGCCGGGGCCGCTGGCACTACGTTTGTCATCAACCTCCCCGGCTCACCCAAAGGGGTCATGGACGGGCTGTCTGTCCTGGACCCTGTCATCGGACATCTCTGCGATCAGCTGGAGGGCGGCCATGGGCACTGAATCATCCTTCGAGGTGGTGAGCGCCGTGCTGAGCGCGGAGCCCATCAGCGTGGACCAGGCCATCGCGGCGGTTGAGTCGGACACCGCCGGCGCCGTTGTCAGCTTCAGCGGGGTGGTCAGGAACCACGACGGCGGCAAGGCCGTTCAGCGGCTCAGCTACAGCGCGCACCCTACCGCCCACCAGATGATGACCGACGTCGTGGCGAAGCTAGTCGCCGAGCACAGCAGCGGGCACGCTGGTGGCTCCGCCGTGCCGCCTGTCCGCATCTGGGTGGCTCACCGGGTGGGCACGCTGGAGATCGGAGACCCCGCCCTGGTCTGTGCGGTGTCCGCGGCCCACCGTGGGCAGGCCTTCGCCGTCTGTTCCGAGCTGGTGGACCGGATCAAGGCCGAGGTTCCCATCTGGAAGGAGCAGTTCTTTGCTGACGGGACCGTCGAATGGGTCGGCGCCGGGGCATAGCTCCGCGAGTCCTCCGGGTGCCGGGGGTGAGGCAACGCATGCCTGCCGGTTCCGTGCCGCCACCGCCCCGGCGGTAGGGTTAACGCCATGATCGAACAACTTGCAGTCGCCGTCCTGGGCGCAAACGGGCGCATGGGCGCCGAGGCCGTCAAGGCCGTTGAAGCCGCCGCTGATATGAAGCTCGTGGCAGCACTCGGGCGCGGTGATTCTCTGGAGGCCCTGCTCGCATCGGGTGCGGAGTGCGTTGTTGACCTCACTGTTCCCGAAAGCACGGAAGCAAACGTCCGCTTCGCCGTCGAAAACGGCATGCATGTCGTGGTGGGCACCACCGGCTGGGACGCCGGACGGTTGTCGGCGCTGGAGACACTGCTGGCTGGCCACCCGCCCATCGGAGTCCTTGTTGCACCCAACTTTGCGCTGGGATCGGTGCTGGCTTCGGCATTCGCCGCCAAGGCCTCCAAATACTTCGAGTCCGTGGAAATCATCGAGCTGCACCACCCGGACAAGGTAGACGCGCCCTCCGGCACCGCGGTGCGCACAGCGCAGCTGATTGCCGCCGAGCGTTCCGGGGCCGGTGTCCCCGCCAGCCCGGACGCCACCAGCAGCGAACGGGCTGGTGCCCGAGGCTGCGACGTCGACGGAGTCCGGGTCCACAGCGTGCGGCTCCGGGGTCTCGTGGCGCACCAGGAGGTACTGCTCGGCGGGCCGGGGGAGCAGCTCACCCTCCGGCATGATTCCTTTGACCGTGCCTCGTTTATGCCTGGGGTACTGCTCGGCATCCGCGGCGTTGCGGCACATCCGGGGCTCACTGTTGGCCTGGACGGCTACCTGGATCTGGGGCTCTGACCGCGATGGGGAGCTTTTTTGCCACTCTGAAGAAGAACCGCACCAAGATCTGGGTAGGCGCCGTGACGCTCCTGCTGGTGTTCTACCTCGTGGTTTCCTTCCAGCGTTCGGTGCTGTTGCTCGTTGACCCCAATCCTGTGGCCAAAGCCATTGGTGCGGCCTATCTGGTGCTTCCGGTCATCGGTGCCTGGGCAATGATCCACGAACTGATGTTCGGCGCCCGCACTGAGCAGATGGCCAGGATCCTTGAAGCCGAAGGTGGTCTGCCGGTGGACAATCTTCCGCGTACGCCTGCTGGCAGGATCATCCGCGAAGCTGCGGACAAGGAGTTTGAGGTCTACCGGGAGGAAGCCGATGCCGCACCGGCGGACTGGCGTTCCTGGTTCCGGCTGAGCTGTGCCTATGACGCAGCCGGCGACCGCAAACGGGCCCGGTCATCGATGCGTGATGCCGTGAAACTCTTCCGGGCCGGATCGGCTGCAGTCCCTGGCGCAGGGCGCACCGCAGCGTGATCTGTACGTCCCTGCCCGTCAGGAGACACGGGAAGACCGGTACTTTCCCAACTGGCTGGCTGCATGCCCCAGCCATTCAAGCGGGCCACGCCATTTCAGGAGCACAAAAATCAGCCCGATGACGATTGCCGTGGCGGCGTGCGCAGAGTACATACCTTCTTCCGTCCAGCCTTGCGGCAAGGGCTTCCGGTATAACAACGCCACCACGCACACATGGGCGGTGTAGAGCGTGAGCGTCATGGCCCCGGATCCACGCAGCGGAAGCAGCAAATTTAGGTTGAGCCACTCGCCGAGCCGGCCGAGCAGCAGGCAGGCACCCACAACGGCGGCGGCCACCGCGGAGGTGTGAAGCAGGTCAAGCGTTGTACCGGAGTGCGGCGCGCTGGAGGCCAGCCACCACCATGAACCCTCCTGCCGTATCCCGGCGAGATTGACCTGGAGCCGGCTGTCAAGGGCATAGCCCGGGCCCAGCATTGCCTCGAGGGCGGCCTTGCCGCCCCAGCCGTCCATCATCACCGTACTGAGGAATTTTGCGATTACAGCCACAGCGGCACCGCCGGCCAGCAGCAGCACCGGCAGGACCGCCGTCGTCAGCGCGAGCCGGCCGATCACCAGCCCGACCAGCAGGTAGGACAGCCATTGGAACACGGGATAGTACCCGGTGAAAAAGATGTCGCCGAGGAGCTGTGCGGGAGTGCCGAGGTCCTCCCACTCCGGGTTGTGGGCGAGATGAAGAGGAGGTTCGGAAGCCATCAGCCAGGGTCGCAGCAGGTAGGCAAGGACGGGGGAACCCAGGATCCATCCGCCCGCCCAGGCGCACAGCGGCTTGAGGCGCAGGCCAATGAACGGCAGGACGCAGAGGAACAGCGCGGCGTAGTTGGCCAGGATGACTGCCACGTTGACTTCCAGGCCGCCGATCATCAGCCCGACGGCTGCTATCACCAGGGCGCGCAACGCTATGCCGCGGCGGGCTGCCCACAGGGAGGACCCCTCAAGTGGCGCCTGCCTGCCGGTGGAGAGCGCCAGCCCGATACCTGCCAGGACTGCGAACAGCGCCGCCGCACGTCCGGAAAACGTCAACCCGATCCACGTGGGTGTGAGTCTGGCATCTGATTCAAAGGTGGGCAGCAGGTGGGTGGCCATCATGCCAAGCAAAGCAAGACCGCGGGCCGCATCTATGCCGCAAAGGCGGGCCGCCGGAGCAGACTTCTTCGCCATGCGCGGGGATGCAGCCGTGCCGCGGGATGTCATGAGCCGATCGTCTCATACCGGGGTGTCCACGCTGGAAGGGGAATCTCTTGTATTCGAATATATATTCGAATAATATTGCCGCATGAACAACTCTTCAGAGCCTGGTCCGGCCGATTGCCCGGACACTATGCCCCGGACGGCGGGGCTTCTGAAAGCGATGAGCCCCGGAGTGGTGGATTTTCTCTTCAGACAGCTGATTGCAGGCGAGTCCGCGGAGGACGTGCAGTGGGGCCGCGAAGGAATTGCCCTTTCGGCACAGCCGGCGGGGGCCGAACTGGCACGCCGGCTTGCCGAAACGGATCTAGAGGCACTCACCCCCACCGAGCTGTTCCACTACGTCAGGGCAGCACAGCGGCTGGCTTCCTGGGCAGGGACCCTGCGGGAGGGAGCGCTCAGCCGGTACTGCGGTGCGTCAGGTTCGCATCCCGCGGGGGCTGTACCGGAGTCCACGGACCGTCTGCACCGCCACGGCTCCTGAGGCCGGGAAGGGGACGGGGCCCGGGCCGGGGATGCCGCTCGTAATTTTTTGCCTAGGATGGGGGTGTGACTGCCGTGCTGACTGTTTCCGCCGTCCAATACCGCGCCCTCGAGGGTGGGATTGAGGCCAATGCCCAGGAGCATGTGCGCCTGATCGAGGATGCAGACTCCCACGGAGCCAGGCTGGTCATTTTCCCTGAGCTGTCCCTTACTGGTTACGACCTTCCCCTCCTGCAGAATCCCGTGTACTGGCTGGCACCGGCAGATGATCGACTGGAAAGCGTACGTGAGATCTGCCGCCGTTCCGGGATTACCGCAGTCGTTGGGGCCGCAGTCAATAATGCCGACGGCACGCGCCGTCTCGCGTCTGTCGTCCTGCACCCGGATGGTCAGACGGATATTGCGTCCAAAACCCACCTCCACGGAGACGAACAGGCGATTTTCACGCCGGGAACCGGCGCAGCGATCCTGGAGCTGGACGGTTGGAAAATAGCACTCGCCATCTGCTTCGACGCCGCGGTCCCTTCCCACGCCGGGGCAGCGGCGGAGCTGGGCGCGGACGTCTACGCGGTTTCAGCCGTGTACACGGAGCACGAGGAACAGCGCCTGGCGCTTCACCTTGGCGCACGCACCATGGACAACAGGATGTTCGGAATTCTGGCCAATCTCGGCGGTGAAACTTCGCTGGGCGCATCGTGTGGACTCAGCGGATTCTGGGGTCCGGATGGCCTGGCCATACGGCAGGCAGCCGGCGCGTCCACAGAAGTGGTGACTTCGGTGCTTCAGCGGAGCACACTGCTGCCCTTCCGTGGCGCTGCAGCGTGACGCCGGAGCGGCTGAATTTGACGATCATCACGCCCCCGCCATTGTCCTAACATGCCGGTGACAGGGTAACGTTTTTCATATGGCTGACTCTGACATTCGCGCGTACACCTTTGGAACTCTTGTGACCGCCATGGTCACCCCCTTCACCGTCGACGGTGAGGTGGATTTCGAGAAGTCCGCAGAGCTGGCCAGCAAGCTTGTCGACGACGGCTGCGACGGCCTGGTTATTTCCGGCACCACGGGCGAAACATCCACGCTCGAAGACGACGAAAAAGAGACGCTGTTCCGCGTTGTGGTTGAGGCCGTGGGCGGCCGCGCCAAAGTGATCGCAGGAACTGGGAGCAACCACACCTCGCATTCCATCGAGATGGCCAAACGGGCAGCCAAAGCCGGCGTGGACGGCCAGTTGCTGGTTACCCCGTACTACAACAAGCCCAGCCAAGCCGGTATCCAGGCCCACATGGAGGCGATCGCGGACGCCGCCGAACTGCCCGTTATGATTTACGACATCCCCGCCCGCGCGGGCGTCCCCATCACCGCCGAGACCCTGATCCGCCTCGCCGATCACCCGCGGATTGTCGCGTTGAAGGATGCCAAGGCTGATTTTGCGTCCACCACCAGGGTCATGGCCAACACGGATCTCGATGTCTACTCGGGCGACGACGGGCTGACTCTGCCCTGGATGGCTGCCGGCGCCGTCGGGCTTGTCAGCGTGTCCGCCCACGTGGCCACCCGCCAATTCCGTGCGATGATCGATGCCGCGCATGCAGGCGATTTTGCTACCGCCCGCACCATACATTTCGAACTGGACCCCGTGGTCCGTGCAGTGATGACCCACATTCAGGGTGCTGTAGCTGCCAAGCAGGTTCTTAAGTGGCAGGGAGTCCTGTCCAACTCGGTTGTCCGTTTGCCCCTCGTGGAGCCGGACGAAGCCGAGATCGAAATCATCCGCGAGGATTTGGCGGAAGCAGGGCTGGTCTTTTCCTGAGTGTAAAGACCGGCACCCTTCCGCCTGGAAAGTAGTGCACTATGACCCAAATAGCCCTTCCCGGCCTTGTCACGCCACCACGCCTGCCCCAGGGCACCCTGCGGATTGTTCCGCTGGGCGGGCTGGGGGAGATCGGCCGCAACATGGCTGTCTTCGAAATCGACGGCAAACTGCTCATCGTCGACTGCGGTGTCCTCTTCCCTGAGGAAACCCAGCCCGGTGTGGACTTGATCCTGCCCGATTTCTCCTACATCGAGGACCGGCTCGACGACATTGTGGCCGTCGTCCTGACTCACGGTCACGAGGACCACATCGGGGCCGTTCCGTACCTGCTGCGGCTGCGCAACGACATCCCGCTGATCGGTTCGCAGCTGACGCTTGCCCTGATTGAAGCGAAGCTGCAGGAACACCGGATCAAGCCGTACACCCACACTGTGGTCGAAGGACAGGTCGAGAAGTTCGGCCCCTTCGAATGCGAGTTTGTTGCCGTCAACCACTCGATCCCCGATGCCCTCGCAGTCTTTATCCGTACAGCTGCCGGCACGGTTCTCCACACCGGCGATTTCAAGATGGACCAGCTGCCTCTGGACGGCCGGATCACCGACCTCCGTCACTTCGCCCGGCTGGGCGAAGAGGGCGTTGACCTCTTTATGTCGGATTCCACAAATGCCGATGTACCCGGATTCACCACTGCGGAGAAGGAGATCGGGCCCACGCTGGACCGCCTTTTCGGCCAGGCCACCAAGCGCATCATCGTGGCGTCCTTTTCCTCGCACGTCCATCGTGTCCAGCAGGTCCTTGATGCGGCCGCCAAGCACAACCGCAAGGTGGCCTTTGTGGGCCGCTCCATGGTCCGCAACATGGCGATCGCCGCGAAGCTCGACTACCTGGACGTTCCCGATGGCCTTCTTGTTGACATCAAGAACATCGACAATCTGCCGGACAACCGTGTGGTGCTGATGTCCACGGGTTCGCAGGGTGAGCCGATGGCCGCCCTGTCCCGCATGGCCAATGGTGACCACCGGGTTGTGGTGGGCAACGGCGATACCGTGATCCTCGCTTCCAGCCTGATCCCGGGCAATGAGAATGCCGTGTTCCGGATCATCAACGGGCTGCTGAAGCTCGGAGCCGACGTGATCCACAAGGGCAACGCGAAAGTCCACGTTTCCGGCCATGCTGCTGCCGGTGAGCTGCTCTACTGCTACAACATTCTTGAGCCGATCAACGCCATGCCGGTGCATGGCGAGACCCGGCACCTCATCGCCAACGGCAAGATCGCCCTGGAGTCCGGCGTTCCTGACGAGAACATTGTGCTCGCGGACAACGGCACCGTGATCGATCTCCGGGACCACCAGGCCGACGTCGTGGGCCAGGTAGAGGTGGGGTTCGTGTACGTCGACGGATCCAGCGTCGGGGAAATCACCGACGCCGATCTGAAGGACCGCCAGACCCTCGGCGATGAAGGCTTCATCTCCATCATCACCGTCATCAACCGGACCACGGGCAAGGTGGTTTCCGGGCCTGAAATCCACGCGCGGGGTGTTGCCGAGGATGATTCCGTCTTCGACGAAATAATCCCCAAGATCAACGCCGCGCTTGAGGAAGCCGTGCTCAACCGCACGGACCACACCACTCACCAGCTGCAGCAGGTTGTCCGCCGCGTGGCCGGTACCTGGGTCAACAGGAAGCTGCGCCGCAAGCCCATGATCATTCCGGTGGTTCTGGAGGCCTAAAACGGCATCGGCCTGATCGACGGGGATGAACACAGCCGCCGTTTGCCCGGAAATCCGCGGATTTGCGGCACTGTTCGGGTACCGTGGCGGGTATGGCCACACGCACTTCGTCCGCGCCTAGAGGAAACTCCAGCGGTAAATCAGGAAGCTCCGGAGGCCGGGGCTCAACCTCCGCAGCATCGAAATCGAGCCGGTCCACTGCCTCGTCGGGTACGGCCCGTACGCGGCAGCTGGCGGCCGTCGAGGTTCGCCAGCCCTGGCCCTTGAGGGTCCTGGCCGGTGCCTGGCTGGGCATCGGCCACCTGGTGGGCGGAGGCGTCCGGCGGATCGGGCATGACGTCAGCGACCTCCCACCCGCGGAGCGTCGCGACGGCGCGGCGCTGTTCAACCTGGCGCTGGGGGTCTTTGTCGCCACGTTTGCATGGTGGGGGCTCCGGGGCTGGTTCCCGGACGCCGTGTTCTCTGTTGTCAACGGCACGTTTGGCTGGATGTCGTTGCTGTTGCCGCTGATGCTGTTCGTCTGTGCCTTCCGCCTGTTCCGTCAGCCGGCTGACGGCCGCGGAAACAACCGGATCGGCATCGGCTTCCTGGTCATGACCTTCGCCGGCTGCGGGCTGGCCCACATCATGGGCGGACAGCCCACGGTGGCGCAAGGTTTTGACGGTTTGCGCCAGGCGGGCGGCATGCTTGGCTTCCTGGCCGCCTCCCCGCTTGCCGCTATCCATGCAGCCGTCCCGGTAGCGGTGTACGGCCTGCTTGCGTTTGTTTCGCTGCTGATCGTCACGGCCACTCCGTTCGGCGCCATTCCACGGCGCCTCCACGGCGCCTACGACCATCTGATGGGCATTGACCTCCAGGAGCCGGGCGACGACGGCGACCGCCATGACCGCAGCTACCTGGAGGGGAACTCTGCCCCGGCTGCACCGAAAAAGAAGAAGCGCATGCGCTTCTTCGGCAAGGACGACGACGCCGATTCCCGCCTGGAAGGCTATGTAGGGGATGAGGCCTTCGAACACGCTGTTGTTGACGACGACGACGCATCCGCCAAGGATTCCCGTTCGGTTGCGCCGGGCGTGCGCCGGCCCACGAAGGCTGAGATCGCCGTCGAAAAAATCAAAGCAGCCCAGGGGCTTGGTTCGACGAACAAGGCTCTGGAAGGAGCTACCGAGGCTATTCCGCTGGTCACCCCCGGGATGGTGGCTGCGGGCTCCCTGAACCCGGCGGCGGTCACTGTGGCGCAGGTCCCGGCGCGGCCCGTCACACCGCCTCCGCTGCCCACACCGATTCCGCAGCGCACGGAGCAGCTCTCGCTGGCAGGCGATGTCACCTATACCCTTCCGCCGTCGGATGTCCTGACTCCCGGGTCCATTCCCAAGGAACGCACGGAAGCAAATGACGCCATCGTGGCGTCCCTGACGGAAACCCTGAACCAATTCAACGTTGATGCACAGGTCACCGGCTTCAGCCGCGGCCCCACCGTGACCCGCTACGAAATCGAGCTGTCACCGGGCACCAAAGTTGAGCGCGTGACGGCCCTGTCCAAGAACATCTCCTACGCCGTGGCCAGCTCGGACGTGCGCATCCTGAGCCCTATCCCCGGCAAGTCCGCTATCGGCATCGAGATTCCCAACACGGACCGCGAAACGGTCTCCCTGGGCGATGTCCTCCGCAGCCAGAATGCCCGCCGCACGGACCACCCCATGGTCATGGGCGTGGGCAAGGACGTCGAGGGCGGCTACGTCGTCGCGAACCTGGCCAAGATGCCCCACCTTCTGGTGGCGGGCGCCACCGGCGCCGGTAAGTCGTCATTCGTGAACTCGATGATCACGTCCATCCTGATGCGTGCCACACCGGACGAGGTCCGCATGGTGATGGTGGACCCCAAGCGCGTGGAATTGACGGCCTACGAAGGCGTCCCGCACCTGATTACGCCCATCATCACCAATCCCAAGAAGGCCGCCGAGGCCCTTCAGTGGGTGGTCCGCGAAATGGACGCCCGCTACGATGACCTCGCCAATTACGGTTTCAAACACATCGATGACTTCAACAAGGCTGTGCGCGCCGGCAAGGTTCACCCGCCGGTGGATTCCAAGCGCGTCATCCGCCCGTACCCGTATCTCCTGGTGATTGTGGACGAGCTGGCAGACCTCATGATGGTTGCGCCGCGGGACGTTGAGGACTCAATCGTCCGTATCACCCAGCTGGCCCGCGCCGCCGGCATCCACTTGGTGCTGGCCACTCAGCGGCCTTCCGTGGATGTTGTCACAGGCCTGATCAAGGCCAATGTGCCCTCCCGGATGGCGTTCGCCACGTCCTCGGTCACCGACTCCCGGGTGGTGCTCGACCAGCCGGGCGCCGAAAAGCTCATCGGCCAGGGCGACGCCCTGTTCCTGCCCATGGGGGCTTCCAAGGCCATGCGCGTGCAGGGTGCCTGGGTGACTGAATCGGAAATCCACAAGGTGGTGGAGCACGTCAAGGGCCAGCTTAAGGTCGACTACCGCCACGATGTCGCCGTCGAGGTGCCCAAGAAACAGATCGATGACGACATCGGGGATGATCTCGAGGTCCTGCTGCAGGCCACGGAGCTGGTCGTGACTACGCAGTTCGGTTCCACCTCCATGCTGCAGCGCAAGCTACGGGTGGGCTTCGCCAAGGCCGGCCGCCTGATGGACCTGCTTGAGTCCAGGGGGGTAGTGGGACCGTCTGAGGGTTCCAAGGCTCGTGATGTCCTGGTCAAACCGGATGATCTGGCATCGGTGCTTGCGGCAATGAAGGGCCAGGACGCGCCTGTCACCCCCGATTCGCAGACAGCAGCCCTTAGCGACAACGCGAATTCGAATATCGCCCAGGGTGGTTACGCGGAAGACCTCGTGGCCGCGGATCTGGAGAACCGCAGCAAAGCCGTGGAGTATTACGACGGCGCAGACGGCTCCGCCGGGTTGCCCGGAGAAGACGACAACGGTTCCGAGGACGCGTGGTCACTCACCGGGCGGTAGCCTAGGAGGGTGACTAGCACCGAAGCATCCGCGGCCGGCTCCAGCAGTTCGGGGATATGGAATCTTCCAAATATCCTCACCATGCTCCGCATTGCATTGGTGCCATTCTTCGTCTGGTTCCTGGTCGCCGACGCGCCGGGTCTGAGGAGCGAGTCCGGGATCTGGCGGTGGGTGGCCGTGGTGGTGTTCGCCGTCGCGATCTACACCGACAAGCTCGACGGCGACATCGCCCGCAGCAGGGGCCTCATCACTGATTTCGGGAAAATCGCTGATCCCATTGCCGACAAGCTGCTGATAGGTTCGGCGCTGGTAATGCTTTCCGTCCTCAACGAGCTGCCCTGGTGGATCACTGTGGTGATTCTGGTCCGCGAATGGGGGGTCACGGCACTTCGCTTCTTCGTGATCCGCTATGGCGTGATTCCTGCCTCCCGCGGCGGGAAGCTCAAGACTGCGGTCCAGACTGCTGCCATCTTCCTCTACCTGCTGCCCTTGGGCGTCATCGCACCATGGCTCGAAGGGGTTGCCCTTGCGGTCATGCTGGTCGCGGTCATGATCACGGTGTGGACCGGCGCGGAATATGTAGTGGAAGCACTCAAGCTCCGCTCCCAGGGCCAGCGCGCCCGTCAGAAGGAAACACAGCGCCCCGAAGTACAGGAGAAGCCATGACAAATCTGCACCGTATTGCCCGGGAAACGGTAAACAGCGCTGTGGAACGGGGATGGACCGTGGCCACGGCAGAGTCGCTGACCGCCGGCATGGTGACCGCCATGTTGGCCGACACCCCCGGCGCATCCGGAATGTTGCAGGGCGGAGTGGTGTCCTACCAGAACTCGGTCAAGGCAGACATCCTCGGAGTGCCCCGGGAGCTGCTGGACGCTGTCGGCTCCGTTGACGGCGGGGTCGCGGAAGCGATGGCCGCCGGTGCCCGCAGGGTGTGCGGTTCAGATATCGCTGTGTCTGCGACGGGTGTGGCCGGGCCGGAGGAACACAGCGGCAAGGCGGTCGGGACCGTGTTCATCGGCATCGCAACTGCTGAAGGATCGTCGTCGTTTCCGTATAGCTTCGAGGGAAGCCGGGCTGAGATCCGCGCACTATCCTGTGCCGCGGCCCTGGAGCGGCTACTCCAGGCACTATCTTCTGCGGGCTATCGGGCGTAAGGCCGCCGGGAACAAATCCCGGTTCCCGATAGTTGTTACATTGTGTCGCCACCGGATCACGGAGGCGCCTAGGATGAATAAAACATCATGGTTCGCCTGAGCGGTGAACAAGACGTAAGAGGGAGCAAGGCGATACAGATGGTAAAGCAGCCCGTATCCATAAACGGCGTTGTCCGCTGGAAGGATGTGGGCCTCGCCGATCAGGCCAAGAGCGAGCAGAAGGAGCGCAAGATGGTTGTACTTCGTCACGAAATCGGTGATGTACTGCGCGATGTCCGCCAGCGGCAAGGGCGTACCCTCCGCGAAGTCTCACACAGCGCCCGCGTATCGCTCGGCTACTTGAGCGAAGTGGAGCGCGGCCAGAAGGAAGCGTCCTCAGAACTGTTGTCCTCGATTTGCTCGGCACTGGACGTTCCGCTGTCCAGCATGCTCCGTGAAGTCAGCGACCGCGTCGCCGTCGCTGAAGGTGTGGCCATTCCGGACACTGTCCCACAGGAATTCTCACAGCGCTACGGCCGCGATCTTGATCGTGACCTCAATGCGGAACTCAATAAGGAACTGTCCAAGGGCTTGCTTTCGGGCGCCCGGTAACCGGACAGCCAAGAACCTACTAACAAAAGCCTCCGGCACTATGCCGGAGGCTTTTGTTGTCTCAGGCGCTTTGCAACCAACAAACAGGGCGTGGAGTCTAGGGCGCTCCGTCCGTCGGGAAGCCGTCGCGTTCATAGGTGGCGTTGAGCTTGGCAATAGACTCCGCCAGCGTCTGGATGTCGGCCATCGGCCATTCGGCGAGCCTTTCTCGGAAGACTTGGCGGCGAGCATCCTGCACCTGATGCATTTTCTCCTCACCCATGGGAGTCAGCCTGATGGATTGGGCGCGGCCGTCCAGCGGGTCAGCCTCCTTAAAGACCAGGCCGATGCGCTCCAAAAAAGCGATCTGGCGACTGACCGAGGGTTTGCCTACCCCGATGCATGATGCGAGCTCGGTCAGGCGGATAGGGCCTTCCTTGCGAATCACGGAGAGCAACCCGTAAGCGGCGGGCTCCATGTCCGGATGAACCTGGCGCGAGAGCTGATGCGAGACGGACCGTGCGCGGCGCCAGAGCAGACTCATCTGGTGTTCCACCGTTGTCAGCGCGGCGTCTACGGATTCTTCGGCGCTCCCGGGATTCGCGGGACCGTCAGCAGGGTTGCTCATGGCAACCATTCTAGAGTCCGTCATCGTGAGAGACTCTATTGGTGCGAATCAGTGACTTTTGGCGGCTTATGGATGACGAATTCGGCGCCGGATACTCCCGGGTCCTCAGTAGCTCACTGGTCCTGGCGAGGGTCGGGAGCAGAACGGCTGACCAGGCTCTCGCCGCGGGCGTAAGCGCCCGTGAGGTGTGGCTCGCTGTCTGCGATGTCCAGGATGTTCCGGTGGGCCGGCGGCTGGGCCGCGACATCAGGCCTTCGGTAAACTGACGCTCCGGAACTGACACGCCGCATAATTGTTCGAATATCTGTTCGGGTAAAGATATGCTTTTCCCAGAGGGTTATCCACATATGCGATGTCATCCGGTAGCAATGTCAGTGGGTGCCATTAACGTCAGAGATGACAAACAAGCGGCCCCTGGGCCACTCCACAGCGAGAAAGCATTAGAGGTGTGAACCATGGCAGCAGCCCCGGATCGTGAAAAGGCGTTGGAAGCAGCGCTCGCCCAGATTGACAAGCAGTTCGGCAAAGGCTCTGTCATGCGGCTGGGCGATGAAGTACGCGCACCCATTGAGGTCATTCCTACCGGTTCCATCGCGCTGGACGTCGCTTTGGGCATCGGGGGCCTGCCCCGCGGCCGTGTTGTTGAGATCTACGGACCAGAATCCTCCGGTAAAACCACCGTTGCGTTGCACGCCGTGGCCAATGCCCAGCGTTTGGGCGGCATCGCCGCCTTCATCGACGCCGAGCATGCGCTGGACCCCGAGTATGCCGCAAAGCTGGGCGTGGACACCGATGCGCTCCTGGTATCGCAGCCGGATACCGGCGAACAAGCGCTTGAAATCATGGACATGCTCATCGGTTCCGGCTCACTCGACGTCATTGTCATCGACTCCGTAGCCGCTCTGGTTCCGCGTGCGGAAATCGAGGGCGATATGGGTGATAGCCACGTGGGTCTCCAGGCCAGGCTCATGAGCCAGGCGCTGCGTAAGATCACCGGTCGCCTGAGCCAGACCAAAACCACTGCCATCTTTATCAACCAGCTTCGTGAAAAGATCGGCGTTTTCTTTGGTTCACCCGAAACCACTACGGGTGGCAAGGCGCTGAAATTTTACGCTTCCATCCGCATCGACGTCCGCCGGATCCAGACGTTGAAGGAAGGCGCCGATTCGGTCGGTAACCGCACCAAAGCCAAAATCGTTAAGAACAAAATGGCCCCGCCCTTCAAAATCGCCGAGTTCGACATCATCTACGGCCTGGGAATCTCCCGCGAAGGCGGCATCATCGACATGGGCGTCGAGCACGGCATCATCAAGAAGTCAGGCTCCTGGTTCACCTACGACGGTGACCAGCTTGGCCAGGGCATGGAAAACTCACGCAGGTTCCTGCGCGACAACCCGGAGCTCGCTACGGAACTTGAACGGCTGATCAAGGAAAAGCTCGGCGTGGGCGTCAAACCCGCCGCTGCAGAGACCGAAGCTGCGCCGAAGCTGAAGGCTGTTGACGGTTTCTAGAGGAGCGCGGCGCTCCGGGTCAGGGTTTTCCCGTACGGAGCCTGGCCCGGACACCCGGGTGGCAGCCGGTCCTGTACAGGACCCTGCGCCGGAAGCACGGGCCATCGTGCTGCGGCAGCTGACAATGTCCCCCAAAAGTCGCCTTCAGCTTGCCCGGAAACTGTCCGAGAAGAACATCCCGAAAGACGTGGCCGAAGAAGTTCTGGACCGTTTTGAAGAGGTCCAGCTGATTGACGACGCTGAATTCGCGCACCAATGGGTGCGCAGCCGCGCCCAGACCCGCAAACTTGCTAAAGGAGCGCTCCGGCGCGAACTGGCCGAAAAGGGCATTAATGGCGATCTGGCTGATGCTGCCTTGGACCAGCTCAGCGACGAAGACGAGGAAGCTGCTGCCCGTCAGCTTGTGGAGCGGAAGCTCCGTCCATGCGCAGATCCCGGTGATCGTTCGGAGCGGGACAAAACCATGCGCCGGCTGGCTGCCATGCTTGCACGAAAGGGATATCAGCCATCCCAGGCCTTCCGGATTGTCGGCGAAATGCTGGATGCCGCGTCCGGACCCTGACGGTACCGGGTCTGCCCACGGGTACCGGGCAGACCCGGTACCCTTAACAGGTGAGTTTGACCATTCCCTCCCCAGCAGCCGGCAGTAACCTTTCAGCACTGAACACTCCCGTGCAGCCCCGTACCTACCAGGTGCGGACCTTCGGCTGCCAGATGAATGTGCACGATTCCGAACGGATGGCGGGCCTGCTTGAGGGCGCCGGCTATGTTCCGGCTGCCGATGGGCAGGCGGATGTTGTGGTCTTCAATACCTGCGCCGTGCGTGAGAACGCCGACAATAAACTGTACGGAAATCTGGGCATGCTCGCCTCGGTAAAGGAGGCCAACCCCGGTATGCAGATCGCCGTGGGTGGCTGTCTGGCACAGAAGGACCGCGAAACCATTCTGAAGAAGGCGCCATGGGTGGACGCCGTCTTCGGCACCCACAATGTTGGTGCCCTGCCTGCACTCCTGGCCCGGGCACGGCACAACAACGAGGCCCAGCTGGAAATCCTCGAATCACTGGATGTCTTTCCGTCCACACTCCCCACCAAGCGTGACTCCGTGTACTCCGGCTGGGTGTCAATCTCGGTCGGCTGCAACAACACGTGCACGTTCTGCATTGTCCCGGCGCTCCGTGGCAAAGAGAAGGACCGCCGTCCGGGGGATGTCCTGGCCGAGATCCAGGCGCTTGTGGACGATGGCGCCATCGAGGTGACACTGCTCGGGCAGAATGTGAATTCGTACGGTGTTGAGTTCGGGGACCGCCAGGCGTTCTCGAAGCTCCTGCGCGCCTGCGGCCAGATCGAAGGTCTGGAGCGGGTGCGTTTCACCAGTCCTCACCCGGCTGCTTTCACGGACGACGTCATCGACGCCATGGCAGAGACACCGAACGTTATGCCCCAGCTCCACATGCCGCTGCAATCGGGGTCTGACAAAGTCCTCAAGGACATGAAGAGGTCCTACCGGTCCACGAAGTTTCTGGGGATCCTTGACAAGGTCCGCGAGAAGATTCCGCACGCCGCAATTTCCACGGACATCATTGTGGGGTTTCCGGGCGAGACCGAAGAGGACTTCCAGGCAACGCTCGACGTCGTGGAAAAGTCGCGCTTTGCCACCGCGTTCACTTTTCAGTACTCCAAGCGCCCCGGCACCCCCGCAGCGGAGCTCCCGGACCAGCTTCCCAAGGCCGTCGTCCAGGAACGCTTTGAGCGGCTCACCGCCCTTCAGGACCGGATTGCGGCCGAGGAAAACGCTACACAGTTGGGGCGCCGGGTCGAAGTAATGGTCACGGCGCAGTCTGGCCGCAAGGCCGAGGAAACGCACCGGCTGTCCGGTCGTTCCCAGGACCAGCGGCTGGTGCACTTTTCAGTGCCGGACGGAGCGGAAGTTCCAAGGCCGGGCGACCTCGTCACGGTCACCATCACTGCAGCCGCTGCGTTTCACTTGGTGGCGGATCCTTCGGCGGAGGATTACACACTGCGCCGATCACGAGCGGGTGATGCCTGGGATCGGTCACAGGCCGATTCCTGCGGCGCCCCGGTACCTGGCTCAACGGCAGGGAAGACCGGCGTTTCGCTCGGTATGCCGTCGCTGCCCACACGTGCCCGCTGACCTTGTGCCCGTTGACACCTCACCCGCCGATGCTTCGGAGCCGCCGGTCATAGCGGTTGTTGGGCCAACCGGGTCCGGAAAATCGGAGCTGGCCGTGGAGCTGGCACTGGAACTGGACGGCGAAGTCATCAACGCCGATTCCATGCAGTTCTACCGGGGTATGGACATCGGCACGGCAAAGATCAGCGTGCCTGACCGCAGGGGAGTGCCACACCACCTGCTTGACGTTCTGCAGGTCACAGAGGAAGCCAGCGTGTCTGATTACCAGCGGCAGGCCAGGGCCGTGGTTGCGGATATCCACGGGCGCGGGAAACGGGCAATCCTGGTTGGCGGTTCCGGTCTCTACATCCGTGCCGCTCTGGACGTCCTCGATTTCCCCGGAACTGATCCCGGCATCCGGGCGCGGCTGGAAACCGAACTTCAGGAGTCAGGTTCTGCCACGTTGCTGGAGAGGCTGCGGACCATTGACCCGGTGTCGGCCGGGCGTCTGGGGGACACGCGCAGGATGGTCCGTGCGCTTGAGGTGTTTGAACTTACCGGTCGCCCGTTCAGTTCTTTTATGCCCACCCGCGAGTATTTCCGGCCAGCCGTGCAGATCGGGCTCGAGGTGGACCGCGAGATGCTGCGCGAACGTCTCGCACAGCGCGTCCACGGAATGGTGGCCAGCGGGCTCCTGTCCGAGGTGGAACGGCTTGACGCCGCCGGCCTCCGGCACGGCAGGACAGCTCCAAGGGCCCTTGGTTATGCGCAGTTCCTCAGAGTGCTCGACGGAGAAACGGATATTGCGCAGGCCGCCGACGCAACCATCGTGGCCACCCGTCAGTTTTCCCGGCGGCAGCTCACGTGGTTCCGGGCTGATCCGCGGATCAGCTGGCTGGGCTGGCAGGATCCCGCCCTGGTGTCCAAGGCCGCCCGGCTCTGCCGCTGACTTGCTCCGTGGATTTTCCGGCCGGCGGCGCGTTGCCGGTAACCTTGGATTATGAATGAAGCCCTTGCAGTGACCCCTGAGCGTACGGACTCGAAGCTGCGGGGACTCCGCTTTTCGAAGGGTCACGGAACCGGCAACGATTTCGTCCTCGTCGCCGATCCTTCAGGCGTCCACACGATCGATGCCGGGCAGGTCGCCACGCTCTGTGACCGCCACCGGGGAATCGGTGGTGACGGGCTCATCCGGGCTGTACCGTCGCGCTTTCTGCCTGAAGGCCAGGAGTTGCTCGCCACCAGCCCTGACGCTGAATGGTTCATGGATTACCGCAATGGCGACGGTTCACTCTCGGAAATGTGCGGCAACGGAGTGCGTGTCTTTGTGCACTTCCTGATCGCAGAGGGCTTGGTTGACCTTCCTGCCGGCGGTTCATTGAACATCGGCACCCGGGGCGGCGTCAAGACGGTTGTCCGCACCGGTGATGACTATGCGGTGGACATGGGGCCGTGGGAGTTCATCTTCCCGGGTGAAGCGGCGGCCAAGGCCATGGATTCGCTCGTCAGTGCCGACGGCCTCGAGGTCCCCCGGCCGGCGCTGTCGGTGAGCATGGGCAACCCGCACACAGTGGTTGCCCTGGCGGAGTTGTCTGAACTTGAGGCGACCAGGCTTTTCACGGCTCCCGACGTTGATCCGGTGCCCGCCAACGGCACCAACGTCGAGTTCGTGGTGCCGGCGGACCCGCTGGTCCATGACGGCGTGGGAACAGCCACCATGCGGGTTCATGAACGCGGGGTGGGCGAAACACTGTCCTGCGGCACAGGCGCCTGTGCGGCTGCCGTAGCCATCAGGCACTGGGCCGGCACGGCTGCTCCCGATGCATGGAACATCAACGTTCCCGGCGGCGTCGTCGGGGTTAAGTTCTTCCCGGGGCCGGACGGGCGCGAGCACGTCGAGCTCAGCGGACCGGCGGTTATCGTGGCTGGCGGGACGCTTTCCTGACCCGCAGGATCCGGAAAGACTTTGACGTGCTCTCGCGGCTGACTGTGAATGAGTCGTCGAGTTCCGCGCTCAGCCACCGCTGAAGGGAGTCCGAACCCAGGTTCTTCTGGACCACCAGCCAGGCGGATCCGCCCGGGGACAGCCTGGGCAGCCAGAGCTTCAGGAGGGAATGCAGTTCGTCCTTGCCGATCCGGATGGGCGGGTTGGACCAGATCGTATCGAACCGCACGTCCGGATCCACAGCCTCCGGTGTGCTGGCGGTAACATGCTCCAGCCCGAGCAGGGCGGCGTTTTCGTTCGTCAACGTCACGCAGCGCTCGTTGACGTCCACGGCATAGACGCGCGCGTGCGGGGCCCGCAACGCCATGGTCAGTGCGATCGGACCCCAGCCGCAGCCGACGTCCAGGAGGTTGCCGTTCGGGGCCGGCGGGGGCACATCGGCCAGCAGTACCGCGGTTCCCTTGTCGATTCCGTCAGGGCTGAAGATGCCCGACGACGTCTGGAGACTGCGCGTGGCACCCGCAAGTTCCACTGTCAGGGGCTTACGCGTGAAGGGCCCAGCGGGCGACGCGCTGAAATAGTGTGCAGACTCCATAACTCGCCAGATTAGTTGGCGGCTGGCCGGATAGGAAACCAGCACAGGCGCGGTCTGCTAATCTTGAAAGCATGTTCCTGATCTTTGAGTAGCTGGCCCGGGTTTTTCCCGCACCGCAGCGACGCAGGTTTTTTGACCTTCCGCTCAGCACATCATCGGAACGCCCCTTGTCCTTTTTTGGACCCAAGTCCGCCTGCCTTCGCCCGATCATGGTGCCCAGCCGCAGGCGTCCACGAGACCCGGATGACCAAGAGTCGTCAGCCCAGCGCGAATACCGCGCCACGGGCTAGCAATCAGCACTATTCTGAAGATGCCGTACCTTCAAAGGAGACCATGACCAGTCAGCACAACCCCGGATCCGATCCTGCAGCCCAGGACATGAGTCCTGAGGAAATCCAGGCCGTTATCGACCGGATTCTTTCCAAGGATGTCCCTGCACGGACCGCCGTATCCGCTGAGGGGGAGACAAAGGCCGTGTTCGGGAAAGCACAGGCGATTTCGCGCCTTGATGCGGAGCCTTCAAACTACGACGGCGACCAGCAGGACCTCGAGGAACGCCGCGCCTTGCGCCGTACCGCGGGTCTGTCCACGGAACTCGAGGACGTCACCGAAGTCGAATACCGGCAGTTGCGCCTTGAGCGCGTGGTCCTCGCCGGGCTCTGGAGTGAAGGGACCCTGGCTGATGCCGAGAACTCCCTGCGCGAACTCGCTGCACTGGCCGAAACAGCCGGCTCGGAAGTCCTCGACGGGCTGGTCCAGCGCCGCGCCAAGCCGGATCCAGGTACCTTCCTCGGCTCTGGAAAAGCCCTGGAGCTCAAGGAAATCGTGATGTCCACGGGCGCGGACACCGTGGTGGTGGATGCCGAGCTTGCACCGTCCCAGCGGCGTGGCCTCGAGGACATCGTCAAGGTCAAAGTTATTGACCGCACGGCTCTGATTCTGGATATCTTTGCCCAGCATGCAAAGAGTCGTGAAGGCAAAGCACAGGTTGAGCTTGCGCAGCTGGAGTACCTCCTGCCGCGTCTGCGCGGCTGGGGTGAATCCATGTCCCGCCAGGCAGGCGGACAGGTGGGCGGGGCGGGAGCCGGCATGGGCTCGCGTGGCCCAGGTGAAACAAAGATCGAACTGGACAGGCGCCGCATCCGCACCCGCATGGCGAAACTCCGGCGGGAGATCGCCGCAATGAAGCCGGCGCGGGAGACCAAGCGGGCCAACCGCCGTCGTAATTCCGTGCCGTCTGTGGCCATCGCCGGATACACCAACGCCGGCAAGTCCTCGCTGCTGAACAGGCTGACCGACGCCGGGGTCCTGGTGGAAAACGCACTGTTTGCCACCCTTGACCCGACTGTCCGGAAGGCCGAGACTGCGGACGGGCTTGGCTACACCCTGGCTGACACCGTGGGCTTTGTCCGCTCGCTTCCCACCCAGCTGGTGGAGGCATTCCGTTCCACTCTGGAGGAAGTGGCTGATGCGGACCTCATTCTCCATGTGGTTGATGTCTCGCACCCGGACCCTGAGGGCCAGATAGCCGCTGTCCGGGCGGTGTTCAGCGACGTGGACGCGCGGAAGATCCCGGAGATCATCGTGCTGAACAAGGCGGATGCCGCGGATCCGTTTGTGGTGGAACGGCTGAAGCAGCGCGAGCCACGCCATATTGTGGTGTCCGCTCGCACTGGCCAGGGAATCGCGGAACTGCTCAAGGCGGTCAGCGAATCCATCCCCAGGCCGAGCGTGAAACTGGAGTTGCTCATCCCGTACAACCGCGGTGATCTGATCAGCAAACTCCATGACGCCGATGCGGAGATCCTCACGCTGGATCACGAAGAACACGGCACCCGAGCTGTGGTGATGGTCCGGGAAGGCCTGGCGGCCGAATTGGAAAACTTCGTCAGCAATGACTGAGCTGGTGGCGGGGGATATCAACGGCACGGCCGGTGAGCAGTTCGTGATTGAGCTGTTGGACCGTGCCGTGGCGGGCATGGGTGGCCAGAGCCGCAGCGGCCAACATGAGATGGCTAGGCAGGTGGCGCGCGCAATCGAAACCGGCGACCACCTGCTGGTCCAGGCAGGCACGGGCACAGGCAAGTCCTTGGCTTACCTGATTCCGCTGATCGCGCACTCGCTGGTCAGCAACAAACCCACGTTGGTGTCCACCGCCACCCTGGCACTCCAGACGCAGATTGTGGGCCGGGATCTTCCCCGGTTGTTGAAGACCATCACACCCGCGCTGGACCGGCCGGTGAAGATCGCGCTTGTGAAGGGCCGGTCCAACTATGTCTGCAGGCACAAGGTTGAAGGCGGCTTCCCGTCGGAGGAGCCTGCGGAGGGACAGCTTTTCTCGCTCGGCGAAGACACGAGTGTTCCGCATTTCGCCGCGGCCATGGGCGGGCCGTCGTCCCAACTGGGCAAGGAAGTGGTCCGGCTGCGCGAGTGGGCGGAAAAAACGGCCACCGGCGACCGCGACGAACTGCTGCCGGGGGTGACAGACCGTGCCTGGCGTCAGGTTTCGGTAACGTCCATGGAATGCCTGGGTGCGCAGAAGTGCCCGCTGGCGGCCGAGTGCTTCAGCGAGCTTGCCCGGCAGAACGCCGCAGACGCCGACGTTGTGGTGACCAACCACGCAATGCTCGCCGTGAGCGCCTTTGAGGGCCTTGCCGTCTTGCCCGAATACGACGTTGTGGTGGTTGACGAAGCCCATGAGCTGCAGGACCGGGTTACCGGTGCAGTCTCGGGGCAGCTCTCAGTTGCCATGATCCATGCCGCAGCCTCGGGAGCGCGGAAGCATACCGGCATCATTGTGGAAGCGCTCAACGCGGCGGCCGCCAATCTGGAGCTGTCCGTGGCCGGCGTCGCCAGCGGCTTGCTGCCCAACGGGCTCAACGAGGAACAGCTGGACTGCGTTGATCAGCTCCGCGAGGCTTCACGGGCCGCGTTGTCTGATTCAAAGGGAGACAGCAGTTACACCGCCGACGGCGGGCGCCAGCTTGCGCGCTCGCGCCTTATGGTGATTCTTGAACTGTGCGAGCGGTTGGTGGCTGCGAAGGAAAACCGCGAAGTGGTGTGGTTTTCACGCAACAGCAACTTTGATCCGCAGCAGGGCTACTCACAACCGGACGAGTCGTCTCCGGCGCTTATCAACGTAGCACCCCTCAGCGTGGCCGGCCGCTTGCGCGAGGGTCTGTTCGCGGGACACACCGTAGTCCTGACGTCAGCAACTCTGGCCATCGGCTCGGCGTTTGAGCCGGCTGCCGGGGGACTCGGGCTGGTGGGCGAAGGCGCCCCGAGCTGGACGGGTGTGGATGTGGGATCGCCGTTCGATTATCCGAAACAGGGGATCCTCTATGTGGCCGGGCATTTACCCAAGCCAGGCCGGGGGACTTCAGCAGAGGCGCTTGATGAACTTGAAGCGCTGATCCGGGCATCCGGTGGCGGGGCACTCTGCCTGTTCTCTTCGCGCAGGGCCGCCGAGGAAGCTGCCGAGGCCATGCGGCCACGCCTGGATATCAGCATTCTCTGCCAAGGCGACTCCACGATGACGGCGCTCGTGAAGCAGTTCGCTGACGAACCCGATACGTGTCTGTTCGGCACCATGTCGCTATGGCAGGGTGTTGACGTGCCGGGCGGATCCTGCCGGCTGGTAGTCATTGACCGTATTCCATTTCCGCGACCGGACGATCCGCTCATGACGGCGCGGTCACGGGCGGTGGCGCAAGCCGGCGGCAACGGCTTTATGTCCGTTTCAGCCACGCATGCAGCCATCCGACTGGCCCAGGGTGCGGGCCGGCTTATCCGTTCGACCGGGGACAAGGGTGTGGTGGCAGTGCTGGATTCGAGGCTTTGGACGGAGCGCTATGGTGGGTTCCTCCGGGCAGCGCTTCCGCCGTTCTGGCCCACTACGGACCGGAAGATTGCGTTCGCCGCCCTGGAAAGGCTCGCCGGCAGGAACTCCTGAGGTTGCGGTGCGGGCCCGGTCAGAGCGAACGAAGCACTGAGACAACCTTGCCCATGATGGTGGCGTGATCGCCAAGGATGGGTTCGTATTGGGTATTCTGCGGCAGGAGCCACGTATGGCCATCCCGCTGGCGGAATGTCTTGACCGTGGCCTCGTCGTCGAGAAGCGCCGCCACGATATCTCCGTTGACGGCATCGTGTTGCCTGCGCACCACCACCCAGTCGCCGTCGCAGATGGCGGCGTCAACCATCGAATCACCAGCCACCCGAAGCATAAAGAGCTCGCCATGGCCCACCAGTTGGCGGGGCAGTGGCATCACGTCCTCAACCACCTGATCGGCCAGGATAGGCCCGCCAGCCGCGATCCTGCCCACCAAGGGCACCATGGCGGTATCCATGGCGGTGGGAAGCCCTGCTGCAGAGCCGGCGCCAACGCTGTGAAGGCGCGGGGGTTTGCCGGTTGCTGACTTGGGACTGCCGCCATCAAGCGTGAGCGGAATCAGTACCTCCATGGCGCGGGGCCTCTTGGGGTCGCGGCGCAGGTACCCCAGCTTCTCCAATTGTGAGAGCTGGTGGGTCACGCTGGACAGACTGGCCAGACCTACCGTGTCCCCGATTTCCCGCATCGACGGCGGGTATCCGTTGTCATTGACGGACCTCTGGATGGTCTCCAGGATCTTCTTCTGGCGAATGGTGAGTCCTTTGGGCGTCCGCTGCGCTTGCTGGCCACGTTGGATAGCCCTGCCGCCGGGGGCTTGTGCTGCCATGTACGCCAACGCCTTTCCTATGCACCCGGCTTCCGCGGCTGCAGTTGCCGGGAACGTCCGGCCTGAATTGTCAGACCCTGCTGATCAACTGCAGATGTGGTTGTTCTGTGATTCCAACGTAGGCCAGCCGCACATCTTTTTCAAACATTTGTTCTAGCGAGTCTCGACAATGTTCGTCCATAAGTGCTAAAACTGAAATAGCAATGTTCGAATATGTGTTCTAGTAAATCACCAGTCCGGCCCGGATGTTCGAAGATCCGGGTGCTTTCGGGAAATCAGGACAGGTGTTCGCAGGGACGCACCGGGCAGCACCGTACGGTCCAGGAGGGCTCAGTTCATGTCAGCTCCATTAGCAATTCAGGATTTTCTCTCAGAATCGCAGGCGGCGCCGTCCGTCGGGAGGGCGCAGCCAAGGCTCCGCCTTACCCGCCGTGGCCGCATCATTCTCATCGGTCTCCCGCTCATTCTGCTGGCCGCCATCCTGATGTCGCTGGCAGGCTTCCTCAATTCACCGGCCAAGGCTGCGGATTCTAGGGCGGATCTCTCTGCGACGCCCACAGTTTCCGTGATAGTCCGGGAGGGTGAATCGCTGTGGGCTATTGCGACGGCCATTGCGCCGGAGCGGGATCCACGCGATGTGATTGCGGATATCGTTCAGCTCAACAATCTTGACGCAGGCCGAGTGGTTCCCGGCCAGCCGCTCTTCGTCCCGTCCAGGTAGGGGTCCCGCCCAAGTAAGAGTCCCGTTCACTTAGGCAACCAGTCCAAGAAGAAGTTGCGCCCGGATCGGAGATTTCCGCAGCGTTGGAGGACGTCATATTTTCGAGGCACCGGGCCTGGCACTTAAACTGTTCAGGTGAGCGACCAGCTAGAGCGACTGAACCGACTTCCCCTCCGTGCCAACCTGCGCGGGCTGACGCCCTACGGAGCTCCGCAGCTGGACGTCCCTATTCTGCTCAACGTGAATGAAAACACCCATGGTGTTCCGGCCGATGTGCGGGCAGCCATCTCTGAAGCCGTCGCGGCGGCCGCGGTGGGCCTGAACCGTTACCCGGACCGCGAATTTTCCATGCTGAGGGACGCGCTGGCGGAATATCTCGGCCACGGGCTGGGGGCAGAGAACATCTGGGCAGCCAACGGTTCCAATGAAGTCCTCCAACAGATTCTCCAGGCCTTCGGAGGTCCAGGCCGTACAGCGCTGGGCTTCCCGCCCACGTATTCCATGTATCCGCTTCTGGCGAGCGGAACCGATACCGAATACATGGTGGGCCAGCGCGCCGAAGGGTATGGCCTCAGTGCCGATTCCGCCGCGCGGCAGGTCCGTGAACTCGAGCCGAATATTGTTTTCCTCTGCTCCCCGAACAATCCCACGGGCACCGGCCTGGGCCTGGATGTTGTTGAGGCCGTGTACGCGGCCGGAGAAGCGAGCCGGACCATTGTCATTGTTGATGAGGCTTATCACGAGTTCGCACATGACGGAACTCCCAGCGCACTGACGCTACTGCCGGGCCGCGAACGCCTGATCGTGTCGCGCACCATGAGCAAGGCCTTCGCATTGGCCGGAGCCCGGCTGGGCTACATGGCAGCCGCTCCGGAGGTTGCGGACGCCCTTCGGCTTGTGCGCCTCCCTTACCACCTCTCCGCCATCACTCAGGCGGCGGCGCTGGCGGCCCTGCAGCACCGGGAAGCACTGATGGCAGACGTCCAGGACATCAAGGTCCAACGGGACAGGATCGTTGCTGAGCTGACCAGGATGGGCCTGAAGCCTGCGGCCTCCGACTCCAACTACGTCTTTTTCGGCGGTCTCGAAAATCCGCATGACGTCTGGCAACGGCTCTTGGATTCCGGCGTCCTGATCAGGGACGTCGGAATCCCGGGCCACCTCCGTGTCACAGCCGGGACTGAGACGGAAACCACAGCGTTTCTTGAGTCGCTTGAAAGCATCCTTGCGGGCCGGGCCGGGGCCCCGGCCTAAACTGGAGACGCTACCCCCGTTACACCTGCACCGCCCCTTCTTCTAAAAGGACACATGAACATGAGCGTTACCGGATCCAATGCTGCCGGGGCACGGACAGCACGCATGGAGCGCGCAACCAGCGAATCTTCTGTCCTGGTGGAGATCAACCTCGACGGCACCGGAGTATCGGACATCAGCACCTCGGTTCCTTTTTACGACCACATGCTGACGGCTCTGAGCAAACACTCCCTCATCGACATGACGGTCCGGGCGACCGGCGACACCCACATTGACGTCCACCACACCGTTGAGGATGTGGCTATCACCTTCGGCGAAGTTCTCCGGAGGGCTTTGGGCGACAAAGCGGGCATCCGCCGCTTCGGCGAAGCAACGGTTCCGCTGGATGAAGCTCTGGCCCACGCCGTTGTGGACGTTTCCGGACGCCCTTACCTGGTGCACGGCGGGGAGCCGGCCGGCCAGGAATACCACCTGATAGGCGGTCATTTCACTGGTTCGCTCACCCGCCACGTCTTCGAAGCGATCACCCTGCATGCGGGCATATGCCTCCACATGAACGTCACCGCGGGCCGCGATCCGCACCACATCGTCGAGGCACAGTTCAAAGCCTTTGCCCGTGCGCTGCGTGCTGCCGTGGAACCGGATCCACGGGTGGACGGCATTCCCTCCACCAAAGGCGCCCTGTGACCGGCAAAGTGGTGAGGGACGGCGCCATTGTTAATCCTGAGACCTCCGTCAAACCGGCATCGTCTGACGGAAAGCCCACGGTCACTGTGCTGGACTATGGCTCGGGCAACGTCCGTTCAGCAGTCCGCGCGCTGGAACGCGCCGGCGCTGCTGTCATCCTCAGTGCAACACCTGGGGACGTTCTCAACGCGGATGGCCTTGTGGTGCCCGGTGTGGGTGCTTTCGAGACGGTAATGCGTGAGCTGAAAGCAGTGGACGCGCTCCGTATGATTGGCCGGCGCGTTGCCGGCGGTCGCCCTGTTCTGGGGATCTGCGTGGGGCTGCAGGTGCTCTTCGAAGCCGGTGTGGAGCACGGAACTGAAGCGGAAGGCATGGGGGAGTGGCCCGGCAAAGTGGAGCTGCTTCCCGCCGAGGTGGTCCCGCACATGGGTTGGAACACGGTCAAGGTTCCCGAGGGTTCCAGGCTCTTTGAGGGTGTGGAGGATGAACGCTTCTATTTTGTCCACTCCTATGGTGTCCAGAAATGGGATTTTGAGGTGCTTCAGCCGCGGATGGCGCCACCGCTGGTCACCTGGTCTGAGCACGGCGCACCTTTTATCGCTGCGGTGGAAAACGGACCGCTGTGTGCCACCCAATTCCACCCGGAAAAGTCCGGGGACGCTGGAGCGCGGTTGCTGCGCAACTGGGTTGACGGGCTCCGCAAGGAACGTGACGCCTGAATGTGGTCCATTGTCCTGATGGGCCTTGCCGGTCTGCTTGTGGGCGGAGCCCTGTCCTTCAGGCAGCAAGACAAGCCGCTGTGGACGCAGATCGCCTTCTACGTCCTGGCGGGGATGTCCCTGCTGGCCGCCTATCTTCTGACGTTGCCGGGCAACTAGCCCGCCACCGCTTTCTGTACGATCAACAGCTACCCGACCAACAGCTACCCGACCAACAGCTACCCGACCAACAGCTACCCGAAAAAACTGAGGATTTGAGATGACCACCGCAACCGAGCTGCCGGTACTTGAACTGCTTCCCGCCGTCGACGTCGTAAACGGGCAGGCCGTCCGTCTGGTCCAAGGCGAAGCCGGCAGTGAGACGGCCTATGGCACTCCGCTGGACGCAGCCCTCAACTGGCAGGAGCAGGGCGCCGAGTGGGTGCATCTGGTGGATCTCGACGCCGCCTTCGGACGTGGTTCGAATGCTGAACTGCTGCGTGAAGTCGTCGGGCGGCTGGACATCAAGGTTGAGCTTTCCGGCGGCCTGCGGGACGACGAATCGCTGGAAGCGGCGTTGGACCTGGGCGTGGCCCGGGTGAACCTCGGTACGGCTGCGCTGGAGAACCCTGAGTGGACCCGCCGAGCCATTGAACGCTTCGGTGACAAGATCGCCGTCGGACTCGATGTCCGTGGCACCACTCTGGCCGGCCGCGGCTGGACGAAGGAAGGCGGGGATCTCTGGGACGTCCTTGGCCGGCTTGAAGAGGCGGGGTGCGCGCGCTACGTCGTCACGGACGTCACCAAAGACGGAACCCTCCAAGGTCCCAACGTTGGCCTGCTGCGCCAGATGGTCGAAAAGACCGGCAAACCCGTGGTGGCCTCCGGCGGCATCTCCAGCCTTGAGGATCTCAAGGTGCTCCGCGCCCTGGTCCCGTTGGGCGTGGAGGGTGCAATCGTCGGCAAGGCCCTCTACGCCGGCGCCTTCACCCTTCCAGACGCGCTCGACGTCGCCGGCCGCCGCTAAAGTCCATCATGGTTGAGGAACTGCCGCCACGGCACCTGCCGGGTCACATTGCCGCAGCCCTGGCCGGAGCCGGCGGCCAGGCAGATTCTGCCGGACGTCCGTGGGCCGGACGAAGCCTGGCCGGTGAAGACGCTGAGATCCACAACTTCCAGGACGACGACGGCGCCGCAGACGCCGGTTACCTTGCCTCCATCGCGGGGCTGCTTGAGGGCGCCTGTGACGAGGCCGCTGTGGTGGCTTCTCTCGCCGGCGCGCGCATATTCGTGCCCATTGTTGCCCAGCTTGCCGAAGATGCTGAAGGCGTGGATGGGCTCCATGCCGATAAACAGGCCGACATGGCCCTGGTGACGCTCAAGGCGCCGGACGGGCGGACGGCACTGCCGGTGTTCACGTCGGCCGCGTCCCTCGCATCATGGCACCCGGAGGCCAGGCCGGTGGCAGTATATGCAGCACGTGCAGCACTGTCGGCCGTGGCCGAAGGGGCGGAACTGCTGGTGATTGATCCGGGATCCGACGTCACTTTCGTCGTCCGCCGTCCGGCAGTCTGGGCACTGGCCAAACAGCAGCCGTGGCTCCCGTCCTACGCAGATCCGGATCTGGCCGTTGCCATGTGCTCTGCGGCCGCGGGCACACCGGCCGTGCGGAGACTTGAAATCCTTCCCGGAAGCGGCGTCGGCTCCTCGACGGGCCGGGGAATTCCGGTATCCGGCGGGGGACCCGGTCCTGAACTTCGCGTGGTGCTGTACCTTGACGACGGCCTGGACGCCACAGCTGTCCAGGGGCTGGTGAGTGGACTCCACCAGACGTGGGCCCGGAATGTATTGTTTGGTGAATGTGTTGACTCGATCGAAGTCACGTTGAAACGCGCAGCAGACTAGCTGACGGTACATTGGGGGATCATCCTTCGTTCTGCCGCGGCGGATTGAAGGAAGTAGCCAGTGAATTTCGCGCTATACCGGGAGCTGATGGTCATCCGGCCCATCCGGCGGCTGCTGGTGGTCGGCATGATCGCGCGAATACCCCATTCCGCTGCCGGGGTACTGCTTACCCTGCACATCGTACTGACCCTGGACCAGGGTTATGCGGCTGCGGGTGCGGCCGCTGCAGTGATGACCATCGGCATCGCCGTCGGAGCGCCCTGGCGGGGACGCCGGGTTGACAACGTTGGACTGCGCAAGGCGCTGATTCCGTCCGTTGTTTCCGAGGCAGTCATCTGGTCGGTGGTTCCGCGTGTGTCCTATCAATGGCTGCTCCCGCTGGTCTTCGTTGGCGGACTGCTGACACTTCCGATTTTCAGTGTGGTGCGCCAGTCCTTGGGCGTCCTGGCGGATGGCACGCAGCGCAGAACGGCATTCGCCCTGGACGCCATCAGCACGGAGATGGTCTTTATGATCGGTCCGGCTGCCGGCGCCATTGTGGCCACCAGCGGATTTTCAGTGGCGGGCCTGACAGTGGTGGGCATCTCCACCTCTCTTGCCGGTCTCTTTTTAATGTGGTTCAACCCGCCCACACGGAGTGCGATTACGGATGCGGAGTGCGAGGCGGACCAGCAGGAAGCTGCCGAGGTGGCTGTTGTGGCTGCGGCTCCGGGGCACCTGCAGGAGGCGGCAGCAGATCTGCGGCCCGCAGCCGCAGGCAGCAGGAGACGCTCCGGTATCCGTGCCGGGGTAGTCCATAACTTCATCTGGTTCACCGCATCGGTATCAGCAGTCTTCGCAGTTGCCGCTGGCACGGGAATGGTGCTCAGCGGTACGGACGTGGGGATCGTAGCGGCGCTTGAAACCGGTGGACACCAGGGTGAGATCGGATTGGTTTTCCTATTCTGGTGCGCGGCGTCGGTGGTGGGCGGTCTGATCTACGGAGCCATGCACCGGCCGGTATCGCCGATGCTGCTATTGCTCGGCATGGCAGCGTTGACCATTCCGATGGGCTTCGCAAACGACACCTGGGCCCTTGCCCTGCTGTCCCTTCTTCCGGGGCTGCTGTGCGCGCCGGTGCTCTCGGCTGCCTCGGAAAAGGTGGCCGATCTGGTGGACGAGGCACGCCGCGGAGAGGCCATGGGCTGGTACGGGTCCGCCCTCACCGCTGGCGTCGCTATCGGAGCACCGCTGGCAGGGGTCTTCATTGATGGAATCGGACCGTCAGCCGGCTTCGTCTCGGTGGGTGCCGCCGGCGTCCTGCTGTGTCTGGTCGGGCTGGCGCTGCAGCAGCGCCGGCGGGCGGCAACTCGCCGGATCTAAGCGACGGCGACGTCCCCGGAAACAGCGGTCAAATAACCAAACAACGACGACGCCGGGCGGACCCTATGCAGGTTCGCTGGACGTCGTCGTGGTTTCAGTGCTGGATCTGCTCCCAGCCGGCTTGCTGTCAGTTGACGGGGCCTGTGTATTTTTCACCCGGGCCCTTGCCCGGTGCGTCGGGGATAGCGGATTCTTCGCGGAAAGCAAGCTGCAGGGAGCGCAATCCGTCGCGCAAGGGCCCGGCGTGCTGCGAGCCGATTTCAGGGGCCGCGGCAGTGACCAGCCCGGCGAGCGCGGTAATCAGTTTCCGTGCCTCATCAAGGTCCTTGAGCTCTGCGGCATTGTCTTCCGCTGCGAGGCCGAGCTTGACGGCAGCTGCACTCATAAGATGAACGGCGGCCGTGGTGATGACCTCGATGGCCGGTACTTCGGCGATGTCGCGGATCTGCGGGGTGACGTCCGCCGTGGCTTCGGCCGGCGCGTAAACGTGTGAATTACTGTCTGAAGTGCTCATACGGTAAGCTTGTCACAGACCGACTGGATGTCGTTATTTTGCCGTGTGTGAGGCACCGTGTGTAAAGCACTGTGTGAAAAGCATGTGTGGAGGCCACTTTCGCCGATGTGCGTGACGTGGTGATCTTCGGTAGAATCGTATTCAGTTTGCAAGCGGAGTTCTCTCCCACCCGCGTCAGCCGTTTTCCCAACAGAAAGCAATTTCTGGGAAGCAAGGTTGCCGGGTACCTGGTCGGGCATCTTTTCAGGCATTAGCCTGCAGGGTATGTGTGCCGTCTCTTCGGAGGCAGGTACTTCCGATCTTCGAGGCCTTCGATTGCTCCGGCAATTGGGGGCCTTCTCTATTTTGCCGGTGGAATACCCACAACAATCACAGGAGCTTTAACATTAGCGAGCCAAGAATCAATGAGCGTATCCGCGTCCCCGAGGTGCGGCTGGTCGGCCCTGCAGGCGAACAGGTAGGAATTGTCCGTATTGAGGATGCCCTGCGTTTGGCTGCCGAGTCCGATCTTGATCTCGTTGAAGTTGCACCGCAGGCCAAGCCTCCGGTGTGCAAGCTGATGGACTTCGGCAAGTACAAGTACGAGGCCGCTGTCAAGGCACGTGAAGCCCGGAAGAACCAGACCAACACTGTTCTGAAGGAAATCCGTTTCAGGCTGAAGATCGACACCCATGACTACGAGACCAAACGAGGCCATGCACTGCGCTTCCTCGGAGCCGGTGACAAGGTTAAGGCAATGATCCAGTTCCGCGGCCGTGAACAGCAGCGTCCTGAAATGGGTATCCGTCTGCTTCAGCGCTTCGCCGACGACGTTGCCGAAGTGGGCGTAGTCGAGTCCAGCCCGCGTATCGATGGCCGCAACATGGTTATGGTTGTCGGGCCGCTGAAGAACAAGGCTGAGGCTAAAGCAGAAGCTCGGCGCGCAACGCAGCGTGCGGAAGCCAAGGCACAGAACGAAGCCAGGTCATCCGGACGCGTTGATGTTTCCGGCGACGACCAGGTTCCGCTCACCCAGTCATTGGCTGATCTGCTCCCCGAGGGCTTCGTCATCTCAGCTGAAGAAACCGTAACCGAGCCTGCAGCTGAGGCTCAGGTTGAGGTCAGTGACGCAAGTACTGGTGCCGACGCCGTGGCCGAGGCTCCCGAAGCGCCTGCAGCCGCCGCGCCGGCTGAGGATGCACCTAAGGTCGTTGCTCCGAAGCAGGAGGCACCTAAGGTTGTTGCTCCGAAGCAGGAGGCACCTAAGGTTGTTGCTCCGAAGCAGGAGGCACCTAAGGTTGTTGCTCCGAAGCAGGAGGCACCTAAGGTTGTTGCTCCGAAGCAGGAGGCACCTAAGGTTGTTGCTCCGAAGGCCTCCAGGCCTGCAGCTGTCGGGGTTGCCCCTGCACCAGAGGGGAAACCTGCTTCGATGGCACCCGCAGCGGTGAAGGCTGCGCCCGCAGCAGTGAAAGCCGCTCCGGCCGCTCCGGCAGTGCCAAGGCCGGCAGCTGTTCCTGGTCCGCCGAAGCCGGTGGCAAGGCCCGCTGCCCCCAAGCCGGCCGCAAGGCCTGCTGTACCGAAGGCCGCCGCCAAACCGGCCAGCAAGAAGACCACCTAGTCAAAACTGCGGAAGGCACACCCTTCCGGCAGCCAGCAACCAGCACGCCGCCCGCAGGGGCGGCTGCTCGAAAGAACTGCAGACAATGTCTGCGGATACGTAAGGAGATCGGTTCCCATGCCGAAGATGAAGACCCACAGCGGTGCTAAGAAGCGCTTCAAGCTGACCGGTACTGGCAAGCTGCGCCGCCAGCAGGCCAACCGCCGCCACTACCTCGAGCACAAGTCCTCCAGGCTGACCCGCCGCCTCGCCGGCGACAAGATCGTCTTCAAGGGCGACGCCAAGGTCATCCGGAAGATGCTCGGCATCTAATTTCCAAGTTCTCTGACTGACTGCCACCTGGCATCAGTCAACTGTCAATAAGGCTTCTCAGGCCGGCCGGGTTACCGGCAATAGACGCTTGGGATCAGAATTCTGAAGGAGTACGCACGTGGCACGTGTGAAGAGGGCGGTAAACGCCCACAAGAAGCGCCGGGTTATTCTCGAACGCGCAAAAGGCTACCGTGGACAGCGCTCACGCCTGTACCGCAAAGCCAAAGAGCAGCTGCTGCACTCGTTTGTGTACAGCTATGGCGACCGCAAGAAGAAGAAGGGTGACTTCCGTCGCCTGTGGATCCAGCGAATCAACGCTGCATCCCGTGCCAACGGTCTGACCTACAACCGTCTGATCCAGGGCCTGAAGGCCGCTGAGGTTGAGGTTGACCGCCGTATGCTGGCCGAGCTGGCTGTCTCTGACGCCAACGCTTTCGCCGCACTGGTCAAGATCGCCAAGGATTCCCTGCCGGCTGACACCTCGGCTCCGGCCGCTGCCGTTGAAGCAGCTCCGAAGGCGACCAAGGCCGCAAAGGCTGCGGAAGCTCCGGCTGCCAAAGCTGCCGCTTCTGAGAAGGCCGCCATCGAAGGCGCTATCGTCGCTGTTGAAGGCGAAGAAGCTCCGGAAGGCCACGCCGTCAAGGGCAACGCTGAGTCCAACAAGTACCACGTTCCGGGTTCCACCTGGTACGACGTCACTGTTGCTGAGTACTGGTTCTCCACCGCTGAGGCCGCAAAGGCTGCCGGTTTCGAGCCGGCCGGTGGCGAAGCGCGGCAGCAGATCAAGGACTAAGGCAACAGCCACTAAAGTTCTTATATGAACGAAACCGGGCGCCCGCAAGATCTTCCACTTTCCAACCCCCGAGCCGATCGGGTCAGGGATGTGGCGAAGCTTGCAGGGCGCCCGGCCCGTTTAAGGCGCGGGCAGTTTCTGGCAGAAGGACCGCAGGCCGTTCGTGAAGCCTTGAGGCTTCACCAGAGGCGGATAGTGGCGGGGGAGCCCGGCGTGGTCCACGAGGTCTTCGCGAGCGCGAGCTGCCTGGACCGCTACCCGGAGTTTGAGGAATTGTCTGAAGGGGTCAGCGCTTGGCTGGCAACTGACGATGTCCTGGCGGCCATGGCGGATACCGTGAATCCGCAGGGCATCGTTGCCGTCTGCGGTTTTGTGGATGTGAGCCTTTCGGAAGTCCTTGACGCCGGCCCGCGCCTTGTCGCCGTGCTCTGCCAGGTGCGGGACCCGGGGAACGCAGGCACAGTGCTGCGGGCGGCGGATGCAGCCGGAGCCGATGCCGTGATCCTGACGGCATCCAGCGTGGACATCTACAACCCGAAGGCAGTCCGTTCAACGGCGGGTTCGTTATTTCACCTCCCAGTGGTGCTGGGGGCCGATGTTGAAGAGCTCGTGGCCGCATGCCGGTCGCGGGGGATGGGTGTCCTCGCTGCCGACGGTTATGGACAGGTGAACCTGGACCGGCTCCAGGATGAAAACGCCGCCCGCCGGCTTGCAGGCTCCACAGGCACTTCGTCTTATCCGCTGGAGAATCCCACGGCCTGGCTCTTCGGCAATGAAGCCCAGGGCCTTTCAGAAGCCGAACTGGCGCTGGCGGATCACAGGGTTGCTGTGCCCGTGTACGGTGCCGCGGAGAGCCTGAACCTTGGAACAGCCGCTACCGTGTGCCTCTACGCAAGTGCGCGCTCTCAACAGGGTCCGCCGGCAGACTGAAGTCAGCACAAAGCAGAAAGTCCCCGGCTTTTCGCCGGGGACTTTCTTTTTGCAACGTTGAGGGATGCTGAAGGTCAGGACGTGGTCTTGCTGCGTCCAGTGACTGCACCGTAGATGCCTGCAACAACGAAGCCGCCGACGATCGCGAGTAACCAGGAACCGATGTTCCAGAATTCCATCTTGCCGCCGCCGAAGAGCAGATCGCCGATCCAACCTCCGACAATTGCGCCGACGACACCGAGTATGAGGCTGGTGACCCAGCCGCCGCCGACTCTGCCTGGCATTACTGCCTTAACGATGGCGCCCACGATAAGTCCGAGAATGATCCATCCGAGAAAGCCCATATCTCCTCCTACAATTCTGGCGGGACTGCATTGACTGTCCCTTGAGAACTTCAAGCTAACACAGCGCGTTTCGATTGTCAGCACACTTATTGTTTCGACTTGGTACGTGTCGACTTGATGGGGGCGGTAGCGTATTCCATGGAGGGGAGCGGTGCCGGACTGGCTGCTGCCCTGAATGATTCCGGAACTCCTGAAGAGGTGAAGCCAACTTGGCTGCAAATGGCGGTACCAAGGCGATCGTTGCGGCTCTGGCGGCAAACCTGACTATTGCTGTACTGAAATTCGTTGCATTCGTCCTGACAATGTCCTCTTCGATGCTGGCTGAAGCGATCCACTCGTTGGCGGACTCCTGTAACCAGGTGCTCCTGCTTGTTGGCGGCAAGCGGGCGAAACGGGAAGCCAGTCCGGAACATCCGTTCGGCTATGGCCGCGAAAGGTACATCTACGCGTTTATCGTGTCGATCGTGCTGTTCAGTGTCGGCGGATTGTTCGCGCTGTTCGAAGCGTGGGAAAAGATCCAGCACCCGCATGCCATTGAAGGCGATTTCTGGTGGGTGCCCCTTGCCGTATTGCTCGGCGCTATCGTTGCGGAGTCATTCTCCTTCCGCACCGCGATCCGCGAATCCAATCAAATCCGGGGAAGGCAGAGCTGGGTGAGTTTCGTCCGGACCGCCAAGCAGCCCGAACTCCCCGTTATCCTGCTGGAAGACCTCGGCGCCCTTGTGGGCCTGGTGTTCGCGCTCTTCGGCGTGGGGCTGACGCTCATCACTGGTGACGGCATCTGGGATGCACTGGGTACCGGCATGATCGGCCTGCTGCTTGTGGCTATCGCTGTGGTGCTCGCGGTGGAGACGAAATCGCTGCTGCTGGGCGAATCAGCCACAAACGACGACTCCGCCAAGATCCAGGCAGCCATTGAAGCCGACGGCACCCGCATCATCCATCTGAAGACACTGCACCTGGGCCCTGAGGAGCTCCTGGTGGCCGCAAAGATCACGGTCGGTGCCGCGGATTCAGGGCGGGAGATCGCCACGGCAATCGACGACGCCGAGGCCCGCATCCGTGCAGTTGTTCCGATTGCCCGGGTCATCTACCTTGAGCCGGATGTTCAGCGTGAGGAGACCCGCGTTCCGTAATTATGTGGCCAGTGGCCTGCGGCGTTCCAGCAGGCCGCTGATCACGGCAACGCCCAGTCCCAACACGGCCAGTGCAGCTCCGACCAACGCAGGGGCGATATAGCCCCAACCCCAGGCAATGACCACACCACCGAGGAACGCACCGAGGGCATTGGCCACATTGAGGGCAGCATGATTCAGCGAAGATGCCAGCGACGGTGCATCCGGTGATGCATCCAGTAGCCGGGTCTGAAGTGCAGGGACCAGCATGGATCCGGCGGCACCCACCACAAAGACCATCACGAATGCCGACCAGGGCCAGTGCACGGCAACGGCATAAACCACCAGGGCAACCGCAATGCCGGGCAATACGCGGCAGATGGTCCCCATCACGGACTTGTCCGCAATCCGGCCTCCCACAATGTTGCCGACCACCATGCCGAGTCCGTAGAGCGCAACCACCAGCGGCAGCAGGGTCGACGGTATGCCGGCGACGGAGGTCATGGTGTGCGCAATGTAGGTGTACGTGGCAAAGAAACCACCGAAGCCCACGATGCCGATCAAGATGGCAAGCCACACCTGAATCCTCTTGAGGGCCCCGAGTTCGCGGCGGATGCTGGCGTCAGGGTGGGCTTTCTCGAACGGAACAAACTTCCAAAGCATCCCCAGCGTCAGCAGGCCGATCGCCCCGACCAGGAGGAACAGCAGCCGCCAGCCGTAGCTTTGCCCCACCCACGTGGCGACCGGGACACCTACTACGTTTGAGACCGTCAGCCCGGCCATGACCATCGAAATGGCCCAGCCGCGCCTCGTCGGGGCAACGAGTGATGCTGCGATGACGGCAGCCACACCGAAGAATGCCCCATGCGGCAGCCCCGAGGCAAACCTGGAAACCAGCATGCTTCCGTAATCGGGAGCGATGAATGATGTCAGGTTGGCCAGGCTGAAAAAGAGCATCAGGCCCAGTGCCAGATGCTTCCGGGGAAGCTTTGCCCCCACCGCAGCCAGCAACGGGGCACCGACCACCACACCCAATGCGTAGGCGGAGATGAGATTCCCGGCCTCGGGAGTACTGATGTTGAGGCCCTGCTCCATTTCCCTCAGGAGGCCCATCATGGTGAACTCCGTGACGCCGATGCCGAAGCCACCCATGGCCAGGGAAACGATGGCGAGGGCGGGATTTTTGCTGCCGGATTTTGGCGCGGACGTGGCCTGTGCGGTGATGGGCATGAGCCTGCTTTTCGGGAAGGAACTGGATATCCGGACGGCGCATGGGGAGATGGCACAGTCATGGAATATTAAATCTGATTTTTACAGCCGAGTTTTTACAACCGAGCTGAGGCTCAGGGTTTCCTGGCACCTTGGCCTTAACCCGCTTAGCCATTCTCCCCCATAGACTGGGGCCGTGACTGGACTGATCAACGTAGTGGGCGGCGCGGTATTGGATTCCCTGGCGGAACCCACCGTGCTCCTCGTAGCCCGACGCACCGCACCCCCGCAGTTTGCCGGCATGTGGGAATTCCCTGGAGGCAAGGTTGAAACCGGCGAGTCGGACGAGGACGCGTTGCACCGCGAGCTCCGCGAGGAGTTGGGCATAGGGATAACGCTGGGCGGCGAACTGCCTGCCGAAACCGGCTCCGGCTGGCCCCTGAATGAACGCGCGGCCATGCGCGTCTGGTTTGCTGAAATTGCCGACGGCGAGCCCCGGCCGCTGGAGGACCACGATGAATTGCGCTGGATCCGGCTCGGTGACCCAGACGAAGCTCTTGGTCTTCCCTGGATACCCGCCGATTTCCCGATTGTCCGGGCGCTGCTGGAAACTCTGGCCTCCCGCACGGGCGCCGCACAGTCCTGACCGGTGGGTCTCCCCGGCAGGCCGGTGTGCATCGGCCGCAGCTCGTGTTCCGGCGGCGTACGGTCAGAACAATGTCGGCTGCAGGACCGTACTCTCCGGGTGCTGACGGGTCCCGTCGCGGTGGGCTTCCGCTGGCAGGGGGAGACTGCCGGCCGGATATTGTGCCTCGTCGTTCCGGGGATCGTCATTGACGTCCCGGTGGCTGAAGCCTTGAGATCCGGAGAAGCCGTGCTTTGACTTGAAGAAGCGGACCCTGCCTGCCAGCCACTCGCGGTATTCCTTGGAAGCGTAGGATCCAGTGCCGTACAGCCGCCGGTACCGGCCGGCCAGTTCAGGGCGGTTGCCCGCAATCCACTGCATGAACCACTCACGGGTACCCGGTTTGAGGTACAGGGCTCCCGCAGTGACGCCGGTGGCGCCGGCGGCGGCCAGAGAACCGAACAGGGCATCCAAAGCTTCATCACTGTCCGACAGCCACGGCAGGATGGGCATTGCCATAACACCACAGGGCAGCCCGGCCTCACGCAGGCGCGAGATCAGTTTCAGCCGGGCACGGGGACCAGGCGTGCCAGGCTCAATGGTTTCGGAGAGCTGCTCATCCGTCATGGCCAGTGAGATCCCCACACCTACTGGAACCTGGGCCGCTGCGTGCTTCAGCAGCGGAATGTCCCGTGACAGGAGAGTGCCCTTGGTCAGGATGGACAGGGGAGTGCCGGAGTCGGCCAGGGCTCCGATGATTCCTGGCATCAGCCGGTAACGGCCCTCGGCCCGCTGGTACGGATCAGTGTTGGTGCCCAGTGCTACGTGATGGTGTCCCCACGACGGCCGTGCGAGCTCCTTCCGGAGGACTTCTGCGGCATTGATTTTCACCACTACCTGGCTGTCGAAGTCCAGTCCAGGGTCGAACTCCAGATAGGTGTGGCTTTTGCGGGCAAAGCAGTAGACACAAGCGTGGCTGCAGCCACGGTAGGGATTGACCGTCCATTCAAAGGGCATACTTGAACCGGCAACCACCTTGTTGAGCACCGATTTGGCGGCGACCTCATGGAAGGTGATTCCGGAGAACTCGGGGGTCGAAACGGAACGCACAAGCCCGGCCAACGGAAGCAGTGCAGCCGTGGCTGGGGCGGCCACCGCCGCGCTGCTTCCGCTGCTGTCTCCGGGAACCGGTCTGAGTGCTTGTGCGTCCCATCTCATGACTACTATTCGAAGGTATGTTCGAATTTAAGTCAAGGCCCCACGCTGGTCAGGCGCTGTCCGCAGCGCCGCCGTCGAGGGTACTTAGCTGGCGGTAGTGGAGGTACACCACACCGTTGCCGAAGCGGCGGTGGTCCAGCAACTCAAGCTCGAGCCGGACACCGCCGGGCAGATACGGCTTGCCTCCGCCCACCGCGAAGGGGGTAAGGAAGAGGCGGTACTCGTCCACAAGGTCTGCAGTAATGGCCTGCCCAGCGAGGGCAGGACCACTGATGGAAATGTCTCGCTCCGAGGAAGTCTTTAACTGCCTGATGGCGTCGGGGATGAACTCCTGTTCGATCCGTGTCCGGTCAGTTGACGGGGTCGTGAGGGTCCGGGAGAAGACGATCTTCTCCGCAGACCGCCAGATTTCCGCATAGTCGCGTATATACGCCGGCGCATCGGCAAAGCTGAGGTCGCTGTCCCAGGCTGACATGACCTGGTACATCCTTCGCCCGTACAGGTATGTGCCGGCTTGCCGTTCAAGATCGTTGACGAAGCTATGCACTTCCATATCAGGTGCACTCCAGGAGAAGTTGCCCTCCCGGTCGGCCACATAGCCGTCGAGTGACGTGATGCCTGTGTAAACGAGTTTGCCCATGCGACCATCAAACACCGCGGGGTGCGGCACGGCTAGGCTGTGCTCATGATTCTTCTCACCGGCTTCGAACCGTTCGGCGGCGGAACCACCAACCCCTCGTGGACCGCAGTCACGCAAGCCCGCACTCTGCTGGAGTCGGACGGGCTGGCCGTGGCGGCTGTCGAGCTGCCCTGCGTGTTCGGTGAATCCGCCAGCGTGTTGCGTGGCGCCCTGGACGAATTCCGCCCGGAGCTCGCGATCTGCGTCGGCCAGGCGGGCGGCAGGGAGCGGATATCGCTGGAGCGGGTGGCCATCAACTGCGATGACGCAAGGATTCCGGACAATGCAGGGAAGCAGCCCGTTGACGCGGAAGTTGTGGCTGGCGGGCCTGCTGCCTATTTCAGTTCGCTCCCGATCAAGGCGGCCCTGCACGCAATAAACGTCGCGGGAATACCCGCCGAGGTTTCGCAGACAGCGGGGACGTATGTATGCAACCACATTTTTTATACCCTGATGCATCAACTGCACAGCCGCCCCGGAGCACGGGGCGGATTCATTCACGTTCCCTTCGAGCCCTCCCAGTTGCCGCAGGGGAGAAGTACCCCCGCCATGCGCGTGGAACTTATGGCCCAGGCGCTCGCCGTCGTCGTCCGTACTGCTTTGGTCACTACCGTGGATATCAGGATGGCGGCCGGAGCGACCCACTAGGACCGAAGGCGGCTACGCCGGCTGTCAGCCGCGAAGCTCCCAGACAACCGTGACGGCTGAACTGACACTGGATTCGCCAGCCTCCACATTGATGGCTTCTGCGGCCATGGCGCGCTGGATTTTTGCGAGCGGCACCGGAGCGGAAGCCGCCGAAACCTGGGTCACGGAGACCACACCACCCAGCTCGGCTGCCGCCAGCCCGGCAAATTGACGTGCCGAGGCGAGTGCGTCCTGCCAGGCGGCTTCCCTGGCCACTGCAAGCACCGCCGCGGGATCGGAAAAACCGAGCTCCAGCCCGTTGAGCCGGACATCGTTGCCACCGGCGTCAACGGCTGCCGCAAGGGTCTCCGACGAGCGGGCAACATTCCGGACCCGCACACTGAGGACGCTGGACGCCACGTATCCTGTCACTTTCTGGCCCTCGCCCTCATGCCAGACGAGGTCCGCGCGGACGTTGAGTCCAGTGGTGTTGATGTCCGGGTCCCCGACACCGAACCGCCGGAGGGCAGCCGCAACCGCGGCAGAAACCTTGCCTGCTTCTGAATACGCCGTGCCAACGGTGTCCCGTCGGCATTCCACCCCGATGGACAGCGTCAGGAGGTCCGGGACGGCCTCAGCACTGCCCGACCCGGTTACAGTCACGGTCCTTGAAATTTCGGACCTTGAAGTCTCGGTCATGGCTAGGCCTCTCTTCCGCCGGCCCCGTCCGGAGCGGGCTTTCGCAGGGTGACGTCGATGTATCCGCCGGCTTCAAGGCCGGCGTGGCGCTCAAAGAAATTCCCGGACGCCGGATTGCCGGTCCGCAGTTTCGACCAGGCCGCGGCGATGAAATACAACACCGGAAACGGCACGCCCAGGCACCATGCGTAGTGGGAACTGTGCTTCTCTTCATGGCCAAGCAGAACCGGATTGCCCAGCGCGTGCTCGGGTCGTGCCCGGAAGATCACCACGTTGCCCACGGTGAACGCCCCCGCGTTCGGAAGGCGCCACCGGTAACCGCTGGCAATCACCAGACCGCGGGGACCTCGGGTGATGGTGGTCCGGGACGCTTTGGCCAGCAGCCAGCCGAGCAGGGTGGAGGCATTGACAAGATTGGCAATCTGCCTCAGCCGCTGTCCGGATGTCATGAGGCCATCGTAGCCGCAGGAGTGCCGCACCGTACGGCGCGTTGGGGGTGCCCTGCCCATTCAATTAGACTGGAGAACACTGCCTGTTGGTCACCTTCCGGCAAGCCTGCCCTCGTCATTGAATGACCTCATAAGATGACGTGCCAGTGATGGACGCGCCGCCGGGAAACCACCCGGTAGCACCGCTCGCTGGCGCCACCCGACTCGTAGCTAAGAACAGTAGATGACTGAAACTTTGCCGGGCGCTGCCGTCCCGAACCCTCTGGATGAAGCCGCCATCACGGCCACTGCAGACCACGCCATCGCCGCCATCGCCGGTGCAGCCTCCCTGGATGAGCTCAAGGCCGTGCGGCTCGCGCACACCGGTGAGAAATCGCCCCTGAGCCTGGCCAACCGCGAAATCGGAAGCCTGTCCAAGGATCAGAAGGCGGTGGCCGGCAAGCTGATGGGTTCCTCCCGGGGACGCGTCAACCAGGCGCTCGCGGCCCGCACGGTGGTGCTTGAGGCCGAAAACGATGCCCGGATCCTCGTGGAGGAAACCGTTGACGTCACCGCCGCGCCCCGGCGGCGCCGCGCAGGTGCGCGCCACCCGCTGTCCACGCTGCAGGACCGCGTATCGGACATCTTTGTTGGCATGGGCTGGGAAATCGCGGAAGGCCCTGAAGTCGAATCCGAGTGGTTCAACTTCGACGCCCTGAACTTCAAACCGGACCACCCCGCCCGCGAAATGCAGGACACCTTCTTCGTGGAGCCGCCAGAAGCGCACTTGCTGATGCGCACGCACACCTCTCCGGTACAGGTCCGCTCCATGCTGGAACGCGAGCTGCCCATCTACGTTCTGTGCCCCGGCAAGGTGTTCCGCACCGACGAACTGGATGCCACGCATACGCCCGTGTTCCACCAGTTCGAGGGCCTGGCCATCGACAAGAGCCTGAGCATGGCGGACCTGCGCGGCACGCTGGAGCACTTCGCCCGGCAGATGTTCGGTGACGAAGCCCTGATCCGGCTGCGCCCGAACTACTTCCCGTTCACCGAGCCGTCCGCCGAGCTGGACATCTGGCACCCGGGAGCCAAGGGCGGGCCACGCTGGATCGAGTGGGGCGGCTGCGGCATGGTCAACCCCAATGTCCTGCGCGCCGCGGGCATCGATCCGGACATCTATTCAGGTTTTGCCTTCGGCATGGGCATTGAGCGCACCCTTATGTTCCGCAACGAGGTGGGCGACATGCGCGACATGATCGAAGGCGATGTACGTTTCAGCGAGCACTTCGGGATGGAGATCTAACAGTGCGTATCCCACTTTCCTGGCTGCGTGAATTCGCGCAGGTACCGGCCGGATCAACGGCCGAAGACGTGATGGCCGAACTGGTCAAGGTCGGTTTTGAAGAAGAAGAAGTGCACCGTCCCACGGATGCACTCAGGGGCCCTGTCGTGGTGGGCCAGGTTCTGAGCCTGGTCAAGGAACCGCAGACCAACGGCAAGACCATCAACTGGTGCCAGGTCCGGATTGTCCCCGAGGGCACGGAGCAGACCCTCACCGGCGAAGGTGTTGATCCTTCCGGTGTGCAGGGCATCATCTGCGGCGCGCACAACTTCGTGGAAGGCGACAAGGTGGTGGTCACCCTTCCCGGGGCCGTGCTGCCCGGCGACTTCCACATTTCCGCACGGAAGACCTACGGACACCTGTCCGCGGGCATGATTGCCTCTGTCCGGGAACTCGGGATCGGCGAGGACCACGACGGCATCCTGGTGCTTTCGCGGATCGGGCTGGATCCGGAGATAGGCTCCGACGCCCTGGAGCTGCTTGGTCTCTATGATCAAGCCGCCGAAATCAACGTCACTCCGGACCGCGGCTATGCGTTCTCGATCCGCGGGGCGGCCCGTGAATACGCCCACGCCACGGGCACTTCCTTCACTGACCCCGCCTCGAGGGTCAACCCGCCCGAGTCGCTGTCAGGCGGGTACGGTGTCAAACTCAACGACGACGCCCCCATCTACGGCAAGCCCGGCAGCGACCGCTTCGTGGCACGGACCGTGCGCGGCGTGGACGCCACCAGGCCGACGCCGCCATGGATGTCCTCCCGGCTGCGGCTGGCCGGAATCCGCTCCATCTCGCTGCCGGTGGACATCTCAAACTACGTGATGGTGGAGCTCGGGCAGCCGAACCACTGCTACGACCTGGACAGGCTCTCGGGCGACATCGTGGTCCGCCGTGCCAAGGCCGGGGAGAAGATCACCACCCTGGACGGCAAGGAACGGCCGCTCGATGTCGAGGACCTGCTCATCACCGACGACTCCGGCGCAATCGGCATCGCCGGCGTTATGGGCGGGGCCCACACTGAGGTCTCGGACTCAACCACAAACATCCTCGTCGAGGCCGCGCACTTCGATGAAGTTTCCATCGCCCGGTCACGACGGCGGCACAAGCTCCCGTCGGAAGCCTCCAAGCGCTTCGAACGCGGCGTCGACTGGCACATCGCGCACGTCGCCGCGCAGCGTGTCGTTGACCTCCTGGCCGAACTCGCCGGGGGCACCGCTGATGAATCAGGTACCGACGTCGGGACTGCGCCTGATCCCGTGACCATCGCCTTGCCGGCGGGCTTTGCCGCCGAACGGATCGGCATTGATTTCACCGAGGGACAGATCGTCACGTCCCTCGAGGACCTCGGCGCTGTTGTTGAAAAGATTGAGGAATCCGGTTCCGGTATCTCCTACACCGTCACTGCACCGAGCTGGCGCAGCGACCTTGAAACCAAGGAAGACCTGTCCGAGGAAATCGCGCGGCTGGTGGGCTACGACAACATCCCGGCAACTTTGCCCGTGGCACCTCCCGGGCGGGGGCTGAGCCGGACGCAGCAGCAGCGCCGGCGCCTGGTGCAGGCATTGGCGGACGCGGGACTGACCGAAGTCCTGGCCTATCCGTTTGTGTCCAGGGCCGCCAACGACACGTTCGGTGTCGCGGAGTCAGGTGCCCCGCGCCCGGCCGTCAAGCTCGCCAACCCCATCAGCGAAGAGCAGGGCTTCCTGCGCACCTCAGTGCTTCCGGGCCTGATCGAGGTGGCCAAACGCAACCACTCGCGCGGTTTCCGCGATCTGGCACTCTTCGAAGCCGGACTGGTCTTCCTGCCCGGTGACGTTGTGGGAACGGCGTCCATTCCCCCGCTGGGCGTCAAGCCCTCCGATGAAGTGCTTGACGGACTGTACGACGGCGTTCCCCACCAGCCGCTGCACATCGCCGCTGTGCTGACCGGCCATGACTCGCCCGCGGCGGCTTCCCACACGCCCCGCGCGTGGGACTGGGCAGACGCACTGGACATCGCCCGGCTTGCCGGGGATGTCCTAGGCGTAGAAATCGTGGTCAGCCAGGGCAGCCACCAGGCGTTCCACCCTGGCCGTGCGGCCCGGCTCTCATTGCGTTCGGGTGATGTGGTGGGCTTTGCTGGCGAGCTGCATCCCAAGCTGCTGGCGGCGCATGACATGCCGCCGCGGTCCATTGCCCTCGAGTTCAATGCGGATGCTCTGTTTGAGGCGGCTGCTGACGTGATCGTCGCCCAGCCCATCTCGGGATTCCCCGTGGCAACCCAGGACGTCGCCCTTGTGGTGCCCCAGGATATTCCGGCAGATGACGTACTGGCAGCACTTCGCGATGGGGCCGGGGAACTGTTGGAAGATGTAGCCCTCTTTGATGTCTACGCAGGCAAGGGGATCGAGGAAGGTAAGAAATCCTTGGCTTTTGGCCTGCGCTTCCGTGCCCAGGACCGCACGCTGACCGCCGACGAAGCTTCTTCTGCACGTGAAAACGCGGTGGCGGTTGCCTTTGAACGGTTCGGAGCAGTCCAGCGCTGAGACATGGCCGGACCCGAAACTAATCCCCGTGGCCAACAGGCCGCGGGGATTTTTTTGCTGCGCGTCAAGCCGGACTGCACCGTGGGAAAAACCACCGGCTGGTTCGGTTACCAGTCCTCGACCGCCAAGTACTCCATTGATACCGCCGGCGGTCAGAGCGGCGCCCCGGTCTATGACGGCAGTCGGAATATCCGTGCCATCCACACCAACGGAGCGTCCATCAACGCCGGCACGAAGTTCACTCCCACCGGTCTAACTTCATCACCGGCGTGAAGCAGGACCGGCCGCATCGTGTAATTTTGAAGCGGCGGGGAAAGGAGGCGCGGGAGACATGTCAGCAGATGTGGTGTTCCGCGCCTTCCATTACGCCCCGGCAGATCCGGGTTCCCTCGACAGGGCAGAGCTCGAGCGGGCTGCGGCCATGCTGCCGGACGTGCGCAACCGCTTCCTCTCGGGCAGGGCAGCCCAGCGCCGGTGGGTGGCTGAGCTCCTCGGCGTCCCGGCGTCGGAACTCACCGTCCACTACAGGTGTCCGCGCTGCGGAAGCGGGCCGGATGTCCCGCACGGCCGGCCCGGATACTCGTTGGACGGTACCGTTGTGCCGCTGCTGCTGAGCTTATCCAGGGCTGCCGGTTGGACGCTGATGGCTGCCGTTGTGAAGCCCGCCCCCGGGGTCAGGCTTGGTGTGGACGTTGAAGACCCCAGACGGATGGATTTTCCCGGGTTCGATGCCATCGCACTGACGGAATCAGAACGCAGCAGCCTCGCTTCCCTTGCCGGTGGAGAACTGCTGGTTGAGCGAACCAGGCTGTGGGCCCGGAAGGAAGCCTGGCTGAAAATGACAGGGGAGGGGCTGCTCGTTTCGCCGGCCACGGTGGATGTCCGCGTCCGTCCGCAGATCCAAGACCTGCAGCCGGCTGCCACCGGGCTTCCGGGCGGCCTGGTGGCCGCAGTCGCCCTCAGCTGACGGGCAGTTCCGGAAGGGCTTCTTCAAACAGCCACGAGTGGAGCAATAGTTCGGAATCCAGGCCTGTAGCTCGATCCACGGCCAGGATGAACGCCGCAGTGGAGACGGATCCATGCCGGTTGTCACGGGTCCATTCCTGGATGAGCGCAAAGAACGCGATATCCCCGCACCGCAGGCGCAGTGCATGGAGTGCCAGCGCGCCACGCTTGTAGACACGGTCATCAAACATCAACTCCGGACCGGGATCACCCACCAGAAGGTCCTTGGCGCTGGTGTTCAGCTTCCGCCAGGCCGCCCGGGCCCTGTCTGCCACGCTCATCACCCCCGATTCCTCCGACCAGATCCATTCCGCATAGCAGGCGAAACCTTCGTGCAGCCAGATATCGCTCCACGAACTGACGGTCAGGGAATTTCCGAACCACTGATGTGACAGTTCGTGGGCCATCAGGCGCTGGCTCTCCCACTCCGGTTCCAGATGGTTGCGGCCCAGGATGGACAGGGTTTGGGCTTCCAGCGGGATTTCCAGCTCGTCTTCAGTGACCACCACGGTGTATTCCTGGAAGGGATAGGGGCCGAAGCAATTGATGAACGTCCGCATCATGTCCGGCTGCTTTGCCAGCCCGCTGCGGGCCGTGGCAGCAAGCGCCGCCGGAACGGCGACGAATTGGGGGACGCCCCCGGCCCCGTGGGCATCGTGCAGTTGCAGCAGTTCGTAGCGGCCGATCTGGACCGTCGCCAGGTAGGTGGCCATCGGCTCAGTCTGCTCATAGGCCCAGGTTTCCCGGCTTGACTTTCGGCTGTGTGCCACCAGCAGACCGTTGCAGACGGCACGGTAATTGTCATCCGTGGTCACCGAGATCCTGAAGCTGGCTTTGTGGCCAGGATGATCGTTGCAGGGGAACCACGAGGCGGCGCCGTTGGGCTGCCCGGCCACCAGCACACCGTCCGTAAGTTCCTCCCAGCCCACCTCGCCCCAGAGGCCCCTGCGGGGTGCAGGATTCCCCTCATACCGTATGTCCAGCGCGAAAGGGTGTCCGGCCACGAGAGGCTGGTCCGGAACTATGACCAGCTGGCCAGCCCGCTGGCTGAACCGGCGGACCTTCCGGCCGTTCAGCTGAACCTTGACCGCCCGCAATCCCACCAGCTCCAGCACAACGGCTGATACGGCCCGAAGGGCAACGGCATCCAGTACAGCGCGGCCCATGAGCCTGTTGCTGGCGAGTTTGTAGTCGAGGTCCAGTTCATAGCGGGACACCTTGAAGGCATCGGTTCCATGTCCTGGCATATAGGGGTCCGCCGATTCGGCCGATGCGGCACGGGGCGTCAATTTGCCAGAATCTGGTGTTTCCGTAGAACTCATGGAGCGGGACCTCAATTATTGCGAACTTGGGAACGTGGGTATTATTTGAGCCGTGCAGCCGGAACTGCCGGTCCGGTCCACGGGCTGACCGGATTTCCCATCCAGTACGTTGCGGCGGGAACTGTTTCTCCGCGCATTACGAGCGACGCCGGTCCCACCGTACCGCCGTTGCCGATGGTGGCACGGGGAAGGATGACGCCGTGGGGCCCCATCGTGGCCCCGTCCTCGAGCGTAACAGTGTCTATGCTCATGATCCGGTCGTGGAAGAGGTGCGTCTGGATCACGCAGCCGCGGTTCACTGTTGAACTCCGGCCCAGGGTGACGAGATCTGCTTCCGGCAGCCAATAGCTCTCGCACCAGGTGCCGCGGCCGATTTTGGCGCCTAGCGCCCGGAGCCACCAGACCAGTGCAGGCGTTCCGGTGGCAGCACGTGCGAACCAGGGTGCGCTGACCATCTCAATAAAGGTGTCCACCACCTCGTTCCGCCAGATAAACGAACTCCACAGCGGATGCTCGCCGGCTTTAACCCGACCAACGAGCAGCCACTTGGCGACGACGGCACTACCGGCCGCCGCTACGCCGGCGAGCATTACCACAACGCCGCCCAGGACTGCTGCCGTGCCGTAGCTGGAGACTGTCGCCAACCAGTCGAACGCGAGCATTGCGCCGACGGCCAGCGACACGGTCAGGACCACGGGAACCAGACGGCACAGCTCCCACAGCGCCCTGGCAATCTTCAGTTTCCGCGGGGGCTGGAATGTTCGGGAATTGTCGGACGCAATGGCGGTGCGCCGGAGCCGCACCGGGGGGCTGCCGAGCCAGGAGGTACCGGCTTTCGCTTTCGACGGCGTGGCCGAAAGCACGGCCACCAGCGAGTTCTTGGGCACGCTCCGTCCAGCGGCGGTCATCCCCGAGTTGCCCAGGAAAGATCGTTTGCCGATCTTTGCGGGCGCAATCTTCATCCAACCGCCGCCGAGTTCATAGGCGGCCACCATGGTGTCATCGGCAAGAAACGCGCCTTCGCCCACAGTGGTCATCTTCGGAAGCAGAAGCACCGTGGAAGCCTCGACGTTTTTGCCTACCTTGGCGCCGAGGAGCCGGAGCCATACCGGAGTGAACAGGCTCGCGTAGATCGGGAAGAGCACATCACGGGCAAGATCAAGGACCCGTTCCGTGGCCCAGACCTGCCAGCCGATACGGCTGCGGACCCGGTAGTAGCCTTCTTTGAGGCCGACTCCCAGCAGCCGTGTGGTCACAAGGATCAGTAGCAGATTGCTGAGGAACCACGCCAGCGCGGCAAGAGGCAGCGACGCGATCAGCTGCGGCAGCGCCGCGGACAAGGACTCATGTCCCTGGATGTAGAGGTAGATCACCGCGGCGGCCACAGCGGCGGACGCATAGGGGATCATGGCGAGGACTGCCGAGGCAGCGGCGAAGGCCACAAACCACAGCCGGCCAACCATCGAGCTGGAGGCTGGCGTTTCCGGCCAATCGCGTTTTGCCTTGCCCCGGCGTTCCGCAGGGGAGCCGGCCACCATCTGGCCTGCCTTGACCTTGCCCAGCACGGCAGAACCCGGCTCAACCTGCGAGCCTGCGCCGATGCTGGCGCCGGGCATCAGCGTGCTCCTGGCACCCACAGTGGCACCGGCACCCACGTGTACGCTTCCGATGTGGAGGATGTCGCCGTCGATCCACCAGCCGGACAGATCCACCTCGGGCTCGATGTTGCTGCCGTTGCCCAGTGACAGCAGCCCTGTGACCGGCGGCAACGAATGCAGATGGACGCTGTTGCCGATCGTGGCGCCCAGGGCCCTGGCGTAATAGGGAACCCACGGAGCGCTGGCAAGGCTGATGGCACTGGATAGGTCCTGGATCTGTTCGGCCAGCCAAAGCCGCAGATGGACCTTGCCGGACCGGGGATATGTCCCAGTACCCACATTCCTTAGCAGCATGCGGGCTGCAGCGACGGAAATGGCCATCCTGCCCAGCGGGCTGACAAACACGAGCCACGAGAGGGCAACCCACCACCACGACACCGTGGGTGCGGCGCTGAATCCGGCAAACTGGGCCAGGATATTGTTGGCTGCCATCAGGTAAGTGAGCCAACGCATCCCCACCAGGATATGGAGCGGAATCCCCATCAGGGTCTGGAATATCTGGGATTTCAGGGCTGTGGGCCTGACGGTCCGTTCCGGCGCCGGGCCGACGGAAACCCCGTCCGGCAGAGACTGGCGGGCCGTCTCGATGAGGGCGCCGATACGGGGTGTGGCGTAGATGTCGGCGACAGTGACGGTGGGGTACCGGACCCGCAGAGCAGAGACGAGTTGGGCCGCGGCAAGTGAGCCCCCGCCGTGGGCAAAGAAATCGGCGTCCAGTGACGCCGCCTGGCTGCCCAGCACCGCGCCCCACTGCTCCACGACCCACGCTGCGTCTTCCGGCAAGTTCAGCGGTGCGGCATCGGCGTCGGCTGCGCCCGCACCGGCCAAGGGCCACGGCAGCGCATGACGGTCCACCTTCCCGCTGGTCTTGGTGGGCAATGAATCCACAACCGTCAGCAGCGGGATGAGGGCCGCCGGTAGGCTTTTCCCCAGCAATCCGCGCGCGGCGGCCAGATCGATTTCCGCGTCCCCGGCGGGAGCCAGGTAGCCGACCAGAATCTGGTTGCCGGCGGCTGTCGTCCGTACCGTTGCGGCCGCGCCCGCAACATCAGGCAAGGACTGCAGGGCCGAGTCGATTTCGCCGAGTTCAACCCTCCGTCCGCCGAGCTTTACCTGTTCATCGGCACGGCCCATAAAGATGAGTCCGGCTGCTTCATAGCGGACCAGATCGCCGGAGCGGTAGGCCCGGTCCCAGTCCAGGGATGGCATTGGGGCGTACTTTTCGGCGTCCTTGGCCGGGTCCAGGTAGCGGGCCAGTCCCACCCCGCCGATGATCAGTTCACCTATTTCACCCTCCGCCACAGGAGTACCTTCGGAGTTGACCACGGCGAGGTTCCAGCCATCGAGTGGCAGGCCTATGCGGACGGGCCCGGGACCGCCCAGCGGAGCAGCGCACGCCACCACGGTTGCTTCTGTCGGTCCGTAGGTGTTCCACACTTCACGGCCATCAACGGCCAGCCGCTGCGCCAGCTCGGGCGGGCAGGCCTCACCGCCGAAAATCAGCAGGCGGACGTTTTCCAGGGCCTCGGAAGGCCACAGTGCAGCGAGCGTAGGGACAGTGGACACGACGGTGATGCCATGGCTTATCAGCCAAGGACCGAGATCCATTCCAGTTCGCACGAGTGCACGGGGCGCGGGGACCAGGCAGGCACCATGCCTCCACGCAAGCCACATCTCTTCGCAGGAAGCATCAAAAGCCACGGATAGTCCGGCAAGGACACGGTCCTGCGGACCTATCGGCTCGTCCTGCAGGAACACCCTTGCCTCGGCGTCAACAAAGGCCGCCGCTGAGCGGTGCAGCACGGCCACGCCCTTGGGTGTTCCGGTGGATCCGGAGGTGAAGATCACCCAGGAGTCGTCGCCGGGCTCGGCAGTTCGGGCGGAGGGGAAGGGTGTGTGGCGTCTGCCGTCGGTGACAATTTCCCCGCCCGCGCGCAGGATGGCAGCCACCCGGGCTTCGCCAAACACCAGTTTTGCCCGTTCGTCGGGATCGTCGGCATCCACCGGTACGTAGGCAGCGCCGATCAGGAGAACAGCAAGGATCGAGATGTACAGCTGATTGGTGCCGGAAGGGATCCGCACCCCGATCTTGTCGCCCGCGCCAAGTCCGGCGGCGTGGAGTTCACGGGCCCTGGCCCGCACCGCTGACATCAGCTGAGCGTAGCTGAGGGACGTGCGGCCATCATCCAGGGCCGAGGCGTCAGGGAAGCTGTCCGCGGTGTCCAGGAGGATGTCCACCAGGGTACGCGTCGGCGGGGCCGCCCCAGCGCCGGCGAGCTGGGGAGCATATACCTCGGGTATCCCGGCGGGATTGCTGCTTTGCGGTAGTTGCTCAGTCACGGCTGAAGTCTCTCTGGGCAAGGTAAACGGAATGTGTCTTGATTCGCCGTGTGTTCACCTGACGTTGCATACATGTTCCGCATCTGTTGGGCAGAGCTCGGTGCCGGCTACGGCACGAGGAGCACCTTGCCTGTGGTGAGTCTGCCCTCGAGATCGGTGTGGGCCCGGGCAGCTTCCGCCAGGGGATAGCTGGCCCCGATCCGGACATTCAGGCTACCGTCGGCCGCCGCCCGGAAGATTTCGGTGGAACGCCAGCGGCGCTCCTGGGCGTTGAGCAGGAAGTGCCTGATGGTCGGCCTGGTAATGCTCAGGGAACCGCCTGAATTGAGCCGTTGCGGATCGAACAGCGGGACGGGTCCTGATGCGGCCCCGAACAGCACCAGGGTGCCGCGGGTGCGGAGGCTGGAGAGTGAGTCGTCGAACGTGTCTTTCCCGACGCCGTCGTAAACCACGTCCACACCGGTGCCTCCGGTGAGCCCCCGGACGGCGTCCGCGAATCCGTCGTAGCCCAGTACCTCGTCTGCCCCGGCTGCGCGGGCCAGTGCTTCTTTACCGTGCGTCGAAACTGTCGTGATGACCCGGGCTCCGCGGGCCTTCAGAAGCTGGATCAGCAGCAGGCCCACACCGCCGGCGCCGGCGTGCGTCAGAACTGTGTGACCGGGCTCAACCCGGAAGGATGAGTTGATGAGGTAATGGGCCGTCATACCCTGCAGGGGGAGGGCCGCGGCCGTGAGGTCATCGACGCCGTCGGGCACAGGGAGGGCCTTGTCGGCGTCAAAGACGGTGTACCCGGCATAACAGTGCGATCCCTCAGCAGTCGCAACGCGGCTGCCCACTGAGAACCCACCGGTGCCGTCCCCTAGTTCCACAACGGTTCCGGACGCTTCGGAACCCGGGGTGAAGGGGAACGGAACTTTATAGATGCCGCCGCGCTGGTACGTATCAATGAAGTTGACGCCGGCGGCCGCTACCTTGACCAGAAGCTGGCCGGGTCCGGGGACAGGGCGGTCAACCTCAGAGAATTCCAGGACTTCAGGGCCGCCCGGCCGCCGGGCAAGGATTGCATGCATGATGGGATCTCCTCCTCCGGGCAGGAATTTCCGGACCTCGGTTCCTCAACCATCCTGGGGAGACCGGCCCGCAGGACGAAGTCCAGGCGGCGGTCTCCCCGGATGCCAGTTATGGGGCTGCTCGGCTTGAGCGTGCTAGTAGCGGCCTGAGACTGCTGACATGGGGCACTCGAAGCGCCGGCCCGCGGCCAGGCCCACTTCATTGAGGTAACGGACGATGATGCCGTAGGACTGCAGCAGGGTTGTCTCCGTGTAGGTGATGCCGTGCTTGTCGCAGTACTGGCGGACGATGGCGGCGGCGCGGTGCAGCTGCGGGCGCGCCATATCCGGGAAGAGGTGGTGTTCGGCTTGCTTGTTGAGGCCGCCGAGCAGTATGTCCATGAAGAATCCGCCCGAGATGTTGCGGGAGGTGAGGACCTGCCGGCTGAGGAAGTCAACACGGCTGTCGGCCGGAAGGACCGGCATGCCCTTGTGGTTCGGAGCGAACGAGGCGCCCATGTAGAAACCGAAGACGGCGAGCTGCACGGCGATGAAGGCGAAGGCCATACCCAGCGGGAGGAACCAGAACGCGAGGAAAGGCAATGCGGTCAGGCGAGCCACCAGGATGGGAATCTCCACCCAGCGGTGGGTGACTTTGGCGCGCTGGAAAATGAACTTGATGGAATCCATTTGCAGGCTGAAGCCCAGGAGGAACAGCAGCGGGAAGAAGAACCAGCCCTGCTTGCGGGTGAGGAACGAGAACCGGCCCTGGCGGCCGGCAGCCGCTTCAGTGTGAAACGCCAAGGCTCCCGTTGCAATGTCAGGATCCTTGGAAATGACGTTGGGGTGGTTGTGGTGCGCGCCGTGCTTCTGTTCCCACCAGGAGTAGCTGATGCCGGCCACGGAGGTGGCGAGTATCCGAGCCGACCAGTCGTTGGCGCGGCGTGAAGCGAAGATCTGGCGGTGGCCGGCCTCGTGTGCCAGAAAACAGAGCTGGGTGCAGATGATGCCCAGGGCGGCGGCGATCAGGAGCTGGAACCAGCTCTCACCGATCAGCGCAAAGCCGAACCAGGTGGCAGTCATCAGGGCGACCAGGCAGGCGAAGAGTGTGATGTAAAACCGGCGCCTGCGCTCAAGCAGCCCGGCCGCGCGGACGGTCTTGAGCAGTTCGGAGTAGCTGAGAACCATGGCATTTGGCTGCCGGACCCGTGTTTTGGGGCGTTCAGAGGTGGAAGTAGGGGACATAGCTGTATGCCTCGTAACTGCTTACGGGCAACGCTGCAGCCGACTTTCGGACTGCACGGACTCATTCACCCTCTGTCCAGCATACGACAGTGCTGGCTGGCGTCCCCATGGAAGCCACGAAATTCGTATGCATAAATATCGGTCACAGTGAATATTCTTGCTGTATAGTTCTGGTCATGACTATTTCTGTTGCCGTTTCCGGTGCCAGCGGCTACGCCGGCGGTGAGGTGCTGCGCCTCCTGGCCGGCCACCCGGACGTCACCATCGGCGCGATCACCGCCCACAGCAACGCCGGATCACGCTTGGGGGAACTGCAGCCACACCTGCACAGCCTCGGCAGCAGGATCCTGGAAGACACCACGGTGGACAACCTTGCCGGCCACGACGTCGTGTTCCTGGCACTTCCGCACGGGGCGTCCGCTGAGATTGCCGCGCAGCTGCCCGAAGGCACCCTGGTGATCGACGCCGGCGCCGACCACCGTCTGCAGGATGCCGCGGCGTGGGAACAGTTCTACGGATCGGCACACGCCGGAACCTGGCCTTACGGGCTCCCTGAGCTGCCGGGCCAGAGGGAAGCGCTAAAGGGCGCCACGCGGATCGCTGTGCCGGGCTGTTACCCGACGTCGGCCCTGTTGGCCTTGACTCCGGGCTTCGCCAACAAGCTGCTGCTGTCCGACGACGTCGTGATTGTCTCCGCTTCCGGAACGTCAGGCGCAGGCAAGGCCGCCAAGGTGAATCTGATCGGCTCCGAGGTCATTGGCTCCATGAGCCCCTACGGCGTGGGTGGCGGACACCGCCACACGCCTGAAATCGAACAGGGCCTGTCCAATGCGGCCGGCGGGCCAGTCACAGTGTCGTTCACACCCACCCTCGCACCGATGAGCCGGGGTATCCTCACCACGGCCACAGCCAAGGTGGGTCCCGGGGTTACGGGCGGGCAGCTTCGCCAGGCCTGGCTTGATGCCTATGATGACGAACCCTTCGTTCACGTCCTGCCGGAAGGCCAGTGGCCATCCACCAAATCGGTGCAGGGGTCCAACCATGTGCTGATGCAGCTGGCATTTGACGAGCACGCGGGCCGTGTCATTGTCACGTGCGCCATTGATAACCTCACGAAAGGGACCGCCGGGGGAGCCGTGCAGTCCATGAACATTGCACTCGGCCTGGCGGAAACCGCCGGCCTTAATCTGCAGGGAGTTGCCCCGTGACCATCACCGCCCCCAAGGGATTCCGCGCAGCCGGTGTCAAAGCCGGCCTCAAGGCGTCAGGAAAACCGGACCTCGCACTGGTGGTCAACGACGGCCCGTCCAAGGCAGCGGCCGCCGTTTTCACCTCCAACCGGGTCGCCGCAGCGCCCGTGCACTGGTCGCGTCAGGTGGTCTCGGACGGCCGCGTTGATGCGGTGATCCTGAACTCGGGCGGTGCCAATGCCTGCACGGGTCCCGAGGGTTTCCAGAACACCCACACCACGGCGGAAAAGGTCGCGGAAGTGCTGGGCATTTCCGCCACGGACGTGTTTGTCTGCTCAACCGGCCTGATCGGTGAGCAGCTTCCCATGGACAAAATTGTTCCCGGGATTGATGCTGCAGCGGCTGCCCTTGGCGAAGACGGGGGTGCAGCTGCAGCCACGGCGATCATGACCACCGATTCCGTCTCCAAGCAGGCCGCCTTCACCGGCACGGACGGTGATGGCAAGGAGTTCACCATCGGCGGCATCGCCAAGGGCGCCGGCATGCTGGCCCCCGGTCTTGCCACCATGCTGGTAGTCCTCACCACAGACGCCGACGTCGAGGCGGAAATGCTCGACGTCGTCCTCCGGGACGCCACGCACGTCACGTTTGACCGGACCGACTCGGACGGCTGCATGTCCACGAACGACACTGTGGTTCTGCTGGCCTCCGGCGCGTCCGGGGCGGTGCCGTCCGCAGCGGCTTTCGGAGCGGGGTTGACGCAGGTTTGCGCCGAGCTGGCCCGCAAGCTGATCGGCGATGCCGAGGGTGCCAGCCATGACATCGCGATCCGGACTTTCAACGCGGCAAGTGAGCAGGACGCCGAGACCGTCAGCCGCGCCGTGGCCCGCTCCAACCTCTTCAAGGCGGCCATCTTTGGCAAGGATCCCAACTGGGGGCGCGTGCTCTCAGCCGTGGGCACCACTGACGCCGCCTTCGAACCGGATGAGCTGAATGTGTCCATGAACGGCGTCCAGATCTGCCAGAACGGAAGCATCGGCCAGGACCGCAATCTTGTGGACCTCGAAGCCCGCGAAGTCCTGGTGGAGATCGATCTTCAGGCCGGCGGGTCGGAGGCAACCATCTGGACCAATGACCTCACCCATGATTACGTTCACGAAAACAGCGCCTACGCCAGCTAGCCAGGAACAGCCACCTCCAAGGGAAACAGCCTCCATGAATGCCCAGACACGCGAGAACACCTCCATGCTGGATGCCCAGAGCAAAGCCGGCACACTGATCGAAGCCCTGCCCTGGATCCAGCGTTTTGCCGGTACCACCATGGTGATCAAGTACGGCGGAAACGCCATGGTTAATGACGATCTCCGGCGCGCATTCGCAGAGGACGTCGTATTCCTGCACCACGTCGGAATCCACCCCGTGGTAGTCCACGGCGGCGGTCCGCAGATCAACGCAATGCTGACCCGCTTGGGTATCGAGTCCGAGTTCAAGGGCGGGCTGCGTGTCACCACTCCCGAGGCAATGGACGTGGTGCGCATGGTGCTGACAGGGCAGGTCGGGCGCGAACTGGTGGGCCTTATTAATTCGCACGGACCCTACGCCGTGGGAATGTCCGGTGAAGACGGCGGCCTCCTGCGCGCCGTCCGGACCGGCACAATAGTCGACGGCGTGGAAGTTGATCTGGGCCTCGTGGGAGAGGTGGTGGGGGTGAATCCGGAAGGAATCCTGGATATCCTCAATGCCGGCCGCATCCCGGTGATTTCCACGGTGGCCCCGGAAATCTCCGACGACGGGCAGGGTGACAGAGGAACACAACGGGCCCACACCACTGGCCAGGTATTGAACGTCAATGCGGACACGGCCGCCGCCGCCCTGGCTGAAGCTCTTGGCGCATCCAAACTCGTCATCCTCACCGATGTCGAAGGACTGTATGCCAACTGGCCGGACCGTTCCTCGCTGGTTTCATCGCTCACTGCCTCGGAGCTGCGTGAGCTGCTGCCCTCTCTCGAGTCGGGCATGATCCCCAAGATGGAGGCTTGCCTCAAGGCAATTGACGGGGGCGTGGAGCGGGCGCACATTGTCGACGGGCGCCTGCCGCACTCCATGTTGCTTGAAACATTTACCACCGCGGGCATCGGCACGCAGGTTGTCCCCGATGAGGAAGTGAACGCATGAGCGCTCTGGAAAAAGAAGTCGTTGAGACCCCCGCCATCGCCATAGCAGGCCACAGCACCGGCGCGGACTGGCTGGCACGGTACTCCTCGTCACTCATGGGCGTCTTCGGGACCCCGCAGCGGGTCCTGGTCCGCGGCGCCGGTTCCCTTGTGTGGGATGCCGACGGCAAGGAATACCTGGATCTCCTGGGCGGTATTGCCGTGAACGCACTGGGCCACGCCCACCCGTTTGTGACCTCCGTTATCGCCAGCCAGCTGGCCACCCTGGGCCATGTCTCCAACTTCTTCACGAGCCCTACGCAGATCGCCCTGGCCGAAAAGCTGCTGGCGATCACGAAGGCGCCCGCGGGCTCCAAGGTGTTTTTCGCCAACTCCGGCACCGAAGCCAACGAGGCCGCCTTTAAGCTGGCCCGCCGCAACTCGGGCGCCAGCCCGGATGACACGGCCAAGCCCCGGACGAAGATCATCGCCCTCGAAGGCGCCTTCCATGGCCGCACCATGGGTGCGCTTGCCCTGACGGCAAAGGAGGCCTACCGGGCCCCGTTTGAGCCGCTCCCCGGTGGGGTGGTCCACATTCCGTTCGGCGACATCGAGGCCCTCCGTGCCGCCGTCGACGAGACCACGGCCGCCGTGTTCCTCGAACCCATCCAGGGCGAGGCGGGCGTCCGCCCGCTGAGCATCGAATATCTGCAGGCGGCGCGCGAAATCACCAGCCGGGCAGGCGCCTTGTTGATCCTTGACGAAGTGCAGACCGGCATCGGCCGGACCGGCAAATGGCTCGCCAGTGAAGATGCCGGCATCGCGCCGGATGCTGTGACCCTGGCCAAGGGCCTGGGCGGCGGCTTCCCCGTGGGAGCGCTGATCACCTTCGGTGAGGCGACATCCTCGCTCCTGGCCGCGGGCCAGCACGGCACCACCTTCGGCGGGAACCCGGTGGCCACCGCAGCCGCCCTCGCCACGCTCCACGCCATCGAAAGCCAGGGTGTGCTGGGGAACGTGCTCGCTGTCGGTGCGCACCTGCGGGACAGCCTCGCCGCCGTCGACGGCGTCACGGAAGTCCGCGGCGAAGGCCTCCTCATCGGCTTCGACCTGGACGCCGACGTCGCAGCTGCCATGGTGACGGCAGGGCTCGATGCCGGTTTCATCATCAACAGCCCTGGTCCGCGCACCATCCGCCTGGCCCCGCCGCTCATCCTGACCACAGAGCAGGCAGACCGTTTCCTGGCGGCCCTTCCTGGCATCATCAACGCCGCCACTCTCCAGACCGCATCAGCCCAGACCGCCAAGGACGCCCAGTGACTACCTCTACCACCCGTCACTTCCTCAAGGACACCGATCTGACCCCAGCCGAGCAGGCCGAGGTGCTGGAACTCGCCGCCCGGATGAAGGCTGCGCCCTACAGCGTCCAGCCGTTTTCCGGCGAAGGCAACGGCCGCAAGACCGTGGCCGTCATCTTCGACAAGACCTCCACCCGCACCCGTGTCTCCTTCGCCACGGGTGTGGCGGACATGGGGGGCAGCGCCCTCATCATCAATCCGGGCGAGGCCCAGATCGGCCACAAGGAGTCCGTGGAGGACACCGCGAAAGTGCTGGAGCGCATGGTGTCCACTATCGTGTGGCGCACCTCGGCGCACTCCGGGCTCGTGGCCATGGCCGAAAACTCCAGGGTGCCCGTCATCAACGCACTCTGCGATGATTACCACCCCTGCCAGCTCCTGGCCGACCTCCTGACGGTCAAGGAGCACAAGGGCGAGCTCAAGGGACTCACCATGAGCTACCTTGGGGACGCCGCCAACAACATGGCCAACTCCTACCTCCTTGCCGGTGTCACTGCGGGGATGCACGTCCGCATCGCCGGCCCGGATGGCTACCTGCCGGCTCCTGAAATCATCGCAGCCGCGGAGGACCTTGCAGCGGACACCGGCGGCTCCGTCCTCATCACCACGGATGCGGCGGAGGCGCTCCTCGGCGCCGACGTCGTCGCCACCGACACCTGGGTATCGATGGGCCAGGAAGATGAGAAGGAAGCCAGGCTCCGGCTGTTCCGGGACTATTCCGTGGACGAAGCGGCGATGAAACTCGCGGCGCCGGCCGCCGTCGTTCTTCACTGCCTGCCTGCCTACCGGGGCTATGAGATTTCGGCCGGCGTCATCGATGGTCCGCAGTCGATTGTCTGGGATGAGGCCGAAAACCGGCTGCACGCCCAGAAGGCGCTGATGGCGTGGCTGCTGCACCAGTCCGGTCTCGCCGTGGTTGACGGGCTGCCACCGGTAGGGGAGCCTGCCTAGATGTCCGTCCAGCCTCTGTCAGCGGGCGCAAGCCCCGCCACTAAGATTGCCCGGCAGGCGCGGATCACCGCGATCCTGACCGGCGAGTCAGTGCGCTCACAGGCCGAGCTTGCAGCTCTGCTGGCGGACGACGGCGTCCAGGTCACCCAGGCAACACTGTCCAGGGACCTCGTGGAGCTTGGCGCGGTCCGCGTCCGCGGAAAAGAAGGGGTGCTGGTCTACGCGGTGCCGGGCGAGGGCGGGGAGCGTGCGGCCAGGAGCGGCGTAACCCAGGAAATCCTCGATGCGCGGCTGTCCCGGCTGTGCGGCGAGCTCCTGGTCACCGCCGAGGCTTCCGCCAACATTGCGGTGCTGCGGACTCCGCCGGGTGCGGCGAATTTCCTGGCGCTGGCGATTGACCATTCAGTGATGCCGTCCATCCTTGGCACTATCGCAGGTGACGATACCGTGCTGCTGATCTCCAGGGATCCAGTGGGCGGACAAGGGCTGGCCGCCCGGTTCCTCCAGCTCGCCGAAGAAGCCAACACCAGCCAGTAACCTGACACCCGGTGGGGCCCCTATTCCAATGACCCGCCGGACACAACGATGTGTCAGGCTTTCATCAAACAAAACAAGAACCAACAATGAAGGAGCATTTCCGTGACTGAGCGTATTGTTCTGGCCTACTCCGGTGGCCTGGATACTTCCGTAGCCATCGGCTGGATCGGTGAAGCCACCGGTGCCGAGGTCATCGCCGTGGCGGTGGACGTCGGACAGGGCGGCGAATCGCTGGAGACCATCCGCCAGCGCGCCCTCAGCTGCGGTGCCGTTGAGGCTTACGTGGCGGACGCAAGCGACGAGTTCGCGAACGAATACTGTGTGCCCACGCTGAAGGCAAACGCCCTCTACCAGGGCCACTACCCGCTGGTGTCCGCCATCTCCCGCCCGGTGATAGTCAAGCACCTGGTCAAAGCGGCCCGGGAATTCGGCGCCACCACCGTTGCGCACGGCTGCACCGGCAAGGGTAACGACCAGGTCCGCTTCGAGGTGGGTATCCAGACCCTGGGCCCGGACCTGAAGTGCATCGCACCGGTGCGCGACCTCGCCCTGACCCGCGACAAGGCCATTGCCTTTGCCGAGGAAAAGGGCCTGCCGATCGAAACCACCAAGAAGAACCCGTACTCGATCGACCAGAACGTCTGGGGACGCGCCGTCGAAACCGGCTACCTCGAGGACATCTGGAATGCCCCCACCAAGGACATCTACGATTACACCGCCACTCCGGATTTCCCGCCGGCACCGGATGAGGTCATCATTTCCTTCGAAGCCGGCGTGCCGGTAGCGATCGACGGCGTGAAGGTCACCCCGCTCCAGGCCATCAAGGAACTGAACCGCCGCGCCGGCGCCCAGGGCGTGGGCCGCATCGACGTCGTCGAGGACCGCCTAGTGGGTATCAAGTCCCGCGAAATCTACGAAGCACCCGGTGCCATGGCCCTCATCACCGCGCACAAACACCTCGAGGACATCACCATCGAACGCGAGCAGGCACGCTTCAAGGCCACTGTTGGCCAGCGCTGGGCTGAGCTGGTGTACGACGGCCAGTGGTTCTCCCCGCTCAAGCGGTCCCTGGATGCCTTCATCGAAGACACGCAGCGTTACGTCTCCGGTGACATCCGCATGGTGCTGCACGGCGGACAGGCGATCGTGAACGGACGCCGCTCCGAGACCTCGCTGTACGACTTCGATCTGGCCACCTACGACACCGGTGACACCTTCGACCAGTCCCAGGCCAAGGGCTTTATCGAGCTGTGGGGCATGTCCGCCAAGGTTGCCTCCGGCCGCGATCTCCGCGTCTCAGGAAAGTAACGCAAGTGGTTGAGCAGAATCCGGCGGTCAATCAGGTGGGGAGCGAAGCCCTGAAATCAGAAGCGACCAACCAGGGCTCCCTGTGGGGCGGACGCTTCGCCGGCGGCCCCGCGGACGCCCTCGCGGCATTGAGCAAGTCCACGCATTTCGACTGGCGGCTGGCCCGCTATGACATCGCCGGTTCCATGGCGCACGCCCGCGTTCTCCACAAGGCCGCGCTGCTGGACGACGCCGAGCTGGAAGGCATGCTCGTGGCCCTGACGCAGCTGGACGAGGACGTTGCCTCCGGTGCATACACGGCCGCTGAGACCGACGAAGACGTGCATGGTTCGCTGGAGCGCGGCCTGATCGAACGGGCAGGAACCCAGCTTGGCGGCAAACTGAGGGCCGGCCGGTCCCGCAACGACCAGGTGGCCACGCTGGGACGTATGTTCCTGCGGGACCACGCCCGGATCATCGCCCGCGGCGTGTTGTCGACCGTTGACTCCCTTGTGGGCCAGGCCAAGGCCCACCACGGTGTGGCCATGCCCGGCAGGACACACCTTCAGCATGCCCAGCCGGTGCTGCTGAGCCACCACCTGCTGGCCCACGCCTGGGCGCTGCTTCGCGATGTGCAGCGGCTGCGGGACTGGGACAAGAGGGCAGGTGTGTCGCCTTACGGTTCGGGTGCGCTGGCGGGTTCGTCACTGGGCTTGGACCCGGAGGCTGTCGCCGCCGAGCTTGGCTTCTACTCGGCCACACACAACTCGATCGACGGCACCGCATCCCGCGATGTCTTCGCCGAATTTGCCTGGATCACGGCCATGATCGGCGTGGACCTCTCCCGGGTCTCGGAGGAAGTGATTATTTGGGCGACCAAGGAGTTCTCCTTCGTCACCCTGCACGATTCCTACTCCACCGGTTCCTCGATCATGCCGCAGAAGAAGAACCCGGATGTGGCGGAGCTGGCGCGCGGCAAGGCCGGCCGACTGATCGGCAACCTGACCGGGTTGCTGGCCACGCTCAAGGGCCTGCCGCTCGCGTACAACCGCGACCTCCAGGAGGACAAGGAACCCGTCTTCGACGCCGCTGACACGCTGGAGGTCCTGCTCCCGGCTGTGTCCGGCATGATTGCCACACTGACGTTCAACACGGAGCGGATGGAAGCCCTGGCCCCCCAGGGTTTCGCGCTGGCAACGGACATCGCCGAATGGCTGGTCCGCCAGGGCATTCCGTTCCGTGAAGCCCACGAGCTGTCCGGCGCCGCCGTGAAGCAGGCCGAAGGCCGGGGCGTGGAGCTGTGGGACCTGACGGATGAGGAATACGCTGCCATTTCGGAGCACCTCACGCCAGAGGTCCGCACGGTCCTCAGCACGGAAGGTTCGCTCAACAGCCGCAACTCACAGGGCGGAACGGCGCCGGCCGCCGTCGAACGCCAGCTGGTGGCCCTCGAAGCGGAACTAGCCAGCGTGCGGGCGTACGCGGGATAGTTTCCGGGATCCACGCGGGATGGCATGGGAGCGGCTATGTTTCTAGGGGGATCATTGCCGTGACGTGCCATCTCGCGTCCGCTTAGGGTGGGGGAATGAGCGACCCCTTCCGGAGCCAACTCCGCGCCTTGCCAGACTTCCCCTTGGAGCTGCCGGACTTTGATCCGGACGCTGCCCCCGCGGATCCAGTGGAGCTCTTCCGGCGGTGGCTGGACGAGGCGCTGGCCGCCGGTGTCCAGCAGCCGCATGCCTGCAGCCTTGCCACAGCCGACAGCAACGGCCAACCCTCGGCCAGGATGCTGATCCTGAAGAATATCGACGACGACGGCTGGCATTTCGCCACGTCCCGCACGTCGCGGAAGGGCCGGGAACTGGCCGTTAACCCGCGGGCGGCACTGAACTTCTACTGGCCGCAGCAGGGCCGCCAGATCAGGGTGGCCGGCCGGGTGATTGAGCTGTCCGAAGAAGCCTCGGCGGCTGACTGGCACGCACGCCCCGCTGCTGACGGCACCGACAACCCGGACTGGCAGCTGTACGCCGTCTCCCCGCAGGAGATCGAGTTCTGGCAGGCCAGACACGACCGCAGGCATATGAGGCACTTTTACGGCGCGGGGCCGGAGAGCGGCCGTGTTAATGGTGGATGACTCTCAGCTACGATTGCGGTATGACCGCAATCACACCGGACACGCTGCTCGCCGAACTGCACAAGAACGCCGACGTCGTCGCCTCCACCGCTGCCAAACTCGCCGACGAGGACGTTGTGGCGCCGTCGGAACTTCCAGGCTGGAGCCGGGGTCACGTCCTGGCCCATATCACCGGGATCGCCAATGCGATGGCCCGGCAGCTGGAATACGCGGCGCGCGGGGAATCCGTGGAGCTCTACGACGGCGGTTACGAAGGGCGCACCCAGGCCATTGAGATGGCAGCCAGCCACGGACGGACAGAACACCTCGCTGATCTGGACACCGCGCTGGAGCGGGCGCTGCGCGCGTTTGACGCGCTCGACGCGGACGGCTGGCAGACGCCCATTTCTTACCGCGGGGGAGTGGTTCTGGACGGCGGGTTGGCGCTGTGGCGCGAACTGGTGATCCATGCCTCTGATCTGGGAACGGGCAGGGGGCCCGAAACCTGGAGCCGGGATTTCTGTGGCCATCTGTTTGCTTTCCTCACCGCACGCGTGCCCGACGGGCAGCGATTTGTCCTCCAGCCGCTCGGACTGCCGCCGCTGTCCGTTGGCAGCGGCGACCGGTCCACCGTGATCAACGGAATGATCACCGACATCGCAGCGTGGCTTGCCGGGAGGAAACCGTCTCTGGGCAGCCTTCGCGCCTCAGCAGCGGCGGACGGTGTGGACCTTCCGGAACTATTGCCTTGGCCATCCGGAGTGGCGGCAACAAAGCAGCCCGGATCGGTTGGTTGAGCGGCTCGAACCTCAGGCGCTTTCGCGGGCCAGCAGGCTTTCCTTGACGCTCAGCCCCCAACGGAATCCGCCGAGCGTACCGTCGGTGCGGACCACCCGGTGGCATGGGACAAAGAGCGCCGCGGCGTTGAAGGCGCAGGCGCTGGCAGCCGCGCGGACAGCCTTGGGATTACCCGAAAGATCAGCGTATTCGGTGTACGTGACCGGTGTCCCGGGACTGACCGACCGGAGCACATCCCAGGCGTGGCTCCGGAACGGCCCTGACTTCTGAAGCACGGGCACCTCCATGGCCGGGGCGGGATTGCCCGAGTAAAAAGCCTCCACGGCCGCAGAGATTGACCCCAGATCGTTGACATCCTCATAGTCCCGGGGCAGCAGTTCCGGATGGATCTGGCCGGTGAGTTCAGCGACGTCGGCCGTCCAGCCCGAGGCGAGTACGGCGCCGTCGCGGGCAATGATGGTGAACGGGCCGTCCGGGGTGGACATGGTCAGCACTTGTGCTTTCATTTCATCGCTTTCTCTAAGGATGTTGTTTTGGGGGCGCCAGCAGCTCGCCACAGATGCATGGTTGCGTAGGACCGCCAGGGGCTCACCTCGGCGAAATCCGCCGTGCGGCTCGATGGTGCACCGGCGGTGACCCTGCGGATCCCGTTCCGGACGGCGGCATCGTTGGCAAGGAACATATCCGGAGCGCCGATGACGCGCATGGCAACGTAGCCCACGGTCCAGGGGCCGACGCCTGCCATCGGGAGGAGTTTGCCCCTCAGCCCCGGAAGATCATCGCCGTAGCCGAAGTCCAGCTCCCCTGAGGCCATGGCCTCTGCAGCCGAGCGGATGGAATCGATCCGGCGCTGCGGACCACGAAGCAGTCCGAATCCCGTCTCTGCGATCTGCGCGGCTGTCGGAAAAAGCCGGTGCAGGCCATCCTCCGGCACCAGGCTGGCGCTTCCTGAGTCGGAAAGTCCTGTCAACGCCGTCCGTGCTGCTGCCACCGTGATCTGCTGCCCGATCATGGCCCTGATCAGCAATTCCTGCGGGTCCACGGCGCCGGGCATCCGGATGCCTGGCACCTCGGCGACGGCTGCCGCCAGCCGCGGATCGGAGGCCAGCGCGCCATCGATTGCCACAGGATCGGAGTCGAGATCAACGAGGCGCCGGACCCTGCTGAGAAGCGCCGGCAAGTCACGGAGGTCCACAGCCCCGATGGTGAGTTCCAGCGGCCGTCCCGGGGCGTCGTCGTCGTACTCAATGCGGAAGCGGGCGTCACCATGCGGCAGCCGCAGCGTCCGCGCGTAGGAAGTCGGAGTTCCTGACTCAATGCCGGGAATGGCCCGTACGGCCAGGAACCTGAAGACGCCTGGATCGAACGGTTCCCGGTACGGCAGGTTCAGCGTGAGGGCAGTTGTAGCGGCCGGCATCCGGTGGTTCCGGGCAGTTCCGCGCAGTGCGGTAGGCGTCATCGCGAACACTTCACCCACGGTGTCGTTGAACTGGCGAACGCTGCTGAATCCCGCGGCAAATGCTATGTCCGCCAGCTTCATGGAGGTGGACACCAGCAGCGTGCGGGCGGTCTGGGCCCGGCTGGCGCGTGCCAGCGAAAGCGGCCCCGCGCCCAGTTCGTGGCGAAGAATCCGGTTCAGCTGACGGGATGAATAGCCCAGCTTCCGTGCAAGACCCTCAACACCGTCGCGGTTAATGACGCCGTCGTTGATCAGCCGCATGGCCCGTCCGGCGATGTCCGAGCGGATATTCCAGTCCGGCGTGCCGGGAACGGCCTCCGGGAGGCATCGTTTGCAGGCGCGGTAACCCGCGTCATGCGCGGCGGCGGAGGTTTCGTAGAAGGTGACGTTTGCGGCTTTAGGCGTCCTGGCCGGACAGGAGGGCCGGCAATAGATGCCGGTGGTGCGCACCGCCGTGTAGAACTGCCCGTCGAAACGGGTGTCCCTTGCGTCGATTGCGCGGTAGCGCTGCCAGAAGTCCATGGCTTCATCCTGCCAGCTGGCAGGTTCTCAAGCTAGCGGAAATCGGACATGGCCGCGGGAGGGTGTCCGATACAGTCGGGACATGGGCAGCAGCCAGACTTCCGACGGCGGAACGCAGCCCGTGCGCGAGTTGCTGGGCGGTGACGCCCGAGATGTTGCCCCGCTGTTGCTTGGCTCGATCCTCACCCATGAATCCGCGGCGGGGACCGTGTCCGTGCGGATCACCGAGCTCGAGGCCTATCTGGGACCTGTCGGTTCCCTGCATCCGGATCCGGGTTCGCATTCCTTCCGTGGTCCCACCCCACGCAATGCCCCGATGTTCGGTCCTGCCGGCCACTTGTATGTGTACTTCTCCTACGGCATGCACTACTGCGCCAACCTCGTCTGTGGACCGGCGGGGGTGGCATCAGCGGTGCTGCTCCGTGCCGGGCAGGTGACGGACGGCCAGCAACTGGCCCGCGCCAGGCGGCCCGCAGCGAAGTCTGAAATAGACCTCGCCAGCGGCCCCGCCCGGCTCGCCGCAGCACTGGGCCTGACGACGGCGGACAGCGGCCGCGACGCCCTGGCCTGGCCGTTCAGTCTGCAACTGTCCTCTGTTCCTGCCGCTCACGTCAGCTCAGGGCCAAGAGTCGGAGTGTCAGGCGACGGCGGCTCGGCCAGCTATCCGTGGCGATTCTGGATCACCGGTGACCCGTCGGTTTCCCGCTATAAAGCAGCGAAGGCGCGCTCGGCGTAATCGTGGGGCCAGGCGAAGGGTGCCAGCCTTTCCTGCAGGCGCAGCCGCACGGGCGGCCACTCCTGCTGCAGAATCGAGAAAACGGCGGTGTCGGAACGGCCGCCATCAGGTGCGGTGCGGTGTCCGCGCAAGACTCCTTCGAACGTGGCGCCGAGCCGCTCAATAGCGGCGGCACTGCGGGTATTGCGCGCATCGCAGCGGAAAGCCACCCTGTGTACGGCCAGCACATCGAAGGCATACGCCAGCAGCATGTGCTTGCTCGCCGGATTCACATGGCTTCCCCAGAACTGGCGGCCGTAAAAGGTGCCGCCGATTGCCAGGCGCTGTTGCTCAGGAACATGGTCGTACAACGCAGTGGTGCCCAGCAAGGCACCCGTCCGCTGATCCGTCACGGCGAAGGGGATAGTGGCAGGATCGGAGCGCCGGGACAGGAAGAGACCGGCCAGTTCCTCCGGGGTACCCGGCATGGCCGCCGCCATCCCAGCCCACATTTCGGTATCCACAAAGTCAAAGAGTCCGGTTGCATGCAGCGGCTGCAGAGGGATAAGACGGATGCCGTGACCGGACAGGACAATTTCGTGTTGCATTGCAGTATTGAACCACCACTGCTGCCTCTGGGAAATGGCTAGTCATGCCTGGCTGAATGAACTTTTGGTAACGCGGCACGGGTGTCGGCGCCGGGACCCGTCCGGGGCTGGCCAGAGCACCACGCAGTAGGGTGGACGGGTGAATCAAAGCCAGCCGGATCAAGTCAAAAGAGCCCCGTCCGTGGACGAGCTGATCAACAGCCTCTGCGCCACAATCCCGGACTACCCCAAGCCCGGGATTGTGTTTAGGGATCTCACCCCGGTCTTTGCCGACGGCACGGCGTTCAGAGCTGTTGTTGATGCCTTGGTGGAACCTTTCCGTGGCCAGTTCGACGCCGTTGCGGGGATCGAGGCCAGGGGTTTCCTGCTCGCGTCAGCCGCCGCCTACGCCACGGGCACCGGTGTCATTACTGTCCGGAAGGCCGGGAAGCTGCCCCGGGAAGTGTACTCAGAGGGCTACGCCCTGGAATACGGCACGGCCACACTCGAGCTGCACACTACGGATGTGCCGGCCGGAAGCCGGGTCCTGATCCTGGACGATGTCCTGGCCACGGGCGGAACCCTGGGCGCAGCCACCCGGTTGTTTGAACGCTGCGGTGTCCATGTGGCCGGCATTGGGGTGGTGATGGAACTCGGTGAGCTCCGCGGACGCTCGGTTCTTTCGGGCCATCGGGTCCGGTCCCTTTTGCGGCTCTAGGAACCGCCCCGCCGGAATCGTTTTTCGCCGCCGGGCTGTTGAGGACGCGTTTACCGAAATGGTTGTAGAATGGACGGTCTGTCTTTTGCGATAGGGGAACGTTTTGATGCTCGACTCCGATTTGGCCCGGGAACGGGACTATGTTGCTGGTTTGTATGCCCGGCTTGATGAGTTGCGTGAGGAAAAGCGCGCCCAGCTTGCCCAGGTCCGCCGTGCCGGTGCCGTGGGCACCATGCAGAACGTCTCGGAACGTGACGCCTTTGCCGCGCTCTATGAGGACCGTCTGGCGCAGCTCGACGCCGTCGACGACCGCCTGGTCTTTGGCCGGCTGGACCTGGACTCCGGCGATGCGCAATACATCGGCCGGATCGGACTCACCACGGACGATCTCCAGAGGCTCATGGTGGATTGGCGCGCTCCCGAGGCGGGGCACTTTTACCAGGCCACTGCGTTCGACCGGCAGGGAGTCCGCCGTCGTCGCCACCTGATCCTGCAGGGCCGCGACGTCAAGGCCATTGAAGATGACGTGCTCGACGCCGGCATGCTGGCAGATAACGATTCGCTCCAGGGCGAAGGCGCGCTGCTCGCTGCCCTGAACTCCAAGCGCACCGGACGGATGTCGGACATTGTCGGCACCATCCAATCCGAGCAGGACCGCATCATCAGGTCCTCCATTTCGGGTGCCGTGGTGGTCCAGGGCGGCCCCGGAACGGGAAAGACTGCCGTCGCCCTGCACCGCGCCGCCTATTTGCTGTACACGCACCGGGACCGCCTCAAAACAGCCGGTGTCCTGCTGGTGGGCCCGTCGTCGTCATTTATGAAGTACATCGAGCGGGTGCTTCCCTCTCTGGGCGAGACCGGTGTGGTGATGGCTAGCGTGGGCAGGCTGATGCCGGGCATTAACGCCGTGGCGGAGCCGGAGGCTGCCGTTGCCGCCGTCAAGGGCAGGCTGGACATGGCCGGTGTGGTGGCCAACGCCGTCGCGCACCGCCAGCGTATTCCCGCAGAGGACAGGATCCTTGACGTTGACGGACGGCGGCTGGTACTCACACCCCGGCAGGTCCGACGGGCCCGCGAACGGGCGCGGTCCACCGGCAAGCCTCACAATGAGGCCCGGGTATCGTTCGTCAAGATCCTGCTCCGCGAACTGACCGAGCAGATGACGGAGCTCGTCGAGGCAGGCAGCATCGGCAACAACGCTGACCGCTCCTATCTTGCCGAGGACGTGCGCACGGCCCGTGACGTCCGGATCGCACTTAACCTGTGCTGGATGCCCATGACACCTGAGAAGCTGATCAACGAGCTCCTGAGCAAGCCGGCGGTGCTGGAGGCCTGCACGCCCATGCTCACTTCGGATGAGCGCACGCTGCTGCTCCGTCCGTCCGGCGCTCCGTGGACAGAAGCCGATGTTCCGCTTCTCGATGAAGCGGCTGAACTGCTGGGAGAGCTGGACCCGGCTGCCGGCAAGGGTCTGGCGCAGCAGGAACACGATCGCGCCCGTGATCTGGCGAACGCCAAACAGACTCTCGTCAATATGGAAACTGCCGGTGTGGATGTTCTGGTCACGGCAGAGGAACTGGTGGATCAGAACCAGGAGCGCCAGGCACGGCTGACGGCTGCCGAGCGCGCCACGAGCGACCGCACCTGGGCGTTCGGGCACATCGTGGTGGATGAGGCACAGGAGCTTTCCCCCATGCAATGGCGGTTGCTGGTCCGCCGGTGCCCGCTGAAATCCTTCACCATCGTGGGCGACATCGCCCAGACCAGTTCCGTGGCCGGAGCCAACTCGTGGCAGAGTGCGCTGGCGCCGATGTTCGGTGACCGCTGGCAGCTCGAGGAGCTGACCGTCAACTACCGCACACCATCCCAGATCGCCGAAGCCGCCGCACGCATGGCCAACGCCGCCGGGCTTGTGGTTTCCGCACCCAAGGCGGTGCGCGAAGGGCGCTGGTCGCCCGTCATCGACCGCGTGGACGCCGGCAAGATCGTCAGCCGCCTCGTGGAGGTGCTTCCCGAAGAACTGGCAGCGCTCGACGGCGGTCTGCTGGCAGTCATCGCTGACGGTCAGCTTCTGCCGGAGGCCACGGCGGCGCTGCGCGCCGTCTATGGTCATCGTGTGGGCACTGGCGCCGGAAGCTACGAGCAGGACGTTGTGGTCATCAGCCCGCGGGAAGCCAAAGGTCTGGAATTCGACGGCGTGGTGGTGCTTGAGCCCGCCATGATGCTCAACCATGAGCACGGACGCGTGGGGGATCTTTATGTGGCCATGACGCGCCCCACCCAGCGCCTGAGGCTGATCGCCGCGGCACCGGTACCGGCTGGCATCGAACGCTGAGGCTTGCCAGGTCCTGCCAAGTCTTGCCAAGGCGGGGACGGGGCACCGGTAATCCGGTGCTCCGTCCCCGCCAATACTGCTAACTTAGATCTCGTGCCACAGCTAACTAATCTCGAATCCCAGCAGAACGACCCCGCGTTTGCCAATATCTGGCAGGAGCTCAAGTGGCGCGGACTGGTCCATGTGTCCACTGATGAAACCGAGCTTGAGAAATTGCTCGCCGGTAGCCCCGTGACGTATTACTGTGGCTTCGATCCCACGGCTCCCAGCCTGCACCTGGGGAATCTGGTACAGCTGCTGCTGATGCGCCGCTTGCAGCTCGCCGGTCACCGGCCCCTGGGACTGGTGGGCGGCTCCACCGGCCTGATCGGTGATCCCCGTCCGACGGCGGAGCGCACCTTGAATACGAAGGACACCGTTTCCGAGTGGGTCGGCTACCTGCAGGTACAGATCAGCCGCTTCCTCAGCTTCGACGGAGACAACGCGGCCCGTATGGTCAACAACCTCGACTGGACCGCCCCCTTGAGCGCCATCGACTTCCTGCGCGAGATCGGGAAGCACTTCCGCGTCGGCACCATGCTCCGCAAGGATGCCGTGGCCTCCCGACTCAGCTCGGACGAAGGCATCAGCTACACCGAATTCAGCTACCAGATTCTCCAGGGCATGGACTACCTGCAGCTCAACCGCGATTACGGATGCGTGCTGCAGACCGGCGGATCCGATCAATGGGGCAATCTGACCAGTGGCACCGAACTGATCCGCAAAGTGGAAGGCCGGAGCGTCCATGCCATCGGTACGCCGCTCATTACGAACTCCGACGGAACCAAGTTCGGCAAGAGTGAAGGCAACGCGATCTGGCTGGATCCGGCAATGTGCAGCCCATACGCCTTCTACCAGTTCTGGCTGAACTCGGCAGATGCCGACGTCGCTGACCGTCTCAAGGTGTTCACGTTCCTGAGCCGCGCCGAGATTGAGGCGCTGGAGGTTTCCATTGAGGAGCGTCCCTTCGCCCGTGAGGGCCAGCGGAAACTTGCCTTCGAGGTCACCTCCCTCGTTCACGGGGTGGATGCCACGGAGAAGGTCATTGCCGCTTCTGCAGCTTTGTTCGGTAACGGCGATCTGACAGTCATGGACCAACAAACGCTCGAAGCTGCCACGTCAGAGCTGCCATCAGCCAAGGTAGCCGCGGCCGGGTTGGGCATCATCGACCTTTTGGTGGCTTCGGGGCTTTCGGAGAGTAAGTCGGCTGCCCGTCGCACCGTCGGAGAAGGCGGGGCCTACGTCAACAACACGAAGGTTTCGGACCCGGATGCAGTCATTGCCGTGTCTGAGCTTTTGCATGGCAGGTATCTGCTGTTGCGCAAGGGTAAAAAGAACCTTGCAACTGTTGAGATTTCGGCACCATAGCCCTCGAATCCCGACGTTTTCACGCTTCTCCACAACCGATTTGCGCGGTCGTGGGGGAGCGTGTATTGTTTTCTGAGTCGCCGCCGCTGAGTGGTGACAAACCCCCTTCACTTGAGAAGCAATTCTTCATATGCGCAAAGCAGCTGTGCTGTTTGCATAAATGAAGAATGGCTTCAACTTCTGATGGGCGGATTCATTCCGCAGAGTGAATATCGGGAAAATAACCCGGATTTGCAAAGTGAATATGAATGGAATAAGCTAAGAACATCGCAGCGAAGGAAAGCGAAACAAAAGAATTCATTGAATATGAATTGTTTCGGGAAGTATTCGAATGTGTCTGTTGTTTGAGAACTCAATAGTGTGCCAAGTTTGTTGATACCGGTTTATTTTATATGAATTGGTTGAATTTGCCGGATCCTGCCACCCCGTGGTTGGGGTCTGGTTTTTACAGCTGGTTTCAAATTTTGTGCAGTCGGCATGCCCCGTTTTCCCGGGGGTGTTGGTTGTGTCTGTTTTTGTTTTACTTCAACGGAGAGTTTGATCCTGGCTCAGGATGAACGCTGGCGGCGTGCTTAACACATGCAAGTCGAACGATGAACCCCAGCTTGCTGGGGGGATTAGTGGCGAACGGGTGAGTAACACGTGAGTAACCTGCCCTTAACTCTGGGATAAGCCTGGGAAACTGGGTCTAATACCGGATATGACTCCTCATCGCATGGTGGGGGGTGGAAAGCTTTTTGTGGTTTTGGATGGACTCGCGGCCTATCAGCTTGTTGGTGAGGTAATGGCTCACCAAGGCGACGACGGGTAGCCGGCCTGAGAGGGTGACCGGCCACACTGGGACTGAGACACGGCCCAGACTCCTACGGGAGGCAGCAGTGGGGAATATTGCACAATGGGCGCAAGCCTGATGCAGCGACGCCGCGTGAGGGATGACGGCCTTCGGGTTGTAAACCTCTTTCAGTAGGGAAGAAGCGAAAGTGACGGTACCTGCAGAAGAAGCGCCGGCTAACTACGTGCCAGCAGCCGCGGTAATACGTAGGGCGCAAGCGTTATCCGGAATTATTGGGCGTAAAGAGCTCGTAGGCGGTTTGTCGCGTCTGCCGTGAAAGTCCGGGGCTCAACTCCGGATCTGCGGTGGGTACGGGCAGACTAGAGTGATGTAGGGGAGACTGGAATTCCTGGTGTAGCGGTGAAATGCGCAGATATCAGGAGGAACACCGATGGCGAAGGCAGGTCTCTGGGCATTAACTGACGCTGAGGAGCGAAAGCATGGGGAGCGAACAGGATTAGATACCCTGGTAGTCCATGCCGTAAACGTTGGGCACTAGGTGTGGGGGACATTCCACGTTTTCCGCGCCGTAGCTAACGCATTAAGTGCCCCGCCTGGGGAGTACGGCCGCAAGGCTAAAACTCAAAGGAATTGACGGGGGCCCGCACAAGCGGCGGAGCATGCGGATTAATTCGATGCAACGCGAAGAACCTTACCAAGGCTTGACATGAACCGGAAATACCTGGAAACAGGTGCCCCGCTTGCGGTCGGTTTACAGGTGGTGCATGGTTGTCGTCAGCTCGTGTCGTGAGATGTTGGGTTAAGTCCCGCAACGAGCGCAACCCTCGTTCTATGTTGCCAGCGCGTTATGGCGGGGACTCATAGGAGACTGCCGGGGTCAACTCGGAGGAAGGTGGGGACGACGTCAAATCATCATGCCCCTTATGTCTTGGGCTTCACGCATGCTACAATGGCCGGTACAAAGGGTTGCGATACTGTGAGGTGGAGCTAATCCCAAAAAGCCGGTCTCAGTTCGGATTGGGGTCTGCAACTCGACCCCATGAAGTCGGAGTCGCTAGTAATCGCAGATCAGCAACGCTGCGGTGAATACGTTCCCGGGCCTTGTACACACCGCCCGTCAAGTCACGAAAGTTGGTAACACCCGAAGCCGGTGGCCTAACCCCTTGTGGGAGGGAGCTGTCGAAGGTGGGACTGGCGATTGGGACTAAGTCGTAACAAGGTAGCCGTACCGGAAGGTGCGGCTGGATCACCTCCTTTCTAAGGAGCACCTACAATGTCCTGTTCCCCGTGTATGCGGGGTGTGGGGGTTGTCAGGAGTACAGCCCGTTTCGCGGACGGAAGTTCCGCGGCGGGTGCTCATGGGTGGAATATCAGCAAATAGCGGTTGCCGGTTCTTTCCGGTGCCTAGTACGGTGTCTGTGTTTTCCTTCGGGAGGGTGCGGGTGCGTGGAACGGTGCCGGCGGGGGTTGGTGGTTTAGTGTTTGGCACACTGTTGGGTCCTGAGGCAACAGGGTCATGGCGTATGCCTGTATCTCCTTTTTGTGGGGGGTGCGGGTGTGTGGTGTGGGTTTGTTTGTTTCTGGTTTCCTGGCTGCAGCGATCATGCATGTGTCCCTTTCGGGGGTTGTGTGTGGGGTGTGTGGTTTGGGGTTGTTGTTTGAGAACTACATAGTGGACGCGAGCATCTTTTATAAGAAGCAATTTCCAAGAATATGAACCTGGATCTTATCTGTGCGTCGTGTGTCCTTTCGGGGGTGTGCGTTCGTGTGGGTATGTTTTCGTGGTTCTCTCGTGAATTAGTTTTTTTGATCTTTTGTGGTCAAGTTTTTAAGAGCACACGGTGGATGCCTTGGCATTAGGAGCCGAAGAAGGACGTAGGAATCTGCGATAAGCCTGGGGGAGTCGATAACCGGACTGTGATCCCAGGGTGTCCGAATGGGGAAACCCCGCCAGGGGCGCGAGCTGCCTGGTGACCCGCATCTGAACACATAGGGTGCGTGGGGGGAACGCGGGGAAGTGAAACATCTCAGTACCCGCAGGAAGAGAAAACAACAGTGATTCCGTCAGTAGTGGCGAGCGAACGCGGATCAGGCTAAACCGTTCCATGTGTGATAGCCGGCGGGCGTTGCATGGTCGGGGTTGTGGGACTTTCCGTTCTGTCTCTGCCGGGACAGTGAGGTGAGTAGTACAGGCATAGGTGAACGGTCTTGAAAGGCCGGCCAGAGAGGGTGTGAGCCCCGTAACCGAAATGTTGTGTACCGCCTGGAGAGTATCCCAAGTAGCACGGGGCCCGAGAAATCCCGTGTGAATCTGTCAGGACCACCTGATAAGCCTAAATACTCCCTAATGACCGATAGCGGACCAGTACCGTGAGGGAAAGGTGAAAAGTACCCCGGGAGGGGAGTGAAACAGTACCTGAAACCGTGTGCTTACAATCCGTCGGAGCCAGTCTGATTCTGGTGACGGCGTGCCTTTTGAAGAATGAGCCTGCGAGTTAGTGTTACGTCGCGAGGTTAACCCGTGTGGGGAAGCCGTAGCGAAAGCGAGTCTGAACAGGGCGTTGCAGTGGCGTGATCTAGACCCGAAGCGAAGTGATCTACCCATGGCCAGGTTGAAGCGACGGTAAGACGTCGTGGAGGACCGAACCCACTTCAGTTGAAAATGGAGGGGATGAGCTGTGGGTAGGGTGAAAGGCCAATCAAACTTCGTGATAGCTGGTTCTCCCCGAAATGCATTTAGGTGCAGCGTTGCGTGTTTCTTACCGGAGGTAGAGCTACTGGATGGCTAATGGGCCCTACAAGGTTACTGACGTCAGCCAAACTCCGAATGCCGGTAAGTGAGAGCGCAGCAGTGAGACTGTGGGGGATAAGCTTCATAGTCGAGAGGGAAACAGCCCAGACCACCAACTAAGGCCCCTAAGCGTGTGCTAAGTGGGAAAGGATGTGGAGTTGCGAAGACAACCAGGAGGTTGGCTTAGAAGCAGCCATCCTTAAAAGAGTGCGTAATAGCTCACTGGTCAAGTGATTCCGCGCCGACAATGTAGCGGGGCTCAAGTACACCGCCGAAGTTGTGGATTTCAGATATTAGCTAAGCCGGAGACTTGTTCTTCTGGTTCAGGCGTCTGGAGTGGTAGGGGAGCGTCGTGTGGGCAGTGAAGTCGCGGTGTAAACCAGCGGTGGAGCCTACACGAGTGAGAATGCAGGCATGAGTAGCGAAAGACGGGTGAGAAACCCGTCCGCCGAATGATCAAGGGTTCCAGGGTCAAGCTAATCTGCCCTGGGTAAGTCGGGACCTAAGGCGAGGCCGACAGGCGTAGTCGATGGACAACGGGTTGATATTCCCGTACCGGCGAAAAACCGTCCATGCTGAACAGGGGATACTAACTGCCCGAGACCTGCCTGACCGTCCTTCGGGATGGAAGGGTTTTGGTGGAGCGCGGGACCTGATCCTGGGAGGTAAGCGTATTAACAGGTGTGACGCAGGAAGGTAGCTGAGCCGGGCGATGGTAGTCCCGGTCCAAGGATGTAGGGCGAACGGTAGGCAAATCCGCTGTTCATGATGCCTGAGACCCGATGGGACTCCCGTAAGGGGGGATTCAGTGATCCTATGCTGCCTAGAAAAGCATCGACGCGAGGTTTTAGCCGCCCGTACCCCAAACCGACACAGGTGATCAGGTAGAGAATACTAAGGCGATCGAGAGAATTATGGTTAAGGAACTCGGCAAAATGCCCCCGTAACTTCGGGAGAAGGGGGCCCCCATCGTGAACCACACTTGCTGTGGGGAGCGTGCAGGGGCCGCAGAGACCAGGGGGAAGCGACTGTTTACTAAAAACACAGGTCCGTGCGAAGTCGCAAGACGATGTATACGGACTGACTCCTGCCCGGTGCTGGAAGGTTAAGAGGACCGGTTAGCCGCAAGGCGAAGCTGAGAATTCAAGCCCCAGTAAACGGCGGTGGTAACTATAACCATCCTAAGGTAGCGAAATTCCTTGTCGGGTAAGTTCCGACCTGCACGAATGGAGTAACGACTTCCCCGCTGTCTCAACCATAAACTCGGCGAAATTGCAGTACGAGTAAAGATGCTCGTTACGCGCAGCAGGACGGAAAGACCCCGAGACCTTTACTATAGTTTGGTATTGGTGTTCGGAGTGGCTTGTGTAGGATAGGTGGGAGACGTTGAAGCCCGGACGCCAGTTCGGGTGGAGTCATCGTTGAAATACCACTCTGGTCACTTTGGACATCTAACTTCGGCCCGTAATCCGGGTCAGGGACAGTGCCTGATGGGTAGTTTAACTGGGGCGGTTGCCTCCTAAAAAGTAACGGAGGCGCCCAAAGGTTCCCTCAGCCTGGTTGGCAATCAGGTGTCGAGTGTAAGTGCACAAGGGAGCTTGACTGTGAGAGAGACATCTCAAGCAGGGACGAAAGTCGGGACTAGTGATCCGGCGGTACATTGTGGAATGGCCGTCGCTCAACGGATAAAAGGTACCTCGGGGATAACAGGCTGATCTTGCCCAAGAGTCCATATCGACGGCATGGTTTGGCACCTCGATGTCGGCTCGTCGCATCCTGGGGCTGGAGTAGGTCCCAAGGGTTGGGCTGTTCGCCCATTAAAGCGGTACGCGAGCTGGGTTTAGAACGTCGTGAGACAGTTCGGTCCCTATCCGCTGCGCGCGCAGGAAATTTGAGAAGGGCTGTCCTTAGTACGAGAGGACCGGGACGGACGAACCTCTGGTGTGTCAGTTGTACTGCCAAGTGCACCGCTGATTAGCTACGTTCGGATGGGATAACCGCTGAAAGCATCTAAGCGGGAAGCCCGCTTCGAGATGAGATTTCCATACACCTTGTGTGTGAGAGGCCCCCAGCCAGACCACTGGGTTGATAGGCCGGATGTGGAAGCGAGGACTAACGACTCGTGAAGCTGACCGGTACTAATAGGCCGATAACTTACACCACACACCATTGGTGAACGGATTCAAAAGACGTTCACATCAACAACGGTACAAAGAAACAAGACTGCTTGCGTCCACTATGTGGTTCCCAAACAACAAACCCGTACCCACGGCAGCGTTGTTCCAGGGAACAAAAACACCACACAACTACATAACACCACCACACCCGGCCCAGGCCCGGAACGGTGGAACCACAGAAGTTGTAACCACAGACTTCCCACCCCGCACCCCTCACAGGGAAACGGGGACGGGACAAAGGGTTACGGCGGTCACAGCGTGGGGGAAACGCCCGGTCCCATTCCGAACCCGGAAGCTAAGACCCACAGCGCCGATGGTACTGCACCCGGGAGGGTGTGGGAGAGTAGGACACCGCCGGACAACCATTAAGGCCAGGCCCCGACACACGTCGGGGCCTGACCCCTTTAACAACCACCCACACACCAACACCCCGCAAACCCGCCACAGTGACATAAACGCAAACCACTCAGCCGGCGGTGGACGGCCTGGTGGGAATGGTAGGGGATCGCTCTATGGGACTGCCCCGGAATTCGTTGACTCTCGGGGTTTAGTGTTGCTAGGCGGCTTTGAGGCCGGTATTGATTGTCTCAAACTCGACCGGGGTTAGCCGCCCCAGGCGCCGCTGACGGCGTTTCCGGTGGTACGTTTTCTCGATCCAAGTCACGATGGCCAGGCGCAGATCCGCCCTCGTGGACCATCGCTGGCGATCCAGGACATTCTTCTGCAGGAGTGAGAAGAATGACTCCATGGCGGCATTGTCGGCGCACGCCCCGACCCGCCCCATCGATCCTTTCAACCCGTTGCTCTTCAACGTCCGCACGAAGGCATTGGAGCGGAATTGGGAACCGCGGTCACTATGAACCACCGTTCCCTCCGGATCCCGTAGCGCTATCGCGTTGTGGAGGGCCGAGACGGCCAGGGACGCCTTCATCCGGGAATCGATGGAGTAGCCCACGATCCGGTTGGAATAGACGTCCTTGATGGCGCACAGGTAGAGCTTGCCCTCGTCGGTCCGGTGCTCGGTGATGTCCGTGAGCCATAGCCGATCCGGTTCCGCCGCGGTGAATTCCCGACGAACGTGGTCATCATGCACGGGCGGGCCGGCCTTACGGGTCAGACCGCGCTTCTTAGCGAACACGGACCAGATCTGCTGGCTGCTGCACAGCCGCGCCACCCGGTTCTCTCCGGCGCTGAAACCCTGGCCCTCAAGCTCGTCGGCGATGAACCGGTACCCGAACGCCGGATCGTCCCGGTGGACGTCCAGCGCCGCGTTGATCAGGTGGGCATCGGACCAGTCGCGCTCAGTGACGGGCGCGGCTTTCCATGCGTAAAAGGCCTGTTTGGAGAACCCCAGCACCCGGCAGGCCACCGCGACGGGAATACCATCTGCGGCAAGGTCAAGGACCAGCGGGAACTTCATTTTGGGGGCAGCTCCCGGGCGAAGAAGGCCGCGGCCCGCCGGAGGATCTCGTTCTCCTGTTCCAGCAGCCGGATCCGCTTCCTGGCATCCCTGAGCTCTGCCGCTTCCTTCTCCGTCACTCCGGGACGGGCGCCGTCCTCGATGTCGGCCTTCTTGAGCCAGTTATGCAGGGTTGCTTCGGAAATCCCGAAGTCTTTAGCGATCTGCGAGATCGGGGCTTCGTGCTTGCGTGCAACCGAGACCACGTCACGGCGGAACTCGGCGGGGAAAGGCTTGGGCATGTTGAACATCCTTGCTGTAAGGACTGGATCCTCACAAGTCAGGAGTCAAGCAAACCCGGGGCAGTCCCTATTGTTTGGCACCCGCGGTGTGAGGATTGCCACGTGGGCGACCCTGAGGGTGATTGCCGTTGGTCGGGACGGAGGCTCTCGCCTAGAATTGCATGAGATGTACGGACTTCGAAACGCTTGATTTCGGGTTGCGTAGGATATCGAAACACGGATAAAGAGCGGCTGGGTCTACGCCAGTGGTCAGCTCGCAACAGGAGGAATCCATCATGGCTGAGCACAACGGCGGAAATCGCGGCGGAAAAGAAGGCGGCAAGTTCGGCGGCAGCGGCCGCGGTTCCGGCAGCGGTTCGTTCCGTGGCACCAACAATTCCGGCGGAGAGCCCAGAGGATTCCGGTCACAGGAGAACCGCGGCAGCGCAGACGCCCCGCGCCGTGCACCCGGTGCCGGTGAGCGTAAGCCGTATGGTGACCGTGACAACAAGCCCTTCGGTGACCGTCCCCGCCGTGAAGGTGCCGGTGAGCGTAAGCCCTTCGGTGCCGGTGAGCGTAAGCCCTTCGGTGCCGGTGAGCGTAAGCCCTTCGGTGCCGGTGAGCGTAAGCCCTTCGGTGCCGGTGAGCGTAAGCCGTATGGCGACCGCGACAACAAGCCCTTCGGCGACCGCCCCCGCCGCGAAGGCGACGGCGAGCGACGTAGCTTCGGTGCCGGTGAGCGTAAGCCGTATGGCGACCGCGACAACAAGCCCTTCGGCGACCGCCCCCGCCGCGAAGGCGACGGCGAGCGACGTAGCTTCGGTGCCGGTGAGCGTAAGCCGTATGGCGACCGCGACAACAAGCCCTTCGGCGACCGCCCCCGCCGCGAAGGCGACGGCGAGCGACGTAGCTTCGGTGCCGGTGAGCGTAAGCCGTATGGCGACCGCGACAACAAGCCCTTCGGCGACCGCCCCCGCCGCGAAGGCGACGGCGAGCGACGTAGCTTCGGTGCCGGTGAGCGCAAGCCCTTCGGCGACCGCGACAACAAGCCCTTCGGCGACCGCCCCCGCCGCGAAGGCGACGGCGAGCGACGTAGCTTCGGCGGCGGAGACCGCAAGCCCTTCGGCGACCGTCAGGAACGGGCCCCCCGTAGTTTTGAGCGCAATGATTCCGGTCCCCGCCAGTTTGGCCGTGACCGTGCCGAAGACCGTCCAGTCCGCGTGCCCAATGCACGAGACCTGCGCAGTGCCAACCGTCCGGACCGCGAACGTTCCCCTGAGATCGATGAGGACGTTACGGGCAAGGAACTGGACCGCGCCACTCAGCACCAGATTAAGACTCTGGAAGAGAAGAGCGCCGAGTGGGTTGCCCGTCATCTTGTGATGGCCGGCCGCCTGATTGATGAAGAACCGGAACTGGCCTTCCAGCACGCTCTTGCTGCCAGCCGCCGCGGCGGCAGGCTCTCCGCCGTTCGCGAGGCCGTGGGCCTGACCGCCTACGCCGCCGGACACTACGGCGAGGCACTTCGGGAGTTCCGCACTTACCGTCGGATTAGCGGCTCAAACGTGCACCTGCCAGTGATGGCTGATTGCGAACGCGGCCTCGGCCGTCCCGACAGGGCACTCGACGCTGTCCGTTCTGAGGAAGCCAAGGACCTGGACGCACCAGGCAAGGTGGAGCTCGCAATCGTTGCCGCAGGGGCACGCTCTGACCTGGGCCAGCTCGATGCTGCGGTCGCCGAACTGGAAATTTCGCAGCTGGACATCAACCGCGCCTTCTCATACAGCCCCCGCCTTTTCCGCGCCTATGCGGATGCCCTGTCCGCAGCCGGTCGCGGCACCGACGCGGGCAAGTGGCAGCGCCAGGCCGTCGTCGCCGAAAATGCGCTCGGGATCGGTGCCGATGAGGAACCGGACATTGTTGACCTGGGCTGGGACGAGGAAGAAGAAGCCAGGGAAGAAGCCGAACGGCGCCGCCTGCTGGCACAGGCCGCCGCCGACGCAGCGCCTGTAGCTTCGGCCGCCGAGACGGCAGAGCGCAGGGACAATGCAGAAACAGGGCGCTCCTTCAAGGATGACCTCGCGGATTCGACTGGGGTGGACGCGGGCTCTGATGACGTCGAATCGGATTACTTTGAGTCAGACGACGCCGAGTCCGACGCTGATTCTGTGGAATCCGATGAGGATCCCGCCGACCAGGAAGACGCCGGAACAACGAATGAACCAGACTCCGAGCACCATACTTCCGACGCCGCTGACCACAACGACCTCGACGCAGATTCCGGGCTGCCGGCACGTCCGGAAGACCAGTAAGGAATGGCTGACGCTCAGCTGATTTCACTGTTCGACGCTTTGCTGGCAGACCTTGACGGGGTGGTCTATGCGGGAGCGCATGCCATTCCGGGTGCGGTGGAGTCGCTGCAGCGCCTTGCTGGAACCGGTGTGGGCCTTTGCTATGTCACCAACAATGCGTCCCGTACCCCGGCTCAGGTGGCTGCGCATCTTCGCGAGCTCGGCGCACCTGCTGAAGATCATCAGGTGGTCAGTTCATCGCAGGCTGCGGGGGAGTTACTGTCAGGCCTGCTCCCGGCCGGCTCCCATGTGTTGGTTACGGGCAGCCCCGCCCTGGCCCATGAAATCGAGCTTGTTGGGCTGAAGCCCGTTCACAGCGCCCAAGAAGAACCTGTGGCCGTGGTCCAGGGCTTCAGCCCCGACATCAGTTGGAAGGATTTGGCCGAGGCTTCGTATGTTGTTGCCGCCGGTGCGCTCTGGGTGGCCACAAATACGGACATGTCCATTCCTCAGGCGCGCGGCATTGCGCCCGGAAACGGCACACTTGTGGCAGCGGTGGCATCAGCCACGGGCCAGCGGCCGCTGGTCGCCGGCAAGCCGGAAGCCCCGCTTTTCCATGCTGCGGCCAAGCGTCTGGCTGCCGAGCGGCCGCTGGTGGTGGGTGACCGGCTGGACACCGACATCCTGGGTGGAAACAACGCTGGATTCGCCACGGTTGCGGTGCTGACCGGCGTCGACACGAAAGTCTCGATTCTGGCCGCCAGGTCCGCCGAGCGGCCCGATTTTCTCATCAGCGACCTCACCGAGCTGTACGCCCCGTACCCGGAAATCACCTCCGACGGCGGGGAGTTCCGCTGCGGTTCAGCGTCCGCTGAAGTGGACGGCAACACGGTGAGGGTCAGCGGGGCCCCGGAGCACCTTGATTCGTGGCGCGCTGCCTGCGCCGCCTGGTGGTCAGCGAAGCCCGGGACTGCGGAGGCTACGGCCCCGCAGCTTGAGTGGCTGGATCATTAGACTGGTGCCATGACCGAGCTGAACGAACACATGGAACCCGCGGCAGCCCAGCCCGAGATCGGATGGCCCGAAGTCTCCCCATCAGATTCCGGGCCACGCGATGGCAACGAGACGTTCACTGGCGACGTCGGCGCCGTCCTGGACCGGTTGGATGCGGTTCGCCTGCTGCCCGTGGCGGAACACGATGCTGTCTACACGGATCTGCACGATTCCTTGCTTGAAGCACTTAACGAGGACACCTCTGCCTCCAACGGGGACAGTTGACCATGACACGACTTGATCAGACGCTGGTCAGCCGCGGGCTGGCGAGATCCCGTACCCACGCCGCCACCCTGATCGCCGAGGGCAGGGTGAGTTCGGATGGTCTCGTGCTGTCCAAGGCATCGCTCAAGATCCCGGATGACCGTGAACTGGCCGTACAGGACGACGGTGAAGACAGCTACGTCAGCCGGGCCGGCCGGAAACTGGCCGGAGCGCTTGATGTTTTCCCCGGGATCGTCGTCGAAGGCAAACGCTGCCTTGACGCCGGAGCTTCCACCGGCGGATTTACCGAAGTGCTGCTGCGCCGCGGCGCAGCGCATGTGGTGGCAGTCGACGTCGGGCATGGACAGCTGGTGCCGCAGCTGCGCAGCGACCCGCGGGTGGCCGTCCACGAAGGCCTCAACGTCCGTTACATGACTCCGGAGCACATTGGCGGCCCGGCATCCCTCACCGTCGCAGACTTGTCTTTTATCTCGTTGACGCTGGTGGTTTTTCCTCTGGCGGTGTGCACGGAGCCTGGCGGAGACCTGGTGCTGATGGTCAAGCCGCAGTTCGAAATCGGCAAGGACCGCCTGGGCCGCACCGGCGTGGTGACCTCCGAGCGGGAACGGCGGATGGCCGTTAAGAAGGTGGCCAATGCTTCTCTCGACGCCGGACTCGATTTATGTGGGTTGGCGGCCAGCCCGCTGCCCGGACAGGACGGAAACGTCGAATACTTCCTGTGGATAAAGCGTAGGATCACCCAAGACTTGCCTAAGATCGAAGAGCGGGACGCAGCCATCGCTGCGTTGCTTGGAAATATCTGGCCGAACCACTAGAAAGCGGAACCCGATGAGCAGGCGTGTACTGGTCCTTGCCCACACCGGCCGCGAGGAATCACTGAAGGCTGCCTGGGAAGCGTGTGTCCAGCTGCACACCTTCGGGATTGTGCCGGTGATGCAGAAGTCCGAGCTCCACGATATGGAACGGTACTTCGGCCAGCTGGAGCGACAGGTTGAAATCCTTCATGACCACGTCCAGCTGCCGGATGTGGAACTGGTGATGGTGCTCGGCGGGGACGGGACCATTCTGCGCGCGGCGGAACTGGTGCGGGAGGTTGACGTGCCGCTGCTGGGCGTCAACCTCGGCCACGTGGGGTTCCTCGCCGAGAGCGAACGGGCGGACCTGGCCCAGACTGTGGAATGGATCGCCCGCCGTGACTACACGGTGGAAGAGCGTATGACCATCGACGTCCAGGTATGGGTCCGCGGGCAGAAAATCTGGCACACCTGGGCCCTCAATGAGGCCGCGATCGAGAAAGGCAACCGGGAAAGGATGCTCGAGGTGGTGACCGAAGTGGACGAGCGCCCGCTGACCTCGTTCGGCTGCGACGGCGTAGTGCTGGCAACGCCCACCGGTTCCACGGCCTATGCTTTCTCGGCCGGGGGTCCAGTGGTTTGGCCCGAGGTCGAGGCACTGGTTATTGTCCCTATCAGTGCTCACGCACTGTTCGCCAAGCCGCTGGTTGTCTCGCCCCGGTCCCGGCTTGCGGTGGAGGTTCTGAACAGGACCGACGCGCAGGGCGTGCTGTGGTGTGACGGCCGCCGCTCGGTGGATCTGCCGCCCGGTGCGAGGGTGGAGGTCACTAAATCGGCAACGCCGGTGCGGCTGGCACGGACCCATCAGACTCCCTTTTCCGCCAGGCTGGTCCGCAAATTTGAGCTGCCCATCCACGGTTGGCGCGGCCCTGTGCCGCAATCCGAGATCATCCACACCGGTCCAGTGCCTGTGATCCGCACACCGAGGCCCATGGCGTTGCCATCGGTGCACAGACACGCCGATTCCGACGCGGCTTCCGACACAGCTGAAGCCGGCCAGGCTGAAACCGACGGGCAGACAACTGATCCCACGAGGGCAAAGTGAACCATGCTTGAAGAACTGAGAATCCGCGATCTCGGCGTTATTACCGACGCCACCCTGCCGCTGGGCCCGGGCCTGAGCGTAGTCACGGGTGAAACCGGTGCAGGCAAGACCATGGTGGTCACCGCCGTCGGACTCCTGCTGGGCGCCAGATCTGATGCCGGCGCCGTCCGGAGCGGCGCGAAGAGCGCCTCGGCGGAGGCCGTGGTACGGCTCGACGCCGGGCATCCCGCCGTGGAACGCGCCCGGAGCGCCGGCGCTGAAGTGGAAGAGTTCGACGGCGGTGCGGAACTCCTGCTGGCCCGCCGGCTGGGCGCTGACGGGCGCAGCCGCGCTTACCTCGGAGGCCGTGCCGCGCCGGTGGGCGTATTGGCGGAGATCGGCGAAACGCTGGTGGTGGTGCATGGCCAGTCGGATCAGATCAGGCTCAAGAGCGCCGTTGCCCAGCGCGGTGCCCTGGACAAGTTCGCTGGCGACGGGCTGGCCGTTCCGTTGAACGGCTACCGGGAGCTGTACCGGCATTGGAAATCAATCCAGGCTGAACTGGAGACGCTCCGCGGTGCTGCCCGGGACCGGCTGCGCGAGGCGGAGTCGCTCCAGATTGCGCTGGCGGAAATAGCTGAGGTGGACCCGCAGCCGGGCGAGGATGAGACTCTCAAAGCCGAAGCGGTCAAACTGGCTAACGTCGAAGAGCTCCGGATAGCCGCTTCGACGGCCCATGAGGCGATCATCGCGGAGGATTTCGGTGACGTCGGCGACGCCACCTCGCTGGTGGATTCCGCCAAACGCATTCTGGAACACGTTGCCGAACATGACGGGGAGCTGGGAGCTGCTGCCGCTCGTCTCGCAGAGGTGGGGTTCCTGCTGAACGACATAGCAGCCGAGCTAGCCAGCTACCAGGCAGTGCTGGATACAGAGGGCCCGGAAAGACTCGCCGAGATAGAGGACCGGCGCGCCGTGCTGGCCAGGCTGGTGCGAAAGTATGCGCCGAGCATCGATGAGGTGCTGGTTTGGGCCGAACATGCGCGAGTGCGGTTCGATGAGCTTCAGGACGACTCCACGCGGATTGAAACACTCGATGCCGAGGTGGTGCAGGCTGGGGAGGAGCTGCGGATGCAGGCCGCAGCCATCAGCATTATCCGGTCCAAGGCGGCCAAGGAACTGTCCGGACGGGTCAGCGCAGAGTTGAAGGCACTGGCCATGGCGGATGCCACACTCATCATCAACATCGAATCCGGGGACCAGATTGGGCCATACGGCGCGGACGAGATCGCCTTCCTGCTGCAGCCGCATTCCGGCGCGCCCGCCCGGTCACTGGGAAAAGGTGCCTCAGGCGGCGAGCTGTCCCGCGTGATGTTGGCCATAGAAGTGGTGCTGGCAGCCGTGGATCCAGTCCCCACTTTTGTATTTGACGAGGTTGACGCCGGCGTGGGCGGGCGTGCCGCTGTGGAGATCGGCCGGCGTCTGGCCATGCTGGCACGCCATGTCCAGGTCCTGGTGGTCACGCATCTGCCACAGGTGGCGGCCTTCGCCGACCAGCACATCCGGGTTACCAAGACGTCCGTACGCGGCGCAGACGGCGCCACGGCTACCGGGTTCACCACGAGCGATGTGCAGCTGTTGGACGGGCCGGAGCGGGTCAGGGAACTGGCACGGATGCTTGCCGGCCAGGAGGACTCGGAGTCGGCGCAGGCGCACGCCCAGGAACTTCTGGACGATGCCAAACTGCTTCCGCAGCAGGCCTGAGGGGGTTCAGGCCTGACCTTGTCCTGACCGGGTTTCAGGCCGCGCTGCGGGACAGACGACGGATGGCCCCCGCCATCATGGCGTGGACCACCAGGGGATGCAGCACCCGCACCGGAGCAAAGTAGAGCCGGCCACGCCATCCCTTGAGCCGCACAGCCGTAGTGACCCGCAACAGCCTTGCACCGGCGTCGAACGCCACCCCGCAGCGGAAGTCCAGATGCGTGTCATCTGTGTTTATGAGAGCCTCCTCGCCCAGGACCTCAGCCACAGCGAAAGCAGCAGTCGTGGCCCGGTGGATGCCGATCACACCCACCACGGCCTGCCGCAATCCCATCAGCAGGCGGATCCATGCCGGCGCGGACCGCGCAGAGAAAACTGCTTCTGCCCAGAGACGGGGGTCGGCAGGGCAGCCTGCCGGAACTGGGAGGACAATCACATCCGCATAGTCAGGTGCCGGAATCGAGACGAAAACGAGGGAACGGAAAGCGGGAGCGGTGCCGCCATCTGCCGCGGATTGTAGCCGCAGTCCGGGCTGAAGTACGGATGGGACTGGACAATCCGGTGTGGTCACCCGTTGATCGTACTGGGGCCGACACGCGAGACTGAAGCCTTTGGGGAAACTGTTATTCGACCCGTGGAGGGCTCAATTGATGATAGGCTCGAATTCCGTGGTGCAGCGATCAAATTCCCGTGTAAATTCCCGGTTTCCGGGCTCGTCCAAGACGACCAAACACATCTTCGTCACCGGCGGTGTGGCGTCCTCGCTCGGCAAAGGACTGACGGCTTCGAGCCTCGGTCACCTGCTGCGGGCACGCGGTTTGTCTGTAACTATGCAAAAGCTCGATCCCTACCTGAATGTGGATCCGGGAACGATGAACCCCTTCCAGCACGGCGAAGTTTTCGTCACTGATGACGGCGCCGAGACTGACCTGGACATCGGTCACTACGAACGCTTCCTCGATGAAAACCTTGAGGGTTCGGCCAACGTCACAACCGGCCAGATCTACTCAACTGTCATTGCCAAGGAGCGCCGCGGCGAATACCTCGGTGACACCGTTCAGGTCATTCCGCACATTACGGATGAAATCAAGCGCCGCATGCGCCTTCCCGCAGACGGCAAAAAAGCCCCTGATGTGATCATCACGGAAATCGGCGGCACTGTTGGGGACATCGAATCCCAACCGTTCCTTGAATCTGCCCGCCAGGTCCGCCAGGATGTGGGCCGCGGCAACGTTTTCTTCCTGCACGTGTCCTTGGTTCCGTACATCGGACCGTCACAGGAGCTGAAGACCAAGCCGACGCAGCACTCCGTCGCAGCACTGCGCTCACTGGGCATCCAGCCCGAGGCGATCGTTCTCCGCTCAGACCGCGAACTGCCCGCGTCCATGATGGAAAAAATCGGCCGCGCCTGCGATGTGGACATTGACGCCGTCATCGGTTGCCCGGATGCCCCCAGCATTTACGACATCCCCAAGACCCTGCACTCGCAAGGCCTGGATTCCTACATCGTCCGCGCCCTTGACCTCCCGTTCAAGGATGTTGACTGGACCAGCTGGGACAGGCTTCTTGAAGCGGTCCACAACCCCAAGCACCAGGTTGAAGTGGCGCTGGTCGGCAAGTACATCGATCTGCCGGATGCCTACCTTTCCGTGACTGAGGCACTCCGTGCCGGCGGCTTCGCCAATGACACCAAAGTCAAGATCCGATGGGTACCCTCGGACGAATGCGAAACCCATGAAGGCGCGGTCAAATCCCTTGGCGGGGTGGACGCCATCTGTGTGCCCGGCGGCTTCGGCATCCGTGGACTCGAGGGCAAGCTGGGCGCGTTGAAATATGCCCGTGAATCCAAACTGCCGGTGTTGGGCCTATGCCTGGGCCTGCAGTGCATGGTGATCGAATACGCCCGAAACGTAGTTGGCCTCGAGGGCGCATCGTCCAGCGAGTTCGAACCAAATTCCAACTACCCGGTCATCGCCACGATGGAAGAGCAGCTGGACATCGTTGACGGCAAGGGGGATCTGGGCGGCACCATGCGGCTGGGACTCTACGAAGCCAAGCTGGACGAAGGCTCCGTGGTTGCCGAGACGTACGGACTGACCACGGTCAGCGAACGCCACCGGCACCGCTACGAAGTCAACAACAAGTACCGCGATCAGATCGCTGCCCAGGGCCTGGTGTTCTCCGGAACATCACCCGACGGCAAGCTCGTGGAGTACGTTGAGCTTCCCCGCGATGTACACCCGTACTATGTGGCAACCCAGGCCCACCCGGAACTGAGCTCCCGCCCCACCCGACCCCACCCCCTTTTCGCCGGTCTGGTGAAAGCGGCTTTGGCTCATCAGAGCGGTCAGGAGGCCACCAGGAGCGACGCCGCGGCAGCGGCTGTTGCCGCCAGACCCGTCCGCACAGCAGCGGCCAAGTAGTTCGGACAACAAAGGACGGCGCGATGCCCGGTAACTCTGAAACCCCCTCTGCAGCACGTCAGGTTTCGGATGCGCCGAGCCCGCGCCGTCTCTTGTCTTCTGAAAAGGTTTATGAAGGCAGGATCTGGGACGTCGTAAGCGACAGTTTCCAGCTGAACGACGCCGGCGGCGCCCTGGTCCGCGACTACATCGACCACCCAGGGGCGGTCGCCGTTCTGCCTATGAATGACGCTGGCGAGATCCTCCTGCTCAAGCAGTACCGGCACCCGGTGGGCATGGATCTCTGGGAGATCCCCGCCGGACTTCTGGATGTTGAAGGCGAGGACTTTGTAGTGGGTGCCGCCCGGGAACTCGCCGAAGAAGCGGACCTGGTGGCCGGCACCTGGAACGTCCTGGCCGACTTCTTCAATTCGCCCGGCTCCTCGAGCGAAGCCATCAGAATCTATCTGGCCCGCGGCATCAGTGACGTGCCGGATGAAGAACGCCACATCCGCACGGATGAGGAAGCCGAAATAGAGCTGCACTGGACGCCGCTGGATGAGGCAGTGACAGCCGTGCTTGAGGGCCGGCTGCACAACCCGTCCGCCGTCGTCGGCATTCTGGCCGCTGCGGCCACGCGTGCTGATAATTTTGGGAGTCTGCGGCCTTCCGATGCACCGTGGCCCGCGCACCCCAGTCAGCGCTGATGCCGGACGCTCCCGCATCGGCCGCTGCGGATGCTCCGGCAGCTGCACCCAAGCAAGTAATCCGCCGCCCCCCGTCAGACATTGACCGTGCCATAGCAGACTACCTCCAGCACATGGGCGTCGAACGGGGACTGGCGCTCAACACCTTGTCCGCATACCGGCGTGACCTGGCGCGCTACTCCGGCTACCTTGCTGCTGCCGGGGTGCAGCGGCCGGAAGACATCACGCGGCACCACGTCACCGGCTTTGTGCAGGCGCTGTCCGACGGATCTGACGGCGGCACAGCCTTGGGCGTGCGTTCCGCCGCCAGAACGGTTGTTGCCGTCCGGGGACTGCACCGGTTCTGGGCCCTTGAAGGACTCACGACGGCGGATCCCGCCAGCGATGTGCACCCGCCGATGCCAGGCAAGAGGCTGCCGAAGGCCATCAGTGTCGATGAAGTCACCAGGATTCTGGAAGCCGCCGGCACCGATACCCCGACAGGGCTGCGGGACCGTGCGCTGCTCGAATTTCTGTACTCTACCGGCGCCCGGATCAGCGAGGCGGTGGGGCTCGACGTCGACGATCTCTCGCTTCAGAGGGACGTTGCCGGACCGGCGATTGTGCGCCTATTCGGCAAGGGATCGAAGGAACGGCTGGTTCCGCTGGGTTCGTATGGTGCCCGGGCGCTGGACGCTTATCTGGTCCGGGGGCGTCCCCTCCTGGCCGCCAAAGGCAAGGGTACACCGGCGCTCTTCCTCAATGCCCGAGGCGGACGGATCAGCAGGCAGAGCGCCTGGACCATCCTGAAGGCGGCGGCGGAAAAAGCCAACATCACCAAGGACGTTTCCCCCCACACTTTGAGGCACTCCTTCGCCACGCATCTGCTCCAGGGCGGCGCCGACGTCCGGGTGGTGCAGGAGCTGCTGGGACATGCTTCCGTGACGACCACGCAGGTATACACCCTGGTGACCGCGGATACCCTGCGTGAGATCTACGCCGCAGCTCATCCGCGGGCGCTTGGCTGAGACCGGCACTTCGAACGAAAAGTCAATCCGCCGTGCTCATTTTCGGAGATGGTCTGAACGTCCGTACATCGGAGCCGCAACAGACGCCGGTCAGGGGCAGGGACGCGCGGAAGATTTCCGGGATCTCTAAAGACGCAATATGCGCAGACACGAACTGCCGATCGGCTAGCCGGAGTTACTCTTGAGTGCATGACTTCCACGCCTGTCACGCTGTGTTTCCTGATCCGGGAAGCTGATGACGGTCCGCAGGTTCTGCTGGGCATGAAGAAGACCGGTTTCGGGACCGGCAAGATCGTTGGTCTCGGCGGCCACGTTGAACCGGGAGAGAGCGACGCCGAGGCGGCCTGCCGGGAAGTCCACGAGGAATCAGGCGTTGTGGTGCGGCAGGAAGACCTGCACGACGCCGGCGTGGTGACTTTCGTCTTCCGGGCAAGGCCTGAGTGGAACATGACGTCCCGGCTGTTCACTTCGCGAGCCTGGCAGGGGGACCCGCGGGAGAGTTCCGAGATTTCTCCGGAATGGTTTGACATCGGTTCCCTGCCCCTGGAACTCATGTGGGAGGACGCTGCGCACTGGCTGCCGTCGGCTCTCGCGGGTGGAATGATCGACGTCGTTATTGTTCTCAATGATGACAACGAGACTGTCCGGGATGTTCTGGACTACTCAGTATTCCGTTCCCAAGTTCGCCGAAGGTAGTACCCGAATATTCTCCTGACGACCTCTGGTTAATCGTTTTTTCAGCCGTAAATCACTACAAGTCTGAGTGGACCGCCAAATTCGGTTTTACAACTCTGGTAACTGGATTAAACGCCCTATGGTCTGTGCTGTACGGACATGGGAGCAGGGGAGCTGGGGGAGCTGCCCGTTCAATGTTGTCAAGGGCACACATTGAACCCGAGACAACTGATGAGGTGCGCTGATCCGCTGGGGGAGCGGCGCTTTGGGCAATCAGTTTCCCGGGAGATGTCATGAGACATGCAGCAATCCGCAGCCGCCCCGTGCGCCGCGGATTGATCACACTTTCACAGCACTCGTCCTGGCAATCGCCGGACCGTATGGATTAGTTTCACCGGCATTCGCCGCACTGTCCGGCCACACAATGGCCGGCAGCGATTTCACCAAATTCGAAAATTAAATGACCCGGCGGAGCCAACCGTACCGGCACCAACGATTGGGCCGGTATCGCTGCTTCACCTTATGGGCCCTACACAACTGGCGACTGGTAACGTGATGTGCACGTCACTCAGGATGATGATGAGTGGAGGATCTGAGCTGCCGCGGAGTTCTCGGACAGTGGGCCCTCTTAAAATGGGGGTCTACTGAAAGTAGAGATCAGCATGACTGCAGCACGCCGGCGTTTCACCCAGGAGTTCAAAGACGAGTTGTGCCGTGAGGTGATCAACACGTCCAAGCCCATCAAGGACGTTGCCACCACATACGGTGTCGGCCCCGAGACTCTGCGCAATTGGCTGAACAAATACCGCGAGGCCAACGGCGGCACTGAGACGGACCTGACGGTCTCGGAGCGGGCCCGCCTGAAGGAGCTCGAGAGGGAAAATCAGGAGCTGCGCGCGGAGACTCTGTTCCTGAAAAAAGCAGCCGCTTACTTCGCGCGGGAGCAGCGGTAGTGAGCAAGTACGAATACATCGACTCCCAAAAGACTGAGCCCGCCAACCTGAATTCGGTCGTGAAAATGTGCCGCTGGTTGGGAGTCTCAACGTCCGGTTTCTACCACTGGCTGACGCGCCCGCAATCGGCGACTGCCACCCGGCGCAAGGCACTGATAGCGCGGATCCAGCACTATTTTGAGGAGTCCGAAGGAACGTACGGGTATCGCCGAATCCATGCCGACCTCGCGGCGGAACAGATTGAATGTTCGCCCGAGCTTGTGCGGCAGGTCATGCGCCAGGAGGGCCTCCTGGCCTGCCAGCCGCGGCCATTCCGGGCGACCACCGAGGCCGACGCGTTGGCCGCGGCCAACATGCCTGACCTCGTCAAGCGTGACTTCACCGCCACACGTCCCGGGGTGAAGTTCGTCGGCGACATCACTTACATCCACACCTGGCAGGGGTTCATTTACCTGGCCACCGTCATTGACTGCTACTCGAAGAAGGTCGTCGGCTGGTCGATCGCCGATCACATGCGCACTGAACTCGTGGCGGACGCCCTCAACAACGCCGCCGCAACGACCCTGATCGAGCCTGACGCGATCTGGCACTCGGACCGCGGCAGCGTGTATACCTCGGCCGGGTTTCGGGCCTTGGTGACCAGTCTGGGGATGCGCTCATCGATGGGCCGCACGGGCGTGTGTTGGGATAACAGTATGGCGGAATCTTTCTTCTCGATGCTCAAGAACGAGCGTGTTTACCGGACCGTTTACGCCACGAAATCACAAGCACGCAGTGACGTTATCCGCTACATCGAGGGATTTTACAATAGTCGGCGCCGACACTCAGCGCTCGGTTACCGACGGCCTAACGAAGTCCACTATGGTTATCAACAGCCAGCCCTGGCAGCGTAGAAGAATTCACTAATTCCGCTGTCCGAAATCCTCGCGGCAGCTCAGATCACCTCTTTATGTCCGTTGATCTCTCGAGGCTGGATGATAGCTCCCGGCGCATTTTGGCAGTTGCGAGTTCCATTGCCGATCAGCAACTATCGAGACGCATAACTTGGCGCCACATCCTCGCCGGCGCTATGCACCAGATACCTGCGCTGGCTGCCAAACTTCGCGAGATAGGCATATCGAGTGAATCGCTACTAGACGATCAAGAGCATGTCGGTGACCGGGAGCTGGGTGGACCAAGGCCCGAAGGGAATAAGTCGATTCCGCTTAGTGTCGAGGTGTCCTCCGCAATAGCTGATTCTGATGGCACGGCGGCTTCGTTTGTAGGTAACGTCGTCAAAGCAAGCGCCGAGGCTATTATTCGATTGACGGGGAGCAGGCAGGACTTCGAGCATGTCCTCCAAATTTCTGGCGGTCTTGATTCATTGCAGCAGGAAGAACATACGGGTGAAGCGGACATTAAAGTCGTCAGGGCTTCACCTCCAATTGGGAAGATTATCGCGATAAAGCCGAGCGGGAAGCCGCCAAGCTGATCGAGAATGCAGAAAGCTACGTCCCTTGAACCACCCCCGATTCGATAATCTATCCGGGTCGAGCGGCCAAGAGGCCTACCAAACACCGAATAGCAAGCATCGAACGGCCCGGATCGATTCCACGCGAGGAATCGACCGGCCGTTCGTATTGTCGGGTGCAGTAGCGGGAAGCGAACGAGCGGTGCCACTGGCGCTGAAGAGATCTTGGGTTGTGTGGGCGAGGCGGTAGGAGTCGGTGCCGGTTTCAATGATCCGGTAGCGCCTCAACAGACCGCCTGCAGGAATCCTGCGGGCGGTCTGTTGGTTTAACTGCGGTACGACGCCGGCCCGGTCACCTATATAAGGTGACCGGGCCGGCGTCGTACGTGGTTGGGGAGCCTGTTGGCTACGGCATGTGCCGTTCCGCCACGCCGTTATAGGCGCTCAGCGGGCGGATCAGCGAATTCGATTCCATCTGCTCCATGATGTGGGCGGTCCAGCCGGTGATCCGGCTCGCGACGAACAAGGGGGTGAAGGTCGCGGTGTCGAATCCCATGAGGTGGTAGGTGGGGCCGGTCGGATAATCGAGGTTCGGTTTGATCCCCTTCGCCTCATCCATCGCGGTTTCAAGCCCGTTATAGAGTCCCAGAAGCTCCGGGCGGCCGTAGTGCGCAATCATCTTGTCCAGGGCTGACTTCATGGTGGGCACCCGGGAGTCGCCGTGCTTGTAGACGCGGTGGCCGAACCCCATGACCTTCTTCTTCTGGGCCAGGGCGTTTTCCATCCAGGCCTTGGCCCGGGTAGCTGCCTCGTCCAGTGACTCCTCCGGCCGGATGCCGATTTCGTCAAAGGTATGCATGACGGCCTCGTTGGCGCCGCCGTGGAGCGACCCCTTGAGGGCGCCGATGGCCCCCGTCACGGCCGAATGAAGATCCGAGAGCGTGGAGGTGATCACTCGGGCCGTGAAAGTGGAGGCATTGAAGGAGTGCTCGGCGTACAAAATCATGGACACGTTGAACGCGTCGACAACTTCGGGGACGGCCTCCTCGCCGAACGTCATCCAGAGGAAGTTGGCGTCGTAGCCCAGATCCTCGCGGGGCTCCACCACATCCTGGCCATGACGGCGCCGCTGGTCGTAGGCCACCACGGCGGGCATTGCCGCGAACAGGTCGATGGCCTTGGCCATGTTGGCGTCGCGCGAGGAGTCCTCGGCGAGTTTGTGACGGGAGCCCATCACGGACGCGGCGGTCCGGCAGACATCCATGGGATGGGAGGTGATGGGGATCGCGTCAATGACCTGCTTGACTACCGGATCCAGGGCGCGGCCGGCCCTTTCGCGGCCACTAAATTCAGCGAGCTGTTCCGGTGTGGGCAGTTCGCCGTTCCACAACAGGTAGGCAACTTCTTCGAAGCTGCATTTGGCCGCCAGCTCCTGTACGGGATAGCCGCGGTACAGCAGCGAGTTGGTGTCCGGGTTGACCTTGGACACCGCGGTGTAATCCACCACAACGCCGGCGAGGCCCTTTTTGATGTCTTCGTCAGCCATGCTGAACTCCTTGGTTCCTTGCGCCTGTACCGGCCATTGCGGGTGGCCCGGTCTGGATTGTCGCGTCAGTTCTTTCCGGGAATCTGGAAATTGAAGACGCCGGTGTCAAAGCGGCTGTAGGCCTCGTAATCCACGAGATCGTACAGCCGTGCACGGGTGAGCATGGTTCCTACTTGTGCCGCCTGGGTTCCGTCAGACTTAATCGATTCCAGCGTACGCTCCGCAGCGCCCATGGCACTACGGAGCAGAGTTACCGGATAGATCACGATATTCACGCCGACGCCGTGGAGCTGGTCAACGGTGAACAGGGCGCTCTGGCCGAATTCGGTCATGTTGGCCAGGATCGGCACGTCGACGGCGTCGCGGATGGCCTGGAATTCGCTGAGGTCCTTCATGGCCTCGGGGAAAATGGCATCGGCGCCGGCTTCCACCAGAGCTTTGGCCCGGTCCTGCGTGGCTTCGAGCCCGTCCACGGCGCGGATGTCCGTCCGCGCCATGATCAGGAAGTTGGGATCCCGGCGGGCGTCCGCTGCTGCCCGGATCCGCTTGGTGGCCGTATCCAGATCCACCACGTTCTTGCCGTCCAGATGGCCGCAGCGCTTGGGGTTGAACTGGTCCTCGATGTGGCAGCCGGCCAGGCCCGCGTTCTCGAGCTCCTGGACCGAGCGGGCCACGTTCATCGGCTCACCGAAGCCAGTATCCGCGTCCACAAGTGACGGCAGATCGGTCATGCGGGCGATCTGGCCGGCACGGGTGGCCACCTCGGTCAGCGTGGTCAGCCCGATGTCCGGCAGGCCCAGATCGTTGGCCAGCACGGCACCGGAAATGTAGACCCCGGAGAAGCCCTTCTCCTCGATCAGGCGCGCCGAGAGCGGGTTGAAGGCTCCCGGGAACTGCGCGATGGTGCCGGAGGCGAGCATCTTGCGGAGGGCGAGGCGCTTTTGCTCCGGCGTGGTCTTCGAATACAGCATCAGAAAAGTCCCTTCGGTGCAGCGGCGAGGTCGATCACGCCGTCGGCGGCGGTGATATTGAGCTGGTCCAGCTCGCCGGCGCCAAGTTCGGGGAGCCGGGCGGCGGCGGCGAGGAAGCGTTCGATTTCCTCCTCCGTCACGAGGCCGGCTGCGAGCGTGCGGAACTTGTTGACGTACTGCTCGCGGGCGAACGGCCGGGCGCCGAGCGGGTGGGCGTCGGCGACGGCGATCGACTCGGTGACGACGGTCCCGTCGGTGAGCGTGATCTCCACGGAGCCGCCGAAGGCCTTCTCGGCGATGTCCAGGGAGTGGTAGCGGCGGGTCCACTCCGGATCCTCCACGGTGGTGACCTTGTGCCACAGCTCGACGGTGTCGGCGCGGCCGGCCCGCTCGGGGGCGTAGGAATTGACGTGGTGCCAGGCGCCGTCCTGGAGGGCGACGGTGAAGATGTAGGGGATGGAGTGATCCAGGGTCTCACGGCTGGCCGTGGGGCTGTACTTCTGGGGGTCGTTGGCGCCGGAGCCGATCACGTAGTGGGTGTGGTGGCTGGTCTTGATCAGCACGGACTGCACGTTGGCGGGGTCGGTGACTTCGGGGTGTTCGCGGTGGAGCTTGCGGGCGAGGTCGATCCACGCCTGCGCCTGGTACTCGGCCGAGTGCTCCTTGGTGTAGGTGTCCAGGATGGCGCGCTTGGCTTCGCCGGCCTCGGGAAGCGGCACGGTGTAGGACGCGTCGGGCCCGTCGAGCATCCAGGCGATGACGCCGTCTTCGCCCTCGTAGATCGGCACCGGGGAGGTCTGGCCGCGCATGGCGCGGTCCGCGGCTTCGACGGCCATCTTGCCCGCAAACGCCGGGGCGTGGGCCTTCCAGGTGGAGATCTCGCCCTTGCGGGACTGCCTCGTGGCGGTGGTGGTGTGCAGCGCCTGGCCCACGGACTGGAAGACGGTCTCGACGTCGAGTCCCAGCAGGGTGCCGATCCCGGCGGCCGCGGACGGGCCGAGGTGCGCCACGTGGTCGATCTTGTGCTTGTGCAGGCAGATGGCCTTGACCAGGTTGACCTGGATCTCGTACCCGGTGGCGATGCCGCGGATCAGGTCCTTGCCGCTGGAACCGACGTGCTGGGCCACAGCAAGGACCGGCGGAATGTTGTCTCCCGGGTGGGAGTACTCGGCCGCCAGAAAAGTGTCGTGGTAGTCGAGCTCGCGGACGGCGACGCCGTTGGCCCAGGCGGCCCATTCAGGGGAAACGCGCTCATTGATGCCGAACACCTTGGAGCCCTGGCCGCCGGTGGTGGGGCCGTGGGTCAGGGCCTGGGCCCGCGCCGCAACGATCGGTGCCCGGTTCAGTGAGGCGATGGCCACCGAGGCGTTGTCGATGACCCGGTTGATCACCATGTCGGTGACCTCGTCCGTGACGGCCACGGGATCCGCGGCGACCTTGGCGATCTTGTAGGCGAGCTGATCCTCGCGGGGCAGGTTTTCCTCGCTCTTGTACACGCGGACGTGGTGTTCCTTTAACCATGGTGCTGCTCCTTTTAGTGAGGTATGTGCGTGGCTTTGACGTGGGAAAGACTGCGGTGCAGGTGGACCGTGGTGGCGGCTTCCGCGAGGCGCGGATTGCCTGCGGCGATCGCTTCGGCAATGGCGGCATGCTCGGCCGCGGCCGCCGTGAGCCGGGTGGCGTCGTCGGCGGCGAGCCGGCGCACACGCACCAGATGCACGCGCAGGCTGCGCATCGCCTGGGCCAGATAAGCGTTTGAGATGGCTGCGTCGATTGCCGAGTCCAGGCGCCCCACCATCTCGTAGTAGCCGTGCCGTGCAGGATCGGCGTCGCTGATCAGTTTCGGGGCGTCCAGCAGTTCGCGGTGCAGTCCTGAAAATGTCGCGGCATCGCCGCGAAGGGCGGCGAGCGCGGATGCTTTCGTTTCGAGCGTTTCGCGGAGCTCAAACAGTTCGTCAATATCTTCCAGCGAGATGTCAGTGACGACGACGCCGCGACCTCCCGCCGCCCTCGTCAGCCCTTCTGCGGTGAGCCGGCTCAGCGCTTCCCTCAGCGGGGTACGGGAGATACCCAGGCGTTCGGATTGTTCCACTTCGGCGAGCACCGTTCCGGGGAGGAGTCGCCATTCGATGATGTCCTCCCTCAAGGCGGTGTATGCCCTGTCGCTGGCGCGCATGTCCTCTCCTTCGCTGGTTGGCTTCGTTGATTGCCTCCTGTCAGTGTATACACAAATTGCGGATTAGTTGACAAAATATCGAAAAGTTATTCGTTTGGCCCAGTTATGTATACAGTGCGGCGTTTCTGGTGACCTCAATGATCAGCGATTCGACCATCGGTATTCGTTCTCGGGACGCCCCGGTGCCCCGTAGCGGGCGGCCCGGGATACCGTGCCGGCATCGGCGAGGTATTCCAGGTAGCGTCGGGCTGTTACCCGTGATATTCCCAGTACGTCCATGACCTCTGCCGCTGACACGGCATCATGCTGCTGTTTCATAAATTCCCGGACAGCTTCCAAGGTTGAGGGCGCCAGTCCCTTGGGGAGCGGCAGCTCCGATGGTGCTCGCAGGCTGGCAAAAGCCTGGTCCACGTCGCTTTGCGACGCTCCGGTTCTTGCCGCCCCGGAATCCGCCGAAGCCAGCTGTTGCCGGAACAGGCGGTAGCTGGCCAGTTTGTCGGCAAAGGTTGCATAGGTGAACGGTTTGATGAGGTACTGCACGACGCCGATTGCCACGGCACTGCGGACGATCGCAAGTTCCCGGACTGCGGTGATGGCAATGATGTCGGCAAATACGCCCGTGGCCCGCATCCGGCGCGCAATATCGAGTCCGTGAAGGTCAGGGAGGTTCATGTCCAACAGCACCAGCTCTACCGGAGTCCCGGCGGCAGAAAACTCGCTGAGTAGTCGGAGCGCCGACTGCCCGTCCGCGGCTGTTCCGGCCAGGGAAAAACCCTCGAGTCGGCCCACGTAGGCGGCGTGGGCCGCCGAAGCCACGGGCTCGTCTTCGACGACGAGTACACGGATATCGGTCACTGTTTCTCCTCTGGGCGGCGGCCAGTTGCTGCCGGGGGGAGGATCACATTGAACCGTGCCCCGCCCTCGTTGGTGATGTTCATGGTGCCGCCAAGTCGGTGGACTGCCTGCCGGACAAGTGCCAGGCCCAGCCCGCGGCCGAATCTGCCTGCCGGCTTGGTGCTGTAACCGTGGCGGAAGACGTCGTCCACCGATTCCGGGTCGATTCCGGGCCCGGTGTCATGGACAGTGATTTCCAGGCCTGCCATTCTGGAGTCCACCGTCAGCTCCACCCGTTTGGGGGTTGCGGCGTCAGCTGCGGCATCGATAGCGTTGTCCAGCAGATTACCAAGGATGGTGACCAGATCCTGGACCGCCAGCCCATCGAGGAGGGTTGATCCGAAGGCTCTGAGGGCCAGTTCCACTCCGCGTTCGTGTGCCTGGGCCGCCTTGCCCATAATAAGGGCGCTGAGGACCGGCTCGTCTATTGAACTGACCATTTCATCAGTGAGCTGCTGGCTCAGCTCAAGATCCTTGGTGGCAAAATCCAAAGCTTCCCCGGACCGTCCGAGCTCCATAAGCGACACAATGGTGTGGAGCCTGTTTGCGTGTTCATGGGTCTGGGCGCGGAGCGCATCGGACAGGGTACGCATGGTTTCCAGCTCGCTCCCGAGTGATTCGATTTCGGTGCGGTCCCGGATGGTGGCCACTGTTCCGAACACGGCCGGGCGCTGCCGTCCGGCAGGGGAGCCCGGACCCACGGCCGGACTCTGGTTCACCACCAGGATTCCGGACTCCGTCAGGTGGATTTCATCGTGGGCCGTCCTGCCTGACTCAAAGAGCCCTTTCAGGCTGGCTGCCAGCGGAAGATCAGCGAGCGACGGCGGCCGTACCGGATCGCCGTCGGTCCCGCGCTGTGCCAGCCCCAGCAGTTCGGCGGCCTGATCGTTGTACATCACCACCCTTCCCTTGATGTCTATCAGGATGACGCCTTCCCTGACCGAGTGCAGTACTGACTCGTAGTAGGCAAACAGCTGGGCAAGCTGTTCCGGCCCCCACCCACGCGTCACGTTCCGGAGGTAACGGCCCAGCAGCCAGGAAGCCACTGACCCGCCCGCCAGCAGCGCCAGGGCAATCGCGAGGAGTGCAGGCAGCCGGCCGGACAGGGCGATGTCCACTGAATGCACGGTGACACCTGCCGAAACCAGGGCTTTTACGTTTCCGGCCGTATCCTGCACCGGCGCTATGGTGCGCACCGAGGGGCCGAGGGTTCCGGCAGTGATCTCCGTGAAGACCTGACCCTGCAGGGCGGCGTCGATCGAACCGATGTACGGCTTACCCAGCTGTTCGTCGCTGGGATGGGTCCACCTGGTGCGGTCCGGCGCCATGATAGTGATGAAGTCCGCGTCCGCATCACCCATCACCTCCAGCGCGTAGGGCTGGAGCACCGCTGACGGATCGGCGGATTCTGCAGCCTGGAGCACGAAGGGGTTGTCTGCAATGGCCGTTGCTAATCCGGACATCCGGCGGCCGGCCTCGTCGTAGGCATGGTCACGGGCGTCTATGAAAGTGGCTGTGCCCACGATCGCCGTGAGGGCGAGCATAAACAGCAAATGGGCCACGAACAGCCTGCGGGCGATACTCCAGCGGTGAATCATCAACACCTCCCATGACCAATATGAACGCAACCGTGAGCCAAATCACTCTGTACCCAATGATGGATATCACACAGGACCGACGTGATGAGCCCAGATGGTGTTCCGAACCGACGTCCAGCCTATCCAAGGAGACAACCCATGGCCTCTCAACGAGGAGAGTCAGGCGCGCCGGTCAAAGCCGCCCGTAAGGGACTCGACAAATCCCATTACCTTTACATCGCCGTCATCATCGCCGTCGTTCTCGGTGCGGCCATCGGGCTGCTGTTCCCTGAAGTCGGCAAATCGCTCAAGCCCCTCGGCGACGGCTTCATCAAGCTGATCAAAATGATGATTGCCCCGATCATCTTCTGCACCATCGTGCTGGGCATCGGCTCCATCGCCAAGGCTGCCACAGTCGGCAAGGTCGGCGGACTGGCGCTGGGTTACTTCATCGTCATGTCTACGTTTGCCCTTGCAATCGGCCTCGTGGTGGGCAACCTCATCCACCCGGGCGAAGGGCTGAAACTGTCTCCTTACGATCCCAACAAGAAGGCGGCCACTGACAGTACTGTCGACTTCCTGCTGGGAATCATTCCCGGTGACATCCCGGTACTCCCCACGCTGTTCGCGGCCATCCTCGTGGGTTTCGCCCTGCAGAAGATGGGACCCCAGGGCACCCCGGTCCTCAAGGCCATCGGCCACGGCCAGGTGCTTGTGTTCCGCATCCTCATCATGATCATGTGGCTTGCACCGGTGGGTGCGTTCGGTGCGATCGCCGCCGTCGTAGGTGCCACGGGTTTCCAGGCAATCGTGAGCATGTTCACGCTGATGATCGCCTTCTACATCACCTGCGCTCTGTTCATTGTGGTTATCCTTGGCGGTATTCTCCAGGTGGTGGCGGGTGTCAGCATCTTCAAGCTCATGAGGTACCTGGCACGGGAGTATTTGCTGATTTTCTCCACGTCATCTTCTGAAGCCGCGCTGCCACGTCTGATCGCCAAGATGGAACACCTGGGTGTCTCCAAGCCGGTGGTCGGTGTCACGGTTCCCACCGGATACTCCTTCAACCTGGACGGCACGGCGATCTACCTGACCATGGCGTCACTGTTCGTTGCCAACGCTATGGGTACGCCCCTGGATCTCGGTGCGCAGATCTCCCTCCTGGTCTTTATGATCATTGCCTCCAAAGGCGCTGCCGGTGTTACCGGTGCAGGACTCGCCACACTCGCTGCGGGCCTTCAGGCGCACGCGCCCCAACTGCTGGGTGGCGTGGGCATGATCGTGGGGATTGACAGGTTCATGTCAGAGGCCCGCGCTCTCACCAACTTCACCGGCAACGCCGTGGCCACAGTCCTTATCGGGACGTGGGTCAAGGAAATCGACGGCGAACAGGTGGAACGTGTGCTGTCCGGTGAGGTGCCGTTCGACGAACTGACCATGGTTGCACACCACAGCCACGCCGAGGCTGACGGCGGCACTGGAACGGTCCCGGCCCACGCCTGAACAGTCCGGTTTCACGGAAGACCGCCCTGACGACTGATGGTCAGGGCGGTTTTTTGTGGGGAACAGTCTAACCTTGAGCTTCTACCAGAAGGTAAAGGCTCAGTTGAGGGCGGGTGTCAAGTTCCGTTGAATACCGTGTCGGGCGCTGTAACCTATGTGAGAAGCAGGATCGGCGCTGGATATCCAGCGGCAGGAAAATCACCGTCATCGAAAGTGTGGATAGATACGTGAGCAGCGAACAGGGTTCAGCAACTCTGGAAGGCACGGAACTCGACCTGGAAGACGCCGTGATGGGGCCAACCGGGCGCCCCCACCGCGAATTTCCGGAGCCCGCGCCGCTGTCATCCCACGGACCGGCACGGGTTATTGCCATGGTCAACCAGAAAGGCGGGGTGGGTAAAACCACCTCAACGATCAACCTGGCGGCGGCGCTGGCAGAATACGGCCGCAGGGTACTTCTGGTGGACTTCGATCCCCAGGGTGCCCTTTCCGCAGGCCTTGGAGCCAATCCCCACGAACTCGATCTGACCGTCTACAACGTGCTGATGGACCGCAAAGTGGATATCCGGGATGCCATCCAACAGACCGGCGTCGAAAATGTTGATCTGCTGCCTGCCAACATCGACCTTTCTGCAGCCGAGGTCCAGCTTGTCAACGAAGTTGCCCGTGAACAGGTCCTGGACCGTGCACTCAAAAAAGTCGAGGACGACTACGACGTCGTGCTGATTGACTGCCAGCCCTCTCTGGGCCTGCTCACCGTGAACGCCCTCACGGCCGCCCATGGGGTCATCATCCCGCTGATCTGCGAATTCTTCGCACTGCGCGCGGTGGCACTGCTGGTGGAGACCATCGACAAAGTCCAGGACCGCCTGAACCCGCGGCTCCACGTGGACGGAGTCCTCGCCACGATGTATGACGCCCGCACCCTGCACAGCCGTGAAGTCATCACCCGGCTGGTGGAAGCATTCGGCGACAAAGTCTTCGAGACGGTCATCAAGCGCTCCATCAAGTTCGCGGACGCCACGGTGGCGGCCGAACCGATCACCAGCTTCGCCGGAAACCACATTGGCGCCGATGCCTACCGCCGCCTGGCCAAAGAGCTGATCTCGCGCGGCGGCGCGCCCTAGCCAGGGCCGTGGCCGTGACAAGGGCTCCCAGTTCGGAGCTCACCCTCCAGCAGCCTGCGGGTCAGGAAACCGCAACGAACGACGACGGCGCGCGGGAGGGGAAAAGGGTTGGCTTTGAGGTGCGGCTGGCCAATTTCACCGGACCCTTTGACCTCTTGCTCGGATTGATTGCCAAGCATCAGCTCGACATCACTGAGGTGGCCATTGCCACGGTCACCGATGAGTTCATCAAGTACATCAGGAAGCTCCAACGGCTGGGCGAAGAGTGGGCGCTCGATGAGGCAAGTGAATTCCTGGTTATTGCGGCCACTCTCCTTGACCTGAAAGCCGCACGGCTCCTGCCGGCTGGAGAAGTTGAGGATGACGAGGACATTGCCTTGCTCGAGGCGCGGGATCTCCTGTTCGCGCGGCTCCTTCAGTACAAGGCATTCAAGCAGGTGGCCGCCCTGATGAATTCCACCCTTGAGCTCGAATCCCTCAGATTTCCACGGCAAGTGGCGCTCGAGTGCCATTTCGCGGCCCTGCTTCCGGAGCTCGTCTGGAAGCATACTCCCCGGCAGTTCGCTGCTCTTGCAGAAGCGGCGCTGAAGCCTAGGGACGCCATCCCAACGGAAGTCGGGCTAGCGCATCTTCATGCAAGTGCCGTCAGCGTGAAGGAACAGGCGGAGCTCATGGGCCTGCGCTTGCAGCACGGGAGACCACTGACGTTCCGCGCCCTGATCGCCGACGCCGAGTCCACCCTCGTAGTTGTGGCAAGGTTCCTGGCCTTGCTGGAGATGTTCCGGGACAAGGTGGTGGCGTTTGACCAGCTGGCACCCCTCGGCGACCTGACGGTCCACTGGACTGCCGAAGGGAGCGGCTGGAACAGCGAAAACCTGAGTGAAGAGTATGAGGAGCAACCTTGAGCGAAGCAGCGTCTGAAGTGGTCCAGGATGGGCCGGACGTCACCAACCTGCCCGGCGGCGCACGTGCAGCCATCGAAGCTGTGCTGATGGTGCTGGACCAGCCGGCCACGGCCACTGAGCTGGCCACCGGACTGAACCTGACGGTCGCCGTCGTCGAGCAACTGCTGGCGGAACTTCAGCGTGAGTATAACGGCTATACTGTTAAAGCCCCGGACACGGACGTTGCCAGCGATGCTGGCTTCAGCTCCACGCCCCGGGGTTTTGAATTGCGGAACATCGCCGGAGGCTGGCGGATTTATTCACGCACCGAATTTGCCGACGTCGTTGGTGCTTTTGTGCTTGAAGGCCAGACAGCCCGGCTTACGCAGGCGGCACTTGAAACACTTGCCGTGATCGCGTATCGCCAGCCCGTATCGAGGGCAAGGGTGTCTGCAATTCGGGGAGTCAATGTTGACTCTGTTGTGCGGACGCTAACCCAGCGCGGACTGATCGAAGACTCAGGAAATGATCCTGAGTCGGGTGCCATCCTGTACCGCACAACGTCGTATTTCCTGGAACGCATGGGAATCGGCTCGGTGGCTGAGTTGCCTCAGCTTTCACCGCATCTTCCGGGGCTCGAAGGCATTGAAGAGTTTTACGACGCCGGGAGAATGTAGGCAGCTTTCTGTCTGCACACGAGTATTCAACAGGGCAGATTTAATCTGCACGGCTGGCTAGTGTTGTCTTTGGATAACCATTGCCGGCCAACACAACGAAGGACGGGTCATGACACAGGCGGGACGCCAGGGTTCACCACGTAACAGTTCGGGACGAAACAGTTCAGAACGCAATTCAACGGGCAATTCAGCCCAGGGCGGCGGGAGCCGTGGCGGCTCCGGCCAGCGCAGCGGGGGCTTCGGCGGCGGCAAGCGCGATTTCTCCAAGGGAGGCGACCGCCCCTACGGTGACCGCCCATACAAGGCACCCAGGCCGCGCGAGGAACGCTTTATCGATCCCGATGAGCAGCCGGCCGCGAGCGGCGAATCGGCCGCCCCTGGCCGCAGCGCTGCCGGAGCAAAGCCGCCAGCACGCAAGCCCGGCGCGCGCAAACCCGGGTTCGGCAAGACTCCGGGATCTCCAGGCGCCCTCAAGCCGAAGCCGCGGTCCGGTGCCGCCAAGACGTTCGGCACCCGTGCATTTGGCGGCGAACGGTTCGGCCAGAACCTTGGGCCCATCCGCAAGCCTGCCCGCAAGCGCGGTCCCCGCGGTGATGTTCCCCAGTCCGAGCTCCATGATTCGGACGGCGTCCGGCTGCAAAAGGTCATGGCCCAGGCAGGCGTGGCCTCACGCCGCGTCTGCGAAGAGATGATCGACGAGGGTCGCGTGGAAGTCGACGGCCAGGTGGTCACCGAGCTCGGAGTCCGCGTCGATCCCACCTCTGCGGTGATCCATGTGGACGGTCTACGCATCCAGCTCGATGACACGCTCGTCTACATGGTCTTCAACAAGCCAAAGGGTGTTGTCTCCACCATGGAGGACCCGGACGGACGGCCGTGCATCAGCGACTTCGTCCGCAACAGCCACGGCGAACGCCTGTTCCATGTAGGCCGGCTGGACGTCGCCACCGAGGGGTTGCTGCTCCTGACCAACGACGGCGAACTCGCCAACCGTCTGACGCACCCTTCGTATGAGGTGCCCAAGACGTACCTGGTCCAGGTCCGCGGACCGTTCCCGCAGGGGGTTGGCGCCGAGCTGAGGGCCGGCGTTGAGCTTGAGGACGGCATCGCTTCCGTCGATTCCTTTAAGCTCGTTGACTCCACCCCGGGCCACGTGCTGATCGAAGTGGTGTTGCACTCGGGCCGGAACCGCATTGTCCGGCGACTGTTTGACGCGGTCGGGTACCCGGTACTCCGCCTGGTGCGCGTCAAGATCGGTCCCATCGGCCTGGGCGACCAGCGACAGGGCAGCATCCGTAACCTCGGCAAACAGGAAGTCGGTCACCTGCTCGCATCCGTAGGGCTCTGAGGCATGTCGGCATTTCGTACCCAGGGCCGAGGACACCTGAACGGTCCGGTTGCCGTGATTGGCACCGGGCTGCTCGGCGCCAGCATTGGCCTGGGACTGCGGGGACGCGGCGTCGCCGTGTATCTTTCGGATCCGTCGCCCACCAATCAGGCCGTGGCTGTGGACATCGGGGCAGGGCTGCCGCTGGCTGCCCTGGGCACTGAGCAGCCGGAGCTGGTGGTTGTCGCGGCGCCGCCGGACGTCACAGCGGACGTTGTTGAACGTGCCCTCGCTGACTATCCCCGGGCTGTTGTGGTGGATATCGCCAGCATCAAGGCCGGCATCCAGGAAGATCTGCGCCAGCGCGGGGTTGATCTGGACCGGTACGTGGGGACCCATCCTATGGCTGGCCGGGAGAAGTCCGGGCCGGTGGCTGCCCGTGGCGAGCTGTTCACCTCCATGCCATGGGTCTTGTGCCCTTCGGAAGATACGTCTGCGGCTGCGTTGCAGACGGCGCGTGCCCTTGCCTCCGACCTGGGGGCAGTTGTTTCCCAGTTCACGGCGGACGAACACGACGAGGCCGTGGCCTTGGTCTCCCATCTGCCGCAGATCATGTCCTCGCTTCTGGCCAGCCGACTCCAGGGCACACCTGCTCATGCACTGTCGCTGGCAGGGAACGGGCTGCGCGACGTCACCCGGATTGCCGCGAGTGATCCCACCTTGTGGGTTCAGATTCTGGGCGCCAATGCCGGAAAGCTGGTGGACATCCTGCACGGTGTCCGTGAAGACCTCAACCGCCTGATCGGGACGCTGGAAGACCCAACCGCACCAGGTGCCAGGCTTGATCTTGCCCAGCTGATCAGCGAGGGAAACTCCGGCCAATCGCGCATCCCCGGCAAGCACGGCGGCCCGCCGCAGGCGTATTCCTGGCTGACTGTCCTGGTTGACGACAAGCCTGGCCAGATTGCCCGGCTGCTGACTGAAATCGGAGAGATCGGCGTGAATGTTGAAGATCTCCGGCTCGACCACTCGTCCGGCCAGAACGTGGGCATGGTGGAACTGTCTGTGCTGCCCAACAAGCATGACCTGCTGATCGAAGCCCTTAACGACCGAGGATGGCGGGTACTGCAGTAATGACTCAGGAACTGATCGACACCCTTCCCGCGCTACGCCAGGGCAGGTCACTGGTGGTGGCCATCGATGGACCATCCGGTTCGGGCAAGTCCAGCGTCAGCAAGGAAGTTGCGAGGAGGCTGAAACTGGCCTACCTGGACACAGGTGCCATGTACCGGGCCGTGACCTGGTACTGCCTCAATGGCGGAACAGATCTCAGCGACGGCGCTGCCGTGGAGCAGGCGTCCAAAGACATGCCGCTCGACATCAGCACCAACCCGTATGACGAGTACGTCCTGGTGGGCGGAACTGACATCACCGAGGTAATCCGTGAACCGGCCATTTCGGCTGCGGTCAGCGCTGTGGCCACCACGCTCGGTGCCCGCACCGAACTCATCCGCCGGCAGCGTGAGCTGATCGAAAAGCACCACCGCCGAATGGTGGTTGAAGGGCGGGACATCACCACCGTCGTCGTGCCCGGTGCCGAAGTCCGCATGTTGCTCACTGCGAGCGAGCAGGCGCGGCTGCGGCGACGGGGAATCCAGCTCGGCGGCACACAGAATGCCGAACAGCTGGCAGCCCAGGTGACGCACCGCGATGCCAAGGATTCCACGGTGGTGAACTTCACGCAGGCGGCGGACGGAGTGGTCACGCTGGATTCCTCGGAGCTGGACTTCGAGCAGACGGTCCAGGCCGCACTGGGGATTGTGAGCAAGGTCATTAATCGTGATTGAGGCATGGGCAGGTGGGATGACCCAGGGGAAGACCACACTGCGTATGGGGCCCCCGCACCCCTTGGCAATGGTGTGGAGCCGTCCGGTGGGCTGGTTCCTGGACCACGTCCTGTACCGCACCTCGGTGACCGGGCGTAACAACGTTCCGGTGGAGGGTCCGGTGATATTCGCCGGCAACCACATCAGTTTCCTGGATGGACCCGTGATGTTCGGCGCAGCCCCGCGGCCAATGCACATCCTGGTCAAGAAGGAGATGTTCAAGGGTTTCATGGGCCGGGTTCTGCGGGCATCAGGTCAGATTCCTGTTGACCGCTCCGGAGACCGCGCAGCATTGCAGCTGAGCAAGAGCCTGCTCGACGCAGGATTCTGCGTAGGGATCCTTCCCGAGGGAACGCGGGGAAGCGGCCAGGCGGCGGGAATCAATAACGGTGTGGCGTGGCTGACCCTTAACTCCGGCGCAAAGATAGTGCCGGTGGCCATCCTTGGCACGCGGATAGGCTGCGAACACCTGGACACCGTTCCCCGGCCAGGCAGAAGGCTTCACGTGAGTTTCGGCAAGCCCGTCACGGTCAGACGCAGTCCCGGCGAGACTGGCCGTGCTTCAATGGACAGGGCGGGAACGGAAATCCGCGCTGCGCTGGCGAGGCATGTCCAACAGGCAATCAAAGACAGTGGGCAGCCTTTGCCCCACGCGGATTCCCCGCAATGATGACACACAGCAGTAGCCGGGACGCCGGCAGATCACCACTAAGGAAAGTGCAATGAGCGATACGACTCAAACCTCCGGCCACTCCGGCGCCGGCGAAGACGAATACACGCCCACCGGCACAGACCAGGTGGCTGAGCGGCTGGCTGCCCTGGACGATGACGAGGCAGAGGTCCGCGCGGCCTCGCTCCGCGCCGGCCTGGATGACTATGAACTGGATGAGGAAGACGCCGCGCTGCTGAGCGGCCTCTACGGCGACGAGGACTTCGACGGCCCGGTCAAACTCGACCCGGTGCTGGCGATTATCGGCCGCCCGAACGTGGGCAAATCCACTCTGGTGAACCGCATCCTGGGCCGCCGCGAAGCCGTGGTTGAAGACACACCGGGCGTCACCCGTGACCGCGTGATGTACTCAGCGCAGTGGAACGGCCGCAACTTCACCCTGGTTGACACCGGCGGGTGGGAGCACGATGCCCGTGGCATTCACGCCCGCGTAGCTGAACAGGCCGAAATGGCCGTCGAACTGGCTGATGCCGTGCTCTTTGTTGTTGACTCGGCCGTGGGCGCGACAGCCACCGACGAGGGCGTTGTGAAGATGCTGCGCAAGAGCAAGAAGCCGGTCATCATGGTGGCCAACAAGGTGGATGACTTTGCGCAGGAAGCCGATTCCGCCACGCTGTGGGGACTGGGATTCGGCGAACCGTACCCGGTGTCAGCCCTTCACGGCCGTGGTGTGGCCGACCTCCTGGACCATGTGGTTGACACACTCCCGGAGTTCTCCACCATCGAAGGCCTTGAGCGTTCCGGCGGGCCCCGCCGTATCGCGCTGATCGGCCGTCCTAATGTCGGTAAGTCCTCGCTCCTGAACAAACTTGCAGGGTCCGAACGTGTGGTGGTGGACAACACCGCCGGCACCACCCGCGATCCTGTGGATGAATTTATCGAACTCGGCGGACGCACCTGGCGTTTCGTGGACACAGCCGGCATCCGGCGCCGGCAGCACATGGCCCAGGGCGCAGACTACTACGCCTCACTGCGGACGCAGAGCGCCCTGGAGAAGGCAGAGGTCGCCGTCGTGCTTCTGGCCGTGGACGAGGTCCTGAGCGAGCAGGATGTCCGCATTCTGCAGCTTGCCATTGAATCAGGGCGCGCCATGGTGCTGGCGTTCAACAAGTGGGATCTCCTGGACGACGAACGCCGCCGGTACCTGGAACGTGAAATTGAGCAGGATCTGGCGCACGTTGAGTGGGCTCCGCGTGTTAATATCTCGGCCAAGACCGGGTGGCACAAGGACCGCCTGGTGCCCGCGCTGGACCTTGCCCTGGAGAACTGGGACAAGCGGATTCCGACAGGACGGCTCAACGCGTTCCTCGGCGAACTCGTGGCGGCGCACCCGCACCCTGTCCGTGGCGGAAAGCAGCCGCGGATCCTTTACGGCACCCAGGCCTCCAGCCGGCCGCCGAAGTTTGTGCTGTTCACCACCGGGTTCCTGGACCCGGGCTACCGGCGCTTCATCACGCGCCGCCTGCGCGAAACGTTCGGTTTTGATGGGACGCCCATCGAAGTCAACATGCGTGTCCGCGAAAAGCGCGGCAAGAAGCGTTAATTAGGACACACCAGTCCCGTGGTACGGCGGAAATGTCACGGGCACCCTCCGGAATCGTGTAAGCTTTTGGAGGTGGTTCGGCCGGACTGCTGAGGTGAATACCTTAGGAATTTACCGCGGCGGAGAACGGCGGGACTAACGGGCTGTAGCGCAGCTTGGTAGCGCACTTGACTGGGGGTCAAGGGGTCGCAGGTTCAAATCCTGTCAGCCCGACCAACGGGAAGCGTCCCGGAGATTCGTCTCCGGGACGCTTCTTTGTGTCCTTGGCCCGGTACCGGCGTGGACCCCGTTAGCGCGCGCTGCGCCTCAGGTGTCGCGGTGCGATGGGTTGTGCCGCATCCCCATGTAGGTCCCGCCATGGGCCACCTCAACGATCATCTGGCCCAGCCGTCGGAGCCGTGTCTCCGGACGCTGTCCACGCTGGATCCAGGCCAGATAATCATTTCGTTGGTATGCGGGGCGCGCGTCATACTCGGCAAACAGGTCAGCCTGTTCCAAGGCCTCACGGACAGCCTGTGACATAGGCTGTGCCGGTCTGGACAAGCCGCCCCAGGGCAGTTGTTCGTCGCCGGTTACGTATCTCATGGATTTAGGTTGGCCCCGGCTCACAGCAGATTCAACGGAGTCGCGGACAGCCACTGTCCGCGTCCCAAGGGCTTCCACTGCAGTGGGTCCAGCCGGTGCTATTTCAGGAAGCGGGAGGCCCGCCGATCTGCGAGGATCCTTCCCTCGGTCTGGCATGTCGGGCAGTACTGCAGCGCGGTGTCGGCAAAGGAAACCTCGCGGACCGTATCTGCGCAGACCGGGCACGGCTGACCGGCGCGGCCGTGGACTCTCATCTGGGTCCGCTTGGTTTCTTTGAGTTCGCCGGGTTCCTTTCCCACTGCTTCTGTCACCGCGGCGCCAAGTACGGTGTGGACGGCTTCCCAGAGGACCTCCACTGCGGCGATGTCAAAGGAAGAGGCGATAGCGAAGGGGGAGATGCGTGCTGCGTGCAGAATCTCGTCGCTGTAGGCGTTCCCGATTCCGGCGATGGCGTTTTGGTTGCGGAGCAGTCCCTTGATCTGCTGGCGACTAGAAGCCAGAATCCGTGCAAGCGTCCGGACATCGAAATCAGGATGGAACGGATCGGGACCGAGAGCCGCAATCCCGGGAACTTGCATTGGATCCCGTACAACATACACGGCCAGGCTTTTCTTGGTGCCGGCTTCGGTCAGGTCCATTCCAATGTGGGCGTCCGGGCCGGTCCGGGCGAAGCCAAGCCTGGCGGCGATGTTGCTCTGCCCCAACAGGAGTTGGGCCGCGGACGGCGATTCGGTGTAGCGCAGCCATCCCGCCCGGGCGAGATGAAAGACGAAGCACATGCCGTCTGTGCGCAGGCAGACGAACTTTCCGAAGCGGTCGACACCGGTAATCTCCCTGCCCTCGAGAGCCGAGTAGGGTGGATCGGCGGTCTTCAGTGCCGCGAACGAGGTGATCTGGATTTTTGTCACGACGGCTCCGCTGAGCCGGGTGCTCAGAAAGGCGGCCAGTCCGGCCACTTCAGGGAGCTCTGGCACTTTGGCAGATACCGCCCGTCCTGTGCTTAGTTGTTGTCGGCCCTACCGTCGAGGACCGGCTTCGGGTCAAAGATGTCGACAACGCGCGTCTTCGCGTCGTCAAAGATAGCGGCAAGGCCCGACGTCGGACGCCCGGCATCCTTCGCTTCTTTCCCGGCCTGCTTGGCTGCCTTGACGCGCTCGGCTTCGGGTTGCTTCAATGCCTTCATTTTTTTCCCGCGGCCGCACCAGATGGTCCAAAGAATGACACTGGCCACGAAAATCACGAACGCCGCAGTGGCCGAAACCTGGGTCCACATCGGGAACCAGGTGGGCTCGGTGCCGAAGATTCGCTGACCGTTATGGGCCGCTTCGGAATTGGTGATCAGGATGCCGGCCGTCATGGGGTTAGGTGTTGCCAGAGCCACTGCCAGCAGCACAATGACAATTTTCCAGCCCCACTTGACGGCTTTGTGTGTGGCCTGCCAGACCACCAGCAGCGGAACAAAAGTAAACTCGAACCCGTAGAACATGCCAACCAGGATCCCGGCGCCCAGATTGCCCTGAACCTGGTTGCGGATCACATTCGCCCACCAGACAGGAAGGATGGATGCGAGGGCGAAGTAGGCGATGACAACGATAAGCAGTGCCACCAGGACCACGATGATTTTGGCGCCCCAATTGCCCTTTTTCCTGACCGGTACCTGTGCGTGTTCCGCCATGGCACCCATCATGCCAGAGACGCCGCCGGGGCCTGAGGAGATGTGCCTATACTTTCAGCGGTGGCTTGTTTTGCACGCCGCCGTTGACATTGGTGATTGACCCGATGAAAGGCCCCTGATGAGCAACATTCCCGCAGATCTGTCTTACACTGCCGAGCACGAATGGATTTCCGCACCGAATGCTGAAGGCGTGGTCCGCGTTGGCATCACCGACTTCGCGCAGGACGCGCTCGGCGACGTCGTCTACGCGCAGATGCCGGAAGTCGGGACTTCGGTCACCGCGAACGACGTCGTGGGAGAAGTTGAGTCGACCAAGAGCGTCAGCGATATCTTTGCGCCGGTAAGCGGCGAGATTGTGGCCCGAAACGAGGCGCTTGATACTGATTCTGCCCTCATCAACACGGACCCTTACGGCGAAGGCTGGCTCATTGAGGTCAAACTGGCCGAGGCAGACGGAGTCGACTCGTTGCTCAGTGCATCGGAGTACGAACAGCAGGTAGGCTAAAGCTAACCGGTCCGTCCGGCCGGCCATCGGGATCGAAGTATTGGGTTCAGTGGCCGGATAACGGGCCGACAACCGGATCTGCCAGACTTTTCCGGACGACATGCGTTGATTGCAGAAGGGACATCTGCAGCGGAAGAGGAGGAACCCATGGTTGGCGGCGAACACGTCCACAGCAATGGCAATGACGGCATGGGTGGAGCCAAGGCTTCGGAAACAACCTCGATCAACCTCACTCCCGTTGATGACGAGCCTTCCATCGCGCCTAGGCTTTCTCGGGAAGAGCGGGCAGCGGTTGAGGCATTGCCTTCGGGATCGGCGCTTCTGGTGGCGCACTCCGGGCCGAACACAGGCGCCCGGTTTCTGCTCGACTCGGACGTTACCACCGCAGGCCGCCACCCCGACGCCGAAGTCTTCCTCGACGACGTCACAGTCTCGCGACGCCATGTCGAATTCCGTCGGACGTCCAGGAGTTTTGAAGTTGTGGACACGGGCAGCCTCAACGGTACCTACGTCAACCACGACCGCGTGGACAGCGTGGAATTGAAGTCCGGCAACGAAGTCCAGATCGGAAAATTCCGGCTTACCTTCTATCTGAGTCCTGCTCGCGCAGCAGGCAACGCCTGATCCCGGGGCGGATGCCTGTGGCAATGGCTCAACCGGAACGGCGTGGACCCCAGGTCCTGAACATCGGAGAAGTATTGGCTCAATTGAGCGACGACTTCCCGAGCATGACGGCGTCCAAAATCAGGTTCCTTGAAGAAAAGGGCCTCATCAACCCACGCCGGACACCTGCAGGCTACCGCCAGTACGCGGGCAGCGACGTTGAACGCCTCCGGTTTGTCCTCGCGCTCCAACGTGACCAGTACCTGCCACTGAAGGTCATTAAGGACTACCTCGATGCGATCGATCGTGGAGAGCGTCCGGAGAACCTCCCCCCGGGCGTCACTGTCTCTCCGAGGATTGTCTCGGACGAACTTGCGGCCGAGCTTCAAAGCCGTGCCCGGAAGCTCAGCGAAGAGCAGTTGCGTACCGAATCCGGTGCCAGTGTTCCCCTTCTCCAGTCGTTGTTGAGCTTCGGACTCATTGGCCACGTCAACGGCACCTTCGACGAGCATGCATTGCAGGTTGCCCGTGCGTGCGTCCAGCTTGAAAGTCATGGACTTGAGCCGCGGCACCTTCGGCCGTTCCAGGCTGCCGCGGAGCGCGAGTTCGGACTCGTGGAGCGTGCGGTTTCGACCCTGACTTCACGGAAGGACTCCGCTTCCCATGCGCGCGCAGCTGAGGCGGCCCGCGAAATCAGCGATCTGTGCCTGACCTTGCACCGCGCACTGGTGCAGGACCATATTTCGCGTATGGACATCTGATGATCGAAGTCGAGATTGTGGGCGTCCGGATCGAGCTGCCGTCCAACCAGCCCCTGGTGCTGCTGCGTGAAATCAACGGGGAACGCCATGTGCCGATTTGGATCGGAACACCGGAGGCAAGTGCGATTGCCCTGGCTCAGCAGGGTGTGGTGCCTCCACGGCCCATGACTCACGACTTGATGGTCGACGTAGTGGAGTCCCTGGGCCATTCCATAGTCAGCGTCAATATCGTGGCTGTGGAAGACAACATTTTCTATGGCCAGCTGCAGTTCGAAAACGGCACGACAGTCAGCTCCAGGGCATCTGACGCCCTGGCTGTTGCACTGCGGGCGAAGTGCCGGATCTGGTGCGCTGATGCGGTCATGGACGAGGCCGGCGTCCGAATCACCGAACATGATGACGGTGAGGACACAGAGCCGGGCCCCACAGCGGACGAAGAGCGTGAGCTCAGGCGATTCCGTGAGTTTCTCGACGACGTTGAGCCGGAAGATTTCGACGGCTGAGGTCACGTTAAGGTTAAGGTTGAGGCTGAAAGTTTCGACACGCCCACGCAATGCCGTGAACGTCTTTGACCTTGGACCGCTGCAGGCCTAACGTCGAAGGTACCAAGTTCCCATTGCGCACAACAGCCGCGCGGGTCACACTGGAAAGTGCAATGCGGCTGAATTACACCGGTGAGTTTTCTTCCCCGCTGGCTGTTGGTGCAACTTCCTCAGGGGAGCTTATGACAAGGAGGATCCACGTGAGTCCGAAAGGCGAAGCAGGCGAGCTGAAGCAGCCCTCAACGGCAGCTGTTGCTGTGCCCGCGAGCGGTGCCCAGGGCCTCCTCTTCACGGAGGATCTTCCCGTGCTGGATGAAGACGCGGGCTATCGTGGCCCCACGGCATGCAAGGCTGCCGGCATCACGTACCGCCAGCTGGACTATTGGGCACGGACGGGCCTGGTGGAGCCCGCAGTACGGGGTGCAGCCGGCTCCGGCTCGCAGCGCCTTTACGGTTTCCGCGACATCCTTGTTCTCAAAGTGGTCAAGCGGCTGCTGGACACGGGTGTTTCACTGCAGCAGATCCGCTCGGCTGTGGAGCACCTCCGCGAACGCGGTGTTGAGGATCTTGCCCAGATTACGCTGATGAGCGACGGCGCAAGTGTTTACGAATGTACTTCGGCTGATGAAGTCATTGACCTTGTCCAGGGCGGACAAGGTGTGTTTGGCATCGCCGTGGGGCGTGTGTGGCGTGAAGTGGAAGGAAGCCTGGCGTCGCTTCCCAGCGAGCATGTTGTGCATCAGTCATTTCCGGATGACGAACTTAGCAAGCGCCGTGCCGCCCGCAAGATCGGCTGACTTCAGCCTGAGATGTCGAAGGCCGTCTTCCTCACGGAAGACGGCCTTTCTGTTGTCAAGGCGTTCAGTTGTCAAGCAGCCTGCTTGACGGGAGCACGGTCCGTTGCGCGGGGTATCAGCGTTGGCTGCGGCTGCGCATGGTGCTGCCGGTGGCCATCAGGTTGCCCAACAACGCATCGAAGAGGGCAGCTGTCGTTTTGGCGGAGTCTCCCGGCCAATGGTGTACCGAATGTGCCGCACCTTGGATCTGCTGCCAGTTGGCCTGCTCTGGAATATGGGGTTCGAGGAGAAGTTCGCCGAACATGGACGTCATTTCGGCCAGCCGGAAGGTGTGCTCGGACGAGCCACTGCGCACGCGGTTGGCAACGATGCCCGCGGGCGAAAGGTGGGGCGCAAACTCTTGTCTGAACAGCTGGATCGCTCGCATGGTGCGTTCAGTTCCTGCTACGGAGAACAGGCCGGGCTCCGCCACGAGAGTGACTTTGTCGCTGGCGGACCAGGCTATCCGTGTCAGGCCGTTCAATGACGGCGGGCAGTCGATAAGGACCAGCTGGTACTTGTCCGTACCGGCGAGGACAGCGGACAGCCGGCGGAGATCGCGGCGGCCAAGATCGGGGCGGTCATAGATTCCGGTGTAGGCGGAGCCCACTGCCACGTCCAGTACAGCCGGGCCCCGGCCGTTCTGGTCCGCCCGCTCAACCCAGCCGCTTTGCACCACGTTCTCAGCCAACCGGTACTTGCGCGGGTTCTTGAGCATCCTGCCGATGTCCAGCTGGTCCCGAGGCTGCACGCCAAGGGCCGTGCTCGCGTCCGCATGGGGATCGAGATCCACCACGAGAGTGGGGATTCCGGCGGCCAGCGCCGCAGACGCCAATCCGGTGGTGACGGATGTCTTGCCGACCCCGCCTTTGAGGCTGCTGATGCTGACTACTTGCAATTGAAAAACCAATACCTAACGCCGGTTGCCGTGTTGGGGTAGTTTGCGCTCCGGCGCTGCCGGAACAGGGCGGGCTTGCGCCACCCCAATCATCATATGTTGACGCAGCCCTGAAACCTGCCTTATCCGGAATGGGCATGGCTGATCAGACTTCGCTCCCGGAGACAGGGCTGCAGGGTGCATGATTGTGCAGCGGACATGACGGATAATTCTGTGATGGTGGCCACAATGATTTGTGTTTCCGGGTGCCGGTCTTAGACACTGTGACCACTTACCGACACACCCGCAATGATGCAGGAGAAGTATGTTTTCCAAGATTCTGGTTGCCAACCGCGGTGAAATCGCAATCCGCGCCTTCCGCGCCGCCTATGAGCTGGGCGCAAAGACCGTTGCCGTGTTTCCTCACGAGGACCGCAACTCGATCCACCGCCAGAAAGCCGACGAGGCATATCTGATCGGTGAAGAGGGCCATCCCGTCCGCGCTTACCTGGATGTTGACGAAGTTGTGCGGGTGGCTAAGGAATCCGGTGCCGACGCCATCTACCCCGGCTACGGCTTCCTCTCGGAGAACCCGGATCTTGCACGCGCCGCAGCGGCTGCGGGCATCACCTTTGTGGGCCCTCCGGCCGAGGTCCTGGAACTTGCAGGCAACAAGGTTGCCGCTCTTGAGGCAGCCCGCAAGGCCGGAGTTCCGGTATTGAATTCCAGCCCGCCGTCCAAAGACGTGGACGAACTGATTGCAGCTGCGGATGTCATCGGCTTCCCGATCTTTGCCAAGGCGGTTGCCGGCGGCGGTGGCCGCGGCATGCGCCGTGTTGACACACGCGAAGGGCTCCCGGAAGCGCTGAACGCAGCAATGCGGGAAGCTGATGCGGCGTTCGGTGATCCCACCATGTTCCTAGAGCAGGCTGTGCTCCGGCCCCGTCACATCGAAGTCCAGATTCTGGCCGATGCCGAGGGCAACGTCATGCATCTCTTCGAACGGGACTGCTCCATCCAGCGCCGGCACCAGAAGGTCATCGAAATTGCCCCTGCACCCAATCTGGATGAAGGTATCCGGCAGGCCCTATACCGCGATGCAGTTAAGTTCGCCAAGGCGCTGAACTATGTCAACGCCGGTACGGTCGAGTTCCTCGTCGACACCGTGGGGGAACGCGCCGGGCAGCACGTCTTTATCGAAATGAATCCCCGTATCCAGGTGGAGCACACCATCACGGAAGAGATCACCGATGTTGACCTTGTGCAGGCGCAGCTGCGCATTGCTGCTGGTGAGACACTCGCGGACCTTGGGCTGTCCCAAGAGTCCGTCCAGGTCAGGGGCGCAGCGTTGCAGTGCCGCATCACCACCGAAGACCCCGCCAACGGTTTCCGGCCCGACGTCGGCAAGATCACCGGTTACCGTTCGGCCGGCGGGGCCGGCGTAAGGCTCGACGGCGGAACAGTTTACTCGGGTGCCGAAATCAGCCCGCACTTTGACTCGATGCTGGTAAAACTTACCTGCCGGGGCCGCGACTATCCTGCTGCCGTGGCCCGGGCGCGCCGTGGCCTGGCTGAGTTCCGTATCCGTGGCGTGTCTACCAACATTTCGTTCCTTCAGGCCGTCCTGGACGATCCCAGCTTCATTGCCGGTGATGTCTCCACGTCCTTCATTGACGAACGCCCTGAGCTGCTGAAATCCCGCGTTTCTGCCGACCGTGGCACCAAGCTGCTGACCTGGCTGGCCGAGGTCACCGTGAACAAGCCCAATGGTGAACTTATGGTGCATTCCGATCCTGCAGCCAAGCTCCCTGCGGCAACGGAGACCGAACCGCCGCCCGGCTCGCGCCAGCGGCTTCTGGAACTCGGTCCCGAAAGTTTCGCGAAGTCTCTCCGCGAGCAGACCGCCGTTGCAGTCACGGACACCACTTTCCGCGATGCCCACCAGTCCCTGCTTGCCACGCGGGTCCGGACCCGAGATCTCGTGGCTGCGGGCCCGGCCGTATCCTCGCTCCTGCCACAGCTCCTCTCGGTGGAGGCCTGGGGCGGTGCCACGTATGACGTCGCTCTGCGCTTCCTGGGGGAAGATCCGTGGGACCGGCTTGCCGCGCTGCGGAAGGCCCTGCCCAACATCTGCCTGCAGATGCTGCTCCGCGGGCGCAACACGGTTGGCTACACACCGTACCCGGAAGAAGTGACCGTGGCATTCGTGAACGAAGCGGCTGCCACGGGAATTGATATTTTCCGTATTTTTGATGCCCTCAACGACGTCAACCAGATGGCACCTGCTATCCGGGCAGTCCGGGCCACCGGTACCGCCATCGCCGAAGTGGCGCTCTGTTACACCGGCGACATGCTGGATCCGGACGAAAAGCTATACACGCTGGACTACTACCTGGGCCTCGCCCAGAAGATCGTGGACGCCGGTGCCCACATCCTCGCCATCAAGGACATGGCCGGGTTGCTCCGTCCGGCAGCCGCAGCCAAGCTGGTGGCGGCTCTCCGCGAGCGGTTCGACCTTCCGGTCCACCTGCACACCCACGACACCGCAGGCGGCCAGCTGGCAACGCTCCTCGCGGCCGTAGACGCAGGTGTGGATGCCGTGGATGTTGCTTCCGCGTCCCTGGCCGGCACCACCAGCCAGCCGTCGGCCTCAGCGCTTGTGGCGGCGCTGGCGCACACCCCGCGCGACACCGGACTCAGCCTGGCAAGTGTGAGCTCGCTGGAGCCTTATTGGGAAGCGGTGCGCCGTGTCTACGCGCCCTTCGAGTCAGGGCTGCCGGGCCCCACAGGGCGGGTGTACCAGCATGAGATTCCGGGCGGGCAGCTTTCTAATCTCAGGCAACAGGCCATGGCTCTTGGCCTGGGTGAACGCTTCGAGGCGATCGAGGACATGTACACGGCAGCGGACCGAATCCTGGGACGCCTCGTGAAAGTGACACCGTCCTCCAAAGTGGTGGGTGACCTCGCCCTTCACCTGGTTGGGCTGAACGCGGATCCCGCTGACTTCAATGAGAATCCCCAGAACTACGACATCCCCGATTCGGTCATCGGATTTCTCTCAGGTGAGCTCGGCGATCCTCCCGGAGGCTGGCCGGAACCATTCCGCACCAAGGCCTTGCAGGGGCGCAGCATCAAGATCCGTGACGCGGAACTCAGTGCTGAAGACAGCGCTGCGCTGCAGGGCGATTCCAAGACCCGCCAGCAGACGCTCAACCGCCTCCTTTTTGAAGGCCCCACCAAGGACTACCTTAAGAGTGTGGAAACCTATGGCAATCTCTCCGTGCTGGACACAAGGGACTACCTCTATGGCCTACAGCGCGGCGAAGAGCACATCATCCAGCTCGGTAAGGGAGTCCGTCTGATTGCATCCCTGGAGGCTGTCTCAGAACCCGACGAGAAGGGCATGCGTGCGGTGATGTGCACGCTTAACGGCCAGTCGAGGCCCGTGGTGGTCCGTGACCGGTCGGTGGTCAGCAACGTCAAGGCTGCCGAAAAGGCCGATCCTTCCCAGCCTGGCCACGTTGCCGCACCGTTCGCCGGGGCAGTGACAATGACGGTAAAGCCGGGGGACACCGTCAATGCCGGCGATACTGTCGCCACCATCGAAGCCATGAAGATGGAGGCCTCGATCACCACTCCCTTGGCTGGAACGGTATCCCGGCTGGCAATATCCGCCGTGGAGCAGGTCCAGGGCGGGGATCTGCTGCTGGTGGTCGAATAGGCCATCCAAAGCCTCGAATCGGGCAGTACGCGCTAGGCTAGGTGCTGACTGAAGTCTGTCGGGGGGCGGCGGAAGCCGGCCCCCAAAGCGTTTATTCCATCGAGCGGGAGCCATGACGCAGACGAATACGCCCAAGCCCACGCCACGGCCTGCCCGGAAACCCAGCGCGGCAGATCCGGAGACCAAAGACGTTGCCTTGCCCGCGGAAGAGCTTGCGGCGGCGGCCGGCACGGAGCAACAGCCCGGCACGGAGACAGGGACGGAGACAGGGACGGGGCCAAGCACGGAGTCCGTAACTGAGCGCGTCCCTGAGGCCGAACAGCTTCCAGTCCCGGCGTCGGAGGAAATCAGTGTTGTCACGGTTTCCGATGCCCAGGACCGTACCTCGGCAGATTCGCTCTCCGCATTCTCTTCGTTGTCCGTGCCGCAGGCCCCGGAGACGAGCAGGCCGCACGTCACGGCCGGAGTTTTTGAACCGGAAGGCGGATGGAGCCCTGTTGGCACACCGGACGCTCCGGGTGCAGAGCCGGAACCAGCAAAGGCGCAGCAGGAAGCAGCCGACGTGGGCGCGGCGGACGGGGCGCAGTTCAGTGAACGGCGCGACCGCGCTGAGGGCCCAGAGCCAGCCGCCGCGCTCACCGCGGACCGCCTGCTGAACAAAAAAGCGGCACCTCCGGCCGGTGGCTGGCGCTTGTGGCTGTTCCGTGCGACGTTTGGCAACGTCAATGTGGGGGACTCTGACAAGGTCCGGATCCAGCGGGCCATGGAGCATCGGATTGCGTTGCGTCTGGGGGAGCGGACCCGCTATGTGCCGGTGCTGTCCCGCAAGGGTGGTGTGGGGAAAACCACGGTCACCACTCTTCTGGGCATGGTCCTTGCAGATCTCCGCGAAGACCGCGTGATTGCCATGGATGCCAACCCGGACCGCGGCACGCTCTCGGACCGTTCGCCGGGCCGTGCGGACTTCACCGCCCGCCAGTTGGTCAGGGACCGCTTTACGGTCAACTCGTTCGCGCAGCTCTCCAATTACACGGCCCGCGACGGCTCACGGCTGGATGTGCTGGCCTCGGACACAGATCCCATGGTGGCGCATGCCTTTGATGATGCCGACTACCGGGCCGTGACGGACATCCTGGGCCGCTACTATTCCATCGTGCTTACGGACTCCGGCACGGGCATGGTCCACTCGGTCATGAAGGGAACACTGGAAAAGGCCGATGCAGTGGTGCTGGTATCCGGTGGCAGCGTGGATGAAGCCCGGCTCGCCTCCGAGACACTGTCCTGGCTGGAGGCGCACGGCCGACGGGACCTGGTGGCACGGGCCACGGTGGTCATCAACATGGCCGCCGGTGAGGGAACCCTCGTCAACATCGACGAGATCGAGCAGCACTTCCTGTCACGGGTCAGGAACGTTGTCCGGATTCCACACGACCGGCATCTTGCCGAAGGCTCGCGGATTGACCTGCGCCAGTTGAAGCCTGCCACCAAGGCCGCCGCGGTGGAACTCGCTGCGCTGGTGGTGGACGAGCTCCAGCAGGCCTGACGAACGAATGGGTCCTTCCGGCTGATGCCGGAAGGACCCCCGCATATTTACCGGCCAACCGCCGGCAAAGCTCAGGTGCGGGGAGCGGCGTACATTTCATCGATGACGGCGTCGAAGTCCTTCATCACCTGTGCCCGCTTGACCTTCATCGATGGCGTGAGGTGCCCCGAAGCCTCGGTGAAGTCCGCGGGAACGATCCGGAAGGACTTGATGGCCTCTGCCTTGGACACGGACTGGTTCGCGTGCGTGATGAGGTCCTGGACAGCTGCCTTGACGACGGCGTTGCCCGTGGCATTGTTGAGTGAGGTTGATGCCGGCAGGCCATGACGCTGCAGCCAGCCGGGGAGCGCCTCCTCATCCAGCGTGACCAAGGCGCCGATGAACGGGCGGTTGTCTCCCACCACCAGTACCTGGGAGATCAGCGCATCGGCGCGGATCTGGTCTTCGAGCAGTGCCGGAACCACATTCTTGCCGCTGGCAGTGACGATGATTTCCTTCTTGCGGCCCGTAATGCTGAGGACGCCCTCCTCATCCAGCTGGCCGATGTCACCGGTGCGGAACCAGCCGTCCAGGAATGTTTCGGCAGTGAGGTCCTCGCGCTTGTAGTAGCCGCGCATGACGCACACGCCCTTGGCGAGGATCTCACCGTCGTCGGCGATTCTCACGGCGTTGCCGGGTAGCGGGGCACCAACGCTGCCAATCTTTATCAGCGCCGGTGTGTTGACGGAGATGGGCGCGGTGGTCTCGGTCAGTCCGTAGCCCTCCAGGATCTGCAGGCCGATGCCGTGGAAGAAGTGGCCCAGCCGCTCGCCGAGGGGCCCGCCTCCGGACACCGCATGTGCCACGTGACCACCCATGGCCGCGCGGAGTTTCCCGTAGACCAGTTTGTCGAACAAGGCGTGCCTGAGCTTCAGGCCGAGCCCTATGTGGCCGTCCTGCATGGCACGCGAGTACTCTATGGCGGTGTCTGCAGCCTTGTGGAAAATCGCGCCCTTGCCGCCGTCCTCTGCCTTGGTCAATGCAGAGTTGTAGACCTTTTCGAAGACGCGCGGAACGGCCAGGATGAACGTTGGCTGATAGCTCTGGAGATCGGCCAGGAGATTCTTGATGTCGGGTGTGTGTGCCACGGTTGCGCCAGCTGCGACGGCCAGCACGGAGATGAACCGTGCAAACACATGTGCCAGCGGCAGGAACATGATGGTTTTCGCGTGCTCGTTGACTACGTCCCCGAGCAACGCCAGTGCGTTTTCCGAGAGCTCAACAAAGTTGCCGTGGGTGAGCTCGCAGCCTTTGGGGCGTCCCGTGGTTCCGGAGGTATAGATGATGGTGGCCACATCGCTGAGGTTGGCGGTGCTGCGTCGAGCCTCGAGGTCACTGTCACTCACGCCGGTTCCGGCCGAGCGGACGGCGTCAAGTCCGCCGCCTTCGAGCTGCCATACGTGCTTGAGCGCAGTGAGCCCTTCCGTAGTTGCGGCCTGCCGGATCATGTCCTCATGGTGGGCGGCTTCGCCGAAAGCGGCCACGGCACCGGAATCACCGAGATTCCAGGCAACCTGGGACGGGGAGGAGGTCTCGTAAATGGGAACGGAGATGGCGCCGGCGAACCAGATGGCGAAGTCAATGAGTGCCCACTCATAGCGGGTCCGGGACATGATTCCCACGCGGTCCCCTACACCCACGCCACTCGCCATCAGGCCTTTTGCCAGGACAGACACATCCGCCAGGAAATCCTTGGCGGTAATGTCCTTCCACTGGCCCGACGCATCCAGCCGTGAAAACAGTGCGGGGTTGTTTGCCTTGGCTGCCTGACGGACCAGCAGATCCGTGATGTTGGTTTCCGGCGGTACGTTCACCAGGGGCGGAACACTGAATTCGCGCACGATAGCTCCTTTGATATCCATAGACCCGCACAGGGTAGCTCTAACACTAGTACGCCATATGCGGAGGTGTGCTGAATCTTACCTACTGGCGAGTAACTTTACGGCCAAGCACGCTGTATCGGCTAATTTTCGCTTATCAAACAGGGTGTGCGATGGGCGCCTAGAATGGGAAATTATGTATTCACCCCTGTCCAGCGACCAGCCCGCGCCCCGACCCAGGGCAGCCGCCTGGCGCCGCAGAATGAACCGGATCCAGGCCGGCGGCCCCGGCAGCGATGGTTTCCGGGAACACCTCCGGCTGGGACGCAAAGGCCTGGCAATCGGGATAGACATCGGCGGCACCAAAGTGGCGGCAGGGGTGGTGGACGCCGACGGCAGGATCCTCGATGAGGCCCGACGCTCCACCCCCGGCACCAATCCGCGGGCGGTTGAACAGGTGATCGTCGAGCTCGTAGCAGAGCTGGGCAGGGGTCACAGGATCTGGTCCGTGGGTATCGGGGCAGCCGGGTGGATGGACCTGGACGGCGGCACTGTGCTTTTCAGCCCGCACTTGGCCTGGCGTCATGAACCGCTGAGGGAAAACCTGCAGCGGCTGCTCCGGCGTCCGGTGCTTTTGACCAACGACGCCGACGCCGCCGGCTGGGCGGAATGGCGATTCGGGGCAGGTAGGGGACAGGACCGGCTGGTCTGCATCACCCTTGGAACCGGAATCGGCGGGGCCATGGTGATGGACGGGCGCCTGGAGCGTGGAAGGTTCGGGGTGGCCGGCGAGTTCGGCCACCAGATCATCATGCCCGGCGGGCACCGTTGTGAATGTGGCAATCGTGGCTGCTGGGAACAATACGCGTCGGGAAATGCGCTGGGCCGGGAAGCCAGGATCCTTGCGCTGGCAAATTCGCCGGTGGCCCAGGAGTTACTGAAGGCGGTTGACGGTGACGCCGCCCGGATCACGGGAGCGATCGTGACCGAGCTGGCAATCGCCGGTGACGCCGCTTCCACGGAATTGCTCGAAGAGGTGGGCGAATGGCTCGGACTGGGGTTGGCCAATCTGGCAGCTGCCCTGGACCCCGGAATGTTTGTGATTGGCGGCGGCCTGTGCGCCGCGGGGGACTTGCTGGTGAAACCTGCGCGCAAGGCGTTCGGCAGAAATCTCACGGGGCGCGGATTCCGTCCGGCGGCCGCGATCGAACTCGCCGCCCTGGGTCCAAATGCCGGGCTCATAGGCGCAGCCGATCTGTCCCGCGTGAGCAGCCGCATGCACAGCTGAGACGGCTTGACTGCGCCTCAGACCCGGGCGCCGTCGTCGTTCTCGTCCTTTTCCTGGGGCAACTTCATGATCAGGTAAATCACCGACGCAACAAATGCCGTAACGATCCCCAGAATGGCCATCAGCGGCGCTGAACGCCAGAACATGGCGGACAGCACCAAGGCTACGGGTCCGCCCCCAGCACCCAGCCAGGCAAGCATGGTCAGGGGGTCTGTGCCGGACAGGCTCGGCGGCTCCTCAGGCACAAAAGCGCCGTCGTCGTCCTCCACCCCGTAGTCCCTGGGACCGTCACGGCCCGACGACGGGTCCGTTGCGGCGGCCGGTTCTGCTGCCGCCTGCCGTTGTCCGGCGGAGAGCTCGGTGGGGGCGGCATGGGAAAGTCCCAGCGGGTCGAAATCCATGAAACGCGAAACGCCGGGAGCATCCGGATGTCCCGGGATTACCTGACCGGCGCCCCCGCCATCCCCATGAGCGAGTCCGGGTATGGCTTCTGGGCCTGCGTCTGTGCTTGTTGCGTCCGTAGGGGAGTCAGCTTCCAGCCGCGACACAAGATCAAGCCAGACGGCGTCATCCTGGTTCGCGCTCTGATCGGGAGAGTCCGGACCTGGTCTAGTCATCGTCGTTACCCTTCAGTGCGGCTGAAGCGGGGCGTTCCGGGCCAGGGACGGCGGATCCTGCGAGCACAGCATTGATGAAGTCTGCTGACCCGCGGAAAATTTCCTCGGCGTCGTTGTCCATGGTGGCCACGTGATAACTGTTCTCGAGCTTGCTCAGCTGCAGCGGGGCATGGGTCAGGCCGCGCCTGAGCGCCACAATGCTCGAGTCCGAAACAACATGGTCCACGGTTGAACGGAACACGCGAACCGGCGCGGTGATTTGCGGTAGCAGCTTCAAGGTGTCCTTGAACATTTTATGGAGTTCATGCGCCGCGGCAACGGGTGTCCGGGGATAGGCGCCCTCGTCCATACCGGGCTTCAGGATGTCGTTGGCGATCGCGGGGGTGCTCTTGAGGACAAATTTCAACACACCGGCCAGCGGGGCGCGCGGATCATCAATGACCAGGCCGGGGTTCACCAGAATGGTGCCGGCAACCGGACGGGTGGCGGCAACACGAAGCGCCAGTGCACCGCCCATGGAGAGCCCTGCCGTGAACACGTGATCGCATCCGGCCTCCAGCTCCAGGTAGGCGGCCTCCAGTGCCTCATGCCATTGCTGCCAGCGCGTACGACCCAACTCCTGCCAGGTGGTGCCGTGGCCAGGCAGCAGGGGCATCCGGACCGCGAATCCTGCTGCGGCCAGGGATTCGGCCCATCCGCGAAGACCTTGCGGGCTGCCGGTAAAGCCGTGCGAGAGCACCACCCCCACGCTTGGCCCCTGGCCGGTGAACGGGCTGCTGAATGGGCTGTGATCGGGAAGCGTTGTCATGGTGTCTCCGACGATGCATTGTGGTGTGCGTGTTCCAGGAAGAACTGTGCGGACCGCCCAAAAATTTCAGGGGCGTCCACATCAAGGGTGGCCACATGTCCGCTGTTGGGTAAGGGCAGCACCTCGAGTCCGGACGATCCAAGGCGCTCCCTGATCAGGTCAACGGATGACGGCGGTACCACGGCGTCGAAGGTCGATTTGAAGACCAGAACGGGCGCTTTAACTTGCGGAAGACCACGGATGGCCGCATTGAACAGCTTCTTGAGCTGATGGACTGACGTCAGTGGCGTCCGGGAGTAATCGCCGTCCTGGGTGATGGCCGACGTCGGGTTGTCCTCTTGGACGGGCGTCGTGGTCCGCTGGAAATATTTGAGGATGCCGATGATCCTGACGCGGCGGTCATAAAAGCTCAGCCCGGGGTTCACCACGGTGACACCGCTTACCGGGTGGCGGGAGGCAGTAAGGAGTGCGATGGCGCCCCCCATGGAAAGTCCAGCGACGAACGTTTCATCCGTCCGGGCAGCCAACTCAAGATAGGCGCGATCAAAGCCGTCATGCCATTCATGCCAGCTGGAACCGGCCAACTGCGTCCAATCCGTACCATGGCCCGGTAACAGCGGCACTGACACCGCAAATCCCTGGTCCGCCAAGTACCTGGCCCAGGGCAGGACGCTCAGGGGGCTGCCCGTGAAGCCATGGCAGATGGCGATGCCGGTCCGAGAGTTGGGTCCGTGCCCGGGGTAGCTGAAAGCGGCAGGCGTTGGCAGAGGGCTGCTTTCTGTCATAAGTCCATCGTGTCACTGTTCTGCACAAATCTCACTAGAGTAGGGTTGCATTGGATCGCTGGCCGGGCCCGACGGAGAGCCGGTCGGCTGCCTTCCGGAGAGGTCTGTCACGTGTTCTATTGGGTCATGAAAAGGATCTTCCTGGGTCCGGTTCTTCGGCTGCTTTTTCGGCCCTGGGTCAAAGGACTGGACAACGTTCCTGCCGAAGGCGCCGCCATTATTGCGTCCAACCATTTGTCATTCTCCGATTCGATTTTTATGCCCCTGATGGTGCCCCGGCCCGTTATATTCCTGGCGAAGTCGGAATATTTCACCGGCACCGGCTTTAAGGGAAGACTCACCGCCCTCTTTTTCCGGATGACCAACCAGCTCCCGATGGACCGTTCCGGCGGGGCGGCATCCGCCGTCTCCCTCAACGCGGGCATGGATGTGCTGACAAATGGTGGCCTGCTGGGTATTTATCCCGAAGGAACCCGCAGCCCGGATGCGCGCCTTTACCGCGGGAAAGTGGGGGTTGCCAAGCTGGCACTGCAGGCCGGTGTCCCAGTGATCCCTGTGGCGATGATCGGCACGGACAAGGTGCAGCCCATCGGAAAGCGGATGCCCAACATTCGGCGGATTGGCATGATCTTCGGGGCGCCCCTGGATTTCAGCAGGTATCAGGGCCTGGAGGAGGACCGCCTCGTCCAGCGTTCCGTGACGGACGAGATCATGTACGAACTGATGCGCCTCTCCGGCCAGGAATACGTGGATGACTATGCGGCGGTGGTCAAACTGCAGCTGGCGGGGAAGGATGCGGCCAAGAAGGACGCCCCCGCACCCGACGTCGAAGCGGCGGGGACTGTCCCGGAATCCGGGCCGAACGAGGAAACCGAACCTGATTCGCAACAGGGCACTGGAAGTGTGTGACGCCACTCGCAGGGCTAATGACGGAACTGGTATTCCGATATCCGTCGCGGGAACTAGTCTTAGAGTGTGACTGAGCTATCTGCAAAATTTGCCTCCTCCCTGACCAGTACTGCCCAGGGAGGTGCCGCTGACTATCCCGGTCTGGACGATTGGCGCGATTTGCCGGTGTCCCAGCAGCCGAGCTGGCAGGACAAAAATGTTTTCGACGCCTCGGTCCACGAGCTCTCCGTTCTTCCTCCGCTGGTGTTTGCCGGTGAAGTGGACGTGCTTCGCGAACGACTGGCCGCGGCCGCCCAGGGTAAGGCCTTCCTGCTCCAAGGCGGCGACTGTGCAGAGACATTTGAGGCCGCGACCGCGGACAAGATCAGCGCCCGGGTCAAGACCATCCTCCAGATGGCAGTGGTCCTCACCTATGGTGCGGCCCTGCCAGTGATCAAAATGGGACGCATGGCCGGCCAGTTCGCCAAGCCGCGGTCCTCCAACGATGAAACGCGCGACGGCGTCACGCTCCCCGCATACCGCGGTGACATCGTCAACGGCTACGAATTCACACCGGAATCCCGGGGCCACGACGCCAGCAGGATGCTGAAGGCCTACCACACCTCGGCTTCCACCCTGAACCTGATCCGGGCGTTCACACAAGGCGGCTTCGCTGACCTTCGCCTGGTGCACCACTGGAACAAGGGCTTCACCGAAAACCCGGCGCATGCGCGCTACGAGTCATTGGCCAGGGACATCGACCGGGCCATCAAATTCATGGCATCCTGCGGCGCGGACTTCGAAGCGCTGAAACGGGTGGAATTCTTCGCCAGCCATGAGGCACTGCTTCTGGACTACGAGCGCGCGCTGACCCGCATCGATTCCCGCACCGGGTTCCCCTACGACACTTCGGCCCACTTCCTGTGGATCGGCGAACGTACCCGTGAGCTGGACCATGCACACATTGATTTCCTCTCGCGCGTCCGCAACCCGATCGGTGTCAAGCTGGGCCCGTCCACCACCGGCGACGACGCCCTGCGGCTGATCGAAAAACTTGATCCCAACCGCGAACCCGGCAGGCTCACGTTCATCACCCGGATGGGCGCAGGAAATATCCGCGAAAAGCTTCCAGCCCTCGTGGAGAAGGTCACAGACTCAGGTGCGCAGGTGCTCTGGGTGACTGATCCCATGCACGGAAACACTGTCACCTCACCCAACGGCTACAAAACACGCAATTTCGACGACGTCATTGACGAAGTGCGTGGATTCTTCGAAGTGCATCATGCCCTGGGCACCATCCCGGGTGGACTGCACGTTGAAATGACCGGTGACGACGTTGCCGAATGCCTGGGTGGCGCAGATCCTGTAGACCAGGAAGCATTCCTGGACCGCTACGAGTCCGTGTGCGATCCCCGGCTCAACCACATGCAGTCCCTCGAGATGGCCTTCCTGGTGGCCGGAGCCCTCTCCAAGAACTGAAGCTTGGGGTTTAGACCACCGTCAGGGTGATGACTGATCCCTCAGCTACCAGAGTATCCACAGGATCCTGATCCCGGACGGTACCGAAGAACCCACCCAGAACATTGTTGACGCGGACTTCAAAGCCGAGCTTCTCGAGCGCCTTGCGTCCTTCGCTGGCCTGTTTGCCGATGAAGCTGGGGACCTGGACCAGCTTGGGGCCCTTGGACACCGTGAGCGTCACCGACTGCCCGCGGATGAGAGCGCCTGACTGCGGACTCTGGCTGACTACCGCGCCCGTAGGTACCTTTTTGTCATTGACGGTTTCCGGAGCGATGACCGCCTTGAGGCCGGCAACTTCGATCGCCTTTACGGCGTCGCCCTGGGCCTGCCCACGGACGTCCGGTACCGGAACAGGCTGAGGTCCCTTGGACACGGTCAGGGCCACAGCCGTTCCATGCCTGGCGGGTGTCCCTTGTGCAGGTTCCTGGACGAGCACCGTGCCGGCTGCGGCGGCCTCGTCAAATTTCTCCGTGACGGAGCCCAGCGTCATTTCGGCACCGTTGAGGGCAGACTTGGCGTTGTCGAGGGATTTACCTGTCAGCTGGGGCAAAGGAAACAATTGCGGCCCCTTGGATACAAAAAGTGCCACCTGCTGGAATTTGCGGATTTCAGTTCCGGCACCCGGTTCGCAACCCACCACGAGCCCCGCCGTGACGTCGTCGTCAAAAACGTCTTTGGTGCTGGACTGGAAACCCGCGGTGCGAAGCACTTGTTGGGCCTCGGCCACCGTCTTGTTGGCGACAGGCGGAACAGTGCCGGGAGAGCCCGGACCCATACCGAAGAACCACCCGGCGCCGGTTGCCAGCAACGCGGCGATGATCAGAAGGATGACCCACAGGAGACCCCGACGGCGGGAGTTGCCTTCGCGCAGTGTCCGCACCGGGGTGGCGGCGGCCTTTGACCGGGCTTTTTCATCCTCGCGGTCCAGTTTGCGCTGTGTCCGCTTGCTCAGCGGTCCGGCCGTATCCGGGCGTGATGTTGGTCCCTGTTGCCCTGTGTAGCCTTGGCCCTGGTTGTGGTTGCGGCCAGGTTCCTGCGTGGTCGCATGCGGAATAACCGTTGTGGGGTTGCTGGTGTGGGAAATGACCTCGGTGGGCCGCTGCACAGCCGGGATCAGTTCGGTGTGTTCGTTGCGTGGCTGGTGCGGGGGCAGTACACGCGCGCGGACGGTTTCCGCAGAGGCCTGTTCGGCTGCGATTCCTTGCGGGGCGGCCAGGGCTGCGGGAGGCCGAAGATCCAGTTCCGCGTCGGTCAGATTGGTGCGGATGTGCCGTAGCTCGGTTAGCAGGGCATCGCCGTCAACGGGCCGGTTCTCGGGATCATTTGCAGTGCACCACTGGACCAGTTCGTCGAGCTCAGTGGCCAGCCCGGGCACCTCTGCGGACGGCGCGGTGACGGTGGAATTGACGTGCTGATATGCCACCTGGATGGGGACTTCGCCGTCGAACGGCTGCTTGCCGGTGATCATTTCGTAGAGCATGATGCCCGCGGAGTAGATATCGCTGCGGGCGTCAGCCTGCTTGCCCAGGACCAGTTCAGGGGAGAGATACGCCACGGTGCCGATTAAGGCGCCTGTGCTCGTGGAGGTTGTGACCGCGCGGGCGAGGCCGAAGTCGCCGATCTTGATCCGGCCGTCGTCGGCGATCAGGACGTTTTCAGGTTTGACGTCCCGGTGGATCAGCCCGGCCGTGTGGGCGGCCGCCAGTCCTTCCACCACCGGGTCGATCAGGGCGAGGGCCAGGCGGGGGGCTAATGCACCCTTGGAATTCATCACGTCGCGGAGGGTGTGGCCTTTGATATGCTCCATGACCAGATAGGCGGTTTGGCCGTCGTTTCCCTGGTCGAGTACACCCACCACATGGGGGTGGGAGAGGCGGGCCGCGGCTTTGGCCTCGCGTCCCAGCCGGTCAAGAAAGTTGCCGTCGTTGACCAAATGAGGGTGCAGGACTTTTAGGGCAACGTCCCGCTCCAGCCGGAGGTCTGTGGCGAGATACACCGTGGACATGCCGCCGCGGGCCAGCTTGGACTGAACCAGATAACGGTTGTCCACCAGCGTTCCAACTAAACTCTCCGACACGTATTCCTGCACCCTACGATACTAGTGCCGCACGGAAACGGGTCCGAATCGACATTCGACCCGGACCCGTATCGTTATTCTCGGCGGTTCAGCGTCAGCGGAAGCCGATGCCGGAAAACCCTAGCTGAAGTTCTTCTGATGCGCCTTGATGGAGGCGAGGTAGTTCTTGGTGTCGTCGTACATGCCGTACTTGCTGACGGAGTACTGGCCCTGGTAATAGCCTGCAATGGCGTTGTCCAGATTCTTGCTGGTGGCGATCAACTGCCGGATGATTGCCACGCCGGCGGTGGCGTTGTCGTAGGGATCCAGCAGGTTGAGCTTGCGGCCCACCAGATCCGACGCCCACTGGCCCGAGGATGGAATGACCTGCATGGTGCCGATCGCATTCGCAGGGGAGACCGCCCGCTGGTTAAAGCCGGACTCCTGGTAGGCGAAGGCCAGCGCCAGCGAAGGCTCAACTCCCATCCGGCGGGCAGCGTCAGAGACGATCGTCCGCATCTGCTCCCTGGAGGGAACAGGAGAAGCGTTCAGCAGCGCCTTGTTTTCATTCGCGGAACTGACGACGGCCGCAGGATACGTAAACCCGAGGAATGAGCCGGGAACCAAGGGCGAGACATTCGCTGCAGGCTCGCTGGCCGCGGGCTGCACCGACACTCCCGGGATAACCAGCTTGTTTCCGGGGTAGATGACGGTTGTTATGCTCAGCCGGTTGGCCGCGAGGATGTCGGAGAGTTTGACACTGTGCCTGGCCGCAATGGCTGAAAGTGTATCGCCGGCCTTGATGGTGTAGGAGCCGGAACTTGCCGGTGTGGCCGGTGCCGCAGGAGCTGCCGGTGCGGACGATGCGGGTGCCACGGCCGACGGAGCCGGGGCAGCAGCACCGTTGCCGATCTTGATCTTCTGGCCCGGGTAAATGATGGAAGCCATGTTCAGCCCATTCCAGCTGAACACCTCGGCAAGCCTGACGCCTTGCCTGGCAGCGATGGCACTGAGCGTGTCACCCGACTTCACGGTGTAGCTGCTGCCGCCGGAAGCGACTGCGGGGGCAGGAGCGGGAGCGGGAGCAGGAGCCGCGGGGGCAGCTGCAGAGCCCGTCAGCTTGATCTTCTGACCCGGGTAAATAATGGTGTTTGCCTTCAGGTTGTTCAGCCGGAGCACCGCATAGGTATCCAGCCCGAACTTGCCGGCCACGCCGCTGATGGTGTCGCCGCGGGTGATCGTGTATTCGTCAGGTGCCGACCGCTGGGCCGGACGGAACGCCGTCGGCAACGCAGTGGACACGGACGCGGCCGGTATGACGGCTGTCCGGGCTGCCGCGGCCTGCGCCTGCATGGCGGCTGCCAGTGTTGCCGGAATTGCCTGGGGCCGGGAGTCAGCTGCGGCAGGGTGGGCAAGGGCCAAAGACGACAGGACCACCGCGGGAAGTGCAGCAGTGGTTGCCGCAATCATTGGGAGACTCGGCCTGGAGGTCTGCTTTAGCGGTCGGGACGTCGTCATGGGAAAAATCCTCTTCTCAGCGGCGAATGCTGTCGTTCAGGCCAGTGTGACTATTGATACTAGTGTTACTGAAGTTATTGCTGTTACAAATGTGATCTATGTGAATCTCTCATGAAATTGCAATTAGCACAACAATTCTTGGACTTCGCGCAAAGGGAGTTTTCTGGAGTGTCGGCCGCAGCGCCGCTAACTGCCCGGGTGCCGACTAGGCGCTTGGGTACCTGCCGTGGCAATCTTGATTCGTGAGTAATGTAGAAAGCCTTGTTGGCGAGTGGCTGCCCTTGCCTGATGTTGCGCAGTTGTTGGACGTTTCAATTACGAAAGTCCACGGCCTGATTGATGAGCGCGCGCTTGCGGCACTGCGGGTGGGTGAACGCCGTATCAGGTCAGTGCCGGCCGCCTTTATCCACGACGGCCAGGTGGTGGACAGCCTCAAGGGAACCATTGTGGTTCTGGCCGATGCCGGATACTCCGACGAAGAACTCATCGTGTGGCTTTTTACTGCGGACGAGTCATTGCGCGGCCGCCCCGTCGACGCCCTGCGTGAAGGCCGAAAAACGGAAATCCGGCGGCGCGCCCAGTCTCTGGCCTGGTAGCCGGCCTTAGCCGTCTTAGGACGCGCGGCTGACAGTTACCTCGGCGAGCTTGCGCAGTGCTGTCTTGGGCAGCTCATCCAGCGGGAGCTCCTCCAGTGCTGCGAACGCCGCGGCCCCAAACTCCCCGATCAGGACTTCCGTGGCGTGGAGCGCTCCGCAGTCCACGATAATCCGGCGGATCTCGGTCACATCCGCGGCCTCCAGTTGCTGACTCCCCAGCTTTACATCGATGAATGCTGATTCTTCCGGCGTTGCCTGGTCCATAGCCAGGGCCACTAGCACCGTACGCTTGCCTTCGCGGAGATCATCGCCCGCGGGTTTACCGGTGGTGACAGGATCGCCGAAAACTCCCAGGACGTCGTCTCGCAGCTGGAACGCCTCACCCAACGGCAGGGCAAACGCCGAGTAGCCGCGCAGCAGTTCGTTCGGTGCTCCGGCCAGCGCGCCGCCCAGTGCAAGCGGATGTTCCGTCGAGTATTTGGCAGATTTGAACCGGATGATCGACTGGGCCCGGCTCACGGCTCCGGCACGGTCACGGACCGGCCCTGCCACTTCTTCCAGAATGTCCAGATACTGGCCGGCCATGACTTCTGCGCGCATCAGATTGAAAATTAACCGTGCGCGGCTGCCGGCAGCCGCATGTTCGCCGATCTCAGTGAAGGCCTCTTCGCTGAAGGACAGGCAGAGATCACCGGTCAGGATGGCGGCCGCGTGTCCGAACCGTTCGCCGTCCAGGGCCCAGCCCTGGCTCGTGTGCAGCTGGCTGAAGCGGCGGTGGACGCTTGGACCGCCGCGGCGGGTATCGGACCGGTCAATGATGTCGTCATGGATCAAGGCGGCTGCCTGGAACAGTTCCAAGGCGGAGCCGGCCGTCACTACATCCTGAGCCGAAGCGGAGCCGCCCGCGCCGCGCCACCCCCAGTAGCACATGAGAGCGCGAAGGCGTTTGCCACCCGTCACGAGGTTGGAGATGGACCCCATGATGGGATCGATGTCAGGTGAGATCGCGGACATTACTGATTGGCGGGCCGTCAGAAAGTCGGTGAGCTCGCCGGCCACTGCGGCGACGAACGCCGTCTGCTCCAGGCGCAGCTGCTCTGCAACTGTCACTTGGCTGACTCAGCCGCGACATTGGCGCCGAGGGTGAAGGTCGACACGCCGGAGGCTTCCACCACGGCGATGTTGACGGTCTCGTTGTCTGCGCGGAGAAAGTCCTTGGATGCCACGCTTCCCACAGTCTCGCCGGGTACTGCCTTGAAGCCTTGGGCAACAAGCTCTTTTGTGTAATACGCGACGACGTCCGCCGGCGCTGCGGTGATGCTCGCCACAAGTGCAGCGGAGGCAGGTGTGGACGTCTTATCGAAGCTGCTTGAGGTCACCGTTGCCCCGGGCATCACGGGAAGCAGTTTCTGCGGAAATCCGGACACGAGGGCTCCCACCGTTGCCGAGGTGCCCGGGGAGGCCGAAGGGCTGGGCGGTGCGGTAGTTGAAGGCTGCTCAGCCGCCGTCGTCGATGACGCTGAACCGGACGGTGCCGGGCTTTCGGGAGCCGCTGGGGAACAGGCTGCGATAGCAACCAAGGTGCCGACGGCCAGTACGGCAAGTCCTGCAGGCTTAAGATTTCCAATGACCGTCACAGGGACATTCCTCCTGGTGTAGATGCCGGATTCAGCCTCCAGTTTAGTCAGTCCCAGGGCATAGGATTGCAGGTGTGGGGCCGGACCGGAACAAAGAGCAACTCGAAGCACGTCTTCGGGACCTCCGGCGCAGCAGCATTTTGCACGTGGACATGGACGCGTTCTTCGTGTCGGTGGAGCTGCGCGGGCGTCCTGGGCTCCGCGGAAAACCCGTCATTGTCGGATACCCGGCAGACCGTTCCGTTGTACTCTCGGCGTCCTATGAGGCCAGGGCGTTCGGCATCAAATCAGCCATGCCCATGGTCATAGCGGCCCGCATGTGTCCATCAGCAGTCATCATCGAACCACGGCACAAGCTTTACTACGAAGTGTCGGCCCAGCTCATGGCTATTTTCGAATCCATCACGGACCTCGTGGAGCCGCTGAGCGTGGACGAGGCATTCCTGGACGTCAGTGGAGCCATCAGGCGGCTGGGATCACCTCGCGATATAGGAGAGCTCATCCGGAGGAGGGTTGCCAATGAACTGGGCATCACGGCCTCTGTGGGCATTTCCGCCAACAAGTTTGTGGCCAAGATCGCATCCACCCGGTGCAAGCCGGACGGATTGCTGCTGATTGAACCCGATGAGACGGTGCCCTACCTTCACAGTCTGCCGGTCAATGCCTTGTGGGGCGTAGGCGCCAAGACTGCTGAGGTCCTCGCAAGGATGGGGATCCGCACCGTTGCTGATCTTGCGGCAACCCCGGTGTCGAGCTTGAAGAAAGTACTCGGTGCCACCGGCGAACATGTTCACCGGCTCGCATGGGGGATTGACCCGCGTGAGGTGACTCCGGTCCGGCTCGAGAAGAGCATCGGAGCCGAGGAGACATTTGCGGTGGATACAGCCGATGATGTGCTCCTGCAGCGCGAACTTCTCCGCCTGTCCCACAGGACGGCTGAGCGGCTGCGCAGTTCCGGACTGGTGGCGAGGACCGTTGCACTTAAGGTGCGTTACGCAGATTTCTCCACCGTGACTCGCAGCAGGACGGTCCATACTCCGGTGGATAGCGCGCAGCTGATATTCGCCGTCGTCATTCAGCTTCTTGAGTCGTTAGGGGACCGCAGTATGACCGTCCGTCTGCTCGGAGTGCGCGCAGAACAATTGGAGGAGGCCGCGCAGACGTCCCTGCAGCTGAGTTTTGACCGCCGGGACGACAACTGGCGGGCAGCCGAGCGGGCCCTCGACCAGGTAACGGAAAAGTTTGGCACCCGGTCCGTCCTGCCGGCCGCACTGATGAATCCGGGTCCGAAACCGCGGTGACAATGAGCTATCCGGGTGCTGTGAGGAGGCAGGCATCGTGTGCGTCTTTCAGAACTGCACACAACAAACTATCCTTAGATATACATAGATTTCGAACGTCTGGATATATTCTCCCGCCGGCGTCCGTATGTTGGCTTATGGTGGTCCTCCCAATGCCGGAGGGCCGGGAACCTCTGCCGCATGCGGCTCGTTGACGGAACAGAAGCACTGGCTCCGGCCAGCCAAGTCGTTGGCCTACTTAAGGAGGTCGTGATGCCGCTCTCGGAGCACGAACAGAAGCTGCTGGAACAACTCGAAAAGCAGCTTCACGAGGACGATCCCAAGTTCGCCAATTCCATGGGCTCGGATCCCGGGCGATCCTGGTCCACACGCCACATAGTGATCGGTGTGCTGGGGACACTCGCAGGGGTCCTTCTTCTGCTGGTGGGTGTCTCCCTTCAAAACATTCTTATAGGTGTCCTTGGCTTTATCGTCATGGGTGGAGGCGTCTATTTTGCGACTATGCGGAGTTCCGGCGCAGGCCAGTCGAAATCAGCCGGCAACGGGGGCAAATCTGCACGGCCCAGGAGTTCATTCATGAGCAGCCTTGAAGAGCGTTGGGATGAAAGGCGTCGCGGGGACTCCTGAGCACCGTCGCCGTAATTCCCCACTTCCCACCACTCGGTCCGTTCCAGGACCCATCAGAAGACCCGCCACGGCGGGTTTTCTTCATTTAACCCGCGAATTCCGGCGGTTGGTGCCGCGCGGAATGGCCAGCTGGAGCCCGCGCCGGGCATATGGCGATGAAGCTGGCATGCGGCCGGCCAAGAACCCTCCACTTCGCACCACGCCCTTGTTCCCTTCTTTTGCAAGGAAACTTTTGTCCATGCGCAGGATAAATCCGTCGTGTTGCGTTGACTGTGGGGTGAAGTGGAGTAAAGTGGAGGACGTAAGAGGGTAGTGGCAGCACAGGGGACGTGCAGCTTCTGACGGCAGACAGGCGGTGGGCCAGTGTTTCTCGGAACACACTCGCCGCGTCTGGACGAAAAGGGGCGGATCATCCTCCCAGCGAAGTTCCGAGAGGAACTTGCCAGCGGACTGGTACTCACAAAGGGCCAGGAACGCTGCATCTACGTCTTCAGTGAGCAGGAATTTGCACGGGTTCACGAGCAAATGCGGGAGGCGCCCATCTCCTCCAAGCAAGCCCGTGACTACATCCGGGTTTTTCTCTCTGGAGCCTCGGACGAGGTACCTGACAAGCAGGGGCGCGTGACCATTCCACTGGCGCTCCGGGAGTATGCAGGACTCGGCAGGGAACTGGCCGTCATCGGCGCCGGAACCCGCGCGGAGATCTGGGACGCCCAGGCCTGGAACGACTACCTGGCTGAGAAGGAAACCGCCTTCTCTGAAACCGATGATGCCATTCCCGGGATTCTCTGAAAACCGGCAGGGAACCGGCTGAATGCGTTCTTGAATGAGATCTCCAGCCGCCCATCTGACAGTTTTCCTGGCTCACTTCCCCGGAGCCAGGCGGACATGAAGATAGGCGCGGATGGGGATCTGGTTCAAGAAACAAACCCCAGGCAAGCGGTTTGCTGAGCCTGGTGGAAGACGCGAGCGGAAGGACGAAGGTATGAATGACCAGGCAAAACCGACGTCCGAACGTCATGTGCCGGTCCTCAAGGACCGGTGCATCAATTTGTTGGCACCTGGTTTCGAGGCCGCACGCCTCAGGGGTGAGACCCCTGTGGCAATCGATGCCACGCTGGGCATGGGTGGTCATGCCGAAGCCATGCTTCAGCGGTACCCGGACCTCCATCTGATCGGAATCGACCGGGATGAAGAGGCGCTCGCCCTGGCCGGGGCGCGCCTCGCACCCTTTGCCTCGCGCACCGATCTGGTCCATGCCGTCTATGACGAAATTGCCGATGTCCTGGACGACCTCGGCGTTGCTGAAGTCCACGGCATCCTGATGGATCTTGGGGTCTCCTCACTTCAGCTCGACGAAAGGGAACGCGGATTCGCGTATTCCTTTGACGCTCCCTTGGACATGCGGATGGACACCAGCCGGGGCCAGACAGCCGCAGATGTGGTCAACAACTACAGCGAAGAGGACCTTGTCCGGATCATCCGCAAATGGGGTGAGGAGAAGTTCGCCGGCCGGATCGCGAACCGGATTGTGGCAGCCCGCTCGGTCAAGCCGTTCGCCACCACCGCTGAGCTGGTGGAGCAGATACGAGCAGTTGTTCCGGCGGCCGCAGCGAAGTCTGGCGGGCATCCGGCGAAGCGGACATTCCAGGCACTCCGGATCGAGGTCAACGAGGAACTCGACGTGCTGGAGCGGGCAGTTCCTGCGGCTGTCGCAGCTACGGCGCTTGGTGGACGAATTGTGGTCATGTCCTACCACTCGTTGGAAGACAAGATCGTCAAGGGTGTTTTCCAGGCCGGCTCAAAATCATCGGCGCCGCTCGGCTTCCCGGTTGAGCTGGAACAGCATAAGGCCGAACTCAAGACCTTGACCAAAGGCACCGAGGTACCAACCGCCGTCGAGATCGCAGAGAATTCGCGCGCAGCATCAGCCCGGCTGCGCGCCGTGGAACGCATAAGAGCCAGGAGGACCGCATGAGTGCCGCAGCTGTCAGGAACTTCCCCGTTATCTCCGGGAGCCATGCCTTGGCCTTGGCAGCTGCCCCCTTGCCGGTCGGGGCCCCGGGATCCGCCAGGAAAACCCGCACACCGCTCTCGTTGGTGCGTTCCGCCCCGCTCAAGCGCCGCGCCCCTTTTGTAGTTCTTTGTTTTGTACTGCTCGCAGTAGCCCTGATGACCGTGCTTGTGCTCAATATTTCCGTCTCCACTGCCCAGTACCAGCTGGTCCAGTTGAGGAGCGAACAGACCACCCTGACCAAGCAGAACCAGGACCTGACTCAGCAGGTCCAGAATTTCGAAGCTCCACAGAACCTTGCTGCCAAGGCCGCCAACCTGGGGATGGTGGCTTCCACGGTTAAGGGCCAGATCGATCTGTCCACGCTGGCTGTCAGCGGCAAAGCCACACCGGCAGTCAAGGGCGCCAGCACCGGCGCCGTCATTCCGGCACCAGCAGTAGCGGGACAGCTCAATGTGGTTCCGCCAGCAACCTCCAATGAACCGTTGGCCAGCCGCAAACCGGCCGGCGATGCCGCCAAACCGGCCCCCGCAACCGCAACCCCGGCGGCAGCACCTGCAGCGATTCCCGCGCCTGCAGCGGTTCCCGCGCCTGCCCCGGCGGCCGATCTTCATGGCGGGTCCGTTCCGGCTCCTGAGCAGAAGGCTTCGGGACAGTAACTGAGGGCATCAACAGCCAGCACGGCAAGCAGCAAGGGATGATCGTGGCGCAGAGGACAGGCATACCCGGCAACAGAAGGTCTCCAAATCACACCAAGCGCCTACGGTTGGGCCTGGGCATCATGCTGACCCTGTTGCTGGTTGTGGGTGGAAAACTTGTGCTGGTCCAGGGGCTGGACGCCGGCGGCATGGCTGAAGCCGCTTTGGACAATCGCCGTCGGGCCGTTGTCCTGCCTGCTGAGCGGGGCAGTATCATCGACGCCAATGGAACTGTCTTGGCCAACAGCGTGATCCGTTACAACATCGTGGTGGACCAGACCGTGAACACTAAAACGGGCACCTTCTACCGGCTTGAAATGGTGAAAGGCAAGGACGAACTCGTTGAGGTAAGCCGGGATCAGGGTATTTCCGAGCTGGCGTCCGTGCTGGGAATGGAGACCAAGGACGTCAGGGATGCCGTCACTGGTAACCAGCGGTACTACATCGTCGCCAAGGATCTCAAGCCTGACGTCGAAGACAGGGTGTCCAAGCTGCAGATCCCGGGAATAGTCACGGAAGGAACCAGCAAGCGCGTGTACCCCAACGGTTCGGTGGCAGGAGGAATCGTCGGTTTCCTGCAGGATGGCGTCACCGGCCTGGCAGGCCTTGAACAGACCCAGGACGAAGTCCTCAAGGGCATACCGGGAAAACGGCTCTTCGAAATCGGCGCCGACGGCCTTCGAATCCCGGTGGGCGTGGATCAGCTGACGCCTCCGGAGGACGGCAAGGACGTCAAGCTCACCATCAACTCGGACATCCAGTACTTCGCCCAGCAGGCCATTCAGAGCCAGTCGGACAAACTGAGTGCGGAGTGGGGCGTGATCATCGTCGAAGACATCAAGACGGGCAATATCATAGCCATGGCCGACACCAATGCTCCGGACCCCAACGATCCAGGCAGAGTCGCCGCCAAAGACCGTGGTGTGCGTTCAGTAACCGCGGCCTACGAGCCAGGCTCGGTGGAAAAGATGATCACGGCCTCCGCACTGATCGAAGAAGGCAAGTCCAGCCCGCTGGACACCTTCACCATTCCGCCGTCGTACACCGTGGACGGTCAGACCTTCAACGACTCCTTTACCCACGGTACCGAGCAACGGACCCTGGCCGGAATCCTCGGCTGGTCCATGAATACCGGCACCGTGATGGCGGGGCGACGGCTGAGCAAGGACCAGCGCCACGACTGGCTGCAGAAGTTCGGCATCGGCGAGGCCCCGGATATCGGGCTGCCGGCAGAAGCCTCTGGCATCCTGACACCCGTGGACCAGTGGGATGGCCGCCAGGAGTACACGGTGCTGTTCGGCCAGGGGGTTTCCCAGTCAACTCTTCAGACCGTCCGCGCGTTCCAGACAGTTGCCAATAAGGGCGTGATGCTCCAGCCTCGGCTGATCGACAGCTACATCAACCCGGGCGGCACCGGGGAAAAAGTCGAAGCCAAGCCGCCACGCCAGGTTGTCTCCGAGGGGACGGCCAAGCAGCTGCGTGACATTCTTGAAAGCGCAGTCACGGAAGGCCAGATCAAGGACGCGGCGATCGACGGCTACCGGGTGGGTGCCAAGACCGGAACGTCAGAATCTCCGTGCGACGACGGCAAATCCGGATTCTGCGGCTACACCGCCTCCATCGTCGGAATGGCGCCGATGGACGATCCGCGGTTTATTGTTGAAGTGGTCCTGCAGCGACCCAAGGGCAGCATCTACGGAATCACCCAGGGCCCTGTTTTCCGCTCGGTCATGAGCCAGGTACTGCGGACGTACAACGTCCAGCCGTCCACCGGCGAACCGGCCAGGCTGCCGCAGTACGCCAAGTAGCACGTCCACCGAACACCACCCGCACGCAGGAGCACACTCTCTGATGCAGGTCTGATCCACTAGCACCAACGGAGATCCCCTTGTCTGACAACAACGCGCCCGCAGCCACCCCCTCGGACGGGCAGAACCCGGCGGACGGCTTCCGGCCCACTACTGTTGCGGCTGTCGGGCTAGGCGACATAGGCGAGGCGCTCGGCGTCGTCGTTCCCGGCCACTCCAGCACATTAAGCGTCACCGGCATCTCCTTGAATTCCCGCACAGTCCTGGCAGGGGATCTATACGTTGCCCTCCCGGGTGCGAGCCGCCACGGCGCGGACTTCGTGCCGCAGGCAATCGCCGCGGGCGCGGTCGCCGTGGTGACCGACGACGCCGGTGCGCGGCTCCTTGCGCTGTCAACGGACATTTCCGTCCCGGTACTGATTGTCGACGCTCCGCGGGGTGTGGTGGGGCCGCTGTCCGCCCTGATTTACCGCAGCCAGCCGGCGGAAGGCGGGTCGCCTGAACTGTTCGGCGTCACCGGCACCAACGGCAAGACAACCACCACGTACTTCATCAACGCGCTGCTGCAGGCGCTGGGCAAGAAGACCGGACTGATCGGAACCATCGAGATCCTTGCGGGCGGCGTTCCGATACCCAGCCTGCTGACAACGCCTGAGTCCACTGACGTCCACGCACTTCTGGCACTCATGCGGGAACGCGGCCTGGATGCGGCCTCCATGGAGGTCTCGTCCCACGCCGTGTCCTACCATCGCGTGGATGGCGTGGTTTTTGACGTGGCAGGGTTCACTAACCTGACACAGGACCACTTGGACCTCCACGGCACCATGGACGAATATTTCCGCACCAAGGCGGAACTTTTCACCCAGGCACGGGCGCGGAAGGCGGTAGTGACCGTAGATGACGAATGGGGGCGGCGGCTGGCCGTGGGGGCCGGGATCCCGGTCACCACACTGGCAACGGCCGGAGCTGCAGCAGGTGCTCCCGCCGGTGAACCGCCAGTAGCGGCCGACTGGACGGTGGTGAACCCTGCGGTTCGCGGGCTGGGCACGGAGTTTACGCTCCGGAGCCAGGACGGGATCGAGTTGCGCGTCCACACCGGTCTTCCCGGCAGCTTTAACGTGGCCAATGCGGCTCTGGCCACCGTGATGGTCCTCAGCACCGGGGCTGATCCGGCAAGAATCCAGTCCGCATTGGATGCACATGACCCGTTCACCGTGGCCGTGCCTGGCCGCATGCAGCTGGTTTCAGAACGGCCGGCCTCCGTGGTGGACTTTGCGCACAACCCCGATGCCCTGGAACGTGCACTGGAAGCCGTCCGGTCCCCGGATCCGTCGTCAAAGGTGATCGTGGTCTTCGGTGCCACCGGACAGCGTGACCAGAGTAAACGCCCTGCGATGGGCGCGATCGCGGCGAGGCTCGCCGACGTCGTCATCGTCAGTGATGACGATCCCCATGACGAGGACGCGGCGGCCATCCGCGCTGATGTCCTCGCCGGCGCCTGGGCAGCCAAGGAAGCCGGCCAGCTGGACTGCCTCATCCTGGAGATCTTCCCGCGCGATGCAGCCATCCGGGAGGCCGTTGAGCTCGCAGCCGGGGAAGACACCATTCTCGTGGCCGGACGCGGCCACGAGGTGTGGCAGGAGATCAAAGGGATCAACGTTGCACTGGACGACCGGGAGGAGCTCCGGGCTGCCTTGACAGCCCGGGGATTCACCGCTCTCGGCGACGACCGGATAGAGTCCTAAACCGAGATGATTGCACTTACTGCGGCGGAAATCGCCGAAATCACGAACGGCCGTCTTGTCGCTGAACCCGGGATCATACCGGGCTCAGTGGTGACGGACTCACGCGAAGCCATACCCGGTTCGCTTTACGTGGCCAAGCCCGGGGAGCACACGGACGGCCATAACTTCATCAGTGCGGCCGTTGACCGCGGCGCCGTCCTGGCGCTCGTTGAACACCTTACTGACGATGACGCCGGAAGGAACTTTCCCGTCGTCGTCGTCAAGGACGCGGTGTTGGCCATGGGTGCGCTGGCAGCGGAAACCATCCGCCGTATCCGCGCCCGGCGCGCAGCGTCCGGAGAGGCCTTCACCGTGATTGGCATCACCGGTTCGGCGGGCAAGACCACCACGAAGGACCTGCTGGCAGGCATCCTTTCCGCCGAAGGCCCAACCGTGGCGCCGCTTGGGTCCTACAACGGCGAGGTGGGAGTGCCGCTGACAGTATTCCGGGCCGGCTTCGGGACACGCTTCCTGGTGATCGAGATGGGCGCCACGGGAATCGGACACATCCGCTACCTGGCTGAGATGGTGCAGCCAGACATCGGTGTTGTGCTCGGAATCGGCACAGCACATTCCGGTGAGTTCGGCGGTGTGGACAATATTGTCTTGGCCAAGGGGGAGCTTCTCGAGGCGCTTCCCGCCAGCGGCACCGCCGTCATTAACCTGGACGACCCCCGCGTGGCTCCCATGCATAAGCGCACACAGGCAACTGTGCTTGGCTTCTCGGCGCACAACGCCGTTGCCGAAGCCCCTGCGGTGCGGGCCACGGAGCTGGATACCAACGCCGGCGGCAACCCCGAGTTTGACCTGGTCCTGCCCGCCGGAAGCGGGGGCCTGCACATCAGCAGCCGGCTGATCGGAGCACACCATGTGGCCAATCTGCTTGCCGCAGCAGCTGCTGCGCATGCCGCCGGGATCCCGGGCCGCACCATTGCCTCCTCGCTCAACACCCAGTCGGCGGCCAGCCGCTGGAGGATGGAGCGGACCGAACGTGCCGACGGCGTCACCGTCATCAATGACGCCTACAACGCCAACCCCGAATCCATGCGGGCCGCACTGCGGACCCTGGCGGATCTGGGGCGGGGCCGCAGGACCTGGGCGGTGCTCGGCGCCATGCTGGAGCTTGGCCCGGATTCCATCCGCGAACACACAGCCGTTGGCACCCAAGTGGTCCGGCTGAACATTTCCCGGCTGGTAGTGGTTGGCCGGGAAGCCCGTTCGCTCTACGTTTCCGCCATCCAGGAGGGTTCCTGGGGCGAAGAATGCAGTTTCACCGAAACGGTTGATGAGGCCTACGAACTGCTTCAGGCAGAACTCAGGCCCGGTGATCTGGTGCTTTTCAAATCGTCCAACAGCATCGGGCTGCGGCATCTGGGGGATCGGATAGCATTACCCCCACAAGCCCGAGCAACTGCCAATGAAGGGAGCGAGTTGCTGTGATTGCACTTCTGATCGGCGCTGGCCTGGCCCTGCTGTTTGCATTGGTGGGGACGCCGCTTTTTATCCGCTTCCTGGTCCACCGGAGCTACGGCCAGTTCATCAGGGACGACGGACCTACTTCACACCACACCAAGCGCGGGACGCCCACTATGGGCGGCACCGTGGTGGTGGGCGCAGTGCTGCTGAGTTACGGGCTGACCCATCTGATCATGTGGATGATGAATCCCCGCTCTGCCGGCCCTTCAGTCTCCGCCCTGATCCTGCTGTTCCTGATGGTGGGGATGGGCCTGGTGGGATTCCTGGACGACTTCATCAAGATTTCGAGGCAACGAAGTCTTGGCCTGGATGCCAAGGCCAAACTAATCCTCCAGGCTGCCGTGGGTATCATCTTTGCCGTGCTTGCACTGAGCTTTCCCAATGCTGACGGAGTGACACCGGCTTCCACCAAGATTTCTCTGGTCCGCGATGTTCCCTGGCTCGACCTCGCGTTCGGCGGCACGGTCCTGGGAGCTGTTCTCTTTGTCCTCTGGTCCAACCTGATTGTCACGGCAGCTACCAACGGCGTGAACCTCACCGACGGACTCGACGGGCTGGCCGCAGGGGCATCCGTGATGGTGTTCGGTGCGTACACACTCATGGGCATCTGGCAGAGCAACCAGGCCTGCGGTTCGCCACGTGAAGCCGGAAGCGGCTGTTACTCCGTCAGGGACCCACTGGACCTTGCGCTATTGGCGGCCATTATGAGCGCGGCGCTGGTGGGGTTCCTCTGGTGGAACACTTCGCCGGCCAAAATCTTCATGGGCGACACCGGTTCCTTGGCGATCGGCGGCGCGATCGCCGGTTTCGCCATCCTTTCCAGGACAGAATTGCTGCTGGGCGTGATCGGCGGACTGTTCGTCCTGATCACACTCTCCGTCATCATCCAGGTGGGCTATTTCAAGGCCACCAAGGGCAAGCGTTTCTTCAAAATGGCGCCTTTGCAGCACCACTTCGAACTCAAGGGCTGGGCAGAAGTCACAGTGGTCGTCCGCTTCTGGATCCTTTGCGGGTTGTTTGTCGCATTCGGCCTGGGTATTTTCTACGCCGAATGGGTGGTCCTGCTTTGAGCAACCCTGCGCGTTTGGACGGACTTATCAGCTGGGAATCGGACTGGTCCGGACTGCGCGTGGTGGTCACGGGCATCGGCGTTTCCGGATTCGCCGCCGCAGACACCCTGATCGAACTCGGCGCACGGGTGGTTGTGGTGGATGCGGCTACGAGCACCACCGCACTTGCCCAGGCCGACACGCTCCGGATCGTCGGAGCAGTTGACGTACTGCTTGGCGAGGACGCTGTTACGTCCGTGCCAAAGATCGACGGCGCCAAACCGGACCTCATCGTGACCTCACCGGGCTGGCGCCCGGACCAGGCACTCCTCGCCGCAGCGAAGAGGGCCCACATTCCGGTGTGGGGCGATGTCGAACTGGCCTGGCGGTTGCGGAAGCGAGAGGGCCGCAAGACGGCCGACTGGCTCACCATCACCGGTACGAACGGAAAAACCACCACCGTATGCCTCGCTGAATCGATGCTGCAGGCCGCAGGCCTGAAGGCGATCGCGGTTGGAAACGTGGGCACCCCCATCCTGGATGCCCTTCGTGATCCTGTGGACTACGATGTCTTCGCCGTTGAACTGTCCAGCTTCCAACTGCACTGGTGCGAATCCGTCTCCCCGGTGGCGAGCGTCTGCCTCAACGTAGCCGAAGACCACGTGGACTGGCATGGTTCCTATGCTTCGTATCTGGCGGACAAGGCCAAGGTCTACGAACGCACGCAAAAGGCCTGTATCTTCAATGCGGAACAGATTGAAACCGAACGCATGGTGGAAAACGCCGACGTCATTGAAGGCTGCCGGGCCGTGGGGTTCACCACAGTAACCCCAGCCGTCAGCATGCTGGGTGTGGTTGAAGGGCTGCTGGTGGACCGTGCCTTTATCGAGGAGCGCAAGGACAGTGCCGTGGAACTTGCATCGATGGCCGACCTCGGCCCCGTGGCACCGCGGCACATGATGGCCAACGCGCTGGCCGCAGCTGCGCTGGTCCGGGCCTACGGGGTGGGTCCATCGGCCGTGCGACAGGGCTTGCTGGACTACATCCCGGGAAACCACCGGATCCAGCTCGTTTCGCAGCAGGACGGCATCCTCTGGATCAACGATTCCAAGGCCACCAATCCGCACGCTGCCGGTGCCTCGCTGGCGTCGTTTGACAGCGTCATCTGGATCGCCGGCGGACTATCCAAGGGCGTCAGTTATGACGAACTGGTCCGGGATCATGCACACAGGCTCAAGGCCGTGGTGCTGATCGGCACGGACACAACGTCGCTGGCCGACTCCCTGCAGCGACACGCACCGGATGTACCCGTTATCCCACAGCCCGCGGGTGACACTGAAAACATGCAGACTGCCGGAACCGGCGGAGCCACCGCATCCCCTTCACCGGTTTCCGGCGGGACCGTGATGGCCCAGGCCGTTGCGTCGGCCGCACGGTTAGCCTCCTCCGGCGACACTGTGCTGATGGCCCCGGCGGCTGCTTCGATGGACCAGTTCTCTTCCTACGCCCATCGCGGCAACGCCTTCATTGAAGCGGTCCGCGGGCTCCAGGAAGGGCAGGCACGGACGGGCGAGGAGTAACAATGGTCAGCACGCCCACACACCGGACGGCGAGCAGGCCCGGTGGCGCGAAATCGGGCTCCGGACCTTCGGCCGCGTCCCGTGAAGCCGTCCGGCCCGGAGCCACGGCCAAAATCCCGGCAAGCGGCCCGGTGAGGCTCTCTGCGCCTGCCCGTGTTCGTGGCTGGTACCGGGGATTCTGGTCAGCGCTAGAAGGCACCGGAAAATCAAAGAACGGTTCCACCTACTACCTGATCCTCGGTTCCACCCTGGCTCTGACCGCGATCGGCATCATGATGGTGCTCTCGGCATCGAGCGTGGAAGCGATCGCGGCGGGGGAGTCACCCTACACGGCCGCCCTGAAACAGGGCCTGTTCGCCGCCATCGGCGTCTTTATGATGTTTGTGTTGTCCCGGATCAACGTGGTGTGGCTCAAACGCCTGGCGTGGCTGGGAATAGGAATTGCCTTTGTACTCCTGATCCTGGTGCAGCTGATCGGCACGAGTGTGAACGGCAACAAAAACTGGATCGAAATCGGCTCGTTCTTCACCCTCCAGCCGTCTGAAGCGGCAAAGTTGGCCTTGGCATTGTGGATGGCAACGGTGCTTGCACGGAAGGCAAAACTGCTTCACATGCTCCGGCATTCGCTCATTCCGGTTTTGCCCGTGGCTGCAGCCATCATTGCCCTGGTGCTTGCTGGCAACGACCTCGGCACTGGCATGATCATCATGCTGATCGTTGTCGCGGCCCTGTTTTTTGCCGGTATTCCCCTGTACCTTTTTGGCTTCGCGGCCCTGGTTGCAGCGGCCGGCACTGCCGTTATGGCGATCGCCAGCCCCAACCGCATGTGCCGGATCACGTCATGGTGGACCGGTGGTGCCTGCGGTGACGGAACTGACGTCAACTACCAGGCCACCAATGGACTCTACGGGCTTGCGTCGGGCGGATGGTTCGGTGTCGGCCTGGGCCAGAGCCGGCAGAAGTACAGCTGGATACCGGAAGCCCACAACGACTTCATCTTTGCGATCATCGGTGAGGAACTGGGACTGGCGGGGACCGTCGTCGTCCTTGTCCTTTTTGCCATTCTGGGTGCCGCGATTTACCGCGTCGTGGTGGCACAGCAGGATTTGTTCCACCGTGTCCTTGCCGGCACCATCATGGTCTGGCTCCTTGGCCAGGCAACCGTCAACATGTCCGTGGTCACGGGACTGATGCCGGTGATTGGTGTGCCGCTGCCATTCATTTCCTATGGCGGCTCAGCGTTGCTTATGTCACTGTGCGCCATCGGCGTAGTGTTGTCGCTGGCGCGGGCGCAGATGGCCCCGGCGATCCAGCCCCAACGAATCCTGAAGTTCGGCGCCACCTCTCCAGCCGGCAAAACCGGACGCAAAAACCCCGCACGAAAGCGTAACTAGCACTTGACGAATTCCGAGACCTTGTCCGTTGTCCTGGCCGGCGGCGGAACTGCCGGCCATATCAGCCCGCTCCTGGCCATCGCCGGGGCAGTCCGGGACTCACGTCCTGATGCGAGGCTCCTGGCGGTAGGCACCCCGGCCGGGATGGAGACGCGGCTGGTGCCGGCAGCGGGACTGGAACTGGCGACGATCGACCGCGTCCCGTTTCCGCGGAAACCGTCCATGGACCTGCTTCGGCTGCCGGGACGCCTTGCCGGCGCTGTCAGGCAGGCGGGCCGCATTCTGGACGATGCCAAGGCTGATGTTGTTGTGGGCGTCGGCGGGTATGTCTGCACGCCCATGTACCTGGCCGCCTGGCGAAGAAAGATTCCCATCGTGATTCACGAGGCCAATGCCCGGCCGGGATTGGCTAACAGGGTGGGCGCACTGCTCACCAGAAACGTGGCTGTGGCGTTCGCTGGAACGCGGCTGCCCAATGCGCAGCACATCGGGATGCCCATGCGGACGGAAATCTCCGGGCTGGACCGCTCCTCGGCCCGCGATGCCGCCCGCACCTCCCTGGGGCTCGATCCGCACCAGCCGACTCTGATCGTAACCGGAGGATCATCGGGGGCACAGAGCATTAACCGGACCGTGGAAGCCTCATTGGAAGCGCTGGCGCAGGCCGGGATCCAGACCCTGCACATCACCGGCCGCGGGAAAAAAGTCCTATCGCCGGGCGGTGGACCGCTGAGGGCTGACGGGTACCGGCAGCTCGAGTACGTTGACGGCATGGAGGTGGTCTATGCAGCCGCTGACCTCCTGCTGGCACGCAGCGGGGCCGCCACCGTCTGCGAGGTGGCTGCCGTGGGGTTGCCTGCCGTCTTCGTTCCGCTGCCCATCGGCAATGGCGAGCAGGCCCTCAATGCCGCGGCTCTGGTGGACGCCGGGGGCGCATTGCTTGTTCCCGATCAGGACTTCACACCGGACTGGGTCCGCAATGAGCTCATACCCCTTCTGACGGACAGCATACGGCTGTCTGTTATGGCAGGCCACGCCGAAAACCTCGGCATCAGAAATGCTGATCGGCGCATGGCCGATCTTGTCCTGAAAGCGGTGTCCCCATGACCACACCCGGCATCCCCGGCCAGGAGTCCCTGGGCCGTGTCCATTTCATCGGAATCGGGGGAGTGGGGATGTCTGCCGTGGCGAGGATCATGGTGGCCCGAGGCGTTGCCGTGAGCGGTTCTGATGCCAAGGACCTGCCCGTCATGGCTGATCTGGAAGCCGCCGGGGCGAAAATTTCCGTGGGTTACGCGGCCGGCAACCTGGGCAACGCACAGACTGTAGTGGCGGGTTCGGCAATCCGGGCGGACAACCCGGAACTGGCAGCTGCCCGGGCCGCCGGGCTGCCGGTGCTGCACCGCTCCCAGGCACTCGCGGCCATTATGGCGGAAGACCTCGCGGTGACGGTCGCCGGGACCCACGGGAAATCCACCACCACTTCCATGATCACGGTGCTGCTCCAAGAGGCCGGCCTTGATCCATCCTTCGCGATAGGTGCCAACGTTCCGGCCCTAGGCGTGAATGCAGCCCATGGCACCTCAAAAGTGTTTGTTGCCGAGGCGGACGAATCCGATGGCTCCTTCCTGAACTACCGCCCGCAGATCGCCGTGGTTACCAACGTCGAGCCGGACCACCTTGACTACTACGGCACGGAAGAGGCGGTATACGAATCCTTCGACAGCTTTGCTGCCCTGCTTCCCTCCGATGGCCTGCTGATCGCGTGCGCGGACGATCCCGGTGCGCTGGCGCTGGCACGCCGCACCCTGGAGCGGGGCAACACACGGGTGGTTCTTTACGGCACCTCGGATTACGCGGACCTGAAATTGCACGACGGCGGTCCCGGCGACGTCTCACTGTCGACGCCGGAAGGTCAGTTCGCGCTCACGCTTCAGGTACCGGGCCGGCACAATGCCCTGAACGCGGCGGCCGCATTTGCGGTTGCCCTCGAGCTTGGCGTTGCGCCGGAGACGGCAGCTGGCGCATTAGCGCACTTTGCGGGCGCCTCCCGGCGTTTCGAGTTCAAAGGTGAGGGGAAGGGGATACGCGTCTACGACGACTACGCCCACCATCCCACCGAGGTCCGTGCCGCGTTGGCTGCGGCCCGGTCTGTTGCGGGTAGCCACAGGGTCCACGTCCTCTTCCAACCGCACCTTTTTTCGAGGACCCGCGAGTTTGCACAGGAATTCGCGGAAGCGCTCAACACCGCTGACACCGCCTTGGTGCTGGATATCTATCCGGCACGGGAGGACCCCGTCCCTGGTGTCACCAGCCAGCTGATTGCCGAGCACCTGGGCCCGGGCGGGCGTCTCACCGAAGCAGGCTCACCCGCCGTCGCCGCCCTCGTGGCGGTTGCAGGCGCAGGCGACATTATTCTGACCGCCGGAGCCGGCGATGTGACGTCCTATGGCCCGCAGATCGTGGCGGCGCTGGGTGGCTAGCACGCGCAAACCCACCTACAAATCCCGGGGCCGGCTCGCCGATCGGGACCAGGCTGCCAGCCGGGACCAGACCGCCAGTCAGGACTTGCCCGGAAGCGGGAAGCAAGCGGCCAGTCAGACAGCGACCCGCCGGCGGAGTCAGGGACAGGACACGATCTCGGCGTCCAAAAGCGCCGGGTATGCCGCGGACGGGCGGCCCGCCGGCCCCGTCGCCGGTATTTCGTCCAACAACGTGCTCTCCTTCCCTGAGCCCAAGGGCAGGCGGCTCAAGCGGAACATTCTCATTGCTGCCTGCGTTGTGACCGCGGTTGTTGCAGGGCTGCTGGCCGCCGCTGTGTACTCTCCGGTACTGGCACTCCGGACAGTCACAGTGACCGGGACGAAACTGTTGAGCGCAGAGCAGATCCAAACCGCCCTGGAGCCGCTTCGGGGCAAGCCCCTGCCGCAGGTCAGTGATGAAGACGTCAGCCGGTTGCTGGAGCCACTTGTCCAGATAAAGTCGGTCACTACGCAGTCGCGCCCGCCCAGTGCCCTGGTGGTGCAGGTCCAGGAACGGGTGCCCGTTGCCTTGGTGAAGCAAGGTGAACAGTACCTGCTGGTTGATGTGGACGGGGTGCAGCTTGGAACAACGGCGGATCCGGCATCGGTGTCCCTGCCGCTGATTGACGGCGGCGCCGGTGCCATAGGCAAGGGACTGTTCCAGGCAACCGCGGCCGTACTTGGCGCGCTTCCGGCCGAGGTGCTGGCAAAGCTGTCAAATGCGTCCGCGCAATCCGTGGACGCCGTGGAACTCAAGCTGGTTGACGGCCAGATCATTGTCTGGGGCAACTCGGGGGAGAGGGAACTGAAATCCAAAGTCCTGACGGCTCTCCTGAAGGTGCCGGCAGATGCCAGGAATCCGGTCCGCGTCTATGATGTCAGCGTTCCGCGGCATCCCGTGACGCGCTGAATCGGCCCGATTTCACGGGTATTCCCACGACACGCGGCGCCGGTTATTGAATGTCGGGACCATAGGAAATACCGTCACAGACATGAGTTACTTGACATAACTATAACCTTCAACTCGAAGGTTAAGGTTAAAAGCTTCAGACTCGACTCCAGCAGTTTTCGCAATAGGACACGAACAAGGGACACGTAACGTGGCAGCTCCGCAGAATTACCTGGCCGTCATCAAGGTCGTCGGCATCGGCGGCGGCGGCGTGAACGCAGTCAACCGCATGATCGAGGTGGGTCTCCGCGGTGTTGAATTCATTGCGATCAACACCGATGCCCAGGCCTTGCTCATGAGTGACGCCGATGTCAAGCTCGACGTCGGACGTGAGTTGACCCGCGGGCTTGGCGCCGGTGCGAATCCGGAGGTGGGCAAGCAGGCTGCTGAGGATCATGCCGATGAAATCGAAGAGGTCATCCGTGGCGCGGACATGGTTTTCGTCACTGCAGGCGAGGGCGGCGGCACCGGCACCGGTGGCGCACCTGTCGTGGCCCGCATTGCCCGCTCCCTTGGCGCACTGACGATCGGTGTTGTCACCCGCCCGTTCACTTTCGAGGGCCGCCGCCGCGCCGGTTCAGCCGAGGCCGGCATCGATGCCCTGCGCGATGAAGTGGACACCCTGATTGTTATTCCGAACGATCGTCTGCTGTCCATCAGCGACCGCAATGTCTCGGTGCTGGATGCGTTCCGTTCCGCAGACCAGGTGCTGCTCTCCGGTGTCCAGGGCATCACGGACCTGATTACCACCCCCGGGCTCATTAATCTTGACTTCGCTGACGTCAAGTCAGTTATGCAGGGTGCCGGTTCCGCGCTGATGGGCATCGGTTCGGCCCGTGGTGAAGACCGGGCGGTCAAGGCTGCCGAGCTCGCCATCGCCTCCCCGCTGCTGGAGGCATCCATCGACGGTGCCCATGGCGTCCTCCTCTCCATTCAGGGCGGCTCGGACCTCGGCCTCTTTGAAATCAATGAGGCGGCCCGTCTGGTGCAGGAAGTGGCGCACCCGGAAGCCAACATCATCTTCGGTGCGGTCATTGACGACGCGCTGGGTGACGAAGCCCGCGTGACCGTCATCGCTGCCGGCTTCGACGATGTGAAGGCGACCTCGCCGTCCATGGACCAGTCGGCGCCGTACGTGGCCCCGCAGCGCCCCGCTGCCCCTTCGGCGGCGCCGGCTGCCTCGCAGGCACCCTCGGGCACGAACCAGCACGTTCGCGTCCAGCCCGTCCACGCGGGTGTCGGTGCAGCGGGGCTGAGTAACTGGGGCCAGCAGCGATCGTCTGCCGTCCCGGCGGACTCGGGATTCGACGTCGACCTTCCTTCTGTAGTGGAGCCGGATCTCTCCGGCAGCCATTCCGATGACCTGGATGTTCCCGACTTCCTGAAGTAGAGATCCGATTGTTCCATTGGAGTTCTGTTGTCCTGCCCGGTGTTTCAGTGGCGTTCACTGACACCGGGGCAGGAAACCTTGCACTGCATGTGGGTGACCACCCCGCCGACGTCCTGCAGCGCCGGGCCCTGATGGACGCTGCCGCCGGAGTAGCGCCGTTCGGCTTCCAGTTCATGAACCAAATACACGGCAACGAGGTTGTGTTGGTGGAAGCTGCGGGGGAGGCCCCGACCGCCGATGGCATGGTGTCCACGCGTGTGCCGCTCGCCGTAATGGTGGCTGACTGCATTCCGCTGATTCTCGTGGGGCAGTCTGACTTAGGCGGGACCTTGATGGGCGCGGTGCACGCAGGGCGTCCGGGACTGGCCGCCGGCATCATCCCTGCGGCGGTCGCCAGGATGCGTGCCTCCGGCGCGAGGGGTATCCGGGCCTGGATCGGCCCATCGATCTGCGGCGCCTGCTATGAGGTGCCCGGGGGCCTCCGGACGGAAGTTGCCGATCTCGTGCCCGCTGCCTGGTCAACTACTTCCTGGGGGACACCCGGACTCGACCTGCCGGCTGGGGCGCGAAGCCAGCTTGAGGCAGATGGCGTCACCGTCGAGTACTCCGGACCGTGCACGCTGGAAAGTGCTGACCTCTTTTCGTACCGCGGGGACCGGCACGCGGGCCGGTTTGCAGGATTGGTGTGGACACATGACTGAAATGCCGTCCGGTGAATCTCCTGAGCACGATTCTCCTGAGCAGGATTTCACAGGCCGCGAATCACAACTCCGCATTCGGCTGGCTGCCGTGCGGACGCGCGTTGAGTCCGCGGCTGCCGCCGCAGGCCGGCATGACGATTTGCCTCAACTGATCGTGGTCACCAAATTCCACCCCGCAGCCGTTGTCCGGCTGTTGGCTGGACTGGGCATTTCCGACGTCGGCGAAAACAGGGACCAGGAAGCCGCCGATAAGTCATCCCAACTACAGGACCTGGAGCTGCGCTGGCATTTCATCGGACAGCTGCAGAGCAAAAAAGCCAAGTCCGTGGTGAAGTACGCCCATGCCCTCCACTCAGTGGACCGTCCGCAACTGGTGACCGGAGTGGCGCGGGCCTTGGCCGCGGAGCAGGACAGATCCGGCCGTGGTCCGCTGGCTTGCTTTATCCAAGTCAATCTCGACGACGACGCCGGAAGCCATCGCGGGGGCGCCGCCCCCGCCGAGGTCCTCAAGCTGGCAGATCAGCTGGCGTCCGCCGAAGGACTCATTCTGGCAGGGGTAATGGCGGTGGCACCGCTTGGGGCGGAACCACATGCAGCATTTGAAAAACTGGCGGCTATTTCTTCCCGGCTGTCCGCGGAACATCCAGGGGCGACAGGCATTTCGGCGGGCATGAGCCAGGACTTGGAGACTGCCATCAGCTTCGGTGCGACACACCTCAGAATTGGTTCGGATATTCTCGGTTCGCGTCCGGTAGTGCGGTAGCGTCAAAGTATTGGAAGTGAAATGCGGGGATTCCAGTGCTGTCAAGTCAATCGGACCGCCCGCTACGGACACGATTAGGAGTCGACCATGGCCGGCGCTCTGCGCAAGACAATGATCTATCTTGGGCTCGCCGATGGCGATGAACACTACGAGTCTGAGCTTCACACACCGCAAAAGGACGAGGGCCATTCAATGGATTACGACCGCGAGGAACGCCGCGCACCGGCACCTGCCCGCGAGGTCAGCCGTGAATCGACCCGCGCCGCCGAAGAGGAATACCGCGCACCTGTGACTCCCATCAAGCGAGCGGCCTCGAGCCGCGAGGACCATGCTGGCCTGCGCCAGATCACCACCATTCACCCGCGTTCCTACAACGACGCCAAACTCATTGGTGAGAGCTTCCGCGAGGGCATCCCGGTCATCATGAACGTCACGGACATGGGTGAGGCCGATGCCAAACGCCTCGTTGACTTTTCGGCAGGGCTCGTGTTCGGCCTGCGTGGCAGTATCGAGCGCGTGACCAGCAAGGTGTTTTTGCTGTCACCGTCGTACATTGAAGTCATTGGCGATGACAAGAAGATCAGCGAAACCCAAGCCAGCTTCTTCAACCAGAGCTAGTAGCAGTTCTCCAGATGCCAGACAGGAACACCTGTCTGGCATCTGTGCTGAAGTAAGGTAAATCGAACGTGCAGGATCTGACAGCCAGACGCGGACAGGCAAGCTTTGCCGGACGGCTATCCACAGGACACTGAGGTATCCGGAATCTACATGGAGATATAAGTTAACTCATGGGAATTGTTTTCGGACTCGCCTATATCGTATTACTGCTGTTCCTGGTGTCGCTGATCATCCGGTTGGTGTTCGACTGGGTGCAGATGTTTGCGAGAGATTGGCGGCCCAGGGGAATGGCGCTGGTGGCTGCACACGCTGTGTACTCCATCACAGACCCTCCGCTCGGTTTCCTGCGGCGCCTTATCCCGCCACTTCGGCTTGGCGGGATCACGCTTGATCTGGGGTTTTTGATATTGTTCATCGCAGTCAGCGTGGCTATGGCAATCGTCCGGAATTTCGCGTAATTTCATAGCAGCTTGCGGTGCTGGGGCGGTTCCGGAACATGGAGCCGCTATCTGTGACGCGAAGAAACTCGGGTTTGACACTTCGGTGTTGAATTAGAGGAATACGACCATATTTAGGTACCGTAGTTTTGACGGCCGGAAGGCCTACTGACTAACTAGACCAACGAGGTGACCAGATGGCTTTGACGCCAGAAGACGTTGTCAACAAGCGCTTTCAGCCGACCAAGTTCCGCGAAGGCTACGACCAGGATGAAGTAGATGACTTCCTGGACGAAATCGTCGTCGAACTCCGGCGCCTGAACCAGGAAAACGACGAGCTACGGAAGAAGCTTGCCGAAGGTGGTTCAGGCTCGCCCGCCAGCTCCGCAGCAGCCGCCCCGGTGGTCGAAAAGGTTCCGGCACCCGTGAAGGTCGAGAAAGACGACACCCGTGCGAAGGCAGAAGCTGAGGCCAAAGCCGCAGAAGCTGCCAAGAAGAAGGAAGCCGAGCAGGCGGCACCGCTCGCCGCAGTGCCTGCAGCGGCGCCGGCGGCATCCGGAAGCAACGTCTCCGCAGAGTCCGCGGCCGGACTGTTGGCCATGGCTCAGCAGATGCATGACCGTCACGTGGCCGATGGCCAGGCGCAGAAGGACAAGATCATTGCCGAGGCGCAGATCGAGGCAAGCAGCCTTGTCAACGACGCCCAGGAAAAGTCCCGTAAGACACTTGGTGCCCTGGAGCAGCAGCGGTCTGTCCTTGAGCGCAAGGTGGAGCAGCTGCGTGGATTCGAGCGCGACTACCGCTCACGTCTGAAGGCGTACATCGAAGGCCAGCTTCGCGACCTCGACGCCCGCGGTTCCGTCGCAGCCCCTGAAAGCGAAAGCAACGCGGACGCTTAGCACGTATTCTGAAAGCCGGTGGCTGAGGATTCCTCGGCCACCGGCTTTTGTGATTAACCACAGTTCCTGAATGAAAGCACTATGACTGACGAACCTGCCGCTGATGCAACGCACCCGCCCCCATCACACCCGCGGCCCCGTCGCGCGGTACTGCTGTCCCTGTTCGCAGGATTGGCAGTGTTCGCCTACACCTTTGACCAGCTGACCAAATTGTGGGTCACCGGCACCATGATCGAGGGGGAACGGATTCCGGTCCTGCCGCCGCTCCTCCACTGGTACTACATCCGGAACTCCGGGGCCGCGTTTTCCATCGGCGAGAACGTCACGTGGGTCTTCACCATCATCATGGCCGGCGTGTCCGTTGCCATCCTGTTGCAGATCCGGAAGCTCGGTTCTGCCTGGTGGGCGCTGGCACTGGGGCTGTTGCTTGGCGGTGCCTTGGGGAACCTGACTGACCGGCTCTTCCGGGAGCCCTCATTTGCCATGGGCCATGTGGTGGATTTTATCCAACTGCCCAATTTTGCAATCTTCAATATTGCCGATTCGGCGGTGGTTTCTGCCGTGGCCATTATTTGCCTGCTGACGCTCAAAGGCATCGCCTTGGATGGCACCCGCCATGCTGCAAGCAGGGCCTCCGCAGACCCGGGCCCGCAAAAAACCGTGCCCGCCAAGCCGGAGGAACCTGGAAATGACTGAGCGGATGGAAGTCCCCGAGTCGTTGCAGGGGAGCAGGGCAGATGCGGGACTGGCTAAGATGCTCGGCGTATCCCGATCGCAGGCTGCCACGCTGATCGCCGAAGGCAATGTCGTGATGGACGGCGCCGCCGTGGGCAAATCTGCCAAGCTGGCGGTCGGCAGCATTCTGCACGTGACTGTCCCGGAACGCCGGGATCCCCTTGAAGTGGTGGAGGAAGTTGTGGAAGGCCTCAAGATTCTGCTGGACGACGATGACTTTGTGGTCATCGACAAACCAGTCGGTGTGGCGGCGCATCCCTCACCGGGCTGGGTGGGGCCGACGGTTGTGGGCGGGCTTGCCGGGGCGGGCTACCGGATCTCGACGTCCGGGGCGCAAGAGCGCGCCGGCATAGTCCACCGGCTCGACGTCGGTACCTCCGGTGTGATGGTGGTTGCCAAGACGGAACACGCATACATGGTGCTCAAGCGCGCTTTCAAGGAACGCACGGTGGACAAGGTTTACCACGCAGTAGTCCAGGGGCTTCCTGACCCCTTGGAGGGGACGATTGACGCTCCCATCGGCCGCCATCCGGGCCATGACTGGCGCTTTGCTGTGATCGAAGACGGCAAGCACTCCATCACGCACTACGAAGTGCTCGAGGCCTTCGGTAAGGCCACTCTGGTGGAAGTCCATCTGGAGACGGGGCGGACACACCAGATCAGGGTGCATTTCTCGGCTATGCGGCATCCGTGTGCCGGCGACCTCACCTACGGGGCGGACCCGCGCCTCTCCGCCACCCTGGGCCTGACCCGGCAGTGGCTGCACGCACGGCAGCTTGGCTTTGACCACCCCCGGACCGGGGAGCGGGTAACCGTTACCAGCGAATACCCGCAGGACCTGGCCTACGCCCTCGAGGTCCTCGAGTCGGGCCGGGCATAGCGGCCCGCGGGCATAGACTAGTCCGGTGACTTCCAGCAATGACTCGTTCGTCCATCTTCACAACCATACCGAGTACTCCATGTTGGATGGTGCCGCGAGGCTGGGGGACCTGTTCAGCCACACCACGGAACTCGGCATGGATTCCCTGGCAACGACTGACCACGGCTTTGTGTTCGGCGCCTACGATTTCTGGAATAAAGCCCGCAATGCCGGCGTCAAACCCATTGTCGGCGTCGAGGCCTATCTGACCCCCGGAACGGCACGGCAGGATAAGACGCGTGTCCGCTGGGGCGACGGCGGACGCAACGACGTCTCCGGTGCCGGTTCCTACACGCACATGACCATGTGGGCGGAAACCACCGGGGGGATGCACAACCTGTTCCGGATGTCATCGCTCGCATCCCTCGAAGGCTATCTGTACAAGCCCCGCATGGACCGCGATCTTCTCCAGACCTATGGCAAGGGACTGATCGCCACCACCGGTTGCCCGTCCGGCGAGGTCCAGACCAAGCTCCGGCTCGGCCTGTACCAGGACGCCAAGCAGGCAGCGTCGGACTTCCGCGACATCTTCGGCGCCGAGAACTTCTTCTGTGAGCTGATGGATCATGGCCTGGACATCGAGCGCACCATCCAGGGAGATCTGATCAAACTGGCCAAGGAACTTGGCCTTCCCATGGTGGCAACCAATGACCTCCACTACACACACGCCGAGGATGCATCCAGCCACGCAGCCCTGCTGTGTGTCCAGTCCGGTTCCAGCCTGGCAGATCCCAAGCGCTTCAAATTCGACGCCGATGAGTTCTACCTGAAGTCGCCCCAGGAGATGCGGGCCATCTTCAGCGACCACCCCGATGCATGCGACAACACCCTGCTGATCGCGGAACGCTGCAACGTGGAGTTCAACGAGAACGCCAGCTACATGCCGCGGTTCCCGGTGCCTGAGGGCGAGGATGAGCAGTCCTGGTTTGTGAAGGAAGTCGAAACCGGCCTGCATTACCGCTATCCCAAAGGCATCCCTGACGACGTCCGTAAACAGGCCGACTTCGAAGTCGGTGTTATCACCCAGATGGGTTTCCCGGGGTACTTCCTGGTGGTGGCGGACTTCATCAACTGGGCCAAAAACAATGGCATTCGGGTGGGCCCTGGCCGTGGTTCCGGTGCCGGCTCGATGGTGGCCTACGTCATGCGCATCACCGATCTGGATCCGCTGGTCCACGGGCTGATCTTTGAGCGCTTCCTGAACCCCGAGCGCGTTTCCATGCCTGACTTCGACGTCGACTTCGATGATCGGCGCCGTGCGGAAGTCATCAGGTACGTTACCGAGAAATACGGCGACGAACGAGTGGCCATGATTGTCACCTACGGCACCATTAAAGCCAAGCAGGCGCTGAAGGACTCGTCCCGCGTGCTGGGCTACCCGTTTTCCACCGGTGAGCGCCTCACGAAGGCCATGCCGCCGGATGTGATGGGCAAAGGCATGCTGCTCTCCGAGATCCACAACCCGGAAGCCAAGCGCTATTCCGAGGCGGAGGAACTCCGCGAGCTGCTCAAATCCGATGCTGATTCGCAGAAGGTCTTCGAGACTGCCCTTGGCCTGGAGGGCCTGAAACGGCAGTGGGGCGTGCACGCCGCCGGCGTCATTATGTCCTCGGACCCGCTGATCGACATCATTCCGATCATGCGCCGCGAGCAGGACGGCCAGGTGATCACGCAGTTCGACTACCCGACGTGTGAGGGCCTCGGCCTGATCAAGATGGACTTCCTGGGGCTGAGGAACCTGACGATCATCACGGACGCCGTGGAGAACATCAAGCTCAACAAGGGCACGGATCTGATCCTGGAGGATCTGGGGCTCGATGATCAGGGCGCCTACGAACTTCTTGCGAGGGGCGACACGCTGGGCGTCTTCCAGCTCGATGGCGGGCCCATGCGTTCGCTGTTGAAGCAGATGCGCCCTGACAACTTTGAAGATATCTCCGCAGTTATCGCCCTGTACCGCCCCGGCCCGATGGGCGCCAATTCACACACGAACTATGCTCTCCGCAAGACCGGGCTGCAGGACATTGTCCCCATCCATGCGGAGCTCGAAGAGCCGCTTGCCGAGATTCTCGGCGGTACTTATGGCCTGATTGTGTATCAGGAGCAGGTTATGGCGATCGCGCAGAAAGTGGCAGGGTTCACGCTCGGCCAGGCCGACATACTCCGCCGTGCCATGGGTAAGAAGAAAAAGTCCGAGCTGGACAAACAATATGCCGGATTTGAGCAGGGAATGAAGGACAACGGCTATTCGGCCGCTGCCATCAAAATGCTCTGGGATATCCTGCTTCCGTTCTCCGACTACGCCTTCAACAAGGCGCACTCTGCCGCCTACGGGCTGGTTTCCTATTGGACGGCCTATCTCAAGGCCCACTATCCGTCGGAGTACATGGCCGCGTTGCTGACAAGCGTTGGCGATGACAAGGATAAACTGGCGCTCTATCTGAACGAGTGCCGCAAGATGGGCATTACGGTGCTACCGCCGGACGTCAACGAGTCCAGCGTGAACTTCACCCCGGTTGGCACGGATATCCGCTTCGGTATGGCGGCCATCCGGAACGTCGGCGTCAACGTTGTGGAAGCCATGGTGACGGCCCGCGAAACCGAGGGCGCGTTCACTTCGTTCAAGGACTATCTGCTCAAGGTCCCTGCGGTGGTCTGCAACAAGCGGACCATTGAATCGCTGATCAAGGCCGGAGCATTCGACTCCCTTGGCCACCCCCGGCGTGCTCTGGCGATGATCCACGAAGAAGCCATCGATTCGGTCATCACGCTCAAGCGCAATGAGGCGATCGGCCAGTTCGACCTCTTTGCAGGCTTCGAAGACCAGGAACCGGAAGCCTCACTGGCTACCGAAATTCCGGACCTTCCGGAGTGGGAAAAGAAGGACAAACTGTCCTTTGAGCGTGACATGCTGGGCCTCTACGTCTCGGATCATCCGCTTCAGGGGCTTGAAGGGCTGCTGAGCCAGCACGCGGACCAGAGCATCACTTCCGTGATCGGTGAAGACGGACCGCACGACGGTGCCATCATCACCATTGCGGGAATGATCACCTCGCTGAGCCGCCGCATCGCGAAAGCCAGCGGCAATGCCTATGCGCGTGCGGAAGTGGAAGACCTGGGCGGTTCCATGGAGGTGATGTTCTTTGGCCAGGTCTATGGCCCCATTGCCTCTGTGCTCGCCGAAGACCTGATCGTTGTCGTCAAGGGCCGGCTCCAGAAGCGGGATGACGGCGCCATCACACTGAACTGCATGGAGTTGTCCGTCCCCGATCTCAGCGACAGCCTTAATGGTCCGGTGGTCATCACCGTGCCGACGCACAAGGCCACGGAGGCCGTGGTGACGGAGCTGGGTGATGTGCTGCGGACTCACCGTGGCACTTCTGAGGTCCGCCTGCACCTGCTGGGCGACACGAAAGTGGAGGTCATGGGGATGCCCGTCCACCTGCGCGTCAACCCGAACCCGGCCCTGTTCGGGGACCTGAAAGTGCTGCTCGGCCCGGCTTGCCTGGACAGCTAAATTTCGTACTCCAGCGGGACAGGCTGACCGTAGGCACCCGAGTGGTACAGCAGCGGAGAGCCGTCGTCTCCAATCTGCCCGCCAACCACTTCCACGACCACAACGGCGTTGTTCTCGAAGGAAAGCCGCATCTGGATTTTGCCGATCAGCCAGCCGGCGACGTCCTTCAGCACGGGAACGTCATGGGGACCGGTTTCCCAGTGGTCTCCCTCGAACCGGTCCGTGGTCCGGGCGAATCGGTCAGCCAGGTCCTGGTTTTCCAGCCCCAGCATGTGGACACCGATGTGGGCTGTGTTGGCAACTGCCGGCCACGAACTCGAACTGCGGGCCATGTTGAACGTAAACCGCGGGGGATGCAGGGACAGAGACGCCACGGACGTAGCCGTGAATCCATACGGAACACCGTTGTAGTTGACGGTGATGATGGCCACGCCGGCGGCATGCCGCCGGAACATTTCCTTAAACGTTCCCTCGAAGGCTGCCTGATCTGAGGCCACTTTGATCGAACTCCCTGCTGCATCCGTGCGTAATATCCTGCTGTATCCAAGACTATGGCGATGCAATGCTGTCCGGTGGCTTGTTTACCCGCCACGTCGTTTGTCTGACTGGCCTGAAGTTTTGTTAAGGTTTGTTTCATGACGCAGCCATCCAACCACCTTTCCATTTCCTCGGAAACAAGTGCCCGGAAACCCGTGCCAGAGGCCAACGGATTGCCTTGGCTGTGGTGTGTGGGGGTTGCCGCGGCCGGCGTCCCGGCCGGGCTGCTTTGGTGGCTGCTGGCGCCAGGTGGATTGAATCTGATCACCCGTGATCCGGCATTCGGTACGGGGACCAACACTGAAGTGTGGCTTCCGCGTGACCTGGTGCTGGCCGCCCTCTTCCTGTTCGCAGGGTGCCTCGTGGCAGTCATTCTTGCAGGGAAGGGCCCCGGCCCCACACGACTGCAACTGGTCCTGTGCAGCGCGGGCGGCCTTGCCGGCGCTGTGATTGCGTGGCGTGTGGGAGTCCTCGCAGGTGCGTGGTGGGGAGGTCCTGTTGATCCTTCAGTCAACGCCAGCGTCGGGTTTTCCCTGCGGTCGTACGGGGTGCTTGCGCTATGGCCCGCAGCCACTGCAGCGGCCACCTTCGTCCTCAATCTGCTCAGTCTCCTGAAGCGGACGCCGGACCACAATTGACCCGACACCGCGGGATGGCCCAGCGGACGCGTAAAATGGGGCAGTGACTATTTCTACGGACAACTCTTCGACAGCTCACCTCTCCGCCGTGAATTTCCGCACCGTTGATTTGCGGGGCCAGCGGCTGACACTCGCCGGGTTGCGCGCCGCAGTCCCGCGGGCACGGCATCAGTCCCGGGCCGATGCCGAAGTCAAAGTCATGGCCATCATCAATGACGTGCGCAATCGCGGATACGCTGCGCTGAGCGATCTGGCCAGGGGCTTCGACGGCGTGGAGCTGCAGTACCCTCGAGTTCCCGCTGGTGCGCTGAAGTCGGCGCTGAAGAACCTGGATCCTGCCGTCCGTGCGGCACTGGAGGAATCCATCAGACGCGTACGCCGATTCGCGGACAGCCAGCGGCCCGCAAATATCGACGTCGACCTCGGTGACGGCGCCTTGGTGAGCCAGAACTGGGTGCCGGTTGCCCGTGTGGGGCTTTATGTCCCGGGCGGCCTTGCGCCACTGGCATCATCCGTAGTGATGAATGTTGTCCCGGCTCTCGCAGCGGGTGTGGAATCGATCGCGTTGGCATCTCCACCGCAGAAAGACTTCAACGGGCTGCCGCATCCCACCATTCTGGCGGCCGCCGAGCTGCTGGGCATCGACGAGGTATATGCGATCGGCGGCGCCCAGGCCATCGCGGCCTTTGCCTATGGCATTCCGGGCGCGGAAGGGGAGCCGGCACTGGAACCCGTTGACCTGGTCACGGGCCCGGGCAATATCTTCGTGGCAACGGCGAAGCGCCTGGTCAAAGGCGTTGTGGGGATCGATTCCGAGGCAGGCACCACGGAGATTGCCATTTTGGCGGACGCCACGGCAAGGCCGGATCTTGTGGCTGCCGACCTGATCAGCCAGGCCGAGCATGATCCGAAGGCAGCTTCAGTCCTGGTCACCGATTCCGAACCGCTCGCGGCCGCCGTCAGGGCAGAACTTGAACTCCGGGCTGCATCCACAAAACACAGCCAGCGGGTCCGCGAGGCGCTGTCCGGCCCTCAGTCCGGGACGGTGCTGGTGGACGACCTGGAGCAGGGCATTGCGGCCTGCAACGCCTACGCGGCTGAACACCTCGAGGTCATGACAGCGGATGCACCGGCCGTCGCGGCCCGCATCCGCAGTGCCGGCGCCATCTTTGTGGGGGACTACAGCCCGGTGAGCCTCGGTGATTACTGCGCCGGCTCCAACCATGTACTTCCCACGAGTGGCACGGCGGCGTTCGCGTCGGGCCTCAACGTCACCACATTTCTGCGCGCCATCCAGGTGATCAACTACAGCAAGGCCGCGTTCGAACAAGTGAGCGGGCACATTGTCAGTCTGGCTGGCGCGGAAGACCTCCCGGCGCACGGGGATGCGGTGACTGTGCGGTTCGAGAAAGTCAAATAACCACTATATGTGGTAATTACAGCCTTGTTATTCGGCTACATGTAGTCGTAGACTGGTGCCGGAAGAAAAACTTCCGTCACCGGTACCAGTCAGGCCTCACGGCGCGGACGGTGCCGGTCCGGCCAGGGGAAGGATCGGCATGTACTGTCCGTTCTGCCGCAACCCCGATTCCCGAGTCGTGGACAGCCGTATGGCGGACGATGGTTCGGCCATCCGCCGCCGGCGTCAATGCCCTGAGTGCGGCCGCAGATTCACTACCGTGGAGACCACCAGCCTGTCCGTGATCAAGCGCTCGGGCGTCGGGGAACCATTCAGCCGCAGCAAGGTCATCAACGGGGTCCGCAAGGCGTGCCAGGGCCGCCCGGTCACGGAAGATGATCTTGCCATGCTGGCCCAGGAAGTCGAAGAGAACATCCGGGCAGCGGGCGCCGCAGAGATCGACGCCCATGAGGTCGGACTGGAGATTCTTGGCCCGCTGCAGAAGCTGGACAAGGTAGCCTATCTTCGCTTTGCCAGTGTGTACCAGGCCTTCGAATCACTGGAGGACTTCGAGTCCGCGATCGAGGTACTCCGGCATGAAGCGGACGCGGACGCGGATGCATCGGCACTGAATGGCAAGAGCTCCGAGACGAGCCCGCTCTAAGCTCCGGTGGTGGCAGCGGAGGGGAAGCCGCAGCCACCACCGGCACCACACCACCCCTGAATCACGTGACTCAGAACCATCTGCCTGAATCACCCGCCTCAGCGTCATCTGCCGCCGGATACCGGGAGGATGGCGCCTGTAATGTATCCGGCATCCCCGGACATCAGCCACATCACGGCCGCCGCCACTTCGTCAGGTTCGGCACCACGGCCCATGGGAATTGTTGGATTCAGCCGTTCCACGCGGTCCGGCATCCCGGCCGCGGCATGAAGTCCTGTGTTGGTGCTGCCTGGCGCAACGCAGTTGACCCTGATGCGCTGGTCTGCGACTTCGGCTGCCAGTCCCACTGTGAGGACGTCGACGGCGCCCTTGGACGCGGCATAGTGCGTCCACGTCCCGGGTGAGCCGGCTTTGGTGGCCGTTGAGGAAATGTTGACGATGGAACCGCCGCCGCCATTTTCAGTGCCGAGCCGGCGGATGGCCTCCTGACAGACAAAGATCAGCCCCGAAACATTGACGTCCACCACCCGCCGTACGGTGGCGGCGGGAACGTCGGCCAGCTTGCCGATCATGTTGCCCGTGATGCCGGCGTTATTGACCACCCCGGTGAGCCTGCCCAGGCTCTCTGCGGCATCGAACAGCACACGGACAGCCGCCGGATCGCTGACATCAGCCTGGACGGCAACGGCAGTACCGCCGTCGTCCGTTATGCGCCGGACAACGGACGCTGCGCCGCCGGCGTCAGCGGAGAAATTGACGACGACGGCGTAACCGGCCCGCGCGGCCCGCAGGGCGATCGCTGCTCCGATTCCCCGGCTGGCGCCGGTGACGAGCATAACCTCCGGGCCGGCCCCGGCCATGGGAGCATGCATGCCGGCTACTTGGCGAGCTTGTGCTTTATGGCGATTTCGATGGCGGCGCCAACGATTCCGGCCTCGTTTTTCAGCTCGGCAGGCACAATGGGAGTCCTCAGCCTTAGGTTGGGCAGGTACTCGTCCGCCCGCTTGGAGATGCCGCCGCCCACGATGAAGAGCTCCGGCGAGAACAGGAACTCCACGTGCGAAAAGTATCGCTGCAGCAGGACACTGTATTCGTCCCAGCTCAGGCCATCGCGCTCACGCGCCACGGCCGATGCCTTGCTTTCGGCGTCGAAACCGTCGATCTCCAGGTGGCCCAGTTCTGCGTTGGGAACCAGTCTGCCGTCGAAGATGAAGGCGGAACCGATACCGGTGCCTAGCGTAATGACCAGGACGGTTCCGTCCACCCCCGAACCTGCACCGTACCGGGCTTCCGCCAGGCCGGCGGCATCGGCGTCGTTAATGACTTCCACGGGACGACCCAGACGCTTGGTGAGCAAAGCGTCGATGTCGGTGTTGAGCCAGGTCTTGTCCACATTGGCGGCCGACAGGACCACACCATGCTGGATGATGCCGGGGAACGTCACTCCCACGGGTGAGTCCGCTGCAGGCGCGTCCGGACGGGAGGAGAGTTCCTCGACAACTTGAGCCACCACTTCGGCAACAGCCTCCGGGGTGGACGGCTGGGGTGTTGGCACGCGGAAGCGTTCCCCGAGGAGCTTGCCCTTCCTGAGGTCGACGATGCCCCCCTTGATGCCGGTGCCACCGATGTCGATTCCTATCAGCGGGGCGTTCTTTTGGGGTTTGTCGTCCTTCTTGGCCAATGTGCTTCCGTTCGTGGCAGTGGGCGGGTTGGGCGGGTCGCGGTGGCCAACACGGTGGCTGGCCGGGTCCGGCAGAAATCAGGGCAGAGTGAGAATCTCGGCGCCGGACTCGGTGACCAGGAGCGTGTGTTCAAACTGCGCAGTGCGTTTGCGGTCACGCGTCACAACGGTCCAGTCATCGGGCCACATGTCCCAGTCAACCGTGCCAAGAGTCAGCATGGGTTCGATGGTGAAGACCATGCCGGCTTCAATGACAGTGTTATAGGCCGGGGCGGCGTCATAGTGCGGGATGATCAGCCCGGTGTGGAAAGCCTCGCCCACCCCGTGGCCCGTGAAGTCCCGGACCACGCCATAGCCGAAGCGCTTGGCGTAGGACTGGATTGCGCGGCCGATCACATTGATTTCGCGTCCGGGCGCCACGGCCTTGATGGCCCGGTTCAGGGATTCGCGCGTGCGCTCCACGAGCAGCCGGGACTCATCATCGACGTCACCTGCGAGGAACGTGAAATTGGTGTCGCCGTGGACGCCGCCGATAAACGCGGTGATGTCGATGTTCAGGATGTCGCCGTCCTGGACCACGGTGGTGTCGGGGATTCCGTGGCAGATGACCTCATTCAATGATGAGCATAGTGATTTGGGGAAGCCCCGGTAGCCAAGTGTGGACGGATAGGCCCTGTGGTCCAGCAGGAACTCATGCCCCACTTTGTCCAACTGGTCCGTGGTGACTCCCGGGCGGATGTACTTGCCCACCTCAACGATGGCCTGCGCGGCGATCCGGCTGGCGACACGGATCTTCTCAATGGTCTCGTCTGACTTGACCTCGGATCCCGTGAATTTCGCCGGACCCGGCTTGCCGACGTACTCGGGGCGCGGGATCGAAGCGGGAACGGGCAGCTGCGGGCTGACGCTTCCCTGGGTAAGGGTGCCGATGGGTGCAGTCGAGGCTAGAGAGGGCATAGATTGATCATATAAGGCACCGCAGAACGCCATGTAACCGAAGGCGGCAACTGGGCCAGGTAGCTGTTTAAGTTACGTGGATCACGCTTGCACAGCTTTTGCCCAGCCGGAAGCGAGGAACAACGATGACTGACTACTGGTACAACGTCAACACCCACGAGGTGGAAGAAGACGCGATGTCCGACTGGACCCAGCTGATCGGGCCGTACAAGACCCGGGAAGAGGCGGAACATGCACTTGAAAAGGTCAAGGCCCGCAATGAGTCCTGGGAAAAGGGCGACGAAGACTAAGGTCACATCCCGACCCCACGCCCTCGGCTGAACTCGGACTTCCGCTGTACTCAAAAGACCGGTATATGGAGGCGTTATGGGACGCGGGACCGGCAGGGATGCCCGCCCCGACCGTCTGCGAATCCTCTGCCCTGGGGCGCAACGCACTAGGCGCGATGTGGGGCGACATCGCCGCAGGACCGGGGCCCGCCGTCGTCGAGTCATTCTGGTTCGCGCCACGTGACCGCGCGTTTCTCGCCACTGACATAAAAGGTGCCGGCAAGAACGCCCCCCTGTAGCTGTGGTGTCTGGTTGATCCCGCGGAAGCCAGACAGCGCTGCCGGACACGCGAGCGGCATATCGTGCACCATGCGGGCCATGCCGACGACGGGTTGTGGCCGAGCTGGGCGCTGGAAGCAGCGCCCTGGCCTTGGGCCCGGTGTTGCCGGTGGACACATCACGGGCAGTGGATGTGCACGCCCTGATGAAGCGGCTCGGCAGCTTTGCGAGTGTCCTTGGAGGTCCCGGACTTACACCGGGTGAATCAGAAGGAGTGCTCCGGGCCGGGGAACTGCCCTGATCGGACGTCGTCGCCATAGGCTTTTGCCGCTTCACTCAGTGTCGTCCGGAGATCCGCGTACTGCTTAACGAACTTGGCCATTTTTCCGCCGCGCAGCCCGGCCATGTCCTGCCACACCAGAACCTGGCCGGTGGTGACGTTGCCGGCACCGATGCCGATGGTGGGAACGCGGACCGCCGCGTCAACGGCCGCTGCCGTGTCAGCAGGAACCATTTCCATCAGCACACAGAAGGCTCCGGCGTCGGCCAGCGCCACGGCGTCGTCGATCAGCCGCTGGGCGTCATCGCCACGGCCCTGCACCCGGTAGCCGCCCAGCGCGTGTTCGCTCTGCGGGGTGAAGCCGATGTGTGCCATGACCGGGATGCCGGCCTGGACCATCGCGCGGACGGATTCTGCGTAAAACGCACCGCCTTCGATTTTGACCGCGTGGGCCAGCCCCTCCTTGAGGAAGCGGACTCCGGTGGCGACTGCCTGCTGTGCAGAGACCTCGTAGCTGCCGAAAGGAAGGTCCGCCACCACCAAAGCGCGCTTGGCGGAGCGCGCGACGGCGCGGCAGAGCGGGAGGAGCTCATCCACCGTGACCGGAAGGCTGGTCTCATTCCCGAAGACGTTATTCGACGCGGAGTCGCCCACCAGCAGAACTTCAATTCCTGCCTGATCAAATATTTCCGCCGTGTACTGCTCATAGGCAGTCAGCATCGCAAAGCGTTCACCGTTACTCTTGGCCTGCTGGAGATGATGCGTGCGGATTCTGGCCACCGGCTTTCTGCCAGCGTCCGGCGACGGTGCCGGCGGCTTTGCCGGGCCGTAGCCGTAGGGTGCGCGTACTTCAGCGGACATGCTTGAATCAGAGCTGTTGCTAGAGGCCATGGCTAGAGCGTAATGCGATACCGAACGTCCTAGCTACCGCAGCCCTTGGCGCCTCTGGTGTTTCGTGTCACAAAAGCAGCACCGGCAGTGCCCGGCACCAGACGATGAAGGGGGTCAGGGCCCGCCCATGTGTTAACGCTGTGTTACGAGGGGGATCGGCTCCCGCATTCGACCGGAATGCTTAGTAAAGTAATTCGAGAACTGCTTCCGGCTTTGTCCGCAATGGACCCGGGGCATGGACGTTGACCGGAGAAGAGGCCATCATGGACCGCCAGCAAGAGTTTGTCCTGCGCACGATCGAAGAGCGCGACGTACGTTTTGTGCGTTTGTGGTTCACCGACGTCGTGGGTTCACTCAAATCGGTGGCGCTTGCGCCGGCGGAAGTTGAAGGCGCCTTCGAAGAGGGCCTGGGCTTTGACGGCTCCGCCATCGAGGGCCTGGCCCGCGTTTTTGAATCCGACATGCTCGCGCAACCGGATCCGTCAACCTTCCAGATCCTGCCGTGGCGGGGCGAGACCGAACAGACCTCGAGGATGTTCTGCGACATCCTGACCCCGGACGGCGAACCGTCCTCGGCGGATCCCCGGAACGTCCTGAAGCGCACTTTGGCCAAGGCCGCGGACATGGGTTTTACCTGCTATACCCACCCCGAGATCGAGTTCTATCTGTTGAAGTCACAGGAGCCCGGCCCGGACGGTTCACCCATCCCCGTGGATGAAGGCGGCTACTTCGACCACGTTCCGGGCGGTGTGGCCCAGGACTTCCGCCGTACAGCCGTTACCATGCTTGAGTCCGTGGGCATTTCGGTGGAGTTCAGCCATCATGAAGCCGGCCCCGGCCAGAACGAGATCGATCTCCGCTACGCTGACGCGCTGCAGACCGCTGACAACATCATGACGTTCCGCACTGTCATCAAGGAGGTGGCACTCCAGCAGGGGACATACGCCACCTTTATGCCCAAGCCCTTCACGGCGCACCCGGGCTCCGGCATGCACACGCACTTCTCGCTCTTCGAAGGTGACACCAATGCCTTCTATGAGGCCGGCGCCGAATTCCAGCTCTCCGAGACCGCCAGGCAGTTCATCGCCGGCATCCTCAAGCATGCCCCTGAATTCACGGCAGTGACAAACCAGTTCGTGAACTCCTACAAGCGGCTGTGGGGCGGAGGAGAAGCACCGAGCTACCTGAGCTGGGGCCATAACAACCGCTCCGCCCTGGTCCGCGTCCCTCTCTACAAGCCCGGAAAAGGGCAGTCCGCACGGATCGAATACCGCGGGATAGACTCTGCCGCCAACCCCTACCTCGCATACGCCGTGCTCTTGGGCGCCGGTCTCAAGGGCATCGAGGAAGGCTACCAGCTTCCTGCCCACGCAGAAGACGATATCTGGTCGTTGAGTTCAGCCGAGCGGCGCGCCATGGGGCACGATCCGCTGCCGGCCAGCCTCCATGATGCCATCCGCAGCATGGAAGACTCGGAGCTGCTGCCGCAAATCCTAGGTGAACAGGTCTTCGAACACTTCCTGCGCAACAAACGCGCCGAGTGGCAGGACTACCGCCTGCAGGTGACACCGTACGAGCTGCAGCGCAATCTCGGCATTCTCTAGGCGGCTGGGGTGAGCCTTGCCCGCCAGCTGATCACGGCCGGATTCAGTGATTTGGAGAAGGGCGAACGGTTCCTGGCTGCCCCGGAGCTGGATGGGCTTGACCGGGATGCGCTTTTCGCCGGGCTCCAGCTGGCGGCCAATCCGGATACCGCGCTGCAGTCCCTGGTCAGGCTGATCGAGAAACACCCGCGACTGCGGGAACTGGCCGCCGCGGAGACGGACACCAGCGAGCCGCTGTACAGGGTGCTTGGAGCCTCAGAGGCCCTGGGCGAATTTCTGATCCGGCACCCGGAACATCTGGTGGCCTTCGATGTCACGGCCAGCCCGGAGCCGGTCCAGGCTGATCCTGCAGCGCTCCGCGAAGTGCTTCTGAAATCTGTAAGAGCTGATCCGAAGTCCGCCAGGCCCGTGGCCGGCAGCTTCGGCCCAAGGGCCTACGAATCCCTTCGGACTGCATACCGGCGTGGCGTTGTGGACCTCGCCATCAAGGATCTTTGCGCAGCCGACCCGCTGGACTTTATGCCCGCCGTCGGCGCCGAACTGGCGGATCTGGCCGGTGCGGCGATCGAAGCGGCGCTGGCTGTGTCCCGGGCGGAAGCCGCTGAGCAATTCGATGCCAAAGACGTGGCGGATGTCGGGCTGTCGGTGATCGGCATGGGCAAGTGCGGAGCGCGTGAGCTCAACTACATTTCGGACGTCGACGTCATCTATGTGATCGAATCACACACACTGGATGATGCGCACGCCAATACCATCGGCACTTTCGTCGCCTCGGGCATCTCGCGGGCTATCTCGGGCATCGCCAAGGAGCCGGGGCTCTGGGAGGTCGACGCCAACCTGAGGCCCGAAGGCAAGTCAGGGCCCCTGGTCCGCACGCTGGAGTCGCACCTGAGCTACTATGCGCGGTGGGCCCAAAGCTGGGAGTTTCAGGCCCTCCTGAAGGCGCGGACGATCGCCGGGGATACCGCATTGGGCAAACGATACGAAGACGCTGTCTCCCCGCTGATCTGGGCCTCCGCGAGCCGCGAGGGGTTCGTCGAGTCGGTCCAGGCCATGCGCCGGCGCGTGACGGAGCACATTCCGGCTGCCGAGGAACAACGCCAGATCAAGCTGGGCCGCGGCGGATTGCGGGATGTTGAATTCACGGTCCAGCTGCTGCAGCTGGTGCACGGCAAATCAGACGAATCACTGCGCTGCCGAGACACCACCTCCGCCATTGCAGCGCTGTCCGCCGGCGGTTACATCGGCCGCTCGGACGCAGCTGAATTTGACCGTGCCTACCGCTACCTGCGGGTGCTGGAACACCGCATACAGCTTTTCCAGCTGCGCCGGACGCATCTGATGCCAGTTAAGGACGCTTCGCTGCGTTCACTCGCCAAAGCCGTGATGGGTCCGTTCTCCAACGAACGTCCGCACCCGGATGCGCTGATGGCAGCATGGCAGAAGACCAAGCGGTCCGTGCGTGACCTCCACGAACTCATCTTCTACCGTCCGCTGTTGAACACCGCCGCCAAACTGAGCAGTGAGGACGCCCGGCTCACTCCCGAGGCGGCGCAGGGCAGGCTGGCAGCGCTGGGATATCTGGACCCGCAGGGCGCCATGCGCCACATCGAAGCCCTCACCGCCGGTGTCAGCCGGCGTGCCGCGCTGCAGCGCCAGCTGCTGCCGATCCTGCTGGGATGGCTTGCGGAGGGCGTGGACCCCGACGCCGGCCTGCTGGCTTTCCGCCGCGTCAGCGAGGCGCTGGGCACCACGCACTGGTACCTGGGAATGCTGCGCGATTCCAAGGCTGCGGCCGAACGCCTGTGCCATGTGCTGTCCAATTCGCGCCTCATTGCCGATCTCCTGGAAGTCTCGCCGGAATCAGTCGCCTGGCTGGGATCGGACAAGGAACTTGCTCCGCTGGGATTTGAGGCACAATGGCAGGAAATCGCCTCGAAGATGTCACGGCATGCGGACCCGGAGAGCGCCATGCGGCTCATCCGGCTGATCCGGCGGCGGGAAATCCTGCGGATCGCCATAGCGGACAGTTCCGGGCTCCTGGCCCAGGATGAGGTTGGTGTGGCGCTGGCGGACACTGACCGTGCCGCTGTGCTGGGAGCCCTCCGGGTGGCTGAAAACATGGCCGCCGCCGATGGCCCGCTGAAAACGCGTGTGCTGGTGGTTGCCATGGGTAGGCAGGGCGGACAGGAGATCGGCTATGGTTCGGACGCCGATGTCATGTATGTGCATCGCGGTCAGCCGGGAGTCCCCGAAGACCAGGCGCAGCTGCAGGCGGCCCGGATTGTGGGCAACGTGTCCACCTTGCTGACCCAGCCGCTGAAGCCGGCCATCAGAGCGGAACGGGTGCTGATGGTGGATGCCGACCTCCGCCCTGAAGGCAAGAACGGCGCGATGGTCCGCTCTTTGGAATCCTATGCGGAGTACTACCGGCGTTGGTCCCTCGTCTGGGAGGCGCAGGCCCTATTACGCGCCCGGCCGATGGCGGGGGATGACGGACTGGCCGCGGATTTTCTCGCGTTGATCGAGCCGATCCGGTACCCGGACGCAATTTCCGCCCAGGATGTGCGGGAGATCCGCCGTGTGAAGGCACGTGTTGAGTCTGAGCGGTTGCCACGGGGGGCAGACCCGGCGCGTCATCTGAAACTGGGCCGCGGAGGCCTGAGTGACGTCGAATGGCTGGTCCAGCTGCTGCAGCTGCAGCATGCGGCAAGGCACCCGGAACTGCGCACCGTGTCCACAGTACAGGCGCTTGAGGCCGCGGCGGCGTTGGGGTTGATCGACGACGCCGATGCGCTGCTTCTCCTGGAGGCCTGGCACCTCGCCAGCCGGATCAGGTCGGCAAATGTGATCTGGACCGGCCGGGCATCAGACCTGTTGCCGTCGTCGCGCCGGGACCTGGAGGCTGTTGCACGCTGGTGCGGTTATGAGCCGGGAAACGCTGCAGCCCTGGAAGAAGACTACCTCCGGCTGAGCAGACGCGCGCGCGCCGTTTTCGAGAGAGTTTTTTACGGACAATAGGGAACCGGGGAGCAGGTTCCGGTCTGCGTACCCGAGGGCTGCCCGGACACGGGGTAGCCTCTACTAGTACTTTGCCGGTCTCCCGGAGCCCGGTACCGAAATTATCAAAAGGGGTTGTTTACTCTTGCAGAGTCTCCAGCAGACCAGAGCCGTCCGGCAACGGACCTCCGCGGTCATCGGAGCGTTGCTGGCGGTTGCCGCGATGTTCTTCGGCGCCGCGGGAGCGGCGGCCACCGCAGACGCCGGGCGGGTAGCAGCGGCCGACGCAGGCACAACGCAAGCAGGCACGGGCCCAGCCGGCACGGTGAACGCCGGCGCAGCGCAAGCAGGTAAGGCGCCGTCGGGCGTTTCCGGCCGGAAGTTCGTGATCGGCACGGACACCACGTTCGCGCCGTTCGAGTTCCGCGACGGTGGCGGTGAGCTGACCGGAATCGACATGGACATCATCCGCGAGGTGGCCAAGGGCCAGGGTTTCGAGGTGGAGATCAAGTCGCTTGGGTTTAACGCGGCCCTCCAGGCACTGTCCTCGAACCAGGTGGACGGTGTCATTGCCGGCATGTCCATCACCGAGCCGCGCAAGCAGATCTACGACTTCTCTGAGCCCTACTTTGAGTCCGGCGTGCAGATGGCTGTAGCCAAGGGCAACGCGGAGATCAAGGGCTACGAGGATCTGCGCGGCAAGACCGTAACAGCCAAGACCGGCAGCGAGGGGGAAACCTTCGCATCGTCCATCGCCGCGCAGTATGGCTTTACCGTCAAGGCACTGGATCAGTCAGCCATCATGTACGAACTCGTGAAGTCGGGCAACGCCGTCGCGGTTTTCGACGACTACCCGGTGCTGGCATACGGCATCAGCCAGAACAACGGGCTCAAGTCTGTCTCGGAGAAGGAAAAGGGCGGTTCCTACGGATTCGCGGTCAACAAGAACCAGAACCCGGAACTGTTGGCGGCATTCAACGCCGGCCTTGCGGAAATGAAGGCCAACGGCAAGTATCAGGCCGTCCTGGACAAGTATCTCAAGGACCCGGCCCAGGCTGTGGAATCCACCTTCTGGGACCTGTTGTCCAACAGCTTTCCGGCCCTCATGAAGGGCCTGGGCAACACCGTCCTGGTCACCGCCATTTCCTTCGCCGTGGCCATGTTGGTCGGCCTGTTCATGGGCTTTATGAAGATCTCCACCAACGTGGTTCTGCGCGGCATCGCCACCACGTTTGTGAATGTGTTCCGAGGGACCCCGCTGCTGGTCTGGGCCTTTTTCTTCTACTTCGGCATCCCGCAGCTGACCGGCCAGCCGATTGATATCTGGGTGGCTGGTGTGCTCACCCTGAGCCTGAACTCGGCGGCCTACATTACTGAGATTGTCCGTGGAGCCATTCAATCCGTGGACCCCGGCCAGCTCGAAGCCAGCCGCAGCCTGGGCCTGGGCTACAGCAAGTCCATGGAGAAAGTAGTGGTGCCGCAGGCGTTCAAGATCATGACGCCCTCGCTCATCAACCAGCTGATCATCATGCTGAAGGACAGCTCGCTGCTTCTCGCCATCGGTTTCTCGGAGCTGCTCTACCAAGGCCAACAGATCTACGCAGGAAACTTCCGGATCACCGAAACCCTGCTGATCGTCGCAGTCATGTACTTCGTGGTGATCATGCTGCTGACCAAACTGGCCAACGCCGTGGATAAGAGGTTCAACAAGTGAGTACGGAAGTAACCGGAGCAAGCAAAATTTCGGTCCGGGGACTAAAAAAGTCCTTCGGGTCCAACGAGGTTCTCAAAGGCATCAACGCAGATGTAGCGGAAGGGGAAGTGGTGTGCGTCATCGGCCCCTCGGGGTCCGGTAAGTCCACCTTCCTGCGGTGCCTGAACAAGCTCGAGGATATCACCGCCGGCCACGTGATCGTGGATGGCTTTGACCTTACTGACCCAACCGTGGATATCAACGAAGTGCGCCGTCACATCGGGATGGTTTTCCAGCACTTCAATCTGTTCCCGCACATGAGCGTGATTGAGAACATCATGCTGGCGCCTGTGGAATCGAAGAAGCAGAACAAAGAGGCAGCAAGGGCGAACGCGTTGAAGCTGCTGGAACGCGTGGGTCTGTCCGAGAAGGCGGATGCCCGCCCGGCGTCGCTCTCCGGCGGGCAGAAGCAGCGCGTGGCCATCGCCCGGGCGCTGGCGATGAATCCGGACATCATGCTCTTCGATGAAGCCACCTCGGCGCTGGACCCCGAGATGGTGGGGGAGGTACTTCAGGTCATCAAGGACCTGGCCAAGGAAGGCATGACCATGGTGCTGGTCACGCACGAGATGGGTTTTGCCCGCGAAGTGGCAGACCGGGTCCTCTTTATGGCCGACGGCTACATCTGCGAGCAGGGCGATCCTGAGAACCTGTTCGGCAACCCGCAGCAGCAGCGCACCCAGGAATTTCTTTCCAAGGTTCTCTAAAACGCCGGTTTTGGGAAAGCGGCGGGGAGAATTAGAGGGCTGACAGCTGCAGGGCTTGATGCTAGTTTGGGCCCATGGCTACGCAAATCTACTTTAATCTCCCCGTCAAGGATCTCAACCGGACCGTCGATTTTTTCACTGCGCTCGGCTTTTCGTTCAACCCCGACTTCACCGATGAAAACGCCACGTGCATGATCATCAATGAAAACGCCTTCGTGATGCTGTTGGTGGAGGGTTTCTTCAAGACCTTCACGTCCAAGGGCATTGTGGACGCCACCACCACCACGGAAGTCATCATCGCCTTTTCGGTGGACAGCCGGGAGGAAGTGGACCAGACCGTCCGCAAGGCACTGGCGGCCGGCGGAACACCATCGCAGGAAGTCCAGGACTACGGTTTTATGTACAACCACAGTTTTCAGGATCCGGATGGCCACCTCTGGGAAGTCATGTGGATGGATCCGGCCGGAGCGCCGGCGGACCCAGCTCCTGACGCAACGGCAGAATAACCACGACGGCGGTGGCGGTGTTCTCGAGGAACCGAAGCGGCCCCAGGCCGCGACTGCGCAGGGACTGGGCATGATCCAGTGCCGCCACCCCGGCGGCGCCAATTGCGACGGCCACCAGGCAAGCCTGACGGCATTCCGCACCAGCGTGCCGGTGTGAAGGCAGCTTCATGCAGCCGCTGGTAGCGGATGTGTTGTTCCCCGTCGCCCAGAATCCGCCCGCCAAGTTGCTGCAGACACTTGTCCGGGGCTCCATCCCTTAGCGCCGCGAAGTACTGCTCGGCCGCCGGCTCGGCAACGAGAAACAACATCAGTTCCAGACGGAGACCTGCCTGTGCCTGTTGTTTCGAAGTAGCGGATCCAAGTTTCGTAGCTCATGACATCACGCTAGGCCGGATGGATGGGGAAAGGACCAGCCGGTAGGAGACGTCAGATGGCTGGCGCCCGTCCGCAGTCGGTCTGGATACTCGTTAGCCTGAGTGTTATGCAACCTTCTATCTGGCTGATTCCGCTCAGGAACCTTGACGCCGATGCGCGGGCCATCCAGCTGGGTTCTGTCGCCGAACTGGAGCTGGCGCCCGGCCAGCGCGATTTCGTCGGCGATCCTCTGCGCATGGCACTGGTGGGCCTGGCAGAGGACTCGCGGCATCCGTACGTCATAGAGGCCGACGGGGAGCCGGTGGGTGTGCTGACCCTGCAGTCCGGCGCCGCCGAGCTGGCAGGCTGGCCGGATAAAGATTCCGTGTGGCTCTTGAGGGGCTTCCTGATCGACCGCCGGCACCAAGGAAAGGGACTGGGCACGCTGGCGGCGACAGCTGCCGTGGAGACTGCCCGCAAACTTACGGCACGGCTGGGCGGCGATGACGCCGGCGTCGTACTTTCCGTCAATGAACGCAACCATGCGGGCCAGTCCGCGTACCTTAAGGCCGGCTTCATAGACCGCGGGCCGTACCTCGGCGGGGACTCGGGGCCGCAGCGGACCATGTTCTGTTGTTTTGCTCGACCGGCTTCTGCGGACGTCAACCTTGATTGACACCCCTCGAATCGTCAACTAGAGTTGACGCCAGGAGGTGTCTGATGGAAACTCTGATCGGATCAATGGACGGCATGGGCCCTGCGGAGGCGCTCTACGCGGTGGCTGAGCTTCACAAGGAGCTGGCAAGGACGGAATCCGAGGCCGTGCTCCGCGGCCGCCAGGCGGGGCTTTCGTGGGAAGCGATTGCCCAGTGCCTGGGAATCAGCAAGCAGGCCGTGCACAAGAAGTACGGGAAGCGCTGACGCTGGTGCCTGCGACGATGACCACACCGGTTTTCTTCCAATATATGCCCGGACAACAAAAAGTCCGCACGGGTCGCCGGAAAATTTCCGGCGCCCCGTGCGGACTCTTCGCAGGCTAAACCCCGTTCAGCCCTGCGATCGTGCTACACGCCGTAGTAGAGCTCGAACTCATACGGGTTCGGGCGCAGCGAGAGGGGCTTGATTTCGTTTTCGTACTTGTACTCGATCCAGGTGTCGATCAGATCCTGCGTGAATACACCACCGGCCTGGAGGAACTCGTTGTCCTCGGCCAGTGCCGTCAGAGCTTCCTCGAGGGAGCCCGGAGCCTTCGGGATGTCCTTGGCTTCTTCGGCGGGGAGCTCGTAGAGGTCCTTGTCGATCGGAGCCGGCGGTTCAATGCGGTTGCGGATGCCGTCAATGCCGGCCATCAGCTGGGCCGCAAAAGCCAGGTACGGGTTGGATGACGGGTCCGGTGCACGGAACTCGATGCGCTTGGCCTTGGGGTTGGTACCCGTGATCGGGATACGGATACCGGCGGAGCGGTTGCCCTGCGAGTACACCATGTTCACCGGGGCCTCGAAACCCTTGACGAGGCGGCGGTAGGAGTTGACCGTGGGGTTGGTGAACGCCAGCACAGCTGAAGAGTGCTTCAGCAGGCCGCCGATGTACCAGCGGGCCATGTCGGACAGTCCTGCGTAGCCTTTTTCGTCGTAGAACAACGGGTCGCCGTTGTTCCACAGCGACTGGTGGCAGTGCATGCCCGAGCCGTTGTCACCGAAGACCGGCTTCGGCATGAACGTTACGGACTTGCCCCAGGCGTCCGCTGTGTTCTTGACGACGTACTTGAACTTCTGCAGGTCATCAGCGGCAGCGGTCAGCGTGGTGAACTTGTAGTTGATCTCAGCCTGGCCTGCGGAGCCCACCTCGTGGTGGCTGCGCTCGACCTCAAGGCCGGCCTCGTCCAGAGCGACACACATGGCGTCACGCAGGTCGGCCTGCTTGTCAGTCGGGGAAACCGGGAAGTAGCCGCCCTTGATGGGGGTCTTGTAGCCGAGGTTGCCGCCCTCTTCCTTGCGGCCCGTGTTCCAGTGAGCCTCTTCAGAATCGATCTTGTAGAAGCTGCCCTGGGGGGAGGACTCGTACTGAACATTGTCAAAGACAAAGAACTCGGCTTCAGGAGCGAAGAATGCGGTGTCCGCGATTCCGGTGGACGCGAGGTAGGCTTCAGCCTTCTCTGCAACGCCGCGGGGATCGCGGTGGTAGGGGTCGCCGGTGCGGGGGTTGACGATTGAGAAGTTCAGCGCGAGGGTCTTCTCCATGCGGAACGTGTCCAGGAATGCGGTGGTCACATCCGGGATGAGCTGCATGTCGGATTCCGCGATGCCCTGGAACCCGCGGATGGAGGATCCGTCGAAGAGCTGGCCGTTGACGAAGAAGTCCGCGTCAACGCTCTTGGCGGGCACGTTGAAGTGCTGCTGTACGCCAGGGAGATCGGTGAAGCGGATATCGACGAACTTAACCTCTTCGTCTTTGATGAACTTGAGGACTTCGTCCGCAGTCTTGAACATCTATGCTCCTTACGCATATGTAAATAACTGGCTTGGAAAGCCACGTGGTCCGGCGCAATCCGACAGCAGGGAAACACAAAGATTTCCCTGCGTTGTGGTCGCTAGCAACTGTTACCACCCTAAGGACATGGGATTTCCCCGCGGTGTCCGCATTGTTTCAGGCACGTTACAGAATGACCTGTTATGTAAACGCTAACCTGTGTCCACAGTGTGGTCTACCGGGTCCCACAGTGTGAACGCCGTGGAGTCGCTAAGCTTGGACTGTGGTAGATCGCAAAGACATCGGTTCGTGGCTGACAGGGCCGGATACTTCCGGCATCTCCAAATACCCTGGGGAGCGGCTGGGACTGCCGGAATCCGGCCCCGGATCCATTGCACGGGCCGGCCGCAGAATTCTGGCCATTCTTATCGACTGGGGCATTGCCGTGGTCATCAGCAACTTCGCCTTTGGTGGGAATTCCTGGGCCACACTGGCCGTCTTTGGCGCCGAGCAAATACTGTTGATCGGCACGTTGGGCTACAGCATCGGGCACCGTGTCCTGGGGATCCACGTTGTGCAGCTGGCCGGAGGACCGGCCGGACCGTTCGCTGCAGTGGTCCGCACCCTGCTGCTCTGCCTCGTCATTCCCGCCGTGATCTTTGATCCTGACCACCGAGGCGTTCATGACAAAGCCGTGAACACTGTGCTCGTTCGGATGTAGCTGGCGCAGGGCGTACTCGCCCGATGCCTGCGGTCTCAACGGCCGGGGCGTTGAGCCGTGGTATCTGGACGACGTCGCCTAGACACCTGCGGTGGCCGGAGGGGCCGGAATCGGCGTAGCACTGACCGCCAGGCAGTTCCGCTTCTCTGCCCAGCGTTCAAAAAGCACAGTGGCGAACGGGAAGATTGCCGAGATTCCCGCGAAGACGGCAACGCCGAAGAACGCTTCTGCGATAGCCAGAATCCGGAAAATCCGGATCATGGCAGACTTCGAGGAAGATTTCACGGGGGACTCCGGCTCACTGGATGGCGGTTGGGCGGCGGTGGTCTGACGACAAACGCCCCGGTTGCAGCCTGCTGGCCGGCACCGGGGCGTTTCAAAAAGTCCTAGCGTCCGCGCTGCGGGCGGGCCTTGTAGGGATCGATTCCCTTGGGGATGGGGAGACGGTTGCCAAGCGAGGAAATGCGCTTGGCAACGGCGCTGACCTCAATCTTGGTGAGCTCCTTGTCCAGCTTGCTCATTTTCTTGGCAACCTGGCTGATGGGGACCTGGCCCTCACCTCGACCGCTCTCGATCACATGAACGGTCACGTTGGGCAGGATGCGCGAGAGACGCTTGCGCTCCGCATCAACAAGCGGCTTGACCCTGTGCGTGGGGCCTTCGCTGACCAGCACGACGCCGGGCCGGCCAATGGCGCGGAACACGGCGTCCTGGGTGCGTGGGTTTACAGCGACAGGCTGGTCCTCGGTGATCCAGCCACGTTTGAGGGTCCCCAAGGCAGCGCCGGAGGCTCCTGGCTGGTTTTCGATCCGGGCGAATGCCGCCCGCTCCGCGCGGCGGGACAGAATCAGGGTGGCCGCGAGCAGCCCCAGCGGGATCCCGATGATCAGGCCCGTTACCCAGTTTTCCAAAAGGAAGCCCACCAGGAAGCTGACTGCCACTACGCCCAGGAACGCCAGAAGCATTAGCCATGGAACCATGGGATCGTGCCGGCGGGTCATCTGGAAGACCTCGGCGATCTGCTTCAGCCGGCTGGGCTTCTTGACCTTGGCTTCTTTGGGCTTGCGGGAGAAGAGGCCACGCTTCGGTGCATCGCTGGCTGCCGGAGTGGTGCTGCTGGAATCAGGGGAATTCGCCATAGTGCCTTAATTCTACGTGATTGATGGCGGAGGGCCGGACGCCGGACAGGCCGGGGTCCGGCCCTCCGCCGGGAAAACTCTAGTGATCTCTAGTGGTGTGCGCCGATGAGGGAACTGGCTTCCTGGCGTGTGGTGCCGGAGGACTCGATGTGTGCCAGATGGGCCGGGATTTCCAAACCCTTCTTGCGCATGGCTGTTGCCCACAGCCGCCCGGCACGGTACGAGGAGCGCACCAGTGGTCCGCTCATCACGCCGAGGAAGCCGATCTCGTCCGCTTCCTGCTGCAGGTCAACGAATTCCTGTGGCTTGACCCAGCGGTCCACCGGAAGGTGGCGTTCGCTCGGGCGCAGGTACTGGGTAATGGTGATGAGGTCACAGCCGGCGTCGTGCAGGTCCTGGAGTGCCTCGGAGATTTCTTCGCGCGTTTCACCCATGCCCAGGATCAGGTTGGATTTGGTCACCATGCCCAGATCGCGGCCCTGGGTGATGACGTCGAGCGAGCGGTCGTACCGGAACGCCGGGCGGATCCGCTTGAAGATGCGCGGGACGGTCTCGACGTTGTGGGCGAACACCTCCGGCTTCGAATCGCAGATGGCCTTGATATGTTCAGGTTTGCCGGAGAAGTCGGGGATAAGAAGTTCGACGCCGGTGCCCGGGTTCAGTTCGTGGATCTTGCGTACCGTTTCGGCGTAAAGCCAAACGCCCTCGTCTGCGAGGTCATCGCGTGCCACACCGGTGACAGTGGCGTAGCGCAGCTGCATGGCCTGTACGGAGCGGGCCACCTTGGTGGGCTCGAACACATCCACCGGGGACGGTTTGCCGGTATCAATCTGGCAGAAATCGCAGCGGCGCGTGCACTCAGAGCCGCCAATCAGGAACGTGGCTTCCTTGTCTTCCCAGCATTCAAAGATGTTGGGGCAACCGGCCTCTTCACACACGGTGTGGAGGCCTTCCTTTTTGACCAGATTCTTCATCTGGACATATTCAGGACCCATCTGGACCTTGGCCTTGATCCACTCCGGTTTACGCTCCACCGGGATCGCCGCATTGCGCTGCTCGATACGCAGCATTTTCCGGCCTTCTGGTGCCAGGGTCACAGTAGAGCTCCTTCGGGGGTCGCAACTAGGGCGTCTTCATTCTTGCGCAGTTCCTCGATGATCCGCGAAACGAGGTCTGCCGGTGCCACATCCTGGCCGGTTTCCCGGGTGATGGTGGTGACGCCCGCGTCAGTGATGCCACAGGCAATGATCTGCGCGTACGGGGCGAGATCGTTGTTGCAGTTGATGGCGAAACCGTGCATGGTGACGCCGTCGTGGACGCGGATCCCAATGGCAGCGATCTTGCGTGCCGGGCCGTTGTCGTCGTCGTTGATCCAGACGCCGGCTCGGCCCTTGATCCGCTCAGCGACAATGCCGTAGTCAGCCAGCACCGCGATTATCACGGCCTCGAGGCGTTCCACATAGTCACGGATCCCTGCCGGGTTCTTCAGCTTGATGATGGGGTAACCAACGAGCTGTCCCGGGCCGTGCCAGGTGAGTTTACCGCCACGATCCACCGCCACAACGGGTGTTCCGTCAAAAGGCCGTTCGTGGTCTTCGGTGCGTTTGCCTGCCGTGTACACAGCAGCGTGTTCAAGCAAAAGGACTGTACTGGGGGTCTTGCCTGCGACGACGTTGTCATGGATTTCGCGCTGGATGTCCCAGCCGCGCGTATATTCGACGAATTCCGGGGCAAGACCCAACTGGGAAAACTGAAGAGTCATGGCATCCAGCTTAGTCCCCGGCCGCCGTCGTCCCCGATTGTGTGCTGAAGCTCTCATTACCGTGACGTACATCCGCAGTCGGTATCCGCAGTCCTGCCTGTGGATAACTTCTGCCGGATCCGCCCGGATCCGATACTAGTTAAGCATGGAAAATTTCAGTCAGGCTGATCACCCGGAGGAACCGCCGGAGGCTCCCGGGTATGTTGTGGGCCGGCAACTCGGCCGGGGAGGTAGCGCAAGCGTCTGGCTGGCCACCGACGGCCAAACCCGAGAATACGCCCTTAAGTGTTTTACTCCCGGTGAGGACCGGCCGGATACGGCCACCGCAGAAGACGCCGTCCGCCGGGAAATCCGGATCATGTCAGTACTGGACCACCAGCACCTGGTGAAATCGCACCAAGTGGTCCGCCTCAGCGGGGCGGCAGACGGCAGGCTGGGACTGGTCATGGACTACGCGCCCGGCGGCTCGTTGGCACAGTTGCTTGCTACCAGGGGCAAACTGGGAATCGGCGAAACGGTGACAGTGCTGACCCCCATTGCACAGGTCCTTGCTTACCTCCACAGCCAGGGGTTCACGCACTCCGATGTATCCCCGGGGAACGTGCTTTTTACCGGGCACGGCAAGCCGCTGCTCGCCGATGTCGGTGTTGCCCGGATGGTTGGTGACGCCATGCCCGTTTCGGATCACGGCACCGTGGGTTTTATGGACCCATCACCCGTGGACGCTGTTCGGGCCGGGATTCAGCCCGAACGGGACGTCTATTCCGTGGCTGCGCTCGGCTGGTACTGCCTCACTGGCCGGATTCCGGGACTGGCCGCCGACAGGCCGCCGCTGTCGCTGCTGGTACCGGAGGTGCCGGCGGAACTTGGCGCGGCGCTGGAAGCAGGCCTCAGCGAGGACCGGAGGCTTCGGCCCTCAGCGACGGAACTGGCCACCGCCATCTACCGTAGCGCCAGCCCGGAAGCAGTGGACCTGTCCGGATCCGTGCATCCCACGGTGATGCCTGAGTTGCTGACCAGAAGGCATACGCCCCCGCGCGCCGCAGGGCGGGAAAAACTCCGGGGGTGGGGCAGGCGGATCGTTACATCGCGGTTGCCAGGGCTCTTCCGGTCCCGTCCGCCCGGTTCGGGCTCCGCCCACAGCCACGGCCACAGCCACGGCGCGCCCGGCACCCGGATTGTGCCGCCGGCCCACGTGGGCGTCCGGCGCCGGGCACTCCGGGCCGCAGCAGCAAGGCCGCCGCGGAATGGCAAGGCAGGCACGATGGTTGCCGCTGCCCTGGGAATAGCGTTGGTTGCCGTCTGGTGGATGACGGGACAGCCGTCGCCTGAAACGGTATTCAGTACCCCGGCTGCTGCGACCGGGAGCGATGCTCTCCAGCGGGAGGCCGACGGCGATGTCCCGGCTGCCGTACGCCGGCAGCTGCTATCCGCGGACCCGGGGGAAGCGGCCCAGGGGCTGGCATGGCTCCGTTCCACGGCTTTCAGCTCCGGACGGCTGGATCTCTTGGATGAGGTGAATGTCCGGGACTCGCCGGCCGCTTCCGCTGACCTCAAGATCAGCTCCAGGCTTCGCGAATCTGGCCACGTGCTCGCCGGATTCACCACCACGCTGGCCGGTATGGAAACCCGCCCGGAAAGCACGGCGGAGCGGACCGTGGTGGGCGTCACCTCATCTACGTCCGCATATGAGGAAAAGAATGCAGCCGGCACGGTGGTGGCCACGGGCCCTGCGGCCGCCGTTCAGGGTTTGCGGCTGGTGCTTGCGCCGGTGGACGGCGTCTGGCGCATCGTGGAAATCTTGCCCGCTCATTAGCTCTTCTCGTCAGGGCCTGCGGCTACGCGCTACTGGCTGAGGCAACCCAGGCGGCTGCCTCGTGAACTGAGGAATGTTCCCAACGGAACCCGGCCTCAGCCAACAAGGAGGGTTCCATCCGCTGGCTTGCGAGCAGCAGTTCGTCAGCCAGTTGGCCCATCACCAACCGCAGCACAGGCGCGGGAACCCGGAAGACGGCCGGCCTGTGAAGCGCCGCAGCCAGTTGCGCCACCAAGGAGTTCACATCCGCATCCTCCGGGGCGCAGACGTTTACCGGGCCTGTCACAGGAGCAGTCAGGAGGAATCCGAAAGCTGCCGAGACATCCTCAAGGGAAATCCATGGCCAGTACTGACGGCCGTTCCCCAGCGGCCCGCCAATACCGAGCCTGAGCAGAGGCAACAACCTGCCCAGGGCTCCGCCTGATGGAGCCAGCACCACGCCTGTGCGGGGCGTCACCACGCGGACTCCGGCGGGTGCCTGGTGTGCAGCGGCCTCCCATTCGCGGCAGAGCCGGGCGAGAGTTCCCGTGCCGGGCGGTGAATTCTCTCGGAGGACAGCTGCCCCGGAATTCCCGTAGTAGCCGGAGGCGGACTGGCTGATGAAGACCGGTGGTGGCACCTCCAGCTTTTTCATGGCGTCCGTCAGGGTCCGGGTGGCATCCAGCCTTGACCGGAAGAGAACGCCCACGCGGCTGCGGGTCCAGGGTCGGTCGCCGATGCCGGCACCTGAAAGATTAATGACGGCGTCCGCATCCTGGAGCACTGCCGCGTCCAGCTGATGCGCTGCCGGGTCCCACCGGACTTCCGCGGTCGACGCCGGCGGGCGCCTGGCCAGGGCCACCACGTCGTGGCCCTGGTCGCGCAGCCTTGCAGAGATGCCCGTTCCAATGAGTCCGGAGGCGCCGGCTATGACGATTCGCATGATCCATCTCACCATGCCCGGCACAGCGGCGGAACCTCCCTGCTGCTCCGGGGACTTTGACTATGATCGAACGATGACTTCTTCGAGCTACTTCCGATTCCCGCATCTGCACGGCGATCTGGTCACTTTTGTGGCCGAGGACGACGTCTGGATTGCGCCGGTCAGCGGCGGCCGCGCCTGGCGGGTCTCCTCGCTTCAGTTGCCAGCCCGCAACCCCCGTTTCACTCCCGACGGCAAACGGCTGGTCTGGACGGTTATCCAGGGGACTTCACCTGAAGTGGTGGCGGCGGATGTGGACGGCGGCGCATACCGTCAGCTGACCTACTTCGGGCATGGCACCACCAAGGTCAAGGGCTTCACCGCAGCCGGAGATGTGATTGTCACCAGCGCCTTCCGGCAGGCGGAAAGCCGTCATACGCACGCCTATAGCGTTCCTGTTGACGGCGGCTGGGCAGAAGAGCTTCCGTTCGGGCCGGTGGAATCCGTCGCATTCGGCCCGGAAATCGGCGATGAGCGCCCCGTGGTTCTGTCCAGTGTGCTCTCCCGCGAACCGGCTTGGTGGAAGCGGTACCGCGGCGGAACGGCCGGGAAGCTGTGGATCGACTCGGACGGCAACGGGGAATTCAGCCGGTTGCTTCCGGATCTGGACGGTAACCTTGCGGATCCCATGTGGATAAGTGGCCGGATTGCATTCCTGTCCGATCATGAGGGCTACGGGAACCTTTATTCCGTCCTGCCTGATGGCACCGGGCTACGTCGGCACACCGACCATGAGGACTTCTACGTCCGTCACGCTGCTACCGACGGCCAGCGGGTGGTCTTCGAATCCGCCGGCGAGCTGTGGATCATGCACGGCCTGGAGTCCGCGGCGGTCAAGCTGGACATTTCGCTGGGATCAGCGTCCCAAGCCCGGAGGGCGACGCTTCTGCAGACGGCGAAGCACCTCGGCGGAGCCTTTCCGGACAACACCGGATCCGCGAGTGCCATTGAAGCCCATGGGACTATTCATTGGCTGCGGCACAAGGATGGACCGTCGCGCGTGGTGGAAGCCACGCCTGGGGTCCGTGCGCGTCTGCCGCGGCCTCTGACCGGCGGCCGGATCGCCTACATTGCCGACCACAACGGCGTGGAGGCGCTCTGCATCAAGGAGATCGCCGGGCCAGTTCCCGGTGTCCAGATTCCGGCACGTGTCGCCGAAAAGCCCCGGGGGGACGAATCAGCGGTTGCGCTGCCCAAGCCGGTGCCGGCAGCAGGGCAGCAAGGGGCCGGCGTCGAAGTTCCGGTGCACGACGACTCCGGGGCAGATGTGGTCCCGGCTCCGGCTGACGCTACACAGGCCAGCGCTGCGAAGGACACGTCCATCCGGATCAGTTTCCCCAAGCCGTCCAGAGCAAGCGCTATGGAAGCCAGCCCGGACGGTCAATGGCTGGCAGTGGGAACCGCATTCGGAGACATCTATGTTGCGGACACCCGGACCGGCGGGATTTCTCTGGTGACGAGCATTGGCGAAGGCACCATCGCGGATCTCTGCTGGTCCCCGGACTCCGAATGGCTGGGCTGGGCCGAACCGGTGACGTCCTTCGGGTCACGCAGCAGGCTGCGGATCGTCAAGGTGGCAGATCAGGGCGGTCAAGTCATTGACGTTACCGATGGCCGATTCTGCGACCAGTCGCCGTCTTTCACACCCGACGGCAAGTTCCTGGCATTCCTTTCCAACCGCAGTTTCGATCCGGTTTACGACGGACATTCCTTCGATCTCTCTTTCCCTAGCCCCATCAAGCCGTACCTGGTTGCGCTGGCAGCGGACACGCCGTCGCCGTTTGGTCCGAGCGTTGGCCTTCAGGACGAAGCGGACGACGCCGTGGAAAACTCTGACGGTGGCAACGAGTCAGTGCCCACCCGTACACCTGCCAAGACGGCGGTTCCGGCCGTCAGCGTGGACGCTGAAGGACTGGCGCACCGCGTTATCAGTGTTCCCGTACCGCAGGGTAATTACGAGTCGCTGTCCGCAACGGACGGTGCGCTGCTGTGGCTGGACAGCGCCCTTGCCGGTGTCACCGGAGACGGCAGGGCCAGCCTGGAGGAGAAGGACGCGCCGCCCCGCCTGATCCGGTTCGACATCGAAAAACGGAAGTCCATCACCCTTGTGGAGGAGCTGGACAGCTACCGTGTCTCCGGCGACGGCAAACAGATTGTGCTGATCCATAACAAACAGGTCCGCGCGGTCCCGGCCGGCTCCAAAGCCCTTGAAGACTCCGGCACCCTGGTCAAGGTCGATCTTGGCCGCATCCGCGTCATGATGGATCCGCTCAGTGTCTGGGGCCAGGCCTTCGATGAAGCGTGGAGGCTGCAGCGTGACTTCTTCTGGACTGAGGACATGGCGGGCCAGGACTGGGAATCCATCCATAAACGCTACCGGCCGCTGGTGGACCGGCTCGGGTCGCACGATGACCTGGTGGACCTGCTCTGGGAACTGCACGGTGAGCTGGGAACATCGCACGCGTACGTACGTCCGGCGGCGGTAACGGAAAACGGCAGCAACGGCCAGGGCAGGCTCGGCGCCGATCTGGCGTTCACTGCGCAGGGCTGGGAGATCACCCGGATCCTGGCAGGGGAATCCTCCGACCCGCTGGCCACCTCACCCCTGACGCGTCCCGGAGCGGATGCAAAGGCAGGCGATATCCTGCTGGCGATAGACGGAGTGCAGCTCTCTGATGCCCTGACCCCGGCCATGCAGCTGGTGGGTGCCGCCGGCCGTGCCGTGGAACTGACCCTGCGGAACGGCAAAGGCCATGGATCCGCAAGGGGCTTCCAGCGGCGCATTGCAGTGATCCCGGCCAAGGACGAGGAACGTCTCCGGTATCAGGAGTGGGTGGGCGCCAACCGGCGTACCGTCAGGGAAGCCTCTGACGGTAAGTACGGATACCTCCACATCCCGGACATGATGGCTAACGGCTGGGCACAACTGCACCGTGACCTCGACACCGAAACAGCTTTGGACGGGCTGATCGTGGATGTGCGGCGGAACCGGGGTGGACATACTTCCCAGCTTGTTGCCGAACTGATCGGCCGCAAAGTGACTGGCTGGAGCATGCCCCGTGGCGAAAGGCCACGGACCTACCCTCATCACGCGCCCCGTGGTCCTGTCATCATCCTTGCCGACGAATTCGCCGGCTCCGACGGCGACATCATCACCCAGGTCTCGAAACTTCGGGGAATCGGTCCGGTGATCGGCACCCGGACGTGGGGCGGTGTCGTCGGAATCGACAACCGCTTCACGCTTGCCGACGGAACAGGCGTGACCCAGCCGCGCTACGCCACCTGGTTCAGCGGGGGAGTGGGCTGGGGCGTGGAGAACTTCGGTGTTGAGCCGGACATTGAAGTGGCGTTCCCGCCGCATGCCTACGCGGCCGGCCGGGATCCGCAGCTGGAATACGGAATCGGGGCGCTCAAGGAAATGATCCAGGAGCTACCGACGGACAGGCCGCCGGCCCGGGAAGGCTACCGGCGGCTGCTGCCTGCCCCGCTGCCGGAACGCCGGCACACGGACTGAGCCCAGGCCGGCCGGCCAAGCATAAAGGCCCCGCTCCCGCCGCATAGGCGGCAGGGCGGGGCCTTCTGCGTCAGCTGTGAACCCGTCGGTATGTGCCGATGTCAGGCTTCCAGCCGGCAGCAGCTAGGAAGCCAGCGTGGCTTCCAAGGTGATTTCAATGCTGGCCAGGGCGCCGGAGACGGGGCAGCCGGTCTTGGCTTCGCCGGCGATGCGCTGGAAGTCCTCTTCCGAGATACCGGGGATCCTGGCGTTCACCGTCAGGTGGCTGCCGGTGATGCCGGTGCCGGGCTTGAAGGTGACGTCTGCCTTGGTGTGTACCTCGTCCGGCGTGTGGCCGGCCTGTGCCAGCATATTGCTGAAGGCCATGGAGAAGCAGGCTGAATGTGCCGCGGCAATCAGCTCTTCGGGGCTGGTCTTGCCCCCGGCGGCTTCGGTGCGCGCTTTCCACGTCACATCAAATGTGCCCAGGCCGGAGCTGTCCAGCGTCGTGTTGCCCGAACCTTCCGTCAGGTTGCCGCTCCATACAGTGTGTGCGGTGCGTGTTGCTGCCATGTCCACTCCTCAATGTTGATTCGAATCAGGGATCCGGCCGCTGCCCGATCCCTGCCGGGTTCAATCCTATGGACTCCCCGGTGTCCTTGCACAGAGTGTCCGCTCTGAGGGGATTATGACCACAACAACTGTGGCCATGGAAAACGAACATCCGGACCATGGCCCATATCCCGGCGCCCGCACGCCTCCAGTATGGTCAATGCCGCTGATGCTGAACAGCTCGCGGCGTTCTGGTCGGCTCTGCCGGGATCGCAGGTCGCTGCTCGTTTCGGCCAGTTCGTCTGGCTTGCCCGCCGCTGCGGGCGCCCCGCATTTGGGGTTCCAGCAGGTGGCCGAACCTACCCCGGGGCGGCGACGGCTCCACCTTGACACTCATGGAGGACGACGACGGCGACGCGCCCTCGCAGGGCGCGTCGCCGTCGTCTGTTCTCCAGGGGGCTGATGCCGGTGGTCAGTTCCAGAGTGTCGCGATGGCCACGTTCAGCAGGGCCAGTCCGCCAACACTGTGTGCGAGTCCTTTGCTGATGTCCTCGCCCTTTTTGTACTTGCGCATGCCCATAAACGCCAGGACGCCCACAGCGAGGGCAATCGCGAATTTGATCCCGAGTTTGAAGTAATTTGCCTCCATGCCGAGCGCTGGAATGAGGCCCATCATCACGATGCCAGTGATGATCTGGAGCACGGCACCGTCGAACTGGCGGGGGTGGACGGTGGGCTTCTTCATGTTGCCGATCCAGATGCCGACGATCATGGCAGCGCCGACGATGTGCAGGAAGACCATGATGTGGTAAACGATGTTCATGGCAATAGTCTAGCCAGACCTTTCTACGCTTCGTAGTAAGCCCCGCTGGAAGGCCCACCGGCGATTCGCAACCAGCACAAACGACGACGGCGGCGCCGGCTTTCCGGTGGTTTCCCACCGGTGCCTGCACCGCCGTCGTTGGTGAAACTGCTGGAGCTTAGAGCCCCAGATCTGCCTCGAAGGCGCCTTCTTCAAGGCGTGCCTTCAGCGTCTGCAGGAAGCGGCCGGCATCGGCGCCGTCAACCAGACGGTGATCGTACGTCAGGGAGAGGTACATCATGGAGCGGATGGCCAGTGAGTCGTCACCGTTTTCGTCCGTGACAACCACCGGACGCTTCACGATTGCACCGGTTCCCAGAATGCCGACCTGGGGCTGGTTGATGATCGGAGTGTCGAACAGTGCGCCGACTGAACCGATATTGGTGATGCTGAACGTTCCGCCGGAGAGTTCGTCCGGTCCGATTTTGCCCTTGCGGGTGCGCTCTGCGACGTCGGCGATCTTACCGGCCAGGCCCGCAAGATTGAGGTTGCCGGCATCGGTAACCACCGGGACCAGCAGGCCCTTGTCCGTGTCCACGGCAATCGCAAGGTGTTCCGCGTTGTGGTAGGTGATTTCCTGCTTGTCTTCGTCGTAGGCGGCGTTGACTTTAGGGTGCTGTTTCAGGGCCTCGGCAACGGCCTTGGCGATGAAGGGCAGGAAGGTCAGCTTGACGCCGTTCTGGGCGAGGAAGGAGTTCTTGGCCTTGAGACGGAGTTTGGCGACCTTGGTCATGTCCACTTCGTGGACCTGGGTCAGCTGGGTGGAGGTGTCCAGGGACTCCCGCATGCGGCGGGCAATGACCTGGCGGATGCGGGGAGCCTTTTGCACGGTGCCGCGCAGTGAGGATTCAGCCGTGGCGGCCGAAGGTGCGGGAGCCGCCGACTGTGACGGAGCTGCCGACCGTGGCGCCGGTGCTGCCGCTGCCGGAGCTGCCTTGGCTTCGGCTGCGGCCAGAACGTCCTGCTTCCGGATCCGGCCACCTACACCGGTACCGCTGAGCGAGGAAATGTCCACACCCTGCTGGTTGGCAAGCTTGCGGACAAGGGGAGTGACATAGCCCGACTCGGTGCCGGCTGCAGCAGCCGGTGCGGCGGCGGCAGGTTCAGCTGCCGGTGCCGAAGGAGCTGCGGCTACAGGAGACTCGGCCGGAGCGGCAGCGGGAGCTTCCTGCTTGGGCTCAGCAGCAGGCGCCGGTTGTGCCGGTGCGGGCTGAGCAGGCGCTGCGGCGCCGGATCCGATAACAGCGAGGACGGAGCCCACCTCGGCGGTTTCGTCTTCATTGACGCGGATTTCCTGCAGGATGCCTGCCACGGGGGACGGGATCTCGGTGTCCACCTTGTCGGTGGAAACCTCCAGCAGCGGCTCGTCAACGGCCACGGTGTCGCCTACGGCCTTCAGCCAGCGGGTGACAGTTCCCTCAGTGACGCTCTCACCGAGGGCAGGAAGGGTCACATCGTGGCTCTCACCGCCGGCATCTGCAGGTGCCACCTCAGAAGCGGGTGCCTGTTCGGCAGCCGGAGCTGCCGTGACCTGCTCGGCAGTCGGTGCGGCGTCTGCTGGTGCCTCTGCTTCGGGCTTCTCTTCTGCGGGAGCAGATTGGGGGGCAGCAGGGGTCTCCGGGGCAGCCGATGAACCCGAGCCATCACCGATGCGTACCAAGGGAGCGCCTACTTCGGCAGTCTCATCTTCGGCGACGAGGATTTCCTCGATGATGCCGGCAATCGGAGAGGGGATTTCGGTGTCTACTTTGTCGGTGGATACCTCGAGCAGCGGCTCGTCCACCTCTACCCGGTCACCTACTTGCTTGAGCCAGCGGGTGACAGTTCCTTCGGTGACGCTCTCACCGAGGGCGGGCAAGTTAACGGATTCAGACATGTCGTCCCCGTTCTCCTTATTGATCTTTAGTGCGGATGATTGCTGCCTTGTTCGAGCTTAGTGCACCCTGCGGATCATGCCGGGTGCACTAAGCCCTGTGATATTGCGGTACTGCTTAGCCGTGGAGGGCCTTGCCGGCCAGGGCAAGATGAGCCTCGCCCAGTGCCTCGTTCTGTGTGGGGTGGGCGTGTAGCAGCTGGGCCACGTCCTCCGGGTAGGCCTCCCAATTCACGATCAGCTGGGCCTCACCGATCTGCTCGCCCATCCGGGAACCGATCATGTGGACGCCCACCACGGGGCCGTCCTTCTGCCGGACCAGCTTGACGAGGCCTCCGGTGCCCAGGATGGCACTCCTGCCGTTGCCGGCGAGGTTGTACTCCTGCGTTTCCACCTGGTCGTCGCCGAACTTCGCTTTGGCGGCCTTTTCGGTGTAGCCGACAGTTGCGATTTCTGGATCGCAGTAGGTGACCTTGGGGATGTTGACGTCCTCGACGATGACGGGCTTCAGGCCGGCGATTTCCTCGGCGACGAATATGCCCTGCTGGAAGCCGCGGTGTGCCAGCTGGACGCCTGGGACGATGTCGCCCACGGCGTAGATGTTGCCGACGCCGGTGTGCAGACGCTCGTTGGGAATGACGAAACCGCGGTCGATGGTGACGCCGGCGTCCTCGTAGCCCAGATTGGCGGTGACGGGTCCGCGGCCTACTGCCACGAGAAGCAGCTCGGCTTCGAACGTCTTGCCGTCAACCAGCGTGACTTTGACGCCGTTTTCGTCCTGCTCAACTCCCTGGAAGAAGATTCCAGTGGTGAATTTGATGCCGCGCTTCTTGAACGCTCGCTCAAGGTTTTTGACGATCGCAGCGTCCTCGTTCGGGACCAGCGAGGGAAGGCCCTCGATGATGGTCACATCTACGCCGAAGGACTTCCAGACCGAGGCGAACTCCACGCCGATGACTCCGCCGCCGAGAACAATGACACTCTTGGGGATGTAGTCCATTGTCAGCGCTTCGTCGGAGGTGATGACTCGGCCGCCGATTTCCAGGCCAGGCAGGGAGCGGGAATAAGAGCCAGTGGCAAGGACGATGTTCTTGCCCTTGTAAGCCGTGCCGTTCACCACCACGGTGTCGGTGCCCTGAAGCTTGCCTTCACCTTCGATGACGGTGATGCCCTTGGACTTGATGAGGCCCTGGAGGCCCTTGAACTTACCGGCAACGATGCCGTCCTTGTACGCGTTGACGGCAGTGATGTCGATGCCGTCCAGAGTGACGTTCACGCCGTACTTGGCGGAGTCACGGGCGTGGTCGGCGAGCTCAGCCGAGTGCAGCAGTGCCTTGGTGGGAATACAGCCATTGTGCAGGCAGGTTCCGCCAAGTTTGGCCTTTTCAACGAGGCCGACGGTGAAGCCAAGCTGTACGGCACGGAGGGCCGTAGCGTAACCGCCACTGCCGCCACCGAGTACCAGGATGTCGAATTCTTGCGCAGTTGCCTGATCGGCCACTTAAACGCTCCCTCGCGTGAACGATGACGCGAGAGTACGCATCATCTGGTCTTGGAACTTGTTCTGCCGTGATTATGCCAGCACACAAGTTCTCTTGCATTTGTGACTACCGGAGTTCACCTTAGCGAACCACTCATCCATGCTCCACCTTGCAATGGCGTTTGTGGAGCGCTTGTGTCGAGTGTCACGCGACTGTGTGGCCAACCGATCACGCCGCTGGCCACACCGCCATGCGCCGGCTCAAGCAGCCTGGGCCAGAACGTCTTCCACGTAGGCAAGCAGCGTGCGGACGGTGCAGCCGGTTCCTTGCTTGTGCGTGTAGCCGTACGGGCTGCCGTTGTTGAATGAGGGCCCGGCAATGTCAATATGCGCCCACGGGATCGGCTCGCCGTCTTTGCCCTTCCCCACGAATTCGCGCAGGAACACGGCTGCGGTCATCATGCCGCCATGGCGTTCACCGATATTGGCGAGGTCAGCGACCTGGGAGTCGATGCTGGGGCGCAGCTCCTCGGGCAACGGCATGGGCCAGACGAGCTCGCCGGCGCGGTCAGCGGCAGCCTTCAACGGACCGGTGACACTGTCCGCTCCCATCACTCCCGCTGTGCGGTTGCCCAGTGCGATCAGCTGTGCGCCCGTCAGGGTGGCGACGTCGATGATGGCGTCGGGGAATTCCTGGCTTGCGGCAACAATCCCGTCAGCCATGACCAGGCGGCCCTCAGCATCGGTATTGAGCACTTCCACCGTCTTGCCGCCAAACATGGTGAGGACGTCGGCCGGGCGGGAGGCCGCACCTGAGGGCATGTTTTCAGCGATGCAGAGCCAGGCCGTCGCCTTGACAGGCAGTCCGAGGCCGGCGATGGCCAGCACAGTGTTAAGTACGACGGCGGCACCGGCCATGTCGCTCTTCATGTCACCCATGCCGAGGGCGGGCTTAATGGAGATACCGCCGGTGTCAAAAGTGATGCCCTTGCCAACCAGTGCGATCTTGGCTGTTGCCTTGGTTGGCGCATATTCCACCTTCACCAGGCGCGGCTGGCGGGTGGAGCCCTTACCGACCCCCATGATGCCGCCGAAGCCTTCCTTTTCAAGACGCTTCTCGTCCCAGACTGTCACCTTGACGGGCAGGCCCTTTGAGAGCTCCTTGGCAGCCTCTGCGAAGGACTCGGGGTACAGATGGCTCGGGGGCTGGTTGACGAGGGAACGGGTGGCATTAACAGCCTTGCCGATCAGGGCAGCCCGTGTCAGCGCCGGCTGCAACCCCTTGTCGGCTGCGAACTCGGTGAAGACCGCCACGTTCCTGACAGGTTCCTTGAGGCCGTCCGTGGACGAACGGTATTCCGTGAAGGAGTAAGCGCCCATGGCGGCGCCCTCGGCGACGGCAGCGACGTCGGCAACTCCCGCCGTCGGAAGTGCCAGTACCACGGTGGTCAGGCCGGCAAGCTGGCGGACGGCAGAGCCCGCTGCCCTGCGCAGGGTTTCCTCGGAAAGCTGCTGACCGTCGCGGATCTTGCCTACGCCGGCCAGGACGATGACTCCGGCGCCTGTTTCGGGCAGGCCGGGAAGGCGGACGAGCTGATCTGCCGCACCCGTGACGCCTAGTACCTTCAATGATTCCGAAAGGGCTTCGGCGGACTTCGCCGTCAAGGGATTCTCCAGCAGGGCCGGGCCGTCTGATCCTTGCCCGACACCAATAACGACGGCGTCACTGGGCGCCTTCTTCAGGTCACGGGAGAAGGCACTAAGGTTGATTTCAGTATTCTTGACCACGAGGATCAGTCCTCAATTCTCTGAGATGATTCGGGCAGGAACCGCATGTTTGGCGGCCTGCCATGGAAACCCGGCCGCCGTCGGCCTGAGACGCAACCAGGAGTCTGCAGGCCCGTGTATGAGGCCAGCTCCGATCGTAGTCTCTCCGTGCCGAAGGTGCTGAATTGGCTGAGAGCTGTGCCACACCCGGCCTGAGGAATGTCCCGGCTACGTGAGGCGTTGTAAAGAATATCCACCCCGATCATGAAAGGAACACGCCGTGCTTGAACGGATATCCGGCTCACTGCTGGACCCTGAAACTCTTTACGCAAGCAACCCCGAGCTGTTCCGCAACCCGGAGTTCCGCGGGCTCAACCTGGTGATGGGCTTCACCGGCTTTGCCGACGCCGGCCACGTGGTCCAACAGATCACCGCAGAGCTACTGGACACCCTGGACTCAGAACGGGTAGCGGTGTTCGATGCCGACCAGCTGATCGACTACCGCTCACGAAGGCCCCACGTTTCCTTTGTAGAAGATCACCTGCAGGACTACCAGGCACCAACCCTTGCGCTGTACCGGCTCGTCGACGGTCTGGGGAATCCGTTCCTGTTCCTCGCCGGGTTCGAGCCGGACCTGCAGTGGGAACGCTTTGCCCGCGCAGTGGTGGGCATCGTGGAGAAGCTTGACGTGAACCTGGTGACCTGGATCCATTCCATTCCGATGCCTGTCCCGCACACCCGTCCTGTGGGCGTGACGGTCCACGGCAACCGGCCGGAGCTGATCGAAGGCATCTCCATGTGGAAGCCGACTGTGGAAGTTCCGGCGGCCGTGGGACACATCCTCGAACTGCGGCTGATGGAGGCCGGGCGAAACGTTACCGGCTACGTCATCCATGTGCCCCACTATCTGGCGGAAGCTGAGTATCCACCTGCCGCCGTGGCCGGCCTGGAGTACCTGGGCGCCGCCACCTCTTTGATGCTGCCAACGGACCGCCTGCGGGAAGCCGGACGCGAGGTAGGCCGCCAGATTGCGGAGCAGATAGTTTCATCCGAAGACGTGCAGCAGGTGGTCTCACGGCTGGAAACAAGGTATGACGAGAAGGCTGAGGGCACGGTCCGGCGTTCCCTCCTGGCAGATGAAAACGACCAGCTGCCCAATGGCGAGGTGCTTGGAGCGGCTTTTGAGGCGTATCTGGCGCGGGAAAATCCAGGTCAATAAATACTATTTATAGCGCTCGGGGCATAATAGAGGGGTGACTGCATCCCGCGCCTGGCTGATCTGGACGATCGGAATCTTCTCGTACCTGGTGGCCGTGTCTCAGCGGACATCGTTTGGCGTGGTGGGCATCGAGGCCACCGAGCGGTTTCACGCCAGCGCCTCGGCGATCTCCTTCTTTACCGTTCTGCAGCTACTGGTCTACGCCGGCCTGCAGATTCCGGTGGGCGTGCTGGTGGACAGGTTCGGCTCGCGTACCATGATCGCCGGCGGCGCGGTACTCATGGGGCTGGGCCAGCTGCAGCTGGCGTTCGCGGTCAGCATTCCTGGCGGGGTACTGGGAAGGGTCCTCGTCGGTGCCGGCGACGCCATGACTTTTATTGCCGTCATCCGGCTGATACCCCTCTGGTTCGCTCCGGCCCGTGTTCCGCTCCTCACCCAGCTCACGGGAATGTCTGGACAGCTGGGACAGCTTTTCAGCGTCCTGCCGTTTGCACTCATTCTGCACAATGCCGGCTGGACCCCGGCGTTCCTGACGATGGCCGGACTGTCCGGGGTCGCAGTCGTCGTTGTCCTGTTGCTGTTGCAGGACCAACCGCCCGGCACACCCGCGTCCGGAACGGGCCAGGGGCTGCGGGCGACGGGCATCTCACTCTCACGTGCGTGGCGTCAGCCTGGAACCAGGCTGGGGCTGTGGAGCCATTTCACCGTCCAGTTCAGCGGCACGGTGTTTGCCATGACGTGGGGGTACCCGTTTCTGATATCAGCCCAGGGTCTGGATGCCGGTACCGTTTCGGCGCTTATGGCCCTCTACGTCGCCGCCGGGATCGCAGCGGGTCCATTAATGGGCCGGTTTGTCTCGCGGCATCCCTTGCGGCGTTCCACAATGGTGTTGCTCATCGCCGGCGCCACGGCGGCCGCCTGGGGAGCTATCCTGCTGAATAGCGGCCGGTCGCCGGTTTGGCTGCTGGCAGGACTGGTAGTGGTTCTGGCCATCGGTGGTCCGGGATCGATGATCGGCTTCGACTTCGCACGGACGTTCAACCCTGCCCACCGGATCGGTACGGCAACCGGCATCGTCAACGTGGGCGGATTCATCGCGGCCCTCGTGGCGATATTCCTCATCGGCCTGGTCCTGGACGTTCTTTACTCTGCCGGATTCTCCAACGGAGCGCTCTACGGGCTGGAACCGTTCAGGATCGCGCTGAGCGTGCACTTCCTGCTCCTGAGTATCGGAGCGGCGGCGATCATCGTCTGCAGAAGAAAAGTCCGGCGTCAGATGGCGGCGCAAGGTGTCCATGTCCCGCCGTTGCTGAGGTCCCTGGCCGAACAGCGCAGATCACGCCTGGCCCGGCGCCGCGCCCCCTCGCGGGATTAGCACTTCTCCTGCACAGCGTCCGCTTGTCCTCCACAGCACCTGGGCAAGCTCCTTTTTCCACATGGCTGAACTCGCTGCTGTGCCGGTGCAGACCATCGGCTGAAGCTGGGTACATGACACCTCCTGAACATCTGACTGTTAAGGGCCCCGAGGACATCCTGGGCTTCGTTCCGCATTCACTGGGATACTGGCCCGCCGAAAGCCTGGTTGCCATGACCATGCAGGGCAAACGGCTGGGAGCAACGCTGAGCGTTGACCTTCCCGGTCCGGGCGGGCTGGCGGATCCGTGGGAGTTCGCCAGAACCGTCAGTGACTACCTCAAGGCCGACGGCGAAGCTGACGCCACCCTGCTGATGCTCTTCACCAACCACGGCTGGATGGACTCTGCCAGTACCCATGCGCGGCTGCTCGCGGCCCTTGAAACCGCCCTTGAATCCGCGGGAATGCCGGTGCGGGATGCCTGGTATGTGGGGGACAGCTTTGGCGCGACGCCTACTGCACGGACTCCGGCTGCTGCCCGCTGCCCGGCCGGCCCATAGCTGAGATCAAGGACGGCCGGCTCAACGCGGAAATGGTCTACCGCGGCAGCAGCGTAGGCGCGCCGCCGTCATTCGGGATCCTCCCGGTCCGGCCGGGAATGGCGGATCCCGCCATTCCCGCCTGGGAACAGCGGTATTCCACCGGATTCCACCGCCGGAAGGCGGGCCGGGCGCAGTTCGAGGGAGTTCTGGACACCTGGGAGTCGGTACTCCGGCCGGCCCCGGCACCTGAACTGGCGCCCCGGCTCAGGGCATATCTGCGCGCCTCCCTCCGTGTGCCCGCATGGCGGGATGCCGTCCTCGTGATGGCGGCCGCCGGTAGGCAGGCTGCCGAACGCGGGGCGGAAGACTTCGGAGTCTTCGATGACGACGCCCGCCTGGCTCCGATTCTTCCTCCGCCCGGGGATCTGGCACCGGGGCCGGTCCCGCGAGCCTGGCCGGACAGTGACACAGGGGGAGCCCCAGCAGGATATGGCGAAGTCCTGCTGGGAATGAACCCTGCTCTGCCTGACTGGCCCATGATCGGGTGGCTGGAGCATGTTCTGATCCAGCTTTCGGACTCCGGCGCAGGGGAGGCACGTGCTGCGGCGCTCACTTCACTGGGCTGGATCGAATGGTGCCGTGGCCGCGGATCCTTCGCGGATGCATTTCTGAATCAGGCTCTGGAAGAGCACCACGGCTACCGGCTGGCAGAGCTTATGTCCGAACTGGTGCGGCGGGGCACCATTTGCGGCTGGGCGGGCCGGCGCGATGCCGCGTGGCAGCGGTTCGAACCTGACGCCGCCTAGTTTCCCCACCCCGAAGGATGATGCCGTCACAGCGTCGCGGAGAATGTGCAGTGACCGCCGGAATATTGCAGCGGGTTGTCCGGCTGAGGCCTGGATTGGGAAAACCGTGAGACAATGGATGCCGAGACCCGGTTGGGTCCGTGTATCAGGTGCATGTAACGGGACCCTGTAAAGGGGAACATTACGGCCGCGCCGGCAGTTCTACTAAGTGGCTCTGCGGGTTGTGGTTTGCATCTGATGTTGATCACGGACTTGACAGGGTCATAGTGGTGTTGCCCGTATGGTGATTCCACAGACCGCCGCTAGAAAGGTTTTCTGTGACCCCGTCTTCCGCGAAGAAGGACCCCGCCGCCCAGGACGATTTGTCCCCTGAGGACAAGCAGGCGGCGACGAACGCCAAGCGTGCAGCCACACGGGCAGCCAACAAGGCTGTCAAAGATGCCGCTGCCGCCGAAGGCGATGACACTGGCTCGGCAGGTGCGCGGCCGGAGCCCAAGAAGCGGGGCCCCAAGCCTGGAGCGAAAGCCGCAGCAGCAGCCGGGACGTCTGCCCGCGGGCGGACGTCTGGTGATGACGATGCCGATGAGGCAGACGAAGACCAGGACGACCTGTCGCAGGACGGTCCGGAGAGCGCAGATGCGGCCGAGATCAGCGCAGCCAAGGCAGCATCAGCTGCCACAGGCACCGGATTTGTCTACTCAGATGCTGACGACGACGACGCCCCTGTCCAACAGGTAATGTCGGCCGGCGCTACAGCCGACCCCGTCAAGGATTACCTGAAGCAGATTGGCAAGGTTGCCCTGCTGAATGCGGAACAGGAAGTCGACCTGGCCCTCCGCATCGAGGCCGGCCTGTTTGCCGAAGAGAAGATCAATGCCGACGACGGCTCCATGGACCCGAAATTCAAGCGCGAGCTTGAGTTCGTTATCCATGACGGCAAGCGCGCCAAGAACCACCTGCTTGAGGCCAACCTTCGTCTGGTTGTGTCGCTGGCCAAGCGCTACACCGGCCGTGGCATGCTGTTCCTGGACCTGATCCAGGAAGGGAACCTGGGTCTGATCCGCGCTGTGGAGAAGTTCGACTACACCAAGGGCTTCAAGTTCTCAACGTACGCCACGTGGTGGATCCGCCAGGCCATCACCCGCGCCATGGCCGACCAGGCCCGTACAATCCGTATCCCCGTGCACATGGTTGAAGTCATCAACAAGCTCGCGCGTGTCCAGCGTCAGATGCTGCAGGATCTGGGCCGTGAACCCACTCCCGAAGAGCTCGCCCTGGAACTGGACATGACACCGGAAAAGGTCGTCGAGGTTCAGAAGTACGGCCGCGAACCGATCTCGCTGCACACCCCGCTGGGTGAAGACGGTGACTCCGAGTTCGGTGACCTCATCGAGGACTCCGAAGCGGTGGTACCCGCCGATGCAGTGAGCTTCACACTCCTGCAGGAACAGCTCCACTCCGTGCTGGACACACTGTCCGAGCGCGAGGCTGGCGTCGTAGCCATGCGGTTCGGACTCACTGACGGACAGCCGAAGACTTTAGACGAAATCGGCAAGGTCTACGGCGTGACGCGTGAGCGCATCCGCCAGATCGAATCCAAGACCATGTCCAAGCTCCGGCACCCTTCGCGCTCCCAGGTGCTCCGGGACTACCTGGACTAGGATTTCCGCTAAAAAGACCGCCGCCGGGCTAGATCCGGGGGTGGTTTTTTTATTGCTGGCTCGCTGAAACACAGCCCACAAAAAAGCAGGGCCCCTTCGGACGGAGGGGCCCTGCTTGGTCGCTTAGTTGACTAATCGACCGGAACCGGCGGCTTCTCATGAAGGCGCCCGGTTTCGTCATGCCAATCTGAGCTTAAAGGCTTGAGCGTCGCTTCGACGGCCCGTGCGTGGTGGCCGCAGAAGAGCAGCTCACCGCCGGAGGTCTCGAGTACAACGCGGACATATGCCTGTGCTCCACAACGATCGCACCGGTCAACTGCGTTGAGTGTGCGGTCCGCAACTGCTGTTGTCATGTCGGCCTCCTTAGTAGATCTGTATCTCTATATAAACAGTATTCGGATCAAAACCATTGCAAGGATTGATCAAGTTCGCTGTGCGCGTATCCGCAAGATTGCGTCAAGTTCGCTGTGCACTTATCACAGCTCCGTAACAAAGAGCACGAGCCCTGAGCTCCAGCTGCAGTGGCAGCCCGGTGAACGGAGGCAGGCCGACTACCCTAGGAAGAGCATTATCACCCTGGCTGTACCGTCGCTGAAGGAGCGCATCACCCGTGGCACCTAGTTCTGATTACACCGCCCGGCACCTCTCCGTGCTGGAGGGCCTGGAGGCCGTCCGCAAGAGGCCGGGCATGTACATCGGATCCACCGACTCCCGCGGCCTGATGCACTGTCTCTGGGAAATCATCGATAATTCGGTGGACGAGGCTCTGGCCGGATTCGGCCATGACATCAAGATCATCCTTCACGCGGACAACTCCGTGGAAATCCACGACGACGGCCGCGGCATCCCTATTGACGTCGAGCCAAAAACCGGGCTGACCGGCGTCGAGGTGGTGTTCACGAAACTTCATGCCGGCGGCAAATTCGGCGGTGGTTCCTATACCGCCTCGGGCGGACTTCACGGTGTAGGCGCGTCAGTGGTCAACGCACTCTCGGCACGACTGGACGCTGAAGTGGACCGCGGCAGCAAAACCTACAAAATGTCCTTCCGCCGGGGAGAGCCCGGACGGTTCAAGGACACCGGACCACGCCCGGATCCATCCTCTGATTTCGCGCCTTTTGTGGATGGCTCGGTTCTGGACATCATCGGCAAAGCCAAGCGCGGTGTAACGGGAACCCGGATCCGCTACTGGGCGGACCGCCAGATTTTCACCTCTGACGCGAAGTTCTCCTACGATGAACTGGCCGCCAGGGCACGGCAGACCTCCTTCCTGGTACCGGGCCTCAAACTCACCGTCCGCGATGAGCGCAGGGTGGCGGGTACTCCCGGAGAGCTGGCCACTCATGAGGAGGTTTTCCACCATGACGGCGGTCTTTCGGAATTCGTGGAGTTTCTCGCCGTCGATCCGGCAGTCACCGACGTCTGGCGTCTCCACGGTGCGGGCAAGTTCAAAGAGACTGTTCCGGTGTTGGACGACAAGGGCCACAGCCAGCTGGCCGAGGTGGAGCGTGACTGCGAGGTGGACGTTGCACTTCGCTGGGGGATTGGTTACGACTCCGCCCTGCGCAGCTTTGTGAACATCATCTCCACGCCCAAGGGCGGAACCCATCAGGCCGGGTTCGAACAGGCCCTCGTGAAAACTTTCCGTAAAGCGGTGGAATCCAACGCCCGCAAGCTGAAAGCCGGAAACGACAAGATCGAGAAGGACGACATTTTCGCCGGTCTCACCGCGGTGCTCACTGTCCGGCTGGCTGAACCGCAGTTCGAGGGACAGACCAAGGAAATCCTCGGTACCTCCGCGGTCAGGGCAATCGTGTCCCGGGTGGTGGAGAGGGAAATCGCCGCAAAACTCAACTCAGCCAACCGTAACGACAAAGCGCAGTCCGCGTTGCTCCTGGAAAAAATTGTCAGCGAGATGAAGTCCCGCATTTCGGCAAGGGTCCACAAAGAAACGCAGCGTCGGAAGAACGCACTGGAAACTTCCTCGATGCCCACAAAACTGGCGGACTGCCGGACGGACGATGTCGCCCGTTCTGAACTGTTCATTGTGGAAGGCGACTCCGCCTTGGGAACGGCAAAATTGGCGCGTTCCTCCGATTTTCAGGCCCTGCTGCCCATCCGTGGCAAGATCCTCAACGTCCAGAAGGCTTCAGTGGGGGACATGTTGTCCAACACCGAGTGTGCCGCCCTGATCCAGGTGGTGGGAGCGGGATCCGGGCGTACCTTCGCCATAGAGGCTGCGCGTTACGGCAAGGTGATACTGATGACGGATGCCGACGTAGACGGCGCACACATCCGTACACTTCTGCTGACACTCTTCTTCAGGTACATGCGCCCCATGGTTGAGCAGGGGCGGGTATATGCCGCTGTGCCGCCATTGCATCGGGTGGAGGTCATCAACGCCGGCCAGAAGGCCAACGACATGATCTACACGTATTCGGAAGCCGAACTCCACGTCCTGCTGGCGCAGCTTGCCAAGGATGGAAAACGCTACAAGGAGCCCATTCAGCGCTACAAGGGCCTCGGTGAAATGGACGCGGAACAGCTGGCTGAAACCACCATGGATCCCCGGCACCGGATGCTTCGCCGGGTCACCATCCAGAGCGCCGAACGCGCTGAAAAAACCTTTGATCTGCTGATGGGGTCCGATGTGGCGCCCCGCAAGGACTTCATCATTGCCGGCGCTGCGGGTCTGGACCGGGAACGCATCGACGCCTGAGGCGCGATGGTGCGATGGTGCGAAGTCAGGCAGATCAACGGTGGACCGTAAAGTCAGCCGAGAAGTCCGGGGACGATCAACAGCGCCGTGGGAATGGCCAGCAACAGAACACAACCTGCCACGACCGTTGCCCGGAGCGCGGAAGGCAGCGGCGGCCTGGGAGACAGCAAGCGGCTGACGCGTGAGGCCGTAGTGCGTGCTGATCCTGAAGCGCCGGAACCGTCCCCGGACGGTGGCCCCACGTCAGGCAGTCCGGCCGTGATTGCTGTTCTCCCCCCAGGCGTTACCGTTGGGCCGCTCGCGACAATCGCAATTGCTTTGATCAGCGTTGCTTTGCTTTCCGTCATCAGTGCGACGTCGTCGGCCAGCATCTCAATGAGGGAGTTGACTGATTCCTGGGCCAGGCGTGTGGTGGGAAACCACGGCAGCGCCTGCCGCCAGGCCGCAAAAGCCCACAGGAGCAGATGGTGGCGCTGGCTCAAGTGGGCATTCTCGTGAATCAGCACTGCGCGGAGCTCCGCAGGTTCCAAAACCGCCATCAGCCCGTCGGACAGCACCGTCACGGAGCGGGCGCCGCCAGGAAGACAGTACGCCACCGGGGAGTCGTGGCTGATGACCACAGTGCCCGTTCCGTCGGACGACGGTGAAGCCAGCACCGCCAGTAGTTCGCGGTGCCGGCTGCGCTGGCGCTCAATGCGCAGATACGTCAGCAGCAACGTGAAGACCAGGTGGGCAGTCAGGAGAGCAGCTGTCGACAACGCAAAGACATGCCAGAAGCCAAGGGCGGTGGTGGGGGCGTTATTGAACACCATTCCGGCCAGCGCACGCAGGCCGGCGAGCAGGTTGTCGCCTACGGGCTCCAAGCCATAGACCAGCATGGCGCCGATCATGGAGAGCCCTCCGGCCAGTGCTATGGTCTGCCACAGGAGCATGGCGGTAAAGGGGGAACGCGCCGGCCATTGGGCACGCGAGAGCAGGACAGGCACCGGCCATGCCAGGACTGTCGCCAGGACCGCCAGGAAATATGAGGTCCAGAACATGGGCTGCTAGCTGTGGCCAAGCAGTTTGCGCAGTGTCTCAGCTTCACTGTCGGTAACAGAGCCGATGAAGCGGGCCAGCACGGCCTCGCGGTCCGGCGCCGAGCCGAGGACCTCATGCATCAGATCAGCGGTGTGGTCCTCGCGGCTGGATACGGCCTGGTACCGGTGTGGCCGGGTGCCACGCTCGCGCTCGACGAGGCCCTTCTTCTCAAGGCGTGAGAGCACGGTAAGGACAGTGGTGACTGCCAGGTCCTTGCCCGCGTGTCCAGCGGCGCCGCCGTGCGCCTCGGTGCTCCGGGCCAGCAAATCACGCAGGGTGTTTGCCGTGGCTGCTTCATGGCCTGCCCAGAGCAGATCCATCACTGCCCGTTCCAGTTCGCCGAGACTTGCCATGTCGTACATCCTTAATTCCCCGGCACCGCCCTGCCTTAGGCCTGGCGGAGCGACGTCCAATTTCTCCAGCTCTCAATTTACCGCTTTTCCGGCAATCTTTCTACGTGAAGTAGAACAATCGGCGCGCCGCGCCCTTGCAGACGGCGCAAGCGGGTGGAACTGTTGTTTACAGCGCACTGAGATTTGTTCTACACTCGGTAGAAATTAGAAGTTCTACGTGACGTAGAAATATTCACCTTGAGAACCCGGCCTACAGTAGGGACCGCCTTGGACGCCTTGGAAATCGCACGCTGGCAGTTCGGAATCACCACCGTCTACCACTTCATGATGGTGCCCCTGACCATCGGCCTGGGCCTCGTGGTGGCAGTGATCCAGACAGCCTGGTACCGCACGGGAAAAGCCGAATATCTGCGGATGACAAAGTTCTGGGGAAAGCTCTTCCTGATCAACTTCATCATGGGCGTTGCCACTGGAATCGTGCAGGAATTCCAGTTCGGCATGGCCTGGAGTGAATACAGCCGGTTTGTGGGCGATGTGTTCGGGGCACCTCTGGCGCTTGAAGCGCTGTTGGCATTTTTCGTCGAATCCACCTTCCTGGGACTCTGGATCTTCGGCTGGAAGCAGCTCAAACAGGGCGTCCATCTCGCGTGCCTCTGGATCGCCGTCGTCGGCTCCGTCTTCTCCGCCTACTTCATCATCGTGGCCAACAGCTGGATGCAGCATCCCGTGGGCGTCGAAATGATCGAGGGCAGGCCCGTCATGACGGATGCCTGGGCGGTATTCACCAACAACACCGCCCTCGTGGCCGTCCCGCACACGCTCTTCGGCGCGCTCGCCGTTGCCGGCGCCTTCCTGCTCGGGATTGCGTGGTATCATCTGTGGCGCCGCCGCCACGACGGCATTGACACCGTTGGAACGGACGGCCGTGTCATTCCGGGCGGTTCAGGGATCCCCGGCCGCGACCGGACCGACTACAAAGTCTGGATCCACTCCCTCCGGATCGGCGCCGTCGTCGCCATGATTTCGTTCGCCGGCACAGCAATCACCGGTGACCTGCAGGGCAAGCTGATGTTTGAACAGCAACCCATGAAAATGGCCGCCGCCGAGGCGGCCTGCCACGACGGGACAGGCTTTTCCGTGCTTAGCGTCGGCAACGTCGGCTCAAAGAACTGCGACGACATCGTGGCCGTCATAGAGGTCCCCGGGATCCTCTCGTTCCTGGCCAAAGGTGATTTCACCACGGAGGTAAAGGGTGTGAACAGTCTGCTTGACGAATACAAGGCCGGCTACGGCACACACCTTCCGGACAACCCCATCTATGGGGACCGCGCAGGGCAGGAAATCCAGTACGTCCCCGTTATGGAAGTCACCTACTGGGGCTTCCGGATGATGATCGGCTTCGGCGGACTCGCCGCCTTCGCTGCCCTGCTCGCCCTGTGGATGACCAGGAAAGGTACCGTTCCGGCATCCCGGTGGCTCATGCGTCTTGCCGTTTTTGGAATCCTGGCCCCGTTCGGAGCTAACGCGGCCGGCTGGATTTTTACAGAGATGGGCCGGCAGCCCTTTGTAGTGGCGCCCAATCCGGACCCGAACGGCATAGACCAGGTGTTTATGTTCACCGCAGCCGCAGTCTCCCCGGGCGTTTCCGCCGGGGAACTCCTGACCTCCCTAGTGGCGCTGAGCAGCGTCTACGCGGTGCTGCTGGTGGTGGAAGTGAAACTGCTGGTGACGTACATCCGCGGCGGCGTGGTGTCGGCGATGCCTGAACTTGCACACGTCCATGATGACGACGGACGGGACGGCACCACCCCACCCGGCGGGAAGGCTCCCGGCGATGTCCTCGCCTTCGCGTACTGACAGCCGCCCGGCCAGCAGCGATCCCGGCTCGGTACCGGGCACAACACAACCAGCAGCAGATTATTCAAGAAGCAGAGGAAACACAGCATGGAACTGCTACCCACGATCTGGTTCATAGCCATTGCCGTGCTGTGGACCGGTTATCTTTTCCTGGAAGGGTTTGATCTCGGCGTCGGAATGCTGATGAAGCTCTTCGCACGAAATAACACCGAACGCCGGGTCCTGCTCAACACCATCGGCCCGGTGTGGGACGGCAACGAAGTATGGCTGCTGACCGCGGGTGGTGCCACTTTTGCGGCCTTCCCGCTATGGTATGCCTCACTGTTTTCGGCCCTGTACTTGCCGTTGCTCCTTGTCCTTCTGGCGCTGATCTTCCGCGCCGTAGCCATCGAATACCGGGGCAAGGTGGATACGGACCGGTGGCGCACAGCGTGGGACTGGGCCATGGCTGCGGGATCACTTGTTGCAGCGTTCGGCGTGGGTGCCGCGCTCGCGCTGACCACCACGGGTCTTCCCCTCAATGCAAACGGTGACCGGGTGGGTGGCCCCTTCGCCTGGTTCAACGGCTACGCGCTGCTGGGCGGGCTGGCCGTTGCCGGCTTCGCGCTGGTGCACGCCCTCGCTTTCCTCGCGTTGAAGACCGACGGCGAGATCCGGCTCCGTGCGCGGCGCTGGTTTGTCCGGTTGCTGCCCGTGCTTCTGCTGCCGATGGCCGGCTGGGCGGTCAGCCTCCAGCTGCTCAGTGGTGTGCCGTGGACTTTTGCGGCTGTAGTGGTGGCTGTGATTGCGGCAGCAGTTGCCTGGATCCTGGCCAGGCGGGGATCCGAGAAGCGCACGTTCCTTGCGCTGGGGGTGTTCCTGCTCGCCGGCAGCGCGTCCATCTTCGGCGCGGCCTACCCTGCCGTGCTGCCGTCCACCATCAATCCTGAGTTCAGCCTCACGGTCTCCAACGCCTCGTCTTCTGACTACACCCTGGGGCTGATGAGCATAGTTGCCGCCTTCGGACTGCCGCTGGTGATCGCCTACCAGTCCTGGACTTACTGGGTGTTCCGCCGACGCGTCAGCGCCGACCACATTCCGGCCGCCCACAGCTTCCTCCCTGCCATCGCAGGCAAATTCCTGGCGAGCAAGGACTAGTACCGGATGCGACCGTCCCTGCCCTCGGAGCCCGCCGCGCGCATGGCCCTGTACCTGCTGGGCCTCCTTGCTGCCCTCAAGGCATTGTCCCTTGTGCTGATGGGACAGGCTGTTGCCGCCATTCTTGCCGGACTGATGGCCGGCGATCCCGGGTGGGGGGCCCAGCTGGGCTGGGGACTCGCCGGTGTAATGCTGAGATCACTGACCATCTGGGGACAGAGCGTGGCTTCGCGCCGGGCCGCGCTGGGCGTCAAGGAAGAACTGCGCTCGCAGCTCCTGACACGGGCACTCCGGAACGGCGCACGCGATGCCGGCCCTGCCGATGGCGGGCTGGCAGTACTGGCCACGCGGGGCCTTGACGCCCTGGACAGCTATTACACCCGGTTCCTGCCTGCCTTGGTCAACTGTGCCACCATCCCTCTGCTGCTGGGCGCGCGCATCCTGTTTGCCGATTGGATCAGCGCAGCCGTCATCATCCTGACGGTTCCGCTGGTGCCACTGTTTATGGTGCTGATCGGCAGGTACACGGAGGACAGAGTCCGTGACGCGCAGTCCGCGCTTTCGAGGCTGTCGGGGCACATGCTGGAGCTTGCCAAGGGACTGCCGGTGCTGGTGGGCCTTGGCCGCGCCCGCGCGCAGCGCCAGGCGCTTGAGGATATTTCCGAGGAATACCGCATCAAAACCATGGGCACCCTCCGCACAGCGTTTCTTTCGGCTCTCGCCCTGGAACTGATAGCGACCATCTCGGTAGCCGTGGTGGCCGTGTTCATCGGAGTGCGGCTGATCCACGGCGACATGGCACTGGAAGCGGGGCTACTGGCCCTCATCCTGGCCCCGGACTGCTACCTCCCGCTCCGCGAGCTGGGCACCGCCCACCATGCCAGCGACGACGGACGCGCTGCGCTTGCCGAGACCCGGTCCGTTCTCGCGAACGCGGAGCCGGAAGCCCTACCCATGTCCGTCCGGACCCATACAACCGCGGCCCCGGCGGTGGACGGCCCGGCGGCGGATGGCCCGGAGATAACCGTCACGGGGCTGACCGTCACCTACAGCGTCAGGTCGGCAGCCGCCGTCGGGCCTCTCAGCTTTACCGCACCCGGTGGCTGCATCACGGCGCTTGACGGCCCCAGCGGCGCCGGGAAGAGCACCATCCTGGGAGTTCTGGCCGGAACCGTTGGCTGCGGCGGCGGTACGTCAGTCAGCGGCGGCATTTCGGGGTTCAGCAGGGAGACGATTGCCTGGGTTCCGCAACATCCGGTCATGGTTTCAGAGACCGTCCTGGATGAAATCCTCCTGTACCTGGGCCCATATGCCGCAACGAAGGATGCTGCAGGCCACGGCACCGCAGGCGAACTTGCCCTGCGTTGTCTCTCCGCATCAGCTGCTGCACATCTGGCTGGCAAACATCCCGCGGAGCTCAGCCCGGGGGAGCTGCGCCGGGTGGCGCTGGCCCGGGGGCTGGCCCGGATCGAGGGCGGTGCCACGGTGCTGCTGCTGGATGAACCAACGGCCCATCTGGACGCCGATTCAGCCGCGGTGGTGCGCTCGGCCGTCCGCGGCCTGCGTGACCGCGTCACAGTGATCCTGGTGGCCCACGACTCCCGGACCCGCGCCCTTGCCGACCATCTGGTCCCGGTCGGTGGCCGGTCCGGAACAGCTGAAGCCGCGGCTGCCGGCGGTCTGGCAACACAGGTGCCGATCCACGATTCCGCCCGGACCGTCGAGGAACGGGAACCGGCCACCCGCGAACCCGGTTCAGGATCCATGATTGCCGGTTTCCCCGACACCACAGCAGCCCGGGCCGAGGCAGTTCCCACTGCCGCGCTGCTGGCGCGGCTATTGGCTCCGGTGGCGCGGGGATTCACCGCCGCCGGGGTGGCAGGGACGCTTGCTGCACTGTTTGCCGTGGCGCTCGCAGGGCTCTCCGGCTGGCTCATTATCCGGGCCAGTGAACAGCCGCCCATCCTGTATCTGCTCACCGCTATTGTGGGCGTGCGGTTCTTCGGAATCGGACGGGCGGTGCTCCGCTATGGCGAACGGTTGCTGCTCCATGACGCCGTCTTCGCTTCCCTTACCAGGCTCCGGGGCGGGCTGTGGGAGGCTTTGAGCCGGCGGGCGCTCTCGCTCCGCCGGCTCCTGCAGGGAGGCAATGTGCTGGGGACCGTGATCGACGACGTCGATACCGTCAGGGAGCTGCTTCCCCGAGCGGTATTGCCGCCAGTCACAGCCCTGGCGGTCGCGGCAGCCGCCGTCACCACAGCCGGCCTGCTGCTTCCCGTGGCGTTTCCCGCAGTCCTTGGGGCAGCGGCGGCCAGCCTGTTGCTGGCACCCGCAAGCGCACTGCTGGCTGACCGGATGTCCACACGCACGGAGCAGCGGCTGCGCAGCGGAGTACTTCGCCGGATCGCCGCCGCCCTGGATGCCCGGGCGGAGCTACACGCGAACAATGTTGCCGAAGCGGTACTTACAGATATCAGTGGGCAGGACCGCATAGCCACCGCCGTCTCACAGCGCTCGGCCTGGGCGGAAGGCCTGGGACAGGCCGTGACAGCCGCAGCTTGCGGAATTGCGGCACTCTCCAGCGCCGTCCTGGCAGCGCCTCAGGTCCTGGACGGTTCCGTAGAGCCGGCAACCGCCGCCGTCGTGGTTCTTCTACAGCTTGCCCTTGTGGAACCGTACGCGGCAATGGCGACGGCGGTCCGCCAGTACCCTGCCCTGCGGGACGTCATGCGCCGGATCAGCGAATCGGGAGTACTGCGTGCCGGCCTTGCCGGAACCGGGGACAACGAGGGCCGGGCAGAGGTGGCCGGCCGCCCGGGGAACAGGGCGGGACTCGCAATCGGCTCCCTCGCAGCGGCCTGGCCCGGCGGCCCTGCCGTGTTTTCCGGCCTGACAGCAAGAGCGGAACCGGGCCGCTGGCTGGCCGTCACCGGGCCGTCCGGGTCCGGCAAGTCCACGCTCCTTTCGGTCATTCTGGGATTCCTCCCAGCCCGTGACGGGTCCATCGCCGTCACCGGCAGGGCCGCCTGGTGTCCCCAGGAAGCCCATCTTTTCGATTCGACGATCCGTGGAAACCTGATGCTCGGCCTCCAGCCGCAGGGAACGGGCCAGGATCAGGCGGAGACGGACATGCAGGGCGTGCTCGATGCCGTGGGGCTGGGGCCGCTGGTGAGCGGACTGCCGGAGGGGATGGATTCCCGGATCGGTCCGGGTGGTTCTTTCCTCAGCGGGGGAGAACGCCAGCGGCTCGCGGTAGCACGGACACTAATGACGGGCGCTGAGGTGATCCTTCTGGACGAACCGACCGCCCATCTGGACGCAAGCGCTGGACGGGCCATGCTGGCTGATCTCCGTTCCGGACTGTCCGGACGGACGGTGGTTCTGGTCACCCACAATCCCGCGGACATTGATCCGGACGATGCACGCCTGGATCTGCAGGGTGGCTGCCTGGGCGGTCAGGTGCCGGCGATGACGTGGGCGGCTTCTACCGGTTAACCGTTGGTATGACCCACAGCAGCGCGGTTGCCTTTCCTGAACTGACCTGGGGGCCTGGGATAAGGAACTGCTGGGATAAGGAACTGCGGGCGTCAGCCGTCCACGTCGTGCAGGTGATGGACGACGTCGTGGAGGAAGTACTGCGCCAGCGTCAGGACCGTGAACTCCGAACCGTTGCTGCGGAGGCCTTTCCTGCCCCAGTCGCCTTCACGGACACCGGCGAACGAATCAGCAGCCTGCCCGCCCTCGGCCGCCAGCTCGGCACTGACCACCGCCGGATCGGCGTTGGCATAGTCCTTCTCAACTGCCGTCAGATCCTGGTCCCAGTTTTCGAACCGGGCGTTGTCATCCGTCAGCATCAGATTGAGCCTCTGGTCAAAGAGGCTGAAGACGTCCCGGACGTGGGAGGCGTACTCCAGCGCTGACCAGGTGCTTTCATCCGGACGTTCGGCCACATCCGGCCGGCGCAGCACTGCACGCCAACGCGGCAGCATGTTCTGCACCGTTCCAGCCACGGTGGCCGGCGTCACTGTGGACGCATCGAAGCCGCATTCGGGGCATTGCCTCGAAAGAACCCAGGTCCAGTCTTTGTCATCGGGAATGATAGGCATGCCAGTATTCTAGGCGGGATCAGTCACCGGCCGGATCAGCCCACGCCATGGCCGGGCCGATCGCATCCACGGCCTGGGACAGCGGAATACCTGAGCCATCGCGCCTGCCATGTTCCTGCGGCAGGGACCGGGCCACTCCGGCGAGCGAGGACGCCTTGGCCGGACCATGGCCTGCCCACGCCTGCAGCAGCGTGTCTTCCCCCTTGAGGAAGCGGTGAGCCCGCACACCGGCCGTAGCACGACCCTTGGCGGGGTACTCGGAAATCGCCGTCACCTTGGCGGCGCCCGGAGCGGTCCCGGGCAGTGCTCCGATGGTGCCCGCGATGGTCACGACGACGGCGGCATCGTCGCCCGGGGCGACGGTCCCGAAGAACAGCACCTCATCACCTGCGGCCAGCTTGATTCCGGCCATGCCGCCGGCTGTCCTGCCCTGCGGACGGACGTTGGCGGCACTGAACCGGAGCAGCTGCGCCTGGCGCGTCAGGAATACGAGGTCGTCGTCGTCGGACCCGGCGGGTGCAACGCCCACCACAGCGTCCTTGTCCTTGAGTGCGATGACTTCCCAGTCCTCGCGGTTAAGCGGGTACTCGGGCTGTACACGCTTGATGACACCTTGTGCCGTTCCGATGGCCAGTACCTCGTCCAACGGGGCGAATGCCACCAGTGATTCGCCGTTCAGCAGGGTGATGAAATCCTTGGCCTGGACACCGCCGGTGAGATTCGGCAGCCCTGACATCGGCGGCAGTACGGGCATGTCCATCACCTGGACGCGCAGCATGCGGCCCAGGGAAGTCACGGCAGCAATCTCGCCGCGGGCCGAAGATTTCACCACGGAGCGGAAAACATCGTGCTTGGAACGCGGTCCGGACTCAGCCAGGCTGTCCTGGTTCGATGTACGGGCGATCTGGCCCGAGACCGTCAGGATGGCCCAGCATGGATCATCGGCAATCTCCAGGGCGAGTGGCGCCGCTTTGCCTCCGGCGCCCGTCGCCGCTTCCAGTGCGGCCGCGACCGTCGGGGAGACGGCTTCGGATTCCAGCAGGACGGTGCGCCGGGGAGTGCCGTACTTCTCCGCTATTACGGCCAGTTCCTCGGAAACGAGCTCCCGAAGCCGTTCCTCAGACCCCAGAATGGCCTCGAGTTCTTCGATTTCCCGACGGAGCTGTTCCCTCTCCTTTTCCAGCTCGATCCGGGAGAATTTGGTCAGCTGGCGCAGCCGGAGTTCCAGTATGTGGTTCGCCTGGATTTCGGACAGATCGTAGATGGACATCAGACGTACCCTGGCGGCTGCAGCCTCGTCCGAGGACCGGATGATCTGGATGACCTCGTCGATGTCCACGATGGCGATCAGCAGACCTTCCACCAGATGCTGGCGGTCCTTCTTCTTGCCCAGCCGGAACGCAGTCCGGCGGCGCACCACGCTGATGCGGTGCCCAACATAGACGGAGAGAAGCTGCAGCAGACCCAGAGTCTGCGGCTGTCCGTCCACCAGCGTCACATTGTTGATGCCGAAGGAGTCTTCCATGGGTGAATAGCGGTAGAGCTGCTGCAGCACTGCATTCGGGTTGAAGCCGTTTTTCAGCTCAATGACCAGTCGGAGTCCATGTTTGCGGTCGGTCAGGTCAACGATGTCGCTGATGCCCGTCAGCTTCTTGCCGTTGACGGCGTCCTTGATCTTCTCGATCACTTTTTCCGGACCCACCATGTACGGCAGCTCGGTCACCACAAGTCCGGTCCGGCGTGCCGAAAGCTGTTCCACTTCCACTTTGGCCCGGGTCTTGAAGGACCCGCGCCCGGTGGCATAGGCATCGCGGATGCCGCCCAGCCCCACAATCCTGCCGCCGGTGGGAAGGTCCGGCCCCGGAACGAACCTCATAATGTCTTCCAGCGAGGCATCCGGGTGGGCAATGAGGTGCCGGGCCGCGGAGATAACCTCCACCAGATTGTGCGGGGCCATGTTCGTGGCCATGCCGACAGCGATCCCAGTGGCACCGTTGACCAGAAGATTGGGGAATGCCGCCGGGAGTACGTCCGGCTGGGTCAGCTGGTTGTCATAGTTGGGGACGAAGTCCACCACGTCCTCGTCGAGGTGGTCTGTCATTGTGAGCGCCGCCGCGGCCAGGCGGGCTTCCGTGTACCGCGGTGCTGCCGGACCGTCGTCGAGCGATCCAAAGTTGCCGTGACCGTCGATCAGCGGGAGCCGCAGCGAGAAGTCCTGCGCCATGCGTACCATGGCATCGTAGATGGCGGTATCGCCGTGCGGGTGCAGCTTTCCCATCACTTCGCCCACCACGCGCGCACTCTTCACATGGCCGCGGTCCGGACGGAGCCCCATTTCGCTCATCATGTACAAAATGCGCCGCTGAACGGGTTTGAGGCCATCACGGGCGTCCGGGAGCGCCCTCGAATAGATCACCGAATACGCGTACTCCAGGAACGAGCCTTCCATCTCGGAAGTGACGTCGATGTCAACGATATTCTCGGTGAAGTCCTGGCTGGTTTCCCCGGAAGAGGAGGGACTTTGGCGGCGGGCCATGGGGCTGGTGGATCCTTAAGGAGTACTGCGGAAGTTTTTGGCTAGGCTAAGCCTATGGTGGATCAGCCCGGGGACGGCGTATATCCGGAATATTGGGAAGCCGATGTCGTCCTGCGCGACGGCGGGACGGCCCATTTGCGGCCCATCCATCCCTCCGATGCGGACGCCTTGCAGGCGTTCCACACGGCGCAGTCGCAAAATTCCATCTACATGCGCTTTTTCGCATTTAAGGCGAGGCTCTCCGGCAAGGAGCTGAAGCGGTTCACGGAGGTCGACTACCGGGACCGGGTGGCGCTGGTGATCACCATCGGCGGCGAGATCATGGGAATCGGCCGCTATGACCGGCTGGAGGACCCCGCTGAAGCCGAAGTTGCGTTCAACATCGCCGATGCACACCAGGGCCGCGGCATCGGCTCCATCCTGCTGGAGCATCTGGCCGCTGCGGCCCGCGAAAACGGTATCAGCCGGTTCAGCGCGGAAGTCCTGCCGGAGAACCGCAAGATGCTGATGGTCTTTGCCGACGCCGGCTACGACGTCAGACGCCATTTCGACGATGGCGTGGTCAGCCTGGAGTTCAACATTGACCCCACGGACAAATCCCGGGAGGTGATGGAATCCCGGGAACACCGCGCCGAGGCGCGGAGCGTGCGGGATCTCCTGGCGCCGTCGTCCGTGGCCGTCATCGGGGCCAGCCGGAAGTGGGGCACAGTGGGGTACCAGCTCCTGGAACACGTGGTGGAGGGCGGCTTTACCGGCCCGGTTTATGCCATCAATCCGGAGGCCCTGGAACTGGCCGGAATGCTCTCCTTTGGCCGGCTGTCCGAGGTCCCGGATCTGGTACAGCTGGCCATCATCGCCGTTCCTTATGAGGAAGTCGCCAGGGTTGTTGACGATTGCGCTGCCGCGGGAGTCAAAGGAGTGGTGGTGGCCTCGGCCGGTTTTGCGGAGGACGGCGAGCGCGGCCTGGCCCGCCAGCGCGAGCTGGTCAGGCGTGCCCGGGCCAACGGCATGCGCGTCATCGGTCCGGCATCGCTGGGAATTGTCAACACCAATCCGGACGTCTCCCTTAACGCCTCGATGGCCCCGGCCCTCGCCCGCAAGGGCGGACTGGGACTGTTCAGCCAGTCGGCAGCCATCGGCGTCGCTCTTTATGCGGTGTCCAGCCGGCGCCGGCTGGGCATTTCCACATTCCTGTCGGCGGGCAACCGGGCGGATGTCTCGGGCAACGACATGATGCAGTTCTGGGAAGACGACGCCGACACCACTGCCGTGGGGCTGTACCTGGAGTCGATCGGAAATCCACGCAAGTTCTCCCGTCTCGCCCGCAGGCTTGCCCGGACCAAACCGGTGATTGTGGCCAAGTCGGACTCAATGGGCCTGCAGCTGCCCCCTGGTCATGCCGTGCGGACCACCCAGGCGCCCGCGGGCGCCCTGGATGCGATGCTGCGCCAGTCCGGTGTCATCCGGGTGGAGACCATCGAGCAGCTGATGGATGTGGCCCAGATCGTGGCCAGCCAGCCGCTGCCGGCGGGCCCTGGTCTGTCCGTCTTCAGTAACTCCCGGGCTCTGGGGAAAGTGGTGGCGGACAGTGCCTCGGCCCACGGTCTTGGAGTTGTGGGCATTGCGACGGACATTGACCTCGACGCCGGGATGTCCCGTGCGTTGCCGGCGCTTCGCAGCAGCCTGCTGGAGATGCTGGCGCCAGAGGCCGTTCACGCCGTTGTGGTTGCCTTGCTTCCGGCCAGGGGACTCACCGTGGATAGCATCGTCAGCGTCCTTGCGCAATGTTCGGCCGCGGCTGGAAAGCCCGTGGTTGCCGCCTTCTCCGGCATCCTGGATCCTGCTGTTTTTGTGGAAGGCATGGTGAGTGCGCCGGAACAGGACCCAGGAAGCCGCGGGGCCTTGGTGCCCTGCTTTTCCAACGCCGGGGCCGCCGTGGCGGCGCTGGCCGCTGTCGTGCGGTACTCGCAGTGGGTGGAACAGGACCAGGGACTGTTTGTCGAACCGGACGGCTGCGATGTTGAGGCCGCACGGGCCGATATTGAGAATCTGCTCGTGGATGTGCACGGCGACCAGCTTCAGCAGCTGGACACCGCCGCCGCCGCTAGCCTCCTGGGACACTACGGCATCACCGTCCTACCCTCGGAAGGCTTTGAGACTGCAGATGAGGCCGTGGCGGCAGCCGGCCGGCTTGGCTGGCCGGTGGCCCTGAAAACCACGGACCAGGCATTGCGTCACAGGCTGGATCTGGGAGGTGTCCGTCTGGATATCCAGGATGCCGATTCGCTGCGCCGGAACATCCTGCAGATGGGCCGCGCCCTGGCAGCGTACGGCTCGCCGGCCCTCGAAGTCCAGACGATGGCCCCGGTGGGACAGGCCTGCACGTTCCGCGCCATTGAAGATCCGCTGCTGGGCCCGGTGGTGTCCTTCGGGCTGGCAGGCGACGCCGTCAATCTGCTCGACGACTGGGCGCACCGGGTGCCGCCACTGACCGGCACCGATGTCCGGCAATTTATCAGGAGTCCGCGGGCCGCCCGCAAATTGTTCGGCTACCAGGGACTGCCCGCCGTGGATACCGTAGCGCTGGAGGACCTCGCGGCCAGGCTGACGCGGCTTAAGGACAATCATCCGGAAATCGCCCTGGTGGACTTCAATCCTGTGCTGTCCGGTCCGCAGGGGGTAGCGATCCTGGCGGCCGACGTCCGGATCGCGAACGCGGCGCAGCGGACAGACAGCGCCCGGCGTGCCATGCGGAGCTGACAGCGGTTAGCAAGTCCCCAGCCGATCTGTGAAAATGGGGGAATGAGCTCCCAGCCTCCCACCTCGAAGCCTCACACGCCCGGCAATGACAACCAGCCCGCCCAGCACCCCGGTTCGCACAGCCACAGCGCCCAGGGCCAGAGCCTTGAAGCAGCCCTTCAGCAGGCAGGTTTTTATCCCAGGCTTGTCGCCGATGTTGTGGATGACGCACTGGACGGCCGCGATTGTGTGGCGCATCTTGTTCATCTGGAGACCCATTTTGACCGTGCTGAGGTCAGGCGCCACATCACCGTGCTGGTGCTGACGGAAGACATGCTGGTGATCACCCACGTGGATGATCAGCAGCTGGATGACGCCGGCGAGCAGATCGTGGCGCAGATCTCCACTGAGTCAGTTCCGGTGGCACAGATCCGTTCTGTGGTACTCAGCTACATGTACGCCCAGCCACAGGACTACAAAGCCACTGATCCTGTCCGTGAAGTGAGCTTGTCCATCGCATGGTCCGGAGGCCAGCGCCTGGAGATGGGTCCGGCCAGCTGCGGGGATCCCCAGTGCGAGGCGGACCATGGCTACAGCGGAACCATCGCCCAGGAAGACATTCTCCTGCGTATCAGCGCCGAAGCGGACGGCCTTCAGGCTGTCCAGGATGCCAAGTTGTTTGCCCGTGCACTGCGCGCGGTTAATACCGGGTCTACAGCTGCGGCCTCCCATACCGGACAAGTGCTTCAGCCGCGTCCGAGGATGGGTGTGTTCGGCAACCGCCTGAGCCGCGGGCATCAGCGCTGAGATGGTGCCGGACCCCGAGAACTCCCCATATACCGCGTCCGCACGAAATGCGACAGCGGTGACAGCCGTCGCCGCCACACTGCCGCCGGCGCCTGCCTACGGGCACCGCTCTGTCGCCGAAGTATTCACCAGTGCAGCTGCAAGCCTGGGCGTACCCGGCTTTGAGAACCGGCTGAACCTGCCGCCCGCCCGACGGATCTGTGTGGTGCTGGCAGACGGCCTGGGCCGGAATCTGCTGAAGCAGAAATCCGCCCACACGCCCTTCTTGCGATCCGTGATGCAGTCCGGGCAGGGTGCGGTCCCGGTGTGGCTCGACTCCGCATTCCCATCCACCACCGCATCTTCACTTGCCAGCCTCGGTACCGGATTGGCGCCCGGGCAGCACGGCATGGTGGGCTATGACGTCCTGGATCCCGGACAGGACAAAGTAGTAAACATGCTTGGCAATTGGGATGGCGGCGTGGACCCGCTCGAGTGGCAGCCGTTTTCGACCGTCTTCGAGCGCGCAGCAGGGCATGTGGATGTCACCACTGTGAGCCTGCCACAGTTCAGCGCCTCTCCCATGACACAGGCCGCCTTGCGGGGCGGCAACTTTGTATCCGCCGTTACAGCCCACGCCCGGACCGCTGCCGCCGCTGAAGCCATGGCAGGGGCGGAGTCTTCCCTGATGTACTACTACGTCAATGATCTGGACAAGGCCGGCCACCGGCACGGCAGCCAGTCAGCCCAATGGGAGCACCAGCTCGAGGAACTGGACTCCACGGTCAAAAGGCTTCATTCGGTGCTGCCTGCCGGAACCACGGTGCTCCTGACCGCCGACCACGGCATGCTTGATGTCCCGGAAGCCCAAAGAATCGACTACTCAGCCGAACCTGAGCTGATAGCGGGTGTCAGGCACACGGCGGGGGAGCCGCGCATGGTGCATCTGTATCTGGAGTCCCCTGGTGACGCCGCGGGCCGCGACCGCCTGCTGGCCGCGTGGCGCAGCCGGTTTGGGGAGCGGATCTGGGCGTTTACCCGGGAAGAAGCGGTTGCCGCCGGTCTGTTCGGCGCTGTCCGCCCCGCCGTCGTCCGCCGGATCGGAGACATCATGATCGCGGCCCGGGACCCGGTGGCGTTTTACGACACCCGAAGGGTCCGGCCCACGGCCCTGGAAGTTGTGGGTCAACACGGCTCGCTGACCAAGGCGGAACGCGAAGTGCCCCTGCTTTGTTTCCAGGCCGCAGGCAGAAGACCAGCGCGTGGCTGAGCTCATTTTCTTTTCGGGAACCATGGACTGCGGCAAGTCCACGCTCGCACTCCAGATGGATTACAACCACCGTGCCAGAGGCCGCGGCGGGGTCAGGTTCAGCCGCAACGACCGTGCCGGGGGCTCGCGGATCTCGAGCCGGCTGGGCCTGGAAACAGACGCGGTCGAAGTGGCGGACAGCACCGACTTCTGGGACGAAGTGGTGCACCGCCGGACGAAGGGGCTGCGCGTTGACTACCTGATCTGTGATGAGGCCCAGTTCTATACACCTGCCCAGGTGGAGCAGCTGGCCCGCGTAGTGGACGAGATCGGCGTCGACGTTTTCGCTTTCGGGATCACCGCAGACTTCCGCACGCGGCTGTTCCCCGGCTCGCAGCGGCTGATCGAGCTGGCCGACCGGGTTCAGGTCCTGCAGGTCGAGGCATTGTGCTGGTGCGGCCGCCGGGCCACCCACAACGCCCGGACCGTCGACGGCGTGATGGTCATGGAAGGTGCCCAGATGGTGGTGGGCGACGTGGATATGGCCGGCGATTCCCTGGCCGCGGGAGGTGAAGGACACCGGGCCGTGGGCTACGAGACTCTTTGCCGGAGGCACTACATGCGCCGTGTGACGGCCCATGGAGCAAATATCATGGCGCAGCAGGATCAGCTGCTCCCGTTCGAAGTGGAGGCCTGCCTCTGGGACGGCTCAGGCCAGCAGCCACAGGGCCCTGCACTGGACGGTTAGGCCTTTGCCAGCCAGCCCTGCCGACTGCTGTCAGTCGCCTCTGGTGCCGAACACTATCTCGTCCCAGCTGGGGACACTGGCACGTTTCGGTTTGGATGGTTGACGCTCGGGGAGCCCGGAGTCCCGTTCAGGACGGTTCGCTGTTCCCTGATCATCGGGGCCCCGCCGGGCGCTTCCGCCGCCCAGCAACTCGTCCAGCCCCACGTTTGCGGAGGGGGCGTCGTCAGCGTTTGCAGCGGGTGTGGCGGGACCAGCCGGACGGGCCGGACCAGCTGCACCCGCGGAGTGAAGCGGCGAGGCAAGAATGGTGATTTCCCGTGTTTCCGTACTGACGCCGTCGTGAAGTTTCAGGGGATCGTCGTCGTCATCATGATGCCTGGGTATCAGGCTCAACCGCGACAGCATCGAGGGCCGGGCATCGCTGGTGCGGGTGAGAGGATCGGTGCGGGCTGCTGGCCCATCCGTTTCTCCGGAGTCTCCCCGGCCGTGACCGGAGGCCGAGGACTCAGCATCCGGTTCGGCGGCAACCTCGGCTGGCCGGGGGTGTGCTGCCGGGACCCCGTTGGTCAGCAGCAGCGCCAGCGCGTCATCACCATCTTCATCAACACCCAGGCGCTGTCCTCGGCGCGAACGCAGCATATCGAGTAAGCCGTCCGAGTCTTTCCCCTTACCGGATGTACCGTTCTGTGCTCCACCATTGCGGGCTGCGGCAGCCTCGGCATCAGTCTCGAAATCAAAGGGCCGGTCCGAAACGGCCGACAACCGGCGTGCCGGAAGCGGCCCATCCAGCGGCTCGAGTTCACTGAGCTGCTGTGCCCAGCGGTTGGCGTTCTGAAGCGACTTCCGTGAGGGGCTAAACGTCCACATGGCTGGAGGTTCCTCGCCGATACCGGGCTGGCCGTCCTGCTTCGCTTCGAAACGGGCTACTACTGTCCAGGTACCGTCCGGCCGGCGCCAGGAGTCCCACTCCACAGAGGAGGATTCAATCCCGTGGGCAGTGAGCCGGTGGGCAACCATATCGGCGAGGGACGCCGGGTTGTCTCCGAAGGCCGAACGGTAGCTGTCATGTCCTGGGGCCGGGGAGGCTACCTCCACCTTCCTGGCCTGCTGGGCCACGTACTCGCGCTCGGCCAGCACCGGACCCTCGTAACGCTCAACCTTGGCCAGCGGCAGGCCCGAAAGATCGGCCACCTCGGCCGCCGTCGCGCCGCTGCGGATTCTCGCCTGGATGTCGCGTGGCGACATGGCAACGGCAGCACCTGCGCTGCCCCTAGCTTTCACGGGGTGCCTGCTGGCCGCCCGCAATGCGTCATCGATCGGCAGCTGGAACATCTCGCCGCCGGCACCACTCAACAGAAGGTGATTTCCGTCGTCGTGGACGCCTACAAGCCGTAGATCCTGCATACAAATCCTCCACCCTGGCATTACTATCAATCGAAACTCTGCCACCCGGCAGCACTTTTTCGGGTTAAGGTGGAGGGCGCGCCGCGATATTCCGGGACTTTCCCTCCACTCGTTCCCTGACTCGCTACCTGACTCGTCACTTGGCCTGAAAATGAGTTCCGCCAAGGTCTGGCTATTTATCGTGGCTTAGGGCATGATGTGCCGCAATCGGGCACAAACTGACCGTGGCCGGCGTTATCTAGGATGAATCATCCACTGATCAACTACGGAGTGTGGATAACAGAAAATGGCGACAGACTACGATGCGCCGAGGAAGTCAGAAGAGGACCTCAATGAGGATTCGATTGAGGAGCTCAAGTCCCGCCGCGCCGACAAACCAACCGCAGTGGTGGAAGAGGACGAGACTGACCTGGCTGAGGGTTATGAATTACCCGGAGCCGATCTCTCCGGCGAGGAACTGCTGGTCCACGTGATGCCTGCCCAAGCTGATGAATTTACCTGTGCCTCGTGTTTCCTGGTTCGCCACCGTTCGCAGATTGCCCGCGAAGCCGGCGGTCTGCTGTACTGCAGGGACTGCGAGGGCTGACTGGTGAGAGGTTCGCAGCGGGCCGGAACCGGCTACCGCGAGAGTGCGTCCACCAGCTCTTCAGGCCGCCGTGAGGACGCGAGCCAGTAAGGGGTGCGGTCCGAAGGATCTGTGATTTCAATCCTTACGACCGGATCGATCCAGCCACGGATGCACAGAAATGCCAGACCGTGCAGCCGGGTGCCCCGCTCAGCGCTTGCTTCCTTGGTGCGGAAGGACGTTGCCGCGCCGACGAACCTGCGCTCGATGCTGGCCCGCCCTACCTGGAGGGTTTCAGCGGTGACGGTGATGGTGGGAGTGGACAGGACCAACATAACGGCCATGATGGCGAAAAGCACGGCCGCCGCCGTGTATCCCGCTGCCATGCTGATGGGTGCGAACACCAGAATTCCCGCACCGGCAAGGCCTGCCGCGATCACCCAGATCCAGATGGTGGGCCACAGCTTTTCGCTGAAAAGTTCAGCGGTTCCGGGGGATGAGCTGTTATGGGCAGGCATGGCTGCACTTGATTCGGACATACCCCCAGCTTTCCACTTTTCCGCGGGTATTTCATCTTGGGCTCCGGCCGCCGGCAGCTAGGCCGAATTCGTCCCCTGGCGTTAGAATGAGTGACTGTGACTGACCAAAGAACGGCCGTAAAAACACCACCGCAGGACACCACCGAGGACATCGCCGTCACTGGGCCGATGAACTACGGTGCCCCCACGCTCCAGGTTCAGCTGAAAATGCTCGACGACGGTTTGGAAGTTCCGTCGTATGCCCACCCCGGCGACGCCGGAGCAGACCTTCGCGCCCGTGAGGACCTGCTGCTGGAACCCGGCGAGCGGCGGCTGGTTCCCACCGGTGTTTCCATTGCCCTGCCTGACGGTTTTGTGGCTCTCATCCACCCGAGATCCGGACTTGCCACCAAACACGGGCTGACCGTGGTCAACGCCCCCGGAACGGTGGATGCCGGCTACCGGGGCGAAATTTCGGTGACTCTGCTCAATACAGACCGCCACCAGGCCATTGAACTCCGGCGCGGCGATAGAATTGCCCAGATGGTCATCCAGCGCGTGGAATACGCGCAGTTCGTGGCTGTCAGCGAATTGAGCGACTCGGTTCGCGGGGCAGGTGGCTTCGGATCCACCGGTGGCTTTACTGCACCCGTCGGCTGAGACGACGCCCCGGCTACCGCGCTTCCGCCGGCGGCAGACTTTAGCAACGCGCTGCAGACCCCACGCCTGTCCTGTGAGGACCGGCGCGGCACGATCACAACGAAGGAGACAACCCGATGGTTTTTGGGCGTGGCAGGAGAGCCAAGAAGGACGAGGAGGCAGCGACGGGGGAGACCCTGGAGTCCGCTGCGGCTGACAACGCCGACGAATCCGCTGACGGTACTGCTGAAGGCAAAGAACTGCATGCCACCGGACCTTTCGACGATTCCGAGATCGAGAACCGGGACGGGTATGTGGATCTCGGCGCGCTCCTTATTGCGCCTTGTGAAGGACTGCAGCTGAGGCTGGAGGTTGAAGAAGCCACCCAGCGCGTTGTTGCCGTCACAATGGACCTCAACGGGTCAAGCCTGCAACTGCAGGCCTTCGCTGCGCCCAAGTCCGAAGGCCTGTGGGACGAGATCCGGGAACAGATCGGACAGTCGGTGGGAAGCCAAGGCGGACAGGTCGAGGAGATCCACGGTGGTTTCGGCACCGAACTGGTGGCCAAGCTGCCCGCCGGCGCGGCAGACGGCAGCCGGGGATACCGGGTGGCACGCTTTATCGGCGTCGATGGTCCACGCTGGTTCCTCCGCGGAGTCTTCGGTGGAGACGCAGCCTTGGACCGCGACGCCGCTGCCCGGCTTGAGGAGCTGTTCCGCCAGATTGTGGTGATCCGGGGAGACAGTCCCATGCCGCCACGTGACCTTCTGCAGCTGCGGCTTCCCAAGGACGCCACCGGAACAGCCCCTCAGGGAGCTCCGGAATTTCAGCAGCCGGAACGCGGGCCGGAGATCACCCAGATTGGCTGAATCGACAAGCGCCGCCAAGCTGCCGGCGATGCCGGTCAGCCGGCTCCCGGAACGCGGCCGCGTGCTGTGCCACGGAATGATCGAATCGGTGACCTACATGCCGGCTGACCAGATAGCCGCATTTACCGCGATCGTCACAGACACGGAAGAGTACCGGCGAGGGGCTCCGGCTGAGGTGATCCCCGGTACGCCCGCATCGGTGCGCCGCCGAGCCGTGTCCGGCCGCCGCGACCGCTTGCGTGTCATCTGGCTTGGGCGGCGACGGGTTCCCGGCATCCAGGCCGGAACGGAACTTCGCCTCGAGGGAATGCTGACCTTGGATGAGGGACTGCCCACCATTTTCAATCCACGCTACGAGATACTGTCCCGCCAGGAGAACGAATGACGCTGCCCGACACCCCGGACTCCGCCGGGACGCCGAAACCGGAGAACCCGAAGGAGCCCGTTTCAGTAGCTGCGCTGGCCGAAGGCTACGCGGCAAAGGCGGGGCTGCACCGCACCCATGACGGCCGGATCGATGTCCTGAAGAGTGCAGGCGGAGTGCAAGGGATCGCCGAGAGCATTCTGCCCGGGCTCGTTTTTCTGATCAGCTTCACGGTCACACGTGAGCTGACATGGTCGCTGGCCGCAGCGCTGGCCGCAGCTGCGTTGTTCACCGCCGTCCGCCTGATCCAGCGTCGTCCGCTCACACAAGCGCTGGCAGGAATTGTGGGGGTCGGTATTTCGGCCTGGCTGGCTAACACGACGGGCAAGGCCGAGGATTTTTACGTTCCGGGGTTTTTCACCAATGGCGCATACATCCTGGCCATGGTGATTTCCATTGCCGTGAAATGGCCGGTGGCCGGCCTGCTCTTCGGATTTATCCGGAACGAGGGGCTTGAATGGCGCAAGGATCCCCTGAGAGTGAGGGCCTACCGGCTGGGCACCTGGATTATTGTCGTAGTGCTTGCCCTCCGGCTACTGGTGCAGCTTCCGCTGTATTTTATGGGCGAAGACGGACTTGCCGGCCTGGCCACCACTCGCCTGATCATGGGTGCCCCGTTATACATCCTCGGCCTGTGGACGGCCTGGCTGGTCACCCGCCCTGGCCCAGCGGTTCAGCCGTCGAAGCCGTCATCCCCGGTGGTCTGATCCGGGCGGCTGTTGCCGCTGCCCTCCGGAACCGGGACGCCGTCGGCATCGTCGCCGCTGGAATCCTCGGACTCGGGGGACAGCAACGCCCTCAGCTGGTCTTCTGCGGCAATTGTGGTGACAAAGAACAGTTCGTCGCCGCCATCGATCACGTCATCGCGGCTCGGCGTAATAGGGGCCTGATCCCGCAGGATGGCCACCAAAGTGGAATCTTCAGGCCAGTCAATGTCTCCCACGGTGAGCCCAATAACATGAGAGTCATGAGGTACGGTGAACTCGACCAGGGACGAGACACCGGTCTGAAGGGTGAGAAGCCGGACGAGGTCGCCGATTTCCACGGCTTCCTCCACCAAGGCAGTCATCAGCTGGGGTGTGTTAACCGCGACGTCGACTCCCCAGGAATCGTTGAACATCCAGTCATTCTTGGGATTGTTGACGCGCCCCACGGTGCGGCCGACGCCGAATTCCGTTTTGGCAAGCAGTGACACCACAAGATTGACTTTGTCATCGCCGGTGGCTGAGACCACCACTTCGGCATCCTCGAGCTTTGCATCCTGGAGCGTGCTGAGCTCACAGGCGTCACCAACCAGCCAATGGGCGCCCCGCAGGCCACTGCGGCCAATGACCTCAGGCTTCAGATCGATGAGCAGAATTTCGTGTTTGTGTGCCAGCAGCTCGCGGGCAATCGAGGAACCAACGCTACCTGCGCCGACAATAACCACTTTCACTGGGACTCCTTGGCTGGTGCTTTGGCCAGAACCTGGGCGACTTCAGAGCTGCGCTCCACCCGCAACATGGCGTGGACGGTATCGCCTTCCTGGTAGGCAGTACCCGGTCCGGGAAGGAGCCCTTCGCCGAAACGCGTCAGGTACGCAATGCGGATGTCGGCCGCCTTTTCGATCGCGCTGATCCGGTGCCCGAACCAGCCGGGATCGAGGTCTACTTCGGCTAGTACAAGCCGTCCGGACGGTTCACGGAAATCGCCCGTGAGGTGCTGCTCCGGAAGAATGCGCCGCAGTACCTGATCCGCGCTCCAGCGCACCGCAGCAACCGTGGGAATCCCCAGACGCTGGTAGATCTCGGCTCGGCCGGGATCATAAATTCTGGCTACCACGTGCGGGACGTGGAAAGTTTCGCGGGCAACGCGGGTGGCCAGAATATTGGAATTATCGCCGCTGGATACTGCGGCGAACGCATAGGCCTCGGCCACGCCTGCCTGCTTCAGGGTTTCCCGGTCGAAACCGACACCGGTGACTTTCCGGCCGCTGAAGCCGGGCCGGAGCCGGCGGAACGCCCGCTCATCCTGATCAATGATGGCCACTGAATGGCCTGCATCCTCAAGGGTATGCGCCAGGGTTGCCCCCACCCGGCCGCAACCCATGATCACGAAGTGCGCCAACCGGTCCTCCTCAAACTTCTACGCGTGTTGCTGCTGGGTAAGACTCTACCGGCACGGCGCAGGATTACTGCCGCCCGGATACCGTCATGACATAGCCGTCGAATCAGACTAGCTTTGTGGAGTGCTGACAATTCTGAATGCCGTGAAGCGGGTGCTGGTAGGGCGGCCCTTCCGTAACGACCGGCTGGCCCATACCCTGCTGCCCAAGCGGATTGCGCTCCCGATCTTCGCCTCCGATGCCCTCTCCTCGGTAGCCTATGCGCCCGATGAAATCCTGCTGACTCTGGCTCTCGCAGGAGTCAGTGCCGTTGCCTTTTCGCCTTGGGTGGGACTGGCGGTCATGGTGGTGTTGCTCACTGTCGTTGCGTCGTACAGGCAGAACGTTCATGCCTACCCTTCAGGCGGCGGCGATTACGAGATCGCGAATGTGAACCTGGGTAAATATGCCGGCCTTACCGTGGCTTCCGCCCTGCTGGTGGATTATGTCCTCACCGTGGCGGTGTCGATGTCTTCCGCCGCCGCCTACCTGACCACGGCCGTGCCGTCCCTTCATGGTCAGCAGGCCTTGATCGCCACCATCGGAGTGGTGCTGCTGGCACTGGTTAACCTGCGCGGAATCAAGGAAGCGGGAAGTGTATTCGCCGTCCCAACCTACATTTTCATGGCGTCCATCCTGGGCATGACTGCGGTAGGGATCTTCCAGGCCGCCACCGGGCAGCTCGGTGAAGCCCCATCGGCTGCCTTCACCATTGTCCCGGAAGAGGGCTATGACGAGGGACTCGTGGGCCTGGCAGGAGCATTCCTGCTTCTCCGGGCTTTCTCCTCGGGCGCTGCCGCACTGACGGGCGTTGAGGCGATCAGCAACGGGGTCCCCAACTTCCAAAAACCCAAGAGCAAGAATGCCGCCACCACGTTGTTGCTGCTCGGTGTCATAGCCGCAGCGATGCTGGCCGGAATCATCTACCTGGCCAATGCCACCAAGGTGCATATTGTGCTGGACCCGGCGAGGGAGTTCCTGCTGGACGGCAAGCCGCTGCCTCAGGACTACATCCAGAACCCGGCCATCAGCCAGATCGCGCAAACCATCTTCGGGGCCGGTTCCATACCGTTCTACCTCGTGGTGGCGGCCACCGGCGTCATCCTGATTTTCGCCTCGAATACCGCGTTCAACGGCTTTCCGGTGCTTGGCTCAATTCTTGCCCAGGACGGCTACCTCCCCCGGCAGCTTCGCACCAGGGGAGACAGGCTCGCCTTCAGCAACGGTGTCCTGGCGCTGGCCGCCGGTGCGCTGGTGCTGATTATCGCGTTCAATGCCGACGTCACCAAGCTCATCCAGCTCTACATTGTGGGTGTGTTTATCTCCTTCACCATGAGCCAGCTGGGCATGATCCGGCATTGGGGCCGGGAGCTCAAGCTCGCCAAGGACAAGACCCAACGCCTGCGGATGATCAAGTCACGCACCATCAATACGATCGGCTTCGGAATGACGGCATTGGTGCTGGTCATTGTGCTCATCACCAAGTTCGGGCAGGGTGCCTGGATCGCGTTGCTCGCCATGTTTGGGCTGTTCCTCATGATGTGGAGCATCAGGGCCCATTACGACAACGTGGCCAAGGAACTGGCTGTGGATGAGGACTCTTCGCCACGGGCACTGCCGTCCCGCGTCCATGCAGTGTTGCTGGTCTCCCATGTCCGCAAGCCGGTACTGCGCGCCTTGGCCTACGCCCGAGCCTCCAGGCCTTCCCGGCTGGATGCCATCACCGTGGACATCAATGCCGAGGAGACAGCCCACACGGTGGCAGACTGGGAAAAGCTTGAAATACCGGTACCGCTAACGGTCCTTGCGAGCCACTACCGGGAGACCATCACCCCCATCATGGACTATGTCAAAAACATGCGGCGGGACTCGCCGCGGGATCTGATCGTGGTCTATATCCCCGAGTACGTGGTGGGCAAATGGTGGGAGCAGCTGGTGCATAACCAGACTGCGCTCCGAATCAAAACCAGGCTCCACTTCGAGCCCGGCGTTATGGTTGCCAGTGTTCCGTGGCAGCTTAAATCCTCCGAAGAAGCCAAGAACCTGCAGGATATCCAATGAGCCCAGAAACACAGACCACCGCCCATGCCGCCACGGAGCTGTCTGTGGAGATCGGTCCGGTGGCCCACGGCGGCCACTGTGTGGCCCGGCACGAAGGCCGGGTGGTGTTTGTCCGGCACGGCATACCCGGTGAAAAGGCACGAATCAGGTTGACCGATGCGGGGGAGTCTGCCAAATTCTGGCGGGCCGACGTCGTGGAAGTCCTTGAACCATCCCCGGACCGCGTGGACCACTTCTGGCACGCGGCTGATTCGCTTCGTTCGTGGCCCCACGGGCACCCGCCGGTGGGCGGTGCCGAGCTTGGACACATCTCGCTGGGCCGCCAGCGGAGCCTCAAAGGGGAGGTCCTGGCCGAACAGCTCCATCGCCTGGCCGGCGTCGAACTTTCCACTGAGGTGGAGGCCGTGGAAGGCGCCGCAACTGTCACAGATACAAGGGGAAACCACGACGGCGGCGGTGGCCTGAGGTGGCGGACGCGCACCGGCTTTGCGGTCACCGCGGGTGGCCGGCTGGGCATGCATGCTCACCGGTCCGACGAGATCATTCCGGTAAGGGAAATGCCACTCGCAGTGGATGCCATCAATGAGTTGCGGCTCTGGGACATAGATCTCCAGGGCATCGAACGCGTGGAGGTCGCGGCACCTTCCAACGGCTCGCGTCCGTTGCTGCTCCTGGTCCCGGTTCCCGGAACCAGGGCCAAGAGAATCAGCGCAATCCTTGCCCAGCTCCCGGCGGACATCTCCGTGGCGAGCCTGGATCCGCTCACGGCTGAGGTGCTGCAGCTCAGAGGGCGTACCTGGGTACACGAATCCGCTGCCGGCCACGACTACAGGGTGACGGGTGCGGGTTTCTGGCAGATCCACCGCGAGGCTCCGGATACCCTCGTGGGGGCCGTCACCGGTTTCCTGCACAACGGCGGCTTCCTCGAGCCAGGCGGCGTGGTTGCTGACATGTACGCCGGCGCCGGCTTGTTTACTGCTCCGCTGGCGGACGCAGTAGGCGCCACCGGTTCGGTGCTTTCCGTTGAGGGCGCACCGGGAACCAGCCGCGATGCCCGGAAGAACCTTCATGGGGCGCCACAGGTGGAAATCATCCAGGGACGTGTCGAGCGTGTTCTGCGCCAGCGGCCGCGTAACTTCGATTCGCTGGTGCTGGACCCGCCGCGGGCCGGTGCAGGAAAAGCCGTGGTCAAACAGCTGATTGACGCCAGGCCCCGGGCCATAGCCTACGTATCCTGCGATCCGGCGTCGTTCGCCCGGGACCTTGGCTACTTCCAGCAGGGTGGCTGGTCTCTCGCGGGGCTTCGGGCTTTTGACCTGTACCCCCACACCCACCATCTGGAGACGGTAGCGTTGCTCTGCCCCGCGCCGGATGGCACTAGGATGAGCGTAGTCGTCCCACATCGCGCCGGGTAAAGGGCTGTCCCCAAGGTCAGCCTGGTGAAGGCAGCTTGCTTGAACTGCACTAGTTAGGTTTACCTAACTAGTAAGCCGCCAACCGCGCGACAAAGATGAAACTGTTGCGAGAGGAGTCCTGCGATGAGCACAGTGGACAGCTTCGGTTCAAAAGGCAAACTTAATGTAGCCGGAACCGAATACGAAATTTTCCGGTTGAACTCCGTTGAAGGTTCAGAAAACCTTCCGTTCAGCCTCAAGGTATTGCTTGAAAACCTGTTGAGGACCGAGGACGGCGCCAATATCACGGCCGATCACGTCCGCGCTTTGGCAGGGTGGGATCCAAATGCCCAGCCCGACACTGAAATCCAGTTCACACCCGCACGTGTGATCATGCAGGACTTCACCGGCGTTCCCTGCGTGGTTGACCTTGCAACCATGCGCGAGGCAGTAAAGGAGCTCGGCGGTGACCCGAAGAGGGTCAACCCGCTGGCTCCCGCCGAAATGGTGATTGACCACTCCGTACAGATCGATGTCTTCGGAAACTCCGGCGCACTGGAGCGCAACATGGAGATCGAGTACCAGCGAAACGGCGAGCGTTACCAGTTCCTGCGCTGGGGCCAGACCGCCTTCGACGACTTCAAGGTTGTTCCCCCGGGAACCGGCATCGTGCACCAGGTGAACATCGAGTACCTGGCCCGCACCGTGATGACCCGCGAGATTGCCACCGAAACCGGCACAGTCCTGCGTGCCTACCCGGACACCTGCGTCGGCACCGATTCACACACCACCATGGTCAACGGTATGGGCGTTCTCGGATGGGGCGTCGGCGGCATCGAAGCCGAGGCCGCAATGCTCGGCCAGCCGGTATCCATGCTGATCCCGCGTGTTGTGGGCTTCAAGCTGACCGGGTCCATCCCGCCCGGTGCAACGGCCACCGACGTTGTCCTCACCATCACGGAGCAGCTGCGTAAGCACGGAGTCGTGGGCAAGTTTGTGGAGTTCTACGGCGAAGGTGTTGCCGCAGTGCCGCTGGCCAACCGTGCCACGATCGGCAACATGAGCCCGGAATTCGGTTCCACAGCTGCAATGTTCCCGATTGACGACGTCACACTGGAATACCTGCGCCTCACCGGCCGCACGGACGAGAATGTGGCACTCGTGGAGTCCTATGCGAAGGAACAGGGCCTCTGGCACGATCCTTCGCGGACGATCAGGTTCTCCGAGTACCTCGAACTGGACCTCTCCACAGTTGTTCCGTCCATCTCCGGCCCGAAGCGTCCTCAGGACCGCATCGAGCTCACGGACGCCAAGGAACAGTTCCGCAAGGACATCCACAACTACGTCAGCCTCGACGCCGGCAGTGTTGATGAGTCCCTGGACGAATCATTCCCGGCCTCTGATTCACCGTCGTTCACGCACGCAGATTCCCACACCACGGAAATCGAGCGTGTGGTCTCCGCAGCCAACGGCGCCCACGGACGTCCGTCGCAGCCGGTGCACATCAAGATGGAAGACGGCCGTGAGTTCGAACTCGACCACGGCGCTGTGTCCATTGCGTCCATCACGTCCTGCACCAACACATCCAACCCTTCTGTGATGCTGGCTGCGGCGCTTCTGGCCCGCAACGCCGTCAACAAGGGCCTGACTGCCAAGCCGTGGGTCAAAACCTCCGTGGCTCCGGGTTCCAAGGTGGTCACGGACTATTACGAGAAGTCCGGACTGACCCCATATCTGGAGAAGCTGGGCTTCTACATTGTGGGCTACGGCTGCGCCACCTGCATCGGCAACTCCGGACCGCTGGAAGCTGAAATCTCCGAGGCCATCCAGGCTAACGATCTTTCCGTGACCGCCGTTCTCTCCGGAAACCGCAACTTCGAGGGCCGCATCAACCCGGATGTCAAGATGAACTACCTGGCTTCGCCGCCGCTGGTCATCGCCTACGCCCTGGCCGGATCTATGGACTTCGATTTCGACACCGACTCTCTGGGTCAGGATGAGGCCGGGAACGACGTCCTCCTGAAGGACATCTGGCCGAACCCGGTCGAGGTCCAGCAGGTCATCGATTCCTCGATCGACAAGGAAATGTTCGCCCGCGGTTATGAGGGTGTCTTCGACGGCGATGACCGCTGGAAGGCCCTTGATACCCCGGCCGGCGACACCTTCGCATGGGACCCCAACTCAACCTATGTACGGAAGCCCCCGTATTTCGAGGGCATGAAAGCACGGCCGGAACCTGTCTCCGACATCTCCGGTGCCCGCGTGCTGCTGACTCTGGGAGATTCGGTCACCACTGACCACATCTCCCCGGCAGGCTCCTTTAAGTCCGATACCCCGGCAGGCCAGTACCTCCTGGCCAAAGGCGTGGAGCGCAAGGACTTCAACTCCTACGGCTCACGCCGCGGCAACCATGAAGTCATGATCCGTGGCACCTTCGCCAACATCCGCATCAAGAACCAGCTCCTGGCCGGCTTCAACGACGGTGCCGGTGTTGAAGGCGGCTTCACCCGCGACTTCACCCAGACTGACGGCCCACAGGCTTATGTCTACGATGCGGCGCAGAACTACCAGGCAGCCGGCACCCCGCTAGTGGTCCTGGCAGGCAAGGAGTACGGTTCCGGTTCGTCCCGTGACTGGGCTGCCAAGGGCACAGCGCTGCTTGGCGTCAAGGCCGTGGTGGCGGAGAGCTACGAGCGCATCCACCGCTCCAACCTAATCGGCATGGGTGTCCTGCCCCTGCAGTACCCGGCCGGCGAGTCCGCCGCCACCCTGGGCCTGACAGGTACGGAAGTCTACGCCGTCGAGGGTGTCACCGAGCTGAACAACGGCACGACGCCAAAGACGCTGAAGGTCACCGCAACGGCTGAAGACGGCACGGCGAAGTCGTTTGATGCCGTGCTCCGCATCGATACACCGGGCGAAGCAGACTACTACCGCAACGGCGGCATTCTGCAGTACGTCCTGCGTCAGATCTCCGCAAACTAGCGGAACTGCCGGGACTCCTGCCACGGCAGGTGCCTGTTTACCCCGAGAAGGCTCCGGCCGGTCACCGACCGGCCGGAGCCTTCTTGCTGGCCGCCCCGGCGGCCCGCGGCCGTGGCCCAATAGCCGAGGAGTTAGAGTTAAAAGGCACGCCTACCACCCGAAGGAGGGGCCGTTGGGAATCTTGGACACTATCCGGAATCCGCAGGACCTGAGCAAGTTATCCGCCGCGCAGCTGGAACAGCTGGCAGCGGAGATCAGGAGTTTCCTGATCAGCAACGTTTCCCAGACAGGTGGACACTTGGGGCCCAATCTTGGCGTGGTGGAGCTGACCATGTCGGTGCACCGCATCTTTGATTCCCCCAGGGACAGCATCGTTTTTGACACCGGGCACCAGTCCTACGTACACAAGCTGCTTACTGGACGCCAGGATTTCAGCACCCTGCGCCAGCAGGGCGGAATGTCCGGTTACCCGGCACGGACGGAGTCGCAGCACGACATCGTGGAAAGCTCTCACGCCTCATCATCGCTTTCCTGGGCGGACGGAATTTCCCGGGCCCGGCAGCTGACCGGCGACGCCGACCGCTATGTGATTGCCGTGGTGGGCGACGGCGCCCTGACCGGCGGCATGGCATGGGAAGCCATCAACAACATCGCGGCAGACAAACACCGGCGCGTGGTGATTGTTGTTAATGACAACGGCCGGTCCTACGCCCCGACCGTGGGCGGATTCGCGGACTATCTTGCTTCCCTGCGGCCCACCATCGATTCATTCCGGGCCGCGCCCGCCTACGAAGGCACGCTGGACTGGTGGAAGAATAAGCTGCAGAACGGCGGCCCGTTGGGCCAGTTCACCTATAAGAGCCTGCACGCCATGAAGAAGGGCATCAAGGACTGGTGGGCGCCGCAGGGCATGTTTGAGGACCTCGGCATGAAGTACATTGGCCCGGTGGACGGACACAATATCCAGGCCATGGAGCATGCGCTTTCAACCGCGAAAAACTACGCCGGACCGGTCATTGTCCACGCCATGACCGAAAAGGGCCACGGTTACGCCCCGGCCCGGGCCCACGAGGCGGACCAGTTCCACGCCGTCGGCATCATTGACCCGGAGACCGGCGAGCCGGCTGAGGGCACCGGAGCACAGTCGTGGACCTCTGTTTTTGCTGACGAGATCGCCGCTATTGCCGACGAACGGCCCGACATCGTGGGCATTACCGGCGCCATGCTTATTCCGGTGGGCCTGCACAAGTTCGCCGCCCGCCATCCCGAGCGTGTGATTGACGTCGGCATCGCCGAACAGCACGCCCTGACATCCGCGGCCGGCATGGCCTTCGGCGGCCTGCATCCCGTTGTGGCCATCTATGCCACCTTCCTCAACCGGGCTTTCGACCAGCTCCTGATGGATGTGGCTCTGCACAAGGCCGGTGTCACCATCGTTCTGGACCGGGCGGGTGTCACCGGTCCGGATGGCGCAAGCCACCACGGCATGTGGGACATGTCCATGGTGCAGATCGTCCCCGGCCTGCATCTGGCTGCGCCACGCGACGCCACCCGTCTTCGGGAGGAGCTGCGCGAGGCCGTGGCCATCGAGGATGCGCCGAGCGTGGTCCGCTACTCCAAAGGCAATGTCGGTGCCGAAGTTGAGGCCTTGGAACGGCTCAGTGACGGCGTTGACGTGCTGGCGAGGCGTCCCTCGGGTTCCACCGAAAATGACGTCCTGATCGTTAGTGTGGGCGTCATGTCCGAGCTCGCCCTCGACGTCTCCAACAGGCTCGGCGCGCAGGGCATCAGTACCACCGTGGTGGACCCTCGCTGGGTTTTGCCGGTGCGCAGGTCCATCATCGCGCTGGCTTCGCACCACCGGCTGGTCATCTGCATCGAAGACGGCGTCCGCGCAGGCGGCGTCGGATCCAGGATCCGGCAGGAAATGCGGTCCGCCGGAGTGGATACAGCGCTGAACGAAGTGGGGCTGCCCGTGGAGTTCCTTGATCACGGCACGCGCAGCCAGGTCATGGAACGTGTTGGGCTGACTGCCCAGCAGATAACGCACGACGTCGTTGCCCAGGTTCTGGGGACCAAGGTGCCTTTCGCCCGTCCCCTCCCGGGACAGGAACACCCCAGCACCGGCAGTCTGCCGATTCTGTGAGGGAACCGGAAAATCTGACGCCAGGTGATCTGGTGGTGGCCCGGAACCGAAAATGGAACGGAAAAGCGCACTGGGTGGTGCCCGGCCGCTATCTGGGCGAGGACCAGCATGGCTGGTGGTTCTTCCAGGGAACGCATGAGTTCTGCTCCCGGCCCGGAGCTGCGTTTCATACGGAGTCAGACAACGTATGGCTGGTGCCACGAACAGGGGAGTACGTTGCCACGTTCTACGACGACACATATCCGGGGGACTTCAGGATCTACGTCGACCTCGCCACCGGTCACGAGTGGAAGCCCATCCGGCCGGGAGTCACTGAGTTCCACATGATCGACATGGATCTGGATGTGATTCGCTCGGTAAGGCGTGGCGTCTTCGTGGACGACGAGGACGAGTTTGCCGAGCACCGGCTCCAGATGAACTACCCGGCTGACGTAGTGCACAGCATCCAGTCAGCCTCCGATCAGCTGTATCAGGCCGTACAGGCACAAGACGCACCGTTCGACGGCACTGACCGCGAATGGTTCAGGAAAGGACGGGCATGAGCGGAATTATCCGGGTCTATAAACATGATGACGAAGGGGTCCTCCAGTTCAGGGAAGCCTGGTTTGACGAGGACTACAGCCAGTTTGTGATGAACTACGGCGTGGTGGGGCACCAGAGCAAAACAGACGAGACCGATGTTGCCGGCGCAGCGGCTGCGGAAAGCCTGATGGAGGCCTTTGCTGCTCAGTGCGCGGAGGACGGCTACGCTGAGATCCCGGACGAAGAGCAGTTCTGGGTGGTTGCCCAGTACGCCCTCAAAACCAAGGACGGCACTGACCGCGACCGCTATCTGGAAGAGAAGGCAAAGGACGCCCTCATCAGCCACCTGGCGTGGCGTGGGCTGGGCATTGTGGACCGCTCTGAATTCAGCGACGCGAAGCTCAATATCTTCTGCCTCTGCCCGGATGTCAGCAAGGCCGTCAATGCCATCAAGGTCTGCGTCCGCGGGGAGGATCTGGACTTCACCAAGCTCAGCATCGGCGCAGCGCCCTTCAGCGATCCTGGATCCTTCAAGCTGAAGCACTCCGCCAAGCCGGCGAACAGCTTCACCCTCTAGGCGGGCTGAATCCATGACTGAATACCGACGCCTGGGAAACTCTGGACTGACCGTCTCCGTGGTGGGGCTCGGCTGCAATAACCTGGGCCGCCCCCACACGGTGACCGAATCGCAGGAGGGGACTGACGCCGTCGTCCACGCTGCCCTGGACGCCGGGGTGACGCTCTTTGACGTTGCTGACAGCTACGGGCGGGAACCCGGCCTCAGCGAAACCATGCTTGGCGCGGCGCTGGCCGGGAGGCGTGGTGACGCGATTGTGGCCACGAAGTTCGGCATGGATATGCGTGGCGCCAACGGCAACGACTTTGAAGCCAGGGGCTCCCGCCGTTACATAGTCCGTGCCGCGGAGGCCTCGCTACGCCGGCTGGGCACCGACTGGATCGACCTCTACCAGTTTCATACGCCGGATCCGCTGACGCCGATTGACGAAACGTTGGCCGCGTTGGACGACCTCGTCACGAGTGGCAAGGTCCGCTACATCGGCCACTCGAACCGTTCCGGCTGGCAAATCGCCGAAGCCGAGTATGTGGCCCGTGCCCGCGGCGGTGCCCGATTCATTTCGTCGCAGAACCACTACAACCTGCTGGACCGCCGCGCCGAGCTGGAAGTCACTCCGGCAGCAGAAGCGTATGGCCTGGGCGTGCTGCCGTACTTCCCTCTGGCCAACGGACTGCTAACCGGCAAGTACGCCCCGAACAAGGCGCCGGAAGGCTCCCGGCTGAGCCACACCCGAACCAACCTGGTGCATAACGCCGACTGGGGGCAGCTAGCCAGGTTCAGCGCCTTTGCGGCGGAACGTGACCTCAGCGAAATCCAGGTCGCGTTCTCGTGGCTGGCGGCCCAGCCGTCGGTCAGCAGCGTGATCGCCGGCGCCACAAGACCCGGGCAGATCCGTCAGAACGCAGAAGCAGCGGCGTGGGTGCCTACCCCGGAAGAACGTGCCGAACTGGACGAGATTTTTCCGAAAATTCCCAAGGTGGCACTGTTCTAGGTGGCAACCGTATGACCAGACTGCTGCTGGACGTTGACACCGGAATCGACGACGCCTTGGCACTGGCCTACCTTTCCTCGTTGGCGGACGTGGAGCTGGTGGCCGTGACCGCGTCGCCCGGCAACGTGGATGCCATCCAGGTGGCCCGCAACACGCTCTCCATCCTGGAGCTCTGCGGACGGGACGGGGTGGAGGTTGCTGTCGGCGCGGAATCCCCGCTGGCTATTCCGCTGGTGACTACTCCGGAAACCCACGGGCCGCACGGCCTGGGGCATGCCGTACTTCCTGAGCCCCGGGGCACCATCTCCCCGCGGGACGCAGTGGATGTCTGGGTGGAGGCCGTCCGTGCCCAGCCGGGTGAGCTGACGGCCCTCATCACGGCGCCGCTGACCAACTTTGCGATGGCCATCCGGCGTGAACCGCGCATGCCGGAGCTGCTCAAAAACGTGGTGATCATGGGCGGCAGTTTCTACTATCAGGGCAACACCACGCCCACTGCCGAGTGGAACACCCATGTGGATCCCCATGCGGCCAAGGAGGTTTTTCAGGCGTATGTCGGGTTGCCTCGGGACCGTCTGCCGATCGTCTGCTCGCTGGATTCAACAGAGCGGATGGAGATGAACCCGGAGCATGTCAGGCGGCTTGCTGCCGCCGCGGGCTGCGGCAAGGAGGAACTGGTGTTGCCTGGGCAGCCGGAAGGCCTCCGCAGTACGTCGGACAACGAACTGATCCGGCACCTCTCCGATGCGCTGCGTTTCTATTTTGAGTTCCACAGGCTGTACGGCCAGGGTTACATTGCCCACGTCCACGACTACTTCGCGGCCGGGGTTGCCGCGGGCACTCTCAGCTGCACCACCCGGCTGGCAACCGTGGACGTTGAAACGGATTCACCGCTGCTGAAGGGCACCACCGTGGCTGACTACAGAAATCTCTGGGGCAAACCGCCGAATGCACGAATCGTTTCCAGCAACCATCCCGCAGCGGCCTTTGACGAACTGGTTTCCTCGCTGGGGGCGCTTGCGGCCCGGCGGGGACAGGGCCATGATTAGAATCGGTCAACCGTACTCCGGCTAAGCTGGTGTGCGGTTCCGGGTGCAACAATGCCTCCCGGACGCCTGCCGAGGTGACATAGGCGACGCGAATCCGCACAACCCGGGCCCGCGGCCTGAACAGTACAAAGGAACAGCCATGTCACCCACGTCCCTGACGCTCCCTGATGCCGGTCCGGCCGCATCCCGGAAACGCCGAACCCTGGAGATCCTGGGAGCCGCGGCTATCGCGGCAACATACGTTTACCTGGTTCTGAACCAGCCGGTGGACATTGCCGCAGGGCCGGGAAGCGCCTCTGCGCTGCTTGCGTTGTCAGGGTTCCTGGCAGGGGCCATCCTGTTGATTGTTGGAATACTGCCCACCCTTCCGACTTCCACCGTAGTGCTGATTCCGGTGGCTCTGGTGCTCAACATCGTGATGGGGCAGTTCGTTGGCAGCACTCTGGTGCCGTTTTACCTCGATGCCATTGGCACTGTTCTGATAGCCGTTCTTGCAGGACCGGCGGCGGGAGCCGCTACCGGTGCCCTGAGCAGCATCGTCTGGTCCTTCTTTAATCCCACGGTCCTGCCGTTTGCTGCAGGAGCGGCCCTGATCGGATTCCTCGCGGGCGTTGCCGCACGCCACGGATTCTTCCGCCGCTTCTACCTCGCCCCTGTGGCCGGATTTATTACCGGAATACTGGCTGGCGTTGTCTCTGCGCCGGTGGCGGCGTTCGTCTTCGGCGGGACCTCCGGCGTCGCAACGGGAGCGATCGTCAGCGCCTTCAGGTCCATGGGCGACTCCTTGCTTGCCGCCATCACCAAACAGGCCTTGATTTCGGACCCCATGGACAAGGCCATCGTATTCACGGTGGTGGCGTTGCTGGTTTATGCGCTGCCGCGCCGTGCCACGCTTCTGTTCCCGTTCGTCCGGCGTTTCCGGGTGCTGGCAGGGATGAAGGATTCGTAGGCTGCCACGGCTGAACCCCCTTACCCGGCTTGCCGCCGTCGCCGTCGCCATAGTGGTGCCGACGGCAGTGGGGCACTGGGCGCTGTCTCTGGCGGTGCTGTTGACCGTTGCTGCCGCAACCGTCGCGGAAGGAATGGCACAGCGGGTGTGGCCGGAGTGCGGACTGGTGCTGCTGCCGCTTGCGGCGTCGTTGTTCCTGACGCATGGCCTGTTCTTTGTGGAGGGCAGAACGGTGCTGTGGTCCCTGGGACCGGCCAGACTGACGGTTGAGGGCCTCAGCTTCGCCGGAGCCATGGTGCTGCGCGCCGCTGTATTTGTTGCAGTGTTGCTTGCCTTTTCATGTGGCACGCGTCCGGCCGACATCATGGCGGTTTTTGCCCGGTACAGGTTGCCGGCCGAGCTCGGCTTTGTGCTGTGTTCAACGCTCACCATCGCCCCTGACATCCGACGCCGTGCACAGGCCATCCGGGAGGCCCAGCAGCTCCGGGGTCTCCGTGGCGGCCGTTCGCTTCCGGCCAGACTCCGTTCGGTCCGCGTACTGGCAGTGCCGCTGCTGTTGTCGCTGATGCACGACGCCGAACAGCGGGCCACCGCCCTCGAGGCCCGCGGATTCGGCGCCGGGAACCTGCGCACCAGCCTTCGCGAGGTGCCGGACTCGAAGCTGCAGTCCGCCTTCCGGTGGATGGTGCTCGCCGGTCTAGCGGTGTTCCTGGTCATCTGGTTCGGCCCGGCGGGAGGCGGGAATGCGCCTTCAGCTTGACTCATTCAGTTATCCGGACGCGGCAACGCCGGCCCTCGGGAAGATGGACCTGGAGATCAGGCCGGGCGAGTGCGTTCTGGTGGCCGGGGCCTCCGGCAGCGGAAAATCCACGCTTGGACTCGTTCTGGCGGGTGTGCTTCCCGGCCAGCACCGGGGCACCATGACGGGCAGCCTGGAACTCGGCGGGACGGTGCTCACCTACGCCGGTTCACAGCCGAAGCGCATCAACCACCAGTACTGGAGCAGCCAGGTGGGTTACGCGGGCCAGGACCCGGCGGCACAGTTGTCCACCGTGGCCCCCACCGTGGCCGAGGAGATTGCCTTCCCGCTGGAAAATGCCGGCATGCCGCGCGTCCGGATGCAGGACAGGGTCCGGCAGATTGCGGAAATCCTGGGTATTTCCGACTTGTTGGAGCGTGATCCCGCACTATTGTCCGGTGGTCAGCAACGGCTTGTGGTGATTGCGGCGTCCCTCGCGAACCAGCCCGGTCTGCTGGTCCTGGACGAGCCACTGGCCGGTCTGGATTTCGGTGCGCGGACAACCGTGATGGCAGCGCTGGGCGCACTCCGTGCCAGCGGGGCGGGGATCCTGATCCTGTCCCAGGAGCTGGGCGGGGCCGGCCAATTAGCGGAGCGAGTGCTGCTGCTGAACCGCGGGCGGCCGGTCTTCAGGGGCACTCCTGGCGACGCCGCGAGGGCCGTGAAGGAACAGGGGCTGCCGGTTTTCACGGGACAGTCCGCCCGCTCCTTGGCCCCACGCGCCGTGCCGCGCAGCTCCTCGGAGGCCGGACCGGTGCTCTCCGTCAGTGCGGTAACCTTCAGCTATGGCTGGCGGAAGCCCCGTCCGTGGCGTCGGTCTCCTGCATTGCCCGCTGCGGTGGACGGCATCAGCTTAGGTGTGGAGCCCGGTGAACGGATCGCGATTGCCGGTGCCAACGGCTCCGGTAAATCCACCCTCCTGAGGCTGCTGGCCGGACTGTCATATCCGCAGACAGGAACGGTACGCGTTGGCGGGGCCGTGCCCGGCGCGGCGGGGACTTCAGCCATCATGGGCACCCTGCTTCAGCAGCCGCGGGAACAGCTGTTCGAACGCACCGTCCTGCGGGAAGTTGCTGCCGGGCTACCGGAATCCGGCCTCACTTCCGAGGCGGCGCAGCAGCGGGCTACTTCTGCCCTGCAGCGCGTGGGCCTGGCGGATTTCGCGGCGCTGCACCCCTACGAACTGTCCTCCGCCGGACAGCGGCTGACGGCCCTCGCCGCCGTGCTCGCACAGCGTCCGCGGGTACTGGCCCTCGACGAACCCACCGTCTCACTGGACCGTGACGGGAGGGACGTTCTGGCGGCGGCAATCGGGACGGAGACCGAACGTGGCGCGGCGGTGCTGCTGGTGACCCACGATCTGGATTTTGCATACCGGACGTGCACCCGGCTTCTTGTCCTGAGTGAAGGCCGGCTGGTGGCCGACGGTCCGTTCCACGATGTACTGTCCGGGCACTTCACCGGCGGCGAAGGCTACGGCGTGCAGGCCCCCGCCGGCTGGACGCCTTAAGCACGACGGCGGCGGGTGAGGTTCCTGGGGAAAATCACCCGCCGCCGTCGTGCCTGGCGTGAGAGTGGTGCTGGCGTGAGAGTGGTGCTACGCGTACATCAGCCGCTATGGCCGGGAAGCTACACCCGGTGCCAGGAAGCGCTTGCCGTTGACGCGTTCGGACGCACCCACGCGGTCAAGGTACGGGGTGATGCCGCCCAGGAACATCGGCCAGCCGGCACCCATGATGACGCAGAGGTCAATGTCCTCCGGTCCGGCCACAACACCCTCTTCGAGCATGAGGCCGATCTCCTCGGCGAGTGCGTCCTGCGTCCGGCGCAGCACCTCCTCCCCGGTGGATGGGGAAGTGCCGAAGGACATCAGGGACAGCGTGGACGCCGGAATCTCCTGCGAGCCGTCGGCAGCTGGAGCCCACAGCGACTTCACGCCGTTGTCGATCAGTTTCTGCAGGTTCTGCGAGACAGCGAAGCGATCACCGAAAGCCGCATGCAGCGATTCCTGGACGTGCTGGGCAACCGGAAGTCCCACCATGGCGCCCAGGGTGAACGGGGTCATGGGCAGCCCCATGGGACGTAGTGCGTTGTCTGCGACGTCGGCGGGGGTGCCTTCGTCGAAGGCCGCCGTCACCTCTCCCATCAGGCGCAGCAGGATCCGGTTGACCACAAAGGCGGCCGCATCCTTGACCAGGACGGCCGTCTTCTTCAGGCCCTTGGCGAGCTCGAACGCGGTGGCCAGCACGGCGTCGTCGGTCTTCGGTGCCCGAACGATCTCCAGCAGCGGCATCACGGCCACCGGGTTGAAGAAGTGGAAGCCCACCAGGCGTTCCGGATGCAACAGGTCCTCGGCCATGGCCGTGACGGACAGTGAGGAGGTGTTGGTGGCGAGGATGCACTCGGCGGAGACTATTGCCTCCACCTCGGCGAAGACCTGCTTCTTGACGTTGAGTTCCTCGAAGACGGCTTCAATCACAAAATCGGCGTCTGCGAAGGCTTCCTTCGAGACCGATCCCGTGACGAGCGCCTTGGTGCGGTTGGCGGCGTCCGGGCTGATCCGCTTCTTGTCCATCAGCTTGTCAACCTCGGCGTGGACATAGCCCACGCCCTTGTCCACGCGGGACTGGTCGATGTCCGTCATCACCACGGGAACCTTGAGCTGGCGTGCGAAAAGCAGGGCGAGCTGGCTTGCCATCAGACCGGCACCAACCACGCCGATCTTCGTGACCGGACGGGCCAGCTTGCGGTCGGGTGCGCCAGCAGGACGCTTGGAACGTTTCTGCACCAGGTCAAGGAACGCATACACGGTGGAACGGAACTCGTCCGTCTGCATAAGATCCGCGAGTGTTTCGCATTCCAGAGCTGCCGATTCGGGCTGGGACATGGTCCGGTTGGCCTCGAGGATGTCCAGGACCTTGCCCGGCGCCGGAGACGCGTTGGACGTCTTGGACTCGACCAGCGCCCGGCCGGCTGCCACCGCGGCGGTCCAGCGCCCGGCAGCGGCAGCATCGGAAGGGTCGACGGCGTTGGGCCGTTCCGCGGTCTTGTCCCCGGAGATGATGCCGGCGGCCCAGGCGATGGACTGTTCCACGAAGTCGGCGGGTTCGAACAGTGCGTCAGCGATGCCGAGCTTGAAGGCCTGTGGGCCAGTCAGCGTACGGTTGTTGCTGAGCGGGTTCTCGATCATCACCTTGACGGCGTTCTCTGGGCCGATGAGGCGCGGCAGGAGGTAGACGCCGCCCCAGCCCGGAACCAGGCCAATGAAAGCTTCGGGGAGTGCGAGGGCTCCGGCGCCGGTGGACACCGTGCGGTAGGTGGACTGCAGGGCGATTTCAAGTCCGCCGCCCAAGGCCACGCCGTTGATAAAGGCGAAGCTTGGAACACCGAGGTTGGCAAGCGTGGAATAGACGTCGTGGCCCAGCTGCGCCATCCAGAGCCCGTGCTCGCGGTTGTCGAGGGATTTCACTGCGGACAAGTCCGCCCCGGCTACGAGGTAGTAGGGCTTGCCGGTGACGCCAACTCCAACGATTTCACCACGGGCGGCGCGTTCCTTGAGGCCTTCCAGAACTGTGCCGAGCTCCACCAGGGTGTTGGGGCCGAGCGTGGTGGGCTTGGAGTGGTCCAGCCCGTTGTCCAGCGTGACCAGTGCGAAGGTGCCGGCGCTGGACTTGCCGTCAGCTGACGGAAGCACGATGTCCTGGACATAGGAGTGCGTGAGCGTTTCGTTCGGGAAGAGGTCGGCAAGTTTGTGGAAATCTGCGGCGCTCATGCGGCGGCTCCTTCAGCCTCGGTGGTGTTGGCGGTCTCGGATCCGGCGGCGGTGCCGGTCGCTGCGCCGCTGTAATCTGCGTGGTGCGGGTTTTCCCAGATGACGGTGGCACCCATGCCGAGGCCGATGCACATAGTGGTGATGCCATACCGTACAGTCGGGTCTTCCTGGAATTGCCGGGCCAGCTGGTTCATCAGCCGGACGCCGGAGGAGGCGAGCGGATGCCCGACGGCGATAGCGCCGCCATAGCGGTTGACGCGGGGATCGTCGTCGGAAATTCCAAAGTGGTCCAGGAAACTGAGTACCTGTACCGCGAAGGCTTCGTTGATTTCAAACAGGCCGATGTCCTCGATGCCGAGTCCGGCGTTCTTCAGCGCCTTTTCGGTGGCCGGTACGGGGCCGATGCCCATCACCTCGGGCTCCACGCCTGCGTAGGCGTAACTGACCAGGCGCATCTTGACCGGGAGGCCGAGCTCAGCGGCAGCCTCCGATGATGCCAGTACCGCCGCGGTGGCGCCGTCGTTCAGGCCGGCTGCGTTGCCGGCTGTGACGCGTCCGTGGGCGCGGAACGGCGTGCGCAGGGCGGCGAGATCCTCGAGTGTTGTCCCCGGGCGCGGCGGTTCGTCAACACTGTTGACGGTCCAGCCCTGGCCGGGCTTGATGGTGGCCACGGGTACCAGGTCCGGTTGTATCTGGCCGTTGCTGTATGCAGCCGCTAGCTTGTTCTGCGATGCCACTGCATAGGCATCGGTGCGGTTCTTGGTGATGGCCGGGAAGCGGTCGTGCAGATTCTCGGCGGTGTTTCCCATGTTCAGAGCCGCGGGATCCACCAGCCGTTCCGACATAAAGCGTGGGTTGGGGTCGGCGCCGGAACCCATCGGGTGGTTGCCCATGTGCTCCACGCCACCGGCGATCACCACGTCGTAGGCGCCGAAACCGATGCCGCTTGCCGTGGTGGTCACAGCGGTCATGGCCCCGGCGCACATCCGGTCGATGGCAAAACCAGGGACGGTGCGGGGGAGACCTGCAAGGAGTGCGGCGGTCCGGCCAAGGGTGAGCCCCTGGTCGCCCGTTTGGGTGGTCGCTGCCACGGCGACTTCGTCGATGCGCTCGGGCGGCAGCGACGGGTTGCGGCGCATGAGCTCCCGTATGCATTTGACCATCAGATCGTCCGCGCGGGTTCCGGCATAGATGCCTTTTTCTCCCGCCCGGCCGAACGGTGTGCGGACGCCGTCCACAAATACGACGTCGCGGACAGTGCGTGGATTCCCGCTGCTCCGGTGTTGGCTCACGTGTTACTCCTCATCGAGACGGTGGTGCCGGTCAGAGGCCAGATGGCGAACTGATCCGGGCGGCATTCACCACTATGTTACTCACGAGTAACATAGTGCGCAAGCATCATCAGCACGGCTGGATTTACCGGCAGGACCATTCGGCCGTGGAGCGGAGACGAACCGGGCAGGAGTCGACCCTGCCTCGGTCAGTTACCGGCAGGTTCTTTGGGCTCCTTGGGTTGCTTCGGTTCCTTGGCCGGCAGGGGCTGCGGATTGAGGAAGGCTTCGGTGATGACCGGCGCCGTCAGCGCGATCTGCCACTCCCGTGCGCCCAGGGTACGGAGTTCCGCAGCCACTGAGGCTTCACTGATATCCTCCGGCGGGCGCCACGAGACACGCCTCAGGAAATCCGGCGTGAGCAGGTTCTCCAGCGGGATATTGAGCTGGTCGGCTTTTCCCTGCAGCAGGGGCCGAGCCGTCGTCAGCCTTTCAGCTGCCTCCGGATCCCGGTCGGTCCAGACACGCGGTGGCGGCGGGGCATTCGTGGGAAGGTGCAGCGGAGGCAAGTCCTCGAGGTCCCTGGCTGCGGCAATGCAGCGGAGCCACCGCGGTGCCTCGCGCTGGGCAGCACGGCCGTGGAAGCCCTTGGTGCCCAGGAGCTGGGGAACAGTGGCTGGCATGGCTTTGGCCGCGGCCACGAGAGCTGAGTCCGGGATCAGCCGGCCGGGGGCGACGTCGCGCTTCTGGGCCAGCGAGTCCCGTTCCAGCCACATTTCACGCACCGCAGCAAGCTGACGGCGGTCCCGGATCTGGTGGAGTCCGGACGTTTTCCGCCACGGGTCCACCCTGGGCGGTGCTTGTCCGGCACCGAGGATGGCGGCAAACTCCTCTTCAGCGAATCCCAGTTTGCCGTCGGCGTCGAGCATCTCGATGAGTTCTTCACGCAGCTCTGTCAGGACTTCCACGTCCAGTGCCGCATAGCGCAGCCACGGTTCAGGCAGCGGCCGGGTGGACCAGTCGGCGGCGGAGTGCTCCTTGGCCAGGCCGAAGCCCAGGAGCTGCTCAATCACAGCGGCAAGGCCAACCCGGGGGAGGCCCGCGATCCTTGCAGCGAGCTCGGTGTCGAAGAGTCTGTCCGGCCACATGCCAAGTTCTGAGAGGCACGGCAGATCCTGGCTGGCCGCGTGCAGGATCCATTCGACACCACTGAGGGCGTCGTTGATGATCTTGAGGTCATCAAAAGGCTCAGGGTCGATCAGCCAGGTGCCGGATCCTTCGCGGCGGATCTGAACCAGGAAGGCGCGCTGGCCGTAGCGGAAGCCGGAAGCGCGCTCTGCGTCCACTCCTGCGGGGCCTGTTCCGGCGGCAATCGCGGCGGCGCAGCGTTCCAGCCCCGCCGGGGTTTCGATGACCAGGGGAACGCCGTCACGTGGGGCGTTGAGGTCAATGACTTCGGGGATGCGGCTGTCAAAGCCTTCCACTGAGATGTGGGGAGCGGTTTCAGCAGCCGGAGCACCGGCCGTGATGTTTTCCGGGTTTTGAGGGGTCATGATGCCTTCAGTTTACCGACAACCCGCGGCAGGGCGGTTTCGTCATGGGAGTGGGCCGCTAGCTGCGGCGCCGGCGGGGCAACGCTGAGACGCCGTCCGGAAGCGGTGGGAGGCCCGCGAAGGTGCACACCATGTCCGACCAGGCCTCCAGATGGGAGCTGACATCCGAACTCGTAGGTGTCCAGGACGCGCGGAGTTCGATGTCGATGGAACCAGGCCTGCCGGACAATGTGCCAAAGCTCTCCGACAGCACCCTCGTGGCTGTGCCCCCAGCTGCACGATATGGGGCCTTATGGTTTTCCAGTGCCTCCACAAGCCACGCCCACGCCACCGTTCCCAGCATTTCGTCGTTGCCCATCTCGGCCTCCAGCTGGGCCCGGATGTACGTCACTATCCTGAATTCGCCGTCCCAGACGGCCGAGCCGTCCGGGTCATAGAGAAGGATGAACCGGCCGGTGGCGAGCTCATCATCCTCGGCGTTGTCCCCGACGGCCGCTGCGGCCAGTGCCATTGCGGCCGGACCGTGGACAGGGGCGGTCCCGCTTCCCTGGCCGGACACGACGACCTCGGCGCCCAGCGCCACTGCGAAGGGTGCCAGTCGCGAGGGCGCAGGAATTTCATCCAGGCGCAGCTCCCTGCGGCAGCGTGCTTTCCGAAGTGTCTCCAGGGCGTGGAGAAACTCTGAGGGAACCTGGGCGAGTGCGTTCACCCTCGCAGGGTATGCATGAGTGGGCGGTAAGGCTCGTAGGCTCGCCGTCGGGCGTTGTACCCTAAGCGGCAAACGGCCCGGGCTTTCTGACGGAGAGCTCCCGCTTGATCGCGGCGACGAAGGAATCGACGTCGTCCTCGGTGGTGTCAAAGGAACACATCCAGCGAACCTCGCGGGCAGCTTCATTCCAGTCGTAGAAACGGAATGACCCGCGCAGACGGTCCGCAACACCTTCGGGCAGGATCGCGAAAACACCGTTGGATTCTGTTTTCTGCGTGGGCTGCACGCCGTCGATCTCGTCCACAGCGGACCGCAGCCTGGCAGCCATCGCATTGGCGTGCTGTGCCGAGCGCAGCCATAGATCACCTTCCAGCAGTGCGATGAACTGTGCCGACATAAAGCGCATTTTGGAGGCCAGCTGCATATTCATCTTGCGAAGGTAAATCAGGCCGTGGGCAACCGCAGGATTCAGCGCGATGACCACCTCGCCGAAAAGCAGCCCGTTCTTGGTGCCACCGAAGGAAAGGATGTCCACTCCGGCGTCGCGCGTAAACTCGCTCAACGGTACGTTGAGGTGGGCTGCAGCATTTGCCAGCCGGGCGCCATCCATATGCAGTTTCATGCCCTTGGCATGGACGTGATCGGCAATCGCCCGGACTTCCGCAGGGGTATAGCAGGTGCCGAGTTCCGTTGTCTGCGTGATGGAAACCGCCAGCGGCTGTGCGCGGTGTTCATCTCCCCAACCCCAGGCTTCGCGGTCGATCAGTTCGGGTGTCAGCTTGCCGTCCGGCGTAGGAACCTGAAGCAGTTTGATGCCGCCGATGCGTTCAGGGGCGCCGTTTTCGTCCATATTGATGTGCGCAGTGGACGCGCAGACAACAGCGCCCCAGCGAGGGAGCAAGGACTGCAGTGAGAGGACGTTGGCGCCGGTTCCGTTGAAGACAGGGAAGCATTCGATCCCGCCGCCGAAATGCCGTTCCAACAGTTCCTGGAGGTGCGCCGTGTAGTCATCCTCACCGTAAGACACCTGATGCCCCTCGTTGGCCGCTGCCAGGGCCTGCAAGACTTCCGGGTGGACGCCGGAATAGTTATCCGAGGCGAAACCGCGGACGGAAGGGTCATGCAATCGGGCTGCCGCCGGTGCAGCGGCAGTATCAACAGTGGTTGTCATCTCTTTGGTCACGCTTTCAGTCTAAGGAGTTCGCGCACGGGAATTCCCGCACCGGAACCTGGATGTCCGTACTGCGGCACCGGTCGGGATTCCCGGCATCAGTGGGTCAGCGGCAGCCGTAGCCCATTAAGTTCTGTTGCCGGCCGGCCGAAGAGGCCGACGACGGCGGCCGCCAGGTCTTCGACGTCGGTATGTCCCGGGAACGTGCGTTCCGGGTGCTGCCGGCGCATGTCGGCGTCAACCAGCGCCTTCACTACCAGGACGACGGCGGCACTGCCCTGATCTGAGGCGCCCTGACCGTAGGCAGACGGACCGTGGCCGGCCCGGCCGGATCCTGAGGCCTCTGTTGGTGCACTGCGGAAGCCATCTGCCACGGCCATGGTCCATGCCTCGGCAGCGGCCTTTGCTGCCACATAGCTCGCACCTCCAGCGGTGGGCGCACTCACCGCCGTAGAGGAGACCATGGCGAACCTTCCGGTTCCTGACGCTTCCAGGTCTTTGTAGAAAACGCGGGTAACGTTCCTCAGCGTCGTGATGGCACCGCGTTCCAGAAAGTCCCAGTCCTCGTCGCTCTGTTCAGTTATGCCGGCGGATCCGCGCCAGCCACCCACCAGGTGGATGACGCCGTCCATCGCCCCGGCGGCCTCCGTCAGCGAGCCGTGCATGGCGCGGACATCGGCCAGGCTGGCAAGATCACAGACCAGGGGCGTTACGCCGGGGCCGGCCAGGGCAGCCGCGGCCTCAATGCGACCCTTGTCCGAACCGGCGGTGAACACCGCGAATCCGGAATCATTGAGCGCACGTGCGGTCGCTATCCCGGATGCCCCGCTTCCGCCGGTGACAAGGACCCTGAGTCCCGGCGACGGAGTCATCACGCGGTGATCCCGGGCGCAACAGGGCCCGGATCCGAGGCTCCGGTGATGCCCGCCGTCGACTCGATCACAGGGCGCATCTTCTTTTCCAGCGCCTCATAAAACATGGAAAGCGGGAACTCGTCGTCCAGGACCTGGTCCGTGAGTCCGCGAGGCGGACCATCCAGCGGCAGCGAGCCGGGCCCCTTGGCCCACACCGACCCCGGGTTCGGTGTAACCGTCCCGGCGATCAGCTCATAGGCGGCAAGCCAGTGGGCGGTCTTGGGGCGGTCGATCGAGCGCCAGTAAAGCTCCTCAATCCGGGCACCCAGTGCAATGACGACGTCGGCTGCTGCCTCCCAGTCGATGCTCAGGCGGCTGTCGGTCCAGTGCAGGACGTGATGCTGGTGCATCCAGGCGAAGAGCAACTGGCCACCGAGGCCGTCGTAGTTGCGGACCCGGCTGCCGGTGATAGCGAAGCGGAAGATGCGGTCGAAGATGACTGCGTACTGGACCAGTTTTGCGTGCCGGCGTGCCTCCGGGGCGGCGTCTTCATCCTTTTCAATCCGGACTGACTCGCGGAACGCTGTCAGATCGCAGCGTAGTTCCTCAAGGGAGTAGAGGAAGAACGGCATGCGCTGCTTGATCATAAAAGGATCGAAGGGCAGGTCGCCCCGCATGTGCGTACGGTCGTGGATCAGATCCCACATAACAAACGTGGCCTGGGTCAGTTCCTGGTCCTCCAGGAGTTCCGCGGCGTCCGCGGGAAGGCTCAGTGACGTGGTCTCTGCAGCTGCGTGCAGGACCCGGCGGAAGCGGGCGGCCTCACGGTCGGCGAAAATCGCCCCCCAGGTGAATGTGGGCGTTTCGCGGACAGCTACGGTTTCCGGGAACAGCACGGCGGAGTTGGTGTCATAGCCCGGGGTGAAGTCGAGGAACCGGATGGGAACGAACAGCTTGTTCGAGTATTCCCCGGCTTCCAGTCCGGCAATGAAATCGGGCCAGATGACGTCGATCAGGACGGCCTCCACCAGACGGCTGCTGCTGCCGTTCTGGGTGTACATGGGGAACACCACCAGGTGCTGCAGGCCGTTCTCCCGGTGCTGCTGGGGCTGAAAGGCAAGCAAAGAGTCAAGGAAGTCCGGAACGCCGAATCCGGAGGCCTGCCAGCCTTGGAAATCGACGGTGAGTGCGTCCAGGTACAGGGAATCGTGGGGGAGGTACGGTGCGAGAGCCCTGACGGCGTCAATGATGGCCGTGACCTGCTCTGCGGCGGCCGCGTGGTCTCCCGGCTCGGGGATGGAACCGTCCTGGACCTGGAGGACTCGGAGGGACACGGCCGCAGCCTTGAGTCGGGTCCATTCGTGGTTGTCCGCAGAGATTCGGGTTGGCGCAGTGGTTGCTGTCACGGTCATCGTCGACATCGCCTTTCTGGTTGCTGGAGTATCTACGCCGAGCGTAGCAAGCAATCAGAGCTGCTAATCCAAATTAGTCCCGAGCATAAGAAAGTCTGAGGCAAATGGTGTGTAATGCCTGCTTCAGCTCTAGCCGAGGAACGGCTGGGCCGGACGCCGGGTCCCTCAGGCTCCGGCCGCGTGCGTTCCGCTGCTGGGCTCCGTAGCGACAAGCCTGAGTGAAACGGAGTTGATGCAGAAACGCTGGTCCGTAGGGGTTTCGTATCCCTCGCCGTCGAATACATGCCCCAGATGCGAGTCGCAGGTGGCGCAGCGTACTTCCACCCGGTCCATACCCATGGCCCGGTCGTGGATGTACCGCACGGTGCCTTCGGCCAGCGGGGCCCAGAATGACGGCCATCCACAGTGCGAATCAAACTTCTCCTTGCTGGTGAAGAGTTCCGTGCCGCAGGCTCTGCACTGATAGACGCCGGAAGTGTGGGTGTCCCAATACTCACCGGTGTAAGGACGTTCGGTCCCGGCCTGGCGAAGCACGCGATACTCCTCAGCCGTGAGCTCCTGGCGCCACTCGGCGTCGGTCCTGGCCTCTTGGGGCTGGCCGTTGCTGCTGTCCTGCTGGCCCGTTGGGTTGGTGTCTGCTGAAGTGCTCATAGTGTGATCAACGCCTAGGAGTCGCCGATAAATCCCGAGCCTGCATACAGATGCAGAACCGGAAGGCCCAACTGGTCCTGCGCTTTGTTGGCCCAGTCCGTGTGGAAGGTGTCCGCCACGGCATGCGGACGGGTGATGACGACGGCCTGGGCTGCGCCCAGTTCCTTGACCTTGGCCACCAGCCCCTGGACGGCGCCGACATCCAGAACCTCGCCGCTGACTCCGCTGCCCAGTCCTTCCAATGCCTCCAGGGAGACCGTCAGCGTTTCAGCCGCCTCGGCACGTTCGGAAGCAGGATCCGTAGATTGGGCGGTCAGTTCGCGGAAAGCCTTGGCAATTTCCAACAAGGAGAGGTTCTCAAGGAAATCCACCAGCAGGTGCCGTTCCGTGTTGGCCGGAACCAGCAAAACGAGGGGAGTGTCACCTCCGTCCACAAGGCGTTCGATGTTCAGGCGGTCGTCCGCGCCCAGCGGCTCTTCTGTCAGAATGACGATTGGATCGCTCATGCCATCAGCCTAGTCCTGCAGATCGGCCACTGCATTCATTTCGTAAAGCGCGGTTCGGGCCTTGCCATCGGCGTGCCTTGGACAACGAATGGGCCGGACGGGGTGCCTGCGGCGACAATAGTTGAATGGAATCCTCCCTGCCAAGCGTCGCGGACGCCCGGCGATACCCGAAAGCCCGAAATCCGAAAGCCCTGACCGCGACGATCCAGAGCCAGCTGGCCGGCGCCGGCCGGGACGGCGGGATGTCACTTCGTGCCAAATGGACTCTTGGCGGCATCATCGCAGGAAGTGCCGTCGCCAGTACGGTTGCTGCGGGTTCGTCGGCGCTGGCGCTGTACTTCGCCCGGCGTGTTATTACGCCATCCCGGCAGCGGGAGGAGGACCAGGAAGTTCTGGCGGTCATCCGGGAGGACGGGGCGCTTCAGATCATTCTGGCCGCCACTGCCGATTCGACGCTCGACGGCGTCTACGGACTGTACTTCGACGGCGGAAAGGGCCATGCCCGGATCGGCCGGATCATTTCCTATTCGCCTTCCGAGCGCACGGTCCTGCGCGCGGTGGAGGCCGTCTACCAAGGTAACCTCAGTGCGGCCCGGCGAGGCAGGTGGAGCGGCGCGGTCTATCCTGACCCGGCCGCCGCCGGGATGGCCGCCGAAGAAATCCTGATCGAGGTTGAAGGGGGTACTGCCCCCGCTTGGCTGATCCGGGCCGCGCCGGAGGCAACCACCTGGGCCGTGATGGTTCATGGACGCGGAGCAACCCGGCAGGAAGGACTTCGCGCTGTACGGACGGCCCGTGACCTGGGGCTGAGCTCGCTGTTGATTTCGTACCGGAATGACGGGCTGGCACCGTCCGCCAACGATGGCCGCTATGGCCTGGGTTCAACCGAATGGCGTGACGTTGAAGCTGCCCTCGAGTTCGCGCTGGCCAACGGGGCCACCGAAGTTGTTCTCTTCGGCTGGTCGATGGGCGGAGCCATCTGCCTGCAGACTGCCGATCTGTCCAGGTACCGCCACGTCATCAGGGCGATGGTGCTGGATGCACCCGTCATCAACTGGGTCAATGTGCTGGCCCACCATGCTGAACTGAACCGAATCCCGTCGCTGGTGGGAAGATATGGGCAGCTGATGATGAGTCACCCGCTGGGCCGTCGGCTGACCGGTCTGGCTGCGCCCGTGGATCTTAAATCCATGGACTGGGTATCGAGGGCTGTGGAGCTGAGAACACCATCACTGATCATCCACAGCGTCGACGACGAATATGTTCCCTATGGCCCGTCCGCCACCCTGGCAGAGAAGAACCCTGAGATGGTCACCTTCGAGGCTTTCAGCCGGGCGCGGCACACCAAAGAGTGGAACGTGGACCCGCTGCGCTGGGAAAGCCTGGTCCGGGCCTGGCTACAACAGCAGCTCGCGCCCCGGCTCAACCCCGGGCAAGGGCTCAGCCCGGGCACGGGCTGACACTGCACAATTAATGGCCACACCTGCAAAGTTTCAGCTGGCTGTTGCTGCCGGGCTCTGCCCCGGGCTAGGGCGTTCCCGTGCCGATCGGAGCGGTAACCGCATTGGTCAGGCGGACCAGCTCCACAGGGGCGAGCTCGATGTCGAGGCCCCGCCTTCCGCCGGACACCAGCATCGATTCGAGAACCATCGCGGTGTCATCAATAACTGTCGGCGAATTCTGCCGCTGTCCCAGAGGCGAAATTCCGCCAAGTACATATCCGGTGCGCCGTTGGGCAAGGCCGGGATCCGCCATGGTTGCTTTCTTCCCACCCACTGCGGCCGCCATGGCTTTCAGGTCCAGGTTCCCGCTCACCGGCACGACGGCGACCATCAGCCTGCCGTCGACGTCCACCATAAGCGTCTTGAAGACTTTCAGCGGGTCGAGGCCGAGTGCTTCGGCAGCCTCCATTCCATAGCCGGCCGCCGATGGGATGTGGCTATAAGTGTGAAGCACAAAGGGAACGCCGGCCGCAGTCAAAGCTGCTGTGGCCGGCGTTCCCTGCGAACCATTCTTTCGCCCCAAGATCCAAGGCGCCGTTAGGACTGCAACCTGGCGGTGGCGGCGACCTTGCGCTTGATGCGCCCGAGCATGGCGGTCATGCCCCGCATACGCAGCGGGGTGATGGCCCGTGTGAGGCCCAGCAACTCCGGCATGTCGTCCGGTATGGCGAGGATTTCCGTGGCGGTCAGACCGTCAAGGCCCTCATGAAGGACCCCAGCAAAGCCCCGGGTTGTGGGGGCTTCCGGCGGCGCCTTGAAGTAGAGCCGCACGCTGTCCGGCGAACCGGCGTCGTTCTTCTCTGTTTCGATGGTGAGGAACAGCGGCGACTGGCACTCAACCACCTGTTCCAGCAGCTCGGGGTGGTCCTTCAAGCGCTCCGGCAGTTCCGGCAAGTCACGCGAAAAATCGAGCAACAACTGGAGCCGCTCAGGTTCCGTCAATGCCTGGAAGTCATCAACAATTTCCGCCAGCGCGGAGGGCAGGGAGTAGGTATTCATCAATTCCAGCTTACGCAGTTTTCTGTCCGGCGTCGCCGAATGATCCTCTGTGTCCTATAGTGCCGCCGGGACAGAGCCGCGCTCCGTGCCCTTGGTGATCGGTACCCTGACTGCGTTACCCCACTCGGTCCACGAACCGTCGTAGTTGCGGACGGTCTCGAAACCGAGGAGGTACTTCAGCGCGAACCAGGTGTGGCTGGAACGCTCGCCGATACGGCAGTACGCCACGACGTCATCGCCCTCAGTGAGACCGGCTTCGCCCAGATAAAGGGCCTCAAGCTCGGTGCGGTTGCGGTATGTGCCGTCTTCGGCCGCGGCGCGTGCCCACGGAATGGATGCGGCTGTGGGGATGTGGCCGCCGCGCAGGGCACCCTCTTCCGGATACGCCGGCATGTGCGTGCGCTGGCCGGTGTATTCCTCGGGGGACCGGACATCGATCAGCGGCTTGCCCAGGTGTGCGAGGACGTCATCCTTGAAAGCGCGGATGGGGGCGTCATTTCGCTCGACAACGGGGTAGTCGCTGGTGGCCGGCTGCGGGACCTCGGTGGTCACATCGCGGCCTTCAGCGATCCACTTGTCGCGGCCGCCGTCGAGCAGGCGGACGTCTTCGTGGCCGAAGAGGGTGAAGACCCAGAGTGCGTAGGCGGCCCACCAGTTGGACTTGTCGCCGTAGATGACCACCGTGGTGTCTCGGGAGATGCCCTTGGCGGCGGCCAGCGCGGCAAACGCGGCCCCGTCGACGTAGTCACGGGTGACTTCGTCGTTCAGGTCCGTGTGCCAGTCGATCTTGACGGCGCCCGGGACGTGTCCGGTTTCGTACAGGAGGACGTCTTCATCGGATTCGACAACCACGAGATTGCCGTCGGCGAGCGCGCCGTCTCCAAGGGCTGTGGCGAGCCACTCGGTGGACACCAGGCGCTCGGGCTGGGCGTAGGCGGCGAACTTTTCATTCTGTTCAACGGGGTAGGACATTGCTATGGCCTTTCATTGACAACGGACTGGCGGGACGGTCTGGACCCTGCTCCAACACTAGCCACGGCCTCAGCGGAATGCTTCCCCGCGTTCACAGAGGGAAATATGGCCTTCATCACGTGCGGATCCCTGCGTCAACGTTAAGTCGGGGGCGGCCGTCACATTGCCGGTATTCTTTCTGGGGACTAGTCACCAGCAGAACGGACCACCTTGGTACAGATCGAACAGCTTGCCGCCCGAACACCGGCAGTTTCGGTGGATGAGCTCCTCAAGGGCTTTTATCCCTCGCCGCGGTTCGGCCAGGTGTCCTTTGCCAGCTACCGCCCTGATCTGTCACAGCCCAGCCAGACTGCGGCCGTCAAGGCACTGGAGGCTTTCGCGGCCGGAGTCGGGGCCGGTGACGGTGATGGCCTCTTCAAGCGACTTTTTGCCAAGAAGGTCACCTCCCGGGCAGGCATCTACCTCGACGGCGGATTCGGTGTGGGCAAGACCCACCTGCTTGCTTCCCTGTGGCACGCGGCTCCCGGGCCCAAGGCGTTCGGCACCTTCGTGGAATACACCAACCTGGTCGGCGCGCTATCTTTCCGCAAGGCTGTAGAGGCGCTGAGCCATTACAAGCTTGTCTGCATCGATGAATTTGAGCTTGACGATCCGGGCGATACCGTCCTGATGTCCCGGCTGATGCGGGAGCTGGCGGATGCCGGGGTGAAGCTTGCCGCAACATCCAACACCCTGCCCGGATCGCTCGGTGACGGCCGTTTTGCTGCCGTGGACTTCCAGCGCGAAATCCAGGTGCTGGCGGACCAGTTCGATGTTCTCAGGATCGACGGCGAGGATTTCCGCCACCGCGGACTGCCCGCTGCGCCCCTACCGCTGAAAAACGATGAACTGTCCGCCCATATGAAGGCCGAGTTCGACGGCAAGACCGTGGCGCAGGACGATTTCAAGACCCTTATCGCCCACCTGGCTGGTGTGCATCCAAGCCGTTACCGCCAGCTGCTGACGGGGATCGACGGCGTTGTGTGGCGTGATGTCGACACCATCACCGAGCAGGCTGTGGCGCTGCGGTTTGTGGTGCTGGCGGACCGGCTGTACGACAAAGACGTTCCCATCCTGGCCAGCGGTGTGCCGTTCGATCAGCTCTTCACCGAAGAGATGATGACTGGCGGCTATACAAAGAAGTACCATCGCGCAGTCTCCCGTCTGACCGCGCTGGCGCGGGAGGGCCAGAACCACGAGCCTTCCTAGCTGCGAGCCTTGAGTACCCAGCGGACCACTAGTTCTGCGGCAACCGCCCGGAACGCAGCCCCGATGCCTGCGAAGCTGAGACCGGAGGCGGCAATGGCGTGCCCGCCGAAAGGAGCCCCGAGCATGGTCCCGGCCGCCGTGATCAGCAGCCAGGCGATAAGTACCGTCACCACGAGCAGAGGAGCCCTTCCCCTGGCCTTGAATGGTGCGAGGCACAGGGACAGCAGGACGCCCTCCAACATTGCCTGTGCCAGTGCCGTGGGGAAGCGTGCCGTCAGCCGCCCCAGCGCAGGGATGAGCCCGGTGAGCAAAATCAGCACGCCGGCCACGAGGAAGGCGCCGACGCCGAGGCCGAGCGCAAGAAGTCACGAAGCCGCCAGTGCTGGATCGGCGCCAACGCCCCTCAGCCCGGCAAGGACCCCAGCGAAGGACGAAGTGAAGCCGACCAGCGCCGTCACGACGCCGGCCACGATGGGGCGGGAGTGCTGGCGTGTACCGGGTGAGAGGTGGGGGTGGTCGGCTGCGGTGGACGTCTGCACTCCGGTAGGTTACCGGCTGTCGACGGTCCGGCTGAAAGTGCGGCTTTGCCGGGAAAGCTGGCTAGTGTTCCGTGTTAATGGTTTGTTTGCGTTTCATCTTGCCCAGGAGATAGTCCGCTGATTTGGTCCAGGTGAATGGTTTGGCGTCCTGGTTGTAGTTCTCGATGTAGCGTTCCATGGTTTGTTCCAGCTCTTTCACCGAGCTGAACGCACCGCGTTTGAGGCACTGGCGGGTGATGATCCCGAAGAAGATCTCCACCATGTTCAGCCAGGAACAGCTGGTTGGGGTGAAGTGCAGGCGCACGCGCGGGTTTTTGGCCAGCCAGTCCTTCACGTTCTGATGCTTATGCGTCGCGTAATTGTCGCAGATGACATGCAGTTCAACCCCGGGGTGGGCGTCGGCGACCCGGCCCAGGAAATCGACGAACTCGATGTTGGTGTGCTTTGGGTAGAAGGCGTTCGCGCTGAGTTTGCCGGTGAGGACCTCCAGGGCGGCGAACAAGGTGGTGGTGCCGTTGCGTTTGTAGTCGTGGGTCTGCTGCAGCGGGTGCGTCGAGGACAACGGCTGATCCGGGCCGGTGCGGGACAGCGCCTGGATTTGGGTTTTCTCATCGATGCTCACGACCACCGCGTTTTCCGGCGGGGACATGTACAGGCCCACCACGTCCCGGAGCTTGAACTCCAGGGCGGGATCAGTGGAGAACTTGAACGTCTCGATCCGGTGAGGCTGGATTTTCCAACGGCGCCAGATGCGGGCCACCGAGGAAAAGGAGACTCCGTGGCGTTCGGCCATGATGCGGGCGGACCAGTGCGAGATCCCAAGCTCGGCCGGCGGCTTCCCGTCGTTGGTCAGGGTGTCCGCGATCAGGGCAAGCTCGTCGATCTCCCGCTCCCGTCCCGGGCGCTGGACATCGGACAGGGCCTCGATCCCGCCCTCGGCATAGCGGTTGCGCCACTTCAAAACCGTGGGTGCCGAAAACCCGGTGATCTTCTCGATCTGGATATTCGGCATCCCGTCGGCAGCCAACAAAACCGTGCGCGCCCGCAACGCCAATGTCGCGGAGGAAGAATTCCCACGAGTCAACGCCTCCAAGAACCCCCGGTCCCCGTCACGCAATTCCAAAGCCCTTGCCAGATAAACCATGGATCAAGTCTGACAAAAAACCATACCCAAAGGAATCAACGACACGCTACACTAGCTGCCGGAGAACCGGGTTAAACGCCAAAGGTGCCGGCGCCGCCTCTCGGCGGGACCGGCACCCCTCTGACGTACTAGGGCAAGTCGTGGATGACCGGGTTGTCCCGGTTACGGAGCCTGCTCAGGCACCGGTGCTACTTCAGCGGCCGGTGCGTTGTCAGGCTGTCCGTCAACGTTGTCAACGAAGCTGGAAGCGCCACTCTGGACCGAATCTACCTGGCCGGCGAACTTGCTGCCGGTCTTGGAGTCGACGAAGTCGCCGGCTTTTTCGATGCCGTCCTTGATGACCTGCTCGTTTCCCTGGATGAGATCCTTGGCCTTGCCCTTAAGATCGTCAAATAGTCCCACGAGCACCTCCCTTCAGTTCCGGAGCCAGTTCGCTCCTCCGGGATTGATCCTAGCCCGAGTCCGGGACCATGCCAAGGCCTCCCTTGACAAAAATTGTCATGAAGGGACAGGAAACAAAAAACGGACGGGCAACAAAAAAGCAGCTCCGGGGAGCTGCTTGATGTGGGCGATACTGGGATCGAACCAGTGACCTCTTCCGTGTCAGGGAAGCGCGCTACCGCTGCGCCAATCGCCCGGAACCGGAAAGCCGGTTGACCCAAGAGTTGCGCATCACTAAAGATGCAGAGAGCGGACGACGAGATTCGAACTCGCGACATCCACCTTGGCAAGGTGGTGCTCTACCAGCTGAGCTACGTCCGCAGATGAATCCGTTCCGGCAAAGCCGAACGGACTGCAACAAGCAAGTCACCTTGCTTTGGTGGGCGATACTGGGATCGAACCAGTGACCTCTTCCGTGTCAGGGAAGCGCGCTACCGCTGCGCCAATCGCCCATTGTCACCGGATGGTACCGGAAACCATGGTTTTCACCGAGGTGGGTACGGGATTCGAACCCGTGTAAACGGCTTTGCAGGCCGCTGCCTCGCCTCTCGGCCAACCCACCGTGTAAGCAGGATCCGAAGAACCATTGCCGTGACAGTGTCCTGCGAGCGGACGACGAGATTCGAACTCGCGACATCCACCTTGGCAAGGTGGTGCTCTACCAGCTGAGCTACGTCCGCATTCTGGAGCGATGATTCCTTGCCATGAGCGGCATTTCCTCGCGTTCCAACGAGTAAAAACTCTATAGGAGGTTCAGGGATTCTCCAAATCGGTGCGTGAGTTCGGGGCCCCGACGTCCGTGCATCCTTGAAATCTAGGGGAATTTTTGAATGACATGCTTGTAATTCATTTCGCTTCAGGTTCCGATTTCCGAAAAGGGCCGCCGGTCGGCTAGCATTCAAATGCATTGGGGCGATTGGCGCAGTGGTAGCGCGCTTCGTTCACACCGAAGAGGTCACTGGTTCGAACCCAGTATCGCCCACCAATGAAAAAGCCCGGCAGCCCGCGGAATCCGCGAAGCTGTCGGGCTTTTTTGCGGCCTTCAGTCCCGTTGCTCTATCACTTATGGTCCTCAACGGCGAAGAATAGCGGCCAGAAGTGATAGAGCAACGGGAGCGGCCGTTCTGTCGGACCCCTGTGAAAGAGTCTTTCCATGACTGATCCACTTCTTGCCCACGCCACTGAACACGGCCGCATGTACGCGCGCTCCACGTCAGAGCAGTTCTCGGTGCCGTCCATCACCACGGTTATCGGCCAACAGCCGCACGGACTGGACGGCTGGTTCGGCTATATGGGGGCGAGCAGCCTGGCCAAAGATCCCTTGTTGCCCGGCATTCTGGGAAGCCCGGCCAAGATGCGGCAGGCCGTCAACCGGGCGGCCAAGGCGGCGGAGACGTATCGCGACGACGCCGCCATGCGCGGGGACCGTGTCCACAACTACTGCGAGCAGGTGTCACGCCGTGCCCTGGGCCGGCCGCACAGCATGCAGGAAACGCGTGACGCGCTTGCGGCCAACGGCGAGGAGGCCTTCGCAGCACGGTTTGACGAATGGTGGGAGCTGTTCCGAGTGGAACCGATCGCGCCAGAGATCACAGTGTGGAACAAGGCCGTGGGGTATGCCGGGACACTGGACCTGGTTGCCAGAATAAATGGTCGGACTTGCCTCATCGACTACAAGACCAAGGGCACCGCACGCGACGGAACCGTCAAACCCCTGGACGACAAAGTCGTGATGCAGCTGGTGGCAGGCATGAAGGCCGAGGAGAGCCTGGTGGATGCTGTTGCGGGGGAATGGGAACCGTGGGAACACGGTGACGACCCCATCCTGCTGGCTGTGGCCATTGGTGAAACCGAGGTCCGGCCGGTGCGGGCCAACCCGGAGGTGCTGAAGCACCACTGGTGGAAGTTCTGCGCCCTTCGCCGCGTCTGGGAGATGTCAGCAGACACCGTGGGCGCCGGAAACGCGCTGCTGCCGGTGGCGCCGCCGTCGAGTCCCTGACCGGTTGCCTTTGAGAGGCGCGCATTTATGCCGGAGCAATTATCAGCTGGCATCAGGCTGGCGGGTCTGAACTCAAGTCCCTGCAACTAAACTGGTGAGGTTCCCGTAACCTTCCACCGTGAGGAAAGACTGCACATGGCCATTCTGAATATCCGCATCATCGGCGATCCTGTGCTCCGCACAGTTGCCGATCCCGTGACGGAATTCGGGCCGGATCTGGCCAAGCTTGTTGCCGACATGGCTGAAACCATGGAGGACGTGGACGGTGCTGGCCTGGCCGCGCCGCAGGTGGGGGTCAGCCAGCGGGTCTTCACCTACCGGATCGGCGGTGTTGAGGGCCACATCATCAACCCGGTACTGGAAAACAGCGAAGACCACCAGCCGGACCAGATGGAAGGTTGCCTGTCCATTCCCGGGCTCGGGTTCCCCGTCCGCCGCTACCGCGCAACGCGCGTCACCGGTGTTGACCTGCACGGGCATCCGGTGGCCGTTGACGCCGAAGGCATGCTGGCCCGTTGCTTCCAGCACGAAACCGACCACCTGGACGGCATCCTCTTCACGGACCGGCTGGAAGGCGAGGACCGGAAAACGGCCCTCCGTTCCATCCGCAACGCGAACTATGACTCCATTACGGAACGCACGACGGCGAAGCGGGCCAGGACGGTGGGGTCCAGCTTCGGGGTCGCCAGCTTAGGACCCGCCGGCTTGGGCGCCGGAAGTTTTGGACCCGGCAGCAAGGGTGCTGCCGAGTGAGGGTTCTGTTTGCAGGCACGCCGGCCGTCGCCGTTCCATCGCTGGAAGCCCTCATCGGGGCGGGTTTCGACGTCGTCGCTGTCCTGACACGTCCGGACGCACCGATAGGACGCAAGCGCGTGATGACGCCGTCGCCCGTTGCCGCGCGAGCCATCGAACTGGGGATCGATGTGATCCGTGCGACCCGCGTGGATCAGGACGTCACTGCCAGGATTGCCGCCGCTGATCCGGATGTGGCCGCCATTGTGGCCTACGGCGGGCTGGTGCCCCGCTCGGCGCTGAACATCCCCCGGCATGGCTGGATCAACCTGCATTTTTCCCTCCTTCCGGCCTGGCGCGGCGCGGCCCCTGTGCAGCGGGCTGTTATCGCCGGCGATGACATCACCGGCGCTGTGACATTCCTCCTCGAAGAGGGGCTGGACACCGGGCCCGTTCTGGGCACCCTGACCGAAGCAGTCCGTCCGGAGGACACCGCCGGCGCATTGCTGGAACGGCTCTCCCACAGCGGTGCCGTCTTGCTGGCCCAGACGCTCTCCGCTGTCGAGGCTGGCCAGGCCTCCCCGCAGGCACAGCACGGCGACATATCGCTGGCGCCTAAGCTCACCATCGAGGATGGACGGCTTGACTGGCTGCAGCCCGCCCTCGCCATCGGACGACGCGCACGCGGTGTCACACCGGAGCCAGGGGCATGGACCACCATCGAGGGGCAGCGGATCAAGGTGGAACCGGTGCGCCTTCGGCCGGATGTCCAGAATCTGGCGCCCGGATGTGCGGCCCTCCGTGAAAAAAGTGTGCTTGTGGGCACCGGCTCGTATGCCGTTGAGCTCACCAGGATCCAGCCTTCGGGCAAAAAGATGATGACCGCCGCTGATTGGGCGCGCGGACAGGCTTCACTTGAAAGCGTGGTGTTCGAATGAGCGAGTCCGGCACAACCGGCAGTGGCCAGGGCGGCGGCGGAGGAGGTCACCGTGCCGGCGGCCAGCGAAGTGGCGCCGGCCGCGACGGCAGCAAGCGCAACGCCCAGGGCAGGGAGCGGAACCGCAGCTCACAGCGAAGCTTCACCGAGAACAGCCCGGCTCAGCGCACACGCCGCGCGGACCCCGCACGGCTGGTGGCGTTCGAGGTCCTGCGCGCTGTAGCGGCAGAAGACGCTTACGCCAACCTGGTGCTTCCGGCCCGAATCAGACACCACGGGCTGGACAAGCGGGACGCCGGTTTTGCAACCGAGCTGAGCTACGGTGCCCTGCGTGGCCAAGGCACCTATGACGCCATTCTGGCCCGCTGCGTGGACAGGGCCCTGGATCAGCTCGATCCGGCCATCCTGGATGCCTTGCGGATCGGCAGTCACCAGCTGCTTGCCATGCGCGTCCCCGCCCACGCTGCCCTGGACCAGACCGTCGGCCTGGCACGGGCAGTGATCGGCGCCGGACCATCGGCACTCATCAACGCAGTGCTTCGGAAAGTTGCCGCACGCCCGCTGGACGAGTGGCTTGAGCTTCTGGTCAGCGACGAAACCGATGCCACGAGGATTGCCTCGATCCGGTACGCCCATCCGGAGTGGATTGTCCGCGCGCTCCGCCAGTCCCTCGTGACGCATGGCCGCCCGGTGGAAGAAATTACCGAACTCCTCGAAGCTGACAACGCCGCGCCGGTGGTCAACCTTGTGGCATTGCCCGGGCTGGGAAGCCTTGATGATGCCCTTGAAAACGGTGCAACGCCCGGTGAGCTGGTTGAAGGCTCTGCCTTATCCAGTGGCGGAGATCTTGGAAGGCTTTCATCCGTCCGGGACGGCACTACCCGCGTGCAGGACGTCGGTTCGCAGCTGGTAGCCCGCGCCATGGCGGCCGTGGACCTCAGCCCGGGCACTGGCGCTGGCACCGGTGAGGTCTGGCTTGATCTGTGCGCCGGTCCGGGCGGAAAAGCAGCGTTGCTGGCGGCGCTAGCCAGCCAGCAAGGTGCCACACTGCTGGCCAACGAACCCGCACCGCACAGGGCCAAGCTGGTCCGTCAGGCACTTGCCGCTGTTCCCAAAGACATCTGGCACGTCCGTACCGGTGATGGACGCGAGGTGGGCAGCGAGCAGCCGGAAGCTTTTGACCGTGTGCTGGTGGACGTGCCCTGCAGCGGACTGGGAGCATTGCGTCGGCGCCCGGAGTCCCGATGGCGACGCACCCCGAAGGACCTCGCCGATCTCGGTCCGCTCCAGCGCGAGCTGCTCAAATCTGCCCTGGACGCAGTCAGGCCCGGGGGAGTGGTGGCATACGTAACGTGCTCTCCGCACCCGGCAGAAACCACAGCTGTGGTGAGCGATGCGCTGCGCAAGCGCGATGACCTCGAACTGCTGGACGCCGGTGCCGTGTTGGACAGCGTCAGCCTGACGGGGAATCTGGAGTCGGGGCACGAGCTTACGGCCCAGCTGTGGCCGCATGTGCACCGGACAGACGCAATGTTCCTGGCCCTGATCCACAAGAAGCCCTGAGCCCAAGAACCCCTGACCGCAGGGAGCCCGGTCCCGCTGGTACAACAGATCCGCGGGAAATCTGATTCGCAGGAAACACATGAAAGGCCCTTACATGCCGCAGTGCTGCATCAACCCCAGCATTCTCTCTGCTGACTTCGTAAATCTAGAGGCCGAGCTGCAGCGGATCAGCAATGCCGATGCCGTGCATGTGGACGTTATGGACAACCACTTTGTCCCCAACCTCACCATTGGTCTTCCCGTGGTAGAGCGCATCCAGGCTGTCAGCCCGGTGCCGCTCGATGTTCACTTGATGATTGCCGACGCGGACCGCTGGGCACCCGGCTTCGCCGACGCCGGCATCGCTTCCGTGACCTTTCATGCCGAGGCTTCGATCGCTCCGATCAAGCTGGCGCGGGAGCTACGTGCCAGGGGCGCCAAGGCGGGCATGGCGCTGCGGCCGGGAACCCCTGTTGACCCGTATCTGGATATGCTAGCCGAACTGGACATGCTGCTGATCATGACCGTTGAGCCGGGCTTCGGCGGCCAGTCCTTCCTTGATCTGACGCTTCCGAAAATCAGGCGTGCGAGGGCCGCTATCGACGGGTCAGGAATGGCTGTGGCCCTGCAGGTCGATGGCGGCATCACAGAAGAGACCATCCTGCGTGCGGCTGAGGCCGGAGCCAACGTCTTTGTGGCGGGATCCGCGGTTTATGGGGCTGCCGATCCCGCAGAAGCCATTAGCCGGTTACGGGAGGCCGGCAGCCGCTAGGGGCACTCAGCCTCGGACGCAGGGGGCATGGCTGCCGTCGGCCGGATCCGGAACGGCGGAGAAAGTTACGCAACTTGTCGCCACCGTCGCTGGGAATAGCCTCAGCACCCACGTGGTTGTGTCAGAATAGCAACACACAATACGTGCTCCGGGGTCGGTGTAAGTCCGAACCGGCGGTTATAGTCCGCGACCCGCGAGCCGGCGGTTTTCCTTCAGGGAAGAAACCCGGCGGACGGTTGAACCGGTGGAATTCCGGTACCGACAGTTAAAGTCTGGATGAGAGAAGCACGTACAGCTGTACCCGTGGCGTCCGCTGACGCCGCGGCATCGCGCTGTCGTATACCCCCGGAGCCATCGCGGTTCATGTAGGGAAGGAACGACACACAGATGGACTTTCTGCGATGGCTCTTCGAAGCACAGGTCCCCGTAGGCGGATCGGTGCTGATTCTTCGCGAAGTGCTGGGAAATATTTTTGGACTGGCGGGCGCCCTTGGTGGCATGCGTCGAAAAGTCTGGGCCTGGCCGGTGGGCATGGCCGGCAACATTCTGCTCCTGACGGTCTTCCTTGGAAACGTATTCGGCTCAGCAACCCCGGCAACACTGTGGGGTCAGGCCGGCCGCCAGATCATGTTCATCGCCGTTGCTGCCTACGGATGGCACCGCTGGCAGCAGAGCAGGGATGCCTCCGGAACATCCACCGCCATTGCTCCACGCTGGGCAAGCAACCGGACACGGATAGTTCTTGCCTTTGCCTTGGTAGCCGGGACAGCGGCGCTGACTCCGCTCTTCGATTCGCTGGGCTCCTACCCGCCGGTCTGGGCAGACGCCTGGACGTTCATGGGTTCGCTCCTGGCCACCTACGGCATGGCCCGCGGCTGGACTGAATTCTGGCTTGTCTGGGTGGCAGTGGACATTGTGGGTGTTCCGCTCCTGTTCAGCGCCGGCTACTACGCCAGCGCGTTGATGTACCTCTTCTACGGGTTCTTCACACTGCTTGGGTTCTTTGTCTGGTGGCGGGCGTCGACAGTCCAAAGCCTTGGTGATGCAGGGAAATCGGTGTCGGCGGAATCAGGCCTCCCAGAACCGGTGGTCAGCAAATGACACACACGCAGATCCCGTCATTCAGCGCAGCCGAAGCGAAGGCGATGGACACTGCCCTTGAAGCAGCGCTCCAGGGGCAGCGCGGTGCAAACCCACTGGTGGGGGCCGTCGTCGTAAGTCCCGATGGCCGGCAGTTGGTGACCGGCTATCATCGCGGTGCGGGAACCGCCCATGCGGAAGCCGATGCGATCGCCCAGGCCGTAATCCGTGGTGTGGACCTGGAAGGTGCCACGATGGTGGTCACCCTGGAACCCTGCAATCATTGCGGACGGACAGGACCGTGCGCCCAGGCGATCATCGCCGCCGGGATCGCGAATGTTGTCTACGCCATTGATGACCCGCATGATCCCGCTGCAGGAGGAGCCGAGACACTCCGGGCAGCAGGTGTCAGCGTACGGAGCGGACTGGCCGCGGACCTGGCTCTGGAGCTGAACCGCGACTGGTTCGGGTCCGTCCAAGCCAATAGGCCCTTCGTGACGCTGCATATCGCACAGACACTGGACAGCCGCATTGCAGCCGAGGACGGAACCAGCCAGTGGATTTCCAGCCAGGAATCGCTGGCAGACAATCACGGAGTCCGGGGCAGGATCGACGCCATCCTGGTCGGTACACAGACAGTGCTTGTGGACAATCCACGGCTCACGGCCCGCGATGCATCCGGTGAAACGGCCGGTAAACAGCCCCTTCGGGCTGTCATGGGGCTCCGCAAGATTCCCGCTGGCGCCGCCATCCGTGGCGACGACGGCAAGGTACTCCACCTACCTACCCGCGACCCGCACGAGGCATTAAATCTGCTGTTCGCGGCCGGGGTCCGGCACGTCATGGTTGAAGGCGGCTCGCGCATCCTCAGCGCCTTCCTCACGGCCGGACTGGTGGATGAACTCATTGTGTATCTGGCCCCCACCCTCCTGGGATCCGGCACGCCGGCTCTGGACGGCCTGGGTATCGCCACGCTGGAAAACGCCCAGCGCTGGGAATGGGACCATGCCTCCGGCGGAGCGGTCCGGCCGCTGGGCAGGGATCTACGGCTGCACCTTCGCCCGGAACAACTTCGCCCCGAACGCCGCCCGGAACACGGTCCGGCCCGGGACCCGGAGCGAGCTACACAGCAATCGACGTCAACATATTCACCACAGCCCCGCACAGCGGCGGGCGCAGCCACGGGAGGCTACTGATGTTCACCGGAATCATTGCAGAGCAGGGAAAAGTCCTCTCCGTCGACAGGGACGGCGACACGAGCGCCACCATCCGGCTCCGGGCTCCGGGCTCAACCGAGGGCCTGGCGCTCGGCGGCTCCATCGCCGTCAACGGCGTATGCCTGACCGCGACGGCCATCGACGGCCAGGAATTCAGCGTGGATGTCATGGGGGAGACGTTGATCCGCAGCACCGTGGGAGAACTCTCGGCCGGAGACGCCGTGAACCTTGAACGCTGCGTTCAAGCCGGCGGACGTCTGGACGGCCACGTGGTGCAGGGTCACGTCGACGGTGTCGGTGAACTGTTGGAGCGGGAGGCCCTGGGTAACTGGGACCGGCTGCGGTTCGCCGTGCCGCAGCGGCTCGCCCGCTATGTCGCGGAAAAAGGATCAATTGCGATCGACGGCGTGTCACTCACCGTCACGGCGGTCAGCCCGGCCCCTGAGCCGGCGCCCTGGTTCGAAGTGGGCCTGATTCCCACCACCCTCGCCGAGACCGGTCTCGGCGCAAAAGAGGCAGGCAGCCGGGTCAATCTTGAGGTGGATGTGCTCGCCAAGTACACAGAGCGGCTCCTCTCCTTCTCCGGTGGAAATCACGTAGGGGACATTGGCAGTGCTGCCGGCGAGTCGTCCGGCGGGAACCGGACCGAAGCGACAGGAGCAGGCAAATGAGCGGTGCAGCGCGTCCGGAGGCGTCACGGCTGGACCCGGCCCGGCTCGCGGCGGCACAGCCCCCTCCGGCCCAGCACCCTCCGGCCCGGCTTGACCCGATCGAGGACGCCGTCCGGGCCATGGCGGCCGGACGTCCTGTGCTCGTTGTGGACAACGAAGACCGCGAAAACGAGGGCGACATCATCTTTGCGGCCCAACATGCCACACCGGCGCTGATGGGCTGGACCATCCGGTACAGTTCGGGTGTGATTTGCGTTCCCCTGGACGGCGGCCGGGCGGATGCCCTGGCGCTGCCCCCGATGGTGGCAGTAAATCAGGACGCCAAGGGCACTGCCTACACGGTATCCTGCGATGCAGCATTCGGCGTGAGTACTGGCATTTCCGCCACGGACCGCGCGCTGACAGCCCGGGTGCTCGCGGACCCGGGCAGCCGCCCGGCTGCCCTGACGCGGCCCGGGCATATTTTCCCGTTGCGGGCCGTTAACGGAGGAGTGCGTGAACGCCCTGGCCACACCGAAGCGGCCGTGGATCTTTGCCGGCTTGCCGGCCTTGAACCTGTGGGTGTGATCGCTGAGCTGGTGTATGACGACGGAGAAATGATGCGTCTGGACGGATTGCGCCGGTTCGCTGCAGAGCACGGCTGCCCCTTGATCTCGATCGAGGACCTGGTGGCATATCTGGAAACCGGCGCCGCGAAGTCCGTTCAATCGGGCAGCCCGGCAGCCGGTCCGGCAGGAGTAGAGGAGAAACAATGACGGCTTCTGAAGCCCACAGCAACACCGCAACCCCCGGTCACCTGGCAAACGGGAGGGGTAAGCACCCGGTCAGCGGCGGCCCTGTAGTGCAGTTGCCCACCGCGTTCGGTGATTTCGTCGCGCAGGCCTGGACCGATCTGGCCACCGGCGCAGAGCACCTTGCCGTCAGTTCCCCCAACGCGCCTGAGGCAGGAAAAGCTCCCCTGGTCCGGCTTCATTCCGAATGCCTCACCGGAGACATCTTCGGATCCTACCGCTGCGACTGCGGCGAACAGCTGGCCTATGCACTGGAAATGATCCGTGAGTTTGGCGGCACTCTCCTGTACCTCCGCGGACAGGAAGGCCGGGGTATCGGGCTCGCCAACAAGATCAAAGCGTACGCACTTCAGGAGGCCGGCTTTGACACAGTGGAGGCCAACGAACAGCTGGGCCTGCCCGTGGATGCGCGGTGCTACAACGCCGCAGCGCAGATTCTGGCTGAGATGGGTCTGCACGAGGTGCGGCTCATGAGCAACAACCCGGACAAACAGAACCGGCTGGCAAGGGCCGGCGTGCGGGTGGTTGAAATGGTGCCTACCGAGGTGCCGTCACGCGACGAGAACATCCGCTACCTGCAGACCAAAAAAGACCGCATGGACCACCGGCTGACCCTGGATACCCGGGTTGCGCGTGTGGCCGGCGCGGCGCCAGACACTTTCGAACACGAACAAGACTGAACGGACCAGAATTTCATATGAGCGGACACGGCGCACCTGTCATTGACCTCACCACCCTCAACCCGGCGGAAACGTCTCAGCTCAAACTTGCCATCGTGGCGGCCAGCTGGCACACCCAGATCATGGACGGACTGCTGGCCGGCGCGCTGCGTGCGGCCAAGGACGCCGGCATAGATGCCCCTACCGTTCTACGCGTGCCAGGCAGCTTCGAGCTACCTGTAGCTGCTTCGCGGCTGGCACCGCACTTCGACGCAGTGGTGGCCCTCGGCGTCGTCATCCGCGGCGGAACGCCGCATTTTGAATATGTTTGCCAGGCCGCAACGATGGGCCTGACCGATGTCAGCGTCACCACCGGCGTGCCCGTTGGATTCGGTGTGCTGACGTGCGACACAGAGCAGCAGGGCCTGGACCGGGCCGGACTGGATGGTTCTTCGGAAGACAAGGGGCACGAGGCAGTCACCGCGGCACTGGCCACTGCTGTTCTGCTTCAGCGCTACAAATAGCCAGGCCAGCATGTGCCTTCTCTCACATGTTTGGCGTCATGCAGCGGGTGGGGAAGCGCCCTCCGGTCCCGAGCAAGTAGGCTGGAGCGCGTGAAGAATTTCGAGACGCTGTTCGCAGAATTGAGTGAGAAGGCCGCCACACGGCCGGCCGGCTCCCGCACCGTCGCTGAATTGGAGTCCGGAATCCATGGCATCGGCAAAAAAGTCGTGGAGGAAGCAGCCGAGGTCTGGATGGCTGCGGAGTATGAATCCGACGACGCTGCGGCAGAGGAGATCTCCCAGCTGCTGTACCACCTGCAGGTCCTGATGCTCGTCAAGGGTCTCACGCTGGAAGACGTCTACAAGCATCTCTAGCCACGGGTGCAGCTGTCCCGGCCGGATAATTCCGACGCCGCGGCCAGAGGCACATCGCGTGGCACGTTTTGCCTGATCACTAGACTTCCTAACCAAGAAAGACCCCATGCTGCGAGTAGCCGTACCCAATAAGGGCTCCCTGTCCGAAGCCGCCTCTGCCATGCTGACCGAGGCGGGCTACCGCCAGCGCCGCGATACCCGCGAGCTGGTGATGGTGGACCCGGACAACGACATTGAATTCTTCTTCCTCCGTCCGCGTGACATCGCGGTTTACGTCGGTCAGGGAACGCTCGACGTCGGCATCACCGGCCGTGATCTGCTGCTTGACGCGCAGGTGGAGGCTGAAGAACTTCTTGAGCTGGGCTTTGCGGCATCAACATTCCGGTTCGCCGGCCCCGTCGGTGACTTCACCGGCGTCGAACAGCTGGAAGGCAAGCGCCTCGCCACCAGCTATGACGGCCTCCTCCGCGACTACCTCGCGGAGCGGGGCATCAACGCCAAAGTAGTCCGCCTGGATGGTGCCGTGGAGTCCTCGGTCCGGCTGGGCGTCGCAGACGCGATCGCGGACGTCGTCGAAACCGGCAACACCCTCAAGGCTGCCGGCATGGAAATCTTCGGCGATCCGATCCTCCGTTCCGAATCTGTACTGATCGGACGCAAGGGAGAGCGGAATCCCGCCGCCGAGGTCCTGATCCGCCGCCTGCAGGGCGTGCTGGTGGCACGTCAGTACGTCCTGATGGACTACGACATCCGCAAGGAGCTTGTGGAAGAGGCCGCTGCGCTGACTCCCGGACTGGAATCTCCCACGGTGTCGCCGCTTCGCGATTCGGACTGGGTAGCCGTCCGTTCCATGGTCCCGAAGAAGGACACCAACCGGATCATGGATGAACTCTATGATCTGGGCGCCCGGGCGATTCTGGTCAGCAGTATCCACGCCTGCCGCATCTGATCCGCCGTTCCCCGCCAGCACCCAGCCAATTCAGGAGAAGCCATGGCCGTAGCTGTACGCGTTATTCCGTGCCTGGACGTTGATGCCGGCCGTGTGGTCAAGGGCATCAATTTCGAAGGGCTCCGCGACGCCGGGGACCCCGTTGAACTGGCTCACCGCTACGACACCGCCGGCGCGGACGAGCTGACGTTCCTTGATGTCACGGCGTCATCGGGCAACCGAGAGACCACGTTCGACGTCGTCCGGCGGACGGCCGAAGAGGTCTTTATCCCGTTGACCGTGGGCGGTGGAGTCCGCGGCGTTGCGGAGGTGGACAAGCTGCTGAGATACGGTGCGGACAAGGCTTCAATCAACACCGCTGCCGTGGCCCGCCCGGAGGTCATCGACGAAATCACCCGCCACTTCGGTTCGCAGGTGCTTGTGCTGTCCCTTGACGCCCGGCGGATCCGGGCGGGGTCCGAACCCACGGCGTCGGGCTTTGAAGTGACCACTCATGGCGGCCGGCAGGGGACAGGCATCGATGCCATTGCCTGGGCCCGGGAGGCTGCTGACCGCGGAGTCGGCGAAATACTCCTGAACTCGATCGATGCCGACGGCACCAAGGACGGCTTTGACCTCGAACTGATCCGGTTGGTGCGGGCCGCTGTCCGGGTTCCGATCATTGCCTCCGGCGGAGCCGGGGAACCGGCTCACTTCGCGCCGGCCGTTGCAGCTGGCGCGGATGCCGTGCTGGCTGCGTCGATTTTCCACTTTGGCCCGGACGACATGATGACCCAGGTCAAGGATGCCATCCGCGCAGCAGGCTTCGAAGTCCGCTGATTTCCCCCAACGCGGGGTCACTTACAGCCGGTCCAACGCACGTTATTGGGCCGTAAGTGACCCCGCGTTGCTGTTTAGAGGGCGACTTTTAGAGACCGACTTCGGCTGACTGGAGAAGCGCGACGGCGTCCGGCTGGCCCTCGAAGGTCACCAGCGCATGCCTGGTCCGGCCATGGGCATGCATCAGGAGTTCCCCGGGCTCGCCCACGATGGCCACTGAAACGGGAGCCCGCTTGGCCACATGCCGCGGACCCGAAGGGCGAACCAGTACAATTCCCAGGTCAACACCGCGGTACAGGATCGCGGCGCGCTTGATGAGCTCATCCCACAATGCGTCGGAGTATTCTTCATCGAGCGCCCTGGGCGCCCAACGGTCTACTGCACGCCTGATGTCCTCGGTATGGACAAAGTACTCGATGAGATTTGAACTTTCGTCCAATGCCTTGATTTTCATCGGCGAAAGCGCCGGAGGTCCCGACCGGAAGGTATTGACGAGTTCTGCGAAGTCCTCGGTGGTTTTAAGCTTCGCGGCAAGTTTGGCCGTGGCCTTATCAGAAGCCTTGGCCAGACTCTTGATCACGAGCCCCAGTCCGACTGCCGCTTTGCGCTCCCGCAGGTATAGATGTGCAGCGAGATCCCTGGTGCGCCACCCGCGGCAGAGCGTGGGAGAGTCAGGACCGGCCGCCAGCAGGGTTTCGGCCAGGACTTCTCGGGACGGGTCGACGAATTGCATCACTTGTGAAACTAGCACGGGAGCGCAGGAGTTGCGCAGTGGAACCGCCGCCCAATCCGTGCCGTTCTTCACACACATCCCGGCATCGGGGAGAGGCACTAGACTTGATCTGATGTCTGAGCAGCCTGCCCCCGCCCCCTTGCCCGGTTTAGCGCCCGGTTTAGCGCCCGCCGAAAGCCCCCTTCCTGCCGAAGTTGCTGCTGCCCTCAAGCGAGATGATGCGGGCCTCGTCGCAGCGATTGTTCAGCAGTTCGACACTCATGAAGTGCTCATGCTGGGCTGGATGGACGACGAAGCACTCCACCGCACCATGACCAGCGGCCGTGTCACCTTCTACTCCCGCTCCCGGCAGGAATATTGGCGCAAGGGAGACACTTCCGGTCACGTCCAATGGGTCAAATCCCTGGCCATGGACTGCGACGGCGATGCACTGCTGGTCCGTGTGGACCAGGTCGGAGCAGCCTGCCACACCGGAACCAGGACGTGCTTCGACGGCCGGGAACTCGCCGTCGAAGTCGGTCATGCCGGCTGAGACCGCCTGCTGAACCCGTTCCACCCCCACCCTCAGATACAGTCAGCACACAAGAACAGGCGGAGAACCATAGCCATGCAGGACCTTGGAATCATCAGCCCGGGCCTGGAAGAGTTCCGGGAACTCGCCGGCCACAGCCGTGTCATCCCCGTCCGGCTGAAGGTATTGGCCGACGCCGAAACCCCCATCGGTCTGTACCGCAAGCTCGCCCAGGGCCAGCCCGGAACCTTCCTGATGGAATCCGCCGCTGTGGGCGGTGCCTGGTCGCGCTACTCGTTTATCGGCTCGAAATCGCGTGCCACGCTCACAACGCGGAATGGCGAGGCATACTGGCAGGGCCATCCGCCGGCAGGCGTACCGGTGGACGGCAGCCCGGTTGATGCCATCAGGGACACCATCGCCGCCCTTCGAACTGACAGGTTCGACGGGCTGCCGCCCTTCACCTCAGGGTTGGTCGGGTTCCTCGGCTGGGAGACCGTGCGCCACTGGGAGAAACTCACCAGCCCGCCGGAAGACGATCTCCACCTGCCCGAAATGGCCCTGAACCTGGTGACCGACATGGCCGTCCACGACAACATGGACGGGACGGTGCTGCTGATCGCCAACGCCATCAACTTCGACGGCAGCTCAGACCGGGTCGACGAAGCCTGGCACGATGCCGTGGCCCGTGTGAAGGCGCTGCTGGCGCGCATCAGTACTCCGGTGGAGCAGCCGGTGTCGGTGCTGGAATCAGCCGCCCTTGATTTCGCCTCCAGCGTGCAGGAACGCTGGGACGAACCGTCCTACCTCGCAGCCCTGGATCGCGGCAAGGAAGCCATCGTGGACGGCGAGGTCTTTCAGGTGGTCATTTCGCGCCGCTTCGAGATGGAGTGCGGCGCGTCACCCCTGGACGTGTACCGGGTGCTCCGCAATACCAACCCCAGCCCCTACATGTATATCTTCAGCCTCGAGGATGCTGACGGGCGCGAATACTCGATTGTGGGTTCGTCCCCGGAAGCCCTCGTCACCGTCACGGGTGAGGAAGTCATCACGCATCCCATCGCGGGTTCGCGGCCGCGCGGGAAGACTATCGAGGCGGACAAAGCGCTGTCCGAGGAATTGCTGGCCGATCAAAAGGAACGCGCCGAACACCTGATGCTGGTGGACCTCTCCCGCAATGACCTCTCCAAAGTCTGTGTGGCCGGAACCGTTGACGTGACGCAGTTTATGGAGGTGGAACGCTTCAGCCACATCATGCACCTGGTCTCAACGGTGGTGGGCAAGCTCGCACCTGGCGCCAAGGCCTATGACGTCCTGAAAGCCACCTTCCCGGCGGGCACGCTGTCAGGGGCGCCCAAGCCACGGGCCCTGCGCCTCCTGGACGAGCTCGAACCGCACCGCCGCGGCATCTACGGCGGTGTGGTGGGCTACCTTGATTTCGCCGGTGACATGGACATGGCCATTGCCATCCGCTCCGCGTTGCTGCGTGACGGCCGCGCCTACGTCCAGGCCGGCGGCGGGATTGTGGCTGACTCGGTGAACCCCACCGAAGCGCTGGAAACGGTCAACAAGGCGGCTGCCCCGCTTCGTGCGGTCCACACTGCGGGTTCGCTCCATAACATCAGCGCGGATACGGTGCCTGAACCCGTGTCCCCAGTGTCGGAGGCATAGTGCGGGAATCGGAAAGCCCAGTGACGGAACACGCCGGGCAGAAGCAGCGTGGACGGTCCGGTGCCCCGGTCTGGGCCCGGAAGTCAACGCTCGTCCTGCTTATTGCGCTGATAGCCCTGTCAGTTTTCGGTACCACGACGCAAACGTGGATGACTGTCCGCCTCGACCCTGAGCAGCTTGGCCAGGCTGCGAGCCAGAACGGCCTTCAGGTCCAGGGAAGCAAAGCGGCCACCACGGTCACGGCTCTTGCCCTTGTTGCCCTCGCCGGCGGGCTCGCCGCGTCCATCGCCGGCCGGATTGCCCGCTGGATCATTACCGTCATTATTGCGCTGGCCTCAGCCGGCATCATCGCAGCTGCGGTGACCGTCCTCACTGATCCACTGGCCGCAGCGCAGGGCTCCATCGCGACAGCCACCGGAATCACCGGAAGCAATGTGCAGGTGGGCGTCACTGCGTTCCCGGTCCTCGCCGTCGTCGCCGGTTGTTTGCTGGCGCTCAGCGCATTGCTCATTATTCCTGCCGGACGTCACTGGAAGACGAGGACCAAGTATGATTCGCCGGTCAGCGGCAGCGCGGCCGTCGCGTCAGGACCGGTGGACGAGATCGACAGCTGGGACAGGCTGTCGCGGGGCGACGATCCCACCTGAGCGGGCCCTTCCGGCCCGGGCCTGCCGATACCCAAGCCCCAGCTAAAAAATGGCAGAATGTAAGCAGTATTCATCCTGAGGAGATTCACATGAGCAAAGCCACTGTTCCCGCGTCCAAGCCTGCCACCACGGGAGTGGCCCACCACGGCGTCGATCACAGTGCTGAACTGGGCCACGGCAACAGCCCGGCAGCCTGGACCTGTGTCATTGTGATGCTTGTTGGTGCCTTGCTTGCGTCCATTGCCTTCGTTATCGCCAACACCCCCATCTTCATCGCCGGTGCGGCCATCATGGTTATCGGCCTGATCGTCGGATATGTCATGCGCAAAGCAGGCTATGGCGTAGAGGGCAGCAAGCTGAAGAACTCCGGCCACTAGCGGTGACCGTTCTCGATGACATCAATGCAGGTGTCAGGGAGGATATGGAGGGTCGGAAGCGACTCGTTTCGCTCGGCGAGCTGAAGGACCGTGCGGCAGCTGCTGCCCCCTCACGGGATGCGTGGGCTGCCCTTGACGGTCCGTCCCGGCACCGGGACCAGCTTAAGGTGATCGCGGAAATCAAGCGGCGGAGCCCGTCCAAGGGCGATCTGGCCACCATCATGGATCCCGGTTCGCTGGCTGTGCAGTATGCCGACGGCGGTGCTGCCGTGATCAGTGTCCTCACCGAGCAGCGGCGCTTTAACGGTTCCCTGGCGGATCTGGACGCCGTCCGTGCCCGGGTGGACGTTCCGTTGCTCCGCAAGGACTTCAACCTGGACGAGTACCAGATCTGGGAAGCCCGCGCCCACGGTGCGGATCTGATCCTGCTCATCGTCGCAGCGCTCTCCGACGCGCAGCTCCGCGAGTTCACCGCCCTGAGTCACGATCTTGGAATGAACGTGCTGGTTGAAACGCACACTGCCGAAGAGATAGAGCGCGCGGTGGCCGCCGAAGCGCGGATAATCGGGGTGAATGTGCGGAACCTGAAGACGCTCGACGTCGACCGTTCAGTATTCGCTTCCCTCGCTGGAAGGATTCCCGCCGAAGCGGTGATCGTGGCGGAATCCGGCGTCCGGGGGGTAAGCGATGTCACCCACTACGCACGCAGCGGCGCCAACGCGATTCTGGTGGGGGAGGCGCTGGTCAGCGACTCCACACCGCGTGAACGGATCGGCGAATTCGCAGCCGCCGGTGCGGCCGCCATCGCCGCCAGGTCATAGCTCTTTCCGCGGATTCAATCCGTAATACGCCGGCCGGAAGAGGCCGGCACCACTGGTTTTTGAACGATCAACTGGAACAGGACGGTGAGACTGATGGTTGATGCACCTTCAGCGAACGCTGACGACAACGCGGCTGACGCATTTCTGCAGGGCGGCCCTTCACTGCGCCACGCTCCGGGGCCGTACTTCGGCAGCTACGGGGGGCGCTGGATGCCCGAGTCGCTCATCGCGGCTTTGGACGAGCTCGAAGACACCTTCGAGAAGGCAAAAGCCGATCCTGATTTCCTGGCGCAGCTGGCAGACCTGAACAAGAACTACTCGGGCCGTCCGTCCCTGCTGACCGAGGCCAAACGCTTTTCCACACATGCCGGCGGCGCGCGGGTTTTCCTCAAGCGTGAGGACCTCAACCACACCGGTTCACACAAGATCAACAACGTCCTGGGCCAGGCCCTCCTGGCCAAGCGCATGGGGAAGACCCGGATCATCGCCGAGACCGGCGCCGGCCAGCACGGCGTGGCCAGTGCCACTGCGGCGGCCCTGCTGGGCCTGGAATGCGTGGTCTACATGGGTGCCGAAGACTGCCGCCGCCAGGCATTGAACGTGGCCCGGATGCAGCTGCTGGGAGCCACAGTAGTGCCGGTGACCAACGGCTCCCAGACGCTGAAGGACGCCATCAACGATGCCTTGCGGGACTGGGTCAGCAACGTGGACACCACCCACTACCTGCTCGGCACCGCCGCCGGCGCACACCCGTTTCCCGCCATGGTCCGCTTCTTCCACGAAGTGATCGGCGAAGAGGCCCGCGCGCAGATCCTGGAACAGACCGGCAAGCTTCCGGACGCAGTCTGTGCCTGTATCGGCGGCGGTTCCAATGCGATCGGTATCTTCCACGGCTTCCTCGACGATCCGTCCGTGCAGATCTTCGGTTTCGAAGCCGGCGGCGACGGGGTCGACACCGGCCGGCATGCCGCCACCATCACGCTGGGCAAACCCGGCGTGCTGCATGGCGCCCGCTCCTACCTGATGCAGGACGACGACGGCCAGACCATCGAGTCACACTCGATTTCGGCCGGACTGGACTATCCGGGGGTAGGCCCGGAGCACGCGTACCTGGCTGACATCGGGCGCGTGACGTATGAGCCCATCACGGACAGTGAGGCCATGGACGCCTTCAAGCTGCTGTGCCGGACGGAAGGCATCATTCCGGCCATCGAGTCCTCGCATGCCCTGGCTGGCGCCATCAAGGTGGGGAAGCGCCTCACCGACGGCAAGACCAATCCCTCGGACACCGTGGTGATGGTGAACCTTTCCGGCCGTGGCGACAAGGATGTGGAGACTGCCGCCGAATGGTTCGACATGCTGGATGAGGACGGCAGCGTCAAGGGCACCAACCTCTCTACCCGGAAGCCCAAAGGGCCGACTGACCGGGCCGCCGCCGCGAGTGAGGACCAGAACTGATGACTGAGCAGAACGTAAGCAAGTCCGCCGCCGCCATCGACCTGGCTCGTGCCGCAGGGCGCTCCGCCCTGGTGTGCTACCTGCCGGCCGGGTACCCGGGCGTCCAGGCAACGATCGACGCCGGCATTGCCATGGCGCAGAACGGTGCGGACCTGATCGAGATCGGCATCCCGTATTCCGATCCGGTCATGGACGGCCCTGTGATCCAGGCCGCCACTACCGAGGCCATCGCCAACGGCTTCCGGGTGGAAAGCGTGTTCGACGTCGTCGCCGGCATCACGGCAGCTACGGATGTTGCTGTTCTTGTCATGACCTACTGGAACCCTGTGGTGCGGATGGGCGTGGACGAGTTCTCGCGCCGCCTTGCCGAGGCCGGCGGAGCCGGGCTTATCACGCCGGACCTGATCCCGGACGAGGCGGCCGAATGGTTTGCGGCCTCGGACAAGTACGGCCTGGACCGGGTCTTCCTCGTGGCGCCGTCGTCCTCGCCCGAACGCCTGGCCATGACCGTCAAGGCGAGCCGTGGCTTTGTATATGCCGTTTCGATCATGGGTGTCACCGGTACCCGGCAAGCAGTCAGCAGCAGCGCCGAGCGGCTGGTAGCTGACACCCACGCGGCAGGAGCAGAGCGAGTATGTGTGGGCCTGGGTGTATCCAGTGCGGACCACGTCCGTGAGATTGCGGGCTACGCTGACGGCGTTATTGTAGGAACGGCCCTGGTGGCTGCAATCCGCGACGGCGGTGTAGAGGCAGTTGCCCGCCTCACGAAAGACCTCAGCGCGGGACTCCGCAGTACCGTACCCACAACGGAAGAAGCCTAAGCGATGCAGACCCTCATCCACGCTGCGGCGATGGTTCCCGCAAGCATTCCGAGCCCGGGCTGGTCTGGGTTCGACATCCCGCTGCCATGGGGTTCCCTGCGGATCCACGCTTATGCATTGTGCATCCTGGCGGGAATCATTGTTGGCCTGTGGCTGACCTCGGCCCGCTGGGCCAAGCGCGGAACGCCGGAAGGCAGCGTGTGGGACATCGTCATCTGGGCCATTCCCTTCGGTATTATCGGAGGCCGGCTCTACCACGTGGTTTCTTCTCCGGATGCCTACTTCGGTCCGGGTTTTGACGGCACCGGCGATCTCTCTCTGATTCCGCAAATCCAGCGAGGTGGCCTGGGGATCTGGGGTGCCGTTGTCCTTGGCGCGTTTGGCGCCTGGATCGGATGCCGCAGGGCAGGGGTCAAGTTGACTGCATTCCTGGACGCTGCGGCGCCAGGCCTGTTGCTGGCCCAGGCAATCGGACGCTGGGGAAACTACTTCAACCAGGAGCTGTTCGGCAGCCCCACCACGCTGCCCTGGGGCCTTCAGATTGATGCCGACAACGCCAACTTCCCGGCGGGCATGCCGGCCGGAACACTGTTTCATCCCACCTTCCTGTACGAGTCACTGTGGAGCCTTGTTGGCGTCGGAATCCTGCTTGCCCTCGACCGTAGATTCCACTTCCGCCGTGGACGGCTTTTCTGGATCTACGCCATGTACTACACTCTCGGCCGGGTATGGATCGAAGCCATGCGGATCGACGACGCCGAGCGGATCACTCTCTTTGGTGTCACCGCGCGGCTCAACGTCTGGACAAGTATTTTTGTCTTTGTCGCAGCGCTGATCGTGTTCGTCCTGCTGGGGCTGCGCAAGCGGCCCGGTCCGGACAGCCCCTACCTGCCGGGCCGGAAGCCGGCAGAGGACACCGCGGACGCGGCAGAGGACACTGCGGACGCCGAAGATGATACTACGGACGCGGCGGACACAGATCCGGCGGAAATCAATACCGTCCGGGATACGGACTCTGCTGTCTCAGATAGTGAATCGCGTGATAATCTCCCTGATAACCAAAGCGGTCCAGGCCACCCTTCTTCTTCAATGGAAGGGGTGCAGGCGTCCACCGGCGGCAATACGCCCGTCACGGACTCACCGGCAGCCGGAATTTCCGGTCACAAAGCCACAGGAACCGCGCCGGAGGCTGACAGCACCAGGTAGTCCAGCACCGGCAAGGCAGGGCAGCAGAGTTACCACTCGGAGAGCCCGTCACCACAGCGTCGTGGCATCAGGGCCCAGCCCGGACAGCACAGAGCTGCCAACCGGGCAAGCCCGGGTCAGAGGCCTGCGTAACTGTTAGTTCTGCAGCCCCGGCTGGCCTACAATTCCAATAAGTAACGCTTTGTTGTGCCCATCACACCGGCGCTCTGAGTGGGGCCAACGTTGTCCCTTCCATACGCACGATCAGGAGGAAGGACGTCTCCCATGACCCAAATTCTTCACGGCCCCAGTTGGTCGGAACCGAACCAGCCAGACGCCGTTGTGTCACCGTTTAAACGGTTCGCGGCGCTTCCGGAGGCGCGCGGGCTGTACAACCCGGAGCACGAGAAGGACGCCTGTGGTCTTGCGATCATCGCCACGCTGCGGGGCGAACCCGGCTACGACATCGTTGATGCCGCCCTGACGGCCCTGCGCAACCTGGAGCACCGTGGCGCTGTGGGCGCCGACGAAGGCACTGGTGACGGCGCCGGCCTGCTGATGCAGGTGCCGGATGAATTCTTCCGTGCCGTGAGTGAATTTGAGCTCCCGGCGCCCGGGCAATACGTGGTGGGTACCGCCTTCCTTCCGGCTGAACAGCGCGAATCGGACGCCGCCAAAGCCGGCATCGAGGGGCTCGCCGCTGACGAGGGCCTGACCGTCCTTGGATGGCGTGAAGTCCCCATCGTCGCTGACCTGGTGGGTGCCATGGCACGCGCCTGCATGCCGTACTTCTCGCAGCCCTTCTTTGCCTCATCGACCGGCGAACAGCTGGACCGCAACGAACTCGATTCACGCGCCTGGCGGATCCGCAAGCGGGCCCAGAACAAGTTCGGTGTCTACTTCCCGTCGCTGTCCTCGCGCACCATCGTCTACAAGGGCATGCTGACCACTGCGCAGCTCGAGCCGTTCTACCCGGACCTTTCAGACAAGCGCTTCAAGACGAAGCTGGCGATTGTCCACTCACGTTTCTCCACCAATACTTTCCCGTCCTGGCCGCTGGCCCAGCCGTTCCGCACCATTGCCCACAACGGTGAGATCAACACCGTCAAGGGCAACCGGAACTGGATGCGGGCGCGCCAGTCCCAGCTGGCGAACCCGCTGCTGGGCGATTCCCCGGAAGAGCTCTATCCCATCTGTACACCGGGTGCTTCTGACTCTGCGTCATTCGATGAGGTTGCTGAACTGCTGTGGCTTTCCGGGCGCCCCATCACACACTCCATCATGATGATGATCCCGGAAGCCTGGGAAAACCACGCCACCATGGATCCGGCACGCCGGGCTTTTTATGAGTACCACTCGCTGCTGATGGAACCGTGGGACGGGCCGGCTGCGGTCTCGTTCACGGACGGCAATCTGGTCGGTGCCACGCTGGACCGCAACGGACTGCGTCCGGGCCGCTACTGGATCACCGAGGACGGCCTGATCATTTTCGCCTCCGAGGTCGGCGTGATCGACGTCGAACCTTCCAAGGTGGTCAAGAAGGGACGTGTTTCGCCCGGCAAGATGTTCCTCGTGGACACGGATGCCGGCCGGATCATCGACGATGCCGAGGTCAAGGCCGAAGTTGCAGCCGCCAACCCGTGGGCGGACTGGGTCAAGGACAACCTGATCGACCTTAAGGACCTGCCCGAGCGCGAGCATGTGCTTCACACGGCAGCGTCCGTGAACATCCGCCAGCGGACGTTCGGTTACACCACAGAGGAACTGAAGATCCTGCTTGGCCCGATGGCACGCACCGGCGCAGAGCCACTGGGCGCCATGGGGTCAGATACCCCGGTGGCCGTATTGTCCAAACGGCCACGGCTGTTGTTTGACTACTTTGTGCAGTCGTTCGCCCAGGTGACCAACCCCCCGCTGGACGCCATCCGCGAGGAGCTGGTTACCTCACTGATGTGTGCCATCGGCCCCAACGGCAACCTGCTGGATGTCAAGCAGGTCCGCCAGCCACAGGTTTCACTGCCGTTCCCGGTGATCAATAACGACCAGCTCGCCAAGATTGCGAATATCGAAAGTCCCGACGGCGACAAAGTAGCCATGAAGGTCCGCGGACTGTACCGCCCGGAAGGCGGCGAGAATGCGCTCCGTGCGCGGCTGACAGAGATCTGCGAGCAGGTTTCAGGTGCCATCAACCGTGGCGTCCAGTACGTCGTTCTCTCTGACCGCGACTCGAACGCCCAATGGGCGCCCATCCCGTCGCTTCTCCTGGTCAGTGCCGTGCACCATCATCTGCTGCGCAGTGCCAACCGCACCAAGACCGCCCTCGTGGTCGAAGCCGGCGATGTCCGCGAAACACACCACGTGGCAGTGCTGATCGGCTTCGGCGCGTCAGCAGTAAACCCGTACCTTGCCATGGAATCCGTGGAACAGCTCATCAGTACCGGTGATGTTGTCGGTGTCACGCCCCAGGACGGGGTGTACAACCTCATCAAGGGGCTTGGCAAAGGCGTCCTGAAAATCATGTCCAAGATGGGCATCTCCACGGTGGCGTCCTACACAGGTGCCCAGACGTTCGAGGCGCTCGGCCTCGGCCAGGAACTGGTCGACGAATTCTTCTCCGGCACACACTCCCAGCTGGGCGGCGTTGGCCTGGACGTCATCGCCGCGGAAGTTTCCGCGCGGCACCAGATGGCCTACCCCGAGGGCGGCATCGAACAGCCGCACCGGCCACTGTTGGGCGGCGGCGAATACCAGTGGCGCCGTGACGGCGAGCCACACCTTTTCAACCCGGAGACTGTTTTCCGGCTTCAGCATGCCACGCGTGAACGCCGCTATGACATCTTCAAGTCATACACCAAGGGCGTGGACGATCAGTCCGAGAACCTTATGACCCTCCGGGGTCTGCTGAAGTTCAAGGACGGGAAGCGTCCCGCTGTGCCGCTCGAGGATGTGGAGCCGGTCTCCAGCATCGTCAAGCGCTTCTCCACCGGCGCCATGAGCTACGGCTCCATCTCCAAGGAAGCCCACGAGACTCTTGCGATCGCCATGAACCGGCTGGGCGGCAAGTCCAACACCGGCGAAGGCGGCGAGGACGTGGACCGGCTGCTGGATCCGGAGCGCCGTTCAGCGGTTAAGCAGATCGCCTCCGGCCGTTTCGGCGTCACGAGCCTGTACCTGAGTAACGCTGACGACATCCAGATTAAGATGGCGCAGGGTGCAAAGCCCGGCGAAGGCGGTCAGCTGATGGCCCAGAAGGTCTACCCCTGGGTAGCCCGGACGCGTCACTCCACGCCCGGCGTCGGACTTATTTCACCGCCCCCGCACCACGATATCTACTCGATCGAGGACCTCGCGCAGCTGATCTATGATGCGAAGCGCGCGAACCCCTCGGCCCGGGTGCACGTGAAGCTCGTCTCCGAGGTGGGCATTGGCACAGTTGCCGCCGGTGTCACCAAGGCGAAGGCCGACGTCGTACTGGTTTCCGGTCACGACGGCGGTACAGGCGCCTCGCCGCTGAACTCTCTCAAGCACGCCGGTGTTCCGTGGGAGCTGGGCCTCGCAGAGACCCAGCAGACCCTGATGCTCAACGGCCTGCGCGACCGCGTGGTAGTGCAGGTTGATGGCCAGCTGAAGACCGGCCGGGACGTTGTGATTGCAGCGTTGCTGGGAGGTGAGGAATTCGGGTTCGCTACTGCACCGCTGGTTGTTTCCGGCTGCATCATGATGCGCGTCTGCCACCTGGATACGTGTCCGGTGGGAGTTGCCACCCAGAATCCGGAGCTGCGGTCCCGCTTCAACGGCAAACCGGAGTTCGTGGTGAACTTCTTCGAGTTCCTGGCCGAGGAAGTCCGCGAGATCCTTGCGGAGCTCGGCTTCCACACCTTGGAAGAAGCGATCGGCCATGCCGAGATGCTGGACACCCGCGAGGCAATCAACCACTGGAAGGCTGAGGGGCTGGACCTCGATCCGATCCTGCACGGCCTCGAGTTCGACGACGACGCGCCGCTTCGTAACATGACCGGCCAGAACCACGAACTGGACAAACACTTCGACCAGCGCCTGATCGCCATGGCAGCGGAGGCCCTGAGCGACCGCAGCCCGGTGAAGATCGCGGTTGATGTCATCAACACCGACCGTTCGGTGGGTACCATGCTGGGCCATGTGGTGACCAAAACGTTCAGCACGGATGTTCTGGCCACGGATACGATCGACATCACCCTGACTGGCACCGCCGGACAGTCGCTGGGGGCGTTCCTCCCGGCAGGCATCACCCTGCGCATGTATGGCGATTCCAACGACTATGTCGGCAAGGGCCTGTCCGGAGGCCGGATCATCGTCCGCCCGCACCGCACCAATATTTTCCAGGCCGAGCGCAACGTGATCGCGGGAAACGTGATCGGCTACGGTGCCACGAGCGGCGAGATGTTCTTCCGCGGCCAGGTGGGCGAACGCTTCATGGTCCGCAACTCGGGTGCCACTGCGGTGGTGGAGGGCATTGGCGATCATGGCTGCGAGTACATGACCGGCGGTCAGACGCTGATCATCGGGCGGACTGGCCGTAACTTCGGTGCCGGAATGTCCGGCGGTACCGCCTTCGTCCTGGATCTGCAGAGCACCCGTGTCAACAAACAGGCGCTCGAAACCGGGGAGCTGAAACTGCTTGACCTGGACGCTGAGGACCGCGACATTGTGCACGCCCTGCTGGTCAGGCATGTTGAAGAGACCGAATCCGTTTTGGCGGCCCGGCTGCTGGAGAACTTCGACGACACCGCGGCCCGAATTACCAAGGTGCTGCCGCGCGACTACGCGGCCGTCCTGCAAACCCGTCTCGACGCCATCGAAGAGGGTCTTGACCCTGATGGCGAAGAAGTTTGGTCTCGAATCCTGGAGGTGACCGGTGGCTGATCCACGCGGATTTCTGAAAGTACGTCAGCGCGAAACCCAGCCCCGCCGCCCCGTTCCGGTCCGCATCATGGACTGGAAGGAAGTCTATGAGGCCCAGGAAAAGGGTGTCCTCAAGAGCCAGGCCGGCCGCTGCATGGACTGCGGTGTGCCGTTCTGCCACCAGGGCTGCCCGCTGGGCAACCTGATCCCGGAATGGAATGACCTCACTTGGCGGGGCAAGGGCGAGGAAGCCATTGAACGGCTGCACGCCACCAACAACTTCCCCGAATTCACCGGCCGGCTCTGCCCGGCACCCTGCGAGGCATCCTGTGTTCTGGGAATCAACCAGCCTGCAGTGACCATCAAGCAGGTTGAAGTCTCCATCATCGACGACGCCTTCGAGAACGGCTGGGTCAACCCGCTGCCGCCGGCGCGGCTCACCGGCAAGACGGTCGCAGTCGTCGGTTCCGGCCCTGCAGGGCTGGCGGTTGCGCAGCAGCTGACACGGGTGGGCCACACGGTGGCGGTTTACGAGCGGGACGACAAGATCGGCGGGCTCCTGCGCTATGGCATTCCCGACTTCAAGATGGAAAAAGAGCACGTGGACCGCCGCATCGACCAGATGAAGGCGGAGGGTACCCGGTTCCGGACTGGGGTTTCCGTGGGTCAGGACGTGACCTGGGAGCAGCTGCGCCGCCGGTACGACGCCGTGGTGGTTGCCACCGGAGCCACCGTGCCGCGCGATCTGCCGATTCCCGGGCGCGAGTTTGAAGGTGTCCACTACGCCATGGATTACCTGGTCCCCGCCAACCGTGTGGTTGCGGGCGAGCAGGTGGAGAATCAGATCCACGCCAAGGGCAAGCACGTGGTCATTCTGGGCGGCGGCGATACGGGAGCGGACTGCCTAGGCACCGCCCACCGTCACCAGGCGGCATCAGTGACGACCCTGGCGATCGGTAAGCAGCCTCCGGTTGAGCGCAACAGCAACCAGCCCTGGCCGACCTTTCCCACGCTTTTTGAAGTTGCCAGCGCGCACGAAGAAGGCGGCGAACGCACGTATCTCGCCTCAACCGTCGAGTTCGTGGGCGAGAACGGCAAACTTACCGGAGTCAAGGTTGCCGAAACTGAATTTGTCGACGGCCGCAGACTGCCCAAGGCCGGCACGGAACGTGTCATTCCGGCGGATTTGGTGCTCCTGTCGCTTGGTTTCACCGGGGCGGAGCCTGCCGGAATCACCGCGCAGGTCAGTGCAGAATTCGACGGCCGCGGCAACGTGGCCCGCGACGGGTACTACATGACAAACACCGACGGCGTGTTTGTTGCCGGTGACGCCGGCCGTGGCCAGTCACTCATCGTGTGGGCCATAGCCGAAGGCCGTGCCTGTGCGGCTGCGGTGGACAAGTTCCTCATGGGCAGCACCATCCTGCCGGCCCCCGTGGCGCCGACTGACCGTGCCATCGCGGTCCTCTAGTCACAATCAGGAGTCGACGGAAGTTCACCTCCACAACAACTTAATCAATGCAAGAGACTACTAGGGTAGGTATATGAGACGCGCAAAAATTGTGGCCACATTCGGACCGGCAATTGCCAGCTTTGAGAACACCCTTGCGGTGCTCGAAGCCGGCGTCGATGTCGCCCGGATGAACATGAGCCATGGCGACTACGCCGTGCACGACAACACGTATGTGAACGTCCGTAAGGCTGCGGCGCAGCTGAAGAAGCCGGTGGCCATCATGGCCGACCTCCAGGGCCCCAAGATCCGCCTGGGCCGCTTTGTCGACGGACCGCACGCACTCGCTGTCGGGGACATCTTCACCATCACCACGGAAGACGTTCCCGGAACGCAGGAGATCTGCTCAACCACCCTGAAAAGTCTCACAGAGGACGTCAACGTTGGCGACGCCCTCCTGATTGACGACGGCAAGGTGGCTCTCCGCGCCATCGAGGTTGACGACGTCAAGGTAGTCACCGTAGTTACCGTCGGGGGAATGGTTTCCAACAACAAGGGCATCAACCTGCCCGGTGTTGCCGTGAACGTCCCGGCGTTGAGTGAAAAAGACGAGGACGATCTCCGTTGGGCCATGCGTCGTGGCGCTGACCTCATTGCCCTGTCCTTCGTCCGCGACGCATCAGACATCACCCGCGTCCACGAAATCATGGATGAAGAAGGCCGACGCGTACCGGTGATCGCCAAGATCGAAAAGCCGCAGGCCGTCGAACAGCTGCACGAGATCATTGACGCCTTTGACGCCATCATGGTGGCCCGCGGTGACCTTGGCGTGGAGCTTCCGCTGGAGGAAGTGCCGATTGTCCAGAAACGCGCCATTGAACTCGCGCGCCGCTGGGCGAAGCCGGTCATTGTGGCGACCCAGGTGCTCGAATCGATGATCGACAACCCGCGTCCCACCCGTGCGGAAGCATCCGACTGTGCCAACGCGGTGCTCGACGGAGCAGATGCAGTGATGCTTTCCGGCGAGACCAGCGTTGGCAAGTTCCCGATCGAGACCGTCAAGGTGATGGCCAGGATCATCGAATCCACCGAAGTCCACGGCCTCGAGCGCGTTCCTCCGCTGGGCACCAAGCCCAAGACCCGTGGTGGCGCCATCACACGTGCCGCCGTCGAAATCGCTGACCAGCTGGAAGCAAAGTACATCTGTACCTTCACCCAGTCAGGTGACTCGGCGCGCCGACTGTCCCGTCTGCGGCCCATCAAGCCGGTCTTCGCATTTACGCCGGTGGAGCAGGTCTGGAACCAACTGGCACTGACCTGGGGCATCCAGCCTGTATTGGTGCCGATGGTCGGCCACACGGACGAAATGACTGCCCAGGTGGACCGCAGCCTGCTGGAGATGAAGCTCGTGGAAGACGGTGACCTGGTGGTCATCGCCGCCGGTTCCCCTCCAGGGAAAGCCGGTTCCACCAACTCCCTCAAGGTACACAAGGTGGGAGACCTCGCAGACAGCTCTCGCCTGGGCGAGCCGTCCGCGAACAAGGAAAAGCTCGGCCCGTGGCCGGAAAAGAAGAAGAAGTAAACAGCGCGCCGCTGACTGCCTGAGTCTTCTTGGGCAGTTGTGAGACGCACAGACACAAGGGAGGGTTCCCGCCGGTTGGCGGGAACCCTCCCTTTTTGCCTTTGCTCCGTCAGCCGGAGCGATTGGTGCTAGTTGACCTGATTGATGATGGTTTCTGCCACTTCGCGCATGCTGAGGCGGCGGTCCATGGAGGTCTTCTGGATCCAGCGGAACGCTTCCGGCTCAGTCAGGCCCATCTTGGTGGTCAGCAGGCTCTTGGCGCGCTCCACCAGCTTGCGGGTGGCGAACTGCTCCTGCAGATCGGAGACTTCGCTTTCGAGGGCCTTGATCTCTTCGTGCCGGGAGAGCGCAATCTCCAGCGCGGGGATCAGGTCCGCCGGGGTGAAGGGCTTGACCACGTAGGCCATGGCGCCGGCGTCGCGCGCACGCTCCACGAGCTCCTTCTGGCTGAACGCCGTCAGCAGCACCACGGGCGCGATGCGTGCCTTGACGATCTTCTCCGCGGCTGAGATCCCGTCCATCACGGGCATCTTGACGTCCATAAGCACCAGGTCGGGCCTGAGCTCCTCAGCCAGCTGCACGGCCTTCTCACCGTTGTCTGCTTCGCCCACAACGTCATAGCCTTCGCCGCGCAGGATCTCGATAATGTCCAGGCGGATCAGTGTTTCGTCCTCCGCAACAATGACCCGGCGCGCCGGCTTGGACGTGGGGTTTGACTCCGTCTGTTCTGACACGGGATCTCCTTGAAAAGGTACGGCGGGAACGCACCTGCCTGAGGTGTGCGCCCGCAGCTGTAGTGGATCTGCATGGTTCATTGCGGCGTCACTGGCGCGATTCTGGAATTCAGCCTATCTGCATGTAGAGTAATTTCGCGCACTGGAAGCAATCGCGTTGCTCACAACACCCGTTTGAGCCTACGATTGTTACTCGCGCGCGATCCGCGCCCGAGTGGCGGAACGGCAGACGCGCTGCACTCAAAATGCAGTATCGAAAGGTGTGTGGGTTCGAATCCCACCTCGGGCACAGTGTTTCCGCAGTTCAGAGGTGTTTTTCTCTGAAATTGGCACTTTTCCGTGTGCACAATGTGCACACTCTTGCCTCTGACCTGGTTCTCGGGGGTGTGTGGGTTCCCGGGCCCCTGTTCGGTTGTGTGGGGGAGTGGGTTCAGTCCGGCCAGCCGGGTCCCGACTGAACAGACTCCCTCTGGGAGTTCGTCCTTGGTCCTTCCCGTGGGTTTCGTCTTCACCAGTCCATGGCGGCTAGGGCCGGAGACAACATGACCTGCTGACTATTTGTGGCCCTGGATCGTGGCTGACGGCCAGTTCCGATATAGCTGTTCTGACTCGTTCACGTCGGAATGTCGGTGACGGAGGCCGCGGCCCCCATGCGGCTCCTCGCTTGGGTCGTGAACGTGGCCATTGAACAGGCCCCCACGGCCAGGAATATTTCATCTCCAAACCTGAACAGCGGCTCCAGGTCTGTCTCCGCCGAGACGCGGCTCCTCAATTGAGCCCACCAAGCCATGAGGATATCGAGCAGGGATGAACGCCACGTGCTGCGCGTCGTGATCCTCCCACCGGTAACCACCAGTTCTCAGGATGGTCTTCAACGAAACGGTGAGACTGGTCCTTCACTCACGGGTCACTCAATCCGACTATTCCCGATCATCTTTGGGTAGCGCTCACCCAACAGGTGAGCTGCCGCGGAGTTCTCGGACAGTGGGCCCTCTTAAAATGGGGGTCTACTGAAAGTAGAGATCAGCATGACTGCAGCACGCCGGCGTTTCACCCAGGAGTTCAAAGACGAGTTGTGCCGTGAGGTGATCAACACGTCCAAGCCCATCAAGGACGTTGCCACCACATACGGTGTCGGCCCCGAGACTCTGCGCAATTGGCTGAACAAATACCGCGAGGCCAACGGCGGCACTGAGACGGACCTGACGGTCTCGGAGCGGGCCCGCCTGAAGGAGCTCGAGAGGGAAAATCAGGAGCTGCGCGCGGAGACTCTGTTCCTGAAAAAAGCAGCCGCTTACTTCGCGCGGGAGCAGCGGTAGTGAGCAAGTACGAATACATCGACTCCCAAAAGACTGAGCCCGCCAACCTGAATTCGGTCGTGAAAATGTGCCGCTGGTTGGGAGTCTCAACGTCCGGTTTCTACCACTGGCTGACGCGCCCGCAATCGGCGACTGCCACCCGGCGCAAGGCACTGATAGCGCGGATCCAGCACTATTTTGAGGAGTCCGAAGGAACGTACGGGTATCGCCGAATCCATGCCGACCTCGCGGCGGAACAGATTGAATGTTCGCCCGAGCTTGTGCGGCAGGTCATGCGCCAGGAGGGCCTCCTGGCCTGCCAGCCGCGGCCATTCCGGGCGACCACCGAGGCCGACGCGTTGGCCGCGGCCAACATGCCTGACCTCGTCAAGCGTGACTTCACCGCCACACGTCCCGGGGTGAAGTTCGTCGGCGACATCACTTACATCCACACCTGGCAGGGGTTCATTTACCTGGCCACCGTCATTGACTGCTACTCGAAGAAGGTCGTCGGCTGGTCGATCGCCGATCACATGCGCACTGAACTCGTGGCGGACGCCCTCAACAACGCCGCCGCAACGACCCTGATCGAGCCTGACGCGATCTGGCACTCGGACCGCGGCAGCGTGTATACCTCGGCCGGGTTTCGGGCCTTGGTGACCAGTCTGGGGATGCGCTCATCGATGGGCCGCACGGGCGTGTGTTGGGATAACAGTATGGCGGAATCTTTCTTCTCGATGCTCAAGAACGAGCGTGTTTACCGGACCGTTTACGCCACGAAATCACAAGCACGCAGTGACGTTATCCGCTACATCGAGGGATTTTACAATAGTCGGCGCCGACACTCAGCGCTCGGTTACCGACGGCCTAACGAAGTCCACTATGGTTATCAACAGCCAGCCCTGGCAGCGTAGAAGAATTCACTAATTCCGCTGTCCGAAATCCTCGCGGCAGCTCAAGGTCCGGGAGATTGTCGTAGGTTCCTCGTGCCCGACGGGCAGCTGACAAAGCTCGCCGCCCGTCATCAGGCGCACGGTGACGACGGTTCCTATGACCAGCCAGAAGGACGCGCCGATGCCAAACGCGGCCATGGCCGCACTATGGGCGTGGACGGTTGAGAATCCGATGCTGGCAACGAAGAATCCGCGCACGACGGGCAGCAAGTAGCCGGGATGGATGGATTGCATGGATACCCCGCCGGTGATCCAGTGAGCGAGGAGCTGGGCAGCGACGATGGCAAGGGCGGCAATGAAAGCCGTGCACAGCCAGGCGCCCCATGGCGGCAGATACTGGCTGCAGTGCGACGAAAGCAGGATCCCCACCAGTGGGATGAAGGATGCAAAGGGCCCCGCCAGTTGATGTCTCAGGTCGGCCCGGAATGCTCCTCTTCTGCGAAGGCCACGGAACACGTAGACGGCGGTCAGGACCAGCCACAGAGAGCTGGCTGCTCCGTAAAGAATTTCCTCCGGCCATACCGGGGATCCGAGAGAGCTCCTCGCGGCCGACCAGCCGCCGCCGAGACCGGCAAGCGCCAAGGGAATGCCGAAGCGGCTCAAAGCCGGCATTCCCGAAGGGGTGGCCGGGGACAAGGCGCGACCCTGAGATGTAGGCGTCAGCGCAACATCGGTACCGGTATCAGTCATCATGTCAGGGCGCCCGGTTGGTGGGTGAAGATGAGCAGCGTGCTCGTCGCCGTGGCGAGGAGCTCTCCACTGGCGGTGCTGAGGTGGCCTTCGGTGAATATCACGCGCGAGCCGGATTTCACGACTGACCCCTCTGCGCGAAGAGCACCCTTCTGGAGCGTGATGGGTCGCAGGTACTTGACCGTCAGGTCGATGGAGGTGTAGCCGATCCCTGCTTCCAGCGTACTGTGTGCTGCGCAGCCGAGCACCGTGTCGAGGAGCGTGCAAGCCAGCCCGCCGTGCACGTTTCCGAGGGGGTTGTAGTGCGCTTCTCCCGGCCAGCACTCGAACTCGACGTGTCCGTACTCCGCATCGACGAGATCGAAATTCATGAGGGAAGCGATCGGCGGCGGCGAAATGCTGCCGTCGCGGAGCCCGGAAAAGTAGTCCAGACCAGACAGTCGTGGCAGTTGTTCGAGCGCCATTGCTGGATCCCTCCAGGTGAAGGTTTCCGAGCGTTCCGCTGACGTGTTGGTTGACATAGGGGTTTCCTCCTTGGGTTCTCTGCGGGTCTTGCGGGTTCTGGGACTCAACCCTCAAGTTCCTTCTCGAAGCAGACTGACGACGGTATGGCCGTGTTGTAGGGCGGATACACCGGAATTTCTCTGTAGCCGATCTTTCGGTAGAGGGCTTCTGCTTCTGGTTGTTTGCCACCGGTTTGAAGAATGACCCGCCTGGCGCCAGCCGCAGCTGCGATTTGCTCCAGTCCGGCCATGAGTTGAGTCGCGGCTCCGAGGCCACGCGCTGCGGGGTCAACGATGACACGCTTGACTTCCCACTCCCCGTCCAGCAGGCGAAGTGCCCCGTGCCCTATCGCGTGCCCGAAGGAGGTAACGACGAGGACATTCGCGACAAAGTCTTCAGCCGGGACGCTTAATGCAGACCTGGCGGCAGCCGGAAGGGTGGGCACTTCCGCCGTGGCGTACCGGGCGAGGAGTTCCTTGTTCAGCAGATCCAGTAATCGGGCAGCACGCGGATCTTCAAAACTAACTTCCTCCAGATTCAGAGCCAACTTCTCAGCCGACACGACACCCTCCTTCAGATAACCGTGGTCGCAATTCCTACTTTGATCATGCATTTTCTGGGCGGCGCTCCTCTATTCCCAGCCGCACTGGAGTCCCCAAGCCGGGGACTCCAGTGCGGCGTCACTGTTCTGCTCTGGGGCCGCTCAGTGGCTCAGGCAGACGCCAGCTTCCGGATGCGGGGATGGTTCTCCAGCGCCCACCGCACGGTCTTTGGCGGGCGCCCGAGCAGGGACTCCAGCTGTTCGCTGACTCCGGCGGCGCCGTAGCGTCCGCCGGCGACCAGTCGCGTCAGGGACTTCAGGTGCTCCGCAACGTGTGGATGGGCGGCCAAGGCACTGTCCACGTACTGCTTGTTCCAGGTTTCTACATCTTCGGGAATGTAAGTGACCTGGCGTCCCAGCGCGGCTGCGTAGTCTTCCGCGAACTCGTGCATGTCTTTCAGTTCCGGACCGGTGAGCTCGTAGGACTTCGAGATGTGCGGTGCCGGGTCGAGGAGGATCTTCGTGCATAGTTCCGCGACGTCGTAACCGGCGATGGGCGCGAACCGCTGGGCGCCGAAGGGCAGGCGCAGTTCGCCATTGCCCAGCGGCTCCAGCGCCAGCCAGGTCAGGATGGGGTTCTCTACGAAGATGGCCGCCCGCACGTTGACGGTCGGCACACCGGACCAGTCCAGCACCTGCTCGGCGACCCAGTGGGCCCGATGCTGCGGCGACCAATCCGTGACGAGTCCGCCGAGCCACGAACGCCGTTCTTCGACTGGTGCGGTCATCTTCTCGAACGGCATGAACCACTGCTCGTACTCGGAGATGTTGACGAAGACCTCGATGTCGCCCTTGGCCCGCGCCGCCGCGGCCATCAGACTGACGGCGTCGGTGTAGTACGGCGACAGGCTCATGCTGAAGTAGATGCGTCGGCAGCCCTTCAGTGCGGCTGTCACGTCGGCGATGTTGAGCAGGTCACCGACGAAGACCTCGGCCCCGCCTGGCGGAGTGATTGCGCGCGTTCGTCGTCCTGTCGCACGAACGCGCGCACCGGGTGCCCTTGTTCAAGCAGCATGTTGACCATCGTCCTGCTCACGCCACCGATTTCGCCGGCCGCGCCGGTGATCAGGATGGGATTGCGCTTTGTCATTTGTGTCCTTTTGTCTGGTTGGGGTTGTCTGGTTGTGGTGGGTCAGATGTTCAGAGTGTCCAGGATGTACTTGGCGACCGTCGTGGGCTGCTGGAGGTGGAAGAAGTCCTCCCCGTGGGCGAAGGTGATGAGTAAGATGACAGCCTCCACAAAGACCCAGGGCCCTGTCCCAGCCGAATGATGCCGGAGAGCCGGGGTGGCTCATTAAAAAGGTTGCTGGGAAGCGCGTTAGTTAGCTGGGCAAGTGGTTCAGCTTGCGAATCTGGCTGTCGAAGGCCGATGCAGGGACGTAGCGTCGGAGCATGCTGACCTGCCGGACGCGGGAGCCGGCGGCATATCGGAGCTTGGGCTTGGAATCCTGAGCGGCGGCAACCACTGCGTCGGCAACCACTGATGCTGGATGGCCTTCCTTCATGGCGCCAGCCATGTACTCGGTAAAGATCGCCCGCTGTTTGGCGTAAGTGTCCATGGGCTTGTCGGCCTGCAGGTTGTTGGCTTCAAAATCGGTGTCGGTCCAGGCCGGCTCCACCAGGACTGCGCGGACACCGTGCTCCCGGAGTTCGTGGTCAAGAGATTCCGTGTACCCCTCGATCGCGTGCTTTGAGGCAGAGTATGTGGCCATGTACGGCTGCGGAATGAAGCCGACGATCGAGGAAAGATTCACGATGCGCCCCGATTTCCGGGCGCGCATGTGGGGCAGAACCGCCTTGGTCATCCGCATGACGCCGAACACATTGATGTCGAACACGCGGCGATCCTGGTCAAGCGAGCTTTCTTCGGCTGCCCCCGAGGACCCGATGCCCGCGTTGTTGACCAAGACATCGATCTTTCCGAAACGGTTGATGACCTCTTGGACTGCAGCTGCAACGGAGTCGTCACTGGTGACGTCTAGGTCAACGAATGTCACTCCGGGGACGGGCGTGACGCCTGCCGAGGTGCGGCTGGTCCCGACGACCTCGTATCCCGCTTCCGCCAGGGCGGCAGCTGCCGCCTTCCCGATTCCTGAAGATGCACCCGTAACGAGGGCTACCTGCCGTGCTGTTGTCATCGCCTGCTCCTGCTGCTGGTTGGTGAAAGTTATCACTAGTGTAGCTATTATTAAATGAACTGCAACAGTTCTGTTCTATTTGCTCGGTTAGGTGCGGCTTGACGGTAGCGGTTACGATGGACGGAGGAAGATCGGAGGAACTGTGGCGAGACCCCTAAGGGCTGACGCAGAGAGAAGTGTGCGGGCAATTCTGGAAGCAGCAGAACAAGTGCTGAGCCATGATTCAGGCGCTTCCATGGAGCAGATCGGCGACGCTGCCGGGGTGGCCAGGACCACGGTTCATCGCCGCTTCGCCAACCGCCAGACCCTCATCGACGCCTTGGCGATCTCGGCCATACAACAGCTGGCCGAAGCCATCGAAGAGGGCAGGCCAGATACAGCCCCACCTTTGGTGGCGCTGTACCGGGTAACCGCCAACGTCTTGAAGACCAAGAACGCCTGGAAATTCACCCTCGGCAATCCCACGGCAGACACCAGCGCCGCCGCGTTAATCTGGGAGAGGATCAACACGCGCTGCATGGATCTACTCACCAGGGCACGGCGAGAGGGTCTACTGGACGCGGCCGCAGACCTGGAGTGGACCCGCCAGGTCTACTACGCCCTCATGAGCGAGGCCTTGCAGCGGCCCACCCCAGGATCAGAAGACGCCGACACCGATGCCCTGGCTGAGCTGGTCGTTGACACCCTGCTCCACGGTGCCGGGCGGCGGACCCAATGACGACCAGGTCCTCCTCCCATACTTACCGTCGGCAGGGGAAGGTGCCGCAACGTATGGAATTCCAACGTCTCCTAAGGCAAATGGTCATCGTTTGGCGGAAGACAGCTTTGGAAGCCACCCCACCTGATCTGTTTTCTGCAGTGTCAATGGCCAATAATTTGTGCCCACGGCCAGCAGAAATGCCCGCTTGAACTCGCCCAGGTGTTCGGTGGTGTTGGCCATGTCGGGGTCTGGGTTTAGTTCATTGGTGTGACTCCTTTCCGCCCAGGGCCTGGCTGAGGCGGATCGATTCCCCTGAGGTCTGGTAGACGTGCGCGTGGTGCAGCAGCCGGTCGACGGTCGCCGTGACGAGGGATTTGGGCATGAGCTCGTCAAAGCCGGCGGGATGCAGGTTTGAGGAAACCGCGATGGACCGTTTCTCATAGGCGGCGTCGACGAGGCGATAGAGGCCCTCGGCCGCGTCCGTTCCGACCGGCAACAGCCCGATATCATCGACCTATGCGGATGTCCGCATAGATTGACCTATGCCGAGCCCGTGACTATGCCGAGGTGTCCGCCAGGTCGGGCTGGTGTGCGGGGTCCGGGCCGGTCGCGGGTCGGCATAGTTACAGGCTCTCGAGGAACGCGAGGATCTTGTCTGGTGGGTGGTATCGGCCAGGGCTCGCGGATGCTGGCGTGGTGAGGGCGAGGGCTTTCTCCTTGATGGTGATGTCGGCGTGGACGTAGGCGTCGGTGGAACGGACTCCGGCGTGGCCGAGCCAGAGGGCGATCACCGACGGGTCGACCCCGGCTTGGAGCAAGGTCATCGCGCAGCTGTGACGAAATACGTGAGGGTGGATTTTCTTGCCCGATAGCGATGGACATGTTCGGGCAGCGGTCGCTGCGTGGGTGCTGACCCGCAGCGCGACGGCGTCGCGGCTGAGCCGCCGCCCGGTGCGGGTCGGGAACACTGGCTCGTGGGGTTTTCCGGCTCGTTCTGCCAGCCAGGAACGCAGCAGTCCCTCGACGGGAGTGGTGATTGGAACGGCGCGTTGTTTGCGTCCTTTGCCTTCGCATCGGACGTTCGCGCCGGTGCCCAGCGTGACATCGGCGCAGTTCAGGCCTGTGAGTTCGGAGACCCGCAGTCCGGTCTGGATGGCGAGGAGCATCAGGGCCCTGTCGCGCCGTCCTTCCCATCTGGACTGGTCCGGGGCCGCGACGAGGGCGTCGATCTCTGGCGGGGTCAGGAATGTCACTGTGCGCTTGTCGAACCGCTTCGGCGGGATGGCGAGAACACGCTGGATCAGCAGCGCATGCTCGGGATGACGCAAGGCGGCGTAGGAGAAAAGTGAGCGGATTGCTGTCAGGCAGACGTTGCGGGTCCTGACGCTGTTGTGCCGTTCATTCTCCAAGTGGGTAAGGAATCCTGAGATTGTGGTCGCGTTCAGGTCGTCCCAGTCCAGTTGTGATGGCGACTTGCCGGTCCGTGCGTGGATGAACTCCAGGAGTAGCTTCAGGGCGTCGCGGTAGGCCGCGATGGTCCGCGGGCTGGCTTGGCGCTGTTGGGTGAGCCGGTCGGTGAAGAACATCTGCAGTGTGACTGCGATCAGCGTCATGATCGCACCGCCGTCCAGCCGGTATTCTGGCGTGCCGCGGCCAGGGCGAGCAGTTCCGGCGCAGCCGAAAGATACCAGTAGGTGGATGCCGGTTCACGGTGGCCGAGGTAGGTCGATAGCCATGGGAGTTTCGCCTGCACTTCCTCGCCGGTGCGATACCAGCCGAGCAGGGTTCGGACCGCGAAAGTGTGCCGGAGATCGTGAAGCCTCGGAGCCGAGGGCGCCCCGTCCCCGACCCCGGCGGCATCGACCAGGTGCCGGAATGTCGGGCATACGGCCGCGTAGCAGAGGCGTTTGTGCGTCTGGGACACGAAGAAGCTTGGCTCCTTCGGTCGGGGTTCGAGCTCGTCGCGGAGTTGGGCGTATGCGCTCAGTGCCTGCATGGCAGTGCTGTGGAGTGGAACCAGCCGGGATTTGCCGAATTTGGATTCGCGGATCAGCAGCAGGCTCTCGGTCCAGTCGATGTCGCTGCGGTCAAGCTTGATTGCCTCGCCGATCCGCAGACCACCCGCTGCCAGCAGGCCAACCAGGGTCTCGTAGGTCGCGGCCCGCAGCGGCGACCGGATCAAGACGCGGGCCCTGCCCATCAGAGCTTCGATGTCGGCTGTGGAGTAGATGAACGGTCGGCGCCATCTTTGCCGATGCGGCATCAGACCCAGCGGCGGGATCTCCGTGCCGGGGTAAATGCCGGTCAGGTAGCGGGCGAACCCGCGGGCTGCCGTCATCCGTCGCGGCCCCACGGTCGTCGGCTGGCCTGTCGGGGATTGCTGCGCCCAGTCCAGTGCCGCTTCTATGGACACCGTGGACGCTCCGCGGGTGTCCAGATAAGCCACGAAGCTTGGCAGCAGCCACCGGGCCTCGGCCAGTTCGTGTCCGAGCGAACGATGAGCTGCCGCGAGGATTTCGGACAGCGGAATTAGTGAATTCTTCTACGCTGCCAGGGCTGGCTGTTGATAACCATAGTGGACTTCGTTAGGCCGTCGGTAACCGAGCGCTGAGTGTCGGCGCCGACTATTGTAAAATCCCTCGATGTAGCGGATAACGTCACTGCGTGCTTGTGATTTCGTGGCGTAAACGGTCCGGTAAACACGCTCGTTCTTGAGCATCGAGAAGAAAGATTCCGCCATACTGTTATCCCAACACACGCCCGTGCGGCCCATCGATGAGCGCATCCCCAGACTGGTCACCAAGGCCCGAAACCCGGCCGAGGTATACACGCTGCCGCGGTCCGAGTGCCAGATCGCGTCAGGCTCGATCAGGGTCGTTGCGGCGGCGTTGTTGAGGGCGTCCGCCACGAGTTCAGTGCGCATGTGATCGGCGATCGACCAGCCGACGACCTTCTTCGAGTAGCAGTCAATGACGGTGGCCAGGTAAATGAACCCCTGCCAGGTGTGGATGTAAGTGATGTCGCCGACGAACTTCACCCCGGGACGTGTGGCGGTGAAGTCACGCTTGACGAGGTCAGGCATGTTGGCCGCGGCCAACGCGTCGGCCTCGGTGGTCGCCCGGAATGGCCGCGGCTGGCAGGCCAGGAGGCCCTCCTGGCGCATGACCTGCCGCACAAGCTCGGGCGAACATTCAATCTGTTCCGCCGCGAGGTCGGCATGGATTCGGCGATACCCGTACGTTCCTTCGGACTCCTCAAAATAGTGCTGGATCCGCGCTATCAGTGCCTTGCGCCGGGTGGCAGTCGCCGATTGCGGGCGCGTCAGCCAGTGGTAGAAACCGGACGTTGAGACTCCCAACCAGCGGCACATTTTCACGACCGAATTCAGGTTGGCGGGCTCAGTCTTTTGGGAGTCGATGTATTCGTACTTGCTCACTACCGCTGCTCCCGCGCGAAGTAAGCGGCTGCTTTTTTCAGGAACAGAGTCTCCGCGCGCAGCTCCTGATTTTCCCTCTCGAGCTCCTTCAGGCGGGCCCGCTCCGAGACCGTCAGGTCCGTCTCAGTGCCGCCGTTGGCCTCGCGGTATTTGTTCAGCCAATTGCGCAGAGTCTCGGGGCCGACACCGTATGTGGTGGCAACGTCCTTGATGGGCTTGGACGTGTTGATCACCTCACGGCACAACTCGTCTTTGAACTCCTGGGTGAAACGCCGGCGTGCTGCAGTCATGCTGATCTCTACTTTCAGTAGACCCCCATTTTAAGAGGGCCCACTGTCCGAGAACTCCGCGGCAGCTCACGACGCAGTTGCAGGTAACCCGCTAGTGTTCCGTGTTAATGGTTTGTTTGCGTTTCATCTTGCCCAGGAGATAGTCCGCTGATTTGGTCCAGGTGAATGGTTTGGCGTCCTGGTTGTAGTTCTCGATGTAGCGTTCCATGGTTTGTTCCAGCTCTTTCACCGAGCTGAACGCACCGCGTTTGAGGCACTGGCGGGTGATGATCCCGAAGAAGATCTCCACCATGTTCAGCCAGGAACAGCTGGTTGGGGTGAAGTGCAGGCGCACGCGCGGGTTTTTGGCCAGCCAGTCCTTCACGTTCTGATGCTTATGCGTCGCGTAATTGTCGCAGATGACATGCAGTTCAACCCCGGGGTGGGCGTCGGCGACCCGGCCCAGGAAATCGACGAACTCGATGTTGGTGTGCTTTGGGTAGAAGGCGTTCGCGCTGAGTTTGCCGGTGAGGACCTCCAGGGCGGCGAACAAGGTGGTGGTGCCGTTGCGTTTGTAGTCGTGGGTCTGCTGCAGCGGGTGCGTCGAGGACAACGGCTGATCCGGGCCGGTGCGGGACAGCGCCTGGATTTGGGTTTTCTCATCGATGCTCACGACCACCGCGTTTCCGGCGGGGACATGTACAGGCCCACCACGTCCCGGAGCTTGAACTCCAGGGCGGGATCAGTGGAGAACTTGAACGTCTCGATCCGGTGAGGCTGGATTTTCCAACGGCGCCAGATGCGGGCCACCGAGGAAAAGGAGACTCCGTGGCGTTCGGCCATGATGCGGGCGGACCAGTGCGAGATCCCAAGCTCGGCCGGCGGCTTCCCGTCGTTGGTCAGGGTGTCCGCGATCAGGGCAAGCTCGTCGATCTCCCGCTCCCGTCCCGGGCGCTGGACATCGGACAGGGCCTCGATCCCGCCCTCGGCATAGCGGTTGCGCCACTTCAAAACCGTGGGTGCCGAAAACCCGGTGATCTTCTCGATCTGGATATTCGGCATCCCGTCGGCAGCCAACAAAACCGTGCGCGCCCGCAACGCCAATGTCGCGGAGGAAGAATTCCCACGAGTCAACGCCTCCAAGAACCCCGGTCCCCGTCACGCAATTCCAAAGCCCTTGCCAGATAAACCATGGATCAAGTCTGACAAAAAACCATACCCAAAGGAATCAACGACACGCTACACTAGGGGTACGGCTCGGCGAGCTTCGCCAGCAGCTAAAGCGACGCCGCCTCCTCCAGTCCGAGTCCTCGGGTTTCGGGGGCCATCCTAAGGCTGACGAGGAAGCCGACCAGTGTGATGCCCGCGGCGATCAGCATCGTCGCTCCGATCCCCAGCTCGGTCAGCGAGAGCGGAACAAGGTAGGTGCCTGCTGCCGCGCCAATCCGGCTCAGCGAGGATGCGAGTCCAACGGCGGTTCCCCGCACCTCGGTCGGAAAGAGTTCGTTGGGGTACACCCACTGCAGGATTTGGGTTCCTCCAATAAAAAGCGCATATCCTGCAAAAAGAAGCATTGTGACGGTCGGGGAAGACTGGGGGAAGAGGCCCAATCCCAGCAGGGCAAGGCCCGACCACAAGAAACTGTGGAGGATCACCTTTCTGCGTCCCAGGCGATTGATTAACAGGACGAACACCACGGTTCCCAACAAAAAGAGGACGGTGATGACAGCGGATCCAAAGTTGGCCCTGGTCCCGCCTAGGCCGAGCGCGTCGAGGATCCTGGGCGCGAAGGCATAAATCGCGAACAGCGGAATTGAGCTGCCGCGGAGTTCTCGGACAGTGGGCCCTCTTAAAATGGGGGTCTACTGAAAGTAGAGATCAGCATGACTGCAGCACGCCGGCGTTTCACCCAGGAGTTCAAAGACGAGTTGTGCCGTGAGGTGATCAACACGTCCAAGCCCATCAAGGACGTTGCCACCACATACGGTGTCGGCCCCGAGACTCTGCGCAATTGGCTGAACAAATACCGCGAGGCCAACGGCGGCACTGAGACGGACCTGACGGTCTCGGAGCGGGCCCGCCTGAAGGAGCTCGAGAGGGAAAATCAGGAGCTGCGCGCGGAGACTCTGTTCCTGAAAAAAGCAGCCGCTTACTTCGCGCGGGAGCAGCGGTAGTGAGCAAGTACGAATACATCGACTCCCAAAAGACTGAGCCCGCCAACCTGAATTCGGTCGTGAAAATGTGCCGCTGGTTGGGAGTCTCAACGTCCGGTTTCTACCACTGGCTGACGCGCCCGCAATCGGCGACTGCCACCCGGCGCAAGGCACTGATAGCGCGGATCCAGCACTATTTTGAGGAGTCCGAAGGAACGTACGGGTATCGCCGAATCCATGCCGACCTCGCGGCGGAACAGATTGAATGTTCGCCCGAGCTTGTGCGGCAGGTCATGCGCCAGGAGGGCCTCCTGGCCTGCCAGCCGCGGCCATTCCGGGCGACCACCGAGGCCGACGCGTTGGCCGCGGCCAACATGCCTGACCTCGTCAAGCGTGACTTCACCGCCACACGTCCCGGGGTGAAGTTCGTCGGCGACATCACTTACATCCACACCTGGCAGGGGTTCATTTACCTGGCCACCGTCATTGACTGCTACTCGAAGAAGGTCGTCGGCTGGTCGATCGCCGATCACATGCGCACTGAACTCGTGGCGGACGCCCTCAACAACGCCGCCGCAACGACCCTGATCGAGCCTGACGCGATCTGGCACTCGGACCGCGGCAGCGTGTATACCTCGGCCGGGTTTCGGGCCTTGGTGACCAGTCTGGGGATGCGCTCATCGATGGGCCGCACGGGCGTGTGTTGGGATAACAGTATGGCGGAATCTTTCTTCTCGATGCTCAAGAACGAGCGTGTTTACCGGACCGTTTACGCCACGAAATCACAAGCACGCAGTGACGTTATCCGCTACATCGAGGGATTTTACAATAGTCGGCGCCGACACTCAGCGCTCGGTTACCGACGGCCTAACGAAGTCCACTATGGTTATCAACAGCCAGCCCTGGCAGCGTAGAAGAATTCACTAATTCCGCTGTCCGAAATCCTCGCGGCAGCTCAAATGATGGAGCAGGTCCAGAAGACGGAAATGAAGAAGATACGGCCGCCGTACCCGGACCGGAACAGGACGCCGGCACTCACGCGATCGGCCGCGGCAGACTCGAAGCTCGCCAGCTTCACGCCGTCACCGAAGACCCGGGCAACAACGGCTCTCGCTTCTTCCACTCGCCCTTTGTTAGCGAGCCATCGAGGGGATTCGGGAGTGCCGTGCCGGAGGATGAGGAAGACCAAAGCCGGGAGCGTGGCGCTGGCCAGCATCCACCGCCATCCGTCAGGTCCTGTTTGGAGCAGCAGTTCACCCACGATGTAGGCGACTGCGGCACCCACAAACCACATGACGATCAGGCCGCCCACTAGGGGTCCCCGATATCTTCGAGGAGTAAACTCAACGAGCAGCGACGTGGCTATCGGGTAATCGGCGCCCACCGCGATGCCTATCAGGAGCCTGAGCGCAAATAATCCAAGCGCGTCCTGAACCCAAAATTGCAGCGCTGAACACAAGACGATTGCGGCGAGGTCAAGAGTGTAAAGCGTTTGCCGTCCGAACTTATCGGTCAGCCATCCGCCGAGGAATCCGCCAAAGAAGATTCCTACGAGCGCAGAGGCGCCGATCAGGCCTTCCCAGTAGACAGTCAGCTCCAGTTGTGGAGTCGCTTGGACCAGCGCAACGCCGATGATGCTCAAGACGTAGCCATCAAGGAAGGGACCGCCGGCTGAATAGACAGCCAGCCGCTTATGGAAGCTGTTGAGGGGAAGGTCCTCTACGTTTACTGATGGTGGCATCACCTTGAGTGTCCTACAAAAGACCGATCCTGACGAGACCGCTCCGGGTGAATGATGCCTACTGGGGGACGAGGCGCTTCTCAAGGCGCTGGCGCGCGCTGGCCAGGGATTGCTTGGTCAGCTTGGTGGCTTCCTTGGCATCCCTTGCCCGGGCGGCTTCCAGGATGGCAGGTTGCGGGGTCCAGAGGCTGTCGTCGTCGTGCTCGATTGCTTCTGTGGCACCTATGACTTTGTACGGCCGGCACTGAAGCCAGAGGTTCTCTATGACCTGCAACAGCACCGGGTTGCCGCCTGCGGAATACAACGTGCGCAGCAGGTCTTCGTCGTCGTCCAGGGCGTCCCACACGCGGCGTTCGGTGACCGCTTTTTGCATTCGGGCGCAGGCAGCCTCCATGCGCGCTACGTCAGCGTCAGTGACGTTGGCAGCTCCGCGGCGGGCGGCCTCAATCTCCAATGTGGCCCGTACTTCGTAGATATGGATCAGTTCATCGACGGTGAATTCACGGACGACTGCCCCCCGGTGGGCCGCCACCCGAGTGGCCAGCCCTGTCTCTTCCAGCCGGCGAATGGCTTCCCTGACCGGCATCACGCTTGTACCGACCATCGCAGCAACGTCCCGGACCCTTAACGGGGAGCCCCCGGCCAAGTCGCCGGTGAGAATCGCGGTGCGCAGGGCCTCGTAGACTTGATCCGCTACAAGGGTGGGTGTGATCGAAAAGGCCGGAAAGGATCCGGACTGGGCCCCCAACAAGGGCTTCTTGATCTCCTGTTGGTGGGCAGCATCCGCTTTTTTTCCTGGCATGGAACGATCCTAATGGCGAGCGGCCCTGTTTTGCTCGTATTGCCAGTGTCAAGCGTCATGCACACACTCCTAAACATGATCCAAAAATCTCCAGCCCAGCTATTGCGTGATTTGTGATCACATATCTAAACTGGAGTAAAGGCGCCAAGCACGCCATAGAGAAGTCAAGTAAGCAGTAGCGGCACGCACCCAGTGCCATATCACCGACAGAGGCCGGGCCCCAAGGACAATAATTGTCCAAAGCCACTAAGACCAGGAAACCGCAGCCATGAAGAAGCTGACAGCCCCAAGAACCACCCAGCAGCGCCTGCACTGCGACGCACTTCCAGCCTTGAAGCAGGAAGCGGCCGACCAGCGCACCTGGACAGGTTGCACCGGTGGAGAGTTTTCGCTGGATTGCCCCTTCTGCTGGAGCCCCGAACCCAGCCGTCAGCGCAACGTGGCTGACGGCCTGTGCTGAAACCCTGAGGACCGAATGTCCGAGCGTCACAATCAGCCCACAATTAAGCCGCTTCCCGGAAGCCTCTCCGGAACCCGTGTGGCGGGGATCGTTGATCGCGTTGGAACTCCTGTGTGGATCTACGATGCGGGCACCATCCGTGCACAAGTTGATCAACTTCGAAACTTCGATGTCATCCGATACGCACAAAAGGCAGGATCAAACATCCACATCCTCCGCCTGATGCAGGAGCTGGGTGTACTGGTAGACGCGGTATCTGCTGGCGAGGTCCTAAGGGCGCTGACCGCCGGATACACACCTGGCACGGCTGAGGAGCAGATTATCTTCACGGCGGATCTGTTGGACCGCGAAGCGTTGAAGCTGGTTGCTGAGCGACGGATACCGGTGAACGTAGGTTCACCACAGATGCTGGAACAGCTGGGACCGGCCTCGCCCGGCCACGCTGTGTGGCTCAGAATCAACCCCGGATTCGGGCACGGCCATAGCCGCAAGACGAACACCGGTGGCGATCACAGCAAGCACGGCATCTGGCACGAGCATCTCGCAAAAAGCCTGGACCTCGTCGATCGGCACGGGTTGAAACTGGTCGGCTTCCATATGCACATTGGCTCCGGCGTCGATTACTCCCATCTCGAGCAGGTGTGCGACGCCATGGTTCAGCAGGTCAAACGGCATGGCCGGGACCTTGAGGCGATATCGGCCGGTGGCGGCCTCTCCATTCCCTATGCTCCGGACGACCCGACCGTGGACACGGAACGGTACTTCAACGTCTGGGACGCCGCGAGACGCGAGATCAGCGACCATTTGGGTCACAGTCGCGCAGTCAGGAGTGCTTGCTGCCGAAATATGGGCGAGCAAGCAGGTTGCCCACAACCACTTTTTGCTGGTCGACGCTGGTTTCAATGACCTTGGCCGCCCGGCCATGTATGGCAGCAGGCATCATGTGACAATCCTCGGTGCCGACGGATCCCCGCGCTCGGGTCCGCTTTCCGACGTCGTGCTCGCCGGGCCGCTCTGCGAGGCCGGTGACGTCTTTACGCAGTCCGAGGCAGGCGAAGTTCAGACCATGAAGCTGCCTGAGGCCGGGCTTGGCGACCTGGCTGTATTCCATGACACCGGCGCCTACGGCTCCAGCATGTCGTCAAACTACAACTCCCGTCCGCTCATACCGGAGGTCCTCGTCGACGGCGACATTACTACGCTGATACGACGCCGCCAGACGGTTCAGGAACTGATCGGCCTGGAAACGGACGCAGCATGTGAGCTCCGCTGACGAGAAGAGTTTGCCCGAGGCCCGGCAATGCCAGGCTGGAGGCAAGGTGCACATCCCACGGGCCTTCCGCAACACTGGCGCTGGCACGTCCGCGGGGGCGCGTCAGCTCGGGGATCACGCCGTCGCCACCTCGGTGGCTACAATTCCCGCCGGTCCCCCGCAACCGCACTGCGCTCGGCGTCCTTGGTGGTTCTCCGGATGAGGAATGCGGGGCGGGCAGCACGCCAAGGACAAACAGGTATCGCCAGCTGAGCTCTGAGGGTGCCGCGGACGGCCTCGCCGGCGAGGACGCATTGATGCGCTGACGTTGGCGGCGCCCCTCGCCGCGGTGCCGCCATCGCCGTCGTCGGCCTTAGGAATGCCGCAACCCGCGTCAGACGGGTGCAGTCACATGGCCCAGGTCCGCGGCTGCCTGGCAGGTGCAGTCGATGAACCGGGCACGGGCGTCCTCTGACTCGGCCCGTTCAAGTGGGACCATGGTGGTGACGACGCCTACGAGGCCGCCGGCCTCGACAAAGACGGGGGCGCTTACGCCCCAGATGCCCGGAGCGAGGGCGCCCGAGCTCGTTGCATAGCCGACCTCCCCGATCTCAGCGAGGTCGGCACGGATGGTGGCTTCTTCTTCTCGGCCAAGGAAATGCCCCGCAAGAATTGCATCGACTTCATCCTCCGGCACGGCGGACAACATCGCCCGCGCGCTGGCCCCGTGCAAAAGCGGACGCGAACGTCCGGCAGCGTAGCTGCAACTGAGGATATGGGTGCTCTCCACCGATTCGACGCAGAGGGCCTCGCCGCTGCTCTGAACAAGGAAGGCAGCCAACTCTCCGGTTTCCCGTGAAAGCTGTTCAAGCCGCTGCCTCACCGCCCCTTGTGCCAAGGCTTCATTGCGGTAGTTATCGGCTAGCCGCACCACCTCCGGCCCCGCTGAATAACGGCCGATAACCTGGCTTCCCACGACGAAGCCGGCCTGCAACAAGGTCTGGAGATGCCGGTAAACAGTGGACACTGGAAGCCGCAGAAGGCCTGAAATCTGCGAGCTGCTAAGGCTCCGGTGGCGGGCGAACAGCAGCAGGATGGACATCGCCGTCCCGCGTTCGTCACGCCGTTTGGGTGACGCGGTTGAGGCATGGTCAGGGGCCGTTGGTTTATGCGTGAGAATACGTTTCTTCATGGGAGAACTTCCGTGGCTGTGTGGAAGGCCGGAGAGAGGGCAGCAGCCGCCGCCTGAGCATGATCAGGCGGCGGCTGCTGGAAGCCGTTCGGAGCGTTGCGAGAGAAGCCCGACGGCGGTTGGAGGCTGAGTGCGCCACAGCGCACCCAGCCGGTCACGGGAGGCCTTGGTCAGTGGGGCCTTAGATTTGTTACTGGGCTGCCTATTATTGGGCCAGGTACGGCTGGCGCCATTCGGTGGACGGGGAGAAGTTCTCGTGGATGAACCGGCCGCTGAGCCACCGCTGCAGGGCAAGGCGGGAACCGGCCTTGTCATTGGTGCCGGAGCCGCGGCCACCGCCAAAGGCGACCTGTCCCATGAGGGCGCCGGTGGGCTTGTCGTTGATGTAGGTCATGCCGGCAGCATTGCGGAGCTTGTCCAGTGCCAGGGAGACGGCCCGGCGGTCGTTGGCGAAGATGGACAGGGTCAGGGCATAGTTGCTGGTCTGGTCCACCAGATCCAGGACGGACTCCCATTCGTTGTCCTCGTACACGTAGACCGTCAGGAGGGGACCGAAGAATTCCTCGCTCATGGTGAAGGCGTGGGGATCGGTGGTCTCGAAGATCGTGGGTTCGACGAACCAGCCCTCTTCGGCGTGGACGTTCCCGCCGGCCAGGAGGGTATGGCTCGGGAGGGCCTTGGCCTTCTCGAGGGCAGCCTCGATCTTGCGCAGCGACGTCTCGTCGATAACTGCTCCGAGGAACGTCTCGTGCTCGGCCACATCGCCCACCCGCAGCGACTTGACGGTCTCGACAAGTTCGTCCTTGATCTGGTTCCAGACGCTGCGCGGGATGTAAGTGCGTGATGCCGCGGAGCACTTCTGGCCCGAGTACTCGAAGCCACTGCGAACCAGGGCAGCGCGCAGGGCGTCCGGATCGGCGCTGGGGTGTGCCACCACAGCGTTCTTGCCACCGGTTTCGCCTACCAGGCGGGGGAAGGAGCGGTACTGGTCGATGTTGTCGCCGGCTTTTTTCCAGAGGCTGCGGAACACATCCGTGGAACCCGTGAAGGTTAGGCCGGCAAAGTCCGGGTGGCTCATCGCCTGGTCGGAGATCGCCCGGCCCGAGCCGTGGACGAGGTTGATGACACCTGGCGGAAGGCCGGCTTCCTCGAACATCCGCATGAGGACGTCATTGCTGAGGGCCGCCTTCTCGGAGGGCTTCCAGACAACGGTGTTTCCCATGAGGGCGGCGGTGGTGGGCAGGTTGCTGGCAATGGCGGTGAAGTTGAACGGGGTGATGGCCAGGACGAAGCCTTCCAGGCCACGCTGGTCCAGCGAGTTGCCTTCGCCCTGCAGGGACTCGGGCTGGTCAGCGAAGATCTGCTGGGCAAGGTGGGCGTTGTAGCGGAAGAAGTCCGCTACTTCGCTGGCGGCGTCGATCTCTGCCTGGTGGAACGTCTTGGACTGCCCAAGCATGGTGGTGGCTACCAGCTCGTCACGGTACTTCCCCGCGGCGAGGTTGCCGGCACGCAGGAAGATCGCGGCGCGTTCCCACCAGGGAGTCCGGGACCAGTCGTGCTGGGCGGCCAGGGCCGCGTCGATCGCAGACTGAACTACCGCCTCATCTGCCGTGGGAATGCGGCCCAATACCTGGGAGTGGCGGTGGGGAGCCGTGACGTTGCACAGCTCACCGGTCATGGAGCGTACTCCGTTGATGACGTGGGGAAGGTCGCGGACGCTGGCTGTAACTTCGGCGATCTTCTTCTTGACGTCGGCTGCTTCGGGGGATCCCGGACGGAATTCGCGCGAAGGCTCGTTGTAAGGGGTGGGTACCTTGAAGTTTCCAGCAACGCTGACTGACTGAGTGGCCATTATCCGGCTTTCTCCTCTGCGATGTGCCGGGGCAGTACGCCCCGGGTTGGTTATTGGGTTTCGAGCCGCAGCTCCAGCCGGCGCAGGGCGCTGGCGAGGGAGTCCGCGGTGATAGTGGTGGTTGCGGCGGTGTCGCCGTCGATGAGTGCCTGGACCAAGGCTGGTTGCGGAGTCCAGAGCGTGTTGTCGTTCTTGGCAAGGGCCTCCGTTGCGCCGATCACCTTGTAGGGCCGGCACTGGAGCCAAAGTTGTTCGATAATACTGACGAGCACGGGATTACCCGAGGCCCTGTACAGGGTCCGGAGAAGATCCTCATCCAGGTCCAGGGCGTCAATGATGCGACCTTCCGCGACGGCCTTCTGCATCTTTTCGCAGGAGGATTCCATCTCCCGCAGGTTCTTGCGGCTGACGTTGGGGGCTCCCTGGGTCGCAGCTTGTACCTCGAGGATGGTCCGTACGTCGTAGATATGAATCAGTTCGATGGCAGTGAATGTCCTGACTACTGCACCCTTGTGGGGGATGCGGGTGGCCAGCCTTGCTTCCTCCAGGCGGCGGATTGCCTCCCGGACGGGCATGACGCTGGTGCCTACCATTGCTGCCAGATCGCGGACCCGAAGGGGTGACCCGGATTCCAAAGTGCCAGTCAAAATGGCGTTCTCCAGGACCTCGTACACCTGGTCAGCCACCAACGTGGGGGTGACTGGACGGGTCATTTCAAGGCTCATGGAGTACTCCATTTCCAGCTCGCGGACACTAAGCGTGATATTTGATCACAATTCAGCTTACGTCAATGCCACATCAGCCTCCAATGAGGGAGCGAAGGAAGAGCAGCAGGTTGGCCGGTTTCTCAGCCATCCGGCGCATCAGGTACGGGTACCACTGCGTTCCGTAGGGGAGGTACACGCGGACGCGGTATCCGTCGCGGACCAACTCATCCTGCAACTTCCTCCGGACGCCGTACAGCATCTGGAATTCGAAGTCCCGCTTGTCCAGTCCAAGCTCGGCCGCGGTTTCCTTGACCACGTCGATGCAGGTGTCGTCGTGGGTTCCGAAGGCCGGGTCCGGCAGGTGCTGCAGCGCCCAACGGGAAAGATACTTGTATTGCTCAGTGACCTCGTCCGCATTGCACAGTGCTGCCGATGGGGACTCGTCAAAGGCGCCTTTGACAAGACGGATCCGGGGCTTGATGTCCGTGAAGGACAAGAGGTCCTCGGGCGTTTGGCGCATGTTGGCCTGGATGGCCAGCCGGGTGTTGGGATGGTCCGGCAGGATGCTCTTGTAAATGGCGAGGGTTTCCCGGCCCACCGAGCTGTGTTCCATGTCGACCTCCACGGTTGCCCCGTGGGTGGTGGCAGCGTTCAGAAGGGCCTTCAGGTTGTTCGCACACTCCTGGGGGTCGATCATGATGCCAAGCTGGGAGAGCTTCACCGAGACGGTTGAGCCCGGGGCCTGGTTTCGAATATTCTCGATGGCTCCCTGGTATTCCTGGGTGGCCGCTTTGGACTGGGCAAGGTGGTGTACCGACTCGCCCAAAAGATCCAGGCTGACATCGATACCACCCCGGTTGAGGGCCTTCGTGACAATCCAGGCTTCGTCCAAACCGCGGCCCGCGACATACCTGTCCACGATGGGCCGGGTTAGCCGATTGCGCGTGGCAATGGCTTCAAGTTTCTTATTCTCTGCGACATGCAGGAGAAGTCTGTTCGGCATAGGTGCACTTCCTAAGAGTCGCCGCGGTGGGACCGCGGTTCCCGGCTGCCGGCCATTCCCTGGATGCGGGGGCCTGGACAGCTAATGTGGCCCAACTCTCTTTCGAGGGTTGTTCAGACAACATTAGCTTGTGATCACAAATCACACAATGGCTATCGTGGAACAAATAAAAAAGACGTTCCCGGGGTTGAGAACAGTGGCAAGTCCGTGCTTAGCTCTGTCCTACCAACGGCTTTGCTTGGATGATGGCCGGCATATTGGGGGCCATTTCACCCGCGCCAGAGCGGGCCCCGGAAACCAAAGACCTTCACCTTGGCGTCCGCCCGCCCCCAAAGTAGTCGGCCGGCCGCGCACCGTCCTTCGAACCTGAAAGAAGATCACCCCCATGAACAGGATTCCAGCAGATGGCGTGGAACTGTCCGATGACGACGATGTCTGCAGAAACGGCCTCGCAGTAGACGGTTGCTTCTACTGCACAGGGCCGGAAACGGACTAAAGCCGTCGTCGGGCCGGCAACTACGCTCTGTGGACCGTGGTAATAGCCAAGAGGCACCCCTGGGCTTCGAGCTCCTCGGTGTGTGCGCCCAGGACCAGGGTGGCCAGGTCCGCTAGTTTCCTGCCATCAGATGTGGTGGCTGTACCTTCCAGGACAGTTGCCGCAACAATGCCGGTGCTGGGATCCAGTGTCACTTTGCCGTCCAGCCGCTCAAGGCTCGTCCGTCCGGTGCAGGAGCCGCGACGGGTCATAAGATTCAAGCCAAGCTGGGGCTCAGCCGAAGCGAGTTCGATCGTTACGACTACTTCTCCCGTGAATTCAACTTTTTGACCGCGCCACAAAATGCGTTCGACGCCGTCTACGGTCATCGCCAACGGTCCCGGGCTTGCGAGCGTAAAGACCCGGTCGATTCCGGGCAGGATCGAAAAATCGGCCGCCCGAGTCAGCTCGGCCAGGCTGATCCGCCACTCGTAGTCCGCGGAGCGCCTATCCGAAGAGCGTTGGGGGTCGCTCTTGGTACTGACGCTGATTTCCCTCGTGTAGCCTGCGCCGTTAGCCCAGGCGGTTTGGGGGAGGTGGACCGGGAGAACTACTCGTGCACCCGATGGGCCTGTCATGTGCTTCCTTTGCAGGTAGGGCAGGGCAATTCAGTGGGGTTGGAACAAGTTTACAAACCCGTTACGCCAAACTATTGACCTGATATGTGATCACAGATTACATTTTACGTGTGACACCAACCACATTCGACCACCGTTCCCCGGAGGCCGATCTTCCCGGCACTGAACGCCAGGGCTAAAGACCATCAGTCGGCGGGTGAAAGCCCGCCGGCACCAGCGCCTCCCGGCGCCCATCTGGAGGATGAGTACCCAGTGATCGACAATCAACAAAACCGCACCCAGGGTGCGGCCGGCACCACCGACGCGCAGAAGGCTCCGCAGCTTCAGCTGAAGGACATCCACAAGGAATTCAACGGGAATACCGTCCTGTCCGATATATCCCTGGACGTCAACGCCGGTGAAGTCGTGGCGTTCATCGGTCCTAGCGGCGCCGGCAAGAGCACACTGTTGCGTTGCGTGAACTACCTGGAGACGCCATCGAGCGGTGATCTGCTGATCGACGGCAAGCCCACCGTGAAGATCGCTTCCAAGCCGACGCGGAACGAGCTGATGAACCTGCGCCGTCAGGTGGGGATGGTTTTCCAGTCCTTCAACCTCTTCCCGCACATCAGTGTGCTCCGCAATGTGGCACTTCCGCAGGAGCGGGTCCTGGGACGTTCCCGCAAGGAAGCCGAGGAACGGGCCATGGAATTACTGACGCGCGTGGGCCTTGGAGACAAGGCGGACGCCCGCCCGAGCAAGTGCAGCGGCGGGCAACAGCAGCGCATTGCGATCGCCCGAGCACTCGCGTTGGACCCCGAGATCATGCTCTTTGATGAACCTACATCCGCCCTCGATCCCGAATTGGGCGGGGAAGTGCTGGCGGTCATGCAGGAACTCGCGGCAACCGGCATGACGATGCTTGTGGTGACTCACGAGATGTCCTTCGCCCGGAGGGTCTCGGACCGCACAGTCTTCATGGCCGACGGGCGGATCGTGGAGCAAGGAGCTCCCGAACAGGTTTTCGGGGCACCCCGCGAGGCCCGGACCAAGAAGTTCCTCGAGGCGGTGCTGGAACGGTGATCGAGGCAATCCCCTTCCTTCTCCAGGGCCTGGGTACAACGGTGGTCATCACCTTTGGATCCTTCCTGATCGGCGCATTTTGTGCCGTCCCGCTCGCATTGGCCAGGCTCTCAGACATTGTGCCGTTGCGCTTGCTGGCCACGGCCTACATCGAAGTTGTTCGAGGCATTCCACCCATTGCCTGGATGTTGGTACTTTTCTACGGGCTCGGGCGCTACGTCACCCTCCCACCGCTCTTGGCAGCCTGCCTGGCGCTGGGTGCAGTCTCCACCGCGTACCTTGCGGAAAACTACCGTGCTGGCATCCAGGCTGTTGCCGGCGGGCAGTGGGAGGGCGCCGGAGCCCTTGGCCTTTCAAAAGGCGACACGTTCTGGCGCGTCATCGCACCCCAGGGCATTGGGGTGGCGCTCCCGCCGTCGGCTTCCTATGCGGTGGGGCTGCTCAAGGACTCGGCAGTCGCTTCCGTCATCGGTGTCAGTGACATCGCGTTCCAGGCGCTGACCCTGAACCAGCAGGGCAACCCCGGCCTCCCGATCTTCCTGGCCGCCGGTGTGGTCTACATGGTCGTCAGCGTCCCCATGGCTGTCCTTGCCCGCAAGGCAGACACCTTCATTCGAACCCGAAGCGCGGTGTGAACATGTTTGAGCAATGGATTCAATGGCTGCCGGGCCTCCTTTCCGGCCTCCAGACCAGCCTTGCAGTAACCGGTCTTAGCCTTCTGCTGGGCCTGCCACTGGGCCTTGTCTTCGCCTTCGGAATGATCTCCCGTACCCGCATCCTGCGCCAGGCGACCATTCTCGTCGTCGAGCTCGGCCGCGGCATTCCGCTGTTGGTGGTTCTGTACGTTGTCTATTTCGGCCTGCCCGACGGCGGTCTGGTGCTTGAGTCGTTTGCCGCGGCCGTCGTCGCTATTGCCTTCAACACCGGGGCGTACACCAGCGAGATTTTCCGTGCCGGACTCCTCAGCGTTCCCCGCGGACACATCGAGGCCGCCCAAAGCCTGGGACTGAACTGGACCGATGAAGCACGTTACATCGTTCTGCCACAGGCACTCCGCGCGATTGTGCCTCCCCTCATGTCCTACAGCGTCATCGTGTTCCAGGCCACGAGCCTTGGCTACGCGATCGCCCTGCCGGAATTGCTGAACAGCGCCTACCAGATCGGTTCGGTGACTTTTGAATTCCTGAGCGTCTTTATCCTTGCCGGACTTATCTACGCGGCGCTGTCCATAGCCGTATCCCGCTTCGTAGACGCCATTCACAGCAAAACCGCCCACTAACAACCCCATATATCCAGGAGTATCTCCATGCATAAAATCAAGCTCACCGCCGTCATGTTCGCAGCGGCCCTGCCGCTGGCAGCCTGCGGCACAGCCAGTACCACCAGCGCAGTATCGTCCAGCTGCACACCTGTTGTGTCCGGCGTCGAGACCGCCACGAAGGGCAAACTCACCATGGCCGTCGCGGAATACCCGCCATACGTGTCCATGAAGGGCGGCTCACTCTCCGGCGTCGATGGCGAAGTCCTCAAGAGAGTGGCAAAGGACCTGTGCCTTGAACCCGACGCAAAGACCTCCAGCTTCACGGCCATCATTGAATCCGTGAAGAACGGCAGCGTCGACCTGACGGCCGGCAACTGGTACATCAATGAAGAGCGCGGACAGCAGTTCGCCATCAGCAAGCCCGTGTACTTGGACAAAATGGCCCTGCTGACGACCAACGGCGCCGACACCATCGACGGCGTGTCCGGCGGCACCGTGGGCACCCCGCAGGGATACCTGTGGGTCGGGGACCTCCAGAAGACCTTGGGCGCCGACAAGGTCAAGCTCTACGCCACGGAGGACGCTGTCTACCAGGACGTGAAGTCCGGCCGGGCCGGCGCCGGCGTCATGACCTACGGTGCTGCACTGCAGTTGGTCAAGAACAACAGTGACAACAAGCTGAAGGTCGCCGAACTCAAGCCGGACGAGCGGGTCCAGGCGTCCGTAGGCGCGGCACAAACCGCCGTACTGGTGAACAAGGGCAAGACCACTTTGCGGGACGCCGTCAACCAGATCGTCGAGAAGATGCGTGAAGACGGATCCCTCAAGAAGGCACTCGAAGACAACGGCCTGCCAGGCACGGCCGCTGATGTGAAGGCTGCCGCCGGCAGCTGATCCGCAGACGCTCCCACACAAGGCGGTTGGATCCTTCCAGAGGATCCAACCGTCTTTGCGTTCCCCCCGGTGTCAGTGGGAACTCCGTTATGGCGTATTTGGTGGTGCAGGCGGAACCAGCGCCCGGTATGTCTGGCCCACCGACGGTGGAGGCGCCAAGTCGCCGCCGGTGCCCAGACCGAAAGCCTCAAATAGGGACGCCCGCAACCGCGGCGAGAACGCTGCGGACATCGGGCCGCCGGCCCAGGCAAGGCATGCGTGGGCCATGAGCGCCAGCACGATGTCTTCGGCGACGGAGTGGCGGAACCCCGGCTCCAGGGTTTGGGTCCATGGCCTGAACCCGGTTGGCATGCACCGCCACCTTGTCCGCGAAAGCTTCCGAAACCAGCTCCTCCTTCGAGGAGAAACGGCCCCGCACGGTTGGCTCACCCACGCCGGCTCGTCGCGCGACCTCACGCATAGAGGCATCCAGCCTGTTCTCGGCGAACACTTCGCGCGGCGCACCCAGATTCAGCTCCGTATCACGTCCTGGTGGTCCGCAGCCGGATAAGGCAAAATCACTAAAGTGACCGTCTAACCTTGATGGCTTTGGCATGCCAAAGCCGCCGAATGCCTTGGTCCAATCTGAAGGTCCCGTGGCGCCGGGCTGCCAGTACGTGGAGAAGTGGACAGGAGGGTCAGCCTCAAGGTCACAGGAAAGCACCCGCGCCGAACAGGTCGGCGCGGGTGCTTCGTATGTAGTTAGGCCATCAGTCCGTGAAGGGCATCGGCCAGGGTCCGTGCCCCGGTTTCGGCGTCCTCGTCGACGACGTGTTCTTCGGGGGAGTGGGACACCCCGCTCGGGTTCCGGACAAAGACCATGGCTGTTGGGACGTAGGGCGCCAGGACGCCGGCGTCGTGTCCGGCCCCGGTGTCCAGGATAGGAGCCTGCGGCAGGGCCAGCTGGAGCTCTTTCTGCAATCCGGGATCGAAATGGACGGTGGGACTCAGCGACTCCTCGCGGAGCTCTACGGTGCAGCCTTCCTCGGCGGCAATCAGCCGGGCCTGGGCATGGATGGCTTCCACAACGTGCGCTGTCACGGCGTCATCGGGGTGCCGGACATCCAGCCAGAAGTCAACACGTGAGGCGATGACGTTGGTCCCGCCGGGCACTGGCTGAAGCCGTCCCACGGTCGCCCTGGCGTTGGTTTGGTTGCGAGCGATGTCGCGGATGGCGACCATCATCCTGGAGGCCGACACCATGGGGTCATGACGGTCGGCCATCAGCGTTGTTCCGGCGTGGTTGCCCTGTCCATGGACGCTCAGGCGCCAGCGGCCATGGCCGAGGATGGAGGAAGCAATCGCTATGGGCTGGTCGAGATCGATCAGCCCGCGGCCCTGCTCAACGTGCAGTTCAACGAAGGCGCCGATCTGGCCCAGAAGCTTCTCGTCCCGCCCGATGAAGCGGGGGTCCAGGCCGTTGGCCTTGGCCACGTCGGCGAATGTGGAGCCGTCCTGGTCGCGGAGGTTCCGGGCCTTGTCGGGGTCGATCGCACCGGTCATGAGGCGGGAACCCAGGCAGGCGACGCCGAACCGTGAGCCTTCCTCTTCGGGAAAGACGACTACGGCAAGTGGCCGGGCGGGTGTGGCGATCCGGGATTTGAGGATGTCCACGGCCACCAGGGCGGACGCCACGCCCAGGGGGCCGTCAAAAGCGCCGCCGCCGGGCACCGAGTCAAGGTGGCTGCCGGTCACGAGACTGTTGCTGCGGTCTCCGCCGGGTACATCCCACCAGGCCCAGATTGCTCCGTTAAGGTCGGTTTCGACGCTCAGGCCCCGCGTGGTGGCCTGTTCAATGAACCAGTTGCGCAGGTCAAGCTCTGCGGTGGAATACACCGGACGGGTGTAGCCGCCGCGGATGTTGTCGGTGCCCGTGCCTGCGATGTCGGACAACAGCCCCGTCACCGTAGCTGTTAGCGCCTGGGCCAGGGGAGTGGTTTCCGTGTTGGGCGCCATTAGTGGGCCCCCAACGCTGCGTGCCGGGCCTGGGCTGCGAGCCGGAACTGTTCCGGGACGGGTCCTGCGCCTGTGGCCAGGTCTGCGGCGAGTTGACCGATCAGCGGGGCAAACTTGGCACCATGGCCTGAGCAGGGCGAGAGGATGGTGATGCCGTCGACGCGGTCCAAGATGAAATCTTCGTTGGGGGTGTTGGTGAACAGGCAGGTGGTCTCGGCATACGGTTCCGGAATGAGCCCCGGCAAGTACTGTTCGACGTATTCGATGACCCGACGACGGTTCGCGGGATCGATCTGGCCGTCCTGGTCCGCTGCGGACGGCAGGATCTTGCCACCGTTGTACTCGGCCACCTTCTGGCCGTGGAAATCGGCGTCGCGGCCACCGGGAAGGCCGTAGGCCTGCCAGCCTTCGCGCTTGTGAATGAAAGTGGGCCACGGCGATACTGCCAGCTCCGGCTGATCGGCGTAGGGGAAATGGTAGGCCTGTTCCTGGCGCACCTGGATCTGCGGAATGGCCGACAGGAACGTTGAAGGCAGCGACAGCGAACCCAGGAGCTGGGGAAGCCAGCCGCCGGCGGCAACAATCACGTTAGCGGCGTGCAGGGACCGGCCATCCGCCGACGTCAGCACGTAGCCGCCGTTCGATGCCACGATCGAGGCAACGGCCCAGTTGTTGTGGAGTTGCGCGCTGTGCGCTACGGCCTGGTCGACCATTGATGCGACTGATTCGTGGGCATCGATGACGCCGGCGTCCGGGTGCCAAAGGACCTGGGTGTCAAAGGCGATTTGAGGCCATCGACGGTTGGCCTGGTCCGCGCTGAGAAGTTCGTGGTCAATGTCGCGGGCAGCCAGCACCGCGGCCAGGCGTTCGGGCTGACGGATGGCGCCGTAGTCTACGGCGCCAGTGGGGGTGATGAGTTGCTTGCCGCTCAGACGGGCCAGCTCGTCCCACCCGGCCTTCGCTTCCTGGACGAGGCCGGTGTAGAACTCCTCGGGATAGGCGTAGCGGAAGATCCGGGCCGAGCCATGGGAGCTTCCGGCATCGTTCGCGGGGGTTGAACGTTCGAGCAGGGCAACGTCGTGGCCTCGGGCGGCGAGATGCCACGCGGTGGCAGCTCCAGACAGCCCTGCGCCGACGACGGCGTATTCGGTCGATTCCATGGATGGCTCCTTAGGCGCAGGATGGGCAACCGGGGGGCTGCCCTCTTCATGTCCAGTAACTCACCCGAAGTTGCATCGCGTCCAATATCATTTTACTTGTAATTATTAGCGTCAATCGAAAGAATCGCCATGGAACTCCGGCAGCTTCGGTACTTCCTCGTCGTCGCGGACGAGCTGCACTTCGGCCGGGCCGCAGAACGCCTGCACCTCACCCAGCCGCCACTCACAGTCGCCGTCAGGAGGCTGGAGCGCGAGCTTGGTGTCCAGCTCTTTGACCGGACCACCCGCCGCGTGACGTTGACCGCGGCGGGCCAGGCGTTCAAGGAGAGGATCCAGGCTGCCGTTTCGGACATCGACGACGCGGCCGGGGATGTCGCCGACGTCGCGGCAGGCAAGAGCGGCAAGATCAGGGTGGGATTCGTCAGTTCAGCGAGCTACACCACCGTTCCCGAAGCCATCCGGGCCTTCCGCCAACAGCGCCCGCGCATAGACCTGGTCCTGAATCCGCTCACCAGCGGGGAGCAGATTGAGCAGTTGCTGGACGGGAACCTTGATCTCGGACTCATCCGGGATCCGGGTGACATCCCGGGGCTGAACCTTGAACTGCTGAGCACGGAGGACCTGGTGGTGGTCCTTCCCGACACACACCACTTGGCGGCCGCGAAGGAAATTCGCCCCCAGGATCTCGAGGGGGAACCCCTGATCCTTTTTCCCTACCGCCTGATGCCCGGGTTCGTGACGCGGGTCCTCCGACTCTTCGATGCGCTACGAACACCGCCGAACGTGGTGCAGCAGGCCATTCACCAGGAAACTGTCCTGGGCCTGGTCGCGGCGGGTCTGGGGATATCCGTCCTGCCGGAATCGGTGCAGCGGTTTCAGATGCCGGGGGTCACTACTCGCCGCTTTGTCAGCCGCCCACAGACGGAGCTTCATACGGCCCGGGCCTTCGGCCATTCCCCGGCCGTGGATGACTTCATCCTGTGCCTCAAGGGAGAAATTCCGACATAAGCCTTGTGTGATCACATATCCCAAGCCTAGTCTGAGGGGACTCCTACGTCCGACACCCTCCCTGGGCCGCGGGCGCTTCCCGAAAGGACGTCCATGATCCAGCCAACGTCCGTCGTCGAGAGCTTGTGCTTTCAGGCTGCGCTGGAAGCCGGCGCCGGCAGGGCTGCCGCGGCAGCCCTCGCTGATGCAGTCGTCCACGCGGAGCTGCGTGGCCGCAGCTCCGTCGGTGTTTCGCACCTCTTCGACTACCTTGCCGGGCTGGAATCAGGTGCCATCAACGGGGCGGCGGTGCCGCTCATCTCAGTCCGGGGCGGAATCATCGCCTGCGATGCCGGCAAAGGCATCCCTCACACCGGGTTTCTCGAGGCTGTCGACACAATCCTGGAGGTGGCCGGCACCCATGGCTGCGCCGTCTTCCTGCAGAACAATTCGTACACTTGCGGTGAGCTCGGCTACTTCACGGACCGCCTGGCCGAAGCCGGACTGGTCTCTCTTGCCGCGGCAAATTCCCCCGCCCTGATGGCAGTGGGTTCCAGCGGGCGGCGGGTTCTGGGGACAAACCCGATATCTTTCGCCGCCCCCACCGGGCAGCAACCGTTCCTCGTCGACCAGGCATCAAGTGAGACAGCCTTCGTAGCCATCCGCGAGGCGGCGGCGGCCGGAACGGAAATACCAGCCGGGTGGGCTGTCGATTCCCATGGCGAGCCGACCACGGACGCCAGAGCCGCCGTCGAAGGTTCCCTTTTGCCTTATGGAGGCCACAGAGGCGCGAACATGGCGCTCGTTGCAGAGGCGCTGGCCGGGCTGGCGGGCGGGCTCTGGTCGGTTGATGCGCCGTCGTTCACCGAAGGACGTTCAAGCCCTGAAATTGGCATGACTGTTCTGGCCATTAATCCGCGCTTCGCTGATCAGGCTTTCCCGCTAAGGCTTGGCGCACATTTGGACCGGCTATCCCGGGACTATCAGGTAAGAATTCCGGGACGGCGGGCAGTGGGCGCAGCAGGCAAAGGCGTTTTGGAGATCGACAGCGGGCTGTTCGAGAAACTTCAGTCCGCCGCGCAGAAAAACACGACCAGAAAGTCGGGACAAGCATGAATGAAATACACGATGTCGTGGTGGTCGGGGCGGGACCGGCGGGGCTGGCACTCGCATACGATCTCCGCGATCTGGACCTGGACATTCAGGTACTGGAAGCCGACGACGACATTGGCGGACGGACGCGGAGCGTCCAACTCGCCGGCGCCACAGTCAACACGGGTGCCATGTTCATCTACCGCGGAACGCGCGCCGAAGCGCTGGCGAAGGAACTGGGACAGGAAACCTTGCCGTTCAATCCGGCTACCTATGGTGTGCATATCGACGGCGTTACCTCCGTTGCGGGTTCCACAGCCGAAGTCGTCGAACGCCTACCGCTGCCTCTTGAGTCCAAGGACGCGCTGGTCGATTTCATGGAAGGACTGGAGAGTGAGTACAGGGCAAATGTGTCGGGCGGAACCATCACCGCCAAGGCCGCGGGGCTGGAGCATGAAACCGTTGCCGCCAGGCTGGAAGGGCTCCCAGGGCCTGCCCGGAGCATCATTGAGGCAGCAGTCCGGGGCGGTGCGGTAGGCGATGCTGCCCAGCTGTCGGCCAAATACGCTCTACGCTATCTCGCCAGCTACATCGCCCACGAACGCGACAACCGCCTCTACCCGGTGAACGGCATGCAGGCCCTTCCACGCGCCCTCGCCGCCAATGTTGGCGCCCGGACCGCGATCGCCACCGGCGTGCGCGTCCACAGTGTGCGGGAACGGGATGGCCTGGTTGAAGTTACCGCCGGCGACATGGAGAATCATCAGGTCTTTCTGGCCCGCCACGTTGTGGTGACGGTGCCCGCTCCGCAGGTGGCAGGCCTGTTCCGCGACCTGCCCCGTTGGAAGGTTGAGGCCCTGCGGGCGGCTGAGACGCCGGGCAGCACGACGCTCACCATTGCCGCCAACATAGAGGGCCTGCCGGAGTTCGCGGAATGGTCCTTTGTTTCGACTGTGGGAAAGAAGTTTGACGCCATCATTAATCCTCAGCCCGGTGTTCTGCCGGCCGACGGAATCGTCAGGTTTACGTGCTACGGAAACTCGGCCGGATTCATCCCGGGAATCGAAAGCGATGAACAGCAGATCCAGCAGTGGATCGAAGATTTCCTCGAGGTCGCTCCGGAGCTCCAAGCCCGGATTATCGGGTCAGTGGCCACCACCTGGGAGCACTGCTTCTCCGTGCTGTCCCCGAAGCGAAACGACGCTTTGCCCGAGCTCCAACGCAGTTTCGGCAATCTGCATTTCGCGGGGGACTACACCTCGGAGACGGCAGGTTCGCATGGTGCGTACGGGGAAGCCAGTCGTGTGGCTCAGGTGTTGCGGGAAGCCTTCGGGGAAGGGTCCACAAGCCCGTCCCACCGGGGACTATTAGCGCCTGGCTAATAGATGCATGCCCAGCAGTTGGCAGGAGAAGCGCAGCCCCCTCCGGGGACTGCGCTTCCTGTGTTTAAGGGGGGCTCCCTGCAGCTTCAAACTCTCCTAAAAAGATGCGCAAAAAGGGGTGGTTGTGATCACATATCTCATCTATACTGTGATTCAGCCGACGATTTTCGAGGTGTCTGAACCTCGATGACGGTAACCGAATTCTTGCTTCACCGCTAAGGGCGCCAATGCGCGACTCCTGACGCCGACTCGACATTTTGACGTGAGACGTAGACGTCTCTGACCGTAAGGGAGATAACGTGGCCACCGCCCGAATTGACGCAGACACCCGTATCCTCATCATTGGCGCCGGCGTGGTTGGTGCAGCGCTGGCCGACGATCTGACCCGCCACGGCATGACATCCGTAACAGTGGTGGACCAGGGTCCCCTGTACCGGACTGGTGGGTCTTCATCCCATGCCCCTGGCTTCGCGTTCCAGACGACAGGTTCGTCGGTGATGTCCGAACTGGCCCGGCGAACACTCGACAAGCTGGATGGGCTGACATTGGATGGCCAGTGGATCCTCAAGCGGGTGGGCGGCCTCGAACTGGCCTGTGATGAGGAACGGCTCGAGTACCTGCATCGCCGGCACAACCTCACACAGTCATGGGCTGTCCCCTCCCGGCTGGTATCTCCGGCCGATTGCGAGGCCCTGTTCCCGGGCCTGGACAGGTCCACTGTGCTCGGCGGGCTGCACACGCCAACGGACGGTGTGGTCAAGGCCGTGCGTGCCGTGGAGTGGCAGGCCCGTCGTGCCATTGCGAACGGGGCACGTTTTCATGGCCTTACCGAGGTCACGGGGTTCCGTATGGAACGTGGACGAGTGACCGGCGTCGACGTCCGACCCACACCGCCCGTGCCGGGCAACCCCTCCAAGGGTCACCAACTTCCCGACGGGACGTCCTTCCTGGAAGCCGATATCGTCGTCGTATGCGCCGGGCTCTGGGGCCCAGGGCTCGGCAAACTGCTGGGCCTGGAGCTTCCCATGGTCCCCATGGAGCACTGCTCCTCCTCCACCGACGCCCTCCCGTCGCTTGCCGGCTTCAGCGACGAGGAAGAGATCGACCGGCCCATGGTGCGGCACCAGGCCACCGGTTCCTACTTCCGCCAGAGCGGAGAGCGAATTCTGTGGGGAACGTACGAGCACCGCGTCATCCCCGTGGACCAGTCCGAGATCGCCAGTCCCGAGGACTTTGCCCAAACGCAGATCGAACCCGCGATCCATCCCCTGACGTGGAACGATCTCAAGGACGGGTGGAACGAACTGAGGCGGCTGTTCCCGGAGGCGAACAGCTGCGAACCAGCAGAGGGATACAACGGAATCTTCTCGTTCACTCCGGACGGCAACCCGCTCCTCGGGGAGGTCCCGGGCATCAAGGGACTTTGGCTGAGCGAATCCGTGTGGCTGACCCAATCCGCAGGCGTGGCCGGCGTCCTGGCTGACTGGATTGTGACCGGAGATCCCGGCGTTGACACGACGAGCCTCGACTTCCGTCGCTTCGATCAAGCACACCTGACGCGCAGCGCCAGCATTGCGCGGGCCAGCGAGAACTACGACGAGGTCTACGACATCAGCCACCCGCGCAACCAGACGAAGCAACTGAGGAAGTTCGCCACAACGCCCTTCTATGTTCGGCAGGAAGCCCTGAAGGCAGAGTTCGGGACCTCACAGGGCGGCTGGGAGCGTCCCCTGTGGTACGGCACTACCAAGGCGAATCAGCCAGCAGTGCCGCGGGACGCATGGGGGACGTACGGATGGTCTCCGTCCATTTCTGCCGAGGCGCGCCAGGCCGCAAGCGGCGTTGGGCTCGTCGACAGGGGAGCTGTCAGCGTCTTCGAAGTCCGCGGTGAGGATGCCGCGAAGCATCTGGATGAAATCCTCGGCTCAGCTGTAACTTTGCAGGTCAACGGTTCAGCACACGCCCACCTGAAGAGTCCGTCCGGGGGCATCGCAGCTGTTCTGACAGTTTTGCGGACTGCTGAAGACTCATTTCTCGTCATCGGCAGCAGCCCCGAGGACGTCTGGCACCTCCGCCGGGAGACTCCGCACTCTGACACGGTCACCGTTTCCGATTTGTCGTCAGCGACAACCGCGTTGGCGCTGATCGGTCCGGATGCAGCAACAGTTCTCGGTTCGGTCACGCGCGGTGCCGCCCCCGCGGCGAACTCACCCGAGGCGCCAGTGCTCGACGTCGGAGGCGTTCCGGCCCGCGTCGTGGCAGAAACCGCCTCAGGTCTGGGCGGCTGGACACTTTATACGGCCACAGAGCACGGCCTCTACCTCTGGGATCTCCTTGTTGAAGCCGGCGCGCAGCATGAGATTGCTCTCGTCGGCGACGAAGCATTCACAGCGCTGCGGATCGCCAACGGAGTGCCCGCATTCGGTGTTGAGTACGGTCCCCGGGACAACGCCTTTGAAGCTGGCCTTGCCGGTCCTTCCACCGGTGAGGGCGCACGTCCTGGACACCGACTGCTCGTGCGCCTGAGAATGCGCAGCGATCTCCACGCCGGCGTCCCGGGTGAACCGGTGTCGAAGGACGGCTGCGTGGTCGGGTTCATCACAAGTTCCGCCGAGGACCCCGCCTCAGGTCATTTCCTCGCTTTCGCCTGGGTCGACCCGGAAGTCGCGGCGGTGGGCGCTGAAGTGGAGATATCACACCTCGACCAGCGTTGGACAGCGTACATCGATCGTTCCCGCCCGTATCACGGGAAGTTCACGCGCCCGTAAAGAGGCAAGAGCCTGCTAACTGGACGTCTCCGAATTGCTTCAGAGATGTACTACGGCACGGCCGGCATCGGTTGATATCGGCGGCGTGGTTAATGATGCCTTTGGGGTCGAAGTGGGCCCTGGTCTGTGGTTGCAACGGGGGTCTAATCCAAAGGTGCCCGCCCAGGGACGACCCCCTGGGCGGGCACTTCCGTTCCTTGTAGCGGTAACAACGATCCGCTACAAGAGGCTTGCTCCGATGTCTTTGCCGATCCGGTGGAGCAGGGCGGCGGAGAGTGCCGGGTCCCTGGATGAGTCTTGGTCGGTGTATTCGGCCAGGGTGTAGACCCGGGTCAGTGCCATTTCCGACCAGCGCTCCTGGGGGAGGAGGGAGCGGCCGGCGACGGCGATGATCGGACGGGTTCCGGACCGGCGCGCGACGGCGGCCGGCAGTTTGCCCGCCAGGGTCTGTTCGTCGATGCTGCCTTCGCCGGTGATGACGATGTCGCAGCCGTCCTTGCGGGTGTTGAAGTCCAGCAGGTCCAGGAAGTAGTCCGCTCCGGAGACCTGCTTCGCGCCAAGCAGCAGGCACGCGTAGCCGATTCCTCCAGCGCTTCCCGCGCCTTTGTGCTCTGCCAGTGCCGCTGCGTCTCTGACTCCGGCTTCGGTCATCTTGGCGACGAAATGTTCAAGGCCTCTATTGAGGGCTGCAACGTCTTCGGGCCCGGCGCCCTTCTGGGGTCCGAAGACTGCCGGTGCACCCTGGGCGCCGCGCAGCGGGTTGCAGACGTCGCTGGCTACGATGAGTTCAGTATCGGCCAGTTCGGAGAGTGTGGTCCGCTCGATGCTATGGATCGGGGCCAGGTCCCTGCCGCTGCCGTGAAGCTGGCGGCCGTCGGCGTCGCGGAACGTGTAGCCCAAGGCGGTGAGCATGCCCATGCCGCCGTCGGTGCTGGCGCTGCCGCCGAGTGCCAGGACGATCCTTCCCGGGTTCAGGCTGAGGGCAAACAGGACAGCTTCGCCGAAGCCGCGGCTGGAAGCCTTCAGCGGCTCGAGTTTACCGTCCGGCAGGAGCCCGAGGCCGCAGGAGTTGGCGACCTCAACGACGGCGGTGGTGCCGTCGAACGCGATGCCGGCCTGGATGGGCTGGCCGGTCGGGCCGGTGACAGTGTAGCTGCGCCGGGTGAAGCCGGAGGCGACGGCGGCGTCAACACTGCCGTCACCTCCGTCAGCAAGGGGAAGCAACTCGCATTCGATCGCGGTCCTGGACTCGGTTGCGGAGCGGAGTCCTGCTGCGAGGGCGTCCGCTACTTCGCAGGCGGTGAGGCTGCCTTTGAATTTGTCGGGGGCGATCAAGGTCCGGACGGTTTTCGCGGCGGGTGCGTGGTTCATGTCAGACGGTTTCCGAGTAGGCGCGGCCGCGGTCCCTGGTCGAGGTGGCGTCATCGGCGGGTGTCGCGTGCTTTGGGCTGTCTTCCTTGGGTGCGTGGTGGCCGTGTTCGGTGAGGTCTTCCTCGATGTCGGTGACGTCGTCGAGGTGGATGGGATCCTGGGCGGGCATCGGTTCGACGATTTCTCCGGCGAAGACCCGGCGGGCTCGGTCCGCGTCGAGAGTCCGGTCCCACCACGCGATGAACAGGGTGGCGACGGCGTTGCCGGTGAAGTTCACCAGGGCCCGGCATTCGGACATGAACTTGTCGATGCCGAAGATGAGCATGATGCCGGCGGCCGGAATCGTGCCGATCGTGGTCAGTGTTGCGGTCAGGGCGATGAAGCCGCCGCCGGCGACGCCTGCTGCACCCTTGGAGGTCAGCAGCATGACCGCGAGCAGGCCCAGCTGCTGGCCGATGCTCAGGTCCGTGTTGGTGGCCTGGGCGATGTAGAGCGCCGCCAGGGAAAGGTAGATCGCGGCGCCGTCGAGGTTGAAGCTGTAGCCGGTGGGGACGACGAGGCCCACGGTTTCCTTCTTCACCCCGGCGTGCTCGAGCTTGCGCATCAGGCCCGGAAGGGCCGGTTCGGCAGTGGAGGTGCCCAGGATGAGCATGTATTCCTCTTTAAGGTGGCGGATCATCGTGAAGATGTTCAGCTTCAGGAACGCCATCACGGATCCGAGGACCACGACGACGAACAGGATGGAAGTGACGTAGAAGAGGGCGATCAGCCCGCCCATGCTGGTGAGCGAGGAAACGCCGTACTTGCCAACGGCGAAGGCCATCGCACCGAAGGCGCCGATGGGGGCTGCTTTCATGATGAAGCCCAGGATCTTGAACATGACCCCGGTGAGGCGCTGCACGCCGTCCAGCACCGGGGCGCCGACCTTGCCCATGGCATTCAGGGCGATGCCGAAGACCACAGCGATGAAGATGATCTGGAGGATGTCGCCTTCAACGAACGGGCCGATGATGCTGTTGGGGATGATGTGGGTGAGGAACTGCCACCATTCCTGATGCTGGCCGGCGTCGATGAGCTTCGCGGCGGACTCGGACGTCTTGATCGATCCTGCGTCGGCGTTGACGCCGTCGCCCAGGCGGAAGATGTTGATGGCGACCAGGCCGAAGATCATGGCGAAGATCGTGCCGACCTGGAAGTAGGTCAGAGCCTTTAGGCCCGTCATACCCACTTTCTTGAGGTCCGCGACGCTGGCGATGCCGCCCACGATGGTCAGGAACACGATCGGGCCGATGAGCATCTTCATCGAGTTCACGAACGTCGTGCCGATGGGTTCCATCGCGATGCCTGCGGCCGGTGCAAGCCAGCCGACTAGGATGCCAATGAGAATGGCGGTCAATACCCAGAAGTACAACTGCTTGTACCAGCGTGTCTTGCGGGCCGGGTTCTTTACTGCCGCGGCCCCGCCGGCGGTGGTGATGTGGTCCATGATTCCTACCTCGTTGTGGAATGTCGCTGGAATGGTGCTTGAAGAATGAAGGTGACGGAGTGGGCGGCGGCGGCAGTATGCTGCACCGCCGCCCATTCCGGGCTTTCTACTGACCGCCGGGATAGTCCCGGTTGGTCGCGCGATCTGGCTAGACGGCGGCCAGGGTGTGGGTGAGGGCCTTGATGATGGCCTCGGTGACGTCTTCGGTGTTGGCGTCGCCGCCGACGTCGCGGGTGAGGTGCCCGGCGCCGGTGGTCTGTTCGATGGCGGCCTCGACCTGGCGGGCTTCCTCGTGCAGGCCGAAGTGGTCCAGCATCAGGGCGGCGCTGGCGATCGCACCGATCGGGTTGCTGATGCCCTTGCCGGCAATGTCCGGGGCTGAGCCGTGGACCGGTTCAAACATGGACGGGAAGCGGCGTTCCGGGTTCAGGTTGGCGGAGGCGGCCAAACCCAGGCTGCCGGCCAACGCCGAGCCCAGGTCCGAGAGGATGTCGGCGTTCAGGTTGGAAGCCACCACCACGGACAGGTCCTCCGGCTTGAGGATGAACTTGGCGCTCATAGCATCCACCAGGACACTTTCGGTGGCCACGTCCGGGTAGTCCAGGGCGACGCGGTTGAAGACTTCGTCCCAGAGGACCATGCCGTACTGCTGGGCGTTGGACTTTGTCACCGAGGAAACCTTCTTCACGGTGCGGGTGCGGGCCAGGTCGAAGGCGAAGCGCAAGATCCGCTCGCAGCCTTTCTCGGTGAACAGTGCGGTCTGCAGGGCAACCTCGTTGCCGGGGCCGCGGCCGCTGAGGTTGCGGCCGCCGAGGCCGGCGTATTCGCCTTCGCTGTTTTCGCGGACAACAACCCAGTCAAGCTCGGTGTCATCGGCCTTGCGCAGCGGGGACTGGACGCCCGGGAGGAACTTGACCGGGCGGATGTTGGCCCACTGGTCGAAGTTCTGCGTGATGTTCAGGCGCAGGCCCCAGAGGCTGATGTGGTCCGGGACGTTCTCCCAGCCCACGGCGCCGAAGTAGATGGCGTCGAAGTCCTTGAGGGTTTCAAGGCCGTCATCGGCCATCATCTTGCCGGTCTCTTCGTAGTAGCCGCAGCCCCAGGGGAACTCGGTCCAGTCGAAGCCGAACTTGCCGCCGGAGTTCTTTGCCAGGGCGTCCAGGACCCGGCGCCCGGCGGAGACGACTTCCTTGCCGACGCCGTCTGCGGGGATCGATGCGATGCTGAATTTCTGGGTGGCGCTCATGTGCCTACCTCCTCGTTGAGTGTGTTAGCAGTGTCAGACTGCCCTTCCACTTCAAGTAGACGGTCCGGCATCACCCGGCGTCCAAGACCAAGATTCGATACGGCAAATAGGTTCAGCCTATCGATTGGTTCGGGCCGGCCTTCGATTCGGCGGCTGCCACGTGCAGGTCCGCGACCTTCAGGAAGGCCCGGGCCGCCGGGGTCAGGTCTTCCTTCCGGCTTAGGATCGCCACCTCCAGGTAGGACACGGGCTCGATCAGCAGTGTCCGCAACCCCGACCGGTGCGCCAACGGCGCCCACGACGAGGGCATCACCGCGTGCCCGACCCCGGCGAGCACCAGCGGCAAGATCGAGGTCCGGTGCGCTACCTCAACGACGATCTCCGTGTTCACGCCGTGAGCCAGCGCATCCTCGACCAGCCATCGCATCAGGGAACCGCGCTGGCTGGCGATCAGCCGGTGCCCGCCCAGATCCTCCCGCTGGATGGCCGGCCCGGGCTTGAAGGTGTCGGCCTGGGGGTTGACGATCAGGATCAGCGGCTGGCGCTCCAGTTCCAGGACATCGACGCCCGGCACCCTGATGGGCGTGGGGGAGCCGGCAAGTCCAATCTCGGTGCTGCCGCTGCGGACCGATTCGATGACTTCCTCCGGGGTGAACGCGGCGCTGACGTTCAGCAGGACGGACGTGTGGGACCGGGTGAAGCCCGCGATCATGGACGTCAGCGGCTCGATCCCGGGCGAGGGCATGGTGATGATGTCCAGGCGGCCGCTGCGCACGCCCCGCAGTGCCTGCACGGCGGACTGGGCGGCGTCCAGGTCCCGCATTACCAGCCGGGCCGGCCCCACCAATTCTTTGCCTGCTTCGCTGAGGACCGCCCGCCGGCCGATCCGGTGAAACAGCGGGACGCCCAGGTCCTTCTCCAGCCCGGCGATGGTCTGGGAGAGCGACGGCTGGGCGATGAGCAGATGCTCCGCCGCGCGGTTGAATCCGTCGTGGTCAACGACTGCCAGAAAATATTTCAGTTTTCGCGTATCCACTCCAGCTCCTTTACCGGTAGGGCCACTTGGGCTTCGGGGCACGGTCAAGACGCCGGCCCGAGAGGAACGAAGCGTGCTGCACTGAAGCCCAGATAGTCTACGCCTATCAGACGCATCGCATCTGACGTCAGTACAAGGCACACAAATGCAGGAGGGGGACTATCTCATTAACGGTGTATCCGGCATTTTCCTTTAGTAGTTTTCAGCTGCCGGGAATCGGTCGCTGAAAGTGATGGCGAAGGCGTTGAGAGCGGGCTTCCAACGCACGGCCCATCGGGTCCTGCCGGCACCGGTCGGATCGAGGGACCGGGTGACCAGATACAGGCACTTTAGCGCGGCCTGCTCGGTGGGGAAATGACCCCGTGCCTTCACCGCGCGCCGGTACCGGGCATTGAGCGATTCGATGGCGTTGGTGGAGCAGATCACGGTGCGGATTTCCACGTCGTAGTCCAGGAAGGGGATGAACTCCTCCCACGCATTGGACCAGAGCCTGGTTATCGCCCCGTACTTCTTGCCCCAGCGCTCCGTGAGCTCCTCAAACGCCGCCGGGCGGCCGCGGCATTCGGAGCCGTGTAAAAAGGCTTCACATCGCGCTTGAGGGCGTCCCAGTCCTTCTTCGACGCGAGGCGGAAGGTGTTGCGGATCAGGTGGATGATGCACGTCTGCACCGTGGTCAGCGGCCAGACATTGGACACAACCTCCGGCAGGCCCTTGAGTCCGTCACAGACCAGGAAGAAGCTGTCCTTCACGCCGCGGTTCTTGATATCGGTGAGTACGCTCATCCAGAACTTCGCGCCTTCACCGCCGGTGCCGGCCCACAGGCCCAGGATGTCTTTCTCTCCGTCCAGGGTGACGCCGATGGCGGCATAGATGGGCCTGTTGGCGACATGCCCGTCGCGGATTTTGACCACGATCGCATCAATGAAGATCGCCGCGTAGACCTGGCAGTTTCTAGTGAACGTTGCGAATCCCAGAGAAAGGGACTCGCATGCCCAGATACGCGTCGAACAAGATGCCGCAGGAGGTGAAACGCCGCTACTTCGAACTGATCCGTCAGGGGTTCTCGGGCTCTGAAGCCGCGCGCGAGGTTGGCGTGTCGCTAAGCTGCGGATCAAAGTGGTTCATCGAGGCTGGAAGCGTGACGGTCAACGAGCAGGTTCCGATCAGTTCCCGCTATTTCTCTCAGGACGACCGCATTGAGATGGCCGACGGACTCACCTCTGGTGAACCGGTGAGATCGATTGCCCTGAGGATTGGCAAGAGCTTCCAGAGTGTCTATCGGGAGATCGGACGCAATGGCAAACCCCACGGAACGTACCAACCGTGGTTTGCCCACAATCAGGCGCATCTGAAACGTCGCCGCCCGAAGCTACGGGTGTTCGAACACGACACTGCCCTTCGCCAGGTGGTGGCGGAGAAGCTCACCGCTCGTTGGTCGCCGGGACAAATCAGCCGCTGGCTGCGCCGCTGCTACCCGCTCAAGATCGACTGGCATGTGTGTGTCGAGACGCTCTACGAGGGCGTATATCGGGGCCTGATCTTCGGCGCCAACGCGGCACGGGACCTTCGCACTGGCAGGGCCTATCGGCACCGCCGTGGGCGGGGCAGATCCAAGGAGGGCGCCATGAAACAGTCCACGTCAATGCGCTCGATCCATACCAGGCCGGCCCACGTGGAGAGCCGGCGCCAGTCAGGCCATTGGGAAGGCGACCTCATCATCGGATCTTCGCAGCGATCTGCGATCGTCACCCTCGTGGAACGCAAGACGCGCTTCACCCTGCTCCTACGGCTACCTGATGACCATTCCGCCACCACGGTGGCCAACGCGCTCATCTCGGCATACTCGCGCCTACCTCTGCCCCTACGCCGCACGCTGACTTGGGACCAAGGCAATGAGATGTTCCAGCATCCCCGGATAGAGAAAGCCACCGGGTTGCGGATCTTCTTTGCCGACCCGCACTCACCGTGGCAACGCGGAACCAACGAAAATACCAATGGCCTGCTCCGGCAGTACTTTCCTAAGGGCACGGACCTGAACGTGTGGAGCCAGAACCAGCTCGATGACGTCTGCGATGAACTCAACGACAGGCCGCGATCCTGCCTCAACGACCGCTCACCACAGGGAGCCATGCAACGATTAGGACACCGGATACAAACACACCTAATTCGCAACGTTCACTAGAAACCGCCCCTCGTCCAGCGGCCGGTTCTGCCACTCATTCATCTCCTCGAGCACCTTGTCCGTGATCCGGGAAATGGTCTCCTTGGAAACGGAGGCCCCGTAGATCTCGGCGAAGTGCGCGCTGATCTCCCCGGTCGTCAGGCCCTTGGCATAGAGCGAGAGGACCATCTCGTCCACCCCGTTCAGGCGGCGCTGGCGCTTCCGGACAATGACCGGCGCGAAAGTGCCTTCGCGGTCCCGCGGAACATCAATCTCCACCGGCCCCGTGGTCTCCGTCAGCACGGTCTTGGACCGGCTCCCGTTGCGGGCATTGCCGGTCTGTTTCGCGGCGGTGTCGTGCTTCTCGTAGCCGAGGTGCTCAGTGAGCTCCTCCTCCAACGCGGTCTCGATGACCGTCTTCGTCAACTGCCTGAGCAGCCCGCCAGCACCCGTCAGGGACAGCCCCTGCTCCCGAGCCATCCTCACCAGCTCACGGGCAGCCTCAGCCTCGGAATTCTCGTTCATTTTCGCAGTGGTTTCCGCAGCCTTCACGGCATCCAGTGTCACCGTCATAACCAGCTCATTCCTGCCAGGCTCACTGCCTGGCGTGTCGAGCCGGATACACCGTTAATTCCACAGTCCCACCCACGGTGGCAGCTGCTCCTATGTCGGTGAAGATTTTTATGGGCTTCGAATCAGAGAAGTGATGGAACGCGTCAACCACCTTGACTTACCCGTGAACACCGCATCGACTTGGAAGCCGGGGCAGTCGAGCCGCTGGGGTGGCTCGTCGATTGGTGTTGGTGGTGCGGCAACTGCGGATCCCGTCCCTGCGAAAAGTCCAAGTCCAAGGGCGAGGGCGAGGGGTGTGTTCAGGGGTTTCATGAGGTTGCTCCTTCGTGGATGGCGAACAGTTCCCCCCTGGGTGCACAGCACATCGTCACGTTATCGTTGGTCCAACACATCAAATCAGGAGCGCCCATGCCGTACGTTGTTGACTTCGAGAACGTTTCTACTGTCGGCCTGGAATCGTCTCCGGTCGCCGAGCCATTAGCTGGGTTACGCGCCAACGAGGGCCGCTACTACCGCAACAAGTACGACCATGTCTTCACCGTTAGCCCTGCAAGCGAGGTTCCGGAGGTGGTCGACCGGGTGAGCCGCATCCTCAGGGACGAGCGCGACATCGTCATCGGCTCCCGCCCGCTCGAAGCAACCGCCTTCGAAGTCGACGGTTTGCGGATGGATTACGTGTTCTACGAGTCGGGGCTGTCGATCAACGTCATGTACAGCATCGAGGACGGCGGAAAGCGAGCGGTCGGATTCAAACTGGCCGAAGGCATGGAGATTCCAGAGGAACTGGCATCACGTTTCAAGTTCGCCCGCCAGAAATCAAAACTGGCAGGCGTTATCCGCGGCTCCTACTTCGTGATCAAGGGCGAGTACTGATCCGCTAACGCTCCTGGTTGAGTATTTGAAGCTTTGAGCGCCACCTGTTCGTGCGGTTCAGCGCCGGGGTTCGTGCGAGAGAGCGCCAGCGGTCGCGTTGCCTTGGCGCCGCTGACGCCCTCCGTGACAGTTGCTAGGCGGTTGCGAGTGCTGTGTGTTCGCGCATGTTGTAATTGCCTGTCTCGACCCAGATCGTGTTGTGGATGATCCGGTCCATGATTGCGTCGGCGTGAACGCCGGAGCCGAGCCGCTGGTGCCAGTCCTTCTGCGAGTACTGGGTGCAGAACACCGTGGACGTCTCCCCGTAGCGGCGTTCCATCAGTTCCAGCAGCATGGTGCGCATCGATTCCGTGGGCCGATCCAGCAGCCACTCATCAATGACCAGCAGGGTGAATGCCGCATACTTGCGCAGGAACTTGCCGGATCCGCCAAGGGTGTCTTGGGCGGCGACCCAGGCTTCCTCGAGGTCGGGCATGCGGACGTAATGCGCGCGGATGCGGTGTTCGCATGCGCGTTTAGCGATCGCGCATCCCAGGTAGGACTTCCCCGACCCGGTGAACCCTTGGAAGACAACGTTCTGCTGCCGGGCCACGAACGAGCAGGTGCCGAGCTGGCTCAGCAGCGGCCGGTCAAGACCTCGCTCGTCGAGGAGGTCGATGCGGCGCAGGTCAGCGTTCGGGTAGCGCAGCCCCGCCCGCCGGATCAGGCCGGTGACTTTGGCATGGGTGAACGACGCGTAGGCGTCATCGACGACCAGCCGGAGGCGATCTTCGAACGGCAGGCTGATGCTCAGCGTCTCGCCTTGAGTATCTATGGCCTCCAGCAGCTCGCCCGCGTTCATCTCCCGCAGCTTGCGTTTGGTTTCCGTGTCCAGGCGGCTCATCGGGTCCCTCCTGCGTAGTAGGAGCTGCCGCGCACGTATCCGCCATCTTCGTCATCAGGCTCCTCGACGTGCCCGGTTTTGTCCTGCCCGGTGTCCAGGATCGGCCGCAGATGGGCGTAACGGGGCGATCGTATCGGACCGCGCAGCGCGAGCTGGCATGCGGCTTCCACCCGGGCTGGTGAGAACCTACGAGACAGGCGCAGGACCGCCAGGGCTGGGTCGTAGCCGGCTTCCTCAATGCGGACAGACTCGAAGATCTTCTCGATCACGGTCCCGGTCGCCGGCCCCATCCGTAACGCCCAGGCGTCGATCCGGGCCCGGTCCCAGGCTTGCCAGCTGTGCCCCTCGGGAAGGTCGGCTTCGTTCGTCCGATACTGGTTCGTCGTCGTCACGGGCAGCAGCAGGTGGCTGGTCAGGCGCTCATCACCCCGATAGATCTCGAGCATGGTGTCCGTGAGGCGAAGATCAACATGCGCGCCGATGTGGGTGAACGGGACGGAGTAGAAGTTTTTTGCCCAGACCACGTGTCCGTTCCGGCCTACTTTGCGCCCATATGTCCAGGTGCTGATCTCGAAAGTCACCGCCGGCAACGGTTGCAGCAGCGGCTTCTCCTCGGCCGTGAACACGCTCAGCCGGGAGCCCTCCCGCTTCTGGAACGGCTGTCGGTTGTAGGCATCGATCTGCTCCCGAATCCGGGCCCGCAGCTGCACCAGGCTGGTGAACTGCTCCTGCCTCAGACCCGCAATCACCCAGGTGGCGACGTGGGAGACAGTGTTTTCGACGCTGGCTTTGTCTTTCGGGTGCCGCACCCGGCCCGGTAGTACCGCCGCCGAATAATGCGCCGCCATCTCGCGATAGGCGTCGTTGAGGACGACTTCGCCCTCGCGCGGGTGAGAGATCACCCCGGTCTTGAGGTTGTCGGGGACGATCCGCGGGACCGTGCCGCCAAAGCATGCGAACATCGCCGCATGCGCGCGCAGCCACGACTCCTGCCGCATATCCAACGTCGCCTCCACGAACGCATATCTGCTGAACGGCAGGCACGCGACGAACAAATACACCTTCGAGACCTCTCCCGTTGCCGGGTCAACGAGCTGCATCGTCGGCCCGGACCAGTCGACCTCGACGCTGCGGCCGGCCTTATGGCCGACCCGAGACGACGCGCCAGTGACGTTGGCGTAATCGCCGTAAAGCCTGCAGAACCGGTCATAACTCATCGCCGCTTGCCCGGCCCGACTGCACCCGTCGAGATACTCCTGGTGCAGCAGCTTCAACGTCACCCCAACCCCGGCCAGCTCACGGTGCACCTGAACCCAGTCCGGCTGCGCGAACACGCTCTCCCGCACCCCGCGGCCGGGAAACAGTTCCAGATACACCTCGCCCTCAGGCTTCTCCGCAACATCGTCCCAACCGAGCCCGAGCTGATTCGCGGCATCGATCACCGCCTGAACGCTGTGCCTGGACATGCCCTGAGCGAGCGAGATCGCTCTGCCGGACAGGCCCTGGTTACGCAACTGCAAGACGAGCTTCGCCTTGATCTTCCGTACCATTACCGGTACTCCTTCCACCACGTGGCCCTCACGCAGTGGAAGGAGCTTTTCAGGTGGCGCTCAACCACACCAACACTGGCGCTGACCAGCGCAAACCGTGGGCCCGGACCCCGGCGCTAACCCGCACCACACATGGACCCCTCAAGAACGAATATTCACCTGGTGTGGTTTTCGCCGTCTTGTTGACGGAATACTTAGTCCTCACACTTGCCGCCGCGATTGTGCGGTGGTGATCGATCCGGGCATAGCGCCGCTGCTGGACCGACCATCTTCATCCACAGGCCACAAGGGCCAGCTGGCCTTGCACAGCGGGGGTCAGGACCGGCCGCGTCAGCTTGCGCCTTTGAGGTATGGCTGTCCATGACGTCCTGCTTGGAAACCTGGCTTCCAGGCTCTGCAGGTTGGCCGCGACGCATTCCGAGCAGCGACTTTTGCCCGAAGACCGATTCAGGGAGTCCTCTGCGGTGTTTGGCGTCAGGAGGACAGTCGAACGCACAGGCCCGGGCCTTTTGTGCCTGGCGCAAACTCAACGTTGGTCGGCGTCCGCTGCTGCGTGGAGGCCGACAACCAGGCTGCGGAGGCTACCGGAACTTCCTCGAAAACGATACGCAACTACCGATAATAGACCTTATGCAAGGTAATTTGCTTGTAGCCTCAAGTAAAATCGAGTCTTTCACTCTACTCGATATCTTGAACTACGCACCTCAGAATCGAATCTGTCCTTCGGCGGAGAGCACAACGCCACGGCCACGAACGCGGCAGCTCCGGGTCTGGAATCGGGCGGATTCGACTGCTACGGCCCGGAACAATCCCCGTGCACGCGGCACGTAGGTAACCAGCAGGTCAACTACACCACCCGCAGAGGAACAGACCAATAATCATCGTCCAAGGCGCCCGCGGCGGCCGGGCCGGGCCGGGCCTCCCGACGCAGCACCGGATCACCGTCAGCCTCGAGCTCTACCCGGATGACGCTGGACGGCCTATCGTGGTCCTGACACAGCACGAGAGAAAGGAACGAAGATGTTCACTCTGCAGATAGGCTATCCGGTCCGGGACTACGGGGCATGGAAGAAAGTCTTCGACAGCGATCCCGCAGGCCGCGCTGCCTCGGGCGCCCGGTCTATCCGGGTGTTCCGGGATACAGACGACCAGAACAGCGTGGTCGTGCTCCTTGACTTCGACACCAAGGATGCTGCGACCGTCTTTCTGGAACGGCTGCGCAGCGAGGTGTGGGATAAACCGGAGGTGATAGGACAGCTGATGTCGGCATCGCCGACAGCTAGGATTCTGGAGGAGGTGGCCCGCGAGGGTCAGGCCGCGGGCTGAGCGCTTGGTAGTTGAGGTGTGTCAAGGATGTGAGACAGTCGCGTAGTTTCGGTTTGGCCAAGCGGCCGCGGGTAGCGGCTGCTTGTTGGTGGTGAATTTCACCATTGCTGTTGCTGGCGGCAGGCCGGCGTTGTTGGTGTGGGGACGCCAGCGGTTGTAGAAGACCTCGATGTAGCGCATGGTCGCCCGGCGGGCGTCCTGGCGGGTGGCGAAGCTGTGGTGGTGGTAGAACTCGTTTTTCAGGGACGAGAACGCCGTTCGGCGACGGCATTATCCCAGCACACCCCGGTGGCGCCCATCGACTGGCGGACGCCGTTGCCGGTGCACCAGGCACCCATTTCCCGGGAGGTGTATGGGACTGCTGAAGGTTTAGTTGACAGCTGGGGTTGATAATTTCTTACGCGGCTGGTGCCGCGTTTTTTATTGTCTCAAACTCGATGGGTGTCGGCCGTCCGAGGGCGCGCTGACGGCGTTTGCGGTGGTAGCTGCGTTCGATCCAGGTCGTGATGGCGAGCCGGAGTTCGGCCCGGGTTTCCCATCGTTTCCGGTTCAGGACGTTCTTTTGCAGCAGGGAGAAGAACGATTCCATCGCTGCATTGTCACCGCATGCCCCTACTCGGCCCATCGATCCGCTCAGTCCGTAGGTGTTCAGTGCCAGGACGAACTTTCTGGATCTGAACTGGGACCCGCGGTCGGAGTGTACGACCGTGCCCGCCGGTTTCCTGAGGGCCACGGCGTGGTCTAGAGCGGCGACGGCCAGTGACGCTTTCATCCGCCCGTCCATGGAGTACCCGACGATCCGGTTCGAGTGCAGGTCCTTGATCGCGCACAGGTACAGCTTTCCCTCCGCGGTGTGGTGCTCGGTGATGTCCGTCAGCCATTTCCGGTTCGGCGCCGTGGCGCTGAAGTCCCGTTCGATGAGGTCATCGTGGACTGGCGGGCCGGCCTTGAGTCCTGACCGGCGCCGGCGGTGGATCACCGAGAGGATGCCGTTCTGAGAGCACAGCCGCCATATCCGCCGTTCACTGGCCACCGGGCCGGGACCAGCGTTGATCTCATCGGCGATGAACCGGTACCCGAAGGCAGGATCGTCGCGGTGGTGATCGATGGCGGCGTTGATCAGGTGCGCTTCTTCCCAGTCCCGGTCCGAAACGGGGTTGGCGGCCCACTGGTAGTAGGCCTGTCTGGAGAAATTCAGTACCCGGCAGGACACTGCCACGGGAACCCTGATCGGGGCGTCCCTGGCAGCCAGCTCGCGGACCAGCGGGTACATCATTTTTTTGGGTTGATGTCCCGGGACAAGTAGGCCACGGCACGGCGCATGACTTCGGCTTCCTGTTCCAGGAGCCGGATGCGTTTGTTGGCCTCCCGCAGCTTCGCGGTGTCATCGGACACGGCGCCGGACTTCACCCCGTCTTCTCTGTCGGCGATCTTCATCCAGCGGTGCAGGGCAGCCGGTGAGACACCGAAGTCCTTGGCGATCTGCGTGATGGGCGCTTCGCCCTTGCGGGCAACCGCAACGACATCGCGGCGGAACTCTTCGGGAAAGGCTTTGGGCATAATGAACATCCTTCCACCCGCAAGGATCAAATCCTCACAGGCAAAGTGTCAATCAAACCTTCAGTAGTCCCAACGTCTCTACTCCGCGCGTGAAGAGCAGGAGGTACACCGCCCAGGAGAAAGCCGAATTTTTCCGACGACTGAAGCTCACGGCCAACGTCTCGAAGGTCGCGAAGGAGCTCGGCTTCGTCAGGATCACCTGTTACAAATGGGCGCATCAAGCAGGGATCTTCACGGGCAAAGACACCCGCGCTCAACGAGCACAGTTCCAGCGTCTCCGCGCCTACGGTGTCAGTCGTGCTGAAGCAGCCAAACGTCCCTTCCCGGCCACGGCCTTGATGATGGAACGGAGTTTTGCCTCGTCCTGGGGCAGCGCCCGGTCCAGGAGTCTCTTGCCGTTGCGGTCGATGGCGACCGCATGGTGATTGCTCTTGCCGACATCAACACCGATAAAGATGTCGACGAGTTCATGGTCCTTGATCACCGCAAACCTCCCGGAATTTGAGTTCCTGCGAAACAGTGCTGGTCTGTCCTGCGGCGGCAAGGGCCGGCATCCACGTTACGGCTGACCTACGCTAAAAATCACTGCGCTGATCCTGTCCCCATTAGCGATCGGCGGATTCAGGCGGTCATTGCAACAGGAGGTTTTCGATCAGTTCGATCGGTTTCCTGAACTCTGGTCTTTTGCGCGGCCGGTCGTTGAGTTCCTGGGCAACCCGGTCGAGGTCTGCGGCGCTGTGGATGCTCAGGTCCGTGCCCTTGGGGAAATACCGGCGCAGCAGGCCATTGGTGTTTTCATTGATGCCGCGCTGCCAGGGCGGGTGCGGGTCGCAGAAGTAGATCTCGATACCGGTGTCGATCTTCACGGTTTTCCAGTCCTGCATCTCGATGCCCTGATCCCGGGTCAGGGAATGCCGCAGCCCCTTGGGGAGCGTCTTGATCTTCGCGGCCAGCGCATCACGCATCTGCTCGGCCTTGTACCCGTCCGGCAGGTGCACGAGCACCGTGTAATTGGTGGTCCGCTCGACCAGCGTCCCGATCGCGGACTGATTCCCCTTGCCGATGATTAAATCCCCTTCCCAATGCCCCGGCACCGCACGGTCCTGAACCGCTGGAGGACGCTCGGAGACATTGATCATCCCCGGGATCCGGTTCTTCCGCTGGCAGGCCTTCCTGCAGGGCCGCCTGAGTGCACGTCCGGTGCGTAAACACGCGGCCAGATCGCGGTTGAGTGCTCCGCGGCACTGAACGTAAAGGCACTGGTAAATGGTCTCGGGTGACACCCGCATCTCCGGCTCATCGGGAAACTCAACCCGGAGTCGTCCTGCAATCTGCTCCGGCGAGTACTTCTTTTTCAGGTCCTCTTCCACCTTCGCACGCAGCACCGTGTTCGTGTGCAGTTTCGCCGGTTTCGGCCGCGAGGCCCGCTCCTACGCCAGCGCGTGAGCCGAGGTGCCCCGGTAGGGCAATCCTGCCACCGAGTTGCGCCGCAGCTCCCTGGACACCGTCGAGGCCGATCTGTCGATTACAGCCCCGATCTGCCGCAGTGATTGTCCCTGGGCGCGCAGCACCGCGATCTCCTCTCGTTGGGCGAAGGTCAGGCACCGGCCCTTCAAATCCCGGCCGCTGCGAGGCCTGGCACCCCCGGCCTCCGCGAGAACCCGGCGCCCGGTCCGCCTGCTCGTATTGATCGGCGCAACAGCGTCCGTGATGAAATCACCGGCCTGCATCCCGGCCCAAAACAGCTGCAGAAGATCCGGTCTTACGTAAATCGAATACCCCGCCATGACAACACCCATCCGCTAAGTGCTGCAATCACCGCAAGAACCCAAGGTTGGCCCTTGCGCACAAGCTGCAGCCGCATGGCGCGACGGCCGTGTCGCTGACCCCGGGGTGGCTGCGGTCGGAGGCCATGCTTGAGAACTTCGGCGTCACCGAATCGAACTGGCGCAACGCGATATCACGCACCTGGCACTTACGATTTCCGAGAGTCCGGCGTTCGTCGGCTGTGCTGTGGCGGCGCTCGCGCAGGATCCCGATTTGTCCCGCTGCAACGGAGGGTCGCTGTCCGGCGGGCAGCCGGCGAGGATCTACAGATTCACTGATCTCGACGGCAGCCGGTCCGATGCCTGGAGGTACGTCACCGAAGTTCCGGACGCGGGCAAACCCGCCGACAAAACCGGCTACCGCTGACGACTGCGCAGACTAGCGGCGCGGCCCCGCGGCCTACCAGGCACAACGCCTCGCTCCTGAGCGAACGGGCTTGCGCTCCACAGTGGAGGATTGGGGTGGAAGGGCACTCCCTTGGTCCAAGGACCCGTAGCGTGCCCCCGCCCCATCCGGGGTCGGGGTCGGGGTCGGGGCACACTACGGGTTGCCGCCCTAGCCTACAAGGGCTCGGGTGTGGTCGTTGAGGAATACGCCTCGTGGGTCGAATTCCCGGCGGATCTGGATGAAGGTGTCGAGTTCCGGGTAAAGCCTCTCCAGACGGCTCCTGGTCATGAAATGGATCTTGCCCCAGTGCGCGCGCGGCTCGAAGTCCTGCAACAACGCATCCGCATCGCGGAAGAAGGGCCAGTAGTCCGTCCCGGGTTCCGTGGTGAGTGTGATGACCGTTGTGTCGCGCCCCTGGAACTGGGACATGTAGCCGTCGTCGGCATTCACCCAGCGCACTTCAACAGGGTACTTCTGGTCCGGATGTCTGGTGCGGATCAGCTCCTGGATGGCCTCGGTGGCCGCCAGACCGTGCTCGGTGGGAACAAAGTACTCCAGCTCATGGAACGGAGTGGTGAATCCGCCGGGGTATATGCGGTAGGACCGGTCCAGCCGTGATCCTTCAGTGCGGGAAATTTCACTCTCATCCTGGATTTGGACGATGTTGTACCGCTTGGTGTAGCTGTGGTTCGTCATGTTTTGTCCCGGCGAACCGGGCAGGTCGAGAAGTTCGGCCGATCCCTCGCCCGGGCACCAGAGGAGGGAATAGTGCCTGTTGTTGGCAATATCGGCATTCCAGGTTGCCGCGGTCTTGGCCCAGCTCGGATACGTGATCTGTTCCTGCAGGTAATAGCTGTCCTCCACCGCCAGCTCGACCTCGAGGAAGATTCCCAGTGTACCCAAGGCGACCTGCGCGGCCCTGAGCTCGCGCAGCTGCCCTTCACCGATTTCGACGATTTCGCCGTGGCCGTTGATCAGCCTGACCCAGCGAAGGCTCGAGGAAAAGCTGCCCAGGTCCTTTCCGGAGCCGTGGGTGCTGGTCGATAGCGCCCCCGCGATCTGCTGCTTGTCGATATCGCCCTGGTTGCCCAGGGCCAGCCCCTGCTCCCACAGCGGATCGCCAAAGGCGCTGATGGTGGTGCCGGCCAAAGCCCGAGCGCGGCGGCCCCCCTTGTCGGTTCCGGTGATTCCGGTCATCGCGGACATTTCCATCAGGACGCCGCCAGTCTGGACGAGCGGGGACGATGAATGCCCGGAACCGACGGCACGAACGGGCAGGCCTTCCTTGATGGCGAAACGGACGGCGTCGAGCGCTTCCTGTTCCGTCTGGGGCCGGACGGTGAACGCCGGTGTGGCGCACTGGTTCCGGCCCCAGTTGGTCCATGGCACGTCCGTGCCAAAGGGGACGGGAGGGACGGCGGCACCAGCCAACGGCGCGGAGTTGCGAAGATTCGTCGTTGTCATGTCGGGCTCCAATGCTGGTCTGGACGCTTATGCGCCGTGGTTGATCATGACGTGTTTGGTCCGGGAGAAATCGTCGAGGGCGTAGAGGGAGAGGTCGCGGCCGTAGCCGGATCCCTTGAACCCGCCCCACGGAACCTCGCACGCCAACACGAGATGTGAGTTAACCCAGACTGTACCGAAGTCCAGCTGCTTGGGAACGCTGAGGGACAGGCCCGCGTCCTTGGTCCAGACTGACGCCGACAGGCCGTACGGGGTCTCGTTCGCCCGTAAAATTGCCTCTTCGGTGGTGCTGAAGGACTCAACGGTCACCACCGGTCCAAAGATTTCATGGCTGGCGATCGCCGCGCCGGCCGGCACGTTGCTGAACACGGTGGGTTCGATGAAGTAGCCGGGGGCGTCCAGGACGGAGCCGCCAATGGCAGCCTGAAAGCCGTCCGCCTTAGCCTCGGCCAGCGAGTCCCGCACGCGCTCGAAGTGCGTGCGCGAAATCATCGGCCCGATTTCAATGTCATCCCCTGCTCCCGGCGCGCCGACGATGAGGCTGCCGACTTCCCCCACCAGGAGGTTGGTGAATTCTTCAGCCACGGATTCGTGCACCAGCACCCTGCAGGCAGCGCCACAATCCTGGCCCGCATTCCAGAACCCCGCGTTGCGCACGCCAGCCGCGGCCGCGGCGAGGTCAGCATCTGGGAAGATGACCACGGGAGCCTTGCCGCCGAGTTCCAGATGGACGCGTTTGACGGACCGTGCCGCAGTTTCTGCCACCGCCTGTCCACTGACGACACTCCCCGTCAGCGCGACGAGTGCGATGTCAGGGTGTTCGGCCAGACGCTGCCCAACGGTTCTGCCTTGCCCCGTCACGACGTTCAGGATTCCGTCGGGGATGTGTCCGGCCACGAGTTCGGCCAGTTTCAGCGTCGACAGCGGGGTCTGTTCCGAGGGCTTCAGGACCACACTGTTTCCCGCGGCCAGGATGGGGGCAATTTTCCAGGCCGCCATCAGCAGTGGATAGTTCCAGGGGGTAATGACCCCGACCACCCCGACCGGCTCCCGGAGAATGACCGAGGTGTGCCCGGTCGCGTAGTCTCCGCCGGCCAGTGACGTCAGTGTCCGGCATGCCCCGGCCATGAAACGGAACGTGTCAATGGTGCTGGAAACATCATCCTCCGCGACGGCACGCGGCTTGCCGGTATTTGCCGACTCGAGCTGTTCAAGGGTTTCGCGGTTGGCTTCGATGATGTTGGCAATCCGGGACAGCACCCCGGAGCGTTCCTTGGGCGTTGTGGAACCCCAGGCTTTCTGGGCGGAGACGGCGGCGTCAACGGCCAAATCCACGTCCGCTGCAGTGCCCGCCGGCACCGAGGCAATGACGTTTTCGGTCGCCGGGTCCATGACGTCGATGCTGTCCGTGGAGGAGCCCGGAACAAACGAACCGCCGATGAAGTGCCCGGCCGGCGGCAAACCTGCCACCGCAAGGTGATCGGCAGCGGGACGCCGGACTGTAAACCGCTCGGTGCCTGTGAGTGTCATGATATTTCGCCTTTGCTTTCTGTGCCTATTCGGCGTTGGGAGGTTCTGCGTGTTGGCCCGGGGTGTTGTGTGCCCGCGCAGTGTCAGATCGGTTCCGTCACCAATTCTGGGGACGGGACGCTCGCGGGGTCCGCCGTCTTTCGAAACAAGCGTGCGACAAAGTAGTAGAGGGGGGCGACGACGACCAGGCCGACGATCCATGACAGGTCGACACCGCCCATGGCTGCGGCGACGGGTCCTGTGTAAATGGCCGTTGCTGAGAAGGGGACCTGGACCAGTGTGCCGGCGACATAGCATCCAATGGCAACCCAGTTGAACCGGCCATAGACCCCGCCATCGCGTCGAAAGAAGTCTTCAACCCTGTAGTCGCCGTGTCGGAGGAGGTAGTAGTCGACCAAGTTGATGGCCGTCCACGGGACTAGAACGTAAAGCAGGAACGAGAGGAAATTTTGGTAGAGGAGCATGAAGTTGTCACGCGCAAACAAAGCGATGCTCACGGCGACGATAAAGAGAATGATCGCTGCCACGGTCCTCGTCTTGGCGCGTGGCAGCCAGCTCGGCTTGAACGTCTGCCCAATGGTGAGGGTACACAGGACGCCGCAGTAGAGGTTCATGGCGTTCGAGGCGGCAACACCGAGACAGAAAATTCCAATGATGATCATCGTCCATGGGCGGAGCTGGGCTCCCAAACTCCCCACGATGTCCACGTTTGCTGGATCCACGGTGACCACCACCGCAAGGGTTCCCACCAAAGCTCCCAGCACCATCGGAAAGAGCGTCCCCAAGACGCAGCCCGAGTAGGAGGCCCAGAAGGCTGGGCGCGAGCCGGTCCCTTGCGGCATGTAGCGGGAGTAGTCAGAGACGTAGGGGGCGTAGGCCAACTGCCAGAGCGCGGAGACGGAAATGGTTCCCATGAACCCGACCCAGTTGAAGTTTCCCTGAGTCAGGAATCCTGCAGGCAATCCGTGGACGAAGAGAATCCAGATGAACGCCAGCAGCAGGGCCACGCCGGCGACGATGCTCAAGAAGCGGGCATAGGCGTGGATGAGGCGGTAGCCGAAGATCGTCGCTATGACACTGACCACGCCGATCAGAATGATGCCGGCGTCAACGCTGATACCGCTGTTCACCGCGGCCATTGCCTGGCCTCCGAACACCAGATTGGCGGCGAAAAACCCGACGTACATGATCACGACGATGCCGACAATGAGCAGCGCTCCAAAGGAGCCGAATTGCCCGCGGGTCTGCACCATTTGCGCAACGCCCAGCTGCGGTCCCTGCGCGGAATGCAGGGCCATAAAGACGCCGCCAACGAGGTTGCCGATGATGAGGCCGACGACGGCGGTGGCAAAGTTGAGTCCTAACACCGTGGTTGCAAGGCCGCCGGTCACGATGGTCATGATCATGATGTTCGAGCCGAACCAAATGGTGAAAAGGTCCCTGGCTTTTCCGTGGCGTTCGTTCAGCGGGATGGGCTGGATGGTCTTGTCCTCAAGGCGAGGAACCTCAGTTGTTGCGGAGGGTGTGGATCTCATACTCATGACGTGCTCCCAGAGTTCATGGAAAACCTCGTTGTCTTCCTGGTTGCCCTCAGTGAGCTAGGAAGCTGACTGTTTAATCATTCGTGATGGGCGTCACTTTAGATATCCCGTGATTGGACAGCGATGTCGATGCGATTCATACATATGTATAGTCAGGCTTCCCGCCGGCTTCGCGGAGGGTCAGCGGGACCGCCTTAAACCGTACTGCACTCCCGCCACCAAGGTGGCGGGAGTGCAGTATGGTTCCTGGTGGAGGCAAACCGCCTAGACCGAGGCAGACTCCAGGTTTCGTTCGTCGACGACGGTGGCACCCTTGCTGCGGTTGACCATCAGCCCCAGCAGGTCGAAGACCAGCGTTGCCGCCGCAACAGAGGTGATGTCGGCATGGTCATAGGCGGGGGCAACTTCGACGACGTCGGCGCCGACAATGTTGATCCCGTTCAGTCCGCGAAGCAGGGCCAGCAGCTCGCGGGAGTGCAGGCCACCCATTTCGGGTGTACCCGTGCCGGGAGCGTATGCCGGGTCAAGGACGTCAATGTCGATGGAGACGTAGACCGGGGTGTCGCCGAGGCGGTCCTTGACCTGCTGGATGGCGGCGGGGACGCCGATGACGTCCAGGTCGGAGCAGCGGATGATCTGGAACCCGAATTCGTGGTCGCGGAGGAAGTCCGTGCGGTCATAAACGGGGCCGCGGATGCCCACGTGCATCGAGCTGTCCACCACAAGCAGTCCTTCTTCAAAGGCGCGGCGGAAGATGGTTCCGTGCGTGACGGGCTGGTCGAAGTAGGTGTCCCAAGTATCCAGATGCGCGTCAAAGTGCAGCAAGGCCACGGGGCCGTGGACTTTGGTGAGCGCCCGGAGCATGGGCAGGGCAATGGTGTGGTCGCCGCCGATGGCAATCACCCGCTTGCCCTCGCCCATCAGCGGCAGAGCCTGCTCCTCAATTTCCTGCACGGCACGGGTGATGTCGTAAGGGGTGCAGGCGAGGTCGCCGGCGTCCACAATCTGCGCCCCTTTCACGGGCTCAACATTGAGCTCTACGTGGTAGCCGGGGCGCAGCAGCCGTGAAGCTTCACGAACGGCCGCGGGACCGAACCGGGCGCCGGGGCGGTAGGAGGTTCCGCCGTCGAACGGAACACCGACAATGGCGATGTCGTAGTCGGGCACCTGGTCGATCTGCGGCAGTTTTGCAAAGGTGGCCAGCCCGGCATAGCGGGGAACTTTGGTGGCATCGACAGGGCCAATGGGGTTGTGGGTGGTCATTGCGGACCCTCTTTCGTGGCTACTTATAGTTGCGCGGGAACTAGCTAACTCCATCATTCGTGGCTGGCATCGGCTTGTACATGACCCAATTGACTACTTAAGGCATGATGGACTATACATTTGTATAAGCGCCCGCGGACGGTCATGCCGCCGCACCAATGAAGGAGCGGTCGCATGTCCATAACCGTTGCAGAACTGTTGGCAGAGCCCCAGCTTGGCCTGAGCCTGATCGCGGGCTCCGATGGCTTGGGAAATCGCATCGCCTGGGCGCACACCTCCGATTTACCGCGGCTGTGGGAATGGGTCACCGGCGGCGAGATCATGATGACCAATGGCTTGTCGATCCCGCCCGATGCGGCGGGACAAGTCGAGCTGGCCCAGGCCTTGGTCGACGCCGGAGCCAGCGGCCTGGCCATTGGTGAGAAGATGCACGCCCCACAGTTGCAGCCGGAGTTTTTGGATGCCTGTGACAGGCTGCCGCTGCCCCTGATCAATGTGCCCTATCCACTGCCGTTCATTGCCATTGCACACTCGGTGGCAGAGTCGTCGCTGTTGGAAGAGTCGCGCAGGTTGCGCCAGACGGCCCGGATCTATGATCTGTTGCGACTGGCAGGCACAGCCGGGAACCATTGGCGGAATCTGGTAGCGGGAGTTGCGTCCGAGCTGGATTCGCAGCTGTTCGTACTGGACCGGCGATGTCTTCACCCGTGGCATCCCGATGGTGAGTCGCTCCCCAGTCAGTTGGCCCGGGATCTGGAGCCTTTAATTGGGCGCGCCTCCCATTCCGCCAAGAAATTCCAGTGGCACCGCGTGGGCGACAGTCACATTCTCATGATGGACATCCCGACCCACCCCCACGCCCTGCTGGTTGTCTTGCCGGGTTCGGAGCCACATCCGGATGCAGTCGTCTTGCTTCACGCAGCCACCGTGCTTGGCCTGGAACTGTCCCAGACCGTACTTGCACTGGAGAACCAGCGCCGCTTGGGGGCCGAGTTTCTTTTGCAAGCTCTGGATGGCCGCTTTGGGACTGCCGAAGTGGGAAGCCGCTTGGCCGACTTCAACATCCCGGAGGAGTTTCTCCTGGTTTCCATGTCCAGCGACGAGGGACGGAACCTTGCCAACATCCATCTGGAGCTGTGGCGTCATGGATTCGCCTCCGTTTGCCAGCGGAGGGCCAACAAGCTCCACATCGTGGTGTCCACGGAATGCTCTGATGAGCTGTTGCGTCACGCTGTCACAGCGGATGTCAGGATCGGAGTCAGCACCCCGTGCACAGCTGCCCGGGTGCAGAAGGCGCTTCAGGAATCGCTGTGGGCACTGGGAACGGCGGGGAGCAGCACAAATCAACTGGTTCGCTACGCCGAAGGTCCGTCATGGCTGGGCCTCACAGGCTATGAAGAAGGCACTGCTCTGGTCCAACGGCTTCTCGGTCCCGTCTTTGAATACGAGCGGGGTCGCCAACCGGATCTCATCCTCACTCTGAAAACCTTTCTGGACTCACAACGTTCTTGGCAGAAAACAGCCGCCGCCCTGTTTACCCACCGGCAGACCATCATCTACCGGATCCGCAAGATCAGTGAGTTGACCGGCCTGGACATGACGGAAACCTCCACATTGGCCCAGCTCTGGTTTGCCCTGCAGATCCATGAAGCCATGGACCTGCGCGGGCCCGGCCAGCCCTAGCACACCGGACCCCAGGCCTAAATCCGGCCAGCTGCCGGCCCAACAGCTTGAGGCTGCGTACAAGGACTGCGTCCCGGCCGTTCAGGAAGCGCTGAAGAACCTGGGAACCGGCATCCGATGGCCCATGTACGACCGCGACCTGGTCGAAAACTGGGTCGCCCGCGGGATGGTGCTGATGGGCGACGCCGCGCATCCCGTGCTCCAGTACCTCGCCCAGGGCGCCTGCCAGGCGCTCGAAGACGCAGCCGTGCTGCAGGACATCAGCAACGGCACCGTCTTCACCGCGTACGGCGTCAACCCGGAAGCCTGGGACGACGCGATCAAGGAATTCAACAACCTCCGCGCCGGCCGCACGGCCCGGGTCCAGCGCACCGCCCGCATCTGCGGCGAATCCTGGCACATCTCCGGACTGGCCCGGACGCTGCGCAACCTGCTCTTCAAGAGCCGGAAGGACAACGACTTCCAGTACAACGACTGGCTGTACGGCCAGAATGGCGACGGCGTGCCGGCCGTTGACGCGACTCACTCCAATCTGGTGCACCGGCTTCCTGCCTGGCCTGGCGACGGGTCCTGTCGACATTGCTCTCATGGCATCAGGGGTCACCTCCGTGGGGCTGCGAGCCTTCGGCTCGACGTTCCGACATGGCGTGCGCCAGGCCAGTGGAGAGGCAGCTCCATCGAAGTCGATGAGGACCGGCGACATGACACCGGGGGAATTTTTCGAAGATCTAGAAGGACTGGCTTCTATCCGTCTTCCGGATCCAAGGGTTTCAGACCACTTTGCGCCTCTCCTTTGGCGTCCCTGACATCATCTGCGGGATAAGGGGCTCGTCACGGAAGCCTACAAGGCGCCGTGGGAGCCGACGGGAAAGACCGGGCTGTGGGTGGAGGGCGAAATGACGGAGAATGTAATCTAGGGTTCTGCTGAAGGAGCGGACATGACTGTGGACCCGACGAGGATTGACATTCAGTTCGATCCGACTGTCCAGCGCATGAGTGGAATCTCCATGCACGGTCGAATCCCCTTCGATGTACCGTTCATCAGCGAAATTGCTCCAAACCTCTGGCAAGGTGGCTGCCAAGACAGCTTGATGCTCCCCAAATTCGTCAAGCATCTGGTTTCGCTGTACCCATGGGAATCGTACGCCGTAGGGCATCCCATCAGCTCGCTGCTCCTCGTAACCATGTACGACAGTGAGGATCAAGGCTTTGCGCAAATCGATGCCATCGCGAATTGGGTCAATACCTGCCGAGCAGACGGGCCGACTCTTGTTCATTGCCAAGCGGGCCTCAACAGATCGGCGCTCGTCGTCGCAAGAGCGCTCATCCTCGCAGGAATGCCGAGCTCAGAAGCAATCAGCCTCGTTCGCGAGAAGCGCTCTCATGCTTGCCTCTGCAACCCGTCATTTGAGCGGTGGCTGAGGCAATGAGACGCGGCTTTAATCCGCACCGTCGACGCCCGGAAATCTTCGTACCCGGCGGCGGTATCCGCTGCGTCACCCAAAAGCAACCCGCCAGTGGTCCCTGGCCGAGCATGCCGGCCGGTTAAGCCCAGGCGTCCTCCCCTGCAGCCCGGAAGGCGACACCCGCGGGGCCGGCCGGAGGGATGTGCTGAGACTGCCCGGTGCTCCGCAGGGAGGCGTCCCGGGTCTCTCCGTGGCGGACACAGCTCCATCGTGAATTGATTTCGTTTAGCATGGCCGTACCGTGGCTAGTTCGCGGGCTTTGGAAAAGAGCGACGGTACGATGGCTGCCGAATAGCCATCGAATCGGCCTCATAGCCCTGACCGGAGGAAAGCGTCTTGGCCCTGTCACAGCAGTTCGCCCGGCGCCGCGGCGCCGGGCGGCCCACACAAGGTCCTTTCGAAGCAACGGATCCCGGTCGCTGCCCTGCAGCTGATTGAAGCCGAGGGTTACGCCGATTTCACTATCTCCAATCTGGCCAAGAAGTTGGACGTAGCCCCGTCCGCTCTCTACAACCACTTCACATCGAAGCAGGACGTGCTGCGGTGGCTTCAAGACCAAGTCATGATCATGGTTGACGTCAGTGGTTTCGCCTCGGAACCGTGGGGCGTGTCCCTATGCTTTTAGTCAAGCTGCTTGGGAAGTTTTTTCCTGGTAAAGGGTTCCGCTTTTGAGCATGGCGAAGAGGACGTCGCAGCGGCGCCGTGCTAGGCAGACGACGGCGGCGTTATGTTTCTTGCCTTCGGCGCGTTTTCGGTCGTAGTAGGCCTTGGACAACGGGTCATGGCAGGACGCTATCCAGGCGGATCTGAAGAGCGCGTTCTTGAGTTGTTTGTTGCCCGAGCGGCCCGGTAATTCTCCGCGGATGGAGGTGCCGGAGCGCCGGGTGACCGGTGCGATGCCGGCGTACGCGGCGAGGTGGCCGGCGGTTTTGAAGCTGCTGCCGTCGCCGATGGTCAGGAGTATCGTCGCTGCGGTCTTGATGCCTACTCCCGGCATGGACATCAAGACCCGGGAAAGAGGGAAGTCATCGAGGAGTTTTTCGACTTCCTCGGCCACGATGGCGGGCTGGTGTTTGAGTTCCTTGATCTGCCCGGCCACGCGCGGAATGACGAGCTCGACCGCTTCGGTTCCCGCTACGGTCACGCTCTGCTCCCGGAGCGCGGTGAAGACCGCGTCGATGAGTTTGGCCGGGTCCTTCCGGCTATGGTTGCGGGCCCAGCGCAGCACCTTCGACCAGCCTGCAGCACCTTCGACCGGCGTGCAGCGCGCAGACCGGTGGGACCGGCGGATTTGATCAGCAGCTCGAGCACCAGAGCCCGGGTCAGCACGGTCCGCGGGAAAGCCCGGTCAAGGGCAGGGAAGATCTGCAGCAGCCGGTTGATCGCGCGGGTGCATTCGTGCGTCAGATCGGCATCGAACCCGGAGAGCACCTTCGGCGCGGAGAGGACCTCGCTGTCCCGGTCAACGGCCCGCAGCGTATGCGGCATGGCCCGCGCCGTCTCGGCGATGATGAACGCGTCACGGGCAGCGGTCTTGGACTTCTCCGGATACAGGTCCGCCGCTTTGCGCATGGCCAGCCCCTGGCAGGTAGGCGACTTCGCAGCCGCAGTCCCTGGCCACCGCTACCGCCAGTGCGCCGATGGTGTTGGGCTGGTCAACGACCATAAGCACTTTCCCATGCTGCTGGAGCGTAGTGAAAAGCTCCCGCAGCCGGGCTTCGTCCTGCGGGAGCGGCTTATCAAAGAGCCGTTCGCCGGCGCAGGCCAGTGCGTTGGCGTGGTGTTCGCTGTTGCCGGCATCGAGTCCGCAGTAAACGTCGAATCCCCGATCCATATTGGGCGCTCCTTTGCACCACTATCTGGCCGCAGTCATGACACCGATGCCGGCACCCACGTTACGAAGAGACCTGGACGCGTTGGTCCGGTCTTGTCCCTATCAGCGGTCAACAAGTGTCTCCGAACCCGGCGACAACACCCCCCCCCGGATCATTAATGACTGGGGACTTAATCATGCCGGGACCGACAGGCCAGCAACCCCAAGTCTTACCCATTCAGGGGCTACTAAAAAGGTAACAGGGAAGCCGTGCGCCGTTGGGCCTGGTCCTACCGTGACGGGCGCGCCGGAAACCCTGAAGATGTAGGAGACTATTGCTGCTGCCTTCTCGGCAGCCGGCGTACCGCAGGAGCAAATTGTTCCGGCCATCGTCTCACTGGAATCCTTCATCTTCGGCTCAGCCTTGGACATCACCGGACCGGACGACATCTTCCACACCGGTGATCGGGCGGGGTCCAGCCCGGTTTTCACGGCAGCGGTCCGGAACCAGGATTGAAGCGCCGGGTCCACGTCAGCTGATGTCGCATTCCGTTTCGGTCTGGAGGCGATGGTGGCTGGCCTCGATGCCATCAGAAACGGACTCTCCGGTTCCTGGGCGGCGTGACTGGGAATAGGCCGCCCAATCCGGTCAGACCCGGTTTCTGACGGCTTCTTCGCCGGATGACGCTGCTGACTACGCCGGTATGCCGGAGGCACCAGCGGGGGGACTCGTGTTCATTCGGCGCTTTCGGGGCACAGCTTCGCGGTGGGAGTGGCGCGGCCGGATGCCGCATGGGCCATGGCCGTGCTGTCGGGTGCCTCCACCCCGGCTGTTAAGAACTTAAAAGAATGGTGTTCATTTTTCATTGCCTTCCGTAGATCTCTCCACTCATAATAAATGAATAATGTTCATTTAGTGACATCTGTCTCAGTGGAGTAGTCCGTGTTTGTAATAACTAGGCTTGAATCGCCTCCGGCCGCGCTAGAAACCGTACTGAATGGGGGGACAGCCCGTGCGGCCAACCTCCGAGCGTAGGTTCTCTTCCGCCCCGACCACCTTGTCCCGTTACCCGGCGGACACGCTGCCGGATACGGTCCCGGCGGAGGAGGCGGAGAATCTGCTGACGCGTGCCACCTTCACCTTTGCGGCCCAAGCGGCCCGCACCAACAGGATCTACGTTCACGGCGCGCTCGACAAGCCTGCCCACGGCGGTGACGGGCTGGGGCTCAACACGGCCACCCTGGTCTCGCCCGCCGGGGAACTGCTTGCCGCGCGGACTGACCCGGGACGCCGAGCTGTGGGGAACTCGCGGGCACGTGTCGCCGCCGACACTGCCGCGGTCACGGAGTCCCTCATAGAGGAACTGGACACGTTGACCGCCGAGGTGGGGGCCAAGGAACCTTGGAAGCATCCGCGCGCCCGAGAGCTGGACACCCCAGCAGTGGGCTGCGGGAACGCACGGATGACAAAGTGGCACAGGCCAATATCGGTATGTTCATTGTCGGTGCCATGCTGACGAAGCCGGCGCATGCTTTTCCACGCGGCCGGCGTTGCTGATGGCCGCCAGGGCCGGCCGCTTCAGCAATCTGGTCGACGCGGACTTCATTTTGGACAAGCGGGTAGTGGGCGGACTACAGCAGGTACCCCCTTGTGAAGGATGCGCCGCGAATGGTTAGGATCGGTGAACGGGGACCTCGGCTACACTCATTTGCCGTGTTCGCGGTGTGCTCAATGCTCATCTGCCCCCTGGCCACGTCCGGCCCGCCGGCAACCCACGCGAGCCACACCCGTTCCGCGGCGCCGGCGCGCGTCGTCATTATCGGGGATTCTCTCAGCACCGGGTATGGAACAGCCCGCGAGGAAGCCTGGCCGAACCTCATCATGATGGACTTCCAATCAGGTGATCATCCGCTGGACATCGTCAATGCTGCAAAAAACGGCAGCGGGTATGTCAGGGCAGGCGAGGACGCGGAGACCTTCGGATCACAAGTCGCAGCGGCTGTCACCGCTGGGACGCAGGTAGTCATGTTCTTTGGCTCCGAAAATGACATGGGCTCCGACAAGGCGCAACTCAAACGCGCCGCCGCGGACGCCTATGCAGCGGCTAAAGTGGCGGCGCCTGGAGCCGTCATTATTGTCGTGGGGCCCCCGTGCTACACAGACGCTCCGGAACCCGAACGGCTCCAGGTGCGTGATCAGGACAAGGCCGCGGCGCTTGAAGCGGGCGCGACCTTTGTGGATCCGATAGAAGGCCGGTGGATTGTGGGGCGCGCGGATGAATTGATCGGCCCCGACGGCGACCACCCCAGCGGGCCAGGCCAACGCTATCTGAAGGCGATGATGGGAGGACTACTGGCGACACTGACGCCGCAAGACAAAGTGCAGCACACCTCCTGAACCCCACGGGGGAGTGGGCGTCTTGGTCCAGCTCTCGGGAATCCTGAAGCGGATCGCCGTGAAACTGTCGAAAGCATGCAACGACCTGCGGCTGCTCTCCTCGGGGTCGTCCCCGAGGCCGTCAACCCATCTGGGAGACGGAACCATCCACGTTGTCGACCTCGACCGGCTGGCCGTCGTCGCCACCATCCCGGATGTTTCGTCCGTGCACGGCATTGCCGCCGCAGGGTACCGCCACTCTCAAGCGGATCTACGCCATCAGCGCTAAGGGTATTGCGATGTCCTCATCCGGCAGACCAGTCCTGGAACCGACTCTTGGGCGAGGGGTATCCAGTCGCGATGTCATTCTCGAAGTGCTCAGCCACGCCGCGAAATCGAAGCGGCAGACATCGATCCGGAATGCATACAGGGAATGGTCACGCTGGGTGGCCTTTGACCCGGCTGCAAGCAGGCCACCACAAGCCCGGGCGTGAACGTCGCCCGGGAAGCTGGCACTGAACGAGTCGTTTACGTGGGTATGGCGGGGGAGCGTCAGGGCCAGGGAATCCGTGGCAGGCTCAGAATCTACAGCAGCGGCAAGCGTGCTGCGACAGGCTTGGGAGAAGCTGCTGTGGACCGGGCGCTGGCTGACCGATCATGGATACGCAACAGACTGCGTCAACTCGAAGATGGAACGGTAGCCAGAACGTTGGAATGGGCCAAGGCCGCGATCGACCGTGTCGACCTCCAAGTATGCTGGGCTGCAACAACTTACCGGGACGCAGCTGCGTGCCTAGAGAACAGGGTGAAGCCGCCCTGCGGTCCTCCGGCCATGAGCTCTGGAATAAGCTAGCCGCGGTCAGGAGCCCAGGCGATGTCACAGCGGCAGGCTAACGACGCTTCACGATGTCATCCACGGCAAGGTCAGCTACCCCAACCCGACGTCCGCTGGTGGTCATGGAGCCCACAGCGGCAGGCTCACCGTCACCTTCACGACCAACTACGGCCACGAACGGACCCGCCTCGTCAGCCCGGACCGGCGCTTCGTGCTGGGGCAGGGCCCTATCCGGTGGCGCCGTTTCCATGCAAGCATGGGTGCTCAACGAACATGCACCGTGAGGGGACTCGATGAAGTCCAACGAACTGCTGTTGGACGCCTTCGGCCGGATCCTTGACACCGTGGCCGCCACTCTTGAAGGGGTCGACGACGAGGCTCTGGCCCGTCGGCCCGCGGGCCGCGGAAACTCCATTGCCTGGCTGATCTGGCACCTCAGCCGGGTAGAGGACGCGCAGGTCGCCTCCGCCGCCGGCCTGGAACAGGTCTGGATCTGGCAGGGGTTTGCTCGAATACGACAACGCCGTTCACCGGCAGGCCGTTGAGTTTCTGGAAGCCCTCGGCGACGAGGACTTTGACCGCATCGTCGACACCCGCTGGACCCGCCGGTCACTCTAGGAGTGAGGCTGGTCAGCACTATTGCCGATTGTCTCGAGCATGTGGGCCAGTCCGCGTACGCCAGGGGTTTGAACCCCGCGCAAGGTTAGGGAGTATGCCCGCTCAGCTTTACCTGACGATGGCCCTGTGGAGCAACGGCACGAGTTTTGGCCGTCCTAGCTATTGGAGTTGCCCGTGAGCCCAGACCGGGTGAGTACACGGCAGGAAAGCAGGGTGCACAATGTCCACGCCCTGGCGGCTGAACTGGGTCGTACCGGGGCCGGACTGGGCCGGATTGGCGATGTCTTCCGGGGAGTGGCGGATTTGCAAGGGCTGGAGTCCGGTTCGAGTCCCACCTCGGGCACAGTAAACCCCCTCGTGAGAGGGGGTTTTTGCTTTAAAGTGTGTACATTGACCCTATTCGGGTCCCTCTGACGCTTGGTGCGGCCTGTTGACTGGCCGCCGCGGTGGCCTATGAAGTTGTGTGGGTGGCGGGTTCAGGGCCCTGGCTAGCGTGCCCTCCGCCTGCTGGAATGTGAGGTCATTCGGGTCTCCTTTCTGGTTGCTCGTGGTGGCCCTGGTCGGTCCTGTACCTATTCATGTCGTGGCCTCGTGGTGATGACATGAGCTGGCGAAAGTTTCTTGAGGATTCTTGGCCTCGTTTCGCTGCTTCCTGTGGCCTTGGGGGAGAGGCTGGTGGCCCGTTTGTCCGTCCAAAGGTGGTGTGCACATTGTCCACACCCGCGTGCGTGTGATGCCGTGGACCATCGCTGACACCCGTCCTTGGCTATTTCTGCTGACACCAGTCCATGCACCCATGAGGTCTGTGTGAATGACTTTCCGAATGCTGTGGCGGTACTCCCGCCATGGACTGTGTCAGGAACGTCCACAGCAGGGTGGTGTGCGGGACCGGGGCCTTCTTCCATCGCCGTTCTAGCTGTGGCTGATAAGTCATGCCTGTCCATATCTGGATGCGCGGTTATCGACATGACTTGCTGAGCGTGCTCTTGTACCTTGGTCGTCCTCGATTGCTGTGGCGCGTCATCAGTCAGCGGCATGAACGGCGATGGGCGGGCGGGCGTGATTGGTCAGAAGCGAAGGCGCCGGCCGCGCCGTCGAGCATCTGCGCCTCGACGGAGCCGCAGGAATGAGCGTGTGGTGGCGTGACCACGCCGGCCACCACATCAGTGTCCTGTCGGACCCCGCCAGGGCCCCTTCTACAACTGCGACAAATCCGGACACAGGGACTCTGAACACTTGGAGGTACCTGCCGGTTGGTTTCCGGGCGTGAGGACGGCCCGAGCTTGAATCAACGTGTCTGAGGACGCCCGCGCAGGACGATGCCCACACCTGCATTCGTCGGGCTGAGCATCGCCGAGCTCGCCTATTTCACTGCGAGCAGGTCGCTATTTACACGCTCTCGCTGCCCCGCGGCTGAAAATTGTCGACTGGACGGTGCTACTCGGCGGTCGGACGCTTTCGTTGCCGTTTCGTCGCCGCCCGCTGTTCCTTTGCGGCGAGGCGCCGACGGTTCGAGCCCCGGGTGGGTTTGGTCGCCCGGCGGCGAGCAGCTTCGGGAGCAAGACCCTCTGCCACGAGGTCGGAGAGCTTGGCCAGGGCGATCTCGCGATTGCGCAGCTGAGAGCGCCGCTCGGAGACGGTCACGGTGATCACCCCGGCGATGAGACGTCGTCCGAGACGCGTGACCAGCATCAGCCGTTGGCCATCCGAAAGCGCCGCCGAGTCGCCGACGTTCCACGAGAGCTCGACGCGGCTGTCCGAGGTGTTGACGTGTTGACCGCCTGGACCCGAAGAACGCGAGAACCGCCAGCCGAGTTCCGACGCGGGAATCGTGAGCGCGGGCGACACCTCCAGATCCATGCAACCAGCGTTGCACGATATGGGCGGGATCGAAGACCGCATATCCGGCTCGCTGCCGTAATTCCTATCGACCCGGGCCAGGAAGCCCGCGAGGGAGATGAAAATTATAGTAGTCGCAGTACTGAAATTTCTGATTCACATTCGTGTCGATGCCTGCCATCACCGGACACCTTTCATGACTTTCGTGGTGCGGGGACGCTCCGGCGGCACGGTCCGCCCGTGGTCTCGGCGCTGGCCTCTACCCATGGGTGCGACGATGGCGCCGCTTCAGGCAATGCCCTGGGCGCGGTAATTTCGCCTGGCGCCGTCTGCGCCTTAAGCGTCTGCTGCCCTGAAGCGCTGCATGTTGAGCCGTGCGGCATCCATGCAAGCCTGAGGCTTAGCACATGAGCAGTGAAAGGTGACTCGATGAAATCCAACGAACTGTTGCTGGACACCTTCGGCCGTATCCGCGAAACTGTGGCCGAGGCTCTTGGATGTGTCGACGACGAGGCGCTGGTCCACCAGCCTACGGGCAACGGCAACTCGATGGCATGGCTTATCTGGCATCTTGGCAGGGTCGAGAACGCGCAAGTCGGCGCCGCCGTGGGCCTGGAACAGGTCTGGACCTCGCAGGGGGTTGCCTGCCGTTTCAACCTCCCACTGTCCGAACGCGACACCGGCTACGCCCATTTGACCCACCAGCTTGATGCGGTGCGGGCGCCGCGCCATTTGCTGCGCGAATACTACGACGCCGTTCACGGTCAGACCGTGCACTTTCTGAACACCGTCGACGACGAAGCCCTCGACCGGATCGTCGACCCGCGCTGGGACCGGCCGCCCACTCTCGGGGGGCGACTCGTCAGAACCATTGCCGGTTGCCTCCAATACGTGGGGCAGGCTGCGTACGCCAAGGGGCTAAAGACCACGCAGGCGTATGGCTAGGGGGAATCTGCCCCTCGGGCTCTTCCATACGATGGTCTAGGTTCAGCATGTGGCACACGGCGGTGAAGAGCGGTCCTTCGCGTCTGCCCGGTGGCGAATCCGTGTCACTGATCGAAGACACCAGCCCCCGGTCACCCTGCTTGATGAACTTCAACACTCTGCAGGTCGCGTCAAATCCCTTGAGGGGCGTTGTGATGACGGCGCTGGGCGGCGCTCGACGCTCCACCTTCACCTATCCGATGCCTATTTGGATTGGTGAATTTGCTTGCGGCAGGAGACTGCTCCTGGCTCTCAGGTTTGCGACTGATGGCGGGCCTCTGCCCTAGTCGCAAACTTGCCTCGGGTCGCGGAATTATGTGCCGCGTATGGATTCCTCGGCCTGCGTGTAATCAGCGCCGCTGCATCCCTGGCTCGCGCCGCAGGACGGTTCTCGTTTCTGACTGACCAGGAATCCAGTGGTCAGCAACACCGACCCTCGATCGAGGCGGAGAGCGCGGCCGGGTGCCTAGGGCGGCCTTGGCCGCCGTCGTGATTCAACTGGTTCTTCTTGTCAGTGCCCGGATGCCTTCGCGGCTTTGGCGGCGGCCTTGGCAGCCTGCTTGCTGGCGCGCACTCTTCTCAGCGACTCCGGGTCCACGATGTCGGCGACAGAAAGATATGCGTTCTCCTGGCCGTAGGGGCCAGCAGCCTCTCGCCAGCCTTCTGCCTGGAGTCCGCACTGCTTGCCGAGAAGTGCGAGGAAGATCTTCGCCTTTTGCTCCCCGAATCCGGGCAATCCTTTCAACCGGCGGAGCACTTCCTGGCCGTCCGGGTCGTCCCGTGTCCAGATGGCAATTGTGTCCCCATTCCAATCGCGCTGTACGGTCCCTGCGAGGGCCTGAACGCGGCCGGCCATGGAGCCGGGGAAGCGGTGGACGGCCGGACGCTCCTTGAAGATCTCAACGAAGCCTGCCGGGTCGTATTCAGCGATCGCGGCAGGGTCCATGGAGCCGATGCGCGTCATGATCTTTTCGGGTCCGGCAAACGCCGACTCCATGGTCACCTGCTGGTCAAGCAGCATGCCGGTTAGCAGCGCGAAAGCGTCATCGCTGAGCAGTTTGTCGGCGACGGGGTCGCCAGTGATGTGCAGTTCCATGCGCCCATCCTCCCCCTGCTCTGGGTCCCCGTCCATGCCAGTTCATCGCACGAAATCCTTCCCGCAGCATGACTGCCGGATTTCGATGTAGCCGGAGACGATGGTTCCCACCAACCATCTTGTCCGTTCGCGGAGTTGGGACTGCTGAAGGCCAGTTGGCTGGCGTCGAGTGCCTTGACCTCTGGCGAAGGGTTCGCTAGCCAACGCTGCGGAACCTGGCAGAGAGTCGGCTAGCCCAAGGACACTCCACCACATTTGGCGCCACGTTCGACCGATACCGACAAAGAACTGGCCCGCGCCGTCTCGGCGATGATGAACGCGTCACGGGCAGCGGTCTTGGACTTCCCCGGATACAGGTCCGCCGCTTTGCGCATGGCCAGGGCTGGCAGGTAGGCGACTTCGCAGCCGCAGTCCCTGGCCACCGCTACCGCCAGTGCGCCGATGGTGTTGGGCTGGTCAACGACCATAAGCACTTTCCCATGCTGCTGGAGCGTAGTGAAAAGCTCCCGCAGCCGGGCTTCGTCCTGCGGGAGCGGCTTATCAAAGAGCCGTTCGCCGGCGCAGGCCAGTGCGTTGGCGTGGTGTTCGCTGTTGCCGGCATCGAGTCCGCAGTAAACCTCGAATCCCCGATCCATATTGGGCGCTCCTTTGCACCACTATCTGGCCGCAGTCATGACACCGATGCCGGCACCCACGTTACGAAGAGACCTGGACGCGTTGGTCCGGTCTAGTCCCTATCAGCGGTCAACAAGTGTCTCCGAACCCGGCGCCGCAGGCCGTGCGCCGGGCGCGGATCATGGCACCGGCTGCAGCGGGGGTGTCGATGATGGTTTCGAGTGTCATGGCACCTTCCTTTCCACCGTTCATTGGGTCACCGAATGGTGACAACTGTATCCTTCCTGCCGGTCCGGATTGCCCTCGGGAGGCAAAAAGAAGGGTGTGCCCAATGTGCACACCCTCTGCCCACGGACTCGTCCTTACCGGTGACGGAGCAGGCCGGATTTTTGATGTTTTCGGGGGAGTGGCGGATTCTCAGGGTCTGGAAGCCGGTTCGAATCCCACCTCGGGCACAGTAAACCCCCTCGTCAGAGGGAGTTTTTGCTTTTAAGCGGCTGATTCCGCGAGGATCCCCCTGGCGGGGTGCCCGATGAGCTACGGGACATGACCTGGCCCGCAAGACCGGCGTGGAACGCTGAGCATGGCTGGAGGTCCTGTTCGCCGCGGACGGGCCCGATGGTGCTCCGAGTGTTGTTGTCCGGCTCGTCACCTGGCTTCCGGCGAAGGCGGCGCCGAGGGCGACCTGTGTCCCGGCACGGACGTTGTGGTGGATGGCTGCGCAGTGGCGGCCTCTGGGCCGGACGCAGGACAATGTTTCGAGGGCGCTTGACCCACGGGGCGGGGCACGGCACGCTGGTCCACAGGGGCTGGCATTGAGCGCCTTCGCGTTTGAAAGCAGCATGAATCTGACCAAATGCCTGGACGGACGCGCGGTCATCCGGACACTCCTGATTCTGTCCGGATCCTGTCGATGGCACACCGGGCTTCACGCCACGCCCGGGGGCGCACCAAGCGCCAGCGGCAACCAAGAGTGAGGATGCATGAATGAGCGGCAGCGGACCCGTACTTGTGGTGGGTGGCACCGGGATGCTTGGGGGCCAGATTGTCACGGAGCTGCTGGCCCGAGGTAAGCGGACGCGAGCCCTGGTTCGCCCCGGCTCCGACGCGACCGGCCTCCAAACCGCCGGGGTCGACATTGCCCGAGGCGACATGATGGACCCCGGTTCGCTGCTGAGCGCCATGGACGGCATCGATGCCGTGATCACTTCGGCGGCCGGCTATACGCGGCACAGCAAGGGTGACAGTGCGGACATCGACACCGTCGGCAACGCTAACCTCGTCGAGGCAGCCAGTCGCGCCGGAGTCCGCAGGTTCGTGCTCACGAGCATCCTCAGTTGTGACCAGACTCCACAGGTCCCGCACTTTTGGCACAAGAAGCTCGCCGAGGACAGGCTGGAAGAACTTGGTGTCCCGTTCGTGGCGCTGCGTCCGGGTGCGTTCCTCGACCAGGTCACGCGGTTCGGTGGCGACCCGTTCATCAAGCGGCGGCTCACGTGGCTCGGGTCAGCTCGGACACCGCTGACTTTCGTGCTGACCTCCGACCTGGCGAGATACCTCGCCGATGCGGTCGACGCTGAAGGAGTCGACGGTGAGCGTATCGAGATCGGCTGGGACCGCCCGGTCGCCATGCAGGACATCGCTGCCATCGCCGGGCGGCTACTCGACGAGCACATCCGTGTCCGGACCATCCCGACCGGCCTCATTCGCGCGATCGGCGTCCTGCTCGCGCGGGTCAACCCGATGGCCAAGGACCTGGCGGCGATGATTGACTGGTTCCAGACGGGCCGCTACATCGCCGACACCACGCGCCAAAGCGAGGTCTTCGGCACGCCGCCAACCGCCGAGGACGCCATTGCCAGGTTCGTCACCGGTCTCGGACACCAGGTTCGCGGATAGCTGCCGGGAAGACTGGGTTCGCCGCGCTCAAGGCACCGTGGTGCGGGTGGCCCGAAAACTCGCCAGACTTCTCGACCGTCGCGTCCTGCCGCACCTGGCGGCCGGATGGCGGGCGTACTCTCAGTGCCGGATGCCTTCCAGGCCACCGGCGTCACTGGGAGGTGAATCGCTGGCGCCGAATCTGCGTGTACCCGAAGAACTTGACCGGCAGCTGGAGCAGCTCGCGGCCGAGGAGCACACCTCGAAGTCGGCGCTGCTTCTTCAGGGTGCGGAGTTGGTTCTGCAGCGGCACCGGCGCGGCCGCGATATCAGTGCCGGTCTGGACTTTGTGATGAGTCATGACGCTGAGCTGCTGAAGCGCCTTGAGGACGCGTGACTGCCTACCTCGAGATTGAGGATGCCTTGCAGGTGATCGACAGGTACGGCTTCCACATCCGTGACGTGGGCCTGCCGGCCTCGGCGCTGGCACGCCCGGCAACCACGGTCATGGGCGTTGAGGCATATCCTGCGTTACCACTGAAGGCGGCGGCGCTCCTGGAATCCGTGGCCCGCTTCCACCCGTCGATTGACGGCAACAAACGGACAGCCTGGACTCTGATGGTACTGATGCTCTGGATCAACGGGTGCCGCCATGTTTTCACGACAGATGAGGGCTTTGACCTTGTCGTCGGTGTGGCTGCCGGCGACATCGGACTCGAACACAGCAGCGCCCTGATCCCGAAGCGCATGCTGCCGCGTTAGCCCCAAGGATCAAACCATCGGGCCTCTCGCGGGCCACCTTTCTGTCCCGGGCGTCCGACGCCGGCAAACGGGGCTTCTCCGCATGCTTCGCTATCAGCGTGGTCATGTCATTTCTGCTGTCGCCCGCGACGAGAGTGGCTGAAGCAGGCGGCTGAATCGTGAAGTCCCGAAAGTCATCAGAATGTCGTGAGGTACTAGTCTCTGTCTGCTGCGTCGTGGGAGCGGGCGAAGGTTCGACCAAGGGTGTCGAGCGGCCCGGCAGCACCGCATCCTCGCGCGGTGCTGGGGCTGGGTGGCCACGGAAACAACGAAAAAAAGGGTGTGCACAATGTGTACACCCTGGGCCTTTGATTGGGTCATACCGGTGCCGGACCGGGCCGGATTCGTGATGTCTTCGGGTGAGTGGCGGGTTCTCAGGGTCTGGAATGCGGTTCGAGTCCCACCTCGGGCACAATAAACCCCCTCGTCAGAGGGGGTTTATTGCTTTTAAGCTGTGGACATTTGTCCACGTGGATCCCTCTGACGGCGGCCGCCTGGCGTCCCCAATGCGCCTGCTCTACGGGCGATGAGCCTAACGCCCCCGCTTGGTGGGGTCTGTCGCGTATCCGATGACGTTCGCGGCCGGCCGGCCTCTCCGACGCGTTTGCCTTTGTCGACGACGTGCGGCGCCGCCTCTCCCGCGGCGCCTCACGGGCCGCACGGCATTCCTGATGCGTGGCGTTCTTTCTTCATCCCGTGCATACTGGCGAAAGGCAGGTTGCACCAAGGTGTCCCCATCATGATTTTCTTACGGTCCCTCTTGACCGGGGCTTCGGAACGACGGGTCTAGTTGTATTGACCTGAGAGGTTAGTGACGCGGGTGACCGGTGGCTGACCTTTGAGTGAGGTGTGGCCTCGGTGATGATTGTAGTGATGGAGCCAGTCGGCGAAAGAATCAACACGCTCGGCCTCTGATCCATAGGGTTTTGCGTAAGCCCACTCATCGAGCATGGTGCGGTTGTAGCGCTCGACTTTGCCGTTGGTCTGGGGCCTGTAGGGCCGGGTGCGCTTGTGCTTGATAGCCGGGCCCAGGGCGTCTTTGAATGCGTAGGAGCGGTAGCAGGAGCCGTTGTCCGTCAGGACCCGTTTGACCACGATTCCGCAGGATTCGAAGTAGGCGTTGGCGCGTTCCCAGAACCCGGCCGCGGTGTCCTTTTTCTCATCGGCGAGGATCTCGGTGTAGGCCAGCCGGGAATGATCATCGACCGCGTTGTGCAGGAAGGCGTAGCCCGGTCTCCGGTTCGCCGCCGTGCCGGTCTTGTTCCGGTTGCCGGATGCCCTGCCCACCGTGCGGTGTCCGCCGCCGTCCGGGATACGTCCGAGTTTCTTGATGTCCACGTGGACAAGGTCTCCGGGGTTCTGGTGCTCGTAGCGGCGGATTACCCTCCCCGTGGCCCGGTCCAGCCACGACAGCCTTGCCGTCCGAACCTGGAGAGGACCCGGTGCACCGTGGAGGGGTGGATACCCAGCAGGTAACCGATCCGGGCAGGGCCCCACCGGCGGTTCACTCTGAGCGCGACGATCCGCCGCTCCCGCCGCACGGACGTCCGGCCCGGGGAGCTGACGGGCCGGCTCGACCGGTCCTCCATCCCGTGCTCGCCGCGCTCCCGGTAGCGGCCAGCCCACCGCGCCGCGGTCGTCACCGAGACCTGGAACCGCTCAGCCGCCCGCCGCAGCGGCCACCCGTCCTCCACGACGCACTGGGCCAGCCGGAGCCTGCCCTTAGGCGTGAGGAGCGCATTAGCATGGGACATTGAAGACCTCCTTGTGGATCGGACTCTCGACAAGCCCCACTCCACCCGGAGGTCTTCTTTTTGTCACCTAACCACGCCGAGCGTTCCTAACGTCCGTGGTCAATACAGCTAGTCGGCGAGGATGTGGTAGAGCGCGCGGCGGGTTTCGTCTATTTTTTCCATTGCGGCTTTGCGTTGTTCGTCGGTTGCCGAGAAGCGGAATTGGTGGATGACTCCCATGAGCTTTCCCACGCTCTGATGAAACGCGGGCGCGGATCCCTGGGGATCGGCGTTCCATGCGTTGTCCATCTCCTCGGCGTGGTCGGTCACATAGGCGGTCCCGGCGTCGGTGAGCGTGTACTCGGTGCGCCGGCCTTCGCTTACGGGTGCGATGAGTTCTTCATCTACGAGCTGCTGAAGCGTCGGGTAAACGGAGCCCGGACTTGGACGCCAGGCTCCGGAGGTTTTCTCCTCGATCGCTTTGATCAGCCCGTAGCCGTTGGATGGTGATTCGGCCAGAAGGGACAGAATCGCCCAACGGACATCGCCCTTGTTGGCCCGACGTGAACTGCCGGGACCAAAGCCCGGCCCGAAACCTGGACCGAATCGTGGGCCGAAACCGAGGCCCGGCCCGTAGCCCCCGTGTCCGTGGGGGCCGCGGCGGCTCCTGCCGCGCCCGAAGCGCTCCATTCCTGGTCCGCAGTCTGTGAGTTTACCTTCGTGGATGCCTTTCATAGCGGCATCGTCCTTCCATTTCAGTTGAGTTTCTCTGGTGATCTCCGGGTTCTTCGGCGATAGTTAACGATATATCGGTGAGTATCGCCGGTCAAGGATAATTTGGTGGGGATCAGTCGCGTGTTTCCACGCGTTGATCGACGGCAACAAACGCATCGCCTGGACCGAGGTGCGGAGGGCTCGCTTCAGGGCAAGCTGTGCCAGTGACTGGCCGCGTGCACCGCCCCGTTCCTCGACGCGGGTCGATATTGGAGGCAGTCGTCGTTCACCGCGTCTGGTCTCAGGAAGCGGCCCGGCGCCGCCGGTGATTGCCGTGCATTGGCGGTTTGGGGGTCGACTTAGGTGGTTGTTGAGAGGACGATTAAGGGACAGCCACTTAAGGAGGTCTGTGATGTGCTATTCATCGTGCGAAGGATGGCAGAACTACAGGAAGGATGCCGCTCGGGAAGCAGAAGGGCACGGGGACACGAGTTCTCAGGAGACCCCTGAGCCTCAGGTTCAGACGGAGCAAGCCAGAATGTGGGCCTACATCGCGCAGCTGGAGGAAGGCGCCGACCTGGCGCCTGACCGGATCAGAGAAAAGGTTTAGCCGCCGGCAAGAGGGGAGGGCTCTGCAAAGCGGAGCCTTCCTCTTTTTGCGTCACGTCGTGCAGGCAATCCGGCTGAGACGACTTGTAGGGGCCGGCCGAGTCCTTATGAACGAGCCAGGCCCGTCCGAAATCAAGTGCCGTTCATCCGGATGTGCCAGGAGGAGTCGACGTCGACCCGGGTGACCGACTGTACAGTCACCGTGCAGCTGTGGTTCCGGACGCGGCGAGATCGATGCCACGGGTCTCCGGGAGCCCGAAGGTGGCGAGTAGGCTCACCAGGCTTACGCCGGCGAGAAGCAGGCCGATGGAGGGGCTGCCAAGACTGCCACCGAGCGATGCCGCCACGAGCGGTGTGACACCACCGCCGACGAGCGCTCCGAGGTTGTAGGCCATTCCGGCACCCGTGTATCGGTAGCGGGTAGCGAAGAGTTCCCGCAGGAAGGCGCCGACCGGACCGTAGATTCCGGCGACGATGAGCAGCGTGCCCGACAGTCCGATGGCAAACGACCAGGTCGTGCCGATGTCGAGGATCGGGAAGAGTAGGAGCGACCAGGGTATCGCCACGACGCAAGAGCCGACGATTACGGCTCGGCGGCCGACCCTGTCGGAGAGGATTGCGCTGGCAATTGTTCCGACTGCGAAGAACATCGCGCCGACGATTCCCAGCGAGAGGATGGTCGGTCGGCTGTGGCCAAGGCCCTCGGCACTGGTGCCGTAGCTGCTGAGGAAGGCTGTACCGATGTAGAAGAAGGCGAAGAGCATCATGGTGGAGGCGCCGCCCAAGAGGATCTGGCATGGCTGGTTGCGCACTGACTCCCACACGGGCAGCCAGCGCGGGACCGCCGAGACGGCGCCCTCGTCGCTGGCCTCCTTGAAGACGGGAGTCTCTTCGATCTTGAGGCGGATGTAGAGACCGACCATGACGAGCACGGCACTCCCAATGAACGGAATGCGCCAGCCGAACGTGAGGAATGCCACCGACTTGTCGCCGAGCGACAGATTGATGATGAGGAAGGTCGCACTCGCGAGGGCGAAGCCAATCGACGGGCCCAGCTGGGGGAAGGCTGCGAAGAGGCCCCGCTGCTTGGGCGGGGCGTACTCGGCCGCCAGCAGTGCCGCGCCGGCCCATTCGCCGCCGACGGCGAATCCCTGAAGAAAGCGGAGAACAACGAGGATGATCGGTGCGGCGACCCCGATCACGCTGGCGTCGGGCAGTAGTCCGATAGTGACTGTCGCGATGCCCATGATGAGCAGTGTGCTGACGAGCGTTTTCTTGCGCCCCATCCTGTCACCGAAGTGGCCGAACAGGACAGCACCGAGGGGGCGCGAGACGAAGGCAACGGCAAACGTCCCGAAGGAGGCGAGAGTGCCGGCTGCCGGGCCGAGGGCCGGGAAGAACACCTGGGGGAAGACGAGGGCCGCTGCCGTGCCGTAGATGAGGAAGTCATAGAACTCGATGATGCTGCCCATCGAGCTGGCGACGGCGACCCGTGCCATTGAGGTGCGGCGTGGACCGGACCGGGTCGCAACCGGTGCGAGGCTTTCGAGCATGCGATATCTCCTTTGACATCGGTCGTCGAGACAATGTTGTGTCGACGCGGAGATGTCATCGTGTCAGCGCCGTGCGTTCGCCACCACCTCCCGATGGAGGTGCTTTCGGGGTCGCTGAGAAAACGGAAATTATCTAGCGGTTGGGGGCCGTGGTTGACGGTTGTGCGGTCTTCGTTCGTTTTTTGCTACAGGTCTCAGTGGGTCTGGGATCTGGTTTGATTTCCGCGGAATTCCTGGGATCTCCATGTAGCGATGCTCTGTGCCGCTTTCTATGAGTCATGTTCTGTCTTTCGTGACGGGTTTCGCCACGCTCGGGGGTACGGGTGAATCGCTGGGCTACGAGAGGATTTCGACGGTTGAGCAGAATGCTGCGCTGCAGCAGGACGCGCTGATCGCGGCGGGTTGCTTCAGAAGTCTTAACTGACCAGGTTTCCGGGACTTTGGCGGTCCGTCCCGAACTGACGAAATTGATGGACCAGGTCCGGCCCGGGGACACGTTGGTTGTGTGGCGGCTGGATCGGCTGGGGCGGTCGCTGAAGCATTTGGTGGAGACGGTCACGGGGCTTGCAGATCGCGGTGCCGGCTTCCGGTCGCTCCAGGAAAACATCGATACGACCTCGACCGGCGGGAGGCTGGTCTTCCACGTTTTCGCGGCCCTGGCGGAATTTGAGCGTGATCTGATCAGCGACCGGACGCGTGCCGGTCTGGACGCAGCACGGGCCCGCGGCCGTACAGGTGGCAGGCCTTCCTTGCTCGCCGGAGACATTCTGCGGACGGCAAGGCGTTTGTATGAACAGCGCGAACTGAGCGTGGAGGGTATCGGAAAAGTGTTGGGGGTCTCTCGTACAACGGTGTACCGGGCATTGAGGCAGCTGCCGGATTCACCGGTCGGGCGCCCGCCCCGGCCAGGGAAGGGGTAACCGGTGCCGCGCAACGTGGCGGCTCCCCTGGAGGTGATGGACGAGCGCGCGAACCGCCCCATTTGACGGCAGAACGTCCATCGGTCAAGGTGAATCAGTGCCCGCGAAATCTACACACTCCCACGGAGGCCTAATGTCGTGCAAACCGGGCCTTGGTCGTCAAGCCGCCGCCCTCGTAGGGTTCCTGGCAGTGTCCTTCGCCGTATCGGCGCTGGGCTCACTGGCCATCATCAACAACACGCCAGGCTGGTACGCCGCGGCCAACAAAGCGCCGTGGACACCGCCCGGCTGGGTCTTCGGGTCAGTCTGGACGATGCTGTATGCAGCGATGGCTGTAGCTGCGTGGCTGGTGTGGAGGCAGGGTTCGGCCTCCACCCGCGGCGCCATGAGGGCCTATGGCGTCCAGATGCTACTTAACCTTGCATGGGCACCAACGTTTTTCGGCATGTACCCCATGTGGGGCGCGGCCGCACTGTGGCTGGGCCTTTTCGTTATCGCCGCGCTGGCCGTGGCAGTGGCAACCACCGTCGTGCGTTTCGGCCCGATCAGCACAACGGCAGGACTGCTGATGCTGCCCTACATCTCCTGGATCGTGTTCTCCGGCAGCCTGAACCTCTACGCCGCCGCCAACAATTGACGGACCACATCAACATGAAGTGGCAGTGCCGGGAAGAGCCGGCCCTTGTTGCCTCATTGCAATACCTCCGGAAGAGTGATTCGTTGCCTGACTTGAAAATGGGGTGAGCACACCCGGGGGGCAGAGCGTCGGGTTCCTGGGGGGCCGCTGTTATCCGGTTTGTTCCAAGGGTTCGAGGATGACGCGGTAGCCGAGGGATTCGAGCTGTTTCAGTGCCCGGTCTTTGCTGCGCAGGGGCTGGAATCGGGTGTAGCAGTCCGCGCCCGGATCGCAGTGGCATTCGCCGTTGGTGAGCATGTACCAGATGGAGATCAACATGGCGTGCTCCACCGCGACCAGGGCCTTCATCGGTCCGCGCCGGGATCCTATACGGCGGTACTTCGCCCCGAGGCACGTGGTTTGGGTGCGCGAGGCCGTAAGGCCGCTGTGCCCAGGGCCCGTTTCAGGTAACGGTTCGCGGGCCGGGCCTTCGTGGACTTGACAAGCAGTTCCCGGGCGCCGCTAAAAGGTTCCATCAGCTCGTTGATCCGGGCATCGAGGGTGGTGACGTCCTTGCTGTGGGCATCGATCCGATCCAGGAACAGCCTGGCCATGAACGCGTGGTGGGCGTTGAACCGTCCGGTCAGGGCCTCCACCAGGTCAGGGATCTTCGTGCGCATCCGGGCCTTCGCCAGATCCGCCAACGCCTCCGGTGAGTCTTCGCCCCGGATGAGGGCTTCGAGCATCGCCCGGCCGGAGACGCCGGTGATATCGGTGGCGACGGAGGATAGTTTGATCCCGGAGTCCTCCAGCATCTTCTGAAGCGGCTGGATTTCCCGGGAGCGTTCGTCGGTGATCGCCGTGCGGGCACGGGTCAGATCACGCAGCTGGCGGATATCCTCCGGCGGAACCAGGCACCCGCGCAGCAGCCCGTGCGCGCCCAGCTGGGCCTGCCAGGCCGCGTCGGAGACGTCGGTTTTGCGTCCGGGCAGGTTCCTCGCGTCCTTGGCATTCACCAGCTGAACGTTCAGACCTGCGTCTTCGAGGAGGAAATAGAACTGACGCCAGTAGTCTCCGGTGGCCTCGATCACCACCAGGCCCACCCGTTCGGCGCTGGTCCGCGCCGATTCGGCGTTCTACGGGTACGCCACCGTCAATGCCGCTGCCAAAGCCGGTGCCGATGTTTCCATCACTGCCCGCATGGACCCGGCCATCAGGCGGACGATTGCGGGAATCGCCCAGGACGCGTGGAAGCCCGTCCAGTACAGGGACGCGGTCTTCGACGAAGCCGCGGACCGGTGGATCTCCTCCGATGAAGTCGCCGAAACCGGATACACCGCGTTCAGTTCCCGGAAACAGGGCGAACCCGTCACCGGGCGCCTTGTCGTCCGAAGAATCCCGGACCTGAATCCGCACGCCGGCGCAGAACAGCCGACCATCTTGGACACCTACCGGTTCCACGCGTTCTTCACCACAGCGCCCTGGCGCATTTACCGTCAGGTGTTTTCACGGCCAATGCATCCTGGCTGGTCCTGGCCGCCATGGCGTTCAACCTCACCCGCGCCGTCGCAACAGCGGCAGGGAACGGGCTGGCGAAAGCCCGGACCGGAACGATCCGGCGCAAACTGATCAGCGTCCCGGCCAGAATCGCACCGTCCGCACGGAAGCTTCGCCTTCACCTCCCTGCGGACTGGCCCTGGGAGACAGCCTGGACGGCCCTGTTCACCCGCGTCTTTCCCCGGCCGGCGAAGACCTGACCCGGCGGCCCCTGACCACAACGATCAAGGACCCATCGTGGAACATCACCGGCAGCGGGGCCGGAGCCTCCGGCACGCCCAACCCCGATCAACCCAGCCAAACCTCATCCCGGGATGCTCCATCAGTCCGTCGGGATCGAGGCTAAGGCAGCTGTTCGAACCTGGGCGTTCGGCGCGAGCTCCCCTTTTTCTGGAGCCGGCAGTACGGCGTTGTCGTAGCGCTTCATTTCGGGCACGGACATTATTCGCCCCCCTTTTCGGATTGAGCGGGCTGCGGCGTGGAAACCTTGCGCTCCAGAACCTCGACGGTCCTGGCCAGATAGCCGGTGATGGCTTCCTGCTGCTCCGGATCATAGCGGGAGATCAGAGCATCAATTTCCCTGATCATCGGTAGCAGGCCGTCCATAGCCCGGCGCGCCGACTGCGGTGCCGGGACGATCAGGATGCTGCGCCGGTCGGTGGGGTGCGGCCGGCGGCACACATGACCCATTTTGACCAAACGGTCCACCACCACAGTGACGGCCGCTGTGCTGATACCCAGCGATTGAGCAAGTGGGCTTGGACTGAGGGGACCCCGTTCCATGAGCCGCTGCATAGCTTCAAGGTCGGTGGAATTGACCTCGAACTCGCGTCCGAATTGCTTCTCCACCTTCTGATTGAGCACCAGGATTCGACGCATCAGTCGCGATGCCTCATGCCGCGATTCCCCGCTGTGGCTCCGGGTCGCAGTCTCATTCATAACAGAACGCCAGCCCATCCCTTTAAAATTATTGATAATTAAATATTCTGGTAATAGGTTCTAAATTGGCAAACGTGTTGTGCTGGTGCGTACATGTGCTGTCACCCACTCTTCGTAAGCCACGGGGAACCGGAATGCGATCCCGCAATCAGTAGTTATGGCCGCAGGGACAGGGCAAACGTCCACGCCGCCAAAACCGGCTGGCGAACTTGAAACAGCGCCGGAAAGGATCGCAATGAAGCCACAGGCAGTGGTACTGGGATCCACCGGCTACATCGGGGGACGGCTGGTGCCGCGCTTGCTGGACGCCGGCTACGATGTCCGCGTCCTGGTGCGCCATGCGAATAGGCTCACCGACGTCCCGTGGGCATCGAAAGTAGACGTGGTGACGGGCGACCTTGAGGATCTGAATTCCCTGCGGTCGGCCTTTGCCTCGGCAGACGTGCTCTACTACTTGGTGCACTCGATGGGTCCTTCCAGCCGACGGCGGTCGTTTGAGCAAACCGAGAGACTCTGCGCCGGCAACGTTGCGCGCGCAGCGGCGGACGCCGGCGCTGGACGGATCATTTACTTGGGCGGATTGCACCCGGAAGGGACACAGCTAAGCCGGCACCTGCGTTCCCGCAAGGAGGTCGGCGAGATCCTCCTGAACTCTTCCGTGCCTACGGTGGTGCTCCAGGCCGGCGTCGTGATTGGTTCCGGTTCAGCCTCCTTTGAAATGATCCGACAACTCACCGAGGTCCTGCCCTTCATGGTCGCCCCGCGATGGGTCCGGAACAAGGTCCAGCCGATGGCCATCCGCGACGTGTTGTATTACCTGGTCGCGGCGGCTGGGCTCCCGACGTCGCTCAACCGCACCTTTGACCTGGGCGGACCGGACGTCTTGCGGTACGACCAAATGATGAACGGCTACGCCGCTGAAGCCGGCTTGCGGCACCGGCCGGTGGTGGCACTGCCCGTCCTGACTCCCTGGTTGGCTTCCCAGTGGGTCAACCTCGTCACTCCCATACCCCGTTCCTTGGCCGTGCCGCTGATCGGGTCCCTGCAGCAAAACTGTGTGGTTGGCGAGCGGGATATACACCGCTTTGTCAATCCGCCCGAAGCCGGGCTGCTCGGATACCGGCAATCGGTTCGCTTGGCGTTGGCAAGGATGGCAGCCGGAGAAGTGGAAACGAGCTGGCAGAACTCATCCGTTCGCGGTGCACCGAGCGATCCGCTTCCCAGCGACCCGCAATGGGCCGGCCACCTGGTCTACCAGGACAACCAGCAGCAGACGACGACGGCGACCCGGCAACAGTTGTGGCAGGTCATAGAGGGCATCGGCGGTGATAACGGCTGGTACTCATTTCCCTTGGCTTGGTCCGTGCGCGGCTGGCTGGACAAAGTGGCAGGAGGAGTAGGGCTCCGCCGAGGCCGCCTCAACCCGACGCGGCTGCACACCGGGGACGCGTTGGACTTCTGGCGAGTGGAACAGATCGACCGCGGCTCACTGCTGCGCCTCAGGGCGGAAATGAAAGTCCCCGGGCGCGCATGGCTGGAAATGCGGGCCGACGACGCCGAGGGCGGGGTACTCTACCGGCAACGGGCAGTCTTCTTCCCCAAGGGATTAGGCGGCCGGCTGTACTGGTTGGCGGTCCTGCCCTTCCATGGCGTCATTTTTAAGGGAATGGCCAACCGCATCACAGCTGCTGCGGCGTCGCTGGCCGACGAGGAAGGAACGTCGCCGTGAAGGCGCAGCGCGAACTGGTCTGCCTGACGGGCGACGACGGCCGCAGGCTGGGCGTGACCGCCAAGGAAAGCGTCCATACCGCAGACACACCTTCATCTGGCCTTCTCCTGCCATCTATTCGACAACCGCGGACGCACGCTGGTAACCCGCAGAAAACTGTCCAAGACAACATGGCCGGGCGTCTGGACCAACTCATTCTGCGGCCATCCTGCCCCAGACGAACCCTTCGAGGATGCCATCAGGCGCCGGGCGCGGCATCAACTGAGGATTGAGATCTGCGAGCCAGAATCCGTGCTCCCGGACTTCCCTTACCGGGCCGTGGATTCCTCCGGCATCTCCCCTGCCGTGGCCGGCCGTCTGGTCACGAAGAGGAAATTGGCGCGCTTGGTAACTCTAGGAAGCCGGCGTGGCCAAACGACAGCTATTGATCCGGGGATCCGACTGGCCGACGCGGGCCCGGGAGGACGGCTACCGAGGGTGTCAGATGGTTTGTGTGGGGTTCCACAACCGTCAACCACGGCCCCCAACCGCTAGATAATTTCCTGACCGGTCACGGCAAAAGGCGGAACCTGCGCGCAGCCACTACGGCCTCCGTGCGGCCGTGAACGTCCAGTTTCGTCATGATCGACTGCATGTAGCTCTTCACAGTGACTGCCTTGAGCGACAGCCGGTTGCCGGCTTCGGCATAGGAACAGCCGAGCGCCACTTGGGCGAGCACATCCGTCTCGCGTCGGGTGAGGCGTGGGGCGCCGCCCGGCGTGCCGTCGGAGCCGGCGTCGGAGCGCTCGAGCCGTGCGGTCACGGCGAGGATGCCCTGGGCGAGCTCGGGATCATCCGTGATGCGGGCAACGGAGAGGAGTTCGGCATGCGCAAGCCGGACGGTCTCAGGGAGGTCCCGGTCCCGTGGCTCCGCGGCCAGGCTGTGGACCATCCGGAGAATCGAGACCCGGTGGTCCACCTCGTCGCGAATCGCCAGTTCCCGTGAGATCCTCAAGGCGCCGGCGCTAAGTTCATCCACCACGTACTCGCCGATCGAGGTGCGCTCGCGCGTTGCTGCGTAGAGGATGCCCCGGGCACGGCCGTCCACGAGGATCGGGAGCGCGACCATGGTCCGCAGGCCCTCGATGCGCACGGCTTCGTCATGATGATGGGTGATGCGGTCGGAATCGAAGTAGTCGGCCACTCCGATGGTGCGCGCCTGGGAGAGGGCCCGTCCGCCGACCCCCTCGCCGGGCTGCACGCTGAGGTTTTTCAGGCCGCGTGTTGTGGTGCCGAAGAACTCGGTGATGGTGAGCTCGGTGCGGTTCACGAGGCCTGCGAAGAACACCCCGGTGCCCGTCCGGGAGTCGGTCTCCCTGATCGCTCGCTTCAGGAGATCGCGATCACTCGGCCGGCAAACGTCGTTGTCATGCCCTTTCATAGGGCCTTCCCCAGCTGGATGGAGCAGTTAGATGGAACGGCCGTCGAGCTTGTCCTGGATGCGACGCGCCACCTCAGCGGTGGGTGTTGAGCGGGAAAAAACGGCCACTACCAGGTCATCCTCGGCGGGGATGGATGCAGGGTCCCTCTGCGGCAGCACCCCGAAAATGCGCCGCACTGCCAGCAGCTCGTGTTCCAGGTTCTGGAGGGAACCACGGGAGGAATCCAGCATCATTTCGCGCAGTACGTAATTGTGTGTTGACGTCACCGCGGCGGCGAACCGGATTGCATCAAGCGTTGATATGCCGGGGAGAGCGTGGCGGAGGTAGTCCGAGAAAAGCCGTTCATACCGGGAAACCATGATCGTTTCCCGGTCCCGGAGTGCGGGTACGGCCTGCACCACGTGGTAGCGCTTTTGGGCCACTTTCCGGCGTTCGGAAAACTTGACGAAGACCAGTGCCGCGGCCTGGCAGACAGCCGCCCACGGATCCGGATGGCTCGCCGCCAGGTAGGTGGTCAGCTCACCGAGCAAGGCTTCGTGGTCCGCAAAGATTACGTCTTCCTTGGCGCGGAACTGGCGGAAGAAGGTGCTGCGGGAGATCCCGGTGGCCTGGGCAATGTCGTCAACGCTGGTCGGGTCGTAGCCATTGTCGGTGAACAGATCCAGGGCGGCCTCGGCCACCTCGGAACGGAAATTAGCCACTGATGCCATCCCGGTACAGTAGCAGCGCGTCACCCTGTCCGCCGCCGCCGCAGAGCGCGACGGCGGATTTGCCGCTGCCGCGCCGCATCAGCTCATGGACGGCGGAGACCACCAGCCGCGCTCCGGAGGCACCGATCGGATGACCAATGGCGATGGCACCGCCGTTGACGTTCACCGTGTCCAAGCCGAGGCCCAGGGCCGCAGCGGAGTGCGCCACCACCGAGGCGAAGGCCTCGTTGATCTCCACGAAGTCAAGCTCCCCGGCCGTCCAGCCGGCGCGGGCCAAGGCCGCGGTGATTGCCTGCGCCGGCTTGTCCGGCAGCGTTGTGTCAGGCCCGGCGATCTGCCCCGCGGGGCCGACGGCGGCCAGCACCTCGAGCCCGTGGGCATCGGCGTACGCACGGGTCACCAGAACCACGGCGGCGGCGCCGTCGCTCAGCGGCGAGGCATTGCCGGCCGTGACGGTCCCCGCCGCTGTGAAGGCCGGCTTCAGCCCGGCCAGCACCTCCTGGGTGGACTGCGGACGGACGCCCTCATCCTGGTTGGCCAGCGCGGGTGCGCCGCGTTTCTGCGGCACCGCAACAGGGGCAATCTCGGCGCTGTATCTCCCCTCGGCCTGGGCAGCGGCCGCCCGCTGGTGGGACGACGCCGCGATAGAGTCCTGCGCCTCGCGGGAGAGCTGAAGCTCCGCGTTGGCGCGGTCCGTGGCAATGCCCATCAGCTCCAGGTCAAAGGCATCCGTGAGTCCATCGTGGCCGGCCGAGTCCACGGCCGTGATGCCACCGTAGAGGTAGCCGGCACGCGAGCCGGTGAGCAGGTGCGGCGCCTGGCTCATGGATTCCTGGCCGCCGGCGACGACTACGTCCGCCTCGCTGAGTTTGAGCAGCCTGACGCCCTCGATGATGGCACTCAGCCCGGAGAGGCAGACCTTGTTCACGGTGACGGCGGGCGTGCTGAGCGGTATTCCTGCCGCCACGGCGCTTTGGCGCGCCGGGTTCTGACCCGCACCGGCCGTCAGGACCTGGCCCACGATGACCGCGTCGACGGCGGCCGGCTCGATCCCGGAACGTTCCAGTGCGGCGGCGATGGCGGCGGCGCCAAGCTGCACAGCGCTAAGCGAGGACAGCTGCCCCATCAGTTTTCCTTGAGGCGTACGGGCCGCGCCTACAATAACGATGTCCTCGCGGCTCATTTGGTGCTCTCCTTGCTGCTGCTGATGTCCAGGGCGCGCAATCGCGACTTCAGTACCTTGCCGGTGGAGTTGTGAGGGAGCTCCTCGGGGAAAATGATCCTGTCTGGAACCTTGAACCCGGCGATGAGGCCCTTGACGTGCGAGCGGATCTCCTCGGCCGTGACCCTGCTGGAATTGCTGCGGATGACAAAGGCCACCGGCCGTTCGCCCCATTTCTCGTGCGGGACACCAATCACGGCCACGTTCAGTACCGCAGGGTGGCTGATGATGGCTTGTTCTACCTCAATGGTGGAGATGTTTTCGCCGCCGGAGATGATGATGTCCTTGGCCCGGTCCTTGAGCTGGATGTAGCCGTCGGGATGCATGACGCCGAGGTCTCCGGTGTGGAACCAACCGCCGCGGAAGGCGTCGGCTGTGGCCTCCGGATCCTTGAAATAGCCGAGCATCACGTTGTTGCCCCGCAGCACGATCTCGCCCAGGGTTGCGCCGTCGGCCGGGACATCGCGCATGTCCAGGTCCACGATGCGTGCCGTCTCGGCCTGCAGCATCCCCACGCCCTGCCGGGAGATCTTCACGGCTCTGTACTGGGGGGGCAGGTCATCCCACTCCTTTTGGTACTCACAGATGGTGTATGGCCCGTATGCCTCGGTCAGCCCATAAACGTGGACCACGCTGATCCCGATTGACTCCAGGGACGTGATGATCGCGGGCGACGGCGGCGCGCCCGCCGTCGTGATCCGCAGCGGGACCTTCAGCTCGTGGGCCTGGGGCGCGCCGGCGATGATGCTGCACACCGTCGGGGCGCCGCACAGGTTCGTGACGCCGAGGGTGTCGATGGCGTCCCAGACGGTGTCCGCGCGCACCGCCCGCAGGCAGATGTGGACGCCCGCCACCGCCGTAATGGCCCACGTGGTGCACCAGCCGTTGCAGTGGAACATCGGAAGCGTCCAGAGGTAGCGCGTGTCACCGGTGAAGTGATTGTGGAAGATTTCCCCGAGCGAATTCAGATAGGCCCCGCGGTGCGAGTACAGCACGCCCTTGGGCTTGCCCGTGGTGCCTGAGGTGTAGTTCAGGGTGATCGGGGCGCGTTCGTCCTGGACGCCCCACGGAAGATCTGCGTCCTGGACTTCCGGCGCGGCGAGGAAATCCGCATACTGCCTTGCGCCCAGGCCCGCAGGGACATCCGGATATTTGATGGTGCTGTCAGGTACTTCGACCACCTCAGCCAGCTGCGTCAAACCCAGGTCCAGTCCCGCCACAGTGCCCAGAAGTTCCGAATCGGCAAACAGCAGCCTGGCTTCGGAATGCTCCAGGATGTACTGGAGCTCCCGGGCGGTCAATCGCGAATTCAGGGCCACCAGTACACCACCGGCCAGGGGGACAGCAAAGTGGGCAATCAGCAGTTCCGGCACATTCGGACACAGGAAGGCCACCCGATCCCCGGGCTGGATCCTGCTCTTGATGACCTTGGCCAGCCGCTGGACTTCGGCAGCGAAGTCCTGGTAGGTGTAGGACCGGTCGCCGTGGATAATCGCCGTCTTCTGCCCGAACACCTCGGCCGACCGCTGCAGGAACCGCAGAGGGCTCAGCGGAGATTCATTGGGAAGCTCAAATGTGGTCATGGTGAATCCTTAGGCGAAGGCGCTTTGTCCGGTGACATCGCGGCCGATCAATAGGGTCTGAATGCTTTGCGTGCCTTCATAGGTATGAATGGATTCGATGTCCAGCAGGTGCCGGATCACGTGGTTTTCCAGCAGGATGCCATTGCCGCCCAACATGTCGCGGGCAATGGAAGCCAGCTCGCGGGCCTTGCGGGTGTTGTGGTACTTCGCCATCGCGGCCTGGGTGGGGCGCATCTGGCCGGCCGCATCAAGGCCCGCCAAGTGGAAACAATGCAGCTGCATGCTGGTCAGCTCCGAGAGCATGTACGCCAGCCGCTCCTGGACCAGCTGGAACTTCGCCAGCGGCTTGCCGAACTGTGTCCGCTGCGTGGCATAGTTCAACGCGGCTTCGTAGACGGCGGTGGCGTGGCCGAGGGCAGACCAGGCCACACCCAGACGCGTGGCAACCAGGACTTCGGACGTGTCCTTGAAGGTGTGGGCACCGGGGAGCAGGTTAGCCTTTGGAATTCGTACGTTGTTGAGCTTGATCCGGGCCTGGTGGATGGCGCGCAGCGAGGCCTTTCCGGTGATGGTCTCGGCCTCGTAACCCTCCCGGTCCTGTTCCACCAGGAAGCCGCGGACGTTGCCGGCATCATCGCGTGCCCAGACCACCGTGACATCCCCGACGGAGCCGTTGCCGATCCACTTCTTCTCGCCATTGAGGACGTAATCCTCGCCGTCGAGTGAGGCGGTGGTTTCCAGGGCCACGGAATCCGAGCCGTGGTCGGGCTCCGTCAGGGCGAAGGCGCCGAGCTTTTCGCCGCGGGCCAGCGGACCGAGCCAGGTCTGGCGCTGGGCTTCCGAGCCAAAAAGGGCAATCGTCCGCAGTACCAGGCCGCCCTGGACTGCGATCACCGTGCCCAGCGAACCATCCCCGCGGGAGACCTCCATGTTGACCAGTCCCGCGGCCAGCGGGGACATCGGCTCCAGGCCCTGCACGTCAATGCCATCGGCCATCAGGTTCATGCTGCCCATCCGCTTGGCCAGGTGGGCGGGGAACTCGGCGCGTTCCCAGTAGTCGTTCATCTGCGGCAGGGCCTCCTCGGTGAAGGCCCGGGCACGCCTCCACACCTCGCGTTCGGCTGCGGGAATGTTCGCGAAGACGGCGTAGTAGTCCGTGTCCAGTGGTTCGGCGACGTCATAGTCAGGCATGGGCGTGCATCCTTAGCGGGAAGTTGTTCAAGAACGGCGTGGAGGGTAGCGGGGGTGAACCTGGGCGCATCCGGGCAAGCTATTGGGCAAATCCTGGGCCCGGGTGGAAATCTCGTCCCCACACGCGCCGGGACGCGCCGCTGCGGTCAAGCAGCGGCGTGAGGCCCCCCTGGTTTCGGGGGTAGTTGGCACCGAGAAGCATGCACAGATCCACTTCTGCCGGACCGGCCACCACCTTTTCGGCCAGCATCAGGCCCACCTCCTCGGCCAGGGCATCAAGGATCCGTGTCCTGATGGCGTCCGCGTCAGGGGGCGGCGCCGGACTGCCGACGTCGGCACCCGGCAGCAGTGCGGTGGCCTCGGGAAGCACGGTGCCGGACTTATCCAGGTAGCCGCTCAGCCGGGCATCCGCAATGGCAGCCAGGCTCGTGCTGACATAAAAACGGTCTGGGTAGGCGCCGTGCATGGTCTCGCAGATGTGCAGTTGGACCGCGGGTCCGATGAAACCCAGCAGCGTCAACGGAGTCATGGGCAGCCCCAGTGGGTCCAGGGCGTGGTCTGCCAGTTCAATATCCGCACCGTTATCAATGACATGCAGCAGTTCGCAGAACAGCCGGGTCAGGATCCGGTTCACCACAAAGCCCGGCGTATCCGTCACGAGGACCGCGGTCTTGCCCAGAAGCAGGGCGAGCGAACCGGCGGTGGCGAGGCTGACGTCGTCGTTATTTTCAGTCCTGACGATTTCCACGAGCGGCAGCACGGCCACCGGATTGAAGAAGTGCAGTCCAACGAGGCGCTCCGGATGGACCAGGCCGTGGCCCATCGTCGTCACGGACAGGGACGAGGTGTTCGTCAGCAGCAGCGCGTCAGTACGCAGCAGCGGCTCGATCTCCGCGAAGACAGCACGTTTGACGCTCAGCTCCTCGAAGACCGCCTCAATGACCACGTCACAGTTCCGGTACTCGCGCCTGTCCACCGTTCCGCGGACGAGACTGCCAAGCTCCCGCGCCGCCGTTCCGTTGAGTTGCCCGCGGCGCACCAGCTTCTCGAGGTGTGCGGCGATCCAGGCAAGCGCGCCATCCACCTTGGCCTGGGACAGATCGGTGATCAGGACCGGAACTCGAAGCTGCTGGGCAAAGACCATGGCGAGCTGGCTGGCCATGAGCCCGGCTCCGATCACTCCAACGCTGCGGACGGGGCGGGGGGCTGCGCCGGGAGCGCCTGCCGCCGCCTGCCGTTCAGAGTCGAGGAGGGCCGCGGCATAGGCACTGGCCGACTTTCCAGGCGATTTGCGGGCATCTTTGCCAGCCCCCGCGAGCGGGCCGGTTTCTACGACAGTGTCAGGAACCATACCACCGTTCTACAGTGAACCTTAGTGTCATGTCAAATGAAACTGAGTCCCAATGAATGATGCGCGGCCGCTTGGGTGCCATTGAGGATGAACCGTGACCTCTTGGATTTCGCGATTCTTCTGGGACGTTCTCCTCTTTCAGGCATAACGGCGGTTGTGCACAAAATGCACATCCGGACGTTCGGACTGCGTCCTACAGGGGCCGGATCGGGCCCCTTTGGGCATGTTTCAGGCGACGGGTGTGCGGCGGCTTCAACTGTCCTGGGTTATGGACCTCCTCGGGTTCTGGTGCCCCGCCATTTGGTGCATTCTTGGTCCGCCTTCGGGTTTTCGCTCTGACACCTGTCCATGCGGTGGCCCGATGCGTTGACCTGACTCCGGAAGAATTTTCGGAGATCTTCGTGCGGACCGCGGCCGCCGCCAGCCTTGCGTTCTAGGCGGGCATCCAGTCCTTGTTCGCCCTGACGCATCACGTGCGCGCCTGCAGCTGTGAACGCCGGAGCAGCGACGGGTGCCAAGAGATTCATCCAGCGCTGGCTAGGACGAACCCGCCATTCAATGTCCATGCGTGTACTGCCGTGCGCGGAGTCGGGAGCAAGAATGACACGTCCCGTTCCCACCAGATGGCCACCGGCATCAAACTCAATCTGGCTCGGTGTAACGACCCTTGTCGGGTGGGCTGTGATGGTCAGGTGGTACCCCCAGGGGTGCCTTGAAGTTCAGGTGGGCGGTGGTTCGCGGCGTGTACGGAAATCCCGGACGGTCTGCCAATTGCGCGCATCCTTCCGGGAAAGGAAAGCCCGCATGGTGGGTGACAGGCTGCCCCGGCAGCTCCCTGGCCGTGCCCCTGCATCGAAGGATGTCTGGGCCAGTCACGAGACTTGTGTCCCGCCGCCGGGGAGCCAGCGAAACGGGCGGGCGGGCTTGGCTGCGGTTGGCAACGGGAGGGGGCTGGTGCGGCATGGTAGCTCCAGGGTGAGGTTCCATGGCCGCTTCCTGACCGTCTAGTGACCGTACGGGACCGGCAGACCACCGGCCAACCCTTCGAAGCACTCCGGAGCCAGGCGCAGGACGTCATCGTCGCCCCGTGATGGGAGTTGGCAGGCACAATGGAGGCATGACTTCCCCGCCCGTCCGTCGGTACGCCGATGGCGTCAATGGCCAGTTCGATCTGGAAGCCATCGGGGCCGGGCTGGTCTTCGCAGGCTCGCTGGGGAAACTCGCCGCGGCGCTCCGTGCGGGAGGCCCGGCGGGAACCGCGGTGGTCCAGGCGCCTCCAGGTACGGGCAAAACAACGCTGGTTCCGCCACTTCTCGCCAACATCGCGGCCGCCACCACCGCAAGAAAAATCGGCCCGCGCGTCATCGTGACGCAGCCGCGCCGCGTTGCTGCCCGCTCGGCAGCCCGGCGCCTCGCCGCCCTGGATGGCAGCGGGCTCGGGGACAGGATCGGGTATACGGTCCGCGGCGAACGCCAGGCCGGCGCCAACACCCTGATCGAGTTCGTCACACCGGGAATCCTGCTCCGGCGCCTCCTCGCGGATCCGGGGCTGGAGGCAACCGACGCCGTCATCCTTGACGAAGTCCACGAACGCGGCCTGGAGACCGACCTGCTGCTCGGCATGCTCGCCGAGGTCCGGCAGCTTCGCACCGACTTCACGCTCGTCGCCATGTCTGCCACCCTGGATGCGCCGCGCTTCGCCGCTTTGATCGGAACGCACGACGGCGGCGGGCCGGCTCCCGTCGTCGACTGCCCTTCCGCGCTTTACCCTTTGGACGTGAGCTGGGCGCCTGCCGCCATGCCACGGCTGGATGGGCGGGGCGTGACACGTGCCTTCCTGGACCATGTGGCGGACACGGCCGCGGCGGCACATGACGAAGCACGTGCAACGGATCCCGCCATCGACGCCCTGGTGTTCCTCCCTGGTACCTGGGAGGTGGCATACGTTGCGGCCCGCCTGCGCGGCGGGAGCGGCACCGAAGTACTGGAACTGCACGGACAGGCCGGTCCGGCGGCGCAGGACCGCGCCGTGTCCGGACGTGAACCCGGCGGGACCGCGCGGATCATCGTTTCCACGGCGCTCGCCGAATCCTCCCTCACGGTACCCGGAGTCCGGCTGGTCATCGACTCGGGGCTATCCCGCGAGCCGCGGCGCGACGCTGCCCGTGGAATGACCGGATTGGTGACCGTGTCCTGCTCCCGGGCGTCCGCCGAACAGCGCGCCGGACGAGCTGCCCGGCAAGGGCCTGGAAGGGTGGTGCGCTGCTACGACCAGAAGGCCTTTGGTGCCGCACCGGCCCACCGGACCCCAGAGATCACAGTGGCTGACTTGACCGGCGCCGCCCTCGTCCTGGCCTGTTGGGGAGCGCCCGGAGGACGGGGGCTGGCGCTCCCGGACGCCCCGCCCCAGGCAGCCATGGCGGAGGCCGTTGAAGTGCTGCGCGAACTCGGCGCCGTGGACGTTGATGGCCACGCCACGGACCTGGGCAGGGCCTTGGCCAGGGTTCCTGCCGACCCGCGGCTGGCGCGGGCCCTCCTGGACGGCGCCGCCGTCGTGGGTCAACGCCTTGCGGCTGAGGCCGTCGCACTGGTGTCCGGTGATAAGCGTGCCCCGGGCGCTGATCTCGCGCGGCTGCTGACCACCCTGCGTGCCGGAAAGGATCCCGCGGCCGGGCGCTGGACCGAGGATGTCCGGAGGATGGAGACGATCGCGCGCCAGGAGCGGTCCGGCGTTGTGCCCTTCCCAATCGCCGTACCGGTGGCTGCCGCGGAGGCAGTTGGTTTCGTCGTCGCGCTGGCGTTCCCGGACCGCGTGGCACGCCGTGTCCACGGCCAGGGGCCGGAGCGCTACCTGCTGGCGTCCGGAACGCAGGCGGGCCTCCCTGCCGGCAGTCCCTTGTCCGGGCATGAATGGCTTGCCGTGGCGGAAGTATCGCGCGCTCAGGGGCGCGACGCTGCAGGGACCGGCGCCGCCATCCGTTCAGCAGCACCACTGACGGACGACACCGCGGAGGCTGCCGCCCGCCACCTCCTGGCCGAAGTAGTGGAGGCGCGTTTCAGCCAGGGCCGGGTCACCGCCCGGCGGGAGCGCCGGCTGGGAGCGATCGTACTGTCTTCCACGCCGGTCCGGCCATCCGCGGACGAGGGACGCCCGGCCGTGGCCCGCGCGCTGGAAAAGGAAGGCCTGGAACTGATCGGCTGGTCGACCGCGGCGGATGCGTTGCGGCGCCGCCTCGCCCTGCTCCACCGGGAACTGGGTGAGCCCTGGCCGGACGTTGCCGAGCTGGCTTTGCTTTCCCGGCTTGACGAGTGGTTGGCACCGGAGCTTGAGGCCTTGGCCGGCGGGGCAGCCACGAACGGGATAGACCTCGCCGATCCGCTGCGGCGATTGCTGCCGTGGCCCGACGCCACCCGGCTCGGCGAGCTGGCACCCGAGCGGCTCGAGGTACCCAGCGGTTCGCGGGTGGCAATCGACTATCCGGAAGTCGGTGACGACTCCGGCCGTCCAGTGGTGGCGGTCAAACTGCAGGAGTGCTTCGGCTGGGCACAGACGCCGCGGTTGGTGAACGGGCGGGTACCGGTGCTGTTCCACCTGCTCTCGCCCGCCAGACGGCCGTTGGCAGTGACCGACGACCTCGCCTCCTTTTGGTCCGGCCCCTATGCGCAGGTCCGGACAGAGATGCGGGGCCGCTATCCGAAGCATCCCTGGCCGGAGGACCCGTGGACGGCGCCGGCGACGGCAAGGACCAAGGGCAGGTGAAAGCCAGCCCCTGGGGGGGGCCGGAGACGTGCCCGACGCCGGGGAGTAGCTCGTCTTCCGCTTCCGTTGGGCATCACTGCCGCGCAGTCAGCCGTGCGAGCGCATGAATGCGGCCACCGGTCCCGCCAGCGATGCACCCACCTCTTCCGCACCGCGCTTGACGCCCGCGACACCGAACGAGTGGTCGCCGCCCTCGCTCCATTCGAGCGTGGCGATCGGGCCGATGCGGGCAACCACTGCCTCGAGCAGCTCGCGGGTGGCGAACGGGTCGCGCGTGCCCTGGAGGAAGAGCATCGGCACCTTCAGGCCGTAGAGGTGCTCGTCGCGGATCTTGTCCGGCCTGCCAGGCGGGTGCAGGGGATAACCAAGGTAGACCAGCCCCGCCGCCGGCATGTCGTCGGCGACTGCCATCGAGGCCATGCGCCCACCAAAGGACTTCCCTCCTGCCCACAGCGGCTCGCCCGCCGAGCGGGCTGCGGCCTCGGTCATGGCTGCCCGCCATGCGGCGATGGCTGCGGGCGGACGGTCCGGGAACTTCCTGCCCGCTTCCCGGTAGGGGAAATTGAAACGGAGAGTTGCCACGCCGTCGTCGTTCAACGCCTGGCTGAGACCCCGCAGGAAGGGATGATCCATTCCGGCGCCGGCGCCATGGGCAAGCACCAGCGAGGCGAACGGCCTGTCGGGCCGGGCGTAGACCCCGGAGACTGACGCATCGCCAATCGTGACGGCTATGGGGAACTCAGTGGTGGACATTCATTAATGATGCCGGATTGCTTCCCGGGCTGCGGAACAGAGCCTGTATGCGCTGACGCGCCAAGCCTCGGGGGAGTACATTGTCCCCATGGCCAGCGAACAAGCCCACGTCGCCGTCAGCGGACCGCACGGACCCCGTGACATACGGATTTCCAGCCCCGGGAGGGTCCTGTGGCCGGAACCGGGAATCACCAAGCTGGACCTCGCGCACTACGTCGCGGACGTGGGGGAGGCTTTCGTCGCGGCGAACGGTGACCGCCCTGTCTCCCTGCAGAGGTTTTCGGACACCATCGACGGCGAACAGTTCTTTTCAAAAAATCCCCCGAAAGGCGCGCCGGACTTCGTGCGGTCGGTGACCGTGGTCTATCCCAGCGGGCGGTCGCATCCACAATTGGTCATCGACGAGCCTGCAGCGGCCGTCTGGGCAGTACAGATGAACACGGTGGTTTTCCATCCCTGGGCGTCCCGAGCCGGAGACCCGGACAAACCCGACGAGCTGCGGATTGACCTGGACCCGCAGCCCGGCACCGGTTTCGAGGATGCGATACCCGCCGCCCAGGAATTGAGGTCTGTGCTCTCCGAGGCCGGGCTGACAGCATTCGTCAAGACTTCCGGAAACCGCGGACTTCATGTGTTTGCCCCGATCGAACCGACTCACGAGTTCCTGGATGTGCGCCATGCGGTGATCGCGGCGGCCCGCGAACTTGAGCGGCGGATGCCGGACAAGATCACCACGGCCTGGTGGAAAGAGGAACGTGGTACCCGGGTATTCGTTGATTTCAACCAGGCCAACCGTGACCGGACCATGGCGGGTGCCTACAGCCCGCGTGCCCTTCCGGAGGCACAGGTTTCCTGTCCTGTCCGCTGGGATGAGCTGGAGGCTGCGGACCCCAAGAATTACACCGTCGCGACCGTGCCAGGTCGGCTGAAGACCACAGGGGATCCCTGGGCCGGCATGCACTCACGGCCAGGGACTATCGACGCCCTCCTGGGCTGGTGGGAACGCGATGCTGCGGCCGGGCTGGGCGAGCTCCCCTTTCCGCCGGATTTCCCGAAGATGCCGGGCGAGCCTCCGCGGGTGCAGCCCAGCAGGGCACGCAACAAGAGTTAGCCCGCCGTCCGGTCTCCGGCAGCACGCCTACTCAAAGCGGGAGGGGTCGCCGGTTCCCCGGCGCACGATCTCGGCAGTGCCGGAAGAAAAGTCCACAACCGTGGTGGGTTCGGCACCACAGTCACCTGAATCAACCACGGCGTCCACCTCGTGGTCCAGACGTTCCTTGATTTCCCAGCCTTGTGTCAGCGGATCCTCCTGGTCCGGCAACAACAGTGTGCTGGAGAGTATCGGCTCGCCCAGCTCGGCCAACAGCGCCTGGACGAACCGGTGGTCGGGGATGCGTACCCCCACCGTTTTCTTCTTCGGGTGGAGCAACCGCCGGGGGACCTCCTTGGTGGCCGGCAGGATAAAGGTGTAGCTGCCTGGCGTGACCGACTTGATGCTGCGGAAAACGTCATTGCCGACGTTCACGAACTGGCCCAGCTGGGCGAAGTCCTTGCAGACAAGAGTGAAGTGATGCTTGCTGTCGAGGCGGCGGATGGTACGGATCCGGTCCAATGCCTCCTTATTGCCCATCTGGGCACCGAGGGCATAACACGAGTCGGTGGGATAGGCGATCAGCCCTCCGGACTTCACAAGGTCCACAATCTGACTGATTGCACGGGGCTGCGGATCCTGCGGGTGCACATCAATAAATCTCGCCATAACTAGAGCCTACGGCCCACCGCTGGCTTACGCACCCACGGACCCCTGGGCAATCGTGGCTGTTCCTTAATGTCGTTGTGAGGCAGGGCAGAAGGACAGCAGTGCAGGCATTTACGGCGTCCCGTGGAGCAGGTGAAAGAATGACGGCATGGCACGCGAACGCATAGTTGTCGGTCTGGCCTGCGGCACTGAGGGCGAGATCCTCATCCGGCGTGCGGCCGGAATTATCAACCGGAGCGGCGGCGGCGAGCTACTGGCCGTCCACCTACGGACGTCCGTCGCAGCAGCGGCAGAATCTCCGCAGGCGCTGGAAGCCCAGCGACGTCTGGCAGCGCAGCTGGGCGGCAGTTATCACACGGTGGCGGAGGAAGATCCGGTCCGGGCCCGGCCCGATTTCGCACGGGCAGCCAGCGCCACACGGATCCTGGTGGGTACTCCGCGCCGTCGGCGCTTCGGAAGGTCGCTGACAGGGCCGGGCACGGGTGAAGCCGTTGTCCGGGATTCCGGAGAACTGGATGTCCAGATTGTGCCTCATCGGGAGGGGCATGCCAGAACCGTGCGGCCCCGCCGCCTCGACCTCGGCCGGCGTCGTGTGCTCTTCGGATTCGCCGCGGCTGTCCTGATCCCGGTCGCGCTGCAATGACTGCTTCTGGCTGGGATTCCCGACCACAACGTGGCCACGTCCGTGCTGGTACAGCTCACAGGAGACGCGCCGGTTCCGCAGCCTATGCGTTCGAACGCTTCCTGATTCCGTGGAACGTCCGGATCTATGAAGCGGGAAGGGATAGAGGCAACATAGGGAATGTCCGTTCGGACCTGTCCGGCCCATTCCACGATGGCCGGCCGCACCCGCTTCAGATCCGGTGACAGACCAGATACGAGGAGTTACGACAATGACCACCAAGCTCAACCCCTACCTTGGCTTCCGGGACAACGCACGGGAAGCCATGAACTTCTACCAGTCCGTCTTCGGAGGCGAGCTGACGCTCAGTACCTTCGGCGAGTTCCACGCAAGCGAGGATCCGGCCGAAGCTGACAAGATCATGCACGGTCTGCTGGCCACAGACAACGGACTGACCCTGATGGGCTCGGACACGCCCAACACCATGGACCACACGCCCGGAAACACTTTCACTGTCTCCCTCAGCGGTGAAGACGACGCCGAGCTCCGCGGCTACTGGGATCAGCTGTCCGGCAGCGGCTCAGTGACAGTGCCGCTTGAAGTCGCGCCGTGGGGAGACAGTTTCGGTATGTGCACCGACAAATTCGGTGTTGCGTGGATGGTGAACATCACCGGTGCTCAGCCCATGTCGGCACAGCCGGAACAGGCATAGCCCGGAGTAGGCACAGCCCGGATTGGAGACGGCTTCCTCGCCACGAAATAGGCGTTGAAAGGATCCTCGTCCAGTTCCTTGACTTCCAAGGAAAGTACGGCGGCGGCTGGCGGACCAGCTGCCGTCGGCGGATTTTGGCGTCGGCGGGGTAGGGAGTCCCTGATCCACAGCTCACGTTTTCGCTGATCACCAGCGTCCGAGCCAGCGCCAGCGTACTGACCCCCCCCCCCCCCCGGCCGGAATGAGCTGCTACTTGAGCTGGCCCCGGATCTCGCCGCCCGGAAATGCGGCCGTGTGGACATTGACGTAGTAGGCACGTGGGTTGGCAGCGACCGCCGCGAGCAGCCCGGCGTCGGCAGTTGTGCAGGTTTCAACGGTCCAGCTGGTGCCTGAACCTACTGTGAGCGGGATAACCACGGGACCGGCGGTATGCCGCGGGGCCAGATGGATATGGGCGGCACCCGCGGGACCCGACAGCTCGCGTGCCTGCAAGGTGTAGCACAACTGGCTGCCGCTGATGGTATAGCTGAAGAATCCGCTGGCTCCGGTATTGGAGCCGGTGACTTCCTGTTCCGTATTGAGGGGAATTGCAGGCACCCCACCGGGAGCGGCCGCGGCAGCGCCCACGTTGCTTAAAGCCAGGGCCGCAATGGCCACGAGGGCTGCCAGGGCACGGGTCCGGGCGCGGTTGTCAGTGTTCATGATCACATTCTCCTTTTGTAGGCCCCAGATTCGCCACGTTACGCCTGGACCAAAGAGCAGGCAACGGCTCCAGCAAATGAGCTGAAACCCGGGCACGGCAATGAAACCGGAGGCCTCTGCGGAGTTGTTCCCGGCAGGTCCTGCCGTGTTTTGACCTGATGCCTCTGGCGCGTACGATTTGTAGGGTTTCAAACCGGTTCTGCGAACACCGCAAGTCATTCCAGCCAAACGGCTGGTGAACTATGCTTTGCAGGGCAGGCAGGGGAAGTGGAACTGCTGAACGTCGACTCTGCAGATTGGGCAACAGGTGGAAATCACCTTCATGGTGGCGCTGGTTATCGCGCTGGCACTTTTTTTCGACTTCACCAACGGATTTCATGACACGGCCAACGCAATGGCCACGCCCATTGCCACAGGTGCCATCAAACCCAAGACCGCCGTCATGCTTGCAGCGACCCTGAACCTGGTTGGAGCCTTTCTCTCGACGGAAGTGGCCAAAACCATTTCCGGCGGGATAATCCGCGAAGGCGCCGAGGGCATCCATATCACTCCGGACATCATCTTTGCCGGCCTGATGGGTGCCATTCTGTGGAACATGATCACCTGGCTTAAGGGGCTGCCCTCGAGCTCCTCCCATGCACTCTTCGGCGGACTGATCGGTGCCGCAATTGTCGGTATCGGCATCCACTCGGTGAACTTTGAGACCATGCTCCAAAAGGTGATTCTCCCCGCGATCTTCGCGCCCGTGATCGCGGGGCTGGTCGCCTACCTCTGCACCCGTGTTGCCTACGCGCTGACATCCCGGCATGACCCCGAGACCGGTGACAAACTCACCCAAAAGCGCGGAGGATTCCGGACCGGTCAGATCTTCACATCGAGCCTCGTCGCCCTCGCCCACGGCACCAATGATGCGCAAAAAACCATGGGCATCATTACCCTGGTACTTATCTCCGCCGGAACGCAGGCAACCGGATCCGGGCCGCAGCTCTGGGTCATTGGTGCGTGTGCCCTGGCGATTGCCGTTGGCACCTACGCCGGCGGTTGGCGCATCATCCGCACTATGGGGTCGGGGCTCACGGAAGTGAAACCTGCACAGGGCTTCGCTGCCGAGACCAGCACGGCCTCGGCAATCCTGGCCTCGTCCCATCTGGGCTTTGCGCTGTCCACGACACAGGTGGCCTCCGGGTCCGTCATCGGGTCAGGGCTCGGCCGCAAGGGGACGTCGGTGCGGTGGGGCACAGTCGGCCGCATCGTCGTCGGCTGGCTTTTCACACTTCCGGCCGCAGGCATCATGGGAGCGCTGACAGCACTGCTGGTGAAGACCGGTGTTGCGGGAGTCGTGATCGCTGCGGTGGCCGGCACAGGAGCAGTGCTGTTTATGTTCGCCGCTTCCCGCAAGTCCCAGGTCGGACACCACAACGCCGTGGAGGTGGAGGAAGCCGGACACGCCGTACGCTTCAGGAAAAGGAAGTCCGGCGCCGGAGGCAAAACCAACACGTTGAAGGGGCCGCAGCGATGAAGTGGTTGGATCTTCTCACCGTCGCCGGAGCAACCCTGGTGTCCGCGCTGACCGTCGTCGTCCTGTACTCACTTGGCGTCAGGCTGACAGCCATCGCCGGGGACGCCGAACAGGTCACTCCACGCTGGATGCGCTCTCTGGCCTATCTCTGCTTTGGCCTTTGCGGCACGGCCGTCCTTTTCGGGCTCTATCTCATCATCCCGTACTTCAGCAAGTAGCGCGGGAAGGAGCCTCACCGGCTCTGGCGCATATTTCCAATCGGGGGAATAATTAACCCTGTTGCAAAGCCGTCAATGTCCGGGTCCTCCGAGGAGGTCCTTTTTTCCGTAGTCGTCTACAGGCTGGTTCCCCGGCGGGAACATTGGGCAGGTGCGTTCTCCCATGCACACTCACAACGGCACCCGTCTACGGGTAGCCAGAGCCGCCACTCTTCTCTGTCTCGTGGCGGTGCCCTGCAGTTGCGCCGTGCCGTATTCAGCTGGCGGGGAGCAGGGGCAGAGCCCGGCCACGGCCACGCAAGGAGTGGCGGAACCCACTGCTGACCCGCTTCCCGGGCCCGCCGGCGGGGACGCACCCCCGGGGGCCGATGCGCCGGTCCTCCGCTGGATCCCCATCGGGCCGGCCAGTCCCGCGGACCCGCCCGAAGGAACCCTGTACGAACTGGTCCGCAGCCGTGACTGCGCCGGTCTCCGGGAGTCGACCCTGAATGCCGCGATCCCCGAAGTCTGGAAAGCCGCGGAGTCCGCTTGTTTCGCGCTGGCAGGGGATCGGCCGGTGGACTGGCAGGCCGCCGCCGCAGCGCTTTTACAGGTGCCGAAGTTGCCGCCAGGGCGCTGTTGGGAAACCGCCGTCACCGAGTCGGTGCGCCAGGTAGTGGCTTTCAGGGCCGCTCATCCGGCTGCCGCAATCCCGCTGGTAACGGAGGGAGCGGGCGATGACTGCCCGCGCAGGCTGACAGGACTCACAGCGCTGGATGACCAGGACCAAGCGGTGGGCATCCCTGGCCAGGCCACAGGGCCGGCTGCCGGCCGAAGCTCGGTCCGGGTCACGGCGGTGGCCTCACCGGAAGTTTCCGGTGGGGCGGTTTTCGTCTACCAGGACCCGGCCAGCGCAACAGCCGTATCAACAACGGCCAGCAACACCCCGACGTCGGCCGCTCCACAGGCTGACGGCCGGCCATCGCCGGCTGGAAACCCCGTAACGCTGCCAGCCACAGCCGGGCAGCCGTGAGCGAGGACAGGAGCCTGGCTGATTCTCGGTGGCAGCGTGCCTTCGATATCCTGGCCGTGATCGGCCCGCCCCTGACAGTTGCCACCGCCCTGCTGGTCTACTTCGGCTGGGCGCGCACCGATGCCCAGGCCAAAGCGATGGGATTCGATGTGAGCCTGCTGGGATACAGCGTTCAGGACCTTGTGCTCCGCAGTATCCCGTCGTTGTTTGTTCCGCTGGTCTGGCTGCTGATTGCGTCCGTGCTCTGGCTCGCTACGGACACGTTCCTGGGTGGTCAGCGCACAGCCGGCCACCGGACCGCACAAATCCGGTGGTTCGCCATGCTTGTTATGGCGGCCGGCGCAGCAACTGCGGTTGCCACGTGGCTGGTGATGATTCTGCAGCCGGAGCGCACGCTGCTGTACGTCCCCTATGTCATGGCCGCAGGGGTGCTGCTGGCCGCGTGGGGGCTGAGCCTGTGGCGGCGTTCCAGCGCGAGGCGCGGTCCGAACTTCCTTGCCGGGCCGCGTGGCCTTGAGCGGACGCTGGTCTTCACTCTGGTCACCCTGCTGCTTTTCTGGGGCACGGCGGACTATGCGCAGGCACTGGGCCGACGGCTGGCCGTGAGTTACGAGGAACGGTCCGGCCTCCTGCCCACCGCTGTGGTCTATAGCAGAGACCGCCTCGGAATCAGCGCTCCGAACGTCTTGGAGGACTCGACGGGCACAGCAGGCAAAGAACTGTATAAGTACTCCGGGCTGCGCCTCCTGGTTGTCAGCGGCGGCCGGATCTTTCTGCTTCACGACGGCTGGACACTGCGAAACGGCAAGGTGGTGGTGCTCCCGGATAATCCAAGCGTGCGCATTGAGTATGGGAACCCTGAGTCGAAATGACTAGTCTGGATCCATGTCCAGTCTCCAGTATTTCGTTGCCTCTTCCCTCGACGGGTTCATCGCGACCGCAGACGACGATCTGGCCTGGCTACTGCAGTTTGACGGCTTTGAAGGCGGTAAGGAAAGCTACGATTCCTTTATCGAAGGAGTCGGCTGCATCGTTATGGGCGGCGGGACCTTCAACTGGATCCTGGCCAACGATCCCGGAGGCTGGCCCTATCCGGTCACACCCTGCTGGATTTTCACCCATCATGAGCTCGCCGCGCCGCCGGGCTCGGACATCACCTTCGTGCGTGGAGACGTCCGCGAATTCATCCAGGATTTCAAACGGGACGCTGAGGACAAGGACGTCTGGATTGTGGGCGGCGGTGACCTCGCGTCACAGTTCGCCGACGCCGGGCTGTTGGACGAGCTGATTGTCTCGATCATTCCCGTCGTGTTGGGAGACGGGAAGCCCCTGCTGCCCATGGAAGGCCCGACGCCGCCGCTTCAGCTGACTGCCTCGCGCACACTGGGACGCGGGGTTGTGGAGCTGCGCTACCGTTTCGGCAACGGCGGCAACGGCGGCAACGGCGGCAACGGCGGCAACGCCGCCAGTGCGGCCAGCGCAGCCAACGCGTCTGGGGCAGCCGGATCAAACTGACGCCGGCCCACCTTCGGCTAAGCGCCGATGTCGCGGATCAGATTGGTGATGCGCGCTGTGGAAAGGCGGCGGCCCTGTTCGTCTGTCATGACAACTTCGTGGGTGGTCAGAGTGCGGCCCAGATGAATCGCGGTGCAGGTGCCGGTGACGGTCCCGGCGGCGATGGCACGGTGATGGGTTGCCCCCACCTCTATTCCCAACGCCTGGCGCCGTGGCCCGGCATGCATTCCGGCCGCGAAAGACCCCAGCGTTTCAGCCAGCACCACGTGGGCGCCGCCGTGCAGGATGCCGGCCACCTGGGTATTTCCCTTCACCGGCATGGTGGCCACCGTCCGTTCCGGGCTCATCTCCAGAAACCGGATCCCCATCTTCACCACCAGTGTGCCCACGCCGTGCTCGCCGAGCCATGAGTGCATTTCCTCGGGAACCCCGGCGGCAAGCAGTTCGTCCGTGAAACGGTGGGAAGTGAAATTGTCCATCATGGCAACTAGGCTGGCACCTGTGAGCGAAACTACCAAACCGGCCCCTTCCCGATCAGCACCCTCTTCCCGATCAGGAGCGCAGACACTGGAAGCCCCTGAAGTCCCTGTGCCCGCAGGCCCGGCCGTGTCCGCAGCCGAAGCACCGGTGATCCCGCTGACGGACCAGCCGCGTCTGATGGTGCTGGATGGCCATTCCATGGCCTTCCGGGCGTTTTATGCACTCCCTGCGGAGAACTTCGCCACATCCACCGGGCAGCACACCAACGCGGTCCACGGCTTCGTCTCCATGCTGATCAACCTGATCAAGGAACAGAAGCCCACTCATGTGGCGGTCGCTTTTGACGTTTCGGATGACACGACGTTCAGGAAAGCCGAATACAGCGACTATAAGGGTGGCCGGAACGAGACCCCGCGCGAATTCAGCGGGCAGATCGACCTGATCGACAAAGTCATGGGTGCCTGGGGGATCAGGACCATCAAGATGCCCGGCTATGAGGCTGACGACATCCTGGCCACGCTTGCCGCGATGGGGGACACTGCCGGCTTTGAGGTGCTGTTGGTTTCCGGCGACCGCGATGCCTTCCAGCTGATCACTGACAACGTCTTCGTCCTCTATCCCAAGCAGGGCGTCAGCAACATTCCCAGGATGGACGCGGCCGCCATCCAGGAGAAGTATTTTGTGACTCCGCCGCAGTACTCGGATCTTGCCGCGCTTGTGGGCGAATCGGCCGACAACCTTCCGGGTGTCCCGGGAGTGGGGCCCAAAACGGCCGCCAAATGGATCAACCTCTATGGCGGACTGGAGGGAATCCTGGCGAATCTGGACGCCATCGGAGGCAAGGTGGGAGACGCCCTGCGCGAGCACATCGAATCGGTGAAACGGAACCGCCGGCTGAACCACCTGCTCCGTGACCTCGAACTGCCTGTCTCCCTGGATGATCTGGTGGAGCCGCGCCCGGATCAGGATGCCATCGAGGACCTCTTCGACACCCTGGAATTCAAGACACTTCGCACCCGGCTTTTCGCGCTGTATGGAAGTGACGCCTCGGCAGCGGAGGCGGAAACCATTAACGCGCCGGAGTTCGCGGTGCTGACGGGGCAGGCGGAGCTGGAAGCCTTCCTCGCAGGCGGCGTCGGGCAGCGTTCTGCCGTTGCCGCCGAGCTGGTTCCCGGCCGGATCGGCGAAGACGCTGTGGCCCTCGCCATTGTCCGTGCGGATGCCGCGGCCTATGTTGACCTCACGGTGCTGGATGCCGGCGCTGAAGGCGTGGTGGCAGGCTGGCTGGAGGACGCTGACTCGTTGAAGGTCATGCATGGCTTTAAGGCCTCGCTGAAGGCACTGGCCGCCCGCGGGCTGAGGCTTGATGGCGTGGTGGATGACACCGCCATCTCCGGATACCTCATCCAGCCGGACCGGCGCAGCTATGAGCTGGCCGAACTCGCCCAGCACCACCTTAAAATCAGCCTCTCGTCCGCCGCTGCCAAGACAGGCCAGCTTGAGCTGGCTTTGGGCGGGGACGAGGCCGCCGTCACGGCCGCGCTGGTCCAGCAGGCCGCCGTTGTGCTTTCGCTCAGCCGGCACTTTGAATCGGAGCTGAAAGACCGCAAGGCCGAACAGCTGCTGACCACCCTGGAGCTTCCGATCAGCCGGGTACTGGCTGATCTGGAAATGGCCGGGATTTCCGTGTCGATGGAGCGGATGAACGATCAGCTGGCGGATCTTTCCAAGGTCATCGACAATGCCCAGGAGCTAGCGTTTGCCGCGATCGGCCATGAAGTGAACCTGGGTTCGCCCAAGCAGCTACAGAGCGTTCTCTTTGAGGAACTGCAGCTCCCCAAGACCAAGAAGATCAAATCCGGCTACACCACGGATGCCGCGTCATTGAAGAATCTGCTGGAAAAGACCGGGCACGAATTTCTGGTCCAGCTGATGGCCCACCGTGAATCAGCCAAACTGCGCCAGATGGTGGAGACGCTCAAGAAGTCCGTTGCTGAAGACGGCCGCATCCACACCACCTATGCCCAGAATGTTGCTGCAACGGGGCGGATATCCTCCAACAACCCCAACCTGCAGAACATCCCGGTCCGCAGCGAGGAAGGCCGCCGGGTGCGGGGTATCTTCGTGGTCAGCGAAGGCTACGAATGCCTGCTGTCCGCGGACTATTCGCAGATCGAAATGCGCATCATGGCGCATCTCTCAGGTGACGCCGGGCTGATCAAGGCCTACAAGGAAGGCGAGGATCTGCACCGTTATGTGGGTTCTCACATCTTCCATGTGGATCCGGCGGAGGTCACCAGCGCCATGCGCTCCAAGGTCAAGGCAATGTCCTACGGCCTGGCCTACGGCTTGACGTCGTTTGGGCTGTCCAAGCAGTTGGAGATCTCCGTGGACGAGGCCCGCACGCTGATGAAGGACTACTTCGACAGGTTCGGGGCTGTGCGGGATTACCTCCGCGGCGTGGTGGATCAGGCGCGGATCGACGGCTACACCTCAACCATCGAAGGCCGGCGCCGCTACCTTCCGGACCTCACCAGCACTGACAGGCAGCTGAGGGAGATCGCTGAGCGCATTGCCTTGAACTCACCCATCCAGGGCTCCGCAGCGGACATCATCAAGCGCGCCATGCTGGGTGTCTCCGCGGAGCTCGCCTCGCAGGGCCTCAAATCGCGGATGCTGCTGCAGGTCCATGACGAGCTGGTGCTTGAAGTAGCCAACGGCGAACTCGCCGCAGTGGAAAGGCTGGTGACGGAGCAGATGGGCTCCGCGGCCACACTGACAGTTCCGCTGGACGTCCAGATCGGCGTCGGCTCCAGCTGGCATGACGCCGGCCACTGACCCGGGGCAGTGCATTCCTGCGGCGCTCCGGGCCGTGTCGCTCTGGCGGCGGCGCGGCACCGTTGGCTAGGCTCGGGACGTGGCTGATCTGAATGGTGACTATGACATCCGGCGGTTCCAGGCTGTGCCAAAGGGGGAACCGGGTTACGCCGAAGCCGAAACGTGGGTGGGTGCAGTGAGGTTCGGCTTCCACGAGTCGACACGGGGTCCCGAACACATTGAAAGAATCCTCGACATGTACCGTGCTGACCGGCGTGTCCTGACCGGGGCATATCAGTCCGGAGACGTGGCCACCCACGCTCTGCCGGCTGACGTGCCGGTGGCAACATTCGCCACGCTGCGTAAGAACCTGAACATCGGCTTCGGCAGGCAGCTGGAAACACAGCTGGTCACCGCCGTGACCGTCCGGACTTCCCACCGGCGCCGTGGCCTTCTCCGGCGGATGATGACCGAGGATCTGTTGCTGGCCCGCAACGACGGACTTGCGATGGCCGCTTTGACGGCGTCGGAAGGGTCCATCTACGGACGGTTCGGCTATGGGGTTGCGAGTTTTGAACGCTCCGTCAAGGTTGACACCTCAGCCCGCTTCAGGCTCCGCCATGATCCCGTGGGGACCGTGGAGGTCGCAGACCGGAAAGTGTTGATGGATGTGGCACCGGAGGTTTTCGCGAAGGTCCAGCGGCTCACACCCGGATCCATAGACCGCCAGGAAGTCTACCGTTACCTTGCATCAGGGGAGCTTGGCAGGGACGGGAAGCAAGACGACGCCATCAAGGTTGCCCTCCATTACGGGCCCCGCGGCGACGTGGATGGCTACGTTTCCTACAAATTCCTTGGCTGGGAAACAAAGCCGTACACCATGGAGGTGGTGGACCTGGTGGCGGCCACAGGAGCGGCGTACCTGGAATTGTGGCAATTCCTCGGCTCCATCGATCTTGTGGAGCGCGTCAGCTGGGATGAGGCACCCCTGGACGACCCCCTGGCCTGGGCGCTCGAGGACCCCCGCTGCATCGAGTCCTCAGACGGGCGGGACATGCTCTGGCTTCGAATTCTGGATGTTGGGAAGGCGCTGGCGGCCAGGCAGTATGCGGCGGACGGCCGGCTGGTGCTGGACGTCCGGGACTCCTTGGGTCTGGCCGCCGGAACGTTCGCCCTGGAAGTCAGCGGCGGTGCGGCCACCGTTGTGGCGGCTCCCTCGTCCATGGCGGAACTCACACTGGACGTTTCCGCATTGTCATCAATTTATCTGGGTGCCGTCTGCCCGGTTACGCTGGCAGCAGCAGGGCGGATAAACGAGGACAAGCAGGGCTCGGCGCTCAAGGCACGGGGAATGTTTCCGGTGGAGCGCAGCACCCATTGCCTGACCCACTTCTAGGGTGTTCACTGCCTTAACGAGGGGTATTCATGGGGGAAATCAACGGACCGGTACTGACCGGCCGCCGCTCGCTTTTGCTTGGCATGGCCGCACTCGCAGCGGCTGCTCTTTCGGGATGTGGCGGCCCGGCACAGGACGTGCCACCGCCGGGATCAACGCCGGCAACACCGCCGCCGGCCCCGCCGCTGCCTGCGGACGTGGCCACACCGGCTCCATCCGTCGCCAGCGCGGCTGGAACGCCGACGGCGGAGCCCGCCCGGCCCGCCCCGCCGTCAAAAGAGCAGATTGTGTCCGAGTTCTCGGGCAGGCGGCCTCAGCAGTGGGGGCTGCATGTCAGCGGGGTTGTCAACGGCTCGGCAGCGAAACAGGTTGCCCTGACTTTCGATGCCTGCGGCGGTTCCGGCGGCAGCGGCTGTGACCAGAAGTTGCTGGGCACGTTACGCGCCCTCAACATTCCTGCCACGTTATTCGTCAACCAACGCTGGATCGAGGCCAACCAAGCGCTTACCAGGGAACTGGGAAGCGACCCGCTGTTCGAGTTGGCAAATCATGGCTTTCTGCATCGGCCGCTGTCCGTGAACGGCAGATCAGCGTATGGCATCGCAGGTACTGCGGACGTGGGCCAGGTCTACGACGAACTCATGGGAAACCAGAGCGTCCTGCAGGGCATGACGGGGGGCCCGGCGCGTTTTTTCCGGCCCGGGACGGCTTTTTATGATGAAGTTGCCGCCGCGATCACCCGCCGGGTTGGTTTATTGCCCGTGAATTTCACGGTGAACGGCGACGCCGGGGCAACATTCCCCGCGGCCACAGTCGCTGCCGAGGTCGGCAGGGTTGTGCCCGGTGACATCGTCATTTCCCACTTCAACAAACCGGGCAGCGGCACGGCCGCCGGATATGCGCAGGTCCTGCCCCGACTCCTGGGCCAGGGAATTACGTTTGCCAAGCTGGGGAGTGTCCTGCCGCTTTGAGGTCCCTTCGCTTTGACCGGCGTTGGCCGGAACGACTAGAATAAACGGGCGTGTACTACGTGCGCGCATCTACAATCCCCAAAAATCCACAAAAATCCACAAATCAGGATGACCCGGCGCTTTGCCGTGTTCCAGGCCCGCTTTCCAGGGCCCGGCGGTTGCCTGACCGACTTACTATCCACAACGGAGCCCCTACTACATGACCATCACCTCCACCGAGAAGCCCGGTACCCCCGTCGTCGCGATTAACGACATCGGTACCGCTGAGGACTTCCTCGCAGCAGTCGACGCCACCATCAAGTACTTCAACGACGGAGATCTCGTCGAAGGTACCGTCGTCAAGGTTGACCGCGACGAAGTTCTGCTCGACATCGGTTACAAGACCGAAGGTGTCATCCCCTCCCGCGAGCTGTCCATCAAGCACGACGTTGATCCCGGAGACGTTGTCTCCGTCGGCGATCTCGTCGAAGCCCTGGTGCTCACCAAGGAAGACAAAGAAGGCCGCCTGATCCTCTCCAAGAAGCGTGCTCAGTACGAGCGTGCCTGGGGCGACATCGAGAAGGTCAAGGAAGAAGACGGTGTCGTTACCGGTACCGTCATCGAGGTCGTCAAGGGTGGTCTTATCCTCGACATCGGTCTGCGCGGCTTCCTGCCCGCATCCCTCGTCGAAATGCGCCGTGTGCGCGACCTGGCTCCGTACATCGGTCAGCAGATCGAAGCCAAGATCATCGAGCTGGACAAGAACCGCAACAACGTTGTTCTGTCCCGCCGTGCATGGCTCGAGCAGACCCAGTCCGAGGTCCGCTCCACGTTCCTCAACAAGCTGGAAAAGGGTCAGGTCCGTCCCGGCGTCGTTTCCTCCATCGTCAACTTCGGTGCCTTCGTGGACCTGGGCGGCGTAGACGGCCTGGTTCACGTTTCCGAGCTGTCCTGGAAGCACATCGACCACCCGTCCGAGGTTGTCGAAGTCGGCCAGGAAGTCACTGTCGAGGTTCTCGAAGTGGACCTGGACCGCGAGCGTGTTTCACTCTCGCTCAAGGCTACGCAGGAAGATCCGTGGCAGACCTTCGCCCGCACCCACGCCCTCGGCCAGGTTGTTCCGGGTAAGGTCACCAAGCTGGTTCCGTTCGGCGCATTCGTCCGCGTTGAAGACGGCATCGAAGGCCTGGTTCACATCTCCGAGCTCGCAGTCCGCCACGTTGAGCTGGCTGAGCAGGTTGTCTCCGTTGGTGACGAGCTCTTCGTCAAGGTCATCGACATCGACCTCGAGCGCCGCCGTATCTCCCTCTCCCTCAAGCAGGCCAATGAGGGCGTTGACGCCGACAGCACCGAATTCGATCCGGCACTCTACGGCATGGCCGCTGAGTACGACGAAGAGGGCAACTACAAGTACCCGGAGGGCTTCGATCCGGAGTCCAACGAGTGGCTTGAAGGCTACGAGAACCAGCGCGCCGTCTGGGAGCAGCAGTACGCTGACGCCCAGACCCGCTGGGAAGCACACAAGAAGCAGGTTGCCCAGCACGCTGCCGATGACCTTGCAGCTGCAACGTCCGGTGAGAGCGATTCAGGCACCACCAGCTACTCTTCGGAGCCGGCTGCCGCTGAGTCCAACACCGGTGGTGGAACCCTCGCCTCGGATGAGGCTCTTGCAGCACTGCGTGAGAAGCTGACCGGCAACTAATTGCCACCGGCTTTTTAGCTGACAGAAACGGGCCCCTGCGATTCGCAGGGGCCCGTTTCTGCATTAACCGCCGGCGCGGGGGACATGCTCAGCCTCCGGGGCGGCACCGGATTTGTCCACGGGATCAAGGACGACGACGGCGGCGACCGCATCGCCGTCGAACGTCAACCTCGCGCCGCACGCGGCGAGAATCCGCTGCGCACCTCTGTTCCGCTGGGTTGTGTTGGCCACCACCCGGAGGAGGCCGGCAGTCCTGGCTTCGGTAAGGGCCAGCGGGATGGCCGCTGAGCCGATGCCGCGGCCCCTAAAACCCCGGCCCAGCCAGATGCCGGTCTCGGCGGTGTCCGGCCCCGCCCGTTTGAGGCGGACTGAACCGGCCACCCCGCCGGCCACAAGTACCGCCCAGCTCTTCTCCCGCGCCGGACCGTCCAATCCAGCGGCTGCGGCCCGGTGATACGCGCCGAACCAGGCCAGGCGGGCGGCATTCCAGCCTTCCGCCGAGCCCAGCGGAGGAGTGACCTCGTCCGGCTCCGCGTCCCGGAGCGCCAGGGCCAGCAATTGCTCCAGTACTTCCGGGTCAACGTCGACTAGCCGGACCCGCGGTTCCAGCGTGCCCGGCAGCCGTCCAGCCTCAGGCAAGGGGGACATCGACCCACTCCGTCCCCTCGGGCCGGAGTCCAATATTTCCCGACGTCATGGCAGCGAGATGCGCTGTGGCGCCGGCAATCCCGGGTTCATCATCCGGCAGCGCCAGCCGCAGGATTGTCTGGCGGGCTCCGTAGCTGGTTTCCGCCATCACGTAACCGGCTGAACGGAGATCGTTCTCCAGCCGCCCCGCGGCGGTGTGGTCCACTTCGACAGCGCAGAGCCGCAGCCTCCGGCGGCTCACCAGAGGTGCCAGGTCCAAGGCAGCAGACACGGACTCGGAATATGCGCGGACCAGTCCGCCCGCGCCGAGCAGGATCCCGCCGAAATAGCGCACGACCACGGCGCTCACGTCGCTGAGGTCTCTCACGCCTGCCGCTGTTTCGCGCCTGATGAGCGCCTCCAGCATGGGGATGCCCGCGGTGCCGGACGGTTCGCCATCGTCATTGGAACGCTGAATATCCCGGTCCGGGCCCAGCACGAAGGCGGAGCAGTGATGGCGGGCGTCGTGGAACTCGCGGCGAAGGCCGGAAATCAGGGAGCGGGCGGAGTCCTCGTCCTGCGTACCTCGCAGAACAGTGATGAATCTGGACCGCCGGATCTCGATCTCATGGACAAAGTCCGCTCCGGCGGCGAGCGAAGTGTAGGCAGTGGCCCTGCTCGCCGGCGAAACTTCAACTTCTGCCACCGCTTCAGTTTAGTGTGGTGGAGTGCTGAAAATCGGATTGACGGGCGGCATCGCCTCAGGGAAGTCAGTGGTTTCGGCAAGGTTGCGCGAACTGGGCGCTGTACTTGTTGATGCCGATGCGCTGGCCCGGGAGGTGGTGGAGCCGGGAACTCCCGGGTTGGCTGCCGTTGTGGATGCCTTCGGTGAGGGCATGCTGGATCAGGCCGGACGGCTGAGGCGGGACGCACTCGGCGCCGTCGTCTTTAACAATCCCGGACAGCTGGCCGTGTTGAACGGCATCGTCCATCCGCTGGTGCGGGAGCGGGCCGCAGCCTTGATGGGCGCCGCCCGCCCGGACGCCGTCGTCGTCCAGGACATTCCTCTGCTGGTGGAGACAGGCCAAGGCGCCGTCTTCCACCTTGTCGTGGTGGTTGACGCGCCGGATGACGTGCGTCTGCGGCGCATGCTGGAACACCGGAAGATGACCGCCGCTGAGGCAGAGTCCAGGATGGCGGCGCAGGCCACCCGCCGGGACCGGCTGGCTGCCGCCGATGTGGTGCTGGATAACTCCGGCAGCATTGGATGGCTTCGGGGGCAGGTGGATGAACTGTGGGAGAAACGCCTGGAACCCTTTGCGGACAATCTCAGTCAGCGGGTCAGCGCGGCCAGGTCCGGCGGCCCGGAACTTGTTCCGGCGGACCCCGGCTGGGTTGGCCAGGCGGAGAGAATCCGGGCAAGGCTTCTGCTGACGGCTCCGGAAGACATCCTGGCCGTTGACCACATCGGCTCCACTTCCGTAGCAGGGCTGGATGCCAAGGATGTTATTGATCTTCAGCTGACCGTCGCTGACATGGACACTGCCGACCGGATAGCGCCGGAGCTTGCCGCGGCAGGATTCCCTCAGGTACCGGAGATCCGGGCCGACACGCCGAAGCCGTCCCGGCCCGGGCCGGAGCCGTGGCGGAAACGCTTCCATGTCAACTCTGATCCGGGGCGTCCTGTCAACGTGCATATCCGAGCGGCAGGTTCGCCCGGCTGGCGGTACGCGCTCTGCTTCCGGGACTGGCTCAGGGCCGATCCCGCAGCGCTGGTGGTGTACCTCGCAGAGAAGCGTCGCGCAGCCGGCCTGCATGCTGCGGAGGCATCCACGGCCGGCTACGCAGCCGAGAAGGAAGACTGGTTCACGGCCATTGCCGCCCCGGCCATGGAGGCGTGGGCGCAGCGTACAGGGTGGACGCCGCCGTCGTACTCCTGAAGAGCGGCCGCAATCAGGACTGTAACTGTCCGTGGCCGGCGGTAGATTAGATCCATGAGCCTTGCCCAGGAAATCAACCGTGTCGTCGCGCCATTCGAGGTCATCAGCGAATTCAAGCCGGCGGGTGACCAGCCGGCCGCCATCGCGGATTTGACGGAGCGGATCAACAACGGCGAAAAGGACGTGGTGCTCCTCGGCGCCACCGGTACCGGCAAGAGCGCCACCACGGCCTGGCTGATCGAACAGGTCCAGCGGCCCACCCTGGTGATGGTGCAGAACAAAACTCTCGCCGCCCAGCTGGCCAACGAATTCCGTGAACTGCTGCCCAACAACGCAGTGGAATACTTCGTCTCCTACTACGACTATTACCAGCCTGAGGCCTACGTCCCGCAGACGGACACTTTCATCGAGAAAGACTCCTCCGTCAATGAGGAAGTTGAGCGGCTCCGGCACTCAGCCACCAACGCACTGCTGACCCGCCGGGATGTGATCGTTGTTGCTTCGGTCTCCTGCATCTATGGGCTGGGAACGCCGGAAGAATACATCGCCGGCATGGTGACCCTGCGGCGGGGCGCCCAGATGAACCGGGACGATCTGCTCCGCAAGTTCGTTGCCATGCAATACACCCGCAACGACATGGACTTCCACCGTGGCACGTTCCGTGTCCGCGGTGACACCGTGGAGATCATCCCCATGTATGAGGAACTGGCCCTCCGCATCGAGTTCTTCGGGGATGAGATTGAGAACATTTCCACTCTTCACCCGGTGACGGGCGAGGTGTTGCGCGATGAAACGGAAATGTATGTCTTCCCGGCGTCGCACTATGTAGCCGGTCCCGAGCGGATGGCCCGGGCCATCACGGCCATCGAGGACGAACTTGCCGGGCGGCTCAGTGTCCTTGAAAGCCAGAACAAGCTCGTGGAAGCCCAGCGCCTGCGGATGCGCACCACCTACGACCTTGAAATGATGCAGCAGATGGGATTCTGTAACGGCATCGAGAACTACTCACGCCACATTGACGGACGGGCCGGCGGCACCGCACCCCATTGCCTCATTGATTACTTCCCTGATGATTTCCTCCTGGTCATTGACGAATCCCACGTCACGGTGCCGCAGATCGGCGCCATGTACGAGGGCGATATGTCCCGGAAACGCACGCTGGTGGATCACGGTTTCAGGCTGCCTTCCGCCATGGACAACCGGCCGCTCAAATGGGACGAGTTCCTGGAGCGTGTGGGCCAGACAGTCTACCTTTCGGCCACCCCGGGCAAGTACGAGCTCGGAAAGGCCGACGGTTTTGTCCAGCAGATCATCAGGCCCACCGGCCTGATCGATCCGGAAGTGGTGGTAAAGCCCACCAAGGGACAGATCGACGATCTCCTGGGTGAAATCAGAACCCGCGTGGACAAGAACGAACGCGTCCTGGTCACCACTCTGACCAAGCGGATGGCTGAGGATCTGACCGATTATCTTCTGGGCCATGGGGTGAAGGTCGAATACCTGCACTCTGATGTGGACACCCTGCGCCGTGTGGAACTGCTCCGGGAGCTCCGGATGGGAAGTTTCGATGTGCTCGTGGGCATTAACCTTCTTCGCGAAGGCCTGGACCTGCCCGAGGTTTCCCTCGTGAGCATCCTCGATGCCGACAAGGAGGGGTTCCTGCGCTCGGCCACCTCGCTGATCCAGACCATCGGCCGTGCCGCAAGGAATGTGTCCGGACAGGTCCATATGTACGCCGACCGCATCACGGATTCCATGGCGAAGGCCATTGACGAAACCAACCGCCGGCGTGAAATCCAGGTTGCCTACAACACCGAGAACGGTGTGGATCCGCAGCCTTTGCGAAAGAAAATCGCCGACATCACGGACCAGCTGGCCAGGGAGGATGCTGATACCCAGGAGCTGTTGAACAACAACCGTCTGGCCAAGGGCGCCAAGAGTGGAAAATCCGGGTCCAAGGGGGCAGCCACAGTACGGGCAGATGGGCTTGCTGCGGCCCCGGCCGAAGACCTCGTTGGACTGATACAACAATTGACCGAGCAGATGCATGCTGCGGCCGCGGAGCTCCAGTTCGAAATTGCCGCAAGGATCAGGGATGAGGTCGGGGATCTGAAGAAGGAGCTCCGCCAGATGCAGGCCGCCGGCCACGCGTAGCACCCGTCGGCCGGGGACGGCGAAGAGTGGGGTAAAGTTAACGACACGTAGGGGAGTATCCCAAGCGCTACGATCGTCAACACGCCAGGCACAGTTGCCTCGCCGGGCGTAGCGGGTTGCCATTTCAGCACCAAGTGCACCAGGCCAGCCGGAGAGACTTACACCGATTCTCCGTACCCTGCGAAAGGTATTCTTGTGCCCACACTTCCCGTCTGGTTTGAGGTCGGCTCGTTTGTCGTCCTCGGCATCATTCTCGCATTTGACCTGCTTCTGGTGCTGCGACGCCCGCACGAGCCGTCCATGAAGGAAGCCGGGCTCTGGGTTGGGTTTTACGTCGCCCTCGCACTGGTCTTTGCCGGCGCCATGTTCTTCTTTGCCGGCCACGAGTACGGCGGACAGTTCCTTGCCGGCTGGGTGACGGAGTACAGCCTCAGCATCGACAACCTGTTTGTCTTCATCATCATCATGGCCCGCTTCTCCGTGCCCCGGAAGTACCAGCAGGAAGTGCTGATGGTGGGTATCATCATCGCGCTCATCCTGCGGGGTATCTTCATCCTCCTGGGCGCCATTGTGATCGAACAGTTCAGCTGGGTTTTCTACATCTTCGGTGCGTTCCTGCTCTGGACCGCCTGGAAGCAGGCCCAGGATGACGGCGAGGACGAGGAAGACACAGAGAACCCCCTCATCGCCAGGCTCCGCAAGGTAATCCCCATGTCCGAGAAGTTCGACGGCGGCAAGCTCCGTTCCGTGGTCGACGGCAAGAAGGTCTTCACCCCCATGCTGATCGTCTTCGTGACCATCGGCATGACGGACCTGCTCTTCGCCGTGGATTCCATCCCGGCCATCTTCGGGCTGACCCAGAGTGCGTTCATCGTCTTCACGGCCAATATCTTTGCGTTGATGGGATTGCGCCAGCTCTACTTCCTGCTGGGCGGCCTGATGAACCGGTTGGTTTACCTGAAGCACGCGCTGTCCGTCATTCTGGCGTTCATCGGCGTCAAGCTGGTGCTCCACGCCATGCACGTCAATGAGCTTCCTTTCATCAACGGCGGGAACCACATCGAGTGGGCCCCGGAGATCCCCACCTACGTGTCGTTGGCCGTCATTGTCGGAACCATTGTGGTTGCGGTCATCGCCAGCCTGATGAGTTCGGGTGCGGCCAAGTCAAAGCTCGATGCCCGCCTTGAGGAAGATGCGAGGAAGAGTCTCAGCGACGCCGACTAGCCGGATCCCGCAGAGGACCCTGCTGTTTCACAACCGCTATGCTCGGATGGTGACTTCACTTACTGTTACGGCGTTGGATCCGCAAAGGGTCCAGCGCCGCACGGTTTTCCTGCTCGGTTCCGCGCAGCTGCTCAGTGGCGTCGGAGGTGGCGCCAGCCTTTCTGTCGGCTCGCTGCTGGCCGTCCAGCTTTCGGGGTCCAACGCCTGGGCCGGTTCGGTCACCACCACCATGACACTGGCCGCCGCCGTGGCAGCCATGCCGCTTGCAGGGCTGGCCGAACTGAGAGGGCGCCGGACCGGGCTGGTGACAGGTCTGCTGGCAGCAATGCTCGGTGCGGTTCTGGTGATCCTGGCTACTGTCACCGGGCAGTTTCCGGTGCTGCTGGCAGGGGCCGCCCTGCTGGGCCTTGGCACGGCCGCCAATCTTCAGGCGCGGTTTGCCGCCGTCGATCTGGCAGAACCTGAACGCAGAGGTCGCTCCCTGTCCATTGTTGTCTGGGCCGTAACTGTGGGGGCCGTGGCGGGCCCCAATCTGATTGAGCTGCCGCGGAGATTTCGGATAGCGGGCCCTCTTAAAATGGGGGTCTACCGAAAGTAGAGATCAGCATGACCGCATCACGCAAGCGATTTACCCAGGAGTTCAAGGACGAGTTGTGCCGCGAGGTGATCAACACGTCCAGGCCGATCAAGGACGTGGCCACCGCGTATGGTGTCGGCCCCGAGACGCTCCGGAACTGGCTGGTCAAGTACCGCGAGGCCAACGGCGGCACGGAGGCGGATCTGACGGTGTCGGAACGGGCGCGGCTGAAGGAGCTCGAGCGTGAAGTTCAAGAGCTGCGGGCGGAGACTGCCTTTTTGAAAAAAGCCAGCGCTTACTTCGCGCGGGAGCAGCGGTAGTGAGCAAGTATGAATTCATCGATTCCCAAAAAGCTGAGCCCGCCAATCTGAATTCGGTGGTGAGAATGTGCCGCTGGCTGGCCGTCTCGACGTCGGGTTTCTATCACTGGGCCACCCGCCCGCAATCGGCCACCTCGGGGCGCCGCCGGGCCCTGACAGCGCGGATCCGGCATTACTTCGAGGCGTCCGAGGGCACGTACGGGTACCGGCGCATCCACGCCGATCTCGCCGCGGAACAGACCGGGTGCTCTCCGGAGTTGGTGCGGCAGATCATGCGCTGCCAGGGCCTGGTCGCCTGTCAACCACGTCCGTTCCGCGTCACCACCGAGGCTGATGCTGAGGCGGCCGCGGGCATGCCCGACCTCGTCAAGCGGGACTTCACCGCGGACCGTCCCGGGGTGAAGTTCGTCGGCGACATCACCTACATCCACACCTGGCAGGGATTCGTCTACCTCGCCACCGTGATTGACTGCTACTCGAAGAAAGTCGTCGGCTGGTCCATCGCCGATCACATGCGCACCGGGCTCGTCGCCGATGCGCTCAAGAACGCCGCCGCTACAACCCGGATCGAGCCTGACGCGATCTGGCACTCCGATCGCGGCAGCGTCTACACCTCGACCGATTTCAGGGCCCCGGCGGCCGGTCTGGGCATGCGCTCCTCGATGGGACGCACCGGCGTGTGCTGGGACAACAGCATGGCCGAATCGTTCTTCTCAGCCCTGAAAAACGAGCGTGTGTACCGGACCGTTTACGCGACTAAATCACAAGCCCGGAGCGACGTCATCCGGTACATCGAGGGGTTTTACAACAGCCGGCGCCGTCACTCCGCGCTCGGTTACCGGCGGCCCAACGAAGTCCAGTATGGTTATCAACAGCCAGCCTTGGCAGCGTAGAAGAATCCACTAATTCCGCTGTCCGAAATCCCCGCAGCAGCTCTGATCAAACCTGGTGCGGCAGTGGGCGAGGCCCTGGGACTGCCTGGCATCGCCGGACCTTTCGTGTTCTCCGCCGCCGGACTGGCACTCGCAGCAGTACTGCTGATAGTCGGGCTTCGGCCCGATCCGTTGCAGCTGGCCTCGCGGCTGAGGTTGGAAGCGGCTGCCGCGGCTCCGGACGCCGCGTCGCCACAGGAGCGGGGCCTGGCTCTCACTGGCCACGGTGTCGTCACGACAAAGCCGGTCCCCGCAAAGCCGGTCACGGTGCAGCCGGTCACGGCGGGACCGCGACGGCGGCAACCCCTCCGCAAAGGACTCTCAGCCGTCCGCGCCGCGCCGCGGGCAGTACTTGCGCTCTTGGCCATCGTGGGCGCCCACGCTGTGATGGCAGCCGTGATGTCAATGACACCCCTGCACCTGCAGCTTCTGATGGAGGGACCTCTCACGGCCAACGAGGGCGGGCACGCACACACTGCGAGCACCGAGGTCTTTGTCCTGATCGGATTCACTATTTCGCTGCACATCGCCGGCATGTATGCCTTGTCACCGGTGATGGGCTGGCTGACGGACAGGGCGGGAAGAGTCCGGACCATCGTGCTGGGGCATGCCGTGCTGCTGACCGCCGTTTGCTGCGCCGGCCTCGGTTCTTCGCAGTCCGTGCTGGTGACTATTGGACTGGTGTTGCTGGGACTGGGCTGGTCCGCGGCCACGATCGCCGGCTCCACCCTGCTTGCCGAGAGCGTTCCGGACGCTGACAGGGTGCTGGTCCAGGGCGTCTCAGACACCCTGATGGGTGCTGCCGGCGCCGTCGGCGCAGGTTTCTCGGGGCCGGTGATGAGCTGGATCGGATATCAGGGCCTGAACCTGGTTGCGGCCTTGATCGCGGGCGCCGTGCTCACAACCGCGTTTCTCTTCAGACCGCGACGCCGGGCACATCAGTCAGCCCCGGACTGAGCGGGTCATTCCCAGCAGCCGCGCGAAGATCGCCTCGCCGTCGTCGGAAATGCCGTCGTGGTGGAACTTGGCTGTCTCCCAGACCTGCAGCCCCCGGACAGCTGCCGCTGTTTCCCGCGAGAGGTCCCGGTCAACATAAATGTCCTGGCTGTAGATGGCGGCCGCAACCGGAACGGTATTGGCGGCGAGCCGCGCGGGGTCGTACAGTGAATTCCAATCGTCCTTCGCCGCCAGCAACCCGGCTACGTCCCGCAGGGGCCGCAGGGCCGGATCCTGCTCGAAGTACCACGGGTACACCATCTCGCCGGTGAGGAGAATCTGCGCCGCGTCTGGCCGGAACTCGGGGAATTCCTTCAGGACGCGCCAGGCCGCCCACTCTGTGGCCTGACCTTGTCCGTAGATGGATTCGTGCATCAGGGCATACAACGGGTTGGCGGCACGCGAGACGAGGGCACGTAGCTGTTCCAGGAACGAATCGGAGAGCCGGCTGCCCTCCGATGTTTCCACAAAGGCATCCTCCAACAGGCAGTGCAGCCCGTCCACACGTGTGTTGCCGCCAAGGAAGGCGCCCACCATCTGGAAACGCTCCACCGTTAGCCGTTCGCCGTCGGGCAGGAACTCGGGAGTATCCCGGAGGTGGCTGGCGATCCTGTCAACGGTGCGGCGGTCCTCGGGATACCAGCTGAAGTATTCGGCGTTGCGTGCGGCCACCCGTCGGAACGTCGACTGATAGACGTGGTCGGCAGTGCCCGTCAGCGGGGCCAGGCCGCCGGTGATCAGGACCTCCCGCAGCCCCTCAGGTGCAAATGAGAGATAGCTCAAGGCGCAAAAACCGCCGTAGCTCTGGCCATAGATGGTCCACGGCCCGGATCCCAGGGCATGCCTGATAAGTTCTGCGTCCGCAACGATGGAATCCGCCCGGAAGTGCGTGAGGTATTCGGCCTGCGCCCGGGTGCTGCCACGTAAAGGAAGACTGTTGCGGTCTATCGGTGATGACAGGCCGGTGCCGCGCTGGTCCAGCATCAGGATCCTGAAGTCTTTTGCGGCGGCTTTGCTCCAGCCGCCCAGGGACGCGAGCCGGTTTCCGCGTCCGCCGGGTCCGCCCTGCAGGTACACCAACCAGGGGAGTTGCGCCGCCTCGGCCTCGCTGTGGTCCGCGGAAACATATTCACGGGCAAAAACTTCGATGGATTCGGCTCCCGTGCCGGACGCCTCGGGGGAAAAATGGTCAAGCGGGACCGTAAAGTAGTGTTCCGCTGTGCGCATGCCACGGAATTCGTGCCGCGCGCTGACGGTATGCAAGGCAGCCGCGGCCGTGGTCTCAGCCACGGACTGCTGCGTCCTGCCGGCTCCCGAAAAGCTCCAATGCGGAGCCGGTCAACCGAAACGTGGACCATTCCTCCATAGGGTGTGCGCCGAGTTTCCGGTAGAAGTTGATGGAGGGTTCGTTCCAGTCCAGCACACTCCACTCAACTCGTGCATAGCCGCGTTCGACGGCGATGGCCGCCAGATGATGCAGCAGCGCCTTGCCATGGCCCTCGCCGCGCGAACCTGGCATGACATACAGATCTTCAAGGTAGATCCCGTGGGCACCTTCCCACGTGGAGTAGTTGAGGAACCACAGGGCAAACCCCTGAACCGCACCGGCCGCATTTTCTGCCATATGGGCAAATACCCGGGGATTCTCGCCGAACAGAGCATCCGTCAGCATTTCCGGGGTGTTCCGGACAGCGCCCGGTTCCTTTTCGTAGATGGCCAGTTCATGGATCATCTGCAGGATCGCGGGGACATCGTCAACGGTGGCTGGGCGGATTACACTCATGCATCCGAGCTTACTAGGGCGGCGGCTGCCAGCGATGTTCACAGCCGTCCTACGTCGGTCACACGGACCACTGCGGTTCCGCTTTCATCAGAGGCGGCCAGATCCACCTCGGCCGAGATTCCCCAGTCATGGTTCCTTGCCGGGTCATCGAGGATCTGCCTGATCCTCCATAGACCCGGCTCCTCAGTGATCATCAGCAACCCGGGTCCCCGGGCATCCGGTCCGGTACCGATGTCATTGTGTTCGTCGAAATACCCGTCCAGGATGTCTTCCCAGCGATCAGCATCCCAGCCCGAACCGCCGTCGAGCTCGCCCAGCGCTGCGGCGTTCTCGTCAGCGAAAAGCTCCACCCGCCGGAACATCTCGTTCCGGACCATCACACGGAACGCCCTGATGTTGGACGTCAGCGACGGCGGCAGCGGCGGCGGCGCATCGTGCGGCGTCGGTGCGGCGCCGGATGTCAGCTCCTCCCATTCATCCAGCAGGCTGGAGTCCACCTGGCGGACCAGCTCGCCGAGCCAGGCAATGAGGTCCTCAAGATCTTCGCGCAGGGCATCCTGGGGGACCGTCTGGCGGAGGGCTTTGAAGCCGTCCGCCAGATAGCGCAGCACAATGCCTTCGGAACGGGCCAGTCCGTAAAACTGGACGAACTCACCGAAGTTCATGGCGCGCTCATACATATCGCGGACAATGGACTTGGGAGCGAGCTCAAAGTCCCCGATCCACGGCGCCGCCTTGCGGTAGACCTCGAAAGCTTCGCCGAGTATTTCCGCCAGCGGCTGCGGGTACGTCACGTCCTCAAGCATCGCCATCCGCTGGTCGTACTCGATGCCATCGGCCTTCATCGCGGCAATGGCCTCGCCACGGGCCTTCTTCTGCTGCGCAGAGAGAATCTGCCTCGGCTTCTCCAGCGTAGCTTCGATCACGGACACTACGTCAAGACCGTACGACGGCGACTCCGGGTCCAAAAGCTCCAAGGCCGCCAGCGCGAACGGCGAGAGCGGTTGATTCAAGGCAAAGTTGGCCTGAAGATGCACGGTCAGGCGGACCGTGCGGCCGTCATCTCCCTGCTGGTCCGCGGGAATGCGCTCCACCACTTCTGCTGCAAGCAGTTCCCGGTAGATGCCCAGTGCCTTTTTCATCAGCTGAAGCTGGGAAGACCGGGGTTCGTGGTTTTCGGTCAGCAGGCGCCGCGCGGCGGTGAACGGATCACCGGGGCGTTCCATCAGGTTCATCAGCATGGCGTGGGTCACGGAGAAGCTTGAAGTCAGCGGGTCCGGGACAGATTCCATCAGGCGGGTAAAGGTGGGTTCGCCCCAGGACACGAAGCCCTCGGGCGGCTTTTTCCTGACCACCTGGCGTAGCTTCTTCTGGTCGTCACCGAACTTTGCTGTGGCCTTGGCCACGGCCTTCACATTCTCCACCACATGCTCCGGTGCCTGCACCACTACCGTTCCGGCCGTGTCATAGCCCGCGCGTCCGGCCCGGCCTGCGATCTGGTGGAATTCACGGGAATTCAGCAGGCGGGTGCGCACGCCGTCGTACTTGCTCAGCGCGGTGAGCAGCACCGTACGGATGGGCACATTGATCCCCACGCCGAGGGTGTCGGTACCACAGATGACCTTCAACAGTCCGGCCTGGGCCAGCTGCTCCACCAGACGCCGGTACTTCGGCAGCATGCCTGCGTGGTGGACGCCGATTCCGTGCCGGACCAGCCTGTTGAGGGTCTTGCCGAATCCGGCGGCGAAGCGGAAACCGGCGATGAGCTCGGCGATCCTGTCCTTCTCCTCCCGCGTGCACACATTGATGCTCATCAGCGTCTGGGCGCGGTCAATGGCCTCGATCTGGCTGAAGTGCACCACATATACGGGAACCTGCTTGGTGGAAAGCAGCTCCTCCAGAGTCTCGTGGACAGGTGTCTGGTGGTAGTAGTAGTGCAGCGGGATGGGCCGTTCAGCCGAACTTACGGTCGTCGTCGGGCGGCCGGTGAGTTCGGTGATGCCGGCCTCGAACCTGCTGACGTCCCCGAGGGTTGCCGACATCAGCAGGAACTGCGCCTGCGGCAGCTCCAGCAGCGGTACCTGCCATGCCCACCCGCGCTGTGGGTCGGAGTAGAAATGGAATTCATCCATCACCACCGAACCCAGGACAGCTGCCGAACCCTCACGCAGGGCGATGTTGGCCAGGATCTCCGCGGTACAGCAGATGATGGGCGCGTCCTGGTTAACCCCGGAATCCCCGGTGATCATGCCAACGTTCTCGGCTCCGAAGATCTCGCAGAGCGCGAAGAACTTCTCCGAGACCAGAGCTTTGATGGGGGCCGTGTAGTAGCTGCGGTCTCCACGTGCCATGGCCTGGAAATGCGCCGCGATGGCCACCAGCGATTTACCTGAGCCGGTGGGGGTGGCCAGAATGACGTTGGCGCCGGACGCCAGCTCCATGATGGCCTCGTCCTGCGCCGCGTAAAGCTCAAGCCCGCGGCTCTCCGTCCACTCGAGGAAGCCGGTGTACAGCCCGTCTGGGTCAGTGCCTGCGCCCGTTGGAATACGTGCGGCCGGGGCAGGGAGCTGGTCAACGAGTTTCATCGATTTCCAGCTTAGTGCCCGGGGCCGGTTCAGGGTGTCGGCCAAGTATGAAGCGTGCGCCGGGGTTAGGCTCACGATGTGGGAACCGTCAGCAGTCACTGGAGGCACACATGAAATGGGATCCGGCTAAGTACATCCAGTTCGGTGATTACCGGGACAGGCCCTACTTTGACCTGACGGGCCGCATCCACGCCGAAGCGCCCCGGAGCGTGGTGGATCTTGGCTGTGGCCCGGGCAACCTGACCGCCACACTCGCCGACCGCTGGCCGGACGCCGAAGTACTCGGTCTTGATTCCTCTGCCGAGATGCTGGCGAAAACTGCGTTGCATTCCGTAGCCGCACCGCGGCTGCGCTTTGCGCTGGCCGATATCGCGGAGTGGACGCCGGCCCCGGAAACGGACGTCGTGGTCACCAACGCCGCGCTGCAGTGGGTGCCTGGACACCAGGAGTTGCTGTCCCGCTGGCTGGCCGCGCTCCCACCGGGAGCGTGGTTTGGCTTGCAGGTCCCCGGCAATTTCGGCTTGCCATCGCACGTCCTGATGCGTGAACTGGCGGAATCTGCGGGGTGGGTGAAGAAGCTTGGCGGGGTCCTTCGGCACCGGGACGTTGTGGCTGAGCCTGCCGGTTACCTCAAGATCATGCTCGACGCCGGATTCAGCGCTGACGCCTGGGAAACCACCTACCAGCAGCTGCTTCCCGGAAAGAACCCGGTGTTGGACTGGGTCCGGGGGACAGGGCTGCGTCCGGTTCTCGCGGCCTTGTCGCCGGCGGAAGCCACAGACTTCGAGGCGGAGTATTCGGCGTTGCTGGACGTGGCCTATCCGGAAATGGAGCACGGAACCGTCTTTCCGTTCCGTAGGATTTTCGCGGTAGGCCGAAAGCGTCTCTGACACGGAAAATCCACCCGGGGTTATGCCTGGTATGTGGGTATACAGAAAGCGTCACATCGTGTGACAGTAAGGGCATAGTTGCTGGGTTTACAATGGCTGGGCGGCGTAGGGGTTGGCGTCTTGCAGATTCCGATCCCGTTCCCGGTCCACCAATGGAGGTAAGGTGCTCTTTGGCATGTTGATCCGGCTGCTCGCCGGCCACAAGTCTGCCGTGGCCGCCATTGTGCTCCTGCAGCTGGTCCAGACAGCCGGAAACCTTCTCCTCCCGACGCTCAATGCCGCTGTGATTGATGACGGTATCGTCAAAGGCGATACCCAGCTGATTCTCCGGCTGGGCGGCTGGATGGCTGCCCTCGCCGCCGTGCAGGTACTCGCTGCCCTGGCTGCCGGATACCTCAGCGCCATCGTGGCGATGTCGCTTGGCCGCCAACTCCGCAGTGAGCTGTTCGACCGGATACAGGATCTTTCCTCGCAGGAAATCGCCGGTTTTGGCACACCAAGCCTCGTGACAAGAGCAACTAACGATGTCCAGCAGATCCAGTCCATGGTGGTACTGGTGTTCACCATGCTCGTGGCGGCTCCGGTGATGGGGATCGGCGGCATTGCCTTGGCAATTCACCTTGATACGGGGCTCTCCGGCATCGTGATTGCCGTTGTGCCGTTGCTGTTGCTGATCATGTTCCTCATCGTGCGGCGCCTGGTTCCGCTCTACCGGGCGGGCCAAGGGCTCATAGACCGCATCAGCGGAGTCCTCCGGGAACAGATCATCGGTTCCAGCGTTATCCGCGCCTTTGTGCAGCAGAAACACGAGGTGCGCCGCTTTGCCGCAGTGAACCGAAAGCTCACCATGAACAACCTCCAGTCAGCGTTACTGGTGGCCGGCATGCTTCCTTTAATCATGATTGTGGTGAACCTTTCTTCCGTGGCCGTGGTCTGGTTCGGCGGACACAGGATCCAGGCCGGACAGATGCAGCTGGGCGCGTTGACGGCGTTCATCGCCTATATCCTTCAGATTCTGATGGCCATCATGATGGCCATGTACGTCCTTATGACCGCGCCCAGGGCGTCAGTCTGCGCGGAGAGGATCCAGGCTGTACTGGACACAGATCCGGCTATAGCGGACGGGCCAGGTACAACCATCCCCGGGACGGCGCAAGGACCGGCAGCGGCGCTGCACGGGGACGTGGAGTTTCACGGCGTGGGGTTCGCCTACCCCGGAGCAGAGGCGCCCGTGCTCGGCGACGTCACCTTCACTGCCACCCCGGGAACCGTCACCGCCATCATCGGCTCAACGGGCTGCGGGAAATCAACGCTGCTGAACCTGTTGCCCCGGTTCCTCGACGCCACGGCCGGCACGATCACCATCAACGGCCTGGACATACGCTCGGTACCGCTGGAGTATCTGCGGGGATGTATGGCTGTGGTGCCGCAGCAGGCATACCTCTTTACCGGCACCGTGGCGGAGAACCTGCGGGTAGCGTCTCCGATGGCATCAGATCAGGAGCTGTGGGGGGCCCTCCGGTCAGCGCAGGCGGAGGAGTTCGTTCGATTAGTGCCGGAGGGCCTGCAGGCAGTGGTGGGGCAGGGCGGCCAAGGCTTTTCCGGGGGGCAGCGGCAACGTCTCTGTATTGCCAGGGCGTTGCTCCGGAAGGCTTCAATCTACCTTTTCGATGACAGCTTTTCGGCCCTGGACTACGCCACCGATGCCCGGCTCCGTGATGCCATGGTGCCCATCGTGGCAGAGGCAGTGGTGATTATCGTGGCTGAGCGTGTCGCCACCATCATTGATGCCGGGCTGATAGTGGTGCTCGACGACGGAGGTGTTGTGGCGCGGGGGACGCACGGGGAGCTTCTCCGGACTTCCAGAACATACCGCGAAATAGCCGCCTCCCAGCTGGAGCTTAAGGATTCGCCGTGACCGCTGTAGAAGACAGTGAAGCGACACCGGCCAGGTTCTGGCCGGCCATGGCCCGGCTGCTCGCACTGCTGGGCCCCGTCAGATGGCGGATGGGTGCTGCGGTCTCGGCCACGTGTGGGTTCGTCGCGCTGAACGTGGCCGCACCCAAACTCCTCGGCGACGCCACCGACGTTGTAGTGGCTGCTGTCTTGGACAGGACTTTTAACCAAGGCAGGTTCGAATCGCTGCTCCTGGTTGTTGCGCTGATGTACATCGGCGCTTCACTGTTCAGCTGGACCCAGGGCGTACTGACGGCGAGCGCCGCGCAGCGCCTCATCTATGGACTTCGGGAGTCCGTTCAGGACAAGCTTCACCGATTGCCCTCCACCCATTTCCAGGAGCAGACCCGGGGCGACGTGCTGAGCCGTGCCACCAACGACATCGACAACATCTCCCAGGCCTTCAACCAGTTGCTTACCCAGCTGATCATGTCCGTCCTGATGCTGTGCGGGGCGCTTGCCATGATGCTGTGGATTTCGCCGCTCCTTGCGGCCCTGGCCCTGGCCTCTGTGCCGCCTTCCATTTTTATCACTGCGCTGGTTGCCCGGAAATCACAGGGGCACTTCAGGGATCAGTGGAAGGCCACCGGTGAGTTGAACGCCCACGTCGAGGAGTTTGTCACCGGTCACGAGGTCATCAAGGCCTTCGGACATCAGGAGGCCTCCGCCGCAATCTTCAACACCAGCAACCGGGGCCTGGCGCGGACCGCGACCCGTGCCCAGTACCTGTCCGGAATTGTCCAGCCGCTGATGGTGTTCGTCTCCAACCTCAATTACATTGTGGTGGCGGTTGTGGGAGCCCTGCAGGTGACGGCAGGGGTCCTGACCATTGGTGGAATCCAGGCGTTCATCCAGTTCAGCCGCCTGTTCACCCAGCCCATGGGCCAGATCGGCGGAATGCTCGCTCTTATGCAGTCCTGCGCTGCCTCGGCGGAGCGGGTTTTTGAACTCCTGGACGCGGAGGAGATCCCGGCGGAAGCGGGCGGACAAGGTGCCGCGGCGGGGGCAGGCGGGCGCATCGTCTTTGACCACGTGACGTTCGGCTACCGCCCGTCCGCGCCCGTGGTTGAAGACCTTTCCTTCGTCGTCGAACCGGGGCAGACCGTGGCCATTGTGGGTCAAACCGGGGCAGGGAAGACCACGGTGGTTAATCTGCTGATGCGCTTTTTCGAAATCGACTCCGGCAGGATCACCATTGACGGCATGGACATTGCCGCCATCCACAGGGACGAGCTGCGCTCGGGATTCGGAATGGTGTTGCAGGACGCCTGGCTCTTTACCGGGAGCATCAGGGAGAACATCGAATACGGCCGGCCCGGGGCAAGCGAGGCCGAGATCGTGGCTGCTGCCGTGGCCAGCCATGTTGACCATTTCATCAGGGCCCTGCCCGAAGGGTATTCCACACAGCTTGGCGACGGCGGCGATGCGCTGAGCCAGGGGCAACGCCAGCTCATCACCATCGCCAGAGCCCAATTGGCCGGCCGCAGGGTCCAGATCCTGGATGAGGCCACCAGCTCCGTGGACACCCGGACGGAAATACTCATCCGGCAGGCCATGCAGAGGCTCCGGCGGGGACGGACCAGTATTGTGATCGCGCACCGCTTGTCCACAGTCCGTGACGCTGATCTAATCGTGGTCATGGACCACGGACGCATCGTCGAAACCGGCCGTCACCAGGACCTGCTGGCTGCGAACGGCTTCTATACGGATTTGTACAGGGCACAGTTTTCCGGGCGCAGCGGCTTGCCCGGGCCTTTGGGGGCAGCGTTGTGAATGTGGCTGAATCTTTCCCGGGGGGCTGGAAGCCGAATGGCAGCAGCTCGGTGGCGCTGTTTGAACAGCTCAGGTTGCACGTCATCGAACAGGTGGACCGTGGCACGCTGGCGGCCGGAACGCGATTGCCCGCGGTGAGGAACCTGGCCGAAGCCCTGGGCGTGGCTCCGCATACGGTCGCCCGGGCCTATAAGGAGCTGGAGGCGGCCGGTGTTGTGGCTACCCGAGGCCGGAACGGGACAGTGGTCTGCGCTCGGGACGCGCGTTGGGAGGTGTTGTCCGCTGCGGCCGCCGAATTTGCCGGCGCGGCCAAAGCGCAGGGGGTCACCTTCGCTGAGGCGGTTCGGCTGTTTGCCGCGGCCTATGATGCTGAATAACGTGCTGCATGGAAATTCGAAGAAGTTTTCGATTAGCATTAGTCCGTGCCCAAAGCCGTAGTTGAACAAACAGCCGTTGCCGCCCAGACCCCCGCCGCTCCGATTGAGAGGGTCAAACCCGTGCGGCCGGATCTGTCCCGCCTCGTGGTCAAGGGCGCGCGCGAACACAACCTGCGCAACGTTGATCTGGATCTGCCCCGGGACGCCATGATCGTTTTTACCGGGCTGTCAGGATCCGGAAAGTCCTCTCTTGCGTTCGACACCATCTTTGCGGAGGGCCAGCGCCGGTACGTTGAATCACTGTCCGCCTACGCGCGTCAGTTCCTGGGCCAAGTGGACAAGCCCGACGTCGATTTCATCGAGGGCCTATCGCCGGCGGTTTCCATTGACCAGAAGTCCACCAGCAAGAACCCCCGGTCAACCGTAGGCACCATTACCGAGATCTATGACTACATGCGCCTTTTGTGGGCGCGGGTGGGGCGGCCCCATTGCCCGGTATGCGGAGAACCTGTCACCAAACAGACTCCGCAGCAGATCGTGGACCAGCTTCTGGAGCTGGAGGACGGAACGCGCTTCCAAGTTCTTGCCCCGGTTGTCCGGGGCCGGAAGGGAGAGTTCGTGGAGCTCTTCAAAGAGCTGACAGCAAAGGGTTATTCCCGGGCACGGGTGGATGGTGAGCTGATCCAGCTCAACGAGCCACCCAAGCTGGGCAAGCAGTTCAAGCACAGCATCGAAGTTGTGGTGGACCGGCTGGTGGTCAAGGACGGCATCAGCCAGCGCCTGACGGATTCCGTTGAAACCGCTCTGGGACTGTCTGAAGGCAGGGTTCTTACAGAGTTCGTTGATCTCGACGCTGAATCCCCGGACCGGCTGAGGGCGTTTTCGGAAAACCTGGCGTGCCCCAACGAGCACCCGTTGGCGATCGACGAAATCGAACCGAGGTCATTCTCATTCAACAACCCGTTCGGCGCCTGCTCGGCATGTAGCGGAATCGGCACCAAGCTGGAGGTGGACGAGGAACTCATCATTCCGAATCCGGAGCTTTCACTGGCACAGGGCGCCATTGCTCCCTGGTCGCTGGGCACTGCAACCACCGAGTACTGGAACCGGCTGCTGGCGGGCCTGGCCAAGGAGCTGGATTTCTCCATGGATACGGCCTGGGAAAAGCTTTCGGCCGACATCCGCCAGACCGTTCTTCACGGCAAGGACCACAATGTGGTGGTCCAGTACCGGAACCGTTTCGGCAGGGAACGAAAGTACAGCACCGGTTTCGAGGGCGCCATCCAATACGTCCATCGCAAGCACGGCGAGACCGATTCCGATTGGGCCCGCGACCGCTACGAGGAGTACATGCGGCAGATTCCGTGCCCGGCCTGCAAAGGTGCCCGGCTTAACCCGGCATCCCTGTCTGTGCTGATCAACGGCAAGTCCATTGCGGATGTTGCCGCGATGCCCATGCGTGCGTGTGCGGAGTTCCTGAACAATCTGGTGCTGACGGGACGCGAAACGCAGATCGCGCATCAGGTGCTTAAGGAAATCCAGGCCCGGCTGACGTTCCTTTTGGATGTGGGGCTGGAATACCTGAACCTTGAACGGCCCTCCGGAACATTGTCCGGCGGCGAGGCACAGCGCATCAGGCTCGCCACCCAGATCGGGTCCGGCCTGGTGGGCGTCCTTTATGTGCTGGACGAGCCATCCATCGGCCTGCACCAGCGCGATAACCGGCGGCTGATCGAAACCCTCACACGGCTGCGGGATCTTGGAAACACGCTGATCGTGGTAGAACACGATGAAGACACCATCCAGGAAGCTGACTGGATTGTGGACATCGGGCCAGGCGCGGGAGAGCACGGCGGCCAGGTGGTCCACTCGGGTTCCTACCAAGAGCTCCTGGCGAACACAGCGTCGCTCACCGGCGATTACCTCTCGGGCCGGAAAAAAATCGATATCCCCAAGAAACGCCGCAAGTACGACAAAAAGCGTGAACTCAAAGTCATCGGAGCCCGCGAAAACAACCTGGTCAACGTTGATGCTTCCTTCCCGCTTGGGCTATTCACCGCTGTGACGGGCGTCAGCGGCTCGGGCAAGTCCACGCTGGTCAACGAGATCCTCTACAAGGTGCTTGCGAACAAGCTCAACGGTGCCAAGCAGGTTGCCGGACGCCACCGCAGCGTCCAGGGACTGGAGCACCTGGACAAGGTGGTGCACGTGGACCAAAGCCCCATCGGCCGGACGCCGCGATCCAACCCCGCCACCTACACCGGTGTGTTCGACAACATCCGCAAGCTTTTCGCCGAGACCACGGAGGCCAAAGTCCGCGGGTACCAGCCCGGGCGGTTCTCGTTCAACGTCAAGGGAGGCAGATGCGAAGCCTGCTCCGGAGACGGCACACTGAAGATTGAAATGAACTTCCTTCCGGATGTCTACGTGCCCTGCGAGGTATGCCACGGGGCACGCTACAACCGCGAGACGCTGGAAGTACATTACAAGGGCAAGACCATCGCTGACGTGCTGAACATGCCCATAGAGGAAGGTGCCGAGTTTTTCGCTGCCTTCTCCCCGATAGCCCGTCATCTCAACACGCTGGTGGATGTGGGGCTTGGATATGTGCGCCTGGGGCAGCCTGCCACTACGCTCTCGGGCGGCGAGGCCCAACGTGTCAAACTCGCGGCTGAACTGCAGAAGCGCTCCAACGGGCGAAGCGTCTACGTGCTGGATGAACCCACCACGGGTCTGCACTTTGAGGATATCCGCAAGCTCCTGATGGTCCTCCAGGGCCTCGTGGACAAGGGCAACACCGTGATTACCATCGAACACAACCTCGACGTCATCAAGAGTGCTGACTGGATTGTGGATCTTGGTCCTGACGGCGGTTCCGGCGGCGGCCAGATCGTGGCTACGGGTACTCCGGAGCAGCTTGCAAAGTCCACCGAGAGCTACACGGCCTCATTCCTTGCCGACATTCTGCGGTAGGAAGTCCCGGCTCCGGACACGGCCCCGAATCGAAGCTTGCCGGTGTGGAAGTATTCCATTGTGCGCATGCGAGTTTCAGGCATCAGCGGTGTCGTGAGAAACTAGGCCGGTGACTCTATCAACGGTGCCTGTGATCTTCGACCTGGACGGCACTCTTGTCGATCCGGCCGGTGGAATAACAGATGGAATTGCTTCGGCTCTCGGCGAGCTGGGCATCCCGGTTCCCGGCCAGGACCTGCTGGACGCGATGATCGGTCCCAAACTCAGTGACTCACTGCTGACCGTGGCGGGGGTGCCGGCAAGGCAACTGGATGAGGTCATCCGCATCTATCGGCAGTATTACCTGGCCAGGGGCATTGCCCAAGGCCGGCTGTATCCGGGAATACGCACGCTGCTGGAGGACTTCGTGGCAGCCGGCCGGCCCATCGCGGTAGCCACGCAGAAACCGGAAGGCCTTGCCCGCACGGTTCTTGAACACCATGGGATAGACGGCCTGTTCGGGTTCATTCGGGGGTCGGCGGCGGATGAATCTCTGGCGGCCGGCGGACCTGTAGGCAAGACCGGGATCATTGCAGCGGCCCTGTCTGATCTGGGGACGCAGCACGCGGTGATGATCGGAGACCGTGCACAGGACGTCGCCGGAGCCATTGCCAACGGGCTCGACTGCATTGGCGTCAGCTGGGGATTTGCGCGTGATGGGGAACTCCAAGAAGCGGGGGCAGTGGCCGTGGTTAACAGCACCGATGCGCTGCTCCTGACCATTGGCAGGCTGGAATCGGTCCGCGCTGCGGCCATGAGCGAGGTGCAAAACGATGGCACTGTTTGATGCAATCCGTTGGACCACCCGCGGGCTTATTTCCGGTTCCTGCCGGCCAACGGTCATTGGGCTGGAGAACGTGCCCAAGGACGGGCCGTTCATTGTGGCTCCGAACCACCTCTCGTTCCTGGACAGCGTTATTGTCCAGGCACTGATGCCGCGGCCTGTTGCCTTCTTCGCCAAGGCCGAGTACTTCACCACCACCGGCGTCAAGGGTCGCGTGATGAAGTCATTCTTTGAGGCGGTAGGTTCCATCCCTGTGGAACGCGGTGAGCAGGCCGCCAGCGTCCAGGCACTGAAGACACTCCTGGACATCCTGGAAGCAGGCAAGGGAATCGGCATTTACCCCGAAGGCACCCGCTCACGTGACGGAATCCTGTACCGGGGCCGGACCGGCGTCGGCTGGCTGGCACTGACTACCGGAGCGCCGGTCATCCCCGTGGGCCTGATCGGTACGGAACACCTGCAGCCCGCTGACCGCAAGACGGTCAAGCCGCAGCACTTCATCATGAAGGTGGGAGAACCCCTGTTCTTTGACAAGACGGGGCCGGATCACTCCCTCCCGGCACGCCGCCAAGTCACCGACCGGATCATGGACGCTATTGCCGAACTGACCGGTCAGGAACGTTCCACCAGCTACAACCAGGGTAAAACTGCCGAATAGCACGGAGGTGTAACACCGAGGTGCAGCAGGCTGAATCCCCGCGCAGCGCGCGCTGCGGACCTCAGTAGACTGGGATAGTGACAGATCCAGCGAGTTACAGACCCCAGGCGGGTGAGATTCCCACCAGCCCGGGTGTCTACAGGTTCCGTGATCCCCACGGCCGCGTCATCTACGTGGGAAAAGCAAAGAGTCTCCGCTCCAGGCTGAACTCGTACTTCGCCAACCCGGCAGGGCTGTTACCGAAAACGCACGCCATGGTCCACACGGCGAGCAGCGTGGAATGGACTGTGGTGGGAAGCGAGCTGGAGTCCCTTCAGCTCGAATACACGTGGATCAAGGAATTCAAGCCGCGGTTCAACGTGGTGTTCCGTGATGACAAGACGTACCCCTACCTGGCCCTGACCATGGGGGAGAAGTTCCCCAGGGTGCAGGTCATGCGCGGCGACCGCCGGAAAGGAACCCGATACTTCGGCCCGTACACGGCGGGGGCCATCCGGGAGACCATGGACACGCTGCTGCGCGTATTTCCAGTACGGAGCTGCAGTCCGGGCGTGCTGAAGCGCGCCCAGGCCAGTGGCCGGCCGTGCCTGCTGGGATACATCGACAAGTGCGCCGCGCCGTGCGTCGGCCGTGTCACTCCGGAGGAGCACCGGGCACTCGCGGAGGACTTCTGTTCCTTTATGGGCGGCGAGGCCAAGCGCTTCATCGCCAGATTGGCAAAGGACATGTCTGCGGCCGTGGCCGAGCTCGACTACGAGCGAGCCGCCCGGCTCCGGGACGACATCTCCGCCTTGCGGAAAGTATTCGAACGAAATGCCGTGGTCTTGGCTGAGGACACAGAAGCTGACATTTTTGCCCTCCACGAGGACGAGCTGGAAGCGGCTGTCCAGGTCTTCCACGTCCGCGGCGGCCGCGTCCGCGGCCAGCGCGGCTGGGTGGTTGAGAAGGTGGAGGACTCCAGCACTCCGGACTTGGTGGAACACCTGCTGCAGCAGGTATACGGCGACGACGGCGACAGCCACGGCAGACTGCCCCGAGAGGTCCTGGTGCCGGTGCAGCCCAGTAACTCGGCCGATCTGGCCGAGTGGCTCGGCGGCCTGAGGGGCGCCAAAGTTGATATCCGGGTCCCGCAGCGGGGTGACAAGGCTGCGCTGATGTCCACGGTGCGCGAAAACGCTGAGCACGCCCTGAAGCTTCATAAAACACGGCGCGCCGGCGACCTGACCGTGAGGTCGCAGGCGCTCCAGGAACTGCAGGAGGCACTTGATCTTCCCGTGGCCCTCCTTCGGATCGAATGCTACGACGTCTCGCACGTCCAGGGCACCAACGTTGTGGCTTCGATGGTTGTTGTGGAGGACGGCCTGCCGAAGAAGTCCGACTACCGGAAGTTCTCCGTCACCGGAGCGGCAGCCGCCGACGATACTGCAGCCATGCATGACGTGCTGACCCGCCGTTTCCGGCATTACCTCCTGGACAAAACAGCCCAGGTGGAATCCTCGCAGCTGCCGGACCCCGGGCCGGCACCGGCTGATGCTGACAATGTGGTGCCGGACACCACAACGCCCGCCCCGCGGAACAGATTCGCGTACCCGCCGAATCTGGTGGTGGTGGACGGAGGCAAACCGCAGGTCAACGCTGCCGCCCGGGCATTGGCGGATCTTGGCATCGATGACGTATACGTGGTGGGACTGGCCAAGCGGCTCGAGGAAGTCTGGCTCCCCGGCAGTGAATTTCCGGTCATCCTGCCCCGCTCGTCACAGGGCCTGTACCTCCTTCAACGGATCCGGGACGAGGCCCACCGTTTTGCCATCACCTTCCACCGGCAGAAGCGTGGCAAGGCCATGACGGTCTCAGCCCTTGACGGGGTGCCGGGTCTGGGCGAGGCCAAACGAAAAGCATTGCTCGCCCGCTTCGGGTCGGTGAAGAGCATCAAGACGGCGTCGGCCACCGAGCTGATGTACGCCAAGGGGATAGGACACTCGCTGGCCGCATCCATTGTCAGCCACTTTGCCGCGGCAGGTTCGGCAGGGGATGCGGTGCCGACCATTAACGTGACGACCGGCGAAATCCTTGAAACTTAGCTAGGGTAAGGAGCGGGTATTCGGCACATGCCGTTGCACACAGAATTCATGGCAGGAATGGGGCTGGGGTAATGGCAGAGTCGACGGCAGGGTCCGGGACGGAGAATGACGGCCTGACGCCGGTCAAACCCGTTGAAGCGGAACTGCTCGTGGTGACCGGAATGTCCGGGGCAGGCCGCAGTACGGCCTCGGATGCACTGGAGGACCACGGCTGGTACGTCGTAGAGAACCTGCCTCCACAGATGCTGGGCACCCTTGCCGAACTGGTATCCCATGCACCGCAGTCCATCCCCAAGCTCGCGGTGGTGGTTGATGTCCGCAGTAAGGCATTGTTTGCCGATATCCGTGCTGCGCTGGGGGCTCTGGCAGCAAGTGGCGTCACGTTCCGCGTCTTGTTCCTGGATGCCAATGACGACGTCCTGGTCCGCCGATTCGAGCAAGGCCGACGCCCGCATCCGCTGCAGGAGGGTGGCCGGATCCTTGACGGGATAGCCGCCGAACGGGAGCTGCTCAAGGAGCTGCGCGAGACTTCCGATGTTGTGCTGGACACGTCGGCATTCAACGTCCATGGCCTCGCGACGGCCATCACCGAACTGTTCAGCGACTCCGGTCCGGTGGCGCTGCGGCTTAATGTCATGAGCTTCGGCTTTAAATACGGTTTGCCGGTCGACGCGAATTATGTGGCAGACGTCCGGTTCATCCCCAACCCGCATTGGGTCCCGAAACTGCGTCCGCACACTGGCCTTGACAAGGATGTGAGTGAATACGTCCTGGAAGCAGAGGGCGTCAAGTCCTTTGTGGAACGCTATGTGAGGGCACTTGAACCGGTGCTGGACGGCTACCGCCGGGAAAACAAGCACTATGCCACCATCGCAGTGGGATGCACCGGCGGGAAGCACCGATCGGTGGCGGTCGCCGTCGAACTTTCCAAAAAACTGGCTCAATATCCACGCGTTACCATGACCACCACGCACCGGGACCTGGGCCGCGAATAATGGGCCTGCTTACCGGGCCGCTGCCGCTCATCCCGCCCGCAAACGGTGCGATGTCAGGCCAGCAGGACAAAGGACCCTCCGTTGTGGCACTGGGCGGCGGCCATGGGTTGTCGGCATCCTTGTCGGCGCTGCGTCTCCTCACCTCTGAGCTCACGGCAATAGTCACAGTTGCAGACGACGGCGGTTCCTCCGGCCGTCTCAGGGAGGAGTACGGTGTCCTCCCTCCCGGGGATCTGCGCATGGCGCTGTCCGCGCTCTGCGACGACACCGACTGGGGGCGGACGTGGCGGGATGTTATGCAGCACCGTTTCCAACCGGGTAAAGGCACAGGCGGTTCTTTGGATGAACATGCCATGGGTAATCTGCTCATCGTCACGCTGTGGGAGCTTCTCGGCGATGCTGTGGCGGGTCTGAAATGGGCCGGTGCGCTGCTCGGTGCCCGCGGCCAGGTACTGCCCATGTCCACGGTGCCGCTGACCATCGAAGGAGACGTCCGTGTCTCGGCTCCGGACGGCACACGCACCTTACAGACCGTCAGGGGCCAGGCGAAGTGTGCCGTTGCGGGCTCCCTGGAGAGTGTCCGCCTGTTGCCGGAGTCCGCACCGGCGTGCATCGAAGCGCTGACCGCCATCGAACTGGCCGACTGGGTGATTCTGGGCCCGGGTTCCTGGTACACCTCTGTTCTTCCGCACCTGTTGCTGCCGGAAATCCGGCAGGCCTTGTGTGACACCGCGGCAAAACGCTGCCTCACCATGAACCTGGCCACGGACACCAGGGAGACGTCCGGGATGTCAGCAGCAGATCACCTTCACGCGCTCCGCAAATACGCGCCCGGCTTCAGCGTTGACGTTGTGCTCGCCGACCCGGCCTCTGTCGCGGACATGGCGGAATTCGAGAAGGCCGCCGGAATGATCGGAGCCGAGGTGGTCTTGGGTAAAGTGAGTGCGTCTGGCCGCCGTCCGGTCCATGATCCATTGCGTCTGGCAACGGCTTACCACGATATTTTCGGGAACAGTTAGGAAGGTGCCATGGCACTGACAGCATCGGTTAAAGAAGAACTGTCCCGTCTGGACGTCAAGAAGTCCTCAGTCCGCAAGGCTGAAGTCTCGGCGATGCTCCGGTTCGCCGGCGGACTGCACATCATTTCCGGCCGGATCGTCATCGAGGCCGAGGTCGATCTGGCCTCCACGGCCCGCCGGCTCAGGGCGGCAATCGCAGAAGTCTACGGGCACCAGAGCGAGATCATAGTAGTGTCCGGCGGAGGCCTGCGCCGCGGCAGCCGCTACGTGGTGAGGGTGGTGCGCGACGGCGAGTCACTGGCACGCCAGACAGGACTCCTTGACGCCCGTGGCCGGCCCGTACGCGGGCTTCCCTCTGCGGTAGTCAACGGCTCGGCAGCTGATGCCGAGGCGGTCTGGCGGGGCGCGTTCCTGGTCCATGGTTCCCTCACCGAACCCGGCCGGTCCTCCTCGATGGAGGTCACCTGCCCCGGACCGGAATCCGCACTGGCCCTGGTGGGGGCCGCGCGGCGGCTCGGCATCCAGGCCAAGGCCCGGGAAGTCAGGGGAGTGGACCGGGTAGTCATCCGTGACGGAGACACCATCGCCGCCCTTCTCACCCGCATGGGCGCGCACGATGCACTGATGGTCTGGGAGGAACGGCGCATGCGCAAGGAGGTCCGGGCCACCGCCAACCGGCTGGCAAACTTCGACGACGCAAATCTCCGGCGCTCGGCCCAGGCTGCTGTGGCCGCCGGGGCCAGGGTGGACCGCGCCCTTGAGATCCTCGGCGACGATGTCCCGGAGCATCTCAAGTACGCCGGTGAACTCCGGGTCGCCCACAAGCAGGCGAGCCTGGACGAACTGGGCCGGCTGGCTGATCCGGTCATGACCAAGGACGCCATTGCCGGCCGCATCCGCAGGCTGCTGGCCATGGCGGACAAACGGGCCACCGATCTGCGTATCCCGGGCACGGATGCCAATGTGACGCCTGAAATGCTGGACGAGTAGCACCCCGCCTAGAATCGAAAGCGGTGACGGAAATACCTGCTGCAGCCCGGAGGTTATGCCCACGGGAGCGGCAGGGCCGTCAGGCTATCCGTCGCCGGAAATTTCCGGGTGCTCAGCCATCCGGATCCGAGAGTTACCGAACCGGACAACCCGTCCACGACATTGGAGGATTTTGTGACCGAGTACGTACTGCCAGAACTCAGCTACGACTACGCAGCGCTGGAGCCCCACATTTCAGCCAGGATCATGGAGCTGCACCACAGCAAACACCATGCCGCCTACGTGACGGGCGCCAACAACGCCTTGGCACAGCTGGCCGAGGCCCGCGACAAGGGCGACTTCGCCAACATCAACCGGCTTTCCAAGGACCTGGCCTTCCACACCGGCGGCCACGTCAACCACTCGGTGTTCTGGAACAACCTGTCCCCGGACGGCGGCGACAAGCCGGAAGGTGAGCTGGCAGCTGCGATCGAGGACGCCTTCGGATCCTTCGACGCATTCCGTGCCCAGTTCAGCGCGGCCGCGCTGGGCCTGCAGGGCTCGGGCTGGGCCTTCCTGGCGTACGAGCCCATCGGCGGCAACCTCGTCATCGAGCAGCTCTACGACCAGCAGGGCAACGTCGCACTGGGTACCACCCCGCTGCTGATGCTCGACATGTGGGAGCACGCCTTCTACCTCGACTACGTCAACGTCAAAGCCGACTACGTCAAGGCCTTCTGGAACATCGTCAACTGGGCCGACGTCGCCAAGCGCTTCGACGGAGCGCGCAAGAACGCAACTGGCCTCATTACCCTCTAAGGGTGAGGTGAAATACACCCACCTGTAACAAACTTCACATTTGGACCGTTTCGGGCCGAATCGTGGACGGTCTGCCCCCGCGCTTGCGGGGGCAGACCTTCTTAAACGTAAGATGGATCACGGAAGGCGGTTAGCCTTCAGCAATGTGGCTGGTCGCCCTCCGATCTGGTAATCATCTCTGCCCAATGGCGTGCGGGATCTGTTAGTTGGCTTGAATGCCGACTCAACTAGTCGTGTTCGCAAGAGCACCAAGGAGACTGAAAAAGTGACGACCCGTATTGGTATCAACGGCTTCGGCCGCATCGGCCGCAATTACTTCCGCGCAGCACTCGCACAGGGTGCCGACATCGAGATCGTTGCAGTCAACGACCTCACCAGCCCGGAAGCCCTGGCCCACCTGCTCAAGTACGACTCCGTGGGCGGCCGCCTGAAGGAGACCGTTGAGGTCAAGGAGGGCAACCTCATCGTTGACGGCAACATCATCAAGGTCCTCGCCGAGCGCGATCCGGCCAAGCTGCCATGGGGCGAGCTGGGTGTCGACATCGTCATCGAATCCACCGGCTTCTTCACCAAGGCAGCCGCTGCGCAGAAGCACATCGACGCCGGCGCCAAGAAGGTCCTGATTTCCGCTCCGGCCTCCGACGAGGACATCACCATCGTGATGGGCGTCAACCACGAACTCTACGACCCGGCAGCGCACCACATCATCTCCAACGCTTCCTGCACCACCAACTGCCTCGGCCCGCTGGCCAAGGTAGTCAATGACGCCTTCGGCATCGAGCGTGGCCTCATGACCACCATTCACGCCTACACGGCCGACCAGAACCTGCAGGACGGCCCGCACAGCGATCTCCGCCGTGCACGCGCCGCGGCCATCAACATGGTCCCGACGTCCACCGGTGCGGCCAAGGCAATCGGCCTGGTGCTTCCGGAGCTGAAGGGCAAGCTGGACGGCTACGCCATCCGCGTGCCGGTTCCCACCGGCTCTGCCACCGACCTCACCGTCACCGTTTCCCGGGAGGTTACCGTCGCCGAGGTCAATGCTGCACTCAAGGCAGCTTCGGAGTCCGAGCAGTTCAAGGGCATCCTGAGCTACACGGAGGATCCCATCGTCTCCTCCGACATCGTGGGCGATCCCGCGTCCTCGATCTTCGACTCCGGACTCACCAAGGTGATCGGCAACCAGGTCAAGGTTGTTTCCTGGTATGACAACGAGTGGGGCTACTCCAACCGTCTGGTGGACCTCACGGAGCTCGTCGCAGCCAAGCTGGGCTAGGGTTAGACACATGACATTCCACACCCTCGACGAACTAATCGCTGATGGTGTCCGCGGGCGGTACATTCTGGTCAGAAGTGACCTGAATGTGCCGCTCGACGGCTCTACAGTGACTGACGACGGCCGCATCCGGGCCTCCCTGCCAGTATTGGGAAAGCTCACAGACGCCGGTGCACGCGTGCTGGTAACAGCCCATCTGGGACGGCCCAAGGGCGCCCCGGAAGAGAAATACTCGCTGAGGCCCGCCGTGGACCGGCTGGCCGGACTTGCCCCGTTCAAGGTCTCCCTGGCGGATGACACCGTCGGTGAGTCAGCGAAGGACCTTGCAGCCTCGCTGCAGGACGGCGAAGTCCTCGTTCTGGAAAACGTGCGCTTCGATGCCCGTGAGACCAGCAAGGATGATACCCATCGGGGTGCTTTCGCCGATGAGCTCGTTGCGCTCACGGGTGAGAACGGCGCCTTTGTTGATGACGCGTTCGGTGCCGTGCACCGGAAGCATGCAAGTGTGTACGACGTCGCCACCCGGCTTCCGTCGTATCAGGGGGACCTTGTGCACACTGAAGTCGAGGTCCTGCGCAAGCTGACCGCCGACACCCAGCGCCCCTATGTGGTGGTCCTTGGCGGTTCGAAGGTATCCGACAAACTCGCAGTCATCGACAACCTGATCGGCAAGGCGGACAGCATCCTTGTGGGTGGCGGCATGTTGTTCACTTTCCTGGCAGCTGCGGGCCACAAGGTGGCCGGCAGCCTGCTGGAAGTGGACAAGATTCCGGTGGTGCAGGATTACCTGCGTCGCGCATCGGACGCCGGTACTGAATTCATTGTGCCGAGTGACGTTGTGGTTGCCGCGAAGTTCGCTGCGGACGCCGTTCACGAAACGGTCAGCGCAGAGGCCATTGAAAGCAGCAGCTTTGGCGCGGCGGGCATTGGCCTGGACATTGGTCCGGATTCAGCCGCGGCGTTTGCGGACCGTATCAAGGGTGCCAGGACCGTGTTCTGGAACGGCCCGATGGGTGTCTTCGAATTTGATGCTTTTGCCGGCGGCACACGCGCCGTTGCGAAGGCTCTCACGGAAGCAGACGCCTTCACTGTGGTTGGTGGCGGCGACTCCGCGGCCGCGGTACGCACGCTCGGCTTTGATGATGACCAGTTCGGCCACATATCCACCGGTGGCGGAGCCAGCCTTGAGTATCTTGAAGGCAAGGAACTGCCGGGACTGAGCGTCCTGGACCGCTAGAAACTCCAGCCGGCAGGACGCCCACGGGCATCCTGCCGGCTTTTCACATAACAAGCAATTTTGGAGAACACACGTGACAACGTCAACGAACGGCACATTCGACCGCATGCCCTTCATTGCGGGCAACTGGAAGATGAACATGGACCACGTCCAGGGCATCACCCTCCTGCAGAAACTGGCCTGGACGTTAACCGACGCCAGGCATGACCACAACCGTGTGGAAGTTGCCGTCTTCCCGCCGTTTACGGACCTCCGCGGCGTCCAGACCCTCGTCCAGGGCGACGAACTGGACATCGCCTACGGCGGCCAGGACCTGTCCCAGTTTGATTCCGGCGCCTACACAGGCGACACCTCCGGTCAGTTCCTGAACAAGCTGGGCTGCAAGTACGTACTGGTGGGACACAGCGAACGGCGCACCATCCACAATGAGTCCGACGACGTCCTGAACGCCAAGGTCAAGGCCGCCTACCGCCACGGCGTCACCCCGGTGCTGTGCATTGGCGAAGGCCTGGAAGTCCGTCAGGCAGCAACCCATGTGGAGCACACTCTGCAGCAGCTCCGAGCCGATGTGCAGGGCCTTACTGCCGAACAGGCTGCTGAGCTCGTGGTTGCCTACGAACCGGTGTGGGCCATCGGCACCGGTGAAGTTGCCGGCCCGGAAGATGCCCAGGAAATGTGTTCCGCCATCCGGGCGGAACTCGGTGAACTGTTCGACGGTAACGTCGCCGCCAAAGTCCGGCTGCTCTACGGCGGTTCAGTCAAGGCCAACAACGTGGCGGCAATCCTGAACGAGCGCGACGTCGACGGCGTGTTGGTGGGCGGGGCAAGCCTGGATCCCGCCGAGTTTGCTAATATTGTCAGGTTCGAGAGTCACCTGGTGACGGATTAGTCCGGATACAGGCGAGACTCCCGCAATTCCCAACTTCTGAAAGGCCGTCGTGGACGTTCTTCATGTCATTCTGCAGATTCTCCTGGGCATCACCAGTCTTCTGCTGACGTTGCTCATCCTCCTCCACAAGGGGCGCGGCGGCGGTCTCTCCGACATGTTCGGCGGGGGCATGAGCTCAGGTCTGGGCTCCTCCGGTGTTGCAGAGAAAAACCTCAACAGGTTCACGGTCATCCTGGGCGTCACATGGGGAGTTGTGATCATCGCCATCGGGTTGCTGATGCGATTCAGCACAGGTGCCGATTCCTAAGGGTTCTCGCCGTATCGAAGAATTCCGTGCCTCTCCGGCACTGCCGCCGTGGGGAACTCCGCACTAAACTGTGGCTGTTGGACATCTGAGTCCAGCCCAGCAGCCAGGAGTTCCCGATGGTACGCACCGCGTCAGGGTTCCGTGGCACCCGTGTGGGTGCCACGGAAGGTACAGGTCCGAAAATCCAGCGGGATGACCACGTAGGGGCACCGCTGCCGCGTATTCGTGTTTCCTATTGGTGTGCCAAAGGACACGAGACGCGGCCTGTTTTTGTTAAGCTTCCAGATGATCAGATACCCGTGGTCTGGGACTGCCGCAGGTGCGGCGGCCAGGCGACGAGGGGCTCAGCCGATTCCGCTCTGCCAGATCCGGTGGAAGACGGCTACAAAAGTCATCTGGAATATGTTAAAGAGCGGCGCTCCAGCCAGGACGCCGAGGACGTACTGGCCGGAGCGCTTGAAAGACTACGAGCCCGTGGACTCCTTGCGGACGAGTTGCTCCGGGACACGTGAGGCTGCATTTTCGTCGATCAGCCAGAGCGTCCGCGAGAGGCCACGCGGGCCGGCTGCCGGTACCTGCACCGGATTGGCGCCTGCCAGGGCAAGTCCCACGGCGCCGGCCTTATCCTCGCCGGCAACAACCATCCATACTTCAGTTGCGGTATTAATGGCAGGCAGTGTCAGCGAAATCCGCTCCGGCGGCGGTTTGGGTGAATTCCGCACACCCACCACCGTGAGGTTCTTTTCACGGATGCCCGCCTGTTCAGGGAAAAGCGAGGCCACATGCGCGTCCGGGCCGACGCCCAGCAGCACCACGTCGAAGCGGGGTAGCGAGCCCGGGGTGTCCGGCCGGTCATCTGAGGCGTCGGCAGCGTGCTCGGCCTGCGCAGCATCACGAAGCCTGCGGGCGTAGTCGGACGCAGCTTCTTCCGGACTGCCGAAATCATCCGTGGAGCCGGGTTCATGCACCCGGGCAGGATCAACCGCAAGGTGGGACAGCAACGCAAGCCGGGCCTGGCCTGTGTTGCGGTCATCGTCGCCGGCAGCCACAAACCGTTCGTCACCCCACCAGAAATTCACCCTGGACCAGTCGACAGCAGGCGCAGCAGGCGAGTCCGCAACAGCCCTCAGAGTGCCGATTCCCACAGTTCCTCCGGTCAGCACCACAGTCGCCTCACCGTGTTTATCCTGGATATCCACAAGCTTGGTGATCAGGCGCGCTGCGATCGCGGCCATCAATACGGATGAGTCGGGGTGGATGCTTACTCTGGGGTCAGCGCTCACTGGGACGGACACTCCTTAGATTGGTACGGGCCAGTCCAATGGTAATCACTTCACCGAACACTTCGTCGGGATCCAACCGGCGCAGTTCTTCGGCCAGGCAGTCCCGCAGGCTACGGCGGGGGAGGGAAATCCGCTGTGCCGGTTGCCCCGGCTGCGTCAGCTCGGCCACGGACAGCCCGGGCCTGAACAGCTGAACGTCCCCGCTGGACCTGGTGAGACGCACACGCCGGATTCCGGTACCGGCAGGATCGGCAACGATGGTCACCGGTGCATCCAGTGCCAACGTCAGCCACGCGGCCAGGAGGATTGTACTGGGGGAGTCGGAGGCGCCTTCAACAGCCACGGCCGTCACCGGTGACGCGTCCACCTGGTCAAGCACCGCAGCCAGCTGGATGCGCCAATTGGTCAGCCGGGTCCAGGCGAGGTCGGTATCGCCTGCTTTGTAGGTCTTGCGGATGTTCTCAAGTGCCCGCTGCGGATCGGCCTCGTTGGCGGAGTCCGTGATGCGACGGTGTGCGATGCGGCCGATCGACGTCTCGCAGGCGCTTTGCGGCGCACCATGAGGCCACCAGGCCACGATGGGCGCGTCAGGCAGCAGAAGTGCTGCAACCAGCGATTCGCTTTCGTGGGCCAGCTCGCCAAAGCCGCGCAACAGGATGACTTCTGACGCACCGGCGTCGCCGCCCACCCGGATCTGGGCGTCCAGCCGGTCAGGAGCCTCTGCGCCGGCATCAGCCAGCACAATGATCCGGCACGGGTGTTCGCGGCTGGCCTCGTTGGCGGCTTCAATGGCCTCTTCTTCAAGCCCGGATTTTGTCACCACCACAAGAGTCAGAACGCGGCCCAGCGCAATGACGCCGCCCTGCTCCCGGAGCGACATCATCTTCTTGGAGATCTTGGAGGTTGTTGTATCCGGAAGATCTACGATCATGGCCTTCTCCAGGTTCGTCCGTCACGGGCAAGGAGTTCGTCCGCTGACGCGGGACCCCAGCTGCCGGGAGCGTAGCGCTCGGGCTGTTCCCCAAGACCGGCCCAATACTCTTCGAAAGGGTCCAGGATTTTCCAGGAAAGTTCAACTTCCTGGTGCCTCGGGAACAGCGGCGGTTCGCCCAGCAGCACATCAAGGATCAGGCGCTCATAGGCTTCCGGGCTGGACTCGGTAAACGAGTGCCCGTAACCGAAGTCCATGGTGACGTCGCGTACTTCCATCTGTGTGCCGGGTACTTTGGACCCGAAACGGATGGTGGCACCTTCATCGGGCTGGACCCGGATCACCACAGCGTTCTGGCCGAAGTCGTCCTCACCGTGGTCACGGAACAGCAGGTTGGGCGCGCGCTTGAAGACCACCGCAATTTCGGTGACCCGGCGGCCCAGCCGCTTTCCTGCACGCAGGTAAAACGGAACGCCGTTCCAGCGCCGGGTATTGATATCCACCCGGATCGCAGCGAAGGTCTCAGTACTGGAGTCGGCCGGAATGCCCTCTTCCTCAAGATAACCCTGGACCTGTTCGCCGCCCTGCCAGCCACCGGCGAACTGGCCGCGGGCAGAGTGCGTGGAAAGGTCTTCGGGAAGTTTGACGGCCGCCAGGACCTTCTCCTTCTCAGCGCGGAGGTCATCCGCGTTGAAGGAAATAGGTTCCTCCATGGCGGTAAGCGCCAGTAGCTGGAGCAGATGGTTCTGAATGACATCGCGTGCTGCGCCGACGCCGTCGTAGTAACCTGCGCGCCCGCCCGTGCCGATGTCCTCGGCCATGGTGATCTGGACGTGGTCCACGTAGTTGGCGTTCCACAGGGGTTCGAACAGCTGGTTGGCGAAGCGCAACGCCAGAATGTTCTGGACAGTTTCCTTGCCAAGGTAGTGGTCGATCCGGAACACCGAGTCCGGCGGGAAGACGGATTCGACGATGTCGTTGAGCTGCCGGGCCGATTCGAGATCGTGTCCGAACGGTTTCTCAATGACCACCCGGCGCCACTTGTCACCGTCGGCCTGCGCCAGTCCATGCTTGGACAGCTGCCGGCAGACCAGTTCGAAGGCGTTCGGTGGAATGGACAGATAGAACGCGTGGTTTCCGCGCGTTCCGCGCTGCTCATCTAGTTCCGCAATGGTCTGGCGGAGACGCTCGAAGGCGTCGTCGTCGTCGAACTCTCCCTGGACGAAACGGATGCCCTCCGAGAGCTGGTTCCAGACGGCCTCGTCGAAGGGGGTGCGGGAGTAGGCCTTGACAGCCTCCTTCACCTCGGCGGCGAAATCCTCGTTGTCCCACTGGCGCCGGGCGAAGCCCACCAGCGCAAAGCTGGGGGGCAACAGGCCGCGGTTGGCCAGATCGTAGACGGCTGGCATGAGCTTTTTGCGTGCCAGATCGCCGGTTACTCCGAAGAGTACAAGTGAGGATGGTCCGGCGATCCGGTTCAGACGGCGGTCGCGCGGATCCCGGAGGGGGTTGCGCCCCCGGGCTGGCCTTTTGCCGTTTTCAGTTGTTGGCATGGTGGCTTCGGTGCCTTAGCTTTCTGTGGCGGTTGCTGCCTGGCCGGCAAGCACAGACACGATGTCCCGCAGCTGCGCCACGCCGGCAGCGCGGTCGGTGAGGTGCAGCCGGAGGACCGGACGGCCGTGGTCACTGAGCACCTGCGCATCGCCGGCGGCCTGGGCGGAGATCAGCTCACCGAAGGTGAACGGACGGTCCGGGATGGCAAGATCCCCGGCGGATGCCGCCGTGACCTGTAGGAAGACGCCGATGGCGGGCCCGCCCTTGTGGAACTGACCGGTCGAGTGCAGGAAGCGGGGGCCCCAGCCAAACGTGACCGGACGTCCGCTGACCAAAGCAAGCTCGTCCCGGATGCCCTCAAGAGGTGCGTAGGCAAGCCGGTCGAAGTAAACCTGCACGCTGAGGTAGCCGTCAGCGGCAAGTTCGGAGAGCAGCGCTCCAACGGCGGCCGGGGCGGTGGTGGAATCACCGAGCCAATCGCCTCCGCGGACCTCGATGGCACCGTCCACGAAAGCCGCGGGAGTCGGTTCCGGCTGGGCGTCCAGCAGTCCGCGCGCAGCCACTTTGGCGGCTTCGACGTCGGGTTGGTCATAGGGGTTAATGCCAAGCAGGCGGCCGGCAACGGCGGTGGCGAACTCCCACACCATCATCAGGGTGGCCAGGCCGCCGGCAATGGCAACTTCGTTCTCACCAAGTTCGACGTCGGCTTCCGGGCCAACCAGCCGCACCACCAGGATATCGGGAGCACCGAATGAAACTTCCGGCGATGACATTCCGGCAACGACGGGCAGCACACCGGTACCCAGCTTGCCGGTGGATTCGGCGATCAGTTGCTCCGCCCAGTCGGCAAAGCCCACGATGCCGGAGCCGTCCTCGGCGATCACGATCTTGTTTCGCAGCGGGTTGGTACCACCAAGGGCCGCCCCGAGAGCCAGCCCGATGTTCTCCGGCGCGTCCTCGTTCAGGATTTCGGCTGCTTCCTCTGCCTCGTCCAGGAACGCCTGGATGTCCACGCCGGCCAGGCCGGAAGGAACCAGCCCGAACGCAGTCAGGGCAGAGTAGCGTCCGCCGACGTTCGGATCAGCGTTGAAGACCGCCCGGTAGCCGGCTTCACGGGAAGCCCGGTCCAGCGGGGAACCCGGATCTGTGACGATGACGATCCTGCTCTTGGCATCGATCCCGGCATCGTTGAACGCCTGCTCAAAAATGCGGCGCTGGGAGTCAGTTTCAAGTGTTGAACCGGACTTCGAGGAGACCACAATGGCAGTCTGCGCGAGGCGGTCCGCCAGGGCAGCACTGACCTGTTCAGGGTCAGTGCTGTCCAGCACGGTCAGCTCGACGCCGGCGGTGCCCGCAATCACTTCAGGAGCCAGCGAGGAGCCGCCCATGCCGCAGAGGACGATACGGGTAACACCTTCAGCCTTCAGCGCATCCCGGAGCGCCAGGATGCTGCCCACAAGCGGCTGCGAGACGGTTGCCGCCTCGACCCATCCGAGACGGATGGCCGATTCGGATTCTGCCTCGGGGCCCCACAGCGTGTGGTCCTTGGCGAAGATCCTTGTCGCAATACGGTCCTCCACCAGAGCGGGGAGGTGCTGCTCAAGTGCCTGCCGGGCAGCGCCGGTGGCGTCGTAGCTGAGAGTGCTCATATTGACTAGGACGCCTTCCGTGCAGAGGCGAGGGCGCCTTCGACGTCGGCCAGCAGTTCCTTCCAGCTGGCCACGAACTTGTCGAGGCCTTCGGATTCGAGCAGTGCCACAACCTCGTTGTACGAGATGCCGAGTGCGTCAAGCGCGTTCAGCGTGGCATTGGCGTCCTCGTAGCTCCCGGTAACGGTGTCGCCGGTAACGGTGCCGTGGTCAAAGGTGGCATCGAGGGTCTTCTCCGGCATGGTGTTCACCACGCCGGGTGCCACGAGTTCCGTGACGTACAAGGTGTCAGGGTACGCCGGATCCTTGACGCCGGTGGAAGCCCACAGCGGACGCTGCGGGAGCGCTCCGGCGTCGGCGAGCACACCCCATCGTTCGGTGGAAAAGAGCTCTTCGTGGACCTGATAAGCCAGACGGGCGTTGGCAACGCCGGCCTTGCCCTTGAGGCCCTTGGCCTCGTCGGTGCCGATGGCGTCGAGGCGCTTGTCGATCTCGGAATCCACGCGGGAAACAAAGAAGGAAGCCACGGAGTGGATGCCGGAGAGGTCATGGCCGTTTTCCTTGGCCTGTTCCAGTCCGTTCTGGAAAGCGTTGATGACGGCGCGGTAGCGCTCCAGGGAGAAGATCAGGGTCACGTTAACGCTGATGCCTTCGGCGAGCGTTGCCGTGATCGCTTCCAGTCCTTCAAGGGTGGCCGGGATCTTGATGTGGACGTTGCTCTTGTTCACCTTGGCATGCAGGTGCTTGGCCTCCGCGATGGTGGCGGCCGTGTCCCAGGCGAGCCTGGGATCCACCTCGATGGAGACACGGCCATCAACGCCTTTGGAGGCAGCGGCCACAGGCGCGAAGAGGTCGCAGGCGTCGGCAACGTCAGTAGTGGTGATCTCGAAGATGGTCTCTTCAATGCTGGCGCCCGCGGCTGCAAGCTCGGCGATTTTGGCATCGTAGTCGCTGCCTGAGGTGATGGCCGCGTGAAAGATGCTGGGGTTCGTGGTGACACCGACAACGTTCTTCTCTTCAATCAGCTTGCGCAGGCTGCCGCTGGACAGCCGTTCGCGGGAGAGATCGTCGAGCCAGATGGATACGCCGGCGGCGGAGAGCTGTTGCGTGGGAGTGGTTGTCATTTCATATCTCCTTGAAACTGGTGGGTGCGTATCAGGACTGGAGTCCGGCGAGCGATTCCTTGGCGGCGGCGGTGACTGCTTGTGCGGTGATGCCGAATTCCTGGAAGAGGCGTTTGTAGTCTGCGGAGGCTCCGTAGTGTTCCAGTGAGATGAAGCGTCCGGCGTCGCCGGTGAATTCGCGCCAGCCCAGCGCAAGTCCGGCTTCGACGGACACGCGTGCCTTCACGGCCGCCGGGAGGACGGTTTCACGGTAGGCGGGGTCCTGCTTGGTGAACCATTCCACGCAGGGCATGGAGACCACGCGGGTGGGGATCCCTTCGGCCTGGAGCGCTGTCCTGGCCTGGACGGCGAGCTGGACTTCGGAGCCGGTGCCGATCAGGATGACCTTGGCGGGGACGGTGGCGCCGTTAGCGGAGGCTTCGGCCAGGACGTAGCCTCCCTTGGCTACCCCGTCAGTGGAGCCGAAGGTGTCGCCCTCGGCCTCGCCTTCGCCACGTGCCCAGGTGGGAATGTTCTGGCGTGTCAGGACGATGCCGGCCGGGTTGCTGTGGTTTTCAAGCATGGTCTTCCACGCGGCAGAGACTTCGTTGGCGTCACCGGGACGGACCACGTCCAGCCCCGGGATGGCGCGGAGGCTGGCGAGCTGTTCCACAGGTTGGTGGGTGGGACCGTCCTCGCCCAGACCGATGGAGTCGTGCGTCCAGACATACAGGGACGGGACACCCATCAGCGCACCGAGGCGGATCGCGGGCCGCTGGTAGTCGGAGAAGATCAGGAACGTGCCGGAGAATGCACGGGTCCGCCCGTGCAGCGAGATGCCGTTCACGATCGACGCCGCTGCGTGCTCACGGATGCCGAAGTGCAGCACGCGCCCGTAAGGGTTCCCGGACCAGGCGCCGGTGGAGCGCGATACAGGGATGAAGGAGGGCGATCCTTCGATGGTGGTGTTGTTGGACTCGGCGAGGTCGGCGGAACCGCCCCAGAGCTCGGGCATGACCGGACCGATCGCGTTCAGCACCTTGCCGGAGGCCGCACGGGTGGAGACATCCTTGCCGGCCTCGAAGAGCGGCAGGGCAGCGTCGAAGCCGGCCGGGAGATCACGGGCCTCAACACGGTCCAGCAGCGTGGCTGCTTCCGGGTTGGCGGACTGCCAGGAGTTGAAGGACTCTTCCCATTCCTTGCGCGCCGCGGCGCCGCGGTCCACGACGGACCGGGCGTGCGCGAGGACGTCCGCGTCAACCTGGAAGGACTTGGCCGGGTCAAAGCCCAGGACCTCCTTGAGACCGGCGACTTCCTCTGCGCCCAGGGCCGAGCCGTGGATCTTGCCGGTGTTCTGCTTCTTCGGGGCCGGGTAGCCAATGATGGTCCGCAGCGACACGATGGACGGTCTGGACGTCTCGGCCTTGGCTGCGAGCAGCGCGCCGTAAAGTTCCTGGACGTCTTCGACGTACTCGCCGGTCTTGGTCCAGTCCACCCGCTGGGTATGCCAGCCGTAGGCTTCGTAGCGCTTCAGAACGTCCTCGGAGAAGGAGATGTCTGTGTCGTCCTCGATGGAAATGTGGTTCTCATCGTAGATGACCACGAGGTTCCCGAGCTCCTGGTGCCCGGCCAGGGAGGAGGCCTCGGACGTCACACCTTCCTGGAGGTCGCCGTCGGAGGCAATGACCCAGATGGTGTGGTCGAAGGGGCTGGTGCCGGCGGCAGCATCGGCGTCGAACAGTCCGCGTTGGCGGCGCTGGGAAAAAGCAAACCCCACGGAGGATGCCAGGCCCTGGCCCAGCGGGCCGGTGGTGATTTCCACACCGGCGGTGTGCCTGTACTCCGGATGCCCCGGCGTCAGCGAGCCCCAGGTGCGCAGCGCCTCAAGGTCCTTCAGTTCCAGGCCGTAACCCGAGAGGAACAGCTGGATATACAGCGTCAGGGACGTGTGGCCCGGGGACAGGATGAACCGGTCGCGTCCCAACCAGTCAGGGTTCTTGGGGTCGTGGCGCATCAGCCGGTTGAACAGCAGGTAAGCGGCCGGCGCCAGGCTCATGGCCGTTCCGGGGTGGCCATTGCCCACCTTCTCCACAGCATCCGCGGCCAAAACACGCACCGTATCCACGGCACGCTGGTCCAAGCTGGTCCAAGACAGGTCTTGCTCTTCCAAATGTGGCACGAAAACCGGGCCCCTCTCTGTGCTGACGGCGGGTGGTAGGGACAATCCGGCCCGGGCACAGTTCGGTGCCCGCTGCGGTGCGTACCAGCCGTTCACCATTGAAACGTTGATCAATTATTCAGTCGCATAAAACGAGTGGGAATGCGTTTTCGGGCGGAACCCATTAAGCGCTGATCTGGAGACAGCTTAGCTCTATTCCACGGTCCGATCAGTGAAAATCTCACCAGATGGACTGAATTTCGCTTTTGTGAATCACCTTGCAGTGCACGTCATGGTGAGGTTGGCTTAACCTGCGCGAATCACGCCACGGGGGATCACCAAAGATGATTGGTCCGCGTCCGGCATCCCCCCGCCGCGGTATGATATCTGAAGGCCACCGGCAGACAGCGCGGGCCCGTCAGATGGGCCCCGGCAGTTGTCAGATGCCGCCGTGGGAGCCATGAGGATGCAACTGTCCAGCGGATCAGCCGGACCAACAGCCAGACAGAACAGAGTGACTGCCAACGTGAGCACAACAGATACGCCGCTGAACGCTTCCCGGGTTCCCGGGAAAGCCGGACTCGCCCGCAAGGCAAAGGCGTACCTTGCCCTCACCAAGCCCCGTGTAATCGAGCTCCTGCTGGTCAGTACGCTTCCGACCATGATTTATGCCGCGCGGGGCTTCCCGTCTCTTGGGCTGATCCTCGCCACTCTGGTGGGTGGAGCATTCGCAGCGGGCAGCGCAGGAGCCTTCAACTGCTACATCGACCGCGACATCGACAAACTGATGCACCGGACAGAAAAGCGTCCGCTGGTCACCGGCGAGGTGACGCCCCGGGAGGCACTGGTTTTTGCCTGGCTCCTCGGTGCCGCCGCCATCGCCATTTTGTGGTTCGGCGCCAACCCGTTGTCCGCTTGGCTGGGCCTGGGCGCGATTGTCTTCTACGTGGTCATCTACACCATGATTCTGAAGCGGCGGACAGCGCAAAACATCGTTTGGGGCGGAGCAGCCGGATGCTTCCCCGTGCTGATCGCCTGGGCAGCTGTCACAAATACCGTTGAATGGCCTGCGATTGTCCTGTTTATGGTCATCTTCCTGTGGACGCCGCCACATTACTGGCCGCTGTCCATGCGCTACGGCGAGGACTACCGTAATGCCAACGTGCCCATGCTCGGCGCCATTGCGGGCGCCAAGGTGGTGTCCGTCCAGGTTGTTCTTTATGCGTGGGCCATGGTGGCGTGTTCTCTGTTGCTGGTTCCGGCCGGCGGTGCGGGCTGGGTTTACACCGTGACCGCTGTATTGGCCGGAGCCTGGTTCCTGTATGAGTCGCATGCGCTGTACAGCCGTGCCCAGAGCGGCAACGTCTCGGATCAGGGCGCCATGAAGGTATTCCATGGCTCCATCAGTTATCTCACATTGCTTTTTATCGCCGTGGCGGTGGACCCGTTCGTGGGTTCGCCCATCATGGGCGGCTGACGCTCCATAACAATAACGCGGGGTCACGTACCGCCCATCCGGAACGCCGGAATGGGCCGTACGTGACCCCGCGTTGTTTATTGGTGGTCTACTTGACCGGGCTGGACCGGGCAAGGTCCGCGGCATTGGTGGCGGCGCTCATCAGCAGTGCAGCTCCCAGCAGGTGTGCGCCCACCAGCAAGGCAGGGATACCGTTGTAATACTGGGTGAATCCGATGATCGCCTGGAGCAGGGTTACCCCCAGCAGCATAAAGACGGCGGTCCGGAGCGGCCCCGCGAACCGGCCCGTGACTATTACAAAGACGGCAAAAAGCGTGCCTGCCGTTATCAGGTAGGCCGGCACCGCATGAATATGCGACCAGAGATCCCAGTCGAGGTTGTTGCGGGGCGCATCGGCATCTCCGGCATGCGGTCCGGCGCCGGTCACCACAACGCCCAGCATCACGGCTGCAGCAGAGAAAACGGCGACGGCGGCCATCACCGGACGCAGGACCGCATGCACCGGGGGAAGCGGCAGCGCTGCAAGGCGTCCGGTCCTTCCGTAGGCCCGGTTTACAAGCAGTGTTGCGAAGACGACCAGCGCCATGGATACCAGGAAATGCAGTCCCACCACCCACGGATTGAGCTGGGTGAGCACTGTAATCCCGCCGATTACGGCCTGTGCGGGAATGCTGGCCAGCAAGCCAAGCGCCAGCAGGAAAAGGTCTTTGCGTTCCTTGCGGAGGTTCCACAGGTAGACAAGCATGAGCGCGGCTACGGCGGCCAGTGCAAATGTCAGGAGCCTGTTGCCGAACTCGATGACTCCGTGAAAGCCCATTTCCGGAGTGCTGATGAGCGAGGTGTCGGTGCATCGGGGCCAGGTGGGGCAGCCCAGGCCGGAGGCGGTCAGCCTGACGGCGCCTCCGGTAACCACCAGCAGTACCTGCCCCATCAGTGAGAACAGGGCAAGACGCCGCACGGTTGCGTCGACGGTAAGGGGCAACTTGGATGTCAGGCGGCTGACAATCCGGGGGAGGGGCGAAGCCGAGCTCACGGTTATCTCAATTCCATTTGAACCAACGAATGGCTGCGAAGCCGGCCACGGCCGTCCACAACAGCAGGATAAGGGCAGCGGACCCGTTGAGGGTTCCGTGTAGAAATGCTTCGCGCATGGCCATGCCCAGGGCACCGGATGGCAGGAGGTGGACAATGCTCTGTGCCAGAGCGGGAAGGCGTTCGGCAGGAATGACTATCCCACCCAGGGCGCCCAACAGTATCCACAGAAGATTGGTGATGGCCAGGGTGGCCTCGGGCCGGACGGTGCCGGCCACCAGCAAGCCAAGCGCGGTGAATGCCGCGGCGCCCAGGGCCAGCAGGCCTAGGCCAGCAAGCCAGCCGGACGGTTCGGGCTGCCAGCCCAGTGGCAACGCCACGGCTGCCACAACGGCAATCTGGAGGCACAAGACTGCAAGTACGGCGAGGATCTTCCCGGCAATGAGCCCGGTACGCCCCAGCGGTGTTGTGGAGAGGAAACGCAACACACCATAGCGGCGGTCAAATCCGGTGGAGATGCCCTGGCCGGTGAAAGCCGTGGACATAGCGCACAGGGCCAGGATTCCGGGAACAGCCACATTGACCCGGCTGCCGCCCAACCCATCCAGCAGCGGCGTCACGGTCAGCCCGATCAGCGCCAGGAGCGGCAGGACAATGGCCAGGATGAGCTGTTCGCCGTTTCTGATCATGGTGAGGGATTCATATTTGCCCTGGCGCAGAATTCGCCGGAGCAGGGGAGCCGGGGCCCTACCTGATACAGGGTTCATCGGTTTTCCTTTCCGGAGATGTCCAGAAAAACGTCTTCGAGGCTGCGTGCCGCCATGCTCATGGATCCGGGCATGACATCGTGCGCGGCCCACCAGGCTGCCAGTGCAGAAAGGTGCCGGGGGGTCAGCACACCGGTGGCACTGTAACTTCCGGCGCGGGTTTCCCGGACGTCAATATCCGCGGGAAGCACTCCGGAAAGACTCAGTCCGGCCGTCGCCTCGAACAGCAGTGTGCGTACGTGTTCCCTTGGGTCATCGGGTGAGGTATCTCGTTGCAGAAGCTGGGAGACGGTGCCCTCAGCCATATTTCTTCCCGAATCAATGATGTAGACATAGTCGGCCAGCCGCTGAGCGTCATCCATCAGATGGGTTGTCAGGATGATTCCCATACCGGCGTCGCGAAGCTCTGAGATCAGCTCGAAGACCAGTTGCCGCGACTGTGGGTCCAGGCCGGCGCTCGGTTCATCGAGAAACAACACTTCCGGGTTGCCGATCAGGGCAGCGGCGAGTGCCAGCCGCTGCTTCTGGCCGCCAGACAGCCTGCGGACGTTGGTCCGGCTGAAGGAATCGATGCCCAGCCGTTGAATCAGTTCATCCAGCGGCCGTGGGTTCATGTACATGCCCGCGATGTGTCGGAGAAGTGGAATGGGGCGGGCTGATGGCGGAAGACCGCCGTCCTGGAGCATCACTCCCACGCGGGACCTCAGCGCGGCTCCGGCGTTCCCGGGATCCTCGCCGAGCAGGGAGATGGATCCGCCCGTCCGCTGCTGGAGTCCCTGGGCGCATTCAATGGTGGTGGTCTTTCCGGCGCCATTGGCTCCGAGGAGTGCCGTGATCTGTCCGCGTTCGGCCACGAGCGAGACGCCACTGACAATCCGGAGCATCTTTCCGTCCAGACTGGCCAGCGGACCAACATCCTTTATGAGCCCGCTGATGGACAGTACCGGGGATTCGGGGGATCGCACCCCAGCATTCTACGTGATGTAGTAGGAGGACGGTGATGCCCGTTTGTGACTGAAGGTCAGCCTTGCCTTACTGGCAACCGGGACTAAATTACGACATGATTATGTTGTGTATTCCATGAGGAACTCTTTTTCCGTGCCCGCTGGGCATGGCGCGTCCAGCGGCATACCCGACGGCACGCAGCCTGCTGCAGCGCTGGCTTCTGTCCCTGACGCCGAAGAGCGGACCCGGGACCGTGTCCAGGGTGCCGTGCTTGAACACGGCCCCGTCAGTGCGGCCGAGCTTGGTGAGCTGCTGGGCTTCACCCCGGCAGCAGTCCGCCGGCATCTGGATCATTTATCCCGCAGCGGTGTGATTGAAGTCAAGCGCGCGGCGCGGGCAGGTACGGGTGCAGGCCGTCCGGCCCGCCGTTATGTGCTGAGTTCCCAGGGCCAGTCCTCACTGGGCGACGACTACCTCAACATCGCCAGCACGGCGCTCAAGCAGCTCGAGGAAATGGCGGGCTCAGATGCAGTCCGTCGCTTCGCCGTCGGACGCTTCGCCGAAATGGAACGCCGTTACGCCCCCGAAGTTGACCTTGCCGGCGCCGACATTACCGCCCGTGCGCAGGCGTTGTCCGCTGCACTTTCCCGGGACGGTTACGTCGCCTCCGCGGCATCGATGGAGGCACGGGCTCCGCTGCCCGCTGCCCTGTCCAGCGTCCAGCTCTGTCAGGGCCATTGCCCCATTCAGCATCTTGCCGCGCAGTTCCCGGTATTTTGCGACGCTGAGACTGATGTGTTTTCCCGGCTGGTAGGCGTCGATGTCCGGCGTCTGTCCACTCTTGCCGGCGGCGGACACGTCTGCACCACCCACATACCCACAGGCCGTCCGGCGGCCGCAAGGACTAACGTCCCTGTCAGCGGGCCGGGCAACCTGGACGAAGTATCCAACCATCAGCAAGAAAGGCCGTGATGACGGACCAATTAGCAGAGAAAGCGATAGCCGAAGACACTGTGATCTCGGAGATTCTGGAAAAGAATCCCGAGCTCCACGGTATCGGCACGTACGAGTACGGCTGGTCCGACAAGAACGACGTCGGCGCCAATGCCCGCCGCGGCATCAACGATGAGGTCGTCCGCGACATTTCGGCCAAGAAGAACGAGCCGCAATGGATGCTTGACCTGCGGCTGAAGGGCCTTAAGTACTTCGACCGCAAGCCCATGCCCACCTGGGGTGCAGACCTCTCGGGCATCGACTTCGACAACATCAAGTACTTCGTCCGTTCCACGGAGAAGCAGGCTGCCACCTGGGAAGACCTGCCCGAGGACATCCGGAACACCTACGAGAAACTGGGCATTCCGGAAGCCGAGCGCAGCCGTCTGGTCTCCGGCGTGGCCGCACAGTACGAGTCCGAGGTGGTGTACCACCAGATCCGTGAAGACCTGGAAGCCCAGGGGGTCATCTTCCTGGACACGGATACGGCGCTGCGCGAGCACCCCGAGATCTTCCAGGAATACTTCGGCACCATCATCCCGGTGGGCGACAACAAGTTTGCGTCGCTGAACACCGCTGTATGGTCCGGCGGTTCCTTCGTGTATGTGCCCAAGGGTGTCCACGTGGACATTCCCCTGCAGGCATACTTCCGGATCAACACGGAAAACATGGGCCAGTTCGAACGCACGCTGATCATCGCTGACGAGGACTCCTACGTCCACTACATCGAAGGCTGCACGGCGCCCATCTACACCTCGGATTCGCTGCACTCGGCCGTTGTGGAAATCATCGTGAAAAAGGGCGCCCGCGTCCGGTACACGACGATCCAGAACTGGTCAACCAACGTCTACAATCTGGTGACCAAACGTGCCATCTGTGAAGAAGGCGCCACCATGGAGTGGGTCGACGGCAACATCGGCTCCAAGGTCACCATGAAGTACCCGGCCGTTTACCTCGTGGGCGAGCACGCCAAGGGCGAGACACTGTCCATTGCCTTCGCCGGCGCCGGCCAGCATCAGGACACGGGTTCCAAGATGGTCCACATTGCTCCGAACACCAAGAGCTCGATCGTTTCCAAATCCGTCGCGAGAGGTGGCGGACGTGCTGCCTACCGCGGCCTCGTCCAGATCCGCGAAGGTGCAAAGCACTCGGCCAACACGGTCCGGTGTGACGCGCTGCTGGTGGACACCATCAGCCGCTCGGATACCTACCCGTACATCGACATCCGTGAAGACGATGTGACCATGGGGCACGAGGCCACCGTCTCCCGCGTCAGCGAAGAGCAGCTGTTCTACCTGATGTCCCGCGGCATGCGCGAAGACGAGGCCATGGCGATGATCGTCCGCGGCTTCATCGAGCCGATTGCGCGCGAGCTGCCGATGGAATACGCACTTGAGCTGAACCGACTGATTGAACTGCAGATGGAAGGGTCCGTCGGATAACGATGACTGATATCACTACCGAAAAAGCGCGCATCGGCGCGCCCTCAGCCCAGCCGTTCATCAACGGTTTCACCGAGGAAGGCGAAAGCCTTTCACCTATCAATGCGGCGGGCCTCAAGTCTCCGCTGGCAGGAGATTCAGCCAGGAGCCACTCACACGGTGGCGGCGTCGGCATTCCGGACAGCTCACGCGCCGGCCGCCTGACCTCTTACAAGCTGGCGGACTTCAAACCACTGACCGGTCTGGAAGAAGACTGGCGTTTCACCCCGTTGAAGCGCCTGCGCGGTCTTCACTCCGAGGTCCTCAGCGGCGCGGCACCGTCCGTGGCCGTCTCGGCCCCGGACAGCGTGAGCGTTGAAACGGTCGGACGCGATGACAAACGCATCGGTACCGCAGCAATCCCGGAGGACCGTGTGTCGGCCAACTCCTGGGAAAACTTCGCCGAAGCCACCGTGATAACGGTTCCGGCCGACTTCCAGGCGGATAGCGAAATCAACGTTCTTCTCACCGGACAGGGTACTGACGCCTCCGCCCAGCACCTCGTGATTGTCGCGGAAAAGTTCTCGAAGTCTGTGGTTGTGCTGGACCATCAGGGTACTGCCGTCGTTTCCGAGAACGTTGAAATCGTTGTTGAAGACGGCGCCGAACTCACGGTCATTTCGCTCCAGGAATGGAACGATGACGCCGTTCACGCGTCCTCGCAGCAGGCAAAGATCGGCCGTGACGCCAGGTTCAAGCATGTTGTTGTCAGCCTCGGCGGGGACCTCGTCCGGGTCACGCCTTCAGCCCGCTTCACGGCGCCCGGGGGTGAGGTTGAGCTCTTGGGCCTATACTTCGCCGACGCTGGCCAGCACCTTGAGCAGCGCCTGTTTGTTGACCATGCTGTGGCCAACTGCAAGTCCAATGTGCTCTACAAGGGCGCGCTCCAGGGCCGTAATGCGCACGCAGTGTGGGTTGGTGACGTGCTGATCCGCAAGGAAGCAGAAGGCACCGACAGCTACGAGGCAAACCGCAACCTGTTGCTGACCGATGGCGCCCGCGCCGATTCAGTGCCGAACCTTGAGATCGAAACAGGTCTGATCAAGGGCGCCGGCCACGCCAGCGCCACGGGACGTCTCGACGACGAACACCTGTTCTACCTCATGGCCCGCGGTATTCCGGAAGATGTGGCCCGCCGGCTGGTGGTCCGCGGCTTCCTGCACGAGATCATCCAGCAGATCAAGGTACCGGCCCTCGAGGAGCGCCTCACCGCGGCTGTTGAGCGTGAACTCGCTGTGACGAACAACTAGACGGCACGGGAAAAGAACAGATGACTGAACAGCCAAAAGGCGAACTGGTCTGCAACGCCAGCGAGATCGAGGTCAAACAGGCCTTGCGGATCCTCATCGACGACTACCCTGTAGCGATCGTGAAGGACTCGATGGGGGAGATCCACGCCATCGGTGATACCTGCTCGCACGCGGACATTTCACTGTCTGAAGGAGAGATCGAAGGCTGCAAGATCGAATGCTGGGGCCATGGCTCGCAGTTTGATCTGCGCACTGGAGAACCCCTTCAGTTGCCCGCTTACGACCCCGTGCCCGTCTTCGCCGTGGAAATCCACGGCGACGAGGTGTACGTGGACTTCACCAACGTGCTCAACGGCGCAGAAGCGCCGACCTTCAGCTAAGCAGAACAGCTTCAGAACTTCAGAAACTTCCAGACAAAAGACCGCACCGCTGCCGGAAGGCACGGCGCAGAGGAGAACAAGACATATGTCTACTCTTGAGATCAAGGACCTGCACGTCAGCATTGAGACCGAGCAGGGCACCAAAGAGATCCTGAAGGGCGTCAGCCTGACCATCAAGACCGGCCAGATCCACGCGATCATGGGCCCTAACGGATCCGGTAAGTCCACACTGGCTTCCACCATCGCCGGGCACCCTCGTTACAAAGTCACCAGCGGCAGCATCACTCTCGACGGCGAAGACGTGCTGGCCATGAGCGTTGACCAGCGCGCCCGGGCTGGCGTTTTCCTGGCCATGCAGTACCCCGTTGAAGTGCCCGGTGTCAGCATGACCAACTTCCTGCGCACCGCCAAGACGGCCATTGACGGCACGGCGCCGGCACTGCGCACTTGGACCAAAGAGGTCAAGGCCGCGATGCAGCAGCTGCGCATCGATGCCGACTTCGCCCAGCGCAACGTCAACGAAGGCTTCTCCGGTGGTGAAAAGAAGCGGGTGGAGATCCTCCAGCTGGAACTCTTCAAGCCGAAGTTCGCCATCCTGGACGAGACCGACTCCGGTCTGGACGTCGATGCACTCAAGGTGGTTTCAGAGGGCGTCAACCGCGCCCACGCCGAGGGCAACATGGGAACACTGCTAATTACGCACTACACCCGGATCCTGCGCTACATCAAGCCTGACTTCGTCCACGTCTTTGTTGACGGCCAGGTTGTCGAAGAGGGCGGCCCGGAACTCGCGGACCGTCTTGAAGAAGAGGGCTACGACCGCTACGCCACCGGCGCAGGGGCAGCCACGATCGCTGCAGCTACCGCGGTCCAGGTCTAGTTAGGGACAATCATGACTGATATCAAAGCGGCCCGTACGGACCTCGAGGATGTCGAAGAGGCGCTCAAGGACGTCATTGACCCGGAGCTCGGCGTGAACATCGTCGACCTGGGCCTGTTGTACGGCCTGAAGTACTCTGACGACGACGGTGCATTGCTCATCGACATGACGCTCACCACCGCTGCCTGCCCGCTCACGGATGTCATCGAGGAGCAGGTTGGTAAGGCGCTGGACGACGTCGTCGATGAATGGCGGCTGAACTGGGTATGGATGCCGCCGTGGGGTCCGGAGCGGATCACCGACGACGGTAAAGACCAGATGCGCGCCCTCGGCTTCAACATCTAAAGAGAGTTCGACGGCGGCCGGTCACCTTTCAGGGAAAGTGACCGGCCGCCGTCGTGCTGTCATCGGTTTTACTAGGGCGTTGCCACTGCGAAGGTGTCGCACTTGTTGATATCGCCTGTTGCGTAGCCCTGGTGGAACCACTTCTGCCGCTGGGCACTTGAACCGTGCGTCCAGCCCTCGGGAGACACGCGGCCCGTGGCGGCCTTCTGGATCCGGTCATCGCCCACCGAGGAGGCGGCGGAGAGCGCGTCGTTCAGGTCCTGTTGAGTCAGTTTCTCCAGGAACGGCTGCCCGGTCTTGGGATCCTGCTGAGTGGTGGCGTAGCGGACCCATAGGCCGGCGTAGCAATCAGCCTGAAGCTCAACCCGGACGGCGCCGGACTGGGGTCCTTGGGGGTCCTGCTGAGCCCTGTCCAGATTGCCGAGGATGTTCTGGATGTGGTGCCCGAACTCATGCGCCACCACGTATTCCTGGGCCAAGGGTCCGCCCGATGAACCGAAACGGTCAACCAGCTCCTGGAAAAAGCCGGGATCAAAGTAGGCCGTGGTGTCAGCGGGGCAGTAGAACGGTCCCACCTCCGTGGTGGCCGGACCACAACCGGTAGTGGTGCCGCCGCTGAAAATCACGGTGTGCGGCCGAGGATACTCCACGCTGTAGTCCTGCAAGTAAGCGGGCCAGAAGGCGTTGAGGCTGTTCACCGTGCCGGTAATGCGGCAGTCCAGTCGCTGGTCGGCATCGGCGCCGGTGGCACACGCCGGCGCGGTGCCCTGGCTCTGGCCGGACTGCTCCTGGCCGGTCCCCAGAATACCTTCGATCAGTTGCGGGTTGTTGATTCCCAGCAGCGAAAGCACAAGAACCAGGATCCCACCGCCAATTCCGCCACCGATCTTGGTTCCGCGACCCATGCCGCCGCCGCGCCGGTCTTCCACCTGGGATGGGTCCAGCTGGACTCCGTCATTGAAACTCATATTGCCAGAATAGACGCTGCCGGCAGGCACGTAGCGTGGTCCAAGCGGTAAAGTTGGTCCGATGCCTTTTCTCAACAGAATCCAGCGCTGGGCCGAAGATCGGCCCCATGACACCGCCGTCGTTGTGGCCGGCCGACGCATCGACTGGGCAGGCCTGAGGGCGGCCGCGACGGAGCGGGTTCCGTTCTCTCCTGCCGTGAGGGTGCTCGCCGAGGCGAACTCCATCGACTTTGCGGTGAAGTTCGCTGCCTCCGTGGCCGGGGGGCGGCAGTGCGCCGTGCTGGACCCCACCTGGCCGCACCAGATGCACAACGATATTGTCCAGCGGCTGGGCGCGTCTGTTGATACGCCGGCGGCCACGAGCGGCAACGGAGCGACCGACTTGACCGACGGTGCTTTGACGGATGGCGATCCGGGGTCCTCCTTCCTGATTGGCCTGACCTCCGGGACCACGTCCGTGCCCAAGGCCTTCACCCGGTCGCGGCGATCCTGGCAGGAATCCTTCGAGGCCTCCATTGAGTTCTTCGGCCTTCGCCACGACGACAAGACACTGGCTCCCGGGCCGCTTGCCGCCAGCCTTAACCTCTATGCGCTGGCAGAATGCCTCTACGCGGGCTCGGAGTTCCATACCCTTGAGTCGTTCGATGTGGGCTCTGCGCACGCCGCCATCAGCCATGACGGCATCACGCGCCTTGTCCTGGTGCCCACCATGCTCAGGCTGCTCAGCGAGCGCGGGCTGACCGGCTGCGTGGATGCTTCAGGAATCCGGGCCATCATATGCGCAGGCTCCAAGCTGGACTCACGCACCCTTGAGGCGGCCCGCCGGTGGGCACCCCAGGCCACCATCTTCGAGTATTACGGCGCATCGGAGCTCAGTTTTGTTGCCGGCATGGGCCTGGCAGCAGGCGAGCCGCTGGATGCCGGAGGCACCCGGATCGGTAAACCGTTCCCCGGCGTGGACGTCAGGATTCTGGATGATTCCGGACTCGCCCTCCCGGACGGGACGCCGGGAAACATCAGCGTCCGGAGCCCGATGGTAAGCAACGGCTACCTGTGGGGTGACGACGGGCAGGCGCTGCGGAGCTTCAACGACTTCTTCACGGTGGGGGACCAGGGCTATCTTGCCGACGGCGAACTGCACATTCTGGGACGCCGGACCGACATGATCATCACCGCGGGCAAGAACGTCTACCCGCATGAAGTGGAGCTGGCCCTCGCCTCCGTACCCGGCGTAGAGGCTGCCGTGGCCGCCGGCCAGGCGGATGATTTCCGTGGCCAGCGTGTGGTGGCCGGCATCATCCCGTCGCACGGCGGCATAACAGCCACCCAGCTGCGGTCAGGGCTGGAGGGTGTGCTGTCACGGGACAAGTGGCCGGTCCAGTTCTATTCCCTGTCGGAACCGCCCCTGACGGACCGCGGTAAAGTCAGCCGGCGGATTCTTCTTGACTGGATTAAGAGCCAGGACCGGAGGATTGGGCGTCTTGTCTGAACTTCCGGCCAGCCGGCAAGCTGTCATCATCGCGGCACTGCGCACCCCCGTCTGCCGCGCCAACGGCGCCCTCCGTCAGTTTCAGGCCCACGAACTGCTTGCGCCCGTGCTGCGTCAGCTCTTGACCGAGACCGGAATAGCTGCCGCGGACGTCGCCGATGTGGTGATCGGCAATGCCGTGGGCGGCGGCGGCAATGTGGCCCGCCTCGCGCTGCTGGAGGCAGGATTGCCTGTCAGTGTTCCCGGCGTCACCGTTGACAGGCAATGCGGCTCGGGACTGGACGCCATTGTGCTGGCCTCCCGGCTGGTGGCCGCTGGCGGCGACGGCCTGTACTTGGCCGGCGGCGTGGAAAGCATCAGCACCGCGCCGTTGCGTGCCAACAGGAACGCCGACGGCGGGGCCGACTTTTTCAGCCGGGCCCGGTTTGCGCCACCAGGTTACGGTGACCCGGACATGGGGGTGGCTGCCGAGAACGTTGCCACGGAGTACGGAATCAGCCGTGCACGGCAGGATGAGTTTGCCCTGCGGAGTCACCGGGGGGCGGTTGCGGGCGTGACTGCGGGAGTGTTCGATCGCGAAATCGTTGCGTTGCCTAACGCCTCCGGAACGGTCCGGGATGACGACGGGCCGCGTCCCGGTCTTAGTGCGACGGTCATGGCACGCTTCCCTGCGGCGTTTGTGGACGGGGGAACCGTGACCGCCGGAAACTCATGCTTTGATGCGGACGGTGCCTCCGCCGTCGTGATCACTTCCCTGAAACGCGCACGCGAACTGGGGGCGCAGGACGGTCTGCTGACCATGGGCACCGAGACAGCCGGTGTTGATCCGCGGCTCCTCGGAATTGGTGCTGCGGTTGCTGCCGGCCGCCTGCTGTTGTCCGCGCAGACTGTGCCCGGAGACGTTGATCTGGTGGAATTCAACGAGGCATTCGCCTCACAGTCACTCGCGTGCCTGGACCACCTTGGCATCGATCCGCAGCAGGTAAACCGCGACGGCGGCGCGCTGGCGCTCGGGCATGCTTACGGGGCGTCCGGGGCAGTACTCGTGACCCGGCTGTTGGCGCAGGCGCGCCAGACCCCTGACCAGGAGAAACTTGCACTGGCCATGATCAGCATTGCAGGCGGTATGGGCACAGCCGCGCTGTTCCGCTACGCGGGGTCATTGAGCCCCTGAGAAGAACCGCGGTGAAGATCCGCGGAGCTTGAACTCAGTCCTCGGCCTCGCCCAGGCCACGGGCAGCGAGTGCCTCGCCCGTCTGCCGGGCGAAGGCAACGGTGGTGATGAACACGGGCAGGACCAGAGCACGCGGGTTGCGTTCCAGCCCGCGTGCGCGCGCTGAATCCCGCACATCCGAGAAGGCTCCGGCAATGAACGGAATGCTTCTCAGCATGATGGCAATGGTCAGGGCAAAACGCTCCGGGTCGGCACCGAAGCGGCGGAAGGGCGTGGCCAGAGACGCCACCCCGTCGAGCAGCTGCTGCATCGGGGTGGTGGCCGTCAGGAGCGAGGCAGCAACCACACACAACAGAATATTGAGCACGATCCGGGCGGCTGTGGGGGCACCCAGCTGCCACCATTGGAACAGGCCGATTGCAAGCAGCACCGGAACAAGGGGCCGGACCGCCCGGAACAGCCGCACCGGGCCGGCCCCGCTCAGCAGGAACAGCCCGGACGTAACGCCCAAGGCTGCGGCCGAGAGGCGCCAGTCAACCATCAGGAATGACGCCAGCCCACAAGCCACCACCATCAGGAACTTCAGCGCGAGGGGAGTCCGGTGGATCACGGATCCTCCGGCCACATAGTTGGCCAGCAGGAATCCGTGGCCTCTCACCGGGCCACCGTGGTGTGTGGACAGGCGCCGTGCTCCGCGGCAGGAATGTCCGCGAGGCTTGCCGCGCACAGCGAACGGTAGTGTGCCACGGCGGGCGCCGGACCGCCGTCGAACACCACCCGTCCTGAATCAACAACCAGCACGCGGTCCATGTCCAGCGCCAGTTCCAGATCGTGGGTGGACATAACGATCTGTTGGCTGAGTCCGTCCAGGGTGCGGCGCAACAGCTCCCGGTTGCGCAGGTCCAGCAGCGTTGACGGTTCATCCAGCACCAGGACGGCCGGATTGACCGCCAGCACAGCTGCAAGCGCAACGAGCTGGCGTTCTCCGCCGGAGAGCTCATAGATGCTTTGGTCGGCAAGGTGCAGGAGTCCCATGCCGGCCAGTGCCGCTTCCGCGAGCTGACGGCGCTCCGTGGCGCTGCGGACAGAACGCCGCAGGGACAGTTCCACATCTTCCCGCCCTGTGGGCATCACCAGTTGGGACAGGGGATCCGTGAACACAAACCCAACCTGCCGGCGGACAGCGCGGACGTCCCGGACAGTATGGGACCCGTCCACGGTGACAGTCCCGGAACTCGGCTGCACCAGGCCGTTGATCATCCTCAGCAGGGTGGACTTGCCCGATCCGTTGGCGCCGATGACTCCGATCCGGTGCTCGGAAAGCGTCAGAGAGATGCCGTCCAGGAGGATTTTGGGGTCCGGGCGGCCATCCACCTCCACCCGGACAGAGACGCCGTCAAATATCAGCGCGCCCATGGCCGCCTACTTGCCGCCGCGCCTGGCACGGCGCACCAGCAGGTCCGGGAACGCCCGGTGAAGAGCAACCGCAATGACTGCGGCCAGGATGTTCTTGATAACGTCACCGGGGTAAAACACCAGGTCCGCAACAAATGCCTGCCCCAGAGGGGCCTTGGTATTGACCGCAATTCCGGCGATGCCCAGGGTGTGGACCACCAGGATGCTGGTCACCATGGCCGCAACGAACAGCCACACTGCGCGGGCACCGCCGGCCCGGCGGATGGTGATGGCAGCAAGCCAGCCTACGACGGCCGCCGCGATCGGGAAGGCAATGATGTATCCCGCGGAAGGCCCTGCCAGGATGCCAAGGCCACTGCGCCCGCTGCTGAAGATGGGCAAACCGGCCAGACCCAGTAACGTGTAGAGCCCGACGGCGGCAAAGCCGCGGCCTGCGCCCAGCATCAGGCCGGTAAGCATGACCGCGAGCGTCTGGAAGGTGATGGGGATTCCGAAGGCGTTTGCCGGAATGCCGGGCACCAGCGCGGACCCGGCAACCAGTGCGGCAAATACCGCGATAAGTCCCAGATCGGTGGCCTCCCAGCGTTGACGCGGTGCGGTGGTGGTGCGGATGACGGCGGCGTCGGTCGGGCTCATGGTGATTTCCTGTCGCGGAGGTACAAAGAATTATTGGCTGTTCCTGACGCTACCGGCCACGGAATCAAAGCATTTTGTAGGGGTCCTACTAAGGCGAGGTGCCGGATATGCCGCCATGACACAAACGTGATGTGTCACTCGGCACTGCGGCTCCATTCATGATTTCAGGCTGCGGCCGGTAGACTTGGACAGGCCGTTCTCTCGGCCACTCTGCCCCGGCTTCTTCCAGACTCCATAAGTTGTGCTGCGGCGTTCCCTGTTGTGAAAGGCCTTACCTGCTGTGATTACCGTCCAGGACCTTGAACTGCGCGCCGGCGCCCGGCTGCTCATGGACCAGGTGAGCTTCCGGATCGACAAGGGAGACAAGATCGGCCTGGTAGGCCGCAACGGTGCAGGTAAGACCACATTGACCCGCGTACTGGCAGGCGAAGGTCTGCCGGCTGCCGGTAAAGTGTCCCGAACCGGCGAGATCGGCTACCTGCCGCAGGACCCCCGCACCCCGGACATGGAGCAGCTGGCCCGGGACCGTATTCTCTCCGCCCGGGGCCTGGACGTTGTGGTCGGCCAGCTCAAGCAGGCGCATGAGGACATGGCCAGCGAGGATCCGGAAGTCCATCGCAAGGCCATGAACCGCTACGACCGTATTGAGTCGGAGTTCCTGGCCGGCGGCGGCTACGCTGCCGAGGCGGAAGCAGCCTCCATTTCCTCCAACCTTGCGCTGCCTGACCGCATCCTGAACCAGCCGCTCAAGACGCTGTCCGGTGGCCAGCGCCGCCGTGTTGAGCTTGCCCGGATTCTGTATTCCGGCGCGGAGACCATGCTTTTGGACGAGCCCACCAACCACCTGGACGCCGATTCCATTTCCTGGCTCCGGGAGTTCCTGAAGAACCACCAGGGCGGACTTATCGTGATCAGTCACGATACTGAACTGCTGCAGGCAACCGTCAACAAAGTGTTCCTGCTTGACGCCAACCGGGCACAGATCGATTTCTACAATATGGACTGGAAGCGCTACCTGCTCCAGCGCGAAACCGATGAGCGTGCACGTAAGCGTGAGCGGGCCAATGCCGAGAAGAAGGCACAGGTCCTCTTCGACCAGGCCAACAAAATGCGTGCCAAGGCGACCAAGGCCGTGGCCGCACAGAACATGGCCAAGCGCGCTGAGCGTCTGCTGAGCGGGCTGGAAGCTGTGCGCGCGAACGACCGCGTGGCGGCCCTGCGTTTCCCGGATCCGTCGCCCTGCGGCAAGACCCCGCTCACCGCTGAGGGCCTCAGCAAGTCCTACGGTTCCCTGGAAATCTTCACTGATGTTGACCTTGCGATCGACCGAGGCTCCAAGGTGGTCATCCTTGGCCTCAACGGCGCCGGCAAAACCACCCTTCTGCGCATGCTGGCCGGCGTGGACAAGCCGGACACCGGCGAGGTGCTCCACGGCCACGGCGTCAAAATCGGCTATTATGCCCAGGAGCACGAAACCCTGGACGTGGAGAGGACTGTTCTGCAGAACATGCGGTCCTCCGCCCCTGACATGCAGGACGCGGAGGTCCGCGGCATCCTGGGTTCCTTCCTGTTCTCCGGTGACGACGTCGACAAACCGGCCGGTGTCCTGTCCGGCGGTGAAAAGACCCGCCTGGCCCTGGCCACCATCGTGGCCTCCAGCGCCAACGTGCTCCTGCTCGATGAGCCCACCAACAACCTCGACCCCGCCAGCCGCGCCGAAATTCTTGGCGCCCTGCGCAATTACAGCGGTGCCGTTGTCCTGGTCAGCCACGACGAAGGTGCCGTGGAGGCCCTCAACCCGGAGCGGGTGGTTCTGCTTCCGGATGGCGTTGAGGACCTGTGGAACGAGGACTACCTGGACCTGATCACGCTGGCTTAGCGGACCCGGAGCGGCACGGCACCGGTGATGCGCCGCAGCTCCTCGTAGGTGATGGAGAACATTGAGTTGTGGTCTCCTGCCCCGGCCCAGAGCGTTTTGTGCTGTTCCAGGGTGATGTCCAGGAGGGTGCGGATTTTTTCCGGGTGTCCCACCGGCGCGACTCCGCCCACCTGCTGGCCGGTGTGCCGAAGGACGAACTCAGGGGTTGCCCGGCGGATCCTTCCTGTTCCCAGCAGCGTTGCGACAAGCCTGGTGTCCACCCTCGCGGCGCCGCTGGCGAGGATCAGCAGAGGGGCGCCGTCGAGCTCAAAAACCAGACTGTTGGTGATGGCAGCGACGTCGCAGCCCAAAGTGGCGGCCGCGGCGGCCGCAGTCGGAACTTTGTGCGGGAATACCGTCACGGTGTCTTCAGCGCCTGCGTCCAGCAAGGCATCCTTCACATGGGTCACTGGATCAGACAACACCTCCGGACTCCTTCAATAGCACCGGGTCAGTATCCCTGGGCGTCCAGTATGGCGTCTTCTGCTTCCTCCGATGTCTGGCCCTTCCGCTTCCGCGGATCAGGCGGACGACGGCGGGCTGCCGCAACAGCAGCGTAGTGCGGGGCGTCTTCGGGGTCCGGATCCTCTGCATCAATCGCGGCGTTGCGTGCCTGCTGGCGTGCCGCATAGCCGAAGCCGATGAACATCAGCACGCCGAAGGCGAACCACTGCAGCGAGTAGGACAGATGGGTCCCTTCTTCAGTGGCCGGCATGGGGAACGCCACCGGCATGTCAGCTGGCGCAGGGGACTCGGACGCGACCTGACCGTAAGCGCCGGACAATACCGGATAACCCAGCTCTGCGGCATAAGTGGGCAAATCGATGGATGCCAGCTGGCCCTCGGGGGCACCGCGTTGCAGTTGCGGTTCGCCGGGTTTGAGCCGGACCACGGCCGTCACGTCGCCAGAGTGCGGTTCGGGGATGGTATCGGGCCGGCCGGGGTTGTTGTTGCCGATGGGCAGCCAGCCGCGGTCAATCACCACGGTCTCGCCTGTGTGGAGCCGGAACGGTACCACTAGGTCATAGCCCGGCTGGCCGTTCAACGGCCGGTTGCGGACCACCCGCTGGCCGGCGACGTCGTAGCGGCCCTTGAGCTCAACCTGGGTCCATTCACGTTCAGGGTCCAGGTGCGTGAACTCATCCCGGACCTGGGCAAAGGGGAGCGGGGCAGCTGAGTAATTGGAGGTGACGCGGTTGATTTCAGCAAGCGTCTCCCCTCGGCGGTCCATCTGCCAGCGGCCCAGCGAGACGCAGGCCGCCGCAAAGATCGCGGCCAGCAAAAGGTAGCCCAGCCATTTGCTGGAGAAGAGAAAACGGTACATTCAGTGGTCCCGGCCCGGGACGGAGGAAAGGAGTGCCTCGGATTCCCCCGCGTTCAGAGCCTGGGTCTCCTTCCAGAGCGCGCGGGTCTGTAAATAGTCTTCAAGCCATTCCCTGTGGGCATCGCAGGCGAGCCAGACTTTGCGGCGCTCAGGCGTGTGGATCTTGGGATTGTTCCACAGCACCCGCCACGAGGCGTCTGCACGGCAGGCCTTGCGCGAGCACATGATGCCGGCAGCCCGCTCTGAACCGGCCGGGCCGGCGGCCAGGTTGAAAATACTCATGGAGCCTGCCGCTCTTGGAGGTCGGTGTCCTCTTCGGTGTCCTCGTCGGTGTCCTCTTCGTCGTTGTCGATCAGCTCACCCTGCACGACCGTGGAGGGCGGTGCGGAGCCGGCCGGGATATCCGCCGGGCCTTCGAGTTCGGCCAGGGGAGCGGCGTCCAGCAGGGTGTCGCTGTGGATGTCGGCCTTGTCACTGCCGTTGGCGATGACTACGGCAATCCATGGCAGGAAAACCGCGCCCGCTATGGCGATGATCTTGAACCAGCCGTCAACCACAAAGATCAGGATCAGGCAGACCATGCGGATTCCCATGGCCACGGCGTATTTGATCATTCGCTGCCGGATGTCCTCGGAATGGGCAGCGGCGGCGTCTGTGATGCTGTGCACCTCGGCGTCGCCGGAGGTAGCATCAGGGTCCCCGGGCATCGGCTGTCCGGCTCGGTTTTCTAGGGTCACGGTTGTTTGATCACGCTCCAAGGGCTTGCCTCAATTCTCTCACCATCGGCTGCGCCGCCCAAACGGGCGCTAAGATCGGAGGCAGGAAATTTCCACCCCTCACGGCGGGGCCGAGGCACCGCAGAATTCCGGAGTACCGCATGTCTGAAGCAGTATCCACCCCCCGCAGCGTCCTGATCACCGGTGGAAACCGGGGGATCGGCCTGGCTATCGCTGAGGCCTTCCTGGCCAACGGCGACAAAGTGGCCGTGACGTACCGCAGTGAGTCACAGCTGCCGGAGGGGATCCTCGGAGTGAAGGCTGATGTCACGGACGAAGCCTCAGTGGATGCCGCGTTCACGGAGGTGGAGTCCGCACATGGTCCGGTTGAAGTGTTGGTGGCCAATGCCGGCATCACCAAGGACACGCTTCTGATGCGTATGAGTGAAAACGACTTCACCTCCGTGATCGACACCAATCTCACGGGCGCCTTCCGGGTGATCAAACGGGCGTCCAAGGGCATGATCAAGCTGCGCCGGGGCCGCGTGGTTCTTATATCTTCGGTTTCCGGCCTCTACGGTGCCCCGGGTCAGGTCAACTACTCAGCCTCGAAGGCCGGTCTGGTCGGTATTGCCCGTTCGCTGACCCGCGAGCTCGGCTCGCGCGGCATCACAGCCAACGTGGTGGCTCCCGGTTTCATCAATACTGAGATGACCGCCGAATTGCCCGAAGCAACCCAAAAGGACTATCTCTCCAAGGTCCCGGCCGGCCGCTTTGCTGAAGCATACGAGGTAGCCAACGTGGTGCGTTGGATTGCCAGCAATGAAGCTGCCTACATTTCCGGCGCAGTCATCCCCGTTGACGGCGGACTGGGCATGGGGCACTAGCAGGAACCCACGCCTTCGGCTTGCCCTTCATCGTTGGGGTCAAACGAGGTGAAAATCCGCTCCCGCTGGCATGATGGACTTCAGAACCACAGTGTTTGGACGTTTTGAACAAGAAGGAGCTCATATGGGACTGCTGGATAAAAAGACCGCAATTGTTACCGGTTCTTCGCGGGGAATCGGTGCAGAAGTTGCCAAGTTCCTCGCGGCGGAGGGTGCCGCCGTCGTCGTTAATTACCGTCAGAAGGCGCCGCGCGCCAACAAAGTTGTCTCCGAGATCCAAAGCAACGGCGGCCGGGCCGCCGCCGTTGGTGCGGACCTGACCACTGCCGAGGGCGTGCATGCGCTGGCGAGTGCTGCCATGGAGGAATTCGGTTCCCTGGACCTCCTGGTGCTGAACGCTTCCGGCGGAATGGAAACCGGCATGGAGGAGGGCTACGCCCTGAAGTTGAACCGGGACGCCCAGGTCAGCATGCTCAATGCAGCGGTCCCGCTGATGCCGGAGGGTTCGCGGGTGGTGTTCGTCACCAGCCACCAGGCACACTTCATTGACTCTGTGGCCACCATGCCTGAATACGAGCCCGTAGCCCGGAGTAAGCGCGCCGGGGAGGATGCTCTCCGTGAACTGGTACCGAACCTTGCAGTGAAGGGAATCTCGCTGGTGGTTGTGTCCGGTGACATGATCGAAGGCACTGTCACCGCCACGCTGCTGGACCGCTCCAACCCGGGCGCCATCGAGGCCCGGCGAGCGGAGGCCGGCAGGCTGTACTCGGTTTCCGAGTTCGCTGCCGAAGTGGCCAAGATGGCCACGGCTGACGTGGAAACCGGACACACCGAATACGTTGGCGGAGCCGACTACTTCGACAAAAGTGCAGGGTAGTCCCGCGTATTGAATGTCAGCTAACTGCAAGGCCCGGTGCAAGCGCACCGGGCCTTGCAGTTTAGTGCCCGCTGCCGGGCCCGGTGTCAGACACCGGCGATGTGCCGTACGGCGTCCAGATAGGGCATGTTCACTGCGGCATCGGCAGCGGCCCGCACGGCTGGCTTCGCATTAAACGCAACGCCGATCCCGGCAGCGCCGAGCATGTCCAGATCATTGGCACCGTCACCCACCGCAATGGTGTGTGCGAGGTCGATCCCCTCGGATGCGGCCCATTGGCGCAGGTACTTTTCTTTGGCCGCGCGGTCGATCACGGCACCCAGGACCCGGCCGGTCAGCGCCCCGTCCGCAATCTCCAGTTCGTTCGCGATCCAGTGGTCCAGGCCAAGCTCCTCAGCGATGGGTCCCAGAATCTGGTTGAATCCACCGGACACCACCGCAACAACGTGCCCGGCGGCCTTGAAAGCCGCCACAAGTTCGGCGGCACCCTCGCTGAGTTTCACCTCACCACGGACGGAGTCGACGACGGCGGCCGGCAGTCCGGCCAGAACGGCCACCCGTGCGTGAAGGCTCTCGGCAAAATCCAGTTCACCGCGCATGGCCGCCTCAGTCACTGCGGCCACTTCCTCGCGTTTGCCGGCATAGGCCGCCAGCAGTTCAATAACCTCCTGCTGGATCAGCGTGGAATCCACGTCCATGATCAGGAGCTTTCGCGCGGCCTGCCGCAGCCCGGCGGGAACGATTGCTGTATCCACGCCGGCAGTCGCAGCGGCGGCCACCTTCTGACGCAGCGCTGCGATGTCGGCCGGGTTGCCGGATTCGAGGGTGAAGTCCGCTGTGTAGACCTGGTAACGGGGATCCCCGCTGCGGGATTCCGCCCTGAATGTCGCGCCGGAACCGGTCAGCAGGGAGCGGAGCTCCTCGAGTTCCAAGGGGGAGAGTTTCAGGCCGTAGCTGACCGCAGTCACGTTCGAAGTCATGGCTGCAATCTTAGCCAGCGCGGGGATGGTGCCCGAATTCGTTTCGTTCCCCGCGGTTGCAGAGCGTTCCCTGGCCGCAGGCAATGTTTCAGTTATCAGTCGGACCCTGTTTTGTCCTAGTGTCTACTCCTATGAGTGATGTTCTTGAAATGGCTTCTGTCAGCGTCGTCCGTGGAACCAAGACGCTCCTGAACAAGGTGGACTGGCAGGTCAAAGAGGGCGAGCGCTGGGTAATCCTGGGACCCAACGGTGCGGGCAAGACCACTCTGCTCCAGATTGCCGCCGCACGGCTCCACCCCACCAGTGGCATGGCCGGCATCCTGGAGGAAATCCTCGGAGCCGTTGACGTGTTTGAACTCCGTCCCCGGATCGGCTTGTCCTCCGCCGCGCTGGCGAACCAGATTCCCGAGCACGAGAAAGTTCTCAATGTAGTGGTCACGGCCGCCTATGGCGTGACCGGCCGCTGGCGCGAGGGCTACGAAAAAGACGACGAACGCCGCGCCTTTGCGCTCCTGAACGAATGGGGAATGGGCCCCTTGATGAACCGGCCTTTTGCTTCCCTCTCCGAAGGTGAGCGGAAGCGCGTCCAGATCGCCCGTGCACTGATGACGGACCCGGAACTGCTCCTGCTCGATGAGCCGGCGGCCGGTCTGGACCTGGGCGGCCGCGAGGACCTGGTCCACCGCCTCAGCGAACTTGCCCGTGACGAGGCAGCGCCGGCCATTGTGCTGGTCACCCACCACCTCGAGGAAGTTCCGCCCGGGTTCACCCACGCCATGCTGATGCGCGACGCCGGGGTTGTGGCCGCCGGGCCCATCGCCGAGGTCCTCACCGCGGCCCACCTCAGTGAAACGTTCGGCCTGCCCCTTGACGTCACAGTAAACGCCGGACGCTATACCGCAACTGCCCGCCGCTGACCGGAGCACCTGAGCTGACGTGGAGTTACTCAACGGCGTTTTAATATTCTTTGCAGGTCTTTGGGCGGGAACCATCAACAGCGTGGTGGGCTCCGGCACACTGGTCACCTTCCCGGTCCTGATCGCCCTTGGCTTCGCGCCGGTCACGGCCTCCATCAGTAATGCCATGGGTCTCGTGGCCGGCAGCGCCGCCGGCGCCTGGGGCTACCGTCGTGAGGTGCAAGGCCGCGGCCGTCAGCTGCTGAAGCTGCTTCCGGCATCCCTGCTGGGTGGAATGACCGGTGCGTGGCTGCTTCTTCATCTGCCCGAGAAAGTGTTCAGCTACGCTGCGCCGGCCCTCATCGTCCTGGCACTGCTGATGGTGGTGTTCCAGCCAAGGCTGCAGAACTGGGTGCGCAACCGGGAAGAAAACCCCGAACACGCCATCCGGGACAAACGCCACGGGGTCATCCTGGTGGTGCTGGTCTACCTGGCCGGCGTCTATGGCGGCTATTTCGTGGCAGCCCAGGGCATTCTGCTGGTGGGCATCCTTGGAGTTTTTATGACCGGTACCATCCAAAACGCGAACGCCATGAAGAATTTCCTGGTGCTGGGCGTAAACGTCGTGGCGGCGTGTTCCTATCTCCTGTTTGCCTCCGGACGCATCAACTGGACGGTGGTGGGGTTGATTGCGGTCAGTTCCCTGATCGGCGGTGTGGTCGGCTCAAAGGTGGGACGCAGGCTGTCGCCTGCTGTCCTGCGCGGAGTGATTTTTGCCCTGGGGCTGGTTGCCCTGGGCTTTATGATCGCCAATCTGCTGAAATAATCGACCGGTGACATTCCATTACCTCGAATCCGCGGCGGACCCGCGGGTCGCCGACTATACGCAGCTGACCGATGTGCACCTGCGCAAGCGTCGCGAGCCCGCCGAGGGCATGTACATTGCCGAGTCGTCCAAGGTGCTGCGGCGGGCGCTTGAAGCCGGCCACCGCCCGCGGTCTTTCTTCCTTGCCGAGAAATGGCTGGACGACCTCGGCGACGTTTTCGGCCTGTACCCGGAGGTTCCGGTGTACATTGGTCGCGCCGCGCTGCTTGAGGAGATCACGGGCTTCCACCTGCACCGGGGCGCCATGGCTGCGATGCAGCGTCCGGCACCGCTCGGGCTGGCCGAGCTATTGTCCGGCGCCCGCCGGATTGCAGTCCTCGAGGACATTGTGGATCACACCAATGTGGGTGCGATTTTCCGCTCCGCTGCGGCCCTGGAAGTGGATGCCGTACTGGTTTCGCCCCGTTGCGGGGATCCGCTGTACCGCCGCAGCGTCCGGGTGAGCATGGGAACCGTGTTCCAGGTTCCGTGGGCACGGCTTGAAAACTGGCCGGGGGACCTGGTGCTGCTTCAGGAACATGGGTTCACGGTCGCCGCGTTGGAGCTCACTGCGGATGCCGTGGATCTTGACGGGCTGGCGGCACGCAACCCGGAAAAGCTCGCCTTGGTGCTGGGCACCGAAGGCGCGGGCATCAGCGCGGACACGCTTTCCGCCGTCGATCTTACGGTGAAAATCCCCATGAAAGCCGGGGTGGACTCCCTTAACGTCGCCGCGGCGTCCGCTGTGGCATTCTGGGAGCTCAGGCCGCGCGGTTGAAGCTGCACGGCGTCCTGCCTGGCGGTTCGTCAGCCCTGCCGTTATCCGCTAGTATTGGTAGCTGGCCATCCTGTGTCCTCTGAAGTCCTGACCTCTGAGGTCTTGTCTTCGGATCACCCGGCCATCCCATTCATACCTGGCAGCTGGCAAAATCCAGTTGTGCGAACAAAGGTCCCATTATGAAGTCTGATACACACCCGAAGTACGAAGCTGTTGTTTTCAACGACCTGGCTTCCGGCGTTAAGTTCCTGACCAAGTCCACCGTGTCTTCCAAGAAGACCATCGAGTGGGAAGACGGAAACACCTACCCGGTTATCGATGTCGAAATCTCTTCCGAGTCCCACCCGTTCTACACGGGCAAGCAGCGCATCATGGACTCTGCAGGCCGCGTCGAGCGCTTCAACGCTCGCTTCAAGGGCTTCGGCGGAACGAAGTAACAGCTTCGCCCAAGGTTCTTTGAAAAGCCCGCACCGCTGGAACCTCCGGCATGTGCGGGCTTTTTGCGTTCGTGGGGCAGGATGGAAGGCATGACCTCCAGCGCCGCACTTATCCTCACAGATGACGACGGCGGCCACCGCCACGGTGAGTACAAGGTTCCCGGCGGCAAACTGGTTGTGGTTGACCTGGACATCCATCAGGGTGCATTCACCAACGTATCCCTGAGCGGGGATTTCTTCCTGGAGCCGGACCATGCGCTGCTGGACATTAATCGGGGGCTCACCGCTCTCCCGGAGACCTCGACGGCGGCGCAGATCGCCGCCGCTGTAGCAGCCGCACTGCCCACGGACGCGGTCCTCTTCGGCTTCTCGGCCGAAGCCGTGGCCGTGGCAGTCCGCCGGGCGTTGTCGCGGGCCACTTCGTGGTCAGACCACCACTGGAATGTTATTGCCCCCGTCGTCCTGTCCACCCACGTCAATGTTGCCTTGGACGAGGTCCTCACGGAGGAAGTCGGTGCCGGGCGCCGCAACCCAACCCTGCGGTTCTGGGACTGGGAGGAGCCATCCGTGGTGATCGGCCGCTTCCAGTCTGTCCGCAACGAGATAAACCCGGACGGTGTCGCGCGGCACGGCATCACGGTTGTCCGCCGGATCAGCGGCGGCGGGGCGATGTTCATGGAAGCAGGCAACTGCATCACGTACTCGCTTTACCTCCCGCAGAGTCTTGTGGACGGTGTCGGCATCGCCGACTCATACGCCTTCCTGGACGCCTGGGTCATGGCAGCACTGGAGAAACTGGGCATCAAGGCCTTTTATGTCCCGCTCAACGACATTGCCACGGAGCTCGGCAAGATCGGCGGGGCCGCCCAGAAGCGGCTGGCCAACGGCGGCATGCTCCACCACGTCACCATGAGCTATGACATCGACGCCGACAAGATGGTGGACGTGCTGCGGATCGGCAAGGAAAAGATTTCCGACAAGGGTATCCGCAGCGCCAAAAAGCGGGTGGATCCCCTGGGCCGCCAGACCGGTCTGGCGCGAACGGAGATCATTGAGGCCATGATGGACGTCTTCAGCGGGCTCTATGGCGCTACGCCTTCAGAACTCACCGAAGCGGAACTGGCCGCCGCCCGCGAGCGGGTGGCGGCCAAGTTCGGCACTGACGAGTGGCTGAACAGGGTTCCCTAGGAAACGGCGGCTGCTGCCGCAGTTACGGTCTGGGCGGTCAGCGCCCTGAGCAGGTGGCTCCGCTGTTCGATGACGATCCTGCGGAGTGCACGCGGCGCATCGCTATGCTGCGCAAGCCAGGAATCCGTACGGACAATAACAGCGTTGTCTGCCGGCAATTCACCGGCTGACAGGTCCTGGCCTGCTGGGAAGAGATCGCGGACGATCCGGCTGGCGATTTCAATGCTGCGCCCGGACCACACGGATTCGAGGCATTCGAAGTACGGCTCCACGTAAGGATCCAGCAGTTCGGCTGATGCAGTGGTGAAACCTGCAATCGTGGCGCTGAGCAGCTGGTTGGAGAGTTCCCTCCCGTGGACTGCCGACTCCCAGGCCGTCAACTTCACGGCGGCGTCCGGCCTGGCTGCGAGCGCAGTGGCGTGCCCGGCGCGGCCGGATGCTGTGTTGTCCGCCGCAAGCGCTGCCGCCAGCTCCGTGGGGCTCGCCAGTCCGTTGGCGGCCAGCGCGTGCCAAAGGTTCCAGCGGAGTTCCGCATCGACCGCCAGCCCTTCCAACACGTAGCTTCCGTCCAGCAGTCCGCGGAGCAGCGGCAGTTGGCTGCTGTCCTGGCGGCTAATGGTCGCAAGAGCCCTTGTCCAGGCCAGCTGGTGGTCGGAGCCGGGTTCTGCCCGCCGCAGTTCGTCGGCAACCGCCTCCGCAAACACCTTCCGGACGGCACTTCGCCGGCCGGCCGGCACATAGTGCTCGATGGCCGTTGACGCATTACCCAGGACGTTAAGTAGGACGCCGATGCCTGATTCAGACCGGCCGAACTGCTGGACTGCCTCCACATACCAGGACGCGGGCGTGACACCGTCCCGGGCGGAGTCCCACAGGGCAGTCCAGCACAGTGCGCGTGCCATGGGGTCGCTGATCTTGTCCAGCGAGTGGCGGACTGTGGACTCGGATAGGGGATCGAGCCTGATCTTGGCATAGCTGAGGTCTTCATCGTTGACCAGCAAAATGGCGGGCCGCTGCTGGCCGCCGAGCCCGGCCACTGTGGATGTCGGACCGGCGACATCCGTTTCCACGCTCCCGGTCCGGACCAGTGCGCCGTCGCCATCAAAGTTGTATGCCCCTACGCGTAGCCGGTGCGGGCGGTGTTCCTGCCGTCCGGTGACGGGGTCCACAGCATTTTGGACGATGGTCACGGCGCCCAGGGCGCCGTCGTCGTCCGTCTCTATTTCAGCGTTGAGCGTGGAGATGCCGGACGTCTGGAGCCACTGCTTCGCCCAGACGCTGAGACCCCTTCCGGAGGCCGCGTCCAGTGCTGCCAGCAGGTCTGCAAGCGTGGTGTTGCCGTATTCGTGGTCCTTGAAATACTGCCGCGATCCGGCGATGAACGCGTCAAAACCCACGTAGGCCACCAGCTGCTTCAGCACCGAAGCACCCTTGGCATAGGTGATGCCGTCGAAGTTCTGCTTGGCCGCTTCCAGGTCAGGGATATCGGCCACGATGGGATGGGTGGTGGGCAGCTGATCCTGCAGATACGCCCAGGCTTTGCGCTTATTGGCGAAGTCCACCCACGCTGTATCCCAGTCCGTGGCGCGGTCAACGCCGAGGGTCCCCATGTAATCGGCGAACGATTCCTTGAGCCACAGATCGTCCCACCACTGCATGGTCACCAGATCGCCGAACCACATGTGGGCCATCTCGTGCATCAAGGTGTTTGCGCGTGCCTGGAACTGGGAATCAGTGGCCCGGGAGGTGAACACGTAGCTCTCTGTAAAGGTGACCAGGCCGGGATTCTCCATGGCGCCGAGATTGTATTCGGGAACAAACGCCTGATCGTATTTGCCCCACGGATACGGGTAAGCGAACAGGCCGTTGAAGAACTCCAGTCCCCGCTTAGTGAGCGCAAAGAGCTTGTCCACATCAAAGGATTCCGCCATTGATAGGCGGCAGAAGAGTGCCAGCGGAACCTCTAGGGCAGTGCCGTCGTCAAGCGTTGTGCCCCAGCGATCCTCGGCTTTGAAGTACGGACCGGCCAGGACGGTGGTGATGTAGGTGGACATCGGCTTGGTGGGCGCAAAGTCCCAGCGGCTCGTTGCGGGATCGCTGGTAAGCCGGGTACGGGAAGCCTCAACACCGTTGGACGCGACCTGCCATTCTGACGGTGCCACCACGTGGAAGGTGAACTCTGCTTTGAGGTCCGGCTGTTCAAAGTTGGCGAACACGCGCCGGGCGTCAGCGGGCTCGTACTGGGTGTACAGGTAGCATTTGCCGTCCGCCGGGTCCACAAAGCGGTGCATGCCCTCACCGGAGCTGCTGTACAGGGCGGTCCCGGTCACGGTCACTTGGTTTTCTGCCTGCAGGTTGTCGAGCCGGATCCGGGCCCCGTCAACCACATCCGCGACGGGGAGTTCCTTGCCGTTGAGGAACACGCTGTGCACATCGCCGTGGATGAAATCCAGGAAGGTGGACGACCCCGGCTCCGAGGCCGAAAAGTTGATGACGCTGCGGCTGGGGTACCCGGACACATCCGGGGCTGCCGCCAGACGGACGTCCAGGGAGACATCGTAGCTGTGGGTGGTGATCAGGGCTGAACGTCTTGCCGCTTCATCGCGGTGCAGATTCTCTTGTGGCACCCAGCTATCTAATCATGAGCATTGCCGCCCCGAGGCCCAGCACAGCGATCAGCAGCCAGGATGCCAGAGCGGCGAGCAGCGCCCGGGAACCGGTGTGCAGGAGGGTGCGGATCCGCACCGCGGAGCCCAGCCCGAACAGTGCGGCGCCGAGCAGGATGTCCTGCAGCCCTGCCCCCGCCTCGAGCCAACCCGCAGACAGCCAACCGGTGGACCGCAGCCCGACCATGGCCACGAAGCCAATGACAAACAGTGGAACAACCGGCGGGAGCTGGCCCACATTGCTGTCCACACCGCTTCCACCTGCCCGGATGTCCCTGCGGGCGGCGCGTGCTCTGGAGACCCGTTGCTGGATTCCCGCTGCCGCCACGATGGGAGCCAGCAGGATCACCCTGGTCAATTTGACGACGACGGCGATGCCCAGCGCCGCTGTGCCGGCGGTCTGCGCTGTGGCCACCACCTGCCCCACGTCATGGACCGAGGCACCGGTCCATGCACCGAAAAGTTCAGGACTGAGCAGCAGCGGGTGCATCAGCAGGGGCAGGACTCCAATGGCCAGCGTACCGCACAGCGTGACCAGAGCCACGGGGAGGACGGTGTCTGCGTGCCGGATCCGCCGCACGGCAGCCATGGCGCCGATCGCGGAGGCCCCGCAGATGGAAAAGCCGGTGGCGATCAGCAAGGAGGCCTCCCGTGGCAGCCGGAACAGGCGGGAGATGCCGTAGGTGCCGGTGAAGCTGGCCAGCACCACTCCCGTGATCAGCAGCAGGGCAAGCCAGCCCAGCCCCAGGACGTCCACGATGCTGACCTTGAGCCCCAGCAGCACAATTCCGCCACGCATGAGGTGCTTGCCGGCAAAGTCCAGTCCCGGACGGGCGCGGCCCGCTGTCCAGCCGGCGGACCACGGCAGGTTGGCCGCCAGGAGACCCAGCACAACCGCAAGCGTCATGGCGGGAAGAGCAGGCACCGCGGCATGGACCGTGAACGCGATGGCGAGCGCAAACACTGCTGTCATCAGGCCCGGCAGCAACCGGCCGGGCTGCCCGCGGAGCGGCAGGGAGAGGCCGCCGGGGTTTCTTGGGTCTGGCACTCACCTACCTTGCCGGAAAAGGGCCGGAAAACACGAACCGGCGGGGCAGGCCCAACACGCCACAATGGACGGCGGTAATGATTTTGAAACAAAAAGATGGTTGGCTAATGTCCATGTCTGACCTATTCCAGGATTACTCCGAGGCTGCCGGCCGAACCGGCGCATACGACGAGATGTTTGCCCCAGGCCAGAAGGCCCGTAAATCTTACGGGCAGGTGGCAGGGGCGCTCCGTGAGCTGTCCCTGGCCGACGTCAGTGCGCGCGCAGATTCCATGGCGCGGACTTTCCTGGACCGCGGCGTCACTTTTGACTTTGCCGGCGAGGAGAGGCCCTTCCCGCTGGACATCGTGCCCCGCGTGATCCCGGCCAACGAATGGGATGTCCTGGAACGGGGCGTGGCGCAGCGTGTCCGCGCGCTTGAAGCGTTTCTCAATGATGTTTACGACAAAATGACGGTTGTGTCCGACGGCGTGATTCCGCGCCAGCTTGTCACCACCAGCGCCCATTTCCACCGGGCAGTGCACGGATTCGAACCCGCCGGCGGCGTCCGCGTACACGTTTCCGGTATCGATGTGGTCCGTGATGCGGAGGGGACGTTCCGGGTACTGGAGGACAACGTCCGTGTTCCTTCGGGCGTCAGCTACGTGCTGGAGAACCGCAGGGCCATGGCTAAAGGTCTTCCTGAGGCCTTCGGCCAGCAGCTCATCCGGCCGGTTGAGGAGTACCCCCGGCGGCTGCTGTCAGCGCTCCGCAAGACCGCACCGTCCGGCGTCGACGATCCCACCGTTGTGGTCCTGACCCCCGGCGTGTTCAACAGCGCCTACTTCGAGCACACGCTCCTGGCCGGCCTGATGGGTGTGGAGCTCGTTGAGGGCCGCGACCTCATCTGCCGAGGCAACCGTGTCTATATGAGGACCACGGCCGGCGAACAGCGCGTGGACGTCATCTACAAACGCATCGACGACGAGTTTCTGGACCCCCTGCAGTTCCGTTCCGATTCCATGCTGGGCTGCCCCGGTCTGGTTAACGCGGCCCGCGCCGGCGGAGTAACCATCGCCAATGCGGTGGGCAACGGAGTGGCGGATGACAAACTGGTTTATAGCTACGTACCGGAGCTGATCCGGTATTACCTCGGGGAAGAACCGGTCATCGCCAATGTGGATACCTTCCGGCTCGAGGAAAAGGCAGCCAGGGAGCACGTGCTGGACAGGCTTGCCGAGCTGGTGGTGAAGCCTGTGGACGGCTCCGGCGGCAAGGGCCTGGTGATCGGTCCGGACGCGTCCAAGGAGGAGCTTGAGGCCCTGCGGAAACGGGTCATTGCCGACCCCCGCGGCTGGATCGCCCAACCTGTCCTGCAGTTGTCCACGGTTCCCACGCTCAGCGGGGACAAATTTGGCCCGCGCCACGTGGATCTGCGGCCCTTTGCGGTGAACGACGGCGACGACGTCTGGGTCCTTCCCGGCGGGCTGACCCGGGTTGCCCTCAAAGAGGGTTCACTCATCGTCAACTCAAGCCAGGGTGGCGGGTCCAAGGACACCTGGGTGCTTGCCGATTCCCCGCAGGTACCGGTGGAGTCCCTGCCGCGTCCGGCCATCACTTTGCGCGAGCGCGTCTCGGTGTGGCCCGTGGAAAGCAATTGGCGCGACCGCCAGACGGAGCAGCAGCAGTGATCCGGGATCCGCATGCAATATTTTCATTCACCGACAGCCCGGATTTTTCGGATGCGCAGGAGGTAACCGCGAATGCTTAGCCGTATTGCCGAGTCCCTTTTCTGGATCGGCCGCTACGTGGAACGGGCCGATGGCACCGCCCGCATCCTGGACGTCCACTTGGAGCGGTTGAACCACCTGCCCATGGAAGAGCAGCGCAGCGTTGCCCAGGGACTGCTGGCAGTCATGGGGGCGCGGCCGCAAAGCGAGGAGTTCGGGCTCAATGAACTCCTGCACGCGCTGGCCTACGACAAACACAGTGCCACATCCATCGCCGGCTCGCTGGGCGCCGCCCGCGAAAACGCCCGGCGTGCCCGCGAGACTGTGTCCTCAGGCCTCTGGGAGAGCCTCAACACCACCTACTACGGCTTGAACCAGCACCGCAAGGACGTGGTGGGAACTTACCGCTTCTGCAACTGGGTGCTGGAGCGGACGGCCATGGTGAGCGGACTGGCCGACACCACTGTCAGCCACGACGAAAGCTGGCTGTTCCTGGTCCTCGGGCGGTCCTTGGAGCGGGCAGACATGACGGCGCGTATGCTTTCCACCCGGGACGTCCTGTCCGCCGGCATGTCGTGGGTGAACATGCTTCGCTGTGCCGGAGCCTATGAATCGTTCCTGCGGACCCGACGGGCCGCTTTCGGCGACCAGCACGCGGCCGAGTTCCTGCTGCTTGACAGGCTTTTTCCGCGGTCGATTGTTTATGCGCTGCGCGACGCCGATGAGTGCCTGGCCAAACTGGATCCCTCCGCACAACGGGTGGGATTCATCAACGATGCCCGGCGCATCGTTGGCCAGGCCCGCACCTTCCTTGAATTCCACCGCACGGACGATCTGATGTCCGAACTTCCGGAACACATGGAACGTGTGCAGAAAGCGGTCTCTCAGGCCTCGGACGCCATTTCCCGTAAGTACTTCAATCAGGCGGACGAACTTGCCTGGGTGGGAGAAGTTTCATGACCCGGCTCAGCATCACCCACAAGACCGGTTACCAGTACAACAAGCGCGTCACGCTCTCTTACAACGAGGCCCGCATGACACCGCTGACGGATCCCCAGCAGGTGGTGCTGGAATCCTCCATGAAAGTTTCGCCCAGCCAGGCTGCGGTCAGCAGCTACCGCGATTACTGGGGAACCCGGGTTACCGCCTTCGACATGCAGATGCCCCATGAGCACCTTGAGGTACTGGCCACCACCACCGTGGAGGTCCACCGGGTGGAACGTTTCCCGGCAAAGTCCGACATCGTCGGGTGGGACGTCATCGGCGCGCCGGAGACCCTCAATCAGTTCAGCGACTGGATTCCGCAATCCCAGCTGAGTGCACCCGGTCCCGAGGTGCTGGGGATCATCCCCGGCGTGGTGGCAGGCAAAAACCCGCATGAGGCCGCACTGGCAGTCTTTGAATGGATGCGCGGCGAAATGACCTACATGACAGGATCCACGGCCGTCACCACCAACGCCGAGGAAGCCTGGGGCCAGCGCCAGGGGGTGTGCCAGGACCTCGCGCATCTGGCCATCGGCTCGTTGCGCAGCTGCGGAATTCCGTCGCGCTACGTTTCCGGATATCTGCACCCGCGGTCGACGGCGGACATCGGCGAGACTGTGGCCGGACAGTCCCACGCCTGGCTGGAGTGGTGGGACGGGGAATGGCACAGCTGGGATCCCACCAACCACAAGCCTGCCGGGGACTATCATGTGACCGTGGCGCGGGGCCGGGACTACCGCGATGTGCCTCCGCTGAAAGGCATTCTGTCCGGCGGCGGAGGTTCTGAGCTCAGCGTCAGCGTGGAAATCACCAGACTGGCCTGACCGGCTGGCTTGGCCGGTGCCGGGGGCCGGCTTATTCAGGCGCTGCCCGTGGCGCTCCGCTCAGCTGGGTCCACCAGGTCATCGGAGAAGTGACAGTGAACCGCCTGCCGGTGACGGAACCTGGTGTTATCCGCACAAAATGGTTTTTGGTACCTGCCTGCCACGGGAAGAGGTACAACGCCGCGCTGTCCAGAACTTCCTCCGTGCCGGTGATGGCGGCGGCGTTGCCTTTGATCACCACGCTCCACGCCATGCCTGTGGCGGTGTCCACGCCGTCTGCTTCAAGCGCCACACCGCTTCCGCCGAGGGAAGCGTCGAGCTTGCTGCCCTCGCCGGTCCGGAAGACGACAGTGCCATGGTCCACGGTGTAGTTCAACGGGAAAATGTCCGGGCTTCCGTCCACCAGCGTTGCCAGCCTGCCCACGGATACGGTCCGGAGCAGGCTCCAGCATTCATGGTTATCAAGGTTTTCCACTCCGGTTGATTCTTCTCGGCTCATGCCGCTGAGCTTACGCCCGTAGATCCGCCCGGGCCAGAACCGCCCCGGTTACCAGGGGCTGGGCTTGTAGTCCTTGAGGAAGACCCCGTGCTGGTCCTCACCGTTCTCGCCCATAACGATGGGGTCATAGACGCGGGCGGCCCCGTCCACAAGATCCAACGGTGCATGGAAGCCCTCTTCCATCAGACGGACCTTGGTGTAGTGCGGACGTTCGTCGGTGATCCAGCCGGTATCCACAGCCGTCATGAGGATGCCGTCGGTTTCAAGCATTTCCTGGGCGCTGGTGCGCGTCATCATGTTCAGCGCGGCCTTGGCCATATTCGTGTGCGGGTGTCCCGGGCCCTTGTAGGCACGCGAGAACTGGCCTTCCATGGCCGTGACGTTCACGATGTACTTGCGGTGGGCGGTGGAGCGCTTCATGGCTCCGCGCAGCCTGCTGACCAGCAGGAACGGCGCTGTTACATTACAGAGCTGGACTTCGAGCATTTCCAGCGGGTCCACCTCGTCCACCACCTGGGTCCAGCTGTTGATGTCGGCCAGGTCAGGGACCAGACCGCCTGCGTCGATTGCTGTTCCCGACGCAATCCGCTCCAGGGATGCCGAACCGGTGGAGAGCGCCAGCGAAGTGATCGCGTCGCCGGCCAGCACGGGGTGCTCGGTGACGCTGCTTGCCAGAGCCAGCGGGTGCTTGTCATGGGCATGGCCGAAAGTCACCAGTTCCGGACCGCCGTTGACCACATCAAGCTCGGGCGGAAGCTCTTCGTCCTCGGCATCCACCAGCGGCTTATAGGCATTGCCGGAGCGGCGCACTGTCTGGGCGGCGTTGTTGATGATGATGTCCAGCGGGCCGGCGGCGTCCAGGGAATCCGTAAGGGCGATGACTTGAGAGGGGTCCCGGAGGTCTATGCCCACGATCCGCAGCCGGTGAAGCCAGTCAGGGCTGTCTTCCATGGCGGCGAATCTGCGCGCGGCATCCTTGGGGAAACGTGTGGTGATGGTGGTGTGTGCGCCGTCTCGGAGCAGGCGAAGGGCAATGTACATGCCGATTTTGGCCCGGCCTCCGGTCAGCAGGGCGCGCCGGCCGGTCAGATCGGTGCGGGCATCGCGTTTACTGTGGCTGAAGGTCGCGCATTCCGGACACAGTTGGTGGTAGAAGGCGTCCACCTGGGTGTAGTGCTGCTTGCAGATGTAGCAGGGGCGGGAACGGATCAGATGGCCCGCCACTTTTCCGGTGGCTGAGGCCGCCAGCTTGTTCCCGCGGGTCTCGTCGTCGATCCGGTCCGGGGCGGCTGTGGCCGTCTGTGCCATCACGGCACGGTCTGATTCGGCGATGAGATCGCGCTTTGTCACGCGGCGATGCCGTTTGACGGCCTTGAACATTTTCCCCGTGGCCCGGCGCACAGCCACGTAGTCAGGGTGTTCCTCGTCATAGACGTGGATGGTGTTCAAAACCCTAAGGCAGGCCTGGATCTCGTCAGGCGTCAGATCGGAGGAGCTCATTGTACCGATTTTACAGCCTGGCCGGGCCCTGGCCTGCCCCGCCTGCTCAGGAGTTGCTCGGTATGGATTCCCGGTCCGTTGCGGTTTGGGTTGCGCCTGCGGCTGCACCGGCCTTGCCTGCCTGTTCCAGGGAGTCACGGACCGCCGGATAATTTTCAGTGGCCGCCTTCACCGCGTTCGGCACCAGGTGGAGGTTGGCCGCCGAGAGTGCGCGCTCGGCGTCGCCTGGCGCCGGTACGTCCTGACCCTTGGACAATACGGTGATGCCGGACTCCGTAACCTTGAATCCGCGGGCACGGTCCAGTTCATGATCAAGGCCGATTGCAGCCCCGGCCGGGACCTTGACGTTCTTGTCGATGATGGCGCGCTTGACCACGGCACCTTCGCCGATCTGGACCTTGTCCATCAGCACAGAGTCAAGGATGCGGCTGGCTGTTCCCACGTAGACATCGTTGGACAGCACTGACCCTTCCACCACGCCGCCGGAGATGACCACTCCGCTGGCAACGATGGAATCCAGGGCAGTACCCACCGTGTTGTTCTGGCCGCGGACGAACTTTGCCGGCGGTGAAATGCTTTGCCTTGTGTAGATGGGCCACTCGGAGTTGTACAGGTTGAATACCGGTACAGGGGAGATGAGGTCCATGTGCGAGTCATAGAACGAGTCGATGGTGCCCACATCACGCCAGTAGTTACGGTCGCGTTCGGTGGAGCCGGGGATGTCGTTGAGGGTGAAGTCATAGACTCCCGCCTCGCCCTGGCTGACGAAGTAGGGAATGATGTCTCCGCCCATATCGTGCTTGGTGTCCAGGCGTTCGGCGTCCAGGTGAAGGGCTTCCACCAAGGCGTCTGCATCAAAAACGTAGTTTCCCATGGAGGCAAGGAACTGGGTGGGGTCGGCGGCAAGCCCAGGCGTCGTGGAGGGCTTTTCAACGAACGCAGCGATTTTCTGGGGATCGTTCTGATCCACTTCTATGACGCCGAACTGATTGGCCATGTCCAGCGGCTGGCGCACCGCGGCAACTGTCGCCTTTGCTCCGCTGGCCACATGCTGATCCACCATCTGGGCGAAGTCCATCCGGTACACGTGGTCGGCGCCGACCACCACTACGATGTCCGGGTTGGCGTCCCGGATCAGGTTCAAGGACTGGTAGATGGCGTTTGCGCTGCCCAGGAACCAGCTTTTGCCTACGCGCTGCTGTGCGGGAACGGAGGCTATGTAGTTGCCGAGCTGCGTTGACATCCGCCAGGTCTCGGAAATATGCCTGTCAAGGCTATGCGATTTGTACTGGGTGAGGACCACGATCTGCAGATAGCGTGAATTCACCAGATTGGACAGCGCAAAGTCGATCAGCCGGTAACTGCCTGCAAAAGGCACCCCAGGTTTTGCCCGGTCAGCCGTCAATGGCATCAGCCGGTTTCCTTCGCCGCCGGCCAGGACAATTGCCAGCACTTTCTTCGTCGGCATAATGGTCGCTCCCTGTACGTCTTCGTAACACCCCAACCGTCCGGTACGCCCGGACTCCTTCACACTAGAACAGATACGCTGGAAGGACTACCTTGGTTATCGTGCGAATAGACATTGTGACTAAAGAATTCCCGCCCGAGATTTATGGAGGCGCCGGCGTCCACGTGGCCGAGCTGAGCCGGGTCCTTGCCAAGCATGTTGACCTGCAGGTACGAGCCTTTGGTGCCCCCAGGGATGCTGACTATCACGGTGCGGCCGTGACGTCGTATTCCGTGCCGGAGGACCTGGGTTCAGCCAATGCCGCAGTCCAGACGCTCGGAGTCGATGTGCGGATCGTTCCGGACGTCGAGGGCGCTGACCTGGTCCATTCGCACACGTGGTATGCCAACATGGCCGGCCATCTGGCGTCGCTGCTGCATGGCATTCCGCATGTACTGAGCGCCCATAGCCTGGAGCCGCTCAGGCCGTGGAAGGCGGAACAGCTGGGCGGCGGCTATGCGCTGTCGTCCTGGGTGGAGAAAACAGCCTACGAGGCGGCAGCTGCGATCATCGCCGTCTCTGAGGGCATGCGCCAGGACATTCTGCGCAGCTACCCTGATGTGGACCCGGCCAAGGTTCGTGTGGTGCACAACGGTATTGACGTGGGACTCTGGAACCGCGATGAGGGCGAAGACGCCGTCCGCGCCCTGGGAATTGATCCTGCCTTGCCCAGTGTGGTGTTCGTGGGGCGGAATACGCGGCAAAAGGGAGTCCCGTACCTGTTGCGCGCGGCGGCCCTGCTGCCCGCAGACGTGCAACTCGTGCTGTGCCTGGGCGCGGCGGACACACCGGAACTTGCGACCGAGACCGCGCGCCTGATCGAAGAACTGCAGCGGAAGCGCAGCGGCGTGGTGTTGATTGAACGGATGCTTCCGCGCCATGAGCTGATCCAGGTCCTCAGCCACGCAACGGCTTTCGCCTGCCCATCCATTTACGAGCCGCTGGGCATCGTGAATCTGGAAGCCATGGCCTGCGGTGCGGCGGTGGTGGCCAGCGCCACGGGCGGTATCCCGGAGGTTGTCCGGCACGGCGAGACCGGTCTGCTGGTGGCACTGGAGCAGGTTACCGACGGAACCGGCACGCCGCTGGATCCGGACAGGTTCGTCAGCGAATTTGCGGCTGCGCTAACTGAGGTTGTCTCTGACACCCAACGCGCCCGCGCCATGGGCCAGGCCGGACGCCGCCGGGCAGAGGAACACTTTTCCTGGGACTCCATCACGGAAACCACCCTCGAGGTGTACCGCTCGGTTCTTGCATAGCAGGTCATTTGGGCGGCAAAGACAGTAACGGCCACTCATTACGACGACGGCGCCGCTCCCCGCCGAGGGGAGCGGCGCCGTCGTGATCAACCAGATGGAAGAAACGGCTGCCGGCGTATCAGTGCCGGGGGAGCCCGGCTTCAATTTTCTTGCGGGCCAGGATTGCCTTCTCGTCCACGGGCGCGTCCCCGCTGGCGCGCTGCATGCGGAAGAATTCGCGTGCTTCGTCCTGTCGGATTTTTTCGGCTCCGCTGGCGATGGCTGCGCGGAGGTGGTCCGGGCCGTAACCGAAGGCGTCCACCAGATCCACCGCGTGCGGCCGGATCTTCACCAGCAGCCGGTTGATGTAGTCGCCAACGGTGCGGCCACGCTGCATGGAGAGCCGGCCATTCATGAGGTACCAGGAAAGGTTCTTTTCGACCAGCGACAGACCGAAAAGGTCGCGAAGCCAGGTCATGACCGTTTTAGTCCCGGGATCGGATATTTTCCTGAGAGCGTCGGTGAAGGCCTCCCACTGCAACAGTTCGGCGTGCGCCTGTGCTGCGTCGATCAGCTCATTCTGGTGCTGGTTGAAGATCGCCGCACCCTGGTGCTGGGGAAGTTTGTTGGCGCCCTTCAGGGCTGCTCCGACCTCGGCAACCATGGACTGGACCCGGTCAGTCAGCAGGGTGCGCTGGCCTTCTTCGTCCCGGAGCGCGAGCGCGGCCTTCTGGACCGAGCCGGTATCTGCCACGAACTGTGCCACCTGTCGCAACCCGGTGCGGTGGATGGCCACGTCGGTGGCCTGGCCTACGACATAGCGGGCCAGCACACCGAAATCCACGTTCCGGAATTCCTTGGCATAGTCAGCCAGGAGACGTTTGGCCACCAGCTGCAGCAGGATGGTGTTGTCACCTTCGAAGGTGACGTAGACATCCAGATCCGCTCGCAGGGAAGCGAACCGATTCTCAATCAGGAAGCCGGCACCGCCGCAGGCTTCGCGGCATTCCTGCAGGGTGTCCAGGGCATGCCAGGTGCTGAGCGGCTTCAGAGCGGCGGCCAGCGTCTCCAGGTCCTGCCTGTCCTCATCGGTGTCGTGCGTGCCGGAAAAGACGTCATCAAACTTCTGCAGGAGCTGTTCGTGGGCGAAGCTGGCCGCGTAGGTGGTTGCCAGCCGGGTGAAGAGACGGCGCTGATGGCGCTGGTAGTCAAGCAGGACTTCCTCATCCGTGGACGAGGAAGCGTTGAACTGGCGGCGTTCTGTTGCGTACTGGATGGCCGTTTTGAGGGCCATCTTGGACGCCGCGACCGCAGCGCCGTCCAGGGACACGCGGCCCTGCACCAGGGTGCCGAGCATGGTGAAGAATCGGCGGCCCGGGCTGGCAATGGGAGAGCTGTAGGTACCGTCGGGAGCCACGTTGCCGTAGCGGTTCAGCAGGTTAGCGCGGGGGATCCGGACGTTGTTGAAATGCAGCCGGCCGTTGTCGATTCCGTTCAGGCCGCCCTTGACACCGTCGTCTTCTCCGCCGATGCCGGGCAGGAATTCCTTGGTCAGCGGATCGCGCAGGTCCATGTAGAACGCGTGGACGCCGTGGCTGACGCCGTTGGTCACGAGCTGGGCGAACACCACAGCGCCGAGTCCGTCAATGGCAGCATTACCGATGTAATCTTTCCAGGCGGCACGGAACGGGGTATGGACCACAAATTCCTGTTTTGCGGGGTCATAAGTGGCGGTGGTGGCGATGCTGGCAACGTCGGAGCCGTGTCCGGTCTCGGTCATGGCGAAGCAGCCGGGAATGGCCAGGCTCATGATGCCCGGCAGCCATTTGCTATGGTGCGCTTCGGTTCCGAGATGCATAACGGCGGAGCCGAAGAGCCCCCACTGCACGCCGGCCTTGATCTGGAGGGACGGGTCGGCAGTGACCAGCTCCTCAAACCCTGCAACGTTGCCGCCGTGGTCGTCCGAGCCGCCAAGGGCCGTGGGGAAGGCGCGGTGTACGGCCTCGTTGTCCACGAGGTACTGCAGCTGTCCGAAGGTCCGCTTGCGGTGCTCGGTGTGCGTCAGCCCTTCAGTCTTATGCAGTTCCGGTCGCGCGGCCAATGCGCGGGCCTGCCTGCGGATGTGGGCCCATTTGCCCAGCAGCTGCTCGCCCAGCGCGGCCACATCAACGGCAGGCTGTTCATCAGCAGCACTGACAGCCGCAGCCGGGCTGTTGGCGGCCCGCCCCTCGGTGGGCACTGCAGCATTGCCTGTGGGACGGTCCACTACTTCAGTCATGTCTTTCATCCTTCTGTGGTTCTGGCAAAGTCGTTTGCTCTGGGAGTTCGTTAGTTCCGGGAGTTCGTTAGTTCCAGGAGTTCGCTTGTTCTGTCGAAAGCTGGTTCTGTCACTGTCAGTTCAGGGTTGCTCGGCCTGTCCGTGTGGATCATGGACGGCCGCTGGTATCCAGTTCCGGGGCAATGCCCACGCAAAGCCAATCCGTGATCTGGCGCGCCATGGTCTCGTGATCCGGTTTGGTGGGGGATTCCGGGCTGCCCAGCCATTGCTCACCGGCATTGCGGACCAGTCCAATCGCCGCTGTGGGCCAATATCCGATGATCGTTTCCTTGCCTGTGCCCTGCCCCAGGTGGGCGCGCATGGGACGGGCGATCATATCCGCGATCGAGTCAAAGAAATGGCCAAGGGCCCCGGCCGTGGCCATGGAACCCTGTCCGATGTCCGGATCTCCGGGGGGGTACCTCGTGACGAATGTATAGACGTTGGGGCTGGTTTCCGCCATTTGCAGGTAGGCGGACACCATGGCAAGCAGTCCCTCCCGGGGCGTCTGTGCACCCTGCGCCGCTTCACGGATGCGCCGCTGCATCTGGCTCAGGACAACGTCCCCCACTGCCTGCTGAAGCCCGGCTTTGTCGCCAAAGTAGCGGTAAAAAACTGACTTGGAGGTTCCCGCCGCCGCTGCGATGTCTTCCATGGATGCGTCGCTACCAAGGGCGTGGACGGCCCGGCGCGCTGATTTGATGAGGTCGTGGCGCCGTTCCTCGCGGTGCGACTGCCAGCGGGCTGCGCGGCCGTCAACGGCTGCAGGGCCGTCGAAAGGGCCGGAGGGCGCCGAAGATTCTGCATGGAGAATGTTCACGATACCCAGCGTATCAGGTACGCTGGGTATCGGTAACCAGATTTGATCAAAGGAGACACCACATGTCCGTCAACGGACTCGGGGAATCAGCAGCCACGTCAGCACCCAAGCCAGCCCAGCAGCTGCGGAAGGCAGTTGTTGTGGGTGGCAACAGAATCCCGTTCGCCCGCACCGGAGGCGCCTACACCAAGTCTTCAAACCAGGACATGCTGACGGCAGCGCTCGATGGCCTGATTGCCCGCTTTGGACTACAGGATGAGCGCATCGGCGAAGTGGCGGCAGGTGCCGTGCTTAAACACTCCCGGGACTTCAACCTCACGCGTGAAGCTGTCCTGGGTTCCGCACTCTCAGCGGAAACGCCTGCTTACGACCTCCAGCAGGCGTGCGCCACCGGCCTGGAGACGGTTCTGGGCCTGGCCAACAAGATCAAACTGGGCCAGATTGATTCCGGCATAGCCGGCGGTGTTGATTCGGCGTCGGACGCCCCCATCGCCGTCAGCGAAGGCCTTCGCGAGGTGCTGCTGGATCTGAACCGGGCCAAGTCGCTTCCACAGCGGCTGCAGATCCTCAGCCGGCTACGGCCCAAGGACCTTGCACCGGACGCCCCAAACACCGGTGAGCCGCGCACGGGCCTTTCGATGGGTGAGCACCAAGCACTGACCACGGCCCAGTGGAAGGTGACCCGTGAAGCTCAGGACGAACTGGCCTTCAACAGCCACCACAACCTGGCGGCCGCCTACGATTCCGGTTTCTTCGATGATCTGCTGACGCCATACCGCGGTCTGAGCAGGGACTCCAACCTCAGGGCCGACACCTCACTGGAAAAACTGGCCACTCTCAAGCCGGTCTTCGGGAAGAATCTTGGCGCCGAAGCAACCATGACGGCAGGAAACTCCACCCCGCTCACCGACGGCGCTTCCACGGTGCTGCTGTCCTCCGAAGAGTGGGCGGACGCGCACGATCTTCCAAAGCTGGCCACCGTCCTGGACGGAGAGGCAGCAGCCGTGGACTTCGTCCACGGCAAGGATGGTCTGCTGATGGCTCCGGCCTTCGCTGTGCCGAGGCTGCTGGCCCGCAACGGCCTGACGTTCGAGGGCATCGACTTCTTCGAGATCCACGAAGCCTTTGCAGGAACTGTGCTGAGCACTCTTGCGGCATGGGAGGACGAGGAGTTCGGGCGCACCAGGCTGGGTCTGGACGGCGCCCTCGGCAGTATCGACCGGGCCAAGCTGAACGTCAACGGCTCCTCGCTTGCTGCCGGCCACCCGTTCGCGGCCACTGGCGGCCGCATCGTGGCATCGCTGGCCAAGATGCTCCATGCCAAGGGCCAGGTGGACGGACGCCCGGCGCGCGGGCTGATTTCCATCTGCGCTGCCGGCGGCCAGGGCGTCGTCGCGATACTCGAAGCACACTAGGGGGGCCGGATGACAGACAAATATACGCAGATGGTGAGCCACGGACTCGGCAGGGATATTGCCAGGAAGCTCGGCCTGCCCCAGCCGGTGGTCCTGCGCCGCCACCAACCCGGGCAGCCGATCATCACCGGCCCGGTCCTGGTTCAGGGCTCCACTGCAGGCGCCGACGCGTTGGCCGCCGCACTTCTATTGTGGGATCTCGATGTACGGCGCCACGCCGTGCCGAAGGAGAAGCTGGGTGCCATAGTGCTGGTCCTGGACGAGCTGTCCCGCCCCGAGGACCTTGAACGCCCGGTCCTCTCGGCTGCAGCATCCCTCCGCGATCTCTCGCCCAACGCCCGGGTTGTCACTCTCTCGCGGCAGGCTGCAACAGCCGGGTCACCAGCGGCCGCGGCCGCACGCCAGGGCGTGGATGGCCTGCTGCGCTCGCTGGCCAAGGAACTCCGTTCCGGTGCCACCGGAAACGGCATCGTCCTGGCTGAGGACGTGAGCGTCACCAGCGCCAGCACACTGGGCGCGCTGCGGTTCTTCCTTTCCGGCCGTTCGGCCTTTGTGGATGGGCAGTTCCTCGCGGTCACCTCCGCTGAAGGTCACCTGCCGGAAGATGTCGACAAGCCCCTCGCCGGGAAGGTTGCCGTCGTCACAGGGGCCGCGCGGGGTATCGGTGCAGCAATTGCCCGGACTCTATACCGTGACGGCGCCACCCTGATCGTCGTCGACATTCCGGCGGCCGGTGACCACCTCGCGGACGTGGCCAACGAGGTCCGGGGGACAGCACTTCAGCTCGACATCAGCCGTGAAGACGCGGGTCAGCGCATCATTGACCACGCCGTTGAACGTTACGGCCGCCTGGACATCGTCATCCACAACGCCGGCATTACACGGGACAAGCTGCTGGCCAACATGGACCAGGGACGGTGGAGTTCCGTGATAGGAGTCAACATTGCCGCCCAGCTCCGGATCAATGAGGCATTGCTTGGCTCAGAGCACTTCCGCGATGCGCCACGCATTGTGTCTGTCGCCTCCACCAGCGGTATTGCAGGGAACCGCGGGCAGTCCAACTATGCGGCCTCCAAAGGCGGCGTCATGGGAATGGTCCGCGCTACGGCGCCGTTGCTTGCCGTCCACGGAGGATCCATTAATGCCGTGGCCCCGGGCTTTATTGAAACCGAGATGACCAGCCGGATTCCGTTGGCCACCCGTGAGATTGCACGCCGGCTCAATTCGCTGCAGCAGGGCGGAAAACCGGCAGACGTCGCGGAAGCCATCGCGTTTCTGGCCAGCGATGCCGCTGGCGGAATCTCCGGAGAGGTACTGCGGGTCTGCGGACAAAATCTGGTGGGCGCATGACCGGCGTCCAGCCGGTCATCCTGGCGGAGATGCCATCTTTGTCCAAGCTGTACGTAAATGCGGCGGCCACAGCGGCCCGGCGGAGGGTGCTGGGGTCCACTGCCGGCGTCACCTTGCCTATGGCAGGCCATGAGGTGAGGGGAGTTGTGGCCGGGGTGGCAAACCTGACCGCGTACCAGCACCTCATCGGGGAGACAGCCAGTGATGTGCTCCCCGCGGGGTTTATCCACGCACTGACGTTTCCTGTTGCCATGAGTGTGATGAACCGGGACGATTTCCCGCTGCCGCTGCTGGGCATGATCCACCTCAGCAACCGCGTGGAGCAGGGGTCTCCTGTACTTTTCACCGAAACCCTGGACATTTCAGCACGGGTGGAGAACCTTCGGGGACACCGTGCCGGGACCCAGCTGGATGTTATTGCCGAGGTCCGTGGCGCCGGCCATACCGTTGTGCGGTGGAAGGGGGTTTCGACCTACCTGGCGAAAGGCGTTTTCCTCCCGGGGATCGACAAACCCTCGGCCTCAGTTGAAGCAGCCCCCTTCACGGCCCCGGATCCGACAGCCCTTTGGCAACTCGGCGTGGACACGGGCCGAGCCTACGCAGCGGTTTCGGGCGACTTCAATCCGATCCACTTGAGCGTGCTGTCGGCCAAAGCACTGGGGATGCGGCGTTCGATCGCGCACGGTATGTACCTTGCCTCCCGGGCGCTCGCTGATGTGGGCGCTGTCAAGGGCAATTCCTTCAGCTGGGACGTTTTCTTTGACGCACCGGTTTTCCTGCCGGCGAGGGTTGCACTGGACATCGCTACGGTCCAGCCCGAGGGCGGCGCATGGCAGAATTCCGTGTACGTCGCCTGGAACCCGCGTACGCGCCGCAAACACTTCAGCGGATCCGTCACGGCCCTTTAGCTCCACAGGGTATGATGCGCGGGAAAGCGAAAGTGGGACAATAGGACGAGAGCGTATCCGTTTCCGGAGAGGACTGGAAGGGGCTGGACCGATGGACATCGTTGGGGTCGCCTTGCTGGTTGTCGTGGTGCTGCTACTCGCCATCCTGGCCAAAGCCTCCATCCGGGTTGTGAAGCAGTACGAACAAGGTGTGCTCTTCCGGCTGGGCCGCGTGGTCGGCGTGAGAATGCCCGGCTTCACGCTGATCATTCCGATCGTTGACCGCCTGCATATCGTGAGCCTGCGGATCGTGACAAGTCCTATTCAATCGCAGGGCATCATCACGCAGGACAACGTCAGCGTGGACGTTTCCGCCGTGGCCTACTACCGGGTGGTTGACGCCGTGAAGTCGGTTGTCGCCATTGAAAACGTCGGCAAGGCCATTGACCAGATCGCGCAGACCACGCTACGCAAAGTGGTCGGTCGGCACACCTTGGACCAGACGCTTTCCGAGACGGACCGGATCAATCTTGATATCCGGGAAATCCTGGATGTCCTGACCGTTGACTGGGGGCTGGCGGTGACACTCGTCGAACTCAAAGACATCCAGCTGCCGGTCACCATGAAGCGTGCCATGGCCCGTCAGGCCGAGGCTGAGAGGGAGAAGCGCGCCAAGATTATCGCGGCGGAAGGAGAAGCGATCTCAGCCACTGCGCTGGGCGCTGCGTCGGACACAATGATGGCCCACCCGTTGGCCCTGCAATTGCGGAACCTGCAGACACTGGTGGAACTCGGCGTGGACAAGAACACCACGGTAGTCTTCCCTGCACCACTGATGAGCACCATAGGCGAACTGGCGGCATTCCTTGCCAGGGAAAACGCGGCGGCACGAACTTCGGGTGACCGCCGAAAAAATGAAGAGGAACCTAACTCATGAACACTCCCCAAGGCAACGACAAGCAGGTCCGCGTGCATAGCGAGGCGCCGGCTGAGGGTGATGACTTCGACGAGCCGCCGGTCAGGGAGCATTCCCAAGAGGCTGCCGAAGGCCCCGAGATTGAAGACGACCGGGAGCAGCCGGACGCGGCCGTCGACGCGGAGTAGCTGGTCGACTTTCGTAACCGGCCATTCCAATCGCGGCATCGGCTGCAGGGGTGGCCGGCGTCAGCAGTTCCCTGTCACGGCAGTCTCGCTCCGCTGCCTGCCGGCACGCGGCTGCTAGCGGGTGGGCGCGTCCGGAGCCGCGTCCCTCCTCCTGACGTTGCGGGATACAGCCGAATCCCAGTCCGTAGGCAGGGTCAGCGAATGCCAGAGCCGCATTGGCCCCTTTGTGTCCGAACGCCTGGCTGCTGCCGAAGTTGCGGCTGGGATGGGGTTTCATAAACACCACAGCAAAGGAATTATCCAGGCCAGATGTCCGGTCCAGGCCCCACACCTGCTCTTGAGTCACGATCCGGATGGTTTCCCTCGTCAGGAAGGGGGCACCGCCGTCGACTCCTGTGGTGACGGCAGCGTAGGCGCGGGCCATGCCATCGGCTGAACCCACGCCACCGGCGCTGCTCATGCCGCCCGCGCGGATGGTGCGGTTGTTGGGGAGTTCCATCACGGTGCTGACGGCGGCATTACCGTTGAGCCCGTCCAGGCTGAGCGGGTCCAACCAGGGCTGCAGGGGGTCGCCGTCGTACAGCACATCATGGTATCTGTGCTCCTGGTCCTCGGGTAATCCCAGGAAGAAATCGACGGCGTACGGCGCCCGGATCCTCCGCTCGTATAGCGCTTGAAGCGACTCGCCAGCAGTGTGGCGGCACAGCTCCTCCATCAGTATTCCAATGGTGAGGGCGTGGTAGCCGAAAGTTTTTCCCGGGCGCCACAGAGGTTCAGCGGCCGCAAGTCGCGCCGCTGCACCGGCGGTAGTGAACTCTTCCAGGGCAAATCCGCCCGCCACACCCAGGAGCCCGGCCTGTTGGGAAAGCGCATGGCGGACAGTGCTCCGGTTCTTTCCGTGCACGCCGAATTCGGGCCAACAGGGCTGCGACTCCTTTGGAACACGAATAGGCGCCGGTGATTGAATCCCGTGCAACGTGCGCTCCGCCACTCACGTCCACCACCTTGTGTCCGCTTCTGTAGACGGTCAACTGCGCGCTGTAGCCAGGGTCCTCCAGAAGGAACGACTCAAGGAGATCCCCTGCCTGCTCGTAGCCGGGCGCAATGGAACCTTGTGAAATTGGCATGGACCAACCCCAGTAGCGGGGAGAGGCAGTGGCATGGCTATACGGCGCCATGTCCGTGGAGTGAATGTCCTGATGAACGATGTAGTAGTGCTGCTTGATCGGCACGACGTCGATGGTGTCGCCAACACCGGGGTCTGGAACAGGTCCCGCGCATTACCTCCCCCCAAGGGCAGGCATTTCGCTGAGCTTCTGACGGTTGCACTTGAAATGGCCGCCCGATCCCCAATATCGGTTGGACACCGCCGGGATCCGGATCGAAAGTCCAGGCATGATCCGGCCCCAACAGGCACCGGACAATCACCCTCTCCGGTGCTGTCTTCAGCGTGGCTGGCGTCCTGGCTGAGGACACAATCCTATGTGGCCGCTGTCAGAATCCGGGAAACAGGCTGCCAGGCGATAAACCATGATCCGCCCACCAGGGCCGCGAAGAGGACAATCCAGATTACTGAGGGGATGGACGTCGCCCGGTACAGCAGGTACGCGTCCGACGTCGGCAGCTGATCCCTGCGCCGGAGGTGTACCTGGAGCAGTTTGCCCAGGTCCCTGACGGCTGCGACCAGCAGGGCCAGGCCCAGGACGATCACGACGTGACCGGTGAAATGCGCCGGGACCAGCAGGACCAGAACGGCTGCCAGGAGAGACGCTGCCGCAACGATGAGTATCCCCACGGCGTTACGGACGAAAACCAGCGCGGCCAAGAGGATGACGGCTCCTAGCGACATCGCAGCAGGCCCCCAGCCGTTGAAACCGGCCAGAACCATGGCGGCCCCTGTGAGCGCGGGAACCGGATAGCCCCAAAAGCCCGACCACACTGCCGGAAACCGGCCACGGCTGAAGGACATGGTGGTGCCGGAATGGTCCAGCCGGAGTGTGATGCCGCCGAGCCGCTGGCCGCTCATCAGGGCAGCGAATGCGTGGCCCAGCTCGTGGGCGACCGTGGCCAGCAGTCCGAAATATTTCCAGGTGGACCGTGGAATCGAAAGTACCGTGGCGATCAGGATCACCACTATGAGCTCCCCGATGGATACAGCGGGGATTTCCGCATGGCCGAAGCCTGAAATGAATTTTTGCCATAAGTCGCCGGGCACCCCGGACAGTTCATCGTTGGCCATATGCAGCAACGTTAGCGTGGACGGCGCCCGGAAGCGAAGCCGGCTATTAGAGTGGGCCGCATGACGCATGCAGCAGGACAGGATCAGACGGACGTTGGCGACGAACTGCTCCGGCAGCTGGCCGCGGCCCACGGGGTGGGCACCTCGTTCAGGGGTTGGGACGGAACTGAGCGGTTCGTTGCGGCCGGTACGCTGCGGAGCGTACTGTCGGCGCTGGGCATCCGGTCGGAGCGGCCGGAGGATGTCCGGAGCGGGCTCGAAGAACAGGAGCTCGCACCATGGCGACGGGTACTTCCGCCGGCGATAGTTCTCCGTGAGGGCCAGGCACAGCAGGTGTCGGTGCACCTTCCACCTGGGAGCGGAATCCGTGTGTGGGTGACTGCAGAGGACGGCGGATTGCACGCTGCCCGGCAACAGGAGCATTGGGAGGAGCCAAGAGAGATTGACGGCGTCCTGACGGGCCGGGCGTCGTTCGCCGTGCCCGATTCGCTGCCGCTGGGGTGGCACACACTGCACGCAGACATCGACGGCAAACGGGCCCAATGCCCGCTGATCGTCACGCCAGTTCGGCTCCGGACCACTGAGAAGCTGGCGACATCCCCTAACTGGGGCCTCATGGCGCAGCTGTACTCCGTGAGGTCCTCACGTTCCTGGGGCATCGGGGACTTTGCCGATCTGGTGGATCTTGCGGCTATGTGCGGCCAGGACGGCGCAGGATTTGTTCTTGTCAATCCGATGCATGCCGCCGAACCACGTCCGCCGATGGAGGATTCGCCCTACCTGCCCACCACTCGGCGATTTTTCAACCCCTTGTACATCCGTGTGGAGGAAATCACTGAATACGGCTACCTTGACGCGTCGTCGCGGTCCGTTGTGGAGTCCGCCGCGGCCCGGATGCGGGGGGCGAACGGCGAAGCTGGGCTGTTGGACCGCAACTCTACCTTTGCAGCAAAGCTGGGCGCACTGGAGCTGATCTTCAAGGTCCCCCGCGGTGCAGCCCGGCAACGGCAGTTTGAGAAGTTCTGCACCGATGCCGGCAGCGGGCTGGAGGATTTCGCGCTGTGGTGTGCACTTTCTGAACGGCTGGAGCCTTCCGCACCGGAATGGAGAGCCGAAGCCTCGGATCCGCGTACTCCCTACGTTCGACAACAGAGGGGAGCGCTCGCAGGCCGGATCGGGTTCTACCGGTGGCTGCAATGGATCTGCGATCAGCAGCTGGAGGCTGCGCAGCGGTCGGCAACGCAGGGCGGCATGGGCATCGGAATCATCCATGACCTGGCTGTCGGGGTAAAGGCGGACGGCGCCGATGCCTGGATACTCCATGATGTGCTGGCCAGCGGTGTCACGGTGGGCGCGCCACCGGACATGTTCAATCAGCAGGGTCAGAACTGGTCCCAGCCACCATGGCATCCTGAACGGCTCGCGGAGTCCGGCTACGCGGCCTACCGGGAGATGCTCAGGACCATACTTCGGCATGCCGGAGGTATTCGGGTGGACCACATTCTGGGGCTGTTCCGTCTCTGGTGGATCCCGGAAGGGGCCGGTCCAGGCGAGGGGACGTACGTGTACTACGACCACGAGGCACTCATCGGGATCCTGGCATTGGAAGCCGAGCGCGCAGATGCGGTGGTCATCGGGGAAGATCTTGGAGTGTTCGAGCCCTGGATCCGTGATTACCTGTCCGAGCGGGGAGTGTTCGGCACCTCAATACTGTGGTTCGAGCGTGGCCCCGACGGACCGCTCCCGCCCGAAAGCTACCGGCAGCAATGCCTGACGAGTGTCAATACCCATGATTTGCCGCCGACGGCCGGATACCTTGCCGGCGAGCACATTACGCTCCGGGAATCACTGGGCCTCCTGCTACGTCCCGTGGACGAAGTGCGGGCGGACGCAATTGCAGAGCAGGAATCGGTGATCTCCTTGCTGCGCGGGAGGGGACTCTTGCCGGCCGAGGGGAAGGCAGGCGTGCAGGAGACGGTTGAAGCGCTGTATGCATTTACGGTGCTCACACCTTCGTCACTGCTCGGCGTGGCACTCGTTGACGCAGTGGGGGAGACCCGTGTCCAAAACCAGCCAGGAACACACAAGGAATACCCGAACTGGTGCATTCCGTTGGCTGCCGATGGTGAGGCCGTTCTTCTGGAGGGGCTCCGTTCCAATGCCCGCTACAGGTCTCTGATCGGCACAGTGCAGCGATCATTGGAACAGCGCCGGATGTAGCCTGAGCTGCTTCCCGGGAAGAAACAAGTTCGAAAGGAACAAAGCAAGGCCCGGAATCCGTAGATTCCGGGCCTTGCGACTTGTGCGCGGAGGGGGACTTGAACCCCCACCCCCTTTCGAGGACTAGCACCTCAAGCTAGCGCGTCTGCCATTCCGCCACCCGCGCAGGTGGTAATCCGGAGCGCAATTTCCACCTTTCAGCGGTTCGCTTTTCTCCGAAGCAGCGAGAAAAACTCTAACACGAACTTTGCCGAAACATGGAATCGGGGCCAATGGGTAGGCTGAAGCCACAAGAGTCCGTTTCCGGTCTTGAACTGTCTTGCCCATCGCACCAGGAGTGATCAATGTCTGAAATCCGTCCCGAGGATGAAGTCGTCCGGATCTGCCAGGAGCTCATCCGGATTGATACGTCCAACTTCGGCGACGGCTCTGGTCCGGGTGAACGGGCGGCCGCCGAATACACGGCGGGGCTGATTGCCGAGGTGGGGCTCGAAGCCGAGATCTTTGAATCCGAACCCGGGCGCGCCAGCGTGGTCACCAGGCTTGCCGGCGAGGACCCGTCAGCCAGTGCCCTTGTGGTGCACGGGCACCTGGATGTTGTTCCGGCGATCAAGGAACAATGGTCAGTGGATCCTTTCGCGGCAGAACTCCGGGATGGCCTCATCTGGGGCCGCGGTGCCGTGGACATGAAGGATATGGATGCCATGATCCTCTCGGTCATGCGCGGTTTCGCCCGCACAGGCCGCAAGCCGAAACGTGACATCATCTTTGCTTTCTTCGCAGATGAGGAGGCAGGCGGCACGCACGGCTCGCAGTATGCGGTCCAGCACCGCCCGGACATCTTCGAAGGTGCCACCGAAGCGATCTCCGAGGTTGGAGGGTTCTCAGCCACGATCGGCGGGCAGCGGACGTACCTTCTGCAGACGGCGGAGAAGGGAATCTCCTGGCTCCGGCTGGTGGCCCATGGCCGCGCGGGCCATGGCTCACAGATCAACACTGACAACGCCGTCACCCGGCTGGCGGGGGCCGTGACGAGGATTGGCGAATATAAGTGGCCTATAGAACTGACGGCCACCACACGCCAGTTCCTGGACGGAGTGACCGAACTCACGGGCGTTGAATTCGATCCGGATGACCCGGAGAAGATTCTGAAGGAGCTCGGCACCGTAGCTCGCTTCGTCGGGGCGACCCTTCAGAACACCTCCAACCCCACGCTCTTGAAGGGCGGCTACAAACACAACGTCATCCCGGAGTCCGCGGAGGCACTGGTGGATTGCCGTACGCTGCCAGGCCAGCAGGACCGGGTGCTGGAGATCGTCCGCGAACTCGCGGGCACCGGCGTCGACGTCAGTTACGTGCATAGCGACGTCTCACTGGAGGTGCCGTTCGCCGGAAACCTGGTGGATTCCATGATTGATGCGCTCCACTCCGAGGATCCCGGGGCCAAGGTATTGCCGTACACGCTGTCCGGCGGCACGGACAACAAAGCCCTCAGCAAGCTCGGGATCACAGGCTATGGCTTTGCACCGCTTCTCCTGCCGGACGACCTCGACTTCACGGGCATGTTTCATGGCGTGGACGAGCGGGTCCCTACGGATTCCCTCAAGTTCGGTGCGCAGGTGCTGAACACGCTGCTCACCAACTACTGAGCAGCCTGATATGACGCCGGAAGAACTGCTGCCGGACTCCCTTCTGGAACGGATCCGCGGCAGGGCCGCGGATTATGACCGGGATAACTCGTTTTTCCACGAGGATCTGGCGGAACTCGCCGAGGCGGGTTACCTGAAGATTTTTGTGCCGGAGCCCGACGGCGGACTGGGACTCGGGCTTGCGGCCGCAGTTGGGTTTCAACGCAGGCTGGCGACGGCGGCCCCGGCCACCGCTTTGGCCATCAACATGCACCTGGTCTGGACCGGCGTCGCGCATGTTCTGGCGGATCGCGGGGATCACTCGCTGGACTTTGTCCTGGACGAGGCAAGCCGGGGTGAGATCTTCGCGTTCGGTAATTCGGAAGCCGGAAACGACTCAGTGCTGTTCGACTCCCGTACGGTCGCCGCATTGCTTCCGGATGGCAGCTACAGCTTCACCGGAACGAAGATCTTCACGAGCCTCTCGCCGGCCTGGACCCGGCTGGGGATCTTCGGCAAGGACAGTGCGGCCCGTAACGGCGAGGGCGAGTTGGTGCACGGATTCCTTGCGCGCGACACCCCCGGCTTTGAGATCCTGGGCGACTGGAACGCACTGGGCATGCGGGCCAGCCAATCCAACACCACGGTACTGCGGGGCGCGGTGGTTTCCGCAGACCGGATATTCGGCAAACTGCCGGTAGGGCCGAACGCTGATCCATTGATCTTCGCCATCTTCGCCTGCTTTGAAACATTGCTGGCGGCCGTCTACACCGGCATCGGTGATCGTGCGCTGTACCTCGGCGTTGAAGCGGCCAAGCGCCGGACCTCCTTCAAGAACGCCGGACGGAGCTATGCCCAGGATCCGGACATCAGGTGGAAAGTGGCCGAAGCCGCCATGGCAATGGACGCGCTGCACCCGCACCTTGGCGCGATAGCACATGATGTGGATGAAGTCGCCGATCACGGCAGTCAATGGTTCCCCAAACTGGTGGGTCTGAAGGTCCATGCGACGGAGACCGCCCGGCGCGTCGTTGATCTGGCCCTTCGGGTATCCGGAGGATCAAGTTACTTCCAGGGTTCGGAACTGGGGCGGTTGTACCGGGATGTGCTGGCTGGAATGTTCCACCCGTCCGACGACGAATCGGCCCACAACACGGTTGCCAACGCCTGGCTTGGACCGCTGGAAGATTAAACGGTCCGCTGGACCTGGGTGATCCTTCTTTGCAGCCAGAAACGCCTGCCGCCGCCCACGTACAAGCGGCTGCGCTTAAGATCCCATTTTCCGTACTCGGCGTGTTCAACGAGCCGCCGGTAGGCCTCGGGCAGGGAGTCCTCAGGGCCGACCGTCAATACGAGGTACTCGTACTGCCTCAGATAGTCCCGTTCCCGCAGGACTGAGCTGGTGGGAAATTGTTCCTTCATTGCTCTCCATTTTCGTCCATTTCCAGCTAACGTGAAGTCATGAGCATCGATCCGCGTGTCGCGCTTCAGTCCCTGACCTCCGCCTTGGAAGAACATCTGGTAGCAGCCTCTGCCCGCCGGGGTGAAGGGGATCCCGCCGTGGAGGCTGCCTTCTTTGCTGTAGCCGACGCCTTCGAAGTCTATGAAGACTCACTCTACGAGTCCTACAGCGAAGTGACACCCCTCCAGATTTTTGACGACGAAGATGACGAAGACGACAATGACGTAGACGATGATGAGGATCTGGAAATTCTTGAAGACTGAAGTGTCCTGGACGGCAGATGATGCCCGCTAGGAACTGGATACATCTTCCAGCGCACGCGAGATTTCCGGCGGCAATGGCGTCAGCTGCGCATCAAGAATTTCCTTGAGCTGAATGGGTGTTCTTGCCCCGACAATCGCCGTCGAAACACCGTGCTGCGACAGCAGCCAGCTCAGGGAAACATCCAGCGAAGTCCTGCCCAGGCCGCGGGCCGCCATCGCCACCGCCTCGACCACCCGTGAAGAAGGCTCCTCCAGATATGGCTCCACATAAGTAGCCAGCCTGCTGTGCCCTGCGCGTGAATCAGCCGGGATATGACCGCGGTACTTGCCGCTGAGGACGCCCCTGCCCAGCGGTGCCCAGGCCATCAGGCCGAGCCCGGCATCTTCTATGGCAGGAATGAGCTCGTCTTCGGGCCTTCGCTGCAACAGGGAATACTCTGATTGGCTGGCGACGAGCGGGAATCCAGCCACTGCAGCCGCCTTGGCCGTCTGCCAGCCGTTGAAATTTGAGATGCCCGCGTACCTGGCACGGCCAGTACGCAGAGCAAACTCGAGGGCCGAAAGTGTCTCCTCAAGCGGCACGTTAGCATCCCAGGCATGGACGGACCAGATATCCACATAGTCGGTCCCCAGCCGCGCAAGGCTGGCGTCCAGACCTGTCAGCATGGCATTACGCGAAGTGTCCACCGTGCGCCGTCCATCCGACGTCGATACCCCCGCCTTGGTGGAGATCACCACTTCAGTTCGGGCGACGGTGTCGCCCAGCATCGAGCCCAGCAATGCTTCCGCCTGGCCTTCGGCGTAGGAAGCAGCGGTGTCGATCAGAGTGCCACCGCCGTCCACAAACGTCCGGAGCAGTTCGGAAGCGTCCTGTTCATCTGTTTCAAGGGCCCAGGACATGGTGCCAAGGGAAAGGGCCGAGACACGCAATCCACTGTTGCCGACGTAACGCTGATGCATGGCAGCAAGCTTACGGGGAATCCACAGGCTCCATGACGTAGGGTCTTAGCGTGAACTGGTTTGAAGCGGCCCTGTTGGGCCTTGTGCAAGGTCTGACTGAATTCCTCCCGATTTCATCGAGCGCCCATCTTCGGATCGTGGGGCAGTTCTTCCAGAATGCGTCCGATCCCGGTGCCGCCTTTACGGCTATCACCCAGTTGGGCACCGAGACCGCGGTGATCGTCTACTTCTGGCGGGACATCGTACGGATTGTCCGAGCCTGGGCCGGCTCCCTGAGGGGCAAAGTGTCGCGGCAGGACCCGGATGTGCGGATGGGCTGGCTGGTGATACTTGGCAGCTTGCCGATCATCGTCCTGGGCCTGCTCTTCCAGGATCAGATCGAAACCGTGCTGCGCAGCATGTGGATTGTGGCCACTACGCTCATCGTTTTTGGCCTCATCCTGGCCGTCGCGGATGCCGTGGGCAGGCAGGAGCGGGACCTCACGCGGCTGACGTACAAGCACGGCATTCTTTACGGACTCGCGCAGGCCATGGCGCTCATCCCGGGTGTGTCCAGGTCCGGTGGCACCATCACTGCAGGTCTGCTGATGGGATACACCCGTGAAGCAGCCGCCAGATACTCCTTTCTCCTGGCCATCCCGGCCGTTTTCGGAAGCGGGCTCTATCAGCTGTACAAGGTGGTCTCCAAGGACGGGATCACCGGACCGTACGGCCTTCCGGAGACCGCCATGGCCACTGTGATTGCTTTTGCGGTGGGCTACGTCATCATCGGCTGGTTCCTTAAATTCGTCTCTACCCGCAGCTATCGGGTGTTCGTCTGGTATCGCATCTTCCTTGGGCTGGCCCTCTACCTGCTGCTCGGTTTCAATGTCATCAATGCCTAGCACTAGGCTTGGCCTGTGAAATCCTGGAAATCCCGCCCTGTACCTGAGCTGCCGGGCCGCATGCCCGCCGTCCGGCTTTTCGACACCTCCAGACGGGTCGTGGAAACACTCCGGCCCAGCGGTGAACAATCCATGTATGTCTGCGGAATCACCCCCTACGACGCCACCCACATGGGGCACGCCGCCAGCTATGTTGCCTTTGATCTGCTGAACCGTGCATGGCGCGATGGAGGGCAGCGCGTCTCCTACGTGCAGAACGTGACTGACGTCGATGACCCTCTTCTCGAAAGGGCCACGGCCACGGGTGTTGACTGGCGGGACCTGGCCGCCAGCCAGATCCAGCTGTTCCACACGGATATGGAAGCGCTCAATGTGCTCGCCCCGGATCACTACATCGGCGCCGTTGAATCCGTTCCCCGGATCGTTCCCGAAATCGAACGTCTCGTTGACCTGGGCCTCGCCTACCGTGTTGCCGGTACCGGGGGTGACCCTGACGGCGACGTCTACTACGACGTCGAGGCTGCAGGGAAACACTCCGTCGACGCAGACGCCTGGACGCTCGGGTCCATTTCCGGACTCGCTGAAAGCGAGATGCTCGAATTGTTTGCCGAACGCGGCGGAGACCCTGGCCGGGCCGGAAAGCGCCAGGCCCTGGACCCGCTGCTGTGGCGTGTCTCACGCGACGGCGAACCCGGCTGGCCAGGAGGTGAGCTGGGGGCAGGCAGACCTGGCTGGCACATTGAATGCACGGTCATTGCCCAGCAGTATCTGCCCGCGCCGTTCACTGTCCAGGGCGGCGGTTCCGATCTCATCTTCCCGCACCACGAAATGGGTGCCGGCCACGCCTATTCCCTGTCCGGGGTCCCGCTGGCACACCACTACGCCCATGCAGGCATGGTGGGGCTCGACGGCGAAAAAATGAGCAAATCCAAGGGAAACCTTGTCCTGGTCTCCAAGTTGCGTGCGGCTGGCGAAGACCCTGCGGCCATCCGCATTGCGATTCTCGCGCACCACTACCGTTCCGACTGGTCCTGGACGGAAGAAGGCTTTGCCGAGGCCAAGGACCGGCTGGCAAACTGGCGACAGGCGCTCACCATGGCACCCGCTGGCTCAGCGGCCGTGCTGCTGGCCGAGCTTCGCGAGGAGCTGGCGAACGATCTGGACGCTCCAGGTGCCCTGGCAGCGGTGGACCGCTGGGCCGAAAAGACCAATGCCAATCCTGGCCAGGCCTGTGCCGGGGACCATGCACTGGTGAGTGACGCAGTCAACGCACTTCTCGGCGTCGAACTGTAGGCGGTCGAACTTCGGGCGCCTGCCCCGGAAACAAGGGCAGCGCACCGGGACGGATATCAGGGTTTTTCTTTGCCCCGGCGCTTGAGGTAACGCTCAAACTCACGGGCGATCGACTCACCGCTGGCCTCCGGGAGATCCGCGGTGTCCTTGGCTTCCTCGAGCTGGCGCACATACGCGGCAATCTCCGGATCCTCGGTAGCGAGTTCGTCAACTCCCCGTTCCCAGGCATCTGATTCCTCGACCAGTTCGTGGGTATCCAGCGGCACCTGCAGCAATTCCTCGATACGGTGCAACAAGGCGAGCTGCGCTTTGGGCGAAGGCGCCTGCGCCACATAGTGCGGAACGGCTGCCCACAACGACACAGTGGGTATCCCGGCCAGAAGAGCAACTTCGGAGAACACACCAACAATGCCCACCGGCCCTTCGTATTGGGAGGCTTCCAGATTCAGCCTTTCCCGGAGGGCGGCGTCGTCCGTGGACGTGCTCACAGGGATGGGCCGGCTGTGGGGGACATCCGCAAGCAATGCACCCACGAGCACCACGTAGTCCACATGAAGGGCTTCGGCATGGGCCAGGAGCTCCGCTGTGTATGCGCGCCACTTATAGGAGGGCTCAGTGCCCTGCACGAAGATCACATCCACGTTCGTGTCCGGAGCACTCGCCTTGTAGATGCGGGTGGACGGCCATTTGATTTTGCGCTCACCGGACGCGGTGCGCCGGACCGTGGGCCGGGTGAACTGAAAGTCGTAGTACTCGTCCGCACCGATTGACGCCGCTTTTTTACCGCCCCAGAGCTTGTTGAGGTACCTCAGCGAGTCGCTTGCGGCCTCCCCTGCGTCGTTCCAGCCTTCAAAAGCAGCAAGCATCACGGTGATCCGCTGCCCGTCAGCCACTGGCTGAAGCAGGCGGTCCGGCCCGGGCGCGGCGCCCTGTCCGGTGGTGTCTCCATCGAAGCTATTCATCCCATTACCCTACGTCCAAGAAGGGGGGCGATGCATTGGATGGGGTGCCGTGCAACCGACAGATCCCGGTGCTGTCACCGGTCTGCAGGCTGATATTCGCCGAGGGCGTACCCGACACCTCGGCTCCTGGGCGGCCCCGTAGACTGGGAGCATGCAATCCTCCGCTACCCAGCCTCTGCTAAAAGCCGCTCTCTGGGATATGGATGGCACCATTGTTGACACCGAGCCCTACTGGATCGAAGCGGAGCATTCGCTGGTTGCGGCCCACGGCGGCCGATGGTCCCACGGCCAGGCCATGCAGCTGGTAGGACAATCCCTGACATACTCTGCAGGAATCCTCCAGCAGGCCGGCGTGAAGCTGGAAATCCGCGAAATCATCGACATTCTCACTGCGGAGGTTATAAGCAACGTCCGCCACAGGGTGCCGTGGCGGCCGGGTGCCCGGGAGCTGCTGGACGCCCTCTTCCAAGACGGCGTCCGTTGTGTCCTCGTCACCATGTCCGAGGCACCGTTGGCCAGGGAGATTGTGGGCAGCCTCCCGGATCCATACTTCGAATTCCTCGTCACGGGGGATACCGTCACCCATGGCAAACCGCACCCGGAGGCATACCTCAAGGCTGTTGAGCTTCTGAAGGTGCAGGACCCCGAGCTAAGCATTGACCAGTGTGTTGCGCTTGAAGACTCCGCGCCCGGCGTGGCGGCCGCACTCGCCTCCGGTGTTGTAACAGTTGCCATCCCGCACATCGTCCCCCTGCCCGACGATCCCCGCCACACCACCTGGGCTTCGCTCGAGGGCAGGAGCGTTGCAGACCTCGAGGAGCTTGTGGCAGGCCGCCACGGGGAACCTGGAGAAGGCCCATCGCAGCGCACCGCCGCTTCAAGGAGCTACGCACAGTGACTGAATCTGCTTCGAACGGCCAGCCTCCACAGGGGCCAGTCAGCCGCCGCGAAGGCATTCCACTCGGCCGGATCGCCGGCATCCCGGTCGTGTTGGCGTATTCGTGGTTCATCATTGCCGGGTTCACGGTGATTGTGTATGGTCCGGTTCTTCAACAGAATAATCCGTCGCTCGGGCTTGGTGCGTATTACGTGGCGTTCGCCTACGCCGTCCTGTTGCTTATCTCCGTTCTGGTGCACGAGCTGGCACATGCGCTGACAGCCAAGACCTACGGCTGGCCCACGGAGAAGATTGTTCTCAATCTCTGGGGCGGTCATACACAGTTCGAGAACTTCACGGCCACGCCGGGGCGGTCTGTACTGGTGGCCTTGGCCGGCCCTGCTGCCAACTTTGTGCTCGCCGGGGGTGCCTGGCTGGTTATCGCCACAGCCGGGCTGACCGGCGTGCCCGACATCCTGACCAATATATTTATGTGGGCCAACCTCCTGATCGGCATATTCAACGTCCTGCCGGGACTGCCGCTGGACGGAGGACGTCTGGTGGAATCCGCAGTCTGGAAGGCCACAGGTAGCCAGGCCAAGGGAACCGTTGCGGCAGGATGGGCCGGGCGGATCATCGTCGTTGCCCTGGGGATCTGGTTTGTGGCGCTGCCATTACTCAGGGGCACTTCCCCGGACGTCAGCCTGCTGCTGATCACAGTGCTCGTGGGCGGATTTCTCTGGATGGGGGCTTCAGCCTCCATCCAGCAGGGGCGACTGCGCAGCAGGCTTCCACTCATCAGCGCAGCAGGGCTGGCGGAGCCCGCCGTCGGCATTTCCGGTTCAGCCACAGTGGCCGATGTTCTGCGCCTTGCGCCAGCCGGGAGTCCTGCGGTGATTCTCTGCGGACCGGACGGCCGGCCCCAGGGTCTGGTGGATGCTTCCGCAGCCGCGGCGGTGCCTGCGGCGGCAACCGCGACGACGGCTGTCACGGCAGTCTCTTACGCACTGGGTGCCGGTGCCTACGTTCCGGAATGGTCCAAGGGCCAGGAACTCATTCAATACCTTGCACAGCTGGACGGGCACGACTACGCAGTGGTGGACCACAACGGGAAAGTCACCGGGCTGCTCAGGCAATCAACTGTAGTAACTGCCATCACCGGCAAGGGGATCCGCGACAATAACCGCCGGCAGGCCCAGAACCGGTAGAGTTACCTGCCGGCCGTGAATTGTCCCTTGCAGGCTCACCCTGCGCGGTTCTGGAAATGGACGGCAGTTTCAATGCACGGCCCCACAGGTTTTACAGGAGCGAGGAAAATTCATGAGCAGCGAATCCGCCGTCAACGGAACCACGGCAGGCCTTGCAGCCGCCACAAGCGCCACTGCAGTCCAGCCCACAGGTGCCGCACGGCGCCGCGGCCCCTTCCGCGAGGGCGAACGTGTGCAGCTCACTGACGAGCGCGGCCGCATGAATACCATCAGCCTGGAAGTGGGAGGTGCGTTCCACACGCACCGCGGCTTCCTCAACCACGACGAAATCATCGGCAAGGCCGACGGTTCCGTGGTAGTGAACAACGTGGGCCAGCAGTACCAGACTCTTCGTCCGCTGCTCTCGGATTTCGTGCTGTCGATGCCCCGCGGAGCGGCTGTGGTCTACCCCAAGGATGCCGGCCAGATCGTCACCATGGCTGACATCTTTCCCGGTGCGCGGGTTGTGGAGGCCGGCGTAGGTTCAGGGGCCCTTTCCATCTCGCTGCTCCGTGCCGTCGGCGATAACGGCTACTTGCATTCATTTGAGCGCCGTGAGGAATTCGCGGACATTGCGCGGGGGAACGTGGAAACGATCTTCGGCGGCCCGCACCCTGCCTGGAAAATCTCGCTGGGTGACTTCCAGGAGGAAGTTGTCCGCAGCGAGGCTCCGGGATCCGTGGACCGCGTAGTGCTGGACATGCTGGCTCCGTGGGAGTGCCTTGACGCCGTTGCCACAGTGCTGGCCCCGGGTGGAGTCTGGATCAGCTACGTTGCCACCGTAACCCAGCTATCCCGCACCGCCGAGGCCATCCGGGCAGATGGCCGGTTCACTGAGCCGGATGCCTGGGAATCCATGGTCCGCGGTTGGCATCTGGAAGGCCTGGCGGTCCGGCCGGACCACCGGATGGTGGCGCACACCGGCTTCCTCCTGGTGACACGGAGACTGGCCGACGGCGTCACGGGTATTTCCGTCAAGCGCCGGCCTTCCAAGACGGATTTCAATGAGGAAGACGTCAATGCATGGACACCCGGTGCAGTGGGTGAACGCCTGGTTTCGGACAAGAAGCTCCGCCGCGCCGCGCGGGATGCCATCGCCGGCACCAACGTTAAGGACGATCCGGAGATCACGAACTAGTCCGCATTCCGGATGTCATCGGCATCACCCGCCATCTTGGGGCTAAGGTCTTAACAAGAAGCGCAGGAAGGGGCTGATCCATGATGGAGACACCGAACACGGACTCTGGACGCACACCGGCAGAGCAGCCGGCTGCCAACGAAATGTCAGTGGCGGACCGGCAGCTGAACATTCTGCGGGACAAGCTGCGGCACATTGACCGGCAGTTGGCCGCCGCCACCCAGAACAACACGAAGCTTGTCAGCATGCTGGAAGCTGCCAAGGCTGAGATTCTGCGGCTCAAGAATGCACTCGATCAGGAGGGTCAGCCGCCGTATAGCTTCGGCACTGTCCTGCAGCTGAATCCGAAGCGGCAGCCATCCAGCGGCAGCAGCGGCCAGGCAGCCACGGAGGAATCCGTGGATATATTCAACGCCGGCCGGAAGATGCGGGTTGGTGTCAGCCCGCTGGTCAACATGAACCAGCTTGCGGTGGGCCAGGAAGTACTGCTGAACGAGGCGCTGCTGGTGGTGGCAGGCCTCGGTTATGAGCGGGTCGGCGAACTGGTGACCCTGAAGGAAATGCTCGGTGCTGACCGGGCGCTGGTGGTTGGTCGCGCTGATGAAGAGCGCGTCATCAGGCTTTCAGGCGCGCTGCTTGCCGAAAAACTCAGGGTGGGCGATGCACTTTCCATCGATTCCCGCACCGGCTATGCGCTGGAGAAGGTCCCCCGCTCGGAGGTGGAGAATCTTGTCCTGGAAGAAGTTCCGGACATCACCTATGAGGACATCGGTGGCCTGGGGCCGCAGATCGAACAGATCCGGGACGCTGTCGAACTTCCGTTCCTTCATCCTGACCTCTACCGCGAACACGGGCTCAAGGCTCCCAAAGGAATCCTTCTCTACGGGCCTCCCGGTTGCGGCAAGACTCTCATTGCCAAGGCCGTCGCGAATTCCCTGGCGGCCAGGGCCGCTGAGCGCTCCGGGAACATTGACCTGAAAAGCTATTTTCTGAATATCAAGGGTCCGGAACTCCTGGACAAGTACGTCGGCGAGACAGAGCGCCACATCCGCCTGATCTTCGCACGCGCCCGGGAGAAGGCTTCCGATGGCAGCCCAGTCGTAGTGTTTTTCGATGAGATGGATTCCCTGTTCCGCACCCGCGGCACAGGTATCTCCTCCGACGTCGAAACAACCATTGTGCCCCAGCTCCTCAGTGAGATCGATGGCGTGGAGCGGCTGGACAATGTGATTGTCATCGGCGCCTCCAACCGCGAGGACATGATTGATCCGGCGATCCTGAGGCCGGGCCGGCTCGATGTGAAGGTCAAAATCCAGCGTCCTGACGCAGAAGCCGCTGCGGATATTTTCAATAAGTACATCACCACGGACCTGCCGTTCCATGAGATCGATCTCGCCGAACATAACGGCGACGTGCAGGCCACTGTGGACGCCATGATCCAGCGCACGGTTGAAGCCATGTACTCCACCGAAAAGTCCAACGAGTACCTTGAGGTGACATATGCCAACGGCGACACCGAGATGCTGTACTTCAAGGACTTCAACTCGGGAGCCGTGGTGCAGAACGTGGTGGACCGCGCCAAGAAGTATGCCATCAAGGATCTCCTGACTCTTGAGCAGAAGGGGCTGCGGATAGAACACCTGCTGCGGGCCGTTGTGGACGAATTCCGTGAGCATGAGGACATGCCCAACACCACCAATCCGGATGACTGGGCCCGGATATCGGGCAAGAAGGGCGAGCGGATCACCTACATCCGCACCATCGTGCAGGGCAAGGCCGGCCAGGAACCCGGGAAATCCATTGAAACCATGCCGAATACGGGCCAGTACCTATGAGTTCAGGCGCGGAAAGCGCGTCTTCAGCTTCGCTGCCCGCCGGGGGAGCCATGCGGGTGATGGGATCGGAGACGGAGTACGGGATCCACGCACCGTCCGCTCCCAGCGCCAATGCCACCATGATGTCCGCCAGGGTGGTTCAGGCATATGCACAGCTGACCCGCCAACGGGCTGCCGGCGGCGCGGAGACCCGGTGGGACTACACCGATGAGGAACCACTGCACGACGCCCGCGGCTGGACCCTGGAGCGCCCTGCCGCGCATCCGAGTCAGCTGACCGACCAGCCACCTGTGCTGGATGCCGAGGCTGTTGCCCTTGCCTACGGACGCGAAGAACTGGAGCTTGACGGTCAGGATGAATCCGGCTCGCTGCTGATGAATATGGTCCTTGGCAACGGAGCCCGGTTATACGTGGATCACGCCCATCCGGAATATTCGAGCCCCGAGGTGACCAACCCGCGTGACGCGGTGGCTTGGGATGCTGCCGGAGACCTCGTGGCCCTGGCCTCGGTCCGCCGGCTTGCAGCTGATCCGGAGCTTCCGCCGGTTAACCTGTACAAGAACAATACGGACAACAAGTCAGTGTCTTATGGCTCCCACGAGAACTACCTCATGCCTCGCTCAACGCCCTTCGGGGACATCGTCCGGGGCCTGACTCCGTTCTTCGTTACACGCCAGATCATGTGCGGCGCAGGACGGGTGGGCCTCGGCCAGGACAGCTCCACGCCGGGTTTCCAGCTGAGTCAGCGTGCGGACTTTTTCGAGGCCGAGGTGGGCCTCGAGACCACCATCCGACGGCCCATCATCAACACCCGTGATGAGCCCCATGCCACGGCGGACAAATACCGCAGGCTGCATGTCATTATCGGCGACGCCAATCTCAGCCAGACATCCAACTACCTGAAATTCGGTACGACTGCGATGGTGCTCAGCCTCATCGAGGCTGGCCTTGCCCCCAAGGTTGAAGTCCACGAGCCAGTGGCCGCTTTGCAGACGGTAAGCCACGACACGACCCTGACGGCGCGGCTCCGGCTCATTGACGGCCGGCGAGTGACGGCCCTGGATCTGCAGTGGATGTACCACGAGGCTGCGGCAAAGCTCGCGCAGGACACCGGCGTCGCTGATGCCGTGGATGGGGACGGGCACAGCCACGGGGTTCTGGAACGCTGGGCCACCACTCTGACCCAGCTGGGCAGCGAACGGGCTGCGGCAGCCAGCTCCGTGGAATGGCTGGCCAAGCTGTCGCTGCTTGAAGGGTACAGGCAGCGGGACGGCCTGGCGTGGGATAGCCCGAGGCTTGGCCTGGTTGACCTTCAGTGGGCGGACATCAGGCCCGAGAAGGGCTTGTATCACCGGCTGCTGGCCCGTGGCCGCATGCAGCGGGTGGTCGACGACGCCGCGATCGCCACTGCGGTGACCCGGCCGCCGTCGGACACCAGGGCGTTTTTCCGCGGACGATGCGTCAGCAGTTTCGGCAAGGACGTGGTGGGCGCCAGCTGGGATTCGGTCATCTTCGATGTCCCCGGCCACGGGCGGCTGCAGCGCGTGCCAACCCGTGAGCCGCTTCGAGGCACCGAAGCGCTCACGGGAGCCCTGTTTGCCCGTCACAGTGAGTCCGGGCCGTTCCTTGCAGAGCTGCTTGGAGGGACCCCGGCCCCGCCTGCGGCATAAAACACCCGGCGGGGTGCGCAGCGTGGCAATATGGGCATTACGGATGTCCCTCCGGAACCGGGGGACTCACAGAAAGAGGGAATGAACATGGCAGGCCAGGAGCAGCACCAGCCGCAATCACGCGACAGCCAGGTTGACGAAGAAATCCCTGAAGCACCGCCGGCAACGCCCGAGGCACAGGCATCGGCGGCCACTCAGGGCGTGGATGACCTCCTGGACGAAATAGATGGTGTCCTTGAGTCAAATGCCGAGGAATTCGTCCGGGCCTTTGTGCAAAAAGGTGGACAGTAGCCCGCGGGATCAGCCACAGCCCACGGCAAAACGCAGTGCCGCGGGGTCTGTCCGGACGTTGAATCACCACGTTGAAGGAGTGCACCAGTGCAGGAGACAACAGCCAACCAGGTAGCCGCCAATGCGACGTCGTCGTTCACCGAACACCTGCAGCGTGACAGGCCTGAACTGCTGCCCGGCCACCGGGCACTCCCGGCACAGGGCACATTCCACGGCGTCCCGCCACTTCAGGTGCCCCACGCCACCACCATTGTGGCCCTGGCCTACGCCGGCGGTGTCCTGATGGCGGGTGACCGCCGGGCCACCATCGGCAACGTCATTGCCAGCAGGCACATCGAAAAGGTCTTCCCTGCCGATCAGTATTCGGTACTCGGAATCGCCGGTACAGCCGGAATCGCGATCGACCTCACCAGATTGTTCCAGGTTGAACTCGAGCACTACGAAAAGATCGAAGGCACCCTGCTGAGCCTGGATGGCAAGGCCAACAGGCTGGGAGCCATGATCCGCGGGAATCTGCCCATGGCACTTCAGGGGCTGGCCGTTATCCCCTTGTTTGCCGGTTTTGACACCGCAGCCGGTGTTGGCCGGCTGTTCTCCTACGACGTCACGGGCGGCCGGTATGAGGAGCAGGAGCACCATACCGTGGGATCAGGTTCTGTCTTTGCCCGTGGCGCGCTCAAAAAACTCTGGCGGCCGAATCTCTCCGAGGACGAGGCAGTGTCAGTCGCTGTCGAATCGCTCTACGACGCAGCCGACGACGATTCGGCCACCGGCGGGCCGGACCCCGTCCGGCAGCTGTGGCCCGTTGTCTACACGGTAAACCGGGCAGGCGCCAGGCGGGTCCCTGAGCGGGATCTGGCAGTCATCGCCGGGAACATCATTGAATCGCGGACCACAGCCCGACGGGAGGCCTGAAATGACCCAACAGTTCTATGTCTCGCCCGAACAGCTGATGAAGGACCGTGCGGATTTCGCCCGTAAGGGCATCGCACGCGGCAGATCCGTGGTGGTGATCAGCTGCCGGGAAGGCATTGCTCTCGTTGCCGAAAACCCATCGCCATCGTTGCATAAGATCGGCGAAATCTACGACAAGATCGCGTTCGCGGCCGTCGGCAAGTACAACGAATTTGAAAGCCTCCGCCAGGCGGGTGTGAGGTACGCCGACGTCCGTGGCTACTCCTACGACCGCGAGGACGTGACAGCGCGCGGCCTGGCCAGCGTGTATGCGCAGAGCCTCGGCGCCGTATTCACCGCCGAGCAGAAACCCTTCGAAGTGGAGCTTGCCGTGGCAGAGGTAGGCCCGACTCAGGACCGGGATCACTTGTACCGTCTGACGTTTGACGGATCCATCGCGGACGAGCAGGGATTCATCGTGATGGGCGGCCAGGCCGAGAAGGTTGCGGCTGCCGTTGAGACCGGGTGGACACAGGAGCTCGGATTCGCTGCCGCCATCAGGCTTGCGGTCAGGGGGCTGGTAACGGAGAGCGAGGCCAGCGCCTTGCCGGCCCGTGTAGTGGAGGTGGCGGTCCTGGATCGCAGTTCGGAAAGCGGCCGGGGTACCAGGCGTGCATTCAGGCGCCTTGCCAATGCCGAAGTCGTCGCATTGCTGGCTGAGGAGAGCTGAAATGGACAAGAGGATTTTCGGTATTGAAACCGAGTTCGGTATTTCGTATTCGAGCCCGGATTCGCGGCCGTTGGCACCCGAGGAAGTTGCCCGGTACCTGTTCCGCAAGGTGGTCAGCTGGGGCCGCTCCTCCAATGTGTTCCTGACCAACGGATCCCGGCTGTACCTTGATGTAGGCTCCCATCCGGAGTACGCCACCGCAGAATGCGACGATCTTGCGCAGCTCATCGCGCACGACCGCGCCGGGGAACTGATCCTGGACGATCTTGTTGACGAGGCTCAGTCACGGCTGGCCGCTGAAGGATTCAACGGCACTGTTTATCTGTTCAAGAACAACACTGACTCGGCCGGCAACTCGTATGGCAGTCATGAAAACTACCTGATCCCGCGGCGGGGAGAGTTCTCACGCCTGGCGGAGATCCTGATTCCGTTTCTGGTCACCCGTCAGCTGATCGCCGGGGCGGGCAAAATCCTCAAGACACCCCACGGTGCCACCTACGCGTTTTCGCAGCGGGCTGACCATATCTGGGAAGGCGTTTCCTCGGCGACCACCCGCTCCCGGCCCATCATCAACACCCGGGATGAACCCCATGCAGACGCAGAGTTCTACCGGCGCCTTCATGTGATCGTGGGTGACTCCAACATGTCCGAAACCACTGCACTGCTGAAGGTCGGAACGGTAGATCTGATCCTGCGGATGATCGAGGCCGGTGTCATCATGCGGGACATGCGGATGGAAAACCCTATCCGCAGCATCCGTGAGATCTCACACGATCTCAGCGGCAAGGCCCTGGTCCGGCTTGCCAACGGCAGGCAGCTCACAGCCTTGGAGATCCAACAGGAGTACCTCAACAAAGTCACGGCATTCGTCGCCGAGCATGGCGCACACAACCACCACGTGCCGCTGATCCTGGACCTGTGGCAAAGGACACTCCATGCCATTGAGAGCGGCGACACCAGCGGCATCGACACTGAAATCGACTGGGCCATCAAGAAGAAGCTGATGGACAGCTACCGCGAACGCCACGGCCTGAGCCTGGATGCGCCGCGGATAGCGCAGCTTGACCTGACCTACCACGACATCTCCCGGACCAGGGGACTCTATTATTTGCTGCAGTCCAGGGGAGCGGTCCGGCGGATGGTGGACGATACCGCCGTCAAGGATGCTGTTGATGCGCCGCCGCAGACCACTCGAGCAAAGCTGCGTGGGGATTTTGTCCGGAGGGCGCAGGAACTGGGGCGTGACTACACGGTGGACTGGGTGCACCTGAAGCTGAACGACCGCGCCCATCAGACCATTCTGTGCAAGGACCCGTTCCGCAACGTTGATGAGCGGGTTGATGCCCTGCTGGACTCTATGGGCTGACACCCAGCTTCAGGGGCTATTCTGGATGGGGCCATTCTTTGGCCACACCCGCGTTACCGGGCAACTCATGCCGGTTACGCATCCATCTTGCCCCGACGAAAGTTCTTAAGTGCGCCGACTACTAGCAATTCTTCTTCCCGGACTGCTGCTGCTCACCGCTTGCGGCGGATCACCCGCAGCTCCGGAGCCCACCAGCCAATCAGCCGGTGAGACCGCCAAGCTGGATTCCCTCAAACTGACGGAGAACGGCGACAAGAAGGCTCCGGGGATTGATTTCACCAAGCCACTGGAAGTAGCTGAACCCACCGTCAAAGTGATTGCGGAGGGAGATGGTGATCGGGTCAAGGCCAACCAGATCGCGGAAATTTCCATCCTGGCCATGAATGGTAAAGACGGTGCCACGCTGGAAGACACTTTCGCGAAAGACCCCGAGCCGCTCGAGCTGAACGATGAGCTCAAAACCGGCAGCGCCGTCATTTACAACGCCTTCGTGGGTTCGAAGGTCGGATCGCAGCTTGCTCTGGCCATCCCGGGCAAGGCCGCCGCGGAAGGTGCCCAGGCGCAGCCCACGCAGCTGCTGGTTATCAAGGTCCTCTCAGTGAAGGACGCACCCAAGGTTCTGGACAAGCCCGAGGGCGACGTCGTCACGCCACCGGCCGGACTGCCCACGGTCAAGGACGGCGATAAAGGCATTCCGGAGATCTCGGTGGACGGTGTAACCGCACCCACAGCTCTTGTTTCGCAGGACCTCATCAAGGGCAAGGGCCCCGCGGTCAAGGAAACTGACACTCTCACTGTTAATTACGTCGGCGTCGCCCTCGTTGGCGGCAAGAAATTCGACTCGAGCTTTGACCGTGGCAAGACTGCCAGTTTCCCGCTCACAGGAGTCATCAAGGGCTGGACTCAAGGCTTGGCAGGCAAGACCGTTGGCTCCCGTGTACTTCTGGTGATCCCTAAGGACCTCGCCTACGGTGATGCCGGCCAGGGCGATGCGAAGGGCGACCTCGTATTTGTGGTCGACATCCTCGGCGTCAAGTAAGCACACAACGTAACCCCCTTATAGCCACACCCCACTCAAGCAAAAAAAGGAGCAACCATGTCATTTGGTCAGCGCGATTTTGACCGCCAGAAGCCGGAAATTGACTTCCCCGAAGGCGCAGTGCCTGCCGAGCTGGTCATCACCGACCTCATCGAAGGCGACGGTGCCGAGGCAACGGCCGGCGATACCGTCTCCACCCACTATGTCGGCGTGGCCTGGTCAACGGGCGAAGAGTTCGACGCTTCCTGGGGCCGCGGTGCGCCGCTGGACTTCCGCGTAGGTGTGGGTCAGGTCATCCAGGGCTGGGACCAGGGTCTGCTGGGCATGAAGGTCGGCGGCCGCCGGCGACTGGAGATCCCGTCTGAACTGGCGTACGGCTCCCGCGGAGCCGGTGGGGCAATCGGCCCCAACGAAGCCTTGATCTTTGTGGTGGATCTAATCGGCGTCCGCTAGACACGGAACTTCGCACCTTGAAAGCGCGGTAACAATCGGGAAGAAATCCCGGATGTTGCCGCGCTTCCGGCGTTTCCCACATGGACTTTAGTAACGTAGCCAGAGTGTCAGCCTCCCGTACAGAACGCCTGCTCAATCTACTGATCGCCCTGCTCAATACGAAGTACGGGCTGCGCCGCAGTGAACTGCGACAAAAGATCTATCACGACACCACCGGCAACGATGTGGCCTTCGGCCGCATGTTCGAACGCGATAAGAACGATCTGCGCGAGTTCGGTTTCGACGTTGAAACCGTCACGGACAAAGGCTGGAGCTCAGAGGACCCCGCCACCACCCGTTACCGGATCGGCAAGGAATCCAACCGGCTTCCGGACGTTGAGCTCACGCCCGAGGAGTGCACGGTCCTTTTGCTGGCATCTCAGTTGTGGGAGCAGGCGGCGCTCGGTACTTCCGCCCTTAATGCCATGCGCAAACTTCAGGCCTCGGGTGGCTTGACGGACATTGGCTTGCCGTCCGGCCTCCAGCCTCGGATCAAACCGGCCGGACAGGCTTTTGAGGACCTCATCACGGCCATGCACGCCCAGCACGCCGTCAGTTTCCGGTACCACGCAGGCAGCACCGGCAAGGACGAGGAACGCGTAGTGGAGCCTTGGGGTGTGGGAAGCAGGTTCGGACAGTGGTACTTGGCGGGCCATGACCGGGGCCGGGGTGCGCTGCGGTTCTTCCGGCTGTCCAGGTTTACGTCAGCCGTTACCGTGCTGGCAAAAGCGAGCTACCCACCGCCTGCGCGCTTTAATATCCGGGCTGAACTTGCTGCTCTGCCCGAACTTCCCATAAAAACCGCCGTCGTGGATGTCCCCGAAGGCAAGCTGCTGGGCTTGCGGAAGCGGGCAGTTCCGGCGGAGGAGCCCGCCACCACCGCCACCGGAACAACCGCCACCGGGACCCCTGGCACCGGGACGTCCGGCGCCGTGCCTCCCGACGCCGATTGGGAGCGTATCAGTGTCCAGTACCGGGACGCCGAGCTGCTGGGAGAAGAATTGGCCTCCTACGGGCCGAACGTGTTGGTGGCAGCCCCGCCGGAATTGCTCGCAGCAGTGAGGCGCCGGCTCGCCGGTGCGGCGGAGTTCGCTGCAGCGCCCCATCCGCCAGTTGTCTTCCCTGCTCCGGTCCTGGCGCACCGGACCCGCAAGAGGACGTCGGAGGACCAGCTTAAGCGAATGCTCCAGCTCGTGCCGTTCCTGGTCCACAACCAGGGTCTTCACATACAGGTCGTGGCCGACAGGTTCGGCATCACACGGAAGGAACTCGAAGAAGATCTGAGAATCCTCATCTGCTCAGGACTGCCTGAGGGATATCCGGACGACCTGCTGGACATCCAGTGGGAGGACGATCATGTCTACATCACACAGGATCTGGACCTGAACAGGCCTGTCAGGTTCACCGTGGACGAGGCGTGCGCCCTGTTGACAGGCCTGGAGACACTCAACGGGCTCCCGGAGCTGGCCGAGGGCAGTGCCCTTGAATCGGTGACCCTGAAACTGATGGCTGCCGCCGGTGAAGAGGGTCTCCGGGCGGCTTCGGTGGCCGGGCCGGAGGTTGGCCCGGCCAATTCCGTTGACCTGGAAACGATCCGTGCAGCGATTGACTCCGGCTCGCAGCTCCGGCTCAGCTATTTCTCGCCGCAGAAGGATTCGGTTTCTGAACGGGATGTAGACCCGCTGCGGCTCTACTCGCTGGACAACACCTGGTACTTCGAGGCCTATTGCCATGCCGCCGCCGGGCTTCGGAACTTCCGCCTGGACCGGATAGAACGCGTTGCGCCCAACGGAAGAGGGATCTCCAGGGCGGTCACGGGACAGGAAGGCTTCCCGGTCAAGCTCTATACTCCCAACGACGACGACACCCTCGTGATTGTGCAGCTGACACACCAGGGTTCCGGGCTGGCCGACGAATATTACGCTGAACGTACTGCGGAACTTCCCGGCGGGGGGCTACTCGCGGAAATCCGCTTCGGGAACACCGACTGGCTCCCGATGTTTGTCGCCCAGCATGGCGGCGCAGTGAGGATCCTGGAACCTGCGCCGCTGGCAAAGGTGGCCAGCGAGTGGGTCGGCACCGCACTCTCCCAGTACGGCGGCTAGACTACTCAGCATGCCTTGGTGGTCCTGGATCCTGATCTGGATAGCGCTCGTTGCGCTGTCCCTGCTTCTCTACGTGCTCCTTGGAATCCGGCTGTTCCGCCAGTTCATGGCCACGTTCAGGGCGCTGGCGGCGGCGGGGGACAAGTTGAGCCTCGTACCACCCCGCAGCGCAGAACCGCACGACGACGGTACGCGGAGCAGCCCGGCACCGGGAGCCGCTGTTTTTGCCTCACCCGAGCAGATGAGACATGATTACCTCACATCCAAGTCATCCCGCAGGGAAGTGCGCCGCCAACGGCGCATTCAGCGCAAATCCGATCGGGGTCAGCCCCAGTCATTGCGCGACATCAATTTCAGTTAGACATAGGATGTACTCAGAGGAAAGGACTTCCAGTGGGACGACTCTTTGATGGCCCGTGGCCCATCGTAATTATCATCATCGTGGCTCTGCTGCTTTTTGCTGCACCTAAACTTCCGGCAATGGCACGCAGCCTTGGCCAGTCCATGCGGATTATCAAATCCGAGGTCAAGGAAATGAAGAACGACGGCAAGCCTGAGGCCAAGGACGGTTCCGACCCGGTGGAGGGCAAAATCGTCAACCATCCGCAGGCCAAAACGCAGAACGGCGAGCCGACTGACGGTACCGACGTTCCGCCGTCGAACCGCGTTTGATCCTTAGTGGCAGAGAAGAAGGGCCGCAAATCCAACCCGGAAGGTCGGATGGCCCTCCTGGACCACCTTCGGGAGCTCAAGAACAGGCTCCTCAAGTCGGCGATCGGCCTTGTCATCGGCGCAGTTGGCGGTTGGATTCTCTACGATCCGATCTTGAGCGCGCTCAAAGAGCCTGTGGACCGGATCGCGGAGCACACCGGAGGCACGTCCTCGGTCAACTTCTCAAGCATCGCGTCACCGTTTGATTTCAAACTTCAGCTGTCGCTCATGATCGGTGCGGTTATTTCCAGCCCGGTCTGGATTTATCAGCTTTGGGCATTTATCACCCCCGGTCTCACCAAGAAGGAGCGGCGTTACACGCTGGGCTACATGGCAGCGGCCGTGCCGTTGTTCCTGGCCGGCATATGGGTGGGCTGGCTGGTGGTGCCCCAAGTTGTCCGGGCGCTGACGCAATTCACGCCTGCGGGTTTCTCCAACCTCATTGATGCGCGCGATTACGTTGATTTCGTCACACGCATGGTGCTGTTCCTGGGGCTGGCCTTCCTGGTTCCTGTTGTGCTGGTGGGCGTCAACACGGCGGGAATTATCCGTGGACAGACCATTCTCAAGGCCTGGCGAATCACGGTGTTTCTCGTGTTCGTCCTTGCGGCCGTAGCTGCCCCCGGTGCGGATGCACTGTCCATGTTCCTGCTGGCCGGTCCGCTGCTGCTGCTTTTCTTTGCTGCCATTGGTCTGTGTATTATCAACGACCGGCGCCGGGACCGGCGGGTGGCCAAGCAGGCTGCAGAAACAGAGGCCAGTGCCGACGTCGCAACGCCGGGCAGCGATCTGGATAACCTCTAGCACCCGGCGCACTAGGCTGGATGCATGTCCTCCATATCCGGGCCACAGCCGCCGTCCGAAAGTTACCGGGCCAGCGCTGGTCGGACCGCCGAATCATCCACCTATCTGGGTGGCTTTGCCCGCACCTTTGACTTCGAACTGGACGATTTCCAGCTCCGTGCCTGCAGTTCCCTTCAGGAGGGCAGGGGAGTCCTTGTGGCGGCCCCGACCGGTGCCGGGAAGACCATCGTGGGTGAGTTCGCCATTTATCTGGCCTTGGAGCGCGGACTGAAGGCTTTCTACACCACCCCCATCAAGGCGCTGAGCAACCAGAAATTCGCCGAACTGGCCGAAAAATACGGCGCCGAAAACGTGGGCCTGCTGACGGGCGACACCAACATCAACGGCGATGCTCCCGTGGTGGTGATGACCACTGAAGTGCTGCGCAACATGCTCTACGCAGAGTCAGACTCCCTCGACGACCTCGGCTTTGTCGTGATGGACGAGGTGCACTATCTGGCGGATCGTTTCCGTGGCGCCGTGTGGGAAGAAGTAATCATCCACCTGCCAAGCGAAGTCCAGGTGGCATCCCTGAGTGCCACAGTTTCCAACGCCGAGGAATTCGGCGCCTGGCTGGACACCGTCCGCGGCCACACGGACATTATTGTTTCCGAGCACCGCCCGGTGCCTCTGTGGCAGCACGTGATGGTGGGCAAACAGATCGTGGACCTCTTCGCCGGCGAAACAACTTTTGACGAAATAGCCCCCCAGGGTGAGCCGGGCTCGGCGCTGGCTGTTCCGGTGCCGCCGACCTCGGATGAGGCCAGTAAACGCGGTTTCGAGGTCAACCCGGAGCTCCTGTCCACGGCCCGCAGCGAAAGCCAGCTTAACTTCCGTGGCCGCTTTGGCCATGGCGGTCGCAGCCAGCGCCGTCAGCACCGCCACCGCGACGAGGAGCGGCCAGCCCAAGGAGACCCGCGGACGGCAGTCAGGAAAGCAAGCCGTCCCCAGGTCATCGCGAGCTTGGACCGGCAGGATCTGTTGCCGGCCATTACCTTCATCTTCTCCCGCGCAGGCTGCGATGCCGCAGTCTCCCAGTGCGTTGCCTCCGGATTGTGGCTGACCACCGAAAGAGAACAACAGATCATTGCCCAGCGGGTGGACGAGGCCGGTCAGGACATTCCCTCCGACGATCTGGACATACTCGGTTTTTGGAGCTGGCGGGACGGGCTGTTACGGGGGATCGCGGCACACCATGCCGGAATGCTGCCAACCTTCAAAGAAGTGGTGGAGAAGCTTTTCGTTGATGGGTTCGTGAAGGCGGTGTTCGCCACCGAGACCCTGGCACTGGGAGTTAATATGCCCGCCCGCTCTGTGGTCCTCGAGAAACTGGACAAGTTCAACGGCGAAGCGCACGTGGACATTACCGCGGGGGAATATACCCAGCTGACCGGACGGGCCGGCCGCCGCGGAATCGACGTCGAAGGCCATGCTGTGGTCCTCTGGCAGCCCGGTACGGATCCGGCGGCGGTAGCAGGACTTGCATCCAGGCGTACCTACCCGCTGAATTCCAGTTTCCGGCCCACCTACAACATGAGCATCAACCTGCTTGCACAGTTCGGGCGGCCCCGGGCGCGGGAAATACTCGAATCCTCGTTTGCCCAGTTCCAAGCGGATCGTTCCGTGGTGGGGCTGGCGAAACAGGTGCGCAGCCGCGAGGAGTCACTTGCGGGTTTCGCCAAGTCCATGACATGCCATCTGGGTGACTTCACCGAATATTCCAGGCTGCGCCGCGAGCTGTCCGACGCCGAAAACGTCACGTCACGGAGCAGAAACCGGGCCCGGAAGTCACTCAACGACGATTCCCTGGGCCGGTTGTTGCCCGGCGATGTTGTGGATGTGCCAGGCGGCCGTGCCCCGGGGCTGGCCGTGGTTCTGAGTTCGGACCACAGCAGCAGGGAGCCGCGGCCTGCCGTGCTGACCATGGACAACCAGCTGCGCCGGATTGGCACCGATGACCTCGAGGGGCCCATCTCGCCGGTCACCCGTGTCAGGATCCCGAAGTCGTTTAACGCCAAGGTTCCCAAATCCCGGCGGGATCTGGCGTCGTCTGTGCGCAATGCCATCCGCGAGAACCGGCCGCCGGGTCCGGACATCAGCCGCAACAACGACTTTGGCCTTGCCACGGCGCTTCCGGATCAGGAAAAGAAAATCGCCGAGCTCCGGCGGTCCTTGCGGGCGCACCCCTGCCACGGATGCAGCGAACGCGAGGACCACGCACGGTGGTCCGAGCGCTGGTGGAAACTGCGCCGCGAAACAGACGGTCTGGTCCGCCAGATCCAGGGCCGGACCAACACTATTGCCAAGACCTTTGACCGGGTCTGCGACGTTCTCTCGGCATACGGATATCTGGAGACGCCGGAATCCGGAAAGGCCACCATCAGCGCGGATGGCCAACGCCTGCGCCGGATTTACGGCGAAAAGGACCTCCTGATTTCACAGTCGCTGCGGCTGGGCGCCTTCAACGACCTGGACGCCGTTGAAGTGGCAGCCCTGGCAAGCATCCTGGTGTACCAGGCCAAGCGTGAGGACCGTGGTCTCCGGCCACGGATGCCCAGTGTCTCGCTGGAAACAGCTGTGGATGTTGTTGTCCGCGAATGGTCTGCGCTGGAAGACACTGAGGAGCAGAACAAGCTCCCGCTGACGGGTGAACCTGAACTGGGGCTCGTCTGGCCGATGTACAAGTGGGCGCGGGGACGGCATCTCCAAGAGGTGCTGAACGGTACGGATCTTGCCGCCGGAGACTTTGTCCGCTGGGTCAAACAGGTCATCGATCTTCTGGATCAGCTGGCCAAGATTCCGGGCCTGGATCCCCGGCTAACACGGCTTTGCGGTGAAGCCATCAAGTTGGTGCGGCGCGGCGTCGTGGCGTACTCAGCTGTGGTCTGACCCTCAACGGAATCCGTCACAGAATATCCGTAACCTTTGCCTAGGAGCTTTACCTGTCATGACAGACGCACATACGCCAGCAGCCGCCGCCCAGCGGGAGAGCAAGGTGACGCTGTACCGCAACGGGTCCGTCTACACAGCCGCTGATCCGTTTGCAACCGCCATGCTGGTGGACGGGGACACCGTGGCCTGGGTCGGTTCGGAACAGGCCGCGACGTCCATCGCAGACACCTCCATGGACGTCATCGACCTCCATGGAGCGCTGCTGGCGCCCGGATTTGTGGATTCCCACCTCCACCTCACCGAGACCGGCATCGCGCTGGATTCCCTGCAGCTGGGCGGTGTACGGTCTGCGAAAGAGCTCCTCAACGCAGTTGCCGGTTCGGCGGCCGAAGGCACAGTACTCGGCCACGGCTGGGACGAAACCACCTGGGCGGACCCAACCTTGCCGGACCGCGGGGAATTGGAGCGCGCGTCTGGCGGCCGGCAAGTATATCTGTCCCGGGTGGACGTGCACTCCGCATTAGTGTCTGCGTCCCTCGTTGACGCCGCAGGACTGGCGGCACTTGACGGCTTCTCTCCGGGCGCCCAGATGAAGCGGGAAGCGCACACAGCCGCAAGACTGGCTGCCCGGCAACTCCCGGAGTCATCCCTGCGCAAGTACCAGGGGAAGGCGCTCGGGGAAGCAGCAGCCAACGGCTATGTGGCTGTGGCGGAGATGGCGGCGCCCCACATCGGCGGTATCAGGGATCTTGAACTCGCTGCTGCCTGGAACGAACTGACGGAAGCCGGCGAAGCCCGTCCGGAAGTTCTGCCCTACTGGGGCCAGCTGGCCGTGTCCGCTGAGGACGCCAGGGCCATCCTCGACGGACTGGGGATGAGCGTTATGGGCCTGGCCGGTGACCTCAACATCGATGGCTCCATTGGATCCCGGACGGCCGCTCTTCGCTCCGGGTACAGCGATTCACCGGGGGAGCGGGGGAGTACCTACCTTTCTGTTGATGAAGCCGCGGCGCATCTGGCCGCCTGCTCCACGCTGGGTGTTCAGGCCGGTTTCCACGTGATCGGGGATGCAGGGCTGGATGCTGTTCTGACTGCACTGGATATGGCAGCCGCTGAGGTCGGTGAGCAGCGGGTCCGGGCTGCGGGCCACCGGTTCGAGCACGTTGAACTGGCAGACACTGAAGCCATTGCGCGGCTGGCCAGGTATGCGGTCACTGTCAGTCTCCAGCCTGGATTCGACGCCGCCTGGGGTGGTTCCGGTCAGCTGTATGAGCAGCGCCTCGGCAGCAGGGCGGACACCATGAACGCGTTCGCATCATTCTATTCGGCCGGAGTCCCCGTGTGTTTCGGCAGCGACAGCCCGGTAACGCCGATGCGGCCATGGTCCAGCGTTCGTGCCTGCCTGGAGCACCACAACCCGGCCGAACGCATCTCGGCGCGCGCGGCCTTCCTGGGGCATACCCGGGCCGGCTGGAGGGCTGTCAGGTACCCGAATCCGATGGCTGGGCAGCTCGTTCCCGGCTCCCCTGCCAGTTTTGCAGTGTGGGAAGTGGAGGAACTTATGGTTCAAGTTGCCGATGGAAGGGTTCAGTCCTGGAGCACAGACCCCCGGGCGCGTACGCCACTGCTGCCCGCCCTGGACACGGGTAGCGACCCCTTATGTCTCCAGACGGTGCGTGAGGGGCTGGAGCTCTACTCCAGCCCCTCGTTCCGCTCCTGACGTCCGGACGCATCCGGCAATGGTCCAGGCTGGAAAGAAGTCAATATATGCGGCCGCGCCGACTGGCTACTGACCTGCGGTGATAGGCAAAAGGGCAGGTCAGGGGCTGGTTGACAGGTTACGCCGATTCCGTAGCATTGATTGTCAGCAGATGGATTCAGGTACAGCCGATTCCATCTGGCAGCTGTCATCCCGTACCCGGGCCAAAGCAGGTGATTGGACCGGGGTTTTATCGGGTTGTGACAGCGGCATCCCCAGGGGCAGGTCCACTACGCAGCAGAAAACAGTTCCGCAGCGGCACAACGCCGCACGGCGGAACTGGCCCGAAGCGTGTGGACCTGCCCGCGGCAGTTCCTACGGCGTTCGCGGCAATTGCCACGCCCTATAATGGAGAGTTGCGCCTGTCAGTCAGTGTTCGTGCTGATTCCGGGCGTGCCGACTGCTCCCATCCAGGAAGGCCCACTGTGCGCGTCCTCACCATCATTCCCACTTACAACGAGCTGGAATCGCTGCCCAAGACCCTTGGGCGTCTGCGCGCAGCTGTGCCGGCGTCAGATGTGCTGGTTGTCGACGACAACAGCCCCGACGGAACGGGCCAGTTGGCGGACACCATCGCCTCAGAGGACAGCCAGGTCCATGTCCTGCACCGCACCGGCAAAGCAGGCCTGGGTGCCGCCTACATCGCCGCCTTCAAATGGGGCCTGGCTGCCGGCTACGACGTCCTCGTAGAGATGGATGCTGACGGATCACACCAGCCAGAACAGCTGCCACTGCTGCTGGATGCCGTGGAACAAGGCGCGGACCTGGCCATGGGCTCGCGGTGGGTGCCGGGCGGCAGCACCGTGAACTGGCCGTTGTACCGGCAGGCTATCTCGCGCATCGGAAGTACATACGTTCGCATCATGCTGGGCGTCAAAATCAAGGACGTGACAGGGGGCTACCGTGCGTTCCGCCGCACCACCCTGGAAAAACTGAATCTGGACCAGGTTGAATCGGTGGGTTACGGCTTCCAGGTGGACCTGGCGTGGCGCGTGGCGAAGATGGGACTCACCATCGTTGAGCGGCCGATCACTTTTGTGGAGCGGGAGTTGGGGGCCTCGAAGATGAGCGGGAACATTGTGGTCGAAGCCATGATAAATGTCACGAAGTGGGGTCTCGCGTCACGCTGGAACAGGTTGACCGGGAAAAAGACGGCCTCAGATCAGGCCTGATCCGATCCGGCCTAACCAGATCCGAGCGCGGATCCGACCCGGCCGGCTCCGGGCTCAGCCACACCTGGGCCGCAGAGCCGAAGTGAGGGCGGACGGAAGCCTCGCCTGACGAAAGCAGAAGGGCCGGGCCTGCAACGTCGTTGGACGTTGCAGGCCCGGCCCTTCTGCTATGAGGTTCCTGCTATGCAGTGCGCCGTTCGCCACGGCGTTCGCGCAGGATGGTGAGGCGGTCTTCGAGGATCTGTTCCAACTCGGGGAGTGAGCGGCGCTCCAACAGCATGTCCCAGTGGGTGCGGACGGCCTTCTCATTGCTGTTGACCGGGCGTTCGCCGTCAACCAGAAGCGCTTCCTTGCCGGTCTTCGAAACCCAGACAGGGGGAATCTCCGCCTCGGAGGAGAAGGTGACGAAGACCTGCTCGCCGTCCTCGCAACGGTATTCAACCCGCTGACGCGGGGCCGGTTCGACGCCGGATTCAGTCTCCATGCTCTGGGCGCCAAGACGCATACCCCGCAGGCTGCGATCGCTCATGATTTCTCCCTCTGGTCGGTTCGCGGAGCCAGGCTCCGCGCTAGCCGGCGGCATACAACGCCGCCGGACTACTATGTGCACTACGCAGCATCACTAGATGAAACGCTTTGCTAAGCATTCTTGTTCCGGCTGAACTGGAGCGGCCGGACAAATAACCTATTATACGGAAAGCTGTTGGCTACCGCAAAAGCCCTGACAATAAGCCCTGACAGCAAAGGGGGAGCCACACCATACGGTGTGACTCCCGCTCCGCTCACGCGATGTGCGCTGGCTGCGTCCGGTCGATCAGGACTCCCGTTGCTTCACCGGCGTCTCATCACTGAACAGCCCGCCGGTAGTGGAATCCGGATCCTTGCCGCCCAGTGCGCTGCCGATGCCCTTGAGCGCCTCACCAATCTCGCTGGGGATGATCCAGAGCTTGTTCGACGAGCCCTCGGCGATCTTGGGTAGGGTCTGCAGGTACTGGTAGGCGAGGAGTTTTTGGTCCGGGTTGCCTTTGTGGATGGCATCGAAGACTTTCTGAATGGCCTGGGCTTCGCCATCGGCGCGAAGGATTGCCGCCTTGGCATCACCTTCCGCCGCCAGAATGGAGGCCTGTCGCTGGCCCTCAGCCGTCAGGATGGCGGACTGCTTGGTGCCTTCCGCGGTGAGGATGGCGGCTCGGCGGTCGCGCTCAGCGCGCATCTGCTTCTCCATGGAATCCTGGATGGAGTGGGGCGGATCGATCGCCTTGAGTTCCACGCGTGACACCCGAATGCCCCAGCGGCCTGTGGCTTCATCCAGCACACCGCGCAATTGGCCGTTGATCTGGTCGCGGGAGGTCAGAGCCTCTTCAAGGTTCAGGCCACCAACCACGTTACGAAGCGTGGTGGTGGTCAGCTGTTCAACTGCCTGGATGTAGTTGGCGATCTCGTAGGTGGCGGCCCGGGGGTCGGTAACCTGGAAGTAGACCACAGTGTCAATCGAGACCACCAGGTTGTCTTCGGTAATCACCGGCTGGGGCGGGAACGACACTACCTGCTCGCGCAGATCCAGCAGTGGCAGCAGCCTGTCAACGAACGGGATCAGTATTGTCAGGCCGGGGTTGAGTGTCCGCTGGTATTTTCCCAGCCGCTCAACCACACCTGCCCGTGCCTGCGGGACAATCCGTACCGAACGGACCAGCACAATAATTACGAATGCGATCAGGACCAGCAGCACAATTGCTACTGCGACTCCTCCTGAGTTATCCATGCATCTCCTTCATTCCCCATTTGTTTTGTGAAACTGTATCTGCGGCGGACGGTCCGCCCTCCAACCTGCTCGCGCCGGTGCCGCAGGCGGCAATCTGAAGGCCCCCGATCCAGGGCTGCAGGCTACTGGACTGCCGATTCGGCCTGCGGTGCAACCACCGCGGTGGCGCCTTCGATCGCCGAGACCACCACTCGCTGACCTGTGGACAGGACCCCGGCGTCGGAACGGGCGCTCCAGACATCGCCGCCGATCTTCACCAGCCCGCCTGTTGAACTGACGGCTTCCATAACGAGCGCGGATTCACCGATGAGCCGGTCAACGTTGGTGCGCTGTTCGGCAGGGCCCTTCTTCAGGTGCTTGAGCGCTACAGGCCGTATAAAGGCGATCATCAACAGTGAGACAACACAGAAGACCACGATCTGCAACCAGAAATCAACGCCCGCAAAGTCGGCCAGCAACCCGGCCAAGGCGCCGCCGCCGAGCATGATAAAGAAGAGGTCCAGAGTCAGCATCTCGATGACCGCAAACGCCAAGAACACCGTGAGCCACAGTGCCCACCAGTTCTGGCCAAGCCATTCAAACATTCGATCCCCCTTGCTTCCGTGGGCTGCGGGAGCAGACCCTCAGTAACTGTTCTTCCATCCTAATCCGAAGCTGCATGGCCGGGCAGGAGCCTAATGCGTGGGTACGGAACGTGGCCAAGTCGTTACACTTCCCGGGTCCTGCAGCCGTTCGAAGACGTTGATCCGGAACCTTGCCCAAACGTCAGTCACGGCAGCAAGACCTGCCAGACGGCCCGTCAGCGACGCACGATTCAGGTGATGCCCGGCCGGGCCCATGTAGGCCAGATTTTCCACGTCCGTTGGGGACAAGGAGAGCTGCAGATCAAGATCCCGGGCCAGATTTAAGTGAAAATGCCCGCCCATGGATTCGGCGAGCCGCTCGTCCTTGTCGGGTTCAATGCCGAGCATGCCCGTCCGGGCGGCGATTTCGGCCAAGTGGCCAGGCCGGGGTGTAACCACCACAAGAAGGCCTGCTGGTCTGAGGACTCGTGCGAACTCAGCCGGGTTGCGGGGAGCGAACACTACGGTGACAGCGTCCACCGCGGCATCGGCCACGGGCAGAGGTTGCCAGACGTCGCATACGAGATTGGCTGCTTCGGGGTTCATTCGGGCCGCCCGACGGAGCGCGAATTTCGAAATGTCCAGGGCAATGGCAGCCACAGCGGAATGCCGGGCAAGGATCGTGTCCAAAGTGCACCGCAGGTAATGGCCAGTACCGGTACCCGCGTCAAGAACCACAGGCTTGTCACCGGCAAGGGCCGGAGCCACTGATGCCGCCACGGCTTCGGCGAGCGGGCGGTAGTGGCCGCCTTCAAGAAACTCGAAACGGGCGGCCACCATGGAGGCGGAGTCCGCTTCAAAAACTGTTCCCCTGCCCACCAGAAGGTTGAAGTAGCCCTGTTTGGCGGCGTCGAAACTGTGTCCGACGGGACAGCGCAGCGCTGCGCCCGGATTTCCGGGGCCGCCATCAGATGACAAGAAACGGCCCCGGCAAGAGGGGCACAGCAGGAGGTTTGCGGCGTCGGGAAGCATGGACACAATCCTAGAGGCGCAGGCGGCGGCCCCACACAGTGGCCATCCGTAACGGCAACCAGGTGAGATGTTTCACAGGTACGTGCCAGGACGCTAGGCTCACGTGGGTGAATCCTGAACATCTCCCGTTGCTCAATGCCGTGTCCGCCCCGGCCGTCCATCCGGATGGCACCAGGGCCGTGGTTTCCGTGGTCCGTCCTGACTTCGACGCTGACTCGTATGTGGGCCAGCTGTGGAACGTGCCGCTGGATCCGGGAAAGCAGCCCCGTCGGGTGACCAGGGGGTTCCGTGACACGGCGCCGGCCTTTTCGCCGGACGGACTGGTGCTCGCGTTCCTGCGGGCCAGCGCCGACGGGAAACCGCAGCTGCATGTGGTGGAGGCCGGTGGCGGCGAACCGCAGGTGCTCACCGACAGGCAGCTCGGCGTGTCGTCTTTCGCGTGGTCGCCGGACTCCCGGCGCGTTGTTTTCAGCTCCCGCGAGGCCGAGGAAGGGCGCTATGGGTCTACTGAAGGGGTTTCGGCAGGCGGCGAAAACCCCCGGCTGATTACGGAATACCAATACAGGATGGACGGCGTCGGCTACACGTTGGACCAGCCGCTGCAACTCTTTGTCCTTGATGTGCCTGAGCTGGGTGAAGAACCCAGAGTGGCTCCAGCAGGACGGGTGCTCAAATCCGCCAAGTCGTCAGCAGAGGATTGCGCCGCAGCGGCAAGCCCGCATGTGCCCAGAGCCCGTCAACTCACAGCTGGAAGAGCCGACCATATCGGCGGGTGTTTCAGCTCCGATGGGAACTCTGTCTTCTTCGTTGCGTCACTGCATGAGCGCAGCGATGGCGATCTGGCCCGCGGCATCTATCGCGTTGATGCCGGAGGAGGGGAACCTGTTCCGGTGCGGCCCACGAATACCGGCCGGCAGACCGTTGAAGCGGTTCGCCAGTCACGCGACGGCAAATGGCTCTTTTTCATCGCCCATGACCTGGGTGAATCGGGGCTTGATTTTGTCGCGAGAAACTCCGCCTTCTACTGCATGCCGTCGGCCGGAGGGGATGCGACGCCCCTCAGCGACGTCGAAGTGATGGATGTGGCAAGCCCGGGCCTGCGGATTGAACTTCGCGGGGCAGACGGTGCGCTGGTGTTGAATAGTGCGCAGGGCACCGTGGAGCTCTTGGAATTCCGCGCCACGGGAAGTCACGCGTTGCTGGTCCACGGCGACCAAGAGGTCACCGGCGCTGCGTGGGGCGGCGGTTCCATGGTGGTCACCTTCAGCGACCCTTCAACAGCCGGTGACGTGGCTATGCTCGACGGCGGTGAGTTGCGTCTCCTGACAGATTTTTCTGCCGCACTTCGCACCCAGGCGGGCATCATCGAACCGCAGGAGCTGACGTTCGCTTCAACCGATGGGTACCCGGTCCACGGCTGGCTGGTGAGGCCACCGGGCGTGGGACCCCACCCGGTGCTCCTGAACATCCATGGCGGACCGTTCTCGCAATACACGATAGCTTTCTTTGACGAAGCCCAGGTCTACGCCAAAGCCGGGTATGCGGTGCTGATGTGCAATCCCCGGGGCTCGGCAGGCTACGGCCAGGATCACGGCCGGGCGATCAGGGCGAAGATGGGCACAGTGGACATGCAGGACGTGCTCGCGTTTCTGGATGGGGCGCTGGCGAAGTTCAGCGTGCTGGACAGCGCGTCCCTGGGGATAATGGGCGGATCCTACGGCGGCTATCTCACTGCGTGGACCATCAGCCGGGACCACCGGTTCCAGGCGGCCATTGTCGAGCGTGGATTTCTGGACCCTGTTAGTTTTAGCGGATCTTCGGACATCGGCTGGTTCTTCGGCGGCGAGTACACGGGTGGTTCGCCGGAGCAGTTCGCCGCGCAAAGTCCCATGGCAGCGGTCGGCGCAGTCCGGACACCTGCGCTGGTCATTCACAGTGAAGACGATCTCCGGTGCCCGGTCGAGCAGGGCCAGCGCTATTTCACAGCGCTGAAACAACAGGGAGTTGAGACTGCTTTCCTGGTCTTCCCCGGTGAAAACCATGAGCTGTCCCGGTCAGGGACTCCTCACCACCGCCGGCAGCGGTTTGAGCAGATTCTGGAATGGTGGGCGAAGTATCTGCCCACCGGTGCGAATCCGACGCCGTCACCGGGGGCCGAGTCGGCGGGAAGCTAAGGAAGGAAGCCAAGCTCATGCCGTGCCCGTGCGATTCCCGGTTCCGCCCAGCGCTCGGAGTATTCCGCGGTGTTGCTCAGTGATCTGAGCTCGGCGCGGTCGATATAAAGGGATCCGTGCAGATGATCCGTTTCATGCTGGACGATCCGCGCCTGCCAGCCGGTGAATTCTCGCTGAACGGAGGTTCCGTCCGGTGCCAGGAAATCCAGCGCCACACTCTCCGGCCGTACCACGACTGCCTGAAGCGAGGCGAGAGAGAGGCAGCCTTCGTAGAAGGCCGCGGTCTCCGCGCCCAGCGCCCGGTAGCGGGGATTCAGGATGGTGAGGAACTCCAATGGTGAGCGCTTCCGCACCGCTGCGAGGTCGCCGTCGACCTCGAACCGGTCCTCGAGCACGGCCAGCTGCAATGGAATGCCGAGTTGCGGGGCGGCCAGTCCTACTCCGGGTGCGCTATGCATGACCTGCCGCATGAGACCGATCAGCTGGCCGAGCTCTGCGTCGCTGAGCTGTCCGTCATAGTGCGCCGCGCCCTGCCTCAGGACCGGGTGACCTGCCTGGACAATGAGTGGCAGTGACTCCTCCGCCAGGATCTTCTGTACCGTTTCACGGATGTGCGCCGGGCTGAACGGTGTGGGCGCTGCTGCTGGACTCATGTAAAGAGCCTAGCGGCGTGCACATGCCCCCGCGACAAAGTCCAGGATTGCCGCTTTGAGTGCGGTGCCGGCCTGGACCTTGAGGATTCCCCGAAGACGGCCTGCCTGCACATGGAGCGGGATGAGTGTGCCCACCTTGTCCTCTGCCACGGCGTGCGGGTCACACCGCGCCGGCCGGATACTGAGCTGGAGTTCAGCTGCCTCTCCGCCCGGACTCACCGTGGTGCCCTGCGGCCAGGGCAGGTCCGGATCCTCAGCTATCAGGGTGGTGCCGTCGACGCGTTCGATGGTGATTATCAACGGTTCAGCCGCCCCGTTACCGTGCGGGACTACGGCGAGCGGGCGGATGGCGAGCCGGATCACAGCTGTTGCGCCGTCCGGGGATATGTCCAGGCCGGGGGAGAACGCGAATTCGGCTGTTGAGGCTGCAGCCCGGGCCACGCACAGTTCCATGTTGTTCCGCACCAGCACCCCAAACGGATCAGTCAGGGGCACCCTTACTCGGCGTCCGTCGGGGGAGAGGCCAACCACCAGAACAGATTCCGCGGGGATCGTGTCGGAAGAGTCAGCGAATGCCTGGGCGGCGTCCGGGCACACTGCGTCCGGCAGTTGGGCGGGAAGGCTTTTGCTTTGGCCGGGCGGTACGGCGGTGCCCTGCTGCATGGACTGCCAGGTAATCGGGGAATTGAACAGTGGGCTGCTGACGGCGGCGGTCAAAACCGTCAGTGGCTCCGTGAGGGTGTTGGTGAGCTGCACTTCAATGATCTGCTTGCCGTAGTTATCCCGGAACTGATTGAGCTCGGCGGAGAGCCCAGGCAAATGGGCAGCATGTTCCGTCTCGGGCTGCGCTGTCGACGCCCGTGGGCCAGGCTCCGGCACGGGGTTGCACGCGGCAGATGCGCCCACAGTGGCCAACAGGACAAGCAGAAGGACGACGATGGGGGCGGCCGGCACCGGCCGTCGCCGTTGCCGGCTTTCGGGGGTCATGCCTGAAGTGTAGGCCTGGTATCGTGTGGCGTCATGTGGTGCCGGCTCAGGTTATCCGGCAGCCGTCCCGTGCATCAGCTAGCGTCGTTCCATGACTTATCAGACCCCTTTGGATTGCGTACTCGGCTATGTACGGACCATCGAAGCCGGCGGTGGCGGTGATGCGGTCCGGCCCTACCTTTCGGAGGACTTCACCCTGATCGAAGCACCTCATGTGCTGGCGCCTGAAGGGTCAAAGCGGACGCGTGAACAGGTGCTGGCCGGAGTGGATCAGAGCGGGCAGGTGGTTGCGGAGCAACGCTTTGAGGTCCGGCGCACCACCTGTGAGGGCGACCGGGTTGTCCTGGAGGTGGACTGGTCCGCCACATCCCTCATGGATCTGCGTTACTGGGATGCCGGCGAGGTCATCCGCGCCAGGATGTCGTCCGTTTTCGAAGTGCGGGACGGCAGGATCATTAGCCAGGACAGCTACGACTGCTACTTCATCGAGGAGCAGTTGCCCTGAGCCGGGCGTTTCCCGCAGCCGCCCGGGTTATTGCATGGTGAACCGCCGGGCAATAAGCCTATTGACGGCTGGAATATCAGCCAGCCGCCGGATTCCAATGTTTCTGGCAGTCAGGAGTGTGTGCGGCAGCGGGCGGCCGAGCATCATATTGACTTCGGATTGCCAGACAGCCCGGGCCGCGGCCTGCCGCCGCTCGCAGTCAAAGCTCCTGAGTCCTTGTCCCACCGGGAGCCCGGCCAGTGCACCGATGATGAGCGGAGCGAGTTCCGCGGCGTCGAGCCAGCCAAGATTCATGCCCTGGCCGCCTATCGGGCTGATCTCATGGGCGGCATCGCCGATGAGCGCAGTTCTGCCGAGTACCATGCTCCGTGACGTGCATGAGCGGACGCTGAACCTGCTGAGCATGGTGTTTGTTCCGGATTCAACTGAAACCCCGGTGCGTTCCTGCACCAACCCGGCCAGCCGGGTTGCGTCGGCCGCTTGAAGTGCCCGGTCCAGCCTGACCACCCACCGACGCACGCTGCCGGGCAACGGAAACGACTCAACAATCCCGGCGCCTTCCAGGAATAAGGCAGCGTCATCGCCATATCCGCTGGAGTCGTGAAAATCGCCCATCACGTAGTGGTCCGGATATTCCTTGACAGTTGCCGCTATTCCGAGAAGGGAACGCACCGTCGATCTGGAACCATCCGCGCCGATGGCGAGGGTTCCGGATAGCTTCCGGTTCCCTTCTGCGGACGCGACGTCAAACGTGACCCTGCCGCCGTCGTCGTGCATGTCCATGACCCGGGCACCGCGCAGCAGAGCGTCAGCATCCAGTGCGAGGACCCGCCGCTCCAGAACGGCCTCCGTGCGGGTCTGCGGGACAGAAAGCACAAACGGGAAACGGGGAGAAACACTCGCGAAGGGCATCTCGGCGAGCTGCTTCCCGCCGCTGACGGCGATGCCGCGCCGGATGGCCACGCCGTCGGCGATCAAGGGCTGGGCGACGCCCGCTTGATCCAGCGCAGCGAGTGCGGGCGGGTGGATGCCAATGGCCCGGGAATGCGGGTTCCTAGTGAGCCGCTGCTCAAGAATGCGGACGCTGACCCCGTTCTGCAGCAGGAGGGCAGCAATATAGAGGCCTACCGGTCCGCCCCCAACGATGACGACGTCAACCACTGTGGTGCTTGGAGCCATACATCAGCAGCTGGTGGAAGGGGGAGTGGCGTTCAGCCAGCCAGCCTGGGGGAACGGCAGCCTCCAGCTCCTTCGTGGTGTAGCTGCGCCGGATGGACGTGAGTCCGTCCTCGCGGATGAACGAACCCCGCAACGGCAGCGAACCGACGGAGAAGAGGGCGTAGGCGGCCGCGCTTCGGCGCAGGTCATTGTGCAGCACGGACCCGCGGCAGAGCACCACCGAGTCAGCGAGGAAGCCCTGCAGCTCAGGCTGGCTGAGGTGGTGAAGGACGTGGTTGGACATCACGACGTCGAAGGTCCGGCCCTCACGGACCAGATCCGAACTCAGCGCCTGCCGGAACGCCAACCCCGGAAGGGCGGGCCTGGCCATCGCAAACCGGAAGGCGCGCGCGTCCGGATCGATAGCCGTGATCTCCAGGCGGAGGCCGTCCCGGGCAGCCCTGCGCGCGAGCATCACGGGAAGATCGCCACTGCCACAACCGATGTCCAGCAGGGAGATGGCTGAGCCGGCCGACAGCAGCGGCAGAAGCTTCTGCTGGTAGATCCGCCGCCATCCGGACACGACGCCGTTCACGAGGGAAAATTGGGCGTACGTGCGGTCCAGCCGGTCCGGATCGCAATCCGGACTGTCCATCTGTTCGACGGCGCTGGCCGCGCGTTCGCGCAAAAAGTGCATGTCCGGATCAGGTCAACGCGGATGCGGCCGGTCCGGTGACTTGCGTGAGCCGATTAGATACACCGGCCGGAATCCCCTCCGGGGGCTGCCGGATTTTGGTAAAGAGGCCCGTCTCCACCGTCAGGCCCGGGCCGAATGCCATCGAACAGATCATCTCGTCTCCGTCGTCAGCCGGTAGCTCAAGAATGTTTTTCAGCACAAAGAGGACAGTGGCGCTGCTCATGTTGCCGAAGTCGCGAAGCGTTTGCCGGGCGGGCAACAACTGCTGATCCGTCAGATCCAGCCGGTTCTGGACCTTGTCCAGGATGCTGCGGCCCCCGGGATGGATGGCCCAGTGCCGGATATCCCGGTAGGGGAGGTCCAGGAGCGATATCTCACGCGAAAGCAGTGGCTGCAGGGCGCCCACAATGTGCTCGTCGATGATGTGCGGCACATAATTTCCCAAGACCATTTCAAAGCCGTGATCACCGATATTCCAGGCCATTGATTCTTCGCCGACCGGTGTCAGGACCGTTTCGAAGTGGTCCAGCCGCATGAGTGCCGGGCCTTCCGGGATTTCACGGGCAGTGATCACGGCCGCCGCGGCGCCGTCTGCAAACAGAGCCGAGCCCATGATGGTATCCGGATCGTTGGACGTGCGCACGTGAAGGGAGCAGAGCTCGGCGCACACCACCAGCACCACCGCATCGGGGTCGGCCTCGCAGAACGACTTGGCGGCCCGGAGCGCCGGAAATGCGGCGTAGCATCCCATAAAGCCGAGATGATACCGCTGCACCGCGGGGTTCAGGCCCAGAGCCCGGACAATTTTGTAGTCGGGCCCAGGATTGAAAAAGCCGGTGCAGGACACCGTAATGAGGTGAGTTATGTCAAGTGGGTTGATGCCTGGACAGGCGGACACCGCTGCGCCTGCGGCCTCGACGAACAGCTTGGTGGCCTCCCGGCCGAATATGTCGTTGCGTACTTTTGTGCTGGGGTTTAGCAGGAGCCCTGTGGTCGGATCGAAAAACTGCGGATCATCCGAGCGGTAGTCCCGTGACAGTTCACGGACGGCGGTGTATCTCGTGTCTATGGCCGCTGAATCAAAACAAGTACTCACCAGCCGTTGGCCCAGTCTGGTGAGTCCGGGCTGTGCACCAAATACATCACGCGCTTCGGTCTGTATCAGCACTGTTGGAGGGACAGCTGTCTCGAGTGACCGCAGGTAAACCGTCATTGCTTCATTCTTGGCGAGCGGCGCGCATAAGACAATGGGCCCCACGGCCGATAGGGATTTCTCCCGATTCCAAGGATCCACTCTCAGGCAGTTTCAAACGCCGATAATCTACATTATGTAAAGTAGAAGTAATCAAATTGCAGAATCTGCAGAATAGGACGACCGTCGGAACCGCACGCCATGTGTCCTGTCTCATCTAAGTTGACGCAGTCTCATTACAGATGATGCAGTGGCCGTTTTTGTCTCATTGCAGTCACGGCGTTGGCACGGCGTGTCTCACTTCAATTAAGGCATCCGCCCGTTTCGTCTCAGTACAGTTGAGGCATGGGTCACGCTGCGGCGGCGTCCGAGACTTGTGCCGGACGTGACATTGCTCCAGGCGCCCTGACCTACAGGGAGCAGTTTTCCTCTGCACCCGCGGCACGGTCCAGATCACTGGCATGCTGGGCAATTTGGATGAGCTGCACGGAGTGTCCTTCCGGTTGCGGCACAGCGGCATGGCTGCCATCCTTCGGTCCTGGCACCAAGTCTCGGCGTTTTGGCGGCGCACAACAAGGTGCGGCTAGGCTCGATTGCATGCCTTCGAATACGACTCCTCCCACCAGACCCAGCCTGATTCCCCGTGCAGTCGCCGGGTCCGCCGACGTCGCACTCATTCTGGTGTTCGCAGCCATCGGACGGGACGCGCACGCCCGCGGTGACGTGATCTCCGGCGTTTTGCTGACCGCCTGGCCATTCCTTACAGGGGCGGCGGTTGCGTGGCTCGTGTTCCGGCTCTGGAATGCGCCGCTTGCGCCGCGGCCTGCGGGCATCGCGGTCTGGCTTGGTGCGGTGACCGGAGGGATGATTCTGCGGGCACTTACCGCTCAGACTGTGGTGCTGCCGTTTGTCATCGTTGCGCTGCTTAGCCTGGGTGTGTCCCTCATCGGATACCGGCTTTTGCTGGCTGGTTTTCTACGGTTGCAGAAGAAGCAGAGGGAGCGCCGACGGACCGGCTGATGTACTAGGCTGGCACCATTGACCCAGTCGCGCTGGCCGCTGCAGCGGCGCAACAGATCCGGAAGGATTTACAGTGATCACCGCTTTCGTCCTGATCAAGACAGATGCCTCGCGCATCCCCGAAACCGCCGAGGAAATCTCCGCCATACAGGGCATCAGCGAGGTCTACTCCGTGACTGGGGAATGGGACCTCATAGCCGTTGCCCGGGTGGCACAGCATGACGAACTTGCAGACGTCATCGCGGACCGGCTGTCCAAGGTCCCGGCGGTAGTCCACACCACCACGCACATCGCGTTCCGCGCCTATTCCCAGCATGACCTGGACGCAGCTTTTGCCTTGGGGTTTGAATAGGCTCGACGGCGGTCAAGGATCCATGAGCACAGGCCGGCAACAACGGGGGCTGCCACCTTGAATACTGGACCTGGGCGACCTTGACTTCTAGATCTGGGTCAGGGCAACCCATTTCGCCAAGACGCCCGCGGCCGCGCCGGAATCTACCGATTCCTCTGCCCGCGCGAAGGCTAGGCGCATACGCTCCATCAAGGTTCCCGCCGCGGCCAGATCAAACGCCACCAGTCCGGCTGCCGCATTCAACAGCACCGCATCGCGTGCGGCTCCCGGACTGCCTGCCAGAACGTCCCGGACGACGGCGGCATTCGCCGCAGCGTCTCCGCCACGAAGTTCTTCCACCGTCGCCGGACGGAGTCCCAGCCCTGCCGGTGAAAATGCACTCTCGGTGACCTGACCCTCCCGGATCTCCCACACTGTGGAGTCAGCGGTGGTGGTCAACTCATCAAGCCCGTCATTTCCGCGGAAAACCAGCCCCCTGCTCCCCCGCCGGGCAAGAACGCCTGCCACCAGCGGCGCCATCCTGGCGTTGGCCACGCCGACGGCTGATGCCTGGACCTTGGCCGGGTTCGTCATGGGACCGAGAAAATTGAAGGCCGTGGGAATGGCGAGTTCGCGCCGCGGTACCGCCGTGTGCCGGAATGAGGGGTGGAAGACCTGGGCAAAGCAAAAGGTAATGCCGGCTTCCTCGGCGTTCCGTGCCACCCGTTCAATGGGCAGGTCCAGCCTTACCCCGAGCGCTTCGAGAACATCCGCCGAACCCGACGACGACGACGACGCCCGGTTCCCGTGTTTGACCACCTTTGCGCCTGCGCCAGCGCAGACAAGCGCGGCCATGGTCGAAATGTTGACGGTGTTCAGCTGGTCGCCACCGGTTCCGACGATGTCCAGCTTTTCGCCGGAAATGGTGATCGGATTGGCATTGCTGAGCATGGCCACCACTAAGCCCGAAAGTTCCTCAATCGTCTCGCCCTTCGAGCGCAGTGCTACCAGGAAGCCCGCGATCTGAGCTGGGGTTGCCGCCCCGGACATGATGGTGTTCATCGCCCATTCCGTACGGTCTGCTGTCAGGTCATGGCCGTCAATCAGTGCGGAGATAAGCTGCGGCCAGGTGTTGCCTGCCACTGGCGTGGATGTCGGCTGAGTCACCTCTTGATGCTATCGAGGCCGGAGCCGTTATCGCCAATGCGAACGGTCATGGGAACTTTTCCGTGCGATTTCGCGTCTTTGTAGAAAAAGTCCCGGCAAAAGGCGGTTCGCATTGGGCAGGACGGACTTTTATAGACATAATGTCTATGTGACATCTGCGACCCATGCCCCCAGTACCCCGGCGCACCCCACGCTGAACCGCCCCAATATGGTTTCTGTTGGAACCGTAGTCTGGCTGTCCAGTGAGTTGATGTTCTTCGCCGGTCTCTTCGCCATGTACTTCACACTCCGTTCGACGTCCGGACAGATGTGGGCCGAGGAGTCAGCCAAGCTCACCTTCCCCTTTGCGCTCGCCAACACGATTGTCCTCGTATCCAGCTCTTTTGCTTGCCAGATGGGCGTCTTCGCCGCCGAACGGCTGGAACCACGCAGAAGCGGCGGCCCTTTCCAGTTCAGCCGCTGGGGAATGAACGAGTGGTTCACCCTGACGTTCATCATGGGTTCCGTCTTCGTCGCCGGACAAGCCACGGAATATGCCATGCTCGTCTCTGAGCACGTATCGCTCTCCTCAAACGCGTATGGTTCCGCCTTCTACATGACCACAGGCTTCCACGGACTGCACGTCATCGGCGGCCTCATCGCTTTCCTGTTCATCATCGGCCGCTCATTCGCCGCTAAGAAGTTCGGACATTTCGAAGCTACGTCCGCGATTGTCACCTCGTACTACTGGCACTTTGTGGACGTTGTGTGGATCGGCCTTTTCCTGGTCATCTACGTCCTCAAGTAGTCAAGACTTGACTCTTTTTCTACAAGCGGCAGAATTTCAAGAAGCGGCTCCCGGAGCCGACGCAAGATCGAATAAAGGAACCACCACGTGAAGGCACTCTCGCAGAAGCGGCGTCACCCACTTGCAGTAATTGCGCTGCTCTTGATGGGACTCCTCGTCACTGGTGGGCTGTACGCCGTTGCCACCACCGTCAACCAGGCCAAAGCCAGCACTACCAGCTTCAGCGCAAATGACGCGGAAGAAGGCGGCAAGCTTTTCGCCGCCAACTGCGCCACTTGCCACGGCATGGGTGCCAGCGGATCGCAGGCCGGCCCCTCGCTGGTCGGCGTCGGCGCTGCCGCTGTTGACTTCCAGGTTGGTACCGGCCGTATGCCCATGCAGATGAACGGCCCGCAGGCATACCAGAAGCCCGCCCAGTTCAATGACGCCCAGACCCACCAGCTTGCCGCCTACGTTGCCTCGCTTGGCGCTGGTCCGTCCATTCCCGAAGAGGGTCTCCTCGACGGGAAGGGCGACGCCGCCGCTGGCGGCGAATTGTTCAGGGTGAACTGCGCTATGTGCCACAACGCGGCTGCAGCCGGCGGTGCACTGACCCGTGGGAAATTTGCGCCGGCTCTTGCAGATGTATCCGGAAAGCACATTTACGAAGCGATGGTGTCCGGTCCTCAGAACATGCCGGTCTTCAACGACGCAAACGTCTCTCCTGAGGGCAAGCGTGACATCATCAGCTTCCTGAAGCAGATCGAAGCCAACGGTTCCCCCGGCGGCGCTGATCTCGGTGCCCTGGGCCCCGTTTCGGAGGGCCTGTTCGTGTGGATCGCCGGGCTGGGCGTCATCATTGCCTTCACCATCTGGCTGACATCAAGGACGTCCTAGGCGCCAGCCAGAAGCTGTTAAGAACTTCTGCTGATCCGACAGCAGTTTTGGTATTGAAAACTAACTCGGCAGACGCCGGGACGAGAGAAGGATGAGGCGAATTATGGGCAACCATAGTGACGGCAGTCCGAGCCACTCGGGCACCGTAGCTACGGCTGGTCAGAATGAGGTGGAGAAGTTCCAGGATCCTGGACTTCCTCCGCATCGTTTGCGCCTGGCCGACACGGACCCTAGGGCCGCAAAACGAGCAGAACGGCAGGTTGCCTTACTTTTTGGCAGCTCGGTTGTCGGCACCCTGATCTTTCTGGTGGCGTACTTCGCCATTGATCTCGGTGCGGATTCAAGCATTGCCACCATCCGTCTGCAGAATGCTCTGCTAGGCATCGGCACCGCTTTCGCCATGCTGGGCATTGGCACGGGTATTGTGCACTGGGCCAAGGCGCTCATGCCGGATCATGAAGTTTCGGAAGAGCGTCACGCCATCCGCACCGAAGATGACCGTCAGGCCGCCGTGCGGATCGTTGACGACATCGTCGAGGAAACCGGCATCAAGCGCCGTCCGCTGATCCGCAACACCCTACTGGGCGCCGTCGCGCTGGCGCCTTTACCGGCACTTGCCGTGTTCGGCGACCTCGGACCGCGCCCGGATGACAAATTGGCACACACCATGTGGGCCCCCCAGAACGGGAAACTGAAGCGCCTGACCCGGGACCCGGACGGAACACCCATCAAGGCATCTGACGTTACGCTTGGCTCCGCCTTCCACGTCATACCTGAAGGCCTCAACGAGCTGCACGAAGGCAAGCTGAACGAAAAGGCCAAGGCCGTTGTGCTGCTCATGCGCCTGGATCCTGCTTCATTGCGACCTTCCGCAGGGCGCGAGGACTGGAGCTACAACGGCATCGTTGCCTACTCCAAAATCTGCACCCACGTTGGCTGCCCGGTTGCTCTGTATGAGCAGCAGACGCACCACCTGCTGTGTCCGTGCCACCAGTCGACCTTCGATCTCACCAACGAATGCAAGGTCATCTTCGGGCCGGCCAGCCGTGCCCTCCCCCAGCTTCCGATCGCAATCGATGCCGAGGGTTATCTTGTCGCCACCAGCGACTTCAACGAACCTGTAGGACCGAGTTACTGGGAGCGTGATGAGCATGACCGCAACATCAACAGCTGAAGCCCCCGGATTCGTCGCCAAGACTAAAGCCGGGCGCATCACTGATTTTGTTGACGAGCGCGTCGGCGGCTCCGGCATCCTCCGCGAATTCGGGCGTAAGGTATTTCCGGACCACTGGTCCTTCATGTTCGGTGAGGTGGCGCTGTACTCCTTCGTCATCCTGCTGATGACCGGCACTTTCCTGACATTTTTCTATGACCCGTCCATGGTGGAAACCCACTATGCGGGTTCGTACACCCCGCTGAGAAACGTCGAAATGTCCGCCGCTTTCAGTTCCTCGCTGAACATCTCCTTTGATGTCCGCGGCGGCCTGTTCATGCGCCAGGTGCATCACTGGGCGGCTCTGCTCTTCGTGGCGTCAATCGGCGTTCACATGCTCCGGGTCTTCTTCACCGGTGCGTTCCGCAAGCCCCGTGAAATGAACTGGGTTGTAGGCGGGGTCCTGCTGATCCTGGCCATGGCTGAAGGTTTCACCGGATACTCGCTTCCTGACGACCTGCTGTCCGGTAACGGACTTCGCATCATTGATGGCGTGATCAAGGCCATCCCGGTGATCGGCACCTACATCTCCTTCTTCCTCTTCGGCGGGGAGTTCCCGGGCACTATGATCATCGGCCGTCTGTACATGCTGCACATTCTGCTGGTCCCCGCACTGATTCTGCTGATGATAGTTGTGCACCTCTTTATGGTGGTCGTTCACAAGCACACCCAGTACCCCGGTCCGGGCCGCAACGACGGCAACGTTGTGGGCTACCCGCTCGGCCCGGTTTATGCTGCAAAGGCCGGTGGATTCTTTTTCATCGTCTTCGGTGTCATCGCCCTGATGGCCGGGTTCTTCACGATCAACCCCATCTGGAACTACGGCCCTTACGATCCCTCTCCCGTGTCCGCCGGTACGCAGCCTGACTGGTACATCGGATTCGTTGACGGGGCGTTGCGCCTGATGCCGGGTGTGATCGGTGATTTCCACTTCGAATACGTGATCTTCGGGCATGTCCTGACGTTGAATGTCTTGCTCCCGGCACTCGTGCCCGCAGGCATCATCTTCACCGTTCTCTTTATGTATCCGTGGATCGAACGCTGGATCACCAAAGACAACCGTGAGCACCACGTCCTGGACCGGCCCCGCAACGCGCCCACCCGCACGGCGATTGGCGTGGCAGGGTTCACCTGGTACTGCGTTATGTGGGCGGCCGCCGGATCTGACCTCATCGCCACACATTTCCATGTGTCGCTGAACGACGTCACTTACTGGTTGCGCACACTGTTCTTCATCGGTCCGGTCATTGCCTTTGCCGTGACCAGAAGGGTGGCACTCGCACTGCAACGCAAGGACCGCGAAATCGCCCTCCATGGCCGAGAAACGGGCCGTATTGTGCGGCTTCCCCACGGTGAATTCATCGAAGTCCATGCACCGCTTGACGAGTACAAGCGCTACAAACTCGTTGGCTTCGAGTCACCGGCCCCGCTTCCTGCGGTGCCTAACGACCACGGAATAGTCACCCGGAAGGAGAAACAGCGTGCTGCCCTCTCCAAATGGTTCTTCGAGGACCGGGTGGCCCCGGCCACTCCGGCTGAGCTCGAGGCCGGACATGGTCACCATGTTCAACCTGAGTCAGTAGAAGCCGCTGAGGACAGCAAGAGCCTTAGCCACTAGCGCAGCCCAGGAATGCCAAAGCAGAAGGGCCCGGTCCATGCGGATCGGGCCCTTCTGCTTTGTGATGCGCGCCTTCTACCGGTTGCGATATCCCGCGCCGCTGTTCCGTGCGGAACGGGCGCCAGGGCGCTGGAGCGGGACCCAGAGTTTGTACCGGTCAGCACGATAGTAGGAAACGGAGTAGTCCACCATTGCCCTGGCCACGAACGCGTGGCGCTGAATTTTAAGTAAGGGCGCGCCGACGTCGACGTTCAGCAGTCTCGCTGTGGAGGGAGAAGCCGCGGTGGCTTCGATCATGTCCTCGCCCCACTCCATCACCAGACCGAAGCGTTCGCTCAGGACGTTGTAGAGGGATGCCGGTGGCCCGCTGTCCAATAGTCCCGGCACCCGGTGGGCAGGAATGAAGTTCTCATCGACGCTCATGGGCTCGCCGTCTGCCAACAGAAGCCGGCGAAACCGGACCAGCGGTGTACCTTCCTCGAGTTGAAGCTCGCGGGCAAGAAAGGCACTGGCGGCTATCTGCTCAAAACTAAGAACCTTGGCAGCAGGGACCATGCCGCGGCGCTGCATTTCTTCGCTGTAGGACGTCAGCTTCACCTGGAGATCCAGTTTGGGCTTACGGACGAACGTCCCCAGGCCCACAACACGTTCAATGATTTCCTCGCCCACGAGTGCATCAATGGCCTGCCGGACCGTCATTCTCGCCAAGCCGAATCGTTCGGACAGGTCCCGTTCGGACGGTAGCGCCGATCCTGGCGGACACGATGATGCAATGTACGCGCGGAGAAATTCCCGGAGCTGGACGTAGATGGGTGTTCCGCTGTCTCTGGTGATTTCACCGGCCACGGCCGAAGCATCAGCTGCCATGGCGTTCCCTGTCTGGGGTTCTGTTCACATCCCAAGCCTAGGCCAAATCCAGCACAGGTCTAGACCACCCCCACATCCTCGTGTGGCTGCGTGAAGGAACACACGGATAGGCTTGACCAGGAAAGTGGATAACGACGGCGCGGGCCGTTTGATCAGAGGAGTTATGTTGCCAGTTCGCAAGGCAATTGTTTGGGCGTCCATTGGTCTGCACGCCCGTCCGGCAGCGAAGTTCGTGAGAGCGGTCACGGAATCCGGGTTGCCCGTCACCATCCGCAAAGCAGGTAGGGACCCGGTGGATGCACGGTCTCTGTTGGAGGTCATGACAGCGGACTTTCACCACGGCTGCGAAGTGGAGCTGGCCGTCGGGGAAACCCAGATTCCGGCTGGCTACAGCCACGCGGACGCTGAGACTGTCCTCCTGCGCCTCTGCCTCCTGTTGGAAGCCGGAACACCGGCTGATGGGCGCACACATGCGGACAGCGCCGTGTGACGCCCGTCCTCGGGTTGGTGCTGCCAATGCCCGGTTGCCATGCGTGTGTCAGATCTGGACACAACAAAGCGGGCCCCACCAGAAAGGTGGGACCCGCCGTCGTGCAAGTCTTGCCGATTGCTAGTGAGCGTGGTCACCGCGGCTGTACTCAAAAACCCAGCCAACCAGAGCAACTGCCGCCATGCCGCCGGCAATATAAACGATCCAGAAGCCTACCGCCATGCCCAGGAACCCTGCTGCGCAGGACAGGCCCAGAAACATCGGCCACCAGCTCCAGGGGCTGAAGTGACCCTGTTCGCCGGCACCTTCGTGGATCTCGGCGTCGCTGCGGTCCTCAGGACGCATCCCGACGCGTTTGCCGGTGAATCCGAGGTACCCGCCGATCATGCCGGCCAGACCGCCCACCAGCAGGATACCCAAGGTACCAACCCACTCATGCCAGTTATTCAAGTACCCGTAAATCAGGGCTACCGGTACAAAGAAGAAGGCTCCGGCTCCAAAAATCCATGATTCGATCTTCACTTGGGAGAGTCCTTCTGATCGGCGTTACCGAGCAGGGCTGCTGCCGGTTCCGGAGACTGAGCTGTGTGCGACTGGGAGAGCTCGGGGTGATGCAGGTCCAGAGCCGGACGCTCCGAACGGATACGCGGAAGCGAGGTGAAGTTATGTCGCGGCGGCGGACAGGACGTCGCCCATTCCAAGGAGGCTCCGAAACCCCAAGGATCGTCAACTTCCACTCTTTCGTTGCTGCGCCAGGTGATGTAGACGTTCCAGAAGAACGGAATCAGAGAGGCGCCCAGTACGAATGAGGAGATGGTGGAGAACTGGTTCATCCACGTGAAGTTATCCTGCGGCATGTAGTCGGCATAGCGGCGGGGCATGCCTTCAACGCCCAGCCAGTGCTGAATGAGGAAGGTACCGTGGAAGCCGAGGAACAGCAGCCAGAAGTGGATCTTGCCAAGCCGCTCATTGAGCATCTTGCCGGTCCATTTGGGCCACCAGAAATAGAAGCCTGCAAACATGGCGAACACCACAGTACCGAATACCACGTAGTGGAAGTGTGCAACAACGAAGTAGGAGTCAGAGACGTGGAAGTCCAGGGGCGGCGAGGCCAGAATGATGCCGGTGAGGCCACCGAAGAGGAAGGTGACCAGGAAGCCGAGGCTCCAAAGCATGGGGGTCTCGAACGTCAGCGACCCCCGCCACAGCGTCCCGATCCAGTTGAAGAACTTCACGCCTGTGGGAACAGCGATCAACATGGTCATAAAGGCGAAGAACGGCAGCAGCACCGAGCCGGTCACGTACATGTGGTGGGCCCACACCGTCACCGACAGTGCCGCAATGGCGATGGTCGCGTAGACAAGGCCCTTGTAGCCGAAGATCGGTTTCCGACTGAAGACCGGGAAGATTTCGGACACAATGCCGAAGAACGGCAAGGCGATGATGTAGACCTCGGGGTGGCCGAAGAACCAGAAGAGGTGCTGCCAGAGAACTGCACCACCGTTCTCAGGGTCAAAGATATGTGCACCGAATCGCCGGTCGGCGCCGAGTGCAAACAGCGCTGCTGCCAGCGGCGGGAACGCCATGAGGACCAGGATTGCCGTCACCAGCGTGTTCCAGGTGAAGATCGGCATACGCCACATGGTCATGCCCGGAGCCCGCATGCAGATGATTGTGGTGATGAAGTTGACGGCGCCGAGAATGGTGCCGAAGCCGGACAGCGCCAGGCCGAAGACCCACAGGTCTCCACCGATGCCGGGGGTGAACGTGGTGTTGTTCAGTGGCGCATAAGCGAACCAGCCGAATGATGCGGCCCCCTGGGGCGTGATAAAACCGGACACCGCGATAGTGGAGCCAAAGAGGAAGAACCAGAAAGCAAGAGCGTTCAACCGCGGGAAGGCGACGTCAGGTGCGCCGATCTGAAGTGGCATGATCACGTTGGCGAACCCCGCGAACAGCGGCGTAGCAAACATCAGCAGCATCACCGTACCGTGCATGGTGAAAAGCTGGTTGTACTGTTCCTTGGTCTGCAGGATCTGCATGCCCGGCTCGAAAAGCTCGGCGCGGATGAGCAAAGCCATCACGCCGCCGAAGCAGAAGAACACAAACGACGCGATCAGGTACATGTACCCGATGGTCTTGTGGTCGGTGGAAGTGATCCAGTTGACGACGATGCGTCCCTTGGATTTAGGCACTACGGGTGTCCCGAGGACCCCGGCGGATTGAGTGTAAGTAGCCACGTCGCTCCCCTTACTTGTTTTCGTTCAGGTTCGGGTTGCGGTCGTACTCTTTGCCGAGCAGGCCCGTGTTGCCGTCCCGCTGCAGCTTGTCCATGTGGTCCTGGAATTCGGACTCGGAGACAACCTTGACGCGGAACAGCATTTCGGAGTGGTACTCACCGCAGAGTTCAGCGCACTTGCCGTCGTAGGTGCCCTCTTTTGTGGGCGTGAACCTGATGTAGTTGGTCTTGCCCGGGATGATGTCCCGCTTCTGCAGGAAAGCCGGAACCCAGAAGGAATGGATCACGTCGCGTGCGTTCAGTTCCAAGTCCACGGACTTGTTGACCGGAAGGTAGAGCGTCGGTAGTTTTTCCTTGTCCACGGCATTGCCTGTCAGGTGAGCCTGGACACCGGCCTCGTGCAGGTCTTCGGTGATGACCTGGCCCTTTTTGTAGTTGAAGTCCCAAGCCCACTGCTTTCCCCGGACATCAACTACGACGTCGGCCGGCTGTGAGCGGTCATCGATGGCCTGCTGGTCCCGGTCGGTGAAGTAGAAGAAGACCAGCACCATAAAAAGCGGGATGGTCAGATAGAAGACTTCGAGCGGGAGATTGAAGCTGGTCTGTTTCGGGAAACCCTTGGTCCCCTTGCGCCGGCGGTAGGCGACAAGGCACCAGACGATCAATCCCCAAGTGATGATGCCAACAACAAGTGCGGCAATCCATGAGTTGACCCAGAGGTCCATGATCCGGTCCGTGTGATTGGTGGTGCCACGCTCGGTGGGCAGCCACCCCTTCTCTACCTCTGGCGAACATCCAGTCAAAACCAACGCGCCGGCTACTGCCATGCCTGAGATCGAAGTGATCGTTTTGCGTCGGCTGCCGGTTCGGTTCTGCGAACTCACAGACGGCCCTTCCTACTTGTTGCTGGAGCCCGGACTGCCTATGGCTTCCCGGGCACACTAAAAGTTTTACTACTCGGTGTAGAGCTTACCGCTCCCCCGGGCGTTTCTCCCACATGTCGGCACCGTGGCTCGGCAGCGGTTCTCACCGGAAGCCGGGCGCAGCGCAGCAGCGGCCTTGTGGAATGCGGCCCGGTCAGTGGAACGAATCGCCGCAGGCGCAGGAACCGCCGGCATTCGGGTTGTCGATGGTGAAGCCCTGCTTGGCGATGGTGTCCTCGAAATCGATGCTGGCACCGCTGAGGTAGGGAACGCTCATCTTGTCCACCACAACTTCAACACCGTCGTAGTCCCGGACGGCGTCGCCGTCGAGAATGCGCTCATCAAAATAGAGCTGGTAGATCAGGCCGGAACATCCGCCCGGCTGGACGGCAACGCGGAGCCGCAGATCGGTGCGGCCCTCCTGCTCCAGAAGGCTGCGTACCTTGCCTGCAGCGACATCCGTGAGCTTGACCTCGTGGGCTGCCAGCTCTTCGCTGGCTGCGCTCGTGGTGCCGGTGCTGTTTTCATTGGTTGTAGTGCTCATTGGCCTACCTTCTTACGACGGTCCTGGCGGCTCCGCGTGAGCGGGGCCCGCCCTTACGAATTCGGTATGGGCTATAGCTACATGCTACGTCGGTCGGACGTATAGCTCTAACTCCTGACGTAACCATGGACGTCCCGGGGTTGTTCCCCGCGGCCGCCATGGAAACTAGGAGGCGACAGATCAGCGGAGCCCTTCAAGATTCAGCCTGGCGAGAAGTAGTGCCTCAGCCACTACTGCGTTCCGGAAGTCCTCCAGATGAAGGGACTCATTGGCACTGTGCGCCCGGGAATCGGGATCTTCCACGCCGGTGACCAGGATCTGGACATCGGGATAAAGCTCGGTGAGGTCTGCGATAAACGGGATGGAACCGCCGATTCCCATTTCCACGGCCGGAACGCCCCAGGCTTCTCCCAGCGCCCACATGGCCATTCCTGCTGCCGCGGAAGCCGTATCGGTGAGGAAGGCGTTGCCGCTCTCCCCTGGCGTAAAAACCACCGTCGCGCCGAATGGTGCGTTCGACTCAACATGCTCCCGGACGGCTGCCATCGCCTCTGCCGGGTCCTGCCCGGGAGCAAGGCGCAGGCTGAACTTGGCACGTGCAGTAGGTAAAAGCGTGTTCGAAGCGACGTCAACCGCCGGAGCATCGAAGCCGATGATCGACAGGGCTGGCTTGGTCCAGAGACGTGACGCGAGGGAACCGGTTCCGGCCAGCCGCACCCCGGGAAGGACGGAGGCATCCGCCCGGAACGCGGCTTCTGTCAGGTCAACGCTGACGTCGTCCCTGCCAACGAGACCTGCCACAGCGACGTTGCCGTCGTCGTCGTGCAGTGTGGCTATCAGGCGGGAGAGTAGCGTTGGTGCGTCGAGCACCGGACCGCCGAACATCCCCGAGTGGACAGCGTGGTCAAGGACCCTGACCTCGATGGTTCCGTCCACCAGACCCCGGAGGCTGGTGGTCAACGCAGGCACACCGACCTTCCAGTTGCTGGAGTCGGCAACCACAATCACGTCCGCATAGAGCAGCTCGCGGTGGGTTTCCAGGAATTTTCGGAAGGTCGGCGATCCGGCCTCCTCCTCCCCTTCAAAGAAGAACGTCACGCCAAGACCAAGTTCATCGCCCAATGCTTTGGTCACCGCTGAATAGGCCGCCAGATGCGCCATGATTCCGGCCTTGTCGTCCGCAGCGCCGCGGCCGAAAAGCCGGCCATTGCGTTCGACGGCGGTAAATGGCTCCGTCTCCCACAGGGCAGTGTTGCCCGGCGGCTGGACGTCGTGATGGGCATACAGGAGGATTGTCGGCCGGCCATCGGCTGCTTCGCGGCGGCCCACAACAGCCGGTCCGCCGGGTGTGCCGTCTTCCTTATCGCAACGCAGGATCCGGACATCCTCAATACCCGCGGCGCGTACCAGCTCAGCAACGGCAGCTGCGCTGCGGTCCAGCTCAGCTGGGTCAAAACTGGGCCAGGCGATGCCTGGGATGCTCACTAGGTCCTTGAGCAGCCCGACTGTGGCGCCGAAAGAATCGTCGACGGCACGCCGGAGAGCATCGGCGTTGATGACGCTGCTGGTGCCATTGCTGTTTTGCGGGGTCCCCGCGGGCGATGGAGTCATGCCGAAAACACTACCTTTGCCGGGAACCACAGCAAACAGACTGTGCTGCGTTTAGGCGTCGTACCTGGCGGGGTCCTGCGTGTAGAGTCGCAAAACCGACTGCCAGCTGCCGCAAGGTATTCTTTAGTGGTGTTTGGACGTAAAAAAGAAGCGCCATCGGCGCAGGACATCGTTGACCAGCAGGCCGCCGAGGCAGCCGCCCTTCAGGAAGCCATCGGCAAGGGCGCGCCCACGCCCAAGCGCAAGGCCCAGGAAGCCGCACGTAAGCGGCCGCTTGTGCCTGAAGACCGCAAGGCCTCGAAAGCAGCCGAGCGCGTGGCCATCCAGGATCAGAGGCAAAAGATGCGTCAGGCCCTGGATACCGGCGATGAAAAATTCCTGCCGCTCCGCGACAAAGGTCCGCAGAAGCGATTTGTCCGCGTCTACGTGGACGCACGCTTCAGCCTGGGCGAATACCTGATGTTCGGCGCCCTGGTATTTGTCATCATCTCGCTGCTTGTTCCGGCCAGCAGCGAACAGATGATCTATGTTCTGGGTGGATTCTGGGTGATGTTCCTGGCGGTGTTTGTGGACGTGTTTGTACTGTCCCGCAAACTGCGGAAGAGGCTTACGGAGAAATTCGGCGATGTTGAACGCGGCACGGTCTGGTACGGCTCCATGCGTGCTCTCCAGTTCCGTCGCCTGCGCCTGCCCAAGCCGCAGGTAAAGCGCGGCGAATTTCCGTCCTGATTCTTCCACTCTAGAGACCTCTCGCCGGGCTTGGCGCCCGGCACTACGCCTGACAGCAATATGCCCCCGACGTCAACGGCCGGGGGCTTGTTGCTGTCCGGATGCGCTCAATGCCGGCTCAGACCTCCCTGCGCAGTTTTGCCAACTGCCGGTTAATCCTGGCCGCCCAGAAGGGGCCCTCATAGAGAAAAGCCGTGTACCCCTGCACAAGGGTTGCCCCGGCTTCAAGCCTTTCCTGCACATCGCGGGCAGATTCCACTCCCCCGACGGAGACCAGGGTGAGCCGGTCGCCTGTAATGGCCTTCAGCTTTTTGAGCACCTCGAGGGAACGGAGTTTCAGCGGCGCTCCGGACAGTCCGCCTGCTCCGCAGGCTTCAACCATTCCCTGGCCTGACTTCAGCCCCGTCCGGCCAATGGTGGTGTTGGTGGCGATGATGCCGTCGAGCTTCAGGTCCAATGCCAGCCGCGCAACGTCATCGATGTCTTCGTCGCTCAGATCGGGGGCGATCTTGACCAGCAACGGGACCGTGCGACCCGCTGCCGTATTGGCTGCTTCGCCCACAGCCTTCAGAAGCGGTCGAAGTGTTTCGACGTTCTGCAGAAGTCGCAGGCCGGGCGTATTGGGCGAACTGACGTTGACCACAAGATAGTCGGCCGCCGGAGCAAGCGTTCGTGCGCTGACCAGGTAGTCCTCCACCGCGTCTTCAAGCGCGACCACTTTGCTCTTGCCGATGTTCACCCCGATCACTGGACGGACCCCGGGGTGTCTGCGCTGCAAGGCTGCACGCGCGGACTTGAGACGCGGGGCTACTGACGAGGCGCCGTCGTTGTTGAACCCCATGCGGTTAATAACCGCATGGTCCTCAATGAGCCGGAAGAGCCGTGGTTTTTCATTGCCGGGCTGCGCCTGGCCGGTAATGGTTCCGACCTCCACATGGCCGAAACCCAGCTGGGCCAGGGCTTCAATTCCGTGGCCCTCCTTGTCGAATCCGGCGGCCAGGCCGAACGGCGACGGAAACGTCAGCCCGAATGCCGTTGTCTCAAGGGACGACGCGGGCGCTGTGAATAGTTCCAGGAGCCGGCCGGCTCCTGATTTGTGGGCCAACCTGACGCCTTTGAAACCGATCTTGTGGGCGCGTTCGGCGTCCATCCAAGAAAAGGCAAGCCTGAAGAAAGTGGGATATACGCGCATGCCTCTAGTTTTCCGCGTTCGACGGTGCAGACCAAACCAGGGCCGAAACAACCCGGAAGAATAACGCCGATCGATGGCGCCGTGCACATACCTACTGGCGGGTAGCAGCGAAGCGATAGCATGAACCATGACCAGCGAAGACGGTGCTCACGGAGGTTGGAACGAATGATTCGAAGCGATGTTCTTGTGGTCGGCGCCGGACTGTCCGGATTGGTGGCCGCCGCAGAAGCATATGCGGCGGGAAAAACTGTTGCGATCCTTGACCAGGAGCCGGAAGCGTCTGTGGGCGGGCAGGCACACTGGTCCTTCGCCGGACTTTTCCTAGTGGATTCGCCGGAACAGCGGCGGCTTGGAGTCAGGGACAGCGAAGAGCTGGCGCTTGCCGACTGGATGGCGTCTGCAGCCTTTGACCGGCCCGAGGACGCCCACGCGCAGGACTGGGCAGCGGCATATGTCCATTTCGCAGCCGGTGAGAAACGCTCATGGCTGAAAGCGCTTGGCGTTGGTATGTTCCCGCTGGTCCAGTGGGCCGAACGTGGGGGATATGGTCCGGACGGCCACGGAAATACCGTACCCCGGTTCCATGTGACGTGGGGCACCGGGCCCGCCCTGGTTGCGCCGTTCCTCGACGAACTTCATGAAGGCGTGGCTGCCGGGCGGGTGGCCTTTCATTTCCGGCACAGAGCCACCGGCCTGGTAACGACAGCAGCCCGGGTCACGGGTGTGGCGGGTGAGGTGCTCGAGCCAAGCAGCGCCGAACGCGGCGAACGATCCACGCGCCGCGTGACCGGCGGATTTGAGGCGTCCGCTGCTGCGGTGGTAGTGACTACCGGGGGAATAGGCGGCAACCATGACTCGGTCAGAACCCAGTGGCCAGGCGGGGGTGCGCCGGAACGGATGCTCAGCGGCGTACCGGCCTCCGTGGACGGGTTGTTCCTGCCGGCCGTGGAGCAAGCAGGCGGCCGGCTCATCAACGGCGACCGGATGTGGCACTATCCCGAAGGCATCCATAACTATGCGCCGGTGTGGCCGCATCACGGAATCAGGATCCTGCCCGGGCCATCGTCGATGTGGCTCGACGCCACGGGACGGCTCCTGCCACCGCCCCTGTTCCCGGGGTTCGATTCGCTGGGTGCGCTGCGTCATATCCTGGGCACCGGTCATGACTACTCATGGTTTGTCCTGAACAAGACTATTGCCCTGAAGGAATTCGCGCTCTCCGGTTCGGAACAGAATCCTGATCTGACAGGAAAGGACATCAGGTTGCTGGCCGGGCGGCTCAAACCCGGCGCGGACTCCCCCGTCCAGCGCTTCCTGGACCAGGGAGTGGACTTCCTGCAGGCCGACACCACAGCAGCGTTGGCCGCAAAGATGAACGGACTCACAGGCGACGGCCTGATCGATGGCACTGAGCTTGACCGCCTGATCCGCTCCAGGGATCTGCAGGTGTCCAGCGGCTTTGGCAAGGATCCGCAGTTAGCTGCCATCCGCGCGGCGCGGAGATTTACCACTGACAAGGTGATGCGCGTGGTGCCGCCGCACCGGCTGACGGATCCCGCTCACGGCCCCCTGCTTGCAGTAAGGCTTTCCGTACTCACGCGGAAGAGCCTGGGTGGCCTTCACACGGATCTGGAGTCGCGGGTCCTTGATGCCGCAGGCCACGCTGTGGGCGGGCTGTTTGCCGCTGGCGAGGCCGCAGGCTTTGGCGGCGGCGGAATCCACGGCTACCGTGCCCTTGAAGGGACCTTCCTTGGCGGTTGCCTGTTCTCCGGCCGCACCGCCGGGCGGGCAGCATCAGCGGCCGTCTAGCTTGTATACGTTATCTAGGCTGATTACATGAAATGGCAGACGGACATACTCGGAGTTGGATTCGAATCGTGCGCTTTCCGCGCAACGGCTGACGACGGCGTGGAACGCACGGCCACCCTGGTGCGTCACGTCCCGGGCCCGGGCGATGGCGCCGCGGTGTTCCCGCCGCCGGCTGGCCGCCGCCGGGTCGTCCTGTTCCTGCATGGCTGGAGCGATTACTTCTTCAACGTGGAACTGGCCCGTTTCTGGGCCCGCAACGGATTCGAATTCTATGCCCTGGACATGCACAACCACGGCCGGAGTCTCCGGCCGGATACTCACGGCGGCTACGTGGCCGACCTTGAAGACTACGACGCCGAAATCAACAAGGCAATCAGCATCATGGGAGTCGGGTCCGACGACGACGACGACGGCGGAAGCCTGCCGGGCCTGACGGCCGGCCGTCCTGCCTCGCCCGACATCGCGGCCGCTCCCCTCTTGACTCTGATGGGGCACTCCACGGGTGGCCTCGTCGCGGCTCTCTGGGTAAGCCGCCATCCCGGCGCAGCCTCGCAACTGGTGCTGGACAGCCCATGGCTGGAGATGCACGGAAATTCGCTGGTCCGGCGGGCTGCGTGGAGCATGGTCGAACCGATCGCACGGTTCCGGCCGGAAGCCATTCTGCGGCTTCCGGAACGCGGATTCTACTGGCGGAGCATCAGCAGCTCCGCGGAGGGGGAATGGGCACTGGATGACACTTACCGGCCGCCCATGGCATTCCCCGTCCGGGCCGGCTGGCTGAGCGCGGTCCTGGCCGGGCATTCAAAAGTTGCCCGCGGACTCCGGATCGATATCCCCATCCTGGTTCTGCTGTCCGGCGCCAGCGCCAACGGACCGTTCTGGACGGAGGCCATGCGACGGACTGATGCCGTCTTGGACGTCAACATCATCGCCCTTCGTGCATTGACCTTGGGCCGTACCGTCACCCTGGAGCGTATTGACGGGGCCCTGCACGATGTTTTCCTCTCGGCTCCCGCCGTCCGGACTGATGCCTACGCGCGCCTTTCACGGTGGATCCGTGGCTATGCCGGCCCTGAAGTTGGCGGCACCCCATGACCTCACTGGAGGCAACACAGCCGCTCTGGCAACCGGACTTCCTGGGTGCAGGGTTCGAATTCCGTGAACTGCCCATGGACCCGGACGAGGAAGGCGATGTCTGCGCAACACTGGTCCGGTACGTCCCGCCAGTCGCACCGGTTCCGCGTCGGCGTGCCGGGTTCTTTCAGGGCCCCAGGGAGCTCATTGCCCGCGGGCTCCGTTCTTCGCCCGCAGCGAGCAGTCTGCGGGATTCCGCTGACGCCCCTGCGAACGTGGTGCTGTACCTGCATGGCTGGGCCGACTACTTCCTGCAGACGGAATTGGCCCGGCATCTGGGCGCTGCAGGATTTCACTTTTACGCTCTGGACCTGAGGAAATTCGGCCGGAGCCTGAAGGAAGGGCAGACGCCTGGCTACACCACCGATCTTGCCGTCTATGACCAGGACATGGGTGCGGCGCTCCAGGCGATCCGCAACGATGTGGCCAGCATTACCGGCAACGGAGCCGCACCGACCATCCATCTGCTCGCCCATTCACTGGGTGGCCTGATAGCTGCATTGTGGGCCGACCGGAATCCCGGCGAACTGGGAACCCTGGTGCTGAATGCACCGTGGCTTGAGCTTCAAGGCAGCAGCCTGATCCGCAACATCGCCGCCCACGTGGTGGAACCGCTGGCCAGAACCGATCCAAAGCGGCCCTTCCGTTTTCCGGAGATGCCCGGCTACTGGCAAAGCGTGAGCAGTGAAGCCCACGGGGAGTGGGCTCTGGACCACAGGTGGCGGCCGAGGGCGTCATTCCCCATACGGGCGGGTTGGAGCAAAGCAGTCCTCGCCGGACACACGGCGGTGGAACGCCGTCTGTCAATCGATGCACCGGTATTGGTGATGTTGTCAGGCCGGACACGGATCCAAAGTGAGTGGTCCGCCGAGCTGATGCACGTTGACGCCGTTATTGACGTCGAGGAGACCGCGCGCCGCGCGCTGCGGCTGGGACGCCGGACGGCCGTATTCCGCTATCCCGGTGCCATCCACGACGTCTTTCTTTCACGCAGTAGAATCCGCCACGAGGCCTACCGGGATCTCACCATCTGGCTGCGGTCCTACCCGGGCTGACTGCCCGGACTCCCCTGGATAATCGCCGGGCCGGCAGGCGCTGCGTCCACTGCACCGCCATAACGCCGATCCCGCTGGGCATAGACTTCCACTGCATCCCACAGCGTCCGGCGATCGACGTCGGGCCACAGCGTATCCATAAACACGAACTCTGCATAGGCGGACTGCCACAGCATAAAGTTGGATAGCCGCTGCTCTCCGGAGCTCCGCAGGAAGAGGTCCACGTCCGGAAGATCCGGTTCGTCCAGATACTTCTGGATGGTCTTCTCTGTGATGGCCCCGGGCTTGAGACGGCCGGCGGCGACCTCCACCGCGATTGCGGACACAGCATCTGCGATCTCTGCCCTGCCGCCGTAATTAACACACATGGTCAACGTGCAGGTGCTGTTGCCTGCCGTGTATTCCTCTGCCTCTTCGAGCTCCCGGATCACGGAACCCCACAGCCTGGGACGGCGTCCGGACCACCGCACGCGCACACCCCACTCGTCCAGCTGGTTTCTCTGGCGACGCAGCACATCCTTGTTAAAACCCATCAGAAAGCGCACCTCTTCGGGTGAGCGCCGCCAGTTTTCGGTGGAGAACGCGTACACACTGACGTATTTGATGCCCAGCTCGATGGCACCGGCCACCACGTCCAGCAGTGCCGGTTCGCCTGCTTTGTGGCCCTCGATCCGGGGCAGGCCACGCTGATTGGCCCAGCGCCCGTTGCCGTCCATCACGATCGCCACGTGCCTGGGAACAAACTCGGCAGGAATCACCGGTGCTACGGCGCCCGAAGGATGGGGGTACGGCGCTGTGACAGGCGCAGTTCGCTGCCGTGATGGAGGGTTCTTTTTTCCCAAGGCCACAGTCAGGTACGCTCCACATGTTTAAGGGATTTCAGGACACGTTCAAGATGCCATTGCAGGTAGACGGCCACCAGGCCGGCGGCCTCCCTGCGGTGGGCCGGAAGTGAGGAATCGGCCGTCGTCCAGTCCCCGGTCAAAAGCGCGCCAAGCAGGAGAACTGTTTCAGCTGCCGGCGCGGGCGACCCGGGCGGGCGGCAATCAGAACAGACCATACCGCCGAGAGGGGCGGAGAAAGCGGTGTGCGGCCCGGCGGCTCCGCACCTGGCGCAGTCTGTGAAACTCGGCGCCCAGCCGCCAGTGGCAAGCGCCCTCAGGAGATACGAATCAAGGATCAGCTCAGAACTGTGATCACCGCGGCTCAAGGATGCAAGCGCGCCCACCAGCAGGTTGTACTGTGCGGTTCCGGCTTCACCGTCGACATCCGTAAGCTTTTCGGCGGTCTCCGTCATGGCTGCCGCCACGGTATAACGGCCGTAGTCGGCAGCGATGTTACCGCCGTACGCGCCTTTCGCCACAGCCTGCGTGACGATGTCCAGCGTCCGGCCGGAAATAAGTTGCAGGTCAGCGACCATAAATGGCTCCAGACGGGCGCCGAAGCGGCTGCTCGTGCGGCGCACACCCTTGGCCACAGCACGGACTTGCCCGTGATGCTTGGTCAGAAGCGTGATAATGCGGTCCGCTTCCCCAAGTTTATGCGTGCGCAGCACCACGGCGTCATCGCGGTAGGCGCGAGCAGCAAATGATTGTTGGACCACGGTTAATCTTCGCACTGTCTTTCGGGAAAGCGGACTTGACCCAGCGGTGCCGCCGGAATTTCCGGCGGCACCGCCCGACGCATTCAGGCCTGGGCGTCCCTGATGGCACGGTTCACAGCGGAGATGACGGCCTTGAGCGAGGACATGCTGGTATTCGAATCAATGCCCACGCCCCACAGCACCCGCTCCCCTACAGCGCATTCGACATACGCTGCGGCACGGGCGTTGCCGCCCTCGGACAGGGCGTGCTCGCTGTAATCGAGAACCCGGACGTCAACGCCGTCCTGGCCCAGAATGCTCAACAGCGCAGCGATGGGGCCGTTGCCGGAGCCGGTGCGGCGAACCTGCGCGCCATCCACCATCAACGTGGCATGCAACGTCATGGCGCCGTCTTCGTCGGTTTCGGTGTTGACCGATCCCAGTGCGTACCGTCCCCACTGGCCGTCAGGCTGCCCGGACGGCAGGTATTCGTCCTGGAAGGCCTGCCACAGCTGGGCACCGCTGACTTCGCCGCCAATGGTGTCCGTGCGCTTCTGGATTACGCCGGAGAATTCAATCTGCGCCCGCCGGGGCAGATCCAGGCTGTGCTCATTCTTGAGCAAGTACGCCACGCCGCCCTTACCTGACTGAGAGTTGACGCGGATGACTGCTTCGTAGCTTCGGCCGAGGTCCTTCGGATCCACCGGCAGGTACGGGACCTGCCACGTGACATCGCCGATATCCTTGCCGGCTGCTGCCGCATCCCGTTCCAGCGCCTCGAAGCCCTTCTTGATGGCATCCTGGTGCGAGCCCGAAAATGCGGTAAACACGAGGTCGCCGCCGTAAGGTGACCGCTCTGCCACGGTCAGCTGGTTGCAATACTCCACCGTGCGCCGGACATCATCAATGTCGGAGAAATCGATCATGGGATCGATGCCCTGGACAAACATGTTCAGGCCCAGGGTCACCAGATCCACGTTTCCGGTGCGCTCACCGTTGCCGAAGAGGCAACCCTCGATCCTGTCAGCACCGGCCAGATACCCCAGCTCAGCCGCGGCCACACCGGTTCCACGGTCGTTGTGCGGGTGCAGGGAAAGAATGATGCCTTCGCGGGGATGCAGGTTGCGGCTCATCCACTCAATGGAATCGGCGTAGACATTCGGTGTGGCCATTTCAACCGTTGCCGGCAGGTTGATGATGACCTGGCTGTCCGCGGAGGCCTCGAAGATATCTGCGACGGCGTTGCATACGCGGAGCGCGTACTCCAGCTCGGTGCCGGTAAAGGATTCAGGCGAGTATTCATAGGTGATGTGCGTGTCAGCCAGAGTTTCCTCGTACTTTTTGCACAAGCGCGCGCCCTGCAGCGCGATGTCCAGGATTCCGTCTTCGTCCTGGTTGAATACCACGCGGCGCTGGAGGACGGAGGTCGAGTTGTAGAGATGGACGATGGCCTGCCTGGCCCCGACGAGCGACTCATATGTCCGCTCGATCAGGTGCTCGCGGGCCTGGGTCAGCACCTGGATGGTGACGTCATCCGGAATGTGGTTGCCTTCAATCAGCTGCCGCACAAAGTCGAAGTCAGTCTGGGACGCCGACGGAAAACCGACTTCGATCTCCTTGTAGCCCATCCGGACCAGCAGATCAAACATCTTCATCTTGCGTGCCGGGCTCATTGGATCGATCAGTGCCTGGTTGCCGTCGCGCAGATCCACGGCGCACCAGCGCGGCGCTTTGGTGATGAGCTTGTCCGGCCAGGTGCGGTCCGGCAATTCAACGGTGATCTGGTCCTGGAACGGCTGGTAGCGGTGGACCGGCATTCCTGAGGGCTTCTGTGCGTTTCGCATTACAATCGGGGCCTTTTCTGTGGTTCTTATGTGAAAGGGTGGCCGGGCAACACAAACTCCGCAGCGAGGGTGGGCCTTGAGCTAGATCGCGTCTGAGGCCTCGCCGCGGCAGCTAAGAAGAAGCAGTTCTGCGCGCACCATTTCACAGTAACACGGGTGCGTAAGATGAAGGAGCAACACCTCCCGCAACGTCCATCATGCAGACGCTGTACCGGTGCCCTCGCCGGCAGCAGCCCGTTTCATCAAGGAGCTTCTGTGCCTAACTCAGGGATCGTCCTGTCCAACATTGACCAAAGCGTCCGGCCGCAGGACGACCTCTACCATCACATCAACGGGGCGTGGCTGAAGTCCACCGAGATCCCTGATGACCGTCCCTTGGAAGGCACCTTCACCGCCCTCCGCGATGATGCCGAGCTGGCGGTCAAGGCCATCATCGAGGACGCTGCCGGCAAAGGCGCGGTGGCCAGCGGAATTGAGCGCAAGGTCGGGGATCTCTACAACAGCTTTATGGACGAGACCGCGGTTAATGCCCGGGGTATCGAGCCGATCAGGAAGCGGCTGGCCGACGTTTTCGCCACGGGTTCGGCGGCGCAGCTCGTGGCGTTGGCGGGGCGGCTCTTCCGTGCGGATGTATCCGGACTCTTCTACATCTACCCGGCACCGGATGCAGGCAATCCTGACAGGATCCTGCTCTATACCGGCCAGGGCGGCCTGGGGCTGCCGGACGAGTCCTACTACAGGGACGAGAAATTCGCCCCGATCATCGGCTCATACCGTGCTCATGTCCGCACGATGTTTGCATTGGCGGGGCTGCCGGACGCTGACGGGGCCGCTGGCAGGGTGGTGGATCTTGAGACTGCTCTGGCCTCTCATCACTGGGACAATGTCACCCTGCGCGATCCTCAGAAGACGTACAACCTCAAGTCCGCTGAGGAGGCCAACGGGTTGTTTCCGCTGCTGGGAACCTGGTTCGACGCTGCGGGCATCGTCCCGGAAAAGCGGCAGGAAATTGTTGTCAGTACACCGGATTTCTTCGCCGGAGCGGCCGCATTGATGGAGTCGGAACCGCTGGCAGTCTGGCAGGAGTGGCTGGCTCTGCGCGTGATGAATTCCGCCGCCCCCTATCTGTCTTCAGAGTTCGTGGAAGCCAACTTTGACTTCTACGGCACCACCATCAGCGGCACTCCCCGGAACAAGGACCGCTGGAAGCGTGGTGTGGGCGTTGTTGAAGCATCACTCGGCGAAGCCGTGGGCCAGATCTACGTTGCCCGTCACTTCCCCGAGTCCCACAAGGCCCGCATGCAGATTCTGGTTTCCAACCTCACAGAGGCATACCGGCAAAGCATCACCGCGCTCGGCTGGATGGGTGAGGCCACCAAAGAAGAGGCACTGCGGAAGCTGGGCGCCTTCCGGGCAAAGATCGGGTACCCGGATGAATGGATTGACTACTCCGCCGTGGAGATCGATCCTGCTGATCTGCTGGGGAACGTGGAGCGCGCCCACAACGCCGACGTCGACCGCCACCTTGAGGAGGTAGGCAAACCCGTCGACCTGAACAAGTGGCTGATGACGCCACAGACGGTGAATGCGTACTATCATCCGATGCTCAACGAAATCGTTTTCCCGGCCGCCATCCTGCAACCGCCGTTTTTTACGGCGGATGCCGATGACGCTGTGAACTACGGAGGCATCGGGGCCGTGATCGGCCACGAGATCGGACACGGCTTTGACGATCAGGGATCCCAGTTTGACGGGACCGGGGCTCTGCGCAATTGGTGGAGCGAGTCCGATCGGGAGGCGTTCGAATCCCTGGCTGCAAGGCTCGTGGCCCAGTACGATGTGCTCTCTCCCGACGCCGCACCCGGCCATACTGTGAACGGCAAACTCACGCTTGGCGAGAATATCGGCGACCTCGGCGGGTTGACCATTGCGTACAAGGCGTACCTGCTCAGCCTGGACGGTGCCGAACCAGAAGTATTGGACGGGCTGACGGGTCAACAGCGGTTTTTCGCATCCTGGGCTGCCGGCTGGCGCCAGGTGATCCGCAGCGAAGAGGCGATCCGTCGGCTGGCCACTGATCCCCACTCCCCCAACGAGTTCCGGACCAACACCATCGCGAAGAATCTGGATCCTTTCCACGAGGCGTTCGGCGTCACCGATGCCGACGGCATGTGGATGCCGCCGGAGGAGCGGGTCAGTATCTGGTGACTCCGTGCGAGGACAGCAGGGCCAGCCGTGAACGGCTGGCCCTGCTGCTGTCCTAACGGGCGCAGCCTTGACAGGGGCGGTCGGACCTCGGGCTACTGCTTGACGATCAGGTCCGGGTTTGCCTGCTGGCATACGGTGTCACCGGCAGTCTGATTCACGATGTCAGGCGGAAGTGCCACGGACCCGTATTTGGTGCCTGTCGTGAAGTCCGAACCAAGGTAGACCTGGACGCCTGCCACATCTGCGGAAGGGGCAAGCTGGGCGGCCGGGATGCCAAGCACCGCCGCCACGTCAGCAGCCACGTCAGCGAATTCCGCGCCGTAGTAGACCATCGATTGGGCAACAGGCCCTGCCGTCAGCTGAGTCACGTGGCTGAAGCCGCCAGCCACAATGGCCTGGACTATTTCCTGAGACCGGGCGGGCACACCGGTTCCATTGGCCACACTTACTGGCTGCAGGGCTTTGTTGTATGGAACCCGGGTCTCAACCGGTGCTGAAGGTGCGGGCGAAGGGGCCGACGGCGAAGCGGACGGGCTGGCCGCCGCGCCGGGATCAGTAAGGTCAAGGTCCTTACGCAATGCTGCAAACAGCTGGGAAGCAGCAGGTTCGGCGACTTCGAGCCGGTTGGGGTCGCTGCGGGCCTGGGTGGTGGGAACAGCAACGAACGCAACCTTGCTGACGTCGATGTTCTTAAGCCGGTTACCGATGGTCAAGAGCGACGGAACAGAGGCCAGTCCGTCGTCCACGGTGAGGTTTTGTGTCACCACATCGGCTATCCGCAGCATCTTCCGGGGATCAGTCAACGTTCCGTCGTCTTTCATTTTCCGGGTCAGGGACGACAGGAAGCTCTGCTGGCCCTTGATGCGGCCAAGGTCGCCGCCGTCTGCAAACGCATGCCGCGTCCGGAGGAAGGCAAGCGCCTGTTCACCCTGGACCTGTGAAGTGCCCTTGGGGAGATGCAGTTTGGAGTCAGGATCGTAGACGGCGTCGCTGATGCAGACCTGCACTCCGCCCACTGCATTGGAAAGCTCCTTGACGGCATTGAAATCAGCCATCATAAAGTGGTCGATTTCCAGACCCGTAAGCTTGTTGATGGTGTCGACTGCGCAGCCGATGCCCGCGTCGGACATGGCCGCGTTGATCATGACGTCGCTCTTGGCAGGAAACTCGTTCTTCGTCTTCGGGTCTTTGCACTTCGGGATGTCGACCAGCAGATCACGGGGGAAGCTGATGACATTCACGCGCTTGTTGTCCGCCGAAATATCCATCAGCATCATGACGTCGGAATGCCCGTATCCTGTGGAGTCTTCAGTAGTGCCATACTCGGAATTCTTCCCGTCACGGGTATCCGAACCGAGAATCAGGATCTGCATCCTGTCGTTGGAGTCATTAACGGGATTTTCTGTCTTGCTGTTGCCGGCACCCAGCGGGGCCGTGGAGATATTCGACTGCAGGCGGAAGTACCAGTACCCGGCGAAGGCGAGGCCACCCAGCAGGATGACGGACACAACAGCTGTTGTCGCCTTGAGCCAGAACGGCATGCCGCGCTCCGAACCCAAGTGCCGCGCCGGGCCGACCGCCGGGTCTTCTCCATGCCGGGCGGCGGCCGGTGTCCGGGCTGACTCTCCGGCCACTTCCTCGCGGTTATCGCGGCGTCGCACCACGTGCAGTACCTTCCTCTAAAAAAACTGGATCCGGCCTACTTTAGTAGCCAAGGCTGGGAAATTGCCCGACGCACGTGCCGAATGGTGCTGCCCGCCGGTTCGGTCTAGAAACCGAGCTTAACGAGCTGCTTGGGATCGCGCTGCCAGTCTTTGGCTACCTTGACGTGCAGGTCGAGGTAGATCCGTGTGCCAAGGAGGGCCTCGATGCCTTTACGGGCGTTGGTGCCCACTTCGCGCAGTCTGGCCCCGCCTTTGCCGATAATGATGGCCTTCTGCGACGATCTTTCAACGTAAAGATTCACCCTCACATCCAGGAACGGGCTGTCTTCCGGCCGGCCCTCCCTGGGGATGATCTCATCCACCACCACGGCCAGGGAGTGGGGAAGTTCATCCCGGACTCCTTCAAGCGCGGCCTCGCGGATCAGCTCAGCCACCATGATGGCCTCTGGCTCGTCCGTGAGCTCACCATCGGGGTAGAGCGGCGGTGACGGCGGCATGTGGCTGATCAAGACATCCGCCACGGTGCTGACCTGGAAGCCATCGGTGGCGGATACCGGGACGATGTCCTTCCAGCCGTCCTCCCCCAGCACAGCCCGCCCCAGGGCGGCGACTGCCAGGAGCTGCTCGGTAAGCGCCTGGCGGTCCACAAGGTCCGCCTTGGTCACAATGGCGATGATGGGTTTTCCCCCCACAGCAGCGAGCTGGGCCGCGATGTATTTATCGCCCGGGCCGATCTTCTCGTTGGCTGGCAGGCAGAAGCCGATGGCGTCGACCTCGGACAACGTATCCGCGACGAGGTCGTTGAGTCGTTTTCCCAGCAGCGTCCGCGGCCGGTGCAGCCCCGGCGTATCCACAAGTATCAGCTGCGCGTCATCGCGGTGGACGATTCCCCTGATCGTGTGGCGAGTGGTCTGAGGCTTGGCTGACGTGATGGCCACCTTCTTGCCGACCAAGGCGTTTGTCAGTGTTGACTTGCCGGCGTTGGGGCGGCCAACGAGGACGGAAAATCCCGCATGGTAGCCGCCGAATTCCTCGCTGCTTTGGTCTTTATTTTTCTTGCTCACGTGGAACTCCCTGTTGCGTTGGTGCGGCCTCGTCGAGAAGGCCGTCAATGTCAGTGTCTTCCTTTGGCACGGCTGCCGCAATGATGTGGCTGACGCGGTTCCTGCGGCCCTCGAGCCGTTCGGCCCTCAGCGCCACGCCGCCCACTTTCACCGTGCTGCCTACGATGGGCACCCGGCCGAGAGCCTTGGCGAGCAGGCCGCCCACAGTGTCAACTTCGTCGTCGTCGAGCTCAATATCGAACAACTCACCCAGATCATCAATGCTCATGCGTGCACTGACCCGGTACGTGCCGTCACCGAGTTCCACTGCTTCAGCACTTTCCGTGTCGTATTCATCCACGATTTCACCGACGATCTCTTCAATGAGATCCTCAAGGGTTACCAGCCCGGCCGTTCCGCCGTATTCATCGATGACGATGGCAACGTGTGTCGATTCCTTCTGCAGTTCCCGGAGGAGATCGCTGACCGGCTTGGATTCCGGGACATAGCGCACCTCGCGGGCAAGCGCCTCAACCCTGGGAGGTTCCTCATCCGGGCCGAGCCTGTGCAATGTGGCCGCGACATCCTTCAAATACACGATTCCCAGAATCTGGTCCGTGTTGTCGCCGATAACCGGGATCCGGGAGTATCCGGACCGCAGGAAGAGGGACATTGCACGCCTGAGGGTGGACCCGGCGTCTATGCTCAGGATGTCGGTGCGCGGCACCATAACAGCACGGACCAGTGTGTCGCCGAAGTCGAAAACGGACTGGATCATCTCGGCTTCGTTGTCCTCGATCATGTCTGATTCGGAAGCACGTTCCACAAGTTCGCGGAACTCCTCTTCACTGAAAAACGCTTCGTCCCCGCCGGGTGCGCCGGGGGCTGCCGCGCTGCCGAGGGCCACCAGCCAACCGGGAATCGGACCGAGTACCCATTTGAGTGACCGCACCAGGGGCGCCGTAAAATGCACGACGGCGGCAGAGTGCAGCCTCCCCAGTTGCCGCGGAGAAACTCCCACGATCACGAATCCGACTACCGCCATGATCCCGGTTGCGGCAAGACCGGCCAGCCAGACATTGTCCAGAAGGCTATGGAACAGCACCGCGACGGCCACCGCCGATGCCATTTCGAACCAGATCCGCCAGAACCGCAGGGCACGGGTGTGCGCCACGGGCTGCGCCAGAATACGCTCGAGCGCGTTTCCTCGGCTCTTCTGGAGTGCCTCTTCGGCGTCATGACGCGGAAGGAAATTGAAGGCAGCCTCAGCCGCTGTCAGGAGAGCCGCGAAGCTAAGGAAAAGCAACGCCATGCAGACAAGGATCAGTGACGTCACTGCGTCGTCTCAGCAGGCGCTTCTTTGCCGGTAAAGCCGGCCAGCAGCTCACGTTGAAGGCCGAACATTTCTGCCTTGTCCTCGGGCTCGGCATGGTCGTAGCCCAGCAGGTGGAGGATTCCATGAGTGGTCAGCAGCAGCATTTCGTCCTGCGTGGAATGACCTGCACTCCTAGCCTGGACTTCGGCCACCTGCGGGCAGACGGCGATGTCACCCAGCATTCCCTGGGGCGTGGGCTTGTCCGGTGTTCCCGGCGTGAGTTCGTCCATCGGGACAGAGAGCACATCGGTTGATCCGGGCTCGTCCATCAGTTCGATGTGGAGCTTCTCCATGGCCGGTTCGTCGACGAGCAGAATTGAAAGTTCCGCCTGCGGGTGGATATAGAGCTGTTCAAGAATGAACCGAGACAGCGCAACGAGTTCCGTTTCGTCCACCTGGATCCCGGACTCGTTGTTCACTTCAATGCTCATGGGCGTTCCCCCTGCTTGGCCCGCGGCGCGGAGTGCTGGACGCGGTTTCTCTGTATGTCATCCCACACGCTGTAAGCCCTCACGATATCCCCCACCAGGCGGTGGCGGACGACGTCCGTGGCGTCGAGTACCGAGAAGTTGACGTCCTCGATTCCCTGTAGGATCTCCTCGACGATGCGCAGCCCGGACCTCGTCCCGAACGGCAGATCCACCTGCGTTACGTCACCGGTCACCACCATCTTGGAGCCGAAGCCCAGTCGGGTCAGGAACATCTTCATCTGCTCCGGTGTGGTGTTTTGTGCTTCGTCCAGAATAATAAAGGCGTCGTTGAGGGTCCGGCCGCGCATATAGGCCAGCGGAGCCACCTCGATGGCCCCCGCCGCCATGAGCCTTGGGATGGATTCGGGATCCATCATGTCGTGAAGCGCGTCATAGAGAGGGCGCAGATAGGGATCGATCTTGTCGCTCAGCGTTCCGGGCAAGAAACCGAGCCGCTCCCCTGCTTCGACGGCGGGCCGGGTCAGGATGATCCGGCTGACTTCTTTCTGCTGAAGTGCCTGGACTGCCTTGGCCATGGCCAGGTAGGTCTTCCCGGTGCCCGCCGGTCCGATGCCAAAAATCACTGTGTTGGCGTCAATGGCGTCCACGTAGTTCTTCTGATTCAGTGTCTTGGGCCGTATGGTCTTACCCCGGCTGGAAAGGATGTCATGGGTCAGGACATCCACAGGATTCTGCAATGATTGGCTCCGAAGGAGTGCAACCAGCTGCTGGAGCACCGCCGGGCTGATGACGGTTCCCCTTGCGACGAGGCCACTCACTTCGTGGAACAGACGCATTATCCGCGGGACGTCGGCCGCCGGACCGCTGATGGTCAGCTCGTTGCCACGAACGTGGAAGTTCACGGAAGGGAACTGCTCCTCGATAAAGCGCAGCGCTTCGTCGTGGCTGCCCAGCGACTGGACCATCTGATCAGAGTTCTCGAACAGGACCACCTCAGTCCGGATTCCGGGGAGCGTGTGGGGGAATTCACCTGCGGTGCGCTCTCCGGTGTTAAACCGGCGCTTTCCGTTTGCTGACTCAGTCATGGTCTCGGCCCGCGGGCCTCTGGTCCCCTCCAGTTCGGAATAAGAGTGTAGAGCTGATCAGGTGAGGTGCAGGCCTCGCCTTCACCCATCAGAGTCCTCCTATCTTACGCCAGCCCTCCCCGGCGGGTGCATCTGCCGCGGAGCGGACGGCCCGCAGCAGGGACGAATCACCGTCATTAGGTATCAGCTTTGTCTCGGCCTCATATCGTTCCCGTTGCAGTTCACCGGCCGCCCGGAAATGCAACACCTCGGCCGTCGACGTTATGCAATGCTGGAATTGAGAGCGGCCAGGGCACGCCAGCCAGGTCCGGGGGCACGGACCCGCACCGGATCCTAGCCCGGGCCGCCGCGCACCGAACACCCACCAGCGTGAAGGGACAACGACATCAGAGAGCCTGGAAATATGCGGCCGGCAACAGCCAGGCGGATTCGTTCCGCCGTGCTGCTGGGGCTGCTTCCTGCGGCCCTGATGCTCTCCAGCTGCATTGCAGCTCCGGAACCGCCCAGCACCACCGGAGGGACGCTTTCTCAGCAGGCTGCCACTGCTTCCCCCGGAGTTCCTACCACCAGTGCTCCGCTGGAGACTACCCAGTCCTCAAACAAGGCGCCTGTCTATTGGATCGGCCGCAGCAACAACAACTCGTTCCTGTACAGGGAATTCCGGGAAGTGCCGGATCAGGAGAATCCCATTACCCGCGCGCTTCGCGCCATGATGTCGGACAAGCCGCTGGACCCGGACTTCTTTACGCCGTGGCAGAACCCAAACAAGCTCGCCACCTCGGTCTCGGGCAAGAACATCATCACCGTGGACGTCTCCGCTGACGCCTTCAACAGCAACCTTGACCCGGACATGGCCGAGCGGGCCATCCAGCAGCTGGTATACACGGCAACCGCGGCGGGAGCCAGCTCAGGACTGATCGACTCGGGCCAGCAGATCCAGGTGGTGGTGCTGGTGGAAGGCCATACCGACTATCTCGCCTTCAAGCATGTCAAGCTGGGTGCCCCGATGTCGCGGAGTACCGGGATGGTGGCCCCTGTGTGGATCATCGATCCGCAGGAAGGTACTGAAGTGCCGGACGGCAGCCTGAAGATCACCGGCCGCAGTACCGTTCCCGCCGGGAAGCTGCGCTGGCAGATCCTTCGTGTCCACGGCAACGGCGAGAAAAACTCGTACCTCAGTGGTGAGACCACCGCCGCGGCCAATCCCGCGGAGTCCGGCGTGTTCAACCTGGTGCTGAGCCTGGGGGCCGGGAAGTATGAACTGCGGGTTTCGCAGGTGGACCTTGGCCAAAGCGATCAAGAGTTGAACGTCGACACGAGGGGATTCACCGTCCGGTAGCTCTACCAGCGTCCCAGTACGTCGCTGGCCAGCACAACTGCAGCGGGCCCGGCGGTGGACGAGCGCAGGACATGATCACCGAGTAGTGCTGTCACGGCACCTGCACCGCGCATCCTGGTCACTTCGCGCTGGCTGATACCGCCTTCCGGCCCAACGATCAGCAGGATTTCGCGCGTTCCCCCGCTGCCTGCCGTCATCTGCCATGCCTCCAGCACCTGCCGCAATGGCTGGACGGCATCCTCGTGCAGAATGACCGCAAGGTCGGCTGCCGCTACTGCAGCCGTAAGGCCCTCGGTGTCGACGGCGGCGCGCACCGGCGGGATCCACGCCCGCCGCGCCTGTTTGGCAGCGGCCGTAACGACTGATGTCCATTTCGCATGGGCCTTCGCGGCGCGTTCGCCTTTCCACCGAACAATGGAACGCTCGGATTGCCACGGGATAATGGCGTCGATGCCCAGTTCTGTGGCTGTCTCAGCTGCCAGCTCGTCGCGGTCCCCCTTGGCCAGCGCCTGCACCAGGACCAGCCGGATGTCCGGCCGGTCCTCGACCGACACGGCAGAGCAATCCACCGTCAGTTCTGCCGGCGACGCCGCAGCTACGGTTCCGGTGACCCGCTTCCCGGCTCCGTCCGTAATATCGACCGGTTCGCCGGGAGCCAATCTCTTAACGGTGACGGCGTGACGGGCTTCCGGGCCCCGCAGCACGAACTGCCCGCCGGGGCGCACCTGGTCCAGCGTGCCCGCGGGACTGAAGAAGACCGGATTGCTCACCGCTACAGGTTACCGAACCGGTCCCGGAGCTTGGCAAAGACTCCGCCGCTGGCCGCGAGTTTCCCTTCGGTGAACTGCTCTCCACGGAGCTTGGCCAGTTGCCGCAGGAGATCCTCCTGGGCGGGATCAAGCCTGGACGGCGTATCCACCTGGAGGTGCACTTTGAGGTCTCCTCGACCGTAACCGCGCAGATGGGTCACTCCCAGGCCACGAAGCGTGACGATCTCGCCCGACTGCGTTCCAGACTTGACATCGATCTCCTGCAGGCCGTCGAAGGTATCCAGGCTCAGTTCCGTGCCGAGGGACGCCGCGGTCATGGGGATGTTGAGCGTGGCGTGGAGATCGTCGCCGTCGCGGACGTAGGTGGCGTCATTGTTGACGCGGATCTCCACATAAAGGTCTCCCGCGGGTCCTCCGGCGGGCCCGGCCTCGCCTTGGCCCGAAAGCTGGATGCGGGTGCCGGTGGCCACCCCGGCGGGTACCTTGATGGTCAATGAACGGCGGCTGCGGATTCTGCCCTGGCCGCTGCATTCGTTGCAGGGATCCTTGATGACGGTTCCAAAACCTTCGCAGCTGCCGCAGGGCGCGGCCGTCATGACCTGGCCGAGGATGGAGCGGACGGCACGCTGGATCTGACCGCTGCCACCGCAGATGTCGCAGCGCTCGGGGTGGCTGCCAGGCTGGCAGCACGAGCCCTCACACGTGGGGCAGGTGACGGCCGTGTCAACTTCCAGTTTCCTGTTGACCCCGAATACGGCATCGCGCAATTCAATCCGGACGCTGATGAGGGCATCCTGACCACGGCGGATCCGCGAGGCCGGGCCGGAAGAGCCGCCGGCCCCGAAGAAGGTGTCGAAGATGTCCTGGAAGGCGAATCCCTGTCCGGAATAACCTCCGCCGTAGCCATTATCCGTCCCGTTTTCGTTGCCCGTGGTATCATAGACGCGCCGCTTTTGGGCATCTGACAGGACCTCGTAGGCATGCGTGACCGCCTTGAAACGGTCCGATGCATCGTCACCGGGATTTACGTCCGGGTGCAGCGTGCGGGCCAACTTGCGGTAGGCCTTCTTGATCTCTTCTCCGGTGGCTTCCGGTGAGACTCCAAGAACGTCATAGTGGCTGCTCAAAGTTCGTATCTCTTCCCTGTTGTACTTCCTGTGGTGCAGTGAGCCTGGGTCCGTGCCATCACGGGCCCAGAATCCTCGATAGATAGCGGGCCACCGCGCGTACGGCGGCCATGGTGGTGGGGTAATCCATCCGGGTGGGTCCAAGGACACCGATCTTGGCGGTGCTGTCCGGGCCGTAGCCTGTGGCCACCACGGAGGCCTCGGCCAGCCCGACATAGGGGTTTTCGCGGCCGATGCTCACGGTGACGCCCCGCGGGTCCTGTGCCATGTCGCTGAGCAGGCGCAACATCACCACTTGCTCCTCGAGGGCTTCCAGGACGGGGCCGATACTCAGCGGAAAATCCACAGTGGACCTGGCCAGATTGGCGGTGCCAGCCATAACCATCCGCTCTTCCCTGCTGCTCAGTGCCAGCGCTTCAAGGCCCCTGCAGAGTGCCTGTGCGGCATCGCGCTGAGAGGGGCTGCACGCTGCGACCACGGCCGGAAGTGTCTGCGGCAGAAGATTCAGCGGCGTACCAGAAAGGCTGCCCAGAAACCTTGACCGCAGTGCAGCAAGGGCGTCGTCGCCGATTTCCTGGCCGGCATCGATGACCCGTTGCTCAACTTTTCCGGTATCAGCGATCAGCACCAAGAGGATCTGGCGGGGTGCAAGCAGGACAAATTCGATGTGCCGCACAGTTGCCCGGCTCAAATGCGGATACTGCACGACGGCGACCTGGCTGGTCAGTTGCGAGAGGATTCTTACAGTCCGGTCCAAGACGTCGTCGAGGTCATCCGAACCCTCAAGGAGAGACTGAATGGCACGGCGTTCTGCCTGCGACAGCGGCTTGACAGCCGAGATCTGGTCCACAAAGAGGCGATACCCCTTGTCCGTGGGAATCCGCCCGGCGCTGGTGTGCGGCGCCGTGATGAGACCTTCGTCTTCAAGGGCTGCCATGTCGTTGCGGATAGTGGCACTGGAGACGCCCAGATGATGGCGCTCCACCAGCGCCTTCGAGCCGACGGGTTCGCGGGAATGGACGTAGTCCTCAACAATGGCGCGCAACACTTCGAGCTTGCGTGGTTCGCTCATTTATCCACCTCCCATCAACCGTCACGGGGCTGGGGGCTCCTGCGGCCTCGCCAACCGATCATTAGCACTCGACATGCCTCAGTGCTAACCAGTCTAATATGAGTCGCCCTGTTGTTAGCATTGGTACCGCTCCGGGCGAATTCCCGGCGTTCACCGAGTGCGAGGCAGTGTAAAAGCATGCAGTACCAGAATTGGGGTCCGCAGGAACTCGCAGCCCCCGGAAGGAAAAACCTGCCTGAGGTGGCCGTTGAGCGTGGCATGGTCCTGGAGGATGTCCAGTCCGGCTGGGTGGGGGCTGTGACGCGGGTGGAGAAGTCCGGCGGAATGCATGTGGTGGCTCTTGAGGACCGTCGGGGCAAGTCACGCTCCTTCAGGCTGGGTTTCGGTTTCCTGCTCGAAGGCCGGCCCATCCGGCTCATGCCGCCGGCGCCGCGCCCCGCAGCCGGAACGGCCGCAACCCAACGAACTGCATCCGGGTCGGTCCGGGTAGCGGGACAGCGCGCGCAGGTGGCCAAAGCCAGCCGTATTTGGGTGGAAGGCAAGCACGACGCCGAACTCGTGGAGAAAGTATGGGGAGACGACCTCCGGGTGGAGGGGATCGTGGTCGAGCCTTTGCATGGCATCGACGATCTGACTGCAGCGGTGACTGCCTTCAGTCCGGGGCCAGGCCGCAGGCTGGGTGTGCTGGTTGACCATCTGGTCCCCGATTCAAAAGAATCAAGGATCGCCGAGGCCGTGATGTCCTCTCCCGGCGCGGCCGGCAATGTCCTCATTGTCGGCCACCCTTATGTGGATGTGTGGCAAGCGATTCGTCCGGGAGTGCTGGGAATCGAAAAATGGCCGGTGGTTCCCCGGGGGCTCGATTGGAAGACCGGGATCCTGACGGCGTTTGGCTGGCCGCATTCGAGCAAGGAAGACTTCGGTCTGGGCTGGCAGAAACTGCTGGGGGCAGTCCGCAGCTACGCGGATCTGGAGCCTTCGCTGCTGGGCCGGGTGGAAGAGGTCATCGACTTCCTCACCGAACCCTAGCGGCCTGGCACCACCCGTTTGACCAGCGATGTGCACGGCGGCGCCGCCATTCCGCCGCCGACCCAGTATTCTGGTTACGGCTGAGGCTCTTGGTTGCAGCCAGGCAACCAAGCCCCCAACGACGACGCACCAACGCATTCCGGAGGAAGACACCGTGGCAGAAAACGCACGTGAACACAGGGACAACCAGTCCGGCGAGGGCCGTCCCCAGTACCATGGCGTTCCGGCAAACGCGCTACCGCTGACGGCCAACGAAGACCGGCAATGGGCCACCCTGGCACACTTCGGTGGCATCCTCGGATGTGTCCCATCACTGCTGATTTACCTGATTTTCAAGGACCGCGGACCGTTCACCGCACAGGAATCCAAGGAAGCGCTGAACTTCACGCTGCCGCCTACCGTCGCTGCGGTCATCGCCAACATTCTGGTGCTGGTTCCCCTGGTCGGGAATCTTTTTGCAGTCCTGGCGACCCTGATCTGGATTGCGCTGACGTGCTTCTCGGTGGCCGCCGGCATCCGGGTCAACCGGGGGCAGCCGCACCGGTACGACCTGAACCTTCGCTGGATCAAGTAGCCGCGAACCGCTGCGCCTGAAGAAACACCGCGCCTGAAGAGGCCTGGAATCGGAACGAAAGATGCCCCATCAGTCCGGAAGGATCCGGCGTACCACGGCGTCCGCTAGCAGCCGGCCTTTGAGCGTCAGCGCCAGCTGGCCTGTGAATGCCGCTGCCGGATCCACGAGACCGTCGGCAATCAGGCCCGCCACCTCATAACGGCCGGATTCCGCCAACCCGTTGATAGCCAGGCCTGAGGCCAGGCGGGCCTCGAGCATGACCCGTTCCACGTTCCTGGTTGCGGCATCGAGAGTCTCCCTGCCTGCTGCTGGCGAAAGCCCTGAGGCCAGCCGTCCCGCGTAGGCGCTGGGGTGCTTCACGTTCCACCAGCGGACGCCACCCACATGAGAATGTGCGCCAGGGCCGATCCCCCACCAGTCGTCCCCGCGCCAGTAGGCAAGGTTGTGCCGGCACACCTGATCGGGCGTGCGGGACCAGTTGCTGACCTCATACCAGGCGAGGCCTGCCCGCGTCATCAATTCGTCGGCAAGTTCGTACTTCAAGGCGTGATCGTCGTCGTCGATTCCCGGAACCTCGCCACGACGGATCTGCGCGGCCAGTTTGGTGCCGTCCTCGACAATCAGCGCGTAGGCGCTGATGTGGTCCGGGCCGTAGGACAGTGCGGTCTCGAGCGAGTAGCGCCAGTCGGCCAGCGACTCCCCTGGCGTCCCGTAGATCAGGTCGAGGCTGACCGAGAGGCCCGCTTCCCGAGCCCACTCCACCGCTTGGGGCACCCGGCTGGGGGTATGCGTGCGGTCCAGCACTTTAAGGACGTGCGGAACAGCGGACTGCATCCCGAAGGACACCCTGGTGAAGCCTGCATCGGCGAGAATCCTCAATGATTCAGGAGAGACCGAATCCGGATTGGCTTCAGTGGTCACCTCGGCATCCGGCTCGATCCCCCACTCCCCTATGGCCGCCTCGAGAACCCGGGCAAGATCCCCGGCAGGCAGCAGAGTGGGCGTCCCGCCGCCAAAGAAAACGGTGCTGAGCGGGCGGAGCGGCAGTCCGGAGCCTTTCAGGGCATGCGCCGCCAGCCCGACTTCCGCGATGGCCGTGGAAGCGTACGCATCCTGTGATGCACCACCGCCGAGTTCAGTTGCCGTGTAGGTGTTGAAATCGCAATAGCCGCAACGCACGGCGCAGAAGGGGATGTGGACATACAGGCCGAAGCTGCGGTCCGCCGCGCCGTCGGCCGCCTGCGCAGGCAAGACGCCGTCCGACGGCGCGGGGTCACCCAGGGGAAGAACGCTAGGCATTGCTGCGGCCTACGGTATTTCCGGCCACGGTCATCACTACTTTTTGGCCTTGTCCTTGGATTCGTCAGTGGTGAGCGCTGCGATGAAGGCTTCCTGCGGTACTTCCACGCGGCCCACCATCTTCATGCGCTTCTTGCCTTCCTTCTGCTTTTCCAGAAGTTTGCGTTTACGCGTGATGTCACCGCCGTAGCATTTGGCCAGAACGTCCTTGCGGATGGCCCGGATGCTTTCCCGGGCGATGATGCGGGAACCGATAGCGGCCTGGATGGGTACTTCGAACTGCTGGCGCGGGATGAGCTCGCGCAGCTTTCCGGTCATCATCACACCGTAGGCGTAGGCCTTGTCACGGTGCGTGATGGCGGAGAAGGCATCGACCTGCTCACCCTGGAGCATGATGTCCACCTTGACGAGGTCGGCCACTTGCTCGCCGTCGGCCTTCCAGTCCAACGACCCATAGCCGCGGGTCTTGGACTTGAGGATATCGAAGAAGTCGAAGACGATTTCGGCCAGCGGCAGGCGGTACCGGATTTCCACCCGGTCTTCGGAGAGATAGTCCATGCCGCCCATGACGCCGCGGCGGCTCTGGCACAGCTCCATGATGGCGCCGACAAACTCGTTGGGCGCCAAGATCGTGGCGGAAACCATCGGCTCGCGGACCTCGGCGATTTTACCTGTGGGGTACTCGCTGGGGTTGGTGACGTGGATGACCTTCTTGTCCTCCAGCGTCACCTCGTACTCCACGTTGGGAGCGGTGGAGATCAGGTCCAGGTTGTACTCGCGTTCGAGGCGCTCACGGGTGATTTCCAGATGAAGCAGGCCAAGGAAACCCACACGGAACCCGAAGCCCAGCGCAGCGGACGTCTCGGGTTCGTAGACGAGCGCGGCATCGTTGAGCATCAGCTTCTCCAACGCATCGCGGAGCGCTGGATAGTCTGTGCCGTCCAACGGATACAGACCGGAGAAAACCATGGGCTTGGCGTCGGCATAGCCGCCCAGAGACTCCGAGGCAGGCTTGGCCAGATTGGTCACGGTGTCGCCGACCTTTGACAGTCGGACGTCCTTCACACCAGTGATCAGGTAGCCGACCTCGCCGACGCCCAGACCCTTGGAGGGGGTGGGCTCCGGGGAGCTGACACCGATTTCCAGGAGCTCGTGGGTGGCGCGGGTGGACATCATCTGGATCCGCTCCCGCGGATGCAGCATGCCATCCACCACACGCACGTAGGTGACCACGCCGCGGTAGGTGTCGTAGACCGAATCGAAGATCATGGCGCGTGCCGGGGCGTCGGGGTTCCCGACCGGGGCTGGAAGGTCCCTGACAATCTTGTCCAACAGCGCCTCGACTCCGGCGCCCGTCTTGCCGGAAACCCGGAGCACGTCTTCGGGGTTGCCGCCGATGAGGCTTGCCAGTTCCGCAGCATATTTCTCCGGCTGCGCGGCTGGAAGGTCGATCTTGTTCAGCACCGGGATGATCGTCAGGTTGTTTTCCATCGCCAGGTACAGGTTAGCCAGCGTCTGGGCCTCGATGCCCTGCGCGGCGTCCACCAGCAGCACGGCGCCTTCACAGGCGGCCAGTGAGCGGGAAACCTCATAGGTGAAGTCCACGTGACCCGGGGTGTCGATCATATTCAATGCATAGCCGACGCCGTCCAATTCCCAGGGCATGCGTACCGCCTGGGACTTGATGGTGATGCCGCGCTCGCGCTCGATATCCATGCGGTCCAGATACTGCGCCTTCATGTCGCGGGACTGAACGACGCCGGTGAACTGCAGCATGCGGTCGGCCAGCGTGGATTTACCGTGGTCGATGTGCGCGATGATGCAGAAATTCCGAATGATGGCCGGATCTGTCGCGGCGGGCACCGGGGCGGTGCGGGCCATGGGAGACACGCAGGGTCCTTACTGTTGGCATTCGCGCGGCGTCTGCCAGGACGTAGTTAACCCACCCTGCACGGCTGCCGCATATCTGAACCTCCAGTCTCCCACGTCCGCGCCCCTCACACAGCATTCCGCACAGGGGCGGCATCGGATGGGCGGTATGGTGTCCGCATGGCCATAAACCTCCGCTCCCTCGGAAATTTTGTCCGCACCTCAGCCCGCATAGTCACAAAGCTGCGGTCTGCCGTGGCAGGCAACTCTGACCGGCCCGTGGCGCGCGCGGCTCCCGGGCCGGCTGGTGGCAGCCCGCACGCCCGCGGTGGAACGGCAGAGCTTTCCAGCGCCTACCCAGGTGACTTTCAGGGCGTCTCCACGGTCCGGTACGCCCCGGCACCTGATGGCAGCCCCGATCCAGGTGAAGTTGTATGGACCTGGGTTCCGTTTGAAGAGGACCATACCCGGGGCAAGGACAGGCCGGTACTGCTGATCGGCGGCAACGGAAGCTATCTGCTAGGGCTGATGCTGACCAGCAAAGATCATGATCAGGACCGCCGTGGCGGCAACGACTATGTGGACGTCGGGACAGGCACTTGGGACCGGCTGGGGCGCCCCAGCGAGGTGAAACTCGACCGTATTCTGCAGATCTGCCCGGCGGATATCCGCCGCGAAGGGGCTGTCCTGGACTGTTCCCGCTTTGAGCTGGTTGCTGCCGGTCTGCGCCGCCGACACGCCTGGTCCTAGCCGCACTCCACCGGTAGGTTGCTTGCATTTCCGTCAGATCTGCTATTCTTTATAGCTGTGTGTCCGTGCAGGTCGACGGCCACTGATGGTTGGCCGCCATAGGTATCCCCACGCCGCTCAGTCAATGGCCAATCTGAAAGCCCTCTAGACCATCTTCCGCTTTAAAAAGAGAGTTCACACGTGGCTAATATCAAGTCCCAGAAGAAGCGCATCCTGACCAACGAAAAGGCTCGCCTGCGCAACAACGCAGTCAAGTCCGAGCTGAAGACGGCCATCCGCGCCGTCAACACCGCCGTTGAGTCCACTGACAAGGAAGCTGCTGCTGCTGCACTGGTTGCTGCCGGCCGCAAGCTGGACAAGGCTGTCAGCAAGGGCGTTCTTCACAAGAACAACGCTGCAAACCGCAAGTCGGCCATCTCCAAGAAGGTCAACGCGCTCTAAGGTTTTCCAGTTCAACTGAACTGACGATTATGGCCGGCACCCCAGGTGCCGGCCATATGTCGTTTAAGGAGCGTTCTCGTTTAAGCCCTGAGGTACAGTTAACCGCGCCGAACCGACGTGGCGATCACCGTGACGGCATGCTCGACTGCATAAACAGGGTCACGGGAAAGTCCTTTGACCTGTGCATCGGCCTCCGCAGTCACCTGTAGGGAGCGGACCAGGCCCTCAGGCGTCCACCGCCGGACGTCACGCTGTGCCTGCTCCACCAGCCAGGGCTGCATGCCGAGCTCCCTGGCAATCTGTGCCGATGACCCCTGGGTCCCTGCCACTTTCGCGAGGGTTCGCAGTTTCGCTGCCAATGCTGCCACCAGGGGAACAGGATCTGCTCCTGTGGCGAGTGCGTGGCGGAGGGTGGACAGCGCCACGGGTCCGTTTCCGGCCATAGCGGCATCAGCGACTTTAAAGGCCGTGGATTCGATACGCCCGCCGTAGTAGCGGTCCACCATCCTGGCGTCGACTCCGGTCGCGGCGTCGGCCACCAGCTGGCTGCATGCTGCTGCCAGCTCCGAGAGGTTTGCCCCTACCGCATTGACCAAGGCCTGAACCGCCGCCGAATCGATGCGACGCCCGGCAGCTTTGAACTCGGAAACCACAAATTCGGTCTTGTCTGCGTCTTTCTTCAGCGGCTGGCAGTCCACCACCGGCCAGCCGCCTGCTTTGACGGCATCCAACAACTTCTTGCCCCGGACTCCGCCACCGTGGCGGAGCACCAGCACCGCCTCGGGTTCCGGGTTGGCCAGGTACGCCAGTCCGTCTGCCAGAAAGGCGTCGTTCATGGACTCCAGTCCCTCCACCTCGATCAGTTTGCTCTCGCCGAAAAGCGACGGACTGACGTTCATTGCCAATGATCCTGATTCGTAGCTCCCGGCATTAAGGCGCGTGAGTTCGACATCCGGGGACGCCGCCCGGACCTGTGAACGGATGCGGTCCATGGATCGGATGCCGAGGTATTCTTCCGGACCACCGATGAGTACCACACGGGCAGGCGTCACATCCCGCCAGGTGGCCGAGTTGGGCGCCGGGGTCCTGTTGCGTTGGGTCTGGGCAGCGGCCACTCTTGGTTCCTCCAGGAAATCGGATTGCAGACTCCAAGCCTGCCACGCCGGGCTGGAAGCACCAAGCCATGGCGTATGTGCGGCCTGCCGGAGTGGCCGCGTGGCCTGCCCGGGTGGTTAGTGCCCTGGAACGTGGGTATACGGTCGATTCCACGCGCAACCCCGGCATGGGCGGCGCGGATGAACAGCCAGGTGTCCGCGGGACGTAATGCCAGCCAGAGCGTCAGCAGAGTGAGCATTGAACAGAGCACCATGGTGAACAGCCCGAAAACACCTTCCGGCCATGGCAATGCTGCGCCCGGAAGTCCCGACATAAACCGTGCGATTCTCGCTACACCGGCCGCAGACGTCCCTGCGGCTGCGATGAGTGGCGCCGCCAGCCATGGTGCCAGGGGTACCAGCGGAACAGCGGCCGTCCCTAAGATGGTGACAGGAGCCACCAGCGGCGCCGCCACCACATTGGCAAGAAAAGAATATGTAGTGAACTGGGGTTGCAGGATGACAATGGCCGGGCCGCACAGCAATTGCGCAGACAACGGCACAGCAACTCCTGCGGCCACCCAGCGGGGCACGGCGGAAGGCATCCACTCCATCAGCCGCTTCCCCAAGACAACGATCCCCAGCGTTGCCAGGACCGACAACAGGAAACCGAAGCTCACGGCCAGCCCCGGGTCAAGCAACATCAGTCCGATCACCGCCAGGCAAAGGAAACTCAGACCGCGCCCGGTCCGGCCGCCAGCGAGTGATGCCAGTGCAATGGAGCCCATCAATGCCGCCCTCAGGACACTGGCATCCGGCCCCACCAGCAAGACGAAGAATCCAAGGCCTGCCAGCGCGAAGCAGGCGGCGGGCACCCTGGGCAGCCTCAGGCTGCGCGCTGCCAGCAACAGTGCGCCCAGAATGAGGCTGCAATTTGCACCGCTGACTGCCGTGAGGTGTGTCATTCCGACAGTTTTCATGGCAGCGCTGAGTTGCTCGTCCAGCGCACTGGTGTCACCGGTGACCATGCCTGGCAGAAGGCCACGGGCATCCTGACCCAGCCAAGCGGCCGCATCAAGGTAATGGCCACGCAGTTCCTCCGGCGCAACCTCCCACGCAGCCGGATCACCGACCACCACGGGCGGGGATGATGCGGAGAGAACTCCGGCTTCCGTTTGGCCTGCGTCGGATTGTTTCAGTTTTCCCGTGGTTCTGATCATCTGGCCTGGCACCGCATGCTCCCAATCCGGGCCGCCCAGGATTACCAGCTCCGCTGCGCCAAAGACTACCTGTCCGCTGACTGCTATAGATCGGACGCGGACCGGGACAGACCACCGGCTGGATGGGCTGCCGTACCCGGCCATTTTGAGCTCGCGCGCGGCGCCGGTAACTTCGACTTCGGCTACCACACTGGCACCAGCGGAAACTGCCCCAGCCAGCGGCCCCTCATGGCGCTGGGATGAGGAAACGGCCGAGTGCGCTGCTGCCGCAACGGCGAGCAGCAGTCCCGCAGCGAGGGTCGTCAGGAAGCTCCGCGGGGCGGAGCCCGATACCTTCCGCTGGCGGAGGATCAGCAGTATCAGGGGCGTCGAACAAGCCAACAGCCCGCAGCAGACCAGTACCAGCCCGGTTGGCGGAAGCCACACGCCGGCAATGGCCGCGCCCCACACAAGGAGAGCTGGTGGCGCCAATCGCAGATCAGTTCGCCGCCGGGTTTGGCCGGCGTCGCATGATGCGCTGGTCTCTGGACGGAGCAAAGTCCCAAGCTGTTTGCGGATGCGGATGCGGAAACCGGCACCGGCACCGGCACGTTTAGACGGCTGCGGGGACGTGGTGATTCCTGCCTCTCCCAGCTGCGCCGCACGCGCGTGACCGCGCAGGCTCTGAGGACTTGCACCGGCACGCGCCGGCTGACCCTCGACCCACGGCTCCAGACGCTCCGGCTCGAGGGGCTCCGGCCCCGCACCAACAGCCGGTGGCCGGACTGCAGCCTCGACAAACCGCTGCCAGCGGCTGGGCTGCCTCATCAACGCTCGCCGTTGTCCTGGGTGGATATCATCTCAGATTCTCACCAGCGGAATCAGGGTTTCCAGCATCTTGGGGCCAACGCCGTCTACCGCATCGAGTTCCTCAACAGCCTTGAAGGGGCCGTGATCTTTTCGCCAGTCAAGAATCCTCTGTGCCAGGACCGGCCCGACTCTGGGCAGCGTCCCGAGTTCCTCAAGGCCGGCGGTGTTGAGATTTATCAGCGACCCGGCGGCAGGCGCGCCGGCATCAGTGCCACTCCCCCCGCCCGCGGGCCCGCCCACGGCGTCCTCTGGCAGGACCTCGCCCGGCTGGGGCACATAGATTTTCTGGCCGTCCTTGAGAATCGCGGCCAGATTCAGCCGGTCAAGGTCGGCGGAGGCGTTGTGCCCGCCCGCCGCCTCGATGGCGGTGTGGATTCTGCTGCCCTGCGGCAATTCCACCACTCCGGGATGGCTCACGGCACCGGCCACATGGACCACGATTCTTGTCGCAGGCGATTCGGGATGATCCGGGCCCCCGGAGTCCTGCGGACCGGCCCCCGCCGGTGGTGGCTGTCCGTCTGCGGCCTCCCCGGTGCTGCCGCCGTCCGTGGCGGTCACGCCGCTCAGCGGGATGACTTCGGTGTGGGCGGTTGATACCTGCCACCAGAACCAGCAGCCAAGCAGCAGTGACACAATACCCATCAGGACCGCTGCCCGGAGTCCCAGCCTCCATCTGAGTCCTGCGCCGGCCGTGGTGGCTGCGGCAGGGGTGTTTCCACCGCCGTGAGAAGCGTCCAGAGCGGTACCGGCAGGCAAATCCGCGGGCTTATGGGAATCCTGTCCGGCTACGCGGGCATGAGCGCCGCTGCGGCCGTAGGTGAATTCCGGCTGACCTTCACCTGCGTCCAGCAAGCCTGCTGCCGGATGGCCGAGGCTGGCCCGCAACCGGGATTGCGCCCGGCGCGCCGGATGCCCGGCGGAGGCTGCAGTATCCCGGCGTGGCATCTGCCCACCGTAGCTGGCCTGGTTCGCCTTACGCAGCGCCAGGTTCTGCTATGTGGATAGCGTGGGCGGAAGACGCACAGGCTGGCCCCTTTGGCGTTTCTCTGGCTCGTGTGAGGCGTGAGAGTCGGCGGGCGCCGGAGGGGGCAGAGTCACAGCCCCCTCCACAGCGGCCATGCTTTCGCCCACAATGACAGCCAGGACGCCCAGGCCGGCGTGCGCAGCGAGGACCGCGGGCAATGAGCTGATCGGGATGGGCGGAGCATCGGCAAGCGCGGCTGCCAGCCGGGCGGAAAGCTGTTCCGCCTCGTCCTTGTTGCCGAAATGATGAACGGCCAGGCGGGCCGCCCCTGCTGGCCGGGAGCCAACATCCGCCGCAACAATCTCTTCTAGCCGCGCCATCGCTTTCGACGCCGAGCGGACTCTTTCCAGCGGGACGATCTTGCCGTCGTCGACCGCCAGAATGGGCTTAATGGAGAACATGGTTCCCAGAAAGGAAGCGGCAGCGCCGATCCGTCCGCCACGCCGTAGCTGTTCAAGGCTTGGCACGTAGAAGTAGACCTTGGTCCGCGCTAGCCGTTCCTCGGCAAATACTCGGACCTCCGCGGCGCCTCGGCCATCGGCGGCAGCAACCACCGCGCTTTGGACACCCATGCCCAGCGCCATCCCAACGGTCCTGGAATCGAGCACTTCCACCGGGATGCCCACCCGGCCCGCCGCAAGCCTGGCGGAGTCCGCTGTGCCGGACAGCTCGCCGGAAATATGAATGGACACCACCGCCTCGAATCCGAGCCGTTCGGCCGCAAGAAACGCCTGCTCAAATTGCCCCGGCGACGGCCGCGAAGTCTTCACAGATCTGCCGGTCGCCAGGGCCACAGCTATGGTTTCGACGATGTTGTCTTCGCCCTCGCCGTAGATCTCCTCGCCCACCATCACCGGCATGGGAACCACAGTGAGCCGGCCGTCGCCTGAAAAGGCGGTCACCCACTCAGCCGGCAGAGCTGCTGCGGAATCAGTCACGACCGCAGTGCGCACAACGACGCCAGGCTCGCGCGCGGCCGGGACAGGCCCCTGCGCGGTCTTCGGGCGGAGGCGGACGAGGCGGTCCTTCAGCCATGTCCAGCCAACCGACTCGCCGTCAGGCACTGCGCACCTCCTGCCGTTGTGGCCGTGCGCCGGATGCAGACCGGCGGACGGATCCCGATTATGCCGGGACGATGTTGACCAGTTTAGGCGCCCGCACAATTACTGTGCGTATGCTGCGGCCGTCCAGGGCACGCTGGACGTTTTCAGAAGCCAACGCCAGCTCGCGGAGTTCAGCTTCGGAAACATCAGGTGACACGTCCAGACGGTCACGGACCTTTCCCTGCACCTGCACAACGGCGGTGACGGTGTCCTGCACCAGCAGAGATTCGTCATGGGCGGGCCAGCCCGCGTTGGCCACCGAGGCCGGGTGCCCCAGCACGCTCCACAGATCCTCGGCGGTGTACGGGGCGAACAGGCTCAGGATCACCGACACTGCTTCGGTGGCTTCCCGGACCGCCGGATCGGCGCCGCCCGCACCAGTGTCAATGACCTTGCGTGTGGCGTTGACCAGCTCCATCAGTTTTGCGACAACGACGTTGAACTTGTTGTGATCCAGCAGCTCAGCGGCGTCCGCAATGGTTCTGTGTGTGACCGTGCGCAGGGCGCGGTCGCCGGCGGTGAAGTCAACGCCAGGTTCGCTCGCCACGTCCTGCCCCAACCGCCAGGCACGTGCCAGGAACTTGGCCGAGCCCGACGGCGAAACGTCCGCCCAGTCGACGTCGTCCTCGGGCGGGGAAGCGAAGATCATCGTCAGGCGCACGGCGTCGACGCCGAACTTGTCCAGCTGTTCGCCGAGGTCGACGCCATTGCCCAAGGACTTGCTCATGGCCTTGCCGCCGTTGAGGACCTGACCCTGGTTCAGCAGCGCACTGAAGGGCTCGCTGGCTTCAATCAGCCCAAGATCGTTGATGACTTTGGTGAAGAAGCGGGCGTAGAGCAGGTGCAGGATGGCGTGCTCCACACCACCGACGTACTGGCCCACAGGCATCCAGTCGTTGATCTTTGCGGGATCGAACGGGCCCTCGGTGTAGTCCGGGGAGACGAAGCGCAGGAAGTACCAGGACGAGTCCACGAAGGTGTCCATGGTGTCCGTGTCACGCTTGGCCGGGCCGTGGCACGTGGGGCACTCTACGTTGACCCAGACTTCGGCCGCGGCCAGCGGGGAGGTGCCCTTCGGGGCAAGATCCTCTCCGCGCAGGTCGGCCGGCAGGGTCACGGGCAGTTGCTCATCGGGAACAGGAACCTCGCCGCATTCGGCGCAGTGGATGATGGGGATGGGCGTACCCCAGAAGCGCTGGCGGCTGAGCAGCCAGTCGCGCAGCCGGAAGTTCACGAACTTCTGGCCGGTTCCCAGTTTTTCCAGGATCCTGATGGCCGCCGGAACCCCCTCTGACTTGGGCAGTCCGTTCAGCTCGCCGGAATTGATGAGAGTTCCCTCCCCCGCCGTCGCGATTCCGGAAACTGCCGGATCTTCTTCCCCGGTATCCAGAACTGCCCGCACCGGCAAGCCAAAGGCCTTGGCGAAGTCGAGGTCGCGCTGGTCATGCGCGGGTACTGCCATGATGGCGCCCGTGCCGTAGTCGGCCAGGACGTAGTCGGCGGCCCAGACGGGCAGCTTTTCTCCGTTGAGCGGATTGATGGCGTAGCGGCCCGTGAACACGCCCGTCTTTTCACGTTCGGTGGACTGGCGTTCGATCTCGGTCAGGGCCTTGACCTTGTCCAGGTAGTCATCCAGTGCCTGGGCGTGTTGGTCTGTCACAAGTTCCAGCGCCAGCGGAGCATCGGCGGCCACGACGAAAAACGTTGCACCATACAGGGTGTCGGGGCGGGTGGTGAAGACGCTGACGTCCTTGGCAGCCATCCCGGCGTGGGCCTCGATGGCGAAGGTGACGTGAGCGCCTTCGGAGCGTCCGATCCAGTTCTTCTGCATGGCAAGCACGCGCTCTGGCCAGTGGCCCCGCAGCTGCTCCATGTCATCCAGCAGCCGGTCAGCGTAGTCGGTGATCTTGAAATACCACTGGTTCAGAGACTTTTTGGTCACCGGGGTGCCGCAACGTTCGCAGGCACCATTAACCACCTGTTCGTTGGCCAGGACAGTCTGGTCCTTGGGGCACCAGTTAACCGGGTGGTCCTTGCGGTAGGCCAGGCCCCGCTCATAGAACCGTTTGAACAGCCACTGCGTCCAGCGGTAGTATCCGGGATCTGAAGTGTGCAGGCGACGGGACCAGTCGGCCGAGATGGCGTACCGCTTGAAGGACGCAGCTTGCGTCTCGATGTTGGCGTAGGTCCACTCGCTCGGGTGGGCGTTGCGCTTGATCGCGGCGTTCTCTGCCGGCAGGCCGAAGGAATCCCATCCGATCGGGTGCAGGACGTCAAAGCCCTTCTGGCGCAGGTAACGCGCCACAACGTCCCCCATGGCGAACGCTTCGGCGTGACCCATGTGCAGGTCCCCGGAGGGGTACGGGAACATGTCCAGCACGTAGCGACGCTCGCGGGAGCCGTCGTCAACGGGCGTGAAGACCTTGAGGTCTTCCCAGACCTGCGGCCACTTGGCCTCCATCGACGCGAAGCTGTAGACACCCTCCTCAGGTGCCTCCGCTGCGATAGCTGACTGTGCTGTTCCGGTATCTGTCTCCGGCTGAACGCTCACTGCTGCCCTCTTCTGTTCTGTCATAACGTTTGCCGTCTGCTGCGGGCCCCGGAAGGTCCCGGACACACAAAAGCCCCTCGGCGAAGAGGGGCGGCCGCTCGGTTATCGATGCTCAAATATCGACGTTCTCCGGGCGGCTAGCTAAGCAGAAGGATCGCACGCATACAACTACTTTAGCGCACAGGGGTGACAGGCGGCGTTTCGAGGGCGGCGGCCCCTCGCCCGGGTGTGGTGGGCACCGCGAAGCGGGCGGGGCAGGGCCGCCTCCCTCGATTGAGGTGAGGCGGCCCCTTCCTTAAAGGGACATCTTGCGACTACTTCACGTCCTCGTCGACCCAGTCCATGGACTTCGTGACAGCCTTCTTCCAGAGCCGCATCTGGCGTTCCTGTTCCGCGGCCTCCATCTTGGGTACCCAGCGCTTGTCCTCGGACCAGTTGGCCGAAAGCTCGCCGAGGTCTTTCCAGAAGCCCACGGCCAGTCCTGCCGCATAAGCGGCACCCAGGGCGGTGGTTTCCACGACCTTGGGACGGATCACCGGGACACCCAGTATGTCTGCCTGGAACTGCATCAGCGCATCATTGGCGACCATGCCGCCGTCGACCTTCAGTTCCGTGAGCGGAACGCCCGAGTCGGCATTGACGGCGTCAAGCACCTCACGGGTCTGGAATGCGGTTGATTCCAGCGCGGCACGCGCAATGTGGTTCTTGTTAACAAAGCGCGTGAGCCCCACAATGGCGCCGCGGGCATCGGAGCGCCAATAGGGAGCAAACAGCCCGGAGAACGCCGGGACGATGTACACGCCGCCATTGTTCTCCACGGAGGCAGCGAGCGTCTCTACCTCGGGAGCGCTGCTGATCATGCCCAGATTGTCGCGCAGCCACTGAATGAGTGAACCGGTGACGGCGATGGAGCCTTCCAGCGCATAGTGCGGCGCCGCGTCCCCGAGCTTGTAGCCAACGGTAGTAAGAAGTCCGTTCTTGGAGTGGATGATCTCCTCACCGGTGTTGAAGATCAGGAAGCAGCCTGTGCCGTAGGTGTTCTTTGCCTCACCGGCCTGGAACGCCGCCTGGCCGAAGGTTGCCGCCTGCTGGTCGCCCAGAATGCCTGCCACGGGCACTTCCCGGAGCAGCTGCGAGGTGTGGACCGTGCCGTAGACCTCGGAGGAGGACTTGATGGCTGGCATCATGCTGACCGGAACTCCGAAGATGCCCAGGATTTCCTCATCCCACTGCAGGGTTTCCAGGTCCATAAACAGCGTGCGTGAGGCGTTGGTGACATCGGTGACGTGGACGCCCCCGTCGGTTCCGCCGGTCAGGTTCCAGAGCACCCAGGAATCGGTGTTGCCGAACACCAGGTCCCCTGCCTCAGCTTTGGCGCGGGCGCCGTCCACGTTGTCCAGGATCCACTTGATCTTGGTCCCGGAGAAGTACGTGGCGAGCGGCAGTCCCACTTTCTGCTTGAAGCGCTCGGGCCCGCCGTCCTTGGCGAGCTCATCCACGATGTCCTGAGTTCGGGTGTCCTGCCAGACGATCGCGTTGTACACGGCCTCGCCGGTGGTCTTGTCCCACACCACAGCGGTTTCACGCTGGTTGGTAATACCGACGGCGGCGATGTCGTGCCGGGTCAGGTTCGCCTTGGACAGAGCCGAGGCGATGACCTCACGCGTGTTGTTCCAGATCTCGGCAGGATCGTGCTCAACCCAGCCGGCTTTGGGGAAGATCTGCTCATGCTCCATCTGGCCCTGGGAAACGATGTTTCCACTGTGGTCGAAGACGATGGCACGGGAGCTGGTGGTTCCCTGATCGATGGCGATTACGTATTGGTTCATGATGACGTCCTTGTCTGTTTGCAGCAGTGGTGGCTTGTTGCGGGAAATCTATGCGGCGGCCGTGAAGACGATCGGCAGGACCTTGGCGATGAGGCCCGCAAGAGTTCCACCAACCAGCGGACCCACAACCGGTATCCAGGAGTAGCTCCAGTCGCTGGAACCCTTGCCCTTGATAGGCAGGAGGGCGTGGGCGATGCGCGGCCCCAGGTCACGGGCAGGGTTGATGGCATAGCCGGTGGGACCGCCCAGCGACACGCCGATGCCCACAACCAGGAGGCCCACGGCCAGGGGGCCCAGGCCGGACGGAGTGCCGCCGAAGGTGAGGATAACGAAAACGAGCACAAAGGTGCCGATGATTTCCGTGGCCAGATTCCAGGGTGTGGAGCGGATAGCCGGGCCGGTGGAGAAGGTAGCAAGTTTACTGGCGGCCTCGGGCTCTGCATCGAAGTGCTGCTTGTAGGCCGCCCAGCACAAGATCGCACCGAGGAATGCGCCCAGCAGTTCCGCACCGAAGTACGTCAGTGTGGATGCGATGTCGACCGGCACACCCGGGGCATATTCGTGCTTGCCGTTCACTAGCAGGCCAAGTGTGACGGCCGGGTTGAGGTGGGCACCTGACTTGGCGGCTACGAAGACACCGGCGAAGACGGCAATGCCCCACCCCCAGGTGACCATCAGGAATCCGCCGTTGTTGCCTTTTGTGCCCTTGAGGGCGACGTTGGCCACCACGCCGCAACCCAGCAGGGTCAGCATCCCGGTTCCGAATACTTCGGAAAGAAAAACAATTCCAAGAGACATCTTTGACTCCTCTATTTTCTGTTGTCAGTCCTTCGCGAGTTTGAAGGACCGTTGAGCCGGAAGTGTCTGTTCGCTTCCGGCCGTCGGCCGGGCCGGTCCGCAAAGTTGTGCGGACCGCCCGTCCCTTGTGCCCGGACTTCCCCTGCCCGGGCGTGCAAGATTTTAGGCGACCAAGCTGTGGATCTCGACGCCGTGGTGGCTCAGGAGCACCTCCTGTGCATGGCGGATTTCCGCAGCGCGGGCCGCTGCATTCCAGCCGAGCGGGCCGGCCAGCACCTGGGCAATTTCGTTCAGCAGCTCTCCCGTGACAAGCCCACGGAATGCCAGTGACGTCCGCCGGATCAGGACATCGATAAGGTGTCCGATCTGTTCGCTCTCGGCCATGAATTCCAGCTCGCGCACGCTGAGTTCACGCGTCGAGTGCAACAGCCGGTCCGGACCGCCATCGAGGTAGCTGATGACGTCCTCGGCACGGGTCCCGTACCGGGTCAGGAGTACGGATGCACGTGCGGCATCCCGGCCCGTGGACATGTGTGCCTTGATCCACTTCTGGATACCGGCGTCACTGTCCGGGAAGCCGGCCCCGCCGCCGATGGCGAGTTTCGCCGTCGAGACCTTACGTTCCAGTCCCAGCTCAGCGAGGACGTCGTTCGTCATGTGTTCGGCCAGTGCCCGGAACGTGGTCCATTTGCCGCCCACAAGGCTGAGCACGACGGCGGCGCTTCCGCCGGCTGCCGCCGCTCCCGTTTCCGGGGCGAGGCGCTCGATCCGGTAGTCCCGGGAAACGAATCCGGGCTGTGTGTCATCGTGCTTCGGTAAGGGGCGGACGCCGGCGAAGGTGTACACGATCTGCCCGCGGTCCACCTTGATATCGGGGAAGACGTTGCCGATCAGGTCAAAGAAGTAGTCGATCTCTGCCTCGGTGCAGACAGCATCCTGGGCCATGTCGGCGTCCACGTCCGTGGTGCCCACCAGGACGCGGTCTCCCATCGGGTAGATCAGGACAATCCGCCCGTCCGTGTGCTCAAAGAAGATTTCGCGACCGTTGCAGGCCTCAAGGAGCGCCGGGTGGTCAAGCACAATATGCGAGCCCTTGGTGCCGCCCATAAAGGATGACGCGGCACCCATGGCCTGGTTGGTCAGATCCACCCACGCTCCTGTGGTGTTGACGATGACGTCCGCTGTGAAGTCAAAGACCCCGCCTGTCAGTTCATCGCGAAGCTGCACCGTAGTGCCCTTTTCAGCACTGGGTGCAGAAGCACCCCCCGAGGAAACAAGTGAAAGGTAGTTGCTGGCCCGGGCGCTTCCTGTACCGTCCGCCGCGCCCGCCTTCTCGCCGTCCTGAAGCACATCCAGTGTGAGGCGCTCCGGGTTGTGGACTGAGGCGTCGAAGTAGGTTGCCGCGTACTTGATGCCCGGGTTGAGCATGGGCAGTTCGGCCAGGGCCCGCTTGCGTCCGCGAAACTGGTGACGTGGCACATTGCCGCCGTCGCGGGAGAACGAATCGTACATGCTCAGCCCGAGCTTGATGAGAAATGCACCGCGCTCCCGGGGCTTGCCGTGCTGTTTGTGAGTCAGAAACCGCAGCGGCGCGGAGAGAACTCCGGAGAATGTGCTGAAGATGGGAATGGTGGTTTGGAGCGGCTTGACGTAGTGGGGCGCAATCCGCAGGAGCCGATTGCGCTCCACCACGGATTCCTGGACCAGCCGGAACTCGCCGTTTTCCAGGTAGCGGATACCGCCGTGGATCATGTGCGATGACGCGCCACTGGCACCCTGGCAGTAGTCACCGCGCTCAACGAGGGCAACGTCCACACCCTGTAGGGCCAGATCGCGGAAGGTCCCCACTCCGTTGATTCCGCCACCGATGATCAGCACCTGTGCACGGGGCCGCTGACGCAAGCCCTCCACTGATGTGCGCTGTGTTGATGCATGCCCGCTGAATGTGGCCGGATGACCGGATGAATCCTTGAGTCCCAAAACAGCTCCCTTGGGTTTGGTCCTGTGCGGCGCGCCACAAGACGCGGCGCCGTTCTCCACTATTCTTTGAAGTAATGGAAAATGTAGTCAAGCTATATGCACAAACGTGCAGAACGGAATCCGGATGCCACGCTCGCGCCACGCCGAGGCCCTCAGGGCCGCACAGCTGTATTACCTCCAGGACCTGACCATGGACGCGATAGCCAGGGAACTAAGGACCTCGCGGTCTACTGTTTCGCGGCTGCTTTCTTCAGCGCGGGATTCGGGCCTGGTCCAGATCCAGATCCGTAACCCTATGGACACCGGGCCCGAGCTGGAAGGCATGATCCGCAGCGCGTACAAAGTGGATGTGCACGTTGTCCCGGTCCTGGACACGCTCAATGAGGCCGAAACACTTGACCGCGTGGCTATGCAAGCCGCGCGGACCATTGGCCCGTTGGTGGATTCCAACGCCATCATCGGCGTGGCCTGGGGCTCCACCCTCAGTGCTGTCAGCCGGCATCTCACCCGGAAGATCACCCATGACAGCGTGATCGTCCAGCTCAACGGCGCCGGAAACATGCAGACAACGGGCATCACCTACGCCAGTGACATCATGCGGCGATTCGGCATTGCGTACGGTGCCAGGGTTGAGCAGTTCCCCGTTCCCGCGTTCTTTGACCATGCGGCCACAAAAACCGCCATGTGGAATGAACGCAGTGTGCAACGGATCCTCGAACTGCAGTCACGCATGAGCATCGCCATTTTCGGCGTCGGATCCGTCGATGCCGACTACCCCAGCCACGTTTATGCCGGCGGCTATCTCGATGAAAACGACCTCGACGTCCTGGCCAACTCGGACGTTGTGGGGGACGTGGCAACAGTATTCTTCCGTGCCGACGGTTCCTCCCACGGCATCACGCTGAACGAACGCTCCACCGGCCCGGCATTTTCCCAGCTGCGCCAGGTGCGGCGGCGCATCTGCGTGGTGTCCGGTGCCTCCAAAATCAACGGTCTGCGCGGCGCGCTCACGGCGGGGCTTGCAACGGACCTGATCCTTGACGAGGCCACCGCCCGCCGGCTGGTCAGCCTCGACGGCCTGCCCTGACCGGCCTGCCCTTAACAGCGCAGCGCCGCGAGTCGGTAGAGTCATGGCTATGAAAACCCCGCCCCGCCTCAGCCTCAACAACGGAGTGCTGATCGACCAGCTTGGCTTCGGACTGTACAAAGTACCGTCCACCGATGCCGCCGGCCTGGTAACCATGGCTCTGGAAGCCGGCTACCGCCACTTCGACACGGCAGCTCTTTACGGCAATGAAACCGGAGTGGGCAAGGGAATCGGTGCATTGTCCGGCTTCGAGGGAAGCGGCGGCGGGTCAGGTGAGGCTTCCCCTGCGGTCTCGCGCGAAGACCTTTTTATCACCACCAAGGTCTGGAACGATGACCACGGCTACGACGCCACGTTGCGCGCATTCGACGCCTCAATGGTGAATCTGGGTCTAGAATACCTGGACCTCTACCTGATTCACTGGCCCTGTCCGGAACAGGGACTGTATCAGGAAAGCTACCGGGCGCTTGAGACTCTCTACCGTGAAGGCAGGGTCCGCGCCATCGGCGTCTCCAACTTCCAGCAGGAGCATTTGGACAGGCTCCTGGAAAAAGCCGAAGTGATCCCTGCCGTAAACCAGATCGAACTCCAGCCCTGGCTGCAGCAGAACGAGCTGCGCGAACTTCACAGCAGGCTGGGCATTCTCACGGAATCGTGGAGTCCGCTGGGACGGGGGCAGGTCCTCACCGACCCGGAAGTCCTTGCGCTTGCCGGGGAGCACGGCCGCAGTGCTGCCCAGATCGTTCTTAGATGGCAGGTTCAACTCGGCAACATCGTGATTCCCAAAGCCAGTTCGTCCGGACGGATCCGGGAGAACCTGGATATCTTCGGTTTCGCGCTGGACGCCTCCGACATGGCGCGCGTGGCGGCTATTGACCGAGGCCAGAGCACCGGCTCACGCGCCACCACCGACGGCTGAGGCCCGCAAGCATGCCGATAGCAGACACCAACCAGTCGCCTGAACCGTCCTTTTTCAGTGCGCAGCTGCCCGCAAGGACAAAAGCCTCGGACATTGACCTCGACGGCGGAAACGTTGCGTACTGGAGCTACGAACCCGTCCATGTGACAGCCGAGACCCGCACCATCCTGGTGGTCCATGGTTTCCGGGGCGATCACCACGGCCTGCTGCGGATCGCCGATCAGCTTCCCGGGATGTGGATCATCATGCCGGACCTGCCAGGCTTCGGCAGCTCGGAAGCGTTCAGCTCCGGGGTGCACAGCGTTGAACATTATGTGGAGTTCATCAGCGATTTCATGCTGGCACTGAGGTTAGGTCCGGACACGGTCCTGCTGGGCCACTCTTTCGGGTCCATTGTCGCCTCACATTTCGTAGCAGCCCATCCGCTGGCCGTCAGCCCGCTCATTCTGATTAACCCCATTGCGGCGCCGGCATTGGAGGGCCCCAAGGGCATCATGACCAGGCTTGCCGTGCTTTACTACCAGCTGTCCGCCAGACTCCCCCGGCGTATCGGCCTCGCTCTGCTGCGGAGCCCGTTGATTGTCCGGATCATGAGCGTGACCATGGCCAAAACGAAGGACGAGCAGTTGCTCCGGTTCATCCACGGACAGCACCATGCCTACTTCAGCGCCTTTGCCAACAGGGAAAGTCTGCTGGAATCCTTCAGGGCTTCCGTCAGCGGAAACGTGGCCGAAGTAGCGGCCCAGCTTACCCTTCCCGTCCTGCTGGTAGCGGGGGAAAAGGATGAGATCGCCACCCTCCCTGACCAGCACCGGCTGGCTGCGCTCCTGCCGGACGCGACCCTGGAAGTGATTCCAGGCGTGGGGCACCTGATCCACTACGAAACCCCCGGGCCGGCCGCCGGGTTCATCCGACGCTTCCTGAAGGACCACCCCGCGTGAAAATAGTCATCGACGCCCGCTTCACCAGGACCGACCACCACGACGGAATCAGCCGTTACGGTGCCAGCCTGATAGCGGCCACGGCCAAAATCGCTGATGTATCCATGCTGATCAGTGACACCCGCCAGCTGGCGCTGCTGCCCGAGGTGCCCTACACACTGATCAACAGCCCTCTGTCCCCCACCGAGCTGTTCGTGGCACGGAAAGTGAACCCCCTCGGCGCGGACGTTGTGGTGTGTCCCATGCAGACCATGGGGACCTGGGGCCGGAAGTACGGCCTTGTTCTGACCCTCCACGACCTCATCTACTACGAGCACCCGGCGCCACCGGGGTTCCTCCCGGCGCCGGTGCGGCTTCTCTGGCGCCTTTACCACAAGGCGTTCTGGCCGCAACGGCTCCTTCTCAACCGCGCTGACATCGTGGCCACCATCAGCCGGACGACGGAGGCGCTGATGTCAAAATACCGGCTGACACAACGTGCCGTCCGGATTGTCGGGAATGCACCGCAGCCTGCACAGGACCCCCGGGATCCTGCCGCCGGTGCCGACAAGACAATCCTCTATATGGGTTCCTTTATGCCGTACAAGAACGTTGAGACCCTGCTGCAAGGCATGTCCGGGCTGCCGGAATTTACGCTGCACCTCCTGAGCCGGATCACTCCGCAGCGGCGTGCCGAGTTGGAGGTCATGGTTCCACCCGGCACCCACGTGGTTTTCCACAATGGCGTGACTGACGGTGAATACACGGAGTTACTCAAGCGCACCACCGCTTTGGTCAGTCTATCCAAAGCTGAGGGGTATGGGCTCCCCCTCGTGGAGGCCATGGCCCTCGGCACACCCGTGATTGCCAGCGACATCCCGATCTTCCGCGAAGTGGGCGGCGACGTGGTGTCCTACGTGGATCCGGGGTCTGCCCCGGCATTCGCCGCGGCAGTCACGCGCCTTGCCGAGGCAGGTCACTGGGAGGAAACCTCGCGACTCTCCGTGCAGCGCGCCGGCGTCTTCAGCTGGGACGAGTCAGCACGGCAACTCGTGGCGGTTGCCGCAGAAGTGATGGCCCTGCGCGCCCGCTAGCAGGCTCAGAGGACATCCACGCCGTCGAGTCTCAGCTGCACCGGACCTTCGCTACGTTTGGCAGCGCTGGCTGCCTTGGCCGCCCGCAGTGCCCTGGTCACCCCTGCTGCCTGTGCATAGGGAATAAACATCAGGGTGCGGACGTCCTCTGATCCTTCCGGCCGGCCGTTCCCGTGACCAATGCCCGCGGACTGGCCGGGCCCTGTCAAGAGGAGCGGTGCCGGCCCGGCCGTACGGAGTTCCACGTCTTCTTCAGCCAGGCGCTGCGCCACCCCCGCGGTGAACTGCCCGACGGCGGCCCTTCCGCCCGTCACGGACGCGATCCGTACCGCCGGCGGCAGTTGCAGCTCCTGCCGGAGTGATAGTTCACGTTGGGCATACCCGGCCGGATCCCAGCGCAGCAGGGCGCCGACGGCTGCGGTGTCGTCGGCAGTGATCACCACAAGTCCGCCCTCCGACGCTGGGCGGACAAGCGCCGCAGCGTTAAACCAGCGTCTCACTGTGTCTTCCCCCGCCCGCAGGTTTTCGCGGCGAAGGAGGGAATCGCCGTCGAGCAGAAGCGCGGCAGCGTATCCTCCGGGAGCCACCGGCTCCGCTCCCACGGTTGCCACTACGAGGGCCTTGCTGTCCGGCACGGTGGCCTTGACATGATCGCCGGAGGACGTAACAACAGACTTACCCGGAAACGCACGGCCGAGTTCTTCGGCCGTGCGCAGCACACCGGTGGCGCCACGCCGCAGCCTGGTGTTGTTGCAATGACCGCAGCGCCACTCCGGTGCGGATGTTGAACACCACCGGCATTGCGGAACCGCTGAGCTGCCGCTGGCACCGGCTACCGCGAGGGGACCCTGGCACGAGGTACACCGGGCGGGTTCCCGGCAGACATCACACACGAGAGAAGGTGCATATCCGGCGCGCGCCACCTGCACCAGCACGGGTCCCCGTTCCAGTCCTTCCTTGGCTGCCCGCCAGGCGGCGCCGGGGAGACGGGCAATCCGGGCCAGAGGATCGCGCTCCTGCTCGAAGCTGTCTGCCGTGTTCAGCACTCGGGGGGCGGTACGACGCACTTCGTCCCGAGCCGCTGCGACAGGTATTGCCCACCCGGATTCGACCAGCCGCTGGGCCTCGGTGCTTCGGGTGTGGCCGGCCAGCAAGCATGCTGCGCCCTCCTGCTCGGCGCGCAGCAGCAGCACCTCACGGGTGTGGGCATACGGTGAGCGCTGTTCGATGTGGAGATCGTCGCCATCGTCCCAGCACACCACTAGTCCGAGGTCCTGAACGGGTGCGTAGGCGGCCGAGCGGGTCCCGATTGCCACGCGGGCCGCGCCGTTCAGGATCCGGAGGAAACTCCGGTAACGCGGCGTGGGACCGTCGTCAGCCGTCAGCCGGGCGATGTCCCCCGCCGGCAGAACTTCAGCGAGTGCGGCCTCCGCCCGGTCCAGATCCCGATAGTCAGGGACCACAACCACTGCGCCGCGGCCGGACGCGCGCACGGCTGCCACGGCGTCGGCAATCAGCCGGGGCCAGCCGGTTTCCCCGAAGCCCTGGAGCGCACCGAGGACGGCCCGTGGTGACCCGCCGGTGCTCAGATGCTGGAGGAATGCACTACCGTTGCGATAGCGTGGCCAACCGCCACCCGTTCCCCTGCCGAGTGGAATGCTGCCGGGAGTGGCGTCCGCCGTGGCGTCGACGGTTTCCCCAGGACGTTCGCCAAGAGGCAGATCCACTGTTCCGGCTGAGAACAATTCCTTCTCCAGCTTGGCAACGCGCGGCGGAATGGCCACCCGCAGCACATCACTGCTCGTACCGGAATAGCGTGCAGCCACACTGGCTGCGAGATCACGAATGGCCGGGGCAAGAACGGGGACCGGAGATATAACCTTATGAAGCGGGATCAAGGACTGGCCGGCGTCGGATTCTTCAACCCGCTCCAGGATGTACCCGCTGAGGTCCTGACCGTTGAAAGTGACCTTAACCCGCACACCGGGCTGTGCAGAATCGTCAAGAGCTGCGGGCACGCTGTAGTCGAAAGGGCGGTCCAGATGCGGCAACGGCGATTCAATGAGCACTCTGGCCACGGGCCGCGTGGTTGCCAGCGGAGGCCCCGCAGGGGCATTCGGCCGCGACGGAAAGCCCTGCAGCAAGGAAAGCTGGACGGGCTCTTCGGCGGCCACTGCAGTTACCTCCGTTCAGCATCCCGGGATGGATATAAGCCAGCTCAACTGAGACTGCCATGCCTAGCCAAACACAGGCGTCTGACATTCACGCTTTTGCAGGCCCGTACGGTGTCCGGGCAGGACCTCAGGCGTTGAAGTACGCCTTGAGGTCCTCTACCCGGTCCAGCCGTTCCCATGTAAAGTCCGGATCGTCGCGGCCGAAGTGGCCGTGCGCCGCCGTCTTGGCGTAGATGGGGCGCTTGAGATCAAGGGCGTCGATGATGGCCCGGGGGCGCAGATCAAAAAGCTGCGCGATCGCGGCACTGATCTGAGCCGGATCCACCGTTTCGGTTCCGAACGTCTCAACATAGGTACCCACTGGCCTGGCTTGGCCGATCGCATAGGCAATCTGGATCTCAGCACGCTTCGCGAGCCCGGCAGCTACCACGTTCTTGGCAACCCAGCGCATGGCGTAAGCTGCGGAGCGGTCAACTTTTGACGGGTCTTTGCCGGAGAACGCACCGCCGCCGTGGCGCGCCATGCCGCCATAGGTGTCCACGATGATCTTGCGACCGGTCAGGCCGGCGTCGCCCACTGGTCCGCCGATCACAAATTCACCTGCAGGGTTAAGAATGTTGGCTGCGCGGGAGATGTCCAGATTCGCGGCTGCCAGCACGGGGTCGATGACAAAGCTCGCCAGATCGGCACGCAGCCGGTCCAAGCTTGTGCCTTCCGCATGCTGGCTCGAGATCACAACGGTCTCCACGGAAACCGGGCGGTCGCCGTCATACCCGATGGTGACCTGAGTTTTGCCGTCGGGGCGCAGGTAGGAGAGCTCGCCGTTCTTGCGTACTTCCGTCAGCCGCTCGGACAAGCGATGGGCCAGCCAGATCGGCGTAGGCATGTACGAGGGTGTTTCGTCGCTGGCATAGCCGAACATTATGCCCTGGTCGCCGGCACCCTGGAGATCATAGTCGTCCTCCTGCCGGCCCTCACGGGCTTCGAGTGAGTTGAAGACTCCCCCGGCGATGTCATTGGACTGCTGGCCGATGGACACTGACACTCCGCAGCGTGCGCCGTCAAATCCGTTGGCCGAGGAGTCGTAGCCGATGCCGAGAATAGTCTCGCGGACAATCTGCGGGATCTCGACGTAGGCGTCCGTGGTGACCTCCCCGGCCACGTGGACCAGGCCGGTGGTGGCCATGGTTTCGACGGCGACGCGGGACTCGGGGTCCTTGGCGAGCAAGGCATCCAGAATCGCATCGCTGATCTGGTCGCAGATCTTGTCCGGATGGCCTTCAGTTACCGACTCGGAGGTAAAGAGCCGGAGTGCGGAGGGCGTGGTGGCGTGGGACGCGGGAATGTGCAGCGGTAAAGTCACTCAACTACCTTACTGGTTGGGTTGCGGACGTCCGGGGACATGTGTCCCCGTGCTAAGGAGACGTTCCTGACACCGGAGTTCAGGCTCGTGGCAAAACGTGGCTCAGCTCGAAGCTGATGCGGTCTGTAATGGCGGCGGCAACGTCCTGCTTGGATCCCGACGCCGATTGTGGTTCGGAGTTGGCCCGGGCGAGGATGACTACCGAGTTGTGGTCCTTGCCGAAGACCTGGTCCCGCCCTACGTGGTTGACCACCAGGAGGTCGCACCCTTTGCGCGTCAGTTTTTCCGCCGCATAGTGCAGGACATCGCCGTTGGCATCCCCGGTTTCCGCTGCGAATCCGACAATCAGCTGACGGCCGCCGGTCTGGTCCCGGAGCTGCACCAGCTCCTGGAGAATGTCCGGATTGCGGACCAGGGTAATAACGGGATCTGCGGTGTCGTCGCGCTTTTTGATTTTAGTGTCTGAAACGTCCGCGGGGCGGAAGTCGGCCACCGCCGCGGCCATGATCACGACGTCGGAATCCGCCGCCGCTGTCAGTGCAGCTTCCCGGAGCTGCAGCGCCGTTTCCACTTCCACGAGTTCCACACCGGGGGGTGCGGGCACGTCCATGTGCGCGGCAAGCAGACGCACGGATGCCCCGGCGTTGCGTGCAGCGACTGCCAAGGCAACCCCTTGCTTGCCGGAGGAACGGTTGCCCAGGAAACGGACAGGATCGAGCGGTTCCCGTGTTCCGCCGGCAGTGATGGTCACTGTCCGCCCCGTGAGCGGGAGCCTGCCTTGCGTGAGTGCCATGGCGGCGTCAAAGATCACGTCCGGATCCGGCAGGCGGCCCGGACCCGAATCAGCACCCGTCAACCTGCCGCTGGCGGGCTCCAGAACCGTGATACCACGGCCGCGCAGGGTTTCGACGTTCGCCTGCGTGGCGGCATGCTGCCACATTTCGGTGTGCATGGCGGGCGCAAAGAGTACCGGGCCACGGGCCATCAAAAGTGTGTTGGTGAGGAGATCGTTGGCCTGGCCTGTGGCAGCCCTGGCCAGAAGATCGGCAGTGGCTGGTGCCACCACGATCAGCGCTGCCTCGTGGCCCAGCCGGACGTGGTTCACCTGCGGGACATCGTCAAAGACACTGTTGCTCACCGGATTCCCGGAGAGGGCTTCCCATGTTGCCACGCCAACAAAGCGGGTTGATGCTTCGGTGGGGATGACCGTGACGTTGTGGCCTGCTTCAGTAAAAAGCCGGAGGAGCGACGCCACCTTGTAGGCAGCTATCCCTCCCCCGACTCCGAGGACTATGCGCACGTGACCTCCGTCAACAGGCAGTCTGTTTACTCTGCGGAAGTTACTCTGCAGCTTCGATCGGCGTGGAAACGAGCTTGCCTTCGTTTATCTCGCGCAGGGCGATGGAAAGCGACTTCTCGTTCAGCTTGGTGTCGACCAGCGGGCCGACGTACTCGAACAGACCCTCGTGCAGCTGGGCGTAATAAGCGTTGATCTGACGTGCACGCTTGGCACCGAAGATCACCAGACCGTACTTGGAATCGGCTGCCTCAAGCAGCGAATCGATCGGCGGGTTGATGATGCCTTCAAGGTTCGTGGACACGAATTCTCCAAATTCTAACGGGCTGAAATGTTCCGGCAGCTAGCGCGGGTTCGGGGTCAGCCCCATGAGTGAAACAAGCTCGTCCGCTGCCCGTCGAACGTCATCGTTGATGACGGTGTGATCGAACTCCGGTTCAGCGGCAAGTTCTAGTTTAGCGGTTTCCAGCCTTTGCTGCTGTTCCTCGGCTGTTTCCGTGCCACGGCCCACGAGGCGGCGCACCATTTCCTCCCAGCTGGGCGGCGAGAGGAAGACAAAGTTGGCGTCCGGTACGGCCTTTTTGACCTGGCGTGCGCCCTGCAGATCGATTTCCAGCAAGACTGAGCGGCCGTCCGCAATGGCCTTGTCAACCGTGCTCCGGAGGGTACCGTAACGGTTCCTGCCATGGACGACTGCCCACTCCAGCAGCTCGCCGGCCTCGATCAGTGCATCAAAGTCTTGGGGAGATTTGAAAAAGTAGTGGATGCCGTCCTGCTCCCCCGGCCGCGGGGGACGTGTGGTGGCCGAAACTGAGAGCCAGACGCCGGGATAGTTGTCCCGGATATAGGTGGACACGGTGCCTTTGCCAACAGCCGTAGGGCCTGCGAGGACTGTCAGTCCCGGTTTCTTGCTCACATATTCCTTTGGGGCGGTATTCGGATGTGTCTATTTCTCGTCTATAAAATCTACCAGCGCCCGGCGTTGGTGGACGCCCAGCCCCCGCACCCGCCGGGAAGCCGCGATGCCCAACTGCTCCATGATGGCCGCTGCCCGGACTCTTCCGATCCCGGGCAGCGCTTCCAGCAACTCCACAATCCTCATTCTGGCGATGGCGTCATCCGCCGTACCGGAGCTGATGAGCTCGGCCACAGAAAGCTCGCCTGACTTCAGCCGTGCCTTGGCAGCAGCCCGGCTGGCTCTGGCCGCCGCTGCTTTGTTCAGGGCTTCTGCGCGCTGGAGCGCGGTCAAGGGCTGAAAGCTCACTTCGGTCATCCCCCAGGGTTCGCCGGCGACTCCACGGCCGTAGCCATTGGACTTTTCCTGAACCTACACTTTGCCGGCCAGCTAAATCAATGGACCGGGCAAAACACCGGCCAGCTAAACAATGGTTCAGACGGCCGTGAGGCCGTCCAGCGTCCGCTGGGCGGCGTCCCGAAGTGCCCGGACATCCGGGCCGGCGCCAAGGATGTCCCGGCTGGAGGTTCCCAACACCCACGGGTATGCGTCGCCGAAGGTCCGGCGCAGATCGGCCGGAGTGGCTCCCTGCGCACCCAGCCCGGGTGCCAGGATGGGCCCGCGGACAGATGCCAGATCCAGTTGCAGCTCTTCCAAAGCCGAACCGACCGTCGCCCCCACCACCAGTCCGACAGAACCCATGGCTCCGTGGTAACGGCTGTTCTCCGCTGCAGCTGCCTGCACTATTCTGCGCGCCACGGAATCGCTGCCGCCCCGGTGCTGCACGGAAGCGCCTTCGGGGTTGGACGTGAGCGCGAGGACGAATACGCCGCGCCCGAACTCGGCAGCAAGTTCCAGCGCAGGGCGGAGTGATTCGAAGCCGAGGTACGGGCTGAGCGTTACCGAATCAGCGGCCAGCGAGGAACCGTCGCGGAGCCAGGCGTCGGCATACGCCGCCATGGTGGAACCGATGTCCCCCCGCTTGGCGTCAGCAATGGTCAGCACAGCCGCATCCGCCGCTGCGGCGAGTAGCAGTTCGAGTACCGCCATGCCCGCGGAACCGTGGCGCTCATAGAGTGCCACTTGCGGCTTGACCGCGGCAGCGAGCGATCCCACGGACTCAAGTACGGTCAGCGAAAAGCGTTCCAGGCCGGCGGCGTCGTCATCCAGCCCCCAGCTTTTAAGCAGCGCGGGGTGCGGATCGATCCCCACACACAGCGGCCCGCGCGCGGCCATGGCCGCCCCGAGCCGGGAGCCAAAGGACTCCCGGCCGCAGAGCGGAAAGGCATGGCGTTCGTGCAGATCCTGTTCAGGCAGACCCTGCTCAGGCATTCTGTGCGGCCTTCTGCGAGGCCAACAGATTGGCCGCGTGCTCCTGCAGGCTCGTCACAGACCACTCGTACGTACGCATGGCCTCAATCGCCTGCACCGCCGCGTTGAATTCAGCAACAGTGGTGATGCACGGGATGCCAATGGACGTCGCGGCCGCACGGATTTCATAACCGTCGCCACGGGCCTCGCCGCCGGAGGGAGTATTGAATACCATGTCGATCTCGCCGGCGATGATGAGGTCCGCAATGGTCCCTTCACCTTCGGCGCTTGAGCCTTCAGCGACCTTGCGGACTGTGGTGGCCTGCAATCCATTGCGGCGCAGGACGTCGGCTGTGCCACCCGTGGAGACGATCTCGAAGCCGAGATCATGGAGGCGCTTGACAGCCATGATGATAGCGCGTTTGTCCCGGTTCGCCACGGAGACAAAGACCTTGCCCTCGGTAGGCAGTGCATTGTTCGCAGCTGCCTGGCTCTTGGCGAAGGCGGTATCGAAGTGCTTGTCGATGCCCATGACCTCACCGGTCGAGCGCATTTCCGGCCCCAGCAGGGAGTCCACCACGGTGCCCTCAGGCGTGCGGAAGCGGCTGAACGGCAGGACAGCTTCCTTGACGGAAACGGGGGCGTCCAGCGGAAGCGTGGAGCCATCGCCGGTTTCCGGCAGCATCTTGTAGGCGCTGCGGAGCTGACCGATGGTCACGCCCGTGCCGATCAGTGCCGCGGCCTTAGCCATCTGCACACCCGTTGCCTTGGAAACGAACGGGACTGTGCGGGAGGCACGCGGGTTGGCTTCCAGCACATAGAGCACATCCGAGGCGAGGGCGAACTGGATGTTGATCAGGCCCCTGACGCCGACGCCCTCGGCAATGGCCAGGGTCGCTGTCCGCACGCGCTCGATCACGTTGTTGCCCAGCGTGATCGGCGGCAGGACGCAGGCCGAGTCGCCGGAGTGGATTCCGGCCTCCTCGATGTGTTCCATGATGCCGCCCAGATACATGTCCGTGCCGTCGTACAGGGCATCCACGTCGATCTCGACGGCGTCCTCCAGGAAGCGGTCGATCAGGACCGGGTGCTCAGTGGTGATTTCGGTCGCATTGGCAATGTAGCGGGACAGGTTGGGTTCGTCGTAGACGATCTCCATACCGCGGCCGCCCAACACATAGGACGGGCGCACCAGGACCGGATAGCCGATTTCGTCGGCGATCTTCTTGGCGTCCTCGAAGGACACGGCGGTGCCGTTCTTGGGCGATATCAGGCCGGCTTCGTCCAGCACGCGGGAAAATGCACCGCGGTGCTCGGCGAGGTCGATCGCCTCGGGCGAGGTGCCAAGGATCGGCACACCGGCATCGGCCAGCTGCTGGGCCAGCTTCAGCGGCGTCTGGCCACCGAGCTGCACAAACACACCCATAACGCCACCGGTGCGTTCCTCGGCGGCGATGACCTCAAGGACGTCCTCCAAAGTCAGCGGTTCGAAGTACAACCGGGTGGAGACGTCGTAGTCCGTGGACACGGTTTCCGGGTTGCAGTTGACCATCACCGTCTCGTAGCCGGCCTTGCGCAGTGCCATGGAAGCGTGCACACAGGAGTAGTCGAACTCGATTCCCTGGCCAATCCGGTTTGGACCGGAGCCAAGGATGATGACGGACGGCTTGGCATGCAGCGCAATCTCGTCCTCTTCGTCATACGAGGAGTAGTGGTAGGGCGTGTACGCAGCGAATTCCGCAGCGCAGGTGTCCACAGTCTTGTACACCGGCCGGATTCCGAGGGCCTGGCGTACTCCGCGGACCACCGCTTCCGAGTTGTTGGTCAGCAAACCGATCTGTTCGTCGGAGAAACCGTGACGCTTGGCATGCCGCAGCATGTCCTGGGTCAGTGCGGTGGACTTGCGGATCTCCAGGGAGATCTCATTGAGGAGCTGCAGCTGGTCCAGGTACCAGTGGTCGATCTTGGTGGCTTCGAACAGCTGCTCCACCGTGGCGCCGCCCAGCAGCGCACGCTGGACCTGGTGCAGCCGCTCCGTGGTAGGGCGCTTGGACTTCTCGATCAGTTCCGGAACTTCCCATTCCGGCACGGAGCTGAAGTCCAGCTGGGAGCCCTTCTGCTCGAGCGACCGCAGAGCTTTCTGCAGGGCCTCGGTGAAGTTGCGGCCCATGGCCATGGCTTCGCCCACAGACTTCATGGTGGTGGTCAGCGTGGGATCCGCTGCCGGGAATTTCTCGAACGCGAACCGCGGGACCTTGACCACAACGTAGTCCAGGGTGGGTTCGAATGAGGCGGGGGTCTTCTGTGTGATGTCGTTGGGGATTTCATCCAGGGTGTAGCCCAGGGACAGTTTGGTGGCGATCTTGGCAATCGCAAAACCCGTAGCCTTCGACGCCAGCGCCGAGGAACGCGAGACGCGCGGGTTCATTTCGATGACCACCACGCGTCCGGTGTCCGGTTCGACGGCGAACTGGATGTTGCAGCCGCCCGTGTCCACGCCCACCTCGCGGATGACGGCGATGGAGATGTCGCGGAGGCGCTGGTACTCGCGGTCGGTGAGGGTGAGGGCCGGTGCCACGGTGATGGAGTCGCCGGTGTGGACACCCACGGGATCGAAATTCTCGATGGAACACACAACAACCACGTTGTCGTTTTTGTCCCGCATCATCTCAAGTTCGTATTCCTTCCAGCCCAGGATGCTCTCTTCCAGCAGCACCTCGCTGGTGGGGCTGTACTGCAGGCCCTGTCCGACAATGCGGCGGAGGTCATCCTCGTTGTACGCCAGGCCGGAACCCAGTCCGCCCATGGTGAAGGAGGGGCGGACCACCATCGGGTACAGCAGGTCCTCGGCAGCAGCCAGGGCCTCGTCGATGGTGTGGATGATGTGGCTGCGGGCTGACTCGGCACCGCAGCGCTCCACCACGCCCTTGAACTTCTCACGGTCCTCGCCGAGCTCGATCGCGGCGATGTTGGCGCCGATCAGCTCCACGTTGTACTTCTCCAGCACACCATTCTTGTCCAGTGCAATCGCGGTGTTGAGCGCCGTCTGGCCTCCCAGAGTAGGCAAGATGGCGTCGGGGCGCTCCTTGGCGATGATCTTCTCCACCACCTCCGGAGTGATGGGCTCAATATACGTGGCATCGGCGAACTCGGGGTCCGTCATGATGGTGGCCGGGTTGGAGTTGACCAGGATAACGCGCAGGCCTTCCTCCTTGAGGACGCGGAGAGCCTGGGTGCCGGAGTAGTCGAACTCGGCAGCCTGGCCGATCACGATGGGACCGGAACCGATGACCAGGACGCTCTTAAGGTCAGTTCTCTTAGGCATTACTTCTTGTCCTCAGTCTTGGAATCGTTGGAAGTCGTTGAATCAACAAAAGTCGTGGAATCAGAGCCGGCTGCGGAGATTTTGGTGTCCGCCATCAGCTCGATAAACCGGTCGAAAAGGTAGGCGGCGTCGTGCGGCCCGGCTGCGGCCTCGGGGTGGTACTGGACCGAGAAGGCCGGAATGTCCAGGCACGCGAGCCCTTCAACGACGTCGTCGTTGAGGCTGACGTGGCTGACTTCGACCCTTCCGTAACGCTCCTCAGGGGCCTGGGTGGCGCCGTCGAGCGGTGCGTCGACGGCGAAGCCGTGGTTCTGCGAAGTGATTTCCACCTTGCCCGTTCGGCGGTCCATAACAGGCTGGTTGATGCCGCGGTGGCCGTAGCGCAGCTTGTAGGTGCCGAAGCCAAGTGCACGGCCCAGGATCTGGTTGCCGAAGCAGATGCCGAAGTAGGGAATCTTTTCATCCAGTACGGAGCGCAGCAGCTTGACCTGGTTGTCCGCGGTGGCGGGATCGCCGGGGCCATTGGACATAAAGAAACCATCCGGGTTGACGGCCTTGACATCCTCAAGAGTGGCGGTGGCGGGCAGGACGTGGACACGTACGCCGCGCTCGGCGAAGCGAACGGGGGTCATCCGCTTGATGCCGAGGTCTATCGCGGCAATGCTGAACTTCGCTTCCCCGTCCCAGCCGTGGTCCTTGGGATCCACAACATAGGCTTCCTCCACGCTGACTTCCTCGGCCAGGCGGGAGCCTTCCATTGGCGCGCTCGCAAGGACGGCAGCCACGAGCTCCTTGTCTGTGGCCTGGGCCGCCTCACCTGAGAAAATACCGGCCCGCATGGTCTTGTGCTCACGCAAATGGCGGGTGATGGCGCGGGTGTCAACGCCCTGGATACCGACAATCCCCTGCTTCACCAGCTCTTCATCCAGGCTGCCCTCGGAGCGCCAGTTGGAGGGGCGCCTGGCAGCATCGCGGACGATGTAGCCGGCCACCCAGATGCGGCGGGATTCGGCGTCGTCGCTGTTGACCCCGGTGTTGCCGATGTGGGGCGCGGTCTGGACCACGAGCTGGCGGGCGTAGGAGGGGTCGGTGATGGTCTCCTGGTAGCCGGTCATGCCGGTGGCGAAGACCGCCTCGCCGAGCGCCGTGCCTGTGGCACCATAGCTGTTGCCGCGGAAGATGCGGCCGTCCTCGAGCACCAGGGCGGCGGGGGTGGACTTTCCTGTTTGCGGTGCAGTTCCTGCGTGTGCTGTCACTTGGGTATCCGTCACTTTGTTACTTTCCACTATGGGCATCTGCCTGAGGCGCTGCGGAGATCAATTCCTGAAGAGTTTCGAAAAGTGCATGTTTGTCCGCTGCACGGCGGGTACGGAAACCGGTGTCGAGTTCGTGGCTGCCCAGAGTCCAGCTGAGGATCAGCAGTCCCTCTTTTTCCACGAATTTTCCAGTCATGCCGCTCTCCTGCCTGACGCCTGTCAGATCCGCGGCCGGGATAAAGACGGATGGTGCACCGGACCGTTCAAAAAGGGCACCCTGCGGGTACACGGTGAGTTCTGCATTGGTTCGGATGCCCAGCCCGTGGACCGCAATCCGGTCCAGCCAATCGCCCGCCGTGGTGGAGGCCACGTACTGTCCGTCCGCCGTTGTGATCGCTTCGCCGAGATCGGCGGGAACCGCCGGAAGCTGTTCGACGCCGGCCTGCCGCCTGAGGCGGTTCCGCCAGCCGATCCAGATCAGCACAAAGACGACGGCGATGAGCGCCAGCATGGTGAGTCCGGGCAGGATGTTTCCCATCAGGAGGCCCCTGCCGCAGCATCGGCGTCCACCGGGTACCGGTAGGGGGTGTTGAGTTTGCCGTCCAGGACGGTGGGGTGGCCCTTGAAGAACGTTGCCACCACTTTGCCCGGGAGTTCCCTGCCGGAAAACGGTGAGTTGCGGCCCATGGTTGCCATCTTAGAAGGATCCACGGTCCAGCGGGCAGCGGGGTCCACCAGTACGACGTTGGCCGGCTCACCGGCAACAAGTGGCCGGCCCTGGTCGGACAGGCGCCCGATGACTGCCGGAAGGATCGATGTGGCCCGGGCGAAGTCTGCCCAGTCCATGAGCCCGGTTTCAATCATGGTGTCCTGCACCACTGACAAGGCAGTTTCAAGGCCGGTCATGCCCATGGCCGCCTGGGCCCACTCGCATTCCTTATGTTCGCTCGGATGCGGTGCGTGGTCCGTGCCGACGACGTCGATGGTGCCGTCCGCCAGGCCGGCACGCAGGGCCTGTACATCGGCATCGGTGCGGAGCGGCGGGTTGACCTTGTAGACAGGATCGTAGCTGCGGACCAGTTCATCGGTGAGCAGGAGGTGGTGGGGGGTGACTTCAGCTGTCACGTTGATGCCGCGGGCCTTGGCCCAGCGGACGATTTCCACGGAGCCCGCCGTCGAAACGTGGCAGACGTGCAGCCGCGAGCCCACATGCTGGGCCAGCAGGACGTCGCGGGCGATGATGCTTTCTTCGGCAACGGCGGGCCAGCCGGTCAGGCCCAGGACGGCGGACACTTCGCCTTCGTTCATCTGTGCTCCCGCGGTGAGGCGGGGTTCCTGGGCATGCTGGGCGACCACGCCGTCGAACGCCTTGACGTATTCCAGTGCACGTCGCATGAGCACCGGGTCATGGACGCAGATGCCGTCGTCGGAGAACATCCGGACCCGGGCCCGGGAGTCAGCCATGGCCCCGAGCTCGGCCAGTTGCTCCCCTGCGAGTCCCACGGTAACTGCACCCACGGGACGGACATCAACCCAGCCGGCCGCCCTGCCCAGGCTGTACACCTGTTCCACTACGCCTGCGGTGTCAGCCACCGGAGTGCTGTTGGCCATGGCGTGTACGGCGGTGTAACCGCCCAGCGCGGCGGCACGGGTGCCGGTCTCGACCGTTTCGGCGTCCTCCCGGCCTGGCTCGCGGAGATGGGTGTGGACGTCAACCATGCCCGGCAGCGCCACCAGTCCTGCCGCCTCGATGACAGTGGCGCCGTCCGCGGACAGTTTGACGCCGCGTTCGGCGATGATGCCGCCGCGGATCAGAAGGTCCTCCGCGTCTCCGCCCAGAATCTTGGCACCGCGGATCAGGTAGGTGGTGGTGTTTGCGTTGCCTACTGCGATGTCAGCCATCAGTTGCTCTCCTTGGTGGTGTTGGCGGCTGGTTCGCGGGTGTCCCCGGAGAGCAGCAGGTACAGTGCGGCCATGCGGATGGACACACCGTTACGCACCTGTGCCAGCACGGTGGAACGGGGCGAATCCGCTGCCGCAGCGGAAATTTCCAGGCCACGGTTCATCGGACCCGGATGCATGATGATGGTGTCCTTCATGCCCAGGCTATCGAGCGCTGCCAGCCGCCTGTCGTCAAAGCCCCAGCGGCGCGAGTACTCGCGGGTGGTGGGGAAGAACGACGCATTCATCCGTTCGCCCTGCACCCTGAGCATCATGACCGCATCCACGCCTTTTTCGAGGGTTTCATCCAGGTTGTAGCTGACGGTGCAGGGCCACTTTTCGACGCCGATGGGCAGCAGCGTGGGCGGCGCCACCAGAGTGACTTCGGCGCCGAGCGTGCGGAGCAGCCAGACGTTGGAGCGGGCCACCCGGGAGTGCAGGACGTCGCCGGCGATGGCAACGCGCATGCCCTGGAGGTCCGCGCCGGTGGAGGGACTGCCACTGAGTTTTGACCAGTGCCGGCGCATGGTGAATGCATCCAGCAGTGCCTGGGTGGGGTGTTCGTGGGTTCCGTCTCCGGCGTTGATGACGGCGGCATCGATCCAGTCGGTTGAGGCGAGCCGGTGCGGCGCGCCGGAAGCCCAGTGCCGGATGACGACGGCGTCGGCCCCCATCGCTGCCAGTGTCTGTGCCGTGTCCTTAAGGGATTCGCCCTTGGAGACCGATGAACCCTTTGCGGCAAAATTGATGACGTCGGCCGAAAGCCGCTTCGCGGCCGCCTCGAAGGAGATCCGGGTCCTGGTGGAGTCCTCAAAAAAGAGGTTGACCACGGTGCGGCCACGCAGGGCGGGGAGTTTCTTGACCTCGCGATCCCCCACGGCGGCCATTTCCTCGGCAGTGTCCAGGATCCGGACGGCGTTGGCCAGGCTGAGGTCTTCCGTGGACAGCAGGTGCCTCATGCGCCGGCCTCGATGACCACTTCGTTGACGGCCAATCCGTCGACGGTGTCGGTCTCTTCCAGACGGACCCGGACTTTTTCAGAGGACGATGTGGGCAGGTTTTTCCCGACGTGATCGGCACGGATAGGCAATTCCCGGTGTCCGCGGTCAATCAGGACGGCCAGCCGCACAATGCGCGGTCTGCCCAGGTCGATGATCGCGTCCAGCGCGGCACGGATGGTGCGGCCGGAATACAGCACGTCATCAATCAGGACCACAACTTTGTTGTCGATGCCCGACGTCGGGAGCTGGGTCGGGAACGGCGGCCTGGTGGGTTGGTGCGAAAGGTCGTCGCGGAACATGGTGACATCCAGCTGGCCCACAATAGCGGCGGGATCAACGGTGGGATCGGCGGCGGCGATTTTGGCTGCAAGCCGCACGGCCAGCGGATAGCCGCGACGCGGAATGCCCAGCAGGACCAGGTCCTTGGAACCCTTGTTGGCCTCGAGGATCTCATGGGCGATACGAGTGAGAGCACGGTCAATATCCGCCTGATTGAGAACAACCCGGGCCGGAACCGGCGCTTCTGTGACAGAAGTCAACGCTCGTCTCCCCTTTCCCCGCCTCACAGGACGGAATTAAAAAAGGAACATTTGCTTCTCAAAATTACCACACCCTTCCACGGGCTAGCGCGCCCGGACGGAGCGTTTAACGTCACACCTTTCCACAATTCGGCGCTGCCCCTTCGGATTCGGGCGCTGCCCCTTTGGATGGCTGGCCGCCCGCGCCATAGGCTCTCTGGTATGTCGACGAACCACCCTGATGCGGTGCCCGGGCCGCCCGCTGATCCCCACTACGGCGCGCCCGGCCCGTCCCGTGGGGCAAGCAATCCGAGCTGGCTGGGCCAGGTCCGGGCGACGAACTACCACCCGGCGCCGGGATACAGCAACGGACCCTTCAGCGGCATGATGCCGCCCGCTCCGGCTCGACAAGGCACGTCCGCCGGGGTGCTTGGCCTGGTGATCGGCGGAGGGGTGCTTGCCTTCTTCAGCCTTTTTCTGGTCCTGCCTTTTCTGCTGGCGAACACCGGCAGTACCGGATTCATCATCGGATTTGTGGCCTCGCTCATCCCGCTGGCCGCCGTGTTGCTGGCCGTCCACGTGATTGACCGCTGGGAGCCGGAGCCCAGGCGGCTGCTGCTGTTTGCGTTTACCTGGGGCGCAGCCGTTTCCATCGCCGTGACGTTGCTCATCCAGCCATTCTTTGCCCTGATGTTTCCCTACTCCGGCGAGGCCGACTTCCAAGCATTCATGGCGACGGTGCAGGCGCCGGTTGTTGAAGAGTTCGCTAAGTCCCTGGGGCTGCTTCTGCTTCTGTTGCTGGCACGCAAGCATTTTGACGGCCCCGTGGACGGTGTGGTTTTTGCCTTCACCGTCGCCGGCGGTTTCGCCTTCACCGAAAACATCCTCTACTTCGGCCGGGCCATCGCGGAATCAAGCAGCCCCGGACCAGACCTCGTCCAGATGTTCTTTCTCCGCGGAGTGATGTCGCCCTTTGCACACGCCATTTTTACCGCAACCACCGGCCTCATCATGGGTCTGGCGGCCCGCCGGTGGCATGGCGGCGTGTCCGTGGGCGCTTTCTTCGTTGGTCTCATACCCGCGATGTTCCTGCACAACCGGTGGAACAGCATGGGGCAGGGATTCCTGGTGGATTATCTGCTGATACAGATCCCCATCTTCCTGCTTGCCGTCAGCTGCATTTTCCTCCTGCGCGTTGCGGAAAACAGGCTGACGCGCCAGCGGTTGTTGGAGTACTGCGCCGCCGGCTGGTTCACGATCACAGAAGTCAACATGCTGGCCACCGCGCGCGGCAGACGCGAAGCGATCCGATGGGCCAATTCGTACCACCGCGGACCGCACATGAAATCGTTGGTCAAGGCCGCCACACAGCTGGCGTTCACCCGGCAAAGGATCCTCAGCGGCAGGGACATTACGGCCCATCAGGCGGACGAACTGCAGCAGCTCCAGCACATTGTCGCGTTGCGCGCCGCCGTCGTTGGGTGAACCGTGCGGTGAACTATCCCCCGGACTGAGCTGCTGCAACGTGGGCACCAGGACGCAGAGAAGGGCCGGTGCACGCCTTGCGGCGGGCACCGGCCCTTCTTCCGAATCAGTCCCGGATCAGGCCAGCAACGAGGGCTTCAGCTGCTGGAGCCGGCCGAGCAGTCCATTGATGAACGACGGCGACTCGTCAGTTGAGAGGGTTGTAGCCAGTGCCACGGCCTCACTAACGGCCACACCGTCGGGAACGTCGTTGTTGTACAGCAGTTCCCACGTTCCGATCCGCAGGATGATGAGGTCCACGGAGGGCATCCGGTCCAGCGTCCAGCCCTGCGAGTAGGTTTCCAGGAACTCGTCAATGGCTTCCTGCTGTGACAGCACGCCTTCCACGATCTCAAGGGTGTAGGGATTGATGATCTGGTCTGTCTTCTCCCGGCGTGCGCGAAGCACATCAAAAGCCGACACGGAACGCTGTTCCGCTTCGAAGAGGACGTCAAGGGCCCTGTTACGGGCCTTACCGCGGGCGCTCACTAGTCGTTTACCCGGCCCAGGTAGCTGCCATCGCGGGTGTCGACCTTGACCTTGGTGTTGTTCTCCACGAACAGCGGAACCTGGATCTCGTAACCTGTCTCCAGCGTTGCGGGCTTGGTGCCGGCAGAGGAACGGTCACCCTGCAACCCCGGCTCCGTGTAGGTGATTTCGAGGGTGACGCTCGGCGGCAGCTCAATGTAAAGCGGGTTGCCTTCGTGGATGGCGATGTTGACGTTCTGGTTTTCGAGCATGAAGTTGGTGGCGTCGCCGACCGTTGCCCCGGAGACCGTGATCTGGTCGAAGTCCTGGGTGTCCATAAACACGAAGTCCGCGCCGTCCTGGTACAGGTACTGGTAGTCGCGGCGGTCAACCGTTGCGGTTTCGATCTTGAGCCCGGCGTTGAAGGTCTTGTCTACCACCTTGCCGGACATCACGTTGCGCATCTTGGTGCGCACAAACGCGCCACCCTTGCCGGGCTTCACATGCTGAAACTCGATGATGTTCCACAGCTGGCCCTCAAGCTTCAGGACCGTTCCGTTCTTGATGTCGTTAGTGGTTGCCACTGGTATCCTCTGGTTTTCTATCTGTAAGACCGGCTATGCCAGGCAGGCACGCCCAATGGCCCGCCAGCGTGTGTTTATCAAAAATCCAAGTACCATTCTACCGGTAAATGCGGCCGGCACTCCGGGCCGGGTATTCGCAGACCATCAGCAGGGTTTTCAGGAGGCAAGATCCAGGACGTTCCGGGCCCGTTGCAGGGCCACCGTGGAGGAATAGATCAGCGCCGCGTCCGCCGAACCGGCAACGCGAAGATCCAGTGCCCGGGTGAACGATTCCACTGCCGCCCCATTGTTCCCGGCTGCATAGTGGGTCTTGCCCAGATAATGCTGGACCACCGCTTCGAGGGGTGTGCCCTGCACTTCGGCAAGCAGTTGGCGGAACAGAGCGAGTGCCAGATCGAAGCGGTTGGAAACGCGAAGCACCTCTGCCTCAAAGGCGCGGAGCCTGAATGACTCCGGATCCTTGTATCTGGCTTCTGCCAGGAGCTCCGCTGCTGCCGCCGGATGGCCTTCCGCCAGGAGCACAAAAACACGGTCTGCCGGGTCGGTGGATGTCTCCATTGCCGCACTGCAGGCTTCGCCGTCGACGATCTGGGGAAGCAGGGTTTCCGGATTGATCCTGATTCCGGGGAAACCGGCCTCGGGCCACTCGCTGGTTCCGCCCACGATGTCCTGCATCAGGAGGCAATCTCCTGATAGGCGGCAAAGAGCAGCGAGGTATCCGGCACGTCGAGAATGCCAGGCTTGGCCACCCCGTCCAGCACCACAAAGCGCAACAGGTCACCCCGGGACTTCTTGTCCCGACGCATGCCGTCCAGCAGGCCCTGCCAGCGGTCCCGGCGGTAGGTGACCGGCAATCCGAGCCCTTCCAGGATGCTGCGGTGACGGTCGGCGTCGGCGTCACTGAGGCGGCCCACGCTGCGGGCAAGCTCGGCGGCAAACATCATGCCAACCGACACTGCTGCACCGTGGCGCCAGGAGTACCGTTCCACCAGCTCGATTGCATGTCCCAGCGTGTGCCCGTAGTTGAGGATCTCTCGAAGTCCCGATTCCTTGAGGTCCTCCGAGACCACCCTTGCCTTGACTGTGATGGCCCGTTCGATGAGTTCCCTGAGGACGTCCGACTGAGGGTCTGAGACGGCGTCGGGATTTTTTTCCACGAGTTCCAGGATTGCCGGGTCAGCAATGAAACCGCACTTGATGACCTCGGCCATGCCGGAAATGATCTCGTTTTTCGGCAGTGTATCCAGTGTGTCCAGGTCAGCGAGGACGGCCGCAGGCGGGTGGAAGCAGCCGACGAGGTTCTTCCCTTCGGCCGTGTTGATACCGGTCTTGCCGCCCACGGACGCGTCCACCATGCCAAGCAGGCTGGTAGGCATGTGGATGACCTTGACACCGCGCAGCCAGGTAGCTGCCACAAAGCCGGCGAGATCTGTCACCGCGCCACCGCCCACTGCCACCACAGCATCGGAGCGGGTGAAGTCATTCTGGCCCAGCACCTGCCAGCAGAAGGCGGCCACCTGAATGTGCTTACCTTCCTCGGCATCCGGGATCTCGGCGGTGAGCGCCGTGAAGCCGGCCGCAAGCAGCTCGTCGCGCACGGTGTCACCGGTGAGACGGAGAGCCCGCGGATGGATCACCAGGACCCGCCTGACGCGCTCACCGAGCAGCCCGGGCAAGGTACCCAGCAGGCCGCGGCCCACAACGACGTCGTAGTTCTCCGTTGCCTTTTGGCCGGTGACGCTGATGACGGTTGATTCGGTGCTCAATTTTCCACTTCCTGTTTCGCGGCTGCGAAGTCACGCAGCGCATCTTGAAGCTGTTGTCCAAGTTCGGCCACAGATCCGTGCCGTACATCGAGGACAACATCTGCCAGCCGCTCGTAGACCGGCTTGCGGGTGGCAAACAGTGTGACCCAGCGGGCCATGCCGTCCCCTGCCAGCAGCGGACGCCCCGAGTTCCGGGCAATGCGCGCGGCCACGGTATCTGCATCGCATTCCAGATACACCACTGTGCACCGGCCCAGCAGCTGCTGGGTCCCGGAATCGAGTACAGCGCCGCCGCCGAGCGAGATCACCGTTCCTTGGCCGGCCGCATCCTCAACCACCTGCGCAACCGCACGGGCCTCGATCTCCCTGAAAGCGCGCTCCCCGCGGCCGGCAAAGATGTCCGTGATGTTGCCGTGGCTGTCCACTATCACGGTGTCCGTGTCCACGAACGGGGCGCCCAGCTGCTGCGCGAGCTGCTGCCCGATGGCCGACTTTCCCGCAGCCATCGGACCAATGAGGACAATGGGTGTTGGACCCGCGGTACTTTTTTTGCTGTTGACCCGCACTACTGGCCGATCGAGTCCAGCGACGCCGGGATGTTGTCCAGGTAGCCCTTGATGTTGCGTGCGGTTTCCGCCACCGAATCGCCGCCGAACTTCTCGGTGATTGCTTCGGCAAGGACCAGGGCCACCATGGCTTCGGCCACAACACCCGCAGCAGGCACGGCGCAGACGTCGGAACGCTGGTGGTGGGCCTTGGCTGCTTCCCCGGTACTGATATCAATGGTGCGCAGGGCACGTGGAACTGTGGCGATCGGCTTCATGGCAGCGCGTACACGCAACACATCACCGATGCTCATGCCGCCTTCAATCCCGCCTGCACGGTTGCTGGTGCGGATGATCTTGCCGTCTGCGTCCTTGACGATTTCGTCATGCGCCGCAGAACCACGGCGGGCCGCAGTCAGGAACCCGTCTCCCACTTCGACACCCTTTATTGCCTGGATGCCCATGAGGGCAGCAGCAAGGCGGGAGTCCAGCCGGCGGTCCCAATGGACGTAGCTGCCGAGGCCCGGCGGGAGTCCGTATGCGAGCACTTCCACGACGCCACCCAGGGTTTCGCCTTCCTTGTGGGCGGCGTCCACCTCGGCAACCATGGCATCTGACGTTTCACGGTCAAAACAGCGGAGCGGATCGGCGTCCAGTGCCAGGACGTCGGCCGGGACCGGGCGTGGGCGCCCCTCGGGAACGGTGACGCTGGCGATGGACACAGTGTGGCTCACCAGTTCGATACCGAGCTGCTTGAGGAATTGCGAGGCCACAGTTCCCATGGCAACCCTGGTGGCGGTTTCGCGGGCGCTGGCTCGTTCGAGGACCGGGCGGGCTTCGTCGAAGCCGTATTTCTGCATCCCGGTGAAATCAGCATGCCCGGGTCGGGGGCGCGTCAGCGGCGCGTTGCGTGCCTGATCAGCGAGTATTTCCGGATCCACGGGATCGGCTGACATGATCTGTTCCCATTTGGGCCACTCAGAGTTGCCCACCTGGACGGCGACGGGGCCACCCTGGGTCAGTCCATGGCGGACACCGCCAAGAATGGTGACCACGTCCTGTTCAAACTTCATGCGTGCACCCCGGCCATATCCAAGGCGACGGCGTGCCAGAGAGTCGGCGATCTGCCCGCTGGTGAGTTCAACACCGGCGGGGACGCCCTCAATAATTCCCATCAGAGCCGGACCATGGGATTCACCGGCAGTCAACCAACGCAACATAAAATCCATCCTGCCACGAGTGGCACTCAGTTCGCCCGTCGGGGTGCCCCGACTGCGTCACACATCACATCTATGACTTCGGCGTTAATATCGGTGCCGCGTCCGGTGAAGTACCGCACCTGTTCCACCGCCTGGTAGATGAGCATTTCAAGCCCCGGAACCACGGAACCACCGTTGGCCTGCCAGACGGCCGCAATGCGGCTGGGCCACGGAACATAGGCCACGTCAAGCAATACTCCGCGCGTCTGCGCGCCAATGTCCTCCAGCCCGTCAGCCAGGGCATCTGCCGCCCGGGGTGGCAGGGTGGAAATCACGACGTCGGCGGAAGCCATGGCCCTCACTGCTTCAGTCATCGGGCGGACACTGATAGCCAAGCCCACGCCCGCTGCTGCGGCCCGGGCTTCTGCGGCTCGGCTGATGTCCCGGACAAACACCTGCACCGCCGGGGCATCAAGATCCTTAAAGGCGGCGACGGCGGCCGCCGCCGTTCCTCCGCCACCCAGAATCACAGCAGCAGGGGCAGCAGTGACGCCGGCGTTGCGGACTGCGTTCACGATCCCTACGACGTCAGTGTTGTAGCCGATCCGGCGTGTGGACTCCCCTGTTCCTTCGAAGACCACGGTGTTGATGACACCCAGGATGCCGCCAACACCGCGGACCTCGTCCACTTCCGCCATCATGGCTGATTTAAGCGGCATGGTGACGGAGAGTCCTCTCCAGCCTTCGCCGGAACGGACTTCCTCCATAAACGCAGGCAACGTGGCTTCAGTGACATCGATGGCTGTGTAGCCGATTTCGATACCCAGCTGCGCGTATGCGGCACGATGCAATGCCGGCGATTTGGAGTGCCCGATCGGGTGTCCCAGCACGGCGGCCCGCAAGCTCAAACGCAACGTCCGGCGTTTGCGTTGCACCACTCGTTGTATTGCGCCACATAGACACTGTGCTCGGCCAGGGTCTTGGAGAATTTTGTCTCCTTGGTGTCCAGGTTGATGGTCACCCAATACAGATAGTCATTGCTCTTCGGCTTCGCGGCGGCGTCTATGGCCGTTTTGCCGGGCGAGCCGATGGGACCAGGTGGCAGGCCTGCATGCGCATAGGTGTTATAGGGGTTGGAAGCATCCTTGCGTTGCTCGTCGGTGAAGTGGAAGCTCTTAGTCCCCAGTCCGTATGTCACTGCAGAGTCAACCTGCAAAAACCCCGCAGTCTGGTCGTTCGGTTTCAGGCGGTTATAGATGGCACCGGCCACATCCCCGTATTCAGCCTGCCCTCCCTCGGCCTGGACAATACTGGCAACGATCACCGCGTCATACTGCTTTGCTGGGTCGGAGATACCCTGGGCCTTGAGCTCATCCAGGGTCATCTTCACGAGGGACTGCAGAATTTCCTTGCCGGGGGTGTTCAGCGGGAACCTGTATTCGCCAGGCGCCAGGAACCCTTCCAGATTCTTGGCCGTGGCCGGAACACCCAGCTGTGCCGGTGCGTCGCTGAGGGCCTTCAGCTCCGCGACGGGAATGCCTGAACCATCAGAGATCGCCTGCAGTGACTCGCCGATCCGAAGACCGGCGCTCAGGGCGAAGTACACCACTTTGCCCTTGTCCTTCCCGAGCAGCACCCCGAGAGCGTCCGAAGTCTTCATTTCCTGCCGGAAGGTGTAATCACCGGGCGACAACGTACCGCCGGCAGCGGTCAATTCCTTGATGAAGGAATCGGCATTCGCCACGACCTTTCCGTTTTCAAGCTTGGTGGCCACTGAGCGTGGCCCTTCGCCAGCCATCACGGAAACGTGGACCTCACCGGTACCGGGTCCCGGGAAGTCGCTGAGTTTGTCGCCGCCAAGCAGCGGCTTGAGGAACTGGGCACCAACGGCGATTGCCGCAACAAATACGACCAGAGTCAGCAGGAGCGCAAGGAGACGTCGCCTGCGGCGGACCTTCTTCGATGGGGCCGAGACCATGGCTACGGCAGGGCCGGCGGTCAGAAGGTCATGTCCAGGTGCGGAATCGGCATCGTGATAATCGTGCTCAGTCGGGTGATAATCGTGGTCAGTCGCGTGATAGTCGGCGTCTTCTGCGTACTCCACGTAGCCGTGCCCGGCGGAGTGTTCATCCGCGTGGGATTCCGGATGCGCATCATGGACCTGCCCTGCCTCGTATGGCTGGCCCTGCACGGTGGGGGCGGGGTACGCATCCTCGTGGAGCTCCTCCGCGTCGTGGGAATTGTCAGCGTGGATGTCATTGGCGGAGGCTTCATGGCTGGGGCCAGTGGTTGCATCAAAAGCAGTCGCAGGAGGCTGACTGTCGTCATCCGGAGCCGGCAACTCATCGGGCTGGAGGGGCTGAGCGGGCTGAGCGGGTGCCGGAACTGGCGGCGCAACCTCAATGATGGGCGGATCGGCCGGGGCCGCCTGAACCTGTGCCGGCGGCGGGACATCATGCCCGGTCTGATAAGCCTGTTCGGGAACGACGCTGTTGTTCTCCGCGGCCTGGGCTTTCTCCCGGGCCCGGAGCTCCTTCCGCGTCAGCGGGCGCCCGGCGCCATCACTGCCGTCGCCTGAGGAGTCGTCGCTGTTGACCGGGCTCACTGTAGCCTTCCGTCGTCTGAAGATTGAGTCTTGTCTTCGGGGAGCACATGTACGGTGACGTCCGCTGCGCGATCCTCGGAATGCCCCGGCTGGGAAAACGCGGTAACGCGGCTTCCTGCATCCGTTCCCCTGGCTTTTTGAATGTCGATCGCATGCTGCAGAATTCCTGCGGCCGCAACCTGATCCACTACTTTACGGTGGTTTCTGCTGCTCATGCCAGCCTCGCGCAAGTTCCGGTGCGCAGTCACGCTGCTGAGCCGTTCGTCCACGAGGTTCACCGGCACCGCGGATCCCCTCCGCTCCAGTTCCCAGACAAGCAGTTCGGCGTAGTCGGTGGCCATGCGGGCGGAGGCATGCTCTTCGCCCTTCATGGTCCGTGGAAGACCGACAAAAATCTGAACTGCTCCGAGTTCGGCCGCCAGCGCGGCAATAACACGGACATCGGAATTCTTCTTGGAATTCCGGTCCAGGGTCTTGTAGGGCGTAGCCAGAATCGAGTCAGGATCGCAGATAGCAACGCCCACACGGACGGTGCCCACGTCCACCCCCAGTTTGATTCCCTGGGGGTAGGCGCCTGCGGAAGGTGGAAAGTTCACTGGTGCGGTTATCGCCGGTTGACGGCATCCACGACGGCGGTCAGCGCCGCTGCGACCTTGCTGGCGTCGGTGCCGCCGCCCTGTGCGACATCGTCCTTTCCACCACCGCCACCGCCGAGGATGCCGGCTGCGAGACGGACAAGCGCACCGGCCTTGACTCCGGCGTCGCGTGCGCCTTCATTCGTCGCCACGAGTATCACCGGGCGGTCATTGCTTACCCCGGCCACCACAACGGTGGACGCTGCTGTTCCGAGGCGATTCCGCAGGTCCATGGCCAGTCCGCGGAGGTCATCAGCGCCACTGATCTGTCCGGCGTCGTGCGCAATGACGCTGACTCCGGCCGCGTCCCGGGCCGTTCCCACCAACCGGGCCGCGGTGGCGGCGAGCTGGTCCTTGCGAAGCCGGTCCAGCTCCTTTTCCGCGGTCTTCAGCTTCGTCAGCGTGGTGGCGATCCGGTCCGCCAGCAATCCGGAGGGAACCTTCAGCATTTCCGTCAGCTCGGTGACCAGCGCACGTTCTGCTGCCAGATGGCGGAAAGCATCCATGCCAACGAAGGCTTCAACTCGTCGGTTCCCTGATCCGACGGACTGCTCGCCCAGCAGCGACAGGCTGCCGATCAGGGAGGTGTTGGCAACGTGGGTGCCGCCGCAGAGCTCACGCGACCACGCGCCGTCGATCTCCACAACACGGACTTCCTTGCCGTAGTTCTCACCGAAAAGAGCCATGGCGCCCAGTGCCTTGGCCTCAGCCAGGCCCATCACCTTGGTGTCCACCCGGAAGTTGTTCCGGATAGCGATGTTGGAGACTTCCTCGATCTCGGACCGCGCCGCAGTGCTGAGTCCTTCGCCCCAGGCGAAGTCGAAGCGCAGGTACCCGGCCTTGTTGTATGAGCCGCGCTGTGTGGCTTCCGGGCCCAAAATCTGGTGCAGGGCGGCGTGCACGATGTGAGTGCCGGTGTGCGCCTGTTCGGCGGCATGGCGCCGTTCACGGTCGACGGCGGCGCGCACCACAGCGTCCGAGGAGATTTCGCCTTCTCGGACAATCGCCTTGTGCACGCTCAGGCCCTTGATGGGCCGCTGGACGTCGAGGACCTCGACGACGAATCCGTCACCGGTGATGAGGCCGGTGTCAGCCGACTGGCCGCCGGCTTCGGCATAAAACGGAGTCTCCGCGAGGACCAGCTCGATTTCATCGCCCGTGGAAGCCTGCGCGACCTTGCGGCCGCCGCTAAGCAAGCCGCGGACGCGGGATTCGCCATCGAGCTCGGTGTAGCCCGTGAAGACGGTCTCGCCACCGGCCAGCAGCTCCTGGAAGGCGCTGAGGTCCGCGTGTCCGCCCTTTTTGCCCTTGGCGTCTGCCTGGGCGCGCTGGCGCTGTTCGAGCATCAACCTGCGGAACTCCGGCTCATCCACCGAGAGCCCGGCTTCCTCGGCCGTCTCCAAGGTGAGGTCAATCGGAAAGCCGTAGGTGTCGTGCAGGGCGAAGGCATCGGCGCCGGACAGCGGCTGGCCGGCAGCCTTGGATTCGGTGACGGCGTCCTCAAGCCGGGCAGTGCCGGAGGCGATGGTCCGCAGGAACGCCTTTTCTTCGGCGTAGGCGATCCGGCTGATGCGGTCGAAGTCCGTTTCCACGATGGGGTAGACGCCCTTCATGGCGTCACGGGACTCGGGCAGCAGATCCGGCAGGCAGGCTCTTTCGACGCCGAGCAGACGCATGGAGCGGACAGCGCGCCGGATCAGGCGGCGCAGGACATAGCCACGGCCTTCGTTGGACGGGGTCACGCCATCCGCAATCAGCATCAGGGCGGAGCGGATGTGGTCGCCCACAACGCGCATCCGGACATCATCGGTGTGGTGCGGATCTGCGGCGGTCTCGGCGGAGGTGTACTCCTTACCGGACAGCGCGGCGGCCTTGTCGATCACGGGACGGACCTGATCGGTCTCGTACATGTTCTCGACGCCCTGCAGGATCATGGCAAGCCGTTCCATGCCCAATCCGGTGTCAATGTTCTTTTTGGGCAGCTCACCCACGATGTCGAAGTCTTCCTTGGAGCGCACATTATCGATCTGGTACTGCATAAACACAAGGTTCCAGATCTCGACATAGCGGTTCTCATCTGCCAGCGGGCCGCCCTCAACTCCGTAGGCGGGACCGCGGTCATAATAGATCTCGGAGCAGGGTCCGGCGGGGCCAGGCTGGCCCGTGTGCCAGTAGTTATCAGCCTTGCCCATGCGCTGGATACGTTCTGCCGGGACGCCGGTATTCTTCAGCCAGAGCTCCTCGGCTTCGTCGTCCTCCTGGTAGACCGTCACCCACAGCTTCTCCGGCGGAAGGCCGTAACCGCCCTCGTCAACAGCCGTAGTCAGCAGCTCCCAGGCGAACCTGATGGCGTCTTCCTTGAAGTAGTCGCCAAAGGAGAAGTTTCCGCACATCTGGAAAAACGTGCCGTGGCGGGCCGTCTTGCCCACCTCTTCGATGTCCCCTGTACGTAAACACTTCTGCACACTCGTGGCGCGGGCGAAAGGAGCCTCTTCACGCGCGGTCAGGTAAGGAATGAAAGGGACCATGCCGGCAACTGTGAACAGCAGGGACGGGTCGCTGGACACCAGCGAGGCGGAAGGAACCGCCGTGTGGCCCTTGCTGACAAAAAAGTCCACCCAGCGCTTTGAGATCTCCTGCGACTTCATAACCTGATTACATACCCTTCTTGGGTCACGGCGATTGTTCGCGTGACAGATTCATTCCCGTGGTTCATCCGGAGGGGCGTTCTGTGCAGAAACCCCGGATTTCGATTCTCTCCCGGCTAGCGCCGGACGGCATCCTGGGAGTCGATGCCAAGTGCGGCCCGCAAATCGGTTTCCCGTTCCTGCATGCCATGCCGGACTGCGTCGGTGAAGTCGTAGATGCCGTCGGCCAGCCGGCCAACCGCACGGTTCAGACCTTCCGGGCCAAGGTTGGACTGCGCCTCGGTGATCTTGCGGAAGGCGATGACGCCGATTGCGACGCCGATTCCCATCCAGACAATTCGTTTCATTTCGGTTCTCCGGCGGGTATCAGCGGCTGCGGCGGCCGGCGGCGGGCTTTTTGCGGGCTGCGAATGCAGAACGCACACCGTAGCTGAACGCGGCTACCTTGATGAGCGGCGAGCCTACGGTGGCGGCTATGAGCGAGGACAGTGCGGAGATGTTTGCGGAGGCATCCGAGACGTTGGAGGCAATGTCGTCAACTTTTTTCAGCTGCTGGTTGGTGGTGGAAACTGTGGCCGTCACCTCGTCCAACAGCGGGGTGGCGCCATCGCTGATGGAACGGATGGACGTCCGCACCTCATCCAGAACGCGGCCGAGTTTCAGGATCGGCACGGCCAGCAGCAGCACCAGGAGCGCAAACACCCCGGCCGCGATCAGGCCGGCAATATCGCCACCAGTCATAGTCGTTCATCTCCTTGTAACTCTGCGGAACCATACCTGCCCACAAATGCAGCCTGCCTGCGTCCTGCGGATCTCCCCCAAGTACCTTACATACAAAGAAGCCCGCGGCGCTTGCCACGGGCTTCTTTGTATACGCTGCCGAAAATTTAGCGCGCGTAGAATTCGACGACGAGCTGCTCTTCGCAGGTTACGGGAACCTCGGAGCGCTTCGGGCGACGGACCAGGCGTGCCTGCAGGGCGTCAAGCTTCACGTCCAGGTAGGCCGGAACCATCGGCAGGACGTCGCGGTGTGCGCCGGCTGCTGCAACCTGAAGCGGAACCATGGACTCGCTTCGGCTGTGTACGTGGACCAGCTGGCCTTCGCCTACACGGAAGGACGGGCGGTCCACGCGGATGCCGTCAACCAGGATGTGGCGGTGCACAACCAGCTGGCGGGCCTGGGCGATGGTGCGGGCGAAGCCGGCACGCAGCACCAGGGCGTCAAGACGCATTTCGAGCAGTTCGATCAGGTTTTCGCCGGTCAGGCCCTTGGTGCGGCGCGCTTCTTCGAAGGCGCGGGTCATCTGGGCTTCGCGGATGCCGTACTGGGCGCGCAGACGCTGCTTTTCGCGCAGACGTACGGCGTAGTCGGAGTCCTGCTTCTTGCGGGCACGGCCATGCTCGCCGGGGCCGTAGGGGCGGCGCTCCATGTACTTGGCGGCCTTGGGGGTAAGAGCAATGCCGAGTGCACGCGAGAGGCGTGCTGTACGGCGAGCACGAGTGTTGTTAGCCACTTGTGTCCTTCCAATATCTGCGGTGTGTCAGTGTTACTGGCCTCCACGATGGAGAGCATCGGCCAACCGCTGCCTTTTGCTACTGGGCACAGGGCATAGCCCAAACAAAACAGCATCAGGTACTGGATTGAGTGGATTGTGCGTCCGTGCCTTGCCAGACAACGAACTATCTTACCACGCGCCCGGACTCCGACACCGGACAGGCCGGTTGCTCTGCGATCCGGTGCTCCTAGGAGCACCGGATCGCCGGATCACCGATCCGGACAGCCGTGCGTGGGTGTCAAGGGACGTTGGCTCTTGAACTCATAGGACAACAGCATATGGATGCGCAAGATGGGTTTGCCCGGTCTGTGCCGCCGGGTGGAGTCCTGGACGTTCCGCGCCCGTCAAGGCCCGAGCCGGGTCCCCGGGCGGTGCCCGATGACGGGGCCGGTAGTCCGGCCCGCACCTGGAGCCTGCAGCGGGAATGGTCCCGGCTGTTCCTCCTGATGCTGGTGGCGCTGCTGATCGGTGCCGTGTTGACGATTGTCGGCGTCCGCGGCGTGATGGGGCAAGTGCAGGCGATGGCTCAGCTGCCGCGGATGATTTTGCGCAGCCGTTCCAGCCGTACCGCAATATCCCGCTCGGCTCCGTTGGCGGTGGGTTCGTAGTAGTCGCGGCCCACCAGGTCATCGGGCGGGTATTGCTGGGTGGCCACGGAATGCGGTGCATCGTGGGCATATTTGTATCCCCGGCCATGGCCCAGTTGCTTGGATCCCGGGTAGTGGGCATCGCGCAGTGGGGCCGGTATGCCGTTTCCCAGCCCGGCCCTGACGTCTGCAATGGCCTTGTTAATGCCCAGGTAAGCGGCGTTGGACTTGGGTGCAGTGGCCAGGTGGACCACGGCCTCGGCCAGGACAATTCGTCCTTCGGGCATGCCGATCAACTGCACGGCCTGGGCCGCAGCGACCGCGGTCTGGAGCGCCGTTGGATCAGCCATACCCACATCCTCAGCCGCAGAGATGACGATGCGGCGTGCCACGAACCGGGGATCCTCCCCCGCTTCGAGCATGCGGGCCAGGTAGTGCAGGGCGGCGTCCACGTCCGAGCCCCGGATTGATTTGATGAAGGCGCTGGCGACGTCATAGTGCTGGTCCCCTGCCCGGTCGTAGCGGACGGCTGCCACGTCAAGGGCACGTTCGGTGTGGCGAAGCTCAACACCGACGGCGGTGCCGGCGTCGGCGTCGTCCGCATCGCCGAATGCCACCCCGGCCGCTGCTTCGAGGGCCGTCAGGGCGCGCCGTGCGTCGCCGCCGGAGAGCCTGACGAGGTGGGCCATCGCATCGGTGCTGAGTTCGACCTTGCTGTTGAGGCCACGGACGTCCGTCACGGCCTTCGCGAGAAGCCCCTCGATGTCGGCGTCGGTGAGTGGCCTCAACGTCAGCAGCAGGGACCGCGAGAGCAGCGGCGAGACAACCGAGAATGACGGGTTTTCGGTGGTGGCCGCGACGAGCACCACCCAGCGGTTCTCTACGCCGGGCAGCAGCGCGTCCTGCTGCGCCTTGTTGAAACGGTGGATCTCGTCCAGGAAGAGCACGGTGGTGGTCTTATAGAGGTCCCGGGCAGTCAGTGCCTCCTCCATCACGCGGCGGACGTCCTTCACCCCGGCGGTAATGGCCGAGAGTTCCATGAACTTCCGGCCGGGACCCTTGGCGATCACGTGTGCCAGCGTTGTTTTGCCCGTGCCGGGCGGTCCCCAGAGAATCAGCGAGCTCGGTCCCGCCGGGCCGGCGGCGTCCGCGCCGGCGGCCAGCTGCCGCAGGGGTGATCCCGGGCCCAGCAGGTGCTGTTGTCCCACCACATCATCGAGCGTCCGCGGCCGCATCCGGACGGCCAGCGGGCTGCGTGGAGAGGCGGGGCCGCCGGCGGTCCTGCCTGCGACGGACTCTGCGGCGTCGCCGTCGGCTTCGTCGTTGTCAGGCCCGGAGCCAAAGAGATCATCCACATAGATAGGCTACTTCTAGTTTCCCGGTGCGGATCACCGGGCGGCGCCAGGCGAACTGGCGGCACCAACGAGCAATGGAGTTCCGACCGATGGCAATCATTGACGGCAGCGCGCCCTCACGGGTGGCTTTTGTCTCCGGCGTCCGGCTTCCGGGCTGGGTGGAGCGGTTCGCCGGGAGCCACGGCGAACTGACGCAGGAGGAGCTCGACGGCGGTCTGCAGCTGCGCGCTGCGGACGGGACCGTTGCGCTGCTCCAGCCGCCGTGGCCGGTGGACGGACGGCCGGGGCATGGCGGGGATCCCGTGTCACGGCTAGCCTCGCTGGCATCCCAGACGCGCTCTGTCGCGTTGATCCTGGTCCGGCGGGGCGGCTATTCCGTGGCTGTGGCCAGCGAGGGCGCAGTACTGGCGTCCAAGACCGGCACCCGGCATGTTCAGTCCCGCACGGCTGCCGGCGGCTGGTCGCAGCAGCGCTTTGTCCGGCGGCGCGTCAACCAGGCGGATGCCCTGGTGGAAGCCGTGGCCGGCCACGCGGCCAGGATTTTCGCTGGCCACCGTATCGAGTACCTCGCGCCGGGCGGGGACCGCACCCTCGCCGAGCTGGTGCTCGCAGAACCGGCGCTGAAGAAGTATTCGGTCCTGCCGCAGCTGGCGTTCCTGGATGTCCCGGATCCGCGCGCCGCGGTCCTGAAGAAGGCGTCCTCGGATATCTGCGCCATCAGGATCCGGGTCACGGATACCTTGCCGTAGCCGCACATCACCGCCATCTCCGGCCGAGTTTTCCACAGGACCCGGAAGATGACCGCGCAGACCGCCACTTCCTGCCTAAACTCCCATTGTCTTGGGGGGAACCGCTGTGGACCTCCCCGCCAACATCTGTCCCGGGGATGAATGATGAAACGAACTACACGACGTGCAGCCGCACTCGCCGCGCTGACGCTTCTCTGCATAGCCTGCACGGACGGCGGCTGGCTGGATCAGACGCGGCTGTCATTTTTTGCAGAGGGCATCGATTCAACGCTGGCTTCGGAAGAGCGGAACAACAGTTCAATATCTGAAATGGTCAGCCGCGGCGACGAGGTTCTGGCAATACTGGACATTTCGACGCGGAATTCCGGTGGGAGGCACGCCAGCTACTCATCCGATGGCGGCGAGTCTTAGCAGCCGGTGCAGTTCGATGGGCAACACGATCCAGGAATGGAACTCATCAGCCGGGCGGCTGTCCGCAAAGATCAGTGGCTGCTGTTAGGCCACCGCAACCGCCAGGTTTATGCATATACGAGCGAGGACGGCAGGAACTTCACGCTACAGCCGGCGCCGATCTTCATTCGACCGGGGTGGGGCCAATCGCAGCGGTCGGCGCCGACCCGGGGTGGCTCCTCGCCACCTCGGCTGTTGGTTCCGGGACTGGCACGGCCATAACGCTGCACCATAGCAAGGACGGCGTGGAGTGGACCAGCAAGGACGGGGCTGCGGCCGGACTGCCCGAGGCAGGCGCCGGCTTCCAGCCACTGAGCATGGCTGCGGGAACCGGCTCAGTCCTCCTGGTCGGGCAGCAGCAGGCCAGCCGCGGCACCGGAAGCCCTTGCTGATGCTGAGCGCAGACGGCCGTGATTTCCAGGAAGAATCCATCAGCCACGATGCTCTGGAGGGTCAGGACCTGGACTTTTCAGCGATGGGCATCACAGACAGGAAGCTGATGATCGCAGGCCATACAGGTCCCTTGCAACGCCGGAAAGCATTCAGCCTTGCCTTGGACGTACCGCAACCATAGCCAGACTCCGCCACGGCGCGCGCCCCGGAATTCCCTGACAGCGGTCAGCAGCCTGTCAGAGCTCTCGTGGGGCGCGCCTGGCGGTACACGTAGCGGCCGGCCTCCACGAAGCCTGCCGCGCGGTAGAGCTCGCGGGCGGCAGTATTGGCCACCGTCACTAACAGCCAGTATCCGGCGAGACCACGGGCCGCACCTTCGCCCAGCAGCACCCGGATGATCCGGGCCGCATGGCCGCGCCGCCGGGCATCGGGCCGGGTCGCCATGCAGTACAGCCCGCCTTGCCCGTCAACCAGGGCGAGACGACCGATGGCGGCTGCACCGCCGTCGTCGTCCCTCACCAGGGCGTACAGCGAGGGGCAGCCCGTCAGGATGCCGCGGGCTATCTCCCGTTCCGGATCGCCGCCGCGGCCATTGATGCCCCACCACAGAGTCAGCCATTCGGCTGACGGCTGATCAAGAAGTTCGACGGCGGAGGCGTCAGCCCGCGGGATGCCGGCCCGGACATCGCCGGCGGAAGCTGGCTTCGCCATAACGAGGGTTTCCGATTGTCTCGTAAAGCCCTGAGCATCCAGTAACGCGTTCAGCGCACCGTGGCGGACGTCGTCGAAAATCTGGTAGATCACCGGCAGCCTGCGCTGCCGGTACCATAATGCTGCTTCCCTGGCCGCGGCTGCCGTGTCCGCCGACTCCATACGCGGCCACACCGAATTCGCCCGCTGGGTCACCCCGGACGCAGAGCGGAGTACCCACTCGCCTGTGTCGTGGCGGTCCGGCGCCGGCCATGCAGCGTCCATCAAGACCTCAAGCCCGGCAACTGACATCCGGTTATCCATACTTCTGTCCTTTACGGCAAAGGCTCCCCGGGGGTTCCCGGGGAGCCTTGTGTCCAGGCTGCTGTGTCCCTTCTGATTCGCTGACCCGGGGCTGGCCGGCTCAGCGTTCTATTCGGGTTTCTTGGCCTCGGGCTTGAAATCCACTCCGGCTTCCCTGCGCTGCTGGGCGGTGATGGGCGCAGGCGCTGCCGTCAGGGGGTCGTAGCCGCCGCCGGACTTCGGGAAGGCAATGACGTCGCGGATGGACTCGACGCCAGCCAGAAGCGCAACAACCCGGTCCCAGCCGAAAGCGATACCGCCATGCGGCGGGGCGCCGAACTTGAAGCCCTCAAGCAGGAAGCCGAACTTGGTCTGGGCGTCTTCCTTGTCGAGTCCCATCAGCTCGAACACTCGTTCCTGGACGTCGCGCTGGTGGATACGGATGGAGCCGCCGCCGATTTCGTTGCCATTACAGACAATGTCATAGGCGTAGGACAGCGCCGACTCGGGGTCCTTGTCGAAGCTGTCCATGAACTCGGGCTTGGGCGAGGTGAAGGCGTGGTGCACTGCTGTCCACTGGCCTGCGCCCACGGCCACATCGCCGGAAGCGACAGCGGCTGCGGCGGGCTCAAACATGGGTGCGTCAACAACCCAGACGAAGGCCCAGTCCTTGGGATCGATCAGGCCGGTGCGGTGCCCGATCTCCACCCGGGCTGCGCCCAGGAGTGCACGGGCAGCGGGCTTCTCCCCCGCGGCGAAGAAGATGCAGTCGCCAGGCTTGGCGCCGACGGCGTCGGCCAGCCCGGCACGTTCTGTGTCAGTGAGGTTCTTGGCCACGGGGCCGGCCAGTTCACAGTCTTCTTTGAAGAGGACGTAGGCCAGTCCCTTGTACCCACGCTGCTTGGCGAACTCCTGCCAGCCGTCCAGGGTGCGGCGCGGCTGGGAGGCCCCACCGGGCATCACCACAGCTCCCACGTAGGGGGCCTTGAACACGCCGAAGTTGGTGTCCTTGAAGAATTCGGTCAGCTCGGTCAGCTCCAGGCCGAACCTCAGGTCCGGCTTGTCCGAACCGTACCTGGCCATGGCGTCCGCGTAGGTAATCCGCTGGATGGGTGTGGGGATCTCGACGTCGATCAGCTTCCACAGCGCCTTGACGATTTTTTCGCCGAGGCTGATGATGTCATCCTGCTCCACGAAGCTCGCTTCAATGTCCAGTTGGGTGAATTCCGGCTGGCGGTCTGCGCGGAAGTCCTCATCCCGGTAGCAGCGGGCAATCTGGTAGTACTTCTCGAAGCCGCCCACCTGCAGCAGCTGCTTGAAAAGCTGCGGTGACTGCGGGAGGGCATACCAGGAACCCGGTGCCAGACGCGCGGGGACCACAAAGTCGCGGGCGCCTTCCGGCGTCGAGCGGGTCAGCGTGGGAGTCTCGATCTCTACAAAACCGTCCTGGTGCAGCAGCTCGCGGGCCACCCGGTTGGCTTCGGAGCGCAGCCGCATGTTTCGGCTGGGGCCGGGGCGGCGCAGATCCAGGTAGCGGTGCTTGAGGCGGGCTTCCTCGCCCACTTCAACGTGCTCGTCGATCTGGAACGGCAGTGGCTCAGAGGTGTTCAGAACGGTCACGGTGTCCGCCATGACTTCGATCTCACCGGTGGCCAGAGCCGGGTTTTCATTTCCGTCAGGACGCTTGGAGACTGTTCCCGTGATCTGCAGCACGTACTCGTTGCGGAGACCATGGAAAACCTCCTCCTCGCGCACCACAACCTGAGCGACGCCCGAAGCGTCACGCAGATCCACGAATGCGACACCACCGTGATCACGACGACGGCCTACCCAACCTGCCAGGGTAACGGTTTGTCCAATGTGCTCGGAGCCAAGGGACCCGAGGTCATGTGTGCGCAGCACAGCATACCTTTCAGAAAGAAGACAGAATGACGTTCAACAGAATGACGTTAAATAGGATCGTTGCGGGAACGATCCCGTTCGAGTTTACCCGTTGGAAAGGCCCCCGCTCCGCCATGACACAGCACCAGCAACTCCAACGAAGGCTCGGTGTGTGGGACGCCACGGCCATCGGACTCGGATCCATGCTGGGCGCCGGCGTGTTCGTTGTTTTCAGCCCGGCCACCGCCCTTGCCGGAAACCTGCTGATGGTTTCTGTAGTGATTGCCGGCGCCGTCGCCTACTGCAACGCCGTGGCCTCGGCCCAGCTCGCAGCCAGGTATCCGGCGAGCGGCGGCAGCTACGTGTACGGCAGGAAACAGCTGGGCGAGTGGCCCGGATTCATCGCCGGTTGGGGCTTCGTCACCGGAAAAACAGCGTCCTGCGCGGCCATGGCGCTGACGTTCGGCCACTACGTGGCGCCCGACTACGCCACAGCGGTTGCCATCGCCGCCGTGGCTGTGCTGACAGGCGTCAATCTGCTGGGAATCACCCGGACCGCGCTGCTGACGCGGATTCTCCTGGGGCTGGTCCTGGCTACGCTGGCCTTTGTGGCCGCCGCCAGCATCATCGGCCCCCATCCGGCGGGGAGCAGCCCCGGTGGAGCGCCGGTAGGGAGCGCGTGGGGGATCTTGCCTGCCGCTGGCCTGATGTTTTTCGCCTTCGCGGGATATGCCCGCATCGCCACGCTGGGCGAAGAGGTCAAGAACCCCACCAGGACAATCCCCCGCGCCATTATGGCCGCACTCGCGGCCGCCTTTGCTATCTACGTTGTGCTGGCGCTGCTGCTGCTGTCCCATCTCTCACCTTCGCAGCTAGCCGAATCGGCGTCGCCGCTCCTCGAAGCCGTCACTCACTCGCAGTTCAGAGCCGGCACCCCGCTGGTCCAGGCCGGGGCTGCCGCCGCCTGCCTTGGCGCACTCCTGGCTCTGATCACGGGCGTGGGCCGGACAACCATGGCCATGGCACGGGAGCGCGATCTTCCCACGGCCCTGGCACGCGTTGGCGGTCCGCACACGGTGCCGTTTGTGGCGGAACTGACGGTGGCCGCAGTGGTGATCGTGCTGCTGCTTACCGCTGATGTCATGACGGTTGTGGGTTTCTCAAGCTTCGGTGTGCTGCTCTACTACGCGGTGACCAACGCCGCAGCTTTCACCCTGGCCGAACGGCCGGGGAGCGCCCCCAAATGGCTCAATGCCACGGGACTGGCTGGTTGTCTCATCCTGGCCGTGACGCTGCCTCCCGCATCGGTGCTGGGCATGATCTTTGTGCTTGCCTCAGGCGTGGCCGGACGGTGGCTGGCGCTCCGCCTACGGAAGCCTCAAACGGCCACAGCCCGCTGACCCGCAGGGCGCCTGATATGTGACCCGCAGGGCACCTGATACAGAACAGTCCTGGACTTAGACGGAACTGATCTGGACCGTCAGATCCTCCGCGGGCGGCGACCAGAGTGACGGGTCTGCATCGATTTGCTCACCTGTGCGGATGTCCTTCACCTGGTGCCTGCCGTCATCGTCTGTGAACCAGACAAAGGGGATCCCTCGGCGGTCGGCAAATTTGATCTGCTTGCCGAACTTCTCAGCTTTGGCAGCCACCTCAGTGGAGATGCCGCGCCGGCGCAGTAGGCCAGCGACGTCCTGTGCGGCCGTCCAGCTGTCATCAGTGTTCAAGGCCACGAGCACAGCCGTGGGCACTGAACGGGAGGCCCTGGCGAGTTCCTGGCTAAGGATCCGGGAGACCAGGCGCGTCACACCGATGGAAAGCCCGACGCCGGGGAACGTGCGGTTACCCTTGCTGGCGAGGGCATCGTAGCGGCCACCGGAGCAAATGGAACCGAGCTGTTCGTGCCCCACAAGGACCGTTTCGACGACGGTGCCGGTGTAGTAGTCAAGACCACGGGCGATGCTGAGATCGGCAATAACCTTGCCGGGAGCCCGCCGGACTGCTGCCTCGATGACCTGCTCGAGCTCATTGAGGCCCTCTTCGAGCAATTCGTTGCTGATGCCGAGGGCGCGCACCTGGGCCACAAATGAGGTGTCTTCAGTGCGGATTCTGGCCAGCTTCAGGGCCAGTCCGGCCTGCTCATCGGTGGCTCCGAGTTCACTCTTGAGCAGTTCTGCGACTTTTCCTGCGCCGACCTTTTCGAGCTTGTCGATGCTGCGCAGCACGCCCGCCGTGTCCGTCAGGCCGATCCCCCGGTAGAAGCCTTCGGCGAGCTTGCGGTTGTTGATCCGCATCTGGAAGTCCGGGATGGGCAGCTCGCCAAGGGCCTCTGCAATTACCAGGGCGATCTCGACGTCGTAGCGGAACGGCAGTTCGCCGTCGCCCACAATGTCGATGTCAGCCTGGGTGAATTCCCGGGCGCGGCCCTCCTGCGGGCGCTCACCACGCCATACCTTCTGGATCTGGTAACGGCGGAATGGAAATGCCAGGTAGCCGGCGTTTTCCACCACGTATCGCGCAAACGGTACTGTCAGGTCGAAGTGCAGGGCCAAGGCGTTCGGATCAGACTTCGCCGCGTTGCCAGACGGATCCGGGGCGCTCCCGTCATCGTCCTGGAGGCGGCTCAACCCGTAGACCTCTTTGTCGATCTCGCCCTTGCGCAGCAGCTGTCCGACGGTTTCGACCGCCCGCGTTTCGACCGAGGAGAAACCATGCAGTTCAAAAATCCGGCGCAATGTGTCCAGCACATGCAGCTCCACCAGCCGCTCTTCGGGAAGCCACTCGGGGAATCCGGACAGGGAGGCGGTGCGTGCCATGGTGGAGTTTCTCCTCAGGTAGGCAATGTCCGGCGTCCGGACCGTTATTCCGCCCGCGACGGGGCGGCATGGGCGGGAGTACAGCCAGTCATGCATAAACTATGTGCGGCAGTCAGTTTATGCTTTCGCCGCCCGCATCTCTAATAGGGCGGCTGCCGGCATCCGGCACTGCCGCATTGCAGCCGAGCACCGGCCCCGCCACATGCGCGATCCGGTGCCCGGCCCTACCACCAGGAGGAATTTTGGCTGCCAGTTTACGCGGTGCCCGCGAAGCCAAGCGGCGCATCCAGCAGATGGAAGCGAAACGCGAGCTGCGCCGGGGGCAGGAGAAGCGACGCAAGAGAGACAACCTCATTGCCGCAGGTGCCGGCACAGCGGCGGTAATCCTCGCCGTCGTTCTTCAGCTGACTGTGTTCGCCGGAAACCCCAGCGAAGAAGAATTTGCGGCGGCTGAAGCCGGACTGACCAGCCCGTCGGCGTCAGCCACGCCATCGGCGGCCCCCACCAACGGCGCCCGTATCCCCTCACCGGACACCGCTGCAGGCAAGGTCTTCACCGGCGAACTCAAACTTAACAGCGGGACGCTGGCCGTCGAGATGGACGGCAGCAAAGCTCCGCAGGCCGCCGCCGTCTTCAAATCACTCGCCGACGAGGGCTACTACAACGGGATTGACTGCCACCGGCTGACCACCGGCGAAACGTTCAGTGTCTTGCAGTGCGGGCAGAAGACGGGCGACGGCGCCAAGGGCACGGACTACACGTGGGGACCGCTGGAAAACACTCCGGCGGACAACAGCTACCCGGCAGGAACCATTGCCGTGGCCAGGACGGATGGTAACGCCAACGGTAACGGGACCCAGTTCTTCATCGTCTATAAAGACACCGTAATACCCGCCGATGCGGCCGGGGGCTATACGGTGGTGGGCAAGGTGACGTCAGGCCTGGACGTGGTAACGAACATCGCCGCGGCAGGTATTAAGACAGGTGGCAACGCCACCGACGGCCCACCTGCGGAACCAGTCACGATAGACTCGTTCTCTCTGAAGTAACAAGCCCAAAGCCGTTGAGGCCCCGGGTGCATTACCTGAGCAGTTCCCTCCAAGCGAAAGACTTTTAGCGGTGACAGACAGTCAGAAATCCGACGAAACAGCAGCAGCCAACCTGACCGGCAGTGAGGCCCCCACGGGCGCCACCCCGGAGGCAGCAGCTGAAAGCCCAGCTACTGAAAGCGATGCAGCACCAGCAGCGGCTACCGCAGCTCCGGCTGAAGAAGAGACCCGCACCGACGAGACACCGGAGATGGCGGAGACGCTTCCCGAAGCGGCCCCGGAGGCTACCGTGGCAACCACCCCGGCACCTTCCGCACCGAAGCCGGTTCCGGCTCCGCGCCCGGCTGTCCCTTCACCGGCGGCCTTCGCCGCACGGCCCAAATCGAACGCTTCGGCGCCAACGCCGGCACCGGCAGCTGTGCCATCCGCCACCTCGCTGGCCGAAGCAGCCCGCTGGGGCCGGGTTGAAGGCGACGGCCACGTCTTCCTCACCATCGACGGCGAAGAGCACCCCGTGGGCCAGTACCCTGACGTCAGCAACGACGAGGCTTTGGGCTACTTCGCCCGCAAGTACGACGACGTTGTGGCGCAGATCCTCCTGCTGGAGCAGCGCGTAGGCTCCAAAGCACCCAGCACTGACATGCAGAAAACCGTCTCCCATCTGCGCGAACAGTTGGCCGAGCGGAACATGGTGGGCGATATCCGCTCAGCAGAAGCCCGGCTGGAGACCCTGTCGGGGCAGATCACGGCTCTTGAAAAGGCGGAGAAGACAGAACACGACGCCATCCGCACAGCAGAACTCGCTGCACGGGAAGCGATCGTTTCCGAGGCCGAGGAGATCTCCGGACACGACCCCTCGCAGATCCAGTGGAAGACATCCAGTGCGCGGATGAATGAACTCTTCGAAACCTGGAAAATTGCCCAGAAGAGCGGCGTCCGCCTTGGCCGGAGCAACGAGGACGCTCTGTGGAAGCGCTTCCGCGCCGCCCGCACCGTCTTTGACCGTCACCGGCGGGCGTATTTCTCCCAGCTGGACAGCAACAACTCTGCTGCCAAGTCGGCCAAGGAAAAGCTCATCACCGAGGCAGAGGCGCTGTCTTCCTCCACCGACTGGGGTTTCGCAGCCGGCGAATACCGCCGTCTGATGGATGAGTGGAAGGCCTCACCGCGTGCCAGCCGCAAGGACGATGACGCGCTCTGGGCACGCTTCCGGGCCGCACAGGATGTCTTTTTCACCTCGCGCCAGGCTGCCAACGACGAAATCGACCAGGAATACTCGGCGAACCTGACGGTCAAGGAAGCTCTTCTTGTCGAGGCCAACACACTGCTGCCGATCAAGGACCTGGCCAGCGCCAAGAAGTCTCTCCAGTCCATCCGAGACCGCTGGGAAGAAGCCGGAAAAGTGCCGCGTGCCGACATGGGACGCATCGAAGCCGGTCTCCGCAAAGTGGAGGACGCCGTCCACCACGCCGAAGACCAAGTCTGGCAGCGCTCCAATCCTGAGACCAAGGCGCGAACCAACAGCGCCCTGTCCCAGCTGGAATCGGCAATCGCCGGGCTTAAGGACGATCTGGCCAAGGCGGAGAAGGCGGGTGACCAGCGCAAGATCAAAGCTGCGCAGGATGCCCTCGACGCCCGTCAGGCATGGCTGGACCAGATTCAGCGTTCAGCCAGCGAACTCTCGTAGGCTGCCGGGGCTGTCATTTTGGCCCGTAGCTGCTGCTGACTAGACAGGCCCTGTTCCGGTTTTCCACATATCCGGTGCAGGGCCTGTACTCGTTAGCCGCCATGACGGCAAGATTGCTGAATGGCAACCACGTCCCGGCACCCGGCACCATCCGACCCGCCTGGAGCGCGTCCACTCCCTGGCACTGAACGTCCTGCGCAGCACATGGATCTCTACGCGCCGGGACAGATGTTCTCCTGGCCCGAGCTTCAGTCCATGGCATCCGACGGCGTGCTGACTCAGCTGTACCAGCGTGGTTACACCGTTCCCGGAGCTGCTGCCACGCCACAGCTCCGTGCCCGGGCGGCGGCGTTTGCTGTGCCGCCTTCCATCCGGCAGCGGGTTGTGGCGGGGAGGATGACGGCCGCATGGATCTACGGATGCGCACGGGAACCGGACAGGCTGGCCCTTCTGGTCGATTCCAAACGCCGGATCTCCAGCCTACGGTCCACCCGCGGCTGCACGCTCCACGAGGTCAGGCTGGGCCCGTTTGACGTCGTCAGCCTCGGCGGCCTGATGGTTTCCAGCCCGCTGAGGACCGCCGTCGACATCGCACTGCACGTGGAACCCGTACGTGCCGTACCGGCACTGCGGGAGCTGTTGGCGCGGCCGGAACTGGACGTCCGCCTGCGGCTTCTCACGTTGGCGATCGAGTCCACACCCCGGATACCCCACAAAAGGGCCGCGCTGGAAAAACTGGCTCTCCTAGCTTCGGCGCCGGTTGCCGGTGGTGCGGTAGACATCGAACACGCCATCAATCCGCCTAACGGCGCTCAGTACATGGCTGAGGTATTTGGGGTCGCCCATCTCGAAAGCAAATTTGGAGATGGCCACACGGTCAGTTGACGTGTGGACGCTGGCGGCGAGAATGTTGACGTGGTTCTCTGAGAGAATCCGCGTAACATCCGACAGCAGGGACTTCCGGTCCAACGCCTCCACCTGAATTTCGACGAGGAACACGCTGGACTGCGTAGGTGCCCAATCGACGTCTACGATCCGGTCCGGCTGATCCTTCAGATCGGAGACATTTGTACAGTCCGTCCGGTGGACCGAGACTCCCGAGCCCCTCGTGACAAAGCCCAGGATGGGGTCCGGGGGTACCGGCGTGCAACAGCGGGCCAGCTTGACCCAGACGTCACCCACACCGCGGACAACAACACCGGAATCGGAGAACCGTGTTTTGCTGACCTGCGTTGGAATGCTGACTTCGGCAAGGTCGTCTTCCGGGCGATCATTGCCGCCCAGGCTTTCAACCAGTTTCTCCATAACGGACTGCGCCGAGGTGTGGCCATCGCCAACACCGGCATAGAGGCCGGAAATATCCACATATTTGAAGTCCTCGGCTACTGCGGCCAGGGCGTCATGGGTCATCAGCCGCTGCAGTGGCATGTTCTGCTTCCGCATGGCGCGGGTCAGCAACTCTTTACCGCGGTCGATGGCCTCGTCGCGCCGTTCCTTGCTGAACCATTGGCGGATCTTATTGCGGGCGCGGGCACTCTTGACGAAGTGCTGCCAATCCTGGCTGGGGCCGGCCCCTTCAGCCTTGGAAGTGAAGATTTCCACCCAGTCGCCGTGGTTCAGCTCGCTGTTCAGCGGCACCAGCTTTCCGTTCACCCGGGCACCGATCGTACGGTGGCCCACCTCCGTGTGAACAGCGTAGGCAAAGTCCACCGGCGTTGAACCTGCGGGCAGCGCCATGACCTCGCCCTTGGGCGTGAAAACGAACACTTCCCTGGCATTGATCTCGTAGCGCAGCGAATCCAGGAACTCGCCGGGGTCCGAGGTCTCCTGCTGCCAGTCCACCAGGGATCGCAGCCACCCCATTTCCCCCTCCCGGCGGCTGCCCGGTCCAGCAGCCGTCCTGTTGGGCTGGTCCTTGTACTTCCAGTGAGCCGCAACACCGTACTCCGCCCGCCGGTGCATTTCGTGGGTACGGATCTGGATCTCCACCGGCTTGCCGCCCGGTCCGATCACCGTGGTGTGCAACGACTGGTACATGTTGAACTTGGGCATGGCGATGTAGTCCTTGAACCGCCCCGGAAGAGGATTCCAGCGCGAATGCATGGCACCCAGGGCCGCGTAACAGTCCCGGACCGAGTCCACCAGAACACGCACGCCCATTAGGTCATTGATGTCGTCAAAGTCCTTGTCGCGGACGATCATCTTCTGGTAAATCGAGTAGTAGTGCTTGGGCCGTCCGGAAATGGTCGCCTTGATCTTGGCCACTCGCAGGTCATCGGTGATCTGGTCGCGGATGACGCTCAGGCTCTTTTCCCGCTCCGGAGTCCGGTCCCCAACCATCCGGACAATCTCTTCATAGACCTTCGGATACAGGGCCGCGAAGGAGAGATCCTCGAGTTCCCACTTGATGGTGTTCATTCCCAGCCGGTGGGCCAGCGGCGCAAAAATCTCCAGGGTCTCGCGGGCTTTCCGGGCTGAGGACTCCGCTGAAACAAAGCGCCATGTCCTGGCGTTGTGAAGCCTGTCTGCGAGCTTGATCATCAGCACGCGGATGTCCTTGGCCATTGCCACAACCATCTTACGGACGGTCTCCGACTGGGCCGCCTCGCCAAAGCTGACTTTGTCCAGTTTGGTGACACCATCCACCAGCATGGCGACTTCCGGACCGAATTCCGCTGTCAGGTTGGCCAGTGTGTACGGCGTGTCCTCCACCGTGTCATGCAACAGTGCCGCCGCCAGGGTGGTGCCGGAGAGACCGAGTTCCGCAAGAATGGTCGCGACTGCCACTGGATGGGTGATGTACGGATCACCGCTCTTGCGTTTCTGCCCGCGGTGGCTTTGTTCCGCCACCACAAACGCGCGCTGGATGAGATCAAAATCCTCTTTGGGATTGTTGACGCGCACAGTCCGGAGCAGGGGTTCAAGGATGGGCGAATAGGGGGCCGCCCCCCGCCCCGTCAGCCGTGCCAGCCGGGACCTGGTGCGTTCACGCCGCCCCGGGAATGTAGCACGCGCACCGGAATTGTCCACCGGTATTCCCGGTCCAGGGCGTCCGGCAGCTACGAGCCCAGCCTGCGGACCCTGACCGTGGGCATCGTCCCCGCCTGTCGTCGGCGCCGACGTCGAACGTTCTTCCAATGCAGCACCCCTTACGACCCGTTTAATTACCCCATTCTATTCCCGAGGCAGGATACTTCGATAACCGGGGCATAAATACGAAAAAGGCCGGACGGGGTCGCTGTGGCGACGTCGTCCGGCCCTTCCCCTCAGCATCAGGCTGGCGCTGGTTCCGCTTCCGCGGCAGTGTTGCCCTGTTCAGCGCGCCGGTGTTCAACGCGCTTGGCCTGCTTGACAAGCTCGGGCTCGCTCTGGCGCAGCCACGCGTACATCGGTGCAGCCACAAAAATGGTGGCGGCTGTTCCGATCAGAATGCCCACGAACAACGCCAGGGACAGGTCCCGGAGCGTCCCGGCGCCCAGAAGGCCCGCGCCGATGAACAGAATGGCGCCCACCGGCAGGATGGCCACCATCATGGTATTGATGGACCGCACCAGCGTCTGGTTGACAGCAAGGTTGACTTCTTCAGCGAATGTCCTGCGGGTGGAAGCATCCAGTCCGGCAGTGTTTTCCCGGATCTTGTCGAAGACAACCACGGTGTCGTACAGCGAATAGCTGAGCACCGTCAGGAACCCGATGATTGCCGACGGCGTCACCTCAAAGTCACTGAGCGCATAGACACCGGCCGTGATGAACATGGTTACCGCCATACCGGCAATGGCAGAGAGCGACATCTTCCAGGTGCGGAAGTAGAGGGCCATCAGGATGGCCGCGATGACCACAAAGATCACCAGGCCCAGCAATGCCTGCCGGGTGACATCGGCGCCCCATGTGGGCCCCACGAAGTTGGAGGTCACTTCGTTGTCAGTGACGCCGTATGCCGAGGTGAGTCCCTCCTTGACGCTGACGGTCTCGTCCTCGGTGAGCTTGTCCGTCTGGATCCGCATAGTGGTGCCGGCGACGTTCGCCACCCGCGGAATACTTCCGGCGACAACGTCCGTCACCGCTTTTTCGCCCAGGCCGGCATCGATGGTCTTGACGTTCGAAACCGTAAACTCCGAACCACCGCGGAACTCGATGCCGAGGTTGAAACCGCCCTTGGCCGCAGGAATCAGGATGGACAGGGCAACGGCGACGGCGGCAACCAGGAACCAGATCTTTTTGGAACCGACGAAGTTGTACGAACGCTTGCCCGTGTAGAGCTCGTTACCGAAACTAGCGAAGCTTGACATTACTTGCCCTCCTTGGCTGCACTCTTGGAGGAACCCGCGAGCTGCTCCTGCTTTTCCGCGAGGCGGCGTTCTGCAATGGTCATGCGGCGTTCGGCTTCAGCAGCCGCACCAGTGTTCTTGGCACGCACCGCTGCCGGCTTCTCACCCGGACTGCGCAACCTGCCCGCGCCGCGGTACAGCGGCACGGCGCCAAGCTGCTTCGGATCCAGACCGGAGAACTTGTGGCCTTCGCCGAAGAACCTGGTCCGGGCCAGCAACTGGAGCGTGGGGTGCGTGAACATAAAGACGACGATGAGGTCGGCGATGGCGGTGAGGCCAAGCGTGAACGCAAAGCCACGAACGTTACCCACGGCCACGAAGTAGAGCACCAGGGCGGCCAGCAAGTTTACTGCCTTGGAGGCCAGCACGGTGCGCTTGGCCCGCTTCCATCCGTTCTCGACGGCGGACACCAGGCCCCGGCCTTCGCGGAGTTCATCACGGATACGTTCGAAGTAGACAATGAACGAGTCTGCTGTCTGGCCGATGGCCACAATGAGGCCAGCGACGCCGGCCAGTGAAAGACGGTAGTTTTCCGTCCAGCCCAGAATGGCGATGGCCAGGTATGTCAGGGAGCCTGCCACCACAAGCGAAGCGATGGTCACGAACCCCAGTGCGCGGTACTGGAACAGGGAGTAGACCACCACAAGCATCAGGCCGATCAGGCCTGCCAGCAGCCCCATGCGCAGCTGCTCACCGCCGAGCGTTGCGGAAATCTGCTGCTCACTCTGGATTTCGAAGCTGATGGGAAGGGCGCCGAAGCGCAGCTGATCGGACAGGGCCTTGGCAGTCTGCTCCGTGAACTTGCCGGTAATTTGGGGCCGGCCGTCAGTGATCACTGCTTGGGAGCGCGGAGCTGAAATGACCTGGTCATCCAGGACAATGGCGAACTGTGACTTCGGATCGGTTCCGGACTGTCCACCGGCAGCGACGTAGAACTGGTTCAGCCGTTCAGTGACAGTCTTGAACTTCTTGGAGCCTTGGTCGTTGAACTGGATGTTGACAGCCCACTCGTTGGTGACTGCACCCTGTGCGCCCCGCTGGAGCTGGAACGAGGAAGTCTGGATGTCAACGCCCTTTACCTCCACCGGCCCCAGGATGTACTTGATCGCCGGGCCCTGGGCGGTGGCCGGTTCGCAGGTGACCAGCGGCTTGGCCGGGTCCGAGCGTTCCTGCTTGTCCTGGGACGGGTTGTCGCAGTCAAGAGCCTCGAACTTCTTGTAGACATCCGCCGTGATCCAGTTGATGTCGCTGCCATTGGCAGGTTCAGCTGTGGGTTTAGGCAGCTTGTCTTCCGGAGTGAGCGATTCCTTGGCAACCGCGGCCCCGGCACCGGTCGCCAAAACCGGGCGGAAGTTCATGTCCGCTGATGCCTGGATGAGCGCCCGCGTCTCCTTCGAGGGGGTGCCGGGGAGACTGACCACCACGTTGCGGCCAGACTGTGTGCTGATTTCCGCCTCCGCGACGCCGGAGCCGTCAACGCGCTGGCGGATGATGGCCACGGCCTGGTTGAGCTGGTCTTCATTGATGTCCGAACCGCCCTCAACCTTGGGCGCCAGGATCATCTGGGTGCCGCCTTCAAGGTCCAGTGCCAGCTTGGGAGCCAAGCTTGCCTGCCCGGCCGTGGTGCCGCCGGCCAGGACTGCGGTCAGGACTGCGATGATTACGCCAAGCCAGACCAGCACCCTGAGGGCTGTGTTTTTGGGGCCAGTTCGTGCCATTGTCGATCTTTCTAATATTTACGGAGAAACCGCCGCTGCGGGTTTCAATGCCTACAGCGGCGGCGGCCCGCAGCCGTAGAGGTGATTACCTAGCGGGAGGCGGTGTGCCGGCGCGGACTAGAAGTCCTTCTTGCCTTCATCACTGGGGCGCTTCAGGGGTTCGTCGGTTGTTTCGACGGCGGCTGCCGATGGGCCGGCATCCTCTGATGTCAGGGATGAGGCGTCATCCGGGACCGCGGACTCATCGGCTGCCGGTTCAACAATCTTGGTGACAGCCTGGCGGTGCACGGTGGCAACGTTTCCGGGGGAAAGTTCCAGGAGGACCTTGTTTTCGGCTTCATCAATGGAGATGATCCGGCCGTACAGCCCAAAGCTGGTCATGACCTCCACACCGGGGGCGAACTGGGACTGGAGCGCCGCCGCCTGCTCTTTGGTTTTCTTGTTGCGTCGGAACATCACGAATATGAAGAGACCAAGCATGACGAACAGCAGGATGTTCATTGGATCCAAGGGGAAGTTCCATTCTGTACTTGCGCCACTGATTGACAGCAACGTCCGCGTTTGCACCTGGTGAGCTGGCAGGAAAAGCGTGCCGGTCCACCGGCAGCCCGTTGGAGCCGCCTGCGGGAACAAAGGCCCGAACGTGCCGAGCGTCATACCAGTCTAAAGGGAAAGCGGAGCGGACAGCGCTATTGGGTGTTTGGAATCCAGTCCGGGACAGTTTGTTCATCTGCTTGCCCGGCGTCAAAAACATCCAGCGGATCCTGCCCGAACACACCGGCGGGAACAGCGTAGCCAAGGTGCGTCCATGCCTGTGCCATGGCGATCCGCCCGCGCGGCGTCCGGCCCAGCAGGCCTTCCCTGACCAGAAATGGTTCGGCAACGGTTTCCACGGTCTCAGGCTCTTCGCCCACGGCAATCGCGAGGGTGGACAGTCCCACGGGTCCGCCGCCGAACTTGATAATCAAGGCTTCCAGGACCGCGCGGTCCAGCCGGTCCAGCCCGCGTTTGTCCACTTCGTACATATCCAGGGCGGCCGATGCTGCCCGTGCATCAATCTGTTCGATGCCATGGACCAGCGCCCAGTCCCGCACACGGCGCAGCAGACGGTTGGCGATCCGGGGAGTGCCGCGCGACCGCCCGGCGATTTCACTGAACCCTGCCGAATTCACTTTGAGGTCCAGCAGCCCAGCTGACCGGCGCAGCACGAGTTCCAGCTCGGCTACGGAGTAGAACTCCAGGTGCCCGGTAAAGCCGAATCTGTCCCTGAGCGGCCCCGGCAGGAGCCCGGCCCGGGTAGTGGCACCAACCAGTGTGAACGGCGGCAGCTCCAACGGGATTGCCGTGGCCCCGGCTCCTTTGCCCACCACGATGTCGACCCGGAAGTCCTCCATGGCCATATACAGCATTTCCTCGGCGGGACGTGACATGCGGTGAATCTCGTCCAGAAAGAGGACTTCGCCCTCGGACAGGGAAGAAAGGATGGCGGCAAGATCCCCGGCGTGTTGAATGGCGGGGCCGCTACTGATGCGCAGCGGTGCATTCATCTCGGCCGCGACGATCATGGCCAGCGTTGTTTTGCCCAGCCCCGGCGGGCCCGAGAAGAGCACATGGTCCGCACTGCGGCCGCGCATTCTCGAAGCCTGAAGCACAAGGGACAGCTGCTTGCGGACCCGGTGCTGCCCTACAAAGTCATGCAGGTTCTTGGGTCTGAGCGCAGCCTCAATGACTCGTTCCTCCGGTTCCTCGCCCCCGGAAACCAGCGACGGTTCAGCCACGGCTGCCTACTCTGTTGCCCGCACGGGCGCCGTCCTGGCCAAGCCAGCGAAGCGTCGTCCGGAGAATTTCGGCCACGTTCCCCGTTTCAGAAGTCCCGGGAGAGTCATCCAGCGCCTTGTCAATGCTTGCATTGGCATCCTTCTCCGACCATCCGAGGCTGGTCATGGCCGCAACTACCTGCGGCTTCCACACGGATTCCTGGGAAGGAGCCGGAGCAGGGCTCCCCGCCGTTCCATGCGGCACCAGCTTGCCGGCGAGCTCAAGAACTATGCGTGCGCCGACCTTCGGCCCGATTCCCGGCACTTTGGTAAACGTCTTGCTGTCTCCCGTGTGCGCCGCTACCCGGATGGCCTCCGGTTCATGGACGGCCAGAACCGCCAGTGCCAGCCGCGGTCCCACTCCGCTGACGCTGAGCAGGACGTCAAACACCTCGCGTTCGTCGTCGCTGGTGAACCCGAACAGCGTCAGGGAATCCTCGCGGACGATCAGCGAAGTGAAGAGCTTGCCTTCCTCGCCGATTTGCAGCCTGCTAAGGGTCTGCGGGGTGGCGTTAACACTCATGCCGGCACCGTTGAGATCGATCACGGCCGAGGACAACCCGACGTGCGCTACGGTTCCGCGGAGAAAACTTATCAAGGCCGGGCTCCTGAAATACCGCCGGGGATCCCGGCTATCCGAACATATCTACGAATACCCTAGCAAGCTGCCACGACATTCAGCGTCCACGGCGCGCCTTCGCCTCGGCCTCCGCCCATGCATGCTGGGCGGGCGTCAGCGACTGGCTTCCCGGACCGGTGGTTGCCATGGCAGCTCCGCTGCCGGCACGCCACGCGTGGGTGATGGCCAAGGCAAGGGCATCTGCGGCATCTGCGGGCCGGGGCGGAGCATCAAGCCGCAGGATTTTGGTCACGAGTTTTGTGACAGCATCCTTGTTGGCCGTGCCGCTGCCGGTGACGGCCGCCTTGACTTCCGACGGCGTGTGGAGGGCTACGGGGATGCCGCGCCGGGCGGCGGCGGCGATCACCACGCCTGAAGCCTGCGCCACGCCCATCACGGTGCTGACATTGAGCTGGGAAAAGACGCGTTCCACAGCCAGGACATGAGGTTCGTAGCGGTCCAGCCACTCATCGATTGCCAGGGCGATGACCAGCAGGCGCTGGTCCAGGGTCTCGTGCGGGGAGGTTCCCACCACGCCGACCGCCACCATGGTGGCGCGCCGGTTTTTTTCAACGTCCACGACGCCGATGCCGCAGCGCGTGAGCCCCGGATCAACTCCCAGCACGCGAAGCGTCAACTCCGGGCCTCCACTCGGCTATGCACGGCGGCAGGTCACTCTGCTTCCAGGGCGGCCTGTACGTCGTCGCTGAGGTCTGCATTGCTGTAGACATTCTGTACATCGTCGAGTTCCTCGAGGGCATCAACGAGCTTCAGGAACTTCTTGGCGCTGTCCAGATCAAGGGGAACCTGCATGGACGGCACAAATTCAGCCTCATCGGTGTCGTACTCGATGCCGGCTTCCTTGAGCGCATCGCGGATGGCCTGCAGGTCGGTGGGCTCCGAGTGGATTTCGAAGGTGTCCCCGTTGTCCTTGACTTCCTCGGCGCCGGCGTCGAGGACGGCCATCAGGACGTCGTCCTCGGTAAGGACGTTCTTGGTAAGGGTCACTACGCCCTTGCGGGTGAAGAGGTAGCTGACCGAACCGGGATCGGCGATGGTGCCGCCGTTGCGCGAGATGGCGAGGCGGACTTCCGAGGCTGCGCGGTTCTTGTTGTCCGTGAGGCATTCGATCAGCAGCGCCGAACCCTGCGGACCGCGGGCTTCGTACATGATTTCCGTGTAGTCCACAACTTCGCCGGTGAGGCCGGCCCCGCGCTTGATGGCGCGGTCAATGTTGTCAGCGGGGACTGAAGTCTTCTTGGCCTTTGTGACAGCCAGTTCCAGGCCGGGGTTGCCGGCGAGGTCCGGTCCGCCCATGCGTGCAGCGACTTCGATGTTCTTGATCAGCTTGGCGAACGACTTAGCCCGACGGCTGTCGAGGATGGCCTTCTTGTGCTTGGTTGTCGCCCATTTGGAGTGGCCTGACATGCTTTACGCTTCTCCTCTGATCATCCGAATAAACAGTTCATGCACGCGCTTCTCCCCCGTCACTTCCGGGTGGAAGGAGGTGGCCAGCAGGTGGCCGGAGCGCACTGCAACAATTCTAGCCGTGCCGTGCAGCGCGGCCGCATGTGAGGCGTGGGCGGCATCTGCCGGCTCCACCTGGGCCAGCACTTCAACGCCGGGCCCGACGCGCTCCACCCAGGGGCCGCGGATGAATACCGCGTGCACGGGAGCCACACCGGTGCCCGTGGCGCTGAAGTCGAGGCCCTTGAAGGCAAGATCCGTCTCGAAGGACTCACGCTGCCGGCCGAAGGCGTTGCGGCGCACCGTGATATCCAGTCCGCCGAATGTCTGCTGCGGGTTGCCGGCACGGTCGGTGGCCGGATCAGCGATCCGGTCCGCCAGCAGGATCATTCCTGCGCAGGAACCGTAAACAGGCAGGCCTGCAGCAATCCGCTCGCGCAACGGTTCAGCAAGTTCAAAGATCCGCGCCAGTTTGTCAATGGTGGTGGATTCGCCGCCGGGAATGATGAGGCCGTCAAGGCCGTCGAGCTCCGCGGGACGCCGGATTCCGATGCCGGCGGCTCCTGCCGCCTCGACGGCGCGAAGGTGTTCGCGGAAGTCGCCCTGGAGAGCCAGCACACCGATTCGGAGGCCAGCACCCACACCGGATGCGGCCGCTGAAAGGGGATTGATCATCCCGATATCATAGTGCGTCGACTTGCTGCGGTTGGCCCGGCCAGGTGCCACCCGCCTGATTCCATGCCGCGGCTGGGATATATTACAGAGCATGCTTTACTTCAGCGTTCCGCTCGGCAAGCTGGTCCGCCGGGTCTCCCGGCTAAGGGGCGGAGGCTCCGCCCTCCCCGGCTTGGTAGTCGAGAAAATCGACCCCGGCTTTATGCAGCGGACGTTGTCCGCACTCCCCCACGGAGTGGCGGTTGTCAGCGGCACCAATGGCAAGACCACCACCACCAAAATGGTGGTGGAACTCCTGGAAAGCCAGGGCCTGAAAGTGTTCACCAACCGCACAGGGAGCAATTTCACCAGGGGCGTCGTCGCAGCGCTCCTCGGCGAAGTGGACTGGCGCGGGCGTCTGGATGCCGATGTCGCCGTGCTGGAACTCGATGAAGCCCATGCAGTGCACTTCGTTAACCGCGTACCGCCGCGCTACAGCCTGCTGCTGAATGTGCTCCGCGACCAGCTTGACCGCTTCGGTGAAATCGACAAGACCGCCCAGCTCCTGCAGCACGTTGCCTCGAAGACCACAGGAACGGTGGTCCTCAACCGCGAGGATCCGCGCGTGGCGCGGATCGCCACCACCCTTAATGGGTATGAAGTGGGCGGCCCCGGGGTCCTCTATTTTGGCCTGGATGACTCGCTGCTCAGCACTTTTCCCAACGACGACGACATGCGCACCGCCCCGGGCAGCCCCGCACCGGCGGCCATTCCCGAAAAGCCCCATGCCGACGTCGTACTCCGGGAGGTTGGCGAGGGCAGCGCCAAATTTGAGTACGACGGCGTTGTTGTCACCACCGCGATGAAGCTCCGCGGCGTTTACAACATTTTTAACGCGGCAGCGGCGCTGACGCTTGCGCGGAGCATCGCCGGCGGCGTCGGTGCCACACCGCATAACGATGCCCTGCTCACGGCCCTTTCCCGGGTTGAACCCGCGTTCGGCCGCGGTGAAAGCCTGACCGTGGACGGACTCCCCCTGGATCTGGTGCTCGTCAAGAATCCCAGTGGCTTCCGGCTGGGGCTGAAGTCCTTCGCTGCCGGTGGCTATGCGACCATGATCGCCATCAACGACAACTACGCTGAC